>NZ_CP151988.1:0-3729481 GCF_038593335.1 Bacillus sp. FSL W7-1346 | reverse complement strand
AAGGCTTCTCCCCCCTCCTTTTCTTTTTAAAATGACCAGTATCAAACTGTTATAGAACACGAAAAAGAGCAAATGGTCATCACCATTCGTGCACATACTTTGTTGAAAACAATTAATATAGTAGAAAAACGTCTTTTCGACAAATTACACAGGTTGTGGATAAACAATTCAACAAGCTGTGTAATAACTTTCCACAGGTTATCCACAAATTGTGGATAAGATAAATAGGCCAGATAAGTAATTAAGAGTTAAAACACAAATATAATATCAAAATAAACAAGATGGTGCAATGGGTGTCACAAACTTATCCACACACTTTACATGCTGTTGAAAAATAATTATCCACATAGGTTATTTGTGTGAAAAAAATGTCGATAATGGATGTGGATAGTCAAAATATGCCGGAAAAATATCCACAACCTTGTTTTGAAGGTTTTTTTGAAGGAAAAAAAGAATAAAATGC
The DNA here is from genome assembly GCF_038593335.1 of Bacillus sp. FSL W7-1346. Classification (NCBI taxonomy): domain Bacteria; kingdom Bacillati; phylum Bacillota; class Bacilli; order Caryophanales; family Bacillaceae; genus Bacillus; species Bacillus sp. FSL W7-1346. Next base: position 3,729,018 of record NZ_CP151988.1, on the reverse strand, counting down.
TGGAAACTAAAAAAGAAGGTTTCTTCACTTGATAACTTGTGTTATGCTTATAAGGTTGATAATAAGAGTTTTATCATTGATATTGACAATCGATGGGTTACACAAATATAATGAGTTAGACTGTCTTAAACAGCTATTCCTCAGGGAGGTGTCATAAATGAAAAGAACGTTTCAACCAAATAACCGTAAGCGTAGTAAAGTTCATGGCTTCCGCAGCCGTATGAGTTCTAAAAACGGACGTCTAGTTTTAAAGCGACGCCGCAGCAAAGGTAGAAAAAAATTATCAGCTTAGGCCACTGAATAATGTCAGTGGTCTTTTTTACATAAAATCGTAAATGAACTGTCAGTTTTTATCGGAGTGGAAGAAAACATGAAGAAGCGAAACAGGCTAAAAAAAAATGAAGAGTTTCAAACAGTGTTCAAAAAAGGTCAATCAATGGCTAATCGCCAATTCGTCATTTATCAGCTGGACCAACCAAATCAAGAAGAACTGCGTTTAGGATTGTCTGTCAGTAAGAAGATAGGTAATGCAGTGATAAGAAACCGGATTAAACGACTAATCCGTCAGGTGTTCTTAGAGGAAGGTCATAAGCTAAAGCAAGAAAAAGACTACATTGTTATCGCACGAAAGCCAGCAAGCGAATTGACCTTTGAAGAAACAAAGAAGTCTCTCCAGCATTTATTTAGAAAATCCGCTGTTTATCAACAACAACCGAAAAAGTCTTCGTAATAGAAACTTTCGTTGAATCAATTTTTAAAAGCGCTTCCTTCATCTAGTGAATTAAAATGAAACCACCACTTTGTAATGAAAAAATGTTACCATACTGATTAGGTGAGTCACTTTCGTAATCAATTCCAACTTAAATAAAGTTTGAAGTAATGGGAGGAATCTTGTTGAAAAGGCGATTATTACTAATATTTAGCTTGATTGGCGTGTTGGTTCTATTGGCAGGATGTACACAAATCAATGAACCAATCACATCAGATAGTAAGGGATTCTGGAATTCTTACATTGTATACCCGCTATCTCAATTAATCACTTACATGGCAAACTTAACTGGTGAAAACTATGGTGTAGCGATTATTATTGTAACTCTTTTGATTCGTTTGCTCATTTTACCATTAATGATTAAACAATTAAGAAGTACAAAAGCAATGCAAGCACTTCAGCCAGAATTAAAGAAGCTTCGTGAAAAATATAGTTCAAAAGATCAAAAAACACAGCAGCAGCTTCAACAGGAAACAATGGCTCTTTTCCAAAAGAATGGTGTAAATCCATTAGCAGGGTGTTTCCCAATCTTAATTCAAATGCCAATCTTAATTGGTTTTTATCATGCGATCATGAGAACAGCTGAAATCAAGAAACATACTTTCTTATGGTTTGACTTAGGCAGTCCAGATCCATTATTCCTGTTACCGATTATTGCAGGTGTAGCTACTTTTATTCAGCAGAAGCTAATGATGGCTGGAAATCCTTCGGACAACCCTCAAATGGCGATTATGCTTTGGGTGATGCCGATTATGATCATTGTATTTGCAATCAGTTTCCCAGCGGCACTTTCACTGTACTGGGTTGTAGGTAACATTTTCATGATCATTCAAACGTTGGTCATTAAAACACCTCAAGTAAAAGTTGATACAAAAGAAAAAGCTGGCGGGAACAAAAAATGAAGGAAATAACTGCTGTCGGTCGCACAGTCGAAGAAGCAGTAGATTCCGGACTGAAACAAATTCAACTACTACAAGAAGAAGTGGATATCACAATAGTAGATGAAGGAAACAAAGGATTTTTAGGATTATTTGGTAAAAGACAAGCTGTTGTCAAGTTAGTAGAAAAGCGAGATGCGCTCAAATTAGCAACACAGTATTTAGATAAAATTGTTAAATCAATTGATCCTAAAGCAAACATTGTTTCGAAAAAAGAAACGAAAAAGATCTCTTTTCACATTGATGGAGACAAAACTTCATTAATGATTGGAAAAAGAGGACAAACACTGTACTCTTTAGAAACCTTGGTGCAGTTAGTGTTTAATCGTTATTCTGATCAGTATCATCATATTACAATTGATATTGGAGATTATAGGAAGAAACGACAAGAAGCACTTGAACAATACGCAATCAAAACGGCAAATCGTGTTTTAAAAACGAAGAGAAAGGTTCATTTAGAACCGATGCCTTCGAATGAACGAAAAGTCGTTCATGATACGATTGCAGCATTTTCTAAAGAACTTGCCACGGCATCCGAAGATACAGGCAGCAAGCGTCATGTTGTGGTGATGTATAAAAAATAGCAGAAAGGCTAAGATTCAGCAAAGCTGGATTTTAGTCTTTTTTTATTGAAAAATTACCTTTTAATAGTAGATTCCTCCTTTATTTCTAAAAAGTTAGTGTGTTATTTAGATCGAAAACGTCATTTTCCCTTAGTTGCAAAGGGAGAAGGGCGTTTTAATTTATTGGATTTAGGTGTAAGATGTGAAGACAAGTTTAGAACGTCGTTATTCACATGTGGATAAGTTAAGTGTTAAAATAGACAGGGTGCAAAACTGTGGATAATTAAATGTGGGCTACTTTCGCTTCGCATGCATTTATGGTATCTTTAAATTTTGGATTAAGCGTTTTTGATATAGAGATGGACAACGTCCATTTAATAGATATAAGACTGTCTATTGAATAGAGAAAGAGGTGAATGAGCGGTGGATACAATTGCAGCAATTTCTACACCAATGGGTGAAGGGGCAATTGCCATTATACGTTTAAGCGGGCCTGATGCAGTTCAGATTGCTGATCGCATGTATAAGGGGCCTAAGGAGAAAAAACTTGTATCAGTGGATTCTCATACAATTCATTATGGTCATATTGTAGATTCAAGTACCGAGCAAGTGATAGAAGAGGTCATGGTGTCTGTATTAAGAGCGCCAAAAACATTTACGAGAGAAGACGTTATTGAGATCAACTGCCATGGCGGAATTGTCACGGTCAATAAAGTCTTGCAGCTTGCTTTAAAAGAAGGAGCGAGATTAGCGGAGCCAGGTGAGTTTACAAAACGTGCTTTCCTAAATGGAAGAATCGACTTGTCACAAGCAGAAGCCGTAATGGACTTGATTCGTGCAAAAACTGACCGTGCGATGAATGTCGCAATGACTCAAATGGAGGGACGTCTCTCCGGTTTGATTAAACGTCTTCGTGGTGAGATATTGGAGACACTTGCCCATGTAGAAGTGAATATTGATTATCCAGAGTATGACGATGTGGAAGAAATGACACATCGAGTCTTAGTTGAAAAGGCGACATCTGTGAAAAAGGAAATTGAATCGCTTCTAACGACTTCACAGCAGGGGAAAATCCTACGTGAGGGCTTATCTACTGTTATTATTGGAAGGCCAAATGTTGGGAAGTCTTCCTTATTAAATAGTCTTGTTCAGGAAACAAAGGCGATTGTGACCGATATTCCTGGAACAACCAGAGATGTCATCGAGGAATATGTGAATGTAAGAGGAGTACCGCTCCGTTTAGTAGATACTGCGGGTATACGTGAGACTGAAGACATTGTTGAGCGTATTGGGGTCGAGCGATCAAGACAGGTCTTAAAAGAAGCTGACCTGATTTTACTTGTGCTCAATTATAGTGAAGAGTTATCTGAGGAAGATATTAAGCTATTTGAGGCTGTCTCAGGTATGGATATTATTGTGATTGTCAATAAGACAGATCTTGAGCCTAAACTTGATGTAGAAAAGGTAAAAGAGTTAGCGAAGGATCGTCCGGTTGTTACAACATCTTTATTACAAGAAAAAGGGATTGATGAGCTTGAAATGGCCATTCAATCTTTATTCTTCACAGGCTCAATTGAAAGTGGAGATTTAACGTATGTGAGCAATACTAGGCATATTGCGCTCCTTCAAGAAGCAAAACAATCGATTGAAGATGCTCTAGAAGGAATTGAAATGAATGTACCGATCGACATTGTTCAAATAGATTTAACACGCTGCTGGGAGCAGCTAGGTGAAATTATTGGGGATGCTGTTCATGAAAGCTTAATCGATCAGTTATTCTCTCAATTCTGTTTAGGAAAGTAAAGGGAGGAACAAAAGAAATGGGTTATGAAGCTGGCCAATATGATGTAATCGTCGTCGGTGCCGGTCATGCTGGTGTTGAGGCTGCTCTTGCTTCTGCAAGACAGGGCGCCAAAACACTTGTATTGACCATCAATCTCGATATGGTTGCTTTTATGCCATGTAATCCGTCCGTAGGAGGTCCCGCTAAAGGGATTGTCGTCAGAGAAATTGATGCGCTAGGCGGGGAAATGGCACGAAATATAGATAAGACGCACATTCAAATGCGTATGCTGAATACTGGGAAAGGACCTGCTGTCCGTGCGTTAAGAGCGCAAGCAGATAAGTTTCAATATCAGCACGAAATGAAAAAAACAATGGAAAATGAACCAAACCTAACAATGCTGCAAGGGATGGTAGACCATTTAATTGTAGAAGATGATGAATGTAAAGGTGTTGTGACTCAAACAGGTGCAAATTATCGCGCGAAGTCTGTTGTTCTAACGACTGGTACTTTCTTAAAAGGCCGCATTATTTTAGGGGATCTTTCTTATTCAAGCGGTCCTAATAATCAGCAGCCTTCCATTAAATTATCGGATCATCTAGCAGAATTAGGATTCGATTTGGTTCGCTTTAAAACTGGGACACCACCTCGAGTAAACAGCCACTCGATTGATTATAGTAAGACGGAAATTCAACCAGGTGACGATGTACCACGTGCGTTTTCTTATGAAACTGTGGAATATATTACAAATCAATTACCATGCTGGTTAACATACACGAGTTTAGAGACTCATCAAATTATTGATGAGAATCTTCACCGTTCTCCTATGTATTCAGGTATGATTAAAGGAACAGGTCCTAGATACTGTCCGTCTATTGAGGATAAGGTGGTTCGTTTTAATGATAAACCGAGACATCAAATTTTCTTAGAGCCAGAAGGCCGTAATACGCAAGAAGTGTATGTTCAAGGTTTATCTACAAGTCTGCCAGAGGATGTACAGCAGCGAATGCTGTCAACCATTCCAGGGCTTGAAAATGTACAAATGATGCGAGCGGGTTATGCCATTGAGTATGATGCGATTGTGCCTACACAATTGTGGCCGACACTTGAGACGAAGAAAATTTCTGGATTATATACAGCTGGCCAAATCAATGGTACCTCTGGTTATGAGGAAGCTGCAGGTCAAGGAATTATGGCAGGTATCAATGCAGGAAGAAAAGCATTGGGTAAAGAAGAAGTCATTTTAAGCCGATCTGATGCATATATCGGTGTTCTCATTGATGATCTTGTCACGAAGGGTACAAATGAACCTTACCGTCTTTTAACTTCTCGTGCAGAGTACCGCTTACTTCTGCGTCATGACAATGCTGATTTAAGATTAACGGAACTTGGATATAACATTGGTTTAATTTCTGAAGAGAGATTCCAAGCATTCACACAGAAAAAAGAGGCTATTGAAGCAGAGAAAAAACGTTTATATTCTGTCATTATTAAACCTACAGCAGAGACACAGGAATATATCCGTTCTCTTGGTGGAAGTGAATTGAAGGACGGTATTCGAGCAAGTGATCTGATGAAGCGTCCAGAGATGAACTATGAATCTGTTGTGAAACTAGCTCCTGCTGACACACCGCTTCCTGCTGATGTGTGTGAACAGGTAGAGATTCAAATTAAATATGAAGGTTATATTGAAAAGTCGCTCCAACAAGTTGAAAAGCTGAAAAAGATGGAAAACAAAAAGATTCCGGATCGAATCGATTATGATGCCATCAAAGGGATTGCAACTGAAGCGAAGCAAAAGCTAAAAGAAGTCCGACCGCTTTCTGTTGCACAGGCTTCTCGTATTTCAGGCGTTAACCCTGCTGATATTTCTATCCTTTTAGTGTATTTGGAGCAGGGACGTATTGCGAAGATAGCAGAGTAGAAAGGATGTCGGCATGAACATTGAACAATTTACAGCAGCACTAGAGGAGAAAGGGATCACTCTTTCTCCAGTGCAGCTTGAACAATTTGAAACTTACTTCCATATGCTTGTAGAATGGAACGAGAAGATGAATTTAACGTCCATTACAGAAAAGGAAGAAGTATATTTAAAGCATTTTTATGACTCGATATCAGCAGCATTTTTTATTGATTTTCACAATGTGACAACAATTTGTGATATTGGAGCTGGTGCTGGTTTTCCAAGCATTCCTCTTAAAATTTGTTTCCCTCATCTACATGTGACCATTGTTGATTCTCTCCAGAAACGCATTACGTTTCTCAATGAGTTAGCAAAAGGGTTAAACTTACAAGATACTACTTTTTATCATGATCGTGCGGAGACCTTTGGACAACGTAAAGATCAACGTGAAAGCTATGACCTTGTCACCGCTAGAGCAGTTGCGCGCTTATCTGTCTTGAGCGAACTATGCCTGCCTCTTGTGAAAAAGGAAGGATTGTTTGTTGCATTAAAAGCATCTGCTGCAGATGAAGAGATGCAAGCAGGAAAAAAAGCCGTCACTGTCCTCGGAGGAGAGGTTGTTGAAAAGCATTCCTTTGTTCTTCCTTTAGAAGAAAGCGAACGGAACATCATTGTCATTGAAAAGAAAAAACAAACACCAAAAAAATATCCTAGAAAACCAGGAACACCTAATAAATCACCAATAGAGGGTTGATCATGTAAAAGGTCGGTTTTTCTTCAATATTTATGATTTTACAGAAGGAAAAAACATGAGAAAATAGAATTATAAAAAGGTAGTTTTTAAAGGTGGTGTAGGTTCATGAAGCATTCACTCTCACGCTTCTTCGGGCTTGGTGACAAAGAACATCCTGAGCGTGATACCGAAATAGAGGCAGAGATTGCTGAGCATGAAACATTAAAGGAAGAGATACAGGAGCTCCCGGTCGACACAATTATGCCTAACCGTTTTCAGCCACGCACCATTTTTTCAGAAGAAAAGATACAAGAGCTGGCCACAACCATCCATACCCATGGCATTATTCAACCGATTGTTGTTAGACCAACAGAAGAAGAAGGAAAATATGAACTGATCGCCGGCGAAAGACGTTGGAGAGCGGTACAAACTCTTCAATGGGAGAAGATCCCCGCTATTATAAAAGATTTTACTGATACGGAAACGGCATCTGTGGCATTGATTGAAAATTTGCAAAGAGAAGAGCTGTCTGCAATTGAAGAGGCTCATGCTTATGCACGTCTTTTAGAGCTTCATGATTTAACGCAAGAAGCGCTTGCTCAGCGTTTAGGTAAGGGACAATCGACTGTTGCAAACAAACTAAGACTTTTAAAGTTGCCTGAAGAGGTACAGCAAGCCATTTTGGAGAAAAAAATCTCAGAGAGACATGCCCGTTCACTTGTACCTCTAAAGCTGCCAGAATTACAGATCACGCTGTTGCAGGAAATCATCGAAAAGCAGCTGAATGTGAAACAGACTGAAGAGCGTGTAGTGAAGATGCTTGAACAAAAAACAGATCGCAAACCGAAGCCGAAACGTAAGGCGTTTAGCCGAGATACGCGAATTGCGATGAATACCATTCGTCAGTCTCTCCACATGGTAGAAGACAGCGGACTTAAAATAAATACCGAGGAAGAAGAATTTGAGGAATATATCCAATTAACGATTCGAATTCCTAAATAGAAAGAAGCTGATGAGCATTACTCGTCAGCTTTTTTGTCTTTCTCTCCCTTCAATTCATGATATTTACTTATTATTAATTAATTGGTAAAATATGATTTTCATAGTAGAAGGGAGGTGACATATAACCGATGAAAATGAAAAAGACTATTTTTGCTATTATCTGTTATTTACTAATCTCTTTTTCTCTTTTTTCAAATGAAACGACTGTGTTTGCTGTGAGCACATCAACGAATCATGATACTCATTCAGCGGAAGAAACGATTACGAAAGAAGAACTGAGTACTCTGAAGAAACAAGGTGTGGTTTCGACAGATATAACGGTTCAACAATTAAATCAAGAGCAAGCGTCTCAGGACGATGCGATCGATGTGATCACAGCTGATGATGATTTGGAGAACTATGGTTTAAGGCAAAACAAACAGGATGAAATGGTAACAGATGAAAGTCCGAATACCATTCGCCATCTTTTTGGTAAACCGTATCCTGGAACCGATATTATGCCTCAAAAAGGGGATATATTGGTGACGAGCACTGGAGCTTTAAATGGTTTAATTGGTCATGCAGGCATCGTCATTAATGAGAAAAGCTATGCATCCATTCCTGGGTTCCGGCAGCATCCAAATATTGATTCCATTCAAAGCTGGTTTCGCTATAGTGCCAATACAAAGGTGATTCGGATTAATCATCAGGAAAAGGCAGATTTAGCAGGGAATTGGGCGCATGATTACGTGAAAGACCATCCGAAGGCTCGATATTCGATCACTATGTCTATTCAATCCTTGGACCCTACTTATTGTTCAAAGATTGTATGGCAGGCTTACGCGAAAACCGGGGACGCTGTTGGACATGCCACATTTACCATTAAAGCACCCTATGGGTTTTTGAAAAAGAAGAACTATAAAACAGTGACACCTAAAGTCATTGTGAGCGAAGGTCGTAAAATTGGCGGATTAAACTTTTGATTGTATCTCCCTCACTTTTCATGAAAAGTGGGGTTTTTTTTGTCTCGTTATTTTCTTTAAAAAGATATATTAATATATCTTCTAAGCGCATTTTTATGCATCTATTCATGTACGGAAACACAGATTCATTCACGAATTTATAATGGGGGAACAAAAAAAGCAAACGTTTCATACTTTTTTTGATAGAATAGGAAGTATGAATGAATGAGAAACTTGTTAAGTTGAAAGTGGGTGACATCGTGGGGAAAATCATAGCGATTACCAACCAGAAGGGCGGCGTTGGGAAGACGACAACTTCTGTTAATTTGGGTGCGTGTTTAGCATACATAGGAAAACGAGTGTTGTTAGTTGATATTGATCCGCAGGGAAATGCCACGAGTGGTATTGGGATTGAGAAGGCCGACGTAGAGAAGTGCGTGTACGATATTTTAGTAGACGATGCAGATGTACTTGATGTGATTAAGACGACAGAGGTCGAAAATCTTGATGTCATTCCTGCGACGATACAGCTTGCAGGGGCGGAAATTGAGCTTGTGCCTACGATCTCACGTGAAGTGAGGTTGAAAAGAGCACTTGAATCTGTGAAGCAAAATTATGATTATATGATTATTGACTGCCCGCCATCGCTTGGATTACTGACGATTAATGCGTTAACTGCATCCGATTCTGTTTTAATACCGGTTCAGTGTGAATATTATGCGCTTGAAGGATTGAGTCAATTATTGAATACGGTTCGTCTTGTGCAGAAACATTTAAATACCGACCTTGCCATTGAAGGTGTCTTACTGACAATGCTGGATGCAAGAACAAACCTTGGAATCCAAGTCATCGAAGAAGTAAAAAAATACTTTAGAGATAAAGTCTATCAGACCGTGATTCCGAGAAATGTGAGACTAAGTGAAGCGCCTAGTCATGGGAAACCTATTATCTTGTATGATCCACGTTCAAGAGGTGCAGATGTCTATTTAGACTTAGCAAAGGAAGTGGATGCGAATGGCTAAAGGTCTTGGAAAGGGTATTAATGCGCTATTTAACAATGTGGATTCCAATGAAGAAACTGTCGAAGAAATTAAGTTGAAGGATTTGCGCCCGAACCCTTATCAGCCAAGGAAAACGTTTGATGATGATGCATTGTCTGATCTCAAAGAATCGATTCAGCAGCATGGTGTTTTACAGCCGATTATTGTTCGTAAGTCCATTAAGGGATATGACATTGTCGCGGGAGAACGCCGTTTCCGTGCAGCACAACAAGCTGGTTTGACAACGATTCCTGCGATCGTCAGGGAATTTTCAGAAACACTGATGAGGGAGATCGCTCTTTTAGAAAACTTACAGCGCGAGGATTTATCTCCATTAGAGGAAGCGGAAGCCTATGCCTCCTTACTAGATCACTTAAGTGTGACTCAGGAGGAATTAGCCAAGCGATTAGGCAAAAGCAGACCGCATATTGCGAACCACCTTCGTTTATTAACATTACCGGATGAAGTACAGAAGCTGATTGCGGATGGAACATTATCCATGGGACATGGACGCACGCTGCTTAGTTTGAAAAACAAAAAGAAGCTGGCGCCATTGGTAAAGAAGGTCGTGGACGAAGGATTAAATGTCCGTCAGGTTGAGAAACTTGTTCAGCAATTAAATGAAAATGTTCCACGTGAAACAAAGAAAAAAGAAGCACCAAAGGATCGCGTGTTGAAAGAAAGAGAATCTTTCTTACAAAATTACTTTGGTACTTCAGTGACGATCAAGAAACAGAAGAAAAAAGGGAAAATTGAGATTGAATTTCTCTCAAATGAAGATTTAGAAAGAATCCTTGAATTGCTTTCTACGAGAGAATCATCGGAATGACCATCTTGATATGAGATGGTCTTTTTTATATTCTTCCCGTGATATTTTGAATAGGGGTGAAAAGAGAACGGCTTTTTTCTCTCGTCCAATCCATTTGATCAATGTGGGATAGACTTTCAGAAAGTGTATTGGCCATAGACATTACAAGATGAAGACGTGTGTTTTGGAGAACGAAGTATTCCATAAAACCGCTCACGTTGACGATTCCATTAATATGAATATTGCCTACTTCTGGCAGCTCTTTTTGCACACCTGCACCGGGCTTTAACGGTCCTTCTCCAATTTGAAACGATCCTACACTTTTCACTCTACCTAAACAGGCATCAACGGCTACGATAAATGGATGTTTATGAGCTTGTTCAATTTCAGCGAGCTTTTCCTTTAAATTGACCGCATGCACTGGGTCAGAGAGAGTGCCGTATACATGCAGCTTTTTTAAATCAAGACTTGAAAGCTTTGTTCCTACAAGTGGACCTAGAGAGTCACCGGTTGAGCGGTCTGTTCCTATGCAGACGATGGCAACGGGTCTTTTTCCTGCTTTCTGAAGATGCGAGAATAAAATACTTTTAAGCTGCTGAATGGCATTTGTATCCGTATGGGACACGTATTCTTTCACCCTATTTCTTAAAAAAAGACCGTTCTTGCTATTCATAGGTCTCACTTCCTTGTCATAGTAGTTAGTATCAGTATACGGAAACAAGCTTAATTCTATACCTATGAGGTGATGATTGTGTGGAAGGCTGGTTCAAGGTGGACGCTTTTAATTTTAGGAAGCTTGATAGGAGCGGGATATGCCTCCGGTCAAGAAATTTGGCAGTTTTTTGGCCTTGATAGCGGACTAGCCATTCTACTGTTTACGCTCATGTTTATGCTGTCTACCTATGTGGTGTTAAAAATCAGTTATGAGGTGCGTGCCGATCATTTTGTGCCGGTGTTAGAGCGTCTTGTAGGTCCTTGGCTGGCCAAGGTGTATGATATTTTAATTGTTCTTTATCTATTCACGACAACAACAGTCATGATTGCCGGTGGCGGGGTGACACTTGAGATGTATCATGTGCCATTTTGGGTTGGAATCGGTGCATTTTGTTTATTCTCATTTATGATTTTTTTCTGGGATGTGAAAGGGCTCTTATCTGTGAATGCCTTCATTATACCAATTTTGGTGGCGGGGCTCATCTATGCGTTTGTTTTTTATTATATGAATCATGATCATATGTGGAGAATTGATTTTGGCCAGCAATACAATTGGCCTGCTAGTATCGTCTTTGCTTCTTTGAATATATTATCTGTTGTGGCGGTGCTATCTTCAGTGGGGAAAGAAATGAAGGGGCTTGGAGAGGCCAAAGTTGCGAGTATATTAAGCGGTTTGATTTTTGGTGTCATTTCTTATGTGTATAACGAAATACTAGTTGATATTTCTGGGAGTCTTTCAGCAGAAGGGATTCCTTTGTTTACAGTATTAGAGGGGGCACCAACATCATTGTTTGTGTTTATGACCATTGTTCTTTGTTTAGCGATTTATACAACAACTGCTGCGGGATTATTTGGTTTATCCAGCCGCATGCTCTCTTTTGTACGAATGCCCCGCTGGTTCATTGTATTCATCATGCTCCTTTTGATGGCACCTTTAACCTCTCTTGGATTTGCTGATTTGATTGCTTTCTTGTATCCGATTTACAGCTTGCTCAATCTTTATTTGCTTGTCTGTTTAATGCTGTATCCTATTTTAAGTAAAAAGATATTTTTCCGTTCTGAAAATTATACTGATAAAATAAAATAAACACCTCTCTTTTAAAGAGAAGTGCTTATTTTATCCGAATGGAATCAATCGCTTCCTTGATATCGTCATATACAGGCATGTGCTGGAGACGCTGCATGCGTTCCTCTATTTCTGATATGGCTTGTCCCTTTAAATGCTGGGATACATGCTGTTTGACAATGGTTGTCTGGTTCATCATGTCTTCTGTTTTGGACAATTGGTACTCCAAGTGCATACGTGTGTTTGCCAATTCATCGTGAAGCCGCATTTTCAGCAATCGCTTTAAATCTTTTCGTTGTCCTTCTCTGCGCATGGCCTGAATAGCGGCAATTTCTTCAGGTGATTGCGATTGTGTTTGTGGTGCAGATTGACTTTCGAATACAGACATGGAGCGGCGGGCACTCACATTTTGCAAGAAACGCTGGGCGTCACTAGGAGGTTTATTTTGATTGATCATATGGCGACTCCTTTCTTAACGAATACCCATTTGCATCGCAAGGCGTCTATCTGCCTTGGCATAGTCATCACCCATTGTGTACATATGTCTTGAAAGGGTGGAAAGTTCTTGTTCGTAGTCTCTCAAGGTGTACAAGGCATTCAGTTGTTTTTCATGAGAATAAAAGGATGATTGCGGCTGCTCCATCCTTACTTCCTCTAACAGTGCTTCTACATCGCTATGGGTTAATAAATCATAGTGACCAAATCCTACAAGTCCTTTCAGCTCTTGTTTTACATGATGGACGGCATCTTTGACACTATCATCAATTCCATCTATTTTCTCAAATACAGTGTGTACTTCATGTTCAATAATACTTTGTAGATCATAAGATGAATTTTTTAGTAAATGGGATTTTATGATAATTTCAAGCCCGCTTTGTGCATATGCACGGCCTGAATGGATTTCTTGTAAAAGCATCGCTGTAAAACTTGTATTGTGATCAAGCTGTTCATCTAAAATACGAGCGGTTCCATTCGAATGGAATGAATACCCATTTACTTTAAATTCTCCTGAAACGAGAGCTAAAAATGCATTTGTATCAAACGATTCGTTCCACTCTATATTCATTGATGCAAAAGCTGATCTTAAAAAGGTGTCAATTTCTCTTGGTTTATATTTTATGGATTCTTGGACCGATCCCTGCTCCCGGGGCGGTACGGTGTACTTGACTTGTCCAACTCCATGATCATGGCGATTGAGTAATCCTACATAATGATTGGGTTGAATATATTCCGTGAGAACATGGTTATATTTTCCTTCTACTGCTTTTTGCTGAATGGAAGGTGCCAGGCTGCTCCATATATTTGGGCTATCGAATGTGATGGCTTTTTTGACAGCTGGCTGTTCTGTCGCAATGTAAGCACAAACAGCACCGGCAAGCGCTTGTCCAGTGAGATAGATGGTTGCATTCGGGTGCTTCTGACAGACGTCCTTGATGTATTCCTTCCCTTTAAAAAAGACATGATCTTGTTTCCCGGCTAAGGATTTTCTTTCAATGGGGTAGGCATAATCCGTTTTTAACAATGATTGGGTAGCCGTTTGAACATCTTGTGTCGATGTCACCGTCATTTGTTTTGGCAGAGGACAGTGAAACGCGACAATGAACTCATCTGACTGTTCCTGCTGCATCGTTAAACCATATAATTGATGATCTATTTTTAGAAAATCGTTGACAGTGAGCGTATGCTGACCTACTTCTATCGTATGGTTCTGCTGGTAATTCTCTGCGTTTCCAGCGTGATCGGATATGATTTTATAATCTTTGTCGGTTAATCTATCCTTTCGATTGACCATCGTACCTGCTCCCTCACATAACATTTATGCAGATATCATAAATCAAAAAATATGGAAAAACCACAGCGTTCTACCAATAAAAACCTTTTGACCTACAGTGTTTGTGACAATATTGAAAAAAAGCGGAGTTTAAGTAACTATTGGTCACAAATAAAATGATCTAAAAGAAGGGTTTTTTCTATAAAAAAGAACGGGATTGATACATGACAGCGGCTCTTTATTTTGTGCATTGCTCTCTATCGGCATTTTTTTGTACAATAGATTTAATGAAGTGAGCAAGAGAGGTGAATGCTGATGGCAGACAAAGCATTTGGGTTACATGACGTCGTTGAAATGAAAAAACCCCATCCATGTGGTGCCAATCGGTGGAAAGTCATTCGTTTGGGCATGGATATTCGTATTAAATGCGAAGGGTGCGGGCACAGCGTGATGATCCCAAGAAGAGATTTTGAACGAAAAATGAAGAAAATTCTCGTCAAGCATGAGGAGCCAACTGCTTAAGTAGGCCTCATGCTTTTTTGATGAAATTTGTCTTTTGTTCAGAGAAACAGATGCAATTTCTTATTTTAAAGCTCCGATTTAGTCTTTTTGGTAATGTTTCTTCTATTGAAAATGCATGATGGTTAGCTTGTCTTTTCATGTAAACCTACTTATAATTGCTCTAGGTTCATATTACGCAGTATAACGAGCACGTTTCATATAGAGGAGATGAAAGAATGGCTTTAACAGCTGGTATTGTTGGCTTACCTAACGTCGGGAAGTCAACGCTATTTAATGCAATTACACAGGCTGGAGCGGAGTCTGCTAACTATCCGTTCTGTACCATTGATCCAAACGTCGGAATTGTAGAAGTTCCAGACGAGCGTTTGCAAAAACTGACAGAATTAGTGCAGCCAAAAAAGACAGTTCCGACTGCTTTCGAATTCACTGATATTGCTGGTATTGTGAAAGGTGCATCTAAAGGAGAAGGTTTAGGGAATAAATTCCTTTCTCACATTCGTCAAGTAGATGCAATCTGTCACGTGGTGAGAGCATTTGCTGATGATAACATTACACATGTGTCAGGTAAGGTTGACCCAGTGTCAGATATTGAAACGATTAATTTAGAATTGATTTTGGCTGATCTAGAAACGGTTGAAAAGCGTTTAACTCGTGTGAGTAAGCTAGCGAAACAAAAAGATAAGGAAGCGGTAGCTGAATTTGATATTTTGGAAAAGCTGAAGGACGCATTTGAAGCTGGAAAATCTGCAAGATCGGTTGAATTTACAGATGAGCAGCAGAAGCTTGTGAAGCAACTTCATTTACTCACGTCAAAACCTATTCTGTATGTAGCAAATGTGAGTGAGGACGAAGTAGCAGATCAGGACGGAAACGAATATGTACAGCAAATTCGTGAGTTTGCATCTGGCGAAAACGCTGAAGTCATCGTCGTTTGTGCGAAGATTGAGTCTGAAATTGCAGAGCTTGAAGGAGAAGAGAAGCAAATGTTCCTTGAAGAGCTTGGCATTAAAGAATCAGGTCTAGATCAGTTGATTAAAGCGTCTTATTCACTTCTAGGTTTAGCTACGTATTTCACAGCAGGTGAGCAAGAAGTACGTGCTTGGACATTTAAAAAAGGAATGAAGGCGCCGGAATGTGCTGGAATCATTCATACGGACTTCGAGCGTGGATTTATTCGTGCTGAAACGGTTGCTTATGAAGATTTACTAGCTGGCGGAAGTATGTCTGCTGCAAAAGAAGCAGGAAAAGTTCGTTTAGAAGGTAAAGAATATATAGTGAAAGATGGAGACGTCATTCATTTCCGTTTTAACGTATAGGTTCTTGTCATAGGCCAAGTAATTTGTTATAATATACAATTGTGAGTAATATAATTTATTGCTCCTTGCCCGTATAGGGCCGCTTAGACCAAAAGGAGGTGCAATCAGATGAGAAAGTACGAAGTTATGTACATCATCCGCCCAACAGTTGACGATGAGGCTAAAAAAGCAGTTATCGACCGTTTTAATAACGTGTTAACTTCTAACGGTGCGGAGATCACTGGAACAAAGGATTGGGGTAAACGTCGTCTTGCATACGAAATCAACGATTTCCGTGAAGGCTTCTACCAAATCGTAAACGTTCAATCTGACGCTGCAGCAGTTCAAGAATTTGACCGCTTAGCTAAGATCAGTGACGATATCATTCGCCACATTGTTGTTAAAGAAGAAGAATAAATCATTGAAATATATATTTAAAGGTGGTCTTTCAATATGCTAAACCGTGTTGTATTGGTCGGAAGACTAACAAAAGACCCTGAGCTTCGCTACACGCCTAATGGTGCGGCTGTAGCCACGTTTACTCTAGCTGTGAATCGTACGTTTACGAATCAATCTGGAGAGCGTGAAGCCGATTTCATTAACTGTGTTACTTGGAGAAGACAAGCCGAGAACGTGGCTAATTTCTTGAAAAAAGGAAGTCTTGCCGGTGTAGACGGTCGCTTGCAGACAAGAAACTATGAAAACCAGCAAGGACAGCGTGTCTTCGTGACAGAAGTTCAAGCTGAAAGTGTTCAATTTCTTGAGCCTAAAAGCGGCGGTGCTGGTTCAGGTGGATACAGCGGCGGTGGCAATAGCGGAGGCCAGTATTATGGCGGTAGCCAAAATGATCAGAATCCATTTGGAAATGAACCAAGTCAAAATCCATATGGCAATCAAAATAACCAAAATCGTAATCAGGGAAATAGCTTCAATGATGACCCATTTGCGAATGATGGTAAACCGATTGACATCTCCGATGATGATTTGCCATTCTAATTGATCTGAAAAAAATGACCAAAGGAAAGGTGTGAAAACAAATGGCAGGTGGACGCAGAGGCGGTCGTGCGAAACGTCGTAAAGTATGTTTCTTTACTTCTAACGGAATCACGCACATCGATTACAAAGATGTTGATCTTCTTAGAAAGTTTGTTTCTGAGCGTGGTAAAATTTTACCTCGTCGTGTAACAGGAACTAGCGCTAAGTATCAACGTAAATTGACATTAGCGATTAAAAAATCACGTCAAATGGCATTACTTCCATACGTTACTGGTGAGTAAGTCGTTGACTTAAAAGCGAAGGGCCTTGAGCTCTTCGCTTTTTTTATTTGTCTCACTTTTATGAGAAAGCCGTTTCTGGCAGTCTAACTAGGGGAAGTATGTAAAAAGAGAGTCAACGTGACAGTTTGTTCTATACAAATACTAGGTTAATCTGTCATATTGGTATTTTAAAATATACTTGCAGTCAGGGCGTGGGAAGATGATTGAATTTAAGAATGTATCGATGCAGTTTTCTGATGACCGCTATGCCGTTCAATCTGTTGATTTGGAGATTCAGAAAGGTGAATTTTTTGTATTGATTGGACCTAGTGGAAGCGGGAAAACGACGACTTTGAAAATGATCAATCGTCTCATCTCTTCTACAGAAGGTGAGATTTACATAAAGGGTCGAACCATCAGCGATTATGATATTTATGAGCTGCGCTGGGATATTGGTTATGTGCTTCAGCAAATAGCGCTGTTCCCTCATATGACCATAGAAGAGAATATTGCTATAGTGCCAGAGCTGAAACAATGGAAGCGGACTGAGACGAATCAGCGTGTTGATGAGTTGATGTTCATGGTGGGGCTTGAGCCTACTACCTATCGACATCGAAAGCCAGCAGAGCTTTCAGGAGGACAGCAGCAGCGAGTCGGCGTAGCACGGGCACTTGCTGCTGATCCTGAGATTGTCCTGATGGATGAACCTTTTAGTGCGTTAGATCCACTGACGAGAGAGAAATTACAAGATGATCTGCTTGAGTTACAGCGCCGTATTCAAAAGACCATCGTTTTTGTGACACATGATATGCAGGAAGCCATGAAGCTTGGAGATCGGATATGTGTAATGAATGAAGGAAAAGTGGTGCAGGTTGGTCGCCCAGAGGAATTGATTCAGCATCCAGTTAATCCATTTGTGCGGGAGTTTGTTTCAGGAGCTGCCCGTCATGTCGACCATCAAGCATTTGAGCTGACAACTATTTCTCAGCCCATGCCTCAAGAAGATCTGTTAGGCGATGAGGTGGTCTCCATCCATGCGACGCTAGAAGAGGTTCTATCTCGACTGGTAGAGCATGAAGAGCTTGTTGTTGAGAAGGATGGGGAACGGATCGGGCTCATCACTCGTCAAGCGGTGATCCAGTATTTAGCCGGTACTTCTGCTGAGAGGGGCGAGACACATGAATGAATGGATCAGTGTGCTATGGGCTCGAAAAGATCAGCTCGGACACGCCTTACTTGAGCATATTCAAATTTCCTTCATTGCGTTATTTCTAGCGATTTTGATTGCCATTCCTTTAGGGATTTATTTAACGAGAGTCCCTAAGATAGCAGAGTGGATCATTGGGGTGACGGCTGTCTTGCAGACAATTCCGTCTTTGGCGCTGCTTGGACTTCTGATTCCTCTCGTTGGGATTGGTCAAGTGCCCGCAATTATCGCTCTTGTCGTCTATGCTCTTCTTCCTATTTTAAGAAACACATATACAGGCATTCGTGAGGTCGATCCGTCGCTGCGAGAAGCGGCGCTCGCTATGGGAATGAATCACCGCAAACGCTT
Source organism: Bacillus sp. FSL W7-1346 (assembly GCF_038593335.1). Classification (NCBI taxonomy): domain Bacteria; kingdom Bacillati; phylum Bacillota; class Bacilli; order Caryophanales; family Bacillaceae; genus Bacillus; species Bacillus sp. FSL W7-1346. The sequence goes on along the minus strand of NZ_CP151988.1, from coordinate 3,710,359 downwards.
ATTAAAAGTAGAACTCCCTCTTGCTATGCCTGTGATCATGGCAGGTATCCGAACAGGGATGGTTCTTATTGTAGGGACAGCCACTCTTGCAGCTCTTATTGGGGCAGGCGGATTAGGGAGTCTGATTCTGCTTGGAATTGATCGAAATGATATGTCTTTGATCATCATTGGTGCTATTCCAGCTGCATTACTTGCGCTCTTATTTGATGTGGTTTTGCGGACACTTGAGAAAATCTCCTTTAAAAAAACCGTGATCTCTGTGACGGTCTTTGCTGTAATAGCAGGAGCAGTTGTCGCTGCCCCATTGCTGTTTCAACAAGAAAAGAAAGAGATCACCATTGGAGGGAAGCTGGGGTCAGAGCCTGAAATTTTGATCTCCATGTATAAGCTTTTAATTGAGCAGGATACAGATATCCAAGTCAATCTTAAGCCTGGTCTTGGTAAGACGTCCTTTGTTTTTCAAGCACTGCGGTCTGGTGATATTGACATCTATCCTGAATTTACAGGGACAGCGATTTCTGAATTTCTGAAAGAAACAGCGAAAAGCACGGATAAGGAAAAAGTGTATGAGCAAGCGCGCCAAGGTTTGGCGTCATCCTTTCAGCTTCAGCTTCTTCAGCCGATGGCTTATAACAATACATATGCTTTAGCCGTGCCTCAATTACTAGCGGATCAATATGATTTATCAAAGATTTCAGATCTGGGTCAAATCAAGAATCGCATACGTGCTGGCTTTACTTTAGAGTTTTCTGATCGTCAGGATGGATATTTAGGCATTCAAAAAGCTTATCAGTTTTCTTTTGACGATGTGGTCACGATGGAACCGAAACTTCGATATCGAGCCATTCAAAAAGGGAATATTCAGTTGGTCGATGCGTATTCGACAGACAGTGAATTGAGACAATACAAGTTGAAGGTGCTTGATGATGACAAGCATATTTTCCCGCCCTATCAAGGAGCGCCCTTGCTAAGACAGGAGACATTAAAAGAGTATCCTGAGATTGAGGCCTCTCTCAACAAGCTCGCTGGTCAAATCACAGATGATGAGATGAGAGAAATGAATTACGAAGTCAATGTGAAGGGGAAAGATGCATTTCAAGTAGCCGAAGCCTATTTAAAAAAGAAAAAATTGCTTCAATAATCAAGGGAAAGCAGGTCTGCTATAACAAAGCGGCCTGCTTTTGAAAAGAAAAAAACAAAAATCATTGACATCTATTTCAAAAAAGAATATCCTTAATTCGAGATAAATATATTTTTTGATCATATATCTCGAATTCGAGATAATGTAAAAGCATCAGTCAAGACATAATGAGTAGGGACATGTTACGTCATGAAGAGGAGGTCATTAGAAGTGAAGAAAACAGAAGGAATTCACCATATCACAGCAATTGTTGGTCATCCTCAGGAGAACGTTGATTTTTATGCAGGTGTTTTAGGTCTTCGTCTCGTGAAAAAGACCGTCAATTTTGATGATCCAGGCACATATCATTTATATTTTGGAAATGAAGGAGGTTCTCCAGGTACCATTATTACGTTTTTCCCTTGGCCAGGTGCACAAAAGGGACAAATTGGAGCAGGTCAAGTAGGTGTGACAACATATGTCGTACCGACCGGTGCCTTCTCTTTTTGGAAGGAACGCCTTGAGCAGTTTGACGTTTCTTATGAATTGATTGAACGCTTTGGTGAGGCCTTTCTCTCATTTGAAGATCCGCACGGTTTATTGATAGAACTTGTAGAACGTGAAGAAGGAAAACAGAATGACTGGACATTTAATGGGGTGACACCAGAAGTAGCGATTAAAGGGTTTGGCGGAGCTGTTTTATTAACTTCACAGCCTGAGCAAACGATGCAGCTGTTAGAGCAAACGATGGGACTTGAAAAAGTCGGCACGGAAGGAGATTATGTGAGATTCCGTTCGTTTGGAGAAATCGGCAATGTCATTGATGTGAACAAGACACCTGTTGCACGAGGACGTATGGGCGTGGGTGTTGTACATCATATTGCGTGGAGAGCAACAGATGATCAGGATCAATTAGATTGGCAAAGACATGTTGCGCAAAGCGGATATCAAGTGACGCCTGTGCAAGATCGAAATTATTTCAATGCCATTTATTTTAGAGAGCTTGGCGGCATATTATTTGAGATTGCGACCGATCCTCCAGGGTTTGCACACGATGAATCTGTGGAAACGATGGGTGAAGCGTTGAAACTGCCGCCGCAATATGAGGCGCAGCGTAGTCAAATTGAACAAATCGTGCTGCCGATTGAGGTAAGAGAAATCAAAGGGAAAGGAGATTCATGATGAAGCATCTTTTTCAAAAAGGAAAGAATGAACAAAAACCTGTCCTTCTCATGCTGCATGGAACTGGCGGGACAGAGCAAGACTTATTGCCGCTTGCAGAAGTGGTAGACCCTGAAGCATCTGTTCTTAGTGTGAGAGGAAATGTATCAGAAAACGGCATGCCGCGTTTTTTCAGGCGTTTGGCAGAGGGTGTTTTTGATGAGCAAGATTTAATTGAGCGTACAGAGGAATTATATACATTTATCGGGGAAGCAGCAGATAAGTATGGATTTGATCGTCACAATGTTGTAGCCATCGGCTATTCAAACGGGGCGAATATTGCTGGAAGTCTGTTATTCCATTACGGAGATGCGCTGAAAGGAGCGATCCTGCATCATCCAATGGTCCCAAGACGAGGGGTTTCATTACCTTCATTAGCGGGGAAACAAGTCTTTATAGCAGCTGGTGAAAATGATCCAATGTGCCGTCCTGAGGAATCTCAGGAACTGGAGCAACTGCTTCAGGAGGCGGGAGCATCCGTAACGCTTCATTGGGAAAATCGTGGACATCAGCTAACGAGAGAAGAAGTCGATGCTGCGGCATTGTGGTATCGTCGTCAATTTAAATAAGGTGGGGAATACAGGTGGGATTTTTACAGAAGCTTTTTGGGCAAACCAAACAAAAGGAGATGGAACAAGTGGAAAACGTAAAACTAGCGATTATTTATTATAGTTCAACAGGTACAAACTATCAGATGGCGAAATGGGCGGAGGCTGGAGCGAAAGAAGCTGGTGCTGAAGTCAAAATTTTAAAGGTTCCTGAATTGGCACCAGAAGCAGTTGTTGCATCAAATCCAGCATGGAAAGCACATTTAGATGAAACAAAAGATGTCCCTGAGGTTCAGTTAAGTGACTTAGAGTGGGCAGATGCCATTATTTTCAGCATGCCGACACGTTTCGGTAACTTACCGGCTCAAATGAAGCAATTCTTAGACACAACAGGCGGTTTATGGTTCCAAGGGAAACTAGCAAACAAAGCAGTGAGTGCGATGACATCTGCACAAAACCCAAATGGCGGACAGGAGCAGACGGTTCTGAGCCTGTATACAACGATGTTCCACTGGGGAGCTATTATTGCCGCTCCTGGCTACACGGATGATTCCCTATACGGCGCAGGGGGTAACCCTTATGGTGTGAGTGTGACTGTTGACCAAAATGGAAAGATCCAAGAGGATGCAGAAGCAGCCGCAAAACATCAGGCGAAACGTACAGTGAATGTAGCAGAATGGATCAAAAAAGGTCAAAACGCTTAATAGATGTATACAAAAAGAATGCAGCCACTCCGCTGCATTCTTTTTTCATTAATAAGGATCTGAAGGGGTGCTGTTGTTGATCGCATCGTTGACAGCCTGTGCCGCGCCTGTTGATCCAATTGGTCCGCTTGGCTCCTCTTGTTTGAAGGCTTTTAAGCCATCGGCCACACGTTTTCCGTAGTCAGGATCAGCTTTTGTAAAGTTTTCGATCATTTGGTCTTGGATGTCTTTTTGGCAGGTAGCTAAGGTGTTGACTAAGTTTTTAATCAGTTCCTCACGTTCCCAATCATTGAAGCGGCGATAGGTTTCTCCCGCTTGTCCGAAATTGTTCGGGCGGTCAATGGCTTCTCGTTTGACTTCACCCTCTACAAAAGGCGTATGATCCTTTCCATCTTGCTGCGCTTCTTTTAATCCCCCTAGAATGGACGGTTCATAATTCACATGGGGGTTTTGTCCTTTTCCTTGATCCACATGATATTCCATTTGCCCATCTCGCTGATTGGTGGCAACATGCTTTTTCGGTGCATTGATCGGCAGCTGTAAATAATTTGGCCCCACACGATATCGCTGCGTATCAGAGTATGAGAAGGTACGTCCTTGCAGCAATTTATCATCTGAGAAATCTAATCCGTCTACAAGAACCCCTGTCCCAAAGGCAACCTGTTCCACTTCAGCAAAATAATTTTCTGGATTTTTGTTTAGCACCATTCGTCCGATCGGTTTCCATGGATAGTCATCCTTGTACCAGAGCTTTGTCGGATCGAGTGGATCAAAGTCTAGATGGGGGTGGGTGTCATCTTCCATGATTTGAGCGTATACTTCCCATTCAGGATGATCCCCTTGTTCAATGGCTTCATATAAATCCTGTGTGGCATGATTAAAGTTTTCCCCTTGAATGGCTTGGGCTTGTTCTTGTGTCAGGTTGCGAATCCCTTGCTTCGGTTCAAAGTGATATTTGACCAGTACTGCTTTTCCTTCATGATTCACCCATTTATAGGCATGGACGCCAGAGCCTTGCATGTGCCGGTATGTGGCGGGAATGCCCCATGGTGAGAAGAGAAATGTCACCATATGTGTTGCTTCAGGTGATTGTGAAACGAAATCAAAAATGCGCTCGCCATCCTGACGATTGGTGACAGGATCAGGCTTAAAGGCATGAACCAAATCAGGGAATTTCAAAGCATCTCGAATAAAGAAAATTTTGAGGTTGTTCCCAACGAGATCCCAGTTGCCGTCTTCTGTATAAAATTTGATCGCAAATCCCCGCGGATCGCGTAAAGTTTCTGGTGAATGTCCGCCGTGAATAACAGAAGAGAATCGAACGAAGACAGGGGTCTTTTTTCCTTTCTCTTGAAATAATTTGGCTCTTGTATAAGTGGAAATGGGTTCGTCACCGAATGTACCGTAGGCTTCAAAGTATCCGTGTGCGCCGGCACCTCGTGCGTGAACGACACGTTCAGGGATGCGTTCACGATCAAAATGACTGATTTTCTCTAGGAAATCGTAGTTTTCAAGCGTAGTCGGTCCTCTATTCCCAACGGTTCTCATGTTTTGATTATCTGTTACCGGGTGACCTTGTCGATTCGTCAAGGTTTCTTCTGACTCTGAAGATGATTTAGGCTGTTGATCTTCTTTCAAGGTAGAATCCCTCCTTCAATATCTCCCTAACAATATGGTCATGTTGCTCCCTATTTCATACAAGGATTGATATAATGAGTGAAAACTTTTATGAGGAGCGGACCTAATGATTCGATTACACTGCCTTCACGCACATCCATCTAATATTTCTTACATTGACGACGCTTTCTATGACACAGGATTTGATCTGCATCACATCGTCGATTCATCATTTATGGAACGAGCCAAACAAGATCCCGCATTTGATCTTGAGCAGCAGCAAACCTATGCCATCAACAGACTCATGCAAGAAGGAGAGGCTGATCTTGTTTTATTAACGTGTACACAATACATTGCGGCTTTGGGGGAGCAGCAGCACCTGTTCAAACAACCAATTGTTCCGATAGATGAGCCGTTATTTGAGCAGATTTGTGAGCGAGAGGGTCCGCTTCAGCTGGTGTTTTCAAACCCAGATACAGTAGAAGGAACGATGAAGCGACTGTCTTCATATGTAAAAGAGCGGGGAAAGCAGTTGAAGGCAGAAGTGGTTGTGCTAGAGGATGTCTTTCATCTTTGCTTGAACGGTGATATACAAGCCTACCATGAGCGAATCATGGAACAGTTAAGGCAATCTGTGAAGCAGCAGCATGGAGATATTTGTGTGATGCAGCTCTCGATGGTTCACGCTGCAAAGCAGGTGGAGCAGGAAACAGGAGTGTCCATCATTCATCCGCTATCACCACTCAAACCATTTGTTTATCAAAAAATAACGGCTTTAAAAGAGTGAACCCGTCAGGTTCGCTCTTTTTGTATAGAAACGTAAATGGGATGACATGTTAAAAAAATAATGGAGCGCAAACTATTTTTAACAGATGCGCGTCTATCCAATGTAAGAAATAACAGATGCGCATTTAAGATAAAGGAGCTCTTTGTAAAATGAAGAAACGAAAGATTGATGATCAATTTGCGGATTACGTAATGGAGCATAAACACAGTTTTTATCGATTGTCCTATAGCTATGTCAAAAACCCAGAAGATGCGATGGATGTCGTTCAAGAGGCGATTCATAAAGCACTCAAATCTGTTCACCGATTAGAGGATGCGACTAAGATGCATAGCTGGTTTTATAAAATCGTCGTAAACGCTGCCCTCGACTTTTTACGAAAGAAGAAGCGTGTGCAAGTGACAGACGATGACACGCTGGAATTTTTATCACAGGGTGAATCGGATGTCTATGAGGATCAAGATGTCAGACGGGCGATAGAAGATTTGCCGGAGATGTATCGGGTCATCATTATATTAAGATTCTTTGAGGATTTAAAGCTAGAGGACATTGCTCATATTCTTGGAGAAAATGAAAACACCATTAAAACAAGATTATATAAGGCGTTGCGGCTTTTAAAAGTAGAATTATCGCAGGAGGAAATATAAATGGATAAGCATTTGGAACAGTTAAAAGAGGAATATTTAGAAATCCCTATTCCCCCGGAATACGATGCTATGGTTGAACGGACATTAAAACGAAAAAACAAGAAACCTCATTTTCAGAAATGGACGATCGGACTGGTTGCTGCGGCTGCTTTATTTGTCACCACTGTAAATGTCAGTCCGCAGGCAGCAAGAGCGATTTCAGAAGTACCCGTCATTGGAGAGCTTGTGAAAGTCGTGACGTTCACAGAATTTAAAAAGAGCGATCAGGGAACAAATATTGATCTCAAAACACCACACGTTTCAGGGCTTGGGGACGGAAAATTACAAGACAGCCTGAATCAAAAATATTTAGCTGAAAACAAAAAGCTGTATCAAGATTTTGAAAAGGAAACAAAGGGTTATAAAAATGGTCATTTGAGTGTAGAGAGCGGATATGAAGTAAGAACAAATAATGATCAAATTCTTTCACTAGGTCGATACAAGGTGACAACTCAGGCTTCTGCGGCAGAGGAAATGACATATGATACGGTGGATAAGAAAAACCATGTACTCATTACATTACCAAGTCTGTTTAAAGATGACCGTTATATTGATGTGATTAGTGAAAATATTAAAGAACAAATGAAGAAACAGATGAAAGAGGATTCAAATAAGATTTACTGGATGACGAAGCAAGATACGGTTGATCCGTTTAAGAAGATTCAGCCAGATCAAAGTTTCTATATCAATTCAAAAGGCAAACTGGTGATTTCCTTCAACGAATATGATGTGGCGCCTGGTTACATGGGTGTAGTTGAATTCACGATTCCAACAAGCGTGCTAAAGGATGTTCTTGTCAGCGATATGTACATTCATTAAAAGAAGAAAAAAGACTGCTGAAGATGTCAGCAGTCTTTTTATGTTTATGAAGAAAGTGCGTCTGTTAGTGCAGGCACGACTTGTTTCTTTCTTGATACAACACCTTTGAGTAAAGCAGTGTTGTTTTCAAGTGTGACATTAAATGCTTTTTCTACTTTTGCTGCTTCAGCACCAAGGGCAAGCGCAAGAGAATCATTTTCTAGAATGTCTGTGATCACTAAAACAAATAGATCAAGACCTTTCGCTGCGATAACTTCATTGATTTTTGCTTCGATGTCAGCTTGTCTTGCTGTTACTTCAGCAATATCAACTGTATTAACTTGTGCAATTTCGACTTTGCTGTTACCTAGTGCAAATTCTTTTGCATCCAGTGTGATTAATTCTTGAACTGTTTTTTGGCTTAGGTCAGCTCCTGCTTTCAGCATATCTAAACCATATACGTCAGGGTCTACTCCTGCGATTTTTGCCAGCTCATGCGCAGCATCAACATCCTGCTGTGTGCATGTTGGGGATTTGAATAGCAAGGAATCAGAAATGATCGCAGACAAAAGCAAACCAGCGATTTCTTTTTCAATTGTGACTTGGTGCTCTTTGTACATTTTGTTTAAGATCGTTGCTGTGCAGCCAACTGGCTCAGCACGATAGTAAAGAGGTTCACTTGTTTCAAAGTTGGCAATACGGTGATGGTCAATGACCTCTGTCACTTGTACTTGATCAATATCGCTTACACTTTGTTGGAATTCGTTATGATCGACAAGAATGACTTGTTTTGTTTCGTTTGCAGCCGTTTCAATGAAACGAGGTGCTTCTTGTTTAAAGAAATCTAATGCGTATTGTGTTTCTCCATTGATTTCTCCAAGTCTGACAGCTTCTGCTTGAACGCCAATTTTGTTTTTCAGATCAGCGTAAGCGATAGCAGAGCAAATCGTGTCTGTGTCAGGGTTTTTGTGTCCGAATACGAGTGTTTTTCCCATGTGAATTCTCCTTCTTACTTTTATTGATGATGTTTCTATTCTAACAGCTTTTGACCTTGAATTCAGGGTTTATAGCTAAGAATAATCTAAAAAATTGTAACATGCTGTCTGAAAAGTTGCATGTACAAGACGATCTAAGTTGTTCCACGTGAAACGCTCTTGGGATAGCCTGCATTTTACTTGCGATTTGCGGCTATGGTAAAATAAAGGTTGGGTCAAGATATGACGGAGCGTACATCGTACGTATACATAGAAGTACACATTGAGCAAGATATAGAAAAATGATTGGATTGAGGTGAAGGTGTGAAACAAACAAAAGCGTTAGTAGAAGGCGCTATCATGATCAGTATTTTTGCGGTAATGACGCTGTTTTATTTGTATGTGCCACTTTTATCCATTATTTTCTTCATGGCTGCTCCGATTCCGATCATTCTCTATACAATCAGGCATGGCTTGAAAAAAGGAATTGCGGCTGGCGCTATTGGCATAGTGATCAGCTTTTTAATTGGGTCTATTAATGGGCTGTTAAGTGCGCCAATGCTGATTGCTGTTGGAATAGGTATGGGTGTTTTCTACAGCAGGAGGCAGCCAGGTCAGGCTATCATTACGGGTGCGCTGATCTACTTATTCAGTTTTCTCATTTACTTTGTTGTCAGTGTCCAGCTGTTTCAAGTAGATATACTGGGTGTCGCAAAGGAATCAATTGACCAAATCATGCCGATGGTAGAGAGTACCTTAAAACAATCTGGCGCTTCTGATCAGGACATAGCAAAACAACTCAAGCAGTTTAGAGAGATGCAGGATACGGCATTAAATTCTTTACCTGTAGCGCTTTTGATTTTTGTCACGCTGATGTCTTTCGTCAATCATTGGTTTGTGCGGCCGTTGATCAAACGGTTTGTTCCAGACATGCCAGCTCTTAAGAAATTTAAGGATATGCGACTGCCAAAAAGCATGGTATGGTATTATTTACTCACACTGCTTTTGATGCTGATTCAGCCGGAGAAAGGCAGCTTTTTATCGCTCGTGCAAACGAGTGCTTTTCAAATTTTATTTATACTGGTGCTTATTCAGGGCTTTTCTTTTATCTTCTATTATTGCCACGAAAAAAACATCTCAAAAGTGGTACCCATTTTTGCCGTCGTATTGACGATTCTCTTTCCGCCAATCGGTGTGATTGTGCGTATTATAGGGATTGCTGACATAGGCTTTGATTTAAGAGAAAAAGTAAAAACAAATAATTCACTCTGAATGTTGAGGAGTTGATATCAGTGCCAAGCTTCTATCGAAAACCTGTCATCAAGTATCCGATCTTCGCGTTAATTGTCCTTGCGGTGATCACAGTCCTCCTCAACCTTTATTTTAATTGGATCATAGGAGCGGTTGGTCTTTTAGTCCTTGCGGGTGTGCTCTACTTTTTAAAGTGGGCAGATACGCAGGTGCAAAAAGAGATTGATTCATATATTTCAACATTATCCTATCGAGTCAAAAAGGTTGGAGAAGAAGCATTAATGGAGATGCCAATTGGTATTATGCTGTTTAATGACCAGTATTATATCGAATGGACCAATCCATTTCTCGCTTCGTGCTTCCATGAAAGCACACTTGTCGGCAGATCCTTGTATGATACATTTGAATCCATTGTGCCTCTTATTAAACAAGAGGTTGAGACAGAAAATGTGACGCTGAATGACCGGAAATTCAAAGTCATTATTAAACGGTCAGAGCGCCTTTTATATTTCTTTGATGTCACGGAACAAGTGCAGATTGAAAGACAGTATGAAAATGAACGAACGGTGTTATCTTATATCTTTTTAGACAATTATGATGATGTCACACAAGGTCTCGATGATCAGGTGCGCAGCGCGATAAATAGTGAAGTCACATCGCTGTTAAACAATTGGGCGCAAGAATATGGCATTTTCCTAAAAAGAATTTCATCTGAACGATTTATGGCGGTATTAAACGAGAGCATCTTAGCAGAGCTTGAAGCGTCGAAGTTTTCCATTTTAGACGAGGTTCGTGAGAAAACAGGGGCACATAGCGCCACACTTACCCTTAGTATTGGAATCGGTGCGTCTGTTCCTTCTTTAAAAGAACTTGGCGCACTTGCGCAGTCGAGTCTTGACCTTGCCCTCGGACGAGGCGGGGATCAGGTAGCGATTAAACAGCCGAATGGGAAAGTGAAATTCTACGGTGGGAAAACCAATCCAATGGAAAAACGGACACGAGTACGCGCACGGGTGATTTCACATGCTTTAAAAGAAATTGTATCTGAAAGCGGTAATGTCATGATCATGGGGCATAAGTTCCCCGACATGGATTCTATCGGTGCCTCGATCGGGATTTTAAAGGTTGCTCAGGCGAATGGAAAAGAAGGTTACATCGTCATTGATGCCAACCAGATTGGGGACAGCGTTCAACGCTTAATTAGTGAAATTAAGAATTATGAAGAACTTTGGTCCCGTTTTATCACGCCTGAGGAAGCGATGGAGCTTGCAAAGGATGACACATTGCTTGTGGTCGTAGATACACATAAACCGTCCCTTGTGATGGAAGAACGACTGCTAAATAAGATCGAAAACGTCGTTGTCATTGACCACCATAGACGTGGTGAGGAATTTATCCGTGATCCTTTACTTGTCTATATGGAGCCGTATGCTTCATCTACAGCAGAACTTGTGACAGAGCTGTTAGAGTATCAGCCGAAGAAATTGCGGATTAACATGATTGAAGCCACAGCACTTCTTGCTGGGATCATCGTGGATACGAAGAGTTTCTCCCTCAGAACGGGGTCAAGAACGTTCGATGCAGCATCCTACCTTCGTGCAAAAGGGGCAGATCCTGTCCTTGTGCAAAAGTTTTTGAAAGAGACAGTCGATCATTACATCAAACGGGCAAAGCTCATTCAGCATACAGAGCTGTATCAAAATCAGGTAGCGATTGCTTCCTTGCCGTCTGACAGGTCTGAGTATTATGATCAAATTACGATCGCACAAACGGCTGATTCTCTCTTGTCGATGAGTGAGGTTGAAGCATCATTTGCTGTCGCAAGGCGAGATGACGATACGGTTTGTATTAGTGCAAGATCGTTAGGGGATATCAACGTTCAAATTATTATGGAAGCATTAGATGGTGGCGGTCATTTAACTAACGCTGCGACCCAGATTTATGGTATAACCATTGAAGAAGCGGTAGAGAAGTTAAAAGCTGCCATAGACGAATATTTCGAAGGAGGGGTTCAAAGATGAAAGTCATCTTTCTAAAAGACGTAAAAGGCAAAGGGAAAAAAGGCGAAGTCAAAAATGTAGCTGACGGATACGCTCACAACTTTCTCATCAAACAAGGGTTAGCTGTTGAAGCAACTCCAACGAACCTAAGTGCATTGGAAGGGCAGAAAAACAAAGAGAAAAAGAATGCCATCCAAGAGCTTGAGCAAGCGAAACAATTAAAAGAAACACTTGAGGCGCTGACAGTGGAACTCACTGCTAAATCAGGTGAAGGCGGTCGTCTATTTGGATCGATCACAAGCAAACAGATCGCTGATAAATTGCAAAAAGAACATCAAATCAAACTCGATAAGCGTAAAATCGAGTTGAATGATGCCATCCGTGCGCTAGGATACACAAATGTACCGGTGAAGCTTCACCCAGAAGTACAAGCAACATTAAAGGTGCACGTCACAGAACAAGCATAAACAGAAAAGAACCCGTCTCCTCGTGAGACGGGTTCTTAGCGTGTAGACAAACCATCGCATTCGGTGTCAGTCCTGCGTTTCGGTGCTCACGAATGTCAAATTCGCTCCGCGCCGATACTCGTCCTTCCTAGACTGCAAAGGTTTTCTATCACGCTAAAAAGAAGACAAAGGGGTAAAATAAAGTTCATTTTATCCCTTTGTTTATGATGGATCTGAAATATAGATGCTTCGTCCAGCACGCATACCGGATATAAACATGAAAAATAGGACGATGATAAAGATGATAATGGCTGGCGTCCATGTATGTGTCACATCAAAAAGGATACCGATCATGAATGGACCAACAGCGGCTAATAAATAACCGAGTGACTGCGCCATTCCAGAGAGGGCAGCTGCTTGTTCCATATTGGTTGTTCTTAATCCAATAAATGTGAGGGCAAGACTGATACTGGCCCCTTGTCCGACGCCGATGAATAGCACAGAGATGACAAGAATAGGCGTCGACCCTCCGAGAAGGAGTCCAATCATGCCGAGTAAATACACAAGGACAAGGCCGACGACAAGCGGTCTTTGCGTTTTTAATTTTTCTGCAAAAACGGGCGTTAAGAAGGTGGATGGCAGACCAGTGAACTGCATAATAGAGAGCATCCATCCCGCTGTCGCTAGGTTCATGCCATGTGATGTCAAAATATCAGGAAACCATGCGATACTGCTGTAGAAAAGGAATGATTGCAAGCCCATAAAAAAGGTCACCTGCCATGCGACACGTGAACGCCATATTGGCTGTTCTTTGAGTGAAATGCTTTTGACAGCCGCTGTGTTCTGATGAAGAAGCTGCGGCGCCCACACCATCATCGCAAGAAGGGCAAGTCCAGCCCAGACAAGGAATGATGTATTCCAGCCCCCAGGCATCGCATGACTGAGCGGAACGCTGACACCAGATGCAAGTGCAGCAAAAACGGACATCGATGTCGTATACACGCTTGTCATTAATCCAGCATGTGCAGGGAATTTATGTTTCACAAGTCCAGGTAAAAGCACATTACAAATCGCAATCCCGACGCCGACTAGCGCCGTTCCCATCATTAAAAAGGTGATGCTGCCCAATGAACGAATGACAATCCCAAAGAGCAGGACAGCAAGCCCAAGCCAAAGTGTTCGTTCATTCCCAAGACGTTTTCCGATTTTAGGTGCAATGGGAGATAGCAATGCGAATGAGAGCAGTGGTAATGTCGTGAGGAAACCAGCCAGTCCATTTGAAAGCTGTAAATCAGAACGAATGGCACCGATCACAGGACCAACAGACGTAATGGCTGGCCTCAGGTTAAAGGCAATGAGTAAAATCCCAGCAATCAGCAAAATGGTTTGCCCTGTACTGCGAGGATGAAATGTTGATTTTTCTAGTTGTTGTTCCATGAATGTAAACTCCTTTATTTCTTTAAGAACGATCTTTCTTCTGTTCAAGCTCCGCTAATTTAGCTAATAAGATGTGCTGCGGCATATGCATGATTTGCTCTAACGGTACATTGAGTGATGCAGCAAGCTTTTGTGCGGTATCGGCTGAGATTTGTAAAGGTCTCATGCGCAAATCCCTCCTCTTTCAATCTATACGTTCCAATATACCATATCGACTTTGTGACTTGCTGATAAAAAATTTGGGTTTTCTTTTATAAAACCACTTGATGGCCGATAAGAAATTTTTTTGAAATTGTTTCAGATGGTGGCCCTCTCCTTGTTCAATGTGAAAGTGAAGCTTTCGTTCCTGCATCCCTTTCTGTAATAAAAGATCATGGAGTTGTTTGTTGAATAAAGGCATGTGCTGTTGGGCAGATGTTTTGCCTTTCCCTTCTTCACTGCCTACAGACAAATAGACAAGGTGGTCCACAGACTGAATGCTTTGTTGTTTAGCAAACGATAGAAAATCTGGATACCAAAATGACCCGGAGAGGGACGCGATGTTTTTAAAAAGGTCAGGGTACATGAATAAGGTATAAATAGCAAAGAGCCCACCTAATGAAGCACCTACGTGGCTATGTTCATGACCGGTCTGTTTGACTGGGTATTCTCTTTTGATATATGGAAGCAAGTCATTTTCTAAAAATGACACATATGTCTGTGCCTCACCTTTAAAGTCAGGGAATCCAGAATGCAGTGATGATGCTTTCCATGGTGTATATTCGTCAAGTCGATTGAAGGGGTGTATACCGACGATGATGATTGGCGAGATGGTTTTGGCTTCAATCATGCTTTCGATCTCTAGCAGGTGGGTTCTAAACAAAGAAGAGCCATCTTGTACAAAGACAGCTGGAACATCAATAGAGGTGTCCGGTGGAAGGTAAATATCAAGCTGCCGCCCGTTCAATTCGTCATATAGAAACGTTCCGTTCATGTGTATTCTCTCCTTCAAGTTTTCAAGCTCCGCTGAAAAGAAGAACAAAGGACTAAAATGTTTAGCCCTTTGTCAAGATGCGCATCTTTTTAGTTGGTTTGATCTAGCCATTTGACAGCCTGATCAAGGAAGGTGGTTTTGCTTAGTGCTGTTCCTCCCTGAAGCATAGGATCAACGACATTTTCATTGATGTGTCCATTTTTCACAGCTTTTAGGCTGTTCCAAATTTTATTTCCCTCTAAGTCCTTCAATGCATTTGGATTCGATGAGTTTTCCTCTTGGGAGAACTGAACAAAGATATAATCAGGATTGAGTTCACCTAGGCGTTCCAATGAAATCATTGCTTGTGCTTTGGCTTTTTTGATATCACTTGGTGTTGTAAATCCTAAGTCCCCATATAAAGTAGAGTTGAAGTATACGTCTTCAGGGTACACGTACAGGTCGCCCTGTCTAATGCGTAAAATGACAGCTGTTTTGTTGTTGCTTTTGTCTTTCAGGGTTTCTTTCGCTTGTTTGAGATCTTTCTGATAATCAGAGATGATGCTTTTCGCTTCTTCACTTTTTCCAGTCAGTTCACCGAGTAATAAAAGGTTGCTTTCCCAGTCGGAAGAGACATGTGATACTGGGATCGTCGTTTGGACTTTATCTAGTTTTTTAATTGTTGCAGGCGGGAACTTGGTTGATCCGAGTATCACGTCTGGTTTTAGTTTTAAGATTTTTTCTAGGTTTGGTTCAGTTTTTTCCCCAATGCCTTCTGTTTTTGCTGTAATGTCTTTAAATAATTCAGGGAAAGTGCCGCCGACAGTAGAAGCACCAATAGGGTCGATACCAAGTAGTTTTGCATCTTCCATCGATTCTAGGCTTCCAGCAATAACGATTCGTTTCACTGGTGTTTTCAGTTTGTACGTTTGATCTAAGTATTTGATATTTGTTTCTGCTGCTTCAGCTGACTTGCTTTTGGTTGTGTTGGAAGCCGGTTTATTTTCTGCAGCACCACAGGCTGCTGCGATGATCGTCATGATACAAAGGATAAGCAATGCGAACCATTTTTTCATTTGTTTTCTCCTTTAACTGATAATTGTTCTCAATTAAAGATTGTAGTAGTCATTCGTCCTTTTATCCATAGACAATCATCTGTCTAGTGATGGACTTTTTACGGAAAAAAAGATAAAAGGTCCTGAATGACTCGTTGATGACTGGCTGCTGTGTATTCACGCCAAGGGTCAGAAGCGAGTGGATAGACGGCTTGTTGCGTCACAGCCTTGAGATTTTGCCAAGCCTCCTGTTGCTTTAATTTTTGATAAAAAGCAATGGTTTTTGGTTCTTTATGCAACAAAAGGAAGATGGCATCTGGGTCTAACTGCTGTATAGAGTGAATGCTGATTTTTTTTTCGATGAGCTGGCCATCATTCTGAAAAGCTGGCAGAAGGCCAATGTCATGAAAAATTACTTCTGACATGGTGCGATTGACAGATAAGTAGAGCTGATCTTGAAAGATACGAAGAGGCAGGACGGTTCTTGGTGGATGATCAAAAAGGCATGCCTTTTTCGCTTGAATGACGAGTTCTTCGTAATGAAGGAGCCATTCTTCTGCTTCCCTCGTTTCGTTTAAGAACAGAGCTGTTTGTCTGAATTGAGCGCGCCAATCCAATTGTGTGAATGGAACAAAGTGAACAGGACAGATGGTTTTCAACACTTGTTTTTCTTCCTCTGTCACATGATCATTGGCAATGATCAGCTCAGGTTGTGCTTCCTTCAATTGCTGTAAATTGGCTTCAGCGTGTTCGTTGATACGATGTGCACTCAGATGAATCGGAATTTCTTCTGCATAATGCTCAAAATCATGTGCTGTCCATTTAGGGTGAAGAGGGGCAGCATATGGGATGATATGAATAGGTGTGAGCTGTCCGAGTATGGAATGACCATAGGCAGCCATTTTCCGTTGACGGCTTTTCATATAAGCAGAAGGAGTGATACCCGTTTTTTTCTTAAAGATACGGCTAAAGTAATAGGGGTCTTGATAGCCGATGTCCTGTGCAATGTCTTTGAGTTTTGCATGACCTTTCGCCATGAACTGTTTGGCTCTAGCCAGTCTTTTCTTGGTGATATAATCAGTGACACTCACATCAAAATGCTTTTTAAATAGCTCGCTGTAATGATTGGCGCTGATACCAGCCATATGAGATAGACTTGTAAGGCTGAGAGGTTCTTCGGAATGTTGATCGATATATTGTTTTGTTTTGAAAAGGGCGTGTGTTGTGTCACAAATGTCTTCTTTATGCAGTGTGAAAAGCTGCAGGATGAGCTGTTGAAAAAGGGTTTGGCTTCTAAAAAAGCTAATGGATTCAGGTTTTTGCCATTCTGCTGTCATGTCGGACAGTAAAGAATGAATGTGTTCAATCGAGCTAATATCGATAAATTGCCATACATTCAGTAAAGAACGGGCATGTTCAGTTGATACTTCTTCTATGTTTTGACCTTGTGGCGTGTACATCTGAAAGCGAAACAGATAG
This sequence comes from Bacillus sp. FSL W7-1346, assembly GCF_038593335.1. Classification (NCBI taxonomy): domain Bacteria; kingdom Bacillati; phylum Bacillota; class Bacilli; order Caryophanales; family Bacillaceae; genus Bacillus; species Bacillus sp. FSL W7-1346. The sequence goes on along the minus strand of NZ_CP151988.1, from coordinate 3,693,287 downwards.
AGTTCGTGTTTTTGATGTGGCTCTGTTTTCAACATAAATGTTTCCCCAGGCATCATCGTATAGAGTGTCAGATTTTTCAATCGCCATCTTTGATCATTCAATGTAAGTAAACCGCTGCCGCTTATGTTAAAGAGGAGGCAGAAAGTATCTGAAAACTGCTGCTCCGTATGTGGAAGATCTGCATTATTTATTTTTTCAGTATATGTTAATCGATAAATGCATTGTTCAGCATTTACCTTTGTACATAATTGATGATTGTTTCCCATAAAACCACCTGATCTCTTATTAATTGATAAATATTCTCAATTGAATTGTATCAGAAAGAGCTGGAAAATGGTGTGTTTATTCTGTCAAAAAAGCACCCTGATGGAGATCAGGGTGCATAGGGTGTAGAGAAATACTTGCATTTGTTGTCCGTCCTGCGCCTGTGATAAGGGCAATCTTTTGAGATAGATCACTATGTTTCGTGTGTTCACTAGCTTTTTTTCATGTCTGTGGTTGTTAAAGGATCATCATGATAGAGTGCAAAACGAAAAGCATAATTCATCAGCACCGGCAAAACGGACGTATGTCCTTCTTCAGGGAACTCGTGATAGGCAGTATGCAAGCCGTAAGACGATAAAGGCAACATACGATTTGCTAGTGAATTGGCATGATCATTCATTTGACATGGATGATGTTTTTCTAATTCACCTACACCTACAAGCAGCCTGACATCCATAGGCACCTGACGTACATAGTTGGTGAATTGGTGTTCTTTTTCTAGAAATAATTTTTTGTTCCAGTGGATAGAAGGGCTCCCTGCAATATATGTCTGATAAGCATCAGGGTGCTCAAATAGTGTGTGTAATACAAAAAGACCACCAAGAGAATGCCCAAACAGTGTTTGACGACTTTGGTTGATCGGAAAGCGTTTTTCGATATAAGGCTTTACCGTCTTTTCTAAAAATGAAAAGAAAGTAGAAGCGCCGCCATATGTATGGATGGAGAAGTCCTTTCTTTTCCTCCCAATGGAAGCATCAGGGGCGGTAAGAGTGAGATCATAATGCCTAAGCGGATGATAGGGTTCTTCTGTCTGATAGCCAATTCCCACAATGATGGCAGGTACGATTCCTGTTTTCTCAGGTCTTCTTGACTGTAAACGAATGGCTTCGACCATTGTGCCAAAAAGTGAATTCCCATCAAGCATGTACATGACTGGAAAACCAGCGGCGGGAGGAGTGGTATTCGGTTTAAATATAAAAAGTCTGTATGGGTGTGCTGTGATATCCAGTTGCTCCGTCCCAGGTATAAAAAAAGGACGGCTTTCCCCGAAAAGTGAATTCTCAGTACCCATTTCTTCAGGGCGCTTCAACATATATAAAAATTCCCTTCCTCAAAATGATCCTCATATGGTGATAAAAGCAGGCTTGTGAATATTGGTTGGATGAGAGTATTACTTGAAAATTTCAAGTGAAAATGATTCTCAATTATCATGTGAGCAAACCAAATAATAATAGTTATTAATTATAAAGTCAAATGTTCATAAAGTTATGTAAATGTTAATTTCGCCCAATTCATTGGTGCGGCCTGCTCTGCTTCTATATTTTGCGTCGGCAGCCGGTCATCGAGAAGTTCCGCCATACCAAGCACCGTCCTTTCATACAAAAATACACTACTCTTCTTTTTAACATTTTCATTCATAACAAAATGAAATGGTCAGTCGGGGTTCTGCTAGAGAGCGTGTTGAAAGAGGAGGGGCTGTTTTAAAAGTGGCGAAATAACATATAACATCAAAAATGAGGCAATAAAAAAAGTAAGGGATGTGCCCTTACTTTTTGATCATATTGGTGTACATATCTGTAAACACGATTCAATTAAAATCCATCTGTGACATCATATTCGTAACGGATATCGGCTTTGACATTGCTCATAGTAGATCTCGCGGTAGCTTTTGCGTTGTACTTAAAGCTCCATTTTTGAGCGACTCTTAATTGATCATCCAGAGATATACGATAAGAACCACTTGTTGCAGAGGAGAAAAGTGATTGATACCAAATGTTACTATCGCTAGACATCAGTTTGTGTGTGACATTCCCTTGGTTGGGTGTTTGAGTGCTAGTTGTCGTAATCGATTTGACAATTGCACTTTTAGGAATAGAAGAATTGTTCGTTAAATCCATTGTAATGACAGAAGAATCAACCCCTAAAAAATTTAAAGAAGAATTCCCCAAGTTTGTAGCAGTGCCTGTAAAATTGAATGTCCCATTTCCAGATTTAATACGATCTTGAATGGAAACAGTAAAATACATGTTTCCGCTATATGTACCACGGGTTACTTTCACAAAATAAGTTTCTGAAGTTGAAGTCACGTCACCAGTATTTGCAAAAATAAAGGGCGTTACTGAATCAGGATTAATTACTTCTGTTTTCGCATCAGAATATTTTGAGTTATAAACCTCGATTTTCATCCCAGTATATTGCTTATTATACGAACTTCTGACATAAACTCTTTCACCTTTATTGATCGTAAATTGATAATACGCTTCATTTTCACCTTCAGGTAAGATTGTCGTGTCTGAACGACTATTTTTCCAATATCCCATTGAACTTGCAGTGTTAGGACTGTTATTCCCCGTAATTACTGCTTCCGCTGACTTAGGTGCAAAAAAACTAGTAACAAGCGCCAATAATAATGCTGGTAATAATAAACGTTTAAAGATAGTATTTGTCATATATTAACCCTCCTTGTAATAATTACTATATCGACATTAAACTAACAAATTTTAACTGAATTGCCGATATATTTAATAATCACTATTTTCTTAAAAAAGGAGAATCAAAATGAATATTAATACGTCATATACAGCCAGTTCTTCGAACAATTTGAACCAAATAGATTCTAAAGGTCAATCAGCTATTAAAAGTACAAATGAAGTGATGACCGAATCTGATAGACGGATGAAAATATTAGATGAAAAATACGAAAAAATAAATGAACAAAACAAACGATTCAAAGATCCTCATGGTCATATATTTGATAAGTATCGAAATCCATACTCTCCTTATTTCAGAAGTGACCTAACCAAACCAGAAAGAGATGCTGCTTACTCTATGGAAATTGGATGGGCTAACCATGGGAGAGGAGGGTATTATAATTTTAATGATGCCGCCTTCCGTAATGAAAATCGGTACGACCCTACCCAAGAAAGTGTCGAAAAGAAACTATTGAATCGTCAAAAGGTGAATGAACAACTGCAAGCTTTGTTTTCTACCAATGGTTTGAACATTCCTAAAAACGCCAATTTAACTTTTACCATTGACCCAAATCATTTCAAATTAGTGGTGAGTGGATCAACAGACGAAACCCTAGCCAAACAAATAGAAGATATACTGAATACAAGCAACAATACAAGAGAACTATTTTTTCATATTATGAAAAGTAGAAATGATGATTCGACTCAATTCACGCCGGATTCACTTGCAAAGTTCCACCTTGTCAATCAAATCAAAACGGTAACAGGTTACAACTTAAAAGATTTAAGTATTGTAAACGGTCAATTTGTAACGGATACCGGAGCGAATATTTTTGATATCTACAAAGAAGAACTTCTGAAAAACCCATACACAGCAGAAAATGCCCGTATTGCTGCATCACATTATGGTGCACAACTCTTTGACTTAGCCAAAAACGGATATGATTCTATTCCCGATTTGGTGTTATCTATTGGGTATGAAAACGGGTCTTTATATGACATTGGACAAAAGGTGAATTACGGAGTTAAGAAAACGATAGATTAAAAAACGCACCTGATATTTTCAATATTTGATCATGTGCGTGTTTATGCCATGTTGGAGTATCGATCACATGTGTGAACAACAGCTACAAATTCCATTAGCGAGACAAAGGACTCTATAACAATTTATGTTACAGAGTCTTTTCTATTTGAAGGGTGTGTTTCGCTGTTCAACGAAACATCCACATGGTAATTTTGACTATAGTTGATGTTTTTCACTTTTTTATTGATGAAAATGTTAAAATGATGAGTAGCGTATTTTTTTATGAAAGGACGGTGCTTGGCATGACGGAACTTCTCGATGACCGGCTGCCGCCGCAAAATATAGAAGCCGAGCAGGCCGTATTAGGTGCTGTTTTTTTAGAACCATCTGCGCTAACGCTCGCTTCTGAAGTATTAATTCCAGAGGATTTCTATAGAATGTCGCATCAAAAGATTTACAATGCGATGCTTGTACTTGGTGATAGAGGGGAACCGGTTGACCTTGTCACGGTGACATCAGAACTTGCCAATACAGACTTACTAGAAGAGGTAGGCGGGATTTCGTATTTAACCGATATTGCGAACTCTGTCCCAACTGCCGCAAACATTGAATATTATGCAAAAATCGTGGAAGAAAAATCTATTTTAAGACGTCTGATCCGTACAGCGACAACCATTGCACAGGATGGATATACGCGTGAGGATGAAGTAGAAGATCTATTGAGTGATGCTGAAAAAACCATTATGGAAGTGGCTCAGCGTAAAAACTCAGGAGCTTTCCAAAACATTAAAGACGTTCTTGTTCAGACATATGATAATATTGAACAGCTTCATAATCGAAAAGGTGATATCACTGGGATTCCAACGGGTTTCTCAGAGCTTGACCGGATGACAGCTGGCTTCCAGCGAAATGACTTGATTATTGTAGCGGCTCGTCCGTCCGTAGGGAAAACAGCCTTCGCGTTAAATATTGCACAAAACGTTGCGACCAAGACAGATGAAAGTGTCGCCATCTTTAGTTTAGAGATGGGCGCTGAGCAGCTGGTCATGCGTATGCTTTGTGCCGAGGGAAATATCAATGCGCAAAACCTAAGAACCGGTAATCTCACAGAAGAGGACTGGGGTAAGCTGACAATGGCGATGGGTTCGCTATCAAACAGTGGGATTTTCATTGATGATACACCTGGTATTAGAGTCAGTGAGATTCGCTCGAAATGCCGCCGTTTGAAGCAAGAAAACGGGCTTGGCATGATCCTGATTGACTACTTACAGCTCATCCAAGGGAGTGGACGATCAAGCGATAACCGTCAGCAAGAGGTATCTGAAATTTCTAGGGCTTTAAAGTCACTAGCAAGAGAACTTGAAGTGCCGGTCATTGCCTTATCACAGCTTTCTCGTGGGGTAGAGCAGCGTCAGGACAAACGTCCGATGATGTCTGATATTCGTGAATCAGGAAGTATTGAGCAGGATGCCGATATTGTGGCGTTCCTTTATCGTGATGATTACTATGACAAAGAATCAGAGAATAAGAACATTATTGAAATTATTATTGCGAAACAGCGTAACGGTCCAGTTGGAACGGTATCACTGGCTTTCGTGAAAGAATATAACAAATTCGTCAACTTAGAAAGAAGATTTGACGATGCGGGTGTTCCGCCCGGTGCTTAAAGCCCAGCTCAAGAAGCTGGGCTTTTTTTGATCCATCTACATCGAAAGAATGACTGAAAAACATTCGAAATGAGGAGGAGTGGGAGAAAAAGAGAGCGTATACTAAAGGGAGAGAAAAGGAGTGATGACTGATGAAGTTTCAACAATTCGAAGCCGCTCAATTACGCATCGCACGTCCGACCGTCAACATGAAAGAGGTTGTTTCTTTTTATGAAGAAGGTTTAGGGCTGAAACGAATTGGCTCATTTGATCAGCATGAAGGGTATGATGGGGTCATGCTTGGGCTTCCTCACCAGCATGTTCATCTGGAAATCACCAAACATGAAGAAGACGAAAGCTTGCCTGTTCCCCACCCAGAGCAGCTGCTTGTATTCTATATTCCGGATGAAGAAGAATTTCAGCAGATGAAAAAGAGACTGATCGCATTTGGCGGACGGCATGTCACCTCTACGAACCCGTACTGGGATCGAGGAGGCGTGACGATTGAAGATCCAGATGGATATCGAGTGGTGCTCATGAATACAGAAGGAATTACACCTGATTAAGAAAGACTCCCATCTCGTGGGAGTCCTTTTTGTTATGATCGAGGCGTGACACGGAGTTTTAGCTCTTTTAGCCCATACATACCGCTGCTTGTCATTGGGACGTAAGAGAGAAGCTCTAGTGATCCATATCGTGACTGTATGGCTTTGATGGCAGTGCATGCTTCTAGGCGAGCAAGTGGTGCGCCTAGGCAGAAATGAATGCCGTGGCCAAAGCCAATATGGGGATTAGGGTGCCGGTGTATATCGTACTCATGTGCGTTTGGAAATTGACGCTCATCCCGGTTCGCAGAAGCAAGAAAGACAATCACACTGTCTCCCTTTTTCAAGACTTTTCCTCCAAGTTCGGTGTCTTCTGTGACATACCGGACGATGGTAGGCGCAGGGGCACGAAAACGGACAGCCTCCTCCACAGCTCGAGGAATGAGGTCAGGTGATTGAGCGAGCGCTTCATACGACCCCGGATTTTCTAACAAACTAAAGATCATATTGGAGATCAGGTTGGTGGTCGTTTCGTTGCCTGCTAACAGGAGAAGATTGCAGAAAGGAATTAATTCGTCTGCGGACAGCTTATCTCCATCTTCCTCCGCTTGGATTAAAAGCGAAATCAAATCCTCACTAAGGTTCTGCCGCTTCTCTTCAATGATGTCAGCAAAAAACGCCATCATGTCCGCTTCGCTTTGATCCCGTGTTTTTTGCCATTCAACGACATCTTTTTCATGTTCACTTTTAGGCATGCTGACGAGAATATCGGACCATTCTTTAAAGGATTGTTTATGTTCTGTTGGCACACCTAAAAGCTCTGCAATGACTATCACAGGAAGCGGATAGGAGATGTCTTGAACAAGATCAATCTCTTCCTTACCTTCTATTTGTGCAATGAGATCATCCATTAACTCTTGAATGCGTGGTTCCCACAATTTCATCACCCGGGGTGTAAAGGCTTTGCTCACAATGGAACGGATTCGTGTATGTTTTGGCGGGTCCATCATGACCATTGTTTTCATCAGTGAATGTTTCCGGTGGTCTTGAGGAGGTTGACTAGAAAAGGTATCTTTATCGATGGTGACGCGCTTTGCTTCTTCATAGGTGAAGACACTCCATGTTTGGCTGTGTTCATCAAAATGAACAGGGGATTCTTGACGCATTTTGGCGTACCAATCAAATGGGTGATACGGGTCCTGCTTATTTTTCCCTCTTAATAACGCTTTCTGAACGGCACTAGGTGTTGTTGTTTCCATGATCATCACTCCTTATGGGTTGTCAGATGATTCCTTTTTTTCACTGTGTTAGATTTAAAGGTAATTCATCAGGAGAAAGGATTCAACCAACAGAAAAGAGAAATCTGTTGAAGAAAATGGGAAGGGGAGAGCGGCTTGTGGCGGACTGCTACAGAGGGGATAAGCGCACAACTGAATCAAAGCAACAATTAAGAAAAGCATTATTTCAGTTATTAAAGGAGAAGGAATGGGGGAAGATTTCTGTACAAGATTTGACGAACAAGGCAGGAATCCATCGCACCACCTTTTATCAGCATTATGAGGATAAGTTTGACCTAGCACAGCAGGTCATGGATGAGATGTTTGATGTCATGAAAACCGCTATTTTTGCTCCTGTACATGAAAGTGAGTGGAAGAGCGATCATGCAGCATATGTGTATATTTACCGCTTTTATCAGCATTTGCAGGAACATGAAGAGGAGTATCAGATTCTCTTGAAAAGGGGAAGAGAGCTTAATATTCATCAGACGGCCAGTGCTTTTTTTGAAGAAAGCTTTACTTTGGGGCTAGAAGAAGTCACAGGTTCAACACCTGATCCACAACACGTTCCTCTCGAGATGCAGAAGCAATTTGTCATTTCTGCTTATGTTGGGACAGCTGAGTGGTGGCTGAGAAAAGGCAGACCATACTCACCCGACTTTATGGCAAGTTCGATGATTCAATTGATTGAAAATCACTGAACAAACGGAAATGAGAAAAACAGTAATTTTGATCGAAATCTTCTTGTTTAAGCGTAGAATGAGCAATTAAAGCGCTTTTCCTCACATGTAAAACGAACAAAATTCGATTTCGATATATTAATGTTCGGATTTCACGTTGACTTTTTCATTGTGCATTGATAAAATAAATGTGTTTGAAAGAGATAACGTTTTGAAAGGTTAACGGAGGTGCACGATATGTCTTCAGTAGTCGTAGTAGGTACGCAGTGGGGTGACGAAGGGAAAGGGAAAATTACCGATTTCCTTTCAGAAAATGCAGAGGTGATTGCCCGTTATCAAGGGGGAAACAATGCAGGTCACACAATCAAATTTGATGGAGTGACTTACAAGCTACACCTCATTCCGTCCGGTATTTTTTACAAAGAGAAAACTTGTGTCATCGGTAATGGAATGGTGGTTGATCCTAAAGCGTTGGTCACTGAGCTTGCGTATCTTCACGAACGGAATGTGAGTACAGATAACCTCAGAATCAGCAATAGAGCCCATGTCATTCTGCCTTATCACTTAAAATTGGACGAGGTAGAAGAAGAGCGGAAAGGGGCTAACAAGATCGGTACGACGAAAAAAGGAATCGGACCAGCTTATATGGACAAAGCTGCCCGCGTCGGAATCCGTATCGCAGATTTATTAGATCGTGAAGTATTTGAAGAGAAGCTTGCCCGTAATCTAGAAGAGAAAAATCGTCTTTTAGAGAAAATGTACGACACAGAAGGCTTCAAAATTGAAGATATTTTAGATGAGTATTATGAATATGGTCAGCAAGTGAAAAAATATGTCGTGGACACATCTGTTGTATTGAACGATGCTCTAGATGAAGGCCGCCGTGTTCTTTTTGAAGGGGCACAAGGCGTTATGCTTGATATCGATCAAGGGACATATCCGTTCGTGACGTCATCTAACCCAGTGGCTGGAGGCGTGACGATTGGTTCTGGTGTAGGTCCTACGAAAATTCAACATGTGGTCGGCGTATCAAAAGCTTACACAACTCGTGTAGGTGATGGCCCATTCCCGACAGAACTCCATGATGAAATTGGCGATCAAATCCGTGAAGTTGGCCGTGAATACGGTACGACAACTGGCCGCCCGCGCCGTGTTGGCTGGTTTGACAGTGTTGTTGTCCGTCATGCGCGCCGTGTGAGCGGAATTACAGATTTATCTCTTAACTCCATCGATGTACTAACAGGGATTGAGAAATTGAAAATCTGTGTCGCTTATAAATTGAACGGAGAAATCACTGAAGAATTCCCAGCAAGTCTAAATGAATTAGCGAAATGTGAACCTGTCTACGAAGAAATGCCAGGTTGGACAGAGGATATTACAGGTGTGAAGAATTTAAGTGAACTGCCTGCAAATGCCCGTCATTACTTAGAGCGCATTTCACAATTAACAGGTATTCCACTTTCTATTTTCTCAGTCGGACCAGACCGTTCCCAAACGAACGTTGTCCGCAGCGTGTACCGTCCATCATTATAGACTGATCAGACACCAGTAAAATCACACATTTTACTGGTGTCTTTTTTTGTTTAAATATTCCTTAATTTCTACGGAACGCTCTTCCTGTCATTACCAAAATGTGATAACTGTATAAAAAGGAAGGAGCGTTCTAGTGAAAGAAAGAATACGATTATTAGATATTTTACGAGGTTTTGCGATATTAGGTACATTGGGTACAAACGTCTGGTTTTTTGCATACGCAGGGGATACCTTTGCGACAGATCAGATTGCGGATGAATATGAAAATGGTAGTTTTCTTGAAAGTCTTGTCTCTATGTTCGTTTATGGCAAAATGCTATCGCTGCTCACAATCATGTTTGGCGTAGGGCTAGAGCTGAAATACCAGCAGGCGAAAAGAAAAAATACGACTTGGCCGGGTACATATTTATGGATTCTTTTATTTTTATTTATTGAAGGCTTTGTCCATTTTGCGCTAGTGATGGAATATGATGTGCTCATGAGTTACGCCGTCACGGGTTTGCTTGTGGCGTTTATTGTCCGTGGAGGGAGTCGGCGCATCAAAAAAGGCATGATTGTCTCGGGTGTCATTCATTTGTTGGTGACGGCTTTTCTCGTTGTATTTTCTTTCTCTGAATTGGAAAATGAATCCTATGACGAGAGCAGTGAACCAGCGTACGAAGAACAACTGCCGGAGACATGGATATCTCAAGTTCAAGACCGATTACAGCACTTTTTGATGTACCGAGAAGAAGCAATCTTTATTATCCCAATGAATACCTTTTTGTTTTTATTAGGTGTGCGGATGATGAGAGCCGGTGTATTTTATGCAAATGAGCGTGGGCAAACTCTGCGGAAAACATTGTTCCGAATGGGTTTGTGGATTGGACTGCCGCTGAATGCGCTCGTCTTTGTACCAAATGACATAGTGGAATTCGTGGTGCGCTATGTGTTTTCGCCATTCCTCTCTATTTTCTATATTGCTGTCGTGGCGAAGCTTCTAGCACGCACGGAGTCATGGTTCATGTGGACTTGGTTTGAATATGTAGGGAAAATGGCGCTTAGCTGCTATATCCTGCAAAATGTCATCTGCTCGCTTCTTTTTTACAGCTGGGGATTGGGTCTTGGCGGTCAAATCAACGCCCCCCTTATCGTCTTGTCATGGTTGTTGATCTCTCTGCTGCAAATCGCCATTTCAGCCCTTTGCTTACACGTCTGGCGAATTGGACCAATGGAGTATATCCGATCACAGGCACTTCGCCGTGTGACAATGAAGAAAGCATCTTAAAGGGGAATAGATACAATGTTTTTCAAAAAAACGACGAAAAGAGAACAAGCCAATGCACAAAAAGCAGCAGGATCGGCGTTTGTTTTTTATCTTCTAGCATTAGGAGGACATGCGTCTTACGCTTTTTTTCAAGGTGAGAGTACACCTGTGACTTTTGTGATTTTAATGACAGGTCTTCTTGTGTTTTTCACCGCAGATTGGCTATACAACAAAAAACATTCATAAAAAAGAAGCCCTCTGATGAGAGCTTCTTTTTTATTTTAGGCTTTTATATTGGCCTTTTAAATTTTTACGAATGTATTGAATGATTTTGCGCAGTTCGTTGGCGTGCGGTCTGCCAAATGGACTTGTTTGTCTTTGCTGATAGAGGACTTGGCCTTTTTCATTTAATAAGAAATAGGCAGGTTCTCCGTGCACCCCGTGATCTTCATATGGGGCATCTTCTCCGTGATAGAAGACTTCATAGGCTTTCAATGATGTGAGGTTTTGGTCAGACATGATGGGGAAAGAAAGTCCCTCTTTGTCTGCAAATTCCTTCAAGTCTTCAGGGTTATCTGTTGAAATCGTCATTAAGTGAATATCCTTGTCTTGAAAATAGGATTGCTGTTTTTCCAGCTCTTTTAATTCCTCGACACATACTGGGCACCATGATCCTCTAAAGAAAACGATGAGGTGCCAGCTTTGATGCTCCTCTAAATGTTTGTAAAACTCAATGTGATCGCCCTGCACTGTTGGCAGTGAAAAATCGGGCATTTTATCTCCTAATTTAAATGAACTCATCCTATGCTTCCTCCTTTTTCAATCACCATGTTGTTTGTTTCTTGTATAACCAATATTGGTCGGAATCAAACGTTTCTGTGTGCTGGATTGGGCAGTAGCCAATGATTGAATGAAGGCGCTTGCAGGATTAGGCGGTTTAACAGAAGATATCAAATCCGACACTTTTTTTAAAAAAATGTCGAAAAACGTATTGCCATATGTAATTACTCTATGATATTATAAATCTCGTTGTTGCAAAGGTCTCTGAAACTTGTTAGGATGCGATGTTCCAGCTTTTTTAAAGCGATTGGTTTGACGCAGTACAACTTCTTCAGAATTACTTTTCACAAACCGAGAGCCATTAGCTCAGTTGGTAGAGCATCTGACTTTTAATCAGAGGGTCGAAGGTTCGAGTCCTTCATGGCTCACCATGTTTTGGCCCGTTGGTCAAGCGGTTAAGACACCGCCCTTTCACGGCGGTAACACGGGTTCGAATCCCGTACGGGTCATTGATTTACTTTAGCGTTAAGCTAATTTTTCCTCACTTGCTTGAAGGAGCACCACGATTGCTTTTTCGGGCAAGTTACTGAGGTCCGGTAGTTCAGTTGGTTAGAATGCCTGCCTGTCACGCAGGAGGTCGCGGGTTCGAGTCCCGTCCGGACCGCCATTTATACATATTCATCTTTTGATGATGGCTCGGTAGCTCAGTTGGTAGAGCAACGGACTGAAAATCCGTGTGTCGGCGGTTCGATTCCGTCCCGAGCCACTTCCAAACGCATCTGCAATCGCAGGTGCGTTTTTATTATGAAAAGAAGGCATAAAAAGGGAGAAGCCGGACCTAGGTAGGGCCCGGCTCCATAAGAAGAAGACGTTACATGTATATAGACGTTTGGTGACTGGAAAAGTTTCAATAAAAAAGGAAAAAGTCATCAAATCTTTTGGGCGGGGTTCTTCTATCCAACGTTTACTAGCAAAGAAAGCCGTTATTATTTTTATCTTTGCCTCGTAAAACGTTATAATAGACAGTGAGCCTTTTTTTCGTAAATGAAGAAGGCATAATGAGACATGCAAAATGGAATGACATAGATGCTAAAAATGCAGGAGGAAATCACAATGGAAAAAAAGATTCTTGTCGTAGATGATGAAAAGCCGATTGCGGATATATTGGAATTTAACTTAAGAAAAGAGGGCTACGAGGTTCATTGTGCGTATGACGGAAATGAAGCCCTTGAAATGGTAGAAGAAATCAAGCCAGACATTATTTTGCTCGACATTATGCTGCCGAACAAAGATGGCGTTGAAGTATGCCGTGAAGTGAGAAAGAAATATGACATGCCGATTATCATGCTGACAGCAAAAGACTCTGAAATCGATAAAGTCATTGGTCTTGAGCTTGGCGCGGACGATTATGTCACAAAGCCATTCAGTACACGCGAGCTGCTTGCACGTGTAAAAGCAAATTTAAGAAGACAGACGGCTGCTCCGCAATCAGAGGAAGAATCTGAATCAAATGATATCGAGATTGGTTCACTTGTGATCTACCCAGATGCGTATGTCGTGTCTAAGCGTGACGAAACGATTGAGCTAACGCATCGTGAGTTCGAATTGCTTCATTACTTAGCGAAACATATTGGACAAGTCATGACACGTGAGCACTTACTGCAAACGGTTTGGGGCTACGATTACTTCGGAGATGTCCGTACAGTAGACGTGACAGTCCGCCGTCTTCGTGAAAAAATTGAAGACAACCCTAGCCACCCGAGCTGGATCGTGACAAGACGAGGCGTCGGCTACTATTTAAGAAACCCAGAGCAGGACTAAGATTCTTATGAGTAAAGTAGGTTTTTTTCGCTCGATTCACTTTAAATTGACCTTGATTTATGTGCTGCTGATCATTGTTGCCATGCAGATCATTGGCGTGTACTTTGTGAAGCAGCTAGAGCAGTCCTTAATTAATTCATATGATAATTCCTTGAATCAGCGAATCTACTCGTTATCGTATTACCTAGAACAAGATTCATCGAAAAGCAAGGCAGAATTAAAAGAGGATGCTCAAAAGATACTAAACGATTTTAACAACAAAGATGAGTCTAATGAAATTTCTGAAGTCAGCTATATTGACGAAAGCAGAGAAGTCATTGCCTCTGTGAATAACGGCAGTCAAGAGATTGCCGGGAAGAAAATCACAGATCAAATCATTAGCCGTATTTTCGCGGTTGGCAAAGACTACGAGAAAAAATTCTATGACCCAGAATCGAATAAACGAGTCCGCATATCAGCAACAGCCGTGAAAAATGAGAACCAAGAAACTGTTGGTGTCATTTATGTGGTCTCATCCATGGAAAGTGTTTTTAACCAAATGCGAACGATCAACACCATTTTGGCGACGGGTACACTCATCGCACTTGGGACGACCGCTCTACTTGGTATATTCATATTCAGAACCATTACACACCCAATTTCGGATATGAGAAAGCAAGCGATCGAGCTCGCCAAAGGGAACTTTTCCAGAAAGGTCCGAAAGTATGGACATGATGAGATTGGTCAACTAGCAACGACATTTAACCATCTGACGAGAGAGCTGGAGGAAGCGCAGCTGATGACAGAGGGTGAGAGGAAAAAGCTTTCTTCTGTTATCGCCTATATGACGGATGGCGTCATTGCCACGAATCAAAACGGGGCCATTATTCTATTAAACAGCCCGGCACTAGAGCTTTTGAATGTTTCACGTGAAACAGCTCTAGAGATGCCGATCACATCCTTGCTTGGCTTAGAAGAAACTCATACATTTGAAGATTTAGTCGAAAATCAAGACTCCATGCTGCTAGAAATTGAACGTGAAGATCAACTGTCTGTTTTGCGTGTCAATTTCTCAGTGATTCAGAAAGAGCATGGGAAGATTGATGGCTTGATCGCGGTCATTTATGACGTAACCGAGCAGGAAAAAATTGATGCGGAACGTCGTGAATTCGTGGCGAACGTATCCCATGAGCTGCGCACACCGCTTACGACGATGCGAAGCTATCTTGAGGCTCTCGCTGAAGGTGCGATTGGTGATAAAGAGCTTGCGCCAAGGTTCCTCAGTGTCACGCAAAATGAAACAGAGCGCATGATTAGACTTGTGAATGACCTGCTCCAGCTGTCTAAGTTCGACAGCAAGGATTATCAATTCAATCGTGAGTGGACGAATTTTATCAGGTTTATCTCGCTCGTCATTGATCGTTTTGAAATGACGAAGGAGCAGCATGTCGATTTCATCCGCAACTTGCCGCAGCGTGAAATATATGTGGAAATTGATCAAGATAAAATCACTCAGGTGCTCGATAATATCATTTCCAATGCTATGAAATACTCGCCAGAGGGTGGACATATTACGTTCACTGTCGATTTGGATGAGGAGCAAGGTCTTGTGTTATTCAGTGTCAAAGATGAAGGAATCGGTATTCCGAAGAAGGATATGGATAAAATCTTTGAACGTTTTTATCGAGTGGATAAGGCAAGAACAAGAAAGCTTGGCGGAACCGGCCTAGGTCTTGCGATTGCAAAAGAAATGGTTCAGGCTCATGGCGGAGATATTTGGGCTGACAGCATTGAAGGAAAAGGAACAACGGTAACCTTTAGCCTTCCTTACAATGAAGAACAAGAGGATGATTGGGATGAAGCGTGAGACCTTTAAAACCATTATATTGACAATCCTAATTGCGATCAGTCTTGTGTTTACGTGGAATATTTGGATGTTCCAGCCCGTCATGCAGGATCAGGCGGATGCCGGTACACAGGTCGTGGAAACGAAGAAGATTTCAAGCGACGAGCCTCGGAGTCTCATTGATGTCGTGAAGCCGCGTGAGATGTTCATCCATTCCAATGGAGAGCATTTCAAAGTCGATCAAAAGGAACTCTTCCAAAACTTTTGGAATGATGTGAGCCTGTGGGATGTCAAAGAGATTGCCGATGTGTCGGACCAATATTCCGAGCAGAAATTTAAGAATTTCTTCTATGGACGCGAGGGACAAGGCAAGACATTGGATCTTGTGTTCAATGATCCGATTCCGATTGATATTTTCCAAGCGCTGTTTAAATGGCCGAATAAATCCATTGAATACAACTCATTTGACCGGATGATTGTGCCGTTCGCTCAGCCGGATAAGGCCAATAAGAAAGTCTATTTGGTTTCATACAGCAAGGAAACGGTGCTTGAGCTGACGATTGAATCAGCCAACTATCGTAATCTGATGGATAGCATTGCCGCCGCTCAAAACGAGATGCCGCGCTATGACCTATATACTTTCTCTACAAATTCAAAACGAGATTTCCTTCTGCCGCAGAAGCAAAAGCAGCTTGAAGCGAAAATGTTCTTTATCGAAACGATTAAGACAAGCAAATTCAAGGACGCTTTGTTTACAGACCCAAGTCTAGTTGGGGAGGAATCTAATTTAAACCGGACGGTGTATACAGATGGAACGAGTCGTCTTGAAGCAAATCAAAAAGACCACCGCATCCAATATCAGCATCGTAATATCAATTCTAGTACCGTATTCCAAACGGGAGATTTGATCAAGCGAAGCGTGAAATATTTCAATGATACCGGAAGTTTTACCGATAATTATCAATACTTCGGCATTAACAGCAACCAGCAGCTGTCCTTTAATATGTTTATGGATGGACTGCCGATCGTCAACAGCACCAAGCATCCATTTGGTATGACATCACTTGAAGTACAATGGGCGAATGATGACATCTTGAGTTATAAGCGTCCAAACTACATTCTCGGCAACAAAGCGAGTCAGAGTGAACAGGTCAAACTGATGAATGGGACAGAGCTGAAAAACTTGATCATCAAGCAGACGAAGTATGATGATTTAGAGAAAATTGAACAGATATTCCCTGCCTATCAAGCGACATCCACGGCATCAGATCAGGATCAAGCGATGTTTGTCTGGCTAGAGCCGGTATGGTGTATGAAATATAACGGAAAAACCGTCATTTTAACGAATGATTTGCTGACAGAGGGGAGCGAGAATCATGGAGTGGAATAAGACCAAAACGATCTTTATCCTAGCCTTTCTCGTTCTCGATATCTTTCTAGGTTTTCAATACTTTGAAAAGCGCTCGACCGATCATTTTGCGATTATCGAAAAAACAGATACGCTGGAAGAAATGAAGGCAGACGGAATCAAATATGGCAATCTATCAGATGAAGCGAAGATTGGATACCGCATTACAGCTGAGAAAAAGCAATATACGAAAAAGGATGTCGACGGATTAGCTGATCAAAAGACGAAAAGCACATTCCCGAAAACCGAGAAAGATGATCCTGTCACCCTGCTTGAAATGACCTTCAATAAACCAGTCGCATTGCCGAAAAAAGATATGAAAACAGCAGCGACCAATCTTGTGAGCCAGCGTTTACTGGATGGCAAGAATTATAAGCTCTGGAGCATCGATGAAGAATCAGGTGAAATCGTCTTTTTCCAAACGTATAAAGGAAAATACATCTTCCAAGAAGGTCTTGATGACACCGAAACCATCGGGAAGATCACATTGGATGTGAACGATCAAAACGAGGTCGTCTCGTATCGGCAGTCGATGGTGACATCGATTAATGAAGTGAGAAAAGAAACCCTTGTCCCAGCGCTTGAAACGGTGAAGGACTTATATACACAAAATATGCTGAGCCAAAACACGACAGTGAAAAAAGTGGAGCTTGGCTACTACACGCAATACCCAGGTGCAAGCACTCAAGTCATGGTTCCTGTATGGCGAGTAGAGATTGAAGGCGTGGTAGCTGGTTCAAAGAAAAAGACAGAAGAAGAATATTTGATCAATGCCATTGATGGCTCAACACTTGATCATATAGAGAAAGAAGACAAATCTTCATTGGAGTGAGAGAACATGAGCTTGCAGTTCAGTGTACTAGCGAGCGGAAGTACGGGGAACGCTTTTTATTTAGAAACAGACGAGCATGCTTTTTTAGTAGATGCAGGTTTAAGCGGCAAACAGATGGTGGAGCTGCTTGGTCAAATCGATCGCAAGCCTGAAGACTTGGACGGAATTTTTGTCACACACGAGCACTCAGATCATATTAAAGGACTCGGTGTGATGGCAAGAAAGTACAAGCTTCCTGTCTATGCAAATGCGAAAACATGGAAGGCGATGGAGTCACATATTGGGAAAGTGGATACGGAGCAGAAATTCCACTTTGATATGGAGACGGTTCAATCATTTGGCGGACTCGATGTTGAATCATTTGGCGTATCACATGATGCGGCAGAGCCCATGTTTTACGTATTCCATTATGGCGGGCGTAAACTTGCCCTTATGACGGATACAGGCTATGTGAGTGACCGGATGAAAGGGATTATTAAATCAGCCAATACGTTCGTATTTGAGAGCAATCATGATGTCGGCATGCTGCAAATGGGGCGCTACCCATGGAGTATTAAACGCAGAATTTTGAGCGATGTCGGACACGTATCCAATGAAGATGCAGCTCTTGCTATGACAGACGTGATTGGAGACGCCACCTCACGCATTTATTTGGCCCACTTGAGTCAAGACAACAACATGAAGGACTTAGCCCGTATGGCGGTCCAGCAGACGCTTGAAATGAAGGGCTTTGTTGTAGGGGATGGCTTTGATTTATATGATACGGACCCGAAAAAAGCAACCCCGCTTTGCGCCGTATGATTTTTACAATCGTATGATTAAGATAAGAGCTTCTTACCAACACTATATACATCATCTATTCACTGAAAGGAAGGAAACATAGTGGATTATCGCGATGTAGAGTGGAAGCCGAGACGAAGCAGAAAAGGATATTTCCTATCTGGTCTGATCGGTGTATTGGTAGGAGCTTTTTTAATGGGATTCTTTTTCCCCTATGTGTCTGGACAAAGCGGCAGCCCCTTTGGCTGGCAGTCAGCTGGAGATCAGCAGGCATCAGATGGCCCTTTAAAGACCGTCAATGTGAACGTGAATGATGCGGTCACAAAAGTGGTATCGAGTATGTCAGATACAGTTGTCGGCGTCATTAACATTCAAAAGTCGAGCTTTTGGGAAGAAGGCGGTGAAGCAGGCAGTGGGTCAGGTGTGATTTATAAAAAAAAGGGTGACACCTTTTATATCGTGACCAACCATCATGTCATCAAAGGCGCAAACCAGCTTGAAGTGAGCCTTCAGGACGGGACAAGGATCGAGGCAAATCTTGTTGGCAGTGATCAGCTGATGGATTTAGCGGTACTCACGGTCAAAAGTGATAAGATCAAGAAAACCGCCGCCTTCGGCAATTCAGACCATGTCAAACCAGGTGAGCCTGTCATCGCCATTGGAAATCCATTAGGCCTTGAATTTGCTGGCTCCGTCACACAAGGTGTGATTTCTGGAACAGAGCGTGCGATCCCTGTTGATTCTAATGGGGATGGACAGACGGATTGGAATGCGGAAGTTTTGCAAACGGATGCCGCCATTAATCCTGGGAACAGCGGCGGAGCCTTGATCAATATGGACGGCAAAGTGATCGGCATCAATTCAATGAAGATTGCTGAGTCAGAGGTGGAAGGGATTGGGCTGTCTATTCCTGCGAATCTGGTGATCCCTGTCATAGAGGATTTAGAGCGCTATGGAGAGGTGAAGCGTCCGTACCTTGGTGTTGGGATGAAATCACTAGCAGATATTGCAAGCTATCATTGGCAGGAAACATTAAAACTGCCATCAAAGGTCACAACCGGAGTCGTCGTGATGAGTGTCGAGCCTTTGTCTCCAGCAGGAAAAGCGGGGCTAAAAGAGCTGGATGTCGTGACATCGTTTGACGGCAAGCAAGTACAGAATATCGTCGATCTGCGTAAATATCTTTATCAAAAGAAAGTCGGCGACAAGGTAAAGGTGCAATTTTACCGAAGCGGAAAGAAAAAATCAGTCGAGATCAAGCTCTCCCAAACCGATCGGTTCGGAGGCTAGCCAGTTCCTATAGGGGACTGGCTTTTTTTATATGCACAGCATATGATAAAGAAAAGGGGGAGAGAGGATTTGGTCACATTACAGCCGATGTCACAAACGGATTATGACGTCTTAATAGAGGAGTCTATTAAGAGGTACGCAGGAGAAAAGGTACTCGCAGGGACATGGAATCAGGAAGAAGCGCAAAAGAACGCAGAGGAACAATTTGAGCGGTTGCTTCCTGAAGGACTTCAGACAGAGGATCATGAGCTGTGGACCTTCATGCATGGAGACGAATCCATTGGGTGGGTATGGCTTTGCTATGATCCAGATCATCCCCAGCATGAAGGCTTTATTTATAATTTTATTTTGTTTGAAGCGTATCGAGGAAAAGGGTTGGCAAAACAGGCCATGACGGCATTAGAAGAGCAGGCAAAGTCATTAGGTGTGAAGAAACTATCGCTGCATGTCTTTGCCCATAATCAAATCGCCCGCTCACTTTATGAGAAAACGGGATTTGCTGAGACTGGGATTTACATGAGCAAACCTTTATAAAAAAAGAGAAGTACCGTGCAGAGAGCGTACGGTACTTTTTACGTGGACATCATGGCATCTTGCGCCGTGACTCGGTATAGGTCGACTTTGCATTTCACAAACGCACGGATGATGGCTGGGACTTGAGCTTCTGAACGAATCAACAATGAGGTCTCGTCATCTCTGATCACAAGGTCTGTTCCCACACTTTGTAAGTACTGCGTGAGAACAGGCTTCACCTCATCATCAATCCATGCATGCTTGAAGGTGGCACGAATGGTTGAGGACGTGATGGTTTTCTCTTGAGGATGAGTACTTGAGGACACGATTTTCCCTTCAGATATAAAAGCTGTTTTGGTACAAATAGAATGGGTGAACCTTGGCTCGTCTGCTGTTAAAAAGACAGTTTTGCCTTCAAATTTTAACGATTCAATCACCCGCTGGATATGTAAGATAGAATCTGCATCAATATCCGCAAAAGGCTCATCAAGTAAAATAAAGTCAGGCTGATGAGCGATGGCTTGAGCCATTCCGAGCCGCTTCTTCATTCCAGGTGTAAAGGCACCGACCTTCTCTTGATGATAACGATGTAAGCCAACATATTCGAGTAATTCTTCATAATAGCTCGTTTTCTGGCGTGTACCCGTAATTTTCGATAAATAGGCAATATGCTCAATAGCAGTCAGCCCTTCATATAAATCCGTATATTCAGGCAGAACACCGATATGATGACGTACTTTTTTTAACGACGTCATGTTCATCATGATAAATGTGCCAGAGGTGGGGCGGGAGATCCCTGTAATGATATTAAAGAATGTTGTCTTACCAGCATCCTTCGGTCCAATGAGGCCGAAGATATCCCCTTGATGGATATCAAGATCAATATGATCTATTGCGACTTTTGTCCGATATTTTTTTGTCAGCCCTTTTGTGTGAAGCACTTAGACATCCCTCCTCTGAAACAGTAGTGCAGTTCCAATGAGTAAGACAACTGTCAATGCGGCATTCATCAGCACATAGGTCAGCGGTTCACTCCAGCGCGCATAATAATAAGGCGTCACGTATTGGAACCAGTGAATCAACCGTTCTGAAGAAAGAACAGACATCATGCTCATGATTGGAAATAGAAAGGAAAACAACATGCCAACAAACATCGATTTCTGTGGTGTTGGAAAGAGCATGGACAAAAACAAAGCACAGGAGATGCCGACACTGATAAACGTTAATATTTTTAAGGCATCAGAGAACAGAAAACGATGTGAAATCACCATATTTAATATATATGTGGTCATAATGCAACTGAGCCAAAACAGCATCAGCCCAAGATATTTCCCGATGACAATGTTTAAACGGGTCGTTTTGCTGACGAGAAAACGAATGGTTTTCAAATGAATTTCGCGGCTCAAAATATCATGAGATAATAAAAAAATAAGGAAGAAACCAAATAACGAAATCACTAGTTCATTCCCAATGGAATAAGGGTCCTTTGCCTGTTCCCACTTCCCTTGATAAGCAGCTATAAATGGAAGACTTGAAACAAAAGTAGATAAAATGAAAATAATAACAATAGTTAAGATGGATTTTGTGCTTTTGAAGAGCTGCTTAAATTCATTCATACAGATGGTCCACACACACTGTACCTCCCTTCATCTTTATTATACCCCTAGAAAAGAAAGACACCATATCTCGCTCTTTAACATTTGCTTAAATTTTATAAAAAAGAAGACTCTTCCAGAACAGTTAACTCATTTTTAAAAATGTTCAGAAAAATATCTTGATTTATCAAAAAACATCATGTATGATAGCTTTAATTCAAGATAGTTAAACAGGCAATGACGAGAGAAAGTACAATCATCAATTTTTCCACAGAGAGCTTCGGTAGCTGAAAAGAAGCAAAAATAATGATTCGAAAAATGGTCTCTGAGCCTCGTGCTGAACATATCCATGATATTAGTAGGTGACGACGAGAGTTGGTACTCGTTATCAAAACCACAGTATATGAGCCAAATTGGAGCTTTGTACTTGTAGAGGCTGTTTAGCGCGAGCAAACAGTAAATAAAGGTGGTACCACGAGACAAATACCTCGTCCTTATGATTCATAGATAAGGATGGGGTATTTTTTATTGTCCACTTTTTTTCATACAAATGTTCAAATGTTCCACGTGAAACACCACAACCATTTTTTCAAATGAAAGGGAGATTAACATGAGTGAACATGCATTGGTTTTACAATCAGATTTCGGTATTGATGATGGAGCGGTCAGCGCAATGTACGGCGTAGCCAATACAGTGAGCAGCGGCATCCGCATTTTTGATTTAACTCACAACATTCCCCAATATGACATTTGGGAAGCGTCTTATCGCTTGCTTCAGACGGTCACATATTGGCCGGAAGAAACGGTATTTGTCTCCGTTGTTGATCCAGGCGTTGGATCAGAGCGAAAGAGCCTTGTCGTCAAAACAACAAGCTCACACTACATCATCACACCTGATAATGGGACACTTACGCATGTCGCACAGGATATTGGCATCGTGGAGGCTCGGTATTTAGATGAAACCATCAACCGTCTGCCGAAGTCAGGAAAATCACATACATTCCATGGTAGAGACATTTACGCCTATACAGGCGCGAGAATTGCTTCAGGTGTGATTTCTTTTGAAGAGGTCGGGCCAAAGGCGAATATAGAGGACATTATTCACCTTCCAGTCGTACAAGCTTATGCGGAAGAAGAAGTGATCACAGGGACGATTGATATTTTAGATGTGCGGTTCGGAAACCTATGGACAAACATTCATCATACGTTATTTGAACAGCTTTCAATCAATTATGGGGATGCAATAGAAGTTACCATTGCCAACGGGCCAAAAAATGTGTATAAAAATATCATGACCTATGGACGATCTTTTGCCGATTTAAAGGTAGGCGAACCACTCGTATATGTCAATTCACTCGATCATTTAGGCGTGGCGATCAATCAAGGGTCATTTGCAAAGGCTTATAACATCGGTACAGGCACAGGCTGGCGCCTTTCGATTCGCAAAGCTCCGCGCATTATATACGAATAAGAGGAGGAAACATCATGGCAGGTAAACAACTTTCAACGAAAACTGTCGTTGCCATCGGGATTGGCGCAGCCGTCTTTGTCATTTTAGGACGCTTCGTCTCCATTCCAACTGGGATTCCGAATACACAAATTGAAACATCGTACGCGTTCCTTGCATTAATGGCCGTGTTATTTGGTCCTATTGCAGGCGCATTGATTGGATTTATTGGTCATCTCATTAAAGATGCCACCACATTTGGACCTTGGTGGAGCTGGATTATCGTTTCGGGTGTTGTTGGTTTATTGATCGGCCTCATTTCGAACCGTTTAAAAGTAGAAGAGGGCGACTTTGGCTGGAAAAAAATCACGCTCTTCAACGCCGTCCAAGCCGGCGCACAAGCATTAGGCTGGTTTGTCATTGCGCCGGTACTCGACATTGTGATCTATGCAGAACCTGCAAATAAAGTGTTTGTTCAAGGCATCGTAGCAGGAATCTCAAACATCATCACAGTCGGTGTACTAGGCACCATCATCAT
Organism: Bacillus sp. FSL W7-1346; assembly: GCF_038593335.1. NCBI lineage: Bacteria > Bacillati > Bacillota > Bacilli > Caryophanales > Bacillaceae > Bacillus > Bacillus sp. FSL W7-1346. Next base: position 3,669,772 of record NZ_CP151988.1, on the reverse strand, counting down.
TGCGGCTTATGCGAAAACAAGAAGCAAAAGCGGCAGTCTATCGAAAGAAACATCATGAAGCAAGGTGGAACACATAAATGAAGAAACCGATGATTCAATTCGAACATTTCGGATTCAAGTATCGCAGTCAGGCAGAACCAACATTGAAAGATATCAACCTGACCATCTATGAAGGAGAAAAAGTCCTCATCGCAGGCCCGTCTGGATCGGGAAAAAGCACACTAGCCCATTGTATCAATGGGCTAGTTCCTGCGTCTTATAAAGGTTCTATGGAAGGAAGTCTTCACATCGGCGGGAAAAATGCAGAGAAAGAGAACATTTTCTCTCTTTCACAGCTCGTCGGAACGGTGCTGCAAGACCCTGATGGACAATTTATCGGGCTGACCGTTGGAGAAGACATCGCATTTACACTTGAAAATGATCAAGTCACACGCGAAGAAATGAAAACACGTGTCGAGAAAGCGGCAAAATTAACAGAGGTAGACGGCAAACTGGCATCATCCGTGCATGAGCTGTCAGGAGGTCAAAAACAACGTGTCGCTATCGCAGGCGTACTTGTCAACGATGTCGACATTTTGCTGTTTGATGAACCACTGGCAAGCCTTGATCCCGCAACAGGTAAAGAAGTGATCGATCTCATTGACCGTCTGCAAAAAGAAACGAAAAAAACGGTCGTGATGGTGGAACATCGATTGGAAGACGTCCTCTTCCGCCATGTCGACCGCATCATCGTTGTCAATGACGGCACGATTGCAGCGGATATGACACCAGATGAATTGCTCGCCTCAAATGTATTAGAAGCGGCGTATTTACGTGAGCCTTTATATGTGAGAGCGATGAAATATGCAGGTATTCCGATTGCAGCAGGAGATCAGATCGCTAATTTACAGCATCTCACCTTAAATGACGAGGCAAAAGAGAAAATCGAGCAGTGGATGGAAGCATCTGAGCCATCAGTCGAGCAGAATGCAGCGCCGGATTTACTAGAAGTGCGCGAGCTGAGTTTTGATTATCCAACAAGACCTAACACACTGAACAACATCTCTTTTACCGTCAAAAAAGGAGAAATGATCAGTATCGCCGGTGCCAATGGTGCAGGCAAGACGACACTATCCAAGGTGCTTTGTGCATTTGAAAAGCCAACAAAAGGGACAATCCTTTTAAATGGCGATGACATCACAGGAGACACCATCAAACAGCGCTCCGAACGAATCGGTGTCGTCATGCAAAACCCGAATCAAATGATTTCAAAACAAATGATTTTTGATGAAGTCGCACTCGGTCTCGTTTTAAGAGGTGTACAGGAAGAAGACATCAAGGATCGTGTAGAGCGAGTTTTAAAAGTATGCGGGCTGTATCCATTTCGAAATTGGCCGATCTCAGCACTCAGTTTTGGACAGAAAAAACGCGTCACCATCGCATCCATTCTTGTGTTAGAGCCAGAAATCATCATCCTAGACGAGCCAACCGCCGGACAGGATTTTAGACATTACACAGAGATGATGACATTTTTAGAGCAATTAAATCAGCAGGGCGTCACGATTTTGATGATCACCCATGATATGCATCTCATGCTCGAATACACAACAAGAACCATTGTCATTTCAGATGGAGAAAAAATCGCAGACGATACACCAGCTAAAGTACTGACAGATCAGTTGCTAGTCCAAAAGGCGAGCTTAAAGGAAACGTCGCTGTATGAACTGGCGCTAAAAGCAGACTGGCCAAATCCAAATGAACTCGTGGATCGCTTCATTGAGGTTGACAGAAAGGAACGAATGACATGGCTGTAGACATGCTGTCTTATATCGATCGCCCGTCGCCAATTCACCGGCTGACAGGGGCAACCAAACTCATTTGCTTTATCCTCTGGTCATCCGCAGCGATGCTCACGTATGATACAGGCGTTTTAGTGTTTATGTTGGTAGCCAGTATCGTGTTCTTTCAACTGTCGAATGTGCGATTTCGTGATATCTCTTTCGTAGTGATTGTCTTGGCGATTTTTCTTGTCATCAATAACATCGCCATTTACGTCTTTGCGCCTCAGCAAGGTGTCGCCATCTATGGAGCGAAGCACGAGCTGTTTCACATTGCAGGCTGGTACAACGTCACACTTGAACAGCTTTTCTATCAATTGAACATTACGCTGAAATACGTGACTGTGATGCCAGCGGCGCTATTGTTTATTGTCACAACAAATCCAAGTGAATTTGCCTCATCGCTCAGCCGAATTGGGGTCAGCTACCGGATATCGTATGCGGTAGCGATTGCTCTGCGTTACATCCCAGATATTCAGCGTGATTTTCGAACGATCGCGATTTCTCAGCAAGCAAGAGGCATTGATTTATCGAAGAATGAAAAACTGGGAAAACGGATTAAAAATGGGCTTTCGATTGTGATGCCGCTGATTTTCTCCAGCCTAGAGCGGATTGAAACGATCAGCAATGCGATGGAATTGCGCGGGTTTGGAAAGCATAAAAAGCGCACATGGTTTACGGCGAAAGACTTTCAAAAAGCAGATTATGCGGCGTTAATCTTTGTTGGAGCGGTACTGATTGTGTCGCTAGTGATTACATTTGTTAGAGGAACGAGATTTTACAATCCGTTTTGATAGAAGGAAGCCTTCACAGGAGTGGAGGCTTTTTTATTTGGTTTGTGGATAAAAGGTGTGGAAAATGGTAAAAGACTATTAACATGTGAATAAATCGGTTATATTGAACAATGAGCGAAACACTTGTGAATAACCAAACAACATATTGGAGGAATTAGAAACTTATGAACAAATCACTTTATGCTTGTGCAGAACATATAGAAACCGTACTAGACATGTACATAGATGATCACGAAACACCGCCAGAATTCAGAAAAATCGAACATACACACAGCTTATCCACAACCTGTGAATTGTGCGATGAACCTGCAATATATATAGTGGGGAACGAATGATCGGACACAAAATACACAAATTTTATCCACAATTGTTGATAACTTATATGAATAACTTGTTCTTAAGGTGGGGATGACCTGTGAATATATCAATTATCACAGTAGGAAAACTAAAAGAGAAATATTTAAAGCAAGGCATAGCCGAATACACAAAACGATTACAGGCATACGCAAAAATCGAGATCATTGAGCTCGCAGACGAAAAAGCACCCGAGAATCTCAGCGAGCAAGACATGAAAATCATCAAAGACAAAGAAGGCGAACGCATCCTAAGCAAAATCAACCCAGACGCCCACGTCATCGCCCTCGCCATCGAAGGAAAAATGAAAAGTTCCGAAGAATTAGCCGATACAATAGATAAGCTGGCAACATACGGAAAAAGTAAGGTGTGTTTTGTTATAGGTGGGTCACTTGGGTTAAGTGATGCTGTGATGCAGCGGGCGAATGAGAAGCTGTCGTTTTCGAAGATGACGTTCCCGCATCAGTTGATGAGGCTGGTGTTGGTGGAGCAGATTTATCGGGCGTTTCGGATTGTGCGGGGGGAGCCTTATCATAAATAATGGAAAAAAATATTGAAGATAGAGGGGCAAATGCTTTTCACCTTGCGTGATTGTGGATAATTGTTTCTAAGATAAATCTCCGAACAGGTGATGAATTAAAATGATTGATTTCGATTTATGAAGATCCTCCCTCAAACTCCAACTTTACGGATTCAATACGTTGAAGGAGAGTAATTACCCTCACTTCCTTAACAAGGAGTTGTATTAGGTGCTTCTTCTGTTCTCTCGTAGCCTCTTCATATATAGTTACGAATCTTTGAAGCAGTTGATTGATCAGCTTAGGATAAATAACCTTCTGGCTTGATTGATGTAACTTACTTTTATTTCCGATAGAGTATGTTCTATTGCTGTCTTCTCTTCGGCAACCTGTTTTAATCGTTCTTGAAGCATATCAATCGGAAGGAGTTTTTCTTCAAACGCTTTAAAGTACCATTCTTGTAATTTACTAATTACTGATAGACGGGTTATCTAATTGTTTTACTTCATTCATATAGGCACTTTCATCATCCTTGGTAATGTTATTGATGCCAAGGATTTTCTCTATAAGCAAATTTTCATCTTGAACAAGTTTCTTTATGACTGAAAAAACATATTCTTCTGCTTCGTTAGCTCGAATTGAGTTAGCATTACAGAGTAGTACCTTTATTATGAAGTCTCCGCATTCTATTTCTCCTTCAAGCGTTGACCAAACAATGGCTAATGATTTTAAACACTTAGGCGATAAAATGACAAAGATTAAAAATCGTAAGGTTGATAAGTCTTATGAAATCTATCTTGCTCTTTATCAAGGCGTAACAGGTACAGATGACTGGAAGAATATCTATAAAGAGTTTTCACCTGACTTTTTTAACCTCATTGGTATTAACGAGTGCCATCGAGGGAGTGCGAAAGAAGATAGTGGATGGAGGGAGATACTAACCTACTTTTCATCAGCAACCCATGTGGGATTGACTGCTACACCAAAGGAAACCAAAGATGTTTCCAATATACACTTATAGCTTAAAGGCATTGATGATGGTTTTCTTGCACCATATCAGGTAATTCGTTACACAATTGACCGAGATGTTGACGGCTGGCGGCCAGAAAAAGGGCAACGGGATAAGTATGGTAATGTGATTGGCGATCGTATTTACAATGTAAAGGATTTTGACCGTAATCTCGTACTGGGACAAAGGACATTCAAGTTGCAAAAAAAGTCACCGAGTATTTAAAGAAAACAATCGATATCAAAAGAGGATTATATTCTGTGTAAAAATCAATCACGCTGAAAGAATGAGGTAAGCGATTGTAAATTTCAATACTGATTTAGTGGCTGAAAACCATAAATATGTTTTAAGAACAACGGGGGACAATGAAGAAGGAAAAGAGTACGATCCGTTTGATTTGCCATGTGGCATTTGAGCAAAAGCCACTCACCAGAAAAGAACGTGCTTTAAATGTAAAGAAGCGGGATTACTTTGCAAAATATGGTGAGAAAGTAAGAGCGGTACTTGAAGCGTTATTGGAAAAATACGCAGATGAAGGAATCGAACACATTGAAAGCATGGAAGTATTAAAGTTAAGACCATTTGACCAGTATGGTTCTCTTATGGAAATCATCAATTCATTTGGAGGTAAAAAACAATATGTACAGGCTGTAAGAGAGTTAGAGCAACAGATTTATCATTCAGCGTAGTTTGCAATAGTAGATGGAGGATGCAACATGTCAATTACAAACGCAATTAAGTCTATATAAGATATTATGAGGCAGGATAGCGGGTTTGATTGCGATGCATGGAGGATTTTCTTGGAGATTTTCGCTGATAAAGAGGCAGAATTAGAGCTATTAGAAGACGACTATCAATCACCGATTCCAGAAGAATTAAGATAGCATAGCTGGGCAGAAAACGAAGAAGGAATGACAGGAGAGGAATTGTTGGACTTTGTTAATAACAAACTCTTCCCTGCTCTAAAAGAGCTACCAGATTTGTAAGAAGGGACAAGAGGTCATATTGTCACGAGAGAGCTTTAATTACATGAAAAGTGGGACTTGCGAGTACAACACTATGTTTACATATGATCAGGATATAGCAGGACTTATGGAGCCGTTTAAAACAAGATAAGAAAAAGAAACAATTATCAATAATGCGTTGAGATTTTATTTTTCAACTATCAAACAGAAAGAATCAGGATAATGTAAATTTGGAAAGATCTATAGTAATCTTGGTAAATTTATTGATTACCCGTCAGTGAAAGGGATGGGATTTCGGAAAATTAAGAATATGACTGCAAAGATTGAAGATATTGTTTTAAAAGAAAATAAGATTTTGAAGTATTGCTATTAACCTAATTGAAAAGAGTACGGAAGTTCCGAATAGCCTATGAAGAAAGCCTCCAGGCATAAAATCATATGAAACTGTTTAAAGGGGGCTTCTTTTATGAAAAAAGCAAAGCCGAATAGAGTCATTCCTAAGAAGATCACTCGGCTTAAAAAAGAGAAAAGTGAAATTGAGGGATTAAATGAAGAAGCATTAAACGCATTCGGGCATTTAAAGGTTCATTTGGTTGAGGATAGAAAGTGTTAAACAGGGGGTTCCCATTACAAGTGGGATTTTGAATTATATTGAGGTTGTGATAAAATTTTTGTACAACCTTTTTGCTTTTGCGGAGCTTTAAATAGTGGCACAAAGTAGTTCTTCACACAGTTTTGGGAGGAACTGTTTTTATATATTGGTGTATGGGCCAGGCTTTTGCAATATTAGCAACTGGAGGATGGAATATTGTGCTTAATGATTAATAATTTGGAGAAAAAAATGAAAAGCCATTTCTAATCTCTGTTGAACCTCTTTTTTGATTGCGAAATACTGTGATTATGTAACCTTTTTTGTCTATATCAATGACCATATCAAAAAACCAATTTTCCAATAAATGTTTAAAACAAGTGGTATAATGAATTTAAAAGGCCAAATGAGAATGTTGGAACAAGTTGATAAGAAACTATAAAGGGATGGTTATTGTTGAGGAATAAACAATACAAAAAGCTGAGAGAGAAGTATATTGAGCAACTAATTGACACCATAGAGAAAAGCTCAGAATATCAGGATTACATAGAAGAAGATGAACGGTACAGAGAATATATTGAGGGCAGGAATTTACTAAAGACATGGGGATTCACCATACTGGATACTTATAATAACAAAGATATGAACAAACTCATAAAAAGGTTTTCAAAACTAAACAAGGAAAAATATCAAGTTGATTTGCAGTATAGACCAAAAAGAATAAGAGACCTCAATTATTTTTCTCTTCAATATACAGGAGCAGGTTTCTCTTCATTAGCAACTATAAAGTTCTTGGATGATAAATTCATTAGAGAAATAAGGAGTGTGTTTACACAAATAAACAATAATCAAGCTGTAGTTGAGTTTGATATATCATTCAACAAAATAATGGATAATGCAATGTTTCTTGAGTTCATTAAAGAGAATAAAGAAAGATTATTCGATAAAAAATTTATCGGATTTTACAATATGGAAAGGGAGGGAAAATCATTTTGGTATAGTGATATTTACAGGAAGTTTAATGAGTTGGTGGGCTTGGCGGTTCAGTCAAAACTTATGGAAATAGCTGAACTTAATTTTGGAATGAACTATAGACTACCCTCTCTGAGGGTGATCAACTATCCACAAGATACCTTTGGAGATGAATCATTTAAGGATGTTTTTTTGTGTAAAACATATGAATTCAACAATGGGGGTAGGGAACAGTATTTAATTACAGATGTTACAAGCCGAGAAGGATTAGAGATGGAACTCTATTTCACAGGAAATTCCTTCTCACCCTTATCCTTTACAAACATTTTGAGTAGTTACAGGATGGACTTTTATTATTTCTTATTTGATAGAATAGAAGAGTTTGAATTGAACCAAAGAATGAATAAATACTTCAATGAATCAAGGGATAAAATCTCCTCAAAGGATTATAAATGGCTTGTTAATAAGATTCGTGCAATTAATGATAACAAAATACATATGAATTATGACAAGACTGACAGGAGTGAGGTAAAGGGTTGGAAAGCGTATTATGGAGGAGAGGAAACAAAGCTGGGTTTTACAGAGCAAGAAGGAATCAAAAAATATGAAACTATATATACTGAATGTTTGGAGTATATAAAGGTTTTATATTCTGTTGGTAAGGAAAATCTAATAATCCACCTCGCATCAATGACTTTGATTGCTACTGTGCTTGGAGTGGCCATAACTATATTATTGTCTTTTAAATGATCCTTCAAAAAAATGGACAGGATATAAGTAATCCTGCCCGTTTTTTTGCCTCTCAAATATTTAAGGAGAGTCTTAAGTGAGTGGAGTTTTTTAAATATTATTAATCAATTAATATATTGAAGTGATAAAATTGACAGAATCTTCTTGGTTGAGTAAAATGGAACGTAGGTTCTTGTTATGCATAGAAATGAGGTTTTCTAATGTTCTACATCCAAGATGGCCAGTTCAGTCACTCTTTAACCACTCATGAAGCAATATTAACAGCTGCAACTAGTATCCATGATGATGTTGACTATGGTGCTGGGGTGTTTGCTTTTGCAACATCAGGAGGGGCTTCATTAGTATTTGAAGACCCAATTATTAGCAAATTCTTATCAAATAATTCTTTTACATTAATTGTAGGTATTGATGACATTACTAATACTAATACACTAAATAAACTAAGGGAATTAAGTGACATATATCCGAATTTGGAGGCAAAAGTTTTCTGTCATAGTGATTCAGGTTCATTGTTTCACCCTAAATTTATTTGGTTTAAAATTGATGGAGAAATTAGGCTTATAACGGGATCCGGTAATTTAACAGAAAAGGGTTTAAGACGTAACAGAGAAGCATTTACAATAAATTATCTTTCAAAAAATGTGTTAAGCGCTTTTGAAGATTATTGGAATGTCTGGATTAGTGAAAATACTGATAATCTATATAACCTAGATGACGATAAGGTTTTAAGAATAGCTGCTAGGAATACTACAAAATTTATTAGAAATTATAGATTAGAAACGAATTCACATGAAGATGAAAATACCTTCACTGACACTGAAAGAGAGAATCAATCACAAAATATAGAACGAATTCCCTCCGAAATCTTAGAGATAGAGGATTATGAAGCGTGGACAATAGAAGATAATCCTGAAGTTCTCGTAGCTGAAATCCCTAACAGCGGTAATCGGTGGAAGCAAGCAAATTTTAATCGTTCTGTATTTGAAAGTTTCTTTGGAGGGATAGCGGGACTAAATGTAGAAAGACGAATATTGCTAAGACACGTAGGAACAACTGGAAATTTAGAAGAAATAGAAGTTAGACCCACAGTTTCTGTAAGAAGCCAAAACTATCGAGTTGAATTAAATGCAGCAGGTGGCTTAGATTATCCTAAAGGAGGTAATAGACCTATTGGAATTTTCATAAAAGTAGCTACCCGTTCCTTTATTTACTCTCTTGTGATGCCGAAAGATGTAATTTATAATGAAGTTCTAAGCTACTTAAATAACAATCAACCAAGAGTGGGAAATAGAATGAGACGGTATTTGACAGATGTTGATGAACTCAGAGAAAACTGTTCAAGTTTAAACTTTTGGTAATTTGATAAATTGAGGAATGATAGAAAATGGTTGGAAATTCGAATAAGCAGATTACTCTTTTTGAAGAGGAAAAAGGTGCTTTTAGACCAATTCACTATTTAGGTAGTAAATTGAGAATTCTTGAAACCATTTCACATATCATAGATGAAATAGACCCTACTTTTGGTAGGGTCTATGATGTTTTTTCGGGGTCGGGTACAGTTTCTTCCTTTTTAGGGCAAAAAAGGGCTGTTACTTCAGTTGATATTCAGGAATATTCAAGGGTATTAACAAGCGCTGTTTTACAGCCTTTTTATGAGAAAGATATCTTAGAAATAAAAAACAGGCTAACTGGTTATAAACTAACTGAATTGCAGGAATGTTTCAAACCGTTAGTTAGCTATGAAGAAATGGCTCTTGAAAAAGCATCTGGAAATGAAATTTTTGATATTTGTGAGTTGGTGGAAAACAGTTCAATTTTACCTTTTATAAATAATGAAAGAGAAAATATAACAGATGGATTACAAAAAGCATTAAGTAATACTGTTTACAATCTTCGGGATAAAAATTTGATTGACTCTGAAAATTCAATAACAAGCCGCTACTTTGGTGGAACTTATTTCTCTTTTAAGCAAGCGAATGAGTTAGATAATTTATTAAATATGGCTAACACGTTTGACGGCAGAGTTAAAGATATTGTAATTGCCGCTACTTTAAGTACAGCCAGTGAAGTTGTTAATACTGTAGGTAAACAATTTGCTCAACCATTAAAGACTTTTGATGGGAAGGGAGAGCCTAAAAAGTCAATAGTTCCAAAAATTATTAAGGATAGAACTCTTAATGTATTTCAAATTTTCGAAGAGCAAATTAACAAGTATTTCTCTTTGGAAAAAGGAGTATTTGACCATATTTCTCTTTGTAGCAATTACTATGATGCGTTGAGTAATTTAACTAGTGATACCAAGGTAGTATATGCGGACCCTCCATACACTCGTTATCACTATAGTAGGTACTATCATGTGTTGGAGACCATGAGTCTAAGGGATAATCCTGAAATTACTATGGTAAAAACAAATGGAAAAATGCAAATGAGTCGAGGTTTATACAGAACTGAGCGACATCAGTCTCCTTTTTCAATCAAAACACTTGCAAAGGAAGCTTTTAACAATTTATTTTCTAAGGTAAGTGAAAAAAACGTTAGTTTGATACTTTCGTATTCACCTTACAATGCAGAAAAAGAAAGTACTCCTAGAGTCAAAACAGTTAGCGAACTATGTGATATAGCTAATAAATATTTTAATAAAGTGGAATTGCTTTCTATTGAAGGATTTGCTCATTCTAAATTAAATGCTGTAAATAAAAATTTCGAAATACCTACTGATGCAGAGATACTAATAATTTGTACAGAACCAAATGGAGGGTGAAGAAAATAGAAAATGAAATACCAAAAAAAAGCTTACTATGGGATGGAAGATACAAATAACAAAATATTTAAGGGTGATAACTTAGAAGTTCTAACTCAAATTCGAGATATCTATCGTGGCAGGGTTGATTGTATATACATTGACCCTCCCTATAATAACGATGAACAGTATATTCATTATAATGATTCAGATGGTTTTGATATATGGTTAGAAAAACTAAGTAATATTCTTCCTTTACTCTTTGAATTGTTAAGTGACAAGGGAAGCTTATGGATATCAATTGACGACGGAGAATTACACTACCTGAAAGTTGCTGCAGATAAGATTTTTGGTAGAAAAAACTTTGTTCATACAATTGTATGGGAGCATAGAACAACAAGAGAGAACCGGTTGGCATTTTCAAATAATCATGAATATATTTTAGTATATGCAAAAAAACCGGACGAGTTTAAGAAAAGTAGAAACTTATTGGATGTAGACGATGAATTCCTAAAGAGGTATAAAAATCCAGATAATGACCCTAGAGGACCTTGGCAATCAATATCCGTTTCTGTACAAGCTGGTCATGCCGTGTCGTCACAGTTTTATACAATTATTGGTCCAAATGGAAAGTTGCATAAACCACCAACAGGAAGATGTTGGGCTTATAATGAACATAGAATGTTAGAAGAAATTAAGAATAATAATATTTGGTTTGGAAAAGATGGGAATGGAGTTCCAAGAAGGAAAAAGTTTCTTTATGAAAGTAAAATAGGACTAACACCAGAAACTATTTGGTTTGCAGAAGATGTAGGAACTACAGACCAAGCAAAAAAACATTTAAAATCATTATTTAAAAACCAAGATGTATTTGATACACCTAAACCAGAATCACTTTTAAAAAGAATCATTGAAATTAGCACCAATGAAGGTGAGTTAGTTTTAGATGCTTATTTAGGCTCAGGAACTACAGCGGTTGTCGCTCAAAAGTTGAATAGAAGTTATATAGGAATTGAACAAGGAGAGCATATTTCTGACATCATAATTCCTAGGATGAATAAAACAATCGAAGATTTAAAATCTTCTAATAACAGGGTAAAAGATAACTTAGGTTATCAACTATGGTTAGAAAAATAAATTGGTGAATTTCATTAATTATAAAAATAACTTTTAAAAGAATCATTCATCTCCAATGACTAAAGAATACAATTCAATTTCTATTGAATATTTGAAAGCAGGCAGCACCATGCACACAATCAAAAAAATAGGCAACACCTTCTCCTACATCACACCAGTATCACTCACCGACCGCCCCATCCTAGGCATGGTCGTAGGCAATAACAAAACATTAATGATCGATGCTGGAAACTCAGAAGATCATGCGAACTATTTTATCCAAAAGACCTTAAAACAAGAGAACGCCACGCCGGATATGGTTGTTCTCACTCACTGGCATTGGGATCATATTTTTGGTTTGCCGGCGCTGCCTCATGCGGTTTCAATTGCTTCTGCAAAAACCAGAAAGGAAATGGAGAAGCTTCTTCCGTTTTCTTGGTCAGATGAGGCGATTGATGAGCGGGTGAGGGAAGGAACGGAGATTGAGTTTTGCGCAAAGGCCATCAAAGAAGAATATAAGAATCATCTAGAGATTCAGGTCGTTTTACCGGATGTGATGTTTGATCGTCGGATGGAGATTGATCTTGGCGGGGTCACTTGTGTTGTGCAGCATGTTGGGGGTGATCATGCCGCAGATTCAGTGATCGTGTATGTGAAAGAGGAAAAAATCCTGTTTCTTGCTGATTGCATTTATCCGAAAATGTATGCAGAAAAAGTACATTATACGGTAAAAGAAATCTTGCGTCTTCTAGATGAGTTAGATGCTTTTGATGCGGATACGTATATTCCTTCGCATCAAAGACCGTGGACAAAAGAGGAGTTTCGTCAAGAAACAGATATACTTAGGATGATGGCGAAATTCACTGATCTATGTGGTGGAGATAAGCAGAAAATCACGAAAGAATATCAACATTACGTGAACAGAGAACTGAAAGAAGATGAATTAGAAACCATTGCTTACTTTGTAAATGGGTATTAAATAAACACTAAAAAAAGTCTCATTTGAGTGATTTCCCTCAAACGAGACTTTTTTTGCATCACGTATTGTGACAGACTTATTTTTAGCATTGATAATAAAAACAATCCCCAAGTAGGTTTGAGTTTTCCTTATTAGGAGGTAAAAAACAGATGGACAAAATAACTAACCCATACGACACGTTCAAAACCAAAATATCGAAATATCCAATTGAACAAAATCATTGGCAAGCGTTCAAAGATGGAACAACGATTAAACAATTAAAAGTGGGTACATGCATAATCAAGGCTGGCGATCCAGTGAAGCATGCTTATTTCTGCATAACGGGGCTCTTCCGTCTGTTCTATTTGTTACCGGATGGAAGGGAGTATAATGTGGCTTTTACGTTGGAAGATGATTTTGCTACTTCTTATGCAAGTATGATCAACGGGCAGCCTTCTCCTTATTCGATTGAAGCGATGGAGGATTCTATTGTGATTGAAATTCCGTATGATCTGCTTCAAATGTTGATGGACAGCAGTCATATGTGGGAGCGGTTTGTTCGGGTGAGTGTAGAAAGGCTGTATACGAGAAAGGAAGAGCGTGAGAGGGAACTGCTATATTTGCCAGCCATTGAGCGATATCAGGCGTTTTTATTGAAATATCCCGGGTTACATCAGCGTATCGCTCAATATCATATCGCCTCATATATCGGTATTTCTCCAGTTTCGCTGAGCAGGCTGCTACATCCTACTGAACATTAACCTATGTTAATGCACATTCTCTAGATCTGGCGTACAATCATCACATCATAGAAGAATCGAGGGGCTTGATGATGAAATATATGATGGTTGTTTTATTAGAGTTCTATCCATCTTGGCTTGCTTTACCACGAGAGGAGCGCAGAACCCATGCGGCTTCGCTGCAAGAGTTGATGCAGAAATATGAGGAACATGTGACGGTGCGCTTTTTTGATGCTGAAGCTCTTCCAGGTAAGGATTACACAGATTTTGTGATGTGTGAAACAGATGACCTGAAGTTCTATCATTTTATGTGGGAAGAGATTAGAGATTCTATTCCTTATACAAGTGGTTATGTCAAAATGAAAGAGGTCATCATGGGAATGGAAGATGCTTTTCAAACATATGAAAAAGAATCTCTGAAAATGGATCAGTAATCGAAAACCACCTGCTATTAGGTGGTTTTTTGCACATTCTACTTTTTGGTATAATCAGGGGTAAGGGAAGAACGGATAAATTTTTGAACTGAATCGGAGGTACTTATGAAGCAGCTGTATATGAAGCAAAAGGTATTTAGTCTGAGCGGCAGATTTACGGTAAAGGACCAACAGGAGAATGATGTATATGTGGTCGAAGGCAGCTTTATGAAGGTGCCAAAGACGTTCACCATTTTGAATACAGAACGAGACGTCATCGCTGTAATTACGAAGAAAATGTTTAGCTTTTTACCGAAGTTTTTAGTAGAAGTCGGTGGACAAGAGGTATTGACGATCAAAAAAGAGTTTACGTTCTTCAAAGCCAAATATTCAATTGATGCTGCTGGAATCGAAGTACAAGGGAACTGGTGGGATATGAATTTCCAAGTGCTGCAAAGCGGCGAAGTGATCGGTCAGGTAAAGAAGGAATGGTTTACTTGGGGAGATAGCTACAAGGTGGATATTTTGAAAGAAGAGATGGAGCCTGTGATGATTGCATTGGTTGTTGCGATTGATTGTGTGAAAGCGGATGAAGCGGCGTCTAGGTCTTCGTCGACGACAATGAATAATTAATTGGAGGGTTTAAAGTTGGACAATCTCACCCGCATTTTAAGATTAAGAGATGCAGAGATATGGGAGTATGAATTTCTCGATAATAAAGACATCATCGTCTATTTCTCGATTATAGATTTAAATAGAAAAGCAACGATTCATGATAACCCTCTGGCTACTCAAGAAGAACTGGATGAAAGAGATAATTACATATCAATGGATGTGCACAGCCATCTAGATCTCAAGAAAACGCTAGCAGAAGATATATTTGATGACTTTATCACCAATATCTCAGCTTTAGTAGAGCATATGCATGATTTTCACAATGCGCATGTTTTTATTCACATGCATGTTCATGACAAAATCGAATTAACAGATTTTCAGTTAGAAAAAGATGAAGACATGCATGGCGATGAAAAAGAACAACTCTATACATTTAAACGTTTATGGATTCAGCAGGCATGTTTTCAATTGGTCGAACAACAATTAAATCGAAAAATCACAGACATGTCTAACAGTAGGTTTTGCCAAGATCTAAAGTGAGGTGAGCAAACGAATGACATTCCCATACAAAGTATTTCAAACAGTCGTCGAATGCGGCAGTTTTACAAAAGCCGGTGAGAAGCTTGGGCTGACGCAGTCCGGGGTGAGTCATAATATGGCGAAGCTTGAGTCAGAACTTGGGATTGTGCTGCTTCATCGGAATCGAAACGGGCTGTCGCTGACAGATGCAGGTGAGCGGGTGATGCCGCATATTCGCCAAATCATTCATCATGCGTCATTGCTTGAGCAGGAGGCGGCGTTGATTCAAGGGATGGAAGTGGGGAGCATTAAAATCGGCACGTTTTCTAGTTTTTCTTCAAAAATGCTTCCGCAGCTGATTCATCGTTTTACGAAAAGTTATCCCAATATCCAATTGGAGTTATACGAAGGCGGCTATGAAGAGATTGAAGAGTGGATCGCGTCTGGCACAGTTGATCTTGGGTTTTTAACACAGCCATCTAGAGATTTGGAAACTGTTCCACTGTTTCAAGATGAATTGGTGGTGCTCATGCAAGAGGGTCATCGTTTCCATACAAAGAAGGTGATGGAAGTGGCTTCGTTCCAAGATGAACCATTTATTATGCCAAAAGCGGGCTGTGATCGACTCATTAAGAAATTATTAAAAGAAAGAGGCGTGAAGCCCCATGTTTTGTTTGAGATTGGGGACAACAATACGATTATCTCTATGGTTCAGGAAGGCCTTGGGCTCACGATCATTCCGAAGTTGATTTTGCCGCCTCAGGTGCCTCATGCGAACGTAATTCCACTTGAGACCCGTGTTTATCGCGAAATCAATATGGCGTTTAAATCTTTTAACGCAGCCTCTCCCTCTACTAAAAGATGGATTGAAGCGGTCAAAGATCATTTTAAATAGATTCAGCTTGAACGAGAGTCTCTATTCAAGCTGATCAATTTATAGCGTGATCACCCCACGAATGGTAATAATCGCTGCACCAGCTACTTTAATGACCGGCTTTGCTTCATTCGGAATGACCGTGATACGAAGCAATCCTGGTCTGCCGATTGCATCACCTTGGGCAATGTGTAGATGAGTGGTTTCTTGCTGAGAAATGATCCCTTCCAAATAAAGATATCCGGCCAATGCCCCGTTTGCTGCTCCCGTTACAGGATCTTCGGGTATACCAATGCCAGGTGCAAAATCCCTTGTATAAAGATCACAGTCCTTTGTGGATTGAAACGTATAAAGATGAGTCGTTGTGATATCCTGCTCTTTATTCATTTTTCCTAAAGTTGTTAAGTTTGGTGCTGCTTGATCAATGTCATGCTGGTGTTTCAGCGGAACCAGAAGATGCCAGTTTCCGGTGTTTGCTAATTTTATAGGATAGGATGGATCAATCCTGTCACTGCTTATACCGAGCATGTCACTAAGCTCTTCTACATCGATGATAAAATCTCGCGTCTTTGGCGTGACCTGTGTCATCTCCACATCCACAACTTTGCCATTCTCTTCGTGCCATACAACGGGAACATGGCCGATCTTTGTTTCTAACACCACCCCTGATTTTTCTTTAGCCATCCCTAGCTCCGTCGCTAAAAGCCAAGTCAACCCAACCGTCGCATGCCCGCAGAAATTGACCTCTTCCGTTGGAGTGAAATATTTCACTCGATAATCAGCTTTCTCATCATGTGCCGGCAGCAAGAAAACGGACTCGGGTAAGTTCAACTCCTTGGCGATATTCTGCATCTCATCCTCCGTTAACCATTCCGCATCCAACACCACCCCAGCGGCATTACCTCCAAATTTCTCAGTTGTAAACGCATCGACATGATACACCCTAATATCTTTCATCTGACGAATCCTCCTAACCATGTTGTTATGTTCATCATAAATGTGTAAGATGCATTCGTAAAATGAATCTTTTGAATGTGATGAATTGGAATTGTTCATGCAAAATGAAAAATCGATCGACATCACTCTCTATATCTATGAATATGGATTTTATATAAGCCTTTAGGCTCAACATTAAACCTTGTACCTATATTGGTTAAAATGTATAATATTTGTATATAAAAACATTAATAGGTAAAGAGAGGATATATTTATGAAAATAGTCCTGAAAGTAGTAGCTTCTATTCTTTGTATGATGATGTTGAGTTTTCATATACAAGAAAATGTGAGTGCCGCAGAGGGTGGAACAATAACAACAGTTGATCGTTATCAATATGGTGATAATTATCTGACGGGTAAAACAGCGCCAAACGCAATCGTTGCATTCGTAGATTGGGGTGTTCCGAGTAACTGGAAATCTAGATATATGCACTACGCAAAAGCAGATAGTAACGGAAACTTTAAGTTGTTTTCTCAGAACTTTAGTTCAGGCCAAACGGTGGAGTTAGATACGTATGACCAAAATGGGACAAAGCTTTCTTCAAACAAAGTGTATATTTTCAAGGAATCGTTTACCTCATTAGATCCGATATATGATACTTCTCAGGAGCTAACTGGGAAAACTGTGAAGAACACAAAAGTAGAGGTCATGAAAGATGGTAAAGTGATTGCCTCAGGAACATTTAATGATGCCATTCATTTACAGCTTCCTGTCCTAAATGCAGGCACATTCCTAACAGTGAAAATGACGACTGGAAGCAATATCGACATTTACAAAAAAATTGTTAACCCTAATAAAATCTCACTTATTCCAACGACAAAATGGTCTAAATCAGTGAAAGGCCAAACGGGAATCCCTTACGCAAAGATCGTCTTTAAAAACGAGAAATCTGGTGTCATTAATCAATCGGTGACAGCAGATGGAGATGGAAATTTTGAATTTAGTGTAGACAAAGATACCCTAAAGCTCTTAGACCAAAATAAATTACAAGTCATGGAACCAGCATATGACAATGTTTTGAATGAAAGATTTTTTCGTATCAGATCGACGGCTCCAACAATCAACCCATTTACCCAGCTATCAACATCAATTAGTGGAACCGCAACTCCAGAAAGTATCATCCATATTCTAAATGGAGAGGACCAAATCATTGGAGAAGGTCAGACAGACGCTAAAGGGTTTTATGAAGTTCCTGTTTCAAAGCTAATCGGTGGCGACTTAATGACCGTAAAATCGTTCATGGCTGATAATCCGATTGAAGCAAATCAATCTCAAGAAGATGTACAGAAAGTATTTGTGGAAGAAATCGATGACTCAAGTGATACCATTAATGGTATCAGTACTTTTGGGGATAAAGCTGTTGTAGAAGTGCAATCTGATGCATCGAATAACACAATTAAAGCGATGTCCAAGCTCAGCACAAGTTCCACGAAAAAGAAATATGGACCATTTGCCATTACGCCAGGAAAAAACTTCAAATTAAAAACGGGAAAATTAAGACAGGGGTCTAAAGTGACGATCACGTTGCTAAGTGGAAATAGACAGGTCTCTCTGCCTGCTGTAACCGTCAAAAAAATCGTCACATCTCCGCTTGCAGCATCTCAAGTGAAGGTGACGAACAATAAAGGGAAAAACGATACGGTAACGATAAAAGGAATCAAAAAACAATCCGTCATCAAAATCTTTAAACAAGCTTCTGGTGGAACAGCGATTGCTCAGCAAACTGCATCGAGCTCGAACATGACGATTTCCGTGAAACAATTGGGTCAAACAAGTGGAACGCTTTATATCAGCATGAAAGAGCCTGGTCTAAAAGAGGGAAATCGAGTACCAATTCGCTATCAGGGTGAAAAATCAGACGCTCTAAAAGTCAACCAGATCAAAATCAATAATTTTAAAAATAAAAATGACGTCATCACAGTGAGTAAGATCAAGAAAAAAGACATCATCAAAGTCTACTCAACAAGCGGTAAATTACTTGTCACATCAAAACCGGCAAAAAGTTCATCCATCAAATTGTACGTCAAACAAGTTGGGGTTAAGAGCGGCAAAGTATTTGTTACACGAAGCAGTGACAAGATGTTGGAAAGCGGCAAACAGGCTGTTTCTTTTAAAGGTGAGCCAACCTCTGCATTAAAAGGCAACCAAATTAACATCGTCAACAACAAGAATAAAAATGACGTGATCACCGTTAGTCAATTAGCGAAACAGGATCTTGTTAAAATCTATAACCAATCAGGAAAATTAATTGGTCAGTCAACGGTTTCTAAAGGTAAGGTTGTGAAGGTGACCATCAAACAACTAGGCGCTAAGGGCGGAAAGATCTACGTCACGGTTACAGGAAAAGGCATGTCAGAGAGTAGTAAGACGGTAAAGTCGTTTAAGGCTGAGAAGTAGATTTTCCCAATAATTTGTAACACTTCATTTCTATAACAATCGTCATTCGTTTTATGGGTGACGATTTTATGTTCAGATCGTATTTTTGAAATAACTCTAATCATAGGATGGTGCCAATCTTGAAAAAAATAAAATATGTCGTCCTAACGGCTATTATCTTTTGTTGCAGTATGTGGTCTTCTAGTGTTCAAGCTCAATCCGGTTATTTCAACACATATACAACGTATACTGGAATGTCAGGCTCTGGATTCTACACCTCTATGCAAGGAATGTGTGTCGACCGTAACAATAACATGATTTATGCTGCAAAAATAAATACTTCAACCCAGCTGACACAATTGTACTCTATTAAAATGAACAGCTCGTCAAGCAATAGAACAGTGAAGCTTCTTAAAAACTCTGACACGAATAGTACTAGCTATGATTTAGGACATGCTAATGACTTAGCTGTCAAAGCCCAAAAAGGAGATGAGCAAGTTAGTATTTATGTAGCCCCTATGACCGATGGTGTCAAGTATGTAAAAAAGATCGTGAAGCTACAAGTGAACACGAAAAAAAGTACATACAAAGTGGCTAAAGCCTATGTCCTTCAGTACCAGGGAACGAATTTATCAGTTAGCGGCATCACATATTCTGTTGGGGTAGACAAATTTATTGTGAGGTCTGGCAATCGCTTTTTCATTGGAGATTTTAATGATCAAACAGGAAAATTTGAGTATGAGGCCACATTTACATTAAATTATACAAAAGCAGTGATCAATCAATCAGTGGTAGATGTTTCGAAGTACATTCTTCAAGGAATTTCTTTTTACCAAGGAACATTATATGTCCCTTTATCTAAGCCAGATACCAACGGAGGGGCTTCTAATGTGAGTGTTATTCTCACGTATCCGTTAAATATCAACCAAATGATCAAAGAGCAAAAGGGAACAACAACAAAAGATTTTTCAAAAGAGTTGTTTACTAGAAATGACCTATCTTTCCGAATAACGAGCAGTGCATTTACTCTTTTTGAGATAGAAGCTGTTGATTTCGATGACGGAACGTTATATTTTAATACGAATCGTGGGAAAAAAGGGACACAAGAAGATATGATCGCAATATTCAATGACTATAACTACTACAAATGATGCCAGCATTAAAAAAAGCTCCTCAAAAATGAGGGGCTTTTTCCTTTCATCACCCATAATAATTATTCGCCTGAATAAAAAATTGGGATTGCATGTAGTTATATGTGATTTTCGAGAAGTCGAAGGGCTGTCCGTTTGTGAGATGGAAAACGGTCTCGACACGAAGAGCAGGATCATTTTGCTTAAGTCCGAGGTGCTTCGCTTCAGTTTCGTTTAGTTTGCCAACTTGCAGGTACATGTCAGAAAAGCCCACTTTAAGACCAAGGCCTTCACTAATGAATTTAAATACAGAATCGGCTGCAATTTCTGTGTTGAGGTAAGGAATAATGGTTTTCCGGTAATAGGACTCTTCTAAACATAAAGTTTGTCCATTGATGTAACGAATGCGTTTAAGGTAGAAAACATCCTCATCTAGTTCAATGTTTAAATTAAGCGCAGCTTCTTCTGGCGGTTTGATGGTATCTAACGTGAGAACTTCTGATGTCAGTTGAAATTCCTCTAAATCTTTTTTGAACCCTTGGTTGGATAAAAGGCTGATATAGCCTTTGCGTCTATGCCTTCTCACAAAGATGCCGCTGCCCCTCACCTGATAGACAATCCCTTTTCTTTCGAGTAAATCTAATGATTTGATAATTGTACTTTTGCTCACAGCAAATTGATTCATGAGCGTCTCAAGCACAGGAAGTTTGTCTCCTTGCTGCAGCTCATGTGTGACAATATATTTTTCAATATCGCTCGCAATTTGTTGATACTTTAACATAGCCATTCCTCTTTGTTTTCACGATTTATTGTCTTTGTATTATAGCACATCCCGATTTCTCTTTGATATGCAAACTCAAATTATATAGGTATTGATAAATTGTACCGGTATAATTATAATGTACATATACTAGTAGTGATAAAGGGGGGTTTTATATGTCAAAAGTGAGGGATTATCAAAAGCTTGCAGAAGACATCTTAGAAGCAGTTGGCGGAGAAGAAAATGTGGTGAATGCTGCAAGATGCGCCACGAGGCTGCGTTTGGTGCTGAAGCGTTCTAATCCAAAGGCAAAAGAAGCAGTCAACGCCATGCCTGGAGTCATTACAGTGGTGGAAAACGGTGGTCAGTTTCAGGTTGTGATCGGTCAGCATGTAGGTGAGGTATATGA
Source organism: Bacillus sp. FSL W7-1346 (assembly GCF_038593335.1). Classification (NCBI taxonomy): domain Bacteria; kingdom Bacillati; phylum Bacillota; class Bacilli; order Caryophanales; family Bacillaceae; genus Bacillus; species Bacillus sp. FSL W7-1346. The sequence goes on along the minus strand of NZ_CP151988.1, from coordinate 3,648,357 downwards.
GCATTTTTCCAACCTTGTTCAGCTCCAAACGTCGGATGATGACCAGCCGAATGAAAACAAAGGAACGATACTGAATCGGGTCATTGCGACCATGTCCGCTGTGTTTGCGCCATTTGTGTATATTTTAGCCGCAGCTGGTATTTTGCAAGGTGCACTTATCTTAATAAATTTGATATTTCCAAGCTTCTCGAAAACAGGCACTTATGAAGTGTTTAGCTTTATTTCTTGGGCACCGTTTACGTTCTAGCCTATTTTTATTGCGATCACTGCAGCCAAGCATTTTAAAACGAATATGTATATCGCGGTTGCTTGTACAGCTGCGCTTGTCAGTCCTTCTTGGACAGAGATTGCTGGACGTGTAGCATCAGGGGAAGGTGTGACCTTTTTAGGGATTGCGTTATCTGAAACGGTTTATACATCATCTGTCTTGCCACCGCTTTTCTTAGTATGGATTCTTTCCTATGTAGAAAAATTCTTAAACAAACGAATTCATGAAGTCGTCAAACCGCTATTTGTCCCATTTTTATGTATGGTCGTCATGGTTCCGTTAACCATTCTATTAATCGGTCCTCTTTCGACAGCAGGTGCAAATGGAATTGCAAACGGATACAATGTCTTAGCTGAAAATGTACCAGCTCTGGCAGGGGCCATTATCGGCGGTTTCTGGCAAGTACTCGTGATTTTCGGTGTTCACTGGGGCATCACGCCAATGGTACTTGCGAACTTTGAACAATATGGACGTGACTCCTTTCAGGCATATCAAACCATCGCTGTTATCGCTCAAGTCGGTGCGGTGTTGGGAGTTATTTTAAAAGCAAGAAATCGGGAAACACGGAAAGTAGGGGTTTCAGCTGGAATCACAGGACTCTTCGGTATTACGGAGCCTGCGATTTACGGTGTCACCTTACGTTTTAAAAAGCCGTTTATTTTCGGGTGTATTTCTGGAGCGGTCGGTGCCGTAGTGGCCAGCTTCTTTACGCCTTATTACTTTGCATATGCAGGGCTGCCTGGCCCGCTGACCATTGTGAACGGAATCAGTGCAGATTATCCAACGTCTATCATTGGTATTTTGATTGGTGTGGCCATTGCGCTGATTTTACCAGTTGTGCTTATTCAAATGTTCGGATATGGAGAAGATACAGTAGAGCAGTCAGCTGGTGAAACATCTGTTAAAGATCAAGACGGAGAAACGCCAAATACTTTTATGAACAATGAAGAAATGATCACGGCTCCACTTACAGGAAAGGTGCTTTCGTTATCTGAAGTGCCAGATGCCGTATTTAGCTCTGGAGCGATGGGGAAAGGCTTTGCCATTCATCCGACCGATAACAAACTGTTTGCACCGTTTGATGGCAGTGTCGTCATGCTTGCACCAACAAAACATGCGATTGGTCTGCGTTCTGAATTTGGTGTAGAGTTACTTGTTCATGTAGGAATTGATACGGTCTCTCTAGATGGATCGGCATTTACACTCAATATCAAAGAAGGCGACAAGGTGAAAAAGGGTGACTTGTTGATGACATTTGATCAGGAAGCAATTGAAAGCAAAGGATTACAAACAATCACACCTGTTATCATTACCAATACCCAAGCATACGAAGATGTGATTGTAGAGGAACGTTCGACATGTCAGCCAACTGACGTCATGATGACAATTGTGAAATAGGAGGAATAGATAATGACTTTACCAAAAGATTTCTTATGGGGCGGGGCATTAGCCGCTCATCAATTCGAAGGTGGATGGAATGCAGCTGGCAAAGGGCCGAGTGTTGTAGATGTCATGACAGCAGGTGCTCATGGTGTTCCAAGACAGATCACGGAAACGATAGAAGAAGGAACTTTTTATCCAAACCATGAAGCCATTGATTTCTACCATCGTTACAAAGAAGATATCGCCATGTTTGCTGAAATGGGATTAAAATGCTTGCGAACATCGATCGGCTGGAGCCGAATTTTCCCTAAAGGGGATGAAGAAGAGCCGAATGAAGCAGGCTTACAGTTTTATGATGATGTGTTTGATGAACTGATTAAACATGGCATCGAGCCTGTCATTACACTGTCTCACTTTGAAATGCCCCTTCATTTGGCAAGAGAATACGGCGGATTCCGAAGCAGAACAGTCGCTGAATATTTCGCGAAATTCGCGGAAGTATGCTTCAATCGTTACAAGGACAAGGTCACGTACTGGATGACATTTAATGAAATCAATAACAAAATGGACGTCAACAACCCGTTGTTCCTTTGGACAAATTCAGGGGTATCTGTCAAAGAAGGCGAAAATGCCAAAGAAGTCATGTATCAAGCGGGCCATCATGAATTGCTTGCAAGTGCATGGGCAGTGGCAAAAGGAAAAGAGATCAATCCGTCCTTTCAAATTGGAGCGATGGTGTCCCACGTGCCAATTTATCCATATTCCTCAAACCCAGAAGATGTCATGCTGGCAGAAGAATATATGAGACAGCGCTATTTCTTCCCAGATGTCCAAGTACGTGGCTACTATCCAAGCTACGCGTTAAAAGAATTTGAGCGCGAAGGCTATCATATTCCATTTGAAGAAGGCGATGAAGAAAGTTTAAGAAAAGGAAAAGTAGATTACCTTGGCTTTAGCTATTATATGTCAACAACGGTCAAAAGCGATGCAGTATCTGATCACAAAGGAGACATTGTCAATGGAGCACTGCCACATGGTGTAGAAAATCCGTATATCAAATCAAGTGACTGGGGCTGGTCCATTGATCCGACAGGTTTAAGGTATACATTGAATCGTTTTTACGATCGCTATCAAATCCCGCTATTCATTGTGGAAAATGGCTTTGGTGCCATTGATCAAGTGGAAGAAGACGGTTCTATTCATGACCCAGAGCGAATTCAATATCTCGCTTCTCATATTCAAACACTGAAAAAAGCGGTTGCATATGACGGTGTGGACCTCATCGGCTACACACCTTGGGGCATCATTGATATCGTGTCATTCACAACCGGTGAAATGAAAAAACGCTACGGCATGATTTATGTTGACCGTGATAACAAAGGTAATGGTTCAATGAAGAGACTCAAAAAAGATTCGTTTACTTGGTATCAAAACGTCATCGCAACGAATGGTGAAGAAGTGTAATAAAGAAATGACTGGACCGGATGAGCGTGGGATTCGCTTGTTCGGGTTTTTTTATTTCCTATGCTTCAATGTAGCCTGAATACAAAGAAAAAAGAGAGTGATCACAATAAAATAATTCATTGGATTGTGAAAGATATTGATGCTAAATGCTAATTGAAGAAGAATCCAAAAACCGAATATCACTGTAACAGCTGGGATGATTTTTTTATACACATTGATTCTCCTTTCGAGAGTAGTTTGTTTTTAGGTGGCATTGTCTCATATCATTGCAGAGATGAAAAGAGAGAAAGATATTAATAGGTTCTATTGCATAATTTGGTATAATTGGTCTATAAAAACGATAAATGGTAGATAAAGAATAGGAGTTGTTGAAATGAATCAAACTCTGCAAATGGGTGCCAATACCGTACTAAACTCTCCAAAGGGGCAATTATCCATCAGTTATGAAGTCTCATCTGCAATTGATATTTCTTTAACGGCGTTTCTCTTAACAGATTCAAATCTAGTTCAAGGAGATAATGGCATTATTTTTTACAATCAGCCGGAGAGTACTACGGGTGTCGCGACACTTTTACCAGCAGAGGTATCAGATCAGTTGAAAAGACATCAATTGAATTTTGATATGAGCAAAGTGCCTGTCGGAATCACAAAGATGGCTATTACACTAACAGAGGATCGAGGAATCGGCTTTTCTCATGTGAAGAATCTGCAAGCAGAAATTCGAACAGGTGATGAGGTGCTATACCTAACACCAGTAAGCTTTACAAATGAAAAGGGTATTGTCGTAGTAGAGCTATACATAAGAAATAGTGAAACGAAAGCACGATCCATCTGGCGTGGCTTCGATTCTGGATTGGAAGGGCTATGCAAGCTTTATGGGGTGGAGGTTGAACCTGATGAACAGGATGTTTCTACACCTCCTCAAATGGTTTCTGAAAAACAAATTAATGAGCCTGCTCCAATGAACACAGCCGCTAAAGAGAAAGTCTCTGCACCTATTAGCTTAGAGAAAGTTCAAGGTAAAATTAGTCTAGACAAAGGTCATAAACCGATCATCATTGACAAAACACCAGAGATTACGGCTACAGTATCTTGGGAGTCTGGTACCGATTATGATATTTACGCGTTGATCTATACGAAGTCAGGAAAACAAATAGATGTGGCCATGTTTGGCGCAAAAGGTGTTCCCGCTCTCAAAAGTTACGGTAACGGGGCTGTTGAGCATATGGGAGATGTCGGTAGAGATCGTGAATCAATGAAAACAGAAGTCATTAAACTAAGGTTAAATGATGATATCCTTGCGGTGGTACCCGTTGTTTACTCTGCTCAATCAAATGGAACAGGTTCTTTCTATAGATATAGAGTGTCTATGAGTATCGATAATCATCAAGGAACGTCTGTCACGATTTATGCAAAACATGCAAATGACAATGATCGAATTTATTCTTGTGTTCCTGGTATACTTCAAAACACAAATGATGGCGTGATCATCCGTCCACTAGAGCTTTACAGCAAGCCGAATTCCGAGCGCAGACCTAAATTAAAAATGAAGTCTTCAAATGAAATTGATGTTTTGATGGATAAAGGACCAATCAATGACTATAAGTAACGTGAACATGTGGCTAGACAGAGTATAATGAACTGTCTGGCCTTTTCTATATCTCTACAATGGATAAACTCGTTTATCCAAATTAGAGGGTAAATTGAATAGAAAGTCCATTCCATTTTTTATGTCATTTGGCCTATTTTTCCGTTTTGGAGGTCACGGTAAAATAGACTTTATGATCAATAATGGAGGGAGTGGCTTAATCTGGGCAAGATACTTGATGCAAAAGCACTAACCAATGCCATGGATACAAGGGCAAAACACTATCAGGAACTCCGTGAACAAATGATAGATTTAAAAAAGGCACTTCAAGGTGTTGCCAATCTCGGTGACGACTTCACTGGAAAAGGTGCCGATAACATTAAAAGCTTCTACAAAGAACTCGCCGGAAATGTGGACATGTTTATTAGCTTCATTGATAAACAAAAAGCCTTTCATGAAGGTGTTTCTGGGACACTTGATGATACAAACTTTGGCGGCAACACCTTTGTAGAAGAACACTTTTTAGACAACGCTGTACATATGGGAATCAAGAATGCCAAAAGCATCGTGAAGGATCAAAAAAAGGCACTCAAAATGATTTTTCAAGATATTGACGACCTCATTTCTCTGGAGGTATTTGATAGTAAAACCTTTGACGAAAAGATTGCAGATGCGGAAGGTGAACGGAAGAAAACGGTTAAAGATTTAATAGAACTTGATCAAAATCTAAAAGATGAATATGCTTTGTCAGAGACTGAGGAGAAGGCTACAATGGCATTGTACGCAGAAATGATCAATGCCACAAATGACGGAAAATCCATTTCGCCTATGAATTTTGACAAGAAAGCGTATCAAAATAGCGAAATCTACAAGGCAAAAAGCGATATTGAGAAGCAAACTTCTGAATATCTAAAAATCAAAAAAGATCAAGAAGAAGCCCGCGAGATCGCAAAGGAACAGGAAGCTCTCGCCAACCGTCCGTGGTATGAAAAAGCTCTTGATTACGGAGGAAATATCGTCAATGAACTGACAGGCGTAAACGATGCAAAACGTGCCGCAACAGGTGTCGATCCGATCACAGGTGAAGAACTCACCGCAGGACAGCGAGTCGCCGCAGGCGGCATGGCAGCAGCAGGATACATCCCGATCGTCGGTTGGGCAGGACGCATTTTCAAAGGCGGTAAAGCCGTTTATAAAACGACTCAAGCCACGTCCGCCGCAGTAAGAGCGGTCGACATTTACAAGACATCACAGAAGTCTTTTGACGCCCTGAAAACATCTCAAAAAGGCTTATATGGTCTCACCGCAACTAACGGCTTCAGCGAAGCGATTACGGGTCGAGATATGTTTGGAAATAAGATCTCGAAAGAACAGCAGGAAGCGAGTATGAATGCGGCGCTGGGGATGCTTTTGCCGTTTGGGGCAAAAGGGTTTCATGGGAAGATGGGTGTAAAGAGTTCAGGTATACCTAATATTTCAAAAAGGCATGATGAAATTGCTCATAAAAGTTATTATGGTAGAAAAGATTTTAGAATAAAGATAAATAGTGCAGTATATTCTCATCATGATAATAAGCATTTAAAGGCTAGAACTGCCGAAGAAGCGAAACGTTTTAGTGAAACCGGAAAACGAAATGCTCAATACCTACCTGAAATAAATAATAAAGTGATAGAAAAAGAAGCTCTTCAAAGAGGGCATATTATTGATAATGGCAATAATAATTTTTACTTCATTTATGATACTGGTAAAGTTGTTGGTTATGATAATGGAAAATCTACTAGTTGGATTAGAGGAGAACTAACGAGTGGTAATGTGTATCACGGTCATCCAATAGCTGGTGATAGATTAAATAAGTATTTAAACAAATTAGGAATAAAATAACTATAAAATTAACAAAGAGGTCGGATAAAGATGAGAAAGCATGTGAAACTTGATATTCCGGAAGTAAACATTCATCCCTTGAGGATAACTGAAGGTTGGAATGTCCGTTATAATCATTTTTGGGAAATTGACCCTAGAAAGTTAGAAACAGAAGATGAAAGATGGTTTATGTTCACTGAAAGTTTGTTACAGCTTTATCATGAGAAATCATCAATAACATTGGACGTAGGTTGGTATCCCGATTTATCTTCAGATGGCAACTATCTTGTTCTAATAGTTAAAAATACAGATTGGGACAATCCTATTCAGGAGTTTAGCTCTGATGACTATAGCAAAGTGATAGATTTTATAGAATTTCATTTAAAAGAAATTACATCTAACTGGTGGAAATAAAACTGTATGTATTTCTACGAGGTTAATAAAGCTAGTGCTTCTCTGTTTTGCCGTTTCTAAGAGCAGTACATGCTTGAAGGTGGTGGTCTTATAATGAATAAAAACCAAACAATGCTTAAAAAGAAAAATATGTGGAACCATCATTGGAGCATTAAAAATGTATATAGAACTGGATAAACTTTTATCCGCTGATACAACGGTAGATTCTTGGTACGATGAAGGATATATACTAGTAAGTGAGATACTCTCGTATTTTAGCCTAAACGATTGGGAAGAACTATCAAAACAGGTACTCAATAAACTAATAGAGTGGCAGCGAAAAATTGCGTACTGTCTCGATAATGAGTGCAATGAATATGAGTTTCATATTTTATTGGATTTGCTGAATACTAATGATGCGGAATTATTTGAGATTTGTATTGATACATTAAGAAGTTATCCTATTGAAGAGGGTAAAAAAATAGTACTGAAACATCCTCAGATTACAGAACGTATAAATCAAAAGTTGACTACTACTGCGAACCTACCAGCAAAGACAGTTCTTCGAGGTTTCATTTCAAAAATACATTCAAATTAGTCCGTTATTGCTGAAATTTAATGATGAAATAAGATCTTGATTGGTTTTATACTGATCAAGATTATTTAATTTACACTGATGAAAAATGGCACATTGTAAAAAGAGTAAGTAGGAATGTATTTATTCGGGATTTTAAACAACATAAGATTCATTATTACGTACATTTAATTATACAAAGTCCCCATTTATATTGATTTCCTAGATTTATATCCGGAAATTTTGAAAAAAAGCATAGTTATCTAGAAATCAGTTCATTCCACCATGTAGCCTGGTGGAATTTTCAAGGGGGAGATGTCTAGAGAGCAATGTTTATACGCCTTGTGGAGGTGCTCCTATGAATAATAAAGGAAAAACAAAAATCGAAACCTTAAAAAGAAAAAGCAGAAGAAAGCACTTAATAAACGAATTAAGCTATATGACACTTCCAGAACCCCCTTTTTTGGAGGTCGAAGAGAATCAATTTTTTTGTCAGAAGGTATTTACTTTCCTGCAATCGAGAGAACATAAAAGTCAAATACATGGAGACAACTATCTAGAGCATATTGAAAAGTCTACACAAATGTTAAATGAAATGGTCGGGAGGATAAAAGAGACTCCTAAACAAGGGAGATTGCTTTTTTTCCGAGATCATGAAATTGAAGCGCTTTTAGTGAATGTGGATGAAGTGTTTCATCATTTAAATCAACTTCTTGAGCAAACCAAGTTTTTAAGTGGATACGGAGATTTCATTTTAATAGCAGAGGATTTTCATTTTGGATTATGCATAGAGCGTACAGAATATTTTTATGAGTTTAGTATTTGGGGAATGTGAGTTTAGATCAAGCTTCATTTCAAAAAATGACAAGGATTTTTCTCTATCACCATTTCCCTCAAATTTAAGCAATTCACTATCATTACCTTTCACATTCATATAAAATAAGAGCTAGTGAAAATTTGAAGAGATGCTTGATAAATGAAGGGCATGTAAGCTGTATGAAATGATGAGATGTTTCAAGTACGTGAAGGTTGCAAAGCTGTTTCTCCTCACGCATGAATCTTGTAAGCGTAACCATTATTTGTCACTTCATTGCAATGTGTTGAGGGGTGTGTCAGCATGAGGAATCCGTATTTGAGAACGGCTTCTAGTCTTTATATCAATTATTTTTTATTAGGTATGGTCAATATTATTTTGGCTTCAAATATGCCATTTTTGATCAAACAATTAGATACAAATAGTGCGGGGATAAGTTATATGATATCTGCACTCGGTATTGGCAGGGTGCTCACGTATGGTCTATCGGGCGTACTGTCAGATCGTTTTGGACGAAAGCCGGTCATTTTGGTTTCGGGGGTGCTGATGGCGGTGTTCCTCATTGGAATCCCATTGTCTCCGAATTATCAAATCGCGTTTGCGTTTGCGATTTTGGCAGGGGTGGCGAATTCGGCGATGGATGCAGGGACGTATCCGGCTTTAATGGAAGCTTTTCCTCAAAACTCGGGATCTGCAAATGTGATGGTGAAGGCGTTTATTTCGATTGGGGCGACCATTCTGCCGCTCGCTATTTTCTTTTTAGCAGAGCATGATCTGTTTTATGGATTTGCGTTTTATTTACCTGCTTTTATTTATTTAGTGAATGTGATCATGCTGTGGACATTGCCATTTCCGAATCATCGCAAGGTGGAGCAAGTTCAGGTGACGGAGCATGATGGACTTCCACGCTTCTCATCAGAGCCTACGTTTTGGAGAGAAGGGGTCGCACTGATTGTGATCAGTTTTACATCAAATGGTCTGTACGCCTTGCCGCAAATTTGGCTGCCTACGTACGGTGAGGAAATTTTGGGGATGGCTTCTGGCAGTGCTGTGAAGCTGCTTAGTTACTATAGCATGGGCGGTTTGCTGTCTGTCTTATTGCTCGCATTTCTTTTGCGCCGTATTGTTCGTCCGGTCACCGTGCTGCTACTCTATCCGATTATTACATTAGCCTCTATCTGTGTGCTATTGGTCGTGAAGTCTCCAGTCATCGGGACCGTCAATGCATTTGTATTGGGCTTTTCAACAGCGGGTGTCTTTCAGCTGACGTTAACCGTAATGGCTGAGTTCTTCTGGAAAAACAAAGGGACGATGACAGGAATTATCTCAACAGCAGGCGGAGTGTCCGCCATTGTGATTCCGGTCGTCACTGGTTTGATCGAAACCCACTCGACGATTTTGCAAATCTTTATATTTGATGCGGGTGTGGCTGTTGTGGCGATCCTTGGCGCGGTGTATATCCTTTATCGATATCGCCGTGTGATGATACACGAATAAAAAAGACGACTTCCAAAGCGGAGGTCGTCTTTTTTCTGTGTTTCGTTTAGAAACGGTCATTTTCAAATAGAATTTGTTTCACTTGTTCAACAGGCATATCCTCGCCAGTAAACAGTTTGTACGCAAGGGCACCTTGCCATAGCATCATGCCAAGACCGTTAATCGTTTTGGCACCAGCTTCTTGTGCTTGAGCAAGAAGTTTTGTTTTTTGCGGGTTGTAGACGACATCTGTCACGATTAAGTCTTTGCGTAATACATCAAGGGTATCGTCAATAATGCTAAGCTCATCTAATGGTTTCATGCCAAGGCTTGTCCCGTTTGCTAAGATCGCACTTTCAGCTACTTCACGACGGAAAGCGTCTTTGTCTTCAAGTGGGAAGATATTCGCTTTGACACCGAATGATTTCATTTCGTTGTTGATGTAATTTACATTTTCCTCTGCTTGAACAAAGTATTGATCATTACGAGCAAAAATACTAATTTCACGAATACCTGATTGTGCAAGCTGAATGGCAATCGGAGTTGCAGCGCCGCCAGATCCAACGAGTGTAACCTTTTGTCCAGCTAATTCAACGCCATGTTCAATTAAGTTTCTTACGTAACCAAGACCATCTGTGTTGTAGCCAACCAGCTTGCCATCTTTGTTTACAACTGTGTTGCTTGCTCGAGTATGTCTTGCAGAATCATCTAGTTCATCTAAGTAATCAAGTACTTTCATTTTGTTCGGCATGGATACGTTAAATCCAGCTGCACCCATTGCTTTCATCCCGTTTACTGCTGCTTCTAGTTCATCATTTCCTACCTCAAAAGCAAGGTAAGCATAGTTGATTCCTGTTAGTGTATAGCCAAGGTTGTGCATCCGTGGTGACAGGCTGTGCCCGATTGGTGTTGCAAGAAGACCGACTAATTTTGTTTTTCCATCAATATTACGTTCGTGTATGTTTGTCATGATTGACATCTCCTTTAATTATCTAAACAATTTTTTCATGCGTCGTAAAACAAAGACTGCTAACAATACGCTGATGACCGCAATGATCATATCGAAGAATAAAGTCATTTTAATATCGTACGTGCTAACGAGTCCGCTTGTAATCAGCGGAACAAGGATAAACGCTGAACTTGCCGCAATGTTGACATATGATGAAGCCGTTGCTTTGTTTGTAGGGAATAATTTCATCATAATACTCATCGCCAACTGGAAAATGCCGGCTGTAAATAATCCTAAGAAAAAGGTACTAACAATGACAATGCCGTACGTTTCAATTTGAAATAGTGAAAGCATGGCAAGGAATGCCCCGATTGGGTAAATAATAGCGACCATAATTGGTGAAATTAATTTATCTAATACGATTGAAAGCAATAGAACAGATACGAGTGCACCAATACTAAAATAAGAAAGAAGCTGCGTCGCTTGTCCTGAGCCAAGCCCAATCAATTTCAACCCGAGCTGTGGAAGCCAAGTTTGCCATACAACAAATAATGCAGTAGACGTGAATCCCATAAGTACAACAGCTAGACCTTCACCAAACATTTTCGGTTCTTCCTTCATTTGCTCTTGAACGGGAAGATCGTTTTGAGAAGCCGTTTGTTTATGATCTGGGAACGGCATAAAGATCAAGTAAATGCCTACAAGTAAATAAAGAAGTCCTAGACCAAAGAATGCCCAGCCCCAGAAGATGTCATGTGCAATAAGGAATGCCAAGATAAATGGAAGAACAGTCGCACCAATTGATACAGACGCCTTCACTAATACAGAAGCTGAACTTGCTTTTTTAGGAAATGACTCTGTCAAAGCAGGATATGTTCCTGAATCAAGCAATGAGTTTGCAATCCCTGCGGAAATGGCAAAAATGAAAGCCAATGTATAATTGGTCGTTGTTGGAATCCCAATTAAGAATAATAAGTAGAGAAAGTTACCTGTAATAATGACAGGTTTTCGCCCCCAGCTGTCTGCAAGCCGGCCAGAGAAAAAGAGAGCAATTAATTTACCGATCCCGATTGCTGATACAAGCAAGCTGATTTTTGGAATATCTACATGGTAGCGTTCAGATAAGCTTTCCATGTTTGATGCCACAATAATATTGATCATGCCTAGCATGAAGTAGTTTAAATACATGCCAAGTGATGATTTAATGTATGGATTTTTCATGTTCCCACTCCTATATTTGAAACCCTGTTCGGGCCAAATTCTTGTTACCCTTTGTTATTTCCTTAAACGTAAATAATATTAAGTCCATCACAACACCCCTTGTGTGATTGATGAAAAAATAATGAATATTCATCTGTTCTTCAAATGAGTACATCGTTCTACTAAATAATTAAAAATAATAACAGTTATCATAAGTTGATGGACTTCCTCGATTTGATCAGAATCAAAAGATCCATCTTTAACTGTAGTTGATATCATAAATAACGATATGTTCACAAAAGGTATAACGATATACTAAAAGAAGCAACGAGATAAATATACTCCTGTGTATAAAATGTGTCAAGTTTATGACTTTGCGATTTAAAAAAAGAAAAATGTAATAAAGAAATAGTTGACTTGCTCAATAAAAAAAGGAGAATCGCTTTGCAATTCTCCTTTCAGCGTGTAGACAAACCCTCGCATTCTTTGTCAGTCCTGCGCTCCGGTGCTCACGAATGTCAAATTCGCTCTGCTCCGGTGCTCGTCCTTCCTAGACTGCAAAGGTTTTCTATCACGCTGAAAAGAAGACAAAGGGCTAAAATAAAGTTCATTTTAGCCCTTTGTCAACAATCTGAAAGGAGAATCGCTTTGCAATTCTCCTTTTCATGATCATGTCGAGGTTTCTCGAATATGAAGTTGAGGCTTTAATATCAATCGCTGCAGTTCTTCATCCTGCTCGTTCATTTTATGATACAAAAGGTTGGCTGCTTTGACTCCAATGGATCGTGGAAATGATGAGACTGTGGTGAGCGGCGGGTGATACATCTCCGCTTCAGGGATGTTATCGAACCCAACTACATCAATGTCTTCACCAGGCTTGATGTCACGCGCTGCCAATTCTTGAATCACCCCAAACGCCACTAAATCACTGAAGCAAAAAATAGCAGTAGGTGGTTCGGGAAGGTCAATCACTTGGGCAAGGGCTTCTTTCCCGCCTTCACGGGTAGGCACCATATCGATAATAAGAGATTCATCTATCGTTAAGTCTTCATCATCATGGGCTCTTTTGAACCCTTTCATCCGTTCAATCCAAGTTGAGGAGGATTTGATTCCACCTAAGAAGGCGATGCGGCGATGTCCTTTTTGAAGAAGATGACGGACCGCCATCCAAGTGCCTTGTTCATAATCAACACCGACATAATCACAATGGACATCTGCTAATTCACGATTTGCCAATACTTTTGGTGTGCGAATGTTGTTTAATTGTTTGACCGTTCGTGTCGAACTTTTCGATGCTGGATTTAAGATAATTCCACCCACTCGGTGCTCTACCATTGTGGAGATGAGCCGCTCCTGCTTATCTACACTATCAAAGGTTGTCCCAAGTAAAACGGTATAGCCAAGTGATTCAAGTGTGGTTTGCACACCGATTAAAAATTCAGAAATAAAGGTGTTTGAAATATCCGTGACGATCACACCTACAATATTTGAACTTTTCGACCGCATGTTAGCAGCGACGCGATCGTACACGTATCCCAAATCCTCCATGGATTGCAGCACTTTTTTCCGGGTGGCTTCAGAGATCCTAGGGTTGTTGCGAACAACGAGTGAGGCCGTTGAAGTCGATACACCGGCATGCCGAGCGACTTCTTGTAATGTCACACGCTGTTTGTTCATTTTTTTCATTTGTCTTCACCAACTTCATTGGATTGCCTAACTATGGTTCATCATCAAGATGGATGTCTCCACTAAACGAGCCGAACATTCTTTGTTTCATTATACCTTAATCAAGGGGTGTTGATGAAGTGATGTCATATCAGCTTCAGATAAGGAGGAGACAACATCTTAAAAGATTACCATTGACAGCTTTCTTTTAGAGGCGTAAAATATAAAATTATTCAGAAATAGCAACATTTAAAGTAAATATCGAAGGCTATGATTGCTGTGGGTCACACTATGGCAGGAGCAGCTTCTGGAGAGACCGCATGTATGTGCGGCGCCGAAGGGTTCACAATCTCAGGCAAAAGGACAGAAGAGTACGAAATATTGTATTTGTGATGCATGGATCATACTGTGTATTGCTTTTCTCTATTTTGCTATTCTTTTATGACCGTGAGATTGGAGCGCATCCAATCTCTTTTTTTATGGACTTTTTGAGAGTTCATTATTTCAGTATAGGATCGTGTCGTAGGAGGGTGTTGAAATTGGCACAACAAGAGTTAAAGCGAGATTTATCAAACCGTCATGTTCAATTAATTGCCATTGGCGGAACGATTGGAACTGGGCTGTTTTTAGGGTCTGGAAAAGCCATTCAATTGGCAGGACCATCGATCATTTTTGCGTACTTAATTGTAGGAATGGCCATCTTTTTTGTCATGAGGGCACTTGGAGAATTGCTCTTATCTAAGGCGGGCTATCAGTCTTTAACGGATATAGCAGAGGATTATCTTGGACCATGGGCTTCCTTTGTGACAGGATGGACGTATTGGTTTTGCTGGATTATGACAGCGATGGCGGATGTTATTGCGGTCGGGGTGTATGTGCAGTACTGGTTTGATATTCCGCAGTGGATTCCTGCTATTATTTGTTTATTGATTTTGCTAGGATTTAATTTATTAACGGTGAAGCTTTTTGGAGAAATGGAATTTTGGTTTGCACTTATTAAAGTGATTACGATATTACTGTTGATTGGCGTTGGAATTGTCCTGTTAATCATTGGTTTTCAAACAGATGCAGGGCCCGTGACGGTAACGAATCTGTGGTCACACGGAGGATTATTTCCAAATGGTGTGACAGGCTTCTTATTGTCATTCCAGATGGTGATTTTTGCGTATGTGGGCGTGGAACTTGTCGGTGTGTCAGCAGCAGAAACAGCGAATCCGCAAAAAAATATCCCGTCTGCGATTAATAAAATTCCATTAAGAATTCTCTTTTTCTATGTAGGTGCGATTTTTGTATTACTATGCATCAACCCATGGACAGAACTCAGTGCATCAGAAAGTCCTTTTGTGAAAACCTTTGGGCTCATTGGGATACCAGTAGCGGCGGGACTCATCAACTTTGTCGTCCTGACATCTGCGGCGTCTGCTTGTAATAGCGGTATGTTCTCAACGAGCCGAATTTTGTATAATCTCAGTCATCAAAAACAAGGACCGGCATCTTTTGGCCGACTAAATAAGCATGCTGTTCCAAGTAATGCCCTGTTTGTGTCGACGATTGTGGTGTCAGTAGGGGCTCTTTTAAGCAAGCTGATTCCTGAACAAGCCTTTGGTATTGTGACTACGATCAGTGCCATTTGTTTCATTTGGGTATGGAGTATTATTTTAATATGCCATCTGAAATATAAGAAGACACGTCCTGAACTGCATAAGGCGTCTACCTTTAAAGCGCCATTTACACCTTTTGTGAATATAGCGGTTCTTGTGCTCTTTGCTGCCATTCTTGTCATCATGCTTTTCGCTGATGCAACACGGCCAGCACTGTTATTGACACCCGTATGGTTTGGGTTCCTATTTTTGATTTATGCACGAAAGAAACGCCGTTCAGCATAATGAACGAAAAAAGCACAGCCTTTTTAAATGGCTGTGCTTTTGCTTATTTAACGATTTCGAATCTTCAACATATAGTATGCATTAAGAATGATCAGAACAAGTCCAACGACGATGATGGAGAAGAGTTGAGAGTGATTGGCGCCAAGAGAATAGACAATCAAAATAAACATGGCACCGGTCAATAAAATATTCATCATTTGATAAGTGTGAAAAAGCCCATCGAGCATCACATGCTTTTCGCCTTCATCAGAAATGGCGAGCAGTTTTTTGCCATAATCTTTATCGTTTGGACTAGGTAGGTGACGATTAGGATAGACGAGCTTTAGGACAGAGATCGATCCATAAGAAAGAATGACGGTGATCAAAAATAAGGCAGCATTTGCGAGAATCAGCCAGAGTGGCTGCTCGGTTACGATGGAAATTCCAATTGCAATAATCGATAAAATGGTACTCACCGTATTAGCTAACGTTACATCAGTAAAGGTTCGATACTGTTTTGCCTCGAGTTCATCCTCCTCATCACCAGATACTGAAAGAGAGACTCTTTTCTTCATGCGCGAAATGCCTGAAAAACAATAAATGATGAATAGAACTGTCAAGCCAGTGATGACAAGAGTTGCTTCAAATGCAGCTTGCAGAAGTGTCAGCTCAAATTCGGCTGCCAGCAAACAGTAAGCACCGAGAAAACCAAGGAGAGCACCTAAGAGCATTTTGTATACAGTTTTCATGTGAGTTCATCCTCCTCGAATAGAAAAATATGTTCAATGGGTTCTTGAAAAATACGTGAAAGCCTCATAGCAAGTAAGAGAGACGGCATTAATTCATCTCGTTCCATTAAGCTGATCGTCTGGCGGGAAACCTTTGCCCGTTTCGCAAGCTCCGTCTGGTTTAAACCATCACGTGCCCGCAACTCTTTTAGCCGATTTTTCATTCTGTCACCTCAACTCTGATCAAAATGTTATCTTGATTGTAAAGTATTATATTCATTTTGACAAGTATAGTTGTCAAAATGAAAAAATAATTGTCAGAAAGATCGCCTTTATTCAAAAGAGAATCAATGATACGCTAAAGAAAAGAGAAACAGAAAATAGGTGATGCCCATGTTCATTGATCAATTAAAAAGTGACTTACATCAATCACAGCCGCTATTTATCGGAGAAGAGACAGCGTTCAAAGCGGCAGTCCTTGTCCCTTTGGTGCAAGTAAACGGGGAATGGCATGTTTTATTTGAAGTGCGATCACTGACGATGAGAAAACAGCCTGGCGATATTAGCTTCCCAGGAGGCAAACTCGACGGTGGCGAAACCGCACAAGAAGCTGCACTGCGGGAAACATATGAAGAACTAGGGATTCCGCCTGAATCCGTCAAGGTTTTAGGACAGCTCAGCCCTTATATTGCCTCACCATCCTTTGTGGTATATCCATTTGTCGGGATCATTGATGAACAGCAGGTCAAACATTCCTTTAATCAAGAAGAAGTAGAGGAGACCTTTACTGTGCCTCTATCATGGCTCAGCCAATACGAACCGTACTTACACCATGTATCGGTACAGCCAACACCAGGAGAGGACTTTCCTTATGAAAAAATCATGAATGGTGAAAAATACAGCTGGGGGAGTCGTTCGATTGAGGAGTGGTTTTATGATTACGATCGTTACACCATTTGGGGTTTAACTGCCCGCATATTAAAACATTTTGTGATGGTTGCAAAAAGAAATTCCTAGAGAATCAGCTCTAGGAATTTGTTGTAGAAAGGCGTTCTTTTGCAGTTTCTTTTCCTTTCCCTTTTCCAATTAGGATGGGCGCTTTCGCTTGGCTCAATCCATATGAAGGCATGTTCACGTAGATAGATTCATATGAGCCGGCTTGAATTTGATACGTTTCATGATAAATTCCGACCGCGTCATTATGTCGTGCTCTTTGGTTAAATCCTTTCCAAGCAGCCAAATGCTTCTCCATCTTGGCATAGGCAAGGAGGTCCTCTGTTGATTTCCAATATTGGATCATGGTGGTGGTGCGTAAACCGAAGTAATTTTCTGTCCCGAGAAAACCAAGTTCATCTTGATGTGTATAAAGTTCTTTGATCATCCCCGGCATCGCCTTAAATACTGGCAGCCATTGATGGACAGCCCAGCGTTTATTGATTCTCATTCCGATAATGAACACAACAATCGGCTCAGAATTGTCTGTTGTATACCTGCCAGCACGTATATTTTTTTTCATTTGTTCACCCTTCTTCCTTCATTGATTCACAGGTCTCCACGCACCAATCAATTCCAGCCTGCGCCACTTTCTTTCCGTAATCTAACGTATACAGCCAATACTTCGCATCAGCTTCATCTGGATACAGCTCTTGAATGTTTTGTTCAATCGCAACATATGTCTCATAACGGATACGGAGCTGCCTCTCATAATCCTGTAAAAGCACCAATTTTTTCTCAAACGAAAGATATTGACCAAAAAATAACTTTAATAACACCTCATTTCGTTCTGATGGTACTTGATCGAGCGGCTGTGCCAGCCATTGCCTCAACGTGTCCAGCCCTTTTTCAGTTAGGTGATATTCCCGCTTGTCTGAGCGGCCAGTTGTAGAAGTGGGTGAAACCTTCGCAAGCCCTTCCTCGACTATTAACTTTAAAGCTGGATAAATTTGTCCATAACTAATTTTCCAAAAGTGATGCAAGCTCCTATCAATTAATTGCTTCACTTCATACCCAGACTTACAATCTGTCGTTAAAATCCCCAAAATCGCATACGTCGTATTATTGTATTTTTTCATTGATCAACACACCTATCTAAAAGATATATCATTTAGATATATAATAAACGATGTATAACTGCAGATACAAGAGGTATGAGAAAAAAATAAATGCTAGAAAGGAGGTGAAGAGATCACTGATTTGTTAATCAATGAGATGAATCCTTCATATAGAATGAACGATCATAGTTTGGAGGGGACATATGAGTAAATCGAAAATCTGGATCATGACTATTCTGGCGGTACTACTGATTGGTGGAGGCGGCTGGATAGCCTATCAAGCAATCGCACAAAAGAGTGGTTTGAATCATCCCTACGCCTTTGCATATAAGACTCATGATCGTGTGAACTGGTTCAAGGTAACGGAGAGAAACGGAAAAGTAACAGGCCAGCTGAACGAAACCATTTTAGAGGAAAATCCGAAAAGGCATTATGATCCCAATCTATTTATCAACAAATATCAATTAACTGGGAAATCAATTGAAAACGGTTACGAATTTTATGTGAAGCAAGGGAAAGAAACGGTCACATATGAAGTTCACCTTGCCGAAAAAGATCTTTCTGTGAAAAAACAAGGTGAAAAGCACAGCATCACATACAAAGCAGTTGATCAAAAAAACCTACGTGCTGTTCAACAGGACATTCATACTCGATATGAGAAACTGATGGATGACACGGAAAATAGATTTCATGATTATGTACGAAACTTCATTAAGAAAGTAACAGGCGCTTATGGTTATCTGTATACAGCAGAGGATGGTTCATACCAACTATTTTTAAAAGTAAAACGAATGTATATGCAGTCTGAATGGGCAGGTTCTTTTCTAATGAGAAAGGTTCCAGGAGATGGTGGTGAACCATATAAAGAAACGAAACATACAGCCGGTGGAGTTTCAGATGGGATGATGTTTGATTTGAGTACTTATCCTGCAATTGAAAAGGGTTTTATTTTAGGGGAAACTGACCGAGACGCAACATACATTAAATTTCCTTTTAAAATGGCAGGCGGGACAATAGAATTTAAAGCGGTCACGAAAGAGGAATATCAAGAACAAACGGAAGCATTCAAAAAGAAGGCGAAAGAATGGCAAAAGTAGATCGTGTTGGAACAGATGATTGTTGTGAATGGCATTTCAGGACGATCAGAATAAATAGGGATCATGAAGGTTTTTCAAAACATATTTGAGTGGAGGTACCTATGAGTAAATTGAAAATGTGGGTCGTGTCTATCCTGGCAGTACTCGTCTTAGGTGGAGGCGGCTGGACAGCATATCAAGCAATCGCACAAAAGAATTCATTGAATCATGCCTATGCATTTGCGTATAAAACGAAGGATAAAATGAGCTGGTTTGAGATATCTGAGAATAAAGGCAAAGTAACGGGGCATTTGAATGAAAAGTATATAGAAGAAGTAAGGTGGGATCCGCAAATCTATAAAAAACAATTTGTCGTATCTGGCAGTTCAAAAGAAAATGGGTATGAATTCAAAGTCACACAAGGTAAAGAAACGATCGTATACGAAGTTCACTTTTCAGGAAAAGACCTTTCAGTAAAAAAACAAGGCGAAAAGAAAAGTATGATATATAAGGCAATCAATCAAAAAAAGCTAGATAAATATCATAAAGAGATTCAAAAACGATATGATTATCTATTCGATACCGCTGAAGATAGGTTTTATGATAGTATGAGAAACTTCAAGGAGAAAGTGGCAAAGGTATATGGCTTTCTCTATACGGCAAAGGACAAACAATTATTTTTACAGGTGAAAACCATGCATATTGAGATTGGATGGACCGGCTCCCTTCTAATCACAACTGTTCCTGAAGAAGATTGTAAGTCTTATAAAGAAATGAGATTAGAAGTCTCGGGTGAAACGGATGGAAGAACTTTTTTTATGGGCTATGAGCCTTCAATTGAAGATGGAATCATTATAGGTTCCACTGATCGAGATGTAAAATCAATCAAACTTCCATTTAAAATGACAGGCGGTACTGTAGAGTTAAAAGCAGTTACGAAACAGGAATACCAAAAACAAGCGAAAGCATTCAAAAAGCAGGCGGAAGAAAGAAAAAAATAGATGATAAGAAACCAGATGAGTGAACTTATCTGGTTTTTTATTAATAAAGAGTTCTTATTGATGATAAAAAATATTGGTGTATAAAAAAAGTGAGAAAGGTTGCTTCAACTAAATTAAAGAAAATTAATTTAGGTATATAGACCTTAATAATTTTTAGAAAAATAAATGTTGACGCTTTCATATAATCAATATATACTAAAAACAAATCCAATATAAATAAATTAGACATGTGACTGGTCATGCAGGCAGGATCTAAAAACGATGAATTTCTTTAATTTGTCGTTTTAGATCCTTTTTTTATTGCCAAAATATAGGTCTCATGTATGAGAAAAGGAGGAGAAAAAATGGATTACACACAAGTCGCCAAAGACGTTTTACAGCATGTAGGTGGTAAAGAAAACATTGCGCACCTTGAGCACTGCTCAACAAGACTTCGCTTCACACTAATTGATCAGAAAAAAGCAGATGTGCCAGCATTAGAAAAAACACCAGGTGTCATAGCTGTCAGAATGTCAGGACAATGCCAAGTGGTCATTGGAAATGACGTGATTGAAGTGTATCAACAGGTAACAAATTTAATGGGAGGCAGCTCGTCTGGGCAAGGCGTGCCATCCAATCAGCCAAAAGAAAAAAGAAAAGTAGGCACAGTTCTATTAGATTTCATTGTGGGTGTCTTCCAGCCGCTTGTTCCGGCTATCGCAGGCGGAGGGATTTTAAAATCATTTCTTCTCCTTTTCTCTTTATTAGGCTGGGTGGATGCAAAAGGCCAAACCTATCAAATACTGAACATGGTGGGTGACGCACCACTATACTTCCTGCCATTACTAGTCGCTGTCACAACGGCAAATAAACTAAAGGTAAACCCACTGGTCGCATTATCAGCAGTCGGTGCACTCCTTCTTCCGAACATGACAGCCATGCTTACTGAAGGTGCGCAATTAATGTCATTCGACGTAAAAAATATAGCTTATGCGTATCAAGTGTTTCCAGCAATCCTTTCTGTATTGCTTTACGCTCAAATGGAAAAATTCTTCACACGATTTTCACCAAAACCAATTCGGATTTTCTTTGTCCCAATGATGTCATTAGTCATTACTGTACCCGTTACGTTACTGTTATTAGGACCACTTGGTTTTACGGCAGGACAAGGGTTTTCATCCGTTATTCTTGCGATGTTTAATACAGTAGGCTGGGTAGCTGTCGCAATCTTAGCAGCGGTACTCCCGTTTATGGTTGCATCAGGCATGCACAAAGCAATGGTCCCTTATGCAGTGACAACGATGGGGAACCTCGGGAAAGAAGCACTTTATTTACCAGCATCACTTGCGCATAATATTGCGGAAAGTGGAGCATGTTTTGCAGTGGCACTACGCACGAAAGACAAGGTACTCAGATCAACAGCCATTTCGGCAGGAATTTCAGCATTTTTTGGCATCACAGAGCCTGCTTTGTATGGTGTGACACTTCAAAATAAACGCGTACTTGGAAGTGTCATGATTGGTTCATTTGTTGGTGGGATATTCATTGGATTAGTTGGTATACAAGCATTTGTACTTGTTGGCCCTGGATTAGCCAGTATGTCGATGTTTATATCAGATGAGCTTCCACGAAATCTAATGTTTGCTGTCATTGGAGCTGTCATTTCCTTCGTTGTTGCTTTTATCGCTGCTTTTGTATTAGGTAAGGATAAAAAAGTAGAAGAAAAGACAAATGATCAAGAAGCATTTGCTGAACAAATTGGAGCAGGGGAAACTTTCAAAAGCCCTGTGATTGGTCAAATGATCTCTCTAGCTGAAGTAAAAGATGATATTTTCTCTTCAAAGGTCATGGGAGACGGAATTGCCATTGTTCCTTCAAAAGGAGCGCTATATGCACCAGTAGAAGGTGAGGTCACCTTGCTGTTCGAAACAAACCATGCACTTGGTATGAAAACGGACAAAGGGGTGGAAGTATTATTCCACATTGGCATTGATACTGTACAGTTGGAAGGACAGTATTTTTATCCAAAAGTGCAGGCAGGAGATCGTGTACAAGCAGGGGATTTACTCATTGAATTTGATGTAGAAAAAATCATGGAAGCAGGATACGATCCAGTTACGCTTGCTGTCATCACGAATACAGATCAATATGATATTAAGGTACAGCCATTACAAGAGGTCAATCGCCAAGATACATTGATGGTTATCACCCAATTAGGAGGCTAAACATATGACGACAATAAAAGGTTTTCCAAAAGGATTTTTATGGGGCGGCGCCATTGCCGCCAACCAAGCAGAAGGCGCTTGGAATGTAGATGGAAAGGGCCCATCTGTTGCTGATATTGCGATGTACCGTTCTAATTTGAGTGTAGAAGATTATGAAGGGCATCTAGCTGTTACTTCTGAAAATATAGATCGAGCGATGAAAGACCCAGATGATAAAAAGTATCCAAAACGCAGAGGTGTTGATTTCTATCATCACTATAAAGAGGATTTGGCTCTATTTGCTGAAATGGGTTTTAAAACCCTTCGCATTTCTATTGCATGGAGCCGTATCTTCCCAACTGGAGAAGAGAACGAACCAAATGAAAAAGGACTCCAATTTTACGATCGTTTATTTGCAGAAATGAAAAAACACAACATAGAACCGATTGTGACGCTGTCACATTATGAAATGCCGTTAGCACTGAGCGTGAAATATAATGGCTGGGTTGAAAGAAAAGTCGTTGATCTCTTTGTTAAGTTCGCCAATGTATGTTTTGAACGCTATAAACATGATGTGAAATATTGGCTGACCTTTAATGAAATAGATAGTATTCACCGCCACTCTTTTATTACAGCAGGAATTATTCCTGATCGCTGCCCAGAAGGGAAAGAGGAAGAGACGGTTTATCAAGCACTCCATCATCAATTCATTGCCTCTGCACTCGTAACAGCAGATTGTCATCGCATCATACCAGGCAGTCAAGTAGGGTGTATGCTGACAAAATTAACAACGTATCCGCACACTTGTCATCCGAATGATGTGGAGCGGGCATTGAAACAAAACTTAGAAAACTATTTCTATGCAGATGTTCAGGTATTTGGTGAATACCCGCCGCTTATCAAGCGCATGCTTGAGAGAAAAAACATTCATATCCAAATGGAATCAGATGATCTTTCTATTTTAAAAGAAAATACAGTAGATTTTATCTCGTTCAGCTACTATATGTCTTTAACTGAATCAGCTGATGAAGGATTAGAAAAAACGGATGGAAATACCATCCGTGGGGTCAAAAATCCTTACCTTCCATCTACTGATTGGGGATGGCAAATTGATCCGGTTGGTCTGAAAATTTCTTTAATAGAATTATATGATCGTTATCAAAAACCACTGATCATTGTAGAAAACGGCATGGGTGCAAAAGATGTTGTTGAAAGTGATGGATCAATTCACGATGATTATCGTATTAACTATTTCAAAGAGCATTTCCGCCAAATGAGAGAAGCGGTGGAAGAAGGCGTTGACCTCTTCGGATATACGAGCTGGGGCTCAATTGATATTATTAGTGCAGGTACATCACAGATGTCAAAACGATACGGGTTCATTCATGTAGATCAAGATGACGATGGAAACGGTACATTAAAACGTTCTCGTAAAGACTCATTTTATTGGTATAAAAAGGTCATTGAAACAAATGGTGAATCGCTTGATTGAAAAACCACAATCATGAAAACAGGTGATGACGATGTTTAAAATCAAAAAAGTTTTAAACTCGAGTGTGGTTCTGGCGGAAGATCAGAACCAACAGGAGATGGTTCTATTCGGCCGGGGGATTGGTTATGGACAAAAACCAGGTCAAATGATTGAAGAAAAGAAGGCAGATCAAGTGTTTATGTCTGTCGATAACATGAGAGCGAAGGAATTTCTCCAACTGTTAGATTCAATGCCGCAAGAGTTTATCGATTTAACTCAGCATATTGTTCAATATGCTGAAAAACGCTTAAACTCAAGTCTGAATTCTGGTGTCTATTTTACCTTGATGGACCACTTGAATTTTGCAGTAGAACGGCACAAGAAGAACATTAATATTACAAATCGAGTATACTGGGAAATCAAAAACTACTATACCGAAGAATTTGAAGTAGGTAATTATGCGCTTGAGTTAGTCAACAATACATTGGGCATACAATTACCAAAGGAAGAAGCGGCCAATATCGCCTTCCATTTAATTAATGCGTTAGGTGAAAAGTCCGATTCTAAAGATGGCATGAAGTATGCCAAGATGATTGGAAGTATTGTGAATCTCGTCCGCTATACGTTGAATATGAAAATGGATCAAGAAAATATTCATTACAGCCGATTTATTACACATGTGAAATTCTTTGTTGAAAGATTTTACGCAAATAAATTATTATCAGATCAAGAAAATGAGTTGTTTGAACAAATTGCACACTTGTATCCTCAAGCGATGGATGTAGCTTTCAAAATCAAAGATTATATTAAACAGGTGCATAGTATTGTTATTCCAAATGACGAACTTACGTATCTGGCGGTACATATTCACCGCCTCATTTCTTATCAAGAACTGAAATAAATGTGGACCACTTGCCTTGTAATGAGGCAAGTGGTTATTTGTATTGTATCGGTTTATGTTCCGATAGGTCGTTCTGTTGGGCCAAGATTTGTATCATTTAACGAATTGTAAGACACCGTTTGTCCGAAAACAACGATGGCTAAAGCGAAAATGAGTAAACTCACTTTTTTCATCATAATTCCTCCAATTAAGTGTAGTGTGTTCCAATTGATAGGCATCCTTTAAAAAGAGGTATGCTTGGTGAATTGAACCCAGCTCTTCAAAGTGTTTGGCAGCTAGTGCACTTAATTCACGGGCACCTTCAACATCCTTTAATTCTTTCAGAATACTGATGTCATCGAAACAGGTTTGAGCTTTTTTGGATATGTCTTCAGTGAAATATAGGTGATAGAGAAAATTCATTTTTGCTGTATAGATGGGGTTTCTGTCTATTTCTTGTTTTTGTTTGACTAATTCAAAATAATAGAGAGCTTGCGACTTTTCATCAATGGAGAGTAGCTCTTTTAGTAACATAAACATGGAGTGTTCGAAATAACAAGATGAAAGGTAGTCATCATCACTAAGAGCCTTTTCTAGGGCATCAATACATTTTTTTGATTCTCCAACTTCGGCATATAGAATACTGATATTGTGATAAAGCTGTGATGCTAGAAAATGATCGTTTAATTGATTTGAGATGTGTAATGCTTTTGTGTAGTAATTCTCAGCTCTTTTGAAATCGCCAATATCCATGAAGTTGGTGGCTGCGATCACAAAAGCTGCTGCCAGTCTTCTTTCATAGCCATCATGACCTTTGAAAATATCGATGGCATTCTGAATATAATGAAGTGAAATCAGGCTTTGGCGAAGCATCATATATAGGTTTGCGACCTTCGTATGGAATTCTGCTACTTCTATTTCATCAGGAATGTTTTGCAGTTTTTTCTCAGCAATTTTAAACAGTCCGATGGCTGATGCATAGTCTCTGTTATATGAAGCGTAAAGGGCTTTATATAGGTAAAAATAGTATTCAATTAAGTCGTTTGTTTTAGAAGGGTATTCTAGCACTGTCGGTTCATTCAGTTTTTTACCCCTTCGTTCATATAACATGAGCTTAAACTTGCCTTCTAGCAATGAATAGTAGGTCAAGACCTCCTGATTCTCTTCCATCTCTTGAAGTAATTCCTTTAATTCTGTGTAGATTGTCTTTGCATTGTGTACATCATGCTTACGAATGGCAATTCGCCAATCATTTAAACGGTTCCCCACCTGTTCAGCTGAAATGATCGTCATGGAAATTTCACCTCTTTAACATCCTTTCGCCTGTTTCAATAAAAAACGATATCACAATTTTTGGTAAAATATAATCGTTTCAGAGAGGTGATTGACAGGAGGTAATAAAAAGGACCTTATGTCATGAGATGTACGTTATTGTAATGATCATTGATTGTTTATTCAAATGAGTAAAATCTTTTTTTGGAAGTCTAAAAACGTGATAGATACTATTAGTTTTAAGTTTATGGTCGAAAATACCATCTGAATATATGAAATAAAGCTATTTTAGCTATGAGAGAAGAACAATGAAAGGTCGATCTAGAAGGGAAAATCAGTTATGATGTTGCTAGATGATTTTGGGAAAGAAACTGGTAGTTACTGAGAAAGGTGAAAATCCGAGACAAGTGTTGACCTTTCAGAAAGGATGTTGAAATGAAAAAAAGATTTCAAATGTTAAACTGGCAAATGACAATTGTGATGACGACGCTTTTACTTGTTTTAGTCACTCTTTATATCTCAAAGAGATACTTTTATAGCAAAGAAATTGAGTTGCTGACAGAATCTTGTCAACAAGAAGACGGCAAAATCATACTAGAAACAAATAGTTTGACTATGGATTACTCCTTTGAGTGTAAGAAAAAATAAAACAGGCAGCTTTCTGCCTGTTTGACACCAATTAAAACCCTAAGTTTTGTAACCACTTGTTTAACAAGGCCTCTCGTTTCTCAGCGGTGAAGCGATCGTATTTTCCTAAATTTAAATGAGCTGAAATTTCACCGTCATTCATAAACAAAATTCTTTCAGAGCAAAGGGCCACTTTTGGATCATGGGTGACGAGAAGCAGAGTTGTTCCTTCAGAATTGATTTGTGAAAAAATATCCATGACTTCCTTTGTGGTTCTTGAATTAAGAGCACCTGTGGGCTCATCTGCAAAAAGAATGTTTGGTTCATTCATAAGAGCTCGACAGATAGAGGCTCTTTGGAGCTGTCCTCCTGATACTTCTGATAAATATCTATCAGCTAAATGATCAATATCAAGTTTCTCCATTAGATATTTTGCTCGTTCATTGACTTCTTTTCTCGGCATTTTCTTCGCTAAGTAAGCTGCAGCAATGATGTTATCAAATAGATTGAGGTTTTTTAGTAAGTGGCTGTGTTGAAAGACGAATCCCATCTCTGATAAGCGCAAAGCTGTTAACTGTTTGTCTGTCATTTCTGATAGCAGTTGACCTTTATATTTGATTTCCCCTCTGGAGGATGTCTCTATACCGCTAAGTTGATAAAGCAAAGAGGTTTTTCCACATCCTGAAGGTCCCATAATGGTGACAAATTCTCCACGTTTAATTGATAAGTGAATATTTCTAAGAATGGTCTGTTTTTGTCCTTTTAATGAATCAATTTGTAAAGACAATTGTTTCGCTTCAATTAATTGTTCCATGTGAAACATCTCCTTATGAAAGTGTATGACGGCTGATTTTACTAGAAAAAAAGGACTTCAATAACCACGAGATGACAGTTAAATTCACCATAAACAGCAGGAGAGGATACACGATCCAAACCCATTTCGGGGCTAACCACTGAAGGCTGGATGCTCCTAATGATGCTCCGCCTGCACTCATTAACGCCGGACCAATAGTATGAACAGCGATTGCTCCAATGAAGGCACCAATAGAGAGAACGACGATAAAACTTGTTAAGTATTGATAGGTTAAATCTTTTTGAGAAAAACCAATCGTCCTTAACAAGTGAGTACGATTTAAATCTTTCGCCCTTAACATGTGTAGAAACATCATTAACATGAGGCTGGCTGTTCCAAAAGCTGCGATGGTTGAAAATAATGCAATCACTTTTACTAGAGATGCGGTGCTTCCTATTGTTTGATGCACATATTCTTTCATATCTGTCACTTTTGCAGGAGACATATTTGTTTCAAGTGCTGCTTTTTTTCCTGCCATATCTATTCCTTGTTTTAATTGTATTTGAATGGTTTTCCAAAGGGATGATTGAGGAAAAGGCTGAGATAATGCTTTAGCAGTTTTCCCTCCGTTGGTGACGTCTTGATAAATGCCGGTAACCATTTTTTGAACTTGCTGCCCATTTGTGGCGAGAGTGACTTTTCCGCCTATCTTTTTCTGAAGTGAGTCAGCACTCAACACCGATAAAGCAATCTCTTCCTCCTTCAACGGTTCCCTTCCTTGTAAATAGGTGAGAGGGAATGCTGATAGATCACCTGTTTCTAAATAGAGCGTTTCTAATGTATTCTCCATTGTTTTGGCTTGTAGAGAAGTTGTTTCATAGACGGCAGATGTTTGAATGTCTTGGTCTTCGCTAATCATAGACTCTATTTTATTTGTACTTTTCTCTAAATGATTTCCCTGCCGAATATCAATTCGAAGGTCACTTTTTCCAGAGCCAAGATATGTGATGAAATCTGGTGATTGTAATGTGTACCATAACTGAATCGGCATCAACATTAAAAATGTACAAAGCGCGATAATACAAGTAATTGTTGAATACATCTTTATTCGCGAGAACAGATCTTTCAAACCAAACCAAAAATTTACTGGGAGGAATCTGTTTTTCTGGAGGTGCATAGGAATTTGTTTTTTATGGCTTGGTGAGCTTATGCCGCCTTGAATGGCTTGAGCGGCTGATATTTGTCCAAATCTCCTTAGGACAGCATAGCTGAATGAGATGACGATCATTGCCGTCAAAATTGACACCAAAAGCGGGATCACCTGATGAATAAAAGAGAGGCGATTCCCCATATATTGCTGAATATTGGCTGTAAACAAATCACCAAACATGAGCGTCATTAAATATCCTGCTATACACCCTATACAGGCAAGCACAGCATATTTCCCAACGTATAATTGTTTGATTTTTGATAAAGGGATTCCAAGTACTTTTAAGATTCCAATTTCACGTTCATCCTCTTCTATAGCGGCGGTCATAGCGAGACGAAGAGAGAGGAGAGAAATGCTAATGAGCAGAAAGCAGACAAGAAGGAGAATGGCGATCACCATACCATCTGTTAGGGCATTCAGCATGCGAAGCAGGGGTAATGTGACAGCAGGCCCCTGTTGTGGCAGCTCAGATGATTGATAGAGTGATTGAAAAGCATCTGCTTGACCAGCATCATGCAATAAAAATTCAATTAAGTACTCCTTTTTTTGAAACACTTGATTCAGTGCCGCCCAGTCCGCATCATGCAGAAGAAATCTCTTTGAACTGACAAGACTTGGATTCATTTGGGCATCTCGTAAGAACGTTTTGATTTGAAAAGAGAATTGATGAGAGCCTTTTGTAATGAGTAACCTTTCGCCAATCTTTAAATGGTATTTTTGTTGAAAATAAATAGGGACTGCTACTTCTCCTTTATTTACAGTGAGCTTTTCATTTCGTTCGTTTAAAAGGAAATCAAAATAGCGATTTTGCTTTACAAATAAATGATCCATCACACCCGCTTGAGCAGGCTTCTGCCCGAACTTGATGCTGACATGTTCGATCGGAATCATTGGAACAATTTGATGTGCCTTCACCATCGACTGTTTACTTGAAAATGTATCGACCGCTTTTTCATCTAAGCTCCCATCGTGCATTTGGACAAAGTCTGGTGCTTTGGCTGATTGGAGTAAATCAGAAATGGAACCATTCAACTGGACTGTCATTTGCGCAGCGCTTGTTGCTAAAAATGATGTCATCATGATGCAAAGGGTTAAGCCGATTGAAATGAGACGGTGGCGGGTTAGGTCTTTCTTGATAAACGTCAATCTCATGAGGCTGATTCTCCTTCATGTCGAAGCATATTTTTTGTAAGGAAGGCAAGTGCAAACATCAAGGCACTGACGATTAACACGGTCACATACATGCTGGCGGAAAAAGTGTTGAACAAGAACCCGTACATCATTTGACCGAGCGGTGCAGCACATTGAGAGACCATTGTCAGATTGGCCATGACTTTTCCTAATTGAGCATTGGGTGTTTTCTTTTGCACATGTGAGATGACAACGATCGAAATCATGGTGAGCAGCATGGCAATTGGGAGACACCCTGCTAAAAAGAGAAAATAGGCTGGAAATGTCCCAAATTGAAGAGCCATCTTGGATGTTGAAAAAGCAACAGGCAGCAAAATGACTGCGATGACGAGCAGCCAGCGATACAAAGTAGGAATGCGCCAATGTTTCGCTACAAGCCCAACTAGCAGGGCGCCTGCGATGACGGCAAATTCAATGATGCCCATTCCTATTCCATACATGATGTCACTGCTTTTCATTGTGACCCTTAAAATAATGGGACCTCCAACGATAAAAAATGGTGTGAGGATGAAATTTAGCAGCGCTGCAAGCAGCATGGCTCTTTTTAAAAATGGCTGGCTTCCGATATAGGAAAATCCTTGTTTCATATCTTTCAAGAGTACTTTGGTCATCGGTTCTGCGAGTGGGCTAGGTGAGAAAGAGATATTTAACCGTAAAAGCATGCATGCTGATAGAAAAAATACAATGCTACTAGCACCTATGATGACCTGGCTCCCAATGAGTCCGTATAAAACGCCGCCAATGATAGGAGCGACAACACCTGAAAGGGCCTGCACGCCATTCACGATGCCATTTGCTTGTTCTAATTTTTCTTCTTTCACTAGCTGAGGAATACTCGACATCACAGCAGGAGCATAAAATGTACTCATGACACCAAGGAGAATCATGACGGCTCCAATCATATAAAGTGAATCATGACCTGAAAATAACCAGAAATAAAAAGCCAGAATCATAATGCCAGTAAGAACATCGAATAAAATCATCAAATTTCTTCTGTTAAACCGGTCAGCAATTGCTCCTGCTAATGGCGAAAGGAGGAGCGGGATATTGGATAAAGCAAAAAGCAGGGCATATAAATCAACACGATGTGTCATATCCAAGACGTGTAAAGATAGAACAAAACGAATCAAGGAAGACCCGAAAACGGAAATAATTTGCCCGAGAACGAGATAGATAAAATGGGTGGAGCCATTTTTGGTTGATAACGACATGAAAATCACTCTCCTTTTAGACCGACCGTCAGTCTATAATGTATGCAGGATTGGCATTGAAGTGACCAATCACTGATTATTGTCTTCCGGTTCTCCAGTTAAACGTTGGAGAAGGAAGGAGAAACTTCCCTTTTCTGCATGTAATGAGGCTTCAAGGATTGCGATAAATGCTAGAGCTCGTTGTATGCTTTCCACTGTGGTCCATTGGAAAAGTCCCTCATCAAAGATAACCTGTGCAGAAGCGAGGAGAAATTCGACAGTTTCTTGCGGGTAATCCGTTTGAAATATCCCTTCTTCTACCCCTTGCTGAATGACTTCTGCTAAAACGGGTGATAGCTCTGTAATGGCTTTGATCAAGCTTTTTTGATGCATCTCTGCATTAGCAGGCTGATGAAATTGTTCGATCATGCCTTCTTTATGGCTGCCCTGTTTAGGAGATTGTGCCATGATGATGCGAAATAATTTATCGACCACTGAGATATCTGGATCAGCGGCAATACGCTTTGCCTCGATGATATCTGCTTTTATGATCCGGTCAATGATTGCATCCATCACTTCTTCTTTGGAAGTAAAGTAATAATAGAATGTGCCTTTTGCAATGCCAACGGCTTTGAGGATGTCAATAATTGTGGTTTGCTGATAGCCTTTGGTTGAAAAAAGCTTCTCTGCTGCATTTAAGATGTCATTTTTGCGTTCCTCAGGATGTTTAACGGTTCTCATAAAGCCATCCTTTCTTTTGACTAGACTGTCGGTCGGTCCCTTGATTTGATTAAACACTTTTTGGCGTATCTTTGTCAACGGCTGTTTTTTTCAGCTTTGCATTTATTGTGCAATGACACTATGATACATTGAATGAAAACCCCTTCAGGAGAGATGCTGAATGCAATTTTTAACCAGTGAATTGGCGCAAGAGATGGTTGAACGTACGATGCATATTTTACATCAAAACATCAATGTCATGAATGCAGATGGTGTCATTATTGGGTCTGGTGAACGAAAAAGGATTGGACAAAAACATGATGGAGCACGTCTAGTGCTGTCAAGCGAAGATAGTGTGGAGATTGATCAGGAGACGTCCCGCCGCTTAAAAGGCGTGAGACCTGGAATCAATCTGCCTATTTGCTTTCGCGAACAAGTCGTTGGTGTCATTGGGATTACGGGTGAGCCAGAGGACATTCGTCATCATGCCGAGCTGGTGAAAATGGCAGCTGAACTCGTATTAGAGCAGTCTTTTCTACTTGAACGCTTTCAGTGGCGGCAGCGAATAGAGAGTGAAATTGTGAATCAGCTCATCTCCGAGTCTGACATGGGTGATCATCAGCTGAAGCACCGTGCTGACTGGCTTGGAATGGATCTAGACAAGCGGCGAATGGCTATTGTTTTTCAGCCGATTCCATCGTCCGAGGATACTGTACACAAAATGATGCATGCCATTCAATACGATAAGAATGCGGATGATTTACTAGGCATGACCTTCCGTCATGAATTAATCCTGTTAAGACAGCCGATATGTGACCATCAATTCAAGCATGTGATCGAACAGCTGCAACAAACAATGGCAGGTGCAGTTGATGGACAAGTGCTAGTGGGTGTAGGAACTGTCGCTGAGGACATGAGTCAATTACCGTTGTCCTTTCAGCATGCGAGAGAGGCCCTGCGGTTAGGAAAGGTGCTCCATCCAGAGGAAAGCATATATGTCTTTGAATCTTATCAGCTTGAAAGCTTGTTTATAAAAGCGAGAGCCGCCAAAGAGGGCAAACGGTGGAGTGATTTTTATCATCCGCTGATACAAGAAATGGAGCTCGTTCAAACGTTAAAGGTTTACATTGAAGAGGGCGGGGATTTACAAAGAATCGTTGATCGTCTATTTATTCACCGTAATACACTGCGATATCGTTTAGATAAAATCCAGGCATTGACCGGAAAAGACCCTCGTCATGTGAAACAGTTGATGGAGCTGTACATAGCACAATTGGACAATCAATTGTCTTAATTGTGCATTTGCACAACTGGAAGAAGAAATAAATAAAAGAAGTTCATCTGGATTCACAACTCGATCCCAATGGGTAAACGCTTACAATTAAGAAAAGACAATCAGGAGGGATGGAGTATGGGTGGAGATGTGACAGTAAGTACATTGGGCGCATTGACTGCGCTTGTGATCGCTATTGTTCTTATTTTAAGAAAAGTATCACCTGCTTATGGCATGCTGGCAGGCGCATTTATTGGCGGTTTGGTTGGCGGTGTAGATGTTGTGCAGACCGTGAACGTCATGATGGAAGGCGCAAAGGACATGATTCCAGCTGTTCTTCGAATCATGGCGGCAGGTGTACTGGCAGGGGTTTTAATTGAGTCGGGTGCAGCGTTATCTATTGCGGAGGCCATCGTGAAAAAACTTGGAGAGGCGAGGGCACTTTTAGCACTCGCACTTGCAACAATGATTTTAACAACGGTGGGTGTTTTTGTAGATGTAGCAGTCATTACAGTAGCACCAATCGCACTTGCCATTGCCAAGCGTGCAAAACTTTCTAAAACGGGGATTTTACTTGCGATGATTGGAGGAGGGAAGGCGGGGAATATCATGTCACCGAATCCGAATGCCATTGCAGCCTCTGATGCCTTTGGTGTACCGCTTACTTCCCTGATGGCGGCAGGTGTCATACCGGCTATTTTCGGGATAGCCGTCACGTATGTATTAGCCAAAAAGCTTGCGAATAAAGGGACACCAGTTCTGGAAGAGGGAGCAGACCAAGGCGAGGTTCAAGTACCTGGTTTTCTACAAGCGCTTGTCGGCCCACTTGTGACCATTCTCTTGTTAGCCTTGAGACCGTTGTTTCAAATAAATATTGATCCAATGATTGCCTTACCAATAGGAGGAATTGTAGGCGCTCTTTTCATGAAAAAAGGGAAGTTTCTCAATGATTATGCGATGTCAGGGCTGCATAAAATGTCAGGTGTAGCGATCATGTTACTAGGTACAGGCACATTAGCTGGAATTGTATCGAATTCTTCCATGAAAGAGGTATTTATTCAGGCGCTTGACGCTTCGGGATTACCTCCTTACTTGCTTGCACCAACGTCTGGAATTTTTATGTCGGCAGCCACAGCTTCGACAACTGCAGGGACGGCAGTTGCAAGTGGTGTATTTAGTGGAACTCTTATTGGTCTTGGTGTATCTGCCCTTTCAGGCGCAGCTATGATTCACGCTGGCGCAACTGTGCTAGACCATATGCCACACGGAAGCTTTTTCCATGCAACGGCTGGAAGTGTTCAAATGGATATAAAAGAACGGTTGAAATTAATGCCCTTTGAATCGTTAATTGGTTTGACATTAACTGTGGTATCGACCATTATCTTTGGTATTTTCCAGCTGTTCGGCTGAGGACTTAATGAGAAACGAGGGGTTTTTGGATGAAAATTGTGATCGCACCAGATTCATTTAAAGAAAGTTTATCTGCTTATGAGACAGCATGTGCCATTGAACGAGGATTTCGCTCTATTTTGCCACATGCAAAATATATGAAAATCCCAATGGCAGATGGAGGAGAAGGCACAGTTCAATCGTTAGTGGATGCGACAGGCGGAACCATTGTCCAGCAAGTGGTCACAGGTCCGCTTGACAAACCTGTGGATGCCTTTTTTGGTATGTTGGGAGATGGGCAGACAGCTGTCATAGAGATGGCAGCAGCATCAGGATTACATCTTGTTCCGCCAGAAAAACGGAACCCCTTATTCACGACGTCTAGAGGGACAGGAGAATTAATGCTTGCAGCGCTGGATAAAGGAGCGAAGCATTTAATCATTGGGCTTGGCGGAAGCGCAACAAATGATGGTGGCGTTGGCATGATGCAAGGTTTAGGTGCTTCTTTTCTCGATAAAGCAGGCCAAGACCTCACGCCGGGCGGTGGATCACTGAATCAATTAGCTTCTATTGATCTATCTCGACTGGATCCAAGATTGCGATCCGTCCGTCTGGAAGTGGCGTGTGATGTGGATAATCCTTTAACTGGTGAAAGAGGAGCGTCTGCTGTGTTCGGTCCTCAAAAGGGAGCAGATACAGAAATGGTTCAACTGTTGGACAAGAATTTATCTCATTTTGCACAAGTGGCTAAGCAGCAGCTTCATGTCTCCTTTGGGGATGCGGCAGGTGCAGGAGCGGCAGGAGGACTGGGCGCGAGTTTATTAGGCTTTTTACAGGCTGATCTGCAAAAGGGAATCGATATTGTACTGAAAGCCGTCCATTTTGCTGACGTACTAAAGGACGCTGACCTAGTCATTACAGGGGAAGGTCGGATTGATCAGCAGACCATTTACGGCAAAACGCCAATCGGTGTAGCCAAAGCTGCGAAACAATATGGACTCCCTGTCATTGGCATCGCTGGGTCCCTCTCAAAAGACAGTGCAGTCGTACATGATCATGGCATTGATGCACTTTTTAGTATTGTCCCTGGCGTCACGACTCTGGCTGAAGCCATGCATGATGCTAGTGTGCATGTAGAGAGAACAGCAAGGAATATTGCGGCTGTCATGACATTTGGAAGAGATAAGTAAATGATGAAAAATGTTTCCTTTTCTATCACATTCCTTTCTATAGAAATGTGGTAAAATGGTTCTAAATGAAAAAAAGTTGGAGGAAACACAAATGTCTAATCTACCGAATTGTCCATCGTGCAGTTCAACCTATACATACGAGGATGGCAGCATGCTTATTTGTCCAGAATGTGCGCATGAATGGTCGCTAGAACAAGAACAAGCGGCAGAGGAGCAGCTTGTTGTCAAAGATGCGAATGGAAATCTATTAAGTGATGGTGACACGGTCACTGTGATTAAAGATTTAAAAGTCAAAGGTTCTTCTTCGGTTTTAAAAATAGGGACGAAGGTCAAAGGGATTCGTTTAGTCGAAGGCGATCATAACATTGATTGTAAAATTCCTAGCTTTGGCGCGATGAAGTTAAAATCGGAGTTTGTGAAGAAAGTATAATATATGAAAAGAGGCTGTCGATCATCAGCCTCTTTTTTATTTCGATATTTATAGGTGAAAGGTATAATCTTAAACATCATTTCATACATATGTACCTGTTGAAAATGATTCTTTTTTTAAAAAATCAAGCCTCTTTTCTTATAAAAATTCACGCTTTTCTTAACCCTACCTTAAAAAAGGCAGATGACTCTCTAAATTTTGCCTAATCCCCTTCACAACTTTTGGGCATTGCTGTACCATATGGAAGTGTTCTTCTATTTTTGACGGATCATGGTGTTTATCAGGAAATAGATGATAGATGATACTTAGACAAAGAAGGAGAGGTAACGTGACGAACGTTTTAGAACTGCAAAATGTATCTAGGCATATTCGCGGGAAAAAGATTGTTCAAGACTTGAGTTTCTCTGTCCAAGCGGGCGAAGTCTTTGGCTTCTTAGGGCCGAATGGCGCAGGAAAAACGACAACCATTCGCATGATGGTCGGTCTTTCTCCCATTACATCTGGTGACATTCTGATTAATGGTCATAGTATTCAAACCTCATATCAGCATGCCATCCAAGATGTCGGTGCAATTATTGAAAATCCAGAAATGTATAATCATTTAACGGCGAGACAAAACCTTGTTCATTTTGCCAGAATGAATGGAAAAGTGGATGAAGGTCGAATTGATGAACTGCTAGAACTAGTTAGTTTGCAGCATGTGAAACATAAGCGTGTCCGTACGTTTTCATTAGGAATGAAGCAGCGTTTGGGGATTGCTCAGGCATTGATACATAAACCGAAACTGCTAATCTTAGATGAGCCGACCAATGGACTAGATCCAGAGGGAATTCGTATGATACGAGATTACTTGAGAAGGCTGGCAAAGGAAGAAGGGCTTGCTGTCATTGTTTCAAGTCACCTCATGTCAGAAATGGAATTGATGTGTGATCGTTTCGCCATTATCCAAAAAGGAAAGCTGATTGCGATTGAGGATCAGCGTGCAGAAACGAAGCAGGATGATTTGGTCAACTATCGTATGAAAGTAGCATCAAGTGAGCTAGAAGAAACTCAAAAGCTCATTAAAGCATTTGAGGAAGGCATCACAGTTAGAGAAGAGGAGCAGTACTTATTCTTCTCCATCCTAGAAGAGAAAATGCCACAATTGATTCGTCATTTGAGCGAGGCTTCTATTCATTTGTACGAAATCAAAATAGAAAAACAAACCTTAGAAGATAAGTTCTTAAGCTTAACAGGTAAAAAGGAGGCAGACGTATGATTCGCCTCATTCAAAACGAGTGGATGAAAATCAGTTATCGTGTGGGTACTTGGATTATGGTGGGGCTTCTTGTTTTAGGTATGATTGCGACGTTGATTTTTGCTGTTAAGACAAATGACGGAGATCAAGCATCCGGTGATTGGAAAACTGAGTTGCAAGAAATCAATAAAGCAAAGAAGCAAGAATTGAAAGAGGATAATATAAGCTTTTATAAGAGATCCCTTGAAACCGAAATAGCGATCAATGAGTATCGAATCAAACATGATTTACCTCCAGCCGATCAATTCGGTAAAAATGCATGGACTTATGTGGAAACAAATGCTAATTTGCTTCAGCTGGTCGGTGTATTTGTGATTATTATTGCAGCCACAATTGTCTCGGCTGAATATAAGCATGGTACAATTAAATTATTATTGATTCGTCCACCATCCAGGTTGAAGGTTCTTTTGTCTAAATACTTTACCGTTCAACTATATTCACTTTTCTTGATCGCTGTCCTATTTATCTTATCCTTTATCTTAGGTGCGATATTCTTTGGACTAAACAATGATTATGTGTATTTGGCTTATCAAAATGGTGAAGTCATTGAACGGTCTCAGTTTGCAAATATGGTCTCTTATTATTTGGCGCATTGTGCTATGTTTGTTGTATTAGGGACACTTTCTTTTGCCATCTCAACGGTGTTTAGAAGTGAGGCCATTTCCATAGCGATTAGTGTATTAGCCTATGTTGTGGGAGCATCCATCACAAGCATTTTGATGTTCTTCTTTGATTGGGCGAAATATTTATTGTTTGCCAACGATCCTGCACAGTATTTCGCAGAAACACCTACTTTTATCGAAGACATGTCCCTAGGTTTCTCACTAACGGTCCTAGTCATTTATTGGGCTATCTTCTTGGCGGTTGCTTTAATCGTCTTCCAAAAGCGAGAAGTAAAAACAGGTTAATTTAACTTTTTAGGAGGTTTCTATCAATGATTAAGCGTAAAGGTGAAAAAATTATGGGGATTATCAGTATTGTCCTCAACGTAATTGGTGTTGGTTTTGGGGCATTGATGCTCTCTGTGGACCCAGCATTTTATGAAGAAATGAATGAAATTTTACAAGAGGAAGGCAGCGCCTTGCCAGTTGAAACACTTGAGGCATCGGTTCATGCCTTTGGCGTTCAGTTTATGGTTGTTTCCGCAATTGCGGCTGTCTTAGCCCTTGTTGGTGTGATTGTTTTGAAAACAGACCGCCGTGCCGTGCTTTCTGGTATTCTTTTCTTGGTTTCGGCTGTGACTCTTTTAATTGGAACTGTTGGTCTTGCTTTCGTTCCGATGATCTTGTTGCTAATCGTTGGATTGATGTCACTAATTAGAAAACCGAAAACAGACATTCACACAAGTGAATATCCTTCATAATTCAAAGAAAAAGACATGCGCTGGTTTGCGCATGTCTTTCTTTTTATATGATGCCAATCAGTTTGGCGATGATGAGTAAAACGATACTGAACCCCCACATCCAAAAGAAGGAGTAGCGGATATGTTTCCCCATATCGACCCCTGCAAGACCGATGGCGAGCCATACAGCAGGTGCAAGGGGGCTGACAAAGGTGCCGATGATATTTCCAATCATCATGGCGTATGCCGCAGATGTCCCTGACACACCAACCTCTGATGTAATCGATTCGACAATCGGCAGAAGTGCATAATAATAAGCATCCGTACTTGTCAGCATATCAAGCGGAACCCCAAATATCCCTACAATGATATGTAAAAATGGCAGTAAGAAAGCTGGCAAAATGTGAATACTGTCCACTGCAATCGCCTTCAGCATGCCCGTTCCTTCAAGAATTCCTAAAAAAGAACCTGCGGAGAAAATTACAGCTGCCATCATTAGTGCACTTGGGGCATGTGCCTTTATTCGCTCCATTTGTAAATTCACATTTGGAAAGTTAATCAGAAGTGCTAGTGAAAGACCAATCATAAACATATAGCTAGCAGGAATCACGTTCAGCACAAGAAGGACAACAACAGCTAAAAATAGAATGAGGTTGACCCACATTAAGTGATAACGCTTTAAAGACGCATCGCCTGTTTCGCTGATCGATTGAATGGCACGATCCCAATCGGCGCCTTCTAATTGGACAGCGGCTACTTCATTTGCGGCGATTTTCACCCGAATTCGTTTTTCTTCTCTTTTTCCTAAAATGAATGCCATTCCTAATACGAGCACGACCCCGATCAGCTGAATGGGAATAAGCGGTACCCACAGTTCAGATGGGTCCATATTTAGAACACTTGCTGCCCGTCCTGTGGGGCCAGCCCATGGAATCATATTGGTTAATCCAGCACTTGTCCCGATTAACAAAAGCAATAAATAAGGACTCATATGTAATTTTTTATAAAGCGGAAGCAGTGCAGGTACAGTTAATAAAAAGGTGGTAGCTCCTGCTCCGTCTAAGTGTGCGATGACCCCAATCAAGGCAGTTCCCATCGCAACTGTGACAACATTTCCTTTTGTCAGCTTGATTAATG
The DNA here is from genome assembly GCF_038593335.1 of Bacillus sp. FSL W7-1346. NCBI lineage: Bacteria > Bacillati > Bacillota > Bacilli > Caryophanales > Bacillaceae > Bacillus > Bacillus sp. FSL W7-1346. Next base: position 3,608,407 of record NZ_CP151988.1, on the reverse strand, counting down.
CTTTAATTACAGGTTCAAAGAACCCTGTATCTTGTAAAATGCCAAAAAATAAAATGGCGAAGATAAACATGGTCGCCACTGGCAATACTTTGATAATCCCTTGTTCAAAGAAAGTTTGAATGTCATTGATACCAAATCCCGCGATGAGCGCCCCTATTAAAGGCACCATGACCATGGCGACAATTGGACTCGCTTTCCCCCAAATCAGCAAAACAACAATCGTTAAAATAATCAACAATCCAACAAACGTTAACATAAGCCCCTCCCCCTACAATAAACCGTTTACATTTGTTTGTTTTTATACCAATGCAGTCCCACATCTGCATTGAAAAAAAGAGTATCAAAAATATGAGTATTAGGCAACCGCTTTCATACCTATACAATGGTAAAAAAGGATGGTGAATCCAATCGTGGCGCGGTGTTCAATATGTCAAAAAATTTAGATAAAAAATAATGATTCTATTGGTAATCTACTACCGGAAGAGATTTTATAGGTATTTAGATTCACTTAAAAGTAAAAAGCGCCCTTTGGATGGACGCTTCTTTCACGCTATTTTTTCAAAATAACGTATTCGTAAGGATTCAGTTGTAACTGTTGAGATGTATGCTGTCCAGTCAGCATATTTTCATAGCTTTCCGCTGAATCTAGTGAAATGTTCTGTTGCTGTTCTGTAAAATTCATCATAAACACAAAGTCCTGCGATCCATCTGTTCGTTTCTGGACACTGACGCCCTCTGGAATCGAAGAGGATAGGATCGGTTGTATGCCTATTCCTGTGATAAGGTCTTCGTAAAAATCATCATAAAACGCCTGCTCATTTTCAGAAGCCATATAGTATGCTTTCCCTTTGCCAAATGGACGGACAGTAAGGGCGGGCTGTCCTTCATAGCAGCCATTCTCAAAATGCCCTAACACAGAGGCTGTTTCAGGATGAATGGACTCGCAATATTGCCCGACATGATAAGTGCGTCCATTTCCTGTGGTCATTAAAACGTGTTCATCTGGCATCAATGTGTTGATTTCCTCTGCCCAAACACCAAGTACATGGCGGAGAGGACCGGGGAAACCACCAAGGAAACAGAGGTCGTTTTCATCGACCATGCCGCTCCAGTATGTTGCCACAAAAATGCCGCCCTCTTTGACAAATGCTTCGATCTTTTCTGCCACGCCTGGTTTGATCATGTAGAGCATTGGTCCAACAAGCACTCGATAGGATGAGAAATCCTTTTCCATCCCGACAATATCAACAGGGATGCCCTTTTTCCAGAAGCTTCGATAATGAGTTTGGCAAGCCTCTACATAGCGTTTGTTGGTATTATTTAAGCCTTGCGCATCATCAATTGCCCAATGGTTTTCCCAATCATATATGATGGCGACTTCTGGTTGAACGGATGTACCCGCAATCGGCTGAAGCTGCTCCAGCTGTTTTCCTAAATCAGCGACTTCTTGAAACACACGCGTGTGTTCATGTCCTGAATGATCCACAACAGCGCCGTGGAATTTTTCAGAGGCGCCTCGACCTTGTCTCCACTGGAAATAAAGGACGGAGTCGGACCCGTGGGCAATCGCCTGCATGGCAGAGAGGTGTGCCATTCCTTTATGCTTCACCTTATTCACTTCATGCCAGTTCACGAGGCTTGGTGTGCTTTCCATCACAAGAAACGGCTGACCGCCCTTTAATGAACGATACAAATCGTGAACGAAGGCGACGTTTGACGCTAATTCTGCAGTGGTTTCTCTGCCGCTATGCCATGCTGGATAGCTATCCCATGAGATCACGTCGACTTCTTTTGCAAATTGATGATAATCCAGTCCAAGAAATGGACGCATATGCGGATAGTCGCCCATAAAATTGGTGGTTACTGGCACATGAGGTGTTAATTCTCGTAGCGGTTCAATTTCATTTTGATAAAAATTGATCGTTTGTGCTGTGACAAAACGCTTCCAGTCTAGGTTCATGCCATGAATCATGTGCTCGCCATGAGGGGCTGGTGACTCGATTTGTGACCAATCGGTAAAGGTGTGGCTCCAAAATCCCGTCCACCATGCTTGATTCAAAGCTTCAAGGTCATGGTTGTATTTGTCTTTCAAATAGTCTCTAAATGCCTCTTGGCAAAGATCACAATGACATTCGCCGCCGTATTCATTTGAAATGTGCCACATGATCAGCGCTGGATGGTCCTTGTAGCGTTCAGCAAGCAAACGATTGAGTGTATTCGTTTTTTTTCGATAAACCGGCGAGGTGAAGCAATGATTATGGCGAAGTCCGTGTAAGTTGCGCTGGCGGTTTGCTTCAACGCGTAAGACTTCTGGATATGTTTGCGAGAGCCAAGCAGGTCTTGCTCCGCTTGGCGTGGCGAGAATAGCGTGAGCTCCCTGCGCTGCCAAGCGATCCATGATATCATCCAGCCAGGCAAAATCATATTCCCCTTCTTTTGGCTCGAGCTTGCTCCAAGCGAAAATGTTGATAGAGAATGTTTGACAGTGTGCAAGCTTCATTAATCGAAAATCTTCGTCAATGATCTCCGGCATATGAAGCCATTGATCAGGATTATAGTCGCCACCATGCAAAAAGCCTTTCACATTTGGGTGAACGAGTGGGTAACGCTTTCCCATTTTGTCACGTCCTATCTGTTTAATTACGGTGTCATTTGTTTAAATACATCAAGAGAAGGCAGGGCTTTTCCGTTGAAATCAAACATGGCCTGATTTTCCCAAGCATTCCCGACTGTGCCGGTTGTTTGAATATAAGCGAGCCCGTATTGACTAGACCACGGAGCACCTTTTGCTGGAATCCAAAGCGGCTCCCAATAAAAGAACCCTTTCCCGCGATTGTTTTTTACTTGTGAAATTTTTTCTGATAGATCTCGTATAAAAGATGCCTGCCCTTGTGGTGATGCTGGATAACCGGCTGTATTGACTGAATCTTGGTTAAATGAGTTATCGAGGTTGTCACCATTTGCTGTTGTAAAGCCGTAGGCGGTTTCTACCACGATGACATCTTTGTTATAGCGGGCGCTAATATCATTCATGTTGTTAGTAAGACCGCTAAATCCCCCGTCCCAATACGGGTAGTAAGATAAACCGATTGTATCGAACGAAACGCCTCGTTTGGTGATTTCATCAAACCACCAGCGAGATGCACCATTGTCCCCTCCATGTGCAAGATGAAGCATGACTTTGATGTTTGAATCGACAGAGCGGACAGCATTTGTCCCCGCTTTTAGCAAAGCAGCGAGTCGGTCAAATTCACCGCCGCCTTCACCCCAGCTTTTTCCGTTCGGCCAAAGCATACCTGAATTCAATTCATTCCCGACCTGCACCATATTTGGTAGGGCATTTTGTGCTTTCATCGCTTTAAGTACATCGCTTGTGTAAGTGCCAACCGCTTTCTCTAAATCGCTTTGCGAGAGATTGGTCCAAGCTTTCGGTTTGAACTGTTTACCGGGATCGGTCCAGAAATCACTGTAGTGAAAATCAAGCAGCACTTTCATGTTTTGTGCTTTTGCACGTTTCGATAGAGCAATGGCGGTATTTAAATCGTTTGTCCCCCCGTTATAGGCACGGCCTTGGTTGTCGTATGGATGGTTCCAGAGTCTGATGCGCACATAGTTGACACCTTTCTCTTTTAATAGCTTGAGCGGATCAACCTGCTGCCAGTTTTGGTTGTAGTATTTGCCGCCGCTTCGCTCCACTTCTGCGAGCATGGAGATATCGGCTCCTTTGATGAAATCACCTTGCAATCCATTGATCGGTTTCACCGAAATCGTATCAGCCTTTGCTTCAGGCAGAATACCTAATCCCATCAGAAAGAAAACGACAACAGTGACAAGCAACCATTTCTTCATCAAATCTCCCCTTATCCTTTTGTCCCGCCTTGTGTGAGGCCGGATACAAATTGTTTTTGTAAAACAAGAAACAATAAAGCAACTGGAATCGCAATGAGTAAAGCCCCGGCTGCAAAGGTCGTGTAGCTGGCACCCATTTTGTCTGATACAAGATTGTATAGACCGATTGGGAGCGTATACATTTCGGGTGAGCGGACAATGACACTGGAGATGATGAAATCACCCAGCGGTCCTGTAAATGAGTTGATGGCAACAACGGCTAAAATCGGCTTGGCAAGCGGCATAATAATTTGGATGAAAATCCGGAAATGCCCTGCGCCATCCATTCTGGCTGATTCATCGAGATCCTTTGGAATCGCATCAAGATAGCCTTTCATTAAATACGTATTCATCGGAATTTGTCCGCCTGCATAAATCAAAATCAATGCAAGGTGGCTGTTAATGAGTCCAAGCATTTGAGCCAATACAAATATGGCAATCAGTGCTGAAAATTGAGGAATCATTTGCAGCAGCAAAAAGAGCATCAGTCCATTCTTGCGTCCTTTGAATCGGAACCTAGAAAAGGCATAACCTGTAAAGCTAACAAGGATCAACGTTAAGAGCATAGTCGCAATACTGATTTTCATTGAGTTCCAATACCATTTCGCATAAAGTGCTCCCTGACCGAAGAAGAGTTCTGTAAAGTGGCTGAACGTTGGATTCTTCGGAAACATGCTTGTGCTCATCAGGCTGTTCCCAGGATTAAAGGAAGCGCCGATCGTCCAAAGGAGTGGATATAGAATACAAACGGAGGCAATGAAAAGGATGAAATAAGTGATACTCAGGCGAATGAGCTTATTTTGTTTTGATCCCATATCACATCATGTCCTCCTCTTTGAAGGAATTCGTTCTCTTAAACTGCCAAAGTGCAATGGCAATGACGAAGATTGATAGTAAGATCGTAACAGCGGCAGCAAGTGCATATTGAGAAGACTGCATCGTCAGTTTGTAAATCCAAGACACTAAGATGTCTGTGCCCCCCGCTGTGGATCCAGCAACAGGCGGCCCCCCGCCATTAAATAAATAGATGATATTAAAGTTGTTAAAGTTAAACGTATACTGCGTGATTAATATAGGTGCAATTGAATAGAGGACAAGCGGTAATGTAATGGAACGGAATTTCTGAAAGAAATTTGCCCCATCAATGGTTGCAGCCTCGTATAAATCTTCAGGAATGGCCTGCAAAACGCCAGTTGTCATAATGAACACAAAAGGAAAACCAAGCCAAGTCTGCATCGCAATAAGAGCGATTTTGCTCCAAAATGGATCTGTCAGCCATGGTTTTGGATCAATTCCAATCGATGCAAAAAGGGTATTGTTAATCGCACCAAACGTGTCGTTAAACAATCCAGCAAACACCAAAATGGTCACAAATCCTGGAACAGCCCACGGCAGAATCAAAATCGTTCTGAAAAACCGTTTTCCTTTTAAATCTTTTTGATTGAGCAGAACCGCTAGGAAAATGCCGACAGCACATTGAAGGGTCGATGCAGCCAACGTCCATACGACCGTCCAGCCTAGTACATCAATGAATGTGTCTCTCCAAATATCGATTGAAAAGATATTTTGAAAGTTTTTGATGCCTACCCAATCAATGAGATTGGCAGGAGGCGAGTGGTATAAATCATAGTTTGTAAAGGCCAGCGCAAAGCTGAACATAATAGGAAAGACAACAGAGAATAGAAGTAAAAAGAAAGCAGGAGTGCTCATTAAGTAAGGAAAGCCTTGGTCGATGAGCTGATGGTATTGAGCACGGATGGAATGAAGCGGAACCCCTTGATCACGTTTCTTTCCGTTCATAAATGCATCTCGTATCATGAGTACATAAAAACCGATGCCAAATCCAGCTGTTAAAAGTGCAATAATTCCTTTTGCTAAAAGGAAAACAGAGTTGTCACGAGGCAGCATCGTACCAAGTGTGAACAGCCCCCAGAAGCCAATATTGAATAAATCATAAAACACTACTAGAAAAGAAACGCCAAACAGGAAAAAGAGTGCCCCTTTGCCATACTGTTTGTTGTATATTTGCCCCATCCCGGGTATAAGAGAGAACATTAGCGCCCGTCTCCGGTGTGTCTTTGATTCCACTATGTGTGTGCGGTCTAGTTCAAGGTTACCCGTCACGTCTAACACCTACTTCATATGAAATTAGATCAAGTGCAGGCAGCATGATAGATGAACAGCTACCTGCGCTTGATGTTTATTTGGAGTGATTCGCTTTAATTTGCGAGTCGATTTGTTTGACCGCATCATCAAATGCTTTTTTCACATCGGTACGGCCAGTCGCAATCAGTCCTAATGCACTGTCAATCGGCTTCCACACCTCTGCCATTTCTGGATTGTTCGGTGTCAGCGTGGCATATTTCGTTTGCTTTGAAACAGCATCCGCATTTGCGTTTTCAGTAATGACTGGGTCTTTCATCAGCTTTTTCACTGGTGGAATTTCCTCTGTGACTTCAAAGCGCTTTTTCGAATTTTTTTCGTTCGTGATAAACTCAACAAATTTCTCGGCAAGTTCTTTATTTTTAGAATAAGAGGAGACGTTGTAGCTCTTTACACCTAAGAACGAGCTCATATGTTTTCCGTTAGGGAGTGTTGGCAGTTCCGTCACGCCATAGTCGATACCCGCTTCTTTATAAGGACCAAATGACCATGGACCAGAAATCACAGCCGCTGCCTTTTTCTCAGTGAATAAGGAATTGAGGACATTGATTCCTTGCTCACCAATGATGCCTTTCGGGAAAAGACCTTCGCTAAAGAATGTCTGAATGTATTTTCCGCCTTCGATGGCACCATCGTTATTAAGACCAATATCATTGACGTCATAAGACCCATCGTTTTTCTGTTTGAAAATATAGCCGCCTGAACCGCCTAATACACTTTGTGCGTAATAAATTTCATCCCACTTCGCAACAAAACCGTATTTCCCGTCCTTTGTCAGCTTTTTCGAAAGGTCATACCAGCCATCGAGTGTCGTTGGTGCCTTTTTCACAAGGTCTTTGTTATAGAAAAGCACAGTGGTTTCAACGGATTTTGGCAGGCCATACAGCTTACCATCTACCGTTTGTGATTGAATCGATTCGTCTGTGAAGGAATTGATTACTTTTTGATCTGGTTTGATTTCTTGTAACAATCCCTCTGTGACAGCTGATCCAATTTGGTCGTGAGGCATGGTGATGACATCTGGACCAGTGCCGGCTGCGCCATCAAGACGAAGCGCTTCAATTTGGTCGGCATATGCTTTTTCGACTACTTTGACTTTCACGTCGTTTTGTTTTTCAAATTCTTTGACAGCGTCTTGAATCCCATCAGACTTTTTGACATCCTCCCACACTAGCAAGGTCTTTGTACCTGTAGATGCCGGCTGTGTACCGCTTGAATTGTCATCTCCTGGTCCGCATGCTGACAGCAGAAGCACAGCAGTACCAACGACTGCCGATAATGTCGCCCATTTTCCCTTTTTCATTCGTAATCCCCTCTCGTTCTTTTTTCACAGATGATAAGAAAACGCTTTCTTAATGTGAGAATATCAACTTGAGTAAAAAAAGTAAACACATTTTATTAAATTTATTAAGTAAAATTTTTTACTGAAATAAAGAGAAAAGAAGCCCACCATATACGGCAGGCCTTCCAGCTGTTTATATCGTGCTTTTCCGAAAGACAGGTTCTGAGGCAATCAGCACGGTTTTTGGTAATGTTCTGCCATCAACAAGTCTTTCTAAAAGTAAATCGACAGCTGTTTCGCAAAGTAAAGAGGTATGGATGTGATAAGTTGTGAGCGGTGGTGACACATATTGAGAGACGTGAATATCGTTGATACTAAAGACACTCACTCGATTTGGTAAAGAAAAACCGCGTTCATTTAATGCTTGTAAACAGCCTATCGCAAGAGGATCACTTGCGACACAAAAAGCGGTTGGCAGGTGATCACCGAGCTCGTCGATCGCCTTCATCATCAATGAATAGCCTTCATCTACAGAGAAGTGGTGACCGATATAGACCAATTGTTCATCCAGTTTGTTGTGTGCTGTCATGTACTGGCGGAAGGTCGTTTCACGAATATCTGGAATCCGCCTATTTGTATTGAGATCAAGATCTGTCCCGCCAATAAATCCGATGGATGTGTGCTGTTTTTCGATAAAAGAATCAATAATCTTTTCTACAATTCGTTTCAGGTTTGGTTTTACAGAATCAAAGCGGTCTTCATCTGGTGATGTATCAATAAAGACGATATGTTTTGTGATCGCATATAATTGATCCAGCTCAGTTTTTTTAAATCGACCGATGGCGATGATGCCTTCTGTAGAAGGATCAATAGAATGAAGACCATCAGATGGGTTGTAAGCGGTAACATTTAAGCTTCGGGTATTGGTGAGTTCCTCGATGCCTAGACGAATGGATTTAAAATAAATATCTTCAAGCTCTTCTTTTTCAGTCATCCAATAGAGAAAGGCAATTTTTTTTAGTGAATGTTTGAATGTCTTTTTTTGATAGGACAAAGCTTCTGCTGCCGCGTATACTCTCTCACGTGTTTGATTTGTAACAGATAGGTTGGGATCTTGGTTCAATACGCGAGACACGGTGGCGATGGATAATCCGGCTTTTTCCGCAATGTCCTTTATTTTAGCTGCCAAGTCAGCACCTCCTATAGAAAATATCTCCTTTCAGTATAGAGTCTTTAAAAAAATTAGTAAATATTTTTATTAAATTGATTGCGTTTAGACTGATCTTTACGATCCCGAAAGGAATTAGTAAGATATATGTATTGAAGATGTAGGATTAAGATTTCTGATAGGAGAGGGACAGATGTATTATGATGCACTGAAGACATTTGTGACAGTGGTAGAAGAGAAAAACTTTACAAAAGCAGCTCAGAAGCTACGGATTTCTCAACCGAGTGTCAGTCTTCACATTAAGAATTTGGAGCAGGAATTTCAGACGGTTCTGCTCAATCGTTCGCCAAAGCAATTAACGGTGACGCCAACTGGGGATATGCTGTACCATCGATCAAAACAAATCATTCGTTTATATGAACAGGCGAAGCAGGATATTTATGAGCATCATCATCTGGCACGAGGGAAGCTCACGATTGGAGCGAGTTTTACCATTGGGGAGTATGTGCTGCCGCAAATCTTGGCACAATTTCATCAGCTTTATCCGCATGTTGATATTGAGGTAGTCATTGATAATACAGAGGCGATCGCTAGACATGTTCGGTTGTTCCATGTCGACATCGGACTGATCGAAGGACAAACCAATGACAAAGAACTCTCTGTGGAAACGTTTCTAGAGGATGAACTGTATATCGTTGCCCCATTAGACCATCCGTTTGCAAAGAAAAAGGATGTCACCATTGATCAATTGCAAAATGAAACATGGATCACAAGAGAAGAAGGATCTGGGACAGGAGAATACTTACAGCACGTCTTGAAATCAAATGGACTGAAAGCGCGGACTTTTGTGACATTTAGCAGCAATCAAGCGATTAAAGAAGCTGTCATTCATGGAATGGGGCTGTCTGTTTTATCTAAATATGTGCTCCAGCGGGGCAGCATTGGCGGGGAATTGGCTGTCATTTCTGTGAGGGGAATGGACTTTAAACGGACATTTTCATATGTTGAATCCCCGATGACAGGTGGGAATAAGAATAAGGAATTGCTTGTTGAGTTGTTGAGAAAAGAGAGAAAAGACGCTTCTCCGCAGTAGGAGAAACGTCTTTTTTTTATAATCCTTTGATGTTGATTTCATCGACTGGTAGGAAAATCTCACCTGTATCTGTGTACTTCATGGTGACTTGATCGCCTTCTTTTAAATAAATAATAAGAGGCTCTTTTTCAGATGACATGGTGTAGTTTTTCCCATCGTCTAGTAAGAAGGTGACGGTTGTATAATCACCGGTCTTTTCCTTATACACCCTTTTCACTTTACCTGTTGACTCTTTCTTTTCTTGCTTTGATGAACTATTGACGGTACCGCCGCCTTTTTGAAGAGCTGTTTTATAGGCTCTTAGTGCTTCATTTGGTGTAGAAGCGTATGCGGCGATCTCAGGATTGGCTGCCGAAACAATAAAGTAGTTTTGCAGGAACCCGTTTGAATCGAGAACAGGTGTAAGCCAGCTGGCTTCCCCGTAGAAATTATAAAGAATCGGCATGCGGCCCTTCCATTTCTTCTCGATAAATCGTTTCTCAATAATTTGCAAAGCTCCCTGTGAATCCATGTAGGATTCTTCAAGATTACCCGTATAATACGTAGCTTTTCCTGTTCGGGCATTTGTCAGTGCATACCCGAGCATGGAATCAACGCCCTCTTTTGGACTGGTGAAATCTGTGAAGTAATACATATCCCCTTTTGAATCAAACACTGGACTTACATTGGCTTCCGTTCCCTCGTCTGAAGGCAGTTTCACATCTGATTTTCCAAACATACTGTTCCAGAAACCATGAACATAGTTGCCGAAGTAACTATTTTGCAGACTGACGGCCTCTGGCGAAACAGCGCCATCAATAAAGGCTGGTACTTTGTCTAAGGAATATTTCTTCGTTTCACCCGTTTTGGCATCCACAACAACCACACCTGAAGCTTTAAACCCGTTTCGTGCAGAGATGAAATCTCCAAATGTTTGGATGTAATAAGGCTTGCCATCATCATTGATCTCGAGCTGCGTATCTCCATAGAAAATCAAATCTGGATACTGAAGACGGATATGCCGCTCAATTTCCTTATTGAAATAGGAAGAAGGCGTATAGACCATCTCGGTTTTCACAAACTTTGGATTGGCAGATGAGTCGGTCGCACTTAATGTAAAGTAACCCGGTGTGCTACCAGAACGAATCCATTTAAAGAAATCGGAGAACTCGACGGGTGCGATATACACATACTCACCATTGACCTTCTGAATTTGCAAGCTGCCAAGCTCGTAGTAACTCGTGTTTGGCACCTGTCCGAACGATTTCTTCATCTTATTGCGAGCAAATTGCGGTGGTACACTCGCAGGTGTCTCTGTCTCATCGAACGCTTTGATTTCGACTTTTTGCTCCATTTTAGACACGTCGAATTTCTCATTTGCATTAAATAGAAAAGCGGTTGCCATATAAACACCGAGCAACAATAAAATGAGAAATAATACGCCTTTGATCTTTCGCTCCAATCCCACTGATAAAAAGGCACCTGCTGCTGTCACAACAAGTCCAATGAGCCACAGTGATGATGGGTTGCGGTCTAAATTGGTGATGTAGTAGAAGCCGAAAATCCCGATGATGAACAGCAGGGCAAGTCCTGCAATCCACATAAGCGGCACCTGTTGTTCAGTCCCTTTCTTTCTAACGATCAACCTGAGTGGTGTGAGCAAAAGGGTCAAGACAAGACCGATCACAACCGAAAATAACAACATATATCCCACAAACAGATCTCCTTTCAAATCAATCACTCTTTTAGTATATACGAGTGAGACAGGGAAAAGATTCACCGGATAGAAGGTTCATTTAAATGCCGATCGAGTCGATGGTGGATTGAACATCTTCTTTCAGCTCAAAAAATGTGAGTCTTTTTTCGATTTTTTCGATTAAGGCGTCAATGGCTTCACCTGACATATGGGTTTGGATGTTCCTTTGATGTTTGTACACGTTAATCAGAAGGTCATCAATCAGATCTACTATTTTTTTGGCTTCTTGACGATCCTCTGCAAATTCATTTTGAAGCTGATGCCGGATGGCTCTGATCAGCGCTGTTTTCTGTTCTTCTTTGATCTTTGCTTTCAAAGCAGCCAGCTCTGCTGGTGTCATGTCTTCCGTGTTAAAGTTTGCTTTTGAGAAAATGGAGCTTGATGTATGCGTATCTGTCATTCTTTGCAAAAAACGATCTGCATCTGTTGGTTGTTTCTTTGAAAATTCCATTTATCGTTCTCCTTAAGAAATACCCATGTTCTTGGCTAGGGCCGTATCTGCATCGTGGTATTGTTTTCCTAGCTGGCTCATATCATCTGATACCGAGTCCAACCACCTTTTCATATTCATCGCATGATCAATCGCTGCATCATACTTTTTAACTGAATAGAACTCATTGTCAAGACCCTCTGTTTTTAAGTGGCGAATGACAGCATCCACATCTGAAGCCGTCAGCTGATCATACGAGCCAAAACCGACAATTTGTTTGTATCTTGAACGTACTCGTTCTACCGATTGATCCACTTTGTCATCGAGTTTCTCAATTTTGCGAATGATTTGCTGCATATGGTGCTCGGCATATGTGGAGAATGTACGACCTGTGTTCATGAGAACATGCGACTTGATTAAAATCGCTACCACACTTTGCGGGTGAACATTTGATTGGCTCAATTGATGTAACATGGCGGCAGTGAGAGAAGGGTTTTTTCTCAACATATCATCAATGGTTTGAACGGAGCCATCTGACGAAAAGGAATACCGGTCTAAGCCATGGCTGCCGGCGAGGGCTTCAAGAAATAAATTCGCATCAAGTGAAGGATTCACACTCATTGCTCGATTGAGGAGATTTTTCATAAATTGGACGGCTTTTGAGGAGTCCTCAGTGTAATCGACGCCTTCAGGTAAAGCGGCATCATACATCACTTTCACACGACCGATTTCCGTCGTATGTCGATTTAAGAGAGATAGCCCGTCATTGAGATTGATATATTCTGTTAATCTACTACGGTAATCACCTTTTAATGCTTTGGCTTGCAGACCATCCGATAGATTTGGGTAAATATTCGGATTCTCAAAGGTGACCCCGCCTTTAATAAAATCATTTTTGACAAGAACATAAGAAGCATTTGACCCGCCAAGTGAATGCCCTGTCACATACATCTTCGCATTCGGCATTTTCTTATGGATCTCTTTCGCATACCGGTCCGCTTGCACCATTTGATTCTCTGCGCCGTGTTCAAAAGGGATATTTTTAATTAAATACTTCGTATCTGAAATCAACCAATCTTGTACAATCTCATTTGTATAGGTCGTTGTCCCTGTCGTCACCTTCGTCGTCACTTCCTTTGACGTCTCTGACTGGCTAAAAGGAGGCAGCTTTGTCAAAATGGTAGAAAGAAGATCATCTGACTCTTTTTTTCCATGTTTTTTAATGGTATCTTTATATTGGCCTGCGCCAATCGGTTCTGACCCGCGGTAGGCGATGACGGCGTTTTTAATTTTTGTGAGGTCTTTTCCTTTACCGGATCTAATATAGTCATCCGTTGAAACGAGAGTCAATGCGTTAAGTCCTTTTTCTGTTTCTTTATAGTCAATGACATACAATTTCCTGTCCTGGCTTATAGCTATGTCACTATATTTTTTATAATTATCTATTTTATAGGATGCATTCGAAATAAAATTATAGTCTTTGTCGCTAAGTTGAAAGTGTGATCTATTTTTAGACAAAATTGTCACTCCTGTAATATTTATCATGAATATTATAATTTAAAGTATATTAAATATCTATAATATGAGCGAGAAAATCTATTAATAAAAATATTTGAAGGTGGATATTTTTGATGAAAAGCACGTTGAAAATTGTATTTCTTTTGTTCACTATTGCAATCATTTTGGTAGTGACACTTATACTACAACAAGTTAAGGAAAAAAAATCAAGTGATTCTGGAGGTAAGACTATCGTGGAAGAAAAAAGCGATCAAGTTAAGGCAGAAGAATTCGCAGAAAAGATGAAGCCAAAAATTGAAGAACGCCTACATAAAGAAGATATTCACAATTTTATTAAAACTATTACATTTAAAAAGAATGTATCTATAAGCCCTATGGGTTATGTCACAGTTGATGGATATATAAATAATGATGCAGAAAAATATCACTTTTCTGCATCATTAATATACAAAACTAACGAAATCGGTTCGATGAGTCATTCCCCTGATTTATCAGATCGTTTTATAGACTGGGATGAATATAAAGATGAACCTAAAGTGAAAGAAAATTTTTTGAATAGTCTCTCTGAAAAAGAACGTGAACAGTATCTCAAGGATATTGGAGAAAAAGAGTAAAAAACATTCGTTATCAGTTTGTTCCCTATAAATGATGACTAAAGTAATATGCTATTAATCAATAAAAACACTTTCATTTAAAGGAGAGATTTCATCCATGGCAAATAAAAAGAAATTGATCTTGGATGTAGACACTGGAATTGATGATGCGATTGGTATTTTGCTTGCAGTGAAAAGTAAGCGGTTTGATATGTTGGGGATCACAACGGTGTGCGGGAATGTGTCTGTTGAAGCGGCGACGTTGAATACGTGTAAAGTGCTTGAGCTGGTTGAGGCAGAGGAAATCCCTGTCATCAAAGGTGCAGTAACGCCTCTTTTAAGAGCCCCTCATTATGAACATCGGGTGCATGGGGAGGATGGAATTGGTGGCGCTTTAAAGGAAGCCCGGTCTAAGAAGACCGCAGATGAAGGTTTTGCGCCTGATTTTATCATTGACCAAGTGCTGAAGTATTCGAAGCAGGTTACGCTTGTGTTGACAGGGCCGTTAACGAATTTAGCCCTTGCGGTAAAAAAATGCCCTGAGCTGATTCATCATGTGAAAGAAGTCATTTTTATGGGAGGTGTCGTGCAGGGACAGGGGAATGTCACACCGGTTGCGGAATTTAATACATATGCAGATCCAGAAGCGGCGAAATTGGTGCTGGAGGCAGGTTTCCCTTCATTGACTCAAGTAGGGCTGGATGTCACGAGACAGGTCTTGTTAACGGATGAGAGAATTGATGCCATTCAAAATGAAACGTTAGCCAGTTATATCAGAGAGAGCACAAGCATTTACCGCCAGCGCTATTTTGAGCGGAATGGGGTGTGGGCATGTGCCATGCATGATCCGCTTGCTGTAAGTCTTGCAATTGATAAACAACTTGTGAATACACAGGCTTTTCATGTAGAAGTGGAGACGAAGAGTGAGTTCTGCGATGGTCAAATGATATGTGATTTTCAGCACCAATGGGGAAAAGATCGCAATCTTCAAGTGTGTATGGATGTAGATGCTGAAGGGTTTTTTGATTTAATGATCAAAGTCTTGAATTCTTAAAAAAGAAGTCTGTGCAAACAGGCTTCTTTTTTATAAGATGGGAACATGAGGAAATGTATGCGCTCACATGAATGAGGAAGGAGTGAAGTCAATTGGCTTCTGTCAGTTTAAGTAGTATGGATAAGATAAGGGCAGCAAGCAGAGGATTGCCGCCAAAACTGAAAGCAATTGCTGAGCACATTACAAGTGAGCCCCGCGACATCATCCATTTGTCGATTGTCGAGCTTGCCAAAAAGACAGCGAGCTCAGAGGCAACGATTTTTCGTCTTTGTAAAAGGCTTGGATTTGAGGGGTATCAAGATTTGAAGATTGCTATTGCCCAGGAAATAGACCAAACGAAGCCTGATTATGTAGATGAAGAGATGAGTCTTGACGATGATACTGCCGTTTTTATGCAAAAGGTATTTCAGGCGAACATCACTGCATTAAAGGATAGTTTTCAATTGTTGAATCCAGAAGATGTAGAAAAAGCCGT
Organism: Bacillus sp. FSL W7-1346; assembly: GCF_038593335.1. NCBI lineage: Bacteria > Bacillati > Bacillota > Bacilli > Caryophanales > Bacillaceae > Bacillus > Bacillus sp. FSL W7-1346. The sequence continues at coordinate 3,593,008 of NZ_CP151988.1, read as the reverse complement.
ACAATTAATCCATGAGGCAGAGCGCTTAGAGTTTTATGGAAGTGGTGGGTCTGGCCTCATCGCCACAGATGCTTTCCACAAATTTATGAGAACAGGCATCAACTGTATTGTTCATACAGATTCTCACTTTCAAGCGATGTCGGCAGGCCTGCTTGATCAAAAGAGCACAGTGCTTGGTATATCTCATTCTGGTCGAAATAAGGATTTACTGGATGCGATGAAAACAGCCAAGGAAAAAGGAGCGAAAACCATTGGCATTACAAGCTATCAGCGTTCTCCATTGAGTCAGCTTGCAGATGTCACGCTGTATACATCAACGCAAGAAACGGCTTTCCGAACGGAAGCGATGTCTGCTAGGCTTGCCCAGCTTACTGTGATTGATGTGCTATATTTTGCGCTTGCACATTTAAGGCAGCAGGAAACATTAACAAACTTAAAGCAAATGAGAGAAACCATCTCTCAAAAAAGAGTGTAATGGTTTCAAAAATAAATTTTTCTATTAGTGAAAAATGCTGTTGTGGTAACGATTCTAAGGTTTTAAATGAAAATTATTTTCTTTTTGGTCGTTGAATGTCGAAAAAAATATTCCTATAATGGGATTTATCAGGTACACCGGCACCACGACACTTTATTTCAAATCAATGATTGGGCGTGATACAGATGAAGGGAAACCAGGCGGTAATTGGTTTGGATATTGGAACAACAAGTACAAAGGCGGTTCTATTTGGACCACAGGGGAAAGTCATATCAAAGCATTCTGTTCCTTATGACCTCATTCACCCCCAGCCAGCATGGGTTGAGCAGAACCCTGAACATATTTTAGATGCTGTGATTGCGAGTGTAAGAGGCGCATTGACGAAAGCAGCATTTGATGCAAAAAACCTCATAGGTGTGGGAATTAGTACGGCGATGCATTCCTTAATCGTCATGGATGAGAATGGAAAAGCATTAACAAACAGTATCATTTGGGCTGATAACAGAAGTGCAGAACAAGCGAAACGAATCATAACGGACTTAGATGGCTTTCAAATTTATAAAAGAACCGGAACACCGATCCATCCAATGTCACCGCTTTCAAAAATACGATGGATCAAGGAAATGACACCTGACCTCTTCAATCAGGCAGCAAAATTCATTTCCATCAAAGAGTATGTTCTTTATCATTTCTTCGGTCAGTATGTGGTCGATTATTCAATCGCATCAGCAACAGGACTGTTCCGATTGGAAACGCTTCAATGGGACGAGGAGGCACTACGCATTGCAGGAATTCAGGTGAATCAGCTGTCTGAACTTGTTCCAACGACGCATCAGCTGCGTGGTCTTCAGCCAGAAATTGCGCTGCGAATGGGCATTGAAGAAGATACACCATTTGTTGTGGGTGCAAATGACGGTGTATTAGCGAATCTTGGTGTTGGTGCGATTGGCAAAGGTGAGGTAGCAGTCACGATTGGGACAAGTGGTGCAGTACGTACAGTCGTAGATCAGCCAATTACAGATGAGCAATCAAGAACATTTTGCTATGCATTGACGGACAAGCATTGGGTGGTCGGAGGGCCGACCAATAACGGCGGGATTATGCTGAGATGGCTGAAGGATGAATTTGGGTCGTCAGAGGTGGAGGTAGCAAAGCGTCTAGGTGTAGACCCTTACGATCTGATGATTGATATTGCAGAAAAGGTTCCAGCTGGCTCAGAAGGACTGCTGTTTCTACCATTTTTAACAGGTGAGCGAGCACCTTATTGGAATCCAAACGCAAGAGGCACGTTCTTTGGGATTGGTCTTCAGCATAAGCGCGAGCACTTTATTAGAGCCGTGTTAGAAGGCGTCATTATGAGTGTTTTCTCGATCGGTGTGGCACTAAGAGATTTAACAGGTCCAGCGAAGGATGTCAGGGCTTCTGGTGGATTTGCGAGATCCCCTCTATGGCGACAGATTTTGGCAGATACGATGGGCAGAGAAGTGCTCGTTCCAGAAAGCTACGAGGCTTCCGCACTTGGGGCGGCTGTCCTTGCACTTCATAGTTTAGGTCATATGGAAGAGATAGAAGAGGTGCAGGAATGGATTCGTATTTCTGCCCGCCATGAACCAAATATGAAGAACAACGAAACATACATAGAGCTGTTTTATTTATATGAGCGTCTCTATGACAAACTGAAGGATGAATTTGATGTCATTAGTGCGTTGCAATTAAAACAAAATCGTTAAACATCGGGGAAAAGGTGGGAGAACATGCTTTTATTCATTGTGATTGCGGCGATTGTCCTTTTACTCATTCTCATTACAGTCGCTAAGTTGAATCCGTTTGTGAGTTTGATCATTACCTCTATGCTAGTAGGCTTTGCTACAGGAATGGATTTACAGGAAATCATTCAATCGATTAAAACGGGATTAGGGAACACGTTATCGTTACTCGCAATTGTGCTAGCGCTTGGAACCATGCTTGGGAAAATGATGGCTGAGTCAGGGGGAGCTGAGCGGATCGCTCAAACACTCATCAGCCGATTTGGGACGAAGAATGTGCATTGGGCGATGATGTTTGTAGCCTTTATCGTGGGGATACCTGTCTTTTTCCAGGTCGGATTTGTTCTTCTCATTCCTTTACTCTTTACCATTGCGATTGAAACGGGCATTTCGCTCGTGACGATTGGGATTTCATTAATCGCAGGCTTGTCTGTTGTGCATGGGTTAGTCCCGCCTCATCCAGCTGCAATGGCAGCAGTAGGCATCTATCATGCCAACGTGGGGAAAACGATTTTCTTTTCAATCATCGTCGGTTTGCCAACAGCTATTATCGCTGGACCGCTGTATGGTAAGTGGATTGGAAAACGAATACATAAACCAGTTCCAGAGATGCTCAGAAAGCAATTCACGGAACGACATGCTGATCGGAAGCTTCCTGGTTTTGCGAATACGATGTTTACCATTTTGGTGCCGGTCATTCTTATGCTGCTTGCCACGTTGGCGGATATTATTTTGCCAGAGGATAGTATGTGGTATCAGATGTTCAAGTACATTGGAGATCCCATAACAGCTTTATTGATTGCAACAGTGTATTCTTTCTTTAGCCTTGGCTTTATACATGGGATGAGCCGTGACCGAGTGCTGTCATTTAGTAATGAATGTTTGGGACCGATCGCTTCCATTCTGCTTGTGATTGGTGCAGGCGGAGCGTTCAATAATGTACTGATCGATTCAGGTGTTGGGGATTATATTGCTGATTTAGCCAAACACTCCCCAATCTCACCGATTTTACTTAGCTGGCTGATTGCTGCGGTTATTCGTGTGGCAACAGGATCTGCTACAGTATCCATGATGACAGCGGCCGGAATTGTAGCCCCAATCGCTGCATCCATGCCGGATGTGAGCAGAGAGCTGCTTGTTTTAGCAACAGGAGCGGGTTCACTGATTTTGTCTCATGTCAATGACTCTGGTTTTTGGCTGATCAAAGAGTATTTTGGTATGACCATCAAAGAGACGTTCTTGACATGGACGGCTATGGAGACCATCATTTCCGTTAGCGCCATTGCATTTATTATGATTATTAATATGTTTATATAACGGGACAACAGCTCAATTCTTCGGGATTGGGCTGTTTTAGCTTGTTGTTATGCCGCTTTTGACAATTTAGGATAAAATAATGATATTGAGCTATGGGAGGCGGACACGATCGAACCTTTAAAACATGTATATAATGAACCATTTATTCAACATTTAGCAGAAAAACTTGCGCAAGGGTCAACTGTATTTGATGATGATCACTTTCAGCAGCTCGTGTTTCAAGAGGATTGGGAGCAGCTGGAGTTGAAAGGACGAATGAGAAGAGTAACTGAATCGATGCACGCCTGTCTGCCTATGGATTATGAGAAGGCAATCGATGTACTGCGTCAGACAGCACCGCATTTTACAGGGCTCAGTGCGCTCGTATTTCCAGACTACGTAGAGACATATGGTGTTGACCATTGGGATATCTCGATCAAAGCACTTGAATTCTTTACACCGTTTTCCACTGCTGAATTTGCCGTTCGACCTTTTCTCATACAAGATCAAGAGAAAATGCTGGCGCAGATGCTTGTGTGGTCACAGGATCAAAATGAACATATTCGCCGTCTCGCTAGTGAAGGGTGCAGGCCTCGTTTGCCGTGGGGATTATCCGTCCCTGCGCTGAAAAAGGACCCTTCTGTCACGCTGCCCATTTTAGAAAATTTGAAGTCTGATTCGGCCAAGTATGTGCAAAAAAGTGTAGCGAATCATTTAAATGATATTTCTGCAATTCAGCCAGACCTCATGAAGCAAATGGTCAAAAGCTGGTATGGAACCAACGAACATACGAACTGGATTGTCAAACATGCATCCCGTACGTTATTGAAAAAAGGCGATCCAGATATCATGGCTTTATTTGGCTATGGAGATGATCCGTCTATCCAAGTAACGGATTTGAAGGTGACGCAAGACCCCGTTCGTATTGGAGAGAAACTGACCTTTCATTTTATTCTTCAGGCAGATAAGCCATTAAAGCTGCGCGTAGAGTATGCCGTTGATTACGTGAAAGCTCGTGGTACACGCAATCAAAAGGTATTTAAAATCACAGAATTTGAAACAGGATCGGCGCTGCATAGAGAATTTGTCCGGTCACAGTCGTTTCAAAATATGACAACGAGAAAGCATTATGAGGGCATTCATACATTAACCATCATCATCAACGGCATCCCAAAAGCGTCTGTTGATTTCGAAGTCGCAGCAGCAGCTCATGAAAAAACCCGCCATTGAGGCGGGTTTTTGCTTGCGTTTCTAAGCTTTCTTTTTCATTAAAAATGAAGCAATGATGGCGGCTGCTAAGAAACCGATGCTGATAATCGAGCTAGGTAAGTTCTCTGGTCTGAATAGGAACAGAACAAAACTGACACTGAGTACAAGACCAGCAAATAAAGTGAAATACGGAAATAACCAAACTTTGAAATACGGCTCCTGTGGATATCTTGGACGCAGTTTCAAATGTGCCAGACAGATGCTGATCCAAATAAGAGAAACCGCAAAACCAGGAATAGCCAGCATATAGCTGAAAATTTGATCTGGGTACAAGTAAGCAAAGAATGTTCCGATTAAAAGAAACAGAACGGTCACCCATAAACTTAAAATAGGTACACCTCTTTTGTTGACCTGTGCCAGCTTTTTTGGACCGCCGTCTGATTTAGATAGAGAATGAATCATTCTCGTCGTACCGTAAATACCAGAGTTGGCGGCAGATAGAACAGCTGTAATTAAGACGAAATTAATGAAGTGAGAGGCACCCTGCATGCCAGCTGCTGAAAAGACTTGGACAAAAGGACTGTTATTCGGATCAATTTGATTCCAAGGAATGAGTCCACAAATAATCAAAATCGGCAGTGTGTAAAACAAGATGATGCGCCACATCATACTTTTGACAACACCAGGTAACACCTTTTCTGCATCCTTTGTTTCTGTAATGGTCAGCCCGATCAATTCAGAGCCTCCATACGAGAAGATCACCACTAATAATGAGGCAAAGACAGCACCCCATCCGTTCGGGACAAAGTTTTGGTAATTGGTGAGAACAGGCGTGCTTTGGTCGCTCGGAATGATTCCAAATAGTAATGCAGCACCGAGAATAATAAACACAATAATAACGAAAATCTTCATTCCAGCGAACCAAAACTCAATTTCACCAAAGTATTTTACATTATTTAAATTAATTCCGATGACTAAGAGTGAGCAAAGTAAACATAAAGACCATAAAGGTACGTTTGGCATCCAATATTGAAGTAAACTCCCCGCTGCAATGATTTCAATGACACATACAGTGAGCCACATAAAACAGTAAACCCATCCGACAACAAATGAAAAACGTTGACCAAGCGCAATCTGTATGAGGTCGCGAAGGTTATTCCCCGGGTAGACGATGGCCATTTCAGCTAAAGCCGCCATGACAATGAGAAGAAGCAATCCAGCAAATACATAGGAAAAGATGACTCCAGGACCTGCTAAGCCGATTGTATCGGCACTTCCTTTAAAGATTCCTGTACCAATGACCCCGCCCATCGCAATCATGCGAATATGACGCGGCGATAAAAGCTTTTTTAATTCGTGTTGTTCCTGATTCGCGCTCATGACGTTCTCCTTTTTTAAAATGCTTATGTTCCATTTTCTTTTTTCGAGCGGTCAGTGTCAATATAAAAAAAGAGATTTTTCAGACAAAATAGGCGGTTGATTCTATCAAATGAGCCGTTTTCTTCCATAAATCCTTTCCATGACCCATCCCCAAAATCTGAAACTTCGTGAAAAAATGAACTTTTGCCTTCATTCTGACATAAACAATTTTCAGTTTTTGTCGATATATCTTTTGTATTACTAAAGTCCTAATAAAGAATTATTTATAACTGTAAAATATTTCAAAAAAGTATGGAAGAATGAAAGGAGTTATTGAAGATGTTTATGAGAAAAGCAAGTGATTCATCGTCGGGGGCCCTTCTTAGTGAAAGCAGTCAATTAGTTGAACGAATTGAGAAGGGAGATTTTTCAGCCAGAATTGATACTGCTGCATTCTCTTCTAGTCAAACAATAGAAGCTGTGGCTCAAATAAATGAAGCGTTACAAAAGATGCAAGAAGCGCAAGAAGATATTCATATGCGTATGAATTTAGTGACAAAAGCGATTCAAGTGGGTCTATGGGATATGACGGTTGTAGCAGGAGATCCTGTGAATCCAAAAAACGAATTCACATGGACAGATGATTTCCGCAAAATGCTAGGTTTTCAAAATGAAAACGATTTTCCTAATGTCTTAGACAGCTGGGCATCTCGAATTCATCCAGATGAGCAGGAATACACTTTGAATGCATTCTCTACGCATTTATTGGATCATTCTGGCCGTACACCGTATGATATCGAATATCGTCTGAAGTTGAAAAATGGCGAGTATCGTTGGTTCAAAGCAACTGGAACGACGATTCGAGATCGAAATGGGGTACCTCTTCGTGTGGCAGGGGCTCTTTTTGATATTCATGATCAGAAATTGAAAGAAGAAGAGCTGCAAGCATTCGTGACAAGATATGACTTGATCAACCGTGCGCTTGTGGAAGCGCCTTGGGATATGGTTGTAGAGGCTGGCGATTCTGTCAATCCAAACAATGAATTCTGGTGGTCTCCACAGTTTAGAAAAACGCTTGGTTTTACAGATGAAAAAGATTTCCCGAACGTGTTGAGTAGCTGGAGTGATCGTTTGCATCCTGAAGATAAAGAATCGGCTCTCCAAGCCTTTTCGGATCACTTAAATGACCACTCTGGGCGCACGCCATTTGACATTGATTATAGATTGCAGAGTAAAAATGGCGAGTACCGCTGGTATCATGCGGGCGGTGAAACCATTCGTGATGAGAAGGGTGTCCCTTTACGTGTTGCAGGAACGATTCGTGATATTACGTTAGAAAAAAATAAAGAAAAAACAGCCAATGAAATGGCTTCCCAAGTAGAACAGCTTTCAAGTTCTATTAGTGAGATGGTATCTGGCATCAGTTCTGTAACAAACCAAGCACAAGAGCTTGCTGTCGCTCAAGAGCAGTCAACGTCTGCTGCTAATCTGGCGAAAAACAGTGCAGATGAGACGAAGAACATTTCAGACTTGATCAAAGAAGTGGCAAACCAAACGAATCTGCTTGGTTTGAATGCCGCAATTGAAGCAGCAAGAGCAGGCGAGCAGGGCCGCGGTTTCTCAGTCGTTGCCGATGAAGTGCGTAAGCTAGCGCTTCATAGTGCCAATGCGACAGAAAATATCGAATCTAGTTTAACTGAAATGAAAACACAAATCGATCAAATTCTTGAAAATATCTCCAATATGACAGCTCTTACGCAAACACAGGCTGCTTTGACAGAGCAAGTGAACGCTTCCGTTGATGAAGTGAATCATATGTCTCAGCGTCTAGTGGCATATTCAAAGAGTATCTAATGTCAAAAAACCGCCTTTTCATCAGAAGGCGGTTTTTTTATTTAAGCATGATCTGCTGGGAAAACAATACCGGCGTCTTTCCTAGCGGCTTCAAGAACCTTCATGACAGAAAGACTGTCATCAAGCCATTCATAACACTTTTCGACATTTCCGGTTTCAATGATATGCTGAAATGCTTCTGCTTCATAAAACAGGCGGTTCGAATTGGTTTGTGCATTGAGTGAAGTGACTTGGTCTCCTATATGCAGCAACACTTCCTCACAGCCATTCGCACCATTTTTCACATGCAGGAACCCTTTTTCCCCTTGAATCAAAGCGAAATTCATACTGCTTGTATCTTTGCTGCCAACACTTGTGGCGATGAAATCATTGTAAGTAAAAGTTAAAACACCAGATGTGTCGATGCCGTTTGGATGGCGGTTGGCCTGGTAACGAACGTCTTTCGGTGAACCAAATAGATTCATAATGAAATGAACATTGTAAATGTTAATATCCATGAGGGCACCGCCAGAAAACTCTGGGTTAAAGACATTCGGCGTTTCCCCGGCGAGCAGCTGATTATATTTACTTGAATATTGACTATAGTTGCATTGAACGAGTTTGATTCTGCCTAATTGATGAAGGTGTTTTTTGATTAAATGATAGTTGGGCATATGAACGGTCGTAATGGCTTCAAATAGGAAGAGCTGCTTTTCCTTTGCGAGAGCGATTAAGGCTTCTAGCTCTTTCACATTAGAGGTAAAAGGCTTTTCGCAAATCACATGTTTTCCGTGTTTCAATGCAGCCGTGGCATGCTCGCTATGTAAACGATTGGGTGATGCGATATATACCGCTTCTATATGGGGATCTTCTAACATAGCGGTTAAATCCGTATAAGTCGTTTGCACCCCGAATTGATCTGCGAGTTTCTTTGCCGTAGCTTCCTTTCTTGAATAGACAGCGTGGCAAGAAGCACCTTCAAGCTGTTCAATTGCCTGGAGGAAACCTTCCACAATCACACCTGTTCCAATGGTTGCTATTCTCATTCTATTCATAACCCCTTCCATACGATTGATGTCACGTCAAGCTGTCTCTAGTATACCTGATGTTTTCATACAACGTGTACTTACCAGCTAGGCGCAGAGGGGTGCCAGTAAAAAATACCGGCACATCTTTGGCAGCCTCTACAATTAACTAATGTTAGCTAATGTTTGTTTCGTTAACAGTTGAATGGCCGCCTTCCTCTTTTTTAACTCTTGAATGGATTTTTGAATATCTTCTACTTTTTGTTCGAGCAGCTGTTCCGCTTCTGTTTTCGACTGTTTCTCGAATAGTGACGTGATAATTTCTCGAATTTCTTTGAGTGAGAAATCTAGCTTTCTTGCTTCAGTGATAAAGGATAGCATGAGTACATATTTTTTATCATATAAACGATAGCCGTTATGTGCTCTCTTAGGCTCGGGGAGCACACCCTCATTTTCATAAAAACGAATGGTTTCAATATGTACACCAGACATTTTTGACAATTTTCCTCTCGTAAATGTAATCATTCCCTGCACCTCCTTTCTTTGCTATCCATCATACAATTAGATTTGCTAGTTTCAAAATATTCTCCGATGAACATTTGTTCCTTTTCATACTGTTAAAATGACAGGTCTGTCCTATTCACAGCGGATTTCATAGAATAGGTTATAATAGATGAGGATGAAGTGATTTTTTGTTACAGATATGAACAAGTAGACAGTGTGAGAAAAAAACGATAGGCTAAAATAGGTACATAGTATGATGAACAGCATGTGATCATGTAGATGATCACTCAAAATAGTGACAGCACGTTTTGCTGAGAAAAGGGGAGCAGTGAATGTATAAATTAGTCGCAATTGATATGGATGGTACGTTATTAAATGATCAGCATATGGTGCCGGATGAGGTGTTTGAAGCGATTCAACAGGCGAAGGCAGAAGGCGTTAAAATTGTTTTATGTACAGGCCGGCCGATTGGCGGGGTGCATCGCTATTTAAAAGAGCTGCAGCTTGATCAAGAGGGGGATTATGTCATCGCCTATAATGGAGCGCTTGTACAAAACAGCCATACAAATGAAGTCGTATCAGAATTAACTTTATCCTATGATGATTTGACTTCTTTATATGAACTGAGCCGTCAGCTGGATACACCTATGCATTATTTCGATTCAGCTCATCTATACACACCAAATCGGGATATTAGTGAATACACGGTACTTGAATCGTACTTGACGAAATTGCCGCTTAAGTATTTACCTGTCGAAGAGGCAGACCCATCCATGAGACTTCCGAAGATGATGTATATTGATCAGCCGGAACGTTTGGAAAAGACGATACAAGCCATTCCATCTGAAGTGAAGGATCAGTACATGATGGTAAAAAGCACAGATTTCTTCCTAGAAATTCTTCATCCTGATGTGAGCAAAGGGAATGCTGTGAAGCTTCTAGCGCATGAACTGGGGATTTCTCGTGAAGAAGTGATGGCGATTGGTGACAATGGGAACGACGTGTCGATGCTAGAATTTGCGGGCTGTGGCGTTGCGATGGGAAATGCCATTGAAGATGTCAAAGCAGTTGCGGATGTTGTGACAAAATCCAATAACGAAGCAGGAGTCGCACATATCTTGCATGAGCGAGTCATCGGAAAATAAAGAAAGAGCGGTCTACCAATGAGGTAGCCGCTTTTTTATATGTGTGAGAAAAAGTAAACAAGCATACGTCTGCTGTTCAAATTTGTTTTTTCGAGCATCGCCTTTACATGATCATGCACCGTATGAGGCGAGATAAATAACGTACTGGCAATTTCTTTTGTGGATTGTCCTTTTATTAAGCAGTCAAGGACGTTCATTTCTCTTTCTGTTAGCCGATATGTTTTCGCTATATAAGGAAGGATGTCACTTGTTTGAGCTCGTTTAATATGAATCATGACAGCCTCTTCCTGCCCGGCTGCTTGTGCTAAACGAAATGCTTGAAGAGAGAGAAAACGCCCTGTCGGCATTCTGGTGATGCTGACCGCTGTTTGGTCACCGCCGCCATATAAAAGCTTAGCACCTAATGCTCTAAACGGACGGGGCATGATGGCACCGTCATGAATTTGCTCAAAGGTTTGGAAGGTGTGGAGCCAATGAAGACCGGTTTCATTTCCATAAAGAAGATGGTAATCGTGTGAAAGAATGAGGAAGCCTTGGTGTTCCGCCGTTTCATCTTCTTCCGTTTCTCTTCTTTTAAAAAGTTCATCTCTCAGCTTGGCTGCGAGTGCTGGTGTTTGGCGACTAACCGCTTGTATATCTTGTTCATGAAAAGGTTCCTTCTCCTTTTTCCGATAAAGGCTGGCGATTCCCCAGCATTCACCTTGAATCACAAGGGCTGCCCGCAATTCATCTGCCCATCCGTTAGGCAACAAAATGTGCTGGTATCGACCACTATTGAGGTATTCTCCGCTTTGGACGAGACTGGCAACGTGGACAGGACCTTTCGCTAGATCTTCATGCTGGTGCACATCTTTTTTTAAATATTCATTTTGAAACAGCTCGTTATGTATGGCTTCAATCGGTTCATCTGTAAAAGAACCCGTCGAGAGGAGAGTAGCTGGATCAATAGATGTGATACAGGCAGCATCAAAATCACAGATAGCAGCAAGTTCATCTCGAATGCTTTTTCTCAGCTGCTGAAAATGAGCGGCTGGATTGTTCATTTGATCTCCTCCTCAATATCCCCACTTTTAGGGATCGTTTTTTCTCATCTATCTTCTTACAATGAAGATAACATACCGTTAGTGTAAAGGGAACGAAGCAAAGCGGAAACTGGAGGAGAAGACATATGAGTGTAAATCAACATTGGCATGATCCTGTTGCTGAATCCTATGCAGCGACAATTGCACATAAAGTACCGGGCTATCATCTTTTGCATGAGCTGACAGTGGATAGAGTAGAAATCGAATTAATGGGAGCGGCTTCTCGCATGTTAACAGTCGGAGCAGGTGGGGGCGAAGAGATCATCAACATGCTTCAAAGAAATAAAGACTGGCATATCACAGGGGTTGATCCATCTCCAACCATGCTTGATATGGCCAAGCGCAGAGTGGCACAGCTTCATATGCAAGATCGCGTCACATGGTATGAGATGGCCTTAGACAAAGTGCCGGTTGAAAAGTTGTACGATGCAGCAGTAAGTTTGCTTGTCATTCATTTTGTAAAAGATCAGCTGACCTTTTTACAGGAGATTGCCCGCCGGCTTCAGCCAGGGGCGCCTCTCGTGCTGGCGTTTATTCAAGGAGACCCAGAAACGCCTGCATTTCAGCAGGAGCTTCATATGCTTTCTCTATTCATGAAGCGTCAAGGCTTGGGAAAGGAAGTGTTTACGTCCTTCCGAGAAAGGCTGGGTGTCACAACATATCCCGTGTCTGAAAAAAAGATGACAGCACAATTAACCGAAGCAGGATTTCAAGACATCAGACCTTATTTTCAAGCTGGCATGATCAAAGGGATTGTTTGTAAAAGAGGCAATAGAAAGGCGGTTGGAAAATGAGGTCAAAAGTGATGGTGATAGGCGGTTATGGACATGTGGGGCAGCAAATATGTCTTCAATTAAGTGACGTGTATCCTGGGCAAGTCTTTGCGGCTGGCCGAAGTTATGAGAAGGCTGAACAATTTGCACGCCAAACGAATGGGCGTGTACGTCCATTTCAGATAGACGTAAGACAACCAGTGGATACGGACTGGATGGATGAAACGAAACTCGTGATCATGTGTCTTGATCAAGATGACACGTCATTTGCTGAAACATGCTTACGATCAGGTATTGATTATCTCGATATTTCGGCAAAAGGAGCCTATATTGAGAAGCTGGCAAAGGTCCATCAACAGCAATTGAACGCAACGGCTGTGCTGAGCGTAGGTCTTGCACCAGGTCTCACCAATTTGCTTGCAGCGAAGGCGGCATCTATTCTGACCTCTGTGGAGCAAATTGATATTAGTATCATGCTTGGGTTAGGCGACCAGCATGGAAAAGCAGCTATTGAATGGACGCTTGATCATGTGCATACAGATTATGAGCTGACGAAGAATCATCAGCGAAAGAAAGTCAAAAGTTTTACTGGAGGGAAACGCATTGATTTTGGTAAAACGCTTGGAAAGCGGCAAGCCTATCAGTTTCCTTTCTCTGACCAGCAAACATTGCCTTCAACGCTCCATGTGCCTTCTGTGACAACAAGGCTCTGTTTTGATTCTGGTGTAGCGACACGTGCATTTGCTCTCACAAGGAAACTCGGAATGACGTCCCTTCTCACGATGCCGAAAATCAAGGAACGTGCCATTTCACTGATTCAATCTGCTCAAATGGGTACAGATCAATATGCAGTGAAAGTGGAAGCGGTAGGAATGAAGGGTAACGAAATTCATCAAGCAGCGCTTGGAATAAAAGGTCGCGATGAGTCTCAAGCAACAGCTCAAGTCGCCAGTGCTGTGGCACTGCATGTATTGAGCAAGCAGTTTCAGGCAGGTGTCTTTCATATCGAAGAATTATTTTCATTAGCGTATGAGAATGGTGATTTTGCGTTGGTGGATCAAAAAACGAAGGAAAAGCATGCATTAGCATTGAGTGCCAGTCTTTTAACGGCATAAAAGAAAACGACAAAAGATACGCATCAGCTCAAAAGTACAGGTCAGTCATGTGGGCGCTTTATTCATGATCCATTTCAAAACAAGGTGTCTATGATCCGAAAACAATAGCTTGCTCGCCATGTAAATGGCCGAGAGGCGGAAGAGATTTAAATCAAGGATTGTAGTCGGAACTGATATAATGGTTACATTGGGCAAATAAACCTCAAGTGGGTGTTTACAAGTGTTAGATACAGAACAAGATGTAGTGAAGAATTATATAGATTCACCCCAAAAATTGAAAAATTTATATAAACGAGTATTGTTCGTTGTCAGTCTATCGCAAATATTTGGAGGGGCTGGAATAGCTGCAGGAATTACGGTAGGTGCCATTTTAGCGCAACAAATGCTTGGAACTGAAGCCTATGCAGGAGTCCCAATCGCTTTATTTACTTTGGGGTCAGCTGGGTCAGCTTTCATTGTAGGAAAGCTTTCGCAACGTTATGGACGACGCATCGGTTTATCGACAGGTTTTGTTGCTGGAGGGCTCGGAGCAATTGGCGTTGTACTGGCAGCTATGATGAATAGTGTCACTTTATTATTTGCATCGCTCTTCATTTACGGAGCAGGAACATCCACGAACTTACAAGCGCGTTATGCTGGGACGGACTTAGCGAATTCTAAACAGCGTGCAACTGCCATTAGTACAACAATGGTCATGACAACATTTGGAGCAGTAGCAGGTCCGAATTTAGTTGAAGTGATGGGTAAATTTGCAGTGTCCATTGGTGTTCCAGCACTTGCCGGTCCTTTTATTTTATCAGCAGTAGCATTTATTGTAGCTGGTCTTGTCCTTTTTATTCTGTTGCGTCCTGATCCATTAGACATTGCCCGAAGAATAGCAACTTACAAAGCAGAACATGGTCATGGAAATAAAGCAGATGCTGCTGATAAAAAAACAGATAAAAAAGGGCTTACAGTAGGTGCCACAGTGATGATCTTAACTCAAATTGTCATGGTGGCACTCATGACCATGACGCCGGTGCATATGCAGCATCATGGTCATCGATTAGCCGAAGTGGGCATTGTGATTGGTTTTCATATAGGAGCCATGTATCTTCCTTCACCTATCACGGGTGTACTTGTAGATAAACTAGGACGAACAGCTATGAGCATAGCGTCGGGCATCACACTGTTACTTGCTGGTTTATTAGCAGCATTCGCACCAAGTGATTCAATGATTCTATTAATCATTGCTTTGTCTTTACTTGGATTGGGATGGAACTTTGGTTTAATTAGTGGTACTGCTCAAATAGTGGATGCTACAGAACCATCAACCCGGGCAAAAACCCAAGGAACACTCGATGTTTTTGTTGCGTTAGCAGGTGCTTCTGGCGGTGCCCTTTCAGGAATGGTCGTGGCGAATACGAGTTATGCTACATTATCTTTAAGTGGAGGAATTTTATCATTAATTCTCATCCCTGTCATCATTTGGTCTTTTAAAAGTAAAACATAATGCAGCTCTGTGCTCATCCATCACAAAAAAGACATGCCTCCAATCATAGGAAAGCATGTCTTTTTTGAATCTCTCTTCACAGGATGCTAGCTTTCTTATGATGCTGAGGACACATCTCCTTTTTTCTTGATACTGGCTTTAATGAGCTGAGTCAATGTGTCAGAGCCTTTTGTGGAAAGATGAACACCATCTGGCTGAAAATAGGATGGCTGTCCTGTGGCAGCTGAATGCCAATCGACTAAGCTCACATTGTGATGTTGATTGGCCACACGCTCAATGACTGCATTCACATCATTTTCCCAAGATCTTGGAACGCGAGTGTTCACAAGAAAAATATGAGCCTTCGAGAAATGTTGAATGAATGAGGTCAAAGTCCCCTCTGTAAAATAACCATTTGTGCCAAGCTCAATAATAACAGCGGCATTAGATTGATTAAATGAAGCATACTGAGGAGCGATGTTGACGGCTTCGTTCATTTGTCTGCCAACCTTTGCATCGATGGTGATTTGTGCATATGCTTTTTCAAGATTCGGCGCTATGTCTAGCATGACGGAATCACCAATAGCAAGAATTTGGCGAAACTGCTTCTGATCCGCTGCTTTTTTCTCATGTTTGTCTTTCTTTTTCTTCACTTTTGATTCTGTCTGACCGCCTGCCTTTTGGGGCGCTGTCTTAATTTGTGTTACTTCTTGTGCATGCGGGGATGTATGAGACGAGCTAGACATACCAATGGTAAATAAAATCAAAAGGACTGCGGCAATCCCAAGAAACACTTTATTGGACATAGACCATTGCTTGATTCCTGTTTTCCAAATCGACCAAGAGGCAAAATAGTGTCTAAACCCGAGTTTACGAATCGGCTGTTCGATCAAACGATAGGAAGCCTCTGATATGAGTAGAATTGCGATGAGCTGTAATGTGACACGTCCCATGGAAGGCTGTCCAATCTCAATGACCGGTGTGGTTAGCACGATAATTGGATAATGCCATAAGTAGATGCCATAAGACCGCTTTCCGAGCCATACGAGTGGTTGAAAAGACAGCCATTTCCCAATAAGACTGGCAGGATGGCAGACACACGCAATTAAGATCGCTGCATTCAGACAGAATAAAAGCATACCGCCTTGGTAGAGAAAGCCGTCAAATTCATCGACTGCATAAACACATAAGAGGAAAATGACCATCGAACCGAATCCGGCTATATGTAGTATACGTCTGCCGACAGGAAGTAATTTTCTGCTGGAAAGTCTGTGCATGGGCCAGACAAATGCAAGACTGCACCCGATGAGGAGTGCAAACGCACGTGTGTCTGTTCCATAATAGATCCTGCTCGGGTCAGTATCCGGTGAATAGAGAATGGCCATCCATAACGCAGATACAAGTGCCAGACCAAAGGTGATCATAGGAAGATGGGATCTATTTTTCACCCATTTCAGTCCAGCAATCAACAGTACCGGCCAAATGAGATAAAATTGCTCTTCAATCGCCAAAGACCATAAATTTTTTAGTGGAGATACAGCATTGAAGCTGTCAAAGTAAGAGAGCTGATGAAAAATATACCACCAGTTACTCACATAAAAAAAGGACGATAAGGCATCGCCACGAATGGACATTAATGCATTTGAACCAGCAATGGCGCACCAGCTGACGATTAAAAAAATCATGACGTAGGCAGCTGGAAGCAGCCTTCTGATGCGGCCCATCCAAAAAGGCAGAAGCTCTTGATAGCCCAAATCCTGCTTATGCAGCAAGATGGTTGTAATCAAGTAACCAGAAATCACAAAAAACAAATCAACGCCAAGAAACCCGCCGCTTGCGGGTTCAATATGTAAGTGATAAGCAATGACCGCCAATACGGCAACAGCTCTCAGCCCATCTAATCCTAATATGTAACGTAAACGGTTTTCCTTGCTGTTCATGAAAAAGAATCCCCCATCAATGTCAAACGCGTCTTTTTTGTTGTTACACCAAAAGAACAACGATTCTTTTATTTTATATAAGATTAGACGAATCAGCATTACATTTTGTTGGCGAATTTCTGTCTTTTTTAAAATTTTTTTATATGAAGAAACTTTCTAAGGATTGAGGGATTCTTATTTTTATACTCAAACCGAAAATCCCTGTCATAATAAAAGAAGAAGGAAAGGGGATGTGTTGAATGAGAACGATTGAAAATGATCTGTTATTGGTTCAAATCAATGAGAGAGGTGCCGAGGTGAGAGAGGTGCTTCATAAAGAAAGTGGACGTCAATATATGTGGTCTGGTGACCCTGCTTATTGGGGCAGGGTGTCGCCCGTCTTATTTCCGATTGTCGGACGGTTGAAGGATGATCAATACAAGATAGACGATCAAACGTATCAACTCTCGCAGCATGGATTTTTGCGTGATGTTGATTTTGAACTATTTGAAGAAGCAAAAGATCAGGTGGTTTTTCAATATCAATCAAATGGCCGTCACACGTCACAATATCCGTATGAATTTACAGCGCGCATCAGTTATGCACTGTCGGAAAATGGACTAACGATTTCCTGGGAAATTGTTCATGAAGGAGATGGCACGATGTATTTCTCGATTGGTGGACATCCGGCATTTCATGTCCCGCTTGTTGAAGGCGAGCAGACAGCTGATTATTCACTCACATTGATCCCTTCCACCGAACATGATCCAGTCCAATATGAACTTCATGATTCACTTGTGAGAGAGAAGGAGAAAGGTGTTGAGTTTGAGCCGATTCAACTTCGCCCAGAACTTTTTCAGAACGATGCAATGATCTTTAGTCATATTGATCAAGTATCATTGACTTCTCAAGCAGGTCACGGCGTTGAGGTCGATCTCAGTGATTTTCCGTTCGTTGGTATTTGGTCTCCATATGATCAAGAAAAGGGAACAATGGCTCCTTTTGTTTGTATTGAGCCTTGGTATGGGATCGCTGATATGGAAGGGACAAACGGGCAGTATAAGGAGAAATTCGGCATTCAAACCTTAGAGAAGCAAGAGACCTTTCACGCAGCTTACACCATTTTCTTTAAATGAACATTTGTGCATGGTGAAGTGAACAATTTGTTATGATAGAGGAAAAAAGGAGGCGTACGAATGGATCGGGAGAAACAGCAATTAAGTATTGAAGCAGCAAGGCTCTATTACTTATCTGATTACAGTCAGCAGGAAATCGCCAAGCAGCTTGACCTGTCGAGGCCAACGGTGTCTCGTCTGCTTCAGTATGCGAAGGAAAAAGGGTACGTCCAAATTACAGTGATGGACCCATTTGAGGATTTAAATGAGCTGTCCTTATTGCTGAAAGAAAAATATGATCTGCTCGAGGCTCATGTGGTATTTTCACCAAAGGATGATTATCCAACGATTACGGATTACTTGAGCCGGTTTGGTGCAGATTATCTTCAGAATACGGTGAAAGACGGCGATATCGTTGGAGTGAGCTGGGGCACCACGATGTATCAAATTGCTCAAAAGATGCAACCTAAACAGGTAAAAGGGGTAGAAGTGGTTCAGCTGAAAGGTGGAATCAGCCATTCACATGTGAATACATATTCTGCGGAAACGATTCAGCTGTTTGCATCAGCTTTTCAAACGGCACCACGCTATTTGCCACTGCCTGTTGTATTCGATAGTGCCGCCGTTAAAGAGATGGTCGAACAGGACAGACATATCCAGCGCATTATTGAAATGGGCAAACAGGCAAATATCGCTGTGTTTACAGTTGGGACGGTAAGAGATGAGGCGCTTTTATTTAGACTCGGTTATTTCCGTGAAGAAGAAAAGGCGCTGCTCAAGACATCCAGTGTTGGAGATATCTGTTCGCGTTTTTATGATCAAGAAGGACGCATTTGCAGTGAAGCGATTAACAATCGCACAATCGGTGTGGAGCTGGATGATTTGAGAACAAAAGAGCGCTCCATTCTTGTGGCTGGTGGACATCGAAAGGTTGCCTCTATCCATGGGGCGCTGAGAGGAAAATATGCGAACGTATTGATGATCGATCAGCACACAGCAAGAGCTCTTTTAAATGTCACAAAATAGATGAACAAAATTTCATAACTATATTTACAATTGTTCAATAGTCATTTAAGATGAAAGTATCATATTTAAAAGGAAGTGTGAATCATGACAATAGCAAAGCTCATTGATCATACAGCACTAAAACCAGATACATCTAAAGCTGCGATCATGCAGTTACTAGATGAAGCAAAGACATATCAATTTGCTTCCGTTTGTGTGAACCCAACTTGGGTATCTCTTGCGGCGAAAGAACTAGAAGGAACAGGCGTTGATGTATGTACAGTCATCGGTTTCCCTTTAGGTGCAAACACAACAGCAGTGAAAGCATTTGAAACAAAGGATGCCATTGAAAACGGTGCAACTGAAGTGGACATGGTCATCAATATTGCGGCATTGAAAGATGGCGAATATGATGCAGTTGAACAAGATATTCGTGCCGTTGTAGACGCAGCAAAAGGCAAAGCCTTAGTGAAAGTCATCATTGAAACTTGTTTACTCACAGATGAAGAGAAAGTACGAGCTTGTGAACTTTCTGTAAAAGCTGGCGCTGATTTCGTCAAAACATCAACTGGATTTAGTACAGGCGGTGCAACAGCTGAGGACATCGC
The DNA here is from genome assembly GCF_038593335.1 of Bacillus sp. FSL W7-1346. NCBI lineage: Bacteria > Bacillati > Bacillota > Bacilli > Caryophanales > Bacillaceae > Bacillus > Bacillus sp. FSL W7-1346. Next base: position 3,573,308 of record NZ_CP151988.1, on the reverse strand, counting down.
ATTAATGCGTAAAACAGTTGGACCTGACATCGGTGTCAAAGCATCAGGCGGCGTAAGAACAAAAGAAGACGTAGAAGCGATGACAGCTGCAGGTGCAACCCGCATCGGTGCCAGTGCAGGCGTTTCCATTATTAAAGGGGATCAATCAGCTCCTTCTAAAGACTATTAATTCATACGATCCTATGGTAGGATAACAATCATGACTCATTAGATGATGAAAAAGTCATATGCGGAAGGATCTCATTTCTGGGATTTTCTTCCGCAATTTGTTTGCGAAATAGGGTTTGTTCTATACAAGCACATTAATGTAAACGAATTCATTCAAGGAGGAAAAACATGAAATACGTCATTGGTATTATCGGTTTGCTGGTGATTCTCGCCATTGCATGGCTGGCAAGTAACGGGAAAAAGCGAGTGAAATTCCGTCCAGTCATTGTCATGATTGTACTGCAATTTATTTTAGGTTATATTCTGCTCAATACAGGTGTTGGGAACTATATAATTGGTAATTTTGCCAAAGGGTTTAAATTGCTCTTAGGCTATGCTGGTGAAGGGATCAACTTCGTATTTGGCGGTTTAATGAATGATAATGCGTCAACTTTCTTTATCAATGTCTTGCTGCCGATCGTCTTCATTTCTGCCTTGATTGGTATCCTGCAACATTGGCGTATCCTTCCGCTGATCGTACGCGGAATTGGGTATTTGCTTAGTAAAGTCAATGGAATGGGGAAACTAGAATCTTACAACGCCGTAGCGTCAGCGATTTTAGGTCAATCCGAAGTGTTCATTTCCATTAAGAAACAGCTTGGATTATTACCTCAACAGCGTCTTTATACATTGTGTGCATCTGCGATGTCGACTGTATCAATGTCCATTGTCGGTGCGTATATGCAAATGATTAAACCGGAGTACGTTGTTACAGCACTTGTGCTGAACCTATTTGGTGGATTTATTATTGCGTCTATCATCAATCCATATGAAGTGTCTAAAGACGAAGACATGCTTGAAGTCGTAGAAGAGGAAAGACAATCTTTCTTCGAAATGCTCGGCGAATACATTATGGATGGTTTCAAAGTAGCCATTGTTGTGGCTGCGATGTTGATTGGATTCGTTGCATTAATTGCGATGATTAATGGCATTTTCACAGCTGCCATCGGTGTTTCTTTCCAAGATGTACTTGGATATGTGTTTGCACCATTTGCGTTTATTGTTGGTGTACCATGGAGCGAAGCAGTACAAGCAGGAAGTATTATGGCGACCAAGATGGTGTCTAACGAATTTGTGGCGATGCAAATTCTTTCTGGCGATGCCTTCCATTTCACTGCTCGTACAGAAGCGATCATTTCTGTATTCCTTGTGTCATTTGCGAACTTCTCGTCTATCGGTATCATTGCTGGAGCCGTTAAGGGCTTGAATGAAAAACAAGGAAACGTTGTCGCACGCTTTGGATTAAAGCTGTTATTCGGTGCAACACTTGTCAGCTTCTTAACAGCAGGCGTTGTCGGTTTGATTTACTAAACTAAAGAAGGAATGGTGAAAACAATGAGAATGGTAGATATCATTGCGAAAAAACGTGACGGAAAAGAATTATCTTCAGAGGAAATTTCTTTCTTTGTCAAAGGTTATACGGACGGAACAATTCCTGACTACCAAGCAAGTGCCTTGGCGATGGCGATTTTCTTCCAAGATATGACGGATCAAGAACGTGCAGATTTAACACTTGCTATGGCAAACTCAGGGGACACAATTGACCTGTCTGCTATCGACGGTATTAAAGTAGACAAGCATTCAACAGGCGGTGTAGGCGATACAACAACGCTTGTACTCGCTCCTCTTGTTGCAGCACTTGATGTACCTGTTGCAAAAATGTCTGGGCGTGGTCTTGGACATACGGGTGGAACAGTCGACAAGCTAGAGGCAGTCAAAGGCTTCCACGTTGAAATTACAAAAGACGAGTTCATCGAGCTGGTGAACCGTCATAAAGTAGCGGTCATTGGACAATCAGGCAACCTGACACCTGCTGATAAAAAACTGTATGCCCTTCGTGATGTGACAGGAACTGTTAACTCAATTCCGCTCATTGCAAGCTCTATTATGAGTAAGAAAATCGCTGCTGGCGCAGATGCCATTGTACTAGATGTAAAAACAGGCGCAGGTGCTTTCATGAAAACACCTGAAGACTCTGAGAAGCTTGCAAAAGCAATGGTTCGTATCGGAAATAATGTTGGCAGACAAACGATGGCTGTCATCTCAGACATGTCTCAGCCGCTAGGATTAGCGATTGGAAATTCCCTTGAAGTGAAAGAGGCGATTGACACGCTTAAAGGTGAAGGCCCTGAAGACTTAAACGAGCTTGTGCTCACATTAGGAAGTCAAATGGTCGTTCTTGCGAAAAAAGCAGAGACACTTGATGAAGCAAGAGAAAAGCTAATTGAAGTCATGAAAAACGGCAAAGCACTTGAGAAATTCAAGGAATTTTTAGAAAACCAAGGTGGAGACGGCTCGATTGTAGATCAACCGGAAAAACTGCCGCAAGCACCTTATCAAATCGAAGTGCCGGCAAAAGAATCAGGTGTGATCGCTGAAATCGTCGCAGACGAAATCGGTGTTGCAGCGATGATTCTTGGAGCAGGACGTGCAACAAAAGAAGACGATATCGACCTATCTGTTGGCATTATGCTAAACAAAAAAGTAGGCGATCGTGTAGAAAAAGGCGAATCTCTCGTGACGCTGCATGCAAACCGTGAAGATGTTGCGAATGTCATGGAGAAAATTTATGACAACATCCGCATTGATGACCATGCCGATGCTCCGACTTTGATTCATACAGTGATTACAGAATAAAGAGAAAAAGACAAAAGTGATGAATCGCTTTTGTCTTTTTTTATGTAAATTTTAGGTAGCGCTTCTTCTAGATATGATAAGTTAGATGAGTGGGAGGGGATAAACCATGAGAATGCTCAAACTCATTCTCTTTATTTTTGTTGTCTTGATGATCATTGGATTTATCAGCTACTATGTGGGACCAACAACGACACCAAGTTCTTAAGACGAGCAAAAGCTCGTCCCAGCGTGAAGACAAACCCTCGCATTCGGTGTCAGTCCTGTGCGCTGGTGCTCACGAATGTCAAATTCGCTCCGCTCCATTGCTCGTCCTTCCTAGACTGCAAAGGTTTTCTTTCATGCTGAAAAGAAGACAAAGGGCTAAAATAAACTACATTTTAGCCCTTTGTCTACTGTCTGAGACGAGCAAAAGCTCGTCTTTTTTAATTGAAATAAAAAATTTCACTTTATGAAACAAACCTCTTGCAATCATGAAACAATGGGTGTATATTAGTTGACGAGTCAATGATTGATATATCAACTAATTGATCTGAATAGAAAAGAGGGGATGGCATTGACTGCATTTTGCTCTGAAGAAGCAGAGGTATTATATCGTTTGCAGTGCGTGAACCGTATGATGGGTGTGAAGTTCGAAGCATGCACGGGCATCAGCCAATCAAGACTGGAGTTACTATCACTGTTATTCCAAGCCGACGAAATCAGCCAATCCGATTTGCAGAAAAAAGTAAATATTGATAGTGCGGCTGTGACGCGTCACTTAAAACAGTTAGAAACAAAAGGAATGGTCACGCGCAGAAGAAAGCCGGAAGATAATCGAGTCACGCTTGTTCGTCTGACAGATGAAGGCAGAACAAGAATCGAAGCTTCTAAAAAAGAAAAAGAACGATTTATCTCAGAAATGCTTGAAAACGTAAGTGATGAAGAACGAAAGCTTCTCACTGATGTGCTCATCCGTATACAACAAAACATCGAAAAGATTCAAACAACCTAAAGGAGTGTTACACATGGCTACAACATTAAAAACAAACGATTTTATGGATATTATGAAAGGGCGCCGCTCCATTCGTAACTATGATCCAGCAGTGAAAATTAGCAAAGAAGAAATGACAGAAATTTTAGAAGAGGCAACAACAGCACCATCATCAGTGAATGCACAGCCTTGGCGCTTCATGGTCATTGACAGCCCAGAAGGAAAAGAAAAGCTTGCACCACTCGCAAAATTCAACCAAACACAAGTAGCTACATCATCAGCTGTCATCGCTGTGTTTGCAGATATGAAAAACAATGAATACTTAGAAGAAATTTATTCAAAAGCAGTAGAAAATGGCTACATGCCGCAGGAAGTAAAAGAAAGACAAATTGCTGCATTAACTGCACATTTTGAAGCTCTTCCAGAGCAAGTGAATCGTGAAACGATCTTAATTGACGGTGGACTTGTGTCAATGCAGCTGATGCTTGCTGCTCGTGCGCATGGCTATGATACAAACCCAATTGGCGGATATGACAAAGAAGTCATCGCTGAAACATTCGGCTGGGATAAAGAGCGTTATGTACCAGTTATGCTTCTATCCATTGGGAAAGCGGCTGACGAAGGTTATGCTTCTTACCGTTTACCGATCGACCGCATCACAGAGTGGAAATAATTTTTAAAAAAAGGGAGACGATCATATGATTATTATTCATGCAGGGATGACCATTCATCCAGAGAAAGAAAACGTATTTCTAGAAGAAATCAACGGTTTAATGAAAGCTTCACAGGAAGAAGAAGGCAATGTGTCCTACAAGCTTTTCAAGGATACAGAGAAAGAAAACACCTTTTTAATGCTCGAAGTGTGGAAAGATGAAGCAGCGGTTCAAAGCCATAATGCAAGTGCACATTTCCAAGCTTTCGTCGCAAAGGCAAAAGAATTTTTAGCCGCTCCACTTGATGTTGTTGCATATCAAGGAGAGCAGCTTTCATAGAAAAACAATAAAAGAACCCTAGGCATTTATAGCCTAGGGTTCTTTTATTGTCGACAATTCGTTTCACCTATTTCAATCACGTATTGTGCATTTTCCACAAAGTTTCTGAAAATAAAATGTTTTTCGACTTAAGTATATTGGAATATGCTAGAATTAGATATTATTTATTACCAAATTAGGGAGGAACCAATATGAAAAAAGGGAAATGGACAAGCATCGCACTAACAGCTGTCCTCAGTTTAGGCACATTGACAGCTTTCAGCACCCCTCTATCTGCCCACACCTCAGAAAAGTCAACATCCTCAGATGGTGGTCATTATTCAGGTATTCCATTCGACGCAAGCGTTGTCAATGAAGACCGCCTCATCAAAGCCTTGAAAAAACAAGGAAAGATCAAAAAGAATGCCAATGAGGCAGAAACCCAAAAAGCATTAAAGAACTACCTAAAGAAAAAAGAAGAAGCAGCGATGAAACAAAGCGCAAGTACCTTAACAGAAGAACCTGAATTCCTAAAAGAATACAAACAAAATGTACATAATAAACTAGCCAAAAAGAAAAAGTTAAAGAAGCATAAAGGAAAAGAAGGCAATCAAGTAAAGCCGGTGAAAAAGGAAAAATATAAAGGCGACGTCCGTAATGATAAAGTTTTGGTCTTATTAGTAGATTTTAAAGATTATAAGCATAATAGTATTAAAAAAGAAGAGACTGATATGTACTATGACAAGTACGATCAGCAGCACTACCAAGATATGCTTTTCGGAAAAAATGGCTACATTGGTCCAGATGGTAAAAGAAAAGTATCTATGAAGCAGTATTATGAAAAGCAGTCCGGTGGAAGCTACACGATTAGTGGAACAGTAGCTGGATGGTATACAGCCAAGCATGAAGCAGCATATTATGGCGGGAACGTACCAGACGAATCAGGAAGTGACGGCAGACCGCGCGAATTGGTGAAAGAAGCCCTCGAAGCAGCGGCAAAGGATCCAAACATTGACCTTGGTGAATATGATCAATGGGACCGCTATGATATGGATGGGGACGGTGTTTATAATGAGCCAGACGGTATCATTGACCACCTCATGGTTGTACACGCTGGCGTAGGTGAAGAAGCTGGCGGCGGACAGCTTGGCTCTGACGCGATTTGGTCGCATCGCTGGTCACTTGGTGATGTATTTGAGATTCCAAACACTGAATCAGAAGTGGGTCAAGGCGGAAAGTTAGGCGCTCTAGATTATACGATTGAGCCTGAAGATGGCGCAGCAGGTGTGTTCACACATGAATTTGGACATGATCTTGGTCTGCCTGATGAATACGATACACAATACACAGGCAGAGGAGAGCCCGTTTCTTATTGGTCTATCATGTCAAGCGGAAGCTGGGCAGGTAAAGTACCTGGTACGGAACCAACAGGTTTTAGTCCATATGCAAAAGAAATGCTTCAAAACTTGCATGGCGGCAACTGGCTTTCTGGAAAAACCATTGATGGTAAGACATTAACAAAAAGCAAAACAGTTTTAATCGATGAAGCAGCAACAAAAGGAACCAACCATGATGCGGTTCGAGTCGATTTGCCAGATAAAGAGATTGTGGTCACTCAGCCTGCACAAGGGCAATATTCATACTTCAGCGGAACAGGTGACAATTTGAATGCTACCATGACGACATCTGGGATTGATTTGTCGAAGGGAAGCAAAGCCGAGCTTACGTTTAAAGCATGGTACGATATCGAAGAAGATTATGACTATGCGTATGTAGAAGTTCGTGAAACTGGGACAGACAAATGGACAACCATTGCTGGTAATATTACGAATGATCGAAATGAGGCAGGAGCGAATGAAGGCAATGGCATCGATGGAAAATCAGATGGATGGGTAGATGCATCCTTTGATCTTTCTGCTTATGCAGGGAAGAAGATCGATCTGCAATTCCGCTATACAACCGATGCAGGATATTCACTGCCAGGTTTATTTGTAGATGATCTAAAGATTACAGCAGATGGATCAAAAGTGTGGTCAGATGATGCCGAGGGAACGTCCACGTTCACTTTTAATGGATTCTCTCAATCTAATGGAAAACAATATGCCGCTCAGTATTATTTACTAGAATGGCGCTCTTATGCTGATGTCGATAAAGGCTTAAAGCATATCAAACGAGGAGCAAGTCTGATGAGCTATAATAACGGTTTGGTCGTGTGGTACGTCGATCAATCGTACAGTGATAACTGGGTTGGAAAACATCCAGGGAACGGCTTCCTTGGAGTCGTAGATGCAGATCAACAAGTGTTGAAATGGAGTGACGGCTCTATTGCAGCGACAGGTTTCCAAGTACATGATGCAGCATTCTCTTTGAATCCAAGCACGAAGCTGAATATTGATTATACAGCGACAACAGGCTTAACCTTAGAGGATCGCTATATCCGCCCAACGCGTACATTTAGTGATAAAAAGAACTATGTGAATCCAAATAACCCGGATGCAGGACGTGATGTGCCAACATACGGCCTATCCTTTAAAGTCGTCGGACAAAGTAAGGACCGTTCTGTTGGAAAGGTATTAATTTCTAAAAGCAACTAAACAAAAAGCCGGATTCTATCCATGAATCCGGCTTTTTGATACGTTAAGACATGGATTTTTAGCGTATGACTCGTCTTTGATCGAATGTTTGTTCTTTTTTATTTTGATATCCGAATGAAACCATTATATAATAGAGGTTGGAAGGTTTTTCTTTCATTCAATGTTCTTTTTAGTTGTTAAAAAACCAAGAAAGGATGAGCGTTACCAATGAGTTGTGTCACTGCCAAGCAATTAAAGGTGATTCGAGGGACGATGCAGACTTTTTGCAGCCATTTAGAGTATGATGGCCACGGTAAGCTTCATATTAATACCATCATGGCTTTTATTAAAAAGGAATTTGGTGTAAGAAAAATGAAAGACATTCCACAAAGTCGTTTTCATGAGGCGTTAGAGCTAATCCAAGACTTTGATTTATACACGGACAAAATACAAATACGAGACCGTCTATCAGAAAGGAATTCACTAAATTGAATATTTTAGCAATGATTTTAGTAGGAATTGTCGCTTTAGAGCACATTGTCATCATGTTACTAGAAATGTTTTTTATGGAATCAAAAATGGCGAAAAGATCTTTCAATCTGCCTGAACACTTACAAAAGGATCCAAATGTGAAAGTGATGTTTGCTAATCAAGGGCTATACAATGGCTTTCTAGCTGCTGGACTCATTTGGGGGCTCATTCTTGGTTCGAATACCGTAGGATATATGATTCAGCTATTTTTCGTTCTTTGTGTGTTCATCGCAGCAGTATTTGGCGGGGTGACGTCTAATAAATCGATTATCATCAAACAAGGGTTACCAGCTTTTCTTGCATTAATTGCACTTATCCTGGCTATATAATCCTATCAGCGTGATAGAAAACCTTTGCAGTTTAGGAAGGACGAGCATCGGAGCGAATTTGACATTGGTGAGCACCGAAGCGCAGGACTGACACCGAATGCGAGGGTTTGTCTACACAGTAAAGCCGCCCCAGAGGGCGGCTTTTATCTTTTACGCATTCCCATCAAACGAATAATGGACGTAAGACAAAGGGCAACAGCGACAGCCAATATGATTTTTCCATACATGACGCCCGTAAGATTCATTAAAAAGACAGTCAATATGATACAGAGCGTGATGATAATCATCACAATCGAATAGGTTTTCATCTCTTTTTCCACTCCTTTTAAATTCCCTCTAGCGCAAGAGGTCTGTCAATTGTTTCTCATATTATATCATTTCATCACAATTTTACATGAAATTCCCTGTCAATAGAATGTGACAGAATGATTAGATTTGAAGTGAGGCTATATTTTTTAAAAAATCGGGTATAACATAAAGAGTTGTATCCAAGTCTGATTGCTTGATATTTAATTGTGCAAAATATAAAATAGCCACATGATAAATAGAAAGGATGATAAAGTTGAGCAAGAACGTTTTATTAGTATCAACAAGCAGCTCAGAAATGAACGGACACCCAACAGGCTTATGGCTAGAAGAATTGGCCGAGCCATTTCATATTTTTAAAGAAAATGGACTCAACGTGCAAATTGTTTCAATAAAAGGTGGAACAGTACCGATCGATAAAAATTCAATTCCTGAAGGAGTTCCAGCACAATATCAAGATGTGTATGAATTACTTCAAGACACAAAGGCACTGACAGATGTAAACCCAGCTGAGTATGATGGCATTTTCTTTGCTGGAGGACATGGCCCAATGATCGACTTTGCATCCAATCAATTGGTTGCCGATGCGATCTTAGCGATTTCAGACAAAAATGGAGCCGTTGGGGCAGTTTGCCATGGCGTTTCTGCCTTTGTTGATGTGAAGGATCGTGATGGAAAATCATTTATCGACGGCAAGAAAATAACAGGATTCACAAATGAGGAAGAGGATGCTGTTCAGCTGACATCTAAAGTTCCATTTTTATTGGAAACAAAACTTCGCGAGCAAGGGGCAGCATTTGAAAAAGGCGATGCATTTGCGCCATTCGCTGTTGTAGATGGACAAATCATTACTGGACAAAATCCAGGATCAAGTGCAGAAACAGCACGCTTATTTGTCAAAACCATTGCATAAATCATCAAAAAAACCAGTCGTGACTCATACGGCTGGTTTTTTGTTATGAAAATTTCCTAAAAAAGTCCAAAACAAGTATTAGAAAAATGGTAAAATAATCACAGGGTAAAAAACCCAAATTAGGGAAAAGGGGATGTTCCTGTGAGAGCATTTTATGTCAAAATCACCGCCGCCTTACTGTCTATTTTATTGGTCACAACAGGTTTATTTTCACCAGCAATCAAAGCAGAAGATACACCAAAACCAAGTGAAAAAGTATCGCCACTGACTGAAAAAGCCATTCAGCAAGTGCAAGAGTCGTTTGAAAAGCAGGATAAAGGGACTGCGGTTCAACAGAAGGAAGTAAAAAAATCATTTAAAGTAGATAAGAAAAAGGGAATGAGTATTAAACGAAAAGCGGCTGCAGATGGAAAGATGCGCACGTCTGCCGTTCGCTCTATTGATGGACTAGCCATTAATCAATCGGCAGTTTTAAACGAGGAAGATCCAGTTGATTTATGGTTCTTAAGTACATCGTCCCCTCAGGCGCTCATCAGCAGGATTACCTCTCCAAATGCTGATTATTTCGTTCAGTTATTTGTTATTGATTATGAAGAAGGACAAGCTTATCCAACGGATCTGATTCAACCAGCAGGCAGTCTGCTTGCGTTAAGCAATTTACCAGCGGGTGATTATGCGTTTGGTATTACTAGCGGTGGAGACTTTGGAGACTCATATACATTACAGGTGAATGCAAAAAACCCACCAAATTTCACAGGTGCTGAATCCCTGTCATCAACGTTGCAATACTTTGTTGCTTCGTATGCCAATGGGGATGTTTTCGCAAATGGTACAAAAGTGTATAACAAACAATCTAAGACCGCTGATTATAAATGGGAGCGTGTATTTTATTTCTCATATGATGGAAAATATCAACAGAGAACGCATTCTGTTGACAGTGTAAAAGTGAAAAGTATTTCGGCACCAGTATCGTACTCTGCTCCATACGCGAGTTCCTCTGAGGCCATTCTTGTCTACTTAGATGTGGAGACATTATTTATGTATCATGAATCATCGTTTGCTAGTGGGCAGTACTACCATAGCAGCTTTGTTGATACTCTCGGAAAGACAACGCCAAGGCGTTTAGACATTGATGATCTGACCAATTATGGCGATCATATTTTGGCTGTTGATATAAAGACAGGAAAGCCAATTGATTTCTTCAGTGTCCTTAATTTCTACTATGCAGCAGGGATCGAGAAGCTGCCAACGATCAATACATTGAATTAAGATCGGCGGTTGACATCAAATCGCCACATGTGTAGAGTAAAGATAATTAAATGACAAAAGTCCACTAGGGGAGTCATGTATGACTGAGACAAGAGAAAATCTTGGACCCTTTGAACCTGATCTAGTTTGTACTAGCGGAGGGAAGTGGAGCAGGACCTTGTCTTATTCATGATTGAATCGATAAGAAGGCCGCTCCATTTGGGGTGGCTTTTTCATTTATTCAACTGAAAAAGAGGAGGCTTTTTTTATGACATTTTCAACGCAATTAAGGCAAGAAGCAGAACCATTATTTGAAGCGATTTATCAGCATCCGTTTGTGAGAGGACTTGCAGCAGGAGAACTCGAAAAGGAACAGATCATTCATTATGTCAAACAGGATGCAGAATATTTAAATGCCTTTATTAAAATTTATGCGGCAGCCATCAGCAGATGTACAGACAGAGAGGACATTACCTTTTTCCATCAACAAATGGCTTTTGTCCTTGATAGTGAGACACATCCTCATCAAAACCTTTGCCGGGTGGCAGGTGTCGCTTATGATGAACTGCAAGGTGCATCTTTGGCGCCAAGTGCTCATCACTATATTCATCACATGCTGCAAGTCGCCGAGGAAGGGACGCTAGGAGAAATCATTGCGGTTTTGCTCCCTTGCCCTTGGACCTATTGGGAAATAGGCAAACGAATGCTTAAAGATGTTGAGCCCGCCCCTGCCCATCCATTCTATGAGTGGATCACGTTTTATGGCGGGTTAACGGACTCTGTTACAGTGGAGCTTTGCAAACGGCTTGATCAGTGGGCGGAAGGAGCAAGTGAGAAGGAAAAGGAGAAAATGAAACAGCACTTCATCTTAAGCTGTCAGCTTGAGTATAAATTCTGGGACATGGCCTTTACTGTCGAAGAGTGGCCTGTCCAAATGGAGGTGCATTCTTCATGACATGGAAGATGAAAGAAGTCGTTCTCGCTGTCATTTTATCAGTGGCATGCGGAGTTATCTATTTAGGGTGGTCGACGCTTTATTTACCGATTACAGCCCTTGTCGGTCCAGCAGGAGGCAACATCATGTTCGGAATTTGGGTCATTGCCAGTCCAATCGTTGCTTACATTATCCAAAAGCCAGGAGCTGCCCTCATCGCAGAAACAGCTGCCGCTGCCGTGGAATTACTGACAGGTAGCCACTTCGGTCTTTCTGCGCTTTTGATTGGTGTATGCCAAGGACTTGGAGCAGAAATCGCCTTCGCTCTATTTGGCTATAAGCGATATCGCATGTGGACACTCATGTTGTCTGGTGCCTTTGCAGCAGTAGGGGCAATGGCATATAGCCTCATTGCCAATGGATTCGGCTATTACACGCCTCAAGTGTTACTCATGACTCTTGTCACTCAAGTCATCAGCGGTATGTTACTCGGCGGTTGCTTGGCAAAGGTTGTGGTGGATGCTTTATCTAAAACGGGTGTGCTGAATCAATATGCCATCATGAAAGAAAAACGAAGTAAGGGTGACCAGCATGGATTCATTTCTCGCGTGCAGTAATCTCACTGTCCGTTTTTATGAACAGGCGAATCCCGTTCTTCATCAAGTATCTCTTTCTATTCAAAAGGGGGAAAAGGTGCTGATATTAGGACCAAGTGGAAGCGGGAAATCTACGCTGATTTCTGTGCTTGCTGGTATTATTCCAGAGCATATGGAAGCTGAAGTACAGGGAGAAGTGATGCGGCAAAGGCATACTGGTGTCATGTTTCAAGACCCAGATTCGCAGTTTTGTATGCACCGAGTCAATGAAGAAATTGCGTTTAGCTTAGAGAATCGATCTGTCCCTCGAGAACAAATGGATGACATGATTCAACATCTCATGAAAAAGGTACAGCTGGATGTTGACCCAAATACAGATATTCATACCTTATCTGGCGGAATGAAGCAGCGGTTGGCGCTTGCTTGTTTACTAGCATTAGAGCCAGATGTCCTGTTCTTTGATGAACCGACTGCACAGCTTGATCCAGCAGGAAGAATGGAGATATTTCAATTACTTCAGCAGCTTTCGGCTGAACAGAATCAGACGATGATTTTTGTGGAGCATGTGTTAGACGGTGTCATCGAGTGGATGGATCGGGTGATCTTGTTAGATCTTCAAGGCTGTATTATAGCAGATGGAACGCCAAAAGACGTGATGAACACATTTGAGGGAGAAATGAAAGAAGCCGGCATTTGGCGTCCGAAAATATTTCCCGAGAAATGGTCCACTATCGTACAAGATCCGTTTCATCCACTGAGTCAAACACTCTTGCAAACCTTTGAGGCGAGAAAAGAACGTCATGAGACATCAACAAATCGAGAGACAATCATTCGCACAGATCATCTACAATTAAGCTACGGGAAAAAAAGCATTATAGATGACCTGCACCTTGATATAAAAGCAGGAGATTGGGTTGCGATCATCGGTGAAAATGGAAGCGGAAAAAGTACGTTTCTTAAACATGTCATCCGTTTAGAACCAATAAAGAAAGGTCACATTTTTTTAAAAGGAAAACACCTGAAAAAGTGGTCTGACCGAACATTATATGAAAAAGCAGGCTTTGTATTTCAAAATCCAGAACTTCAATTTATACAGGACACAGTGTTTGATGAAATCGCATTTGGTGGGAGACAGCGAAATTGGCCAGAGTCTGTGGTGCAAGAAAAAACGAATCAGCTATTGGCAGAGTTCGGTCTAGAGAAGCATAGAGACGCGCATCCTTTCACCTTAAGCTTAGGACAAAAAAGAAGATTAAGTGTTGCCACGATGCTTCTTTTTGATCAGGATGTACTCATTTTAGATGAGCCGACCTTCGGGCAGGATGAGAAAACGGCGAGGGAGTTAATCCGGCGTTTAAAAGAACGTCAACGACAAGGCACCACTATTATCATGGTCACACATGATATGGAACTCGTTGATGAGTGCGCTGATCAAGTGCTTGTTTTTCATCAAGGGGAGCATGTTTATGATGGTACGCCTTTTGATTTATTTTCTCATCAGGAACTTGTCACTTCCTGTGAGCTGAGAGTGCCGTTACATTATCGCTATATGGCTGAAAGAAAGGAAGTGATGACGATTGCAAAGTAATCACTCCTTTCTATCCACTGTAAATCCAGTCATGAAATTACTCGCCCATCTCCTTGCGATGTGCTGTCTGATGGCGATTTCTGATCCTAAAACGACGTTCATCATCTGGCTGTTTGCACTTGGAATTGGACTTGTCCTAGGCGGCTGGAATTTGAAATACCTCATCACCAGACTTGTACCTTATCTGCTCTTTTTCATTCTCGTGTTTTGGATGATGGCGGCCTTTGGCAAGGGAGATCATACAGTTTGGAAGTGGGCATGGTTTCATATCACAGAGGAGAGTTTAACAAATGGGCTGACCATTTCTTTTAGAATGCTTGGCTTTGTGACATTTGGTCTCCTTTTTACATCAACAACTGATTTGACGGCCTTTATGATGAGCTTAATCCATCAATGCCGAATGTCACCCAAATGGGCATATGGGATGCTGGCAGGCTTCCGGTTTATCCCGTTGTTTCAAAGTGAATTGAAGCAAATGAAGGCTGCACATAAAATTAGAGGTTACAAGCAAAAAAACAGCTGGAAAGCCTTTATACGTTATGCACTCCCCCTTTTCACGCAAGGCGTACGGAAATCTGAACGACTAGCCATTGCGATGGAAGCAAGAGGCTTCACAGGGACGAGGGAGAGAACATATTATCATGTCATCAGCACTTCATGGATCGACTGCATGTATCTTTTTTTCATCGTCATCAGTGTGTTGATATGCATGTTCTTTTTTTAAAAACAGCCACATTCTCTTGATAGAATGTGGCTGTTTTATATGTCTTAGGTCGTTTGGTTGATATTAGTACACATTGCAGGCTGTAATAGATCATATAAAGAACCGATAAAGAGAGTGTACTGAGAAAAAGAGAGGATGAACGTGAGCGAATGTCACAGAGAATTGATAACATAATAGACGCTTTACCAATCGTTGGACTAGCTATGAGAGAGCAGCTAACCTTTTCTGTATTAGGGAAAGAGAAGGTTCTTTATTATCAGCAGCACGGGAACATTGACTTAGGGTTTAAAGCAGGGGACGTTGTAGCTCCCGGGTTCCAAAACTTTTCGATGTTGAAAAATGGGAGAGAGCCATCGTTTATCCAGATTCCTAAAGAGGTGTACGGAATTCCTATGGACATCGTCGCCGTCCCGATTAAAGATGACAATGGTCAAGTGATCGCTGCCTTCTGTGTAGCATATGACCAAACGAATCAACAACGATTAGAACACATTATGACGGAAAGTAACGATGCTTCCGAAAAACTAGTCGCGATGGTACAGCAAGTGGCTGCACATTCAGAGGAACTACAAGCGACAAGTGAACAAATTCTACAAAATACAAAAACTACTGTCGAAAATTCCTCTAAAATCAACCAAGTGTCTAATCTCATCAAAGGTATCTCTGATCAAACGAACTTACTTGGACTCAATGCATCCATTGAGGCTGCAAGAGTCGGTGAAGCAGGAGCAGGCTTTGGGGTGGTTGCTACGGAAGTGAGAAAGCTGTCTACTCACGCGAAGCAAGCAACGACTGATATTGAAACAGCGCTAAAAGATGTGCAAGGCTCAATCAAAGGAATGGAAGAAGAAATAGCACAAATCGTGGCTTCTTCTGAACATCAAGCAGAACTCGTTGGCACTTTCACAAAAATTATTGAGGGGCTGCACGAAACGAACGAAACGATGAAATCATTGGCAACAGACTTAGTGAATTATCAAGTGAAATAAATAAACGAATCACAAAACCTCCAGCCGTATCGGAGGTTTTTTAACGTGTTGAAGTGAGTTTTTTGTCATGATATTGACGGGTTTTTCACTGACAGGGAAGTTACACTTCTGTATGATAGAAAAAGAGAGACCTGTTTTGATCATTAGACCTATTCATAAGGAGGAAGACCATCTTGACACAATCAGCAAAGCTGCAAGAAGTACTTGCGCCTTACCGTCCATTGCTAGATCAAACTGAAAAACCACTGATTCAATTACAGATAAAACAAGGAAAAACGGGACCATATGACAGCAAAATAGCAGGTGATCCTTATTTCCCAAAAAACGACGAATATCCCGTTGATGGAGAAGGCCATCCTATGAAGTTGCTGGCACAAATCAATTTCGGCCAGCTGCCAAAACTGAAAGATTACCCAGAAACAGGACTTTTGCAAGTGTTTATTTCTGTACATGATGATCTTTATGGGATGAATATTGACCAAAAAACAGAGCAAAAAGATTTTCGGATCAAATTTATTGAGGAATCTTTCTTAGCTGAAGAAGACTTATTGACTGATTTTTCATTCGTGAAAATTCCTGACGATTTTTATTTTCCAGTTACGAAGGAAGGTGCAATTACAGGTGAATTATCAAGCGAAACGATCAGTGTAGGAGATTTCCGCTTTGAAAAAGTCACAGGAAAGCAAAGCTGGGATCTATTCGAAGATGCTGTTGGTATTGATGGTGATGAAGCAGATCAATTGCTAGATGAATTTTATGAGACAGCAAGTGGTTTTGGCCATAAAGTTGGCGGATATCCAGGTTTTACACAAGAAGACCCGCGTACCTATGTAGACCAAGAACATACTGTGCTATTATTGCAAATTGACTCAGATGATGAAGTGGACATGTTGTGGGGAGATTGCGGCATTGCTAACTTTTTTATCAAACCAGAAGACCTCAAACGAAAACATTTCGAAAATGTCGTCTATAACTGGGATTGCTCCTAATTTTGTAAAAAACACTCTTTTTGAAGAGTGTTTTTTGTCTGTTTTTAGCCTTTTTGCCCCTAAATCGTCATTTCTGAGAGGTAATATGTCATTCTTTCTAGTTGACCGTATCAAAAAAAAATGTAAAATCATCTTAAAGTCCTCTTTTTTGAAAATAATAATAAAATGACATATCAATCAACAATGAAATGCTCGAAAAAGCGGAATGTACTGGGGGGGATCAATTGATCATTTCGAAAGTAATCAACAATAATGTGGTCAGTGCGTATGATGACGAGCAGCATGAGCTGGTCATTATGGGCAGAGGGATTGCGTTTCAAAAGAAAAGCGGAGACCCAATTGACGAAGAACGTATCGAAAAAGTATTTTCCATTCAAAATAAAGATATATCAGAAAAATTCAAAACCCTGCTTTATGATATTCCGATCGAGTATATGCAAGTGTGTGAGGCAATTATCGATCACGCGAGAACGACCCTTAACAAAAATTTAAATGACAGCATCTATGTCACGTTAACGGATCATATTACCTTTGCTATTGAACGTCATCAAAAAGGAATGGACATTAAAAATGCCTTGCTTTGGGAAATCAAACGGCTGTACAAAGAGGAATTCATGTGTGGTGTAGAAGCTATTCGGATCATACAGGACAAGCTCAACATCCATCTTCCCGAGGATGAAGCAGGCTTTATTGCGATGCATATTGTCAATGCAGAACTGAATGAGGAAATGCCGAATGTCATTCAAATTACAAAACTGATTCAAGATATTTTAAACATCGTAAAGTATCATTTCCAAATTGATTTGGACGAAGAATCATTAAATTATTTCCGTTTTGTTACGCATTTGAAGTTTTTTGGACAGCGTCTGTTTAACGAAACACAAATGGAAAATCAAAATGAGTTTCTGTATGAAGTGGTAAAGGAAAAAAATACAGCCGCTTTTCAATGTGCAGAGAAAATTAATGACTATGTTCAAAAAGAATACAACCGAAGTCTCATAGAAGATGAGATGTTATACTTAACTTTGCACATCGATCGAGTCATAAAAAGAAAATAAATCAAAAAGAAAGCGTTGACATATCAAAATTAACATGCTAATTTATAACTATAAACTCAATAACCCACAATCTTTTAGGATTGTTACTGGTCAAGCAGGCAAAACCTAAATCATTGTCCCTATCTTTGATAAGGCGTGATTTAGGTTTTTTTGTATCTAAAGGCTTATAAAATTGAATAACGATCAATCGCTATGAAGGATTGTTACTGGTTAAGCAGGCAAAACCTAAATATCGATTAATGTCTGAATCGCTATTTTTCGGGCATTAATGGATGTTTAGGTTTTTTCTATATCAAGATGAAATCAACGATTGGAGGGTAACACAATGAACCACAAACAAACAGCAAAAGAAGTTCTAGAGCTTGTCGGCGGTGAAAAGAATGTTAAGCATGTCACGCACTGTATGACAAGGCTCCGATTCAACTTATACGATGAAAGCAAAGCGGATAAAGAGAAGCTGCAATCAACAGACGGCGTCATGGGCGTGAATCAAAGCGGCGGTCAATACCATGTCATTATTGGCAACGACGTATCAAACGTCTATCAAGCAATGATTGCTGATTCTGGGTTATCAACAGATGTAAAGTCAGGCGGTTCAGAAGAAGCTTCAAAACAAAATGTGATTTCAAAGCTTTTTGATTTTATCTCTGGCGTCTTCACACCGATTCTTCCAGCTATCGCTGGAGCTGGTATGATTAAAGGGATCTTGGCATTAATGCTGACGTTCCAATGGATCTCAGATAAAAGCAGCACATATGCGATTTTAACAGCTATCGGAGACGGAGCCTTTTACTTCTTACCGATTCTGCTCGCTGTAAGCGTAGCCAAAAAAATTGGCACAAATCAGTATATCGCCGCTGCCATTGCAGCAGCCGCACTGCACCCGCAGCTCACTGCTTTACTAGGTGCAGGAAATACAGAATTTCTAGGCTTGCCAGTGGTTGCCGTTGTGTACTCTTCATCGGTGATTCCAATTCTACTCACTATCTGGCTCGGCTCATATGTGGAAAGATTCGCAGAAAAATACAGTCCGAAATCACTAAAAATCATTCTTGTCCCAACAGTTACACTTCTTGTCGTGGTACCAGTTATGCTCATCGCGGTTGGACCGCTTGGTGGGATTATCGGAAATGGTCTTTCAGGTGGAATTGATTTATTGTTCAAACATGCAGGTATTTTGGCCGGACTCTTAATCGGTGGCTTTATGTCACCATTGATCATTACGGGCATGCACTATGCACTACTTCCAATCATGATCAACAACATTACATTAAACGGTTTTGACTTCATTCTTCCAATGATGTTTGTAGCGAATATGGCACAAGCAGGCGCAGCATTCGGTGTCTTCTTAAGATCAAAAAACAAAACATTCAAATCATTGGCGATGTCTACAAGTATCACTGCGTTAATGGGTATTACTGAACCTGCTATGTATGGTGTGAACATGCGATTGAAAAAACCGTTCCTTGCAGCCCTCATTGGTGCAGCAGCAGGCGGCGTGTTCATGTCTATCTTCAAAGTAAAGTCATATGTGATATCAGGATCAGCAGGTCTTCCAGGTCTCCCAACGTTCATTGGACCGACATTTGTTTACTCCATCATTGGATTAGTGATCGGCTTTGTTGTAGCAACCATCATGACACTTGTTCTAGGGTTCAAAGATGTACCAGTGAAAGATGATACAAAAGCAGACAAACCAGAAGAAAAGAAAGACACAGTAGCGCTTCAAAATGAAGTGGTACAAAGCCCGCTTGAAGGTCAACTAAAGCCGCTCAATCAAGTAAATGATGCAACATTCTCTAATGAAATCATGGGTAAAGGAACAGCCATTGTCCCAACAGTTGGACGTATAGTAGCACCGTTCAACGGCAAAGTTGAAACCATTTTCCAAACGAAACATGCCATTGGTTTAAAAAGTGATCAAGGCACAGAGCTTCTCATCCATGTGGGGATTGATACAGTAAAACTTGGCGGTAAACATTTCACAAGTCATGTGCAGTCAGGTGATCTCGTTCAAGCAGGAGATCTGCTAGTTGAATTTGATATCAATGGCATTCAGCAAGAAGGCTATGATGTAACAACGCCAATTATCGTCACCAACACAAATGATTTTGCACAAGTTGATGCGAAAACAGATGGGGCGATTACAGTAAAAGAGGCATTGCTTACAGTCAGTGTAGAAGAAAATGAGGAGGGCATTCAACATGACGAATTTAGAAAAAACATTTCCTAAAGGTTTCTTATGGGGCGGCGCGGTAGCCGCCAACCAAATTGAAGGCGCTTATAACAAAGATGGAAAAGGCTTGTCGACAGCCGATATATCACCACACGGTATTATGCACCCATTCGATGAATCAATGAAAGATCTTAACTTATATCATGATGCGATCGACTTCTATCATCGCTACAAAGAAGATATTGCCCTGTTTGCAGAAATGGGATTCAAGTGCTTCAGACTATCCATTTCTTGGCCACGTATTTTCCCAAATGGCGACGATGCGGAACCGAATGAAGCGGGCCTCGCTTTCTATGAAAAAGTATTTGATGAACTGCATAAGCATGGAATTGAGCCAGTTGTCACGATCTCTCACTATGAAATGCCACTTGCACTTGTGAAAAACTACGGCGGATGGAGAAACCGTAAGCTTGTGGGTCTTTATGAAACATACGCTAAAACATTATTCACTCGCTTTAAAGATAAAGTGAAATATTGGATGACCTTCAATGAAATTAACGTCGTCTTACATGCTCCTTTCACAGGGGGCGGCCTTGTATTTGAAGAAGGCGAAGACGAGAAGAGCATTCAATATCAAGCAGCGCATCACCAATTTGTTGCAAGTGCTCTAGCTGTTAAAGCAGGACACGAAATCATTCCTGATGCGAAAATCGGTTGTATGATTGCAGCGATGACAACTTATCCGTACAGCTCAAGACCAGAAGATATGTTTGCTGCGATTGAACAAGATCGTAAAACATTGTTCTTCTCAGATGTACAGGCAAGAGGTTATTACCCTGGATACATGAAACGTTATTTCCTGGAAAATAACATCAACATTGAGTTCCAAGACGGTGACGAAGACATTCTAAGAAACCATACAGTCGACTATATTGGCTTCAGCTATTATATGAGTTTTGTGACAAGTACAGATCCAGAGGTTCTTGGACAAGTGACTGGTGGCAACCTATTTGAAGGCGTGAAAAACCCTTATCTAGAAGCAAGTGATTGGGGCTGGCAAATTGATCCAAAAGGACTTCGTACAACACTAAACCAACTATATGACCGCTACCAAAAACCATTGTTTATCGTAGAAAATGGATTGGGTGCTGTGGATCAAGTAGAAGAAGACGGCTCCATTCAAGACGATTACCGAATTGATTACCTCAGAAGCCATTTGCTTGAGGCAAGAGAAGCGATCGCAGACGGCGTTGATCTGATCGGCTATACAAGCTGGGGCCCAATTGACCTTGTCAGCGCATCAACAGCTGAAATGAAAAAACGCTACGGCTTCATTTATGTCGACCGTGATAACGAAGGAAAAGGTACATTAGATCGAAAGAAAAAGAAAAGCTTTGATTGGTATAAACAAGTGATTGCGACAAATGGAAAGCATTTAGACGCATAAATAGAGAAAATATTGTTTGGTTTCTTTGAGAACACACGGTTTCATAAAACGATGAAAACAATTTGAATCGAGGCATTATCATTCTTTAGGTGTCACTTTGGAATGATAATGCTTTTTGTTTTATGAAAAAGACAAAATTGTACAAAAAATAAACCACACTTTAAATTTTTGTGTGGTTCAAATAAATCATATGATCTTTCGAATATATTTATTTATGCTTTTGAAGAAGAGCTTTGATCTTCAAAAAGTGGTTTTAATTCGATAATATCAAGTAATACTGATTCTTCAAGTCTTTCTTTTATATATCTAAAGTCTTGATTATTTTGAGATATAATATTTTTTATGGATTTGATACCATTGATTTTACTTAAAAAAGTAAACCATTCATAAGCAGCGCGTGAATCAACAAGGTATTCAATGCTATTATTAATAGTGATATATAATAAGTTATCCTCTTGTAAAGGCATTAAAACATCTATGTTTTCTTTTAGTATTGGAATGTGTAATGTATTAATCGTGAGAGCTGCGTCTTGGTTTAAGTTAAAAGTGAAATCGCAATAACAATCAATCTGCTTTTTATAGTCATCGTATCAACCTTTTTTCAAATTCTAATTCATCTTTGACATTTATTCCGTAATTTCCTATAGAGGGAATTGTCGGCTTAAGCATTCTTGCTTTATCAATTGCACCGATATAGATGTTTTTGAAAGAATATCCCTTTCTTTGATAAAACCTAATGGCATTTAAGTTATCATTACTAGTGATTAAATTAATAGATTGTATATTTTGTGTTTTTAGATGTTGTTCTAACTCAAAAAGCAATTTACTGCCAACCCCATGGTACTTTTCTAGAGCCTCTAAAGTCAGGATTTCTGCCTCTTCTTTGAATATTTTGTAAACTAATATTCCTACTATAGTATCTCCACGTTTAGCCAACATAATGTTTTCATTTAAAACATTATAAGTTGTCCCTTTAGACACCATAGTCGTTCCACCCCAATGTTCATTGAAAAAACATGTTAACCAAGAAAAGTCTTTTGAACTTGGCTGAGTTACTGTCAATTCTTCTGAAAGAGACCATTTTTTTGAAAGCTGGATATGAGCTATTTCGTTGTCATTCGCTTGATCCTTAGAAAAATTGATTGAGATACCTAGTTTTTCGGCGTTTATTTGAGAAAGTTTTTGTGCGTAGTTCGAAAAATCTTCAGGGTCAATACCAAAATGAAAAAAACTTTCAGGTGGATTCTTTTTGTACCACAATTTGCTACTGATGACATATTCGTTTTGTTTTGTTTCAGTTATGTTGATATCATCATATAATAGTGCTCTTCCTTCAATAAACTCTACGACAAATTCATCTAATTTGTTTTGAGTAAATAAACGGTTTTTTTCTTGAAAATATCCTATTGCACTTAATTTACTGTGAATCCAATTAATTAAATCATCCTCGTTTAGTTCATGATCTCTTGCTAGTGCCATTAGCATTGCAATGTAATTAACGATTGTTTTGCTTCTCTTAGTTGAAATGTTTTTATAGATGTTTTCTAGAATATCATCATTCAGTTTATTCATTTTACATATACAACTTCCTTTTCAATTAATTGTTTACTCAATGCTTGGAGGTCTTTGATACAAGTTTGAACATCTGTATCATATTCTTCAGCAATTTCCGTTACTATTGAAATAAACTCTCTTTGTCCGTCAATTCGTTCATAAAAATCAGCTTCGACTTGATTTAGGGACATGCCCGGTTCGATAATGATACCTTTTAAGTACTTTCTTGTTCATTATCAGGATTTTTTACGAAAATTGTATTATTCTTCATTGTGATTCCCTTCATTCTTTTTTCTATAACAAGGTACCAAGATTGTAGCTTTGGCTCGTTTGTGTCAGGGGATGATTTAAGATTTTATTATCTTCAAAGGATATATGTATAGTTGATTTTCTTTGACAAAATCATTATATAAATAACATTCGTCATGAGTCAGCAAAGCACTCCTTTCATAAAGTGTTAGGGTATGAAAAACTAGTTATTAATGTCCTCCAGCAACAACTACATTACGAATCTCAACAAGACATGGAGTTTTATTTTTTTGATGTAACATTCCTCCTGTATATGTATTAAATTCCTATTTTATATCCTAACAAAAGTGATAATAGCATGCCGTTTATATTTTTTTCAATATTTAAATAATGATTTTTTAACAAATTTTATGTTTATAAAGTAATAGTGATGAGTAGATTGATGTTGCAAATAGATTGATAGTTTGTAAAAAAGAAATTGGAGAAAATACAAAAGATGGCTAGAATCATCGGTTATTTTAATCTAGGAAGGCGTTTATGGTTTTAGAGAGCTGTATATCCACTAAATTGAATTCTAAATGGTATAGGATAATCTTTTAGGCTTGCCTGAGGGAACAATGGCAAAAGCAGTATTGTACGCTGCTAAAGAATCAGCTGGATTTTCAGCACATTTTGATGCGTATTGCAATTTCATTTTTCAACTTAAAGGGAAAAAGAAATGGAAGTTGGCTGAAAATTTTAATACAGTGAATCCACTTCAACATTATGAATTAATTGAGGCTCCTCATTTGCCAGAGCCATTAAAGTCGTATTGGAATGGTGATTTTCCTGATGAAAATTTATCTAATGGAAGGGAATTGATTTTGGATACGGGATCATTTTTATTTCTTCCAAGAGGTTGTTGGCATTCAACTAGTTCTTCTGAAGAAACCATTGCATTAAACTTTACCTTCGGTCAGCCAGCTTGGCTAGATCTAATTTTAATAGAATTAAGGAATCGATTGATTCAAAAAGACGAATGGAGAGAACTGGTTAATATTGATCTTTTGGATGAAAATGAACGAAAAAAGGCAGAAGAAAAATTAAAATCAATGATAAATAATTTGCCAAACGATTTCAAGGGAATTTCAGTAGGGGATATACTGGCAAGAAAGAAAGATGACTTAGATGTATATCAATCTACACAACTTGTTGTAAGACAACTTATGAGTATAAAAGATGGTTTTTAAGAAGATAACTTATATTCATTATCTTCTTAACTCTACTATAGAAGTATGACGATTAAACTTCATATAATGTTGATAGAGATGACAAAAAATAAAGAACCGCCAAAAAAGCGGTTCTTTATTATGACGGTAAGCTTTTTCTGCAGATTTCCGCCTATTTCCACACTTGATCCGCAATCTCAATCACATGACGCAGCTTTTCCCATTGCTGTTCTTCTGTTAACAAATTGCCTTCCTCTGTTGAGGCGAATCCGCATTGTGGGCTCAAACAGATTTGGTTGATGTCCACATATTGAGCCGCTTCCTCGATTCGTCTTTTGATCTGATCGACGGGTTCAAGTTCTCCGTACTTTGAAGTGACAAGACCTAGTACGATTTGAAGGTTTGGATTTTTCACATAACGCAGGGGTTCAAATCCGCCAGAACGGTCATCGTCGAATTCTAAGAAGAGACCATCCAAATCGAGACCCGCAAAAATCGTTTCTGCCGCTGCCTCGTAACCACCTTCGGCTGCCCAAGTTGATTTAAAGTTACCACGGCAAATGTGCATAGTGATCACTAAATCATCTGGTCGATCGGCAACCGCTTCATTGATTGTTTTCGCAAACGATTCACGCAGTTCATCTTCCTCGCGGCCAAAAGCTTTGATTTGTTCATGTCCTTTTTCAGAAAAGAACACAGCCCAAGCTGTATCATCTAGCTGTAAGTAACGGCAGCCTGCATCATAAAAAGCACGGATGGCTTTTTTATAAGCTTGTGCCACGTCACGGTGAAAATCATCTAAGCTGTCGTACACACCTTCTTCAAGCTTTCCACGGAAAAAGAGCATATTCGGACTTGGAATCGTCATTTTAGCCGTATGATCACCCGCGATGCTGTGAAGGAAGCGATAATCCTCCAGCATTGGATGATCAGTAAAATCAATCTTACCTGTTACTTTGATGCCTCTCGCTTTTGTCGTCGTATTGTGGAATTGAATGCCTTGGTCTGCTTCAAATCCTTCGACCCCATCAAGCCCTTCTAGAAAGTCAAAATGCCACCATGCACGTCTGAATTCTCCATCTGTGACAACCTCTAATCCAATTTCTTTTTGCTTCTCTACAATACGAGTGATTTCTTCGTTTTCAATTTGTCTGAGCTGTTCTGCTGTCAGTGTACCGTCTGCTTTTTGCTTGCGGGCTTCTTTGATGCGTTCAGAACGAAGTAAACTCCCTACTTGATCTGCGCGAAATGGCGGCTTTGTTGTTGTCTTACCAATGGTTTGTACTTGTGTCATGCTGAATCCCTTCTTTCTTCAGGTTATAAATCAAATAAAAAAGCTCTTCCTTGGATAAGGAAGAGCATCATATACTGTGAGATCTCTGCCTTATCTTCAAACAAGCATCAGCTTGCTTAAGGAATTAGCACCATTCTGTTCCTAGGAACAGCGGTTGCCGGGTTTCACAGGGCCAGTCCCTCCACCACTCTTAATAAGGTTACCTTTGATTCAATTTTCTTAATAAACACAATTATTCAATCTTTTCGAGAAAAAGTCAATGGTTTTTCCTATTTATTTTCCTACATAAACAAATCAGCGACGAGAACACCGGCTAATCCAACAAGTGATAGAACAGTCACCATTAATGTCCAAGTTTTAAAAGTTTGAGCCATCGACAAATTAAAGTATTCTTTGTAAATCCAGAAACCTGCATCATTCACATGAGAGAATGTTATACTGCCGGCGCCTGTTGCAATCACCATTAATTCTGGGCTGACTCCCGTCAAACCAATTAGCGGTGCAGAAATGCCAGCTGCTGTGAGACCCGCGACAGTTGCTGACCCTAAAGAGACACGAAGGACAGCTGCAATCAGCCAAGTGAGGAGCAGAGGAGACAGTGTGCTTCCTTGCATAATCCCTGCAATGTATTGATCAACACCGCTGTCAATGAGCACCTGTTTAAAGGCGCCGCCGCCAGCAATGATCAATAGAATCATCGCAATGGAGCCAATTGAATCCGTAATCGACTTCATGACGTCCTGCATGCTCTTTCCTCTGCCAAGACCAAATGTGTAGATGGCAAGCAACACAGAGATTAATAGGGCAATCGCCGGCTCACCTAAAAACTCAGCCGCCGGTAGCAGCGGGGAGGACGGGAAGAAAATTTCTAAACATGCTCTGAATGTCATGAGCAATACAGGTAAAATAGCGGTGAAAATACTAATGCCGAAGCTTGGCATTTCCTCTTCTGTAAATTCCTTTGGATTAAACAAGTCCTTTGGAATGTGTGCATGCAGTTGGTCTTTCTTAAATAGTTTCGTAAACAGAAGTCCGCCTACTAAAACAGCAGGAATGGCTAAAATAATTCCAACCAATAAGGTTTGTCCCATGTTGGCTTGAAATACATTGGCAATGGCTGTCGGCCCTGGGTGAGGAGGGAGGAAGCCATGTGTGGTAATGAGTGCAGCGACGAGCGGCATTCCCACATACAACACAGGGAGTCTTGCGGCTTGAGCAATGGTAAAGACTAATGGAATAAGAATAATGAATCCGGTTTCATAAAATAGAGCAATTCCGATAACAAATCCAGTCAGCATCGTCGCCCATTGGATTTTCCCGATACCAAAGCGGTCGATGAGTGTCATGGCAATACGCTGAGCACCGCCAGAATCAGCCATCAATTTACCAAGCATCGCTCCAAAGCCAAGAACCAACGCCAGATGGCCGAGTGTACTTCCAAGCCCTTTTTCGACTGAAGCAATCGCTTCAAGTGGTGACATGCCTTCTAAAACGGCAACGATTAAAGAGACAATAATCAACGAAATGAAAGCGTTTAACTTAAAGACAACCATGAGTAAAAGTAATAACAAAACGCCAAGTCCGATAAAAACTAACGACATGATCTTTCCTCCTTTGTGCTGCATCAGGGAGCGTGAACGCTCCCTCTGCTTTATCCTTCAAGTATGTCTACTGCTTCTTTTAACGTATCCTTTGAGCCAACATTTCCCGGGAAAATCACATAAGACATAAATGGGAATTTGCTTTCTTCTCCTGTTTGCCAAACGGGAATACCTGGTCTGATTTGACCTGCGACGGTCGCACGTTTGACGCTGAGTCCTCTTGTTCCAATATCGCTAGAGGTGATTCCACCTTTGGCAATGAGGTACTTAGGGCGAATGGAGAGGCGCTGAACAATGCTTGTCACCGCATCACTAATCTGAACAGACAGTTTCAATTCTTCCTCTTGACGATCGTCCCCAAGATCAAGCCGTTCTCTCCTTGTATAAATAGCAACCGATTGCCCGGTTGTTAAAAGCCGTTCAGTTTGTTGAATCACGCGGTCAATTTCCTCTTGAAATGCTTCAGGTTCTAACACGAGGTGTGTATCAAATTCAATAAATGCAATGTCTTTATTTTGCTGCAGCGCTCGCAATTGTTCGGTTGTTTTTTTGACATGGGAACCGACCATGATGAGGCCACCGTGCGTGCTTTCTTCCTGTATTAAGTCTTGTCTAGTTAATAGTGCTTGATCCTCAACACCGCCAAGCACTTTTGTGAGAGCTGCGGCACTTCTAAATAGAAAGTGCTGACCTGCTTTGATGGCATCTATGAGGGCAATGACAAAGACTTTGACATCGTCATAGTCTACTGCATTTACAACCACTTTTTGAAAATCCTTCACGGTCATCAGCTGATCCTTGATTTGTTCAATACGTAAAGCCCGGATATCTTCTAAAGAAATATAAGTAGTGTTTTCCTTAGTGAACGATCCGTTTGATTTCTCTTCGATCCATTCTCCGAGGTGAGAAGATTGAAATCCGAATGTACGATCCAATG
Organism: Bacillus sp. FSL W7-1346; assembly: GCF_038593335.1. NCBI lineage: Bacteria > Bacillati > Bacillota > Bacilli > Caryophanales > Bacillaceae > Bacillus > Bacillus sp. FSL W7-1346. Next base: position 3,545,279 of record NZ_CP151988.1, on the reverse strand, counting down.
CAAATTCTGTGTCACCAGCAGGAATTAATTCGTGACCTTCCTGTACGTAGTGAATATTGCCAATCGTAAAGCGGCCGCCTTCTTTAAAAAAGGGAAGAAGGATTTCGCCGTCAAATTGGCGGGAGCTTTGCTGTTCAATGGTCGTTCTGAGAATGTGAGTCTCTAGCGGGAAGTGTCCACGCAGGGTGGAGTCCCCCCGGCTGACAATGATGAAATTTTGATCAAGCCGTTCAGCCGTTTTCACAATCGTTGATGCGATCGTTTCATGAAGAACCGCCGTTTCTTTCTCTGTCATACTGCGAGAGTTGGTTAAGATAAAGAACATACGGCTGTCTTCAAGAAAACCAGCTTCAATGCTTTTCTCTGACCAATCGGTGAAAACAGAGACGCCGTGTACGGTTTGAATGCCTGTTGGGTCATCGTCTAATACAATCACTTTATGGTGGAAATGGTTTAGTGCTTGTTCGTATGCTGATTGAATGCGCTCTGAATCCGCTTTCGGAATGGCATTTAATAACTCAATGCTTTGTTTCATAGAACCTCATCCTTTCTTCACTTCAACATGAGCCATTTTTTCGTAATATTGAACGATCCCACCGTGATCAAGTCCAGACTTTCCGTCCGCTTTGAGGGCGTGGAAGATTTCCAGCAGCTGACTAGAAAGCGGGAGAGGAACGCCGATATCGTGGGCAGTTTCCATGACATTGGTTAAATCCTTTAAGTTGATGTCAATACGTCCGCCAGGCTCAAAGTTTCGTTCTAAAATGAGAGGAACCTTCGCATCGAGTACAGCACTTCCTGCCAGTCCACCTCGGATGGCTTCATACATTTTATCAATCGCAATGCCAGACTTAGCGGCAAGGACGAGTGCCTCGGACATGGCAGCGATATTTAAGTTGACGATGATTTGATTCGCAAGCTTTGCGGTTGTCCCGCTTCCATTTGATCCAACTAATACGACATCTGTGCCCATGGCATAGAGGACATCCTTTACTTGTTCAAAAATCTCTTTTTCTCCGCCCGCCATAATCGCAAGTGTCCCGTCTATCGCCTTTGGCTCTCCGCCACTGACAGGAGCATCGATAAATTCGACCTGATGCTGTTTTGCCAGTGCCGCTAATGCTCTAGAAGTAACAGGTGAAATAGAGCTCATATCTATAATAATCGTGCCAGGTTTTGCTGTAGCCAATATGCCTTGTTCACCTGCTACAACTGCTTCTACATGCTCACCTTTTGGAAGCATCGTGATGATGATATCGCTTTCAGATGCTGCCTCAGCAGCTGATGCAGCGGCATTTGCGCCCACTTCTTTTAATGCTAGAACAGCTTCTGTATGAATATCGAAAACAGTCACAGTATGACCGGCTTTTAATAGATTGAGTGCCATAGGTTTCCCCATAATGCCTAATCCAATGAATCCAATTTGCTTTGCCATTTTGTCCGCCTCCTATTTAGAAACCCCTTACAAAAAGCGCTTTCTTTTCTTTTTGTTAGTATATATACTATCGATTTAAATTAATGGTAGGAAATAAACTATTGTTCATTTAATGTACATGACGAAATAGGAATGTGTCAACGGAAAATATGAGAAAAGTCACAAAAAAAAGACCGGAAACAGCTCCGGTCTATGGTCGATTATGTTTTATTTTTAGCTACAGCTAATCGAGAACGTTTGACGTTGTCGATTGCATTTGATCCTAATTCTAAAACAGCTGTGACGTACAAAACATCAATAATCACAAGCTGATTAATACGAGAAATCATTGAGTCAGAACGATAGGTTGTTTCTCTCGATGAACTGAGCAGATGAAAGTCGGATTTCTTGGCGAGCTCTGATTTCGGATAGCTCGTAATCGAGGCGACCGTTGCACCTTTTTCCTTTGCAAATTGCACGGCATCAAGGATTTCTCTACTTTCCCCTGAATGTGAGATCGCGACGATAAAATCATGTTCCGTTGCATGTGTTGCAATCATATTCATCATATGAGGATCACTGCATAGACTCACTTCAAAGCCAAGCTGGAGAAACTTATGATAGGCATCTCCGGCAATAAAACTGGAGGCACCTGCTCCAAAGAAGACGGTTTTATGTGCCTGTTTCATTTGCTCAATAAATTGTGTCACAGCTTGGTCTTCTAAAATATGTTTCATATCCTGAATAGAGTTGGTTGTTAACTCTATGACCTTATGTTTAATATCTGCGACACTATCAGATGCTTCGATCTCACCGTATATGGATTGAGGTGTATTGGTCGCAATATCCTGCGCGACATGGACACGAAACACTTGATAGGACTCATAGCCAATTTTTCGCAGAAAACGGAAGATCGTCGTTTCACTTGTGTTGCATTCAGTAGCGAGTGCACTAATCGAATGAAGCACAACTTTCTGAGGGTTTTGTAAAATGTAATTGGCAATCTTTTTCTGGGTAGGGGACAAACTATGAAATGTTGTCCGGATATGACTGAAAATATTCTCTTCTATGATAAACACCACACTTCATCTAACATTCTATCTTAAGCATACAGGAACTTATGAAAACGGTAAACAAACCTCACATGAAAAATAAAGAATAATATGGAAAAGAACACTTCTTTTGGTTCTTTTGTCATGGTATACTCAATTGGTAATAGACAAAAATGGGGGTTTTTACTATGACAATGAAAAAAGGCCTAACGATCAGCCTGCTCATTTTTTCGCTGATTGTTTCATTGTTTGCGCCAGTTGGATCTGCGGATGCCAAACAAGTGAAAAAAGCAAAAGTAAGCACACACTATTATAAAAAGAAAAAAACGTTTAAATATGCACAGGTGAAAAACCTTAGTAAAGCGCATATGAAAACCATCAACCATGATTTAAAAGAAGATATCGCATTTTCCTATTCTACGTATTTGTTCTTAAAGGACGAAGCGAAAAAAGAAGGCATTGGGAAGATCACATACGAGAGATCGTTTAAAACGAAATTTAACAATGGGAAGAAACTAAGTATCCTAAACTATGATTACATGAATGACGGTAGCATGCACGGGGATACGATGGTTACGAGCATGAACTATGTGTTAACAAAGAAAAAAACAAAGCAACTGTACTTTACAGATGTGGTGAAAACAAAGAAAAAGCGTACAAAAGTAAGAGATTATATCTATAACTACACAAAGAAGCATAAAAGTAAATTCTATGCGAATCTGAAAAAAAGCGATATTCAAATCGGCTACGACACGCAGTACTACTTCACGAAAAAGGGAATCGCTGTTGTCTTCCAGCCATATGAAATTTCACCGTACTATGTAGGAATTCCTATGATTCAAGTACCTGCGAAGGTGTATAAATAAACAAGAGAAACGGCCATGAATTTGGTCGTTTTTTATACATAAAAAGAGCCCCTGGTGATGAGGCCCTTCTTTTTACATTTATACTTGTTTGGGTGCATCGTTTAGTGGGTGACGGCGTTTGCCGTTGTAGTGGCGGCGCATACGAAAGATTTCAAACTCCGAAAGCTCTGCGCTTTTTCGTTTTTGGGTGCGGTTATCTTTTTTGAAAGAGAATAGTAAGTAGCAGCAAAGTGAAGCGATAATCAATAAAATCATCATATGACATTCCTCCAATTCATCCTATTCTTTAAGTGTAGACAGGGTGAGTGATGTTTATAACTGAAAATAGTTAGCAAATAGCGTTTAGTTCTAAAGGTTTATTCTGGCTGCTTTTTTAGGTCTAAAATACTGGTTGTTTTTAACTATTATATTTCCAGTTATTTCACTCGTCAAGAAGAATTTTTCTGGGGTTGTCTCTATTAGTACGATTAAGTGTCATAAAAGTTTCAGAAAATTGTAAACTTTTATTAAAAAACCGTTCCCGAACAGGAACGGTTGTAAACATGTTTATGCTTTTTCTTCAAATAAACGTGCAATTTCCACGATCACTTCTGACGCTTTCAGCATGTTCTCTACAGAGATGAATTCATATTTACCGTGGAAGTTTTCCCCGCCAGTAAAGATGTTTGGCGTTGGAAGTCCTTTATATGAAAGCTGTGAGCCATCTGTACCGCCGCGGATTGGTTCAATGACAGGTGTCACTGAGCGGTTTTCCATGGCTTCATGAGCGATGTCTACGATATGTTTGACTGGCTCAATTTTTTCTCTCATATTGTAATATTGATCCTGAATGCTAAGGGTGATGCTGTTTTCGCCGTAGACTGCTTTTAAGTCGTTTGCGATTTTTTCAAATAGTGCTTTGCGCTTGTTGAATTTCTCTTTATCAAAATCACGAATAATATATTGCAACTCTGCTTCTTCTACTTCTCCTACAAATCTTGTGAGGTGGAAAAAGCCTTCGTATCCTTCTGTGTATTCTGGAGATTCATCTGAAGGAAGTTTGTTGTGAAAGAGCATGCCGATCTTTGCAGCACTGACCATTTTGTCTTTTGCTGTCCCTGGATGGACGTTGTTTCCTTTAATTGATACTTTTGCACCTGCGGCGTTGAAGCTTTCATATTGAAGCTCTCCTAGCGGGCCGCCGTCAATCGTATAAGCATAAGAAGCGCCAAAGGCATCAACATCGAATTTGTGAGGTCCTCTGCCGATCTCTTCATCTGGTGTGAAGGCGACACGAATTTTTCCATGCTTGATTTCTGGATGCTCAATCAGGTAATGCATGGCGGTCATAATTTCTGCGATACCAGCTTTGTTATCTGCACCAAGCAGGGTCGTGCCATCAGTCGTGATGAGCGTATGTCCTTGGTATTTTTGTAAATTTGGAAACTGCGCTGGAGATAATACGATATGTAGATCTTCGTTTAACGTGATGTCCCCGCCTTGATAGTTCTCATGAATCTGCGGTTTCACGTTCTTGCCAGTGAAGTCAGTGGCTGTGTCGATATGAGCCAGGAAGCCAATGGTTGGCACTTCTTTGTCTGTGTTAGATGGAATCGTGCCCATGACATAACCGTTTTCATCCATTGTCACTTCTTGAATGCCGATGGATTTCATCTCTTCAACTAGCTGCCTTGCTAAGTTCAGCTGTCCTGCAGTGGATGGGCAGCTCTCTATGTCTGCATCAGACTGTGTATCCACTTTTACATAACTTGTGAATCGCTGGATCATTTCCTCTTTCATCAATACGTCACTCCTTTTGTAGAATATGTTCATTTTATCATGTCTTGAATGCGCTTCATAACAAGAAAGGTTTTCTCTGACAATTAGAGAGGAAAAAGACCTACTTTTATTTTGCGATGTGCTGAATGGTTCTTTAGGGTGATTTTTTTGGGTGTCTTTTTATTTATAATGAGGACATATAAAATCATCCATTTGTACGTTAATTTGGGAGAAAGGGGTGCGAAAGTTGGATTCTAGTCAAACACTTGCACTCGCTCAAAAGTTCCAGGAAGCCGCTGATGGCATTCGGCAGTCGAAGCAGCTGCTTGAGAATCGGCTGAAGGCAGTTGGATCAGGCTGGCAAGGGGAAGCAAGAGATAAATTTGATCAAAGCTTTGAGGAAACAGTGGCACGCTATGATCAATTTGAAAAGGACTTGCTTGAAACAAGTCAGGAACTGCGGGATGCTGCTGTCAAAATCGAGGAACGTAAAGCTGAAATCGCCAGAATGGAAGAGCTTGAGCGAAAAAGGCGAGAAGAACGGAAAGAAAGAAACCGAGAAGGGAGATGATGTGATGGCGCGTGACATTGTAGTAGATCCAGATCAGCTGACAGGGCTGGCGAATGATTTTGTAGGAGAGCTTTCGGCCATCGAAACAAAGCACCACGATTTACATAGTGAACTGGATGGCCTCATCCTAGGCTGTGATCCCCGTTATCGAAGCTGTTTTTCTGGAGTAGGAGATGCATGGGGTTCTGGACAAGCCTTAATGAGCAAATTGAGCAGTGACGACATTGCCATTCGTCATGCAACGGATAAAATGGTCGAAGCTGATGATATTTTAAGGAAAATGTACAGTCTGTATGATCAATATGGTACACTCACGAGCCTAGCTGGTATTGTGATGATGCAGGCAAAATACTATGGGCTTGGAATGACGACTTTTATTAAAGAAAATGGCCGCTATGCTGCGCAACATTCAAAGCTCCTTCTTGATGTGACCGGACGGGTAGAAGGAACGAGATTTGACCGGCTGGCAAGGATTTGGCTGAGCAAAAAAGAATTATTAAAACGATCGAATTGGTCGATGGCTGACCTGGTCCATAAGAAATTTACGAAATTTTATCCTAGCGATACAGTTGCGTTCACGAACAGTGTACGTGATTTCACAAAAGGAAGTATCAATTGGAAGGACACAGCTGGTATCAAGTCTGTTCTGAAAAATGGTGCAAGGTTTGCGAAAGGAAATGCCATCATTGCAACGGTCGTCACGGGTGCAACAGAAACGGTTGGCTGCGGTCTGAAAATTGCGGAGAACTATGCGGAATTTGGGGATCAGCCAGAAGTTCTCAAGCGTGAAAATGCAAAGGCTGTTGGAAATGCAGTGAATAATACGGTCTTTATTGCAGGCGGATCTGTTGCAGGTGCCGTTGTGGGCGGCGCTCTTGGAAGCTTTGCAGGACCGATTGGAACAGTGGTTGGCGGTGCGATAGGATCAGCAGTAGGTGGCTTTATTGGTGAAAAAGTCGCCAAGCTTACTTCTGGTTTTGCAGAACAGGTCGCAGTGAAATTAAAAGACCCAATTCATGCGGTTGTCGATAAAGGAAAAAAAGCATTTGAACTGGCAGGTCAAGGTGTTAAAGCAGTCAATGACACCATTGATCAAGCAAATCAGGTGATACATAAAGGAATAGAAAAAACAAAAGAAACCGCAGATTCGCTGTTGAAAGGTGCAGGTGATTTCTTGAAGGGCGCATTTTCTTTTGGATAAGGAGAGATCAAGTTGGATCAGCTAAGTCTAAGTATCGAGGAACTCATCTTTAGTTTTTACAGTGAAGGCTATTTTGAGCAAGGGATGTCTTTAAAGGAAGCCTATTATCCAGATGTAGAGGATGAACGTCTTGGATTTTTATTTGAAATTGCATGTCGCTCTTTGCTGGCAAAAGACGTGCTGGAATTTCGAAATAGACAATACCGTTATAAAGAAAAATACCGGCATTTTATTCAGGCCATGAACGATGCATCACATACCGTGAAAGCTTCAAGGTTTGGTGCATTAGATGAAGAGGTCAGTACGTCCTTTCATACGACTCAGGCAGGTGTGTATGCGCATCATACGCTTTATGATCAACAAGTGCATCAGATTCACAAACTAAAAGAAGATCAGCAGACTGTGGAGCAAGTGACAACCTTTTTGAACATACACATGAGTGATCACCTCACACCAGTCATGAATTTGCAGGCGGAAGAATTTGAACTGCTGTTAGAACAAGCCAGTCAAGGGAATGAGGATTGCCCTTCTTTTCTAAATAAAGCAGAGAACCAAGAGCTTGTGCGGGCATTTGTTTCTGATGTAAGGGTCAGAAAAGGAAAAATGGATTCTTTGATGAAGGTCACTTATGATAAAAATAATACGCCGGATGTAGAGTCTATGATATTTGTTATTCCGGGGCAGAAGCATTCTTGGCTAGTGTCGGGCATGAAGGAAAATGAATTTCGGATAGAGACGGCTCATAGGGACGGATTACGTTCTATATTCTAATGGAGAAAAGGAGAATGGCGCTTGAATCCAAGTGAAGTAATAGAAGTGAGGAGCAGACCCTTTCTAAGAGTATGGGCATTCTTAGCAACGGGCGGGTTTGGCATCATCGGTATTTGGTTATTTTCAGAAGCTCTTACATTTGAATCGAATTATACGTTGTTTTTATTTTTAGGCGGATTATTAGGCATTGTCTATGGGTGGATCTCTTTTTTGATGATTCTTCCGGCTTTTACGAAGAGGGGAAATGTGATTTTTCGCATTCAGCGAGGAGAGAATGGCGCTGTTTTATACCGGCAACAAACAATCCCTTTTCAAGACATTCAATCTATAGATATGCGCAGGCATCGTTACAGTATCAGGGGATTTCTGTTCATGGATGTGCTCATTCGGAAAATGGATGGGAAATTGATCAAGATTCCGGCGTACAGTATTTTAGATGAAGAAGTATTTGAGCAAACGGTGAAACAAAACATTTATCCATATTTACATGAGACTGCCCAAGAAAATTGGAAACAGCAGCATGGTCATGGTGAAAAGCAGAATCAATAGATGTTTTCGCCATCATTCCATGAGGTGAGACGCCACTTTTTTTAAGAAATCGTGTATGATGTCAGTAAAGACTGAACAATCAAGAGGTGATGAGAGATGGACAAAGAAATGGTAATCGACCTCGTCACAGAACAAATGGCACGAATTCGAAAAGAAAAAAACTATACACAGGACCGCATGGCTGAGGTGCTTGGGCTATCCAAACGGCATTTGCAGCAGGTAGAAAAGAATCGTCTTCGCCTCAACTGGACGCAATCTGCGGCCGTATGTGCATTATTCAGGGATAGTGACATTTTAAAAGGGACACTTGGGGATGATCCGCTTGAGATTTTGGAAGTCGTCGCCCACGATGAATTGCATTTATCTGTTGAACGTACGATTGGCGGAAAGGTTTGGTGGCGGACGTCTGTGAAAAAAGGTACGTTTCGTCTTCAGCAGAATGTACTAAGCCAGCATTACCGCATCTTAGATGATGAGAATTATCGCTATTATAGTTCCTTTAATAAAGAAGAAGCGAAGCGGCGGTTAGAGGAATTAAGTGAGCTGTCGTAAGCAGAAAAAGAGAGGTACCTCTATGACAGGGACCTCTCAGCGTGTAGACAAACCCTCGCATTCGGTGCCAGTCCTGCGCTTCGGTGCTCACGAATGTTAAATTCGCTCCGCGCCGATGCTCGTCCTTCCTAGACTGCAAAGGTTTTCTATCACGCTGAAAAGAAGACAAAGGGCTAAAATAAAGTTCATTTTAGCCCTTTGTCAACAATCTGAGAGGTCCCTCTATGACAGGGACCTCTCTTTTTTGTGTTGTTTATACTTTCAGAGTGTTTTTCGCCCGAATAAAGGCAACAAGCTGTTTGATTTCTTCATCTGTTAGTGGAACGCCGTCTACATGGATGGTTCCTTCTTTTGCTTCCGTCAGTTCAACTTTGATATCAGAGATTTTGCGTTGGATCTCTGGCTCGTCCGTTCTACCAAGTAAAAAATCAATGGACGTATCATACAAATCAGCCAGCAGTTTTACTGCTTCAAGCGAAGGTCGTCGGTACCCAGATTCGTAACCGGCATAGGTGCTTTTGGCGATACCTAGGCGATCTGCCGTATGCTGGAGAGACCATTTTTTCTTTTTTCTAAGGGTGGTTAAACGATCGAGTATCATACATGAACGCTCCTTTATATACAACAACAGTATATCATATTTTGACAAAGAGTGTACGCGTTATGCGTAATAATTTCTTGATTAATTCGCGTTATGTGACTATAATGGCAATGAAGGTACGCGTAAAGCGTATATTATAGAATAGCACAAGCTGGCTTATAATATGTGTGACAAACGAAGTAATTTTACTGAAAGAGGTGGACCTGTTGAAGAAATTATTGCTTTTAACCACTGGTGGGACGATTGCATCTGTAGAAAGTGAAAATGGTTTAGCTCCAGGTGTTAAAGCTGAGGACCTTTTAAGCTATTTAAACGAAATTAATGCAGACTACACAATGGACACAAAGTCCCTAATGAGTATAGATAGTACCAATATGCAGCCTGAATACTGGGTTGATATCGCAACAGCCATTTATGAAAATTATGATCAATATGACGGATTTGTCGTCACGCATGGTACGGACACAATGGCCTATACATCAGCAGCACTATCGTATATGCTGCAAAATCCTGATAAGCCAATTGTCATTACAGGGTCACAAATTCCAATTACGTTTAAGAAAACAGATGCGAAGAAAAACATTACAGATGCGATTCGTTTTGCATGTGACGGTGTTGGCGGCGTATACGTCGTGTTTGATGGCAGAGTCATTCAAGGAACTCGCGCAATCAAACTAAGAACGAAAAGCTACGATGCATTTGAAAGTATTAACTACCCATATATTGCATCGATTGAAAATCATCAAATTGAATACAATAGCAAAGTAAAAAGATCATCAATGAAACCGCTTAAATTAGATGCATCCTTGAACACAGACGTTTGTTTATTAAAACTGCATCCAGGACTGAAGCCTGAGTTTTTAGATTCAATCAAAGGGTTGTACAAAGGAGTCGTTATTGAAAGCTACGGCAGCGGCGGAATTCCTTTCGAAGGAAGAAATCTTTTAGAAAAAATCAACGAATTGCTGGAAGAAGGCATTTCTGTTGTGATCACCACTCAGTGTCTCGAAGAAGGAGAAGACATGAGTGTGTATGAAGTAGGACGTAAAATCAATCAAGAACTGGTTGCTCGTTCAAGAAACATGAACACAGAAGCCATCGTGCCAAAGCTCATGTGGGCATTAGGTAAAACAACAGATCCACGAGAAGTGAAAAAGATTATGGAAACGCCAATCGCAGAAGATTTAGTGATTTAACTATTCTATAGAAAGCAGGTCATACGAGATGGTTCAAGCAACTTATCGTTACGAGAAGGATTTTCTAGGTGAAAAAGAAATTCCCGCAGACGTGTATTATGGTGTTCAAACGCTTCGTGCAAAAGAGAATTTCCCGATTACAGGATATCGCATGCATGAAGAACTCATTCGAGCATTTGCCATTGTCAAAAAAGCAGCAGCTCAAGCAAATATGGAAGTCGGACGTTTATATGAAGGAATTGGAAATGCGATCGTTCAAGCTTCAGATGAAGTCATTGAAGGCAAATTCCATGAATATTTCATCGTAGACCCGATTCAAGGCGGCGCAGGAACGTCTATGAATATGAATGCCAATGAGGTCATTGGAAACAGAGCCCTCGAGATCATGGGACATCAAAAGGGCGAATACATTCATTTAAGTCCAAACACACATGTGAACATGTCACAATCGACAAATGATTCGTTCCCAACGGCGATCCATATTGCAGTGCTCAAGCAGTTAGACATTTTACTTGAGACGATGCAGGCCATGCATGACGTATTTCAAAAGAAAGCAAAAGAATTCGATCATGTCATCAAAATGGGGCGTACTCATTTACAAGACGCTGTTCCGATCCGTTTAGGACAAGAGTTTGAAGCATACAGCCGTGTGCTCAGCCGTGATATTAAACGAATCAACCAATCAAAACAGCATTTATATGAAGTAAATATGGGTGCGACAGCTGTTGGGACAGGCCTCAATGCAGATCCTCGCTACATCGAAATCGTAGTGAAGAAGCTTGCTGATATTTCTGGACTGCCATTAGTAGGCGCAGAGCACCTTGTAGATGCGACGCAAAATACAGATGCATACACAGAAGTATCTGCTGCCTTAAAAGTATGCATGATGAACATGTCTAAAATTGCGAATGACCTTCGCTTAATGGCATCGGGCCCACGTGCAGGTCTTGCTGAGATTGCATTGCCAGCCCGTCAGCCGGGATCATCCATTATGCCTGGGAAAGTCAATCCAGTCATGGCAGAGCTCATTAACCAAATCGCATTCCAGGTCATTGGGAACGACCACACCATCTGTCTTGCTTCTGAAGCAGGCCAGCTTGAGTTAAATGTGATGGAGCCTGTTCTGGTCTTTAACTTGCTTCAATCTATTAGTATAATGAATAACGGATTCCGCTCATTCACAGATCATTGTTTAGCGGACATCGAAGCAAATGAAAAACGTTTGAAAGAATATGTCGAAAAAAGTGCAGGTGTCATTACTGCGGTAAACCCTCACTTAGGCTATGAAGCCGCGGCTAGAATCGCAAGGGAAGCCATTTTAACAGGACAATCGATCAGAGATCTTTGCCTGCAAAATGATGTGTTAACAGAAGAAGAACTTGATATTATTTTGAATCCTTACGAGATGACAAAGCCTGGCATTGCGGGTGCAGAGCTCCTGGAGCGATAATAATATCAAAAATTTTATTTTATTAATATGTGGAATTGCCTGTGAAATAGAGAAAAACAGGCAATTCACTTTCTTTCGAATTGGCACACTTTTTTCACAATATTTTGAAAACGCTTAACGCACGCACAAAGGGAGGAAACAAAATGAAAACACCACGTCTACCGTCTATTTTAGAAGTCGTGTCTGTACTTGGCTTATTTTTAGCAATTGTTTTATCATTCACTCTTTACTTCAAACTAGATATTCAGCTAGCATTGTTCATCTCATGGTTTATGGTTATTGCTTTAGGTATTCGTTTAGGGCATTCGTACAAAGACCTTCAAAATGCGATCACAAAAGGGATATCAAATGGATTAGAGGCTGTTTTAATCTTAATTGCAGTAGGTGCACTTGTTGGTACATGGATTGCTGGCGGTGTTGTACCCACGTTAATTTATTACGGACTGGAATTTATTCATCCTAATATCTTCTTATTAGCTACACTGATTATCTGTTCTATTATGTCTGTTGCTACTGGTACGTCTTGGGGTACAGTTGGAACGGCAGGTATTGCGATGATTGCGATTGGTGAAGGATTGGGTATCCCATTACCGATCGTAGCTGGGGCTGTTTTATCTGGCGCTTATTTTGGTGATAAATTATCTCCTCTATCTGATAGTACTGTGCTCGCTTCCTCTCTTTCAAAAGTGGACGTGCTGGCGCATGTAAGAGCCATGATGGTTTTATCCATACCGGCCTTTGTTATTACGGCTATTATGTTTACAATTACTGGATTTATGTATGGTGGAAGAAATATTGATCAAGATAAAGTAGAGTTTTTGAAACAAGCATTGCAGGATACATTCACGATTAATATTTGGATGATCATTCCGGCAGTCATTGTTGTCCTATTACTTGTATTGAAAAAACCGTCAATGCCTGTTATCGCAATTGGTGCACTGCTTGGGGCAGTCTGGGCGATGGCATTCCAAGGAATGAACCCAGCTGATGCGCTTGGTACAGCTTATAACGGCTTCTCTATTAATTCAGATGTAGATTTCTTAAATACACTGTTGAACCGTGGCGGTATTGTCAATATGTTAGGATCTCTAGTGGTCATTATTCTTGGACTTGGTTTTGGTGGAGTTCTTGAATACTTAGGCGTGTTAAAAGTGATCGTCGCAACATTCGAGAAAAAATTGCACAATGCAGGAAATGTGACACTGTCTACACTTGTAGTAGCATTCTTTGCGAATATCTTTGGTTGTGCAATGTATGTCTCATTAATTCTTACACCAAAAATCATGGAAAAAAGCTATGACAAATTAAAATTAGACAGACGTGTGTTATCTAGAAACTCTGAGGTTGGTGGAACACTTACGTCTGGTATGGTTCCATGGTCAGATAACGGAATTTACATGGCAGGGATTCTAGGCGTCTCGACATTCTCTTATTTACCATTTATGTGGCTGAGCTTTGTTGCCATTGGTCTTGCCATCATCTACGGATATACAGGGAAATTCATTTGGTACGTGAAAAATCAACAAGACTCAGAAGAATCGGCATCATAAGCCACTGCAAAAGCCGCCCCTCCCCCGGGCGGCTTTTGTTTGTCCTAGGACCGTAAGACTATGTATGTTTCCAGAAGGGTGGTTGTGTATTTTGACCCCCTATAAAAGAGGGCTTAAGGTGTGGTGTGAAGCAGATTGAAAGCATATTTATACCATAAAAAGGGCACAAATCCCTATTCAAACATGAGTCTTTGAACCTTATAATAACAATATTGGAAAAAGTGCGATTCACCATTACGCTCGTTTAGAGGGACTCTAAGCAGCGTTTTTATTTTTGACAGGAGGAGGAACCCATATGAGCTTATCGGATATGCTGTCTGCCCTTAACGGTGGCATTTCAAATAAAAAGGCAGAGATCGAAGAGAAAATTGCTCGACTCAAAAAGGCAAAAAGTAAGATTGAACGTGAACAAGATGCCGCAGAAACAGACCTAAAACAAATCAAGCAGCCAAAGCTTGGGGCCTCTTGGAAAGGTGAGCGGAGCCAAGATTTCAAATCAGAACGAAATGAAGCGCATGATGCGCTGCAAACGATCGTAAGCGATAAATATCCACGCTACGTGAGCCGAATCGAATTCAAAATCAGTACACTAGAAGCAGAGCAGGCTGCCTTATCCTTTGCCAGCTCTTTAGCTGGAGATGCCGCACGTTTGGCTGAAAAAGGAGAAGACGCAGTAGAAGACGCAAAACGCTTGATCTCAAAAGCATGGAGCAGCTTGTAAGCGAGCTTCATGCTGAACCAATCTGGAGGATATCATAATGGGACAAATTAAGTTAAACTACCAAACAGTGATGGATAAACTAGATGAAGTCTCCCAAGCAGTTGAAGCTTTAACAATGAAAAAAGCAGCAGATAAAGCTGGTGAAAACAGCCTTGAATTTGTAACCAAATGGACGGCACGTGAAGCAGAGGTGGGCGAAATGGTCTCAAGCTTTAAAGAAGCCTTAATCAAAAACGTTCAGGATACACGCTCAAATGTGAAGACGCTAAAAGAACAGGATGAAGCGATTGCGGCAAAATCATAAGCCCCAATCGTTTTATTGATAGCTTAACTGAGTACGATGTAAAATATAGTCGTAAAGACTCATATATAATTCGGGATTTATGACCTTAGATTATTCCGTTTTTCTTCCAAACACCATGTTAAAAGGACACCTTTTCCCTATTTAAGCCTAAGGCTTTTCACCTTATACTATACTTAATGAAAGCGAACGATAGAAATGTCAGGACTGGAAAAAGCAGATGATCTGCTCGGTTTCAAAAACGCTGACGCCGTGCTTTCTTATGAGGTCTAATAGAGGTGGATGACATGAGTTTATCCGAGATGCTGCACCATCTGCATATGGGGATTGAAAACAAACGTGCAGAATTTGACGAAATGATCTCTCGGTTAAAGACAGCCAAAAGTAATATTCGAACAGAACAAGATCTTGCGCAGTCTGACATAAAGGAAATCAAGAAGCCTGCTCTAGATTCGTCATGGAAAGGTGAGAGAGGAACGGACTTTCACCGTCATCGGAAAGAAGCCTATCACGTGCTGCACGACATTGTGAACAATGAGTATGAAACCTATATTACGGAGATAGACCAAAAAATTATGCACTTTGAGTTAAAAAAAATGGAACTCGCTGTCGCTAGTAATTTTGCAGGAAGAGCCCAAGATGTGATGGAAAAAGGCGAGGATTTTGCAAAGGATGTCAAACATTTAATTGAACGGGGCTGGAAAGCTCTTTAATAAAATAAACGAAACAGCCGGCTGAACAAGCGGCTGTTTTTTTTGGTTTAGTCACATCCGCCGCTACCACCTGAATCACCACCGCAGGAGGCATCAGAAGCGTGATGTGTATACGAATCAGTATAGTTACTGGTTGTTGAACTGTGATGTGCAGAATGCCTAGAAGATGAACGCTTATCTTTTGGTGTAAACATGTGGGCGGCAATGGCGCCTAAAGTAGCTAGTATGATGATGATAACAAACATGATGTATCCCTCCTCTTGTTTCATATTCATACGTTTGAGCCATAACAAAGTTCCCGGTCAGAAAGAAAAACTGGGCAAAGAGTTCTATTTTCGTTTATGATGATAGGCAAAAGTAATTGACCAAGGGAGGGGAGTCTATGTTATCTCTACGTCAGGAGGAGCTGTTGAGGCGGTTAATGCAGGCAGAGCAGGAGCTGACAGGTGAAGAAATTGCACGCCTGATAGGCGTCACATCACGAACAGTTCGAACAGATATGAAAGCGCTTAAATCAATATTAGAAGTACATGGGGCAACACTTCATATGAAACGTGGAGCAGGGTATACATTGACTGTCGAAGATTATGGAGCATTTCGTACTTTTTTGAAAAACTCAATGAGAGAAAGAAATGAAAAAAAGAATCAAGTTATTCCAAATCAGCCGGAGGATCGTATCTCTTATTTATTGAGAAGGCTTTTATTGTCCGAAGACTATATGAAATTAGATGAATTGGCCGAGGAATTATTTGTGAGTGAATCTACTGTGAAAAATGACCTGAAAGCAGTCAAGCATCTATTTTCTTTACATGGACTTTCTGTTGCACACCGTCCTAAATATGGACTGAGGCTGACTGGAGATGAAATGAAATTAAGGTATTGTCTAGCTGAGCATGTGTTTCAGCAGGAGCATCCGAATCCTGCCCTTTTACCTGAAGAAACGTATCAATTGATTCAAGATATGGTGCGTTCACGTACAAAGGCAAGCGGCCTTCATGTGTCAGAGATCGGTTTAAGCAACTTAGTGACACATATCGCCATTGCGTGCAAACGAATTGAAGAGAAAAAATTGGTCATGATGCCGGAAGGAGAACTCAAAGACATTCAAACACAGCCCGCTTTTCAAGTGGCGAGGCAAATGGCAGAAGATATGCGTCACGTACTCGGTATAGATTTTCCATTATCTGAAATGGCCTATATTGCGATTCATTTAATGGGGGCAAAAATGATGGCGTATGGAGAAACGGGCCACACGCTATTTCACATGCTTGATGAAGAGCATTTCCGTTTAACTCACCAATTACTTGGTTATGTCGAAGAGCACATGTCACTTGATATTCAGACAGACAAGGAATTGATTGTGGGACTAAGTCTTCACCTGAGATCAGCGATTCATCGGTTCCGATATGATATGAACATCCGTAACCCCTATTTATCAGACATAAAAAGGCATTATCCGATTGCTTTTGAAGCAGGTGTCTATATGGGAAGATGGTTGAAGGAAAATGAGAATGTAGAGATTCATGAAGATGAAATCGGATATTTGGCGCTGCATATTGGTGCTGCCATAGAGCGGACAAAAACTCAGACTGTGAGAAAAAAATGCTTGATTGTGTGCGCAACGGGTGTCGCGAGCAGTCAGCTTCTTCTCCATAAGCTGAAGGCCGCCTTTAGCGAAAGGCTAGAGATTGCTGGTACTGCAAGTGTCAGTGACCTTTTGTCGTATGACTTGAGAAGTATCGATTTGATCATTAGTACCATCCCGCTTCAGAACACACTACCTGTGCCAGTGATTGATGTACATACGATCCTCAGTGAAGACGATATGTTGAGGCTGAAACAATTTGTACAGGGGTCACAAGAAATGGGGGTCTTGCGATATATCAGTCCGAAGATGACTTTTTTTCAGCAAGATCTACAAACAAGGGAAGAGGTTCTTCAATTTTTCGTGAATGTATTGCAGGAACAAAACCGAATCCCCGATGATTTTGAACAGCTATTGCTGGAAAGAGAGGAAGTGTCACCTACGTCGTTCGGTCATTTGGTCGCAATTCCTCACCCAATCAAACCGGCAACAGATGATACGTTTTGTGCGATCTGTACGTTGAGAAAACCAGTGCTGTGGGGCGAAGAGCGGGTACAGGTCGTCTGTTTGTTAAGTATACAGAAGACGTATCAGAAAGAATTGCAGTCACTTTATCAATTTCTTGTGCGTTTGACAGAGCAGAAGGAAGTGGTGGAGCAAATCATCAAAGCTGCTTCATTTGAAGAACTGACGGCGGCGCTGCACGTGTTGGAACAGCCAGATGAAAAAAAAGGATACCCATTTCCGCATCTGTGAGGAAAAAGATTGGATGTTAATGAAAGCGCTTTTAAAATAACATCAAAAAGGAGGATGATCACGAGTTTTTGTAAAGGGGGAGACGGATCATGAGCTTTAAAGAGAGAGCGGCCGACGTCATGGGACATGTCGCTTATCGTATTACAAATCAGAAATATATTATGGCGATTAAGCAAGCATTTGTCACATTAATGCCAATTATCATTACGGGGGCATTTGCTGTACTGGTCGCAAATATGATCATGAGCCCGGAAACGGGGCTTGCCCATTTTGAGATATTCAGGTTTTTAGCAGAGCTTCAGCCAATTATGAAGGCAATCAATTATGCCACGCTGAACTTTTTAACGATCGGGGCTGTGTTCCTTATCGGGATTGAGCTCGGGAAAATCAATGGACACAAATCATTGTTCCCAGGATTAATGGCATTGATTTCATTTATATCCGTTATTCCGACGACACTTCTTCTTGAAGTCGATGGATCAATGCGTGAGGTTGTCGATGTGCTGGCGAGGCAATTCTCCGATCCAAAAAGCTTATTTTTGGGTATGATCATTGCCATCGTCTCTGTAGAGATCTTTTGTAAGCTTACCGAGGTGAAGTGGCTGCAAATTAAGATGCCAGATTCTGTTCCATCAAATGTGGCGACGTCTTTTTCTTCACTTTTCCCATCAATTATTACGATTACAATCATTAGTTCATTCGGGTTTGCGTTTCATCGTGTGACAGGCATTTATTTGCATGAAGCGGTGTATAACGTCGTGCAGCGTCCGCTTGAAAGTGTTGTGCAGGGACTGCCTGGTATTTTAACGTTAATGTTTGTGGCTCAATTTTTCTGGGTGATCGGTATTCATGGCAACCAAATGATTAAACCGATTCGCGAGCCGCTGTTATTAGGATCAATTGCAGTGAATATGACAGCATTTCAAGAGGGCAAAGAGATTCCAAATATTATCACGATGCCATTTTGGGATGTGTATATGAGCATTGGTGGTTCGGGTGTGACGATTGGTCTGTTGATCGCAATTTTTATAGCAGGAAGAAGAGAAGAGATGCGGAGCATTGCCAAGCTTTCATCAGGACCTGGACTGTTTAACATCAATGAACCAGTTATTTTCGGATTACCTGTCATGTTGAACCCTGTGATGGCAATTCCGTTTATCGTTACACCACTCGTGACAGGTACGATTGGTTATATCGCAACCGCTACAGGTTTTGCGGGGAAAGCGGTGGTGATGGTGCCGTGGACGACACCTCCGATTGTGAATGCTTGGCTGTCTACCGCTGGCAGTATGGGGGCTGTCATCACACAGCTTATCTGTATTGTTGTCGCTGTTTTCATCTATTTACCTTTTGTCCTCTTATCCAACCGGAAGCCAGAAGCAGCACCTGATTCAGAATAGAAGGAGGGCTCATGAATGAACATGCAATTTAGATGGTATGGCAAAGAAGATCCTGTCTCCCTTTCATATATTCGGCAAATTCCAGGCATGAAAGGGATTGTCAGTGCAGTCTATGATGTGCCGGCTGGTGATCTGTGGCCGGAGGAAAGTATTGCTCATTTAAAAGCGGAAATTGAACGTCACGATCTTGCTTTTGAGGTCGTAGAAAGTCTCCCGGTTCATGAAGATATTAAGCTGGGAAAGCCTAGCCGGGATGTTTATATCGAGCATTATCAAGAAAATATTCGGAGATTAGCAAGGCATGGTGTGAAGGTCATTTGTTATAACTTCATGCCAGTCCTTGATTGGACACGAACAGAGCTTGATTTCCCACTAGCCGATCAATCGACGACCCTTGTTTATTTTCAGCATCAGCTTGAACAGATGGATATAGAAAAAGATCGACTTTCCTTACCAGGGTGGGATACGTCTTATACGCAGGAAGAAATGAGAAAGTTGATGGCTGCATACAGGGCATTGGGGGAGGAAGGGTTGTTTGAGAACCTAGACTATTTCTTGGGAAATATCCTTCCAGTTGCAGCGGAAGAGAACATGAACATGGCACTGCATCCAGATGACCCTCCTTGGAACATATTTGGTCTGCCCCGCATTGTCAGCTGTGAAGAACAAATAGATCGTATCCTTCAGCTCGATGAACGCTCACAGCATGGACTGACCTTTTGTTCCGGTTCCCTAGGCTGTAATGCGAAAAATGATGTTCCTTCACTTGCGAGAAAGTATGCTAAAAAAGGGCGTATACACTTTGCTCATTTACGCAATGTCAATTTGTATGAAAACGGTGATTTTGAAGAGTCGGCACACCTGTCGTCAGCAGGTAGCCTCGATATGGGAGCGATTGTGAACGCATTGTTTAAGGAAGGATTTGCTGGATATGTTCGGCCAGATCATGGACGAATGATCTTTGGTGAGACGGGCAGACCTGGCTATGGATTATACGACCGAGCACTTGGAGCTATGTATTTACAAGGGATGTGGGAAGGACTTCAAATTCACACGAAGAAAGGTCAGGTGGCAACATGAACAAAATCGACATACCCAATGACTTTATTCTAGGTGCTGCGGCTTCTGCTTGGCAGACGGAGGGTTGGAAAGGGAAGAAACCGCATCAGGATTCGTATATAGACCTTTGGTATAAGGAGGGGTATCACGTATGGCACGAAGGATACGGACCAGCAGGAGCAACGAATTTTTACGAGCGCTATCCTGAAGATGTAGCCCTTATGAAGGAAATTGGGTTATCTCATTACCGGACATCGATCAATTGGTCGAGGTTTCTCATCGATTACGAGAATGGAATTGTAGATGAGACCTATGCTCGTTATATTGATGATTTCATCAATGAATTACTTGAAGCAGGTGTAGAGCCAATGTTTTGCTTAGAGCATTATGAGCTTCCTGCCGTTTTGCTTGAAAAGTACGGCGGCTGGTCATCTAAACATGTTGTCGAGCTGTTTGTTCTCTATGCAGAAAAGGTGTTTGAACGCTATGGAGACCGGGTCAAACATTGGTTTACCTTTAATGAACCAATTGTTGTTCAGACTCGTGTGTATCTAGATGCTATTCGTTATCCTTTCGAGCAAAATACGAAGAAATGGATGCAGTGGAACTATCATAAAGCCTTGGCGACATCAAAAGTGGTGAAGCTTTTTCAGGAAATGGGCTTGAAGGAATCAGCCGGTGCAAAAATCGGGGTCATTCTCAATCCAGAAGTGACGTATGCGAGATCGACTGCCTCGCATGATCAAGAAGCTGCCCGCATGTATGACTTGTTTTTTAATCGCGTGTTCTTAGATCCCTCCATTAAAGGCGAGTATCCAGAAGAACTGCTTGATGTATTGAAAAAGCATGACATTCTTTTCGATGCAACGGAAGAAGAGCTTCAGATCATTAAAGATCATACAGTCGATGTGGTCGGTCTTAATTTATACTATCCGCATCGCGTTAAGGCACCTAGCAAGGCTTGGAACGAAAACACACCGTTTCATCCATCTTATTATTACGATCTATTTGAGCTCCCAGGGAGAAAAATGAATCCATTCAGAGGCTGGGAAATCTATCCGAATATCGTCTATGATATGGGCATGAGAATAAAAGAAGAATACGGCAATATCGAGTGGTTTGTGGCTGAAAACGGTATGGGGGTCGAGCAGGAAGAGCGGTTTAAAAACGAAGACGGCGTCATTGATGATCAGTACCGAATTTCATTTATCAGCCAGCATTTGAAAAAAGCCCTCCAAGCGAAAAAAGAAGGTTCAAACTGCAAAGGATATATGCTGTGGGCTTTTACGGATAATGTCTCACCGATGAATGCATTCAAGAATCGCTACGGATTAGTAGAGATCCAGCTGGATAATGAACGGAATCGTCAGATGAAAGCGTCAGGGTACTGGTACAAGACATTAATCCAAACGAGGAAATTAAGGGATGAACCAGATGTCATTTATCAATAGGAGTGATGGGATATGAAGCGAATCATTCTCGCTTGTGCAGCAGGAATGTCGACGTCGATTGTGGTATCTAAAATGAAGGCAGCCGCAGAAGGAAAAGGGCTGGATTATGAAATTTATGCGATACCTGAAGGGGCCATTGCGGATGAATTAGAAGAGCATGGGGACGATGTAAAGGTCATTTTGCTAGGACCGCAAGTTAGCTTTATGAGAAAGGCAGCAGAAAAAACAGCGGCACCTTATCATATACCTGTCGATGTGGTAAATGTAAGATTATATGGAACAGCGAATGGAGAAAAAATACTAGAACATGCACTGAAACTAGCAAATGAATCTTGAGCAATCGGAGGAGAAGCAGATGACGGTATTAGAGGAAATGCAGGGAGCAGCCTTTCAAATCATTGCCCATGCAGGTGAAGCACGAAGCCATTATGTAGAAGCCATTCGTCTAGCAAGAGCGGATGACTTTGAAGCAGCGCAGCAGTTGATTGAAAAAGGGGAGGAAGCGTTTCGAAGCATCCATGACCTGCACTTGTCACTGATACAAAAAGAGGCGTCAGGGGAACAGCTTCCCTTTTCTTTACTGCTCATACATGCAGAAGACCAAATGCTCACAACAGAGACCATCCATCTGCTTGCCATTGAAATGATCGAAATGTGTAAAAAAATGAATACCCTGTCAAAATAGATATAGTTATTAACCAATTTCTGTTATAATCATTCGATAGATAAAGAGAAAGCAGGATTGGTGAATGAAAAAAACATGTATGTGGCTTGCAGTTGGTCTAGTCATGCTGCTCATTTCGGGCTGTATGGGTACGAAACAGCAAACAGAAGGAAACCAGCAAGCCATCAAAAAGGTAAAGGGTCAAGTACAAACGAAAGAAACAACAGAAACGCACCAAATTGAAGCGGCAGAGATAGACAAACAAAACTGGATTCAGCAAAAGGAACCCGTTGCGCTTCCAATCTTGATGTATCACAGTATTTCCAGCGGTAATTCGTTACGTGTGCCAAAAAGCGAATTTGCGGCTCATATGAAGTGGCTGAAAGACAACGGCTATGTCACGCTGTCGCCGAAAGAGGCATATCAAGTTCTCGCGACCAATTCGACACCAAGTGAAAAGTATGTTCTTATCACATTTGACGATGGATATACGGATAACTACACAAAGGCATTTCCGATTTTAAAGGAATATGGAATGAAAGCCACGATTTTTATGATCGAGCAGTCCATTGGCCGCCCGCATCATTTAACCGATGCCCAAATGGATGATATGGTGGCGCATGGTATTTCAATAGAGAGTCACACCATTCATCATTTAGAGCTCAATCGTTTATCACAGAAGCAGCAGGAAGAAGAATTAAAAGGATCGAAGGTATTCTTTGACCAGCGGTTTTCTCAACAAACGGTCATGGTCAGCTATCCGGTCGGTCGCTATAACGAAGACACACTGAAGCTGACGAAGGAAGCAGGATATGAAATGGCTGTGACCACTGAACCAGGACATGCGAAAAAGGAACAAGGCATGATGTCCTTACACCGCCTGCGCATTTCACCGGGACTTTCACCCGAAAGCTTTGGCAGGCTGATAGAGGGAAATTGATCAATATTAGATCACAGATGTTTCACATGAAACATTTTACGACACGTTTCGTGGATTAAATACGATTTGTTTGAGATAAATGTATGCAGAAAGAATCAGTTTTTTATATACTGATTCTTTTTTATTTAACTTAATAAGGTCTTACAATTGCCAATAGAAAGTAGGAGGGCTTAGAAGAAAAGTACAGGTTATTATACTTGAAAGTTATTTTGAGTGTTGTTCAGTATATTTGATTCATTGCATAACAAAAAGCTGTATAATTTATTTGAAATAATGAAAATTCTGCATTTGAAATGAATAAGTAAGATTAAAAAATAAGCTTAACTATGGTAACAAATTGTTACTTATGGTAACATATTGTTGCACAAGTTTTTTGTTCAACTCGGACTAAGTTGAACTAGTTTTCAAACTGAAGCACGAGAGCTTCAAGGTGAATTTCTTGAACGTTCACCATACAACTGAAAAGAAATTTAATTTGGGCACTCGGCTGACTACCGTGTGCTTTTTCTATGTATAAATTTAAAATGTGAGGAATAAACTGAAATAATATGAAAAAATAAAGCAGCCCTCCAAAAAACAGAAACGAGATAGAACCAGCATTACCTTGACTAGGGGTAATGAAGGTGCCGCTTTATTTTTCATTATCATCTTAAGGGTTCATTCAGAACGTTCTCTTATCTAAAATCCATATGATGAACTGGACTAGAGTTCGGATTGAATTTAAGATAAGGAACCAAAGCTTGTACTTACAGGTACAAGCTTTTTTCTTTTTGTTTTTGCGTCTCTCAACGCGTGAACGCACAAGTTTTGTTCTCAAACTGACCCCTCCTTTCTAGGCATAAAAACACCTTTAGTATGGAAGGGGGGAGGACTATCGTTTGCAACACGTTTCTATGTATATTTTACCATCTTTCCTATTTAATGACGAATAGCACCTTGTTGTTTCCTCTCTGTTTTTCTTTGCGTTTCATTCATAAAACTCCATATGTGTTTTCTCTAGTTTGTAATAATCCAATCGATCTTTCAAGGTTCCTGTATGAAATTCAAATTTATGTCCATCAGGGTCTGTGAAATAAATCGACTTCTGATCTCTTTCGTCTCTTGGCCGGCTTGGTAAGATGTTGACGTTCAAATCTTTTAGTTTGTTATACATTGGATCTACATCCTCCTCATCAATAGAAAAAGCGATGTGTGTGTAAGAGTGATGGATGTCTTGACGAGGAATGTCTTTTTCTACATTGAGGGCAAGCCACAGGCCGTTCAAATCAAAGTAAGCTGTCGTTCTGCCCGTTGTTAACAATTTGGCATTAAAGACCTTTGTGTAAAAATCAATAGATGTCTCTAAATCAGAAACAGAAAATAATAAATGGTTTATTCCTTTGATGTTCAATTTAATCACCTCAAATTCAATGATGAGAAAAAAGCTTGCAGACTCAATCTACAAGCTTTGTTGTTTATTGATAAACAGGATAACCCGTTATCTTTATATCTTTTCCGAGTGGTTCAAGAGTGAGTTGATCGAGTTCAATTGCATCACTCATGAGGCGTATGCCTTCGCCTCCGAAAAAAGAAGGAGAGAGTCGTCCGCCAATGAGCTTGGGCGCCATGTAGATGACGAGTTTATCGACCAGCTGCTGCTCTAAAAATGAGGCATTGATTTGTCCGCCGCCTTCAATCATCAGGGAGGAGATATTTCTTTCTCCGAGCACTTGAAGTACTTCTTGTAAGGGCACCCGGATATCGCTATCCGTCATGATGACGCTGACGCCAGCTGCTTCTAAAGCGGCTCGTTTTTCTTCATCGGCTTGTTTTGTTGTAAAGATCCATGTTGGCGCCATTTGATCCGTGACCACCTTTGCTGTCAGCGGGATAGACAGTTTAGAGTCTAAGACAATTCGAATCGGATGATGACCGTTTGGAATGCGTGCTGTTAATGAAGGATCGTCGTGAATGACAGTTTGCGCACCGACCAAGATGGCATCGTTGATACTGCGAATGTGATGTGCATCATAACGGGACGTCTCTGATGTAATCCACTTGCTGTCAGACGTAGCAGATGCAATTTTTCCGTCTAACGTAATGCCTGCTTTGAGTGTCACGAAAGGCGTTTTTTTCGTAATAAAGTGGTTGAACACTTCATTCATGAGAATGGATTCTTGCTCCATGACGCCTGTGATGACTTGAATGCCTGCATCTTGTAAAATGGCAATCCCACGCCCGGCAACAAGCGGGTTCGGATCCAGTGCAGCAACGACGACTTTTTCTACGCCGGCTTTCACAAGTGCTTCAGCGCATGGGCCTGTGCGGCCATGGTGGGAACAAGGCTCTAGTGTCACATAGATCGTGGCACCTTTTGCCTTGTCTCCAGCCATTTTAAGTGCATGAATTTCTGCATGTGGTTCGCCGGCCTTCATATGCGCCCCGACCCCAACAATTTCATTTTCTCGCACAATCACAGCCCCGACAAGCGGATTGGGAGATGTCTGACCTTTCATTGCTTCAGCATTTTCAAGGGCTAGTTTCATATATCGCTCATGATGTGGCAATCGTACGCACCTCTTGATCCGCCTTCATATGACCTGAGCGGTTAATTTTTGTCTGCAAGTATTTTTCATTGAACTCAGAGACATCACCCCAAAGTGGAATACGTCCAGAAAGAGAAAGGCCTGCATGGCTGATAGCATCGGTCTTTTTCGGATTATTGGTGATAAGTCTGACTGGCTTTGTACGCAATGTTTGAAGAACAGCAATCGCTTCTTCATATTGACGTGTATCATCTTCAAAGCCCAGTGCTTCGTTTGCTTCTACAGTATCGTAGCCGTTTTCTTGCAAGATGTAGGCCATGGCTTTACTGAAAAGACCGATCCCGCGTCCTTCATGGTTGGCTAAATAAAACAGTGCGCCTGCTCCATTGTCCTCAATCATCCGCATAGACTGTTTCAATTGGAACCCGCAATCGCAGCGTTTGCTTCCGAAAATATCGCCGGTGTGGCAGATGGAATGCATGCGGATCAACGCTTCATCAGCATGCTCGAAATCTCCGTAAACAAGGACGCTTGATTGCTGGTGATCTGCAAGCTCACGGGAGGAAAGGCTTTCGATTAAAGCTTCATCTGATAATGGTTCTTTCCCGTCATCTTTTAACCATGAATACCAGTTAAACATGACCGTTCTACCGTCTAAATTCACTGGCAGTTTAATAGGTCCAGTGATATATATAAATCCGTCTTCTTGCTGTACTCGTTTGATTTTATCTTTTAAAATGGCTGTTTTAACCTCTGTGTGTTTGTCCATATTCTGCACCTTCTTTTTTGTCTGTTTCTTCAATCTGTAAACGAACGAGAACGCCAAATGGATCAATAAATTCGTTACTTTTTCCTGTCGTGTTCATGTGAACACCTGCTTTTGTCAGACGTTCGACGACGGATGTTCTATCGTCTTCTTTTGGGAAAACCAGTGTATAGCTTCTAATTCCTGAAAAACGTGGATCAATGGCTCCTTTTCTCCCGCGTCCCCATGCATTAAAGGCAAGGTGGTGATGATAGACGCCACCAGCAACGAATAAGCTGGCTGGGGGAGCCATTCGGATATGAAAACCGAGCGTGTTCACATAAAAGGAATCGGCTTCTTCTGGGTTGAGATGGAAATGCAAGTGTCCCATGACTGTACCAGCCGGGAGTCCTTCCCAGGTGGAATCAGCGGCTTCTTGCAGGAGACCATCTCCATCAAGCGGAGCATTTCCGCCACCTTTCAGCTCTCCATGCTCACCTACCCATATGTCCTGAGGACGATCAGCATAAATCTCAACGCCGATGCCATCTGGATCACTTAAATAAATGGCTTCACTGAAAAAGTGATCGCTTGCTCCAATTAAAGGATAGCCTTTTTTGGTCACATGCGCCAGCCATGTGCCCAGGTTTTTTCTGGTAGGTAATAAAACCGCAAAATGATAAAGTCCTGGCTCATGATCCGGCTTCTCTTTCAGCTGCACATCTTCTTTCAGCACAAGGATTGGTTCCTTTGAGTTGCTGCCAAGCGTGACAGTAGAATCCGTCTGTTCTAATAAAGTAAAACCTAAAATGTCTGTATAAAAAGGCAAAGAACGCTCAAAGCTGGACACATGTAATTCTGTTACACCTAATCTTACCTGCTCTATTGTATTCAAAGCTCGGTCATCTCCTTCATGTTATATGCATCTGTATGTTCAATGGTTTATTGAAAATTGATAAAAATGATTACCTTGTTACTTTTAGTAACTAAACTATATAATAGTTAGTGACTTATTTCAAGTAATTAATTATGTTATAATGAAAAAAAGTAGAGAAAAGCAGGAGGGAGTAAAGTATGGCTCAAGTAGATGGCTGCCCAATTACAGATGCCATGGAGATTTTAGGGAAGAAGTGGGTGATTCTCATCATCAATCAGCTTTTGACAGGGCCAAAACGTTTTTGTCAGCTTGAAAATGAAATGAACATCAGCGGACGGTTATTATCAGAAAGGCTGAAAGATCTAGAAGCTGAAGGCCTTGTTGAGAAAAAAGTATATCCCGACATTCCCGTGCGGATTGAATATGAACTAACAGAACAAGGAAAGAAAATTGAACCAGTCATACGGGAAATGTATGCTTGGTCTTTAGAGCGTAAAAATAGTGAAAAGGGTGAACATATCCCTTCTTAATCGATCTCGATCAGTGTACCTGATCGAGATTTTTTTGTGATTTTCCAGAAATCTAAGTCAATAGTATGAAAAATGATGTTGACAATAAATTCATTCATCATATAATATCAAGGAGAAGAGGGTTCTTTTCCCTGTAATGGAATGGGGAGGTTATGCCATGGTATCATGAATGGGACAGATTACCTAAATCGTGTATCACTACATCATGTAGCAGCAGACATCTTTGACTTGTCGAAAGCAAAGATTTATTTTTTAAACTCAATTGATAATGATTATCATAATCATTTATGAGTGTGATTCATACGCTGATAAAGGTTATTTTTTTTATTATCTATTGAGAATAATTATCAATATCAATTAGGAGGATATATATGAAATCACTTCGTTCAGCATCACACGTCTTATTATTCTTTAGCTTTGTTCTATTGTTTGCTCTAGCCCCGGTTAGCTCTGCCTCAGCAGCAGGCTTAGCAGATGGTCAATATTCAGCACAATATGTGGTATGGAAAGCAGACAGTGATTCAACGTCAACAGCAAATACGTATTTTGAAAAACCAGCTAAGCTTGTTGTGAAGGATGGAAAAATCAAAGCGCAAGTCACGTTAACGAACAGCTCTTGGATTACAAGCTTTAAAACATTGGATCAAGGTGTCTACAAAGATGCAAAGGTGATCAGTACAAACACAGCTGCTAATAAGAGAACGGTAGAGTTCAATGTCAACAGCCTGACAGATGTTGTACCAGCTAAAGTGAGTGTGACTGTACCGGTCATTGGATATACAGGCAATTACGATATTCGCGTCAAGTTTGATGCAGCAACTGTTCAATAAAAAGGGAGGAAATTCATCTGATGAAAAAATGGATCAGGATGCCAGCCTTTGTGGCTGCATTGTTGCTGGCACTTATACTGCCTTTTTCAAATGCACAGGCTGCCTCATTAAATGATGGTACATACTCCGTCAATTACACTGTGATGAAGGCCGAAGGAACTGCCGTTTCGATGGCAAATGATTACTGGCTGAAGCCGGCAAAAGTGATCGTGAAAAATGGCAAGCTGACTGTGCAAATGACCATTAAAAACAGCAGCTGGGTAACGGAATTTAAAGTGCCGGGAAATGGCGGCTATGTCGATACGACGGTTCTATCAACGAATAAGAAAGCCAATACAAGGCTTGTCCAATTCCAAGCACAGAGTTTGTCTAAACCAATCAAGTCAAAAATCCATGTCACAGTCAAATCCGCTGATTATGATCACGACTATACCATCCAGCTGAAATTCGATGAAAGCAGCATCAAGTCACTTTCTTCTGACAGTTCAAAAGAAACAGCAGGTGCAGCAAAACATCAAGAAACATCAAAAGAAACAACCAAAACAACTGATTCATCCACCAAAACAAAACAAGAAGAAAATCCTCAAACTGGTGATACAAGCCAGATGGGATGGCTCCTTGTGCTTGTCTTATGTTCAGGCGGGTTTTTAGCGAGAAAGTGGATCATCAAGCATTAACGGAAGGAAGTGTCATCTTTTGAAACGTCTTTTTCATCTACAGACAGCTATTCTGCTCGTTTTATTCAGTTTGTTGACTGCGTTTCAGCTGCCTCAAGGAACGGCTCAGGCGGCATCATTGGCTGATGGTGAATATACAGCAGGATTCACCATTTTAAAAAATGGTAGCACTGAAGCATCCATGATGGATACGTATACAGAAAAGCCAGCTAAGCTCGTCATCGAAAATGGCAAGACGACTGCCTATTTGACGCTGAAGCAAAGCAAAGAAATCACAGATTTCAAGGTCGAACAAAATGGCTCTCTCGTCACCACTGAAACGGTCAGTGAAGATGAGACAGCGAATACGCGTGTGATCAGATTTGATGTAGCCGATGTATCAGCCAAATTAAATGGCTGGGTCAAAATTTACTGGGACTTAGGCGGCTTTATTTATGATGAGGCGTATGACGTACAGATCGCTTTCGATCAGAGCAGTCTCACACTTGTCACGCCTGCGAAGCCAGACGATAGTGAAACAACACCTGATGATCAAAACGGTACGACGCCAGGCGACAGCGAAACAACACCAGATGATCAAAATGGTACGACGCCAGGCGACAGCGAAACAAAGCCGGATGATCAAAATGGTACGACGCCAGGCGACAGCGAAACAAAGCCAGATGATCAAAACGGCACAACACCAGTTGATTCGACGCAGAATCAATTAAAAGATGGTGTGTATCGTATCAACTACAGTGTGCTGAAGGGCGATCAGGATGAGGCATCTCGGATGAGCCAATACTTCTCACATCCAGCATCGTTAACTGTTAAAAATGGAACGCAAACCGTTTCCTTTACGGTGAAGGATCATACGTCAGTTGATTCTTTGAAAATAGAGAAAAACGGTTCTTATCAAGAAGTGAAAAACGTGAGCACAGATCAAGCAAAGAACACAAGAGTGGTTTCATTTGAAGTGTCTGATCTGAAAAAAGCAGTTAACGGAAAAGTACACATTGTAGTAGCAGCCGCTCACTATGATCAAACGTACGATATTCGTTTTCAATTTGATTCAAAAAGTATCGTTCCACTGAAGGACGGTCAAATAGAGGAAGAAACACCGGCTACACCAGAAACACCAAAACCAAATAAACCAGCACCAGACACAACGAACGGCGGAACGAATCAAGAGACAGTTCAGCTAAAAGACGGGGTGTACAAGCTTCCTTTTTCAATGAAGAAAGCAGACAAAGATGAGCTTTCTCGCATGAACGATTACGTCGTGAGCCCTGCGACATTGGTGGTGAAAAATGGCCGCCATTTCGTTTCATACACTGTCAAGAACAGCTCAGCCATCACGTCGTTCCAAGTAGGAACCGGCGGTAAATTTGAAGAGACGCTAGTTGCAAAGGCTGATCAAAAAGCAGATACACGAGTGATTCAATATGAAGCAAAAAGTTTGAGTAGTGATCAGGCAGCACGCGTGAAAATTGACATTCCAGCTGCAAATTATCATGAGCAGTACGATGTCAAACTTGTCTATGATACGAAAGGCATCGCAAGTGGTGAAGGAAGCGGAATTGCGACGGTGATCGGAGACGATGAGAGCATCGGCTTTGTGAAAAATCCGAATGATCACGATTCTCAACCAAACCAGCTTGCGAATCTAGCCCCTGAGGAAACGGGTGCAGAGCAGATGACCTTTACGCCATCAGATGACCAAACCAAGTCTGAGACAGGTCAGCTGAACCCGAAAACAGGAGATACTTCACTTCTTTGGGTGTACATTCTTTTATTCGGCGGGTCACTATTCGTGCTCGTCAGAAAGTATCAAACTCGTACAAGATAAAGAATCTATGTTAAGTGAGGTGCGCCATTCATCTCGGCGCATCCACTTCCTTTTTTCGAAAGGAGGCTTCTGTTTTTTGAAGCATCGAATGTTATGTACCCTGATCACGGCTCTATGTGTGTGCGTCTTCTTAGCAGGCTGCTCACAATCAGCTGAAAGCTCAGCGAAAGGCAAAAAAAGCGCAGCATCAAGTGCCCGCATTGTGGCAACGACTGTAGCTGCTGCTGAGATCATGGATGCGCTAGAGGTGGATCTTGTCGGGGTGCCAACAAGTCAAAAATCCTTGCCGGCTCGATACAAAGGACTCCCAGCAGTCGGTAACCCAATGAGCCCGGACATGGAAATCATCCAATCACTTCAACCGACAGATGTCCTGTCTGTCACGACCCTTCAATATGATTTAGAAACGCCTTTTCAACAAGCTTCTGTCCCTGCGACATACCTCAACCTTGAGAGCCTGGACAAGATGGAGAACGCCATCACAAAGCTTGGAGAAAAATATGATAGAAAGACACAAGCGAAACGCATTGTGGATGATTTTGAACAAAAAAAGAAAGACATACAAGAGAGAACGAAGGGAAAAGCGAAGCCATCCGTTCTCATTTTGCTTGGTGTACCAGGCAGTTATTTAGTGGCAACAGAGAATTCGTATATCGGTGATCTTGTGCGTATTGCAGGAGGAAAGAACATCGTAAAAGGTGAGAAAATGGAGTATTTGGCATCCAATACGGAGTATTTACAAAAAGCCAATCCAGATATCATTCTCCGAGCTGCACATGGGATGCCGGATGAAGTCGTCAACATGTTTGATCAAGAATTTAAAACAAATGATATTTGGAAACATTTTAATGCGGTCAAACAAGACCGAGTGTACGACCTCGAAGAAAGCTTATTCGGGACAACAGGCAACTTAAAGGCAGCAGAGGCATTAGATGAATTGACTCGTATGTTGTACCCGTCATAAGCGGCGAATCTTAATGATAAAAGGACGTTCAAGATGAAAAAAACAGGGATTTTATTTCTGATAGTCAGTCTCTTACTAGCCGGCGTATTTATTTATTCCGCCATTACGGGGAGCATTCATGTTACACCGATTGAATTATTGGAAGGGCTTATGACCGGTCAACATGCACAGGTAGAAATCATTAAAGATTTAAGAATCCCCCGCATGCTCATTGCGATGTTTACAGGGGCGGCTTTATCTGTCTCCGGTGTCCTCTTGCAGTCTGTGATGAGGAATCCATTAGCAGATGCCGGTGTTATTGGTATTTCATCGGGAGCTAGCTTCTTTTCTTTAATGGCAATTACAGCGCTTCCTCAATTTTATTTCTACTCTCCTTTATTTTCAGTTTTAGGCGGGGCAATTGCCTGCTTCCTCGTATACGTGTTGTCTTGGAAAGGCGGCTTAAGCCCGATTCGAATGATTTTGGTGGGGATCGCCATTAATGCCATGTTTACAGGGATGGCAGAAGCGTTTGTGACCATTTGCAGCTATTTCAATATCACCATTAATCAGTCGGGGCAGTCGAATCTGACGATGAAAACGTGGGGAGATGTCCGTTTAATCGGTGTCTATGGCCTTATTGGGCTTGTGGTTGCGCTTTTCTTTAGCAGATGGTGTAACTTGCTTGCCCTTCAAGATAAGACGGCGAAAAACTTAGGATTGCGTGTGACCAGAATGCGCCTTTTGATTTCAATCACGGCGGTGTTATTAGCAGCGGTGACTGCTGCGGTAGCGGGCGTGATTGCCTTTGTCGGTTTGCTCATTCCCCATATCTCTAGAAGGCTCGTCGGCTCTGACCACCGGGTACTGATTCCATTTTCTGCGTTAAGCGGGGCCTTGCTCATTTTGACGGCTGATACGCTCGGCAGAACGCTTGTGGCACCAAATGAAATCCCTGCTTCTACAATCATGGCTGTCATTGGCGGACCGTTTCTGATCTTTTTATTAAGAAGGGGGGATCGTCTGCATGGACATTCGTGAGGTGTCGTTTTCCTATGATCGACAGAGGGACATTGTTCAATCGGTCACCACGAAGATCGAAAAAGGAAAAATCACGACCATTATCGGTCCAAATGGCTCGGGCAAATCCACGCTGCTTTCCTTGATGGCACATAACCATTGTCCACATAAAGGACAGATTCATTTAGATGGACAAGAGCTGAATGCGTTCAAGCCAAGGGAACTCGCGAGAAAGCTGGCAGTCGTACATCAGCAAAATGAAGCGCCGCTCGATTTAACGATCGAACGAGTCGTGGCATTTGGGAGAACGCCCTACCAAACGATGCGCGGCAGTGACAAGGAAGAAGATGAGAAAGCAATCGAGTGGGCGCTGTCCTGTACAAAGCTGACGGATAAGCGAAAGATGCCACTCGCCTCATTGTCAGGCGGAGAACGGCAGCGTGTATGGATTGCGATGGCTTTAGCGCAAAAAACACCGATCCTTTTCTTAGATGAACCGACGACTTATTTGGATATGTATTATCAATTTGACATTCTGGAGCTCATTCGAGAGCTCAATGTCGAGCATGGATTAACCATCGTGATGGTCCTGCACGATATGAATCAGGCGATTCGCTATAGTGATGTCATCATCGCCATGAAAGATGGACAAATTATCCGCGAAGGGCGGCCCAATGATGTGTTAACCGAAGAAATGGTGCGGCACATTTATCATGTGTCCGTCACAATTAAGCAGGATGCAGAAACAGGGATGTATATCGTGCCTGTAGGCATATAAGTTGTGCAAAAAGCAGGTGAGACAGTGTGAAACGAGGGAAAAGGATCGGGCAGCGAATGCTGACGATCGTCTGTTTAGGTGTTTTCCTATATAGCGGTACTGCCATTGGCTTGGAGCTCTTTGGCTATTATCAAAATCGTCAGGTGCTTGCAAAGGCTCAGACACTTTACACACACGAGGATGGAATGAAACAGCGAAAACCTGGAGAAATTCGTCAGTCATTTGATGATTTGCGAAAGGTGAATGAAGACATTGTCGGTTGGATTGATATGAAGGACACGATGATTCAGTATCCAATTGTTCAGTCAAACGATAATGCATTCTATTTAACTCGTAATTATGTAAAGGATGACACACGGGCAGGCAGTATCTTTATGGATTATCGTAATGACGTCTTGCATGAAAGTCCCAATACAGTGGTGTACGGTCATCGGATGAGGGATGGGTCTATGTTTGCTGGTCTCACAAACTATTTGAAAAAAGATTTCTTCCAAGATCATCGCACATTTCAGTACGATACGCTGTACCAAAGCTATGAAGCAGAGATTTTTGCTGTGTATGAGACGACAGTCGATTTCGATTATATTCAGACTGATTTTCAGGATCTTGGTGAATATGCGCACTACTTGCAAGCTGTGCGTAAGAAGTCCATCTATCAAACGAAAACAGACGTATCCACAGATGACTTGATTCTCACATTATCGACCTGTGATCACGTGCTGGCACCTAAAAACAAGCGTCTCGTGGTACAGGCGAAGCTAAAGAAAGTTTACTAGAAAAGGAGAGACAGACGGTTGAAATGTTTACATGTGATTTGGGCAGGACTCGTCGTCGTGCTTCTCCTCGGCGGATGCAGCCAGGCGGCGCCTGTCGAGAATGAGAGCAAGCAAGGTGCGCTCAACATTCAGGATTTTGCCGGCAGAACATTATCGTTTCATGAATCACCTGAACGGATCGTCTCGTTGTCAACTGGCGACATGAGCATCATTTATGCCTTAGGTGGCCAGGTTGTCGGCCGGCCAACTGCCGAATTGCCAGACAATCTACAAAAGGCAAAGTCCGTACAATCAATTGGCACAACCCATCAATTTGATGTCGAGTTGATCACGAGCTTAAAGCCCGATGTGGTGCTTGGGAATGAATCATTAAACAGCAAGGATATCTCTACTATAGAAGGGATTGGTTCACAGCTTCTTTTGACAAGTGCCAACTCAGTGAAGGACATCCAGCGTCAAGTTACTTTATTTGGTGATTTACTTGGAAAGCAGCAAAAGGCAAAAGCGCTCAATGCTCAAATCGATCAGCGGATTAAGCAAGTGAAGCAGCCTGAGAAAAAAGTAAAGACACTCGTTGTATATGGTGCGCCCGGCACATATATGGCGGCACTTCCACAATCTTTAAGTGGTGATCTGCTGCGGATCGCTGGTGGGGCGAATATTGCTGAAAACGAACCAGCACTCGAAAAGTTTCCGCAATATGCACAAATCAATGCAGAAAAGGTAATCGAGGCCGATCCAGATCTCATCTTGCTGATGACACACAGCAATCCTGAAGATGTCAAAGCAGGCTTTATGAGTGAAATGAAGCAAAATGCGGCGTGGCACGATGTATCAGCTGTCAAAAATGGACACGTTGAGATTCTACCAAGTGACCTATTTGGGACAAATCCAGGCGCAGAAGTCATCAGAGCGATCGATGAATTAGAGAAGAAATTGAAGCGATTGTCATCATGAAGATGAATGCAGAACTAGATTTTCAAAAAAGGCAGTCAAGACGAAAATGGCTGTTACCAGGATTGTTTCTCACTTTATGTGTGGGCGTCTGTCTAGGACTTGCGGTAGGTTCTGTCCAATTATCGCTGACGGATTTAATGGCTGTGTTCACGGGATCAGGTCTGCCTGTTCATGAAAAAATTGTCATGGATTTACGGCTGCCGCGTGTGCTCATTGGTTTTCTCGTTGGGGCCTGTCTCGCAGCATCAGGGGCGATTTTACAAGGAGTTGTCCGAAATCCACTGGCTGACCCTGGGATCATTGGTGTGACTGCGGGCGGCGGGTTAGCTGCTGTACTCAGCATGATTGTTCTTCCGCAATTCACGTATTTGCTTCCGGCAGCCGCTTTTCTGGGCGCCTTATTAGCAGCTCTTGTCGTGTATATGCTGTCATTTGATCAAGGGGTTTCACCGCTTAAATTGATCTTGGCAGGTGTTGCCGTCAATGCCCTGCTTGGTGCGGTGATGAATGGGTTTATGGTGCTTTACAGTGAGCGTGTGCAGGCTGTTTTGCCTTTTCTATCAGGGGGATTAAACGGACGAAGCTGGCATCATCTTAGCTTTGTGTCGCCATATGCGCTGGCTGGATTATGTCTTTGTTTTTTCGCCATTAAACCGTCCAATCTCCTTTTGCTTGGCGATGAATCGGCTCAGCTATTGGGCCTTCGAGTAGAGAGGACTCGATTTTTTCTCATTGCGCTGGCCGCTCTTTTAGCTGGAGCAGCTGTCAGTGTCAGCGGTTTAATCGGTTTTGTCGGGCTTGTTGTACCCCATTTTATCCGTCTTTTAATCGGAGATGATTACCGGTATTTGCTGCCGATTTCAATGCTTGGAGGGGGCGTGCTTGTGGTCTTTGCCGATACAGCAGCACGGGTCTGGTTTACACCGGTTGAATTGCCTGTAGGGATCTTGCTTGCCTGCATCGGTGCACCTTTCTTCCTCTATTTATTAAAAAAGAAAGGGAGGGGTTAAGATGGATGTCATTGCAATGGATGACGTGAGTCTCAGTCAAGGCGGCTTTCGGCTGTCTTCCATTTCAGCAGCTGTTCCTAAAGGGAGTGTGACCGGAATCATTGGCCCGAATGGGTCAGGTAAGTCGACTTTTATCAAAGCGGCCGCACGACTGACCTCAATCGAAAGCGGCATGATTTACATTCACGACATCCCGCAAAAAGAGATGACGGCACAGGAGATCGCCAAGGAGGTGGCAGTTCTCATGCAAACAAGAACCGCCATTCCATCGATGACAGTACGTGAGCTGGTCGCACTTGGACGCAGTCCGCATCGTTCCATCTGGAAAAAAAGCGGCACGTCAGATCATGAAGCGATTGAGTGGGCGCTTGAGGTGACGAATAGCCGCACCAATGAAAACAGAATGCTTCATACATTGTCAGGCGGAGAAAGACAAAAGGCATATATTGCAATGGCACTGGCTCAGAAGACAGAGACCATCATTCTCGATGAGCCAACCACTTATTTAGACATTGCGCATCAGCTTGAATTACTGGAGCTGCTCAAACAGCTGAATCAAACACATGGCATCACCATTTTAATGGTTCTCCATGACTTGCAGCAGGCCGCAAAATATTGTGACCGTCTCATTGCTATGAAGCGAGGTCAGGTGCATCAAATTGGCTCACCAAAAGAAGTGTTAACAGAAGACTTTTTCAAGGAGGTTTTTGGGATTCAGGCGGAGGTTCACTTAGACGGACCGCATCCGCTCATTATCCCCATTGCCTCCATTCAACAACAAAAGGGAGATGAACCAAACATGATTATTGTAAACAACCAAGTAAGAGTAGAAAAAGGCAGTGCAGACCACCTTGTTAAACGGTTTAACAAGCAGGGACAAGTAGAATTTATGGAAGGCTTTTTAGGAATGGAAGTATGGGTCACTCAGCAGACAACTGATTACGATGAAGTGACCATTCACACCCGCTGGAATCGAAAAGAAGACTTTGTGAATTGGACAAAATCTCAGGCATTTGGTGATGCGCACGCTCACGGAAAGGCGAAACCGGAAGGCCTGTTAAAAAACAAAATTACGTACTATGAAGTGCAAGTGACAAGACCCGCTTTACAGAAAAAAGCCTAAATATTCAAAAGCGCTGCAGCGAAGAAGCAGCGCTATTTTTTTGTGATTGTCTCTTTCCGTCACATATTTTTGACAAAGTATTCAAACAACTGACACAATCCCATCCAAATTTTAGGTAAAATTTACTTTATTTTTGAAGCGTATGGGTGTAAAGTACAGGTATAAATAACTAACCGAATGAAAATCAAGAGTAAAATTTCACCGAGTGAACTATATCAAATGGACTTTAACTTGTGAATCATTGAACAAATAGTGAATTTTTTGTGAAATGGTGAGCATAAATATCTCGAATCATTCGGCATGCGAAAGTAAGGGAGGATGTAAGGCTGTGAGTGAGCTGTTTTTAGCAAGATTTCAATTTGCCTCAACGACATTATTTCATTTTATTTTTGTTCCTATGTCTATAGGTTTGGTATTTATCGTTGCATTGATGCAAACCCTTTATGTCGTCAAGAAAAAAGAGATTTATAAAAAGATGGCGAAATTTTGGGGTCACCTTTTCTTAATTAACTTTGCAGTAGGTGTGGTGACAGGGATTCTGCAAGAATTCCAGTTTGGGATGAACTGGTCTGATTATTCAAGGTTTGTCGGTGATGTCTTTGGTGCACCGCTTGCCATTGAAGCGCTATTGGCCTTTTTCCTTGAATCGACCTTTATTGGCCTTTGGATATTCGGCTGGGACCGTCTGCCGAAAAAAATTCATTTGTTATGTATTTGGCTTGTTTCTCTTGGTACGATCTTTTCGGCGTTTTGGATTTTACTCGCCAACTCATTTATGCAGGAGCCAGTTGGATTTGTGATTAAAAATGGCCGTGCAGAAATGAATGACTTTGGGGCGCTCGTGACAAATCCGCAACTTTGGGTAGAGTTCCCGCACGTTCTGTTTGGTGCATTGGCAACCGGTGCTTTCTTTATCGCGGGTGTCAGTGCCTATAAAATGATCAAAAAACAAGAAGTGACCTTTTTCAAAAAATCTTTCCAGATTGCCATGGTGCTTGCTTTCATTTCTGGCTTAGGTGTGGCGTTCTCTGGACATGATCAAGCAAAGCACTTAATGGAATCACAGCCGATGAAGATGGCAGCAAGTGAAGCCCTTTGGAAGGATAGTGGAGATCCAGCGGCTTGGACACTATTTGCCAACATTGACACAGATAAAAAAGAAAACTCTGCGGAGATCAATATTCCGTTTGCTTTAAGTTACTTGGCTTATTCGAAGTTTAGTGGAGATGTGCCAGGCATGCTGACCCTTCAAAAAGAATATGAAGCCAAGTTTGGTCCTGGAGATTACATTCCTCCAGTCAAAACAACCTTCTGGAGCTTTAGAATCATGGTGGGTGCCGGCATGTTGATGATTTTTGCTAGTATGATTGGTTTGTATTTGAGCTTTAGAAAAAAACTAGAATCAAACAAATGGTATTTACGCTTCATGGTATGGATGATTGCGTTCCCGTTTATTGCAAACTCAGCTGGTTGGATCATGACGGAAATTGGGCGTCAGCCGTGGACAGTCTTTGGTATGATGACAACCGCACAATCCATTTCACCAAACGTATCGTACGGCATGTTGCTATTCTCAGTCATTAGCTTTACGACCATTTATCTGATTCTTGCCATCGTGCTTGCCTACTTATTCATTCGAGAAATTAAAAAAGGTGCACATTCTGAAGAGAATACAGATCAAAAGGATGAAACGGACCTGTCTACAGATCCATTTGATGGAGGCGCATATCATGGCATATCTTAACGAGATTTGGTTTATTCTTGTCGCAGTACTGTTTGTTGGATTTTTCTTCTTAGAAGGATTTGATTTTGGTGTCGGGATGTCCATGCAGCTTCTTGGAAAAGATGCACATGAGCGCCGCATTTTAATCAATACGATTGGCCCTTTCTGGGATGCGAATGAGGTCTGGTTGATTACAGCAGGCGGAGCTATTTTCGCCGCTTTTCCTCACTGGTACGCTACGATGTTCAGCGGATACTATATTCCGTTTACGGTTCTCCTGCTAGCGCTCATTGGGCGGGGGGTCGCCTTTGAATTTAGAGGGAAGGTCGAGAAGGCTTCATGGATCAAAACGTGGGACTGGGTGATCTTCTTTGGCAGCCTGCTTCCGCCATTTTTACTCGGCGTGCTATTCACAAGTATTTTACGAGGAATGCCCATTGATCAAAGCATGAATATGTACGCTGGATTTACAGACTTTGTGAATCTTTATTCAGTGATCGGCGGGGTAGCTGTGACGGTTCTTTGCCTTCTGCATGGATTGATTTTCGTCACACTCCGCACTGAGGGTGATTTAAGAAATCGTGCAAGAAAGCTCGGTCAGCGTGTTTTATTGATTGCACTGCCGGTTCTTGTTGTATTTGTTGGTGTGTCTATTCTTGAAACAGACATTTATACCGTGCGTCCGATCATTACGATCCCTTTAACTGTACTCATTGTGGTTTGTTATGTAGCGGCTCTAATCTTTATGAGAAAAGAGTGTGATGGATGGACATTTTTATTCACAGGTGCAGGTATTATGGTGACGGTGACCATGCTTTTCACAGCATTATTCCCGCGTGTCATGATTAGTTCGATCAACCATGCATTCGACCTCACCATTCAAAACGCTGCATCAGGATCTTATTCACTGACGGTCATGACGATTGTTGCCATTTCTTTGCTGCCTTTTGTGCTTGGGTATCAAATCTGGAGCTACTATGTCTTCCGTAAACGTGTAAGCGGTAAGGAGCCAATGACCTACTAATGGATAAACGTTTGCTTCAACTAAAAGGAATGAGGGGGCTTCTTGCCCTCTTAGGTATTGTGTCAATCATCCAAGGAGCAAGTATTATTTTTCAAGCACAGTGGCTGGCACATGCCATAACAACGCTGTTTGACGGGAAGAGCCTCATGCAGGCAACGCCTTATGTCTTGCTGTTTCTTGCTGCCTTTCTGGTGCGGCACGGTCTCACCTTGATGCGGGAGAAGGTCATGTTCACCTATTCTTCCCGAATTGGAGCAGACGTCAGAAAGCAGCTGTTGGACCAGCTTTTCCGTTTAGGGCCAGCTTTCACGAAGAAAAAAGGAACAGGAAAGCTTGTGACATTGGCGATGGAGGGCATTGCCCAATATCGTCAGTATTTACAGCTGTTTTTGCCGAAAATGGTGAACATGGCAGTTATTCCGGTGATGGTGCTTGTCTATGTTTGGACATTAGATGAAACATCTGCTGTCATTCTCATTGTCACGCTGCCAATTTTAATTGTTTTTATGATTTTGCTAGGACTTGTCGCTCAGCGTAAAGCGGCCAAACAATGGAGATCGTATGAGAAATTATCCAATCATTTTACTGATTCTCTCCGTGGCCTTGAAACGCTTCGCTACTTAGGGATTAGCAAAAAGCATTCTCGCAATATTGGAGAGGTCTCAAAGCGTTATCGAAAGGCGACGATGAGCACACTGAAAGTCGCCTTTCTTTCTTCTTTTGCTCTCGATTTCTTTTCTATGCTGTCCATTGCGACTGTCGCTGTATTTCTCGGCTTGCGCTTAATTGAAGGAGATCTTTTGTTATTGCCCGCTTTGACCGCACTAATGCTTGCGCCAGAATATTTTTTGCCAGTCCGTGAAGTGGGGAATGATTATCATGCGACGTTAAACGGTAAAGAAGCGAATGAGGCGATTCAAGTGATTTTAGAGGAAAAGGGCTTCCGAGAGCAGGAGACACAATCC
Organism: Bacillus sp. FSL W7-1346; assembly: GCF_038593335.1. Lineage (NCBI taxonomy): Bacteria > Bacillati > Bacillota > Bacilli > Caryophanales > Bacillaceae > Bacillus > Bacillus sp. FSL W7-1346. The sequence goes on along the minus strand of NZ_CP151988.1, from coordinate 3,503,827 downwards.
GTGCAGCTGAACGAGTGGAATGAGCAATCTGAGCTCACACTGCAAGATGTCAGTGTCTTGCATGATGAGCATGCACCATATTCGATTCAGGATGTGGACCTCACTGTGAAAGGAAAGAAAAAAATTGGGATCATCGGTGCCAGTGGTTCGGGGAAATCGACGTTAACGGATGTTCTCGGCGGTTTTGTTGAACCGTCTGCAGGTGAAATCATCCTAAACGGAAAGCCGCTTGCTCATTTACAGCTGGCGGCATGGCAAAAAGAAGTCGTTTATATGCCGCAGCATCCTTATTTATTTCACATGACACTGAGAGAAAATATTCGTTTTTATGAACCGAATGCAACCGATGAAGACGTCGAAAGAGCGGTGGAAGAGGCAGGTTTGTCTCAGCTCGTAGCGGAACTCCCCAATGGACTGGATGAGGTCATTGGCGAACAGGGCAGAGGACTGAGCGGCGGACAAGCGCAGCGGATTGCACTCGCTCGCACAGTGCTCGGCCAGCGATCCATTATGCTGTTAGATGAACCAACGGCTCATCTGGATATTGAGACAGAGTATGAATTAAAGAAAACAATGCTTCCATTGTTTGAAAATAAACTTGTGTTTTTAGCCACACACAGACTTCATTGGATGACGGATATGGATGAAATCATTGTGATGGATCATGGGACGATTGCAGAGATGGGGACTCATGAATCATTAATGGAAAGAAAAGGTGTGTACTATCAATTGGTACAGGAACAAATGGGGGCGGTCACACATGGTCAGTAAAGGCTGGTTTATACCTTATATCAAGGAGAATCAAAAGCTGTTTGCCTTGGTGCTTTTTTTAGGGGCGATTGCGGTGTTTTCTGCTTCTATGCTCATGTATACGTCAGGGTTCCTCATTTCAAAAGCTGCCACAAGACCTGAGAATATCTTGATGGTCTATGTCCCAATCGTGGCAGTACGTACCTTTGGTATTTCACGCTCAGCGGCTCGTTATGCAGAGAGACTGGCGAGTCATCAGCTCATTTTGACGATGATTGAAAAAATGCGGGTACGTCTTTATGATATGGCTGAACGAAGTGCCAAACAGACGAAGCTTGGAACAGGTGAAATGCTTGGGCTGTTATCAGAAGATGTGGAGAGATTACAGGATGCGTATTTAAAAACAATCTTTCCATCCATCGGTGCGCTGCTTTTATATGCCGCTTCGATTGGAGCCCTTGGGCTTTTTTCATGGCCTTTTGCCGGATTGATGCTGCTTTATATGGCGCTGCTCGTATTTGTATTCCCATACATCACAGTACTTGTGAACCGGGCGAGACAAATTCAAATGAAGAAAGGCAGAAATGAACTGTACAGCCATTTAACAGATGCCGTCATGGGCGTGAGTGACTGGTTGTTTAGCGGCAGACAGAACGATTTTGTTGAAGGCTATGAACGAAAAGAAGCAAAGCTATTAGCACTCGAAGCGGCAAAGCATCGGTTTATCCGTCTGCGCCAATTTTTAGCACAGCTAGTCATTGGAGGAGCAGTCGTCCTTGTCGTGTATTGGAGCGGCTCAGTCGTTCAGGCTGGTTCTATGCCGCACACGCTGATCGCAGCTTTTGTGCTTGTGCTGTTTCCATTAACAGAAGCCTTTCTTCCGCTGTCAGATGCAGCAGGCGATATTCCTGTTTATCAGCATGCCGTCAGCAGATTAAATCATTATGAAAAGCAATCGTATGAAGGATTAGTGGAGAGGGAGGCAGCAGACGAGACACCCGTCTCTGATGGCGTTGAAGCGGTCTGTTTTGATCAAGTCACCTTCGGATTTGAAGTCAATAAACATGTACTAAAGCATTTTTCGTTTTCACTGAAGCAAGGTGAATCGCTCGCTCTTTTAGGAAAAAGCGGTGCAGGCAAATCGACCATTTTAAAATTGTTAGAAGGGGCAGTCGTGCCAAATCAAGGGGTTGTCAGCATTCAGGGGAAACCGGTACAAAGCATTCAAGAGGAGGTATCCTCTTATGTGTCTGTGCTCAATCAACAGCCCTATTTATTTGATACATCTGTTTTAAACAACATTCGCTTAGGCTCTCCAGAAGCGACAGAAGAGCAAGTAAAAGAAGCCGCGCGGCAAGTGCAGCTGCACGATTACATTGAGTCTTTGCCAGAAGGTTATCACACAGGTGTACAAGAGACAGGGGTTCGTTTCTCTGGTGGAGAAAGGCAGCGTATGGCTCTAGCTCGGATTTTGCTGCAAAACACACCGATTGTTGTATTAGATGAACCAACCGTTGGGCTTGATCCACGCACAGAGCGTGAATTGCTTGAAACAATCTTCCGTGTGTTAAAAGGAAAAACAGTCATTTGGATCACCCATCATCTCACTGGCTGTGAGGCATGCGATCGTATGATGTTTATTGAAGGTGGACGCATTGAGATGCAGGGGCAGCATCATGATTTGCTGAAAGAAAATCTGCGTTATCAAAAGCTGTATGAAATGGACCGTCCATTTTCGGTCGTGTAAAAAATGGATGACAAGAACGTTCGGACAGAAGATTTCTGCCCGAACGTTTTTTTGAGATTAAGGATTTACTTTTCCTACACCCGCATTTGATACAACTTCTGATTTCACATTGTTCACGTTAAGCAAAGAGTAGTTATAAGGAGGGTTGTACGTACCTGTTGAAGACGTTGGCAGGCTACCTGTGCTGTTAATATAAGAGTTGTTGATGACATGCCAAGTACCGACTTGACGGCTGTCCCAGCTGCCGATGGCATTTTTCGTGTTTTCAAATACGTTGTGTTCAATTCTCATTTTCGCGCCCATACGTGAATTAATCGCTGTTGTTAGGATGTTTTTGTAATAGTTGTTATACACATGGCCTTCCCCGAAGCGCATAGACGGTACACGAGAGTTCAAGTTTTCAAAACGGTTGTTGTGGAACGTGATTTTTCTGTTGTAGTTATCGTTATCGGAGCTGCCCATCAGCATCGTTTTCCAGCTGTCATGGACATAGTTCCATGAGAACGTAATGTAATCAGAGTCATTTTTCACATCGAATAACCCATCATAGTCATCTTTATCAGAGTTTAAAGTGTTGTAGAGTTCATTATGGTCGACCCATACGTTTTTAGAGGCACCTTCGATTCCGATGGCATCTTTATCACCGATTTTGCTGTGATGGATTTTGAGGTTGCGGATGATGACGTTATTAGCGCGCCATACTTTAATACCAATCCCGTTAAATTCGCCGTTTGTCCCTTTACCGACGATGGAGACATTGTTTGTATCTTTCACATCAATTTTATTGGCTGAAGTATTAGAAGGAGTAATCGTTCCGTCTACCACGATTTTCAATTTTTCATTTGTTCCTTTGCTTTTGAGGGCAGCTAATAGTTCATTTCCGGTTTTCACCGTCACCGTTTTACCGCCTTCACCGCCTGTTGTACCGCCATTTAATGTGGAGAATCCTTGCTGATTAAAATTGGCCATAATCGAAGGGCTTTCTGGATATTTCGTTGCTGCTTTTGCCTCCCCATTTGGCGCAAATAATGAAGTCACGAGACCAACCGCTAACACACCAGCTAACATTGGAACTTTTTTCTTCAACATGAACATCTCCATTCTCTATTTTGTTTTAATGTAAACGTTTCCAAAATAAGCTGCGATTCAACCGCTCCTCCTTCCTTCGCCAGCATCGCCTCTTTCGGAATGTAGGAAGAGCATAGCACGCAAAAAGGTATCATCGGCTAAGAATTGAAACGAAGTATTCCACGATTTTCAAGGAAACTAAGGCAATGATTATTTCAATTTATCTACATGAGACAAGGATCATTGACGATAGGTATTGGGGTAACCTAGTGATTATGAAAAGGACGTTCTTCTTTTTAAGGAAAATCAAGATGATTACGAAAGCGTCATTTTGTTAGAGACAAAGACCTGTCATAATCATTACATAAGAAAAAATTGGATATCAAATAGATCCGTGCGCTAAACAACAGGTAGACAAGGCTCCAATTTAAAAAAAGAAGGTCTATTTTAAACGATGCGATCACCGGTGTCGTCTAATCAATAAGAGATAGAAAGGAAGGAGGGACGTGTTTGGAGCAGACCGAGGAGACTTTATGGATCAAGCGGGCAAAACAGGGGGATGATGCCGCATTTACCGCCCTTTATCGGCATCATTATTCGTTTCTTTACCGTTATTTGATGAAATTGACCCTTCAACAAGAGCTGACAGAGGAGATCATGCAAGAAACGATGCTCAAAGCGTACATGAAACTTTCTTCTTTTAGAGGAGATTCATTATTTTCAACATGGCTCATGTCCATTGCATCTAGACAATTTTTAGATCATCAAAAGAAAAGAAAACGTGAACAAACGAGAGAAGGAAAGGCGAATCAAGAAGCCATCCGCCGGTTCAAATGGGATGTTCAGCAAAAAGGCCATACTTGGCATGACATGTGGGATGCTTTAAATGAGTTAAAGGCTCAGGAGAGAGTACCGATCCTTCTCCATTACTATTATGGCTTTACTTACCCTGAAATCGCTTCGATGCTCGAGGTGAGAGAAGGTACGGTGAAATCGAGGGTTCATCATGGGATCAAGAAAATTCGAAAGGAGTGGGACTGATGAAAGAAGATCGTTTCGCCGATCGTTTAAAAGAGGAGCTGCAGGAGCTCGATGAACAAATCGAAGTAGAAAAGCCGAGTGAACAAGCTTTGATGTTGATGCTAAAGCAGGCAAAGGAAAAAGAGAAAAAACGTTTTAAACAAGAAGTGCTGGCGTACATCCTCGTCAGTCTGACCATCATGACACTTTTTGCAGCTGCCATTACTCATTTGCCCATCATCTTCATTCTTCTCCAAGTGGTGAGCGTGCCATTCTGTGTGGTTGTCGGCATCAAGGAATATCAACAGATTAAAGGAGGGTCTTCCTTATGAGTCAGACGGAAATGATCATCTTATTGTGCGCATTACCGTTACTGTTTGCACAGGGATTTCTCTTATTTATGGATGCCAAGAAAAGAGGGCGTTATAAATGGTTCTGGGGCATCATTGGGTTAATCAACTTCCCATCTTCTTCTATTTTATATTGGCTGTGTGTTGTCTTACCTGATCGGAAAAGAGGAGAAAAGCTCAGAAAAGATTGAAAGACATTGTAAAACTTTTGACCTTTTTTTTGAATGATCATCATCTAGAAAAAGTGAAAGTTTCATGAATGTGTCAAAGAAAGCGGGATGTTGAACGTCCAGTTCGTCATTTCTAGCACGATAGTCATTCTTTGAGCGGGTCATTTTCATGACGGAAGGTCATTCTGCTTGATCTATCTCATTTCGGCATCGTTTTCATCTGTTATCAATATTGATCAGTTTTTACAAATGGTGTTAAATTAATCTCAATATGCGTTAGAAAATCTAACAACCAAAGAGTGAGATATTGACAAGGAGGCAGATGAGACATGTTGACCTTAGATCGAGCAGCACAAACAGCACAAAGCTACATCCACCGTGTGCTAGGGGATGTAGAAAAACGGAATCCAGGCGAGGCGGAATTCCAACAAGCCGTAAAAGAAATTCTGGAATCCCTCGTCCCGGTTTTTGCAAAACACCCAGAGTATGAAAAACAGGGGATCTTAGAACGCTTAATTGAGCCTGAGCGGCTTGTGATGTTTCGTGTACCGTGGGTAGACGATGAAGGCAAAGTACAGGTGAACAGAGGATTCAGGGTTCAATTTAATAGTGCCATCGGTCCTTATAAGGGGGGCATTCGGTTTCACCCATCGGTCAATGCCAGCATCATCAAGTTTTTAGGGTTTGAACAAATCTTTAAAAACGCACTGACAGGTTTGCCGATCGGCGGAGGAAAAGGTGGATCAGATTTTGACCCTAAAGGGAAATCTGATGGAGAAATCATGCGTTTTGTTCAAAGTTTTATGAGTGAACTCAGTCGTTATATTGGACCTGATCAAGATGTACCGGCAGGAGATATTGGTGTAGGTGCACGCGAAATTGGCTATATGTTCGGCCAGTACAAAAAAATGCGTGGTGCGTATGAAGCAGGTGTCCTGACAGGAAAAAGTCCTGGTTTTGGAGGCAGCTTAGCGAGAAAAGAAGCGACAGGCTATGGACTGGTGTACTTTATGGAAGAAATGTTAAAAGCCCACGGAATGCAATTTGAAGGGCGATCTGTTGTTGTGTCTGGGTCAGGAAATGTATCGATTTATGCGATGGAAAAAGTATTGGAATTAGGCGGAAAGGTTGTGGCTTGTAGTGATTCAAGCGGAGCCATTTACGACCCTCAAGGCATTTCACTTGAGACAGTGAAGCAGCTGAAGGAAGTCGACAACCAGCGAATTGCTGCCTACATAGACATTCACCCGCATGCTGAATTGATTGAAGATTGCGAACAAATTTGGTCTCTTCCTTGTGACATTGCGCTGCCATGTGCGACCCAAAATGAAATTTCAGAGTCGCAAGCACAGCAGCTAGTGGCAAACGGTGTCATCGCTGTAGGAGAAGGGGCCAATATGCCGTCCACACTTGGGGCCGTCAAAGTATTTGAACAACATGATATTTTGTTTGCACCAGCAAAAGCGGCAAATGCTGGCGGAGTGGGTGTTTCGGCGTTAGAAATGGCGCAAAACAGTGCGAGAATGTCTTGGACTTTTGAAGAAGTAGATGGTCAGTTGAAACAAATGATGCAGTCGATTTATCGTCAGTGTACTGAGACAGCTGAAGAATACGGATACGCTGGAAACTTAATGGTAGGCGCAAATATTGCAGGATTTCGCAAAGTGGCAGATGCCATGATCGCACAAGGCGTCATTTAACTCCTGCTCTCCCGCACCTGTTTATTTCATGACAAGATCGGGAATTGTCTTGTAAGAATGACAATAAGGAGGCGCGGGAGAAAATGAAAAAGTGGCTGAAACAAATTGTCAAATGGGCACCAGTGATTTATCCAGTGGTGAGGAAAATATACAAAGAACGAAAAGCATCCAAAAGTCGTAACGTATCAGCCGGGTAATCCGGCTTTTTTTTATGAAATGAATGAAACAAAAAAATATGCTGTGGGAATGATCCATTTCACTTCTCTCTCCGTTAAGTACATAACAAACGGAAAGAGGAGGCAAAACAGATGAAAATGAAAAAAGCATTTTTAACGATCCCGCTTAGTGCAGCATTATTATTACCAACTGCTCAAATGGCAAGTGCACACGAAGGACATATGCATGGGGATGCAAAAAAGTCGTCATCATCACAAGAGGTGTCAAATAAAGCAACGGATCTTCGCGCAGCGCTTGATCAGCTCTTCTCAGAACATGCTTATTTAGCAGTGATCACGATGCAAAAGGGAATTGACGGCAGTAAAGATTTTGATCAAGCAGCAGCAGCGTTAAATGAAAACACGAATGATCTATCAGATGCGATCGCCTCTGTGTATGGAAAAAAAGCAGGGAAACAATTTAAAGAGATTTGGTCAAGCCATATCGGCTACTTCGTTGATTATGTACAAGCAACAGCGAAAAAAGATGAAGCAGGTAAAAAGAAAGCGGTCAAAGAGCTTGATCAATACCGCATGAAACAAGCTGATATGCTTGATAAAGCAACAGGTGGAAGATTGAAAGCAAGTGAACTTGAAGAAGGTTTAAAAATGCACGTCAATGAACTGCTAAAAGCTTTTGATAGTTACACAGAAAAGGATTTTGATACAACCTATGAAACGGTCAGAAAATCCATTCATCATATGTTTGAAGTAGGTAAAGGTGTATCATGGGCGATTACAGATCAATTTCCTGGGAAATTTGATCAAAAATCAGTCGATACTCCAGCCGCAGATCTTCGTGAGGATTTAAACTACTTGTTCTCAGAGCATTTGGCACTCGCGGTAGTGGCTATGCAAAAAGGGAATGATGGCAGCAAGGACTTTGACCAAGCGGCAGCAGCGTTAAATGAAAACACGAATGATCTATCAGATGCGATCGCTTCTGTTTATGGAAAAGATGCAGGAAAACAATTTAAAACGATCTGGTCAAGTCATATCGGATATTTAGTTGATTATGTTAAAGCGGAAGCATCAGGAGACGAGCAAGCAAAAGAAAAGGCTGTCAAAGATTTAGATGCTTACCGTATGAAACAAGCAAAATTTTTAGATCAAGCGACAGATGGACGATTGAAGGCGGCTGACTTAGAAGCTGGGTTGAAAACCCATATTGATGAGCTCATCAAAACGTACACGTCTTATCATCATGGTGAATATGATCAGCTGTACCCGACTGTCAGAGAAGCATACGGCCATATGTTCATGGTTGGTCAAGATGTCGCATCAGCTATTGTCGATCAGCATCCTGACATGTTCAAATCCAACATGCCAAATGAGATGCCGAAAACAGGTATGGGAGGCACAGCCGGTCCATTAGGTATGTCATATGAAGCATTTGCTGGGATGATGGCAAGTCTCATCTTAGCCGGAGGTGCAGTGGGGGCGTTCTTCCTCATTCGCCGTAAACCATCAAATTAAGCAGGCATCAAGACAAGAGGGAACGTGCACAATCGTGCCGTTCCTTTCTTCAAAAGGAGGTCGACTTGCGTGAAAAGATGGCTGTTTGGTATTCTGACGCTTTTCATCATCACGGGCTGCGCATCCCAATCAATAGATGAAAAGTCATCCTCTGAAACTGCTTCATCTCCTGAGCCAATGACAGCAAAACAAGCCAAGAATCCATCTCATTCACACGACACGTTAAAAGATGAGCCATCAGGTATTGTTCCCGCTGACATCTCCATTCCAGCGATTGATGTCCAAGCAAAAGTGGAGAAAACGACTTTATCAAAGAATGGCAGTATGGGTGTTCCGCAAAATACAGATCACACAGCTTGGTTTGAAGATGGTCCGAAGCCTGGTGATAAAGGGAATGCTGTCATAAATGGTCATGTTGATAATAAATGGGGTCCAGCTGTTTTTTATCGACTAAAGGAGCTAAAAAAGGGAGACAAAGTCATTGTGACATCCTCGTCAGGGGAAAAGCGAACCTTTGAGGTTCTCAAGGTGAAAAGCTATCCGCGCGAAGAGAAACCAAATGCTTTTTTCGGGTACGCCTTTACACGGAATCTCAATTTCATCACATGTACGGGAACTTTTGATCATGCAGCCGGTACACATGAAAAAAGATTGGTTGTCTTTACACAACTGATTTCCTCATAAGAAAAAGGCGGATACACGGAGGTGAAACGCCTTTTTTTCATGATTTCCACAACAGCATCTTAGAAGAAGATTCATAGGTCATTAGATATGGTTGGATGTATAAATAGGGGCGTTTGTCATATAAATGAGTTGGCAATTTTTATTTCTTTTCAGTAGAATATGAGTAATGAAGAGAACTGTAAGCGTATACAACCTGTCCAAACAAGGCAGATTCTCCACCCTAAATGAAGGAGGCCGACCTAATGCTGAGTAAAAGACTGGCGCACATTTTAAGTCAGCTGATGGCAGCTGAGACTCCTCTCACGAGCGCAGCGCTTTCTGTCAGTTTACAAGTGACAAGCCGCACCATCCGAACAGACATCAAGGAACTGAATGAGCGTCTAGCCCCATATCAAGCAGCTGTATCAGCTGTTAGAGGCGCTGGCTATGAGCTGTTGATCAACGATGAGAATGCCTTTCGCCGTTTTATGAAGGAAGAACTCGAACAGGAAGAACCGCTTGCTGTTCTTCCAGAAGAACGAGTTCGATTTATTTTGAAAAAGCTGCTTCTAGCGGAATCATATGTGAAGCTGGAAGACTTACAGGAGCAGCTGTTTATTAGTAAATCGACGATGAGTAATGACATGAAATGGGTCAAACGTAAGCTCGAACCCTTTGATCTGAAGCTGGAAGCAAAGCCGAATAAAGGCTGCCGGATCAAAGGATCTGAGATGAAAATCCGTTATTGCATGTCAGAATATTTATTCAATGAACGGCGTTCCTATCAAACCATGCTGAACACGGCGGTTACGATTTTGCCAAAACATGAGCTGGAATTGATTCAGAGAACTATGATTGATTATATCAACGAGGAAAAAATGAATCTATCAGACATTTGCATGAATAATTTAATTGTTCATATTGCTATTGCCTGCAAACGGATTAGACACGGAAACTATGTATCTGTGCTGCCTGAAGAAATCAACGAAATCCCAAGGGCAAAAGAATACAAGGTAGCCAAAAAAATGGTTGAGCGTCTTGAAGGGCTGCTGGATGTCTCATTTCCACAAGAGGAAATCGTTTATATCGCCATTCATTTGCTAGGAACAGCCAAAATGGTACAGTCTTTTTCAACGGGCGGTCAAAAACAAATTGTGGATGATGACACGAGCCGTCTTGTTCAGCTGATGCTGAAAGCCATTGATCAAAAATTGCAGCTGGATTTAGCGGGAGATGCGGAATTGCTGATTGGCCTCAGTTTGCACTTAAAGCCGGCGATCAATCGGTGTAAGTATGGAATGAATTTAAGAAATCCAATGCTTGATGAGATCAAAGCGGGCTATCCAATTGCCTTTGAAGCAGGGATTGTGGCGAGCAGGGTCATTGAAGAAGAGACAGGTTTGTCCATTCATGAAAATGAGATCGGCTATATGGCACTTCATTTTGGTGCGGCCTTAGAGCGCAGGAAAATGGAGATACCACCGAAGCGATGCCTGATTGTCTGTGCGTCTGGTGCAGGGAGTGCAAGGCTACTTCAAGATCGTTTGCGGTCACAATTTGGGTCGAAGCTGACCATTTTAGGCACAGCAGAGCTTTATTCCCTTCCGCATGTCTCTTTACATGCATTGGATTTAATTATTACGACCATTCCCATTCATATGGATTTACCGATTCCGGTCATTCAAGTGAACACGATTTTAGGAGGCAGTGATTTTTTAAAAATAGAAGAAGCTTTGACAAGTGAAACAAGAGTGACATTAGCCACGCAATATATGAAAAAGGAATTGGTCTTTACAAAATGCGCCTTTCAAACAAAGGAAGAGGTCATACACTTTCTCACGCAAAAGGTCATTGACATGGGCTTAGCGCCAGCAGAACTTACACAATCTGTGATGGAAAGAGAAGAGTCTGCACCGACTTCATTTGGGCATTATACAGCGATTCCGCATCCGATGACCCCGCTGACAGAAGAGACGTTTTGGGCGATCTGTACATTAGAAAAGCCGATCATTTGGGGAGAGAAAAAAGTTCAATTTGTGTGCTTGCTTTGTGTCGAAAAAGAGAATGCCAAAGACTTAAAAGGCATGTACCGTCTGCTTGGAGAGCTTGTCCATCATGTGAAATTTATTCAGCACCTCATCACCTGTGACACCTTTGAAGACATGCTGGATGTCATGGATAAAAAAGCGCCTTCGTACAAGAACTAATGGTGTGATATTAACTTTTTCCGCTTCCTAAAGGAAAAAGTATGGGTGTTTATGAAAGCGGTTTCATAATATGATGAATGTGTAAAGAAAAGCTTCATACTTCAAAAAGGGGGCGTTTACAATGAACATTTTATTAGTTTGTGCAGCAGGTATGTCAACAAGCTTACTTGTCACAAAAATGGAGAAGAGTGCACAAGAACAAGGAAAAGACTATCGTATTTGGGCAGTATCTGGAGATGCTGCTAAAAATCATATTGATCAAGCCGATGTGCTTTTATTAGGACCTCAAGTTCGTTATTTATTACCGCAAATGAAAAAACTCGGAGAAGACAAAGGAATTCCAGTAGATGTGATTAATACCGTGCATTATGGCGTATGTAATGGCGCTGAGGTTTTAAAATCTGCTGAACAGTTAGTGAACGGATAAAGGGGGCGGAAGGGATGAATGGATTCAACCGATTTCTAGAAGAGAAGGTTATGCCGTTTGCAGGGAAGATTGCCGCTCAAAGACATTTACAAGCATTGCGTGACGGAATTGTTTTAACCATGCCTCTCATTATCGTCGGTTCACTGTTTCTTATTTTAGCCAACCTTCCGATTCCAGGATACAGCGATTTTATGGCAAGTGTCTTCGGAGCCGAATGGGCCACGAAACTATCCTATCCTGTGAATGCCACCTTTGACATTATGGCACTTGTTGCGACCTTTGGGATCGCATACAGGTTAGCTGAAAAGTATGCAGTCGATGCACTGTCATCTGGTGCAATTGCTGTCGCAGCTTTCCTCCTAGCCACACCTTATCAAGTACCGTTCACACCTGAGGGATCAACAGAAGCTATCCTAGTGAATGGCGGTATTCCCGTCACACTGATGGGCAGTAAAGGGCTATTCGTTGCCATGATTATTGCCATGCTTTCCACCGAAATTTACCGCTTTATTGTACAGCGGAATATCGTCATCAAAATGCCTGATGGTGTACCGCCAGCAGTTAGTAAATCGTTTATCGCACTTATTCCAGGTTTTGTGGTCATCACGCTGATCTGGGTCGCTAGGCTTCTGATTGAGATGACACCTTTTGAGAGTATTCATAATATCATCACGGTCTTAATTGGCACACCACTATCCATTCTTGGTGGAAGCTTAGGCGGAAGTATCGTTGCCATCGGTGTGCAAATGCTCCTCTGGGCATGTGGTATTCACGGAGCCACCATTGTCGGAGGAGTCATGGGTCCGATTTGGCTCGGTGCGATGGATGAAAACCGTCTTGCCTTCCAAGCAGGAGAAGTGCTGCCGAATATTTTCACAGCGCAGTTCTTTGAAATCTTTATCAATGTCGGCGGAAGCGGCGCGACGCTTGCTTTGGTACTGACCATGATCTTGCGTGCGAGAAGTAAACAAATGAAACAGCTTGGCCGTCTTGCGATTGGGCCAGCCATCTTTAACATCAACGAACCGATCATTTTTGGAATGCCGATTGTGATGAACCCAATGCTTCTCATTCCGTTTATCCTTACGCCAATTATGATGATCATCACCACATATATCGGAATGAGCACAGGACTTGTAGCAAAACCGGCAGGGATCGCTGTCCCGTGGACAATGCCGCCAATCATTTCAGGCTATCTCGCAACAGGCGGGAAAATCTCTGGCGCGGTCATGCAGCTGATTAACCTTGCCTTGTCATTTGCGCTATACTATCCATTCTTTAGAATGTGGGATAAGCAGAAATTGAAAGAAGAAAATGAGCTTGAAGCAAAAGCATCAACAGATGAAAATGTCGTCAGCATGTAATAGAGGGAACAAGGGGGATGCGGCCGATGGAAATGGAACAAATTGTGTTTCAACTCATCTTGCACGGTGGTAATGGCAGAAGCTCGGCCATGGAGGCCATTACATGTGCAAAGCAAGGCAATTTTGATGAGGCGAAGCAAAAATTGCAGGAAGCACAAGACGCGTTAAATGAGGCGCATCACGCACAGACAGAGCTAATCCAAGGAGAAATCAGAGGAGAGAAAACCGACGTCAGTCTCTTGATGATTCATGCACAGGATCATCTGATGAACGCTATGACCGTCAAAGAGCTTGCAGCTGAAATCATTGAGCTCCATGAAAAAATGAAGCAATTCGGAGGTGTCAATTCATGAAAGACGGAATTAAAATTGTCACAATAGGCGGTGGATCAAGCTATACGCCTGAGCTCGTCGAAGGGTTTATTAAACGATATCAAGAATTGCCTGTAAAGGAGTTATGGCTTGTGGATATTGAAGCAGGTCAGGAAAAGTTGAACATCGTGGGTGCTCTTGCAAAACGTATGGTTGAAAAAGCGGGTTTGCCGATTGAAGTGCACCTCACCCTTGACCGCCGGGCAGCTCTGAAAGATGCGGACTTTGTCACGACACAATTCCGTGTAGGACTGCTCGAAGCCAGAGCCAAGGATGAGAGAATCCCGCTTAAATATGGCGTCATTGGACAGGAAACGAATGGTCCAGGCGGGTTATTTAAAGGTCTACGCACCATTCCAGTCATTCTAGACATCGTGAAGGATATGGAAGAGCTTTGCCCAGATGCCTGGCTGGTGAACTTTACAAATCCAGCAGGCATGGTCACAGAGGCGGTGTTACGCTACACGAATCTGAAAAAAGTAGTCGGTCTATGCAATGTGCCGATTGGAATCAAAATGGGCATTGCAAAAGCGCTGGATGTCGATGTCGAACGCATTGAAGTACAATTTGCAGGCCTCAATCACATGGTCTATGGCTTAGATGTGTATTTAGACGGGGTCAGCATTATGGATCAAGTACTCGATGAATTAGGAAATCCAAATAGCCAGTGGTCCATGAGGAATATTGAAGCGAAAAACTGGGAGCCTTCTTTCGTCAAAGGCTTAGGGGTCATCCCATGTCCGTATCATCGTTATTACTATAAAACGAAAGATATGCTGGAGGAAGAACAAAAAGCGGCTCAAGAAAAAGGAACAAGAGCAGAGGTTGTGCAGCAAGTCGAGCATGAACTATTTGAGTTATATAAAGACCCAGATTTATCGATTAAACCGCCGCAGCTCGAAAAAAGAGGCGGGGCTTATTACAGCGATGCAGCATGTAATTTGATCAACTCCATCTACAATGATAAACATGACATTCAACCGGTAAACACAGTGAACAGAGGAGCGATTGCCAGCATTCCGGCCGAATCAGCGGTTGAAGTGAACTGTATCATTACAAAGGACGGACCGAAACCAATCGCGACAGGTGATCTGCCTGTGGCTGTGAGAGGACTCGTTCAACAAATCAAGTCCTTCGAGCGTGTGGCAGCTGAAGCAGCTGTGACAGGAGATTACGAGACGGCTCTTGTCGCCATGACCATCAATCCACTCGTTCCATCTGATGAAATTGCAAAGCAAATCTTAGATGAAATGCTGGAAGCGCACCGTGAATATTTACCGCAGTTCTTCAAATCAGTGAATGCTTAAAATAAAATGGCCCCTTAATGGGGTCGTTTTTTATGATTTTTTCATATGGAAACTGGAGAAAGCAGTGTATGATAGAAAAAACAACATGTACTGCTTCACAGAAAGGACGGTTAGAATATGGTGGCAATTGGGTTAATGCTTTACGGCTTTATCGTTCAACCTCTACTTAGTTACGGCACAGTGGTTTTGTTTTTGTATGGAATCATTGCTTCATTTATTGGCCTGATTCGGCATAGACAGGATGTGTGGATGTATGTTCTCCGCTTGCTCGTTTGTTTTACCATTCCAGTAACCAATCTGTTAATGTATTTCGCAACCATCGGTGGGGATGAAAGAGACTTTGATTTTCAGCCAATGCCGCCAGTTTATCATCTTGTTTTTATCCTAGAAATCATCATCGTCTTTTTACCAGAGATCTTTTTACTGATCGAGAGAAAGCGGAGTATCAAAGGGAAACAGTGGATATATGCAGGGGCCATTGTGGGGATATCGGTCTTGTTTTGGTGCACGATTTGATGAGAGGCTGATGGACATCTAAGTCTTTTTCGCCTTTTTGTTGCGTAACCTCTTTCGCCTCACTTTTACAAAAGTAATGGAAAGAACGAGGATAGAAATCCCGAGAAACTTAAATAGAAAACGGGTGAAGAACGATGAATCATCGAAACCTGTAGCGATGATGATTGATCCGATGCAAATCCCTAAGAACGCTAGTAAATAAGTAAAAAACATACCATCACTCCTTAAGTGTGGAATAGATCCGTATTTTCCATTATGAGGTAATGGAGGAGATAAAGAAACAAAAAAGAACCCTTCATCAAATGAAAGGTTCTTTCGCTTGCTTATGCCTGCTTGACGACCGAATCGACTTCTACTGTCCAGCCGAAGATGTCTGGCTGAGTTCCTTTTTGGATTCCGGTAATCGCTTCGTACAATTTCTTCGATACTTCGCCTGTTTGACCATTTTGAATGACGTATGGCTGATCGTGATAAATTAATTCACCGACAGGAGAAATGACGGCTGCCGTTCCTGTTCCGAAGATTTCTTCAAGTTCACCTGACTGATGTGCTTCGATTAACTCATCAATTGAAATTTTACGTTCTGTCACAGGGATTTCCCAATGCTTTAACAGCTCAAGCACAGAATTCCGTGTGATCCCTTCTAAAATGCTGCCGTTCAGTTCAGGCGTCACGATTTCTCCGTTGATTTTAAAGAAGATATTCATACTGCCGACTTCTTCAATGTACTTTTTCTCGATGCCATCAAGCCACAGGACTTGTGAAAATCCTTTTGTTTCAGCAACTTGCTGTGCTTTCAAGCTCGATGCATAGTTTCCAGCTGTTTTGGCATTTCCTGTTCCGCCTTTAACAGCGCGGACAAATTCGTTTTCCACCGCAATTTTGACCGGATGGATGCCTTCTTTATAATAAGAACCTACTGGAGATAAAATGATGATCAGCTTGTAGGTGCTTGACGGTGCAACACCTAAATAGGGCTCAGTAGAAATAATGAATGGTCGAATATACAAAGAAGTGCCCTCTGCATCAGGTACCCAATCCTTATCAATGCGAATGAGTTCATTTAAGCCTTCTAAAACCGTTTCTGTATCAATTTGCGGGATACATAGGCGGTCATTTGATCTGTTTAAACGTTCCATATTTTTTTCGGGACGGAATAAGAGAATCTTTTGATCCTCAGACACATACGCCTTCAAGCCTTCAAAAACAGATTGGCCATAATGATAAACCATAGAAGCTGGGTCCATTGGAATCGCCTGATAAGGAATAATTCTCGGATCATACCAGCCTTTATCAATTGAATAATCCATCACAAACATGTGGTCTGTGAAGATTTTTCCGAATTCAAGTTGATCAGATTGAGGTTTTGGTTTTTTTGTTGAACTAATTTCAACGCGGATGGGTTGTTTTGGCATCGTAAATCTCCTTGCTGTTTGATTATTTGAAAATTCTAATAATATGAAATAATTATGATTCTATTCTATACCTTCACAAAATATTAGCAATAGGTTTTCTGGAATTCAGACAAGAAAAATCTGTTAAAGCGCTTTCCTCCTCTCTGTCGTGGTTTTACTGAAGTTTCCCCTTAGAAATAAAATCCAATTTCATTATTAACTGATTAATCTGACAATTTAAAAGCGATTTGTTTTCCTGTAAGATATTCTTTCAACCATACACCTTTTGACTAGTACATTGCAAGGGGCATTGCCATATTTTAATCCTCTTTTTTTTAACCGATAAAGGTAGAAGAGAGTGGAAGGGAGCAAACAACGAGATGAAACGAATGATATCAGGCGCCTTATTGATTTTATTGATGACCGCCATTAGTTTTGGCTGTCAAGCGATGACGGAGGAGGCTGGTGCGAAGCAAGGTACTGCCTATTACGTCGCAGCAAATGGGAACGACAAACATCCAGGGACAAAGCAAAAGCCTTTCCGTACGCTGAAAAAAGCGGCAAGTATCGCGAAAGCTGGAACAACAGTTTATATGAGAGGCGGTACATACAAAGAGAAATTGATTGTCCGCCATTCTGGAACAAAGAAAGCACCAGTTGTTTTTCAAGCGTATGGAAAAGAGAAGCCTGTCATTAGCGGAGCATCTCTTAAAGGAAATCAAGCAGACGGAGGTCTCGTGAAAATTGATCAAAAAAGCTATATCACCCTGAAAGGTTTGACAGTCGGTCATATTAAAACGAATCAAGAAGATGTGACACCCATCGGTATATTCATCACAGGAAGCGGCAAAGGCGTCAAACTGCTTAACAACCGTGTGTACGACATTCAGACGACACATCAAAATGGGAATGCTCATGGCATTGCGGTCTATGGAACGAAAGCACCTGCAGCCATTGAAGACATCGAAATCAAAGGAAACACTGTGGAAAAGTTAAAGCTGGGTTTTAGTGAAGCCCTTGTGCTAAACGGAAACGTTAAAAAATTCCGCGTGACACATAATACAGTCCGGCATACGGACAATATCGGGATTGATTTAATTGGTTTTGAGAATGTCGCACCTTCTAAAAAGTATGATCAAGTGCGAAATGGTGTCGTATCTAGAAACAAAGTTTATGAGATTACGAGTGTTGGGAATCCAGCGTACGGCAAGGACATCTCCGCAGGAGGAATTTATGTGGATGGCGGGAAAGACATCGTGATTGATCATAACATCAGCCATCATAATGACCTTGGGATTGAGGTCACAAGTGAACATAAAGGGAAGATGGCCGAACGCATTCGCATTGAGCACAATCAAGTATATTTAAATCGTTATACAGGCATCTCCATCGGCGGCTATGACAAGAAGCGGGGCGGAACCACAAACACGACCATCTCCCATAACATTTTGTACAAAAATGACACAGCCGGCTTAGAAGGCGGTCAATTGCTCATGCAATATCAATCGGTGAACAATCGAATCACGAATAATATCATGACAGCCAGTGCTTCGCATTACTTAGTCGTGAATCTCTACGAAGTGAACAAGAAGAATACATTCCAAAAGAATGTCTACGATGACCGAAAAGGTGCAAAAGCCTCACAATGGGTATGGCGCGGGAAATGGCTGGAAGGCTACAAAACGTATCGCTCGAAAAGCGGTCAAGATAAAGGATCAGCACACCTTAATCCCCAATTTGTGAATGAGAAAAAATATGATTTCCGTCTTAAGGCATCATCACCTGCTAAGAAAATCATCGGCAGTTAAACAAGGTATTCGGTGCAAATGATCATTTTAGAAATTTTCAAAAAAGTCATTGACATTGATGAGACATCACATTAAAGTAAAGAAGACATTTCAACTAAAACAAATTTCATAACGGATCTCTTATCAAGAGAGGCAGAGGGACTGGCCCTATGACGCCCAGCAACCGTTTCTATTTAAGAAATTGGTGCTAATTCCTGCAAAGCTGTTACAGCTTTGACAGATAAGAGAGGAAGACTTCCCGATACATGTTTCATGCAACGGTGATCAAGCCTCTCTTTATCAAGAGAGGCTTTTTTTGATCTCTTTTTTTAGAATCAAAAGACTGGGTTCACAGGCATATTTCCACTTCTTTACCTAGTTTTCCGATGTGAAAAATAAAACAACTTGAGGAGGAACAGCAATGAAACGTAAATATTGGACATCATCTCTTGTATTATTGACGGTCCTGACCGTGCTATTATCTGGTTGCGGTACGGGATCAAGCGCAGGCCCAAAGGCTAATGCAAACGAAAAGGTCTCTTTTGACAATGTCCCGAAGCGATTTGCAAAAGGACAGGGAGCAAAAATTAAAGTCATCCGTAAAATTGGCGGGGACGATCATACTGCTCAGTTTTTAGCAGGAACGAAGGCAGAAGGTGAAGCGCTAGGCTTTACAGTAGATGTCTACACGGCAAATGGTGATACGGCGAAGTTTCATGATGCTATTTCTCAAGCACTAGAAGAAAACTACGATGGCTTTATCATCTCTCATGGGGATGATGAGGCGACAGTCGCTGATGTGAAGAAGATCACAGCGAAAGGCATTCCAGTTGTGGCGTTTGATTCAAATCCGAAGCTGAAGGATATCAAAGGAGTCACAGTGACGTCTCAAGATGATGAACAATTAGCGAAAAAATCATTAGATGCACTCGTGGCTGATTTTAAAGGGAAAGCAAATATTGCGTATCTTTGGGTAGACGGATTCCCTCCAATGGTGAGACGAAACAAGGTGTACCAAGAAACGCTCAAACAGCATACAGGAATCAAGGAACTTGACCGATTTGGCGTTGCGGCCTCTGATACATCAGTTCAAACACAAAATGCGGTTGCGGCTATGCTAAATAAATATCCAAAGGGGAAACTGGATGCGATTTTTGCCACGTGGGATGCATTTGCGATTGGTGCCGCAAGAGCTTTAAAAGAAGCAGGAAGAACCGAAGTGAAAATATACGGTATTGATGTGTCTAATGCCGATCTCCAAGAAATGACTGCGAAAGACAGTCCTTGGAAGTACACTGCCGCTGTCGATCCGAAGCTCATTGGCGCAATTGACGTAAGGATTCTTGCGAAGAAACTAGCTGGCGAGAAAACGCCATCTTCCTATGACCTTGAGGCCTCTCTCATTTCACAAAAGCAGCTTCAGGATGCAGGAAAGGCCATCAATATGGTCAATCTTGCAGATGAAGTAAAAGGATTCGGTTCTTCGACTGCTTTTGAAGAAGACTGGATGAAGACCTTGAAGAAGCATTATGCAAAATAAACCACGTGCACTCTCTTTTCATAGAGGGTGTTTCGTTTTTCAATTGACGATCAGGAGAGAAGGAGGACACTTATGACAACGCCGCTTGTTCATATGAAAAACATCTCGATTGAATTCCCAGGAGTCAAAGCGTTAGATCAAGCAAATTTCACATTAAAAAAAGGCACAGTCCATGCCCTGATTGGGGCTAACGGTGCTGGGAAGTCAACGTTAATGAAAGTTCTCTCTGGTGCTCATTCACATTTTGAAGGAACCATCCACATCAATGGCGAGGAGGCGACCATTCATACACCAAAGGATGCGGCCTCATACGGTGTGCAGACCGTACATCAAGAAGTGGATACAGCTCTAGTGCCATATTTAAGTGTTGGCGAAAATATGATGATTCATGAAATTGAGAAAAAACCATTCGTCCGTTGGAAAGAGATTCACCGCAAGGCAGCACAGCTGTTACAAGAGATGAATATTGACATCTCGACGAAGCGTCTTGTGAGTGATTTGACACTGGCAGAAAAACAAATGGTGCTCATTGCCAAGGCTGTGTCGATCAAATGCAGCATTTTAATTTTAGATGAACCAACCGCTCCACTTAGTCATGCAGAAACAAGCAAGCTATTCTCAATGATTCATCAATTGAAAAAGAACGGCACAGGCATCATTTTTATTTCGCATCGCATGCCAGAAATTTTCAACATCTGTGATGAACTGACTGTGATGAAGAATGGAACCGATGTGGCGGCGCACCTCATTAAAGAAACTGATCCAAAGCAGGTCATTGAAGAAATGCTTGGCGCGCCATTAGAGGATCAATTCCCATCTCGTACACCGCTTGAGGATGCACCGATTGTGCTTGACGTGAAAGAGTTGCATGACCAGCATAAATTAAACAACATTCATCTTCATGTGAAAAAAGGAGAAATTCTCGGGATTGCAGGACTAGTCGGTGCTGGTAAAACAGAATTGTGCAAAGCCCTATTCGGCGCCTCAGAAAAAAAGTCAGGCACTATGCAGCTACATGGTCAAACCATTCATATCAAGTCGCCTCATCACGCTGTGAGAGCGGGTATTGCCCTTGTGCCTGAGGAACGGAGAAAAGAAGGAATTTTAACAGAAGAGACTGTTGGATGGAACGTAACAGCTGCAAGTCTACGTTCGTTTACACGGCCGTTCAGCTTCTTACATCGTTCTAAGGAACGGAAGGCAGCAGATGGAATCGTCAAGCGGCTTGGCGTCAAGACACCTTCTCTTGAAGCGAAGGTGAAGCATCTCTCTGGTGGAAATCAGCAAAAGATTGCGATTGGAAAATGGCTGTTGGCTGAGGCAGATGTCTATCTCTTTGATGAACCAACCAAAGGTGTAGACGTTGGAGCCAAAAAGGACATTTTCTCCCTCATTGCAGAACTAGCTGCAAGAGGAAAAGCGGTTATTTATGCTTCAAGTGAGCTTTCAGAAATTGCAGGAATTGCCGACCGAGTATACGTCTTATATGATGGCAGCATTGCCCGGGAAATGACGGCACCAATGACTGAAGAAGAGCTTTTATATCATTCAACAGGAGGACAATCATGAGTGAACGACAAGTTTCAGCCCCAGTTCAACAAATCAAGAAACAGCGGCCATCCTTTCATCTGTTTGATTTCTTTTATCAATATGGCACCATCTTAACGATTGTCGTATTGATTGTTGTCTTTGCGGCAGCCAATCCGGCATTTTTACAGTCAGGAAATATCATCAATATTTTACGATCGATCTCGATTGTAACCATCATTGCGGTAGGGCTGACGATCTCACTAGCAGTAAACGGCTTTGATTTATCTGTAGGCTCAGTTGCTACGTTATCAAATGCAATTGTGATCTCCATGTTTGTATGGTTCTCGCAAAACCCACTCATTGCGATCCTTTCTGCGCTGGCGGCTTCTCTTATTGTCGGTTTGCTGAATGCTTGGATGATTGTCAAAATGAAGATTCCAGATATGCTCATGACACTAGCCATGATGTTTATCATTCAAGGGCTGGCACAAACCTATACGAAAGGTGCGACCATTTCTGAAAATATGGTGCTGCCTGATGGTACTTTTTCAACTGGCACCATCCCTGCCTTTTTCAGCAAGATTGGGCAGGTCCCCTATATCATTTTGATTATGGCGGCCATTGTGCTTTTTGCACATGTTTTTATGACTTACACAAAGCATGGGCGGTTGATGTATATCATTGGTGGAAATAAAGAAGCCGCTCGATTGTCTGGTATTCATGTGAACAAATACAAAATCGCAGCATATCTGTTGTCTGCCTTATTTGCGGCGATCGGTGGTATCGTGCTGGCATCAAGGGTGATGACAGCAGAAATTAACGCAGGAACGCCATATTTAATGGATGGGGTAGCTGCTGCTTTTATCGGGTTTTCAGTCATGGGAGCAGGTAAACCAAACGCATTCGGTACGTTTATTGGTGCGGTGCTCATCGGTATTTTGCAAAATGGACTTGTGATGATGTCTGTCCCGTATTATGCAATGGATATCGTGAAAGGATCTGTACTTGCACTGGCACTCGCGCTAACTTATTACAAACAACGGGGCTAAGATGTACTTTTTTAAAACCATTTGCGTTCTCTCTCCGTCTAGTAAACGGAAAGCAGTGTAACAGCTGTTTGCCAAAAGGAGATGACAAAAAGAAATGAATATGTCAGCAACTCATGTAGAAGATTTGAAAAGTGTCATGGAAGACTGGAAAAATGAATTATTAGTATATAAATTTGCATTAGATGAAATGGATACAAAGTTTTCGATTATTAGTCAGGAATATAATTTAATCCATGGACACAACCCAATAGAGCATACAAAATCACGGATCAAATCCTTTGAAAGCATCGTGAATAAACTAGCGAGAAAAGGATGTGACATCACCACACAATGTGCCAAGGAGTACATACATGATATCGCTGGTGTCCGCATCATCTGCTCGTTTATTCAAGATATCTATAACATTATTGATGTTCTGAGGCAAAGAGAGGATTTAAAGATCCTTGAAGTGAAGGATTACATTCAGCATCCGAAACCAAATGGCTATCGAAGTCTTCATTTAATTGTTGAGATTCCTGTTTACTTAACGAATCGTGTGGAGCATGTGAAGGTTGAAATTCAGGTGCGGACCATTGCGATGGATTTCTGGGCGAGTCTCGAACATAAAATCTATTATAAGCTGCAAAACGATGTTCCTCATCAGCTCACCGATGAACTAAAGGAAGCGGCAGATATCGCTCACTACTTAGATGAAAAAATGCAAAATATCAAACGAGAAATTGATTAACCAATAAAAAGAGTAGCTGTTTTGAAGGACAGCTACTCTTTTCAGTCTTATTAAGGGTTGGTGCCTCGATCTCTCTTTTGAATGATCGTACCGTCATCTTGCGATTGTGCAGACGGGCTGCCTTTTTGTGTAGAAGTACCAATCCAAACACCTGTGAACAAGAGCGCAAAAATCGCGCTTGAGATCAGCCATTTTTTCATCATACATCACTCCATCTTCTTAACAAGTTTTGAATGACAATGCCTTGTTCTGAAAATACATTGCTTCTTTCGGAAGACCATTTTCAGTTAAGTAGGCGGCTACATCCTGACAGATAGCCTCAAGATCAACAAGGAAATTCATAGATTCTAATTGATCACAATAAGAAATGATCTGCTCAATCATGTTGTTTGGCTGGAGCATCAATGTTTCTAAAATGGATAATTTAAGTGAAATGTTTCGTTGTTTTAAATTTTCTGCTTTTTGAAGTGAAAGCTGTACATAATAGTGGAACAAACCAGGCTTTTTCAGCTTAAACAGTGCTTTCGTGTAGGCATACAAGGCCAGTAAATAGCCGCCTGGGGAAGAAGTTTCGAATGACTCAATCAATAAAGCTTTTTCTAGGAGCGGCACAGCTTCACTGTATTCATTTCTTAGACTTTTAATAAAAGCTGCATTGCAATACGCGTGGCCAAGTAAATCCGGATCCTCCATCTGTTCTAGTGAGTAAATCACCTGTTGAAACAAAGTTTCTGCCTCATCATATTTCGATTGATCCGCATAATTCAGAGCAAGCATCATTTGACAGCTGATTGATTTTTTCACATAACATGGATCTGCGTCGTAAATAGACGAAGCCTTTTTTAAGTGGTGGATGGAGAGAAGTGTGGATCTTATATTATAGTATAGACAGCCTGTTTTATAATGGAATTCTGCTTTTTCAATGTCATCATGTACGAGATCTAATTTATCCTCTGCCAATTTCAAATGGTGAAATGCTGTATCTTGATTCCCTCTGCGCATTTCATACATGCCTTTAAAGAAATAGAAATAGTAGCTGAGCATATCATCTGTACGAATCGCATTTTCATCCACAAAAAGACTGTGATCTAACGAAGCTGTATCTTCGACTAAATCTTTGAAACGGTATTCTAAAAGTTGATAGTAGAGTAAGACGTCTTGATTCTCTTCCATTCGATCAAATGCTTGAAGAATCTCTTCTTTTAGCTGTATGGCTTCTTGTATGTCTCTTTTTTTCATCAAGACATACCAGTCATTTAGCATATTTGCTACATCAACGGATGACAAAACACCTGTTTCTGCCAATTGGTATCCTCCTTTCTTCACCTATTCATTTCTGCGGATTCTTATTTGTCTGAATCATCTTTCCATATTAAGTATCTTCTTATATTTTAAGCGGTCTATCTCAATTTGTAAAACATGTTTTTTGATGTAAATTCAACCAGTAGTGAAAAAAATAGGGAGTAGCGATCAAATTGTATACGCTTACATTTTTTTAGGTAAAAAGAGGATGTTGGAAAAAATATATCAGGATATCAATAGAGGAAGAGAGACAGTGAAAGAGGGTTTTTTCATAGGTGAGAAAGAAGTGTTATTTATAAAGGAGTGTTCTCGGTTTTTTGTGAGATTATATCACATGAATATTGTGAAACATGCTTCTTTCAGAATAAAATGAGTTATTCGCAAAAAAGTAAAATTTAAAGAGACTATCGATCTAGAATTGTATGGATCTTTGGTATTGATAAAAAATATCACACAGTATAGCTTTAGCGTGGTATAGTAAGATTGTTGTTGCGAATATTTAGACAAAACTGACAATTGGGGGTCGTGTTTTATGAAGAAATCGATGTTACTGATCATGGGACTAATTGTTGTGCTCGTCATGGCAGCCTGTGGTTCAAAATCAGACAGCGGTTCGGGAGAAGGCAAAGGCACATATAAAATCGGGATAGATGTAACATATCCGCCATTTGAATTTGAAAAGGGCGGAAAAACGGTGGGAATAGACGTTGATTTAATTAACGCCATTGCGAAAGACCAAGACTTCAAAGTGAAACTTGAAGCAATGGATTTCTCAGGGATCATTCCAGCGATGCAAGCAGGTCAGCTTGATGTTGGAATGGGTGGTATGAGTATTACAGATGAGCGTAAAAAGAAAGTGGATTTCTCAGATCCATACTTCGACGCTGGTCTGACAGTTGTTGTGAAAAAGGACAGCAGCATCAAATCGATTGATGATTTAAAGGGGAAAAAGCTAGCTGTTAAAAATGGGACAACAGGTGCAAAATTTGCAACAGATAACGCAGACAAATATGGGTATGAAGTAGTTCAATTCAATGACAGTCCATCTATGTTCCAAGAAGTATCTAATGGAAATGCAGATGCTTTAATTGAGGATTATCCTGTCATTACGTATGCGATCGCACAGCAAGACTTGAAATTGAAAACAGTTGGAGATCGCTTGAATGGAGACCAATACGGGATCTCAGTGATGAAGGGTAAAAACCAGGACTTATTGAAGAAAATCAATAAAGGGCTGGAAAACCTAAAGAAAAACGGTGAATATGACAAAATTATTGAGAAATATTTGAAGTCATAACACAAGCGAGGCGCGCTCAGAGCGCGCTTTCTTTATGTGTCAACCGTATGTGAATTAGGGAGGGAGAAACATGGATACGATTGTTAATGCATTTCCGTATTTAATGGATGGTTTGCAAACCACATTATATATCTTTGTTGTTGCTATCATTTTAGGTTTTATCATCGGGTTGATTGTGGCACTATTCCGCCTATCACCATTTAAAATCTTGAACTTTATTTCACTCGTTTTTGTCAATGCCATTCGAGGTACGCCATTTATCGTACAGCTATTCTTCATTTATTTTGGGCTTAATACACTTGAATTCATTTCACTTGACCGAGTGCCGGCAGGGATTATTACAGTAGCGATTAACGCAGGAGCTTATTTCTCAGAAATTATTCGTGCAGGGATTCAGTCCATCGATAAAGGACAAACTGAAGCCGCACGCTCTTTAGGATTCACAGGTGGACAAAACATGCGCTTTATCGTCCTTCCACAGGCATTTCGCCGTATGCTTCCAGCCATTACGAACCAAGCCATCATCAGTTTGAAGGACACCTCTCTTTTATCGATTATCGGTATTGCTGATATCATGCAGCGGGGACAAGTTCAAGCATCGGCTACCTTTGATCCTTTGAATGTCTGGCTCATTGTCGGTGTCATTTATTTCGTGATCATTTATTTACTTTCTCTACTGGCTAGCTACGCAGAAAGGAGATTTGATGTGAAATGAGTATGATTACGGTGAAAAACTTGAAGAAATCCTTTGGTGATAACGAAGTCTTAAAGGATATTAATGCAGTCATCGAGGAAAAAGAGGTTGTATGTGTCATTGGTCCTTCAGGATCAGGGAAAAGCACATTTCTCAGATGTCTCAATAAATTAGAGGATATTACGGCTGGGGAAGTTGTTGTCCACGGACATACGATTACAGACCCAAAAGTGAATATCAATAAAGTACGACAAGAAGTTGGTATGGTGTTTCAGCACTTTAATTTATTTCCTCATAAAACCGTGTTAGAAAATATCACGATCGCACCGGTGAAAGTAAAAGGGATGGAGAAGAAAGCGGCAGTCGATAAAGCATTAGACTTGCTTGAAAAGGTCGGCTTGAAAGACAAGGCCAAAAGTTACCCTAACCAATTATCTGGTGGACAAAAACAGCGTGTTGCCATTGCAAGAGCCTTGGCGATGGACCCGAAAGTGCTCTTATTCGATGAGCCGACATCTGCTCTTGACCCTGAGGTCGTTGGGGATGTATTAGCTGTTATGAAACAATTAGCAGTCGAAGGAATGACGATGATTGTCGTCACACATGAAATGGGTTTTGCAAGAGAAGTGGGAGACCGTGTGATCTTTATGGATGGCGGATATATCGTCGAAGAAGACAAACCAGAAGCACTCTTTGGAAACCCGCAGCACGAGCGTACCAAATTGTTTCTTAGTAAGGTGCTATAAAAAAAGAGTAAGAGCAGGTATGCTCTTACTCTTTTTCTTTTGTGACGAGAATGAATATACCGATTCGCATGCATTTCCTAGGAAATATTATCGTTGGAAGAACTCAATCCACTCTTGGTCTGGCCCTCGGAAAAAGAAGTAGCAATAGCCATTGGGCAATGTTGTGATTTCTTCATCTATTAGCTCAATTTGCAGCTTTTGAATACGGTTGAATTCCGCGTGGATATTATCTGTTGTGAAGGCGAGATGGTGGACCTTTCCTTCAGATGGAAGGTCACTGCTATACCCTTGAATGAGTTCGATTTCCGTTTCTGCTTCGTCTTTAAAGCCAAGAAAGGCAAGTTCAATGACTCCGTTTGTATGAGTGATGCGATCCTTTAATTTCATGCCCACCACTTTTTCATAAAAATCAATGGACTGATCAATATTTGTCACCATAATCCCTGTATGATCTAAGCGTAATGTTGTCAAAAAAGAGCCTCCTCTATGTCGAGTTGATATTTTTCTCCTCATCTTATCATAATAGAAGTAACGTATACATTCATATGGTAGGATAGAGAGAGTCAATTTAGGATAAGGATGACACAAATGAAAAAAATCTCATTAAAACAAACATTTGCAGAACAAGTGAAAAAGGGATATCCGCTTATTTCAAAAGATGCTGTGTCGCGTGTGAACGGTGTACAGGAAGGCGAACTCATTGAATGGGTAGATGAAAGAGGCTCTTTTTTAGGGAAAGGATATTATGGTGTGCAAAATAAAGGCATCGGTTGGGTGCTTTCCTTTGACGCTAACGAAAATATAGATCAGCCCTTTTTTGTTTCTAAACTTGAACAGGCATCCAAAAGCAGAACGCATCTATTTCGTGATGCACAGACGACGGCTTTCCGTGTGTTCAATGGAGAAGGGGATGGAATTGGTGGAATCACGATTGATTATTATGATGGATTCTATCTCATCCAATGGTATAGCGAAGGTGTTTATACATTAAAAGAAGATGTATTGGCTGCGATTGAGCAGGTGTACCCTGACTATAAAGGCATTTATGAAAAGAAACGATTTGATACGTCTGGACAATATATCGAAGATGACGATTTTGTAAAAGGGGAGAAAGGTGAATTTCCTCTTATCGTCAAAGAAAATGGGATGAACGTGGCGGTTTATCTAAATGATGGTGCGATGACAGGTATTTTCCTTGATCAGCGTCATGTGCGAAAAGCAATTCGAGATCGCTATGCAAAAGGAAAGACCGTCCTTAATACATTCTCTTATACCGGCGCTTTCTCTGTAGCAGCAGCGCTTGGCGGGGCAAGCCGTACGACAAGTGTAGATGTTGCAAACCGCAGTTTGAAAAAAACATCTGAGCAGTTTGAAGTGAATGGCATTGATGTAGACGGGCAGGATATCAAAGTCATGGATGTCTTTAAATATTTCCCGTTTGCGGCGAAAAAAGGCTGGAGCTATGATGTTGTGATCTTGGACCCACCATCCTTTGCACGAACGAAGAAACACACATTCAGTGCAGCGAAGGATTATAAGAAACTATTAAAAGAAGCCATCCAGATCACAGCTGAGAACGGCGTCATTGTGGCGTCAACCAATAGCAGTGCATTTGGGATGAAAAAGTTTAAAGGATTTATTGCACAGGCCTTTAAAGAATCTGGGAAAACGTATCGTATTCTTGAGGAATATACACTTCCTGAGGACTTCCGTACAACGAAAAATTATCCTGAGGGGAACTATTTAAAGGTTGTCTTCATCCAAGCATAAGAAAAAGCCATTTTCCGATAGAGGGAAATGGCTTTTTCTATAGGGCAAACGACATCAGGATAGGCGCTGCACATAATGTAATAATGGCCGAAATGATCATGGACACACTTGAGATCGTGCCTGAGACCGAGCTCAGTTCAAAGGCCTTCGATGTGCCTGCACCATGTGCTCCTGTACCAAGCAGAACGCCCATTGCAATGTCATTATCAATACGGAAATAACGGATAACCAATGGTCCAATGATTGAGCCAAATAATGCTGTTAAAATGACGAATACAGCCGTAACGGACGGCATCCCGCCAATCATTTCAGACACACTCATCGCAACGGGTGTTGTGACGGACCTTGGGACGAGGCTCTCGATCAGACTCGTGTCCA
Source organism: Bacillus sp. FSL W7-1346 (assembly GCF_038593335.1). Taxonomy (NCBI): domain Bacteria; kingdom Bacillati; phylum Bacillota; class Bacilli; order Caryophanales; family Bacillaceae; genus Bacillus; species Bacillus sp. FSL W7-1346. Next base: position 3,474,262 of record NZ_CP151988.1, on the reverse strand, counting down.
AATGAAACAATTTAGCGATAAACGCTGTTGATAAAATCGCAACGATAGAACCGCAAGCCACATTCAAAATAATTTCTACTGCATGCTTCTTCAAAATATGAAAATACTTATATAAAGGAATGGCAAATGCCACAGTCGCAGGTTGAAGCATATTTGTCAGCCATTTTCCGCCTTGATTGTAAGCATCGTAAGGAATGTTCACGATTAACAGCAAGACCACAAGAACAACCGGTGTTACAAGTAAAGGGGAGACATAGACTTTCGGATGACGTTTATAAACCGCTTTTGATCCGAGATAGATCAGAATGGTTAAGATCAAAAATAGTCCACCAACTAACATAGCTTTTTTCGCTCCTTTCTTTTCGCAATCATCTGCGTCATCATGCCAGTCGAGAGCATGACCACAAAGGTACTAAGTAAAACCACAAGGACAATACTTGTGCCAGATTGAGAAAGTAATGTTCCGTAATCAATCACACCTACTGCTGAAGGGATAAAGAAGAGCAGCAGTTCTCCGAGCAGCCATACGGCGCCAAGTTCAATCCATTTTAATTTAATGATGTTAAAATGAAGTAATAAGAAAATGACAAGAATGCCTAAGATCGTGCCCGGAATTCTTAAATGCAAAAAGGCCGCCAGCACATTCATCAATTTCGCAAAAGCAAATAAAGCCATAATCTGAAGGGTAGCAATCAGCGACGTTTTGAGCAATTGCACTTTCTGTTCACTCCTTTTTCTATATAAATTGTTCACTGTTTCACAAAAACAACACAACGTTCTAATCGGTGAGCTTACTTTAAAGTGTACAGCACGTTCTATTATAGGTAAAATACATATATCGAATAGTTATTATTCCTTTTGTCTATAGAAAGGGTGAACCATGTGGACATCAGACATTTAACATATTTCTTAGAAGTGGCACGGTTAAAGAGTTTTACGAAAGCATCGCAATCGCTCTATGTGTCACAGCCGACCATTTCCAAGATGGTCAAAAACCTAGAGGATGAGCTAGGTGTGCAGTTGTTTTACCGTAATGGCAGACAGGTTGAAATGACAGATGCTGGACAAACCATGTATACACAGGCGAGTGAAATCACACAATCCTTTCAGAATTTAACGAGTGAATTAAATGATTTAATGAATGTGAAAAAAGGACATATCCGAATAGGACTGCCGCCCATGATTGGATCAAGCTTTTTCCCAAATGTGATGGGGGAATTCCGCCAGCAGTATCCAGATGTCACCTTTCAATTGGTGGAGCACGGCTCCATTAAAGTAGAGGAAGGGGTAGAGGATGGATCATTAGATATTGGTGTTATTGTTCTGCCTGCAAATGATAAAATTTTTCATACATACACCATCATTAAAGAGAATATGAAGCTTGTCACCCATCCATCACATCCGATGGCAGGACGTGATGAGGTTCATTTGGCTGATTTAAAGGAAGAGTCTTTTATTTTCTTTCGAGAAGATTTCGTTCTGCACAGCCGAATCTTAAATGAATGTATGAATGCGGGATTCAGGCCAAACGTTATTTATGAAACGTCACAATGGGATTTCATCAGTGAAATGGTTGCTGAGAACCTTGGAATCGGGCTTCTGCCTGAACGGATTTGCCGTGATCTAGATCCTGATAAGGTGAGGATCATTTCCTTAAATCCGTCTATTCCGTGGCATTTGGGTGTCATTTGGCGAAAGGACCGCTACTTGTCCTTTGCTGCAAGAGAATGGTTAAAGCATACAAAATCCTATGTGTGGGATGCAGAATAAAAGGGAGGACGATACAGATGAAATTAAGCTGCGTGTCTCATCTTTTGGAAAAGGTTCGAGCGGAAAATCCGCTTGTCCATAATATCACCAACCAAGTTGTGACGAACTTTACAGCGAATGGACTGCTTGCTTTAGGTGCTTCTCCAGTCATGGCAAACGCCAAAGAAGAAGTGGCAGAAATGGCGCAATTAGCGGATGCACTTGTGCTGAATATCGGCACACTAAAAAAGGATACAGTGGAGGCAATGATCATTGCTGGACAAGCGGCCAATGAAAAAGGTGTACCAGTTCTATTAGATCCTGTTGGTGTTGGCGCGACAACGTTTCGGACGAGTGCGGCGAAACAGCTGTTACAGCAAGTGGACATCACTGTTGTCAGAGGGAATGCTGCTGAAATGGCTCATTTAATTGGAGTGGAGGGCTGGCAGTCAAAAGGCGTTGATGCAAAAGGGGCAAATGGAGATGTATCGTCTTTAGCAAAGAAGGCGGCAAAAGCACTTCAAACCGTTGTGGCGATTACAGGGAAAGTGGATGTCGTGTCAGATGGAGATGAGGTTCTGTCTATTCATAATGGACACGAATGGTTAACCAAGGTGACAGGGACCGGCTGTTTACTCACCTCTGTCATAGGGGCATTTTGTGCAACAGGGGAACGTCCAGTTCATGCATCGGCATCAGCTCTGCTGTTTTATGGTGTCGCTGCAGAAAAGGCAGCTCAGCAGACAGATGAGAAAGGGCCAGGGACCTTTCAGATCGAATTGTTAAACGCGCTGTCCAATACAAATGGTCAAGATGTGATCACGTTAGGAAAAATAGGGGGAGTTTTGCATGACGAAGGTTGATCAGCAGCTAATCAAACAGCAATTATCGGTTTATTTTATTATGGGAACAGCGAATACAAGCCGGCATCCGCTTGATGTGGTGAAAGAGGCCATTCAAGGCGGGATCACGATGTTTCAGTTTCGTGAAAAGGGTGAAGGTGCTCTGCAAGGTGAAGAAAAGAAAAAAATCGCTCAGCAGATTCAAGCACTTTGCCAAGAAGCGAATATCCCCTTTATCGTAAATGATGATGTACAGCTTGCAATCGATCTTGATGCAGATGGCGTACATGTTGGCCAGGAAGATACACTTGCACAAGATGTACGGCAAAGAATCGGGAATAAAATATTAGGCGTGTCCACGCACAATCTAGATGAAGTAAGGCAAGCGATGAAGGACGGGGCAGACTACGTTGGGATGGGTCCAGTCTATCCTACAGAAACAAAAAAGGATACACGCAGTGTCCAGGGTGTTTCTTTAATCAACGAAGTACGTCAACACGGTCTTCACATTCCTATTGTGGGCATCGGCGGGATCACGTATGAAAATGCTGCACCAGTCATCCAAGCAGGAGCCGATGGCATTAGCATCATCAGCGCCATTAGCCAAAGCGCTGATCCGAAAAAAGCTGCGGAAGAACTAACATCTCTTGTCGAGTCAGAGAAAGCAGCTCTTTCATCTGTAAAAGACATGGATTGACTCATCCATGTCTCAGCGTGTAGACAAACCCTCGCATTCGGTGTCAGTCCTGCGCGCTGGTACTCACGAATGTCAAATTCGCTCCGTGAAAGTAGCTGTCCTTCCTAGACTTCAAAGGTTTTCTATCACGCTGAAAAGAAGACAAAGGGCTAAAATAAAGTTCATTTTAGCCCTTTGTCAACAATCTGAGACATGGATTAACTCATCCATATCTTTTCTTATCTACGTGAAAAATAGACAGTAGAGATACAATTGTGTACAATCTAATTGTTCGATTGTTTTCGAAATGACAGGTAAATAAAGGAGAATGAATCATGGAAGTGCTCGATACGTATTTTCGTCGATATGATGAAGCGGGAAAAGGGCAAGAGCAAATGAATGAATTGTTGGCATTGTTTTCAGATGATGTCATGATTGTCTTAAATGGTGCTGAAAAGCCTGGCATCCAAGCGTTCACACAGTTTTTGAACACATTTTTCCACGTACATGAAGACATTAAGCATATGTGGGATGGCTGGGTGAAACGTGAAGATGGGAAGTATGAAACAAACTGGGCTGTTTGCGGAAAGTTAACAGACGGTCGTGTATATACAGCAGAAGGCATTGATATTGCGGAGCTGGATGATCAAGGAAAGATCGTTTATTTAGAAAACGTCCCGAAAAACCCAGAGTTATTCCAGCGATATTAAGAAGCCGGCAGAGCAGCCGGCTTTTTTTATTTGTCTAACGAATAAGCGTCAATCGCTTCTTTAGCAGATGTTTCTTGATCAAAAAGAAGATATCGGCTGTACACTTCGCTTAAATGTAGGGGACTTTCGTCTAAGTTTTCAACTAGCTCAAAGATATCTAGTACGGCTGCTAGTTTTGTGGTTGTTTGTCCATGATCTCCATTTTCAAATGTCTCATCTGGAAAATGGTCTTTGACGATTTGTTTCACTTTTCGATTGTTTTTTGCTCTCACTAAAATGATTCGTTCCTCAAAGATTTTATCCGGTCTCACCTTTGGTGAGGAGCTAGATTCAAATAATAATTTTGCTGAGTACAATTTATGAATATGTTTCACTTCTTCCTTGTGGGGTGAATTTCCAGTATGTGTTTAAAATGATAACATAGGAATAACAAGAGAAGTCTATGGGGGTAATAGGGTTGAAAAGAATCATTGATAACAGAGGAGAAGTTCATGAAATTCTGCTGATCGTCATCACATGCTGTTCGTTGATCACGTTGAGGAAATTTGACAAGTTAGAAAGATATAAAGAGAGATTAAAAGGCCAATTTATCCCATATTGAGTACAGTTTTGAAATAGCAAGCACTGAAAAAGCCGGCAGAGCAGCCGGCTTTTTCTCATCAATCTGTATCCATATGCATACCTGTGTGTGCTTTTACCTGAATTTCTGTAAAGGTGTCTTCATCTGCTTTTTCAGAGGAGAAAATGGTGCCTAAGTAAGCCGCAAGGAATCCGAGCGGGATCGAGATAATCCCAGGGTTCGATAGTGGGATAAGCGGTTCTCCTGTGAAAATGGCTGCCCCTGATGGGTCCCAGACGCTTGGGCTGAGTGACACGATCAGGAGTGCGCTCAGAAGGCCTGTTAAGCTTCCTGCGATAGCACCTGTTGAGTTAAATCGTTTCCAAAAGACAGTGAAGATAATCAACGGTAAATTCGCACTTGCTGCCACTGCGAAGGCAAGTGATACAAGAAAAGCGACGTTTAAAGATTGCGCAAATAATGCAAGAATGATGGAAAGGATGGCCACGCCGATAGAAGCAAAGCGTGCCGCCTTCACCTGTTCACGTTCACTCGCTTTTCCTTTGCGGATAATCTGGCTATAAAAGTCATGAGCAAAGGCAGACGCGGCGGATAAAACGAGACCGGTGACCACTGCCAGTATAGTCGCAAAGGCAATAGCGGAAACAAAGGCAAATAATAAATCTCCCCCCAGTGCCTGTGCAAGCAGTGGCGCTGCCATGTTTCCTGCTGCATCGGCTGCCGTAATTGCATCTGTTCCGACAAAAGCAGCGGCACCGAAGCCGAGGAAAACCGTCATTAAATAAAAAATCCCGATGATCCACGTAGCAGATAGAACAGATTTACGCGCAGAAATGGCATCCTTTACCGTATAAAAACGGATCAAAATATGCGGCAAACCTGCTGTTCCTAGCACAAGGGCAAGGTTCAGAGACAGGGTCTCTAAAGGCACATCATATTTATTTCCCGGGTGAAGAAATGCCCCACCAAGCGGGGTCGCTGTTTTCATCTGCTCAAACATCTTCAGCAGGCTAAAATCAAACTTGGCAAACACAAGCAGCGAAATAATCAGCGTGCCCAGCATGAGAAGCACAGCTTTCGTGATCTGTACCCAGCTGGTTGCGATCATGCCGCCAAACACGACATAAATGGTCATCAAGACACCTACGATCAGCACCGCAATCCAGTAATCAATGCCAAGAAGCAGTTTGATTAATGCACCTGCCCCAACAAGCTGTGCAATCATATAAAAAGTGGAAACCGTGATGGTGTTAAAAGCAGCCACGCCTCGAATAGCAGGGCGTTTGAATCGTGCAGCAATCATATCAGCCATCGTATATTTTCCTAGATTTCGAAGCGGTTCAGCCACGACATAAAGGACGACAAGATACGCTACAAGAAAACCAATACTATAGAAAAAGCCGTCAAATCCATTTAAGGCGATCATGCCGGCGATCCCTAAAAATGAAGCAGCAGACATATAGTCCCCGGCAATGGCAAGACCGTTCTGAAACCCAGTCAGACCGCCGCCTGCGGTGTAAAAATCACTCGCATTGCTTGTTTTTTTCGCAGCAAAATACGTGATGACCAATGTGAGCCCTACGATCGCTATGAATAAAATAAAAGCGGTCATACTCATTCGTCATCACCTCTAGATTCAGTTTTTAAAGCGCTTACATATTTGTCGAACTGAGCTGCTTTTTTTGCATAAAGCCCACATAAAACCCATGTCATCACAAATTGCGTGAGGGCAAATAACCAAGCCCACGTGATCGCTCCAATTGCTGGCGTGTTCAAAAAGGTGAAGTAGGATGTAGCAACCGGAAGTGAAAAGTAAAAGAGAAAAAAGAAAATCGTCATCGGTACGATAAATCTGCGTTTTTCCTCAAGAAGTTTTCGAAAATCCTTTGAAGCGGCAACCTTCTTATAATGAACGTTTTTGTCTGCCATTGTTTCCTCCTTTGTACGAATTAGGGACAAGGTACTCCAATGCATATGAGACGATCTGGTTGTTTATGACAGTATATCATAAAAAAGGCACCCGAAAAGGGTGTTTAGCCTGATCAATTGTGGATATATATATTGGGAAAATGAAAATAAACACAAGAAGCTGGAAATCAAATATAAGATCAAAGAAAAAAACTCTATGATATCCATTGTCACATGGTCTGTAGATTCGATTTAGCAAATGAAACATTTGAGGTCATAATGCGTTGGCATATTAATATCAAGAATTACATTACATAAACATGTAGAGAAGCAGGCTGATGGAGCCTGCTTCTCTTTTAATATTTTTTCCCAAGACGTGTCGTATGTGAAACTGTTTTAACATGCTTTTTACGCTTGGAATCTTTGTAGACAGATAAGACAAATTTGTTGTTCCAGTATCCATTTTTCGGGCTGTAGTATGTTTTGAATGTGTAATGAAAGACTTTTTGACCGGTTGATCCTGAAGCTGTAGTTACTGTTGTAGCGAGTATGGCTATTACTTTTAGTGTCAAGACTGCGCCAGCTACAGCACCGGTCCCTGTCGGTAATGCCAAAATTGTTGTTGTCACAAGAACGACAATAGCAAGAGTAACGTTGAATTTGTTTTTATAGGTTTTTACAAGTCTCCATTGATAATCTTTGTTTGATTTTGTGTTAAATTCGCCGTCTTCACTTAATAATTCTGGTCCAGCTTCTTTAAATTCTTTAATGTCTACTAGTTCATTGTTGATACGAAGTTCTTCTGTTGCCCGATCAAAAGAGACGGTATCTATTTGTTCACCATTATCAATCGTTATTGTTTGAGTGCTGCCTTTAACTACAGAATTGAAAGTATGTAGTTTGCCTTCAATTTCAGTTTGATAAGATTCTTTAATTCCTTGAGGTTCTAGGGTTACTGCGGCTACGGTTTGTAATGGAACTGTTAAAAATAGCGTCATGCCTAAAAGCCCGATTATGAACTTTTTCATTTTGGATATTTCCCCCTTGTTTTTTGTGCAATAATAAATATATGGATAAAAAATGCTTTTCTTTTAAAAAAAGTTAATTGAGGAGTGATTGATGTGTTTTGGAATTGGGTAGTAGGCATGATCGGGATAATCATAGGGGCTTGTATCTTTGCAACGGAGTTCGAAGATGCTACTTTCTTCACTCGCTTTATTTTCAAGCTTATTGCGATTTTACTTCTTGTGTTTTCAGTGGCTTTTATTAAGTGGCGGCGTAAAAAAATACAACAGCATAATAATTCATAGTACTCCCTCCTTTTTTGACATGTTTTCATCCTATCATTGATCGGTTTGAATTTGGGAATTAATTGGAAAATTTCTTTTTGGGTTGCGGTGACCGCAATTTAGGTTCTTTTATATGGGAGGCGAATGTATGATGACGGTAATATCAGTATTGATGATGTATAAAGTTATTTTTGCTGTTGTTTTTTTTTTATTAAGTGTCCCATTCATCAATATGGTCATTACTGGATAATAAAGAACAGGCTGAAGAGCCTGTTTTTTGTTACTTAAAATACATGGCGCCTATTTCAAAAACACCACTGCGATTAAGTATAAAAACCGATATGTCTTGTGCCCTATTTGCTTAAAAAGTGCTTGCGCTATGCCGAAAATTTTACAAATCAATGGATAAATAGGGTTTTATTAGGAGTTGTTATGCTAACATTTATTAAAAATTGGTTTTCTAGGGGGATTGTAAATGGCTTCTATACCGTCTCCAGTTGTAGCGATCAAGATAAATGAATGGTATAAGCAAATAAAAAGATTCAATGTTAAAGAGGCTCAGAAGCTAAGAGAAGAGGTTAGAAAAGAAATCGATGTCATGGAAGAAGATGAACAGGCGGTTCTTTATTTTCAGTTGATGGAGTTCCGTCATCAATTGATGACAGACTATGTGCAGCCTTCTAAAGAACCACTTGAAAAATCGGATTACTTGAAAGCTGTAGAAGGACAAGGAAAGAAGATGTCAGCCATCCTTGAATACTATTTTAATTTTTTTCAAGGGATGTATGAATTCAAAAAAGGAGAGTTTATTAGAGCTATTGTGTTCTATAAGCGCGCGGAAAAGCGCCTAGAGCAAGTAGGGGATGAGTTAGAGAGAGCGGAATTTTATTATAAATTATCAGAAGTGTTTTATCACATGAAACAGACACACGTGTCTATGTATTACGTTGGTCTTTCTTATGATACTTATAAGGCACATAAGAGCAATTCTCTTTATATGATTCGAGAAATTAATTGTCTAACTGTTATGGCAGGTAATTTCATTGATTTTGAATGCAGAGAAAAGGCGCTTCCTCATTTATTGTCAGCTTTAGAAAAATCTAAGGCAATGTCTAATAAGCCAATGATTGTGAAGTCATTATTTAATATTGGGTGTTGTTATAAAGGAGTAGGTGATTTTAATAGGGCATTAGCTTATTTTAATCAGGTGATTCTAGAAGGAGAGCCTATTAATGCTACAGAGTTGCTTTTGGTTTATTATGAATTATCGTTATTTCATTTGAGTCAAAAGGAATTTATTGAGGGTGAAAGATTTTTCAAAAGAGGCTTGGAAGAAGCGAAGAATAGAAAAAATGATCTATTTTTATCGTTACTGATGGTATTGGACATTTTATTTTTAAAAACAGCAAACCTAAGTGAAGTCTTGAGCTCATTGGAAAAATTAGAGAATGAGAGGGGTTATCCATACATGGAAGACCTAGCGCTCGAAGCGGCTCGGTACTATAATGAGAATGGGCGTATGGATGAATCTGTAAAAATGTATGAAAAAGTGATGTACGCCCGAAAACAAATCCAAAGGGGCGACTGTTCATATGAATTTTAAAACGGTTCTTACTGGTTTTTTGAGTGCTTCGGCATTGCTAGGTGTGATCTCATTATCATCTGTCGATTTTGATGTGAATTCAAGAAATGCTACTTCTCCAGAATCCACTGATCTGACTGTAAGAAATGTTACAGGCAGTAGCGTTACTACTGAGGATTTTCCTCTTATAACTTTATCTCAACAAGATAACGATTTTGCTGTGAGGAACGGAACCCGTTCTAGTGAAAATCCTGATGTTCGTTTTGGAACCCGTGATTCTAGATTATCTACTTGATGAATCAAACAGTTCTTTAGGGTCTGTCAGGCTGTCGAGAAAATCTCGACAGCCTAATTGTCCCCATTAAAACTTACATCTCTCCATTTTATAATAGAGAAAAGCATATACAATAACGGATCGAAAAGGTAATTGGTTCTACAAATCAGATCCGAAAGCATGTTCTCCTTGTCCTTTTCTTGAAAGCTGTACAAGATCTCAAAAGCATCAAAAGGCCATTTCAAGACATGTGTGGAAGGCCTTTTCATTCATTCTCACCTAACATCATGACGTGGAAAATAAAAAAGAATGTAGAAAAACATGAGTTTCTCTACATTCTGGGCACCCGAAAAGGGTGCTTTCTATCGATAATTTGCAAGAAATGTTTGTCTTGCTTTTTCATATGCTTCTGCATCAAAATGATCTCCGCATTTGTGAATACACCAGGGCTCTTCTTGCCTTGCAATACCGATCTCATATCCTTGCTGAGCGAATTCAAAAGACTGTGACACATCATAAAAATGAAACCCGTCTAAGAGGTCCTCACGCCACTTGATATCATATTGTGTTGCCATAAAAAGACCGTCAATAGCAGAAGCTTTGATATAACCTTGGGGCTCTGTCTGTGGATGACCAGATTCAAACGTCAGTAGCTGATAGGTGTCGTGCCGATATTCAATGACTTTCCCTCTGCAATCATGGCTCTCCCACCAGATTCCATTGTCTGGCACACTTTCTGCACCTATTACCCCAAGCATGCCAAGTGACGGATTTTGCAAGAAAAGTGGAATCAGCTCGAGAAGCATATGCTGTTTGACGATGAGTGTATCTTGATGAAGATAAATTTTAAACTGTGCAGGATGAGCGAGAGCTTCATTGTATGCAGAGGCCATACTTGATGCATGTCTAATGGGCAAAACCTCTACATGATACCCGTGCGGAGCAGGAAGTGAAGCGAGCTGCCGGAAGCAAGCTTGAAACATCGACTCATCATTTACACATAAAACAAATAAGATGGTGGGGCTACTCATTGAGTTGAACCGCCTCAACCACGTATTGATAGGCTGTCGCTGCCTCGTTAAAATCAAAACGGATGCCATGTTTTACGAGTAATTCATGTAGATCATTCATGACGCCCGTATAGGAAGGGTGTTGTACACGAATGGTTTCAAGCTCACGAACATGAAACCCGGCTGACTGAAAGAGGGCATGAATTTCGTGAAGGGTAAAGAAGCGTAAATGTGTTTGATCCATTAATCCTGCATCTGTATAAGAGAATCTCCCAGCCAGTAATTCTAAAACCGTTGAAATATGACCAATATTCGGAATGGAAGACAAGATGACCCCTTCCTTTTTCAGAAAAGGTTTGACCTTTTTTAAAACGGCCCAAGGGTCCAATAAATGTTCAAGAACATCTCCGAAAATGATGCAGTCAAATTGTTCATGCTGATAAGGCAGCGCCATCTGTTCAATATTGCCGCATAAAACATGATTCAGCGCTTTCTCAGCCTGCTTTGCCGCATCTTCAAAAGATTCAATTCCATATATGGTACGGTCTTGTTGTTTTAAGACTTTCCCAAGCTGACCTGTGCCGCATCCGATATCCAAGATAGACGTCCATTCCTTGCGAATACGATGGACAATCACAGGGTTCACACCGTGATAATATTGATCCTTCTTTTGATGATAATAAGATAGGGAATCTGAACTCACGCGCCACCCACCTTTCTTCTTTCTTGTGTCTTATGCTTAATATATGGGTGGGGAGCTTGGTTTTATAACGAAAATGGGCAATTTTCATGAATGACAGCTAAAAAGGGGTCATATAAAGAACAGGGAACGGACTGTCCTCCTAAAAATAGAAAGACAGAACCCCATTGAGTGGAAGGGATTGGTATGATGAGGTGTTCAATTATTGTAGCGTATCGTCATGAAAGGATGTTTAAAAGGTCAATTGACAGGTTAGAACTTTAGCCAAAGCAATCTGAAAGACAAAGGATAACGGCGTTGATTACGGTTTGTTTATCATCTTCTGATCACCGTTGGATGTTAAAAAAGCTTGTATTTCCTCGATGCCTAGTCCAATTTTTTTCGCTTCTTGAATCAAATAAACCCACTCTTCGTCAACTCTTCTTTTCACTTGCGTATCCATAATATCCTCCAGTTCAATAAGACATATTCATCTGCAACCAATGACTTGAACAAACCGTCTAGTAACTGTACGTGTGTGTGAATGGAGTACAAAAATAGATTTTTGTCGAAAAATGATGACATTTAACCTATTTTGTAAAATCTATCACCTACCACGTCCCTAAAAAAATGACTAAAAAACCCATAAATATTGAATTCTTACTTCTCATAATAAACAATTGTAAAGTCAGTTAAAAGATTATAAATTAAAATAATGATAAAGACCTAAATCATTTGACTCATATAAACCCATAAGGTTGACATATGCCATCAGCGAGAACAAATTTCATCTTTACAGGACGCACATATTGTTCGTTTGGGAAGTTCTTCTTAAGATGGTATTCTAAAAGAAACAGAATTCACCAAGAAGGAATGAAGAAAGACATGTATAGCCTTTTTCAAAAGTATCAAGAAGTTGTCATGTATCTGATCATGGGTGTGTGTACAACCATTGTCAACATAGTCAGCTTCTATTTATTCGTTGAGATGTTTTCTATGGATTACAAAACAGCAACGGTTGTTTCATGGGTATTTGCTGTGCTCTTTGCTTATATCACCAATAAGAAGTATGTCTTCAAGCAAAAGGCTCGTGACACAAAAAGCCTGATGCGTGAGCTTTCTTCATTTTTTAGTGTCCGTCTCATGTCTCTAGGTGTAGATCTGGGGCTGATGATTTTATTTGTGAGCCAAATGGCGCTCAACGAAACCGTCGCAAAAATTCTTGTTAACTTTGTGATTGTCGTGGTCAATTATGTCGCCAGTAAATGGTTCGTCTTCAAGAAAACAAAAGAAGATGCGATTTAACACATGAAAAAGATAGGTGATGTGAAATGAGCAGCAGGCCAGACGAATTATATGATGCCATATATCAACAAACAGAAAAGCAGCATGAACAAGTGTTGAGGCTAGTCAAAGAAATGACCGCACATCCAGAAGCATTTTCTGAACAAGAAAAGGAAAAGATCAACCGGATGGACATTGCGCTTCAAACAGCAACGGACATTTTAGAAAATTTAATGACCCCTGATACGCAAATGACCATTGTTTTAAGACAAGGGAGAATTCGTGTTGACCTGACGAAAGCGTAAAAGAAGCAGCCAATTGAAAAGCGGCTGCTTTTTATTATGCATCGCTTGTTTCCCGGAGTTGCTTTGGAGACATGCCGATTTTCTTTCGAAAGACTTTATTCAAGTAATTCGCGTTTCGGTAGCCGCACTGTATGGCGATTTCTTCAATCGAGTATTTCGTTGTTTTCAGTAACGTTTCCGCCTTTTCTAAACGAATATTGGTTAAATAATGAATCGGTGTGAAGCCAGTTGCCTTTTTGAATTCCCTCGTAAAATGACTTTTGGATAAACGTGCCGCAGCTGCCATATCGTCAGGCCCAATCTCCTCGTGAAAATGGTGGCTTGCAAATAAGGCCGCTTGGACGATGGGCTCAGGCCATTTCTCCATTTGTCCCTCAAGCTTTGGCAAATATGAATACAGTTCCATGACAAATTGATAAGCAAGGCTAGACCCCTCAAATGGATTGGTAATCCGTCTTTCACTGGCTTCATCATAAATCTTCTTTAGCAGGCGGATCGGTTTGGAATTCGGATGAAAACGCATGACCTGCTTTCCTTGATCGATAAATTGATCAAAGCAAAGGTCACAGGCTTCCCCATAAAGTGTTAAATAGAGAAATTCCCAATGTTCACTGTCTTCTGGAAAATAGTATTGATAAGCACTGGGGCTTTTCACCAGAAAGGCCTGTCCAGGCAATACTTTGAATCGTTTCTGTCCGATTTCAATCATGCCGTGTCCAGACAGTGTGAGCTGAAAGATGCACTTGCCCTGATCCTTCCGCTCTACGCCATTCCAGCTGTATAACGAAGATGATTGAACTTCCCAGCCAACAGACCAGATTTGGGCCGGCAATGTCACATCAGAATGGTGAAAACGAAATGCAAATGCTTCCTTCTTCAAATTGGAAACCCTCCTTCACAGCAAAAAACAACCTTTTTCTATTTTGAATCATGTTACACCTCATATCACATCGTACCATTCACAGCAAAAAAAGGGTATTTTTTAACGATTTTTTTACCATTGAACTTCAGCTGACGGGGCAACTAAAATAAGATTATCAGAAGAGAAAAGGGGAATGGATATGATCGACACATTAAGAGCAGCATTTCACCAGCAATTTGGAGATCAGGAAGAACTCCGCTATTTTTTCGCCCCAGGCAGAGTCAATCTGATTGGTGAACACACAGATTATAATGGGGGCCATGTCTTTCCATGTGCACTCACCCTTGGTACATATGCTGCGGGAGCAAGACGATCAGATGGACGCGTCAGAATGTATTCCTTGAATTTTGAAGAAGAAGGTGTGAAAGAGTTCGACCTTTTTGAAATCGCTTTCTCAGAATCAGACGGCTGGGCGAATTATCCGAAGGGAGTATTCCAACAGTTTATCGAAGCAGGCATGGATGTGAAAGAAGGCTTTGATATTGTGTATGCTGGCAATATTCCAAATGGCGCAGGTCTGTCATCTTCTGCCTCTATTGAGCTCGTCACGGCTGTCTTGATCAATGAATGGTCGTCATTCGGCGTAACGCAAATAGACCTAGCCCTTCTTGCGCAGCGTGCTGAAAATGAGTTTATTGGCGTGAACTGCGGCATTATGGATCAATTTTCAATTAGTCTTGGAAAAAAAGGTCACGCTATTTTGCTCAATTGTGACACGCTTTCCTTTGAATACAGCCCATTTCGGCAAGAGGGTCTGGCACTTGTCATTGCCAATACAAATAAAAAACGAACACTTGCAGATTCCAAATACAATGAACGCCGTTCAGAATGTCAATCTGCTTTAAACGATCTTAGAAAAGAATTAGATATCGGTCATTTATGTGAGCTCACGGAGGATGAATTCGCTAAGCATGATCATTTGATACAAGATGAAACGTGTAGAAGACGTGCAAGACATGCCATCACGGAAAACGAGAGGACCATGAAAGCAGTAAATTTTCTGAAAGATGATAAAATGGAAGAACTAGGTGCACTCATGAAGGCATCTCACCTTTCTTTAAAGAATGATTATGAAGTCACTGGGCTTGAGCTAGATGCACTGGCTGAAGCCGCATGGCAACATCCAGGGACGATTGGTTCGCGTATGACAGGTGCTGGCTTTGGGGGCTGTACCGTCAGCATTGTGAAAGAAGAGCTGCTGGACTCATTTATAGAAGAAACAGGTGCGATTTATCAAGAAAAAACAGGCATTCAAGCCTCTTTTTACACAGCTGGAATTGGAGGCGGCGCTAGAGAATTAACGAAGGAGGAATTTTGATGGCAATTTTAGTATGTGGGGGAGCAGGTTTTATTGGCAGTCATGCGGTAGCGGCTCTTTTGGCTAAAGGAGAACAAGTAGTAATTGTGGATAATTTGCAGACAGGTCATAAAGAGGCAGTCGTAAAGGGTGCCGTATTAGAAGAGGGAGATTTAAGGGATCATGCTTTTTTAAGACGGGTTTTTCAAACGCATGACATAGAAGCGGTCATGCACTTTGCGGCAGATTCACTTGTTGGAGAAAGTGTAACAGACCCGCTGAAGTACTATGACAACAATGTCGGAGGGGCAACGGCTTTACTTCAGGTGATGAATGAATTTGATGTGAAACGCATTGTATTCTCTTCAACTGCTGCGACATATGGTGAACCAAAGCGTGTACCGATCGTTGAAACGGATGAGACGAACCCAACAAATCCTTATGGGGAAACAAAGCTCGCGATTGAGAAAATGCTGAAGTGGTCTGAGCAGGCATATGGTATTGAATATGTTGTGCTTCGTTATTTTAATGTAGCCGGTGCTCATACAGAAGGGATTGTCGGGGAAGATCATCAGCCAGAAACGCATTTAATCCCAATTATTTTGCAAGTGGCATTAGGAAAACGTGATCAAATCATGATTTACGGTGAGGATTATGAAACAGAGGATGGCACATGCATTAGAGACTACATTCATGTCATGGATTTAGTAGAGGCGCACATTCTAGCGGTTGAGCGTCTGCGTGAAGGAAAAGGAAGTGCGACGTACAACTTAGGGAACGGCACAGGCTTCTCTGTGAAGCAGGTCGTAGAAGCTGCAAGAGAAGTGACGGGGCATGCCATTCCAGCACAGGTGGCAGAAAGACGTGCGGGTGATCCAGCTAAGCTGATTGCTTCATCAGAAAAAGCGCTGAAAGAACTAGGATGGAAGCCGCAATATGCAGATCTCCACACCATCATTCAAAGTGCATGGGATTGGTTTCAGAAACATCCAGATGGCTATCAAAGTGAGTAACGTGTAGCAGGCAGGGGAGGAGACAAAGGGAATGGCGATTGATATTTTTGAAAAGCTAGAACAGCTGATTCAATATGGGGTTAATAAAGAGCTGATATCACCACTAGATATGGATTATACAAGGAACCGGCTGCTAGAGGTGCTTGGTCTCGATGATGCTGAGGCAAGAACAGTCTCAGGAGACAGCGACCTTGAAGACATCTTAATGCCGATGCTCGATTGGGCAGTTGAAACAGGTCTTATTCCTGACGGGACAGATACGTATCGTGATTTATTAGATGCCAAAATCATGGGCTGCTTGGTGGCGCCTCCGAGTGTCATCTATGCAAAGTTTGAAGAGAAACGCAAGCATTGCGGACCAAAGGCAGCGACAAGCTGGTTTTATGAAATGCAGCAGCATGCCCACTATATTCATACAGGCAGAATCGCCAAAAATGTGCAGTGGTTTACACCGACAGAAGATGGTGAGCTTGAGATCACGATTAATCTATCGAAACCGGAAAAGGACCCAAAAGCGATCGCTGAAGCCAAACAGCTTAGTCAAAAGCAATATCCTCTTTGTCTCCTTTGTAAAGAAAACGTTGGGTTTGGGGGACGCATCAATCACCCAGCAAGACAGAATCACCGGATTATTCCGGTAACACTTACAAATGAGTCGTGGTTTATGCAATTCTCGCCGTATGTGTATTACAACGAACATTGTATTGTGTTCAAGGGCGAGCATGAACCAATGCAGATATCTAAAAAGACCTTCGAGCGTCTGCTTTCCTTCATATCGATATATCCGCACTATTTCATAGGATCAAATGCTGATCTTCCCATTGTTGGAGGCAGCATATTAAGTCATGACCACTTTCAAGGTGGTGCTCATGAATTTCCGATGGCGAAAGCAAAGATGGAAGAAGTGTTTTCTCTCGAAAAGTTTCCGAGGGTGAAGGCGGGTATTGTGAAATGGCCGATGTCAGTGATCAGGCTTCAAAGCAGCGACCAGCAGACGCTTGCGGAGGCAGCAGATTTTATATTACATGAGTGGAAAATGTATTCAGATCCAGAAGCGGGGCTGTTCTCACATACAGGAGAGACCCCGCACAATACCATTACACCGATCGCACGCCGCCATGGGGATGAGTACGAATTAGATCTCGTGCTACGAAATAATCGTACAGACAAGCAGCACCCAGGCGGAATCTTCCATCCGCACAAAGAAGTTCATCATATTAAAAAAGAGAATATCGGATTAATCGAAGTCATGGGTCTCGCCGTGCTTCCTGGAAGATTAGCAGAGGAATTAAGCCAGCTAAAAGCGGCGCTGCTATCCAAAAACCCTCTTGAAGAAATCAAAGCCTGTCCGCCTATCATGAAGCACGAGTCATGGGCAGAGCGTCTGATCGAAGAGAATACCTTTACGAAGGACAACGTAGAAGCCATTTTACAAAAAGAGATCGGCCTCATTTTTTCTCGTATACTCGCGCAGGCGGGTGTGTTTAAAAGAACAGAGCAAGGGAAAACAGCATTTAAACGTTTCATTCAAACACTCCATACAGGCAGGTGATGAGTTGATGATTGAACAGGTAAGAACTTTAATGGAAGAAAAGCAACTTGACGGTGTTCTGATTCAAAAGCGTAATAACTTTTCTTGGCTGACTGGAGGAAGAAGAAATCACATTGTGTTAAACACGCCAGAGGGCGTTTGTCAGCTACTTGTGTTGAAAGACGATATTGTCCTAGTTGTGAATCAAATGGAAGAAAAACGAATCATTGAAGAAGAAATGGCGTATTTTGACCATCCCTTTCAAGTCGTCACAATGGATTGGTTTGAGGATGAGACTCCTTACATTCAAACACTCATAAAAGACAAACGAATTGGTGCGGACATTCAAATGGAAGGAGTGGAATGGATCGAACCCGATTTGTCTCGTGTTCGATCCATCCTTTCAGCGCCACAGCTCAGCCAATATGAAACCCTTTGTCATGACACAGCTGTTATTGTAGAAAGTGTCTGTCAAGAAATCGTTCCAGGACAGACGGAGCATGAAATTGCTTCGCTTGTTGCTCAAAGAGCGATCGGGCAGGGGATGACGATAGAAGTGCTGCTTGTGGCAACAGATGACCGGATTCATCAATATCGCCATCCGATCCCAACAGAAAAAGCACTTCAAAAGCATGCACTGGTTGTCCTTTGTGCTGAACGGCATGGACTCGTGGCAAATGTCACAAGATCCGTTTACTTTGGACAGCTACCAAAGGAGCTTGAAGAAAACAAGGAAAGGCTTGCGCGAATTGACACGGTCATGAATGCGGCCACTCGTCCAGGGAACACCATTGGAGATGTATTGAAGGCAGGCATTGCTCAATATGAAAAAGAAGGATTTCCTGATAGCTGGAAAAAGCTTCACCAAGGAGGGAAGACTGGATTTGTGTCTAGAGAGATCATTGCAGTTCCTTCATCCGTGGAAGAGATCCAGCTTCATCAAGTATTCACTTGGAATCCTTCCTTACCAGGATTGAAATCAGAAGATACGATGGTCGTTGAGAAAGAAGGAAATCGCTTTTTAACCTATACAGGCAAGTGGACGTATATAGACATAGAACATGAAGGAAGCATCTATAGACGACCAGACATTTTGGTGAGAGACGAATAATGAGAAGCCGGCGATGAGCCGGTTTTTTGCTGGAAGTCTTTAGTGAGTTTCCACTCATTTATCACCATTACCAATCATTACAGCGCATAGGCGGAGGATCGATACTTTCTTTTCTTGTCGACTTGCGTTAAAATGAGTAAGGTTTTTGTTAAATATGGGATACCTATTTCAGAATTGTTTACCTAGATAAAATTTCATAAAGTTAAATTGAAATTTGACCAAACTTTTTTATTGTGGTAAACCTAAATTTGACAAAGTTCTTGATTGTATGTCCTTTGCCTTCAACTCTCAACTTTTCAAAATCCTAGAAATTTATTGTGTGTGCAATAATATAAATTTATGGCGAATTTATGACATTTCAATAGAAATCTGTTGAAAAATAAATGAACTTTTGAAAAAAGGGGAGCTAACTCCAACAGATTTTGATAGCATTACAAAGGGAAGAAAAGTTTTCGAAGGCAGATGGCTTTTCACAATTATTCAGCAATTTATACATTATTTAAGGAAGGATGGTGATCTTCTTGTTCAGAGCCATTAAACCTATGCTTTTATTAGCGATGCTCGTGAGTGTTTTTGTATTAGGAGGTTGCAGCAATATCGCTGTTTTAGATCCTAAAGGACCAGTCGCAGCACAACAAAAAGACTTAATCCTATTATCTATTGGATTCATGCTCTTTATCGTTGGTGCGGTATTTGTACTGTTTACCATCATTTTGGTTAAATACCGTGAGCGTAAGGACGTTGGAAACGCCTCTTATAACCCAGAACTACACGGGAATACGCTTCTAGAAGTTGTCTGGACAGTGATCCCAATATTAATCGTTGCTGCCCTTTCAGTTCCAACTGTAAAAACCATTTACTCTTTGGAAGAGGCGCCTCAAGCAACAAGTCATAAAGATCCACTTGTCGTTTATGCTACAGCAGTTGATTGGAAATGGATCTTCAGCTATCCAGAGGAAAATATTGAAACAGTGAACTACTTAAACATTCCAAAAGATCAGCCGGTTTTATTCAAAATCACTTCCGCTGATACAATGGCATCACTATGGATTCCTCAGCTAGGCGGGGAGAAGTATGCGATGGCTGGAATGGAAATGGAACAATATCTTCAAGCTGATGAAGTAGGCACATATGAAGGAAGAAACGCCAACTTCACAGGCGAAGGCTTTGCTCAGCAAAAATTCAAAGTCAATGCGATGACGCAGTCTGACTATGATAAATGGGTAAATAAAACGAAAAAAGAAGCACCAAAGTTAACGAAGAAAACGTATGACTACTTGATGCTTCCTGATGCTGCAGATGTGCAGACATTCTCATCAACACATTTATCTTTTGCGAAGCACGGAGAGGATTCTGAATATGCACTCCAAGCACGCAAACGTTTAGGTTACCAATCAGTTTCTCCGCATTCCAAGACAGATCCTTTCGAGAATGTGAAGAACTATAAAAGAAAATTAGAAAACGAATAAACTGACTAAGGAAAGGAGGAGGCCGTTATGCATTTAAAATGGGATGAGTTTTTTGTAACTGGAGACCCATTAATTCTTGGTGCGCAAATTTCTATCGCTCTTACTTCCATTGCCATTGTGTTTGTTTTAACCTACTTCAAAAAGTGGAAATGGCTCTGGAAAGAATGGCTGACATCAGTTGATCATAAAAAGCTTGGAATCATGTATATCCTTGCTGCTGTGATTATGTTCTTCCGCGGTGGGGTAGACGGACTGATGATGCGCGCGCAGCTGGCGCTTCCTAATAATACGTTTTTAGATTCAAACCACTATAATGAAATTTTCACAACGCATGGTACGATCATGATTTTATTCATGGCGATGCCATTCTTAATTGGTTTAATCAACGTCGTGGTTCCTCTTCAAATTGGTGCACGTGACGTTGCATTCCCGTATTTGAACAACTTGAGCTTCTGGACATTTATGGTCGGAGCAATGCTGTTCAACATTTCCTTCGTTATTGGAGGATCACCAAGTGCAGGCTGGACGAGTTACATGCCGCTCGCCGGAAATGATTTCTCACCAGGACCTGGACAGAACTACTACTTGCTCGGGCTCCAAATTGCAGGTATTGGTACACTAATGACAGGTATTAACTTCATGGTGACCATCCTAAAAATGCGTACCAAAGGTATGACGCTTATGCGTATGCCGATGTTTACATGGACAACATTGATCACGTCTGTCATTATCGTTTTCGCATTCCCTGTTTTAACAGTTGCTTTAGCACTTATGACATTCGATCGTTTATTCGGTTCAGCATTCTTTACACTCGAAGCGGGCGGTATGCCAATGCTTTGGGCGAACCTTTTCTGGATTTGGGGACATCCTGAGGTATATATCGTTATCCTGCCGGCTTTCGGTATTTTCTCAGAAATCTTTGCGACGTTCTCAAGAAAGCAGTTGTTTGGTTACAAAGCGATGGTTGTATCGATTGTGGCAATCTCTGTTCTTAGTTTCCTTGTGTGGGTTCACCACTTCTTTACAATGGGGAACAGTGCAGCGGTTAACTCATTCTTCTCGATTACAACAATGGCGATTTCTGTACCAACAGGTGTGAAAATCTTTAACTGGCTCTTTACAATGTATCGAGGCCGTATCAGTTTTACATCCCCAATGCTTTGGGCACTTGGTTTCATCCCGAACTTCGTAATCGGTGGTGTGACTGGGGTTATGCTTGCGATGGCAGCTGCGGATTACCAGTACCATAACACGTACTTCTTAGTATCCCACTTCCACTATGTATTAATCGCAGGTACTGTATTTGCTTGTTTTGCAGGTCTTGTTTTCTGGTATCCGAAAATGTTTGGTTACAAGTTAAACGAACGAATCGGCAAATGGTTCTTCTGGGTATTCATGATCGGATTTAACATCTGTTTCTTCCCGCAGTACTTCTTAGGACTGCAAGGAATGCCAAGACGTATTTATACGTATGGACCAGAAGATGGCTGGACTGCACTAAACTTTATTTCAACAATTGGTGCATTCATGATGGGTATCGGATTTATCATCCTTTGCTATAACATTTACTACAGCTGGAGACATGCGAAACGTGAAGTGTCTGGAGACAGCTGGGGAGAAGGACGTACGCTTGACTGGGCGACATCTTCTGCAATTCCGCCGCATTATAACTTTGCAGCACTTCCAGAAGTGACGTCACCAGATGCATTCCATCATTGGAAGCAAAACAATGTAGACGTTCATCCTGAAAAAGAATTCAAGAAAATTCACATGCCGCACAATTCAGGCAGACCGCTTATCATGTCTGCATTCTTCGGACTTGGTGCATTCGGTCTTGTATTTGAATGGTACTGGATTGGCGTTATCGGCTTAATCGGTGTATTCGCAACAATGATTTTACGTTCATTTGAATATGACGATGGCTACTATATTCCTGTTGAAGAAGTGATTGAAACAGAGAAAAAGAATAAGGAGGCGCAGAAGTAATGGGACATAATGATAGCAGCTATGCAAATGCACCGCTTGAATATCAGTCTGAAACAGGACGTTTAAACATCCTTGGTTTCTGGATATTCCTTGGCGCGGAAATCGTGTTATTCTCAACACTTTTTGCGACCTACTTTGTTCTTCATGGCAGAACAGCTGGCGGCGTTTTGCCAGCTGAGCTATTTGATATGAAGCTTGTATTGATCATGACATTCCTGCTATTGGTGAGTTCATTTACATGCGGGATTGCCGTTCATGAAATGCGCCGTGGAAGTACAAAAGGGGTTGTCATTTGGACGATTCTGACACTGCTTCTAGGTGCAGGCTTCGTTGGTTTTGAGATTTTCGAATTCTTCCATTATGTACATGAGGGTGCGAGCATCCATACAAGTGCATACTGGTCTGCATTCTTTGTTCTTTTAGGAACTCACGGATTACACGTATCCATTGGTATCTTCTGGATTACGGGCGTCTTGTTCCAAATTAAAAAACGTGGATTAACACCACAAACAGCAGCGAAGATCTTTATCTCAAGTCTATACTGGCATTTCCTTGATGTTGTATGGATTTTCATCTTCACAGCTGTGTACTTGATCGGATTAGGGGGGCTTTTGTGATATGGCTGGAAAAACACATTCCTCAGCAGAGCACGAACACTTCCCTTGGAAACACGTAGTCGGCTTCATTCTCTCCATTGTGCTAACCATCTTAGCATTCTGGATTGCCATCGGAGCTGAAATTGGCAGTTCCGCAAAACTATGGATTATCTTTGGTTTTGCCTTCATTCAAGCATTCTTGCAGCTGTTCATGTTCATGCACATGACAGAGAGTGAGAACGGGACTGTTCAAGTCGGAAATACTTTGTTTGGTCTGTTCTGTGCGATCATTTTCGTCATCGGGTCTGTTTGGATCTTCGCGGCTCACTACAGCCATGGAGAGAACAGCAAAGACGGTTATTCACCATCTGCGCCAAAGCAGTCTGAGCATTCAGAGAAATAATAAAAAACCACTCATCTTTCATAGGTGAGTGGTTTTTATGCTGATTGTGATAACGCTTCCAATTGATGATGCGATATCTATCTGCTGCTGAATCTTTTGCGAATGAATGGAAGTCCATAGATGAGGAAAGCTGCAATGTGAGCCAGAATCACGTTAATGGCAAAGAATGCGATCATGAAGGTATGTCCTGCTGGAGATAAACTGCTTGTCATGTAAAGACCGAAGAAAATCCACATAATCATGATGGGTGGAATAGATGCTAATGCAATCTTTCTGTTTTCCAACCATAAAAACAGGGGTGTAGCTGTTGCAATACATAGGTACGCAAAGAACATATCCATCGTATCCAACTCCTTTGTAAGTTGATGTTCAATTCAAATGAGAGGTCAGGATGCAATTGTGTCTGTTTTTAGGAGATATTGTGAACATTTTGTTACAAATATTATACCACAATTGACTTTGAAGTAAACTCAATAATTGGAAAATGGGCCTTATTCCGCAGAAATTGTTTTTTTCTTATACCTCAGTTAAGCTTATGCTGGCAAGATGTGCACCTTTCATATCGCCACATAAGTCATTGAATTTTCCCCTTAAAATCTGTAAAATAATCTTTTTAAAGGACTTATGATCGGTTGTCATGATAGAGTGGAAAGGAATTTTTTCCTATTGTTAGGATGAAAAGTATTTCATTTTTTGAAATTAGAATGGAACCTTTCAGGTGTCACTTCCGTCATATTTAAGGTGAGTTGCTTTTGTGAAAATTTCAATCTAATATAAATAAGGGCTTTTATGTTTTGTAATAAGGGTGGTTAGTTCATGAACAAGCAGAATACATCTCCTTACTATCAAGGAGATTTGATTTTTATATTTTTAGCCTTCTTTGCCATCAGTGTCATCGCTATTTATGCTGCGGGACAGTTTGGGCAATATGGATCTAATGCATGGACCAGACAGATCATTTACTACATGGTCGGGGTCATCTGTATTGTGGCTATTAATTACTTCGATCTGGAACAATTAGAAAAGTTAAGCCTATATATTTTTATAGGCGGCATTATGCTCTTAATTCTTTTAAAAATTGCTCCTGCACAAATTGCAGGTCATGATTTTGCTCCAATTAAAAATGGTGCAAAAAGTTGGTTTGTGTTACCGGGAATTGGAACATTTCAGCCTTCAGAGTTCATGAAAATTGGTTTGATTATGATGCTCGCCTCTGTCATTGGGAAGGCAACCCCAAGAGGAAAACGAACATTAGAAGATGATATTTTCCTACTATTAAAAATTGCCGGCGTGGCTGCTGTACCAGTCGGACTCATCTTTTTGCAAGATGCAGGTACGGCTGCGGTATGTATGTTTATTGTCGTTGTCATGGTCTTTTTATCAGGGGTCAACTGGAAATTGATCTCTCTCATCGGTTCAGTGGTTGTGCTTTTAGTTGCCGCTGTGTTAGCCGTGATTATTCTATTCCCTGATTTCGCACAAAAGATCGGGATTCAGCAGTATCAGATCAACCGGATTACCGCTTGGCTGCCTGATCGTTCTTCGACAGCCAACCAAGCCCAGACACAGGATGCATCTGGATCGGATAAATATCAAGTCGAGCAAGCCATTATGGCAATTGGGGCAGGACAAATTTTCGGGAACGGTGTTAAGAACTTAAAAGTATATGTTCCAGAAGCTCAGACAGATATGATTTTCTCTATCATAGGGGAAGCCTTTGGTTTTGTCGGCTGCGCATTTGTGGTCATCATGTTCTTCTTCCTGATTTACAGGCTTGTTGTGTTGATTGACCGTATCCATCCTTATAGCCGGTTTGCGTCATTTTTCTGTGTAGGATATACAGCATTGATTGTCATCCATACATTCCAGAACATTGGTATGAACATAGGCGTCATGCCTGTAACGGGGATACCGCTCTTATTCATCAGCTTCGGGGGAAGCTCTGTTTTATCTGTTCTTATTGGATTTGGTATCGCCTATAATGCAAGTGTTCAATTAACGAAATATCAAAGTTATTTATTTAAATAAAACGGGTAAAGGGCAGTCTAAGAGTAGGCTGCCTTTTTGGCGTGAGTTCTAACTTTTGAAAAGCAATATTCATTTGAATTATGATAGTAGGAGTGAAGGAGGTCTTCGAATTGAATAAAACGATAGAAACCATCTTAAATCATCGGTCCATCCGTTCGTTTACAGATGAGCGTCTGACAGAGGAAGAGGTGCTGACACTTATCAAAAGTGCGCAGGCTGCTTCGACATCAAGCTATGTACAGGCGTATAGTATCATTGGTGTAACAGATCAGGAGAAGAAGGCGAAGCTTGCTGAACTGGCTGGAAATCAGCCATACGTTGAGAAGAATGGGCATTTTTTTGTTTTTTGTGCAGACTTGAAACGCCACGACTATATCGCAAAAAAAGCAGGGAAAAACCATCAAGAAGCGCTTGAGAATACTGAAGCCTTTCTTATCAGTGTGATTGATGCGGCGCTCGCTGCGCAAAATGTCAGTGTCGCAGCAGAATCTATGGGACTTGGCATCTGCTATATCGGCGGACTGCGTAATCAGCTGAAGGAAGTATCCGAATTACTTGAAACGCCTTCCTATGTGCTGCCGCTATTCGGCCTGGCCATAGGACATCCTGCCAATCAATCATCTCAAAAGGAACGGCTGCCCGTTGAGCTGATCTACCATGAAAACACATATCAGCAGGACGAAGCTCATGTGGATCGTTATTTAAAAGAATACGATGATCGTATTTCATCATATTATGAAGAACGAACAAACGGTGAGAGAAAAGATACATGGTCTGAGCAAATGCTTCGAGGCTTTAGCCAGCCAAAACGTGCCTTCCTCGGAGATTTTGTGAAAGAGAAGGGCTTTAATCGAAAATAAATCAGGAAATCCCCCTTTCGAGTGAGAGAGGGGGATTTGTGTAGGAGGTGCGACATCATGAAATTAAGTATACTGGATCAATCTCCTTTGATTGGAGATGCGACGCCTGCTGAGGCACTGAAGCAAACCGTCGAGCTGGCGAAGCAGGCAGAGAAATGGGGCTATCATCGTTTTTGGGTATCAGAGCACCACTTTTCAAACCGGCTCGCAGGATCGAGTCCAGAGGTGCTTCTCGGTCATTTATCTGCTGTGACGTCACATATCCGTATTGGTTCAGGCGGCGTCATGCTGCCCCACTACAGTGCCTATAAAGTAGCAGAGAACTTCAGAGTGCTCGAAGCCTTGGCTCCGGGCAGAATTGATCTTGGCATTGGACGTGCTCCTGGAGGTATGCCGATCTCCTCCATTGCCCTTCATCATGGAGAACGGAAGCGACTTGGTGATCAATACCCTGAGCAGGTAGAAGAATTGAAGGTGTATTTACATGATTTAGCCGATGAATTTTATCCGCTTCCTCACTTGACCGCTTCTCCGAAGGTAGAAACTGCCCCAGAGGTATGGATGCTAGGTTCCTCTGGAGGAAGTGCACGGCTTGCTGCAAAAGCAGGTGCAGGCTATACGTTTGCTCTTTTCATTAATGGAGAAGGCGGAGAAGACTCTGTGTCACAGTATATCAGCCGATTTGAACCTTCAGAATTTGGTGATGAGCCGCGTGTCAGTCTTGCGGTCTTCGTTTTATGTGCAGAAACAGAGGAACAGGCAGAAAAATTGGCGGTCAGCTTAGATTTATCATTATTAGCCAACGAGCAAGGACAGAACCTAGGCGGCTTTCCTTCATTTGAACAGGCAAAGGCCTATTCCTACAGTCCATATGAACAAAAACGAGTAGCAGCCAATCGACAGAGAATGGTTGTTGGCACACCATCTTCTGTGAAGCAGCAACTGACAGCACTCGCAAAGGTGTATCGTACAGATGAAGTGATCGCTGTGACCATCACACATCACATGCAAGACCGTCTCACATCGTATCGTTTATTAAAAGAAGCTTTTGACGCATAACGTATGTAAATTTACCGTCTGCGCAGCCAATAAAAGGGATAGAGGAGCATCATGGTGAGAATAAAGGCAGCTGTCACCGCCAAGCTAAGCGGATAAATGCAGGTGGTATAGACAGTCAGTTCACATGCTTGATGAAAAGGACGAGGCTGTTTTGCATGTAAAAAGGTAAAAAAATAAACCAAGGTGATCGTGAGAAAAAAAGCCGTCATAAAAGAAACGATCCATAGCCATATCAACATGAATTTCTCTTTCCTCCATACATGATAGAAAAGCCTTGTTGAGCTGATGGGCTCATACAAGGCTTTTTATGTGATTCTTGTTTATTCAGGATAAATATCGAATGGTTCTTTTGTTTGAACCGTATCTGATTTGCCTTTCAGGCTTGCATACGCAAGCATTGTATACTCACTTGCTTCTAACTTCTGTCCTTTATTGATCGTGCCATTCCATTTCACACGATGCTCTCCTTTATCAACATGTTGATAAACTCCTGCTTCACCTAAATACTCTCCATCTGTCGAGTAGACGAGGAATGCAAGGTTTTCAGCACCGCCTGGGAGATAGCTGCTAATAACATAGCTTCCAGCACGGTTATCCGGCTCTACGGAAACCGAAGTGACGCGCGGGTAATCAGGCTCTTTTACAATCAATAAAGTAGGGATTTCAGTGACCTTTCTGCCATTTTCGCGAATGGTGATACTGCCTTGGTACGTTCCTTTTTTCGTTTTTCCATAATTCACTTGTACTGCGGAAGTAAAGGACCCTGTGGAATTCCCTTTTACTGTGATTTTTTTCGTGCCGTTTGTGCTAATGCCGTTGCCATCGAACTTGTAATCAATGGTATAGGTTTTCGGTGCTTTTGACAGGTTTTCTACCTTGAACTTCTTCGTTTTGATTTGAACGCCCTTTTCTTTTAAGAAAGTGCCGTACGAATAGCTTGCATCAGACACAATAGAAGACGCTTGAAGTGATTCGATGATTCGAACGCTGCCTGTGCCCTGCGTATTGTGAGGGAACGGGCTGCCATTTGGGTCATACAATGTTTCTGCTGTATTCATCATCAGCGCTTTAATTTGCTCTGTAGAATACGATGGTTTTGCTTGTTTAATAATCGCTGCTACTCCGGCTACATGAGGAGATGCCATGCTTGTTCCTTGCTTCGATCCATAGCCGTATGGCTGAGAAGGATCGTGTGTCGGAATGGTGCTGACAATACTCACGCCAGGTGCTGAAAGATCTGGTTTGATCATCCACGTATCGACAACAGGTCCGCGAGATGAGAAGTCAGCGACTTGTTCACTTAACTCTTTCACAAATTGAATCGAGAAAGTCGTTGTATTGTTACCAGCCTCAATGGCTTTAACAAGCGCTGTTCCTTCCGCTTTTGACAGCTTAATCGTCGGAAGGGCCAGACCTGGTACATCCACAGGGATTTCTCCATCGGTATTGTTGTACATGACAACGCCGATCGCACCAGCAGCTTTCGCATTGTCCACTTTATCAACAAAGGCAATGGCTCCACGTTCAATCACTACCACCTTTCCTTTGACATCGATGTTTTCAAAAGCTTTTTCGTCACCGATGCCTGCTTGGACGAGTGTGACTTGTTTTTGGTCAAGTGCTTTTAAATCATTTTCTTGATAGTAGCCCATCACTTTTGCTGTTGAATAGTTCGGGAATTTCACGTTGTATAAACTGTACGGAAGCTGAGTGGCTCCGACAGAAATAGCATCTCTTGATGTCCCAGGAGATCCAACGGTCCAGCTGTTTGGCCCGCTGTTTCCATTTGATGTCACAGCGACAACCCCTTCAGACATGGCCCAATCCAGTGCGATGCTTGTTGCATAATCAGGGTTATTCACACTGTTTCCAAGAGAGAGGTTCATGACATCGGCTCCGTCAGTGACAGCCCGGTCGATGCCTGCTAGGACATTTTCAGTTGTTCCTGATCCGCCTGGTCCAAGGACACGGTAGGCGAGAAGGGTAGCATCTTTTGCGACACCTTTAATTTGTCCATTTGCCGCAATTGTTCCTGCGACGTGTGTACCATGATCTGTCGATTCGCCTCTAGGATCTCCTTTTGGTGTTTCTTGTGGAGAATAGTCATTATCAACAAAGTCATAGCCTTTGTATAATCCGAAGTTTCCTTTTAAATCAGGGTGGGTATAATCTACTCCAGTATCAATGACAGCGACTTTTACTCCTTTTCCAGAGTAGCCGGCATCCCAAGCTTTTGGGGCACCGATAAATGGGGCGCTTTTATCCATGAGTGGAGAGACATCCTCATTAGGAAGCTGGACGCTTTTCTTTTTCACTTCATCTGTTTGATATGTAACATCCGGATAAACGGCTTTTACTCCGTCAACTGCGAGCAGTTTCGGGATTTCGTTTGCAGGAAGTTTCATAGAGAAACCAGAGAAGACTTTTTCATATTCTTGATGAACACTCGCTTTATCTAGCTTTTTGAGTGCTGCATTCTTTACTTTCGTTCGAGATTTTTTGAGGGAGGCCTTTGTTTGTGTTTCGCCTTCTTGCTTGGCTTCAACTAAGGATTTTTCCTTTAATTCAACAATGACAGTGGTGTGTTTTCTAGACTTAACATTGATTTCGCCGAAGATTTCTGCTTTTTCCAGTTCCACCTGTTTGTTCGATGGAGCGGCAGCAGCCTGACCTGAAAAGAATGTGGATAAGGTAAAAATAGTGGAGAACAATAGAACAGAAGAACGAGAGATTACTTTTTTCAATTAATTTTCCCCTTTCTAGCTGTGTATTTAGGGAGATAGCCTTTCTTTTTGTGGATAAATAGGAAAGATTCACTGCCCGTTATTAAGTATTCCATACGATGAAACCAATTCCTTTACTAAAATGGTCTTATTTTACATAGTCATAAAGAACTATTTTGTTTATAAAGTCACACTTATGCACAATAATCTGTTGATAACTCGATTATTCAGATATATATATGGAAAATAAAAAAATCTCATACACAAAATCTAGTAAGAGGGTGTTGATATGTGGATAAACCCTGTTGATAAGATGTGCTTATCTTTGGGATAGTGTGTGTATAAAATTTTCATAGAAACATTGTGAAACATGCTCATCTTCTGCACTTTTCAACAAAACTTCTGAAAACTAGTTCGTTTTTTCACCCAGATTGTGACAAACCTCTCTTTTTTCTCGGGATATGATAGGAACAGTTAATTTGCTAGAACTGCTAGATTCTAAGGAAAGCGGAGGGATGTTCAGTGAAGAAATGGAAGAACTGGTTGAGTGTATGGTTTGGTTTTGTGATGAATGTGCTTGTGAATCCTGGTGAGCTGCTGAAGAAGCAAGGGGTGAAAGTGGCAGCAGTGGATGGAGGATTCTTTCTTGCGGTGAATGAGAGAAAGCTAGAGAAACTGGCAGATGAAAAGAAGAAGAAGCGCAGGACAGAAAAGCCGTTTCAAGAAAGTCTGATGATGCTTGATGAAAAGACAACGAGAGAGGCTCGTGCCGGTCCGTTCTTATCTTTACAGAAAAGTTGAAACAGGGTAAAATCCCACATAAGACACGTTATCTGTGGGAGAGGATGCCCCTTGAAGATATATAAAATATTGAATAACAATGCAGTGGTTGTAAAGGAGGGTGATCAGGAGAAAATTGTGATGGGGCCCGGAATTGCTTTTCAGAAGGGGAAAAATGACGTCGTTCCCGTTCAAAAAATAGAGAAGATTTTTGTTGTGCGTGAAGAAAATGAGAAATTCAAACAAATTCTTGCGACATTGCCAGAAGCGCATATTGAGGTGGCAGAGCATATTATTAGTTATGCAGAGGGTGAACTCATGATGCCGCTCAGTGATCATATCCACATTTCACTGACAGATCATTTATCCTTTGCCATTGAACGCGTTCAAAAAGGCATTGTGCTATATAATAAATTGCTTGGTGAGATCAAAGTCTTATATAAGCAGGAATATGATATTGGAAAGTATGCCATTCGTTATGTAAAGGAGCGGCTTGGGGTTGACCTGCCGGACGATGAGGCAGGGTATGTGGCACTTCATATTCATACGGCCAAAATGAATACGGAGTCCATGAAGAAGACGGTCAAATACACAACGATGATCAAAGAAATGATCGAGCATATCGAAAGCGTTTTTGAGCGCTCGATTGATGAGGATAGTATTTCATATCAGCGGCTTGTGACACATTTGAGGTATGCATTAGGCAGGTTGGAATCGAATGAAGCATTTCAAATCATGGACGATGACATGCTGACTTTTATCCAAACAAAGTATGATTCGGCTTACCGGTGTGCACTTGGACTGGCTGATTTGCTGAAAAAAGAATATGGACTT
This sequence comes from Bacillus sp. FSL W7-1346, assembly GCF_038593335.1. Taxonomy (NCBI): domain Bacteria; kingdom Bacillati; phylum Bacillota; class Bacilli; order Caryophanales; family Bacillaceae; genus Bacillus; species Bacillus sp. FSL W7-1346. Next base: position 3,442,762 of record NZ_CP151988.1, on the reverse strand, counting down.
CATCTCCCTAAATCGGAGATCGGCTACATCACGCTGCATGTCCAGCGTCTGCAGGATGCCGAATTGGTGTAAAGGTTGTGCCTGTCCGCAGGCTTTTTTTTATGCACACTACTCTAATTAGTGTATATGGGTCATTTGATTCGAAAAAATAGGTTGACGCAGGTCACGCTCTTATACTATGATGAAAGCGTAATCAAAAACCAATATCGTGGGATTGTGACTGTCAGGCAGGCAAGACCTAAAATTTGCGTAACGAGGGGACGTGTATGTCCTTTCATCGTTGGTGAATTTTAGGTCTTTTTTGTTTTAAAAAAAGGGGGAGAAAACATGGATTATCAAAAAACAGCCAAAGAATTAACAACATTATTAGGCGGCAAAGAAAATGTCATTAGCGCAACACATTGTGCCACACGACTCCGATTGGTGATGAAAGATGAGGCGTTGATTGACAAAGATGCCATTGAAGAACTTGAGGGTGTGAAGGGTGCCTTCTCAAGCTCGGGTCAATTCCAGATCATATTTGGAACAGGTTCTGTCAACAAAGTATATGAGCCTTTTGCTCGTGAGACGGGTCTTGAGGCAGACGACGAGAATCAAAAACCTGCCAGCCATGATGAAGCCGTGAAGCAAAAAATGAATCCACTTGCACGTTTTGCCAAGACGCTATCGAATATTTTTGTACCAATCATTCCAGCGATTGTAGCAAGCGGTTTATTAATGGGCCTATTAGGCATGATGAAAGCCTTCAAATGGGCTGATCCAAGCTCTGCCATCTTCCAAATGCTAGATATGTTCTCAAGTGCTGCCTTTATCATTTTACCGATTTTAATTGGGGTTAGTGCAGCCAAAGAGTTTGGTGGAAATCCATATTTAGGAGCTGTCATTGGGGGCATTATGATTCACCCGAGCTTGCTGAATCCATGGGGACTGACAGACGCAAAACCAGAATATATGCATCTATTCAACTTTGATATTGCGCTTCTTGGTTACCAAGGAACGGTCATTCCCGTGTTATTAACTGTGTATATCATGTGCGTGATTGAAAAGAACTTAAGAAAAGTTGTGCCGAACAGTATTGATTTACTTGTGACGCCGTTTGTGACGGTGATTGTGACTGGATTTGTGACGTTTATTGCTGTAGGACCGCTAGGGAGAATGCTCGGTACAGGAATCTCAAATGCACTCACTTATGTTTATGATCATGCAGGATTCTTAGCTGGACTTATTTTTGGAGGTGCTTATTCTTTAATTGTACTGACAGGTGTTCATCATAGCTTCCATGCGATTGAGGCAGGACTTCTAAATGATATTGGACGGAATTATTTGCTGCCGATCTGGGCCATGTCCAACGTCGCTCAAGGCGGAGCTGGGCTAGCGGTCTTTTTCTTAGCAAAGCGTGCAAAAACGAAAGAAATTGCTTTACCAGCAGCATTTTCTGCTTTCTTAGGTATTACTGAGCCGGTCATATTCGGTGTGAATCTTCGTTATCGTAAGCCATTTATTGCTGCAATGATCGGAGGTGCATTAGGCGGGGCGTTTGTCGTCTTCACGAAGGTAGCCGCCAACGCTTATGGTTTAACAGGGATTCCGATGATTGCCATTGCAGCTCCATTCGGTTTACAAAATGTGGTAAATTATGTTATTGGTATGTTAATAGCTGTTGCTGTTTCATTTATTCTTACCATCATCTTTAAAGTCAAAGAAGTCGAAAAATAATCAAGGAGTGGTCACAGTGATGACAACAATGGACGCAGCACTTCGTCAAAAGGTAACAGATCGTATTCGAAACTATGAGCATTTGGTGAAAAAAGATGTGTACCGTCAGAACTTCCATTTAATGCCGCCAGTCGGTCTTTTAAATGACCCGAATGGATTGATTCAGTGGAAGGGAGTCTACCATGTGTTTTATCAATGGCAGCCATTTAAAACAGGACATGGGGCAAAATTCTGGGGTCACTACACATCAACCGATCTAGTGAATTGGCAGCATGAAGAGGCTGCCCTCACCCCAAGTGATTGGTTTGATCAAAATGGCTGTTATTCTGGCAGTGCAGTCATTGACGATGGTCGTATGTATGTGATGTATACCGGAAATGTCCGTGACGAGCAAGGGAATCGTGAGACATATCAATGTTTAGCTGTGTCAGAGGATGGGGTTCATTTTGAGAAAAAAGGTGTCGTGGCGACTTTGCCAGCGGGATTCACTGCACATTTTCGTGACCCGAAGGTGTGGAAGCGGAATGGAAAGTGGTACATGGTCCTTGGAGCACAAAGTGAAGATCTCAAAGGACATCTTGTCTTATTCACATCTGATACATTAGACAATTGGACGTTTCAAGGCATTATTGCAGGCAGTGGAAAGAATGGATTAGATCATTTCGGATACATGTGGGAATGTCCAGATCTGTTTGAATTAGACGGTCAGGATGTATTGATCGTGTCACCACAGGGGCTGAAGCCTGATGGATTCAAATACAACAATACACATCAATCTGGTTATTTTGTTGGTACATTGGATGATCGTACCTACCAATATACGCATGGAGCGTTTGAGGAGCTGGATCGTGGCTTTGACTTTTATGCACAGCAGACTTTTCAAGATGAATCGGGCAGACGCATTTTAATGGGATGGATGGGTGTACCAGATCAAGGGGAAGAGCATCATCCAACCATTTCTTATCAATGGATCCATTGTTTGACGATTCCGAGAGAGCTTCGTTTAGATGATGAAGGACGTCTTATTCAAAAGCCGGTAAGTGAACTTCGATCTATGCGGACAAATGAGCAGGAGCATGTTTTTCACGTTAAACGATCTGTTCATTCCATTCCTGTTGAAGATTTGACGAGCGCAGAGGTATTCATTGATCAAATTGAAACACACAAAGGATTTGAATGCTGTATCCGTGCTGCTGCTCGTATCATTTATGATAAAGATGAAGGCAAACTAACGTTAGAGCGAGATCGATTTGAAGATCGAACAAAGGAAGTTCGTGAAGTAGAAATTGAGGAATTACAGGATTTGCATATCTTTATTGATGCATCATCGATTGAGATTTTTGTCAACGGAGGCCGGGAAGTATTTACTGCACGTTACTTTCCTTCCCCGGGAAATAAATCAATCTCCATCAGTGGTAGAAATGAAACGAAGCTTAAATTGAAGACGTGGCATTTGCAAAAAGAAGCAGATCATTGATCTGCTTTTTCTAGTGAGATCAGCCTGTATCTTAAAGCCTATATCATGTATATACAAGGTTGGCCTAAAGCGGTTTGATGACGTTTTACATATATGATAACAGGTTCAATTATGGTATCATTTTAAAATATATACAGCTGAGGCTGACGTTTATCCAAATGCGGTAGGACAAAAAGGGGTTGTTTACTTGAATTCAAAACAGCAGCCGACGACTAGAAAACGCTTGGAGACAATGGCAGATCATGTTGAAGATAAACGTGAAGAATATAAAGAATTGCTGATTCAAGTCCAATCTATTCTCGGTGAACCTTCTCTAGAGCAGGAAGAATTAAAAGAGAAGCTGTCAGATACGTATAAACAAATGAAAGAATATGCCTTATTTGTTGAATCCATTGAAGCCTTTATTCGAAAAATGGCGAAAGAATCTGATCAGCAAAAGTAGGTAAAAAAGTATGGTGAAAGAGTGTACCTGGGAGCGGGTATGCTTTTTTTATTTTAGTCAGATCATTCAGAAATTTAAATGAAAGCGTTGACATTTCTTTTGTCATGATACAAAATAAATAAAAATTCATCTGAGCATATACAGGAGGAACGATATGAACCATGCAACCAAGAAATGTCTGATCACCTTTATCATTGTGCTATTTTCTATGAGTTTTCTTCATCCTTCCGTTTCATCTGCCCGAACGCAACACACATCATTTTTTACACCTACTGCCTCCGTACCATCTGGTCAATATTATCGCTCACAAGAGGTGGCACTCCATTCCCAGGTGCCAAAAGCTTCTCTTTATTACACAACAGATGGCAGCCAGCCGACAACTCAAAGTCAGCGATATACAAAGCCTATTCATATCGATACCGATACGACTTTAAAAGTAAGCGTTTACAAAAATAGACATCGCTTAGCTACGTCTACATACAATTATCGTTTTGTCACACGAGAGGACATTGCCTCATCATTTTTATCTTTTGAATATCAAGGAATGCCTTATCGGTTATACATTCCGAAAAATCATAAGAGGGGTAAAGCTTATCCTCTCGTCCTGTTCTTACATGGAGGAGGGGAGCGGGGAACTGATAATCAAAAGCAGTTACTTGCAAATGATGGTGCAGTCTTATGGGCTTCTCCTGAAGTTCAAAAGAAACATCCTGCATACGTACTAGCACCTCAGGCTCGAAATGCTGTGGATGGGGGTTTTGCTTTAACAAGAAACGCGCAAAATGAAATCGACCTGACAAATGTGTTTCAATTTTCACCAGATTTACACAAAGCGTATGAAGTGCTTCAGCATGTGTTAACTTCTTATCAGATTGATCAGAAAAGGATTTATGCGACTGGTTTATCTCAAGGCGGATTTGGCTCGTATCAGTTAAACATCACATATCCTCGTTTGTTTGCAGCGATGATTCCTATTGCGGGGGGTGCAGATCCAAGTAAGGCAGGAATTTTAGCGAACAAGCCAATATGGGCATTTCATGCAGAGGATGATTCCATTATTCCTATCAGTTATGCGAGAAATACAATTCAAGCGATTCAAAAAGCTGGTGGAAGACCGATTTATACCGAGTATGCAAGCAAGTATGGGTATGATCATGCATCATGGACGCCTGCTTATGAGACGCCAGGCTTAACAGATTGGTTATTTGCACAGAGACTCAGCTTACGATAAACAAAAAAAACCGATTCACCCAAGCGGCGGATCGGTTTTTTTTGTTTTATTTGTCCAAACGATGTGCGGAATGTTTCGTTGGTCCGATGTATTCGTTTAGTTGGAAAGAGCCTTTAATGGCAGCTGTGATGAATTCTTTTGCTGCATAAATGGCTTCTTTCACGTCTGAGCCGTTTGCTAGTTCAGCTGTGACTGCGGCTGAGAATGTGCAGCCTGCACCGTGTGTGTATTCTGTGTCGATCTTATCTGTTTCAAGGCGTTCGAAGGTTTGTCCATCATAAAGCAAATCAATCGCTTTATCAGGGCTTAGCTTACCGCCGCCAGTGATGACCACATACTTTGCACCAAGTTCATGGATGCGTTTTGCGGCTTCTTCCATTTGTTCCAAAGTTTTGATCTCGCCAATGCCGCTTAATTGACCTGCTTCGAAAAGGTTAGGTGTGATAACTGTTGCCAGTGGCGTGAGCTTTTCGCGCAATGCTTCAGCGTGCTCTGGGTAAAGGACTTCGTTCGCACCTTTACATACCATAACAGGATCAATGACGACATTTTTCAGCTCATATGTTTTGATCGTTTCAGCTGCGAGTTCAATGACGTCAACTGTTGGCAGCATACCTGTTTTTAACGCATCTACACCGATGCCTTCCACGATCGTTGAGAGCTGTGCGCGGATGGTTGATGTATCGATTGGAAACACTTGATGATCCCAGTTGTTATGAGGATCCATTGCAACGACAACGGTTAAAGCTGTCATCCCGTAGACGTTTTTTTCTTGAAACGTTTTTAAATCTGCTTGGATACCTGCACCGCCGCTTGAATCCGAACCTGCGATGGTGAGTGCTTTATTCATAGACATAGTTGCTGAACCTCCAATGTGATGTGTAACAGTTACTGTTCTACCCCTTATTATAATCAGCTTTTCCATTTATCACAATGAAACGGCATAAAAAAGCGTTCCACTCTTCATGGAACGCCTCATTCTTTATCTTTTACAAATCACCAATTTCCCTTTTTTCAGCTCCTCTAAAAGCGTTAAGGCTAATTCTTGATCGGCGCCGGTCGACATGATTTTGGCCATCAGTTCATCATCCCTGGTGCGAATGATATTGGCCATTTGATCTAAAATCCCTTGATCGACAGCTGTCATGCTCTTTGCTTCCGTGTACTCAGTAACGGTATCAGAGCGTTCGGGGTCATACGCAAAAACAAACACATCGTCCTTTGCTGATTGTATCTGTTCGATCGTCTGTTTGGCTTCTTTACTATTCTCAACTGTGAAAAATTCCATCATCATCACTCCTTTTCATCAAAAATTCCCATTTTCTCGATCAATCAAACCGCCTTTTATATCATGAGAAGAAAGCCGATTTATGTTTTAATGAAAAAGACGAATTTATTAAAGGAGTTAGGCCGATATGAAGATTTCTTTACTAATTGTGACACATAACCGGCTGAGCGCATTGTGTGAACTGCTTGAATCCATCTCGAGACAAAGCGTACAGCCTTTTGAAATTGTGGTCGTAAATGATGCAGGAGAGCGAGTGGACGTGATTCAGGAACTCTATCCAGAGCTGCCAATCCGCTTGATTCATTTAGATGAGAATGTCCAGCATGTGAACGCAAGAAATGTTGGGGTGCGGGAGCTGACAGGTGACGTCATTATGCTGAGTGATGACGATGATTATTTTACACCTTGTCATATTGAACGTATGAGCAAGGCGTTGGAAGACGCTGATTTTGTCTTTTCGGATGCGGAAATTGTTTCGTTTGAAGAACGAGGTGCGACTCGTTTTCCAGTATCAAGACGTTTGTTTGCTTATACAGCGGACATTGAGGACATGCGTGTTTTTTCTACATATGTTCCTTCTGGCAGTATGTACAAACGCCGCATACATGATGAGATCGGCTATTTTGATCCAGCGATGCATCACTACTGGGACTGGGACTTTTTCCTGCGTGTTACGCAGCATGCACGAGCCAAACGAGTGCCAGCTGCCAGTGTGATTTATGCGTTCTTTGATGGTGGGGGCAATCAGTCGAGTGATCTTGGTGAAACAAGGAAGAACTACTTAGATGACCTGAGTGAAAAGCATGGGCTCGGTGATTTGCCGACAGCGAATTTTGCTGTCCTATTAGAAGAACCAGCGATGAAAAAACGAGAATCAGAGAGTGAGATTGTATGGGATGGAAAACCGATGATCTCAAGATTGGCACAGCAGACAGAAGGAGGACAACCGCAATGAAGCCATTTTTAAATGATAGCTGGTGGGCTGTGATGAAAAGTGAATTTGAACAGCCATATTATCAGGAATTACGTGAGTGGGTAAAGGAAGAATATCGTACGCAGATCGTGTTTCCAAAGCCAGATGACATTTATCGTGCCCTCCATTTGACGTCGTATGAAGATGTGAAGGTCGTGATTTTGGGACAAGACCCTTATCATGGCCCAGGACAGGCACACGGATTAAGCTTTTCTGTTCAGCCTGGTGTCAAACATCCTCCATCTTTGAGAAATATTTTTCAGGAGCTAAAGGATGACCTCGGTTGTCCGGTCCCTAACCATGGCTCGCTTGTCAGCTGGGCAGAGCAGGGTGTCTTGCTGTTAAACACCGTACTCACTGTAAGAAAAGGGGAAGCGAACTCGCATAAAGGCAAAGGCTGGGAACGTGTGACAGACCGCGTCATCGACGTCCTGAATGACCGAGATCAGCCAGTCGTTTTTGTGCTTTGGGGCAGACATGCGCAAAATAAAAAAGAACGTATTGATCAAAGCAAGCATTACATCATTGAGTCACCTCATCCAAGTCCTTTTTCCGCAAGAAACGGCTTTTTTGGCAGCCGTCCGTTCTCAAAAGTAAACGCCTATTTAAAGCAAATGGGGATCGATGAAATCAACTGGTGTATCAAGGACATCGAATCAAAATAGGACGAGGGAAAATCCCTTCGTCCTGTTTATTTTAAAAATTTGCGGACAATGTCGAGTCCGTTTTTCGCATTTGGATAGCGGAAAGAAAAATCAAAGCGATTGGTCTGGCGCAGGACGCTTTTTTCATGTGTAAAGGTGAAAAAGCTTTCTTTTCCATGATATCGTCCGATGCCGCTTTCACCAACGCCTCCAAATGGTAAATATGGAGTGGCGACATGCATCAGTGTATCATTAATGCAGCCCCCGCCAAATGAGAGGTTGTCTAGAATATAGGCTTCTGTTTCTTTATTTGTTGTAAATAAGTAAAGAGCGAGCGGCTTCGGTCTTGCCTTAATCATGTCAGCTGCCTCTTGAAGAGAACCAAATGTGATGACCGGCAAAATAGGTCCGAAAATTTCCTCCTGCATCACAGGGTCTTCCCATGTAATGTGATCTAGAATGGTCGGTGCGATTTTGAGCTCTTGTTCATTGCGCTGTCCACCTGTCACAATCGTGCCATTAGAGAGAAATTGTGAAAGTCGATCAAAATGACGCTGGCTGACATTTTTTCCGAAATGCGGATTTGTTTCAGGCTGGTCCCCGTAAAAGTCTCGGATACAGGTCGTCATTTCACGCAATAGTTCCTCTTTGATCGATTCATGAACTAGTAAATAGTCTGGTGCAATACATGTTTGACCAGCATTCGTGAATTTACCAAAGGTGATTCGCTTCGCAGCGAGCTTGATGTCTGCATCAGGCATGACAATGCATGGACTTTTTCCGCCGAGCTCAAGTGTGACAGGTGTGAGATGTTTTGCGGCCGCTTCCATGACGACTTTGCCGACGGCTACACTACCAGTAAAGAAAATATAATCAAAAGGCAGTTTCAGAAGCTCTGTGCTGACATCCACACCGCCTTCAACGACCGCTGCAAGATCTTCTTGAAACACGCTTTCCACAATCGTGCCAATCACGTTTGAGACGTGCGGCGTTAATTCTGACGGTTTTAAAGTAACGGCATTTCCCGCAGAAATGGCTCCAACTAATGGCGAAAGGGCCAATTGGAAAGGATAGTTCCAAGGGGCAATAATTAGAACACTTCCGTACGGTTCCTTAATGATCATACTTTTTGATCCGATATGGGTCAGAGGTGTTTTCGCGCGAGATGGTTTGGCCCATTTGTGAAGATGTTTGACGGTATGATTGATCTCTTCATATACCATGCCAATTTCTGTTGTATAGGCTTCCTGTTCGGATTTATGTAAATCATGGGCTAAGGCTTGTAAGATGTCCTTTTCATGATGTTTAATGGCTTTTTTTAAATCGTTAAGAAGACGGATTCGATCTTGAACCGCTGGTGTTTGCACGTTTTTTTGTTTGTGAATGAGTTCAGTGAGTTTGCTCATCTTTCAGTCCTTTCAAAGACGATATTGTTTCTTTTTTATTATGTGTGAATCTTGGGTAAGGGTCAAATCAGATGAACAGAAGCACACAGCTTTGAAAAAATGAGCCCATTCGGTTTGTTCATTTGGTAAAATAATGTTGGAAAACGAATTTTTTAGATTGGAGGGTCTACCCTTGAATATTCATATATCAAGTCTGCTTCAAAAAATGGAGGAAGCCATTCAAAAAGCAAAACAAAGTGGAAATGATGAAGAGGTGAAACGTCAAGCGGCGGTCATTTCTTCACTATGTGATGTCATTCTCGACACATCATCACAGGTGCAAATGCCGCAGTCTTCGGTTATTTCACCACCTCCATCTATACAGACACCATCTGCACCGGCTGTGTCTACGGATCAAGCCATGCTAGAGAAATTGATGGGCACTAGCGGTGCAAAGAAATTTCAGCATAAAGAAGAGGGTCAACAAGAGAAAGATGGCAACGGTGACTCTATTTTTGATTTTTAATGGTCTTGTCACGACAAAGGGAAGGTGATCGGGTTGAAACTATTTTTGGGCGCCATTCAGTGGATGGCATTTTTTATCGCAGCTTCTATTGCTGTGCCGATTGCGATTGCACAAGCATTTGAATTAAATCAAGTGCAGTCGGCGGAACTGATTCAGAGTACATTCTTTTCACTTGGACTTGTGGCGATGGTGCAGTGTTTATGCGGTCATATGCTGCCGATCAATGAAAGTCCAGCAGGGCTGTGGTGGGGGGTATATACCCTTTATGCAGGCATGACAGGGACGATTTTTGCTACATATCCTGAAACCTTGCAAGCGTTACAAGGGGCGTTAATTTTTAGTGCTGCGTTCTTTTTTATTTTTAGTCTCTTTAAAATCATTAATTGGCTTGCGTCTTTATTTACGCCGGTTGTCACAGGTATTTATTTGCTGCTGCTTGTTGTGCAGTTAAGTCAGCCAATCATGAAAGGGCTGATGGGGATCGGCTATCGGGGAAATCAGGTAGATGGGCTTGTGTTTTGTCTATCGATCTTGATTATTGTCATCACCTTCATGATCAGCCGCTCAAAATGGCATTATTTAAGACAGTTTTCTGTGTTATTCGCACTTGCAGGCGGCTGGCTGTTATTTGCTTTACTCGGACTAGCGAAGCCTGTTCGCATTCCTGAGCAGATCATTGAGTTTCCAAAGCTATTTCCATTTGGCATGCCGGTCTTTGACAGTGGACTGCTTGTTACGTCCTTTTTTATTACGATCTTACTCATAGTGAATATGCTGGCAAGTATTCGAATTGTGGAAAGTTCCGTCAAGGCATTTGGTGAACTGCGTGAGCGGAAACGAGCCAGACCGGCTGGTTTTGTCGCCGCATTTGGTCATTTGCTAAGCGGACTGATTGGTGCGATTGCGCCTGTCCCTATTTCAGGGGCAGCGGGTTTTATACAAACAACCAAAATTCCATCGAGAAAGCCATTTTTCCTTGGCAGTCTGCTCATTGTCCTCATTAGTTTATTTCCATTATTGATGAGCTTTTTCTCTGCATTGCCTTCACCTGTGGGGCTGGCTGTGAACTTTGTGGTGTTCTCTTCTATGATTGGGATTGCCATGTCTGAATTCGATCAGTATGAAAAAGAAGACATCCCGCGCATTCGATTTGTGCTTGGCATCGCTGTTTTAGCAGGCGTGGGCGCAATGTTTGTGCCGCAGGGGGCATTGAAAGGCATGCATCCTGTGCTGATTTCTTTATTGAGCAATGGTCTTGTGCTTGGTACGCTGATTGCAATTGTGGTCGATCAAGTGCTACTGCGAAAGAAAAAGAAATCCGACAATCTCGTGTCAGCATCATAGGAAAGTTGAATGTTGGATGAGACCCGCGCTATGATAAACATAATTGATGAGATAAGGAGAATGACGAATGAAACTATTTTTCATATTAGGTGCCATTAACGCCATGCTTGCGGTTGGTCTTGGAGCCTTCGGTGCACATGGACTGGAAGGGAAAATTCCTGAAAAGTATATTGAGATATGGAATAAAGGGGTTCAATATCAGATGTTCCATGCCATTGGCCTATTTATTGTCGCCTTTCTGGCAGATAAACTGTCAGGTGTTTCCCTAGTGCCGACCGCTGGCTGGGTGATGCTGGCAGGCATTCTTTTCTTCTCAGGAAGCCTTTATGTGCTTGCCTTGACTCAGGTGAAGATTCTAGGTGCCATTACACCAATTGGCGGAGTGGCATTTATCGCTTCTTGGATCATGCTAGTGATTGCAGCAGCAAAAAATTTATAAGATAAAAAACCGATGCTCTCATAGGGGCATCGGTTTTTTTCTTAACTCCAATAAGGAGAATAGTTCGGAGGTGCTTGATAATAAGGTACATAGTGAGAAGGCGGGACAGGGTGCGTTTGTGTCTCTTCCTCCCGGTGGCAGAAAGGCCCGATAAACACACCAGGCTTCACAGGCTGCGTCGCCTGCTTCCACTGCGTTTCGTTCATGCAATAAGTATGTGCCATGATGTGTGAAGGCGTGAGGGTTAGAAGGTCTGAACCTAAGATGACTTCTGGCGTCGATGCGTTAAAAATGGCTAACAAATGGGTTTTGTCCTGCAAGGCGACTTCATAATGCCACCAGCCTTGTGGCACATTGGCTACCTGCCCAGGGGTAATGGTGTAGGTGGACAGCTTTTTTGTAAAAGGGTTCAACATGGATACAGCAGCAGAGCCGGCGATACAATAAACAAGCTCGGCAGCATTTTGATGATAATGAGGCTCTACTACTTTGCTTTTACTCAAATATATATCCAGCAGAGATACTTGATCGAGCGAATTTAATTGTTTTTTTCCTAAAACATTAATCAGATTGTGTTGATCATATTTCACAAGGGGGCTTTGATTCAAATCAAATGAATATTTGACATTCGGCGATGTATAATCCAGCTCAACAGTCATTGATGTCACCTCTAGGCGTTTAATAAAAACTACTAGGCATCTTATGAGCCTTCCCCCGAAGGTGTGTCAAAAACCTAGACAAAAGAAAAAAGCAAGGGCGTCTGCACCTTGCTGCTGATATGACCTTGAGGTTATCTCGGAGAATACGTAGACATCGAGTATGGATAGTCATATTGAATTTCCCCATCAAACGTAATGTAATCAAGGTAGATTGTTAACAATAAGTATCGTGTCCCCGTTTTGTTATCACTAATGATAATGTGATCACGTCCTGCGGCCTCAATGACCCCTCTAAAAATCTTTGAGTTCCATTCTTTACTTGCCTCAAATGTCATATAGATCGTGGCTACTTTGCCGCGGTTTAATCGTAAAATATTTTCAATATAGGACTGCTCAAGCGGCAGCTGACCGGTGACGTTCTGCTGATAAATCGGTCCCGAAGGAATTTGATAGGGCTGCCCGCCACTTTGCCCACCTTGGCCTCCTTGTGAAGTACCAGTAGACGGCATTGGCGAATACCCCTGCTGCATTTGACCTTGCATTTGACCCTGCGTTTGGGGAGGGACTGAATAACCCATCTGCTGCGCAGGATACGGATTTGCTCCATATTGTTGCTGGCGAAAATCTTGACCTTCGAAACCCGAACCTTGCCCAAATTGATTTTTCAATTTCATAACGTTCCTCCTCTTTCCTCATGGTGTTCTAAACAGAAGGCAGAAAAGCGCCTGTTGTTTCCATAGCATTCTTTTTCTCTTTCACACTATGAGACAGGAAGAGAGAATATGTACATTGAACGAAAAAAAGGAACTGCTTTGTGCAGTTCCTCAGTATTCAGACAAACCCCTTATTCGTACTGCCTAGATTGCAAAGGTTTCCAACAATTTAAGGAATGCCTCTTTACATCAACCAATTCATAGCCCGCTGGACGTCATAGAGAAGGGTCATCGTGAGAAAAAATAAGGCGATCGGTGCGATGGCAATGATAAAGGCCTGCCATATTCTCAGCTTCATCACAGCAACAAGGCCTAAAACAGCCATCCCAAATATCCATGCCTTGGTATACGCATCAACCAGTGGTAAAACGCTGAGATAATACCATACTTCATAGTGCTGGTCTAAATAGGGTGAGATTTTCACAAATGTATACGGACCAAGCAACCCCACAGTAATAATCCAAGTAAGAGCAAATAAGGTGGAAGGAAAAATGACCGTCAGTGTGCAAGCTTTGAGCACATCTCGATACGGCGCTTTACTGCCAAAAAACAGTCGTCCTAACCACTGTAAAATGAATGAACCGAAAAATAGAAGAAAATTGCCTACTAAAATACCAAAACCTGCTCCGTGTAACAGAATAAAAGGATATGGAATATGATTGCCCATATACTCACTAAAATACCCTTCGTACATCCAGCTTGTACCAGCGATACTTGCAAGGAGTATCATCAGCCACATGGGAATAGAGGTATGTTCATATGAGCGAATAATCGTTTTTGTCGCGACAAAAATTTTAAAGAATCGAAAAAAACCTTTTGCTTCCTCTTCTTGGGAGAGATCACTCTTCATATACTCCAATGTTCTTTACTCCTTTAATACACATAAATGATTACTTATATTACCAAAATTTTTACGTTTTTCAAAGATAGATCATGAAAAAAATCCAATTTTATAAAAAATAGGTCACTCTACAGTCTCTTTAAGAGGAGACACATATGATAACCATAGTTTAAAAGAGACCGAGGTGAAAACATTGACGAAAGTAACGGTCATTATGACGAGCTACAACAAAGCGGCCTACGTTGGCAGATCAATTGAAGCGGTGCTGCAGCAGACCTTGTCAGACCTTGAACTTTTTATCATGGATGATGGATCAAACGAACAAACTCTTGCTGCTATTGAGCCTTTCCGTAAAGATCCACGCGTCCATTTTATCCAAAGCGGGGTGGAAACGCTGGAGGAAAGAACGGCGAAAACACGCTATGCCGTCCTCATTAATCAAGCATTAGAACAGGCAAAGGGCGAGTATATTTCCTATGCCACAGATGACAATGTCTATGCACCAGACCGTTTAGAGAAGCTCACGAAATATTTAGATGCTCGTCCGAATGAAGAAATTGTCTATTCTAGTTCAAAAGTTATCTATTTAAATAGCGAAAAAGAGCCAGTAAAGGAAACGATTCGACCTGCGCAAACGGTGCAGTGGAATGCACCTTGTGCCATTGATCACTGCTCGGTTGTACATCGTGCATCCATTTTAACAAAGATTCGTGCTGAGTTTGGATCCTACTGGGACGAGAGTCCGCATTTTTATCGAATAGGAGATGCCCGGTTCTTTTTTAGATTAAATCACTTTTATCCGTTCTACCCTTTTGATGAGGTATTGGATACAAACTACATCACAGAACAGTCTATTCATTATCAGTTGGCAGAAGAAGAGAAAAGCGATTTTATTCAAGCACTTCCTCCGCAGTCTACCTGCAGGGAGCTCCGCCATATATTAAAACAAAGACATGGGAGGTGACCTTAAGTGTCGCATTATATTCATCATTATTGGCAAGTGTACTTTGAGTATGTGAATCTGATGAAAGACTTATCCTATCGCCACATACCCCTTGGATTAATCAGTAATTTTTATCAATACATCAGTCCTGAAGTGAGGGAACGTATGGAAGATGAGGCGTTTGGTGAAGAGCTGTCAACGACTTGTCCAAAGCCGCAAGACATTCAGCCCTTTTTTGATCAGCATAAACAGCAGATCAAGCGTACCCCTTATCGCCCGAGTCATGGAAAGGTGCTGCTTCACTTTGAACACCTGCGTTTTACTGAACAAAATTACACGCGGTTCCATCCGAACCAAACAGTGGTGCTCGCGCGCTGGAAGAAGGCTGATTATTTCGGATTACCAGTGATCAGCAAGCCGGAATTAGCCGGAGAGGTTAATAAAGAAGCCCATGTTGAATATATTGAAAAAGCAAATGCTCTATTGAAACCTTACGCCCAGCATCCTGTCTTTGGCAATGTCTTTTTTAGAGAAAAGCTTCGGAAGGACCTTGTGCAATTTATTGATGTAATTGACCAAATAGAAACGCTATTTGAGATGCAGCCTATTGCAGCTGTTGTTGTTGGGACGACGGAGGATGCATATAGCCGTGTGCTCGCCTTACAAACTGTGAAGCGCCATCTCACAAGTATTTGTCTTCAGCACGGTGCGCTCATGGGAGACGAAGCCTTTTTGCCGATTTTCACCACCTGCCACGGGGTGTTTGGAAAATATGAAAAGGACTGGTATGTAAACAAAGGCTGTCAGCCTGAGCAGGTGGAGATCACAGGTCACCCGAGATTTGATTTGGTGCAGGAGCGAACACCGCTTCAACAGGAAATGGTCTTTCGTAAATTAAACTTCAACCCTGCCAAAAAGACTGTACTTGTGGCAACACAGCCGTTTTCAGAAGCCTTTTACGGTGATGTTCTTAAAACAATTGCAAAAAGGAAAGACATTCAGCTGATTATGAAGCCGCATCCGTGGGAAATCGCTCGAAATCGATTAAATGACTACACAGCGATTGAGCGTGCGGGGAACCATGTGAGATTAATTAAAAAAGAGATCGACTTGTATGACCTCCTGCCGTATATGGATATGGTCATTACGCTCACATCAACAGTTGGTCTGGAAGCAATGCTCTTTAAAAAGAGTGTACTGATTGGAAAAATGACAGAAGGCAGAAGATACCCTTATTACGAGTCGCTTGGCAGCTGCCACATGGAAAACCCTATTGAGCTGGCCGAGAAAGCGATCCGTATTTTATCGGATGAACAAGAAATGAAGCTGGCGAAACAGCAAGGGGCTCGTTTCATTCAAGAACATTATCCGCATGCACAATCGACCGATGTTCTGCTTTCTCTGCTCAAAACAAAAACAGGCGTGGATTTTCAGAGATGAAGATAGGGGTGTGCAAGCGATATGGGACAAAAGAGAGCACAATTTCTTCCTTATGCACTGCCTTTTATTGAACAGGAAGAAATTGATGAAGTCATTGGAACATTAAAGTCCGGCTGGTTGTCCACCGGACCAAAAGTGAGACAGTTTGAAGAAGAGTTTAAGCAGCTGACTGGAGCAAAGCACGCAATAGCAGTGAATTCATGCACAGCTGCTCTATTTTTAGCGTTAAAGGCGAGAGGCATTGGAGCTGGTGATGAGGTCATCACAACGCCTCTGACGTTCTGCGCAACAGCCAATACGATCATCCATACGGGGGCAGCCCCTATTTTCGTCGATATTGATCCGGCGACACTCAATCTAGATGCGAAAAAATTAGAAGCGGCCATTACACCACATACAAAAGCCATTGTGCCTGTACATTTTGCTGGTCAATCGTGTGATATGGACCAAATTTTAGCGATTGCCAAGAAGTATGATTTGTTCGTGCTGGAGGATGCCGCTCATGCCCTTTATACGACCTATCACGATCAACCGATTGGATCAATTGGTGATGCGACCGCTTTTAGCTTTTATGCAACGAAAAACATAGCGACTGGTGAAGGCGGCATGCTGACGACAAATGATGATGCCCTTGCAGCTAGAATCAGAAGGCTGGCGCTCCATGGCATGAGTAAGGGAGCGTGGAATCGTTATGGAGAAAAGGGAACATGGTATTACGAGGTCGAGGAACCGGGCTATAAAATGAACATGTTTGACGTGCAAGCATCGTTAGGGCTCGTTCAGCTAAGCCGGTTGAAGGAGATGCAGACACGCAGAGAACAGATTGCGAAGACATACAATCAGGCATTTCAATATGAAGCTGGTCTCATCTTGCCGCCTGTACATGATGAGGGAAGACATGCGTGGCATTTATATGTACTGCAAGTTGATCCAAAAGAAGCACTGATCACACGCGATGACATGATTGATCAGCTGCAAAAGGAATATAAAATCGGCACGAGTGTTCATTTTATTCCCGTTCACTTGCATCCATATTATCAAGAGACCTACAACCATTCACCAGAGGATTTCCCTGAGGCACTCACTTATTACAAACGAACGCTTTCGCTCCCGCTCTATCCAAGTATGACAGATGAAGATGTGCAGGATGTCATCACCGCAGTTGTGTCAATTTTAAAAGACAAGAAGGCCTCTTCATGAAAGTCGTTCATGCAATAGACGATCAGGTGCTGGCAGCTTGGCTGAAAACATATGGTCATGAAGCGGAACGCATGACAGGATTCAAGCAGTTTGCTCTTGTCAGCGGCGCTAAGCTCAAAGCAGTGCTGCTATACGAATGGTCCAAATGGGAGAGCGGTATTTTTGACAAGCATATTTTTCATGTGAAGTTTGTGGAAGCTGAATCAGCGCTGCTCTTTAAAGAATTGATGGAGAGATTCATCAATTGGATGAGAACAGAAAAATGTGATTTTTTCTTTTTACGTCTTGAGGCGGCTGATCTTGAAAAAAACCGCATTGTTCAAAAACTATCCCATGTGTATTATGTCGGTGGTCTCACTAGGCTTGAGGCACCGCCTGCTCTCATGGAGATGCCATTATCAGATCAAGATGTGGTGATGGGTGTGCCAGATGAAAAGGATTACGATGAGGCGGTCTTACTAGGTGATCAGGCTTTTGTGAAAAGCCGTTATGCCCTTGATCCATATTTAGACCAGCGTGTTGTTCAGCATTTTTATCAGGAGTGGATGAGAAACAACCTACTTGGACGCGCAGATATTAACCTCGTTGCCAAGGTAAATGATGAAGTGGTTGGCTTGATTCAAGGTATGACAAAGGGGCATGAGATGGGGCTTGAGCTTTTTGCGATTAGACCGGACGTTCAAGGAAAAGGGATCGGAAAAAAGCTGTTTATTGAGATGATGAAAGTGTCTCATCACAGAGGGCATCACTTCATTTCTGCGGGGACACAGCTTCATAATACGACAGCCATCCAGCTGTACGAAAAGATGGGGTTTAGGACAACAAATGCCTTTTTGTATTACCATGTGTGGCCGAAAAAAGGAGAGAGGTAAGATGGCGCATTTCTATATCGGAGATCGCAAAGTGGGAGATGATGCGCCTGTCTTTATCATTGCAGAGGCAGGCATTAATCATGATGGAAAGCTGGATCAGGCACTTGCTTTAATTGATGTGGCAAAAGAAGCAGGGGCTGATGCGGTGAAGTTTCAAATGTTTCAAGCGGATCGGATGTATCAAAAGGAACCGGGGTTATACGAAACGGCCAAAGGAGAAGAAGTGTCTATTTTTTCTTTAGTGGAACAAATGGAGATGCCGCCTGAATGGCTGCCTATCTTATTGACACATTGTAAGGAAAAAGGACTGATGTTTTTAAGCACCGTGTGTGACGAAGAATCGGCTGATTTATTGAATCAAACGAATCCGCCTGCTTTTAAACTGGCATCCTATGAAATCAACCATTTGCCTCTTTTGCGTCATACGGCTTCTTTTCAAAAGCCGATCATTTTTTCAACAGCTGGGGCCACCATTGCAGATGTTCATGAAGCATACGAAACGATTACGAGCCAGCAAAATAAGCAAGTCGCCATCATGCATTGTGTGGCAAAGTATCCAGCGCCTAGAGCGTATACGAACCTGCGGGTGATTCAAACCTTAAGGTCCGCTTTCCCTGAAGCAGTCATTGGCTTCTCAGATCATAGCGAACACCCGACGGAAGCGCCAGTAGCCGCTGTGAAGCTCGGGGCAGCAATGATTGAAAAACATTTTACAATAGATAAAACATTACCCGGAGCGGATCATTCATTTGCTCTTAATCCTGAAGAATTAAAGGAAATGGTTCAGCACATTCGAGCAGCAGAAAAGCAGCGGAATCAAGCAGAAATAGACGTTCATTCATTACCAGAGGAGCTTCTTGGCAGTTCTTATAAAACGACAACAGCCATTGAAGGGCAGATTCGAGAATTTGCGTATCGAGGAATTTTTACGACAAAAGGCATTGCAAAGGGTGAGACCCTCACGTCAGAAAATGTAGCCGTGCTGCGCCCCGGACAAAAAAATCAGGGATTGCATCCGCGATATATGCCGGTTCTACTTGGCACAATGGCTGTGAGAGACATCCCAGCTCATACAGGCGTTTCGTGGAAAGACGTACTGACGCAGCAGGAGTCTCATGATGATGCATGATGTGCTTTTTGTCATTCAGGCTAGGATGGGGTCAACAAGACTGCCTAAAAAAGTGATGAAACCGATCGGCGGCATGGCGCTGATTGATTTGATTGTGGAGCGGGTGAAGCAATCAGATGATTACCATCACAACATGCAAAACCTTATGATTGCCACAACGGTCGAGCCAGAGGATGACTATTTGGCTCAATATTGTATGTCAAAGGGCTATAAGGTGTTTCGAGGCAGTGAGGCAGATGTGCTTGAGCGGTTTGCGCAGATTGTCCGCCAATTTGAACCTAAAACGGTTGTACGTTTAACGGGAGACAATCCATTTATAGATCCTTCGCTTTTGTCGAAAATGCTTGAAAAACATAGACAGGAAAAGGCTGATTACACATATACGAACGGAACACCACTCGGTATTTCCGGGGAAATGATTGAAGCATCTATTTTATGTGAAATCGACAAATTTCCCCTCACTTATTCAGAACGTGAGCATGTCACGCTGTATATCAGAAAGCATCCCGAGCAATTTTCCCTTCAATTATTCACACCGCCCAAAGAACTTGCATATCCTGCTTATCGATTCACGATTGATACAGAAGAAGATTATGTGTTTGCTACCCGTTTACTAGAGAAAGCTGGTGGTTCTATTGCTGTGCCGACAGCTGAGCTCATTTCCATCTGTGAACAACATCCAGACATTGTTCGTTTGAATCAATCTGTGAGACAGAAGGATGCTGAATGAACAAAAAAATCATGATTGTTGTTTATGGTGGTTTTTTAAGAGGAATGGGGCATGTCGTCAGAATGAAACGTTTGGCAAAAGAACTGCTTCAGGAAGGGAACGACTTATATTTCTATACAAATGATCAGATTTGTGTAGAAATACTTTCGCACCCAGAGTGGTACGTTCACATGGTGCATGAGTCTAATGCGCTTCTCCAGGTCCAACAAGACATCAAAAAGCTAAAGCCTGACCTTTTAGTTATAGATGTCCTTGATTGTGATCTTCAGTTTCTTCAAATGATCAAAGACTCCTGCGATAGTGCGAGGCTGGTCTTATTTGAGGAAAAAAGAGAGGAAGCCTGTCAGCTTGCAGACACGGTCATAAACGGCATTTATGGCGGTCTGGACGGGAAGCACGAGCAGCTTAATGGCACGGCTTATTATCATGGAACGCCCTATTTATTGTTAGATCACGAGATTAATCGATTCAAAGACACATATGAGGTTCGGAAAGAATGTAAAAAGGTGGTCATCAGTCTTGGCGGTAGTGATCCGTGCGGTCTGTTATCAAAGGCTGTATCGGCGCTTCTTCAAACAAATCACCTAGACATTTTAGCGGTCGCAGGAAAAGCCTCTCACATCAAAGAGCAAGTAGAGGCGGAACATATCCAATTCATTCAACATACAGATCAACTACCGGTTCTTTTATCAGAAGCTGATATGGCTATCGTAGCAGGCGGTATGACGTTATATGAGGTAATTTGTATCGGGGTGCCCAGCATTGTCCTATCGCAAGTAGACCACCAAGCAGTGACAGCGAGCATGTTTGCGCAAAAGGGCGCTTGTTTTCACCTTGGATTAGGTGACCTTGTGGAAGAAAAAGACCTGTTGCAAGCTGTTCAAAAACTGTCTGACAGCTATTTTCTCCGCAGAAGCATTCATCTTAATGGACGTTCACTCATTGATGGAAAAGGAATCGAACGAGTGAAAAACATTCTTATACACCTCATGAATTCACACCAAAAAGAACATAAGGATGTGTAGATGTGAAGGGAGTTATTTTAGCAGGAGGAAAGGGATCACGGCTGGCACCATTAACGAAGATTTTCAACAAACACTTGCTGCCGGTTGGTCCATACCCGATGATTTATTGGTCATTATTCAAACTGAAAGAAGCAGGAATTGTAGATGTGATGCTGATTTCACAGGAAGAACAAATTCCGTTGTTTCAAAAGTTACTGGAAGATGATCGTGAACTTGGGATGAACATTGTGTATCAAGTACAGCCAGAAGCATCTGGTATTTCCGATGGTTTATCCTATGCAAAGTCCTTTGCTCAAGGGGAAAAATTTGTGCTGATGCTTGGTGATAATGTATTTGAAGATTCTTTACGCCCTTTTGTCGACGCCTTTAGGCAACAAGAAAGCGGAGCCAAGGTTTTATTGAAAGAGGTGGCAGATCCAAAACGGTTTGGCATTGCAGAAATTGATCCTGCTCATCACCGAATTTTATCAATTGAAGAAAAGCCAGAGCATCCGACGTCATCTTACTGCGTCACGGGCATCTATTTTTATGATCAAGACGTCTTTCAATATATCGAGGAAATCTCGCCGTCAGATCGAGGTGAACTAGAGATTACTGATGTGAATAATCTCTACATCTCAAATAGCCAGCTGACCTATGATATGTTAAAAGGGTGGTGGATTGATGCAGGAACTCATGAATCTCTCCACGAAGCATCAACAAAAATGTTTGAAACGATGAAGGAAAAAGAGGGATACGAATGACGAAGTCTTATTTAATTACAGGTGGAGCAGGGTTTATTGGACTGAATTTTGTGAAGCTGCTGCTTCAAGAATCCGATGTCCGGCTGACCGTATTTGATAAATTAACATATGCCAGTCATCCAGAGGAGATGGAATATTTATCAAAGCTGCCTCATGTCCGTTTTGTCCAAGGAGATATCACGCTGCAAGACGAACTAGATCAAGTATTTGATGAAGCGTATGATGCCATCATTCATTTCGCAGCAGAATCACATGTCGATCGCAGTATTCAGTCAGCAGAACCTTTTATCCAAACAAATGTCTTTGGTACCTATCGTATGCTTGAAGCTGTCTTAAAGGGAAAGGCGAATAAACTCATTCATATTTCCACAGATGAAGTATATGGAGATTTGGAGCCGGATGATCCTGCTTTCACAGAACAAACACCACTCTCACCGAATAATCCTTATTCAGCAAGCAAGGCAAGTTCAGACCTGCTTGTGAAATCTTATATCCACACCCACCAATTACCCGCCATGATCACAAGATGCAGCAACAACTACGGACCTTATCAGCATGAAGAAAAATTAATCCCAACCATTATTAGAAAAGCGGTCAATGGTGAAAAGATTCCGATTTACGGAGACGGCCAGCAGATTCGCGATTGGCTCTATGTAGAGGATCATGCGAGAGCCGTAAAACAAGTAGTAGAAAACGGAACAGCCGGTCAGGTGTACAATATTGGCGGAGGCAACGAGAAAACAAATCTTGATTTAACCAAAACCATTCTCACACATCTAGGCATCTCTCATGACCAAATCGCGTTTATTCAAGACCGGAAAGGGCATGACAGGCGGTATGCCATTGATGCCAGTAAGCTAAAAGAAGAGCTCGGCTGGATGCAGGCAACTTCATTCGAAAAAGGTATCGAAAAAACGATCGATTGGTATCGTGCCAAATATGATCAAAGTGAAGAAGGGTGACCGATGAAAGTTTTAATCACCGGTGCAGGCGGCCAATTAGGGAAAGAATTGACGAAACAGCTGAAAGAAAAAGACATCACCGTCATTGCTTTAACAAGGAGTATGCTGAATATCGCAGATCAACAGGCAGTCAGACATGCAATGAGACATTTCCGTCCGGATATTGTTGTCAGTGCGGCTGCTTATACGTCTGTGGATCAATGCGAAATAGAAACGGAAAAAGCCTATCTTGTGAATGGGATTGGCGCCTACTATACAGCGCTTGAGGCTAAGAACGTAGGGGCTGATGTGTTACATGTTAGCACAGATTATGTATTTGATGGGCAAGCGGATACCCCTTACCAAATCGACGCACAAGCAGATCCACAAACCATTTATGGAAAGAGTAAAAAACTTGGAGAAGAATTGATTCATCTTGTGTCAGATGAAGTGAAGATCATTCGGACATCGTGGCTTTATGGACATGAGGGACATAATTTTGTGAATACCATTCTTCGACTGGCTGAAACGAAGGATCATTTGCGCATCGTCAATGATCAGTTAGGGTCTCCTACTTATACAAAGGATGCCGCAGAAGCTTTGATTCACTTGTTTGACCAGAAAGCAGGTATTTATCATGTCAGTAACCGAGCAAGCTGTTCATGGTTTGACTTTGCGACAGAAATTGTGGCAGCAAGCGGTCTGTCTACGACAATTGAACCCATTTCCACTGAAGAGTATGGTTTCCAAACACCTCGGCCCGCCTACTCTGTTTTAGATCTTCAAGCGATTGAAGCGACAGGCTGGAAGCCAAGACATTGGAAGGATGCACTTCACGAATACTTGCAGAAAGAAGGGAGATTCGAGCAGCATGATTGATGGTGTACAAACGAAAAAACTCATGAAACATTGTGATGATCGCGGCTTTTTCGCAGAGCTTATTCGAGATGACGAACCGATGCTGAAGCGCTTTGGGCAGGCGTCGTGGTCGAAAAGTTTCCCAGGAGTCATCAAAGCCTTTCATTATCATGAAAAACAAGACGATGTTTGGTTTTTCCCAGCAGGTCATGCACAGGTCGTTTTATACGATTTGAGAGAAGATTCTCCGACAAAGGATCAAACCGATGTGTATTATATGGGAGAAGATAATCCGATGCTGCTCCTCATCCCAAAGGGAGTTGCCCATGGCTACCGCGTATTAGGCGAGACGCCGCTGCAGATTGTGTATTTTACAACAGAATCGTATGACCCAAAAAAACCAGATGAGAAGAGAATTGCGTGGAATGATGAGGCAATCGGATTTAATTGGGAAACGACATTTAAATAGAGAAGAGAGGCCTTTCGCAGGAGAAAGGTCTTTTTTTGTTGAAATACATTCTGTATGTGTCATTTTATGTATATTGATGAAAAGGGATGTGGATGAGTTTGTCTAAAAGAATTGCATTTGTAACAGGGGCAAGTACAGGCATTGGAAAGGCAATCGCAATAAAACTTGCCGCTCAGAGCGATATGAAGGTGATCATCAACTCTAGAAATATGGACTCACTTGAACAGACGAAACAGCACATTCAAGATATGACAGAAACAAAGGAACCGCTGTCTCTATTCTGTGGAGATATGTCGGTTGAAGCGGTGAGGTCGGAAGCCTTTGAAGAAATAGAAAAGGAGTTTGGCAGACTCGATGTGCTGATCAATAACATTCCAGGAGGAAAACCAGATACATTTGATTCATGTGAAACTGACCAGATGCTGGCTGCTTTCTCCCAAAAAGCCATCGCCTACGTAGATACAATGAAGCGTGCAGCCGCATTGATGAAAAGACATGAATATGGACGGATCATTCAAATTGTCGGGAACCTGTGGAAGGAACCTGGTGAACAAATGTTTACGAATAGTATGATGAATGCAGCGATTATTAATGCCAGTAAAAATGCAGCCACACAGCTTGCGTCGTCTAGTATTACGGTAAATTGTTTAAATCCAGGTTTTATTGCAACCGATCGGTATGAACAATTTATCGGCAATATGATGACGAAGCAGGCATTGTCACGAGAGCAGGCTGTACAATCTGTCGCATCAGGTATCCCAATGCAAAGAGTAGGCTCAGCGAGTGAGATGGCGTCATTGGCAGCTTTTATGGCATCAGAGGAAGCTTCTTATATCACAGGGCAACAAATCTCCGTAGACGGTGGAACGATGAAAAGTATATAAACTGAAAAAACCCGCTATAGGCGGGTTTTTTGATGAAATCGAATGGGGAGGATGGACAGGCGATCGATAAAGAGAGCAAGCTCCTCAATCGGGGCAACCATGGAAATGCGTACATGACGGCTTCCATTGGCTCCAAATACTCCTCCAGGCGTGACGACAACATCGGCATGTTCGAGTAAATAGTCAGCAAAGGCATGAGAATGTTCAAAGTCATCAGGAATCGGAGCCCATAAATAAAAGGCGCCGGGTGGACGTTCGATTGTCCAACCAAGCTTTCTCGCCGCTTGCCGGATGAAGAAATTGATTCGTTCAAGGTATATCGCCTTTAATGATTGAATATGACAGTCATCACTTTGCAAGGCAGCAGTCGCAGCGTGTTGAAATCCGCCATACATACTAACAAACACGTGGTCTTGGAAGGTGTTGATGGCTTGGATGATCTCCTCATTTCCAACAGCAAAAGCGACTCTCCATCCTGCCATATTAAATGTCTTTGATAGAGAATATAATTCGACTCCTACACTTTTCCCGAGAGGAGTATTCATGAAGCTCACGGGTGTTTGTTCATAATGAAATGAACCATAGGCAAAATCATGAATAACATACAGCTCGTGAGCGGCCGCAAAGGCAGCAACCTCTTCGAAAAATGCCTCATTTGCGACAGCACCCGTGGGGTTATTCGGATAATTCAAGAACAGTACTTTTGCTTTTTTGACTATGTCAGGATCAATTGAGGAGAGATCTGGTAAATAGCCATTTTTCTCTTCAAGTTTGATACTGTATGGCTTGGCGTCCGCCATCAAAATGCCTGAATGATATTCAGGGTATCCTGGATCGGGAACGAGTGCGATATCTCCTGGATCAAGCAGACACTGACTCATGACATACAGCCCCGTTTTTCCGCCAGTGAAAAGAGCAATTTCCTTCTGCGGATCAATCTCAGCACCGAATTCCGATCTATAAAAATCTGCAATGGCTTGTTTGAAAAAGTCAAAGCCTCTAAAAGGGGCATATTGTTGAAATG
Source organism: Bacillus sp. FSL W7-1346 (assembly GCF_038593335.1). Lineage (NCBI taxonomy): Bacteria > Bacillati > Bacillota > Bacilli > Caryophanales > Bacillaceae > Bacillus > Bacillus sp. FSL W7-1346. Next base: position 3,416,826 of record NZ_CP151988.1, on the reverse strand, counting down.
GCAAAACACCCGCTGACTCCTGTAGGGCACTCACGATATGGGGAGGGGTTGGTAGATCAGGGTTCCCCTGACCTAGATTCATGATGTTTGCTCCGTTTTTTGTCTTTTGAGCTATTTTTTCAAAGACGGTGCCGAATTTCTGTTCAGGCAGCCGTTCAATCATTTTAGATGCTAACATTTTCACCACAGCAGCCTCTCTTTCTATCCCTTCACTAATTCATCCATTAACTGAATCGTTGCCTGTTTCTGAATGTTGCGGATGGACGCGGCAACATCTTGTGAGGATGATCCTTTTAATTCAAGAGATACGATTCCATTAAAAGCTTCAAATAAATCAAGATCCACCATAGTCCCTTTGGCAGGGAATGATTGACTGACAATCGCAGTATCTCCAACGAATGCTTCCTGCGGAATAGACACATGATCAATGGTGATATGTGTGGATTCAGGTGGTATGTGCCCACTCTCTTTAAAATGCTGAGGATACAAGTGGCAGTCCGCTACATAAAATGTATGTCCAGAAAGCAGTTGTTTTGGCAGTACAGCCTTTTTTCCATCAACTAATACATCAATCAATAGCTTGGCCATATCGACGCCAAAGACCTTTTTAATATTCGGGATCATATTCCAGCCAGCGAATCGAGCCGCTGATTCGATCAGTCCAGTTTCTCGATTTTTCATGAGTTTGATTTCTGTATGGGTTGCACAATGTTCAAGACCTAGCCCTTCATTTGCCTTCCTTGCTGCTTCAATGATGATTTGCTTTGCTTCATTGTCTAAGATCGTCGGAGTGATATGAGCCGTTTCTGTAAAGCCGATTTGAGGGGTTTTATCATGTATGACAAAAGGGAGATATTCGCCCTCTACGACCAGCCCTTCTACACTGACATAATCAGCATAACCTTCATCTTGATACCAATCTTCGTAAGCACCCTCTAAATACGTTTCAGCGACAAACGGTGCTTCATACGTGACAGCGTCTGGGACTGGTATGGTTTCCAAATACGATTGTACTTGTAAAAACAAGTCATCACTTCCGGCTTTGTCATGAAACAAGGTGACGCCAATAGAACTGGCTAAATATGTAGGCTTTAAAATGAGCGGTGTTCCGATAGACTCAATGGCTTGTTGGAAATCAGATAAAGTCGTGACAGGCTGAGTTTTCACCGCTTTGACGCCAGAGGCATTGAATGCAGCCCTCATTTGGCTTTTATCACGCGCCATTTCGGCTGCCTTGACACCGGCACCTCGTAGCCCAAGACGTTCAGCGGCCTTTGCCATCGGTGCAATGAATAATTCATTATTGGTCGTGATTGCATCTGCTTTGAAAAAGGAAGCCACTTGAATGAAGTCTTCCACAACCTCTTCTTCTGATTTTGGATAATCATCATGTGCCCAGTAAATAGAATCAGGGTGTTCAAAAGAAGGGTGTGTCTCAAAATAATCACGGTCTTTGATGACCGCAATGGAGTATTTTTCGATTAGCTCGGCATGTCCCTTTGTAATCGCAAAGGGTCTTGGGATATAAGAAACGATATGGTATGATGCCGCCACGCTTTCATAAAACATATGAGGCGGGCACCCTCCTAAGTCAGCAATGACAAGTACAGTTTTTTTACTCAATGAAAGCACTCCTTTTATCTAGCGGTGTAACCGCCATCTGCAGTGACGACACTTCCAGTCATATAGCTGGATAGGTCAGAGGCGAGAAACAGCATCACGCCAGCAATTTCTTCAGGTTTTCCAAGCCGCAGCATAGGATTCACCTTTGCTTTTTCTTTTTTGACGATCTCGAGACTTTCTGTGTGATTGTCTAAAAAGGACTTTTCATTTAGTGGCGTATCAATGATGCCAGGGGCAATACAATTTACCCTGATTTGATGAGCGGCATAGTCGATGGCCATTGATTTGGTGAGCTGAATGACACCGCCTTTTGTTGCATTGTATGCCGGAATGTCAGGCCAGCCCACAAGACCTCCGACAGATCCGGTATTGATAATACTTCCACTCTTCTTTTCAAGCATATGCGGCAATGTATGCTTACTCATGAGAAAGACGCCGGTCAGGTTGACCTGAAGAATACGATGCCAATCCTCCAGTGCCATCTCATGAATAGGTGAGACAATTTCGATGCCTGCATTGTTAATGAGGACATCAATGGCACCGAATCGGCTCAGCACGTTCTGAACGGTTTGGTGACAGTCAGACTCCTTCGTAATATCTGTTTTAAAAAATGCAAGGTGCTCATGCGGCAATGATTCAATGAGTTGGTTGCCGCTGCTTTCATTGATGTCAGCGACAGCTACTTTTGCTCCATTCTCGAGGAAGAGCTTGACGGCAGCAAGCCCAATCCCCGACGCACCTCCTGTAATGAGGACAACTTTTCCATCCAGCTTCATTTCTTCACCTTAGATGCCTTTGGCTTCAAGCGATTATAGCGAGGAGGGAAGAAGAGATTAATAGACTTTGATGCTTCTGGCTTTGGATTGATGGCCCCATGATCTTCCCTTGGGTCACAGAAATAGGTGGTGCCAAATTCCATCTTTTCTGTAAAGCCTTCGATCGTCATATCATACCCTCCGCTGATGCAAATGCCGATTTGTTCATTTCTATGTTTATGAAAAGGCATTTCTCCGCCGTTTCCAGGGATATTGGCAATCATCAGCTCCATCCAATCTTCCACAAAAAAAGTCACTTCCATGCCAGGGAGTAAATCCCGTGTTTTGAAAATGTCTAAGAAATAAGTGGGGGGAGCTGTATATTCTTCGTCATCCTTTAATCTCTTAATATCAATGGCGATCACTTCTTCATCTGTCAGATTTGAAGCGCCGTGAGGGACAAACGGTGGTGCGATATAGGCTGATTCTAATGGGGTGAGCAGTTGAGTCGATTGGCCGACAGTCATTTGAAGCTCGCCTTTTAATACAATGCCGATTTGTGCTTCGGGATGTTCGTGAGGTTCAATGATTGTGTGGGGAGGGACGTATGAAATTAACACTTCCGTACCGCCTCTTACAGTGGAATATTGGATAACGCCATTATCCCATTCTAATTTTTTCGCTTGAGGAAAATATCGTTCTTGCGTCTTTTGTTCAGTTTGCATCTTATATCTCTCCTTTTCCGAATATGGACCAACTCATGGGTATACTTTTAAACGTTCGAATGAAGATGAGGCCATATGTGGCTCTTGCCACCTCATTCGTTAAAGCAAAATCAAATTCGCCGTCCCTTACTTTCTGCGCGGCAGTACTTGTAGAATTAACAAGTTCAAATTCAGCATTTTGGTGAATGAAATATTGAATTAAATTGACAGGTGCAGGATGTGAGACAATTTTTAAATGGTGGAGCATTTGTTCATTGAATGGGAAATCAGGTCTGACAGCCAAACCATACATGGGCGTGTCACATCTGAAAATTTGTAAAAGCTGTAGATCTGGTCTCATGTAGAAGTGTTTGATGCCTTCATATGCGTGTGGAACGAGAGTAAATTGAAGTGGTTGAGAGAGAGTATGTTCAATGCAAGTTTCGAATGTGTCATAAAGGGATAGTTTCGTATGAGTGCCGAGTGTAGTGGTGGATTGAGAGATGAAATGTTTTGCTGCGTATTCACTGCTTGTCCCCTTAGGGCCTAGTGTGTTGACTGTAAACATCTTAGATGAAGGGCTTGGCTCTTCTTTGAAATGAAACACATCATCATTCTTTAGGATCATGTTTACCATCCAATCTTTTTCAAATTTTTACTAGATTATAAAATTTAAAATTGGCAATTGTCAACAAATTTTATAAAAAATGTATTTTGCGATTATATTAAAAATTGATCTAAAAAACTGCACATATCGAGATGTGCAGTGAAATGTGCTTACGTTTCAAGTGTAGTTGGCTGTTTTTTCTGTAAGGCGCGTTCTCGTTTATAGCTGCCGAAGCTGATGATAAAACCAACAAGTGTGATCAATGCACAGACAAGACCTACCGTATGATATCCGAAATGGACATAAACGGGTCCCATCAGTGCGGAACCGAGCATAACAGCAAGGTTGGAGGCCAGGCTGTAAAAAGCCATCACTTTCCCGCGATGGGTTTGAGAGCAGTCGCTTAGAACGGTGCTTAGAAGCGTGACAGATAAGCTTTGCATAGCACCCCAAATAAATAGGGCGAAAATCAGCAACATCCACGAGAATGGCGCATAAGGAAGCAAGGCTAGAACAACCGCAATTCCACCCAGCACAAAGACAAGGGAACGAGTTTTACCGAACCAGTCTGCTAATTTTCCAGTAAACATACTCATAGAAAAGCCGACGCCATAAGCCATAATAAGAAGTCCAGCTGTTGATTGTCCGCCATCAAACAGACTTTGCAAATAAGCACCTAAAAACGAGTACATGCCGTAAAATCCAAGCATATTGCAAAACGTCACAGTCAAATAGGCAGGCACACGATCGATTTTCAAAGCTCCCCATAAAGCGCCTGTTTTCTCTCTAGCTTGAGGTGCCTTCGGATCAGCTGCTCTGACTTGTTTTCTTGATTCAAGGATGACGAGTAGCAGGACAATGAGACTCATCATAGCGAAGATCCAAAACGTCCAGCGCCAGTTTAAACTCTGGCCGATAAAGGCGCCAATGGGCACACCAAGGACAAGAGAAAGAGACCAGCTCGATACAATGAGTCCCATCACTTTGCCGCGATATTCGTATGGAACCCGGTCGCCCACAAGAGCATAGGCTGTTGGCACAAATACACCAGTTGCCAGCCCAGAAATAGCACGGCCTGCAAAAAACACGGCCAAATTTGGGGCAGCAGCACACATCACTGTTCCGATTAAAAAGAAGGACAGCCCAATTATCAAACACAGCTCTCTTGAATATCGGTCTCCTAAAGGAACGAGCAGTGGAGCTCCAACCAGCACAGCTAACCCATAAATGCTGATGGAAAGAGCCAGAACATCAAGAGAGTGCTGAAAGGAGTTTGATAAATCAGGCAGCAGTGGTGAAATCACCAGTTCCTCCGATCCCGCCGCAAAAACGCCAAGTGTGAGTGCAATGGCAAGTGTGATGGGAAATGTTTTAGAAGCCTGGCTGTCTAAAGATTCTTTCATCAAGTGATCCCTCCATACTTGCTTTTTCATTCAATTCCGTTAAAATAAATTCTACCATTATTTAGTTTTATTTTACATTTCGTATCATAAGTATCATCATAAAATACTTTTCAAATGGAACGATTTTGGGATAGGAGCGTAACGAATGAAAATCACCGATGTGGATGTGCATATTTTAAACGAATTGAGAGAAGATGCCCGCTTATCAATGAGGGAATTGTCCAAACGAGTGAATTTATCGGCGCCTGCGGTAGCAGAAAGAGTGCGAAAACTAGAGGATGCAGGGATTATCGAAGGGTATTCTGTTCAAGTCAATTATAAAAAGCTGGGTCTGATGATAGACTGTTTACTGGAAGTCACCGTATTAAATGGGGAGTATCAGCGTTTTGTGACATTTATGAACCAGCATCCACGTGCGTTCTTTGCTTATCGAGTGGCAGGACAGTCCTGTTTTTTCATTAAGCTGTCTGTTTCTTCTCTTGAAGAAATTGAAGCCTTTATTCAAGATGTGTCTGGCTTTACAAAAACGGTCTCCCATATTGTCTTATCAGAGCATTCCTTTACCCATCCCATTCAGGAACGTGTGAAACAAATAGAAGAGCCAGAAATGACCGTGGTGAAATAGAAAAAGGACCTGCCCTCAGGTCCTTTTGATTCGTTTATCTGACTGATAGCTCATGATCGTAATGATCAATCCAATGAATGTCACGCCTGCCGCAAAGAGCGGGACAAGCTGTAAATGTGTGATTTCAATAGCAAGACCGCCAAGCGCTGCACCGCCAGCATTTCCAATATTAAAGGCAGAATGACTGAGCGTTGATGCGAGTGTCGGGGCTTCATGTGCCATGTTCATCGTGCGGAATTGCAAGGTAGGAACGAGAATAAATGAAATAATTCCCCACACAAAAATCGTCAGCACGGCAGGCACTTTAAAGGCAGATGTATATGTGAATAACAACAGAACAGCCATCAGCAAGATCAATGTGATGATAATACTCGGCATCAGCTTCCAGTCGGCAAGCTTTCCGCCGACTAAATTCCCAATGGTGACCCCAAGCCCAAAGAGGACAAGAATGAGGGTGACCCCGTTTTCCTGAAAGCCAGTCACTTGCAGCAGGATCGGGCTGATATACGTAAAGGCGGTAAACACACCCGCAAAACCAAAAATCGTCATCGCAAAGGAGACGAGGACCTGCGGCTTTTTCAACACCGATATTTCATTTCGAATATCTAATACTTCTTCTTTCGATTGATTTGGTACTAAACTGATAATACCGATTAAGGAAATGAGACCAATGACGGCAATGACGAGAAATGACATGCGCCAGCCGAATTGATTTCCGATAAAGGTGCCAAATGGCACACCCAGTACATTGGCTACTGTCAGTCCTGTAAACATGAAGCTGATCGCACTTGCGCTTCGCTCCTTAGGAACAAGCCGTGCAGCCATAATGGCGCCGACACCAAAGAAGGTACCATGAGCAAATGACGTTAAAATACGTGCAACCATCAATAGATCATAAGAAGACGATACAGCTGCGACAGCATTTCCTGCTACGAAAAGAATCATTAATAGAATGAGGAGACGTTTTCTCGACATTTTTCCAGTTGATAACGTTAAAATAGGGCCGCCAACTGCGACACCGAGTGCATATCCGGTAATCAACTGACCTGAAGCAGAAATAGATACATGAAGATCATTTGCGACATTTGGCAAAAGTCCCATGATCACAAATTCAGTCATGCCAATCGAAAACGCACCGAGCGTTAACGCAAAAATAGCGATGGGGAAGTTTTTCATGATGAGATCACCTTTCTAAACAAATACATAAAAAGGCTTCGGAGAGATCCGAAGCCTTAAGAGTTTATCATACATGGAAATAAGACGCTAGCTGCTCGTTTGCTAATCGGTTTCCAACAAAGAAGGAACCAAATTCGCCGTAACGTGCACTCACTTCATCAAATCGCATTTCGTAAACCAATTTTTTAAATTGAAGCACATCATCAGAGAAAAGAGTGACGCCCCACTCATAATCATCAAAGCCAACAGAACCTGTAATGATCTGTTTTACTTTCCCAGCATAGCTTCTGCCAATTAAGCCGTGACTTCTCATAAGGGATTTGCGCTCATCCATTGAAAGCATGTACCAGTTGTCATTGCCAGAACGTCTTTTATCCATTGGATAGAAACAGACATATTGAGAAGAAGGAAGCTCAGGATAGAGGCGCGCACGTACATGTGGGTTCTCGTAAGGGTCTCCGCCATCTCCGCCTCCTGCTAAGTAGTTGCTGAGTTCAACAACTGACACGTAAGAATAAGCTGGAATCGTAAACTCGGCTAGTCGTGTCTTGTTGAATTCAAGTTCAATTTCACCTAGTTCTTCCATGGTCGGACGTAAAATCATGAGCATAATATCTGCTTTTTGGCCGACAATACTATAGATTGTTTGGCTTCCAGCCTGATGGTGTTCGGCTGTTTTCCATTTTTCTAATAGACCTGTGAACTCATGAATGATGGCTTGACGCTCATCGCTTGTCAGCAGCTTCCAAGCTGTCCAGTCGATCGTTCTAAAATCATGCAGCGCATACCAGCCATCTAGTGTTTGAGCTGCTTCATTTGTTGTATGTTGTTCGCTCATTTCTTTCACTCCTATTTACAGTTTTCCATCTGTTCCAACTATAACATAGTTTGTCCAAATGAAGATGTGATCAAAACTTGAACGACGAAAACGCTTTTCTAGAAATTGATTTAATTAGTTTGAAAAATAAGAATTTAATTTGTAAGCGCTATAATGTAAGTTGGTAGTTTGAATTTATGTAGAAGAAGAGTATGCTTAAAAGAGAACGCTTTTTTTGTAAAATCAAGGAGGGTATTGAAGTGGCAGATATTTTTTCAACAGTTCAGGAAAAGGTTGCAGGTAAAGGAGTTAAGATCGTTTTTCCTGAGGGAATGGACGAACGCATTCTAACAGCCGTTCAAAAACTAGCAGATGGCAAAGTATTGCAGCCAATTGTTGTAGGTAAGAAAGAAGAAGTAGAAGCAAAAGCAAAAGAATTAGGTCTTACACTTGATGGTGTTGACGTGTATGATCCTCATACATATGAAGGTTTTGAAGATCTTGTGCAAGCTTTCGTCGAAAGACGTAAAGGCAAAGCGACAGAAGAGCAAGCGAGAAAAGCATTACTGGATGAAAACTACTTCGGTACAATGCTTGTGTATAAAGGTCTTGCAGACGGCCTTGTAAGCGGAGCAGCACACTCAACTGCTGATACAGTGCGCCCAGCACTTCAAATCATTAAAACAAAAGAAGGCGTAAAGAAAACTTCTGGCGTCTTCATTATGGCTCGCGGCGAAGAGCAATATGTGTTTGCTGATTGTGCGATCAACATTGCACCAGACAGCCAAGATCTTGCTGAAATTGCGATCGAAAGTGCAAACACAGCAAAAATGTTTGACATCGAACCACGTGTAGCAATGCTTAGCTTCTCTACAAAAGGTTCAGCAAAATCAGACGAAACAGACAAAGTATCTGAAGCGGTTCGCATTGCAAAAGAAAAAGCACCTGAGCTTGTTCTTGATGGAGAGTTCCAATTCGATGCAGCTTTCGTTCCTTCAGTGGCAGCGAAAAAAGCACCAGATTCCGTCATCAAAGGCGATGCTAGCGTATTTGTTTTCCCTAGCCTTGAAGCTGGAAACATTGGCTACAAAATTGCCCAGCGCTTAGGTAACTTTGAAGCTGTAGGTCCAATCCTACAAGGTCTAAATCAGCCAGTAAACGATCTTTCAAGAGGCTGTAATGCCGAAGACGTTTACAATCTTGCGCTTATCACAGCAGCTCAAGCACTATAAAATAGCATCTCGACTAGAGCAGTCAGTACGATAGATTCGTGCTGGCTGTTTTTTTATTTTGTCCAAATGTGTACAATAAAGGGTGAAAAGAAAACACGAATCGTAGATAAAGCCGATAGGATAGGCAGGTGCTATAATGGAGGATTTAATATATAAACTTCAGCATAAGGTCGCATTTTTAACCGATGCGCAGAGGAGAATTGCAGATTATATCGTACAAAATCCAATGGAAGTCGCTTTTTTAACTGTCGATAAATTGGCGTCAAAAGTCGGGACGAGTACAGCAACGATCATGCGATTCTCTGCTGCGATGGGGTATTCCGGTTTTTCTGAGTTCCAAAAAGAGCTTCAGTCAGCTATGAAGCATAAAGCCGACCCTCAAACGAGACTTGAAGCGAATCTCAAGCATTCAAATAAGAATAAGCTCCTGCATGACCATGTAGAACTGCAATTTCAAAATATCCAGTATGCACTAGACAATATCACGGAAGAAACCTTTCAGCAGATTGTTGGGAAAATAGCCAGCGCACGCCACGTTTTGTGTACAAGTGTTCGAAGTGGAAGACCTGTTGGTGAGTATCTGTCACTCGGAATCAATCGGTTATTGGGGAATTGCCAATACATTGATGCAGACAAAAGCGACTGGGTGGATGATCTCGTTCATTTTCATTCTGATGATTTCATTATAGCGGTCAGCTATCCGCGGTATGCAAAACGCATGAAGGACTTGCTCGAAGTAGCGAAGTCTTATGGGGTGGAAGTGCTTTTAATCACAGACAGCTACAGCTCTCCATTAACCAAATATGCACAATATGTATTACCATGTTCCTCAGCAAGTGTAGGCTCTCATAACTCTGTCGTATCTGCTATCTTTATCGTCGATTACATTTTAAGTGCCTTAGCGATGAATGATCCTGAAAGAACAAAACCACGTTTAGATCAAATCAATCATATGTTAACGAAAATGAGTTACCACACAACACATTAGTCGTGTGGAACTCATTTTTTTATTTTTGAAAGCGCTTTACTAATTGAAAATGAGGTGGTATGATCATATCACAAAAGTAATAAATATTACTTTAATAAAAATAAGTGTAATGAATATAACTCAAAGGGGATGATGGAAACAATGAGTACTGTTCATTTCGTGTCAAATGATCTTATCGCTAGGGCAAAAAAGCTTAACTCGACCTTGCTGTCAGACGTAATGGGATGCACCGGCGCGATGGATCATCAAATCAAACCAGTTGCGAAAGGCATGAATGTAGTCGGCACAGCTTTTACTGTTAGCTTACGGCCAGGGGATAATTTATTTCTTCATCAAGCGATCTACTCTGCTAAAGAAGGAGATGTATTGATTGTTGATGGGAAAGACCATAAGGGTCATGCCTATTTAGGGGAATTGATGGCACATTCAGCAAAGGCTGTAGGAATAGAAGGAATCGTGATTGACGGGCTTGTTCGCGACAAACTCTCTTTAGAGGAGCTGGCTTTTCCAATCTACAGCAAGGGATTTATGCCAAACGGACCTTTTAAAGATGGTCCTGGGGAATTGAATCAAACCATCTCGTGCGGCGGTGTCAAAGTAGCCCCAGGTGATCTAGTGATTGCTGACGATGATGGAGTCGTCATCGTTCCAAAGGAAAAGGCGGAACACCTGCTGACACTAGCGGAAGAGAAACAAGCGTATGAACATCAGAGATTAAAAACGATTCAACAGTATGTGGACGAAGGAAAACAAGACATCAGTCTCTTAGCACCGGCATGGCTGGAAGGCAGAATGAAAAAATTTCAAGGATAGGGGAATCTGTGATGAGGATAGGCTTTATCGGATATGGAGAAGCAGCATATGAGCTGTCAACGGGATTGAAAACAGAAGGATTAAATCAATTTTATGCGTATGATGTCCTATTAAAAAATGAGAAATTAGCTGGCTCATTGAAAGAAAAAGCATCGCAAACAGGCGTTCAATTAACGAGCAGTATTAGCGAAGTCATTGAGAAATCTGATCTTGTGATTGCAGCTGTGCCAGCGAATAAAACCTTAGAAGTGGCACAATCCGTATCGGGAAGTTTGAAAAAGAATCAATTATATGTCGATGTATCGGCATCAACACCAGACATCAAAAAACAAGTAGCAAACGAAATTGAAAAGCAAGAAGCTCTATTTGTAGATGCCGCCATGCTAGGGCCTCTTCCAATCAACAAACACAAGGTTCCGATCACGGCAAGCGGCAGTGGAGTTGACCAATTCATGAAAGTGATGAATGCTTATGGCATGAATATCACAAAAATTAGTGACCAGCCAGGAGATGCTTCGGCACTAAAGCTAATCAGAAGCATTTATATGAAGGGGATTGTCGGTCTCTTGATTGAATTTTTGGAAATTTCCAAAAAATATAATGTGGAACATCAAGTGATTTCTTCACTAAGCGATACAATCGATAGCAAAAGTTTTGAAGAGACCATGAACCGTCTTGTGACAGGGAGTGCATTGCATGCAAAAAGACGGGCGGTTGAGCTGCTTGGCTCTATTGAAATGCTAGATGAAGCAGAGATTGATGCTAGTATGTCTCGGGCAGCACAACAGAAGCTTGAGAGATTAGCAGACTTTCACTTTGCTGAACGATTTGACGGGGTAAAACCTGCTAGCTGGGAAGAAGTCATTGACGTGATGCAGCAAGGGGAATAAATTGTAAGCGTTTTATTTTATAAAGGGGAGGCGAAGAAACGATATGGGTTTTATTGCGTTGATTGTGTTCATAGCTGTCATCATTATATGGAATGTTATGGTGAAACGGAATATGGGAGAAGCCATGCTATTAGGCTTTATTGCGACCACATTATTTGGCGGATGGGATGCGTTAAGACTTTTCTGGGATGGTTTAATATTTGCATCCACATATGAGGTGCTTTATGCAGCTGTCGCATTTGTATTCATGGCCTATTTAATCGAAAAGTTGGAATTAATTCATGCACTCTTACGAATCTTGAATTCTGTTGTAGGGAAACTACCTGGTGGAGCAGCTTATATGAGTACGTTAGGTTCAGCAGTGTTAGGCGCTCTTTCAGGTTCAAATTCTGCAAACACAGCTGCGACTGGCTCTATCACGGCCTCTTGGATGATTAAATCCGGGTGGAGCCGGACCCATACGGCCACGATTCTAGCAGGGAATGGCGGACTTGGAGCGGCACTGCCTCCGAACTCTTCCATGTTTATCATGCTTGGGTTTGCACCAGTTGCCGCCCTTGTATCTGAGGGAGATTTATATATTGCCCTTCTAATAGGAGGACTGTATCAAGTCGTATACCGATTTATTTTGGTGTATCTTCTGGTGAAAAAGAATAAAATTCAGGCCATGCCGCCAGATGATATTCTTCCTTTCTGGGAAGCGGTAAAACAAGGGTGGAAGTCGATCTTTATTTTTTTCGGTGCCTTGATTCCTATCATGATCACCATTGGTCCGTTTGCAAACTACTTAAAAAGTAATCCAAACATCGGACCGGAGGCAATGGATCAAATTTCTTTAATTACGTGGATTCCGATTCTCATGATATTAATTAGTCTAACAATTGGAAGAAAAAAGGCGTCTGCACTTGATTGGTCTCAGTTTTTCAAGTCGGCTATTCCTAAGTTTACAACGATCGGAGCCTTGATGCTGTTTGCAGTGGCTGCTAGTCAAGTACTTGCAGAATTAGGGCTCGCAGATGATTTGACGCAAATCACATCAGTACTTGCCATTCCGAAATGGCTCATGGTGCTCATTGTGGGTGTTCTTGTCACACTGGTGGCTGGCCCTCTATCTTCAACAGCGACATTAACAGCAGTTGGGCTTGTCTCATTTTCAGCTTTAATCTCAGTTGGAGTGGACCCAGTTGTGGCTGTAGTTGCCATTCTTGCTTTTTCATCAACTGAAGGCGCTTCCCCGCCTGCATCAGGGTCCATATTTATCGCTTCTGGTCTTGCAGGGGCCAGACCAGAAAAAACCTTTATCCCACTGATCCTCTATTATATGCTTCCGATCGTTGGCATTGGCTGGCTCATTGGAATGGAGATACTTCCCGTATAGAAAGGAGAAACAGATGAGAGTATTGATGGAATTCTTATTTAAAGTGCTGCTTGTCCTATTCCTAACGTCAGGAACGTTGTTGGTATTCGGTCAAATACTAGGAATTCTCTTGCAAAAGGGAGATATGATCATTGCTAGTACGAACCTATTTAAAAACCCAACACTGGTGTTAAGTGCCTTTTTTAGCCTTGTCGGGTTTTCACTCCATTATATCCCTGAGAAGAAAGACGCTGCATGTAACGATCATGACTCAGCATCAGTCACTGAAACTTTAAAATAACCATCAAAAGCTGGATCCTATCGAAGGATTCAGCTTTTTTATGTGAATTAGGTATAAAAACCCAATACATACGATTCATTTTTAAGTAAATTCGTTTTCAATCATATGCCTCTTGTGCTAGTAAATGGTAACATAACGGAGGACTATTTGAGGAATAGAGGTGTTTGACGATGTCTGGAGCTATCATCGGTTATACAACAGCCTTGTATTCGTTAAAGGCAGACATATCCATAAAAAAAGAACAAATCATAGAACTGAACATGTGTCGAAAAGAAATCAAAGAAGCAAAGTCTGCTCTGGCAGATGCTAACAAGAAAATGACTCATCCAGAACTGACATCACATACATGGTTTGGCCATCTCGCAGATACGTTTGATGACATTCGAGACGAGATGGCATCCGCCAGTCAAGAGATAAAAAGTGTACAGCTGACCAATCTAGTGAATCGAATTGATGAGAAAATTAGCGACTTAAAATCAGAGATCCATTCATTAGAACATGAAATTCATTCGGTTGAAAGAAAAATAGAGAAAGAAAAGCAGAAACAACTGGAAGAAAAAAGAGGGTAGTCACATGAGTAGAGAAATTAAAATAGATGCCAGTCAGGTCAAACGAGTATTACAGCATGCAAAACAATCAGGCGCTCAAATGAATGCAACACTTCCAACAACCATCAAAGGAAGAAATCAGCTCCTGACGGCAGACACATTAGAAAAAATCAATCAGCAGCTGAACGAATTAAGTACATCCTATATAGACATTCTTCAGAAACAACTTGTACAAACAGAACAAGCGGTGAACACCATGATCGAAACGGACCAGGCGCTTGCTTCCAGCAGTAAAAGAAAATAAAGGAGAACGCAATGAAAACCCTTGATGCTTTTGCGCTAATAAACGGAATTGACCAAACGCTGAATACATTAAAGCAGCAATCACAACAGATTAGCTCCATTGAAAAACAAATCCAACAGATCATCTCACTTGATGGCGCACTAAAGGGAGAGGCGGGACAAGCCATCCGCTCCTTTTATACAGAATGCCATATTCCCTTCCTGCAATTTTTTCAGGTTGTCATTGAGGAATACAGCTCTGCGCTCAAACAAACAAAGCAGGCGCTTCATACCCTTGAATCAAATCAGCACGGCTTTATATCACAAGCATTTATTGAACACGAACTTGATTCAGGTTTAAAAAAAGCAGAGCGAGCGATTTCTGACATTGTTTCAGATGTGAGCCAGGCGATCGGCAGGGTCAGTCATATCGTTCACTTGCCTCATGTAGACGAGTCTGCTTTTCAACAGAGCTATCAAAAAGCGTGGCTTGAGACATCCAGAACCATTGGACTGCTCCATGCCTTTGACAGAGAACAAACAAGTGCTATGAATGAAACAACAAGTGCATTGCAAACAATGAAGCAATACATCAACACGCTAAGCACCATGTTCACCGGTCCCAAAATCGACATCACGAGCTATCAAAAGGGATCTATTTTCAAAGACACAAAAGAAGAAAAAATAAGCAGCACGATCAGCGGATTGAATGACAAAATAGACAACACGAAAGAAAACCCGATGATGATCATGCTGAAGAAATTGAATGAGAAAGAACAGGCGAATGTGGATACGGTGGTTCATAGAGGTACCCTCCGAAACGTCAACAAGCAAGTCAAAGCAAACGATCCATTGCTTACGACATTACAAAAAGAAGCTGTGAGCGGGAAAAGTAAGATTCATAGTGACATCAGGGTCGTAAATGGTAAACTATATAACGTAAAAGGCATCAAAAAGCTAAAAGAATTCGACATCGCTGATGAAGTAGTCACAGATCCGTCTGACATTGATTTTATAGGCGGGAGATACACCGTTTACGCCAATAAACAAATCATCCGAACGTATATCGCAAACGGCGAAGTAAGAATAGAAGAAGTCGACAAAATTCCAGAAAGCCGCAGCCGTGGCAACGCTAAACGCATATTAGACGGTGAAGTAGTCTCAATCACTGAAAACATCATCCTAGAATACAGCGGCATCTACGACGGCTACCGAGCCATTACTGGTAAAGACCTAGAAACCAGCAAAAATATTAGCAGCACCGACCAAGCCCTATCCGCAGCCTCTATTATCCCATTTATGAAAATCATTAAGGGCGGGAAATATGTCTTTAAGATTGATCAAGGGAAGAATGTGGTGAAGAGGGTTGAGAAGCCGGTTAAGGATATAAAAAAACCGCCCTCAGCCTTTGCAGATCGTGCAAAATTAGAAGGGCATTTTGATAAGCACGGAAAAGAGTTCTCAGGACTATATAAAAATGCTAACGAATACCTTGAGGGTGCAAAAGAGGTTATTAATAGCGGCATCAAGGTCAAGTATCAATATAAAGGTGAAATAAGGACAGGGTATGTCAAATTTATGGGTAATAATAAACATGGTAGGGCTAAGTTTGAATTTGTAGGTACAAATAATAAAAATGAAATTACAACTTACCATACTCAGAGTGGTAAAAAGATATGGAAAACAATTAATGGTGAAAATATTCCAGTCATCAATCCATCAGATTAGAGAGTGAGGGTTTATTATGGTATACGACTGTTTAGTTAAAAGACTTGATCCTCAGATTGAAGAGGAAACAACCATTGAGATTAATGGAATAGAATTTACAGGATTTGCTGATATTTGTCCGTATGAAATTGAAGTGGGAAAAAGTTATCCAGTATCTATAGGATTTACTATATTAGATGAATTGATAATTCATGAAATTCCGATAGAGAAGAAAGAGATTGAACGCATTGATTCAGGATATGAATATTATTTAAGAGGTTTGCTAAAAGAGGATAAAATTGATGCGGGCATAATTTTTACTGACGAGGATGATTATTTCATCGATTTTCCTGAATTAATAAATAAAACTGTTGAAATAAAAGTTGATAGAATTAGCATAGAATTTTTAAGAACAAACAATAACGAATAATCTACACATTTTGTATAGAAAGGTATACAGATCAGACAAAAACACGGACATCATGCTTTTGAAATTCTATGGTTAGGTTTTATACTCGATGTGGTCATTTTCTGCTTACCTTTAGAATTGCTCCTTCGTCTGTATAAAAGGGTGATGAAAAAATCGGCTGCTTAACATAGAGGAGGCTCTTAAAATGCTCAATTTACATCAAATCCTAAATATGCATGTAAACGAACCAGCAAGTGACATACATATCAAAGAGGCAGAAGCTGAACTAAATATGATGTTTCCTCATGCCCATCAAGTCTTACTGAAACAATCAAATGGATGTTCCATTGGAGGCGACCTGCTTTTATACGGAACTGAAGACATAGTGGAACGCAATAAAACATGGGAAGTCCATCATTATGCAAGCGGCTATGTAGCCATTGGTGACGATGGCGGCGGGCGAGTATTTCTTATGCGGCAGGCAGAAGAGGAGCAAAAAGTGTGGATTGTCGATGTTGGTGTGATGGACCCTCAGCATGCGGAATTGGTGGCTGAAGACTTGTTAAGCTGGGTAAGTCACGGCTGTTGCATAGAAGTTTAGTCTATTAAGGAGATGATCGATTTGCCGTGGAACACATTGATCGCTGCGGGCCTCGTGGTTGGGGTTCCTGTCGTTTTGATTGCAGCTGTTTATTTCATTTCGAAAAGAAAGAACAAAAAAACCAAAGCATCCAGTTGAAAAGCTCTGTGACGTTCTTTGTCATAGAGCTTTTTTCTCTCTCATTCTCCCTCCATGTTATAATAAACACAGTTTATGAACGAGAGGATATGCAGGACATGAAAAATGAACCTATTGAGTTATTGACACAGCCGACATGGCGAATCATAGATCAATCGAGCCTTGGTCTCTATGTGGACCCGAAGCAATCCTTTGCAATGGATGATACGCTTTGTGCGTCGGTTGGGAAAGGGCTCTCACCAGCCACAGCGCGTTCTTGGGTGCACCACAATACGATCGTTCTTGGGATTCAGGATACAAGGCTTCCATTTCTCCAAGAGGGTGTAAAGCTTCTTGAGGAAGAGGGATATCGCGTCATTGTACGCAATTCAGGCGGTCTTGCTGTTGTGCTGGATGAAGGCGTACTAAATGTGTCTTTAATCTTTGCGGAACAAAAGAAGGGCATTGATATTGACCGAGGATATGATGCGATGGTGGAATTGATCCGCCGGATGCTGTCGATGTATGAAGTGGACATTGAAGCCTATGAAATTGTCGGCTCTTACTGTCCCGGTAGCTACGATTTGAGCATCAATGGAAAGAAATTTGCCGGCATTTCTCAGCGTAGATTACGCGGAGGGGTCGCTGTGCAAATCTATTTGTGTGCAGATGGAAGCGGCCGGGAACGAGCTGATTTGATTCGCCGTTTTTATGAGGCGGCCTTAAAGGATAAACGGCATGAGGTGAAAGCGGTATTCCCTGATATACAGCCTGATACGATGGCATCCCTATCAGAATTAACTGGAGAACCCATTGACTGTGCGCTTCTCATGCGTCTTTTACTAGAAGAACTTCAAAAGCTGAGCGAGCAACTGACCGCTTCAGGGTTGACCACCGAGGAACAGCTGGAGTTTGAGAAAAACATGACGCGGATGATTGAGCGGAATGAGAAAGTGTTCTCGTAAACATATCTTTCCAGCCATCTTAAAAATAGGGGTGATGTAATGGAAACGAAACTTCTGAAAGCGATTGAACTTCGAGAAAGTGGACAACTTCAAGAATCCAATGACATGCTCATCCGTCTTGTAGAAAAGTATCCAGATCATGCCTCCATTCACTATCAATGTGCTTGGAGTTATGATGTGTTAGGGAAGGAAAAACAAGCTGTCTTTTTTTATGAGAGGGCGCTTGAGCTAGGTTTGTCTTCAGAAGAAAGAGAAGATGCTTTTTTAGGATTAGGAAGTACGTACAGAACCTTAGGGGAATATGAAAAGTCAAAACAGATATTCCTCCATGCGATGGAAGCTTATCCGCATAATAAAGCCATTCAAACGTTTTATGCCATGACTTTGTATAATTTAAATGAACATAGCAAAGCAATGGAAATATTACTGAACTGTTTAACTGAGACGACAAACGATCCTGCTATTTTGAGTTATCGAAAGGCCATTGACTTTTATTCAAATCAGTTAGATCGATTGTGGAAATGATTTATATAGAAATGGAGGGGCAATGTTATGAAAGAATCCCCTCCTTTGCTATGACATTTTATATGTGATAGTCCTTTATGACATAAGAAAGAAGGAAAATGTTTTGTCATTCATCACCACGTATTACCCGCTGTTTATGCTTTGTATTTTGTCTCTTTTGTATATGATATATCGTATCCAGCCAATGGCTTCTACTGTGAAAAAAATCATCATTGTGCTATGTGTGTTAACAAATGCTGCCTATATTTGCTGGCGTCTCTTCTTTACATTGCCGCATGAAGGTACTTTTAATATTGTCATGGGCATTTTGCTTGTTGCCTGTGAATGCATTGGGTTTATCCAGCTGCTTGTGTTTTATACACTTGTTTGGAAGCCTTCAAATCGGAAACAAGTCATGATTAGTGATCTTGAAAGGCTGCCAACAGTTGATATTTTCATAGCTACATATAATGAACCGATTGAGGTGCTGAAACGCACTGTTGCAGGTTGTTTGAATCTCTCTTATCCGAAGGAAAGCGTTCAAATTTATTTATGTGATGATGGCAATAGGGAAGCTGTAGAGCAGCTTGCTTCTGAGTTTGGTGTCCATTATCTGACAAGAACAGATAACAGATTTGCTAAGGCAGGTAATTTAAATCATGCGATGTCTCAAACGGATGGAGAGCTGATTCTGACACTTGATGCAGATATGGTCCCTCTTCCTTCCTTTTTAGAAAAAACAGTGCCCTATTTTCATGATGGAGCAACTGCGTTTGTTCAAGTTCCACAGGCGTTTTATAACGAAGATCCTTTCCAATATAATATGTTCTCGAAAGATCGAATTCCAAATGAGCAGGACTTCTTCATGCAAACTCTCCAAGCTGGTAAGGATCGGTTTAATGCCGTCATGTATGTTGGGAGTAATACGGTATTTAGAAGAACGGCATTAGATGAAATTGGCGGATTTGCTACTGGAGTGATTACAGAAGACATGGCAACAGGAATGCTTCTCCAGGGGAAATTCAAATCTGTGTCTGTCGGAGAAGTATTAGCCGTCGGTCTGGCACCTGAAAGCTGGCTTGATCTGTTAAAGCAGAGAGATCGCTGGTCGAGAGGGAACATTCAGTGTGCCCGTAAGTTTAATCCTTTGAAGGTGCGCGGTTTAACGATTATGCAGCGCGTTCTTTATTTAGATGGCATTGTGTATTGGTTTAACGGTTTATTTAAAATGATTTATATTCTCACACCGATTTTGTTTTTATTGTTTGGTATTCAAAGTTTCTGGGCAGATTTCCAGTCCGTTTTCATGTTTTGGCTGCCGGCGTTCTTTAGCTCGTATTTAGCATTTAAACTTGTGTCGAATCAAAAAAGAAGTATGTTTTGGAGTCATATTTATGAAAGTTCAATGGCATTCCACTTAGCTGGTGTGGCACTCAGTGAACTGTTCTTGAAAAAACGGGTTGAATTTCTGGTGACACCGAAGGGAATTCAAACGGACAAAAGGCATTTCCATTTAAAAACGATGATTCCCCATCTGATCTTCTTGTTGCTCTCATTGCTTGCCCTTGTGAAAATAGGTTACGATGTGAAGGTAAATGGGACGATGAACGCTGATCTCATGTTGATTAATATTTTTTGGGTGCTTTATAACGGTGCAGGTTTATTCATGGCACTGCTTGTGGCGTTTGATCGACCGCGTTATCGGAAATCAGAGCGATTTATCATTGAAAAAGAGGGGCATCTTCGTTCTGATCATCAAGATCAGTCGATGGCTTGTTTTCTACTAGATATGAGTGATTCAGGTGCGCGTCTATCCATTCCATTGGACCAAGCGTCTTCTCTTTATCAAGGACAAACGCAATTATTCTTTTCAGAGGATGAAAGTGTGGCGTGTGACGTGGTTTGGAGCTATCCAGAGGGAGACAAGCTGATGGTTGGTGTTGCTTTTACTGACACAAAAAAATCAGAGTATTTATCACTGATCCGTTTCTTATTCACACGAGAGCATGTAGCGGTGACGGATCGTGAGAAAAAATCTCATGCTGTTCGCACGTTTCTCCGCTTTTTAAGAGAAACGGAGAAGGTACCAAAGGCTCTGCGGCGCAAATGGATGAGAAGGCCATTGCAAGGTGTGACAGGCACGATCGCCTATGAGGACCGACTAGAAGAGAAGGTGCCGGTGATCATACATGATATCAGTTTATCTGGGTGCAAAATTGAGTTTGAAGATTCAATTGAATTAAATGGGCAAGTGCTGATCACCATTGACACAGAATCTCTAACGGATCAGCCGGCGATTGCGATTTGGACATCACAAAAACGCAGACGTACAATGGCTGGACTCAAGTTTGTTCAGCCTGAAATCAAGCAGATAGAAGAAAGAGAGGGAGTGGTTTCTTGAAATCTAAAAATGGCGGTTACCTCTATTTACTATGGCTTCCTGTCATCATAGGAGCCGGTTACGGCATTTCGCTTTTCGTGCCGTTTCTTCAGCCTGTACTGACGCTTGGTATCGCAGGGCTTTATATTTTTATCTTTGGTGATTTTCAGGTGAGGCAAGTTAGGTACATTTTTATGTTCGTCTTCTTGATCAATGTCCTTTTTAGCGTGATGCTATTTTTGGATATTTAAAAAAGTGCTTCCCGCAGGTGGGGAGCACTTTTTGCTTATTCTGCCATTTTTTCAAGGTTGCCGTTCCGGTCCATTTTAAAGGTTGGTGCGGCACTGTCGTCCTCTTCAAACAAAACTAGTTTTCTTGCACGGTTCATGATTTTGACGAGTGTTTCATAATCTTCTTGAATGGTGAGCTGATCCTTTTCAAGCTTTTTCACTTCAGCTTCTAGCTGCGTGACTTTATGTGAAAGTTCGTTGTTTTCTCGTTTTAACCGGCTGTTTTCCATCCGTAAGGCAGATGATTGCTGTCCATCGCCTTCATAGCGGCGTAAGAAATCAATGATATCCTCAATGGTTAACTCTTGGCGCTGCCCAAATGGATTGGCTTCTGGCTTTTTCTCTGTCACTTGAGAAGCCTGTGACAATAAATGTGATAAACTAGCTAACTCTTCATTGTAGCTTTGATCCACAAACTGAAGCTGTTCGGCTGTTTCGGCTGCAGGTGCAAATGTTTCTTCTTGCGCAGGTTCCAGTTCTTGAGAGAACTCTTCCTGTGTGATCGTTTCTTCAACTTGCGGCTGATAGAGCAAACGTTTTTTCGCAGGCTGTCCATTGCCGAGTGCACGCATGCGTTGTTTACGCTGTTTTTTGGCAAGTGCCAATGCTTTTTCATATTGATGCCTCACGACAGCATTCCATCTAAATCCGCATGCCGCTGAGGTACGGTTTAGCTTGTCTCCAACTTCTTCAAATGCGTTCAGTTGTGTACTGCCCTCTCTGACGTGACGTAAGACGGTTTCTGCCAGAAGGAGATCATTTTCCTCTGACCAAGCATCTTGTCTTTGTTTTGACATGTGTTTAAACCCCCATAAGATTTGATGGTATTAGATTAGCCAAGTTGAAGAAGGTTTATACAAGTTTGCTAAAAGGATAGTGGAAAATACTAGCTTTTATGTGAATACGTCTCTGTGCTGACAATGCTTCTTGCAACTCCAATCGCTTCGATGTACAATGTTGGGTGGTATATTATTCACTCTTAGTTGTCCAACTGTTTCATATAGAAATGAAGTTTCATCATTGAAAGGAAGCGTAAGAACATGGCTAATGAGTTTCGCGTATGTGACGATTGTGATGCGACGAACCTAAAAACGTTATTGCCTCGACTTAAATCGGTTGACCCTGATGCAAAAATTGAGATTGGCTGTCAATCGTATTGCGGTCCAGGACGAAAAAAGGCTTTTGCGTTTGTGAACAATCGCCCATTATCCGCACCAACAGAAGATGAGTTACTCGAAAAGGTTCAAAAAAAAGTCAAATAAATGTCACTGAATGTGTTCAGTCGACCTAAAAAGAGGTCCGTCCCTGTCAGGTCGGGCTTTTTACGTCCGTTCAATCTATGAGAACACATTCGCCAGCAAATTCAAGGATGTTTTCGGGAAAAGTTACCCGATATAATAGAAACACGTCTTAAAAAAAGAGGGACGAAACGATGGCGTATCCAAAAGGGAAATTATCCGAAGAAAAGGTATTTAAAGATCCTGTGCACCGCTATGTTCACGTACGGGATGCATTGATATGGGATTTAATCGGAACGAGAGAGTTCCAGCGCCTTAGACGAATTAAACAGCTAGGCACCACTTATTTAACGTTTCATGGGGCAGAACACAGCCGATTTAATCATTCACTCGGTGTATACGAGATTGTCAGACGAATTGTGGATGATGTGTTTAAAGGAAGACCCGAATGGGATGAAGGGGAGCGTGAGCTTGTACTGAGTGCCGCCCTACTTCATGACCTTGGACATGGTCCGTTTTCTCATTCCTTTGAAAAGGTCTTTCATTTAGATCATGAATCGTTTACAAGAGATATCATTTTAGGGCAGACGGAAGTAAATGAAGTGCTGCGCCGGGTCAGTGACGATTTTCCAAAGCATGTAGCAGAAGTCATTGCCAAAACGTATCAAAATAAACAGGTGGTCAGTTTGATTTCAAGTCAAATTGATGCCGACCGAATGGATTACTTGCAGCGCGATGCTTACTATACAGGCGTCAGCTATGGTCACTTTGATATGGAACGTATTTTACGCGTGATGCGTCCAAGAGAAGATCAGATTGTGATGAAACAGAGCGGGATGCATGCCGTAGAGGATTATATTATGAGCCGCTATCAAATGTACTGGCAAGTGTATTTCCACCCAGTGACACGCAGTGCGGAAGTCATTTTAACAAAAATCCTCCATCGGGCAAAAGAGCTGCATGAAACGGGATATATTTTTACACATGCCCCGGTTCATTTTTATTCAATTTTTGAAGGAAATGTCACCACAGAGGACTATATTAAGCTGGATGAATCCATTGTCTTATTTTATTTTCAGGCGTGGGAAGATGAAGAAGATCACGTGCTGGCTGATTTGTGCCGCCGTTTTATGAACCGCCGTTTATTCCAATATACAGAGTTTAATCCAAACGAAGAAATGACGAAATATTTCAAGCTGACGGCTTTGTTCAAAGAAGCAGGAATTGATCCTGACTATTATTTAGTGGTCGATTCTTCCTCTGATTTGCCTTATGACTTCTATAGACCGGGCGAAGAAGAAGAGCGGCTGCCGATCCACCTTTTGACGCAAAGTGGTCATATTAAAGAACTGTCGAGACAGTCAGATATTGTTGACGCCATTTCCGGTAAACGAAGAACCGATCATAAACTTTATTTCCCGATGGACTTAATTGTAGATATGTCGGAAAAAGCTGAAGAAAAGAAGGCGATCATGAAGCTGCTTGGATTGGGATAAGGAAGTACTGAAAAAGGAGATGTCGGGAATTTGTTGAAAGAGCATGCAAAGTTGATGAAGGTGTTCTCTGAATCTGGGGAAATCGTTGGACGGAAGAAGCTGCAAAAAATGATTTACATAGCAAAAAAGCTAGATTTGCCTTTTTACGAGAAATACGATTTTCATTTTTATGGCCCCTATTCAGAGGAGTTGACGCTCAGAATTGAAGAGCTGTGCAACCTTGGATTCTTGGACGAAATGAAGGAAAAAAAGGGCGGATACTATCAATATCGCTATTCGCTGACGGACAATGGGAAAGAGTTTCTCGATCAGTGTGAAGTGGACATGCCTGACCTCAAAGTGCTGACGCAGCAGATGAATGAGCAATCGTCTCGTTTTCTAGAGCTTGTCTCAACGATTTTATACTTTGATGATCTGCCAAAAGATGAGGTAAAGGAAAAGGTCTTCACCATTAAAAGCAAGCAGCGCTATACGGACGAAGAATTTGAGGCAGCTCTTGCTTATATTGATCAGTTGAAGGAATTGAACTAACGACAAGAACCAGTTTGTGATAGCCAATGGCTAGAACAGACTGGTTTTTATTTTGTACGCATATAGAAACAGAAACAAGTCGACCTCATGGATCGACTTGTTTTTTAGGAATGATGATAAGAAAATCTTGCTAAAAATTGTTTTGTCCGTTCTTCTTTCGTCTGTTCAAAGACTTCTTCTGGTGTGCCTGATTCGACAATCACACCATCTTCCATGAAAATGACCCTGTCGGCAATATCATAGGCAAAGCTCATCTCATGCGTGACGATGATCATGGTGACGCCTGTTTGTGCCACTTGTTTAATGACGTCAAGTGTTTCACCTACAAGCTCGGGATCTAAAGCGGAGGTCGGCTCATCAAACAAAATGACCTCCGGATTCAATGCAAGTGCTCTTGCAATGCCTACTCGCTGCTGCTGTCCGCCAGATAATTGATGCGGATAGGCATCTTTTTTCTCTAGTAACCCCACTTTTTTGAGCAATTGGAGTGCTGTGTCATAGGCTTGGTCTTTCGGTTGTTTACGGGCAATGACTAAGCCTTCCATGACATTCTCAATTGCTGTTTTATGAATAAACAGGTCGTATTGCTGAAAGACCATGGCTGTTTTTCTGCGAATTGCTAGAATGTCTTTCGGTTTTGCTTGATTGAATGTGACAGTGGTGTGATCAATGCTGATCTCGCCTTGATCCGCACGCTCAAGAAAATTTAAGCATCTGAGAAATGTTGATTTCCCAGAGCCGCTCGGACCTAAAATGACAACGACTTCGCCTTTTTCCACCGTTAAATCAATTCCCTTTAGAATCTGGTTTTGACCGAATGCTTTATGCACTTGTTTGATGTGAATCATGCGAACCGCCCCCTTTTACTTTTGTGTACATATTTCTCATATCCAGCAGTGATGGCTTCAATAGAGGCACACAAAGCCCAGTAAATAAGGGCAACAGCAATGTATGCTTCAAGATAACGGTAATTCACATTGGCTTTGATTAAAGCGCCGTTTAAAATATCGACCACAGACACCATAGAGACGAGAGAAGAGGCTTTGATTAAACTGATGAGCATGTTGTTCAGTAAAGGAAGAGAGATGGGAAAGACTTGTGGAATGATCACTCTTCGCAACACCTGCCTGCCTGTGAAACCAACGGATAGAGCGGCATCAAATTGACCCTTTGGGATGGACGCAAGAGAGCTTCGAAATATCTCTGATAACCCGCTGACGGCATATAAAGAAAGGGCGAAAATGGCAATCCATCGTCTATCTAAATCGCTAAAACGGATGGGCAGCGAAAGAGATGCAGCCAATTGATCGAGCGAATCGGAAAAAATAAGATAAGATACGAGCAAGATTAATACAACAGGAATGGCTTTAAAAATCGCCACAAACCATTTGAACAATGGAGACAATACAGGCACTTGATAAAAACGGATAAGGGCAATACCAAAGCCAAAGATGGAGCCGAATACTAGCGGAAGAAAGCCTAATAGCAGCGTCGTTGGCAAATAATGAAGTGCGGCTACAAAGGCCTGAAACATAAAAGCAACGTCAAAATCCACTCAGATCGCTCCTTTCTTATGATGTAGTAAAGTCTCCGCCCAATATTTTTTTAGACAATTCAGCGAGCTTGCCGTTATCAATCAGTTTTTGCAGGGCTTGATCAATGTCCTTTTGAAGTTTCGTATTGTTTTTTTGGTATAAATAATACGTTTTAGATACGTTTACAGGCTTTCCGGATGTCACAAGATGAGCATTGAACTGTTTGTTTAGCTTATTGACGTCATACTTTGTGAGTAAGGCAGCATCGACCGTGCCATTCTGCAGGTTTTTGACTAAAATTTCGTTCCCGCCATCCCCGTAGACAATGTCAATTTTCCGATCATGCTTTGCGTTATATTGCTCTAGAAGATAAGCGAAATTACTTCCTGTAGAGGTGTGCACTTTGTGTCCAGCTAAATCGTCCAGGCTTTGAAAGTCATGACCGGATGCTTTATTCACCACCACATAGCTTGTATAATCTGTGTAGCCAACTTTTCCAAATAGATATTTCTTCTGACGCTCGTCATTGATTTCATATTGGTGTGCAGCGAGATCAACTTTACCGGCATCTAAAGCAGGCAGAATATTTTTAAACTCAAAGGATTCATATTTAAACTTATATTGTGGTAGCAGCTGATCCACTTCATCTAATACAGCCTTCTCGTAGCCTGTTAATTTGCCGTTTTCATCTAAGTAAACGAAGGGTTGATAGGCGTTCCCTGTCCCAATGACGATTTCTTTTGCATCCGGGTCATTATTGTTTGCTTCTGCTTTGACTTCATCCGATTGCTCATTATTTCCGCAGGCGGCAAGGAGCAATGAACCAAGTAGAAGCAGACCGATGATGTAATGATTACTGAATATTCTGTTATTTTTCATGTAAATTCCTCCTCAGTTTATTTTGCACGTTTTTCTACAGTAAAGGCCGCTTCGGCTCTTTTTAAGGGAAGCAATGCCGTCTGACGCTGTTTTTTTGTTTTCGGTGTATTGATCCGTTTTTCCAATAGGTCAAATGATTTTTCTAACACCATACTTAAAATGATAAATATAACGGCAGCAATAAAGTATCCTTCTAATACGCGATAGTATAAAGCCCCTAATGTTTGAACCTTTCCGATCATGTCCATCACACCTAATGTAAAGGCGAGGGAGGTATTTTGTAATAAGTTGACAATGGCCACGCCGATATTAGGAAGGGCGATTCTCCCTGCTTGAGGAATAAGCGTTCTTCTATAAATCTGCCATTTCGTCAGTCCAATCGAGGCGGCCGCTTCATATTGAGATGCTGGGACACTCGATAGGGCAGATCGGAATATTTCTGAAAAATACCCAGCTGTATTGAGTCCATATGTAATATACAGAAAGATCAATTTGTTCCACATGGAGATATCAAGCCCTATTGTTGCAAGCACACCAGGCAGGCCATAAAACACAATAAACATTTGAACAAGGATAGGTGTTCCACGAATAAATGAGACATAAATTGCACTGAGCTGATGCAGGATGGGAATACGCTCAATTCGAAAATAAGCAAGAATGAATCCAAGAAAACTGCCAATCAAAGTGGCAAATAAAACGATCAGTAAGGTTGTTGGAAGGGCTGACAATACTTTAGGGAAGAGTGTGACGACATACTCCCATTTGAAAAAATCCCCCATGTTGAATCACCTCCTATGTTGAAGTCGTTTGGACTTTTTCTTCTGAGGGCGGTGCGCCTAATATGGCGGCATCGAACCGTTCAGGGATGAGGACTTTATACATTAATACACCTAAGTCGCCATTATCGGCTTCACGTTCAATATATGCTGTATAGCCTTTTCGTTCGTACATCTCTAGAAGCCAGGGGTGTTTCCGGCCAGAAGTACCCAGTGTGTATGCTGGTGCTTTAAATGTCTGCCGGAGCAAGGTGTTTTCTACATAATCGAGCAGCTTATTTCCGATCCCTTGACCGGCTAAATCAGGAGCTGTGGCAAACCACCAAACAAATGGATAGCCTGAAACCGGTTGAGTGCTCTCCCATGGAAAACGTATGGTGATGGTTGATATGAGCCGCCCGTCTCGTTCTAACACAACAGCAACGGATTGTTTGATGTTTTCTGTGACCATTTCAAGTGTGGCGTTCGTGGATGGCCAATCAATGCCCATTTCTCCAAGCGGTTTAAATGCACTGGACAGCAATTCTAGAAAAGCCGGTGCATCTTCTTCGGTAGCGATGCGAAAAATATCTCGACTCATGACAAACCTCCAATCAAAAGGGTAGTGTGTAATGTCAGCTCAACGCTTTTCGTAAAGCATCGATATCTGGATTCAGCAATGCTTGATACACGTGGGGATCACGGCTGATTTCTACTACTGGCACGTAACGGACGCCGTATTTTTCTTCTAAAATATTTCTGTAATGATCATGTTCTGTTACATCAATGGTTGAATAAGTAATGTGCTGTTCGTTGAAATAGGACTGAATGTCCTGACAATAGCTGCATCCATTTTTGCTCCATAAAATGATTTTTTGATTATTTGACATTAGACGCTCACCTCTTGGTTTATTTGGTTTTTGGCTGTTAGTTCATGATCAAATGCTTCTTTTAATAATGTGATAGACGCTATTCTTGCCTCAATGTCTACAATCGGAGATAGCACAATGAACTCATTGATATCATATGTCTCGGCTAGTTCAGTCAGCCGGTGATGAACGGTTTCTTTTGTACCAGCGGTATAACCGGTTTTTTGAACGTGAATGTTGTAGTGTTCTTTTTTTGTTCCTTTCACCAGCTTTTCTGCATCTTCTAGTGACGTCACATTAAGCTTTCTTCCATCGGAAAAGGAGACCTTTACTGTTTCCTTTTGCTTGATGTACGAGAGGGCTTGTTCGTGGTCTTCTGCTACAGATACGGTGATGGCGAGAAGAAATTGCTGGTGCGTGTTCTGTGTCTTGAATTTTTGAAAAGTCTCTCTTGCTTCTTTTAATAATGCGTCATCCCCGTTAATAAAATAGGCAAACACAAAGGATATCCCAAGTTTTGCTGCGAATTCCGCGCTCTCAATACTGCCGCCTAGAAGGAACATGTCGGGTGATACGCTAGGAATTGGCTGAGCATTTAATTCATTTGCTTGTTCAGTAAGATACGTTTTGAGATCCACTAATTTTTGAGAAAAGTCTTTCCGTGACGCTTGATAATCTTCCTGAAGCGCTTGTGTCGAGAGGTTCAACCCTCCCGGTGCTTTCCCAACGCCTAAATCGACTCTGCCAGGCGCTAGTGATGCCAGTACATGAAATGTTTCAGCCACCTTAAACGGGCTGTAATGCTGAAGCATGACACCGCCAGACCCAATTCGCAAATGGTTCGTTTTTGCTAAAAGATAACCAGCGAGGGCTTCAGGGGATGATCCTGCCACTTGAGAATTATTGTGATGTTCAGACACCCAAAACCTGTGATAACCAAGCTGATCTGCTGCTTCAGCCAATCTGACAGTATGCTGAATACCCGTCTCTGCTTTCTCGTTTTCACTGACGAGGCTTTGATCAAGAATACTAAGGGTGAGCGACATTGGCTGTTCCTCCTATTAGACTTTGATATTGAGATAGTGCGAGGTTTAATCTGTTTGTGGCATCTGGATCAAGCACATAGCTATCTGAATCCTGCTTTGAGACCTGTTGATCGACAACATACACGCCAGATTGAACGACGGTTGCACCGAGTTGATGAATGATAGGTTTAAGTGCATATTCAATGACGAGCAAATGTCCGTATGTTCCTCCTAAAACACAGGGGAGAACGGGTTTCCCTTGTAACGCTTTCTGGGGGAGTAGATCTAAAAAAGTTTTTAAAATACCGGAAAAAGACGCTTTGTAGACAGGTGTTAACACAATGACACCGTCGCTCTCATTCACAAGATCAATGGCTTTCACAATGGCTTCGTTTGAAAAATCTGCTCCTATTAAGGCGCCGCTAGGAAGCTGGTGGACTTGAATGACATGAACATCAATCCCATGTAACGCCAAACGATGATGGATATGTTGCAGGACACCGGTTAACCGAGATTGGACGGAATGCCCGCCTGCTATAATCGTTACTTTTGCCAATTCGTCTCCTCCATTTCTGATAATTCCTTCTAAACAACTTGGAATAGTTGATAATATAAATTATAATAAGGCAAACCAATAGAAAAGTATAATTAGTAATCATAAATACACGATTCAGATATTTAAAATATAGGGAGAAGAGGGGTTTTCATGGAGATTCGAGCGATACGCACCTTTGCCACGATCGTGAAATACGGAAATTTTTTAAAAGCAGCAGAAGCGCTGAATTATTCTCAGCCAACCATCACTTTGCACATCAAACATTTAGAAGAGGAAATTGGAGAGAAGCTTCTAGAAAGAGGGAAGACCTTAAAGTTAACAGCATCAGGACAGCTTTTTTATGAAAGAGCCAATTCTTTACTCAATGAATATGAGAAATTGACGAAAACACTCCAAGATTTAGAAGTGGGCATTGCGGGGTTCATTAGAATCGGTGTTTCTGAGCCTACAGCCAGCTTAGAATTTCCTGCACTTATTGCAGAATTCAAGGAAAGGTTTCCGAATGTAGAATTTTCTGTGCAAGTAGCGGATGCGAATACGTTGAGTTCCTTACTTTCTCATGATGAGATTGATTTTGCGATTTGCGGAGCACCAGAAGCTTCGATGGAGAATAGCTATAAGCCTCTTTTTCAAGATGATATCGTGCTGCTCGTCCCATCTTCCCATCGATTAGCGGAAAAAAGGGTAGTGGAGGTGACCGATTTAAAGGATGAGACCATTTTATTCACGCCACACAATTGCCCCATCCGTATTCAAATCGAACAACAAATCGTCGATGTCATTGGGACCAATTACAATAAGTTAGAGATTACGAGCAGCATGTCCCATAAACATTATGTTCAGGCTGGATTAGGTGTCTCTCTTTTTACACGAACTGCTCATTCCTTTACCCTTCCAGGCACCAAGGTATTAGAAATAAAGGGCATTCATGTTTCCCCGCCAGTTGGTCTATTGAGGAAAACAAATGATTCGCCAGGAAGAGCCGTACTTCAATTCATTGATCTCATCGAAAATCGACTGCATCAACCAACATGAAAAGAGGGGGAGCCTTTGAGCTAACCCCTCTTTTCATGTTTATTTCACGGTTTGTTTAAGAAACTGATTCTTCTTGATAGGCAGACCCAAATTTTCACGAAGGGTATGAGCTGGATAATTCGGGTCGTAATATCCTCTTTCTACTAATATCGGAATGACGTGTTCCGTCCATTCAGATAAACCGCTTGCTAGAATAGGCGCGCCAAAAATAAATCCATCTGCGGCATCTTCTTCGATCCATTGGATCAGCTGGTCTGCCACTTGTTCATAAGTACCGAAAAAAGCACTTTTGGGAGTGGTTACTCGTAGAGCGACTTCTCTTAAGGTCAAGCTTTGTTCTTTCGCCATTTTTTTAATCGATTCAGTTGTGGATTGAAAGCTGTTTGAACCGGCATCACCGATATCAGGAAATGGCTCATCAAGTGGAAATTGACTGAAGTCCAAGTGATCAAAGAACCTGCCCAGGTAGTGAAGGGCTTCTTCAATAGAGACCAGGTGTTGAATGGCTTCATATTTTTCTTCTGCTTCTTCGACTGTTCTCCCTGTAATCGGGTGGATGCCAGGGAAAATTTTGATATCAGCTGGATTTCTGCCCAGCGCTGCGGCTCTATTTTTCACGTCGCGGTAATATGCTTTCGCCTTCTCAAGTGAGTCTGCATTCGTAAATACTGCGTCCGCTTCTTTTGCGGCTAGATCCTTTCCTGCCTCTGACGCACCTGCCTGGAAAATCACCGGTTGCCCTTGTTCAGATCGTTCGATATTCAAAGGACCTTTGACAGAAAAGTGTTTGCCATGATGGTTTAATGTGTGCAGTTTATCCCGATCGAAGAAAACCCCTGTTGATCGATCTCTTATAAAAGCATCCTCTTCCCATGAGCTCCATAGGCCGTTCACTACTTTTAAGTATTCTTCTGCAATTTCATATCGAAGTGAATGGCTTGGATGCGGACGAATGATGTGATTTTCAGCAGAGCCTTCAAGTGGGGAAGTCACAACATTCCATCCGGCCCGGCCTTTGCTTAATTTATCTAGGGATGCGAATTGCCGTGCAATGGTAAAGGGCTCACTGTAAGAAGTGGATACGGTGCCCACAAGTCCAATCTGTTTTGTGACCGCTGCAAGAGCGGATAAGATGGTTAATGGTTCAAATCGGTTCAAGAAATGAGGAATTGAATGTTCATGAATATATAAGCCATCTGCGACAAAGACAAAACGGAAACCCGCTGCTTCTGCCTTTTTTGTCATTGCTTGATAATAATCAATGTTCACACTTGCATCTGCTGGAACGGATTCATCCTTCCATGCATTCATATGACCTCCTGGACCATGTAACATTAATCCAAATTGTATGTGCTTTTTTTCAGACATGTGGATCGTCCCTTCTGTTTTGAAGTAGCATTGTTTTTATGTTCTTCATCATAAGGGAGAATCGCAGAGAAGTATAATTGGTATCAGTAAAGTCTGACTTTATCTTTTCTAATATCAATTTTTTCTCCCTTATATGATGTGGCTGGGTCTATGACATCATTTTAGGAAAAGGAGGATGATTACTATGTAAATGACCCAGACCAAAAGTGCTGTTTTTTGATGAAATGTGTGTCAAAATATCCGAAAAATTAGTGAAAATGACATGATTCGACTTTCTTCCTGTATATCAAATTCCCTGTTTTTGACTGAATAGAAGGAAAATGGTGAATTTTCAGTGAATATATAACCTTGTGAAAAACAAAGGAGGGATAGGAATGAAAAAGCGTTCAGTCTTTTTGTCATTTTTATTGGTAGGTAGTTTGTTACCGGGGGTAAGTTCAGCTTCAGCACCAGTTGCAAGTGCAGGTCATGGGCATGATCATGGTCATGCGCCGTTCGAAACACATATTAGTGAAGGGTTGCCAAAGGCAAACGATTTTAAAGATTTGACGAAGGCACCTCCTATTGAAAGAGATGTGACAACAAAAATATTAGACGAGTCTGGTAAACAGGTAGGGTCTAGAACCTTTAAAGCAAATACAGGAGATTCGATTTCAACAAAAGCTAGTACAGGCAGTCAGAAAGTGACCGTCTACGCAGTAGCTGATGCGCAGTATCGTGCGAAATATAGTGATTGGCAGACGCGCATTGTCAGCATCATTGAGCAAGCGGATGTGACATTTAACCGTGATCATGATGTGGACTTTGTCGTACAAGCCGTAGGGTCTTGGACGTCTTCAGGATCAAATGCATCACAAATTTTGTCTAACCTTCAGCGCAGCTTTGATGGCAGAGGATACGATTTTGTCACAGGATTTACAGCAAATCCAAACTTTGATGCAGGCGGAATCGCTTATGTTTACAATAGTGCACCGAGCGGAAGTGCATTCAGTGTCAACCTTGATCAAGGAACAGCGAATACAGCAAAAGCGGCTACACATGAATACGGCCATAACTTTGGTTTGCCGCATGACCCTCAAGGCAGCGGAATTGTCTGCTTAATGAATTATGATTATTCTTACACTGTCGATTACTTCGATGCGGCTCATAAAAATCAAGTGAACCGTAATAAAGCTTGGTACAGATAAGGTAAGAGACAAAAGGACAAACACCGAAAAAGTGTTTGTCCTTTTTATATGCTTACAGGTCGCTCATTCGCTTTCCTGCTACAGCATAATGTTCTTTTTTCATTTCTTCAATAATGACAGAGACTTTTTCTGCACCTGCGCCTGTTGTTTCAACAACGGCATCTGTGACTTTCTCCACAAGAGCTCTTTTCTGCTCATCTGTTCTTCCTTCAAGCATTTGAACGGTGATAATCGGCATGATGGCAACCTCCTTTTTCCTGTAGTGCTACGCTTCCCTTTAGTTTGAGGGACTTCTTATAGTATACTGAATGAAGTAAATCATTGTATAGAAAGAAAGAGGGATTCATGCCTTTGGACCAATTTCTTGTTTATCCATTAGAACTGATTCCATATGTCGCCATTACGCTTGTTGTGGCTTTTACGATGCACGAGCTGGCGCATGCATATGTTGCGTATCGTTTTGGAGATCCGACAGCTAAAAATCAAGGCAGACTGACGCTCAATCCATTGAAGCACCTTGATGTTTTCGGGACGATCTTGATCTTTGTGGCTGGGTTTGGCTGGGCGAGGCCTGTACCTGTGAATCGATACCATTTCAAAAACCCACGTCTCGCAGGGATATGTGTGTCGATCGCTGGACCATTAAGCAATTTGGTTTTGGCATTTTTGGGCTTTTGTGTGTATGCGCTTCTTCAGAAATTTGGTGGGGAGTCGCTCATTCGCTTTGAGCCGGGGGTCGATTATTTCTTCCAAATCTTTATTAACTTGAACGTGATTTTGTTCCTATTT
This sequence comes from Bacillus sp. FSL W7-1346, assembly GCF_038593335.1. NCBI lineage: Bacteria > Bacillati > Bacillota > Bacilli > Caryophanales > Bacillaceae > Bacillus > Bacillus sp. FSL W7-1346. The sequence goes on along the minus strand of NZ_CP151988.1, from coordinate 3,382,469 downwards.
AACTTATTACCGATCCCGCCGCTGGATGGATATCGTATTATTGAGGATGTTGTCAGTCCCGGCATCCGTGCAAAGATGACGCAGTTTGAACAGTATGGAATCATCATTTTCCTCATCTTCGTCATCACGCCGCTAGGTCAGTTTGTTTTTGTTCCATTGATCGGAATGCGGGATCAAATCATATACTGGTTTAATCTTATTTTGAAGCCGCTGCTTTAGGAGGTTTAATGAATGGAAGGTAAAAAGAAGAAACCAATTGGTTTTAATATCATTAAAAAAACAGATGCAACGGATGGACATGGAGGTTTTGGGGCAGGTGCCCTCAGCCTTGATAATATCTCGCCAGTCATCATTGATGTGGAGGAAAAGGAAGCCGTCATTGATATTGGTGCGATGCATGCAAGAAGTGCCGTCGAAAAAGGAATTAAATTTTTAAAAACCAAAGAAGAGGTACCTAACGGAAAACCGTATTGGCTCGTATGGGTGACGATTGACCGCAGAGAAGAGGGGCCATATTATGCAGGCGTCACAGCTTGTGAAATGACGGTTGACCGCTCGATCCGCAGAGGATATAAGTCACTTCCTGAGCATGTGAATTTAATGGATAAATCCATGAAGCGTAAAATCGTTGTCAGTCATATGGATGATGGTTCGAAAAAGGTGCTCGCTGATTTCTTGAAGAGTCACAATGAAGCGTTATGGGAAGCATCTACAGATGAATTAAAAGAAGGGTTGTCTGTTCCTGAGTAATTGTGAAATTTTTGTGAAGAATGATGAATGCATACCAATTCCAGTCGTTTTTTCAGTAAACTGGTGTTAAAGCTAGGACATGGAGAATCCCGAGATGCAGATCTCGGGGTTTTTCATGTCCATTTTTAACGTTTCAGCCACTTTTCCCACCATTTCTTAGGCTGTTGATCCTGAGCCTTGTCTTGCTCAGATGCTTTGTTCTCGGCACCATAGCAGACACCGGTCGGCTCCGTTCCTTCTATAAAATAGGTAAATACCTTTGATTCGCATCCTGGGCCAGCGAGATCACCGGTTTTTGGATTGATATATACGCCTTTTACACCGTCTGGCGGCATGAAGGAGGAGGCTGGCTGGTTTGAGAGGGCTGATTCCATAAAGGAAGCCCATATCTTTTTCGCATAGGCGGTTTCTGTGACCGAGTCAATGGTGCGTCCTTTATCGTAGCCGGTCCACACACCTGTGACGAGCTGGGGAGAGAAGCCGATCATCCAGCTGTCAGCGCCTGTCGTCCCTGATTTTCCTCCATAATTTCTGGTAAGATCTTTTGAAATGGTACGTCCTGTGACACTTGTATAGCCATTTAATTGATCATTGAACATCCCTGACATCATGTCAGTGGTGACAAATGCTGCTTTTTCATCTAGTACTTGCTCTCGTTTTTGTTTCTCCTCAAAGAGTACGTTGCCCTTTGCGTCCGTTACTTTCGTAATAAAGGTTGGCTTGACACGTTTTCCTCCATTGACCAGCATCGCGTAAGCATTGGTCATTTCGATTGGTTTGACAGGTGAAGTACCTAGCGCAAGTGAAGGCACTTGATCTAGTTTTTCGTGAATCCCGAACGTTTTGCCTGCACGTACAAGCTGTTCCATTCCTAAAAATAGATGGGTTTTGACCGCATAAATGTTATCAGATAGAGCCAAAGCCTGAAGCATCGTAATACCGTCATTGGCGTAATAGCCATGATAGTTGCTTGGTGAATAAGCGGCGCCGCTTCCTTGCTCATCGAGTTCAAAAACAGTTTCTTCACTGCGCATCACGGTTGCTGGTGTAAACCCATTTTGCAAAGCCATGTAATAGAGAAGTGGTTTCATTGTTGAACCCGGCTGTCTTTTTGCTTGTGTGACACGATTGAATGGGCTTTTCTCGTAATCTCTCCCGCCTATGAGGGCGAGTACATGCCCTGTTTGGGGATGGATGGCAGCAAAGCCGATTTGGATATCTGATTCAGCATCCATGATGTTGGTTAAAGTCTTTTCAGCGATTTTTTGTAATTCAGGTTGTAAGGTCGTTTCGATATGAAGACCATACGTTTCAATTTGTTCCTCGGTTAAACCCAGCGTTTGTTTCAGTTCGCGAATGACATCATCATAAAAATACGGGGCCTGCTTTGCTTGTAGCTGCTTTTGTTTGAGCGGGCGATAGGACAGCTTTTCCTTGCTGGCATCAGCAGCCGCTTTTTTCGTAATCATGCCATCCTCTTGCATTTGCCTCAGAATCATATTCTTTCTTGCGCTGGCTTTCTCCTCATTCACATAAGGGGAGTAGAGAGAAGGCCCCTTTGGAATACCGGCAAGCAAGGCAGACTCAGCTAAAGTTAAGTTCTTCGCTTTTTTTCCAAAGTAAAGGCGGGATGCCGCTTCCACGCCGTATGCGCCGTGGCCATAATATATGGTGTTCAAGTATCCTTCTAATATCTCATCTTTTGTATAGTTTTGTTCTAAGCGGATCGTGTAAAAGGCTTCATTCCACTTCCGCTTCCATGTTTTATCATGATCTAAATATAAATTTCGTGCGTATTGCTGGGTGATCGTGCTGGCGCCTTGTACCTTTGCCATTGCACGAATGTCTGCCACCGCAGCACCCGCCATGCGTTTCACATCAAAGCCGTGATGCTGATAAAAGGTTTTATCCTCAACCGCGACCACTGCCTGCTGTATATGAGGGGACATGTCCTTTAAAGGAACCCAGTATCTCTTTTCTCCAAAGCTCGATTCGCCAAGTTTAGACCCATCGGCTGCATAAATGGTCGTAGATTGGGGAACTTGAACAGAGGGAGCGCCTTGCCACTTAGCAAGTAAAAGAATCGTCAAAAAGACTGTGCCTGCAAATAGAAAAGCGAGCAAGCCGATAAAAAAACAGGCCCGAATCGTTTTCACGGTCATGCGGATTTTTTTATTACTCATGATTGTGTCCATGCAAAGCCCCCATTTTGACGGTTTTTTATCAGTATGGGACAAAGAAAACCGTTTTAAACAGGCGACTGCAAGGGTGCGCTTTAAAAATGAAGTTATCTCATGCGGTTCTTTACAATTTGATATGAATCCACTATACTTTTTTCTTGGACAATCGATATAGTCATAGCCGATAAAAGGCGCTAACAATAGATGTTTGTTTATTATTGGATGAGAGGAAGATGAACGATGAGCGAACTTTGGTATACAGAGAAGCAAACGAAGAATTTTGGCATTACATTGAAGGTGAACAAAACCCTTCACACAGAACAAACAGATTTTCAGCATTTAGAAATGGTGGAAACAGAAGAGTTTGGCAATATGCTGTTTTTAGACGGTATGGTGATGACATCAGAGAAAGATGAGTTTGTATACCACGAAATGGTGGCACATGTTCCTCTTTTCACTCATCCAAACCCGGAAAATGTCCTTGTTGTAGGCGGAGGAGACGGTGGTGTTATTCGTGAAATCCTGAAGCATCCAAGTGTGAAAAAAGCGACACTTGTTGATATTGATGGCAAGGTCATTGAATACTCGAAGAAGTTCCTTCCTTCAATTGCTGGGAAACTAGACGATCCTCGTGTAGATGTAAAAGTCGGAGACGGCTTTATGCACATTGCGGAAGCCGACAACGAATATGACGTGATCATGGTTGACTCAACTGAGCCAGTTGGACCAGCTGTGAACTTGTTCTCTAAAGGTTTCTATGCAGGAATCTCAAAAGCACTCAAAGAAGACGGTATTTTCGTTGCACAGACGGACAACCCTTGGTTCACACCTGAGTTAATTACAAATGTACAGCGTGATGTAAAAGAAATTTTCCCGATTACCAAGCTATACACAGCGAATATCCCAACATATCCAAGCGGTCTTTGGACATTTACCATTGGTTCTAAGAAGTATGATCCACTTGCTGTAGAAGACAGCCGCTTCTTTGATATCGATACGAAATATTACACAAAAGAATTGCACAAAGCGGCATTCGTTCTGCCGAAATTTGTGAGCGACTTAATCAAATAAATCAAGCGAAGTGGAAATGCGCAAATGAAAGTTTGCGCATTTTTTGAAGCGTAAAAGGAGGAATCTTGCATGAGATTCGACGAGGCTTATTCAGGAAAAGTGTTTATTGGAAGTCATCCGACATGGGAAGATGCGAAAGTCATTTTATACGGGATGCCGATGGATTGGACCGTCAGTTACCGTCCAGGCTCACGTTTTGGCCCGAACCGTATTCGTGAAGTATCCATTGGATTAGAGGAATACAGCCCTTATTTAGATCGTGAACTGCACGAGGTGCCATTCTTTGATGCTGGCGACATCCCGCTTCCATTTGGTAATGCACAGAAAAGCTTAGATTTAATTGAAGAGTATGTTGACAGCATTTTAGAAAAAGGGAAGTTTCCATTAGGAATGGGCGGCGAGCATCTTGTGTCTTGGCCGGTTTTCCGTGCGATGTATAAGAAATACCCTGATTTGGCCATCATCCATATGGACGCACATACAGATCTTCGTGAGGAATATGAGGGTGAGCCGCTTTCACATTCGACACCGATTCGTAAAGTGGCAGGACTTATTGGACCTGAAAATGTATACTCTTTCGGCATCCGTTCAGGGATGAAAGAAGAATTTGAATGGGCAAAAGAAGCAGGTATGCACATTTCTAAATTTGAAGTGCTGGAGCCATTGAAACAAGTATTACCAAAGCTGAAAGGCCGCCCAGTTTATGTGACAATTGACATTGATGTACTTGACCCGGCACATGCGCCTGGTACTGGAACGGTGGATGCTGGCGGTATTACGTCAAAAGAACTGCTGGCATCTATTCATGCTATTGCTGGTTCTGATGTGCATGTCGTCGGTGCAGACCTTGTGGAAGTAGCGCCTGTATACGATCATTCCGATCAAACAGCGAACACAGCAAGCAAACTTTTACGAGAAATGCTGCTTGGTTTTGTGAAATAACATCTTGATAGAGGAGCTTGTCATCTCATATGGACAAGCTCTTTTTTTTACATCGGTGACATGATAAAGGAGGCAGGTATGTTTTCTTCTGTATTGATGGTATTACTCGCTTTATGTGTGTTAGCGGCAGGCTTTCTTACGCTGAAAAGAGAGCTTGCAGCGAGTCCGCCGACGTTCACCTCGAAAAAAGAGGCAAAGGATGAGATGGTTCATCTGTTTCAGGATCGAGGCTTTTTCTATCTCACTGGCATCGCGCTGTTGATGCAGTTTGTTTATAAGCAAGGGCACCTTCTCCCATTTGATTTGTTTCAGGCATTTTTGGCAAGTTCAGGTATCCAAGCACTGTTTTATCTCATCAATCGAAAAAGCGCAGGGCTCAAGACTGGACTCGTGATAGGGGTGAGCTTCATTTTTCTTTTTTTCTAAAGAGACATGTGAAGATCAAAAATGGGGTTTCATCCACACGAAGAAGAGAAATGATGGGATGATAGGCAATCGGGATTATGGTATACTATTTTAGTTAAACGGGTCTTAGCAAAGGAAGTGCAAAATGACACAAAACCAAATTTCAATTCATGTAAAGTCAGTGATGAAACCAGAGACGGAACCGGCTGAAACGATCGAATTCCGAACAACTGGAACGTATCAAGAGAAGAATGACAAAACGTATCTCACTTACCATGAAGAACATGAAATGGGTCAAGTAAAAACTGTTGTCAAAATAAGTGAAAAAGAAATTTTTGTCATGAGATCAGGTGCGATTCAAATGAAGCAGCGCTTTCTCATTGGAGAAACGACCGTGACACATTACACGATGCCATTTGGCACACTTCAGCTCGATGTGCACACACATGGTATTGATCTTGATGTAGACAATGGGCTTCTACACATTACGTACGATATGCTGACAGGTGAAGATCAAAAGCATTTACATACATTATCGATTTCATATAAGGAGGATTTACGTTCATGAATATCGCAGAACAGGTCAAAGATGCGTTAAAAGAAGAAATCATTGCGGCAGTCGTCAAAGCAGGACTTGCTGATGAAAGCCAGGTGCCGGATGTTCTTTTGGAAGTGCCAAAAGACAAAACTCACGGTGATTATTCCACCAATATGGCGATGCAGCTTGCTCGCATTGCGAAAAAAGCACCTCGTCAAATCGCCGAGGACATTGTGAATGCATTTGATAAAGGCAAAGCGTCAATCGAAAAACTGGATATTGCAGGTCCAGGATTCATCAACTTTTATATGAACAATCAATATTTAACGAAACTGATTCCGGCAGTTCTTGAAGCAAAAGAGGCTTATGGCGAAACGAATACAGGCGGCGGTCAAAAAGTGCAAGTCGAATTCGTCTCAGCCAACCCAACAGGTGACCTTCATCTTGGACATGCCCGCGGTGCAGCTGTAGGAGATTCTCTTTGCAACATCCTTGATAAAGCAGGCTTCGACGTGAGCCGTGAATACTATATCAACGATGCAGGCAATCAGATCAATAACCTTGCTCTATCTGTAGAAGTACGTTACTTTGAGGCGCTCGGTCTTGAAAAAGAAATGCCAGAGGACGGGTACAGAGGAGAAGACATCAAAGGCATCGGGCAGAAACTGGCAGATGAATTTGGTGACCGTTTCGTGCACGAATCAGAAGAAGAGCGTATGAAATTCTTCCGTGAGTACGGTTTAAAATATGAACTAGAAAAACTACGTGTCGACCTAGAGAATTTCCGTGTCCCATTTGATGTGTGGTATTCTGAAACGTCTTTATATGAAAACGGAAAAATCGAACCAGCGCTAGAAACACTTCGCGCTAAAGGCTATGTCTTTGAAGAAGATGGCGCAACATGGTTACGTTCAACTGATTTTGGTGATGACAAGGACCGTGTCCTGATTAAAAAAGACGGCAGCTTCACGTACTTGCTTCCAGATATCGCATATCACAAGGACAAATTGGACAGAGGTTTTGACCAGCTCATCAACATTTGGGGAGCGGACCATCACGGCTACATTCCTCGAATGAAAGCGGCGATCCAAGCACTCGGATATCCAGAGGACAAACTGGAAGTCGAAATCATTCAGCTCGTTCACCTTTACAAAAACGGTGAAAAAATGAAGATGAGTAAACGTACAGGTAAAGCCGTCACAATGCGTGACTTGATTGAAGAAGTGGGCTTAGATGCCACTCGTTATTTCTTTGCGATGAGAAGTGCGGCGACACATATGGACTTTGACTTAGACTTAGCGATTTCTACGTCTAACGAAAACCCTGTGTACTACGCGCAATATGCACATGCGAGAATTTGCAGCATGCTCCGTCAAGGGGAAGAAAAAGGCTACGAGCCAAACCTTGAAAAAGCAGATTTCTCTCACATTCAGTCCGATAAAGAATACGATCTTCTGAAAATCATCGGCAGCTTCCCAGAGGTTGTAGCAGAAGCAGCAGAAAAACGTATTCCGCACCGCGTCACAAACTATATCTATGATCTAGCATCAGCCCTTCACAGTTTCTACAATGCCGAGAAGGTCATTGATGTTGAAAATGAAACAAAAACAACAGCACGTCTATCGCTGATGAAGGCGACACAAATTACACTAGCCAACGCATTAAAACTCATTGGCGTATCTGCACCGGAAAAAATGTAATGCACAAAGCCCCGCTCTATTTTATGAGCGGGGCTTCTTTATATAAAAAAACCCGCTATTCTCGAGAGATAGCGGGTTTTGAACATTAACCAAGCGTATTAATAATGTTAGAAATAGAATCGAATAATTGACTAAGTACATCAGAGAACATGAGCGTATCCTCCTTTCAGAAAGCATGTAGTATGTGCGTGTCATAGGAATTACCCAAGTGTGTTAATGATGTTAGAAATAGAATCGAATAATTGGCTAAGTACATCAGAGAACATAGTTTGTATCCTCCCTTCGGCAAGCATGTAGTATGTGTGCGTTAATGGGGTTATCCAAGTGTATTGATAATGTTAGAGATAGAATCAAATAATTGGCTAAGTACATCAGAGAACATGTTTTTGCCTCCTCTCTTTTCTTTTTACATCTACTTAACGAAGGGGATGAAGGGTTGGATCACTTTTTCTAAAAAATTTTAAAAAAAGAATCGATGGCATAGAAAAAGCACCCACATATGAGGGTGCTTTTTAGGTTTTATTTATGGATGAACACGCCATTGGATTTGTCCGTCGTAGCAGGATAGCTCGGCACTCCCGCCAATCGGCAAGGTGAAGACCGGCTGTGTATGTCCGATATCGACATCGTAAATCACTGGAATGTGTTGAAGCATTGAGTGCTTATCTAGAATGAACCTCAAATGTTCCTCTGTCATCTTGGATTTCTTTTGAAAACGTCCGATGATTAACCCTTTAATGGATTCGGCATGCTGCAAGAGCGAGGCAAGGTCTCTGGCGAACATTTCAGGAAAGACCAAGTCATCATCCTCCACAAATAAGATGGCATCCTTGATGTGAGGCATAAAGGGTGTCCCTTGCAATAAGTTCAGTGTACAAAGATTTCCGCCATACAAGGTGCCTTCAACTGTTCCTTCCTGATAAATCCCCCATGTTGTCGGATGAAACTGCCTATTTGCTTGATCAAGATACCACGCATCATCACTCCACTTTGTAGAAGGGGTGACATCAAATGGCTCGCTGCTCATCACGCACGCTTGAAACATGGCTGTCTGCTCCTCTTGTCCTTGTTCCATTTGGAAACTGGAGAAATGAGGACCTGAGTACGTCACCATGTCACATTTGGCGGTAATGGCGTTAGCAAGTGCGGTAATATCACTGTAGCCGCAAAGAACCTTTGGGTGCTGACGGATCAAATCATAATCTATATAAGGCAAAAGCTCATTGCAGTTAAAGCCGCCGATTGCTGTCAAAATGCCGTCGACTTCATCATTTGAGAATGCCTCATGTAGATCAGATAGACGGTGTTCAATAGAAGAAGAGGAATGCAGATCACATTCAAACACGTGTTGTCCAAAAGAAACAGTGAACCCTATTGCCTCTAAACGTTTTTTCGCCTGAGCCATTCCTTCTTCTGATAAAATGCTGGCACTTCGGCTTGGAGCAATTACCCGAATGTGGCTTCCCTTTTTTAAAGCAGATGGTGTACACATAAGTCATTCGTCCTTTCCTTCACATATTTTCCATTATATCGGATCAAAACGCTCCAGTCTGTAAAAGCTAAAAGAAAGCAGCAAACCGTGCGTTTCAGACGAGCTGTGCAAAGGGTATGGAAAAGAAAAAGACAGAATGAGGGCGGAGAATGTGAAAAAGAGGAGACTGGAATTTCTATTTTTATATTTCATGATATTCGGGGCATATGTAGTGTTTTGGTGGCCGGTTCCAGCGTGGGGTTTTCAGCTTTACGCAGCTAGTTACATCGCCATCATTTTATTTAGTATTATCTCGCTTATGCTAGAGAACCGGACATCACAGCACACGCTGTTATGGATGTATGTACTGATCTTTTTCCCGATCATCGGCTATATGTTTTATTTGTTCTCAGGGCAGCTTTATGTCAAAGGACATTTGTTTAAATCAAAGAGAATGTATAACCGAGAAAAATTACGCAGAATATCAGAGCTTGAGAGTAAGCCGGATGAGACGCGTTTAACCGATAATCAGCGTGCTTTTTTTCATTACACAGAAAAAGCAACAGGGATGCATGTAAATACAAATAGTGATATGGAGATTTTAAAGAATGGAGAGGAAACCTTTCCACGTATTTTTGAAGAATTAAAAAAGGCAAAAACGTTCATCCATATAGAATATTACATGTTCAAATCTGATTTCCTCGGTCACCGGATGATGGAGATCTTGATTGAAAAAGTGAAAGAAGGAGTAGAGGTTCGATTCATCTATGATGCGGCTGGCAGCATTCGCTTCTCACGAAAAGATATTAAACGATTGAAGCAGGCGGGGATAAAGGTCGCTCCTTTTCTGCCATTAAAATACGGATTCTTTAATCAAAAATTCAATTTCCGAAATCACCGAAAAATCGTGATTATTGATGGTGAAACAGGATTTGTTGGCGGGCTCAATGTCGGGAAGGAATATGTAGGACGCGATGAAAACATCGGCTTTTGGCGTGACACGCATACGATATTAAAGGGTGAAGCCGTTCAGACACTTCACTCCATTTTTATGCTGGACTGGGAGTATGTATCAGATGAAGTGTTAATTGATGATCCGAAGTATCACACCCCGCATCCTGTGACAGGAGAAGATGTCATTCAGGTCGTGCCGACTGGACCTGATATGAAGGAAAGTATGAGTGATTTATACGATGCGCTCATTTCGAATGCACAGCAATTTGTCTGGATTGCGACGCCTTATTTTGTCCCAAATGAATCCATTCGCACAGCGTTAAAAATTGCGGCCACAAGAGGGGTGGATGTGCGTGTGATGGTGCCTGAGATAAACGATGGCTTTCTCACGCAATACGCCACACGATCTTATTTTTCTGAGCTTTTGAAAGAAGGCATCAAGGTGTATCACTATCAAAAAGGATTCATGCATCAAAAGGTCATGATTGCAGACGGAGAGCTTGCCTCTGTCGGAACGGCCAATGTTGATATGAGAAGCTTCCAACTCAATTTTGAGGTCAATGTCTTTACAGCGGCAAAGAAACCGATCGAGCAATTGATGGCTCATTATGAGGAAGATATGAAGGAATGTGAGCAAATGGGGCCGGTTCATTTTTATAAAAGGGGCTTAAAGGAACGTTTAAAGGAATCGTTTGCTCGGTTGTTTTCAGGTGTATTGTGAGGGAATCCAGGGGAAGAAATCATTTCCTGATCTAGTATTTCTATAATGATTCCTCTATAATTGAAAATGATTATCAATTATAGAGGAAGTGAGGTTCTTTTACATATGCTAAAACGCTTTTTTGCCTATTACAGGCCCTATCGTGGTCTGTTCTTTTTAGATTTCTTTTGCGCTGTGGCCGTCGGACTCATGGAACTAGGTTTCCCGCTCATCGTGAACTACTTCATTGATACATTACTGCCGACAGGGAACTGGACGGTCATTGCCTGGACCGCACTTGCGCTGTTTGTCATTTACGCACTCAGCTCAGTGATGCAATTTATCGTGTCATATTGGGGGCACATGCTTGGCATTAATATTGAGACAGATATGAGAAAAAAGCTGTTTGATCATTTTCAGCGTTTGTCCTTCAAATTTTTCGATAACAACAAAACAGGCAAACTAATGTCACGGATGACCAATGACCTCATGTACATTGGTGAGGTGGCTCATCACGGACCTGAGGATTTGTTTATTGCGATTATGACCATTCTTGGCGCCTTTGCCGTCATGCTCATGATTAACTGGCAGCTTGCCATTTTAACGTTCTTGATTATGCCAGTCATCATCTGGTTAGCTCTTCATTTTAATAAAAAAATGACACAGGCAATTACACAACTCAACAATGACATTGGAGATTTTCATGCAAGGGTTGAGAACAATATTGGCGGTATTCGTCTTGTTCAAGCCTTTGCAAATGAACATTTTGAGAAAAAGCGCTTTGCTGAAAACAACAACCGCTTTCGAAAAGCGAAACTTCTTTCCTATAAAATTATGTCGGTTAACGGATCAATCAGCTATATTCTCACAAGGCTTGTGACGTTGTTTGTCCTTCTGGCAGGTACATGGTTTGTCCTTCAAGGTCAATTAACGGCAGGCGGATTTATCGCCTTTGTCTTGATCACAAATGTGTTATTCAGACCAATTGATAAGATCAACACGGTGATTGAAATGTATCCAAAAGGCATTGCCGGTTTTAAAAGCTATGTCGATTTGCTTGAAACAGAGCCAGATGTGAAGGATACAGAAGGAGCACGTGATATTTACGGCTTGAAAGGTGAAATTGAGTATCGAAACGTGACATTTGGCTACGATGAGCACAGTCATGTATTGAAGGATATCAACTTAAAGATCAAACAAGGGGAAACTGTTGCGTTTGTCGGGCCATCAGGAGCGGGGAAATCGACCATTTGCAGTCTGCTGCCTCGTTTTTATGATGTGGACGAAGGAGACATCACCATTGATGGTGTGAGCACAAAATCGATGACCTTGTCCTCTTTAAGACAGCAGATTGGCATTGTGCAGCAGGATGTCTTTTTATTCTCAGGCACCATTCGTGAGAATATTGCGTACGGCAACCTAGAAGCGAGTGATTCAGACATTTGGGAGGCGGTGCGACGTGCCCATTTAGAGGAGCTCGTTCAGCGGTTCCCAGAAGGGTTGAATACGGTCATTGGTGAACGCGGCGTTAAGCTATCCGGCGGTCAAAAGCAACGCCTGTCAATTGCACGGATGTTTTTGAAAAACCCGTCTATTCTTATTTTGGATGAAGCGACGTCAGCACTTGATACAGAAACAGAAAAAGCGATCCAAGACGCACTAAGCGAACTGGCAGTCGGTCGGACGACACTCGTCATTGCTCACCGCCTTGCGACAATTAAACATGCAGACCGAATCATCGTCGTGACAGAGGAAGGCATTGAAGAACAAGGCCGCCATCAAGACTTAATCCAAATGGGCGGTGTCTATAGCAGACTGCACGAAGCGCAGTTTGGTCATTGAAGAGAAGTGATTGAATGAGTCCAGTTATTAAGCTGGGCTCTTTTTGATAGGATAAAATCTTCTTTTCCATTTAAATGGAATGTTGATATACTATAAGGCAATTGGATTCAAAAGGAGAGGATGGCTTGAGTGAAACGGCAAAAACAGTCATGATCAAAAGCATTCACTACGTGACGCTCGTTGGCTTATTTATCTTAATCATTCCCGCTGGACTCAATCCAGTCTTTTTTTATGTGGGAATGATTTTGTTTGGCATCAATACTGGAGTGAACGTCATAGATAGTTCTCTGAGCAGAAAAAAGATATTTGTGATGCTGGCCATCAGTTTTGCTGTCATATTGTTTGGGCTGTTTAAGCTCTTATATTAAATCTGAGCCCTTTTGAAAAAGGGCTTTTTTTGCTAGGATAGTAAAAACTCGTGTAGGAAGGATCTGATGGAATGAAGGGGCTTCGGCGTTTACAGAAGGGCGATAAAATAGGTATTTATTCTCCCTCAAGTCCAGCATCTGCCACCTCGCCTCTTAGGTATGAGCGGGCGAAGGAATGGCTTGAACAAAAAGGATTCATTGTGGTACCAGGATCATTAAAAGGGAAAGAGGATCACTATCGTTCGGGAACAATTCAAGAACGAGCAGCTGAGCTGAATGAGCTGATGGCGAGAGAAGATTTGTCCTGTATCATGTCGATGATTGGGGGGACGAACTCGAATAGTTTGCTTCCTTATCTCGACTTTGAGCTGCTGATGAAGCATCCGAAAATCATGATTGGTTATTCAGATGCGACGGCAATTCTTTTAGCGGCTTATGAAAAAACGGGTCTGCCTGTTTTTTACGGGCCTGCACTTGTGCCGTCTTTTGGAGAGTTTGAACCATTTGTCAATCATACATATCAATCTTTCGAGGACATTCTCATTCATCCGCAGCCCATCCCATATCAGGTGAAAAAACCGCCCTTCTGGACGGAAGAACGGATCAACTGGGAAGAGAAAATACGAGAAAAAGAAAAACGTCCAAACGAGTGGATGTGCGTCATTGAAGGGCAGGCAGAAGGCAGACTGATCGGCGGGAACCTAAATGCCATGTATGGCATATGGGGAAGTGAATTCATGCCTCAAATCCAAAAAGGCGATATCCTTCTCATTGAAGATTGTATGAAAACAGCCTCCATCGTCGAAAAGAACTTCTCTCTGTTAAAGATAAATGGTGTGTTTGAACGGGTATCTGGTATCCTCTTAGGGAAACATGAGCTGTTTGATGATGAAGGAACGGGCAAAAGGCCGCACGATCTCTTACTTGAAGTACTGGGAGATACAAAGAGGCCGCTCATCGCAGAATTTGACAGTGCCCATACGCATCCGATGCTCACGATGCCAATCGGTACACAAGTAAAAATGAATGCAACGTCAGGAGAGGTTTGGCTGACAGAAGCATGGATATAAGAAAAAGAGCAGCCCTAAGGCTGCCCCAGCGTGTAGACAAACCCTCGCATTCGGTGTCAGTCCTGCGTGCCGGTGCTCACGAATGTGACATTCGCTCCGCGCCGGTACTCGTCCTTCCTAGACTGCAAAGGTTTTTAACTACGCTGAAAAGAAGACAAAGGGATAAAATAAAGTTCATTTTATCCCTTTGTCAGCCTAAGACTGCCTTTCTTTACGATTACGAAGCATTCTCTTTTTCAAATGGCTGTAGAAGGTCTTGTGCCTCTTTTCCTTCTACCACGATTAAATAGTCTGATTCTAAATGAGTGAGCCTAAAGGTTTCTAGCTCTACGATGTTCTTAATGTTGCACATTGTTTTTTTAGAATATACATATAAACGATGCTGAGCGTGCTGGCACTTTTCGTATAGAGAAATAAGCTTATGTAAATTCAATGCTTTCGCAGCAATTCGGATTGAATAGATTTGTGACATCTTCATATCCTCCTGTTAAATACTTTCTCACAATAGCTTTGTTACCCCCGTTGTGATAGAGGTAAACCTTTCTCTACGATTTCCACTCAATGGTGCCTCCGCCCGTCCGCCGATTGCCTCTGATCGCTGACAGCTCCTCAACAAGACGGAGCAAAGCCTGATCCTTTTTCTTTGCCTCAATCATAAAATCCACATCACGACCATACGGCTTTAAAGCTTGAAAAAGTGGCAATACAAAGGACATCTCCACACCATCCGCATGGCTCCGTATCGCCTTTTCTGATTTTGGTGAGGATAAGTGGATTTTAGGCGGTATGCCAGTGTTTGCCCACGTGTCAAACACTCTTGGCAGAATGTCATCAAGCGCCGCATCATCATCTTTGTTTGCCATGTGATGGTGGTAATCAAATACAAACGGGATGCTATGCTTTTCACAAACATCAAGCGTTTCTAATGACGTATAGGTTTTGTCATCATTTTCAAGCGTCATTCTCGCCTTGATATGTGCAGGAAGCTGCTTTATATTTTCATCAAAACGCTGTAAAGCAGATGCTTTGTCGCCATATGCACCTCCGACATGAATGTTCATATAGCCTTCCTTTTCAAGCTGCATGGCCTCAAGCATTTCATAATGATAGGTCATATCAATGACGGCGTTTTCTGTAATGGCTGGCTTTGGACTTGTGAACAAAGTAAATTGATTGGGGTGAAAGCTCACTCGTAATCCGTGCCGCTTTACGAGTTGACCAATCTCTAGAAATTCTTTGCGAAAGGGTGTCACAAAGTCCCACCGCACCTCAGGATGGGTGGCGAGAGGGACAATCGAGCTTGAAAAACGGTAAAGCGGAATATCATGGGCAATCGCAAAATAAAGCGTTCTTAATGTATTGACGAGGTTGGCTTTCGTCGTTCGCAATAGAGCCTCTGTCCTCTCTTCCTTTGAGAGCTTACTGTATCTTGCAAAGGTCAGCGACTTGGCAGGTGAAGCTTCCCATAAAGTGACGGCGTTGGATACATAACCAAATCGATAACGCATAGGTCAACTCCTTTATAAAAAATATGAGAACAGGGCGCCTATCCACTCAATTGGACGCGTGAGAAGTGGGCGTTGTTTGTATTTTTCTTCAGTCATCAGTTCTGACACTTCCATGTGTTCACGAATCTTTTCCTCTACATGTGCGGTGAAGGCGGGATCATCAATGGCCACATCCACTTCTTCGTTGAAAAACAAACTTCGTTTATCAAAGTTCGCCGTACTGATCATACAACGGCTATGATCGATGAGAATGGCTTTCGCATGATAAAACCCTTTATAAAAACGATACACAAGACATCCAGCAGCAATCAGATCTTTCAAATAATGAAATCCAGCTTCTTTCACAAGCGGGTGATCTGCCTTCATTGGGATGATGATGTCGACAGTCACGCCTCGCTTCCGTGCGTCAAGAAGGGCGCTTAGAAGAGGAGCAGATGGAATAAAATAGGGCGTGCAGATGGTGATTTGCTTTTTCGCCTGTTGAATATCGTGAAGAAATAAGGCCTCTAAAGAAAAACCTGCCGTCGCACGTGTAGTGCACTGTAATGTTCCCGGTTCCAGTGCAGGAAAAACCTCGTATTGCAGCTGGTGAATACCAGATGACCGGTACAAATCATTCAGAAACACATGCTGTAGGTCTGCGACAACCTGTCCTGTCATGCGCAGGTGATAGTCTTTCCAAATGCCAAACCTGCCGTTTTTCCCTATATATTCATCTCCAATATTAAACCCGCCAATGTAGCCGATCTTCCCATCGATCACCGTGATCTTTCTGTGATTTCTCATGTTTAAACGATAAATGAAAAAAGGAAAGCGTGGTTTATTTAAAAAGTAAAATCGAATGCCACTTTTTTCTAGCATCTGAATGGATGTTTGATCAAATGGATAGGAGCCTAACCGATCAGTGAGCAAAAAAACCGAAACACCTTGCTCTGCTTTCGCTTTAAGTGCTTGCAGAATCCTTTGCCCAATCTTGTCGTTCTTTACAATAAAGAACATCATATGAATAGAAGAAGAGGCTTGCTGTATATCCGTAAGAAGCTGATCAAACAGTGGTTCGCCATCATGATAAAAGGCTGCATCGCCGCTTGTTTGGTCAAAAGACCGTTCAAAAGCATGGGTAGAAAAATATTTTCTCCCTATATAAAGATCTAGCCTGACGAGTAGAACAATGACGAAGACGACGAGTAGAATGATCCATGCGATCATGAAGGTTCCTCCTTTTTTACATATGACGATAGTGTACCCAAATGGGCAAAAAATATTGACTGAATACTCATTCATTATTTATGATAGAGGTACAACATGGAAACGGAACAAAGTGGGTTTTGGGGAATGAAAGGGGGAGCAAGATGAATAGCCTTTTAATTGTTAACTTGATTGCATTTGCGGCAGTGACCGCTTACGCTGTGTATTTGTTTATTTATCTCATTCGAACACGAGCCGCGTATATTCGTCTTGGCAAAAAAGAAGAATTTCAAAAAGACATGAAAAAACGCTTAGAACGTGTTTGGGTGAATGTGTTTGGGCAAAAGAAACTGCTGAAGGACAAGAAGAGCGGCATCATTCATGTGCTGTTTTTCTATGGATTTATTTTAGTGCAGTTCGGAGCCCTTGATTTTATTATGAAGGGACTTGTTCCAGACAGCGGGCTACCATTAGGTCCGCTTTACGGTGTCTTTACGTTCTTCCAAGAGGTAGTCACACTTCTCATTTTAGTGGCGGTGGTTTGGGCGTTCCATAGAAGATATGTCGAGAAGTTAGTCCGTTTAAAAAGGGGCTTTAAATCAGGGCTTGTCCTTTTGTTTATTGGCGGATTGATGCTGACCGTATTACTGGGAAACGGAATGAACATCATTTGGCATGGGCACTCACTATCAGCAACTGAGCCAATTGCTTCCGGCATTGCTTTCTTGCTGGGCTGGCTGTCACCACTTGCGGCAACAATTGTTTTCTATGTCGCATGGTGGGTGCATCTTCTTATTTTACTGACGTTCTTAGTGTACGTCCCGCAGTCTAAGCACGCCCATCTCATCGCTGGCCCGGTCAACGTATTTGTCAGCAGATTGGACCCGCCAGGCAAACTGCAAAAAATTGATTTTGAAGATGAGACACAAGAAACGTTCGGCGTTGGGAAAATTGAAGATTTCCGTCAATCTCAGCTGATTGATCTTTACGCTTGTGTGGAGTGCGGGCGCTGTACGAATATGTGCCCGGCGACAGGGACGGGGAAAATGCTGTCTCCAATGGATTTGATTTTACGATTAAGAGATCATTTAACAAATAAAGGGGCTGCCATTACTTCAAAGACACCGTGGGTTCCGCAGCTTGCTTTCAAACAGACGACAGGAAATCAGCTGGCGATGCAGGCAAGAGGAGCTGGAGCGGAAGAATCTGCGGCGAGCGCAATGTATCATCCTTCTCTCATTGGAGAGGTCATTACAGAAGAAGAAATCTGGGCATGCACGACATGCCGAAACTGTGAAGATCAGTGTCCTGTCATGAACGAACACGTCGACAAAATCATTGATATGCGCAGATACTTAGTGCTGACTGAAGGAAAAATGGACGCAGATGCACAGCGTGCGATGACAAGCATCGAGCGCCAAGGGAATCCATGGGGATTGAACCGAAAAGAAAGAGAAAACTGGCGTGAACTAAGAGAAGATGTGCATGTCCCGACAGTGAAAGAGCTGAAAAAAGCAGATCAGACCTTTGACTATTTATTCTGGGTTGGATCGATGGGTGCATATGACAATAGAAGCCAAAAGATTGCTCTTGCCTTCGCAAAACTGCTCAATGAAGCAGGGGTTTCTTTTGCCATCCTAGGTAATAAAGAGAAAAACTCAGGCGATACACCGAGAAGACTTGGGAATGAATTTTTGTTCCAAGAACTTGCTGCAAAGAACATCGAAGAATTCCAAAAAAATGACGTAACCAAAATCGTCACGATCGATCCGCATGCTTACAATTTATTTAAAAATGAATACCCAGACTTTGGACTTGAGGCAGAGGTGTATCATCATACAGAATTACTGGCAGAGCTAGTAAAAGAGGGAAAATTAACGCCTATTCATGAAGTGAACGAGGTCATTACTTTCCACGATTCTTGCTACCTAGGCAGATATAACGAGGTCTATGATCCGCCAAGAGATATTTTAAAATCCATTCCGGGTGTGACACTGAAAGAAATGGAACGGAATCGTGAATCCGGGATGTGCTGCGGTGCCGGCGGCGGTTTAATGTGGATGGAAGAAGAGACAGGTACTCGGATTAACACAGCGAGAACGGAGCAGGCCTTACAGGTACAGCCGTCCATCATCAGCTCAGGGTGCCCATATTGTTTAACCATGCTTGGGGATGGGACGAAAGCGAAGGAAGTAGAAGAGCAGGTCGGCACATTTGATGTCGCAGAACTTCTTGAAAAATCAGTGTTTGGCGAAACGAGAACGCAGGCTTCATAAAGGTGTCAGGCCGATGAATCGACTGTTCATCGGCCAGTGGACACCGATATTTTATGAACTGTCTAGCATTTATGTAAGCGGTAACAAAAAGGAGGGGAAAGAAATGAGCACGACGGTCATTGTATCTGGAGCGAGAACACCATTTGGGAAAATAGGTGGAACTTTAAGTCGTTTGACTGCTGCAGAATTAGGCGGGATGACGATAAAAGCTGCGCTGGAAAGAGCCTCAAATGTTCATGAAGTGGATGAAGTCATCATGGGTAGTGTCCTTCAAGGAGGACAAGGTCAAATTCCTTCAAGACAGGCAGCTAGACATGCAGATCTCCCTTGGTCGGTTCCGACGCAAACCATCAACAAAGTCTGTGCTTCAGGAATGCGCAGTGTCACGACAGCCGATCAAATCATTCGAGCGGGAGATGCCAATGTGATCGTGGCAGGCGGCATGGAATCCATGTCTCATGCTCCTTATCTTCTGAAAAAAGCACGATGGGGTTACAAAATGGGAGATGGTGCTGTACAAGATGCCATGATTTTAGATGGATTAACCTGTTCGTTTACAGGTGTTCATATGGGTGAGTATGGAAGCATGGCGGCGAAAGAGCTTGGCATTACACGAGAAGAACAAGACCTTTGGGCGTTAAGAAGTCATGAACGAGCCATTGAGGGGCAAAAAAGCGGCTTTTTTAAAAATGAGATCATCCCCGTTACCGTCAAGAATAAAAAAGGAGATCAGCTGATTTCAGAAGATGAAGCCCCGAGGCGTGATACGTCATATGAACGTTTGTCAAAACTGATGCCCGTTTTCGATCAGGCAGGTACGATCACCGCTGGCAATGCACCTGGTGTCAATGATGGTGCAAGTGCGCTTCTATTAATGAAAGACACATACGCCATGCAGCAAGGTGAAAAACCTATGGCAGTTGTGCTTGGGCATGCGCAAGTAGCAGTAGAGGCAAAGGATTTTCCGAAAACACCAGCCTATGCCATCGAAAAAGTGTTAAAGAAAACAGGGAAGCGAGTAGAGGATATCGATTTGTTTGAAATCAATGAGGCTTTTTCAGCGGTTGCATTGGCATGCGAAAAAATGCTTGGGCTGGATCGGCGGAAAATGAATGTGAACGGAGGGGCAGTCGCGATTGGTCACCCGATTGGAGCAAGCGGAACACGTATTATATTGACCTTGATCCATGCACTCAGACAAAGAGGCGGCGGGATCGGCATTGCGGCGATTTGCAGCGGCGGGGGTCAAGGTGATGCGATCATGATCAAGGTGGATTAAAAGGGAGGCGTTCATTGTCATGAGTATAGAAGAGACCGTCATGGTCGTTGGGGCTGGTCAAATGGGCTCGGGTATTGCCCAAGTATTTGCACAGTCAGGTTATACCGTCCTGCTCCATGATACGGAAGAGGAGCAGATTCATCGAGCCATTTCCTCTATGACCAAACAACTGACGAAACGAGCAGAAAAAGGAAAGCTGGCACATCAGGCAGTCCGTGATATTACACAGCGACTGGCTGTTTCAACAGATCTAAAGGATGTACAGCAGACGCATTTAGTGATTGAAGCCGCATCTGAACAAATGAAGATCAAAAAACAAATCTTTGAAACCCTCGATCAATTTGCACCTGATGACACGATATTTGCGACAAATACGTCTTCCTTGTCGATCACAGAATTAGCAGCCGTGACGAAACGGCCTGAGAAAGTGATTGGCATGCATTTTATGAATCCAGTTCCCGTGATGAAACTTGTGGAAGTAATCCGTGCGCTACAAACGGATGATGCCACGTACCAATTTGTTTTTGACACCGCAAAGACATTAGACAAAACCCCAATTGAAGTGGAAGACTTCCCTGGGTTTGTGTCAAATCGCATTTTGATGCCGATGATCAATGAAGCCATTTATACCCTTTATGAAGGCGTGGCAGATGTAGAAAGTATTGACGGCATCATGACGCTTGGAATGAACCATCCAATGGGCCCGCTTCGTCTCGCCGACCTCATCGGGCTCGATACTTGTTTATTTATTATGAATACCCTTCACGAGGGTCTTGGAGATAGCAAATATCGACCTTGTCCTCTTTTGAAAAAATATGTGAACGCAGGCTGGCTGGGCAAAAAGACAAAGAGAGGTTTTTACACTTACCACGACCACTCATAGGGGGAGTCAAGATGGATGTGTTGCTGACAGAAAAACAACGTCTTTGGAGAAAACGAATAGCAGAATTTGCACGCCAGCATGTATTCCCTGAAATAGAAGCGATGGAACAGGGCGTGTTCCCGAAAACGCTTTTAGCTGAAATGGGTCGGCAAGGCTTTTTAGGCATTCCGATCCCAGATAAGTATCATGGATTAGGGGCAGATTTCACAACCTATATCATGGCGATTCATGAATTATCCAAAGTAAGTGCAACCGTCGGTGTCATTGTATCCGTTCATACATCTGTTGTGACGATGCCGATTTTGGCGTTTGGAACGACTGAACAAAAAGAATCCTACGTTCCCAAGCTTGCGTCCGGGCAGAAGCTGGGCGCCTTTTGTCTAACTGAACCGAAGGCAGGATCAGATGCCTCTAGTATTCAGTTGAAAGCAGAGCGCACAGACGATCACTATGTGTTAAATGGAACGAAAATTTTTATCACAAGCGGCGGTGAAGCGGAAGTCTATCTTGTATTTGCGGTGACAGACCCTGCTTCTGCTAAGAAAAATATATCAGCATTCATTGTGGAGAAGGGGACACCAGGATTTACGATCGGAAAAGATGAGAAAAAGATGGGCCTGCATGGATCAAAAACAGTCACACTTCATTTTGACGGTGTTCGAATTCCAAAAAAACAGCTGCTCGGTGCAGAAGGAGATGGTTTTCGGATTGCCATGTCTAGCTTAAATGCGGGGAGAATTGGCATTGCGGCTCAAAGCCTTGGTATTGCAGAAGCCGCATTAGCTGAGGCGGTGACGTATTTAAAGCAGCATCCAGCTGGCCTTGAAACGACCATTCGGTTGGGCGATCTGGGCACCAAGCTGGAAGCGGCAAAACTTCTTGTCTATCAAGCGGCTTCTTATAAAGAGGCCAATCGCCCTGTCACGAAGGAAGCGTCGATGGCGAAGTTGTTTGCATCTAAAACAGCGGTTGATATTAGTACAGAAGTCATCCATTTGCTTGGTCTAGCCGGTTACACGAAGCAATACCGAGCAGAGCGGTACTTTCGTGATGCGAAAATTTGTGAGATTTATGAAGGAACAAGTGAAATACAAAGGCTGGTTATTTGTAAACAGCTAATATGAAGTGAGGTGGCTCATGATGCAGTTCCAATTAAGTGACGAACACGAAATGATACAAAAAATGGTGAGAGATTTTGCGAAAAATGAAGTGGAGCCAACAGCAGCAGAGCGAGATGAAACAGAATCGTATGATCCCGCTATTTTTCGTCAAATGGCGGAGCTTGGTTTAACGGGAATCCCTTGGCCAGAAGAAAATGGGGGGATTGGTAGTGATTATTTGGCCTATGTCATAGCGGTTGAAGAGCTCTCACGAGTGTGCGCCTCAACAGGCGTCACCCTATCTGCTCACACATCACTCGCTTCATGGCCGATCTATACATTCGGAACAGATGAGCAAAAGGAGACGTATTTAAAGCCGCTTGCAGCGGGTCAGAAGATCGGCGCATACGCACTGACCGAGAGCGGCTCGGGCTCAGATGCCGGCGGAATGAAAACAACAGCAGTAAAAGCAGGGAATGAATACGTCTTGAACGGTGCAAAGATTTTTATTACCAATGGAGGCATTGCGGATTATTATATTGTGTTTGCTGTTACTGACCAGGATGCTTCATCCCGCAATACAACCGCTTTTATTGTAGAAAAAGAGACGCAAGGCTTCTCAATCGGCAAAAAAGAAAGCAAACTGGGCATCCGCTCATCGCCAACGACAGAAATCATCTTTGAAGACTGTCGTATACCCGAAAGGAACCGGCTTGGTCAAGAAGGAGAGGGATTTAAAATAGCGATGATGACACTTGACGGCGGCAGAAACGGTATTGCCGCACAAGCTGTTGGTATTGCTCAAGGTGCTCTGGATGCAGCAGTCAATTATGCAAAGGAGCGCAAACAATTCGGTAAACCAATCATTCAGCAGCAAGGCATTGCTTTTAAGTTAGCGGATATGGCAACGGCAATTGAGGCCTCAAGACTGCTCACCTATCAGGCAGCATGGCTTGAAACGAAAGGGCTTCCGTATGGAAAAGAATCAGCTATGTCCAAGCTCTTTGCCGGTGATACAGCCATGAAGGTGACGACAGAAGCTGTACAAATCTTCGGCGGATACGGCTATACAAAGGATTACCCAGTCGAACGCTACATGCGTGATGCGAAAATCACTCAAATCTATGAAGGTACACAAGAAATCCAGCGGCTGGTCATCTCACGGAAACTGCTAGATATGTAGAAACGAAGCAAAGACCACCTGATGTGAGGTGGTCTGTTTTTGTATCAAATGTGAAATCTCTCCAATATGATCTCATATCACCTGATCACTATGGTAAAATTGGGAAAAACCAGAATGGAGGTTATCATGATGAACACAACATTTATTGGCATTTTAGGAATCGTCACAATGATCATATGGATTATGGTCTCCAAAGAGCTTTCAAATTCTCCAAAAAAGAAGGAAGAAAAAGAAAACAGCCGCAGAAAACTCATTGTACTCATGTCTGCGGGCACTTTATTCACCGTACCTTTGGTTTTTTCACTCATTCAGAATATCCAGCTGTAACATATCCATTCGACTAAACCGCTGCTGTCTGTTTTAATTTCATCCATTTGAAGAAAACAAAACGGACAAGTGGTCCCATAATCAACATCTGCAAAGGGAACGCCAACATGACATTATGGCCGAAAATCGTTAAGTAATCAGATAGAATCGATTGTGTTTGAAATCCTGTGCTGACGCTTTGAACGACATATCCGCATAAAGACATGAGACACACCATCCCAAACACGATAAAGATAGAAAGAGTGAGAATAAAATAGATTTTCTTGCCTTTTGGGGCAAAACGGCTGGCTGCTTTTTTTGCTGAAGGCCCAACAATACACATCTCAATCAACAACGTGATGGCAAAACCGATCACATAGGTGAGTACACCTTCTAACCATGTCATATGTCCAAGCCGTCCATTTAGAAATAGGTTATAAAAGAACATCACTGAAAACATACAAAAACACATCAAGACACCAAATTGTATATCTTCTTTTTTTGTCATTGGCAATTCGATCAACCTCTCAAAATTAGTCTATTTATTATAGATTTCTGTATCAATTCGTCGTAAGTGAACATTTTGTGAAGGAATAAATCCCCTTTTTTAAGAAGAGTAAATGGCTTTGTATTCATCAAAAGAGAAGACAAAAAAGCATGCAAAACGTGTGCTTCACACATGAATTGTGTCAATTCGGCACAAATGATTGACCGCTAGAGGCTCCTCTTGTGAAAAAATCAAAAATTAACATCAATAAAGGTGGCATAAACTCCCCTAATTTGTTTATAATGAGAGGTATGGTTTGTCGTAAGAATAAGGTATAAATACTTATTATTTCACTGATAAATGGATACATACATGTAATAGAAAGGGAGTGTCTGACCTTGAGTTTGAAAGAATACTCACAGGAACAGCTCAAACAAATGTCTTTAGTTGAACTTGCTTATGAAATTTTCAGAGACAGCAAAACACCGATTACGTTTTCCGAGTTAATAGATGAAATTGTCCGTTTGCAAGGGATACAAAAATCTGATCTTGATGATCGACTTGCTCAATTTTATACAGACTTAAATATAGATGGCCGCTTTATTTCGTTAGGTGATCAGAGATGGGGACTTCGCAGCTGGTATCCAGTTGATCAAATCGAAGAAGAAGTTCAGCCAGCTGTGAAAACAAAAGCGAAAAAGAAAAAAACAAAAGCTGCTGTCGTTGAAGAAGACTTCGATGATATTGAAGAGGAAGAAGAAATCGACGAGCTTGAAGAAGATCTTGATCTTGTTGAAGACGACGAGGACCTTGACCTAGATGATGAAGAAATCGATGAAGAGATAGAAGACTTCGACGAAGATGATGATGAAGATGATGACGGCTTAACGGAAATTGATGAAGACGATTTAGACGATGATGAGGAAGACAAATAACCCTCACAAACCGGTCCTGAAAACAGGACAAAACCGTCTTGACTTTCCAGAGCGAACTATGTAGTATGTATTTTGGGCTCTCTAAAAAAGAGTACGTAAAGATACGTTCATTTACGCTCCCTTTCATTTATTTGAAAGGGAGCTTTCTTATTTTTCAAGAGATTTAGGGATACACTCTAAAAGGATGAAGCTGTGCATGTCTAGTCATGCAAGGGTAAAAAAGAGAGGAGCATACGAAATGACAAAGTATATTTTTGTAACAGGAGGAGTTGTTTCCTCACTTGGAAAAGGGATCACGGCTGCATCGTTAGGCCGCCTTCTGAAAAATAGAGGGATGGATGTCACCATTCAAAAATTTGATCCATATATCAACGTAGACCCAGGGACAATGAGTCCATACCAGCACGGTGAGGTATTTGTCACAGACGACGGTGCTGAAACAGACCTTGACTTAGGTCACTACGAGCGTTTCATTGACATTAACTTAAATAAGTACAGCAACGTTACAACAGGTAAAATCTACTCTACTGTTTTGAAGAAAGAGCGCCGCGGCGACTACTTAGGTGGAACAGTACAGGTTATTCCCCACATTACAAATGAAATCAAAGACCGTGTGTACCGTGCCGGGAAAGAAACGGGTGCAGATGTGGTCATTACAGAAATCGGTGGAACAGTAGGAGACATCGAATCCCTTCCATTCCTTGAAGCGATTCGTCAAATGAAGAGTGACATCGGCCGTGAAAACGTGATGTACATTCATTGTACCCTTGTTCCTTACATCCGTGCTGCAGGCGAACTGAAAACAAAACCAACACAGCATAGTGTAAAAGAACTTCGTAGTCTAGGTATTCAGCCAAACGTCATTGTGGTCAGAACTGAAATGCCATTGGCACAAGACATGAAGGACAAAATTGCGCTATTCTGTGATATTGATACGAAAGCAGTCATCGAATGTCAGGATGCAGATACCCTTTATTCGATTCCGCTTGATTTACAAAAACAAGGATTAGACAAGCTTGTATGTGAGCACATGAAGCTTGACTGTCAAGATGCGGACATGACGGAGTGGACGGCGCTTGTTGATAAAGTGCAAAACCTTTCAAAACAAGTCACAATTGGTCTTGTAGGGAAATATGTTGAGCTGCAAGATGCATACATTTCTGTCGTTGAATCACTTCGTCATGCGGGCTATGCATTTGATGCGGATGTTCAAATCAAATGGATCAACGCAGAAGAAGTCACAGCAGAAAATATGGCTGATTTCGCTCAAGATGTAGACGGCATTATTGTTCCTGGAGGCTTCGGAGACCGCGGAGTAGAAGGGAAAATCATTGCAACACAATATGCGCGCGAAAACAAAGTGCCATTCTTCGGAATCTGCTTAGGTATGCAAGTCGCATCTATCGAATATGCGAGAAACGTACTAGGTTTAGAGGGAGCACATTCCGCTGAAATTGATCCAGAAACAGCATTCCCAATCATCGACCTTCTTCCAGAACAGAAGGATGTTGATGACTTAGGTGGAACACTTCGCCTCGGCCTATACCCTTGTAAATTAAACGAAGACTCAAAAGCATTTGCTGCATACAATGACGAAGTCGTGTACGAACGCCACCGTCATCGCTATGAGTTTAATAACGAATTCAGACAGCAAATGGAAGCAGCAGGTTTTGTCTTCTCTGGTACAAGCCCAGACGGACGCCTTGTTGAAATCATTGAACTGAAGGATCACCCATGGTTCCTTGCTTCTCAGTTCCACCCAGAATTCATTTCAAGACCGACAAGACCACAGCCGTTATTTAGAGATTTCGTTGGTGCTTCACTACAGGCATCTGAATCAAAATAAAACAAAAAACTGCCGAGAATATCATCTTCTCGGCAGTTTTTTTATTCATATTCCTCAACGATTTCTTTCACAGTAAACGATAGAGCATGGTAGACATATAAGCAGGTCATCAGTGCAGGATAGCCGAACCTTGTTCCATCTTCTGCAGGCACAAGTGGTTTTTTGAGCTGAAAATCAATGTGGACATCACAATGCTCTTCAATAAATGATGTCTCCTTTTGTGCAGGACCGACCCCGACAATAGGTGTACCTTGTTCGTGCAGCTCTTTGACAAGGGATTGAATCTCTTGATCTTCTGGATCTGAATAAAATAAAAGCACCCTGTCACTTGGATGAAGTATGCTGCGCTCCTTTTGATCCAGCGGCAGAACCTTCGCACCCGGAAACGGCTCCTTGCTCTCAGATGCCTCTAAGGCTACAGCCGCCAGTTCATTCTTGCCATGAAAATACACGGCATGTCCACTGACAACGGCCTGAGCAAGAAGGCGTGCACCGTCTTCGATCGCTTCGGCCTGCTTATCTCCAATACGTGAAAAAATACCTGATAATTGGGTAGTGAAAATTTTTAACAAGACTCATTTCCTCCTTCTGTCAGATCATTTTATAATAGAATATAAAGAGAATATTAGGAAAAATGCTCAGAAAATGTCGTAAAGTAAACTATTATAATTAAAGGAAATGTGAAAATCAAACAGAATTATTTAACAACAGCTCTTTTTATGGCGAAAAATGAAAGCAATGGGGTGTAACAGATGAATGAGAAAATTTTAATTGTCGATGATCAGTACGGTATTAGAATATTGCTGAATGAAGTGTTTCATAAAGAAGGCTATCAAACCTTTCAAGCCGCTAACGGACTACAGGCATTAGATATTGTGAAAAACCATAGACCAAACCTTGTCCTGCTTGATATGAAAATTCCCGGAATGGATGGCATTGAGATTTTAAAACGCATGAAATTAATTGATGAAGACATTCGCGTGATCATTATGACAGCTTATGGCGAACTAGATATGATTCAAGAGTCTAAAGAGCTCGGTGCATTAACGCATTTTGCTAAACCATTTGATATTGATGAAATCCGTGATGCGGTCAAAGAATACTTGCCGCTCGAAACAAATGGCTAGATGGAAATGATTGAATCAAGTCATTCTGTTGCCGATTTGTCGAATAATTGGTATTCTAGATAAGAAGAAGAAAGCGATCTGACTTTGAAAGTTTACATATGGCGAGAAATTCTGGTCATGCTAGGGTGGAGAGCTTTTTTTAGTAAGCAAATTAGCTACATAGGGAGGATTTTTCATCATGCCTTTAGTTTCAATGACAGAAATGTTGAAAGACGCAAAGGAAAAAGGTTACGCTGTTGGACAGTTTAACTTAAATAACTTAGAATTCACGCAAGCGATTTTACAAGCTGCTGAAGAAGAGAAATCTCCAGTTATCTTAGGAGTATCTGAAGGAGCAGGACGCTACATGGGCGGCTTCAAAACAGTTGTCGCAATGGTAAAAGCGTTAATCGAAGAATATAATGTAACAGTTCCTGTTGCGATTCATTTAGATCACGGTTCAAGCTTTGAATCTTGTGCAAAAGCGATTCATGCAGGATTTACTTCTGTGATGATTGATGCTTCTCACCATCCATTTGATGAGAACGTAGCGACAACTGCAAAAGTGGTTGAGCTTGCACATTTCCACGGTGTATCTGTAGAAGCTGAGCTTGGAACTGTTGGTGGACAAGAAGACGACGTCATCGCTGAGGGCGTTATTTATGCTGATCCAAAAGAGTGCCAAGAGCTTGTAGAACGTACTGGTATTGACTGCCTTGCGCCTGCACTAGGTTCAGTTCATGGTCCATACAAAGGTGAACCAAACCTTGGTTTCGCTGAAATGGAAGAAATCGGTAAAACAACTGGACTTCCACTTGTTCTTCACGGCGGAACAGGTATCCCAACTGCTGACATCAAGCGTGCGATTTCACTTGGTACAGCAAAAATCAATGTAAACACTGAAAACCAAATTGCTTCTGCGAAAGCAGTTCGCGAAACACTTGCTGCAAAAACAGAAGAGTATGATCCACGTAAATATCTTGGACCAGCTCGTGACGCAATTAAAGCGACTGTTATCGGCAAAATGCGCGAATTTGGTTCTTCTAACCAAGCATAATTTGATGAGAACCGAAAGCCGCCTGAGTCACAGGCGGTTTTCTCCATATCTTGAGAAAGCGCAATCAAATTTACATTTCAGACAATTTATTGATAGGAGAGTGGCACAGTTATGTTATTTTTCTTAGACACAGCGAATATCGCAGACATCAAAGAGGCACACGAGCTTGGCATTTTAGCAGGCGTGACAACAAACCCTAGTTTAGTAGCGAAAGAAAAGGACGTATCGTTCCACGACCGCCTTCGTGAAATCACTGACGTGGTATCAGGTTCAGTTAGTGCGGAAGTCATTTCCCTCAAAGCAGAAGAAATGATCGAAGAAGGAAAAGAGCTTGCTGCTATTGCACCAAATATTACAGTTAAAATCCCAATGACAACAGACGGTCTTAAAGCGGTCAAAGCGTTAACAGACCTTGGGATTAAAACAAACGTCACGTTGATTTTTAGTGCAAACCAGGCACTTCTTGCAGCTAGAGCTGGTGCGACGTATGTCTCTCCATTCCTCGGCCGCTTAGATGACATTGGCCAAAATGGTCTTGATCTCATTAGTGAAGTGAAAACCATTTTTGATGTTCATGGATTAGATACACAAATCATTGCTGCATCCATTCGTCACCCGCAACATGTGACAGAAGCTGCGCTTAGAGGTGCTCATATCGGCACAATGCCGCTGAAAGTCATCAAGCAGCTGACAAAACACCCATTAACGGATGCAGGCATTGAGCAATTTTTAGCAGACTGGAATAAATAAGTGATTGTGGCAGACGGATACGCATCCGTTTGCCGCAGTTTTCCTTAAATACGCTAAGAAATGTTTTGTGCAAAGAAGAGAACATCACAGCCTCGCAAAGCTTCGATTATTTTTCTTCCGACAAATTTCGTTTAACCTGTATTCTTTCTCTTGATATTGGCTAAATTTTGGACAAGACCTTTTAAAGCGCGACATCCACAAACAGTATAACTCCAACAGTGATCTTCTTTAAGAAGGGAGACAAATATGGAAAAGTTAAACATTGCCGGCGGTGACCCCTTGCGCGGGACCGTACATATTAGTGGTGCGAAAAATAGTGCTGTGGCACTGATTCCTGCCACGATTCTCGCTGATTCTCCAGTAACCATTGAAGGCCTTCCGCATATTTCAGATATTGACACATTACGAGATCTGTTAGAAGAGATTGGCGGAAAGGTCACGTTTGAAAAAGGTAAGATGGTTGTCAATCCTGCCTCCATGATCAGTATGCCGCTTCCTAATGGGAAAGTGAAGAAACTACGAGCATCCTATTATTTAATGGGCGCCATGCTTGGTAGATTCAAGCAGGCTGTCATTGGATTGCCAGGAGGATGTCACTTAGGACCTAGACCGATCGATCAGCATATCAAAGGCTTTGAAGCACTTGGAGCCGAGGTGACAAACGAACAGGGTGCGATTTATTTGCGCGCTGAAAAATTAGTCGGAGCCCGTATTTATCTTGATGTTGTCAGTGTAGGTGCGACCATCAACATCATGCTGGCAGCCGTTCTAGCTGAAGGGAAAACAGTGATTGAAAATGCCGCAAAAGAACCCGAAATCATTGATGTAGCGACACTGCTTGCAAGCATGGGAGCTAAAATCAAAGGTGCGGGGACGGATGTGATTCGGATCGAAGGTGTGGAATCTCTTCATGGCTGCAGGCATTCCATCATCCCTGACCGCATAGAAGCAGGTACATTTTTAATTGCAGGTGCAGCGATGGGGGATGAAGTTGTGCTTGATAATGTGATCCCAACTCATTTAGAATCAATTACGGCGAAACTTAGAGAGATGGGATTCACAATTGAAACAAGCAACGATCAAATGCTGATCGTTGGCAGAAATGAAGGACTCAAGCCTGTCGATATCAAAACCCTTGTGTATCCGGGCTTTCCGACTGATCTTCAACAGCCGATGACGGCTTTGTTAACAAAAGCGAAAGGCACGAGTGTCGTGACAGATACCATTTACTCTGCCCGCTTTAAACACATTGACGAATTGCGTCGAATGGGTGCTAACATGAAGGTGGAAGGAAGATCTGCCATTATTACAGGTCAAACGCAGCTTCAAGGTGCAAAGGTCAAAGCAAGTGATCTGCGAGCAGGTGCTTGTCTCGTTGTTGCAGGGTTAATGGCAGACGGTGTGACCGAAATCACAGGGCTTGAACATATAGACAGAGGATATAGTATGCTTGAGGAGAAGCTTGAAGGCTTGGGTGCAACCATCTGGCGTGAAAAGCTGAATGACCAAGAAATAGAAGAACTTCAAAATTCATAAGGCTTTGACTGTGAGAGGAGATTTGGACAAAAATGGAAAGAAGTTTATCGATGGAACTAGTACGGGTGACAGAAGCAGCTGCATTAAAATCTGCTCGTTGGATGGGTAGAGGTTTAAAAGACGAAGCGGATGATGCTGCAACAAGTGCCATGCGTGATGTATTTGATACGATTCCGATGAAGGGAACTGTGGTCATCGGCGAGGGAGAAATGGACGAAGCGCCAATGCTTTATATTGGGGAAAAGCTTGGAAACGGATATGGACCTCGCGTGGATGTCGCTGTTGATCCATTGGAAGGAACAAATATTGTGGCAAGTGGCGGCTGGAATGCTTTAGCTGTTATCGCTGTTGCTGATCATGGCAACTTGCTGAATGCACCTGATATGTACATGGATAAGATCGCAGTAGGTCCAGAAGCGGTAGGCTGCATCGACATTGAAGCGCCTGTCATTGACAATCTTCGTGCTGTTGCAAAAGCAAAAAACAAAGATATTGAAGATGTTGTTGCGACAATTTTAAACAGAGAGCGACATGAAAAGATCATTGCTGAGCTGAGAGAAGCTGGAGCAAGAATCAAGTTGATCGATGATGGTGACGTTGCAGGAGCCATTAATACAGCATTTGATCACACAGGTGTTGATATTCTATTTGGTTCAGGTGGAGCGCCTGAAGGTGTCCTTTCTGCTGTTGCGCTTAAAGCACTTGGTGGAGAAATCCACGGTAAGCTTCTTCCACAAAGTGAAGAAGAGCTGAGACGCTGTGAGAAAATGGGACTGGATGTTGGAAAAGTCCTCAGAATGGAAGACCTCGTGAAAGGCGATGACGCCATTTTTGCAGCGACAGGTGTAACAGATGGCGAGTTATTAAAAGGTGTTCAATTTAAAGGCTCTGTTGGAACAACACATAGTGTTGTCATGCGTGCGAAATCAGGTACTGTTCGATTCGTCGATGGCAGACACAGTTTAAAGAAAAAACCGAATCTTGTCATTCGTCCGTAATCTGAAAGCGGGTATTCTTTACCCGCTTTTCATATAGGTGTCAAATATATATCATTTTCTTTTTAAAGTTGAATATTCCCTGCAAATGAGGTAAAACTAAAGAGTGCTGCGAAATTTTCTGCGAATTTACTTCTTTTTAAGCTTCAACAAGTTTAAATACTGCCGCATCATGACGATATACTCATTATCCTTCTCTATGTTGACAAAGCTCAATTTCACATTGTTCCTATCTTTATGATAAAACGAGTGGGAGCGTTACCATGAGAGCGAGGTCATTCCAACAAAAACGGAATTAAAAGCTAATCAAATACAATAGTCATGCATTCGTAATGAAATACATTGACTAGAAAAGTGTGGTGTCCATATTGAAAGATGTTTCGATTTCATCTTTGGAAAATATGAAATTAAAAGAGCTGTATGAGTTAGCAAAAAAGTACAAAATCTCTTATTACAGCAAACTAACAAAAAAAGAATTAATTTTTGCCATCTTAAAGGCGAATGCTGAGCAAGAGGATCTCTTATTTATGGAAGGGGTTCTAGAAATTATTCAGTCAGAGGGATTTGGTTTCTTAAGACCAATTAACTACTCCCCAAGTTCTGAAGACATTTATATTTCAGCTTCACAAATCAGACGCTTTGATTTAAGAAATGGTGATAAGGTGTCTGGAAAGGTACGACCTCCAAAAGAGAATGAACGCTACTATGGCCTCCTTCATGTCGAAGCGGTAAATGGGGACGACCCAGAATCAGCTAAGGAACGTGTTCACTTTCCTGCACTCACGCCGCTATTCCCTGATCGTCAAATGATTCTTGAAACACAGCCTAATCACCTGTCTACTAGAATTATGGATATGATGGCACCAGTTGGGTTTGGACAGCGTGGTTTAATTGTTGCACCGCCTAAGGCTGGGAAAACCATTTTGCTCAAAGAAATTGCCAACAGCATCTCTGAAAATCATCCAGAGGCAGAACTGATTGTTCTTCTTATTGACGAACGTCCAGAGGAAGTAACAGATATCGAACGTTCTGTTGCAGGGGATGTCGTTAGTTCAACCTTTGACGAAGTACCGGAAAACCACATTAAAGTAGCAGAGCTTGTATTAGAGCGTGCGATGCGTCTAGTTGAACATAAAAAAGATGTCATCATCTTAATGGACAGCATCACAAGGCTTGCTCGGGCATACAACCTTGTCATCCCGCCAAGCGGCCGAACGCTTTCCGGCGGTATTGATCCAGCTGCTTTCCACCGTCCAAAACGTTTCTTTGGTGCTGCGCGTAACATCGAAGAAGGTGGAAGCTTGACCATTTTAGCTACTGCACTTGTTGATACGGGATCACGTATGGACGATGTGATTTATGAAGAGTTTAAAGGAACAGGAAATATGGAGCTCCATTTAGATCGTTCTCTTGCAGAAAGAAGAATTTTCCCAGCCATCGACATTCGTCGTTCCGGTACAAGAAAAGAAGAACTGCTTGTGCCTAAAGAGCATCTTGATCGTCTATGGGCGATGAGAAAATCAATGTCAGATACACCTGATTTCGCTGAGAAATTCATGCGCAAAATGAGAAAAACAAAGACAAACCAAGAATTTTTCGATATTTTAACGCAAGAGTGGAAACAAGCAAATATGTCTGCATCAAGAAGATAGCTTCCTGAAAAAATACATTTGCAATCATAGACTTACACTGTTATAATTTTATCATGTGCGTTTCAGAATTTATTCTGAGATATTAACTCTGTTTCCGAATTGGATTCAGGGCGGAAGGAGATGACAGTAGATGAAAACAGGAATTCATCCTAACTACAAAAAAGCTACAGTCAAATGCGCTTGTGGAAATGAGTTTGAAACTGGATCAGTAAAAGAAGAGGTACGCATCGAGATTTGCTCTGAGTGCCATCCTTTCTATACAGGCCGTCAAAAATTCGCTTCTGCTGATGGACGTGTTGACCGCTTTAACAAAAAATACGGTCTTAAGTAATAATAGATACAATAAACAGGCAGGAATCCGTTCTTGCCTGTTTTTTTACGTGGATTGATGGAACTTTAAAACGGGGGAGAAGACCTTATGTATGTGATGAAACAAAGCGGTTGGCTTGAAGTCATCTGCGGAAGTATGTTTTCTGGAAAGTCGGAAGAATTGATTCGGAGAGCCAAAAGAGCCACCTTTGCCAAACAAGAAGTAAAAATATTCAAACCAGCGATTGATAACCGGTATAGCACAAGCTCAGTTGTGTCACATAACGGTTCATCCGTCGATGGGATTGCAGTAACCTCACCAAAAGACATAATAACGCACATATCAGAACGAACCGATGTCATTGGCATTGATGAGGTGCAATTTTTTGATGAGACAATCATTGATATTGTCACTCAATTGGCTGATAAAGGCTACCGAGTCATTGTTGCAGGCCTTGATCAAGACTTCAGAGGAGAGCCATTTGGTGTTGTTCCGCATTTAATGGCATGTGCAGAGCTTGTAACAAAACTTCAAGCAGTTTGTTCGGTATGCGGCTCCCCAGCGAGTAGAACACAACGCTTGATCGACGGTAAACCCGCATCCTATGATGATCCCATTATTTTAGTAGGTGCGCAGGAATCATACGAAGCACGATGCAGACATCACCATGAAGTACCAAAATTAGATGTTGGTACAACACTTGACAATTAAAAAAATAGCAAATGCCGCTGTGTTTCGTTTTTCGAGATTTTGGCTGAACACCCATCATTTGTACTTAAATAAATTAAATAACGCTACGAAAAAATTATCTAATTTTCAACGCTTGCGTTTTGGTATAAGCAGGCATAAAATGACTAACTGTAGTGTAAAGCATTTAAACGAAAAGTTCGATTTCTTGTCATAATTTTTTTGATTAAGGATTTTTCTCCTTGATCGTTCTTTGTATTAATAGTTCACTTTATTTATATTTTAGAAAGAGGGTAGTTTTTGATGAACAACGTGAAGAAAACAAAAGAAGGGTACCTCGAAACCACTTTGACAGGTAAAGATGTATTATCGATTCCAACGTTGAACAAAGGCGTTGCTTTCTCTGAAGAAGAAAGACAAGAGCTTGGACTAGAAGGATTACTTCCTCCAACTGTTCTGACTTTAGAACAGCAAGCAGAGAGAGCATACAAGCAATTTCTAGCTCAGCCAGATCGTCTTCGTCAAAACGTATACTTAAGTGATTTGCAAAACCGTAACGAAGTATTATTCTATAAGCTTCTAACGGACAAGCTTCGTGAAATGCTTCCTGTTGTTTACACACCAACTGTTGGTGAAGCGATTCAAGAATACAGCCATGAATACAGAAGACCTCATGGTGTCTACCTTTCAATCGACAACATTGACGGTATTGAGAAAGCATTTGAAAACTTACATGCAACAGCAGGCGACATCGACCTCATCGTAGCAACTGACTCTGAGAGTATTCTTGGAATTGGTGACTGGGGTGTTGGTGGTATCAACATCGCAATTGGTAAACTAGCTGTTTACACGGCTGCAGCAGGAATTGATCCAAGCCGCGTGATTCCAGTTGTGTTAGATGTTGGAACTAACAATGAAAAATTATTAAATGATCCATTGTACATCGGGAACCACCACAAACGTGTACAAGGTGAAAAATACGAAGAGTTCATTGATGCATATGTAAAAGCAGCACTTAAATTCTTCCCGAAAGCATTGCTTCACTGGGAAGACCTTGGAAACAAAAATGCGCGTAACATCATGAAAAAATACAACGACAACATCTTAACTTTTAATGATGATATCCAAGGTACTGGTGCCATTACTTTAGCGGGTGTTCTTGCAGCTGTCAAGAAAACTGGTACTCAATTGAAAGATCACCGTGTGATGATTTTCGGAGCTGGATCTGCTGGAATCGGAATCGCCGATCAAATGCGTGACACAATGGTTCTTGAAGGTCTAAGTGAAGATGAAGCAAACAATGCATTCTGGACGTTAGACTACAGAGGATTGCTAACAGATCAGTTTGAAGATGAAGTGCTTGATTTCCAAAAACCATACCTTCGTTCTTCTGATGAAGTAGAAGGCTGGGCTCGTGATGAAAAAGGACAAATCTCATTTGCTGAAGCAGTTCGCAAGGTGAAGCCAACCATTCTTATTGGTACATCAGGTCAAGGCGGCGCATTCACTGAAGAAATTATTAAAGAAATCGCAGCTCATACTGAGCGTCCAGTGATCATGCCGATGTCTAACCCAACTCCACTTGCTGAAGCAGTACCGGAAGATCTATTCAAATGGACAGACGGTCGTGCGCTTGTTGCAACTGGAAGCCCATTCGAAAATGTCGAGTATAACGGAATTGAACATGAAATCGGACAATCAAACAATGCGTTCGTTTTCCCTGGACTTGGTCTTGGTTCAATCGTAACGGAATCAAAAATCATCACAAAAGGCATGTTCGTTGCTTCAGCGGATGCGATTGCTGAAATGGTTGATCATGATAAACCAGGTGCTGGTCTACTTCCAAGCATTGATAAGTTACAAGAAGTTTCTATCAAAGTAGCTATTGAAGTGGCAAAAGCAGCAATTAAAGATGGTGTCGCAAGAAAAACACCTGAAAACATTGAACAAGCTGTGAAAGATGCTATGTGGATTCCTGAATATAAAAAAATTGTAAGAGCATAATAAAATGTGTAACGCGGCATTGTTTCGGGTAATGTAAGCAATGCCGCTATAAAATAAGAAACATGTAAAGGATTCAAGGAGGAATAGTAAGATGGACTTTTTAAATATTTTGATCCTCCTAGCACCGATTTTTTTCGTTATCGCGCTGGGTTGGTTCGCAGGGAACTTCGGCAGCTATGACGCTAAATCTGCAAAAGGTGTAAGTACACTTGTTACAAAGTATGCTTTGCCAGCGCACTTTATCGCCAGCATTCTGTCAACACCAAAAGATAAATTCTATAGTCAAATTCCATTTTTCGTTGCATTGATTTTCGGAATCGTAGGCTTTTATATCATTATCCTTTTAGTTACGAAATTTGCTTTTAAATATGATTTAACAGATTCATCTGTTTTCTCATTAAACTCAGCACAACCGACCTTTGCATTTATGGGGATTCCGGTCTTGGGCAGTTTATTTGGGGCTCAAGAAGTTGCAATTCCGATTGCTATTACCGGAATAGTTGTAAATGCATTGCTTGATCCAATTGCTATTATTGTGTCAACTGTCGGTGAAAAAACAAAAGGAAAAGCCAAAGACGGCGAAAGTTTCCTAAAAATGACGACGAAAGCGATTTTGCACGGTTTATCAGAGCCGCTTGCGCTTGCACCGTTAGCAAGTATCATTCTTGTTCTTTTAGGATTTAAACTTCCTGAAATCGGACATGAAATGCTAGAGGAAATTGGAAGTGTGACATCAGGGGTTGCGCTCTTTGCAGTCGGTGTCACAGTCGGTATCCGCAAAATTAAACTGAGCTTACCAGCTTTCAGTATCGCATTGCTCAAAGTAGCTGTACAACCGTTGCTTATGTATTTTATCGCCATTCTTATGGGTCTTTCGGCGGATGAAATTACAAAAGCTGTATTGCTTGTTGCCTTCCCAGGTTCAGCTGTTGCGGCCATGATTGCCACTCGATTTGAGAAACAGGAAGCAGAAACAGCATCCGCATTTGTGATCAGTGCGATCATGTCACTCATTACACTACCGATCATTATCGCACTTACCGTATAATATAGTAGAAAGGCTGCCTCGTTAGGCAGCCTTTCTTAGCGAAATGAATGAAACAGAGGGAAGAGCACACGCTTTTTTTTCATTTCGGGGTGTGCCTTTTCCTTTTCTTCTTCTTTTGATGGTTTTGGTTTTGTCAATGTGGCTGTGAGGCGTTCTAATTTTGCAGTTAATTCTTCAATTTCTCTTCTGTGCTGGAGGAGCTGGTAGGAAACGCCTTCATCTGCTTTCTTAGCGAGTTTCCGTTCTAATTCTTGAAAACGGGCTTCAATATGACTGAAATGTGATTGCTCTTGAAGGAGCTGTTTCACTTGTTCTTCTAAGGCTTCTATCCGTTTTGATGAGTCAGAAGTTTCTACAGCAGGTGATAATTGCTGGGCGGTTTCTTCATGGATCGGCAGTCTAATGTCATGGAGAATCACACCTTCGTTCATTTGGTGTTTGACCTCTTTGAGCAGCTGGACAATGTCATCGTGAAATTCGTAATGTCCAAGTTCATTCCGGGCGACAGGGATGTTGAGCTGTTTGACCCAGCGCTGAATGGTTTTTGAAGATACACCAATTTCCTTTGCAACCTCATTTGTATTCAAACCAAATGCCCTCCCTTTTTTCAATTATAAGTACCATTCTCTTTCGGGAGCATCCGTTCCTTCACGTTAGACAAAACAAGTAACCAATCGCCAAAGATCGTGTTTTCTAGTGAAAAATTGCAGAAAATCAATTGTTTTGGAAATTTTTTTGACTGTCATACCCCGCTATACTATAATTAGACTGTTACGCACAAAACAGAGGTGAAGACCATGTTAGACCGTTTAAAATCAATTGAAGAACGCTATGAAAAGCTAAATGAATATTTAAGTGACCCTGAAGTGGTGAACGACCCTAAGAAGCTTCGCGAATACTCGAAGGAACAATCTGATATTCAAGAAACTGTTGAGGTATATAGACAATATCGTGCGGCATACGATCAGCTAAGTGATGCGAAAGCCATGCTTGAAGATAAGCTCGATGCCGACATGCGCGACATGGTCAAAGAAGAAATTTCAGAGCTCACAGATGAAACAGAACGTTTAGAAGACGAGCTGAAAATCTTGCTCATCCCGAAAGATCCGAATGACGATAAGAACGTTATTGTGGAGGTTCGTGGTGCAGCGGGTGGAGAAGAGGCTGCGCTGTTTGCAGGAAACCTGTACCGTATGTACAGCCGTTATGCTGAAATGCAAGGCTGGAAAACGGAAGTTATGGAAGCGAGTGTCACTGGAACTGGCGGTTATAAGGAGATCATCTTTATGATTAGCGGTAAAGGTGCATATTCTAAACTAAAGTTTGAAAACGGTGCACACCGCGTGCAGCGTGTTCCTGAAACTGAGTCAGGCGGCCGTATTCATACATCAACAGCGACAGTTGCTGTATTACCTGAGGCTGAGGAAGTTGAAATTGATATCCACGAAAAAGATATTCGTGTGGATACATTCGCATCAAGCGGACCAGGGGGACAAAGTGTTAATACCACAATGTCTGCTGTTCGTTTGACTCACCTTCCAACCGGTGTAGTGGTTTCCTGTCAGGATGAGAAATCACAAATCAAAAACAAAGAAAAAGCGATGAAAGTTTTGCGTGCGAGAATTTATGATAAATTCCAGCGTGAAGCACAAGCTGAATATGACCAAACCCGTAAATCTGCTGTTGGAACAGGGGATCGTTCAGAGCGTATCCGTACGTACAATTTCCCGCAAAACCGCGTGACGGACCACCGCATTGGATTGACGATTCAAAAGCTTGATCAAATTTTAGAAGGAAAACTTGACGAGGTCATTGATGCATTAATTATGGAAGACCAAGCAAGAAAACTTCAAAATGCAAAATAAAGAGCGAACGATCTTTGAAGCCCTTAAATGGGCTTCTTCTTTGTTAACGGAAGCGGGCAGAGACCAAAACGCAGCAGAGTTAATGTTGATGCATGTGCTGGGATGGAGCAGAAGTGAACTTCTTGCCCGTTTTCATGATCCACTGCCAGAGGAGCAAGATTCACAATTCAGTGAGTTCGTCGCGCAGCACAAGCGTGGAGTGCCTGTGCAGCATTTAACGGGTGTTGAATTTTTTTATGGGCGTCCTTTTGAAGTAAACAAACACGTTCTGATTCCTCGTCCTGAAACGGAGGAAGTGGTGCTGGCGGCATTGAATATGATGAATCGTGTGTTTCCTAATGATCAACCGCTCAAAGCAGTTGATGTAGGAACAGGTAGCGGTGCAATTGCGATTACGTTAGCTCTTGAAAAAGAATCTCTCACTGTGACAGCGACGGATATTTCACATGAAGCACTTGAAGTAGCAAAGCGAAATCAAGAAGCGCTTGGTGTAGACGTTCATTTTGTCCAAGGGGATTTACTTGAACCGATTATGGCTCAAGGCATCAAAGTCGATGTGTTTATTTCCAATCCGCCTTATATTGCGGCAGAAGAAATGGATGGTTTATCAGAGGTTGTCACAAAGCATGAACCTGTCAATGCGCTGACAGATGGGCGTGATGGCCTGTGGTTTTATGAGCGTATCGCCTGTGATCTCCACAAGGTACTTCATCAGCAAGCGGTGGTTGTCTTTGAAATAGGACATACACAAGCACAAGATGTAAAAGCGCTTCTTTTGCAGGCGTTCCCTTCAGCTGATGTTCATATCATCAAGGACATCAACGGAAAGGATCGAGCAGTTTGCGCACACATTCAAAACGGAAGTCCGGCTGAATAAAGTCGGACTATTTTATTATGTAAAGATGAAACTTATGGTAAAAGGGAAACGTATATATAGAAGAATGAACATTCTGATCATGGTTTTTTACATAAATTTGTTTTGAAGGAGCGAATGGTGTGAACAGAAGGTATGCGATGGTGTTGGTCATCGTCAGTGTACTATTGATTGTGAGTGCTTGCGGTAAACCGAGCTTTAAAAAAGAAGCAGCAGCATTTGGGGAAAACTATAAAAAAGCACAATACACAGTGAATCGAACGGATGACCTATCTGACATGAAGGAGAAGTTGAAGGATTATTTAACCGAGCATGAATATCAAGAATATACACAAGACAGCATGTTTCCAAGTGTATTAGAAGCAGCAAAAGATCAAGATTGTCAAATTAAACTGAAAAAAATTACGTTTACACCTTCAGATGAAAGCGATGACAGGATTGAATTTGACTATGAAATGATCATTCAATTTATTGACCATAAAGGAAAGGTCAAAAAGGAAATCGAGAAAAAAGGCGCAATGACAGTCATCAAAACAGATTCGGGTTTAAAAATCAGCCGAGATTGGGATGGGAGATTGTACCCTTCCGATTACCAATCCTCACTAAAAAGCCGTTCATAAGTTGAACGGCTTTTTGCGTGCAGGAGAAATGTTGATTCGCTCCTCTCATAAAGAGGCTGACCTCATAATCTATTAAAAAAATCATTTTTGCTGTTTACGAGATGCGTTTCCTGGACACAATGTTTGTAGCGAAAAGAAAAAGTGGGGGGAACACATCATGTTCAAAAGTAAAATGATGATTTGTCTTTATATGTTTCTATTATTATGTGGTGCTTTTGCAAACCTTGG
This sequence comes from Bacillus sp. FSL W7-1346, assembly GCF_038593335.1. NCBI lineage: Bacteria > Bacillati > Bacillota > Bacilli > Caryophanales > Bacillaceae > Bacillus > Bacillus sp. FSL W7-1346. Next base: position 3,340,755 of record NZ_CP151988.1, on the reverse strand, counting down.
AAAAGAGGAGACGGCGGCTGCTTCTGCCAATCAGCCTGTTGTGATTCCAGATGAAGCCATTCGTTTACGCATTTTAGCCAACAGTGACCGGTCGGCAGATCAAGATGTGAAACGAAGTATTCGAGATGAGGTCAATGCCAATATAACGGAGTGGGTGAAAGACCTCACATCCATTGAAGAAGCTAGACGTGTGATTCGTTCAAAGCTTCCAGACATCAATCGTATTGCCAAAGCAAAATTAAAGGAACAACACATTGATCAATCCGTATCGGTCAGCTTTCAAAAAGCTTCATTTCCAACAAAGCTTTATGGCAACTTTGTTTATCCTGCTGGGAAATATGAAGCCATTTTGATTACGTTAGGGGAAGGAGACGGAGCCAATTGGTGGTGTGTGTTATTCCCACCTCTCTGCTTTATCGATTTTTCAAACGGAGAAGCGATCGCCTCACCAGAAGGAGATGATAAAGAGCAGGTAGCCGCAGAGCCATCAAATGAATCTGTCAATGAAGTGGTAAAAGAAGAAGAGACGGGTGAAGTGAAATTCTTTCTGTTCGAATGGGTCTCTAGTCTTTTCTCTTAAAAAAGGTCTAAATCTGTTTTTGCCTCATAGAGTTGAAGTAAGAGAACAAAAAGAGGTGAAAGCATGTATTATCAATTAAGAATAGCGACAGAAGAAGATGCTCCGGCCATTAATGCTTTTCTTGAAAAAGGCCAAGCAAAAGGCGGGGTGACGATTGCAGAGCGTACGTCATTTGTGGTCATGGAAGATGCAGACGGTGAGCTTGCAGGCTGTTTAGGTCTTGAACGACTAAATGAACAAGAAGGATTGCTAAGATCACTTGTGATATCAGATAAACTTGGTCAGGGGCATATCGTTTCTCTGTTTCAAAGTGTTCAAACGCTAGGGGAAAAACAAGGTGTGGAAACCTTTTATGTAGTAGCTAATCACTCCTCTTCGCATGATTTTTTAGCGCTGATGGGCTTTACGCCTATAGAGGAAATCCCAGAAAGTGTGTGGGTATCTGCGCATGCAAAAGAGTCGTTGGGAAAAGAGCAGGCGGTTGTGCTGCAAAAAACAGCTAGTTAATCACAAAACACCGGACTTATTCACATACTTATCCACTTTAAAACAAGCGTTATCCACAAATTGTGGACAACGCTTGTTTTATTTAGCATCATCTTTTATACTTTCAAAAGGATAATTGAGATATATCAACAGTTTTATCTTTTTTAAAAGGAGTTTGTATGATGTTAAATACAAAAAGGTGGTCTGTGGATTTAAAAAAGGATTTATCCACATACTATCCACAAATTGAACAAGCAGCTCTGTTGTTGCGGAAAAATGAAGTGGTCGCTTTTCCGACAGAAACGGTTTATGGACTAGGGGCAAATGCAAAAGAGACAGAGGCTGTGAAAAAAATTTATGAAGCGAAAGGACGCCCAAGTGATAATCCGTTGATTGTTCACATTGCGGACGTTCAACAGCTTCATGAATTTGCGCAAATAGAAAATGAAAAAGTAACAGCGCTGATGGATGCCTTTTGGCCAGGCGCTCTCACCATTGTTCTACCTTGTAAGCCGGGCACATTATCAAAGCAGGTGACGGCAGGTTTATCTACAGTAGGCGTAAGAATGCCTAATCATCCTGTTGCGCTTGAACTCATCCGAGCAGCTGGTCTGCCAATTGCCGCGCCAAGTGCCAACCGTTCGGGAAAACCGTCGCCGACACTTGCGGATCATGTCGCGAGTGATCTTGATGGGAAAATTGCTGGCATTGTCGATGGTGGTTCAACAGGTATTGGTGTGGAGTCAACGGTTGTATCCTGTATAGACGAGATTCCAGTGATCTTAAGGCCGGGCGGTATTACAAAAGAAGCGTTAGAAGAGGTCGTGGGAACAGTCAACATAGATCCAGGGCTGACGAAAAAGGATGAGGCGCCTGTATCGCCGGGAATGAAATACACACATTATGCACCTGAAGCACAAATGTATATATTTCATGGAAGTGATGAAGACATGCAGCTGCACATTCAGAAGTACCGAGCTGAAGGGCTAAAAGTAGGTGTGCTGACGACAGAAGAAAAGAAGGAATGGTTTGCGGCAGATGTTATCTTTAGCTGTGGATGGAGAGAAAAGCCTGAAACGGTTGCGGCAAACTTATATCGTGTGCTGAGACAATTTGATGAAACGGATGTAGACTTGATCATTTCAGAAGCCTTCTCAGAGCAGGGAGTTGGTTCTGCGATCATGAACCGTCTGCAAAAAGCGGCAGGAGGGCGTACCCTCTCTTCATTCAAATAGTTCTAACCTCTCTTGGACAAACATAGGTTAAAGGAGAATGCGTGTCCAAGGGGGATTTACATGAATGAACTAGCTGGCGAATTGCTGACACTCAGTATCATGGCTTTTGCACTTGGAATGGATGCCTTTTCGGTTGGACTCGGCATGGGGATGATTCAGCTGAGATTCCGCCAGATCCTTTATATTGGACTTGTCATTGGGATATTTCATATGTTTATGCCTCTTTTTGGCATGCTGACAGGTCAGCTTTTATCTGGCTGGCTTGGGCTCCTAGCAACCTATATTGGCGGGGCGCTGCTTTTGGTGCTGGGTCTTCAAATGATCATCGCTTCTATCCGAAAAGAAGATAAGCCATTTATCGCACCTGTTGGGGCCGGTCTCGTTCTTTTTGCAACAAGTGTGAGTTTAGATAGTTTTTCCGTTGGCTTAAGCCTGGGGATTTACGGTTCTCGGGTGTTGATGACCATTTTATTGTTTGGCTTTTTTAGTATGATGCTCACATGGCTTGGATTATTACTCGGTAAACAGGTTCGGTCATGGGTAGGTTCATATAGCGGTGCGCTTGGCGGGTTTATTTTACTAGCCTTTGGAATCAAATTATTATTTCCGCTCTAGCCAGTCTCCTTACATAACATGTAGAATGAAATGCTATATAATAGAAGAAAAGGAGGTCGAAAGATGAATATCTTATTTGTTTGTACGGGAAATACTTGCAGAAGTCCGATGGCTCAAGCCCTTTTTTCCTCCATTGCAGATGAAAAAGGCTTACAGGTCACTGTAAAATCAGCGGGCATCTTCGCCTCTGATGCAGGGAAGGCTTCTCCTCAAGCAGTCGAAGCATTATTTGAGAAAAGCATTCCACTGAATCACTCATCGTCTAAACTAACAGAAGAACTTCTTCATGAAGCAGATTATGTCTTTACCATGACGATTCAGCATAAGCAGTTGATTGTAGAGCAATACGCTCATGTGAAAGACAAGGTCTTCACTCTAAAAGAATTTGCGACAGGATCAGAAGGTGACGTGTCGGATCCATTTGGAGGGAGTCTCTCCATTTATCAGGAGACACGAGATGAACTAGAAACGCTATTGTATCAACTTGCTAAAAAGCTTAAACAGGATCACAAATCCTCATAAATGGACAACCTGTAAAACCGTTGCGCAAACGGTTTTTCTGCTTTTGTTTGCAAATGACTAGGTAGAGGTTAAAATAAAACTGTAAATAAAAAATGAATGTAAGACATGACAGATCAACTCACCCTTAGGAGGAATTGCCCGATGAAAGTAGCCATTGCATCCGATCACGGCGGAACGAATATTCGTGAAGAAATCAAACAACTAATGGATGAATTAAAGATTGAATACATTGATATGGGTTGTGAATGTGGATCAGGTTCTGTAGACTACCCTGACTATGCTTTTCCTGTAGCCAATATGGTGGCAAACGGAGAAGTCGATCGCGGCATTTTGATTTGCGGGACAGGTATCGGTATGAGCATTTCAGCAAACAAAGTGAAAGGCATCCGCTGTGCACTGGCGCATGATACATTCAGTGCAAAGGCGACGAGAGAACATAACGATACAAATGTTCTTGCGATGGGAGAACGAGTCATTGGGCCAGGATTGGCAAGAGAGATTGCTCATATTTGGCTGACAACAGAATTTACTGCAGGACGTCATGCTGTGCGGATTGGTAAAATCGCTGATTACGAAGAAAAGCACCTGTAAGGAGCGCTTAACATGAACATTGGTCAAGATTGGCTTGAGATGTTAAAAGAGTTTCATCAAACAGTTGAACTGCGAGCTGGCCACATTTTAGTGATTGGCTGCAGTACGTCAGAAGTGGCTGGCGAGCACATTGGGACAGCGGGAAGTGAGCAAATTGCTGAAGCTATTTATCAAGAGCTCGATCAACTGAGACGCGAGACAGGAATTGAATTGGCCTTCCAATGCTGCGAGCATTTGAATCGTGCCCTCGTTGTGGAAGAAGAGGTGGCGTACCGGCTTAACTTAGAAATTGTAGCGGCAGTACCTGTCCGTCAGGCGGGTGGTTCTATGGCGGCTCATGCGTATCAGCAAATGGAACACCCTGTGCTAGTTGAATCCATTTCAGCACATGCAGGTATTGATATCGGTGATACATTCATCGGCATGCACTTAAAGCGGGTAGCCGTACCGGTCCGTCTCAGCCGTCATCAATTAGGACAAGCACATGTGACGTTTGCAAAAACTCGTCCAAAGCTGATTGGCGGAGAACGAGCCGTTTATACAAGATCATAGTTCGGATATATTTCTAATATAATGTTGAATGATGAAGACGCTTCACCCCTTGAATATTCGGGTTTTCATAAAAAAGAAGTCGATTTTCCAAAAAAAACTTTTACATTTTACTCAAAAACCGTGTACAATGAGATGGTGAAAACATCGAATGGAAATAGATTGGAGAGGATTTCGCTGATGAAACATTTACCTGAGCAAGACGCACAAGTATTCAAAGCAATTCAACTAGAGCGGAAACGCCAGCAGGACAAAATCGAATTAATTGCATCAGAAAACTTCGTAAGCGAAGCAGTCATGGAAGCGCAGGGCTCTGTCTTAACAAACAAATATGCAGAAGGTTACCCTGGTAAACGCTACTATGGCGGCTGTGAACATGTAGACGTTGTAGAAGATATCGCACGTGACCGCGCAAAAGAAATTTTTGGCGCTGAGTATGTGAACGTACAGCCTCACTCAGGTGCTCAAGCGAATATGGCCGTATACTTTACAATCCTTGAGCATGGCGATACAGTGCTAGGCATGAACTTATCACATGGCGGGCATTTAACACATGGAAGCCCTGTAAACTTTAGCGGCGTACAGTACAACTTTGTAGAATACGGTGTAGATAAAGAAACACAGCATATCGACTACCAAGATGTACTTGAAAAAGCACGTGAGCATAAGCCGAAACTAATCGTAGCGGGGGCAAGTGCTTACCCACGTCAAATTGATTTCAAAAAGTTCCGTGAAATTGCCGATGAAGTCGGTGCTTACTTTATGGTGGACATGGCTCACATCGCGGGTCTTGTTGCAGCAGGTCTTCATCCAAATCCAGTTCCTTACGCTGATTTTGTGACAACGACAACTCACAAAACATTACGCGGACCTCGCGGCGGAATGATTCTATGCCGTGAAGAGTTTGGTAAAAAGATCGACAAATCGATCTTCCCTGGTATTCAAGGTGGACCACTCATGCATGTGATCTCTGCAAAAGCTGTTTCTTTCGGTGAAGTATTGAACGGAGATTTCAAAACATATGCACAAAACGTGATTGATAACGCAAAACAACTAGCTGAAACACTTTTATCTGAGGATATTCAGCTTGTATCTGGTGGAACAGACAACCATCTTGTTCTCATCGACTTGCGCTCTCTTGGCATTACAGGAAAAATTGCAGAAAACGTTCTTGATGAAATTGGTATCACAGTGAACAAAAATGCGATTCCTTATGATCCAGAGAAACCATTTGTTACAAGTGGTGTACGTGTAGGTACAGCAGCAGTGACAAGCCGAGGCTTCGATCAAGAAGCGATGAAAGAAGTCGGTTCCATTATTGCGCTTGCTCTGAAACATCATGAAGATGAAGCGAAATTAGAAGAGGCGAAAAAGCGTGTATCTGATCTGACAGCTCGTTTCCCTCTATATCATGAATTAGATTATTAAAATGCAGACCCATTTGCCTATTTTTGGCATGTGGGTTTTTTTTGTAGGATTTGCGAATCATATTGAAAGATGATGTCTTTTTATGTAGAATTGTAGGAAGTGTGCAAAGTTCACCGGAAGATGACAGAAAAGGAGTTGTAGCAAGCAATGGCAAAGGTTTATGTATTTGATCACCCGCTTATTCAGCACAAACTTACATATATTCGTGACGTTCATACAGGAACAAAAGAATTTAGAGAGCTAGTGGATGAAGTCGCAACATTAATGGCATTTGAAATCACAAGAGACTTACCGCTTGAAGAGGTAGATGTAGAAACACCTGTACAAGTCGCTAAATCAAACGTGATCTCAGGTAAAAAACTCGGAGTTGTGCCGATTTTAAGAGCAGGTCTTGGAATGGTAGACGGGATTTTGAAACTCATTCCAGCTGCCAAAGTGGGACATGTCGGTTTATACCGTGATCCGAAGACATTAAAGCCTGTTGAATATTATGTGAAGCTTCCATCTGATGTGGAAGAGCGTGAATTTATCGTAGTAGACCCAATGCTTGCAACGGGCGGATCAGCAGTAGAAGCATTAAACAGCTTGAAAAAACGCGGTGCGAAAAACATCCGCTTCATGTGTCTGATTGCTGCGCCAGAAGGTGTAGAAGAAATGCAAAAACATCATCCAGATGTTGATATCTACATTGCGGCATTAGATGAGAAGTTAAACGAAAAAGGTTACATCATCCCAGGTCTTGGTGATGCTGGTGACCGTATGTATGGAACAAAATAAGAATGATTCATGAAAAGCCCACATGCAAACGTGCATGTGGGCTTTTTTGAAAAATATGACAAACGGTTGATATCGTTCTTAGAAAAATCAATGTATACTGAACATTAGCAGTTTTTTTGAATGAATGTCACAACTCTCCTAAAGTTTGATGAAATTGTGAACATTTTGTGTGCTCTCTCATTATAGAAAAGTTTTTTAACTTTCAACGGATTGACACATCATAGACGCTATTGTATGCTAAACGAGGGTATTATGGTAAGGTTTTCATAGCCTATAGCACTCTACTAATCCTCATTGTGAACCCTTTAATAATCAGGGTTTGTATCAGCGAATGAAGCAGAATCCCATAGATCTAAAGATTTCAAGTCTGATTGCACAATTAGACCGATGGGTGATTGATTTTTTTCAAATAGGACGGCTTATCATAAGCGTCTTCTACGCAGTTTTCATCACCATTTATCACCTTTTTTACAATATTTTTCATCGGGAGTCAGATGAATGAACGATCCAAACGTCATTTTCCGCAGACAGAGTAAATATATGTTCTATTTATTGGCAATTTTTGTGTTTGGCTATGCCATGCCTGGTTTTAAACCACTGTTTCTTGGTTTCATTATCGGCACAATTTTTGCTTTCTTTAATTTATTCCTGCTTATTCGGAGAATGCATGCTTTTGATCGAGCAGTTAAAAAAGGAAAATCTATTCGTTCAATGGGAAGTACAGCCAGGTGGGCCAACGCAATTCTCGCAGTAGCGATTGCTTGGCGTTACCCTAACGAAGTTCATCTGGCAGGTGTTGTTATAGGATTAATGACAATATATCCTGTCATTATGATAGATTCCTTCATTCAACTTAAACGTTCTACTATGGAAGAGAGGTGAATACTCTTTGGGTCACAGTTCAAAAACTACAGAATTTTTAGGGTTAACGTTCAACTTATCCAATGTTCTCATGATTACGATTGCTAGTATCATCGTTCTTCTCATAGCGGTGCTGACTACTCGTGTTCTGGCTATTCGTCCGACAAAGGCGCAGAACTTCATGGAATGGATTGTTGATTTTGTTCGAAATATCATAGGTAGTTCGATGGACATGAAAACAGGAGCCCCATTTCTAGCGCTTGGCGTTACATTACTCATGTACATATTTGTTTCAAACATGCTTGGACTGCCATTCTCGATTACGGTCGATCACAACTTATGGTGGAAATCACCAACTGCTGATCCTGGAATCACAATGACACTAGCGGTTATGGTCATGGGATTGACACACTACTATGGTGTTAAAGCAAAAGGAGTCAAGGAATATACAAAAGACTACTTTAGACCAATCCCACTTTTAGTACCGCTGAAAATTATTGAAGAATTTGCAAACACATTAACACTTGGTTTGCGTCTTTATGGAAATATTTTCGCTGGAGAGATTCTTCTTGGTTTACTTGCAGGACTTGCGACTAATTTCTATTCGCAAAACCTTGCACTAGGTATCATTGGTACATTAGGTGCCATCGTGCCGATGATTGTATGGCAGGCATTCAGTTTGTTTGTCGGAACCATCCAGGCATTTATCTTCACCATGCTGACAATGGTGTATATCTCCCATAAAGTCAGCGACGAACACTAAAAAATTGAGAGTCCAAAAAGGACGTTATTTTAAAGGAGGAGCTTTTTAATGAATTTAATAGCAGCAGCAATTGCAATCGGTTTAGGAGCACTAGGAGCAGGTATTGGTAACGGTCTAATCGTATCTAAAACAGTTGAAGGAATCGCTCGTCAGCCAGAAGCTGGTAGAGAACTAAGAACACTTATGTTCATCGGGGTAGCTTTAGTTGAGGCACTTCCAATTATCGCTGTCGTTATCGCATTCTTGGCATTCTTTGGTTAATATGTGAGAAGCGTTCTAATATGAATTTTAATGGCGAAGATCAGATTAGTTCGAAACTTCGCCATTCCTTTATGTTTTGTTTCTTAACATATTATTTAAAGAAGGGAGTTGCCGTACTAAATGTCTCAGTTACCAGTAGTTTTAGGAGCAGGTCTAAACACCGGAGATATCATATTCCAGCTGATCGCTATGCTCATCCTGCTTGCACTTTTAAAGAAATTTGCGCTTAAGCCTTTATTAGGGATTATGAAACAGCGTGAAGATTATATAGGAAATGAAATTTCAAGTGCTGAAGAAAAGCACGTTCAAGCTGAAAAGCTTCTTGAAGAACAACGTGTCTTATTGAAAGAAGCACGCGAAGAATCACATACACTCATCGAAAATGCGAAAAAGATTGGTGAGAAACAAAAAGAAGACATCATTCAAGCAGCACGTCAAGAATCAGAGCGCTTGAAAGAGTCTGCTAGAACTGAAATCGTGAAAGAAAAAGAACAAGCTGTGGCTGCACTGCGCGAGCAAGTTGCATCACTTTCTGTATTAATTGCTTCTAAAGTGATTGAAAAAGAACTTGATGAGCAAGCACAAGAGAAATTGATCCAAGAGTATCTTAAAGAGGCAGGCGAAAGCCGATGAGCGTGACTATTGTCTCTAAGCGTTACGCTTCTGCTCTTTTTGACATCGTTCTTGCTTCTTCGGCAGTAGACGAAACTGAAAAAGAGCTGAATGAGATCAAAAAAGTTCTCAAGGCTGACCAAGAATTAAATGACTTTCTTGTTCATCCGAAGATTACGGCAGACAAAAAGAAACATCTGATTGCAGAAGCTTTCAAAGGTGTTTCGACATATGTTTTGCACACAATGTATTTACTGATTGACCGCGGGCGCACGAATATTTTTCCTGAAATGGCGTCTGAGTTTGTGAAACTTGCAAACCATACGAAACAAATAGACGATGCGATCGTGTATTCAGTTAAACCGCTCAGCGGAGCTGAAATTCAATCTTTATCTGAAGTATTTGCCAAAAAAGCCGGAGTCACATCACTGCGTGTAGAAAACGTGATTGACAAGGATCTAATAGGCGGAGTGAAAATCCGTATCGGAAACCGCATTTATGACGGCAGTGTCAGCGGAAAGCTTTCCCGCATTGAACGTCAGCTTGCAGGCGAAAATCGTTAGAAGGGGTGAAACCTTAGTGAGTATCAAAGCTGAAGAGATTAGCGCGCTGATAAAGCAGCAAATCCAAAACTATCAATCTGAAATTGAAGTAAAAGATGTCGGTACAGTCATTCAAGTAGGGGACGGTATCGCGCGTGTACATGGCCTTGACAACATTATGGCAGGAGAGCTTGTTGAGTTCTCTAACGGTGTAATGGGTATGGCTCAAAACCTTGAGGAGTCTAACGTAGGTATCGTAATCTTAGGACCTTACAAAGATATCCGTGAAGGTGACGACGTAAAACGTACAGGTCGTATCATGGAGGTTCCAGTAGGAGAAGAGTTAATCGGACGTATTGTGAACCCACTTGGTCAGCCTGTTGATGGACTAGGTCCAATTTTAACAAGCAAAACACGTCCAATTGAAAGTGAAGCACCAGGCGTTATGGATCGTAAATCGGTACATGAGCCGCTTCAAACGGGAATTAAAGCAATTGATGCCTTGATTCCAATCGGACGCGGACAGCGTGAATTGATCATTGGGGACCGTCAAACAGGTAAAACATCTGTTGCAATCGATACGATCCTGAACCAAAAAGATCAAGACATGATCTGTATCTATGTAGCGATCGGACAAAAAGAATCAACTGTTCGTGGTGTTGTTGAAACACTTCGTAAGCATGGTGCGCTTGACTACACAATCGTTGTCACAGCTTCTGCATCACAGCCAGCTCCACTTCTTTACCTTGCTCCTTATGCAGGTGTAACGATGGGTGAGGAATTCATGTATAACGGCAAGCATGTGCTTGTTGTATATGATGACCTTTCTAAACAAGCGGCAGCTTACCGTGAGCTTTCATTATTGCTTCGTCGTCCTCCAGGCCGTGAAGCATTCCCTGGTGATGTTTTCTATCTTCACTCTCGTTTATTAGAGCGTGCAGCGAAGCTTAGTGATGAAAAGGGTGGCGGTTCTATCACAGCATTGCCTTTCGTAGAAACGCAAGCTGGTGATATCTCTGCATATATCCCAACAAACGTTATCTCAATCACAGATGGACAGATCTTCTTACAATCTGACCTCTTCTTCTCAGGCGTACGTCCAGCGGTAAACGCAGGATTGTCTGTATCTCGTGTAGGTGGTTCTGCACAAATCAAAGCGATGAAAAAGGTAGCAGGTACACTTCGTTTGGATCTTGCTTCTTATCGTGAGCTTGAAGCATTCGCTCAGTTTGGATCTGATCTAGACCAAGCGACTCAAGCCAAATTAAACCGTGGTGCTAGAACAGTTGAAGTCTTAAAACAAGACTTGAACAAACCGCTGAAAGTTGAAAAACAAGTAGCGATTCTTTATGCACTGACAAGAGGATACTTAGATGATGTAGCGATTGCTGATGTCAAACGCTTTGAAGCTGAGTTATTCATGTACATTGAAGAAAACCATAAAGACTTGTTTGACACAATCTCTCAAACAGGAAACATGCCTGCTGATGAAGAGTGGAAAGCAGCGATCGAAGGCTTTAAACGTACGTTTGCACCAAGCAACTAATTAGTAATCTTTCCGAGAGAAAAAGATTCTCTTTTTCTCTCTTTTCACGTAAATGAACACGGATTCCTGAAAAAAGGTGGTGAAATCTTTGGCCTCATTACGCGATATTAAGTCAAGGATCACGTCAACAAAAAAATCGAGTCAGATCACAAAAGCGATGCAAATGGTATCAGCTGCGAAACTGAATCGTGCTGAAAATAATGCGAAGTCCTTTGTTCCATACATGGAGAAAATCCAAGAAGTCGTTGCGGCAATCGCAACTGGAACAAGTGCTAAGCACCCAATGCTTCTTTCAAGACCTGTTAAGAAAACAGGGTATCTCGTCATTACATCTGATCGAGGACTTGCAGGACCTTTTAACAGCTCGATTTTACGTGCCGCTTACCAAGCCATTCAATCTCGTCATCAATCTGCTGATGAATATGCGGTGATTGTGATTGGTAAAATCGGACGCGACTTCTTCAAAAAGCGTGGTATTCCAGTTATTTCTGAAGTAACAGGGCTTGGAGACGAAGTAGCGTTTGCTGATATTAAAGAATTAGCAAGCAGTACAGTGCAAATGTTCTCTGATGAAGCGTTTGATGAGCTTTACATGTTCTATAACCATTTCGTCAGTGCCATTTCACAAGAAGTAACAGAGAAAAAATTATTGCCGCTAACGGACCTTTCGGCCGCAGCGACACCAAATAAACGTTCCGCATCTTATGAGTTTGAGCCTTCTGAAGAAGAAATTCTTGAAGTTCTCCTTCCTCAATATGCAGAGAGTTTGATTTTCGGTGCGCTTCTTGACAGCAAAGCAAGTGAACATGCTGCAAGGATGACAGCAATGAAGAGTGCAACAGACAACGCAAAAGAATTGATCGACAGCCTGACACTCTCTTACAACCGTGCTCGTCAAGCAGCGATTACACAAGAGATTACAGAAATTGTCGGCGGAGCAGCTGCCTTAGAATAGAAATAATTGTCAGGAGGGAATGCAATGAAAACAGGACGCATCAGTCAGATCATGGGACCAGTCGTAGACGTTCGTTTTGAAGACGGTCACTTGCCTGAGATTTATAATGCGATCAAAGTTTCGCATAAAGCGGAAAGCGAAAGTGAAGTTGATATCGACTTAACTTTAGAAGTAGCACTACATTTAGGTGATGATACAGTGAGAACCATCGCAATGGCATCAACAGACGGTGTGAAGCGCGGTATGGAAGCTGTAGACCTTGGAAAACCAATTTCAGTACCAGTTGGTAACGTAACACTTGGACGTGTATTCAACGTACTGGGAGATAACATTGACTTAGATGAGCCACTTGGTGTGGAAGCGCAAAGAGACCCAATCCACAGACAAGCGCCTTCTTTTGATCAACTTTCTACAGAAGTTGAAATTCTTGAAACAGGTATCAAAGTTGTTGACCTTCTTGCTCCTTACATCAAAGGTGGAAAGATCGGTCTATTCGGTGGAGCCGGTGTTGGTAAAACCGTTCTGATTCAAGAATTGATCAACAACATCGCACAAGAACACGGCGGTATTTCTGTATTCGCTGGTGTTGGAGAGCGTACACGTGAAGGAAATGACCTTTACTACGAAATGAAAGATTCTGGCGTTATCGAAAAAACAGCGATGGTCTTCGGCCAAATGAACGAACCACCAGGTGCACGTATGCGTGTAGCTCTAACTGGTTTGACAATGGCAGAGCATTTCCGTGATGAACAAGGTCAAGACGTATTGTTCTTCATCGATAACATCTATCGCTTTACACAAGCAGGTTCTGAAGTATCAGCCCTTCTTGGACGTATGCCTTCAGCGGTAGGTTATCAGCCAACTCTTGCAACAGAAATGGGTCAGCTTCAAGAGCGTATCACGTCTACAAACGTAGGATCGGTTACATCGATTCAAGCGATTTATGTACCTGCGGATGACTATACAGATCCAGCTCCAGCTACAACGTTCGCTCACCTTGATGCAACGACAAACCTTGAGCGTAAGTTGACAGAGATGGGGATTTACCCAGCGGTAGATCCACTTGCTTCAACATCTCGTGCCCTTGCACCTGAGATTGTTGGCGAAGAGCATTATGCGATCGCGCGTGAAGTTCAGCAAACATTGCAACGTTATAAAGAATTGCAAGATATCATTGCCATTTTAGGTATGGATGAATTATCTGAGGACGATAAGCTTGTGGTACACAGAGCTCGTCGTGTTCAATTCTTCCTATCTCAAAACTTCCACGTAGCAGAACAGTTCACTGGCCAAAAAGGTTCTTATGTGCCATTGCAAGAAACTGTTAAAGGCTTCAAGGAAATCTTATCTGGTAAATACGATCACCTTCCAGAAGATGCATTCCGCTTAGTCGGCCGCATTGAAGAAGTGGTTGAAAAAGCCAAAGAGATGGGTGTAGAGGCCTAATCTGGTCCTTAGGAGGGTAAAAGCATGAAGACCGTTCAAGTCAATATCGTTACTCCCGACGGCCCAGTGTATGAAGCGGATGTGGAAATGGTCAGTGTAAGAGCAGAAAGCGGTGAGCTTGGGATTTTAGCTGGCCACGTTCCAATGGTTGCTCCGCTAAAAATCGGTGCAGTTCGCTTAAAACATAGTGGATCAACTGAATTGGTTGCAGTAAGCGGTGGATTTGTTGAAGTTCGCCCCGAAAAAGTAACCATTCTTGCTCAGGCTGCTGAAACATCAGACAAAGTTGATGTAGATCGTGCAAAATCAGCGAAACAGCGTGCTGAAGAGCATTTGAACCACCCGAATGAAAGTGATGTACGCAGGGCGGAACTCGCATTAAAACGGGCATTAAACCGTTTAAATGTAGCAGGGAAATAAAACAGAAAATCCTTCTTATCACTGTGATAAGAAGGATTTTTTTTAGGATGACATGAGAGATTGATACATCGACACATACGGATGAGATGCTTGCTTTTCTAGATATAACTGCTCGCAAAATTGCGTACTGCAATGCCATGTTTTATTGTTTCTGCGTAAGCCAAGCGTATATTGGTGCGAAGAGTCCATATAAGGCCGCACGACCCAATCAGCATCTGAATGATGACGGATGACAACCTCTCCTAAATACACACTCAACATCGCTTCTAATGCATCTATTGGCATTTTCCACTCAGCAAAAAGCTGCTGACGGAAGGCATCGAAGTATAATGACTCTAACTGATAAAGGCTTTCCTCTGAGTAATCCAAAGAAATGTTATGAAAATGACACAATTGTGCTAATTCTTCTAGCTGTGTCTGTCTATAATCAAAGTAGAAAGCAATGGCTTCCCATTCATGTTCAAATGAGGGAACCAGTTCTCCGTACAAATCAACAAAGTCAGGAAAAGAATCTTTCAAATATGATCAGCTCCTTCCACCGCAGTATATCATCTCCTTCTCATCAGAATAAGAGGGGATTCACTCTAAATGTAGCTCTTTTTTCCAAATGATTCATCTTTCCGATTTTGGAGGATATAATGAAAGGGAGTTTTCCTTTACAGAAATCAATAAAAGGAGGATTCAAGTGTATGGAAGACGTAGGACAACAAGCAATTGTCAGTATTGTGATCCACCTATTTTTTATCGCCATTACGTGGTGGGCATTGCTTGCGGTGAATATTGATCCACTGATTAAAAAAGGAAAAATTATTCAAGCTAGATTGCTCATGATGCTGCTCACGATTGCTATTGCATCGGCAGTCAGCAATTTCTTCCTTGATTATTTAAATTTCTCCAGACAAATCCCTTATATGTTTTAACATAAAAGGTTTGGTCACTGCCTTCTGCGGGAACGTAAAAAGAAGTGTCAAAAATATGGCCTTTGATGACTTTTCCACGTATGCATTGACCTCCTTGCGGCAACACTTGTAGCAAGGGGGAATGACAAGTGAGAAAGTATTTAAAAGGTTGGCCATTATTTGCATTTATTCTTTTTTTTGTTCTGATGATTCAAGGTGTTCGGGCGGAAGAAACATCCACGCTCGCCCAAATAGCAGAAGGTATGAAAAACCAGCAAATCGAAGTAAGTGGATGGACGCTTCATGCCAAAACAAATATAGACATTTCATCCGAACAATTTTCAAAAAAAGTGAAACGTTTGAAAGACGAACTACGACAGTATGAGTGGACCGAAAAAAAAGAGAAACATGTCACCAAAGTCACAGGAATTTACAAAGATGAAAAAAATGATACATTATCGAAAATTTTACTCGTGAAGACCGACACAAAATCAAACCAAAAGTCGTATTTATTATATGAGCAAAAAGGTGCTCGCCCACTGAATACCTGGGAGCATACATATGATCAGTTCGTACGTCATGCAAAAAGCATATTACAAGAGAAATTTGTGATTTTTACTTGTCTCGATGGTCATGTAAATGGTATGATGGATGTTGTTTTGCAAAAAAAAGCTGAAATGATAGCAAATGAATTTCAAGCAAAACCAGTTGAGTATCTCGTTGAGTCTAATTTTGTGTCGCTTTCCGCTTACACAGAGAAGTGGGAACAGTTCATTATGACTTCAAATGATAAAATGAATGTTCAAATTGCCATCAGAAGTTCGGAAATGAACGAAAATCATACGATTACGGTTGGCACACCAATCGTAACGACTGAATATTAATATAGAGAATTTGGGACGCGGAGGGGAAGACCTTGGAAAAAATCATCGTCCGCGGCGGTCAAAAGTTAAACGGCACAGTTAAAGTAGAAGGCGCAAAAAATGCCGTTTTACCAGTTATCGCTGCATCTTTGTTAGCAAGTACAGAAAAAAGCGTAATTTGTGATGTACCTACGCTCTCCGATGTATATACAATCAATGAAGTGTTACGTCATTTAGGAGCAGAAGTACATTTTGAAAATAACGAAGTATCAGTAGATGCATCTCATGCACTAGAAACTGAGGCTCCGTTTGAGTACGTCCGTAAAATGAGAGCATCTGTGCTCGTCATGGGACCACTTTTAGCTAGAACAGGTCATGCAAGAGTTGCATTACCTGGTGGTTGTGCGATTGGTTCAAGACCAATTGATCAGCATTTAAAAGGCTTTGAAGCAATGGGAGCTAAAATTCAAGTAGGTAATGGTTTCATCGAGGCTGAAGTAAATGGCCGTTTAAAAGGTGCAAAAATCTATTTGGATTTCCCAAGTGTAGGGGCAACTGAAAACATCATCATGGCAGCAGCATTGGCTGAAGGAACGACGATTTTAGAAAACGTAGCAAAAGAACCTGAAATTGTTGATTTGGCAAACTACATCAATGCCATGGGCGGTAAGGTTCGCGGGGCTGGAACTGGTACAATCAAAATCGAAGGTGTAGAAACACTTCACGGTGCAAAACACAACATCATCCCTGACCGAATTGAAGCTGGTACGTTTATGGTGGCAGCAGCCATTACTGAAGGAAATGTTCTTGTAAAAGGCGCTGTGCCTGAGCACATGACTTCACTTGTGGCAAAAATGGAAGAAATGGGTATTCAGATCATTGAAGAAGAAGAAGGTTTAAGAGTCATTGGACCATCTGAGCTCAAGCCAATCGATCTAAAAACAATGCCGCATCCTGGGTTCCCAACGGATATGCAATCTCAGATGATGGCGCTATTGCTTCGTGCGAACGGAACAAGCATGATCACAGAAACTGTGTTTGAAAATCGTTTTATGCATGCTGAAGAATTCCGCCGCATGAATGGCGATATTAAAATTGAGGGTCGCTCTGTGATTATCAATGGACCTGTTCAACTTCAAGGTGCTGAAGTGGCAGCGACTGATTTAAGAGCAGGAGCAGCACTTGTACTTGCTGGATTAGTGGCAGAAGGTCATACACGTGTCACTGAATTGAAGCATATTGATCGTGGATATGTGAACTTCCACCAAAAACTAGCAGCAATCGGTGCAGACATTGAAAGAGTAAATGATGAATCAGCAGATGTGACACAAGAACAAGTTGTATCAGATCTGAACGCGTAATGATAAAAGAAATCAGTGTGTCCATTTGGGCATGCTGATTTTTTTTAGAATCATAGACTGGTTGCATTTTCAAAAGCTTATCATTAGTGTATCCAATCATTTTAAATTTTATTCATAAAGACGAACAGTCAATCAAATGATGAAGAGCGCGAGCGTATCACCAAAAGACTTGTCCAATGAATGAAAGAAGCTGTCATATTAGCTTGTCCTTGCCCATAGGATAAAAGAGATTCAATGACAAATGGGGGCAGCCAAATGAAACCAATGATATGGACAATCGCAGGAATTTGCATCATCATTTTAATGATTCCAACCTTACTCGTGTTGCCGACGTTCCAAGGAAAACCAGCGGCCAGCCAACACGTAGCAGCAGAACCAACAGTTAAAAAAGAAGTGAAAGGTTCAGTCAAATTGAAACAATCACCCGTCTCCATTCCCGTCTACCGTTCAGCGCATCAGCAGGTAGAAAACATCCCCTTAGAAGAGTATGTGATCGGTGTCGTCGCTTCTGAAATGCCAGCCGATTTTGAAATTGAGGCGCTCAAGGCACAGGCACTCGCCGCTAGAACGTATATCGTCAGACAAATGATCATTGATAAAACCGTCAAATCTCCACAAGGTTCTCTTGTAGATGACACTCAAATGTTCCAAGTGTACAAAAATAAACAGGAACTGAAGAAAATTTGGGGAAAAGCGTACAATTGGAAATTAAAAAAGGTCACAGAAGCTGTCGCCAGTACACAAGGGAAAGTACTGACGTATGACGAAAAACCAATTGATGCTTCCTTCTTTTCAACAAGTAATGGGAAAACCGAAAATGCAGAAGCTTATTGGAAAAATGAAATCCCTTATTTGAAAAGCGTCTCAAGTAAATGGGACGAAAAATCACCCAAATTCCAAAACAAGAAAACCATCACAGTGAGCGAATTTCAGCAAAAACTGGGTGTGACCCTTGGCCAACAGCAGGTGGGAGAAATTGTAGAACGTACACCAGGCAATCAAGTAGCCAAAGCCGTCATTAACGGAAAAACATTGTCGGGTAGAGACATTCGCGAATCACTAGGATTGCACTCTGCGGACTTTACATGGGAACGAAAGGGTCAGCAAATCGTAATTACGACAAAAGGGTATGGCCATGGTGTGGGCATGAGTCAGTATGGTGCACATTATATGGCACAGTCAGGTAAAAAAGTAGAGGCGATCGTGAAACATTATTATCAAGGGATAAAAATTGAATCAGCTGATCGCTTTCTGAACACATATATGGCTAAGAAATAAAAGCAAAGGTGCCTCAAAATGGGGGCATCTTTTTTCATGTGTGAAGAGGTTTGAACAGAATGTGACAAATTGCGACTTAAGGCGCACCTCAGGAAATCTTAAACATTTACATCCCGACAAGAACCGATGGCCGATACAAAGCCCCTCGAAAGAATGAGAAAACGAGGGTGACAAAAGAGTCGTTAGGTGAATATATCTAGACATCTGACAGAATTTTAGTGATTTTGATGAAAGAGAAAAAGGGATCGAGTCCTATACCATTCCAAGACAGAATATTTTACGATTAAGATGTTTCAATCAAATACATAAGGAGGAAGGAAAAGCATGTTGAAAAAAGTATTTACACTCGTAACCTTAGCTGTATTGACATTATCAATGTCAATCTCTTCACCAGTATTTGCAGAAGCAGCATCAGCCAAAAAACATAAGAAAGATGTAAGAGTGACCATCTTACTTGATGCAAGTGGAAGTATGGCAAGAAAAGTGGATGGAGAGCGCAAATTCGATTTAGCAAAACAAGAGGTATTTAAATTTGCTCAGTCTCTTCCGAAAGATGCTAAAATCCGTATGAGTTTGTTTGGGTCTGAAGGAAACAACAAAAACTCAGGTAAAGCTCAATCATGTGAAGTCATTAGAGGCGTTTATGGCGTTCAGCCTTATGAAAAGGATAGTTTCGAAAACTCTCTAAACGGTCTTGGACCAAATGGCTGGACACCGATTGCACGTGCTCTTGAAAGTGCAAAGCAAGCGGATAAGCAGCTTCATAAGGGAACAAAACACATTGTGTACTTAATTACTGATGGTGAAGAAACTTGTGGTGGAGATCCAGTGAAAGTAGCGAAAGAGCTTCATAACTCAAAGGGATCTACTGTAGTCAATGTGATTGGATTAGACTTTAACGATGGCTATGAAGGTCAATTGAAGCAAGTAGCTAAAGCTGGTAAAGGTCATTACTACCAAGCAAGCACTGGGAAAGAAATGGGTTCTATCCTTACAGCAGAATCATTAAAACTACACGAATAACTTGCTGAAGAAAAGGGAAACGATTGATTGATGCTTTCGTTTCTCTTTTTCTGTACAAATGAAAAAAAGGGAGATTTTTTAATGAAAAGAAATATTATATTAACCATTTTAGCGAGTCTTGTTCTGCTTCTTTCTTCACCAGCTCATGCTGTAACGAAAAAGGAGCCTGCTCATGTGGTGATTTTACTTGATTTAAGCGGAAGCATGGCACAATCAGTTGAAGGCGAAAAGAAAATTGATATCGCAAAACGCTCGATCCAAAGTTTCGCAAGTATTTTATCAGAAGATACACAAGTCTTGCTTCGTGTTTTTGGTCATGAAGGAACGAATAAAAATGCAGGAAAAGCCGTTTCTTGTGCAAGTTCCGAAGCAGTTTATGGATTTGGAACATATGAGCAAGCAGCCTTTCAACAAGCGCTGAATGTGTATGGTCCAACAGGCTGGACACCACTTGCCAAAGCATTAACTGATACGAAACAAGATTTTGAAGATCACCAAGCTGAAGGAAAAAATATTGTATATGTTGTCAGCGATGGTGAGGAAACATGTGGCGGAAGCCCATCACAAGCAGCGAAGCAATTACATGAAGAAGGTATTGACACAATCGTCAATATCATTGGCTTCGATGTAAATGAAAAAGAAGCAAAAAGTCTAAAATCTGTTGCCAAAGCTGGTGGTGGACAATATCAACCAGCAGCAAATGCAGAAGAATTAAATCATATTCTTCAAAAAGAAGCGAACTCTTTTGGTCAATAAGATGTGAATAGACAGCTGGGGAGAAACCCCCAGCTGTTTTTTCATAAAGGATCAATTTAAAGTCGTTTCTAATTCATCAATCCGTTTCTCCACGTAGTGCTGATCTTTTCTTGCATGAAAGGTTTCGGCTTTTTCTAATATCGCGGTGGTATTGTATTCTGGAATCTGGGAATAGCTTTCGTAAACTCCTTTTGGTATTAACACGTTTCCTTCAGGCCAATAAACTGCAATATTTCCACGTTTCAGCTCTCCGAATTGAGCAACTCCTTGGTAGGATCCATATTGATTGAAAAGGACAACAGGATCGCCTTCTTGGACGTAAAGCTCTTTCGCATCTTCTTCATTCATCAAGATAGAATGCCGCTTTCCGCCATTAAAGGCATCCTTTTCACTGTAAATCATAGAGTTGAATTGCTTGCCTCGTCTTGTCGTGATATTGAAATACCCCTCAGTTTTTCGATATTGGGGCAGCTGTGCTGGGAGCAGGTGTCCTTTTCCATCCGGTGTTGGACACACCCCATCTTCGCAAAGCCATGCGCCACCCCATTGAAAGACATCCCCTTTATGACGCAAATGCTGGATCCCATCATAGTTCCGATTTGCGATGGCAATCTCACGACGAATGTCTTCAGCATGGTCAAAATGAATCAGCTTCGCATCTTCTGGACGAACCCTTTTTGCTAGGTCAATATAAATGTCCCATTCAGCTCTGGCTTCTTCAATGCGTGGCCCTTCAATTTCCGGACTGAAATACACCATGCGTTCCGTACTGGTTGATGTACCGCCGCCTGGCTGTTCATATCTTGTCATTGCAGGCAGAACAATCACAGTCTCTTCTGCTTCTACCAGTGTAGAGGTGTTCAAAATAATATCTTGATGGACACGGAGTTCAAGCTCGGATAGTGCTTTTTCAATCGCTTCAGGATTTGGCATTGTTTCTAAAAAGTTTCCACCGCTAGTAAACAGCATCTTCAGCTTTTGCGGGTGTTCTTTTGGAAGAGCCATTTTTTCAAATGATTGCCCAATCGTGTCACCATGCCATTTTGGAATATCAAATCCCCATATCTTCTCGATTCTTTTAATATTCTCTTCATCAAAATCACTGCCGGGCAATACGAATGGATCGGCACCCATTTCGCCTGAACCTTGGACACCGCTATGGCCACGAATAGGCATAACGCCACAATGTTTTCTGCCAATAAATCCGCGTAACATGGCAAGGTTTGCGACTTGTGATATATTATCAGTTGCAAAACGATGCTGAGTGAGACCCATACTCCAAATAAACACGCCTGAATTGGCATTGGCAAGCAGTACAGCGAATTCCTTCATTCTTTCTTTAGATAAGCCTGACGATGCTTCGAGATCCGCCCATTTTAACTGAGCGACATGCTGCTTTACATCTTTTATGCCGGTTGTATGCGCTTGGATAAATTCATGGTCAAGAGCGGAATGAGGCGCTTGCTCTTCCATTTCAAACCAATGTTTGATGACACCATTCATAAACGCAATATCGCCGCCTATATTGACTTGATAAAAATCATCCGCTATTTTTGTGCCGAATAAAGCACTTTCTGGGATAGAAGGGACCCAATATTTTTCCATTGCAGGCTCTTTATATGGATTGATGACAATGATCTTGGTTCCTTTCTTTTTAGCGGCGTACATATATTTAGTGGAAACCGGCTGGTTGTTTGCTGCAACAGAGCCCCAAAAAATCAATACATCTGTTCCAATCCAATCACTGTAATTACAGCTGGATGCACCTATACCAAGGGAGCGTTTAAGAGCGGTTTTGCTTGGTGAATGGCAAATACGAGAAGCATTATCGATATGATTTGTTCCAATATATCGCGCAGCTTTCGCCGCAGTATAGTACACTTCATTCGTAATCCCTCTAGCTGTTAAATAGAAAGCAAGCTGACGTTTATCAATCGATTTGATTTTAGCGGCGATTTGATCTAATGCACCATCCCAAGAAATGCGTGTAAAGGCATTCTCACCTTTTTTTCGAATCAGAGGATAAGGAATACGCCCAAGTTTTCGAAGAGACGTGCTATCCATTTGTTTGAGCCGCTCAATATCTTCGAACCATTTTGGATCAATAGCTGGCATTGTGTTAAGCCGTAGCACATTCAGTCTTGTTGTGCATATATGGGGTCCTGCTAGTGTTTGATCGTATAAACCTGATACACCAAGAGCACAGCCGTCACAAACGCCCTGAGTCAATATACGGTACGCATAGGGGAGGTTATCTTTGTTCTCCCATGCCACTTTCATTGTGTCTCGAATGTGTTTCGGTTTTACTTTTCCAAGCCCCATAGGAGCAAAAGAGGCCCATAGCTTTGGTGAGGGTTTTTTGTTGAGTTTAATAGGCCCCTTGTGTTTTGTTTTTCCCATGATATCGTCACCCTCCTATTACTTTGTAAAGCGTTTTCATATCTAAAAATTACCTGTAGATTGTCATTCTGTCAAATTCATATTAAGAGCGGACCGTGACAGAAGAAGGAGCAGTAAGATTTGATTCACGAAGTTGTTTAATATCCTTCCGAATGAGAAGAGATATGATAAACGCAATGAAAAATAGGCCAGAGAAGACCATGAGACTTTGTGTGTAATTGCCTGTAATGTCACGAATAAAGGAGGAAAATAAAGGTCCTGCTAAACCAGCAGCGGCCCAAGCGGTGAGAATATAACCGTGTATGGCACCTAGCTGCTTCGTACCAAATAAATCTCCTATATAGGCTGGAATTGAAGCAAACCCTCCTCCGTAGCACGTATAAATGATCGCCATCACGATTGAAAAGATGAGCGGATCTTTTAAGTAGGGAAGTAAGGGAAAAGCAATGAGCTGTATAGTAAAGAAAATCGTATACGTATTTGGCCTTCCAATATAATCAGAGAAAGACGCCCATCCGATCCGTCCTAGCCCATTAAAGGCACCTAAAATTCCAACAAGAGTAGCTGCTGCACCGGCCGTGAAACCAACACTTTCTTGAGCAAGCGGTGATGCTACAGAAATAATGGCAATTCCGCATGTGATATTAATAAAGAGCATGACCCACAAATAATAAAAACGCCGTGTTTTAATGGCTTCATTTGCTGTGAGCTGTGATAAATCTTGAGGAATTTTCCTTTGGCTTGTTTTTAGCACGTTAAATTGTTTGACATCATCAGGTGTTGGTGGTGATAAATAAAGAGATGAAACGACCATGATGATAAAATAAGAGATTCCGAGAATATAGAAGGTATTTGCAATATCAACTTTTTCAATGAGAAATTGAATAATGGGACTGCAAATCAGAGAAGCAAATCCAAAACCCATAATGGCTAAACCCGTTGCGAGTCCTCTTCGATCTGGAAACCATTTGACTAATGTTGAAACTGGTGCAATATAGCCTACACCTAATCCGATTCCAGCGAGTACACCATAAAATAAATAGAGGAGAGGTAATGAAGACATGTGAACAGCAAACCCTGATCCAGTCATCCCAATGCCGAAGAAAATAGCTGAGAAGAGCCCTGATGCCCTCGGCCCATACTTTTCAACGAAATGCCCCATAAAGGCAGCTGATAAACCTAAAAATAAAATAGCGATGCTAAATGTCAGGCTTATTTCTGTTAATGACCATTGAAAGGTTTGATGTAAAGGATTCGTAAAAACACTCCATGCATAAACAGATCCGATAGATAAATGAATCCCCACAGCACTTGTAGCGATAAGCCAACGGTTTTTTGTTTTGTTCATTGTGTTCCCTCCATATAAAGCAAACAAAAAGTTTGATAAGATAGAAATATGTTACATTTTTATGACTTTTTAAAATAATATCACAATTCGTCTGGTTCATATAACTAAATTTGTGTTGAAAGGAAGATCAGATCATGAATCCTTCTGTTAAAACGAAACGACGCATACACCAATATCGCAGAGGTCAAATGACATGTAAAACAGATGAAGTTGTAGAAGAATTCCCTTTAACCGTGCTGGTGAATAGTGAAGAGTTTGTCACACTCGTTTGTTCACCGGATCATTTGAAAGAATTGGTGATCGGTTTTTTAGCTTCAGAAGGAGTCATTCGATTTGAAAAAGAGATTAAAAGGTTTACAATAGATGAAAGTATGGGTTTTGCATATGTTGACTTACATCACTCAACTCAGTTCCAATCCTCAGATTTTACAAAACGAGTGATCGGATCTTGCTGTGGGAAAGGAAGACATTTTTATTTTCTCCAAGATGTGAAGACGGCAAAAACAGCCATTGACCGAATCAGTATTTCTGCTGAAACTTGTATTCATTTAATGAAATGTTTACAGGAGGAAAGTCAGTTATTTCAACATACTGGTGGTGTCCATAATGCTGGACTGTGTGATACAGAAAAGCTATTCATCACTAGGACGGATATAGGACGGCATAATGCGTTGGATAAAATCTATGGATATTGTTTACTTCATAAAATCCCACTGAGAGATAAAATCCTTGTATTTAGCGGCCGGATATCGTCTGAAGTTCTGTTGAAGGCAGCAAAATTAGGAGTATCAATCGTCATATCAAAATCAGCTCCTACTGAGTTAGCACTTAAAATGGCAGAAGAATTAAATATAACAACAGTTGGATTCGTAAGAGGAGAATCTTTTAATATCTATACTCATTATCAGCGTATTACAGAATAGGAGGCTAAGTATGGTCAGTATTTTGGATAAAAGACATCGACCATTGCGCGATTTAAGAATATCCGTAACAGATCGCTGTAATTTTAGATGTACGTACTGTATGCCTGCTGAAATCTTTGGACCAGATTATCCTTTTTTAGATAAAGAAGAGCTGCTTAGCTTTGAGGAAATTGAACGACTTGCTGCGCTTTTTGCAAAGGAATTAGGTGTGGTGAAATTACGTATTACGGGTGGTGAACCTTTAATGCGTAAAGATTTGCCCGTTTTGATAGAAAAACTCGCAAAAATTCCAGGTATTGAAGACATCGCGATGACAACCAATGGAACGCTGTTACCGTTGTACGCAGATAAGCTAAAGAAAGCAGGTCTGAATAGAGTCACCATTAGTTTAGATTCTTTAAATCCAGATCGTTTTAAGCAGATGAATGGAAGACACATTTCTATCCAAAAAGTATTTGATGGGATAGAGGCTGCAAAAAAAGCTGGACTTGCTATTAAGATCAATATGGTTGTCCAAAAAGGTGTGAATGATCAAGATATCTTACCAATGGCAGCCTATTTTAAAAAAGAAGGACACATTCTACGATTTATTGAATTCATGGATGTTGGCAATACGAACAAATGGAATCTCAAGCATGTATTGACGAAAAAAGAGATTATGGAGCTAATTCATTCAAAATACCCTATCAAACCAGAACCCCCTCGATATCAAGGTGAAGTAGCCAAGCGTTATTTTTATGAGGATGGGTCAGGAGAGATTGGCATTATTTCTTCCGTTTCAGATGCTTTTTGTGGATCGTGTAATAGAGCTAGACTATCTGCACGTGGCGAATTATTCACCTGTCTTTTTGCATCATCGGGTTTTGATCTGAGACGATTCATCCGTAATTCAGAAAATGATGAATATCTAGTGAACATATTGAAGGAACTTTGGTCAAACAGACAGGATCAATATTCAGCTGAGAGAGAGCAAAAGAAAGATCAGAAAAAAGTTGAGATGTCCTACATCGGCGGGTAATGACAACAAAGTATCATGATCATCGATTTTTGAAAAGAAGAGAAAATGCTATAATCACTGTTGAAAATCTTCTTTTAACATCAGGACAATCTTTCCTATAAGCTCATCCCCATAAAAAAACAGCAGAGATTCTGCTGTTTTTTTAAAATGCTATTTTGTACCTCAAAATTGACGGAGTAAGGATGAAAAAAAGATTTTTATTCATTTTGTCCTGCTTTACATTTACAGGAACTATGCTAAGATCAAATCAATTTTTACCAACTCGATTTTTTCACTCCTGGAATCTGTCCTTTATAGGCAAGCTCACGAAAAGCAATTCGAGACATTTTAAATTTTCTCAAGTAACCTCTAGGACGGCCAGTTAATTCACAGCGGTTTTTTAAGCGAGTGGGTGAAGAGTCTCTAGGTAGTTTCTGCAAAGCTTCATAGTCACCTTTTTCTTTTAGCTCTTTCCTTAATTGTGCATATTTCAAAACGAGCTGCTGCCGCTTTTTTTCTTTTGCTATTTTTGATTTCTTTGCCATTTAAAACCCTCCTGGTTTAAGTGTGTATGTTCCATTGAAAGGGGTCTTCAAACGTTGTCCAATCTTGATCAAATTCTTCAGGTGTGAGTAAGCATTGATCTAGTGTACGAATAATATCTGCTTTAGGTAAATCTACACCGATAAAGACAATTTTTGTATGTCGATCACCAAACTCTGCATCCCACTCATCTAAAATTTCTGGTTCCTGATTTAAGATCCGTGATCGTTCTTGCTCAGGCAAGGCAGCAATCCAGTATGCGATTGGTTCAATTGCAACAGATTTTCCGGCTTGTGAAATTAAAATGGTTAAATCATGATGTGTCGCTAGCCATGTAAATCCTTTCGCTCGAACAATCTGCTCTGGCATTTGATCTAACCATGCATTCAGTCTGCCAGTATGAAAAGGAAGCCTTCTTTCATAAACAAAAGATGAGATTTGGTATTCTTCTGTTTCAGGCGTATGCTGAGAGTGTCCAGCATTAATTTCTTTGATCCAGCCCGCAGAAGCACTAGATTTTTCAAAATCGAATAAACCAGTATTCAAAATATCACTAGGCTGTACGTTACCTTTAGAGGTTCTAATAATGGCTGCTTCTGGTTGAAGTTTGGTTAACACGTGCTCAAGCCGATCTAGTTCTGATGCTGATACAAGATCACATTTATTGATAATGAGCACATCACAAAATTCAATTTGATCAATAAGTAAATCGGAAATCTCTCGTTCATCATCATCTGAAACTGCTTCTTTACGATCCAATAAACTTTCTCCTGACTGGAAATCTGTCCAGAAACGGTTTGCATCTACCACCGTTACCATCGTGTCTAATCTGCAAAAACGTGTCAAATCTATGCCCATTTCTTCATCAATGTAAGAGAAAGTTTGAGCGACAGGAATTGGTTCACTAATACCTGTAGATTCAATGACAATATAATCGATATTCCCAGCCTTACAAAGGCGTTCTACTTCAATTAATAAATCTTCTCTCAATGTGCAACAAATACAACCATTAGATAGTTCAACCAGTTTCTCATCTGATCGAGAGAGTTCTCCGCCTTGCTTAACTAATTCTGCATCAATATTTATTTCGCTCATGTCATTGACAATAACAGCTACTTTTAGCCCTTTACGATTCTGTAGAACATGATTTAATATCGTGGTTTTTCCAGCTCCTAAAAAGCCGCTTAGAACTGTGACAGGTATTCTCTTATCCATTTGGTTTAGTCCTTTTGAACATAATCATTTTGTATGCCGCCTCGCTTAAATAGTAATTGTTACGATTTGAATCCCAAAAATTATTTTGTTTCCCGATGAAGGGTGTATTTCTTTAATCGTGGAGAATATTTTTTTAACTCCAATCTGTCTGGGTTCGTTCGTTTATTTTTTGTAGTGATATAGTTTCTGTCACCTGTTTCTGTACAGGCTAAGGTGATTTTCACGCGCATAAGTGCTATAACCCTCCTTTATTCCGTAATGATTACGATTTGTATTTTAAAATGATAAAGGCTGATTGTCAAGTTTAGTATCAAGGCTATGCCAACTCAAATAAAAAAGGGGTATCGCATTTTATTGATACCCCTTTCTATTAATAAAAGTCACCAAGTTCTTCTTCGTAATAATCTTCGTACTGTTGGACATCGGTAGGAAGCTCTTGGAGAAAGGCTAGCCCGCCTAGTATAAACATCAAAACGATAGCGATGAATGAGAGAATAACTGCGGCAATACTTGAAATGGCAAAAAGTGTCTGCATTTTCATCATCTTAGCATATTGTTCCAATAATTCTTCGTAAGAAGTATCAGACGCTTGAATCAATTGTTCAGCTGCTTTCACGGATTTTTGGACATGAATTCCCATCATAATCAGAAAAACGCCAATGGCAGCAGGAAGAACAAGCCAAAATCCACTGAGGATGGATAGACCACCTGAAATATAAAGAAAGATGCTCCCAACCTTTCCCCACTTTGTTATTGAATGAAGAGATTGAATGATTTTCTCAGTTTGTTGCAATTGTGTTCACTCCTTTATGTATTCACTCTATATCATACCTGAGCAAGTAGTACTTTAGGAAGAGTGAATTGACCTTATTTCTATCTTTTATTTACTTTTTATGGATAAATAAATTATTTTCGAATAAGAAAAAAGTAACAATTACTACAATTATAATCGAAAAATTTTGTCATAAATAAGAAAAGTAGTTTGAAGTAATTAGAAAATTTATCAAAATATGTTGTTAGTTGTCTATCAATTGGTTATTATTGTATTGTATTACCATAAAAATTGGAAGGTGGAATTCATATGTTAGATCGAATTTTAAACAAAATGACCAATGTTCAACCTGCAGCTGCTAGATGTATTTTGCAAAGATTGGTAACTTCTTGCCAATCAGCACCAACTTGTTTCCTTCAAGGCGTTGGAACTTTCCGTTACTATGTGGATCGTGACACAGGTGAGATTTGTACTAGCCAAGAACGCGTTAAATGTGGCTGCTAAATTTAAGTATCTTATTTATTAGGGTGTGAACGCATGAGCATAACTCCAATTTCATTAGTAACAAATGCTATGCAGACGTCAAATAAGCGTCAAGCTGGCCATACATCAAATTCTTTTTTGACCCAAGCAGCGCAAATTGTTCAAGGCGACCATTCTCCAGAAGAGAGAAAGGCGTTATTTCAACAACTGACTTTAGTTCAGCAAGGAAAAGATTTAGAGCTTCATGTTTCTAAATTAAAGGAACTAGAGAAAGAGGTTCAAAAAGAGGGGTCTTCTTCCGTTACTGTGAATCAGCACGGTGATCAAGTTGACATTTCAAATGAAGCTCGCAGTGAGTTTGAACAAGCTGAGGAACAAACATCCGCTTCAAGCGAAGCTAATGAAATCGCTGCAGAGGAAAAAGGGAAGGATGTTCAGCCAAATTCACAATAATAAAAAATGAGGCATGTGTTTGATGCTCTTCACATGCCTCATTTATCTTTAGTTTGCAGCTAGTCTTGAATAAAGACCGTCTGGAAAAGGTGCTGCATATGAGATGGTATCATTGTCTTCTACCATGATGTAGAACGGAAACTCCTGAATTTGGAATGCGTTTATCAATTGTTCGTCTACCGGAATAATTCGCAAGTTTGTTTCGTTATCACGATATAATTCTTGGTCCTTTTTTTGCCCGTTTTTCAACAAAATACTCAATGAAACGTTTAGTTTACGCTGCTTTTTTGTTTCTAGGAATTGTTCGAGTGATGGAATGCAGTGCGGACATGCTGTGTCAGTGAAGATCAGTAATTGTTGTGTACGATTTGTTTGCAGCAGATCATTCATGTGAATGGGTGATGGCTGTTCGAGAAGTGGATGCGCAAGTTTCTGCCCCACGTGTTTTATAGGTAAAATGATAAGCTGCATCTGTTGTTTTAAATAGATGATAATTCCAGCCGTTAATAGAAGACTGCAAATCATAAGAGCGAGCTGTATAAGAAAAATTGAATTCATCGTATATCGTCCTCTCAAAGTGAAGTTACGCAAAGCTATCATATTACAAATATCAAAAATATGTCAATTATACTAAATGTTGTAAGGTGGAGCATCTCATGAGTACAGTGAACCATTGTTTATATGCAATCTCCTATACTTGGAAAAAAAGTCGTTCTTATCTTCTTTTAACTTTGTTCATTCAAGTGATCGTTGGTTTTATGCCTTTGGCTAGTGTCTGGATTATTCAAACTTTGATTAATGAAATTATTTTATTTATGACGTCTTCAGGTGACATCCAAAAGGTTTTGTGGTTATTTGGACTGCAAATGGTCATTGTGATTTTAGGATATGGACTTCAATTCATTCTTCAGCTTAGTCAACAGAAAGCGACAAATCTGATTGGTCTGCATTTGAAAGGTGAATTGCTTCAAAAAGCGATAAGACTGCCGTTTATTACGTTTGAGCACCCGTCCTTTTACAATGAAAGTCAACGTGTGATGAACAGTCATCAGCATGTTCTCAGTATGGTGAGAAGTATTTTTACAATGATGAGCGCGTTGATTACTGTTGTATCACTTCTTATTTATATGATCGGTATTCATTGGGGCTTAGCGGTCATATTGTTCTTGTTTACCTTGCCTGTATTATGGATTGAACTTTTCTTTGGAGGCGCACGTTATCGATTAAATCGTTTGTTAACGGCTAATGATCGAAGAGAAATGTATGTATCTGATCTCGTCGCACAGCGAGATTCTTTAAAGGAAGTTCGTTTATATGGAATAGGGAATTATCTTCTTCAAAAGTGGAGAGGTCACTACGTTAAAAGTGCAGATGAAAAATATAATTTGCTGAAACGCCAAGTGCGCTGGGAGATGGCAGGCGGGTTGCTCATGACATTGGCCTATGTGTGCTGTGGTTTATTGATTGTCTTTCTTATTTTTCAAAAAAAATTAGCTGCGGGTACGTTTGTTGCAGTGCTACAAGCTGTACAAAACATTCAAAGTGGGTTTCAAGATTTAACGAGGGAATGTTCTAGTTTATATGAAACGAGTCTATATGTTGATGAAATGAGAGCTTTTCTAAAGAGAGAAGAGGAAATGCATGAACAGACGGAAGAGGCAGCGTCGCTTCAGGGAATTGAGCATATCCAGTCCATTACATTAGACAATCTCTCTTTTACTTATCCGAATATGAAAAAACCAGCGATTGAGCATATTCATTTTCATATGAATAAAGGTGAACGAATTGCATTAGTAGGAGATAATGGGTCCGGTAAAACCACTTTAATCAAATGTTTAACCGGCTTATACGATCCAGATCAACAGAATATGCACAAAGTCAATGGAGAGGATATTTCCACCATCCATAAAAAGACCTATCATGCGAGAATGGCTGTTCTTTTTCAAGATTTTATGAAGTACGAATTCACTGTGAGAGAAAACATAGGGTTTGGCCGTATTGATGATATAGAAGAGGAAGAGCGGTTGATTTCAGCCGCCCGTCAAGCAGGTATAGAGAAAAGAATTAATGAAATGGAAGACACATATGATGCGCAGCTAGGTCGCTTTTTTGAAGAGGGACATGAATTGTCTGGCGGACAATGGCAAAAGCTTGCGATGGCGAGAACCTTCTTTAGAGAAAGTGATTTTATTATTTTAGATGAACCGACCTCTGCTCTCGATCCATTGTCGGAGATCTCACTCATTCGAAAGTTGTTCGATCATACGCAGGATCAAGGTGTTTTGTTTATTACACATCGTATGGGAGCGGCCCGCTTAGCAGACCGTATCATCGTCATGAAAGATGGTGCTTTCATTGAAGAGGGCAACCATGATGAACTGATGGCGTTACAGGGAGAATACAGAAGGCTATACGAGGCACAATCTCAACTATTTCAACAAAAGGAGATGGTGTAAGGTGAGTGTCTTTTATTTCATAGGTGTCTATTTACTAGGAATCATTTTTGCGGGTGCATGGCTCGATAAAGCAAGGAAACAGAAGGCACATGTCCAGCAGATCAATGCTTATCGGCTGCTGCCGCCTTCTTTCGCGGCACCTATGTTTTATTTATTTTTGTTGATTGAATTGGTTTGTACGGTTCATTTGTTTATATGGAACATGTCTGTCCTGCCTGCAATTGGCCTTACAGCCCTGTTATGTATTTATACTGGAGCGGTTACGTTCAATTTAATGAGGGGGCATCGTGATATTTCGTGCGGTTGTGGAGGGTTACTGGAAAACGATCGCCTGCATTGGGGGATTGTGATTCGCAATCTGCTGATGCTTACTCTTGTGGCAGGGTTATTTTATGTACATCCTAGTGTTGAAATGATTTCATTGCGGTTGAAAATGATTTGTTTTCTCATTGCAGCGGCTGTCTGTTTGATCATAGCGGTCAGCCAAGAAATTGTGCTATTGAAGCGAAAGTGGATCGACTCATTCCAGATTGCAGATGGATCAATTATAGAAGGAGATAAAATGAAATGACAGATATTTTATTAATCATTGTGTTATTAATTGTCATTGCCCAGCTGGCTGTCGTGTTTTTGCTTGCCCGTTTTATCGGGAGATTTATGAATAAAATAAAATCTCTTGATGGAATTGAATTGAAGGAAGCGGATATTGGTGACCCGGCTCCGTTATTTCGCAGTTATTCGCATGTAGGTGAAAAGGTGATCTTGAAGGAGTATTTGCAAAATGGGCGAGCTGTGATGCTGTTATTTGTGAATTCTACTTGTATGACTTGTAAAAGTATTTTGTCTGATGTGCAGCCTCAAACTTCACATGATGATGCTCATGTGATTGTTATTAATGGAGATGAACAAGCCGATGATGCCTCGCTTCTTCAATTGCTGCCGGAGCAAGCTGTTTATATGCGCTCATCACAAATTATGGAGTTGTATGGAGTAACAGTTGTTCCGCAAGCGCTTCTGATTGATGAACATGGTATCATTCTGAAAAGAAAATCGCTTCAAAATGCGAAGCAATTTGAGCAGTTGGTGCATGCTTCATAAAAAAAGCGTCTCTTTCTTCAAGAGACGCTCCAGCGTGTAGACAAACCCTCGCATTCTTTGTCAGTCCTGCGTGCTGGTGCTCACGAATGTGAAATTCGCTCCGCGCCAGTACTCGTCCTTCCTCGGGCTGCAAAGGTTTTCTATCACGCTGAAAAGAAAACAAAGGGCTAAAATCAAGTTCATTTTAGCCCTTTGTCAACAATCTAAAGCGTCTCTTTCTTCAAGAGACGCTCAGTTTATAATTCTTTTCCTAAAATATCTAAGTCGTACCGATTGCCGTCCATTTCTGCGATGCGTGGCAAATGTCCCCAAGTCTCAAATCCGTGCTTCTTAAATAATTTGATGCTGGCTTCGTTGTGGCCGAAAATAAAGGCAAGTAACGTTCGGATGCCTAATGAGGGTGCCAATTCGAGCGCCTCTTGTAAGAACAGTGACCCTAAACCTTTTCCTCGATAGTTTTGGTTCAAGTAAATACTCATTTCAACCGTACCGTTGTATGCAGGTCTGCCGTAAAACGTTTCAAAACTGAGCCAGCCGTAGATATTTCCTTCCTCATCTGTTTTCACATAGAGAGGACGTTTCTCTGAATGATTCAAAAACCACTGACGGCGGTCTTCTACTGTAACAGGTTCTGTATCGGCCGTTACTTCTCTTGAAGCAATCGTTGAATTGTAGATATCGACGATTTCTTTGAGGTCATCTTCTGTTGCCATGCGGTTGAAAGTTTTCACCATATGTACCCCCATCTTTTTTCATTCATCATACATATTATTGATGCGATTGCGCAAAATAAAAAGAAAAATGATTTCGTGTGTATATATTTTTTGAAAAGTGTTCAGAATGTTGCTGAGGTGATGAAAAATGAGAGAGGAAGAAAAGAAACGTACTTCCAAAATCACAAAAGTTCAGCAATTTTTCCGTAAGCGCTGGGTATTCCCTGCTATTTACTTGGTCAGCGCAGCGGTCGTGTTAACAGCCGTTCTTTGGTATCAAGCTGTATCGAAAGATGTGAAAGACCAACTATCTGATGGAAATCAAACAGGACAAGAACAGCGTGATGATGCCGTTGAAGTTGGAAAGCCAATTGAAAATGTCGCTATGCCGGTCCAGAATTCTGAGAATGTTTCTGTCGTGAAAAAGTTCTATGAAGCAGATGCTGATCAAAAAGAAAAAGAAGCAGCACTTGTAAACTATAATAACACCTATACCTTAAGCAAAGGTATTGATCTTGCAGATAAAGATGGCAAAGTGTTTGATGTCACAGCTGCTCTTAGTGGAACAGTCGTTCAGGCGAAAAAAGATCCAGTTCTCGGTCACGTTGTTGAAATTGAACATGAAGATGGATTGTCTACTGTGTATCAATCGTTGTCTCAAGTGAGTGTAAAAGAAGGCGATGAAGTAAAGCAGAATGATGTCATCGGTGCTTCTGGTAAGAATCTATATGGTGCTGAAAGCGGCAACCATGTTCACTTTGAAATTCGTATGGAAGGTTTAGCGCTTAATCCGCTTAGCTTCATTGATAAGCCTGTTTCTTCCATTGAAAAAGCAGCGCAAGAAGTGACGGAAGAAGCAAAAGAACCTGCTCAGCCAAAAGCTGATGACAAAATGAAGGAACCTGCTGCTGACGATAAGGCAAAAGAGCCGGCTGAAGAAAAATCTGAAGATAAGTCTGATGAGAAGGGGAAATCCTCTGATCAAGAAAAGTCTTCAGATTCCTCTAAAGACCGCAGTCAGTCAGAAGAAACAAAACAATCTTAATGTCATGTCAGATCCTCTGTGTAGATAAATGCACAGAGGTTTTTTTCTGTCTTTAAAAAACCTCCGCCATATGGCGGAGGGATGCTATAAGGCGGCAGGTCCTTCTTCACCTGTCCGAATGTTGATTGTATTTTCTATCTCATATATAAAAATCTTCCCATCCCCTGGTTCTCCTGTACGAAGTACCTTTTGAGCCGTTTCCACGACCTGTTCAACAGGTACTTTGCTTAAGACGATTTCGATCTTTAAACGTTCGTACACATTGCTTTCCTTTTTGACGCCACGGTATAGTTCCGTATGTCCCTTTTGTAATCCGCAGCCGTGCACATTGGAAAAGGTAATCGAGGTGACACCAATCTTTCCAAGCTCCACCTTTAATGTTTCAAAATTAGCTGGACGTGTGACAATCTCCACTTTATACATTTTGCTCATAGAGACACCCCTTTTTCTTTAATCTTGATATGCTTTTTCGCCGTGCATCGTTAAATCAAGACCGACTGATTCTTCTTCTTCAGTTGCGCGAATCTTGAAGAAGATGTTGACGACTTTGATGATCACATATGTGACAACTGCAACAAAGACGTATGTGGCCACGATGGCGACAACTTGTTTCCAAAGTAAGCTTGGATCGCCGTAAAATAAGCCGTTGGCTCCGCCATCATTGACAGATGTAGTGGCGAAAAGGCCTGTAGCAATGCCTCCCCACGTACCGCCGATTCCGTGGAGACCGAATGCATCCAGTGCATCGTCATAGCCGAACTTGGCTTTGAGTGAATAGACGCCCCAGAAACAAACGATCCCGCCGATGATTCCGATGATAATCGAAGCGAATGGTGTGACAAAGCCTGCGGCAGGTGTAATCGCTACTAGGCCTGCAATGGCTCCAGAGATTGCACCTAGCATCGTTGGTTTTTTGTTGATCATCCATTCGACTAACAGCCAGCCGATGATTCCTGCAGCAGCTGCTGTATTGGTGTTAATAAAGGCATACATGGCGACACTATCTAATGTGAGGGCACTTCCTACGTTAAACCCAAACCAGCCAAACCAAATCACAGCTCCACCAAGAAGTGTGTAGATCAAGTTATGCGGAGAAGAACTTGCCGCTTCTTTTCGCTTCCCGAGAACAATGGCTACGACTAGACCAGCCACACCGGATGATATGTGGACGACGTTTCCACCGGCGAAGTCAAGTGCTCCCATTTCTCCAATCCAGCCGCCGCCCCATACCCAGTGTGCGACTGGAGCGTATACAAATGTGACCCAAAGGAGTGTAAACACGACCACCGCTGAGTAACGAATACGTTCAGCGAACGCACCAGAGATAATGGCTGTTGTGAGGACGGCAAAGGTCATTTGGAACATCATGAACAATGAATGTGGAATCGTGTCACTATATGAACCAGGTTCAAAGCCAACGCCTTTTAGTCCAACCCAGTCAAAGCCTCCGATCCATGCATTGCCTGGCGCAAAGGCCAGTGAATAGCCAAACACGATCCAGAC
The DNA here is from genome assembly GCF_038593335.1 of Bacillus sp. FSL W7-1346. NCBI lineage: Bacteria > Bacillati > Bacillota > Bacilli > Caryophanales > Bacillaceae > Bacillus > Bacillus sp. FSL W7-1346. The sequence continues at coordinate 3,304,437 of NZ_CP151988.1, read as the reverse complement.
GATAGAGACAATGGCTAGTGAGGTTAAGCTGTGCATTGTCGTACTTAACACGTTTTTACTTCTCACAAGTCCTCCGTAGAATAAGGCTAAACCCGGTGTCATTAACCACACGAGTAGTGCGCAGAAGAACATAAATACTGTATCACCCATTTGCATGCTGCATTCCCCCGAATCATTCAGAATTAATAGATTTCTTAATTCTTCATTATAGAGAGAAAAGTCATATATAACATATTCATGTAAGTTTATCTAACATGGTTTTTTGGTCATTATCAATATAAATGGATGAAAAGTTCGTAAAAAATGAGAATAAACGTGCATGAATCACGAAAAATAAAGGGCGTTTGACCTATAAAATCGAACTGAGAAACAATTTGGTTCGCTCCTCTTGAGGAGAATCAAATAATTCTGATGGGGTACCTTGTTCGACGATTCGTCCTTCATGCATATAAACAACTCGGTCAGCTACTTCTTTTGCGAAGCCCATTTCATGAGTGACGATGACCATTGTCATGCCTTCTTTGGCAAGACTTTTCATGGTTTGCAGCACTTCGCCTACAAGCTCTGGGTCCAGCGCAGAAGTAGGCTCGTCAAATAACATGACATCGGGCTTCATGGCGAGAGCTCGTGCGATGGCAACGCGCTGTTTTTGACCGCCTGATAGCTTTGAAGGGTACACTTTTGCTTTATCCGCTAGTCCGACTTTCTCTAATAAGATATTGGCTTCAGTTATCGCTTGTGCTTTCTTTGTTTTTTTCACCATGACCGGTGCTTCGATGATGTTTTCAAGCACGGTTTTGTGCGGGAAGAGATTAAAATGCTGAAACACCATGCCTATTTTCTGCCTCATTTCATTTAATTGATCTCGTTTTGGATGAACGGGACTGCCATCAATGATGATCTGACCGTCATTTTTTATTTCTAAAAAATTCATACAACGGAGCAAGGTGCTTTTCCCAGAGCCGCTTGCACCAATTAAGACGACGACATCATTTTCATATACAGTGAGATCGATATCTTTTAAGACATGCAGCTCTCCAAAGTATTTATTCAGTTTTTCAACACGAATGATCTCTTTTGATTCTGTCATGCTTCTCCTCCTAATGATCACTGACTGAAAGTTTCTTCTCAACGGTTTGCACAGCGAATGTTAACAGCAGGACAAGAACTAAGTAATAGACAGCCACGACAAGTAAGTACGTCATGTTGTCAAAACTGTTGGAACCTTGAGTGGTGGCTATGTTAAAGAGTTCATTGACGCTGATGAAGGCGGCAAGTGATGAATCTTTTAAGCCGATAATAAACTGATTGCCGAGAGGGGGGAGGGCACGCCGCATCGCTTGCGGGAGAATGATACGTCTCATGGTTAGAAATCGCCCCATGCCAAGAGAACGTCCTGCTTCTTTTTGACCTTGATCGATTGATTGAATCGCACCTCTAAATATTTCTGCTATATAGGCACCGTTATGGAAGGCAAGCGCAATAGAGGCTGCCCAAAAGTCGGGTATATTTAATTCTGTCAGCCCAAAATACAGGATAAAAATCTGCACAATGAGTGGTGTCCCGCGTACAAGGAAGATATAGGCATTTGCGATATAACCGAAAACGGCTACGTGGGATATTTTTAGTAAGGCAAAGAAAAGCCCGATGAACATGCCGATGAAAATACTGATGACAGTGAGTTGTAAGGTGAGCAGCATTCCTTCTAAGAAAACGCCTCTAGAATCAATCAGCGTTTGAAAAAAGTGTGATAAGGTAGGCAAAACAATCATCTCCATTTGAAGAAAGTGCGCCTAGAGAAAGGCGCACAATCGTGGTTTTAATCCTGTTTGACGGTAATATCTTCGTCAAAATACTTTTCGCTAATTTGTCTTAATGTTCCGTCTTTTCTAAGTGCATCAATCGCATCGTTGATTTCTTTTATGAGCTCTTTATTGTCTTTAGAGACAGCGATTGCTTGCTCACTTTGCCCGAGTCTTTCTTGTGCTTCAATTTTAAGTTTTTTCTTCATGGCTTCTGCACCTGTGGCAAAATCAGTGACGACCGCATCGTGTTTGCCATTGGCTAGTGCTTCTAAAGCGACAACATCACTGTCGTAATATTTTGGTTCCTGCCCGCTATGTTCTTTGGCAAGATCCGCATAGGACGAACCTTTAGAGACAGCGATTTCTTTGTTTTTTAAGTCATCTGCACTGTGAATATCTGCGCCGGGTCTTGTGAAGATTTGCGGACCAGAGTAGTAATACGGTTGAGAAAAAAGGACGTGTTTTTTTCGTTCCTCGTTGATGGTATGACTTGCAACGGCCGCATCAAATTTGCCTGCTTTGACGCCTTCGACGATGCCTGCGAATTTATATTTTTTCTGTACAGGCTCTAGGCCCATCTTGTCACTAATCGCATTGCCGACATCAATATCAAAGCCGGACATCTGGTTTCCATCCATGTAACTGAATGGGTGGAATTCACCTGATGCTGCAAAAATAAATTTCCCATCCTCCAAAATCGGTGACCCTTTCGCTGTAGAATTACGTTTATCTCCGTTCCCATTTGTTTCATTTGAACCGCACGAAGACAGAAGTAATACTGCAACCGAGAAAAGGGCTGGGACCCAAAACCGTCTTTTTTTAATAATAAGCTTCTCCTCCTTTTCAGCCGTTCTCCGTATAAGGAGAAAGTAGGCTTTTAAATATGTGTAGCATCTTACCATTTGTTCCTCATATTCTCAATTTTATATGCGCTTTTCCAACACTTGCCCTTTTTAGAATGTATGTCTTGCTTTTCGGAGAGAGAACTTGAATTGCTAAGGGTAAAAAAGGGAAATGAATCTCATAATAACGAGGAGATAGACAAAGAACGTGTATGTCAAAAGAAGGGGGCGGGTGTATGATCAAATGGAAAAACAACCGAAAAGTCTTTTTAACGGCGATTGCTTTTGGAACGATGTTAAATCCACTGAATTCCTCAATGATTTCTTTAGCCTTGCATCAAATTCAGCATGAGTTCGGATTGTCGTTTACGACGGTATCTTGGCTCATTTCAACCTTTTATTTGGCCAGCGCGGTCACGCAGCCGGTGAGTGGACGAATTGGAGATCATGTGATGAGCCGGAGAACTTTATTTTTATTTGGACTAGTTCTAGTGGCAGTCTCAGCCATTTGTGCGCCGTTTGCCCCGACTTTTGCGTTGCTGATTGTAATCCGGCTTCTTCAGGCGATTGGAAGCAGTGCGATCTATCCTTCAGGTGTTGGACTGATTCGGGATCATGTGAAGGAACGACAAGCTTCTGCTTTAGCGGTATTGTCTATTTTTGCTTCAGCGATGACAGCACTCGGGCCGACACTTGGCGGGTTTTTGATGACAATCGGCAGCTGGCCGGCGATCTTTTTAGTGAATCTGCCATTCATATTGATTAGTTTTTTTCTAGGCCTTTCCTTGTTTCCTAAGGAGAAGAAGAAAAAATTGCGTATTGGAGACACTGTCCGAAAGCTTGATTTGCCAGGGATGTTTCTATTTACAGTTTGTATTGTCCTTTTGCTTTCTTTTTTATTATCACTATCTGATGGTATTCAGTATGTGCAGGGCATTCTCTGTCTTGTGAGTGCGGGTGCTTTTATATGGTGGGAGCATCAGGTGGATGAGCCATTTATCCAAATTCGGATGTTCAGGCAGGAGAAACGGCTTTCACTTGTGTATGTGCAATTTATCATTTTAAATATTTTCTTCTATTGCCTCTTTTTTGGCTTGCCAAGTTATTTTCAAGATGAATTGGGCTGGCGTGTGGAGATGACGGGCCTCTTTATGCTTTGCATGTCTGGCGTGAGCATAATGGTATCGCCGCTGACTGGCAAGTGGGTAGATCGCGGCGATGAACGGCATCCTGTTTTGGCAAGTGCTGTGCTGATGCTGGCCGGCGCTTCCGCCATGACTTTCTTTTTTATTCCTGCGCCATTCTGGGGGAAAGGACTGGTTCTTGCTTTGCTTGGACTCAGTTACGGGATTGGAAATGTTGCGCTTCAAGCTGCGATGTTAAAAGCGAGCCCTCAACAAATGATTGGCACGACCTCTGGGCTTTTTCAAACATGCAGGTACCTTGGTTCCATTCTATCATCTGCCGTGCTTGGCATGCTGTTTGGTGAGGAAATTGCAGGTTCTCATTTTGACCAATTAGGCTGGACATTGATCATGATTTCTCTTGTCGGCATTAGCGTCAGCCTTTATTTTTCGAGTATGGTCAGAGGAAAACAAACAATGAAAAAAGCGGCTGGGATAAAGTAGAAGAGAGGTCTTCCATACTTTATCGCAAGCCGCTTAAGAGTTGGACAGGTCTGACCCTTGGTCCTTTTGCTTCCTTCTGAAAATTTTGCCCACAATGTTCTCGTAAAATGTCACGATACGGTCAATTGGAGAGTCAAAGAACTTCCATAATTTATTCATGATAAAGACAACCACAATCGATACGATCAAGCTGCCTAATACATCAAATGGATAATGATGACCGACCCAGATGCGGGAGAACCCTGTCAGTAATCCAAAAACAAGCAAAATATTGCCGAGTTTTTTATTACGGGATCGAATGGCTAGTGAAAGAGCCAGTGCACCTGTTGTGTGGTCACTTGGGAAGGAAGCGTCTGCTGAGTGCGGGATGAGTGTGTCGACTTTGTGCGCCACAAACGGCCGCTCTTCATAATAAAACAGCGTAATGGCAAAATTGACGATGAGTGCCACGATGCCTGTTACACCAGAAAAGAAGACATGCTTCTTAAATTTGTGATTACCTAAAAACCAGCAAATCAATAAGACGAGGGCATATACGAGAATGGCCTTTTTCGTAATGAAAATCATGGCCTGATCTAAAAACTCAGAATGATGAGCCATCCCGTGTATGACTTTAAACAATTCGTAATTCAAAACATCACCTATACTTTCGCTTAACGCCAACTATTTTTCAAAAGACCTATCTGTTCATTTGAAATATCCTATATTTTAGCATGTTTTCAGTGAAGTTTAAAACAGTATCCTATTCTGATAGGGAAACCTTTTGTGCTTTTGCTTCTTGCGGTTTTCGTTCGCTCCAATAAAAAACGCCCATGCTGAGTAACACGACAACGCCAGCAATGAGATATACATTTGAAAAATCTGTGAAGCTGACAAGCAGTCCGAAGACAAAGGATCCAGCGGCAATCCCCGTATCATACAAGGTAAAGAAAGTTGCTGTGGCGTAGCCTGTACGGTGTGCTGGTGAGTGCTGTATCGCAAGTGTTTGTAGACATGGCACCAAAGAGCCGTAGCCAAGGCCGATGACAGCGCCGGATAAAAGAAGCATGGTGGCTGTTTGTGTAGCGGTCAGCATCCATAAACCAATCGCAAAGAGAGCAATAGATGGGTAGATCACAATATGAGGCCCGACTCGGTCAAACAGTCTGCCTGTAAATGGACGTGATCCAAGCATTGCAGCTGCAAAAACAATGAAGAAATAACTGCTTGCACCCATCAGATGAAGTGAATTGGCATAGACTGAAATAAATGAAATGATCGGCGAGTAACAGAAGGAGATAATGATTCCAACTGCTGCCGTTTTTAAAGCGCCTTTTTCAAACAGATGAGAAAAAGTGAATCGAAAGACGACACTTCCGCCATTTTCAGGCTCTGGCTGTCTAATCAGCATCGTGAAAGCTGCACCGATGGAGACGATGATGGAAAAGAGCAGAAATAAAGAATGGAATCCGATTTTTCCTACTTGATTCAGTGCGATAAACGGACCGATGACCACGGCGAGGTTCATCGACATCACAAAGTATCCAAGGCCCTCTCCTCGTTTATGTTTCGGAATCATATCAGCTGCAATGGCACTTGCTACGGTTGTCAAAATGCTGAAGAAGATTCCTTGCACGAAACGCAGCATGAGAAGTGTTTGGAATTGATCAATTGGAATGTATAAATAAGTGAGCAGGGCAAAAGCCGTTGAAGAAAAAATCGCCATGCGTTTCTTGCCGAATTTCTCAATAATGGCCCCTGAAAATGGTCTTGTCACAATTGCTGATAATAAGAAGACCGTCACAAGGAGGCCGCCCTGTGATTCTGTTCCATTTAATTCATCCATTGTGTAAATGGGGAGTAAGGTCAAAAGGGCATAAAAAGAGGTGAATGTAAATAAATTCACCAGGACAATCATGATAAAGTCTTTTGTCCAAATGCGTTCGTTCATGGTGTATGTCACTTCCTATTCAGTTGATAATTTGTGTAGTAGTTTATGGAGGAGCTGTTTTTCTTCGTAGGTAAAATCTGAAAGACATTCTTCTTCAAATTGTTCCATCGTCTGTTTGATTTCTTTAAACTTTGTTTTTGCATCGTCTGTCATGACGATGAGATTCTCACGTTTGTCTTTTCCTTGGACTCGTTTCACCCAGCCGTTTGCTTCTAGACGTGTCACGGTTCTTGTAATCGTCGGTGCTTCGACGTTCAAATAGGTCCAAATGTCTTTTTGCGTTTTAGGGCCGAATGTATCCAAACAAAAAAGTACAGTCCACTGGGACATGTACAAGTCATAAGCAGCAAGCGCTTCGTTCGCTTTTTTAGACAGCAGCCGCGCGCTTTGATGTATTTGATGTAAACACTCTCTGTTTAACGTATCCATAGGCTCACCTTTATTCATTATTTATCTAGGTAAATAAAATCACCTTTCCTATTTTACGTGTTACACCGATGCTTGTAAAGTGAAAATTTTCGGCACTCGAAATGATTTTTTGTTTTGTCTTTTCTGATAAATCCCTTGTCCCATCTTCATTTTTAGCATATTCCCTATGCAATGCTAATACACTGTTACAAACCTGACAAAGAGAGTGTTTGAGGTGAGGGATCGTGTTTGGCATTTACTACCTAATGGATGAGAAATTAAGACGAACAAGCGCCGCTGAAAATGGATAATATTGATACGGATCTCATTTCACACTTCTCACATCCATTTTAGGGAGGTCGAGTGGTGTGCACGATTACATCAAAGAGCGAACAATCAAGATAGGAAAGTATATCGTGGAGACAAAGAAAACCGTTCGTGTAATTGCGAAAGAATTTGGAGTCTCTAAAAGTACTGTACACAAGGATCTAACAGAAAGACTGCCAGAAATTAATCCAGATCTGGCTAACGAAGTGAAGGAGATACTGGATTATCATAAATCAATCCGTCACCTGCGAGGGGGAGAAGCCACAAAGTTAAAGTATAAAAAAGAAGAAATTTTAGAAGGTGAGCCTGTAAAACAGTAAGCTTTAGTTCTTTGTTCATAAACATGATATATATATCTTCCTCTTATCGGTAGTTTCTAACCACAAATTTTGTAAAGACTTTTGTAAAGAAATATCTTTTTTTCTGCAAATTATGATAGAATATATAATTAGGGCAGAATGTGGTATTTGCTATGGAAACAGATTTTCAAGGAGGATATATATAGATGTTTGCTAGGGATATTGGAATTGATCTTGGTACTGCAAATGTACTGATTCATGTCAAAGGAAAAGGAATTGTGTTAAATGAACCATCTGTTGTCGCTCTTGATAAAAACAGCGGGAAAGTATTAGCTGTTGGAGAAGAAGCGAGACGTATGGTTGGACGTACGCCTGGGAATATTGTTGCGATTCGTCCATTAAAAGATGGCGTAATTGCTGATTTTGAAGTAACTGAAGCGATGCTCAAGCATTTTATTAACAAATTGAATGTGAAAGGGCTGTTCTCTAAGCCGCGTATGCTCATCTGCTGCCCGACAAACATTACATCTGTTGAGCAGAAGGCAATCAAAGAAGCTGCTGAAAAAAGCGGCGGGAAGCATGTATTTCTTGAAGAAGAGCCAAAAGTAGCAGCAATTGGTGCTGGTATGGATATTTTTCAGCCAAGTGGAAACATGGTCGTAGATATTGGAGGCGGAACGACAGATATCGCTGTCATCTCGATGGGTGACATTGTAACCGCCTCTTCTATTAAAATGGCTGGAGACAAATTTGACCTGGAAATTCTAAACTACATTAAAAAAGAGTACAAGCTGTTGATCGGTGAGCGAACTGCAGAGGACATTAAGATCCAAGTTGCAACGGTATTCCCAGACGCACGTCACGAAGAGATCTCGATTCGTGGACGAGACATGGTGACAGGATTACCAAGAACGATTACCGTCACAAGCAAAGAAGTAGAAGAAGCATTACGTGAATCTGTATCTGCCATTGTTCAGGCTGCGAAACAAGTTCTTGAAAGAACACCACCTGAATTATCAGCTGATATCATTGACCGCGGCGTTATCATTACTGGTGGCGGAGCGCTTCTAAACGGGCTTGATCAATTGCTTGCAGAAGAGCTGAAAGTACCAGTTTTCGTTGCAGAAAATCCAATGGATTGTGTAGCAGTTGGTACTGGCGTGATGCTTGATAATATGGACAAGCTGCCAAAGCGTAAACTCAGCTAATGATTTCCCTCATTCTTTTTAGAAAGAATGGGGGATTTTTATTAAAGAAGCCTGCCAATATGCCGATATATTTCATAGAAGATTGTGTACTGATGATTTTAGGTCATGTGAAAGAATTTGAATGAGGTGAGCACGTGTTAAAAGGACTATACACCGCAACATCTGCCATGATCGCTCAAGAGCGGCGGACAGAAATGCTTTCAAATAATATCGCAAATGCGAATACTCCAGGCTATAAAGCAGATGAAGGGGCCATGCGCGCATTTCCAGAAATGTTGCTAAGCCGAATGGAATCAGGACGTTTCCAAACATCTTCAGGCAAAGGCTTTAGTATCCCGCAGCAAACGGCGATCGGCGGAATTAATACGGGAACATACATGCAGGAATTGATTCCCCAATTTACACAAGGAACATTAAAAACAACGGATCAAACAACTGATATCGCATTAGTAGAAAATAATGTACCCATCAACCCGGAGACAAATCAAAAGTCAGCGCTTTTTTATGCTGTGAATACACCAGAAGGCGTTCGTTATACGAAAAGCAGTTCCATTACATTGAATGATCAAAATCAGCTGACGATCAATGGACGTGCCCTTCTTTCCGTGACGGGCCAGCCGATTACAGTTCAAAGTGAGAATTTCAAAGTGAACGCAGATGGAACCGTGAGTGAAAACGGACAAAACCTTGGACAAATTGATGTACGTGTTGCAATGGATACAAGAAACCTTGCGCGTGAAGGAAATGATTTATACCGTACAGCTGATAACCAGCCTCTTCCAAGTGCGGTCAATAACGGTCAAATGTCCTATACATTAAGCCAAGGTGTATCAGAGCTGTCGAACGTTGATGTGACGAAATCATATACAGAAATGACAACAGCCTACCGCGCGTTTGAAACAAACCAAAAAGTGGTTCAGGCATATGATAAAAGTTTAGAAAAAGCAGTGAATGAAATCGGAAGAGTGTATTAATGAAGAAATGAAAGAGAGAGGAGGATTCTCATGCTTAGAACGATGATCAATGCAGCTGTGTCGATGAACGAGGTGCAAAAGCAGCTTGATATCATTAGTAATAACATCGCAAACAGTGAAACAACAGGGTATCGCGCGAAAAACACCCGTTTTTCAGAGCTGGTCAGACAACAGTTTAATCAGGTAGATGAAAAAAATGAGCAGGTGGCAAACAGTCGTCTGACACCTGCTGGTTTAAGGCTTGGAACTGGTACGATGGTCAATGCATCCATTAACTCATTGCAAGGTTCTATTAAAGAAACAGGCCGTGACCTTGATGTTGCATTTGGTGCGCCATCTCAGTATTTGCAGGTCAATGCTGGCGGTAACATCCGGTATACAAGAGATGGCTCTCTTTATTTACAGCCAGGAAATAATCGGAATCAAGTCCAGCTGGTGACAAGCGAAGGCCATCCGATTCTTGACGAAAACGGGAATGAGATTGTCTTAAATGCGAATTTCCGTGATATTTCTATCGATAAAAATGGCCGGCTTACAGCTATTTCTCGAGGCAATCAACCGAATCAGCAGGTGAATCTTGGGGTTGTTCAAGTGAATAATTCTTCAGCACTCATCTCTGAAGGAGAAAATTTGTTCTCAGTCGACGGCAACTATCAAGGCGCTTTAACGGCACTGAATGGGGCAAACCGTCAGGCCATTCAACTTCAGCAAGGTGCACTTGAAACGTCGAATGTGGACATGTCTAAAGAATTAACAGACCTCATGACAACACAGCGTTCGTATCAGATGAACTCAAGAACCATTACGATGGGCGATCAGATGCTAGGACTCATTAATACCATTCGATAATGAGCAGGCGGATGTCAGCCTCTCATGATAAAAAAGGCGGCTCGCTCAAAGTCGCCCTTTTTTTTATAAAAATCTGAGACATCTGCAAGCAGATCTTCAAGATCAATCCAGGCTTCTTTTCGTTCAAGACATGTGACGAGTGTAGCAATCTGTTCATCTGCCTTGGGCGTTTGGCTGTAGAGAAGGAATAAAATTTGGAACTTGATTCTTAATAGATCAAATTGGGCATCAACGGCTTCTTTTAGACCTTTTTGAATATACTTCATTCCTTCATCAGTTAAATTCTCTTTAAAGCAGGAACGCACAGTTTCATAGAGACACGATACATAGGAGTGGGCAGATTTCCGGTATGCTGGGAGCCGAAGCGCTTTTTTAAAGTATTCTAGTGCTTCCTTATGACGATTCTGTCTCGACTTGATAAAACCAGCGTCATAATACACGATACCAAGCAATTCTTGGTCATCAATCATTTTCACGTATTCGATAATTTCAATAAAAATAGCTTCTGCTTCTTCATATTTTTTTTGATCACTAAAGTTAAGTGCGAGCACAATTTTGCACCGATAAATGCTGTGGATATCCCCGTGTTTTGCAAAGATATCCATGGCTTTTTCAACATGTCGAATGGATAACAGTGAATAGCGGTTGTTATAATAAACACCACTTGTACGGAAATGAAACTCCGCTTCCTCTAGCTCATCGTCTAGCAGGGGAAGTTTCTCTTCTGCTTTTTCAAGATAATGAATGGCATCATTTTGATCGCTCTTTAAAGATTCGTATAAACCGAGAAAAAAGTAAAAATAATATTGCAGTTGATCATTCATTTGATCTTTGTGGAGCATGAGTTCATGCTTCAGTTTTTCTAAGTCTTCTGTTTGGTTCATCCAGAGCTGATGGCGAAAAAGCATAAGCTGATAATGTAAATGAAGCTCCTGTTTCTTTGACAATCTACGTTTATATTTGGTTAAGGACGTTTTGATCTCTTCAGCCTTCGAAAAGTGTCGATGTTTTAGCATTGTATACCACGAATGGAGAAGTTTTTTAATGGATTTATCGCTTATAAAATTCATTTTTACCCTCTTATTCAATCAATGATGTAATATATATTACCATATTTGTGAAAAAACGATGAGTGTAGAGTGGATTATATTTCATGACAATAGGTAATAATAGATGTTATTTTTTACCATAATTGTTGGCTAGACATTGAAAAATGACTGCATTCATAATATACTTCAATAGGAATCAAATGAAGATTAGCGATATAGAAAAGAAGGAGAGATCAAGACATGCTTGATGCTCAGCAAATTCAAGACATTATTCCACACCGTTATCCATTTTTATTGGTTGACCGTATTTTAGAAGTTGATGGTGAGAAAAGAGCGGTTGGAATCAAAAATGTCACAGTAAATGAAGAATTTTTTAATGGCCATTTCCCAGGATACCCCGTCATGCCAGGTGTGCTTATTGTAGAAGCGCTCGCTCAAGTTTTTGGGGTCATCATGTTAGGTAAAGAAGAGAACAAAGGGAAAATTGGTTTGTTTGCAGGGATTGACAGCTGCCGATTCAAAAGACAGGTCAAGCCCGGCGATCAGCTACGTTTAGAGGTTGAAGTCACGCGTCTTCGCGGTCCAGTTGCCAAAGGAAAAGCAGTTGCAACAGTAGATGGCGAAGTGGCATGTGAAGCAGAACTGACATTTTCTATCGGTCCGAAAGTATCGTAATATGTCTGACGGTTCATCTTGTATGAACCGTTTTTTATATGGAAACATTCAGCCCAAGCGGATAAGGACTTGCTTTTTTGACAAAAAAACGTCATATTAGACAAAAAAAGATGAAGGTGATAAAGAATGCTGAAAGAATTTAGAGAGTTTGCCGTCAAGGGGAATGTAATTGACCTGGCTGTCGGTGTCATCATCGGGGGAGCATTTGGCAAAATTGTCACTTCTCTTGTGAATGATTTAATTATGCCGCTTGTTGGTATTATTGTTGGGGGGCATGATTTTAGTGGATTGTCTATTAAAATCGGTTCTGCTCAAATTTTGTATGGAAGTTTCATTCAAACAGTGGTCGACTTCTTGATTATCTCCTTTTCCATTTTTATCTTTATTCGTTATTTAAATAAATTAAAACGGAAAAAGGTAGAGGAAGAAGAAGTGGTTGAAACGCCAGATCAAACGGAAGTGTTGTTAACCGAAATTAGAGATTTATTGAAAAAACAAAGCCAATCGAAAGATGTGCAATAGAAAAAGAGCGGCTCATCCCGCTCTCAGCGTGTAGACAAACCCTCGCATTCTTTGTCAGGGCTGTGCTCCGGTGCTCGCCCTTCCTAGACACTTCAAAGGTTTTCTATCACGCTGAAAAGGAAGACAAAGGGCTAAAATAAAGTTCATTTTAGCCCTTTGTCAACCATCTAAGAGCGGCTCATCCCGCTCTTTTTTATGTGTTCTGTTTAAAAGCATCCAGCAGTTTTTCTCCTGATAGCCCCTCTTTGACGAGGTCTTTTAATACTTCTTCGGTTTCTGTTCTGTAACGATTTGTGATCATTTTACCGTCGAGTAATACAGATATGTTTTCTTCTAAGGCAACGATGTTTTTGACTTGGACCGATAGATGAACAGGGCGGTTGTTTTCTTTTGTAATCGTCACGAGAATCTTTACTTCTGTATGCTGCTGGAAGAGCACCTCAAACACTTGTCTATGCTTCTTTGGAATCAGTGCCTCGATCATCCAGTGATTTTCGCCATCTTCTTTATTAATGATTAAGCCGTCACGAAGGGGAATGCTGGACATTTTATCTTGCTTTGGATCAAGTTCGATTTTTAAATCAATCAGCCTAAAGGTTTTCATATTTATCACCTCACAAGCGTTCATTATTCGTAAGTATCATTATAGCATACAACATCTGTATAAATGAAACCGCTGCCTACTCAGAACTAGCTGCATATAAGTGAAAGGAGATGTTTTATGGAGTCCTATCAACTTCGAAACATACATATTGGTGAGGAAAAGGAAAGCAATGTGAGGGTCTATACATGGGGAGATATTCTCTCATTTTGTGATGTGTATATGGAAGAAGGGGAGTCCCTCACTTTTCAATACGTGACAGACGATCAAATGGACTGTTTTGAATTTCAATTGTCAATTCATGATGGAAGGCTTTGTTTTTATTGGTTCGCGTGGGACGGGTCTGACTATATTCACATGCCTTCTAGTAATTGGATTCATTCAGATGTTTTTTATCAATTTATGAAAAATAAGTATTTCGTCAAACAAAATAAGATGATGTTTTATACACAAGCGGTAAAAAGTAAAAATGATTGAGGAAATAAAGAATTTGAAGAACGATTTTGTCATTTTCGTTTTTTGTCTCTTGTGCTATTTCTCAGTAGACTAGGGTTAGCTGAAAGGAAAGGAGGCAAAAGGCAAAGGTCTAGCATCTCGTGGCCCCCTCTAGCTATAGCTGATAGACTTTGCCTTGTACACATATTCACTGCGTAATAGTAGAACCAAGGTTTCTTTGTATCAGTCATGTGTCCCCTGTGAATCCCCTTATGCGTATCCGGTCATGTAGCGTGACCGGGTACTCTTATATTCATTGATAAGCCGATCATTCCTTGCAAATAGTGGATACTCATTTCATAATGATGATGGATTTGATAAACGGAAGGTCAACTGAAAATGCAGGCAAAAAAGGAGAGACCGATGACAAACATTCAATTAATCGCAACGGATTTAGACGGAACTTTATTGAACAGTGAGCACAAAGTGAGTCAGGAAAACGAGCAGGCGTTAAAGGAAGCAGCGGCGAGTGGGATTGAGGTTGTCGTTTCAACAGGAAGAGCGTATTTTGATGTGAAATCTATTTTTGATCAGCTTGGGATGAATACGTGGGTCATCAGTGCAAATGGAGCTGTGATTCATGATCTAGAAGGTCAGGTATATCATTCGGCTGTTCTAGAAGAAGAAAAAGCAAAACACATCTTATCATGGCTTGAAGAGCGTGATTATTACTATGAAGTGTTTACGAATGAAGCCATTTACACACCAAACCGCGGCAGGGAGCTTCTGGCGATAGAAATGGACCGCTTAAAGAGTGCAAATCCAGAAACGGATCAGCGTGTTCTTGAGCAAGCGGCTGAAGTTCAATACAGCCAGTCAGGTTTTGCTTATATTGATACATATCAAGAATTGTTTCGTGAGGATCAGAAGCTTTCATTTTATAACATCTTAGGTTTCTCATTTTTTCAAGACAGATTGAAAGCCGGATGGGATGCGTTTGGACATGATTCTGAATTAACATTGGTTAGTTCGGCTGATCATAACTTTGAAATTGGAGCAAAGGAAGCGTCGAAAGGGCAGGCGTTAACCAGGCTGGCAGAAAACCTCGGTATTCCATTAAGCCAAACAGCGGCTGTAGGAGACAGTTTAAATGATGAATCGATGATTCGGGCAGCTGGGGTTGGAATTGCAATGGGGAATGCGAGAAAGGATATAAAAGAATTAGCTGATCACGTCACGTTAACAAATGATGAACATGGTGTGGCACATATGATTCAACATCTTTTGAAATAATTGAATCGTATGGATTTGTATAAATGACATAGGATGAAGCGCATTCTACAAAAGAGGAATTCAGAACTACTTCTATTTACACCTGCTATGGAACATCATATAATTTAATTATGAATATAACCCGCTTGTAAGGAAGTTAAGGAGAGTAAACGAATGGCGCTGGAATCTTATAAGTCCGACAATCTGCATTTAATCAAGGAAGCCTTAGACTATACTCAGGTTGGCCTGACGGTGACGGACCCGTCTTTACCTGATAATCCTTTAATATATGTGAACAAGGGCTTTTTAGATATGACAGGCTATCAAGAAACCGAAGTATTAGGAAAGAACTGTCGTTTCCTTCAAGGAGATGAAACTGAACAGATTGCTCTCAAACAAATTAGGGCAGCCATTGAAAACAAAGAGGCTGTCACTGTACAGTTGAAAAACTATAAAAAATCTGGTCAAATGTTTTGGAACGAGTTAAGTGTGGCGCCTCTATGGATTGATGAAAATGAAGGGAAACGCCTTTATTTCGTCGGTCTGCAAAAGGATGTTACGAAAGAGAAGGAACAGCAAGAGCTTCTTGAGCAATCTATTGATGAAGTATTGAATATTTCTGTCCCGATTGTTCCGGTGAAGGATGGTATTTCTGTACTGCCGATCATTGGTACGTTAACAGCGCCAAGATTTGATAAAATCATCTCAACGGTCTCCACTTATATCTCTCAATCCAAAGATGATTACTTCATTGTGGATCTGTCTGGTTTATTAGAGGTGGATTCATTTGTGGCGGATGCGATCTTTAAGCTGAACGATTTGATTTTAATGACTGGCACTGAACTGATCGTGACAGGTATTAAACCAAATCTTGCGATGAAAATGGGAGAAATGAGAGAGGACTTCCGTGAGTTGAATACGTATATGAATGTGAAATCTGCATTGAAAAAGCTACAAATTTAAGCATTCCTTTATATGAGATTAAAAAAAGAGGACTTTTCATCAAGTTTGAGAAAAGTCCTCTTTTTGCTGTCATTAAGATGATTGAGCGGCTGCACTTAACGTGAATAAATCTTCTAGTTCGTTCGTTGACAGCTCTGTAATCCAGCTTTCACTTTGGATAATTTGATCATTTAACGTTTGTTTTGTTTCGAGCATTTGATCAATTTTTTCCTCTATCGTGCCGGTTGTGATCATCTTATGGACGTGAACAAACCGCTTTTGCCCGATGCGGTAAGCACGGTCTGTTGCTTGGTTTTCTACAGCAGGATTCCACCATCTATCGTAGTGAATGACATGATTGGCGGCGGTTAAGTTTAGTCCGGTTCCTCCTGCTTTTAAAGAAAGAATTAAGATGTTGAACTCTTTTTTCTGGAAGCGTTCCACCATTTTGTCCCGATCATGTTTTGATAAGCTCCCATTTAAAAATTGAACTGGTTCTCCAAACATCTTTTCAGCCAGCTGTTTGATCATGTTGCCCATTTCAATATACTGCGTAAAAATGAGACAGCTTTCTCCTTGTTCGTGTATGGCTTTTAACAGCTCTGCTAATTTATCCATTTTTAATGAACGTTTCAACAATTTCACGTCTGTTCCGCTCTCTTTTAAATAAAGAGCAGGGTGATCGCAAATTTGTTTGAGTCTGCCAAGCATACTTAGAATGATGGCTTTCCGCTGCATCCCTGTTAATGAGGCCATATGTTCGAATGTATCTTTGACCAGCTGTTCATATAAAGATGCCTGCTCTGCAGATAACGGGATGAATTCTTTTTCTTCTAGTTTCTCTGGCAGATTGAGTGCGACTTCTTCATCTTGTTTTGTTCGTCTTAATAAGAATGGCTTGATCAGCTGCTGCAGCTGTTGGATTCTTTTTTCTTCACGGTCTTTTTCAATCGGAAGGACGAACTTTTTATGAAAACTGGTCAGGCTGCCGAGATATCCTTTGTTCACGAAGTCGAAAATAGACCAAAGCTCTGTCAAACGGTTCTCCATCGGTGTCCCGCTGAGGGCAATGTGGTGCTGTCCTTTTAATTGCCTAATGGCTCTCGATTGTTTCGTATGGGCATTTTTAATGTTCTGGGCTTCGTCTAAGCAAATGGTATTCCATTTGGCTGCTGTTAATTCATCACGGTCAGAATGTGAGAGACCATACGAAGTGAGGACGATATCTGTTGACTCGTATGCTTTTGTAAAGTTCTCACCTTGTGGACGTGACGGTCCATAATGCAGAGCGACATTTAAATGTGGTGCGAATGTTTCAAGCTCTCTTTGCCAGTTCCCTAATACGGAAGTCGGTGCAATGATGAGAGATGGAGCGGCGTCTTGTTGATGCTCCTTCAAATAGGTGAAATAAGCGATCATTTGAATCGTTTTTCCAAGACCCATATCATCTGCTAAACAAGCCCCGAATCCATGAGACCTTAAGAACAGAAGCCAGTTGACACCGTGCTGCTGATACGGGCGCAGTGTGCCCTTAAAGGACTCACTCATCTCGTAGGATGGCAGCTCTTGTGTATCATTTAACTGATGAACAAGCCCTCGTAATTGAGACGAAAGTTCAAATTGAATATGGGCAAAGGCCGAACTGTCTAGTAGCTCAGGAATCGACTCAGAAGAGGCCTCTTGGTCTGCGAGTTCACGCGACAAAATATCCGACATATGAAGTCCTTCGTTCTCAGCGCGCTCCATCCATTTCTTCATTTGCTGGATAAAGGTCGGATCGATTTTAATCCATTGTCCACGAATGTTGACAAGACGACGTTTACTTTGAACAAGCTCGTTGAACTCATCTTCTGTCAACTCAATACCGTTTGTGGCAAAGCGCCAATTAAAGTCCATAAGGGCATCCATTCCAACGTGCGATTCGCCTCGTGGTGTGGAGGAAATCCGTGCTTTTAGCATCATGGTGCTTTCTTTGACGATCTGCCACCATGATGGGAGCAGGATCTCAATCCCCATGTTCACAAGTGTTTCACTCGCTTCAGATAGGAAGAGCCACGCTTCTTCTTCTGACATGAGGGTGGTACCAGATGTGAATGAGAGCCAAGGGACAATCTGACCGAACCGCTCCAGCTCTCTGGTGATTTTTTCTTGAAACGGACGCCATGATTTTTTTAAAGAACGGATGCCTTCAAAGAAATGCAGATCACTGTTTTTCTTATCACGCAAAAACAATTCAATTTTCCAATCATCCCCGTCGAAATCAGGCTCATTTAAACGCAAGCCGACAGTGAAAGGCGTCTCATCATCAATCCAGCCGATCGTTTCCAAGAAATCCTGTTCATCTAAAAAATGTCCTTGGAAGGAGGAAAGAGCAGGCGATTGTGCAGTCATTCGGTTCCATTTGTGCTGCAGGGCATCATCATACTGAATGTAATCCTGTACGGCAAAGGAGAACCAATCAGCTGTGTAGCCATCTAACAGACCTTCTTTGTCTTTAAAGCGAAGCATGCCTTGTGTCCATGCCTCGAAATCTGGGACAAAATCTTCATCCTCGATGAATTCGTAAATGGTTGAGGCTGTTTTCATAAGCGGCTCTGTTTCATCCGTTAACGTCACATGGCTGAAAGTATTGAATGAATTTTTCCCTAGCAATTCAACGGTCATCCAAGGACTTAACAGGAAGGCAGGTGTGCCAATAAAGCTCACATCTTCTAAGAATGTTCCGTAAAAAGATGATTCGTGCCATTGGAAAAGCTGCCTCTTCATTTCATTTAGCGGTACAGGCTGTCCGTCCTCTGCTTGCGCTGAAATGGTGAAAGAGAAATCTTCGGTTTGTTCTGCATGAATGACAATTTGTTTATGGCGTGTCATCAATTAATTTTCCTTTCTTCATTTCCTCTTGGAACGCACGCAGCCGTTTTGTTGAATCTTGCAGCTGCTGTACATATCTTTCCCACACCGCGGTTTTTTTCGTTTTATGATAAAGCGTACGCAGTTTTTTGAGCATTTTCACAGATTCCCGGTAAGCACTTCGATTCTTTTGATCGAGAAGCAGTGAGATTTCCCGGTGGTACGAAGGAATGAGTGCTTCAGGCTCTTCCTTTGCAATCTGTTTGATCAGTTCTTTCTCCAATTCACTGATGGAGAAACCAACGAGGCTGTGTATTTCAATCCATTCTGCATAGCGTTCTTGTGCATATAAGAGCTGACTATATTCAGTAAATGCATAAGGCATACAGATTTGGAGATAGCGTTCATACAAGAAATGATCTTTCGTCTGTTTAAAGTACGCGTCTAAATAAAAGAAGAAATCGCTGACGGCTCCACGCAGTTCTCTATAAGATAGGTCAAGCTGGCAATATTCTTCTAATACATATGTGATCTCTTGATACCAAAGTTTGAGACGCTTCCAGTCCTTGCGGTTTGTGAGATCCTTTAGCCAATTGAGCACATTTGGCAGCATATCTGCATTGAGCAATTTTAATTGCTGAAAAAGTCTTTCGTCTTCTTTTAGCAAATAATCCATATGCATCAGCCCAATGGTGCGCTCAACCGTTTGCTCCTGCTGTTGGGCGCTCTTGAGTAATTCTGTTTCTTTTTTGACCCATTTCCCTCTATTTAATATAGTTCCCCACATTTCCATAAAGACCGCAACTCGTTCATGCTGGAAAGGTCCGCTGATTTGAAGAAGTGTCCGAACGGCAGTTGGTGTGTTTTCAAGAAACGGATCGAGGGAAAAGGAAAGGGCGTATGTCCTCAAATGATCCACTGAATCAAAAATGGTGTTCATGAGCTGTTCTACATATGGATTCATTGAATAAAAGTCTTTTTCGGCATCAAGGCGGCCGAGGTCGATTAGCTCATGGAGCCTTAACCACACATCGATGGACGTATGAATCGCATACAAACTCTTGAATTCAGGTGAAGTGGGTGCGTGTTTTTTCAGGATCGATAAATAGCCGTAATACAAATGTTGTGGTGTTTGCTGGTGCTTCGGTGTCCGTTTCAGCCAGAGGTGAAATTCCTCCTGGAAAAAATTCAGCCAGCTCTGAAGTGATTGTTCATCTGGGCGCTTCACTTGGAAGTGCTGGCGAATGAGTTCTTTGCTGCGCTGTAATTCATCCTTCTCTGACCAATTTTCTGTAAAGCCGGTCACACTCTCTACTTGAGCGTATAGCGAAAAGAAAACAGCGAGGATGTGTTTACATAGTCCATCAGCTGGACATGAACAGCTGCTTCTCACTGGAAACAGCACATGAAGGTGGACTCTTGCTGCCACGACATCATGTACATAAGCTGACCATTCGGTATCAGACTCTTGCTTGAGCCGATATACGCTGTCCTGTCTATAAGTAATCAATGCTTTTTTGATGAGTTGCTTGTTTTCATCTGTTGCAGGAAGAAGTTCTTTGATCTGTTCGGCTGTTTGTTTGATTTCTTCTTCGTTGATGTTGTGCTGAAGCATTTGATCCGCTCCTAACCAAGTAAAAGATTCCAATTCTTTTATTATAGCTCAATGGTGATTTATAAAAAAGTTTTTCATGAAAATGGTCATAAATTTCAAAAGCTGTCGAATGATGTATTAGAGTATTGCATAAACCAACCATACAGCATATAATAATGAAATTAGTGGAATCGAAAGGATACAGACATGGATAATAAGGGTTTAAATCAAGAAGAGTTTTTAAAGATTTTGATGTACGCTCATGATATTGGTGAAAATTCCAATGATGTCACAACAAAAGAAATGCTTGAAAATCTGATTGCTCATATTCGAAATGGCCTTGTTTCATAAAAGTAACCCCCTGCTCTCTCAGCAGGGGGTTTTTGTATGCTTTTATGAATGGAACGAAAATTCCCGGCATACGATGACATTACAAGCATAAGGAGTATGGGGAGCTGATGTGTCATGAAGGTTGCGATTGCAGGCTGTGGATATGTAGGGCTTGTCACAGGGGTGTGTTTAGCAGAGGCGGGACATGATGTGACATGTATGGATATTGACCGGCGGAAGGTCATGCAGCTGAAGCAAGGGAATCCTCCGATGTACGAGCCGGGATTAAAAGAACTGCTCAAACGGAATATGGAGCAAGGACGCATTCGTTTTCACATGAATGGAGCGTCAGCCTATTCGCAGGCTGACGTGTTAATGATTGCTGTCGGTACCCCGCAGCAGGCAGACGGTCAAGCAGATTTGCAGTATGTCTTTCAAGCGGCAAAGGAGATGGGCTTACAAGCAAAGCCAGGCGCAGTGCTTGTCGTGAAAAGTACAGTGCCTGTCGGAACGGGCGATCAAATTGATCATTTGATTCATCACGTGTTAGGTCGTAAGGAGCCATTATCTATCGCATCGAATCCAGAATTTTTACGAGAAGGGTCTGCTATCTCAGATACGCTGCGAGCGGATCGGCTGGTGATTGGAGCCGAAACAAAGAACGGATTAGATCAGCTAGAGTCTATGTATGCGGATTTCCACATTCCATTCGTGAGAACAGATCGGAAAAGCGCAGAGATGATCAAATACGCATCAAATGCATTTCTTGCCACAAAAATCAGCTTTATGAATGAAATTGCTTCGATTTGTGGAAAAACGGGAGCTGATGTTGAGAGAGTTGCAGAAGGGATGGGACTCGATCAGCGGATTGGTGCTTCGTTTCTTAGGGCAGGCATTGGTTACGGAGGTTCCTGTTTTCCGAAGGATACAAATGCCCTTGTCCAAATTGCAGGGCATGTGTCCCATGATTTTGAGCTATTGAAGGCTGTCATCAAAGTCAACAATGAGCAGCGAGCAAGTTTTATTCGAAGTGTGAAGGAGCGGATGGGAGAAAACTTGGAAGGGAAGAGAATGGCTCTCCTTGGCCTTTCCTTTAAGCCGAATACAGATGATATGAGAGAGGCGCCGTCGATCCCAATCGCTCATCAGCTCCATCAATTAGGAGCGGAGATCGTGGCCTATGATCCTGCTGCCGCCCGCAATGCGGCTCAAGAACTGCCTGATCAAGTCTTTTTTGCTCAAACGATTGAAGAGGCGATCAAGGATGCTGATGCTGTCTGTATACTAACAGAGTGGGCGGATATTCAGTCCTTTCCACTTTCAGCTTATAAAGATTTCATGAGGCAGCCGATCATTTTTGATGGCCGGAATTGTCATACGCTTGAAGCGGCAGAAGTAGCTGGGGTCGAGTATCATTCTATTGGGCGTAGGCCTGTCTCTCCTATTTATATGTAAATGAAAAAACCGATAACAGTGAGATTATCGGTTTTTTTCGTTAATGAGGAAGAATGAATCCGCCATATAAAAATGCAGCCACAATCAGAAAGGCAGGGTGCAATTTGAATTTGGTCATAAAGAAAAATGAAATGGCAGCAATGGCAAGTGATTGCGTCCAGCCAATGGCTTTCACGGCATCTCCGCCAATTTCCCATGTTAATAAAAGCATCATCATCGCAATGACAGGCTGTACAGATAGAGTCATGCCTTTGACGACAGAAGATTGGCGAAAACGATCAATGAGTTTTAGCAATAAAATCAATCCAATAGCAGACGGCAGGACCGTCGCAAGCAGTGCAACGATAAAGCCTGGCCATCCCATGACATCATAGCCTACATAAGCCGCAATTTTCGTAGCGATTGGACCTGGAAGTGCGTTGGCTAATGCGAGCATATTGGAGAACCCTTCGTTTGTCATCCAATGAAAATGATTGACGATTTCTTCATAATTGAGCGGAATGGAGGCAGGTCCTCCGCCATACCCCAACAGATTGGATAAGAAGAATGCCCAGAATAAAAAGAGAATTAGCATCACGAAGACACTCCTTTCTCTTTATTTGTTCGAGTCCAGCGATCTTTCAGTTTGAAATGAAAGGCACCATAACATAAAAAGATGATGACAATGATTCCTGGATGAATCGAGAGTACTTGAAGACCGACAAATGCCAAAAGGAATAGGACGATTCCGAAGATCATGCCGAAGCCCTTCAACGCTTTTTGTCCAAATTCATATGCCATCATTCCTAACAGAACGGCAATCACTGGTGTCACAGCACCGATCATATTTTGAATGATGACTGAAGAGCTTAAGACGCTGACAAGTGTAACAAGTGCCACCATAGCGAGACATGTCGGTAAAATATGTGCAGCTGTTGCAACAATGGCGCCAGATACACCTTTTAATCGATAGCCGAGGTATGCCGACATTTTCGTAGCAATCGGTCCGGGTAATGCGTTGGCGATGGCGAGTGTTTCTCCAAATTCGTCATCATTGATCCATTTGTATTTGACGACCGCTTCATGGCGAATGAGCGGGATCACGGAAGGTCCTCCGCCAAATCCCAGAATACCGGTTCGCACCATGGCGATCATGAGTTCAAGATATGATTGCAAGTGGTTCAACTCCTATCTACAATTTCATGCCCATTCGGCTTTTGTATCGTTTAATGAGCATTTGACAGTCAACACTGACGACGCCTTCAAGTGGGTACAGCTTCTTTGTCAGGAACGTCTCCATTTCCTGTTCATTTTGAAAAATGCCATGCATATGCAGCTTGCTTGGTCCTGTCATATGATAAAGGCTTGTGACGGCTGTTTCCTGCTCAAGCTGAAGGGCGACTGTTTCTAAACATTTCGGCTCAACCTCTACGTTAAAAAAGACAGAGACATGAATGCCGATCTTTGCTGGATTAATGACAGCGGTGAATCGTTCAATGACACCTGCTTCAATGAGCTGCTGAATACGGGCTTGTACAGCAACACGGGAAAGGCCGACTTGTTTCCCTAGATCCGTGTAGGACATACGCCCGTCCTCGTGTAATAAGGAAAGAATTTGTTTATCTCTTTCATCTAATGTTAAGTTTGGAATGCGATATTCATGTGCCATCGTATAACCACCTTTCTTCTGTTGATATTCTATCATATTTTATTACGAATAGAATGTTTGATTTTTAATTGAGTAACGAAATGAAATGATGAAAGAAGATAATATATCTTTTTGTATGAAAAAACACCCCAGTATCACCGGGGTGTGTTCATTTTATTTTTCTGGGCTGCTTTCCGCACTGGCAATTTGCTGTGCAAGGTCAGCACGATCAATGTCTGCTTGGAAGAACTCCTGCGTATTTGGAAGGTGTAAATTCATGTGACGTTTTTGGGAAATTCGGATGGTCACTTGATCCACAGAGTAATCAAATACATGCCCGCCTACGCTGCGATCATCATCAATAAAGTGGAGATGATATCCGCTTACCGCAATGCCATGTGCGTACTGTGGTGTACGGAAGCCTGCGATCGTCCCGCGAATATGTTCAAAATCGAAAATAGGCTGTGACTTGACTGCCTCTACCATCGGAACGTAAGGTTTTTCCTGTTTTTCAACCGTACGGGTTTGAACCTTTTTGAATGACCCATCGATGCGGATCGCATAAAAGACATTTTTGCTCGGTAAGATTCGGTCGATTTCTTCCTCTAGCTCTTTGGACGTCATCGGTGCATCAATTCGATGAACGATGTCCGTTTCAAAGAATGCTAGAGAGCAGAATGGTGAATAATCTTGATCGGTTACTGGTGTGGCTGTTCCATCAGAGCGCAGTCGATAAAAAGCGCCATCAAAGCCGATTAGTTCCCCATCTAATTGATTGAATGTGCCAATGCCAAAATCACCATGCTCGGGAATATGTGATAGGGAGAAATCTCCATCGTATACGGCTTCCAGCAAGGAGGTCATGGTTGATACTTGATAGACCTCTTGCTTTTTGTCCTGCGGTATTGTGTTGTTTTGTTGATTCATTGGGTGCATCATACCCATATCCGCTCACTCCTTTAACGTAATGTATCGAAGTCTTATCTGACGTTCGTTGTGTGTTTTTCACGAAAGACTTCTGGCCATTTTTGACTGGCGAGGTCTGGGTTGTCTTGATAGTCTATCGGAATATCAATAATAACGGGTCCTTCTATGTTTATACCCTTTTGAAGGACAGTTGAAAGCTCTTCAGGTGAGTTGACACGTAATCCAGTTGCTCCAAAGCTTTCTGCATATTTCACTAAGTCGATCTGACCGAACTCAACACAAGACGTACGGTCATACTTCATTTCCTGCTGGAATGCCACCATATCGTATGTGCTGTCGTTCCAAACGAGATGAACGAGATTTGTTTTCATGCGCACGGCTGTTTCTAATTCCATGGCGGAGAAGAGAAAACCGCCATCACCTGAGACTGAAATGATCTTTTCATCTGGATTTAATATGGAGGCTGCAATCGCCCATGGTAATGCCACGCCAAGTGTTTGCATTCCGTTACTCACTAGGAACGTGTTCTGTTCATAAACACGGAAGTGGCGAGACATCCAAATGGCGTGCGATCCGATATCACATGTCACTTTCGTCTCATCTGGGATGATACGTCTCAACGTATGAATGACATCCAGCGGGTGTGATAAATGACTTTCTCTTTCTGGTGCTTTTTCGATATCACTTAACAGCTCTTGTAATTCTGTGACGAGATCTACGTTCTTTTTGCATAATGAAAGTGGAACGCTGTCGTGGGCTAGATGTTGCACCGTTTCAGATATATTGCCCACAAGCTCAAGCGTCGGTTCATAGAAATGGTCAATATCTGCCTGCATGTCATCCACATGGATGATGTGACGCTGCTGCGGTTTCAAATTCCAATGCTTCGGATCGTATTCGATTGGATCAAAGCCAATAGTTAAAATCACATCTGCTTTCTCAATGAGAAGGTCGCCTGGCTGATTACGGAATAAACCGATTCTGCCCACATATTGAGCCTCAAGCTCTCTTGAGAGAACGCCGGCTCCTTGGTACGTTTCGACAAATGGGATACCAAGTGTTTTTAATAATGTTCTTGTCGCATTTGCCGCAGCTGGACGGCTAGCTTTCATTCCCACAATTGCAACAGGTAAGTGCGCATTTTGAATTTTGGCGATGGCCGAACTGATGAGAGCATCCGGTGCAGGACCTAGTTCTGGAGAAGGGTGAGCAGACACTGGTGTTTGTGTGGTGTGTTCGGTCACGACATCTTGTGGAAAGCTGATAAATGCTGCCCCAGCTTGACCTCTTTGTGCCGCGCGAAAAGCATTTGTTAAGGCTTCTGGTATATTGTTTACGTCTTGTACTTCAACGCTATATTTTGTCACTGGTTTGAATAATGCCGCATTGTCGAGTGATTGATGTGTTCGTTTGAGCCGATCCGCACGGATGACGTTTCCAGCGATTGCAACAACAGGGTCACCTTCTGTATTGGCAGTTAATAGACCTGTCGCTAAATTGGATGCGCCAGGACCTGATGTGACGAGACAAACGCCTGGTTTGCCAGTTAAACGACCGACGGCTGCTGCCATGAATGCCGCATTTTGTTCGTGTCTGCATAGCACAAGCTCTGGACCTCTGTCTTTTAATACATCAAATACTGCATCAATTTTTGCACCTGGAATCGCAAAAACATGGGTCACACCTTGGGCAATGAGCGTATCAACAATCAACTCTGCTCCTCGTTTTGTTAGGGGTTGTGTTTGAGAATTCATTTACCCCGCACTCCTTTCGGCAAGTAAAATTTTTTATGAAAATATATTTTCATGATATGATTTACTATACATTTCACAAAATAAATTTTCCAATATATGTTTAACGTAGTTTTAATATGTTTCACGAATAAGTGTTTGAGGAGTGAAAGGATGGAACTGAGACATTTGCAGTATTTTGTCACAGTCGCGGAGGAGCTGCATTTCGGCAGAGCGGCCGCACGATTGAACATGACACAGCCTCCACTTAGTCAGCAAATTAAGCAGTTTGAGGAAGAATTGGGATTTCCTTTGTTTCACCGGTCTAAACGGGTGGTGGAGTTAACAGCTGCTGGAAAGGTTTTTTTACATGAGGTCCGGGGGGTGCTGCATCAGCTTGATAAAGCCGTTGATCATGCCCGGCATACGGCAAGAGGGGAGCTTGGGAAGATTATCATCGGTTTCGTTGGTACAGCGACATATGATATTCTGCCGCCAGTTGTCCGTGAATTCAGAGAGCTGTACCCCTCTGTCAGTATTGAGCTGCAACAGCTCTCTGTCCCGCAGCAGCTTGAGGCGCTTTTGAATGGTGAGATTGATATTGGTTTTTTGCATCCTACATCACCGCAAGAAGAATTGGTCAGTCGTTTAATGAAGCAAAGTGAATGTATTTTTGCGATTCCGAAAAACCATCCGCTGGCGGAAAAAGAAGCGGTCACGATTGAAGATATTCGTGATGAGCCGATTATTTCTTTATCAAAGGAATCATGGCCGTCCCTTTATCAGCATTTTGTCCTACTTTGTGAAAAGTACGGATTTTCACCCAATATCGTGCAGGAAGCAGCAGAATATCAAATGGTCATTGGTCTTGTCACAGCGGGAATCGGAATTGCTATCATTCCAACATCGGCCCGGCGTTTATTTAATTTAGATGTGGTGTATCGGTCAATTGAAGGTGAGCAGCTACTCGCGGAATGGACCATTTCTTATAGGCGAGAAAATCATAATCCGGCATTGTTTCATCTTGTCCATCATATTCTCCATCGTGCTGAGCCGGAATCAGGGAAGAGAGAACGGGGTATGGTATGATGTCGTTACATACAAGAGGAGGCATGTCTGAAGTGATTACATTACAAATGGATCAGTTGTCACGAAAAGAAGCATATAAAGTATTATCTGGTTCCGTCGTTCCAAGACCCATTGCATTTATTACAAGCCTTTCTAAAGAAGAAGTCGTCAATGCTGCACCATTTAGTTTCTTTAATGTCATTAGCGGCCATCCTCCGCTGATCGCTGTTTCTATTGGACGTCGTCAAGGAGAGATGAAAGATACAGCAAAACATATCATCGACAGGGAAGAATTTGTTGTCCATGTGAGTGATGAAGCGATGATTGAAGATATTAATGAAACAGCTGCTACTTTGCCAGAGGATGAGAGTGAGCTGACTCGTACCGGTCTTCATCAAGTGAAGAGCAGCGTGGTGTCAGTGCCAGGAATCAAGGAAGCACGCATTCGCTTTGAATGTCAGCTGGAAAAACATCTGACCTTTCAAAATGATGAAGGGGAGATCACAGTCGATCATATCATTGGCCGGGTGGTGTGTGCGCATTTAGATGAATCCGTCTATAATGCGGAAAAAGGATATATTTTTACGAATGAATTAAAGCCAGTTGCACGTTTAGCGGGGAATGATTATGCCCATTTAGGCACGCCATTTGTACTGAAGAGGCCGGAATAACATCTAAACCCCCGAGGCTATCGGGGGTCCAGCGTGTAGACAAACCCTCGCATTCTTTGTCAGTCCTGCGCTTCGGTGCTCACGAATGTCAATTCGCTCTGCTCCGGTCCTCGTCCTTCCTAGACTGCAAAGGTTTTCTATTACGCTGAAAAGAAAACAAAGTGCTAAAATAAAGTTCATTTCAGCCTTTGTCTACAATCTAAAACCCCCGAGGCTATCGGGGGTTTAGTGTTTATTTCTTTTGTTCTAGTTTCAATGGAGCGGCGATATTTTTTTCTACCTTTTTGCCTTTTAATACATCGTCCGCAGCGCCGACTGCCAGTTGACCGATCAGCTCTGGCTGCTGCGCGACTGTTGCAGATAGTTTTCCTGCTTTGATCGAGTTGAGTGCATCTTCGTTACCGTCAAAACCAACGACAAGAATGTCTTTTCCAGAGCTTTGGATGGCCTCTAGTGCGCCAAGCGCCATTTCATCATTGTGGGCAAAAACGGCTTTGATGTCAGGGTTTCCTTGAAGAAGGTTTTCCATCACGTTGAGCCCTTTTGTCCGGTCGAAGTCAGCGGCTTGTTTTGCTGTGACATCTAACTGTTTGTCTGCAATTTGATGGAAACCTTTTCCTCGTTCACGTGTCGCAGAAGCACCTGGTACACCTTCTAGTTCAGCCACTTTTGCTCCTTTACCGACTTTGTCGATGATAAAGTTAGCGGCCATTTCGCCGCCTTTGATGTTATCGGAAGCAACGAGCGCTTCAACCTTTCCGCTTTCTGCCGAACGGTCTAATGTGATGACCGGTATGTCTGAAGCATTCGCAGATTCGACAGCCGTTGATATGGCAGAGGAATCGGCTGGGTTAATGAGTAATGCATCAACCCCTTGTTGAATTAAATCCTCTACATCACTCGTTTGTTTGGCTGAATCATTTTGTGCATCGGCAATGACAACTTCGATGCCAAGCTTTTTCGCTTCTTTTGTCACGCCGTTTTTAAGAGAAACGAAGAATGGGTTATTTAAAGTCGAGATCGACAGTCCGATTTTCATGTCTTTTTTCTTGCCATCCTTTGTTGATTTGGCCCACTCTGGCGGTTCAAGCGAGCAGGCAGAAAGCATGAATAGTGAGAGAGTCACGATCAGGATTACATATTTTTTCATAGCAGCTGCCTCCTTAAGCAGATTTCTTTCTGTCGAGTAGGACTGCAATCAAGATGACAATCCCTTTCACAACAGACTGATAGAATGATGAAACACCAAGTAAGTTCATACCATTGTTCAAGACCCCGATAATGAGTACCCCGATGAGTGTGCCGACAATTCGTCCTCTTCCGCCGGATAGGCTTGTCCCGCCAAGTACAACGGCAGCAATTGCATCAAGTTCATACGACGTACCAGCTGTTGGCTGGGCTGAGTTGAGACGAGATGTTAAGATCGCACCTGCTAAAGCAGACATAAAGCCTGCTAATGAGTAAATCATGATTTTGACGCGTGGTACTTTAATGCCTGAGATGAGGGCTGCTTTTTCATTTCCGCCAATGGCATACGTTCTTCTGCCAAAAGGTGTTTTATGAAGCAAGACCCAAAGTACGATAAAGGTGAGAAGCATGGTGATCGCTGGAACAGGAATGCCTAAGAAATATCCACGGCCAAATAGCTGAAATGCATAGTTAGAGCCAAGCCCTGTAATTGGGTTTCCGTCTGTATAAACAAGCGTCAATCCTCTGAAAATCGTCATCGTCGCAAGTGTTGCGATAAAAGGAGCCATTTTTCCTTTTGTGATTAAAAGACCGTTGATCATTCCAAGGATGGCACCGATGATACATCCAACAATGATGGCAAGAATCGGGTCCAAACCAGATACAATAAAGCCGGCAGTCAGAGCACTAGACAGCGCTAGAATGGCACCGACAGACAAATCAATTCCTCCGGTTAAAATAACAAACGTCATGCCAAAGGCAATGAGGGCGTTAATGGAGATTTGTCTGAGTAAGTTTAAAATGTTTAATGGTTCTAAAAAGGCCGGATTTAAAATAGAAACAATGGCAACAAGGATGATGAGTCCTAAGAATGGCCCAAGCTTTTGCATGATGTTGTCAAATCGTCCATTTGAAGTAAGTGGTTTCATGTTACTTCCCTCCTGTAGCTAATGTCATAATTCGTTCTTGTGTAGCTTCTGTTTTACTTAATTCGCCGCTGATGGTTCCTTCATGGATGACAAGCACTCGATCGCTCATCCCAAGAACTTCTGGGAGTTCAGAGGAGACCATCAAAATCGCAACGCCTCGATCCGTCAACTCGTTCATGAGCTGATAAATTTCTCGTTTCGCCCCGACGTCGACACCTCTTGTCGGTTCATCTAGAATGAGTACCTTCGGTTGAATGCCGATCCATTTGGCGATGACGACCTTTTGCTGATTTCCACCGGACAGGCTGCGTGCAGAGATTTCAGATGAAGCGGTTTTGATCGTGAGTCGTTTGATAAGCAGGTCAACAAAATCCTGTTCGTTTTTCTTATCAATCAGCCCCTTTGGAGAGAAGCTATCTAAGTTAGGCAAGCCGATGTTTTCCCGGATGGATGCATCTAGCATCAGTCCTTCATCTTTACGATCCTCCGTGATAAAACCGATGCCAAGTTTGACTGCATCACTTGGTTTTTTAATAACAGCCTTTTTCCCATGAACCCAAATTTCTCCTTGATCCAGGGGATCGAGTCCAAAGAGCGACCGCATCATTTCCGTTCGGCCAGCGCCCATTAAGCCTGCAACACCGACAATTTCCCCAGCTTTGACGGAAAAACTGACATCTTGAAAGCGGCCTTTCCTCGTTGCTTGCTTCACCTCTAGGACGATATCACCAGTAGAAGGTGTGCGCTCAGGGTAACGATCGGTTAATTCGCGGCCGACCATTTTTTTGACGACTTCATGGAAATTCGTGTCTGGTATCGCTTTCGTATCGACCGTTTTTCCGTCACGCATGATGGTAATCCGGTCACAAATGGCGAAGATTTCTTCCATCCGGTGAGAAATGTAGACGATGGAAACGCCTTCTTTTTTGAGTGATTTAATGACCTGAAATAGCTTTTCAATCTCACGGTCTGTGAGAGCAGCTGTTGGTTCATCCATAATAATGACCTTTGCATCGGTCATTAACGCTTTCGCAATCTCAATCATTTGCTTTTGTCCGACAGAACAGCTTCCTGCCTCTTGATCGAGCGATAGGTTGACAGATAATCGGTCGAGCTGCGCTTGGGCGAGGGTTTTCATTTTCTTGGTGTCTAGGAGACCAAGTTTTGTATAGATTTCTTTCCCGATAAATAAATTCTCGAGTACCGTCATATCAGGCCATATATTCAGCTCCTGATGAATGAAGGCAATCCCGTTCTGCTCGGCTTCTTTCGGATTTTTGAAAGCGGTTTCTTTTCCGTCGATTTGAATCGTTCCTTGATCCAGGGGATAGAGTCCTGTCAGCAGATTCATTAACGTTGATTTTCCTGCCCCGTTTTCACCCATTAGTGCATGGACTTCACCTGTGACGAGGTCAAAGGAGACCCCGGCGAGAACGGTGTTTTTTCCAAAGGCCTTATGGATGTTATGCATTTCAATGTTCATAAGTGGCTCCTCCTTTTAAAAGATGACACCGGCATGAAGAATGCAGTTTGCGTATGGGGTGGCTTCACCCGTTCGAATCACTGCTTTTGCCTGTTTGGTCATGTCTTTAAATGTCTCGTGATCGACTTCATCTAACGGATGTGAGAACGCTTTCTTTAGAAATAAATGATCTCTCTCATTGGCTTCTTTGATTTCACTGGCGATTGTGATGTGTTCAACGGCCATTTCCTCAAGAAGGAGGGAAGTAACCTCCTGAAAGGATGGTGTGCCGATGGATAATGCAAGGTCGATCTTGACCGGGCCTTCTGGAATGGGCAGGCCACAGTCTGCGATGACAATCGTATCTGTATGACCAAGGTCAGCAAGCACCTTGGCGATATGACTATTTAAAATACCATTTTTCTTCATTTCTTATTCTCCAATTCTTCTCTTGCTGGCATGCCGCCTTGGGCACCAAATTTTGTGACTGAGATAGACGCAGCTAAGTTGGCAAAAGCAAGTGCGTCGTATAGGGATTTTCCTTCTGTCAGTGCTACAGCTAGAGCGCCGTTAAAAGTATCACCAGCGCCTGTAGTGTCGACGGCTTTCACAGGATAGCCCGGTACCAACACTTCTTTTGATCCATCAAAGTAACGAACACCATTTTTTCCTTCTGTAATGAGTAATTTGTTTGGATATTGGCGCAAAGCTTCTGCTATGGTGAGTCCATCAAACATAAGAGCTGCTTCGTGTTCGTTTGGCGTGATATAGGCAGCTTGATCTAATATTTGCTGAGAGACTTTGCGAGCTGGTGCGGGATTTAAGATGACTGGAATCCCTTTTTCGCTGCAAATGGCGCAGACGGCTTCGACTGTTTCTTCAGGAATTTCCTGCTGGATGAGGACGATTCCGATATTTTCAATAGAAGAAAGAGCATCTTTTACATAATGAGGTGTTACCTCATTGTTTGCTCCTTTGACGACAACAATGCTGTTATCTCCTTCAGCTAAAATGATATGAGCTGTTCCGCTTTCCATTTCGGTAACCGGTTTCATATAGGTGGTGCGAACACCTTGTGCTTGCAAATTGCGCATAATGTCCTGACCATACGCGTCATCACCAACTCGGCCGATCATATATACATCTGCACCGAGCCTTGCGCTTGCTACTGCTTGATTGGCTCCTTTTCCCCCAGGAACCGTTTTAAATGATTCGCCTAGGACGGTTTCTCCTGCACTAGGACGTTTATTCGATGTGACAACTAGATCCATGGAACAACTTCCTACGACAACTATTTGACTCATTGTGAATCCACCTTTCTTGTGGTCTCTCGTTCAATAAAAGAGACGGGCATTTGAATAACTGCTTGATCTATAGGCTGTTTTTGAATGGCTTTAATGATCAGCTTTGCGGCTTCTTTCCCCATATCATAGGCAGGCTGCCGGATCGTTGATAGAGATGGGAAGAGCAGTTCACTTTGCGGAATATCATCAAATCCAATGATTTGGACGTCTTCTGGAATGGCTTTTCCAATACGAAGCGCTTCGTGTACGATGGCTGCTGCGACGATGTCATTGCTGGCAATGATGCCATCTGTTTCAGGGTACAGCTTGAAAAGAGCCTTGGCGCTTTTTCGGGCTTCCTGAAAAGAAAAAGAAGCGTTAGACATCACATGAAAGTTAGCACCTTCTTCAGTCAGAACATCAAGTGCGCCTTTGAATCTTTGCCGCGCCGTTTGAAGATGAGCGGGCCCTTTTAGCAATGTAATCTGCTGACTGCCGCGTTTGATTAATTCCATTGCAGCCATTTTCCCGCCAGCCGTAGCATCTGCAAACACAGAAGGCGCATTTGGAACGGTACGATCTAAGAAGACAACAGGCAGTTCATCATCATTGTACAAATCCGATTCAGGTTCGTTTGTGACAGCGATGACACCGACCACCTGGTTTTGCTTAAAGGTTTGTAAATAGGCCATTTCCTTCTCCCGATCTTCATCACTGTTTCCGAATAATAACCGAAAGCCGTGTGCATGAATCTCATCCTCAACGCCTCTAGCCAGCTGAGGGAAGAAGGGGTTTGTGATATCAGGTAAGATGAGACCAACTAATCTTGATTCTCTTTTAAAAAGGGATCGTGCCACTTCATTGGGGAAGTAGTTTAGCTCCTGCATCGCTTGTGTCACACGGGTTTTCGTATCAATATGGACGTATCCAGTATCGTTGAGCACGCGTGAAACAGTCGCAACAGACACTTGAGCAGCTTTTGCAACATCTTTAATTGTAGCCAATGGAGTGCCTCCCTTCGTCGATGTGTAACCGTTTACACAGATAGATTATCACGAAAGCATTAAAAAGACAATCTTAAAAAAATAAAAAAAGAAAAGAAAGAGGACGTCTTCCTTTTCTTAACTAATAATGCCTGTTTGGGTAATGTTCACTTTGATTTTTGGGATGATTTTCACTTTTGGATAATCGGTGACCCAATTCATTTTCATATACTCATCATAATGTCTGACCCGGTATTTTCTGCCGAGGCTTAAGACGTCAGAATTTGCTTCTTGTAATGTAGCAACAATTTTTTCTGCTTCTTTTGTCAAGATGGTTGAAAGTCTTTTGTTCAGCATTTCAATTTTTTTGTCTGTATCTAGATTATCTTTTGGGTACTCAAGGACAGAAGTATTAAATTCAAATTTGAGTGAGTATGTTAAGTTTCGATGATCAGGATTCAGAATCTCAATGTCTCTCTTCACATCAGTGACTTGGATGGTGATGTAATTGTTTTCTTTTGACTTCATGTCGCTTCTCACTTTTTTTGTGAAGTTGGCATATTTGCCCATTTTTCCGTCCATGACGGTGAGCAGAATTGCATCTTGACCGTACAACTCGCCTTTCTTCTTCTCATTATCAAATAGAGCAACCCCCTTTACACTGATTAATTTCTTAGATTGATCGAAATGAATTAACGGCAGTGTGAAGTCTTCTCCAGTTTGGAGCATTTTAGATCGAATACTTTGAATGTTTTTAGGTGCTACTTGGGAGGAGCGTGATGCGGTTGTGATTAAGTTATTTAAATAGTCACTCACGATGAGTTTTTCCTTCAGCAGCGAGTTAATCACTTCTTCACAGGTTCCCCCTTGAACAACGGCAAGATTTGCAAGGAGAGGGCTTTTTGGATCACGATAAAACATATCTAAGTAGGGCAGAAGACGCTTTTGGGCAAATTCATCACCGATCAGCATCACCCGCATTTTCGACATGTCTATTTTTTGATCCACAATCCGGCTGAAGTTGGTTCTTGCTTTTCTTAAAGTAGGTGCTTCCGTTGTGAGAAGAGTGGTTAAAAAGCTACCTGTATTTCCTTGTTCCATACTTTGAGACTGCTGCACCTTTCGATAAGTAATCGAGTATCTTGCATTTTCATCCTCTCCCTGATCAACAGCGGAGGTTAACACAAGAGAGATGTTCTTTAATAAATTTTGATCCCAGCAGCCAGGCATGAATATGAGAGAAAGACACATAAGCAACGTCAGTATGTACTTATGACGCATGTGATTTCACCTTCCCTTTGCGATGTTTGATAAAGATGATAATGGCCATAAAGATTGGGAGTGTGTAAATAAATGAATATTGAGCGATGGTGGTAAAGTCATTAAAGCGCTGTATTCTAAAATTATCGGTTGCAAGGTAACAGCTAGCCGCATAAATCAAAATGGCAAAATATAACACATATTTTTTGTGTTCTTTTTTCTTAAGAATACTTGCCACGCCATTAGCGCAAAAGTAAAGGTAATTACTGAGAGTAGCTAAAATGACAAATACCCAGAAACTAAGAAAAATTAAATCCGTCCGCTCAATCACACCGAACGAAATGGTTTTTAACAGATACAGAACAGGGTTGGGAATGATTTTAAGCTCAATCGGACTGAAGAACATAAAACAAATCAATGTAATAAATAGGTAGTAAAGCGTCGTGCATATATTGGCAATGGTCATGACTTTATATCGTTGTTTAATGGTTCCTTTCATCAATGGAGAGATAATGAGGATCATCTCGAACCCGTTCATTGAGAGTACAACATCCTTTAATCCGAGCTGAAATTGAGAAAAATCAGTTTGAAAAAAAGGCAGGAGGTAATCGATATTGGTTCCTTTTAATGAATAGAGCATGATGAGAGATAGCATGAGCAAAAAGGGTGTCAAAACGAAGTTAAACCTGACAATGGCCGTAATTTGCTCCTTTGCAATGTAAATGATGGAGATCATCAGTAATAGATTAATGACCCAATTTGGTGTGAGCGGCAGCACCCAAATGCCAAGAATTCTTGTGAAAATGGATAAAACAACAATGCAGACGGAGGCGAAGTATAACGTATAAAGCGCCACCAAAGTCCGGCCGATCCATTTTCCGAACACTTCAATTAAGGCTTGGAAAAATGATGTATCAGGATACTTCTGAATGATGTAAATAAAAATGGTGTTAATGATTTGGATGAAAAAACAGGCTAAGATAATCGGCATCCACCCATCGTGTCCCATGTCTTTCATCAGCAAATGGGGGAGAGCTAAAATACCGACACCAATTTGAGATTGAATGACAAAAAAGACAGCTTGAGGTGGAGATATTTTATTTTTCATCTTTATTTTTCCATCCTCTCAAATTTTCAATTTGCTCTTTCTTTTTTGGATTTAAGTAAACAGGGCGCTTTTTGTACATCCACATCGGTAATCGGATCACAGTATCTTTTAAGTCCTGCCAGTTAAATGGAGCCACTGGTGATAAGTACGGGACACCTAGTGATTCGAGGCGGCATAAATTCATCAATACGATCGACAGGCCGAATGAAATGCCAATAAACCCAAACATCGATGCCATAAACATGAGGGGAAAACGCAGCATACGAATGGTTGACGTCATTTCAAAAGATGGAAGGACAAAGGAGGCAACAGCTGTCACGGCAACGACAATGACAAGGACATTCGAAATGAGTCCAGCTTTTACCACAGCGTCTCCAATCACCAAACCGCCTACAATCCCAATCGTCTGACCAATTGGCTTTGGCAGACGCACCCCTGCTTCTCGTATGAGCTCAATCGTAATTTCCATCAGCATTGCTTCAATTAACGGCGGAAAAGGAATGCCGATGATGGAATTTTTCATCGTAATCGCTAATTCATCCGGGACCACCTCATAATGAAAACCAATGACCGCAATATAAAAAGAAGGCAAAATCACTGCGATGATACAGGCAACATAGCGAAGAATACGAATAAATGTAGCCGGAATCCAGCGGCTATTATAGTCATCTGGTGATTGAAAGAAACTAAAGAACGTAATAGGCAGAATGATAGCCATTGGGCTGCCGTCCATTAAGACGACAATTCTTCCTTCAAGAATGGCGGATCTCACTTTGTCAGGTCGTTCTGTGTCAATAAGCTGCGGGAAGATGGAATACGAATCATCCTCAATCGCCTCTACAATAGAACCTGGGCTAAGCAGCGTGTCTACTTTAATAGAAGAAATTCGTTTGTTAACCTCATCTATCTTTTCTTGATTGGCAATATCAGAAATATAAACCGTCGCAACCTTTGTTTCAGATTTTGTACCGACCTTATGATACTGGATTGCAAGTTTTCGATCATTTAAGTGTGAACGCAGCAAATATAAATTGGTATCTAAGCTCTCAACAAACCCATCATGTGCGCCTGCAATAATACTTTCAGAAGAAGGTTCAGAAATGGAACGCAGAGGCGGCTGCCCAACAGCAAATATTTTGATCTGTGCGGATTTTTCATCAAGGAAGGCAATACTTCCGGCAATAATGCTGTCGACAATAAGCGTCAAGTCACCTGTTTCGAGTGAACTAAGAGATTTTGCATAGTCCTGCTTTCCAGGAGGGCCAAGCAAGTTGCCAATAATGAAGTTGTTTAATTTACTTTCATCCACTCTTGTTTTAATAAAAAACAGCACTGATTTCGTTTCATTCACCATCAATTCCCGGTATTCAAAATCAGCGCTTTGTTGAAATGCTTTTTTCAGAATCCGAATCTTTTCCTCAAAACCGCCTGATAAAAAGTGTAAGCGTGTTTGCTCATTCGTATTTGGCATCTTTAGCCTCCTCTCACAGATTTTTTAACCATAGTGTAAGCCGAGAAGATGATTTTATGCGTCATCTTTGGGGAAAGCATGACATGCACCGACAACTTTCAACTAAAATCACATTAAAAATGTTAAGAAATGATGAATCTTGATAAAAAGAAATGAATAATGTTTCATTGTTTAGGTCATAAGGAGTGAATATCGTAAAGAGAGGCTATAACAAAATGATTAATATTTGACATCTTATCCCAATTTTTTGTGACCTGGAAATAAGCAGATGACTTGATTTTTTGACAGGTGACCTTTGTCATAGGTCAACACATAGCGTTCTGACCAATGAGGATGACTTTCTAACCTGTTCATTTAAAAATATAAAATATTCTAAAACACGCACTATTCATTTAAAGCACTGATATGACTGATTTCGTAGAGATGAAAGGACTTTAAAACATTGATTCAAAATACATCTTAATAATTGTCGAAAAATTTAGGGAGAAAAGGACAAAAGATTTTTCACTGTTTGATGGTAACGCTTTCTCT
Source organism: Bacillus sp. FSL W7-1346 (assembly GCF_038593335.1). Taxonomy (NCBI): domain Bacteria; kingdom Bacillati; phylum Bacillota; class Bacilli; order Caryophanales; family Bacillaceae; genus Bacillus; species Bacillus sp. FSL W7-1346. Next base: position 3,266,204 of record NZ_CP151988.1, on the reverse strand, counting down.
TGTTTGAAGCAGAAATTCAGCCGTCATTTTGTCCGTCTTTTGGCCTTTTCATTTGAGCGTGAGGTAGGCAAATACGCCTTCTGATTAGAGGAATTTGGCATACGAGGAAGTGAAAGATTATGTTACATAATACCGATTGTGATTTTATGCTGAACCTATATACTGTTGATTGAATTTACATATCACACTCATAAAAAAAGGAGATGTAGATAAGCGATGTGGTTAATCGTTATAGCCTGTGTCATCATGTTAGGGATTGGCTTTATTGAAAAGAAGCGTCATCAGAAAAATATCGATGCCCTGCCGGTACGCGTCAATATTAATGGTATACGCGGAAAGTCTACCGTTACAAGATTGACAACCGGTATCTTAATGGAGGCAGGTTATAAAACTGTCGGCAAAACAACAGGAACGGATGCAAGAATGATTTATTGGGATACGCCAGAAGAGAAACCGATTAAAAGGAAACCGCAAGGACCAAATATCGGAGAGCAGAAAGAAGTTATGAGAGAAACAGTTGAAAGAGGAGCAAATGCCATCGTCAGTGAATGTATGGCGGTGAATCCAGATTACCAAATTATCTTTCAGGAAGAGCTGCTTCAAGCGAATATTGGCGTGATCGTAAACGTTCTTGAAGATCATATGGATGTGATGGGGCCAACTCTTGATGAAATAGCTGAAGCCTTTACAGCGACAATTCCTTACAATGGGCACTTGGTTATTACGGATAGTGAATATACAGATTTCTTTAAAGAGATTGCGAAAAAACGCAATACTGAAGTGATTGTTGCAGATAATTCCAAGATTACCGATGAGTATTTACGGAAATTTGAGTATATGGTGTTCCCGGATAATGCTTCACTTGCACTTGGTGTTGCACAAGCATTGGGAATTGATGAAGATACGGCATTCAGAGGCATGTTAAATGCGCCGCCTGATCCAGGAGCGATGAGAATTCTTCCATTAATGGATGCAAAAACACCTGGACATTTTGTAAATGGATTTGCGGCTAATGACGCAGCATCTACATTGAACATTTGGAAGCGTGTGAAGGAAATTGGGTATCCAACAGATGAACCGATTATTATCATGAACTGTCGTGCGGATCGCGTAGATAGAACGATCCAGTTTGCGGAGGATGTACTTCCTTATATTGAAGCAAGTGATCTTGTCTTAATTGGTGAAACGACAGATCCAATTGTGAAGGCATTTGAGGATGGAAAAATTCCGGCTGACCACTTACACAACCTTGAATATCAATCTACAGAACAAATTATGAACATGCTTGAGAAAAAGCTTCATAATCGAGTGGTTTATGGAGTCGGCAATATTCACGGCGCCGCTGAACCTTTAATCGAAAAAATTCAAGAATACAAAATTAAGCAGCTTGTCAGCTAGGAGGAAATATAGAAAATGTTCGGATCAGATCTTTATATCTCGTTAATTTTAGGTGTTCTACTCAGTTTAATTTTTGCAGAAAAAACAGGAATCGTACCAGCTGGGTTGGTTGTTCCAGGTTATCTGGCGCTCGTCTTTAACCAGCCAGTCTTCATTTTAGTTGTTTTATCTGTCAGCTTGCTGACATATGTGATCGTTCGTTTTGGTCTATCGAAATTTATGATTTTGTACGGACGCAGAAAGTTTGCGGCGATGCTGATTACAGGGATTGCCTTAAAGCTCATATTTGATTTCTTCTATCCAGTGGTTCCGTTTGAAATAGCAGAATTCCGCGGAATCGGAATCATCGTGCCTGGATTGATTGCGAATACAATTCAAAAGCAAGGTCTTACGATTACCCTTGGAAGCACATTACTTCTAAGTGGTGCAACATTTGCCATCATGTATGTTTACTATCTATTTTAAGATAAGGTGTGTCCAATGATGAATAAAAAATTGAGCTTTCAGGAAAAGCTGCTGAAAATCACAAAGAACCAAAAGAAAAAGACGAATAAACACGTACTGATTGCTTTACCGATTGTCATTGCTTGTACATTTCTATTTACATTTATCGGGAAAGCACAAGTACCAACTGTAGAAAAGAATCCAGAAAACATCCTGACCGCTTCGTTTGTCGGAGATATTATGTTTGGAAGAAATGTAGAGAAAGTAACAGTCCGCTATGGAAAGCAGCACCTGTTCCGCTATGCGAAGCCGTATTTTGATGTATCAGATTATGTAACTGGGAATTTTGAGCATCCAGTGGCTTCAGATAAGGAACAGGCAGCACAAAAGAATATTCATTTGAAAACAGATGAAGATTCTGTACAAGCGTTAAAGGATTTGAATTTCTCTGTACTAAACTTTGCGAATAACCATGCAGCAGACTACGGTGAAAAAGGCTTAAATAACACGATTGATGCCTTTGAAAAAGCTGACATGGATTATACAGGGGCAGGGCGCAACGTCAATGATGCGAAGCAGAACATTTCATACAAAGAAGTGAATGGCGTTAAAATCGCTACCCTTGGTTTTACAGATGTCTATGGAAAAGATTTTAAAGCAACAAATCGCAAGGCAGGTATTCTACCAGCTGATCCATCTATCTTTATTCCGATGATTTCACAAGCTGCTGAAAAGGCAGATATCGTTGTTGTTCATGCGCACTGGGGACAGGAATATAACAATGAAGTAAACGACAGACAAAGAGAGCTGGCAAGAGCGATGTCAAAGGCAGGTGCTGATATCATTATCGGTGCACACCCGCACGTTCTTGAGCCGATGGAAGTCTATAACGGAACAGCGATCTTCTATAGCTTGGGGAACTTTATTTTTGACCAAGGCTGGTCAAGAACACGTGATTCTGCCATTGTTCAGTATCATCTGAATGAAGATGGAAAAGCGACATTTGAAGTGGTTCCAATGTACATCAAAGAAGCGACACCTGCTCCAGTCAAAGCAGGATCTCTTGAATCAAAATCGATTATCCGTATGCTGACAAATGGCACGAATGCGGATTGGAAAGAAAAAGACGGACATATTTTCTTTGAAGTCGATCATTCTGATAAAGTTCAAACATTAAAAGAAAACGAGGGGAAGGATAAAAAATGAAATTCCTTAAAGCAAGCTGGCCGTTTGTTGCGTTAATTTTAGTCTTTGTCTTTATGTCTGCTTTTAAATTTAGTGACAGCCTCACAGATCATGAGAAACAAAAGATCTCGGTTGAAATGCAGAAAATTGAACAGCAAAAGCAGTCAAAAGCGGAAGCGAGTAAATAAAGAAATGATGATGAAAAGAGCACGCGAGGCGTGCTCTTTTTTGACGGAAAAAGGTGTAAAATGAAAGGGGTCATGTCGAAACTATAAAAGAAAGGAGGAAGAGAGGATGAAATGGAAAGGAATACTGCTTGGAGGATGTGCCATTGTAGGACTCATGCTTATGTCTCAAACAGAGGTGTCTGCTCAAACAACATCTCCTTTAAAACAAGCGGAAACGCTGATAGGTACGCCTTATCATAAAGGAGGAATCGATCCGAAAACGGGCTTTGATGCGTCTGGTTTTATACAATATGTATACAAAACAACAGGTGCATTTGATTTGCCGCGAAAGGTGATCGATCAATACCAAATCGGTGAAAATGTATCATGGGAAAAAGCGAAGCCCGGAGACCTTGTCTATTTTCGCAGTCTTGAAGAAACAAAAGACATCCCGACACACGTTGCTTTGTACGCTGGAAATGATCAAGTGATCCACATCACACTCAGTCAAGGGGTGGTGAAAACAGATGTCAGCAAAAGCAAATATTGGACCGATCGGTTCTATGCGGTCAAACGGCTGCCTGTCTCCCAAGAGATGTCGGATGATCAACTGGTGAAAGATGCGATGAAATATTTAGGAATCCCTTATGTATTCGGGGCATCAGATCCAAAAGTAGGATTCGATTGTTCAGGTTTTTTACAATATTTATTTGAAAAATCACTTGGGATTTATTTGCCAAGAAGTGCTGAGCAGCAATGGATGGTTGGAGAGAAAGTGGCACGAGACGATATTCGCCCTGGAGATTTTGTTTTTTTTAGTAACACGTATAAAAAAGGAATTTCACATGTAGGCATGTACATCGGAGGAGACCGCTTTATTCATGCGAGCCGTTCGGAAAGTGTGACGATTTCTTATTTGTCTGAATCGTATTGGCGTGAGAAATGGACAGGTGCGAAACGATTAACTGAGCTGAAACTAGCGAAAGAAGACCCAGTCGTATCAAAAGCCGCTACGTATATTGGAGAAGTACCTTATGTAAAAGGTGGCGCGAGCCCAAAGCAAGGCTTTGATACAGCAGGATTCACGCAGTATATCTATCAAGCAGTGCTTGGAATTGAGATGCCTCGCTATGCGCCGGGTCAAGTTAAAGCAGGTACACCTGTGAAACGATCGGAACTAAAGCCGGGAGATCTTGTCTTTTTTAAAGGGACTTCGTTGATGCCAGCCATTTATGCTGGTTCAAATCAAGTCATTCATGTGACGGTTTCAAATGGCGTTGTCATTACCAATATGAAAACAAGTACGTATTGGAAGGATAAATATGAGACGGCTGTTAGAATCAAAAAATAAAGAAAAAGCCCGATCAATGCTCGGATCGGACTTCTCGACTTCTCACTAGGCGCTGATCAGACAAGCGTCTTTTTTTCTTGAAATTGATTCTGCAAAAGCAGATCAATAAAATAGGCGACGCCATCTTCATGGTTGCCTTTTGTGATATAGGTGCTTTTTTCTTTAATGACATCCACCGCATTCCCCATCGCTATCCTGTGTCCTGCTTCATCGAACATGGATAGATCATTAGGGCTATCACCGATCGCATAAATATTGGATCGGTCTACGCCATAATGGGCTGCAAGTTTCTTGAGGGCATGTCCTTTGCCTGACTCTTTTGGCAGTACCTCAATGATATGTTCTCCAGATGAGGTCAATGAGAGCTCAGGCATCTTAGAAAGAAGATCTCGTGCTTCTTGCAGCTTATTCATATCAAATGAGAAGCATAGTAATTTATAAGTTGGTTCATTCGACTCAAAAATTTGACGGATGTCATCGACAGGTTTGATGCCAAACTGTTTAAATTGAGTCATCGCCCCTTCCCATAAATCAGCTACATCCTCGTTAGGATTGGCGCTTTTGATCATATCAAATTCAGCTTTGAGCTTTTCTTTTCCATCAAATGGGGAAAGGAGGGCATCGTCTGTATAGACCTCGAAATAAATGTTCCGTTCCACCAATTCCTTTGCAGCACGTCTTCCAGCTTCTTGATCAAGGGTGATTCTGCTGAAGAGCTTGTACCCTTCTGTATGGACAGTTCCTCCGTTTGCCGCAATAATGGGAATGTCCAAATCCCCAAGAAGCTCTTTTACATCAAAAGTCGCACGCCCTGTACAAATGGTCACAATATATCCAGCTTCTTTCGCACGAATCAATGCTTGCCGGTTTTGAGCGGATATTTCACTTTTTGTATTTAAGAGTGTACCGTCTAAATCAATCGCAATCATTTTTTTCATTGCTGTTATATCCTCCTTCATTCATGCAATAGCCTCTTCAAAGTATGTACGATTTCCTTCATTCTCATGAAAGAGTCGGATCGTGGATTCCTCTCTTTAAGGCTAAACAAAAATGGTCAATTGATCAAGGATATAAGAAAAAGCGCCCAAAAGGACGCTTCCAGCGTGTAGACAAACCCTCGCATTCTTTGTCAGTCCTGCGTGCTGGTGCTCACGAATGTCAAATTCGCTCCGCGCCAGTACTCGTTCTTCCTAGACTGCAAAGGTTTTCTATCACGCTGAAAAGAAGACAAAGGGCTAAAATCAAGTTCATTTTAGCCCTTTGTCAACAATCTGAAAGCGCCCAAAAGGACGCTTTCTGTTTTTATGATAATTCAAGCTGTTTCTTCAATTCCGTTTTGACTTCGTTCAGTTGGTTTTGATCCAATTGGTAATAATAAACGCCATTTGGCTGGTAATCAGATCCTTTTAGTTGAATCGTATCAACAGATTTCAGTGAAGTGAGTAGTGGGAAAAGACCGACTAGTTCTTTCATTGACAGGTTAGTTGAGACGTTATCACCTAGAGTATCTATGATATTGTCATAAGACGGAATGGACGTTACTGATTTTGATTTATCGAAAATGGCTTTTAAAACTTCCATTTGACGCTGTCCGCGCATGAGATCACTGTCTGCTTTTCTTGTTCTCACATAAGCGAGAGCTTGATTACCATCTAGTGTGTGAGTACCCGTTTGCAGCTGAACTTTGCCCTTTGTATCTTTAAGAATCTGTTTCACAACATATTCATCTTTAATGTTAACGGAAACACCGTTTAATTCGTTCACAATTTCCTTAAATGCTTTGAAATTACTTTCAATCACAAAGTCGACAGGGATATCTAGTAAATTCTCAACTGTACTCACCGTGAGGTCTGCATCACCAAATGCGTGTGCATGTGTGATTTTGTCATAACCATGACCTGGAATATTAACATATGAGTCCCTTGGAATACTTAATAATTTCACGGTTTTATTCGTACGATTTACTGTCGCTAATACCATTGCATCGCTTCGTGCTTGTTTGACGGTTTCGCCTGGTCTGCTGTCAATGCCAAGTAGCAAGACAGAAAAGCTGTCTTTCCCAGGATCAAATGCTTCAATCCGTTTGACAGATTGTGCACCGCGGTCTAGAGAGACTTGTGCTTTTTTCGCAGCTGTTGTCACTTTATAGTAGGCATAGCCGGTGACAGAAGCGGTTGTCAGTAAAAGAATACCAAAAATAAAAAGAGTGACTTTCACCCATGGTTTTAAACGCTTTTTGCCTTTGCGTTTACTTCTTGTTTGATCCATATATTTTAAACCCTCGCTATGATTTTATAGTAAAGATGTCCTTCTTCATGCTTACAAACTAAAACAAATATACCTTAAAACGGGATATAGTGCGACATTTTTTTCACTAACGCTTAATTGACGTTTCCTTATCTAAAAAAGTTTCAATGATACGCAAATGAAATATATTTGTCATAAAACATCGAAATGTTTGAAATGACAGGAAGTGAGGAAAATGATTTTTCATAGAGAAACATCCAGTCATTACATAGATAAAAGAGGGGTTATGATCATGAAAAATCGGAATGGGTGGCTTTATTTCTTCGGCGCACTTGGAGGCGCCTTATATGGTTATGATACAGGTGTCATTTCTGGCGCTATCTTATTTATGAAAGAGGATTTAGGTTTAAATGCATTTACAGAGGGACTTGTGGTCAGCTCGATTTTAATCGGGGCGATGCTCGGGTCTTCTCTTTCTGGAAAACTGACAGATCAATTCGGACGGAAAAAAGCGATAATCGCCGCAGCCATTTTATTTATTATCGGCGGATTTGGAACAGCCCTTGCACCGAATACGGAGGTCATGGTCTTATTTCGAATCGTGCTAGGACTTGCTGTCGGATGCTCGACGACGATTGTTCCATTGTATTTATCTGAACTTGCGCCAAAGGAATCAAGAGGGGCACTTTCCTCATTAAACCAACTCATGATCACATTTGGTATTCTTCTTGCCTATATTGTGAACTACGTTTTAGCGGATGCAGAGGCATGGCGTCTGATGCTTGGAATTGCCGTTGTTCCTTCTGTGCTCTTGTTATGTGGTATTTTGTTTATGCCAGAAAGTCCTCGCTGGCTGTTTGTCCAAGGACAGGCGGACCGGGCGAAAGAAATATTGTCAAAACTTAGACAAAGTAAGCAAGAAGTTGAAGACGAAATTGCGGATATTCAAAAAGCAGAAAGTGAAGAAAAAGGCGGTCTTAAGGAATTACTCGAACCATGGGTGCGCCCCGCTTTAATTGCTGGTGTCGGTTTAGCCTTTTTACAGCAGTTTATTGGGACAAATACGATCATTTATTATGCACCAAAAACATTTACAAGTGTCGGCTTTGGCGATTCAGCAGCCATTTTAGGAACTGTAGGAATTGGTGCAGTCAATGTTGTCATGACGTTTGTTGCGATTAAAATCATTGATCGTGTCGGGCGGAAAGCGTTACTCCTATTTGGAAATGTAGGGATGGTTCTTAGTTTGATTGTTCTAGCAGTGGTCAATCGTTTTTTCGAGGGATCAACAGCTGCAGGGTGGACGACAATTATATGTTTAGGACTTTTCATCGTCATTTTTGCTGTCAGCTGGGGCCCGGTCGTATGGGTGATGCTGCCGGAGCTGTTCCCAGTACATGTCCGGGGAATCGGTACGGGGGTATCGACCTTCCTACTGCATACAGGGAATTTGATCATCTCGCTCACATTCCCAACCTTGTTAAGTGCAATTGGCATCAGTAACCTTTTCCTTATTTATGCAGCCATCGGCATAGGTGCCTTCTTATTTGTGAAATATTTAGTCACAGAAACGAAAGGAAAAAGTCTTGAAGAGATTGAAGAAGATTTAAAAAAGAGAAACCGTGCCGTCGTGAATGACGAAGGGGAAACGGTATGAAAAAAGACCAGCTGCATGAGGCAGCTGGTCTCAGCGTGTAGACAAACCCTCGCATTCGGTGTCAGTCCTGTGTGTCGGTGCTCACGAATCTCTCATTCGCTCCGCGCCGATGCTCGTCCTTCCTAGACTGCAAAGGTTTTCTATCACGCTGAAAAGAAGACAAAGGGTTAAAAAATTCATTTTAGCCCTTTGTTAAACAAACGTTTAATCAAGAAAGGACAATCACTCATCTTCTGAACGTGCTGCCTATGACATACATATGGAACAGGCGGGCGAAAGGTGGAAATGAGATGAAAGGGAAAACGAGCATTGTGATGCTGACGTACAATGAACTGCACCTAACGAAAAAATGTATCGACAGTATCAAGGAGCATACTCGGCGTGATGAATATGAACTCATTATCGTGGATAATGCTTCATCAGACGGAACAAAGGAATATGTGAGACAACTGGAAGATGTCGTGTTGATTGACAACGAGAAGAATCAAGGCTTTGCCAAGGGCTGTAACCAAGGGGCGAAAAAGGCAACAGGAGATAGTCTTCTTTTTTTAAATAACGACACGATTGTGACCGAAAACTGGCTGTTGCCTTTAAGAGAAGCCCTTTTTGCATCAGAGCGTATTGGCATGGTAGGGCCTGTCTCCAATTATGTAAGTGGTCCTCAGCTCGTTCAGCCATCTTACACAGATGTGAAGGAGCTTCCTGCCTTTGCGAAGGCATATACGGCTTCGAAAAAAGGTCAAAGAACATATGTGCATAGACTTGTTGGTTTTTGTTTGCTGGTCAAAAGAGAGCTGATCGAGGATGTAGGGTTATTTGATGAGCGGTTTGTATATGGATCATTTGAGGATGATGACCTTTGTCTGCGCTCATTGCTGAAGGGGTACCAACTGCAAATCGTCCATGATTCTTTTGTGCATCATCACGGTCATGCTACCTTCAATGCCAATGAAGAAACGAACATCTCTACGTTGTTTGCGGAGAACAGGCTTCGTTTTTTAGATAAATGGGGCATTGATTTAAACTTGATAACGCCCCATCCATATTTTGCAGCACTGCTCCCTGAGGATGCCGGATGTGTGCTGGATGTTGGCTGTGGTGCTGGGGCGACAGGGCTTGAACTGATCAACCGGCAGTCCGTTGACATGTACGGAGTAGAGGCGGATGCATTAAAAGCAGAGATGGCAAAGGCGTATTACAAAGAAGTGATTGAGACAAAAGCGGAAGCGTATCCTTGGTCAGAGAAAGAAGCTTTTTTTGATGCTGTGATCTTTTCTGATGTGTTAGAGCATGTGTCAGATCCATGGCAGATGATTGCTCAAGCGCATGCGTCTTTAAAACCAGGTGGCGTGATCATTTGCTGCTTACCTAATATAATGCATGCGGAAGTACTGCTGCCTTTAATGACAGGTGATTTTACGTATCAAGATGTGGGGATTTTAGATCGAACACATATGAGATTTTTCACACCAAACACAATGCGGGCGCTCTTTCCAGACCATTTGTTTCATCGCGTGATTGAACAGCCCATCAATGTGCCAATTGATCAAAACGTTCAATTGTTTTTTGACGAAGTGGCGAGAGTAGGAGAGTCACTTGGCTTTCAAACAAAAGCATTATCTGATCAAGTGACGCTCTATCAGCTTTTGATCGTTGCACGTAAAAAAGGCGGTTCCCCCTCCGGGTAATCCACCTCAGCGTGTAGGAAAACCCTCGCATACTTTGTCAGTCCTGTGCGCCGGTGCTCGCGAATCCTTCATTCGCTCTGCTCCGGTACTCGTCCTTCCTAGACTGCAAAGGTTTTCTATCACGCTGAAAAGAAGACAAAGGGCTAAAACAAAGTTCATTTTAGTCCTTTGTCAACCATCTAAGGCGGATGACCGCCTTTTGTGCTACCATTTAAAGCTTTTCGTTGCGCCTTCTGCACCAAAGTTCAAAATGCTCACTTTTACGTCATATGCAATGTCTACTTCTTGAAATAGTGTATCCCATTCGTTGCGGTGCTGATCCCAAAAGTCTGGATACTTGATGCGCACCTGCCGGTTTAAAAAGATCGGGTCAACGCCCACATCTTTTTGCATGTGATTGACAGCTTTTTGAATGCGCTCTTTGATTTTGCGTTCAAAAATGCGCTCAAATCGTTTGATGTATTGCTCATCGTATGAGTTTTCAGGGGGATATTGATCTTCTGATAGTTTCCCGTTTGTTTGTACACTAATTTTAAAGGAAATCTTTCCGTTCTTCAGATAGGGTTCAATCTTGGACTTTGCTTTCTTGATTTCATACGTAATCGGAAAGCCTTTGTAGGTGGCGGGTACGACTCCGCCTGAGATGCGATTCATGACCCAGTTTAAAGATTGGACATCCTTTGCTGGTATGAATCCTATCAGTTTTCGCGTTTTCCCATGGATAATGCCTGCACCATCATAGGTGAGTTCTCCGTTTACGACATCCACACTTTGGACAAGAAAGCTTGTACCCATCTGAAAGTAATCCGACGCTCGGCCAATACGTGTTGGCAGTAAAATCTTCCCGTTAAAGCTCCGGTTTTTTGATGTTTCAAAAATATGCTCGACTGGAACCCTCTGTTGTGATTTTAATTTTTGATTGATGACTTTTGAAGCCTCATGGCGTGACACTAAGAGGTAGCTGCTTCTTCGAACCTCATCATCTCGTATAAAGTGGTTGAGTGTCCCTTGAATATCATGATGTTCAGCTTGATCTTTGCCAAACAAAAAGATTTTAAGGTGATCACTGTAAATCGGCGGGTCCTTCAAAGCGACATTGCTGACTGCTTCCAGTACATTTTTCCCCTTTGAGACGACATTCACATAGCCAGGGGAATCTGCTTCTTGTGTTCCGCCCATTTTAGGGACAAGGTTTTGATAGGTGAGTTTGACTCCGTTATCATCTTCCTCGTCAATGCCAACACCGCGCACAAACGATAATTTCTCAATATCTTTTAAGTCCCAGCAACCTGTCGATAAAAGCAAAAGACAGCAAGACAGAAAGGTGAGCCATAAACGCCGCACTTTCATGCAGATCGACCTCCCCATTTTTTACGTATCATGAGCAGAACAGCTGTTATAAAAGGAATCGCTAAAACAGCGAATAATGCATAGCCGAGTAAAGTCGAGTAGTAAAAGACTTCATTGATATTTCTCGGAAAAAGAGAGAGAGCTGAGGTCAGCAAAAACAGCAACCATAGCAGTCTCGTTAAATTGGTTGTCTTAAACACCGTTTGACAGCCTTTAATAGCAAATTGGAAAAAGCCAAGCATACAAATAAACTGCTGGCACGTCCAGATCGTCAGTAAGAAAATATCAAAGCGTTCAATGAAGACCCCTTCTAGTTCTAGCGCTTGAATGAGTGAGACAGTGGGCCAGGTGAGTGATTTCGTTTCTCCAACCGTCATGGAACCAATCACAATAAAGAGCGTGAGGGAGTAAATAAGTGTGGTGATCCCTACACCGATCGCTGCGGCCCATTTCGCTTTTGACCATTTGTCTTTATAGATAAGCGGTACGACAAACAAAATGACTTCAAAGCCTGTAAATTGAATAAATGTTTGAGAGAACAAATTACTAAAATCTTTAAACCCGTGAGCCATTACCGGGCGTAAGTAATCAAAATCAAATATTTTCAAACTAAACAGCATGAGCCCAATGTAAATGATCATGGTCATCGGATAAATATATGTCACCATTTTCACTACCGGAAAAATGCCGCTTTTTAAATGATAGATCGCCACCAGTAAAAAAATCATCACAATCACTGTCATCGGGGTCGATTGCAACAGGAAAAATTGAACCACTTCCCCCAGTACACGCGCCTCAAAGCCAACAATGGCTAGTAAATAACCGATCAGCATTAGGTTAAAGATCGTACCAAAGAAGGCACCGGCTCCTTTTGTATTCGATTCAAAAATGGTATCCGGTGCATTCTTCTCCGCAATCCAACCTAGCAAAAAAGCAACGAAAGCAAAGATGACTCCCTGTATTAATACAATGATCCAGCCATCAGGGAATCCTGAATTGGCAGAACTGCGAGGAATGGTTAAAATTCCAGCGCCTATCATTGTAGAACTGCACAGAATGGTGACTTGTAACAATGATAGCTTCTCAGCTCTGTACATCGTTTACTCTCCTTGTCTTTTGAGATTTTTTGTCTTGGCTGTTTTCGGTCTCGATTTAAATAGCCCTATTGGTAAACGAACGTACGTATCTTTTAAATCTGAAAACGGTGAAGACAAAACAGGTGTGAAATAGTCAAAACCAAAGGTCTTTAGCTGCATCAAGTGACAAAGTACAAATAAATAACACATGATGAGGCCGTATAATCCAAACATGGCTGAACTGAAGATCGCCATAAACCGCAGGATGCGTAAGGGAAAGCTGAAATCATATGATGGAGCAGTAAAATCGGCTAGTGCCGTCAGAGACACAATAATCACCATTAAAGCACTGACAATATTGGCTTGGACAGCCGCCTGTCCAATAATGACGCCGCCAATCAGTCCGATCGTCTGCCCAATCGCCCTAGGAAGACGAAGTCCAGCTTCCCGCAGCAGTTCAATCGTAAACGACATCAAAATGGCTTCCACTACAGGAGGAAAGGGCACATTTTGCCGGCTGCCTGCGATGGTCAGTGCCATTCGTGTTGGTAATAAACCAGGATGATAGGAAACAAGGGCGATATAGAGTCCCGGTAAAAAGATCGTCAAAAGCACGGCAATATAACGGAGCAAACGCAAAAGAGTCGCACTTGTCCATCTTTGATAATAATCCTCCGGTGATTGCATCAAGGCAGTGAGAGTCATCGGCATAATGAGGGCAAAGGGCGTCCCATCGAGCAAAATAGACACCTTTCCTTCGAGCACAGAGGCAATCACCCGATCAGGACGTTCTGTATTTTGAATCTGCGGGAAAATAGAGATATGACTGTCTTCAATCAGCTGTTCTATGTAGCCGCTCTCAGGAATATCATCCATTTTGATTTGCTTCATACGAGAGAATACATCATCTACTAGTTTGGGGTCTGCGATATCACGAACATACACAAGAGCAGCAGATTTCTTGTTACGAGTACCTATGTTCACCTTTTGAATGACAAGATTCGGATCGTTTGCTCTTTCACGAAGCAATGCCGTGTTTTTTTCAAGATTTTCAATAAATCCAATCCGGGGTCCTCTTACAAGGACTTCTGATTGCGGCTCCTCTACTTCTCTAAATTGAAAAAGATTCGTATGGAGCGCAAGCGCTTGAGTGGCCCTATCCACAAATAAAATAGCCCTGCCGCTGTATAACTGCTCGATGGCAAGGTTCATATCTTCCAGCACATCATTTTGAATGCCAAAGAACGTTTTAGAAAGGGAAGAAAGTGTGGTGTGGTCGACCTCGGTAATGGTCAGTTCCTTTTGCATAGGTGAAATGATTTGTTTGGAAAGCATCTCAAATTCTGTGAGTCCTTCAACGTACACGAGACATGCAGAGACAGCGGAAGGACCAAATGAAAAAGAGTGGAACACGATATCATCACTTTTGCCGGCAAAGCTTTTGACACGCTGAATGACGGACTCTATATCTTGTTCAATACGACTTTTCATAATACCTCACCCTCATGTCTTTTTTTATAGAGTGACTCGGAAGGAGAAGAATTATGCAAATAGAAAAAAGAGAATCCCCTAAAATAGGAATTCTCTTCACATGTTTATCTCGCCAGCCAGCCGCCATCTACGGCTAAAATATGACCGTTCATATAATCAGAGGCAGGGGAGCTGAGAAAGACGGCGGCACCTGCTAGATCTTCAGGCCGTCCCCAGCGTCCAGCTGGGATTCGTTTCAGAATCTCTTCATTTCGGTTCGCGTCGTCACGAATGGCTTGCGTGTTATTGGTTGCAATATAACCAGGTGCGATCGCATTGACCTGAATATGCTGACTTGCCCATTCATTTGCAAAAGCTTTCGTCAAACCTGCGACAGCATGCTTACTTGCTGTATAAGCGGGAACAAAGACACCGCCTTGAAATGATAGAAGGGAAGCGATATTGACAATTTTCCCTTGCCCTTTTTTCAGCATCTGCTGTCCGACCTTTTGCGTGAGGAAAAAGAGACTGTTGATATTCACATCCATCACAGTATGCCAGTTTTCCTCTGAATATTGAGCGGCCTCTTCTCTTTTAATGGTCCCAGCATTATTGATCAAAATATCTATTGAATGCTGCTTTAAAAGGGCATCAATATCCCGCTTTGCGGACTGAGGATCTGAAAAGTCTACTTGAATCGCATGAAATGATCTGCCGGTCTGTTCGACAAGTTCTTTTGTTTCATCAAGCGGCGTATGGTGGTAGGTGCCGATGATATCTGCACCTGAACGGGCAAGCGCTACGGCAATCCCTTGCCCAATACCAGTTCCAGGACCTGTGACAAGAGCTGTTTTGCCTTCGAGGGAAAAGAGGGACGCTACGAATGATGTCGTCGTCATCTCATTACCTCAGCTGGTCCATCGGGACAAAGTCCATATCTTTAAACGTATAGTTTTCTCCCGCCATTGCCCAAATAAATGAATAATTTGCGGTACCTGAGCCTGAATGAATGGACCAGGCAGGTGAGATGACGGCTTCTTCATTTGCTACAACGAGATGTCTCGTTTCAGATGGCTCCCCCATAAAATGAAAGACACGTGCGTCTTCCTCTATATCAAGATATAAGTACACTTCCATCCGCCGGTCATGTATATGAGCAGGCATCGTGTTCCATGTGTTATTGGTTTCAAGCTGAGTGATGCCCATCATAAGCTGGCAGCTTTGGATGCCGTCTGCATGAATGACCTGATACAGATTCCGTACGTTCGAGGCGGATGCTTCCCCTAAATGATTCGGTGTTAATTCAGCGATCGCAGCCTTTTGTGTCGGATACGCTCTATGAGCGGTGGCTGACACAAGATAAAATTTGGCCTGCTCACCTGATGAACTAGCAAACTGTACATGTTCGTGTCCAAGTCCAATATATAAGAAATCTTTATGCTCCAGCACAAATGACTCACCATCGACTGTAACCGTACCTTGGCCGCCGACATTTACAATACCAATTTCCCGTCTTTCAAGGAAATATTCTGTACGTAAAAAGTCGCCGGCATCTAGCTTGATCGGTTCTGATGTCGGCATAACACCGCCAATCACCACACGGTCCTCATGCGAATAATACAGCTTCAATTCACCACTGACAAAAAGTATCGGAATATGAAAATGACGACGAAGTTCCTCTGTTGTAAAACGCTTGACCTGCTCAGGATGTACAGCATAACGATTTTCCATTTGAGATAAGCCTCCCTTTCCATCTGAAACATATGATTATTTTATTTGGTATCGGTTTCAAGGAAAATTCTAGAGGAAAAAGAGAGCGGCGTCAACCATTAATTTGTAATCGCTTTCTTTATTTGTATAAAAGCTTTTTTTCTTCATGTTCATGAAAAAAATCTTCTGATACAGCTCAACTTGTGGTATGCTTTTTTTAAGTTTATTTGAAATCGGTTTCGAAACAAATGAGAAGATCGATCTTGGGAGTTTTTTGTATGAAAGAGAAAAAGCAAACGAAAGTCACCATTAACGATGTTGCAGCATATGCAGGTGTCTCAAAATCAACGGTATCCAGATACATCAATGGCAGAACAAATGAAATTTCTCCTGAAAAGGTAAAAAAGATTAAAAAAGCCATTGAGGAGCTCCATTATCGTCCGAGTCAGCTTGCCCAAGGATTGAAAGTAAGAAAGAGCAAGGTCATTGGTTTTATTGTGGCTGATATTACGAACCCATTCTCTGTTGCGACACTTCGTGGTGTGGAAGAGATTTGTGATGAATATGGATACAGCATCATGGTGTGCAACACAGATAATCGTCCAGAAAAAGAACGAGAAATGCTTCTGAAGCTGCATGCGCATTATATTGAAGGGCTGATCATTAATACGACGGGTCAAAACAATGACATTTTGCAAGACTTTAAGCAAAATGGTGTACCGATTGTTCTTGTTGACCGTAAGTTACCTGAACTCAAGGTCGATACCGTCACAACGAATAACCGTGACATCACGGCTCGTCTACTTCATCAAATGGTTGAAAAAGGCTACGAACATATCGCTTTCTTTACTGAGCCGGTTGATGGGATTAGTCCTCGTGAAGAACGAAAAGAAGCCTATGAACAGACGGCCATGAGTCAACATAAGACACCTATGATTGCAGAAATCAATTTAAAGCAAAAGGAACAAATGCGAGATGAGATTTGTCGTTTTTTACAATCAAACCATCAGAAAAAAGCGATTTTAGCAGGCAATGGATTACTCATGCTGAAGCTCATCAGTGAACTCGTCGATCTTGGGGTGAAGATTCCTGAGGAGATAGGCATTGCCGGATTTGATGATACAGAATGGTATAAGCTGATCGGGCCAGGCATCACTACGGTGGCGCAGCCATCTCATGAGATGGGGAGAGCGGCGATGCAAAAAATCAAGACGCGTCTTGAAGGGGATAAGAGTGCACCCCAGACCATTCAACTTGATGGAGAAATCATTGTGAGAAAATCTTTATAAACGTCAGGCAGAGAAGAGTATACATACGTGCATGCTCTCTCTTTTTCAACTGTTTTGAAACCGGTACCAAGAAAGGGGAGAAATCAGTGAAAGCATTGGATGTGATCACATTTGGGGAATCAATGGCGATGTTTTATGCAAAAGAAATTGGCGAGCTTCACCAAGTGCATACGTTTCAAAAAGCACTTGCTGGTGCAGAGAGTAATGTTGCGGTCGGCTTGGCAAGATTAGGCTTTAGCGTTGGCTGGATGAGCAAGGTCGGGGCGGACTCACTTGGTACATTTATTTTAGAAGAGCTTCAAAAAGAAGGGGTCGATACGAAGGCAGTACTCCGTTCAAATGATGGAGCCAAAACAGGGATATTGCTTAAATCAAAAGTCATCGATGGAGACCCTGATGTGACGTACTACCGAAAAGACTCTGCTGCGAGTACATTGAACCCAAGCGATTTCCCGTCCACTTATTTTCAGCAGGCAGGACATCTTCATATGACCGGAATCCCGCCTGCTGTGTCTAGTGAAATGAGAGCGTTTTCTTTTCATGCCCTTAAAGAAATGAAAGAAGCAGGAAAAACCATTTCCTTTGACCCGAACCTGAGACTTCAACTATGGGAAGAGGAAGAAGACATGATTCATACGGTGAATCAGATGGCTGCTCAAGTAGATTGGTTTTTCCCAGGGCTTGCAGAAGGTCAAAGACTCACGGGATGTGATGATCCGGAAGCAATTGCGGATGTTTATTTACAAAAAGGCGTCAAGCTTGTGGTCATTAAACTGGGAGCGGAAGGAGCCTATTTCAAAAGTGCATCCGGCCAAGGTGTAGTGGATGGTTTCCATGTGTCTCATGTCGTGGATACAGTCGGAGCTGGTGATGGATTTGCAGTGGGAGTGATGAGCGGTCTGCTGGACGGTTTATCATATGAAAAATCGGTAGCAAGAGGCAATGCCATTGGAGCACTTGCAGTCATGTCCCCAGGAGATCACGAGGGACTGCCGACTCGAAAAGAGCTTCAGGCATTTATAAAAGAAGCCAAACGATATCAAAGGCGACACGATATGAAGGGAGATGAGAGGTATGGGAAAGTCAGCAAGTATGAGCGTTAAAGAGAAGCTCGCAGCTTGTAAACTCATTGCGGTGGTCAGAGCAGGTAGTGAAGCAGAGGGGATAGAGATGATTGCTCGTTTAAAGAAAAAAGGGGTGCGGGCCATCGAAGTGACATATACCACGCCCAAAGCAGAGCGGATCATTGCATCTTACCAGCATGACCACGACTTGATTGTCGGAGCCGGAACGATTACAACACTTGAGCAGGCACAATCAGCCATTGAAGCCGGCTCTCAATTTATCGTCAGCCCGGGATATCTTCCTGTCATCGGAGAGCACCTATCTTTTCACGATACACTTTACGTTCCAGGTGTTTTGACCCCGAGTGAAATTATGCAGGCAAAAGCAAATGGATACAGCGTGTTAAAGCTTTTTCCGAGCGGCGCCTTCGGTTTGTCCTATATGAAAAATTTGCAAGGCCCGTTTCCAGAGATTGAGTTCATCCCAACAGGAGGCATTCATCCAGTCGATGTGCCAAAGTGGCTTGAAGCAGGAGCCGTGGCAGTAGGTGTCGGCAGCCAGCTTGAAAGCAGTACAGCAGAAGAATTACAAGCTGTTCTTTCTTCCACCATCATGTAGTTCACATAAACAACCGGCGGATGACTGCCGGTTGTTTGTTCGTTTATCTGACATAAAAGATGGGAAGGCGCTTCTTTTCACATAAAATGAGCATAAAGGAGAGGTCGATATGTACATTCAAGAAGATGAACTAAAAGATGGTCAAATTGAACAATTGATTAAAGCTCATTTAGAAGAGATGAAAAAACATTCACCGCCAGAAAGCATTCATGCCCTTCCGTTAGACGATCTGAAAAAACATGATGTCACAGTGTGGAGTGCAAGGGATGGAGAGGTGCTTCTTGGCTGCGGAGCCATCAAGGAGCTATCAAGTGAACATGGTGAACTCAAATCGATGAGAACGGCAGCAGCCCATATGCGAAAAGGCGTGGCGAAGCATCTGTTGACCCACCTTCTCCAAGAGGCGAAGCGGCGGGGGTATAAAAGAGTCAGCCTTGAAACAGGTGCGATTGCTTTCTTTGAACCGGCAAGAAAATTATATGAAAGCTTTGGATTTCAATATTGTCCGCCTTTTGGTTCATACCAAGAAGATCCGAACAGTTTATTTATGACAAAGGAATTATAGAGGTCGAGAGAGTATGCTTTTATAAGCAACTCTTTTTTTATGCGGCAACAATGGAAGGAGGAGAATGTGAATGAAATGGTCGAAGTTGTTCGGAATGGGCGCATTTCTCACATTTTGTGTCGTATCTGTTCTTTTTTTATCTATATTAGGTCAAGATTTAGTTAAAATTGAAAGCGCTTCCGACGAGACGGTATCAACTTATCAATATCACTTTGTTCTTGTACCGGAGGAACTTGATAATGAATATTGGCAATTGGTGCAAAAGGGAGCTGCTGATGCGGCGGAAGTTCATCGGGTGTATCTTGAATACCTAGGTCCAAAGCAAGCTGATTTGGATGATCACCTGAAAACCATTGATATGGCGATTGCTGGTCATGTGGATGGCATTATGACGCAAGGGCTTGATGCAAAGAGATACAAACCGCTCTTTCAAAAAGCAAGAGAGAAAGGTATAGATGTCGTCACAGTCGATACCGATGCAGAGGGGAGCAAACGTCAAGTGTATGTCGGAACAGATAACTATTATTCTGGCTTTATCGCCGGACAGGCACTCATCGCCGATACAAAAGGCGAACAGTATGTGGGCATTGTGACGGGACGGCTTGATGCGATTCACCAGAAGCTTCGCGTGAAGGGGTTTCGAGATGCCGTTTCTGGTGAGAAACGCATTCATATTGCTGGAATAGAAGAGTCGGCGATTACGAAATCAGGTGCTTCCGGTGCTGCGTATAAATTGTTAAATGATCATACGCAGCTCACCGCATTTTATGGAACAAGTGCATTAGACGGTGTCGGCATTATTCAAGCAACAGAGCAATATCATTCATCTAAAGATGTTTATGTGCTCGCATTTGATACTCTGCCTGATACGATTCAAGCGCTGGATGATGGGAAAATTGATGCAGTGGTTGTACAGCACCCTTATGAAATGGGCTATCAAGCGGTTGAATCTCTTGTTCGTTTGCAACAAGGGGATAAACAAGAACCGCTTCAGTACACAGGGACGAGTGTGATTCGGCGAGGAGACCTGCCCCTTCATCAAACAGAAAGACCACAGGGGGTTCAGCCATGAGAAAAATACGAAGTAAATTATTATTGGCATTTTTAATTCTTGTGCTCCTTGGTAATGTGGCCGCTTTTTTTGTGTATTGGAGCAGTTCAAAAATCACATCAGAATATAGCAAGAGCTTTCGTTCCTTTCTCCTGCTGAATGATATTTCGACAGAGGCAAAAACGATGTATGAAAAGGTCAACGCCTTTGCCATCGAAAAGGATCAGGCGTTTGCCAAGGGCTATGCTAAATCAAAACGGAAAATGACATCATATGATCAAGCATTACTCAAAGATGCTGGGCTTCATGCCGCCATCCCGTCCATTGAAAAATATCAATATATGATGCGGACGCTCATAAACGAAAGTGATGCCACAATGAATCATGTCAAAGAAGGGAAAATCAAAGAATATGCTGCAAGTGTGAAGGAAGTAAGAACCGTGTCCTCTTATATACAAGAGCAGACAATGACTCTTTTGGATGATGAATTATCTGAGTATCAAGTACTCTACCAATCCCTTCAAAAAAGACATCAAACGTATGCGCTTTTTACTCTATGTCTGTTTACATTATCGATAGGCATCGCTTTATGGATGGCCTATATCATTGCGGGTGGAATCTCAAGACCGATCGTTCATCTGTCTCGAAGTGCCAAAGAAGTATCAGAAGGGAATTTTGATGGTCCGAATTTGCATGTGTCATCAAAGGACGAAATCTCTGTGTTAAATCATGCCTTTGAGCGAATGCGGCGAGAGATGAAGGTCATGATTGAAGAGATGAAACAAAAGGCTGCTTTAGATCAGAAAATTAAAGACATGAAGCTGAAAACACTACAAAACCAAATGAATCCACATTTTTTATTTAATACATTAAACATCGTTTCACGTATGGCGTACTTAGAATCAGCTGATGCGACATCGAGATTGATACAATCCGTTTCTACGCTGATGCGGTATTCGCTATCTCCTCTCAGCGCATCTGTTACGTTAGAACAAGAAGTGAAAGTGGTAAAAGAATATTTTCATATACAAGAAACAAGATTTTCCGATCGTATTACATGCAAAACGGCCATAGATGAGTCGTGTCTATCTGTTCACATTCCGAGCCTTACATTGCAGCCGCTTGTCGAAAATGCCTTTATTCATGGGGTAGAACCAAAAGAGGAAGGGGGGCTTGTAGAGCTCTCTATTGATCGAGATGATGGCTTTGTCATGATTCGGATTCGGGATAATGGACTTGGCATCAGTGATCAAGAGAAAAAGAGATTGCTATCGCAAGAGGAAGAAGATCATTCAGACACACGTAGTAAAGGTCACTCGACAGGAATTGGTCTTCGAAATGTGATGTCGAGGCTGCGTTTGTTTTACGGAGTGCAGGATGCCCTTCAAATTGATTCAAAGCCAAACGAAGGGACCACCATTCAATTGACAATACCAATCAAGGAGGAACGAGCATGCTGAACGTGCTGATTGTGGATGATGAAAAAATTGAACGAATGGCGATGCGTAAGTTCATGACCGAATGGCTGCCAGACTGTCATATTGCAGGGGAAGCTGCGAATGGAAAAAAGGCGGTGGAATTGGCGCGGTCTAAGCCAATTGACCTTGTGCTCATGGATATTCAGATGCCTGGCATGGATGGACTCACAGCGATCAAACAGATCAAAGCAAGCTGCCCTTATACTAAATTTATTATGCTGACAGCCTACGATACATTTGATTATGCCAAGCAAGCCATGCAGGAAGGGGTCAAACAATACCTTGTCAAACCAGCTGATAAAGACGAAACCATTACAGCGATTCGTTCTGTTGCGGCAGAAATTCAGCAGGAGGTCTCCCTGCGGCAGGCGGAGAAAGTCAATCAGCAGTCGAAATGGCTGGAAGCCCATGTGTTGAATGGTCAATCTTATACTTCAACAGCGTTTGAGCGGCTGTTTCAGGATTTTCAAGCAGGTCTAGTGATCGCTGTTCAGCGGACAGGTGGGGATCAACTCCTGAATCATTTGCAGGAGTCTGCTCTTTTTCAAGCAGTGCCTATCCAAGTGAGCGGTGAGCTGTTTACATGCTTGATTTACAGCCATCAATCACCTGGTCACCTAAAGGCGAATGTACTGCAAGCCATTCGCGCTGCTATGACAAGCGAGCAGCATTCCTCTGTCGTTGGCATGGGTCATCCTGTCTCAAATCCACTTCAACTTCAGAAAAGTGCAGCAGAAGCGAAGCTTTCCTATTATCAGCGAAAAAAAGATGACGGCGCTGTTCGTTATGGCTTTTACCATACAGATAGACAATCTTACGTATTGATCAACTTGCCTGAGCTTGCCGATGACATGATGCTGGCACTAGAAGAAGGGAGAAGAGATGATGCTCTTGCTTACTATGATGCCTTCCAATTAGAAGGGGCAACCATTTCTCATGTGAAAGAGCTGCTCATTTTACTCAAATCACGACTTCGTGCAGATGTTCCTATCCTGGCTATCACTACAGAAACAGAATGCCGCCAATGCTGTGACCATTTATTTGATCTGTATGAAGCAAGAACCCAGACGGTGAATGATATAGAACGGGCGAAACGATACATTCAAACACACTTTTGCGAACATATCACGCTGGAGCAAACGGCCGCCTATGTTGATTTAAGCCCGACGTATTTCACCAAACGCTTTAAGGATGAGACAGGTCTGACGTTTAAAGAATATGTGACGACCTGTAGGATGGATAAAATGAAGAAGCTACTGAAAGAGAGTTCGCTTAGTTTAAAAGAAATCACCTATCAAGCAGGATATACTGATCCGAATTACGTCAGTCGTGTGTTTAAAAAAATGGTTGGCTGTTCGCCGAAGGAATATCGAAAACAGGTCGTAAAAAAATGAAGAATTTCATAAAAAAGTGAAGAAGTTTGCCTGAAAAAAGGCAAGGATCTGCCAGTATACTTATTTTGATAACGCTTACAAAATAGGGATGGGGGATCCATGATGAAGTTTAAATTAGGCTTTACTTTATTGGCACTCTGTATGCTGGTCGTCTCTGCTTGCAGTTCATCGACGAACTCAGATGCAAAAAAAGAGGGCGGAGCGGAGAAACTAGAAATTTTCTCTTGGTGGACTGGTGCAGGTGAGGAAGACGGGCTGAAGGCACTCATTCAATTGTTTGAAGAGAAAAATAAAGACATTCCAATTGAAAATGCAGCTGTCGCTGGTGGCGCTGGTACGAATGCAAAGGCTGTTCTAACAAGCCGGATGCAAGGAGATGATCCGCCAGCTACTTTCCAAGTACACGGGGGAGCAGAGCTGAATGAGAGCTGGGTAGCCGCAGGTAAAATGGAGCCGCTGGATGACCTTTATGAGAAAGAAGGCTGGAAGGATAAATTTCCAGAATCACTGATTGACCTTGTGAGCAAAGACGGGAAAATCTATTCCGTTCCAGTGAATATTCATAGAGGCAATGTGCTTTGGTATAACAAAAAAGTATTTGAAGATCAGGGCTTAGAGCCGCCAACGACGTTTGATGAATTTTTCAAAACAGCCGATGCCTTAAAGAAAAAAGGGATTACTCCACTTGCGCTTGGG
The DNA here is from genome assembly GCF_038593335.1 of Bacillus sp. FSL W7-1346. Classification (NCBI taxonomy): domain Bacteria; kingdom Bacillati; phylum Bacillota; class Bacilli; order Caryophanales; family Bacillaceae; genus Bacillus; species Bacillus sp. FSL W7-1346. The sequence goes on along the minus strand of NZ_CP151988.1, from coordinate 3,242,305 downwards.
GATAAAGAACCTTGGGCAGCGACTCATTTGTTTGAGAGCGTTCTTCTAGGAGTACTAGGTGCAGATGACTATCAAAAACTTTGGGCGGGCGACTTAAAAATGGATGATGCAAAAGTGAAGGAAGCGGCAGACATCTTTGGACGTATGCTCGAATACGTCAACGACGATCATAGCTCGCGTAACTGGCAGGATGCCTCACAACTCGTGGCAAAAGGGGAAGCTGCAATGAATGTCATGGGCGACTGGGCAAAAGGATATTTTGTGAATGATCTAGATTTGAAGGTGAATAAAGACTTTGGATACGTGGCAACTCCTGGTACGGAGGGCAGCTTTATGGTCATCACGGATACATTCGGACTGCCGAAGGGTGTCAAACAACCAGAAAACGTGAAAAAATTCTTATCTGTCTTAGGGTCTGTGGAAGGACAGGATGCGTTTAATCCGCTGAAAGGGTCAATTCCGGCTCGTGTGGATGCAGACGTATCAAAATATGATGAATACGGAAAATCAGCAATGAAGGCGTTTAAAGAGTCAAAGCTGGCACCGTCTCTTGCGCATGGCTCAGCTGCTGAAGAAGGTTTTGTCACGAAGGCGAACCAAGCCGTCAATATTTTCGTGACACAAAAAGACAGCAGTCAGTTCGTTTCTTCTTTAAAAGATTCAATGAAATAAAGATGAAAGAGGCGGCCGTTAGGCACCGCCTCTTTTTTAAAAAAAGGAGTGTAGCTTCATGCGCATGGACACATCGCCGATCACAAAAACACCAGCAGCAAAAGTGAAACGTGTTCGGAAAAAATGGAATGGAGACCAGCTGCTTGCCCTGCTATTTTTAGCACCGTCAGCTGTTTTATTATTCATTTTTGTTTATGGATTTATTGGCTGGACAGGATATGTTTCATTATCGAACTGGACCTCGATTGTTCCTGATTTTTCTTTCGCAGGTATGAAAAATTATGTCATGCTGTTTCAAGATTTTCGCTTTCAGTCAGATCTTCGAAACACGGTCTTTTTTACATTATTCTTTATTGGAGCAGTCATTGCTTCTGGGCTTGTACTAGCCATTTTACTAGACCAGAAGATCAAGGGGGAATCACTTTTTCGGAATCTCTTCTTCTTTCCGATGGCCCTTTCCTTTGTGGTCACAGGTGTTGTGTGGCAATGGATCCTAAATCCATCAACTGGGGTGAATCTGTTTTTAAAAACTCTCGGCATCCAGCCCAAGTGGTACACGGATACGAACATTTTAGCTGGATTTGTCTGGGGGAAAATTGAGTTTGGTGTACCGGCAGCAATGATTGCAGTTGTCATCGCTGCTGTGTGGCAGATGACAGGGTTCTCACTTGCGATGTATTTGGCTGGTCTTAGAGGCATTCCAGAGGAAGTGAGAGAGGCTGCTAGAATGGATGGCGCAACCGAGTGGCAAATCTACTGGAAAATCATTTTCCCGCTGTTAAAACCAATCACAGCGAGTGTCGTCATTATCATGGCACATATTTCTTTAAAGATCTTCGATTTGATTTACTCGATGACAGGACCAGGTGCAAACTTTGTCACCGATGTGCCAGGTGTTTATATGTTTGAAATGACCTTTAGAGGAAACCATTATGCAGGTGGTGCCGCCATTGCGATCGTTATGCTGATTTCTGTTGCGGTCTTTATCGTGCCGTATCTCCTGTCTAGCCGGAAGGGGGCTTCATCATGACCGCAAGAGGGTTTGTCCGTCCAGTTCTTTATGCGTTATTAATACTGTGCAGTTTGTTTTTTCTCATGCCTGTTTATGTCATGCTCGTCACAAGCTTAAAGCCATTAGGTGAAGTGACCCTTGAGCGAATGTGGTCGCTTCCATCTACACTAGATTTCTCAAGCTACAAAATCGCTTTTGAAAAGTTATCACCCAATTTAATGAACTCTCTTTATCTAGTCATTCCTGCTACCTTATTGTCAGCTGTATTAGGTGCGATGAATGGCTATGTGCTGTCTAAATGGCGCTTTAAAGGATCAGAAGTGGTGTTTACCTTCATGTTGTTTGGTATGTTTATTCCATATCAAAGTATCCTCATTCCACTTATTCAATTTTTACGTGAAATCGGCTTGTATAACTCCATTCCGGGACTTGTGCTTGTCCATGTCGTATACGGCCTGCCAATCACAACACTCATGTTCCGCAATTTTTATGTGAGCATTCCTGATGAAATGATTGAATCAGCGAAGATGGATGGGGCCGGATTTATCGGGATCTTCAGACATATGATTCTTCCGCTTTCCATCACAGGGTTTGTCGTGGTTGCCATTTGGCAGTTCACAAATGTGTGGAATGAGTTTCTATTTGCGGTCACTATGACCACGGCAGAGAATCAGCCGGTCATGGTTGCACTGCAAAATTTATCAGGCAGTCAAATTGTGCAATGGAATGTTCAAATGGCAGGTGCCATCTTGGCTGCGCTGCCGACACTTTTGGTCTATATTCTACTCGGAAAATACTTTGTGAAAGGGCTTCTTGCAGGCTCTGTCAAAGGGTAAATTGATTTTCTTGTTATCGTTTTCATTTGGTGTACTGAAAGGATTGACTTCTCTTTAGATAGCGTCATAATAAAAGTTGAGACTTGCTAGTTTTCATCATGCTAGGCAAGGATTATCAAAGGGTAGCAAAGGGAGGAGTCATCCTGAATGAAGCAGTCACCAATTTTTTTACTGCCTGAATTGAAGGAGAGAATATGGGGAGGCACAGCCTTAAGGGATCAATTTGGCTATGATATTCCTTCTGATCAAACGGGAGAATGCTGGGCAATTTCTGCTCATCCAAACGGACCAAGTGTCGTGCAAGATGGTCCATATAAAGGGAAAACGCTGATCGAACTATGGGACAATCACAGAGAATTGTTTGGGGGAATAGAAGGCGATCGCTTCCCGCTCTTAACAAAAATTTTAGATGCAAACCAAGACTTATCCGTTCAAGTTCATCCAGATGATGATTATGCGGAAAGACATGAAAATGGCGAGCTTGGAAAAACAGAGTGCTGGTATATCATTGACTGCAAAGAAGGCGCAGAAATGATCTACGGTCATAATGCAAGGACGAGAACTGAGCTTGTGACCATGATGAACAGCGGAGATTGGGAAGGCCTTTTGCGGCGAGTGAAAATTAAGCCGGGTGATTTTTATTATGTGCCTAGCGGTACCATTCATGCACTATGTGAAGGCACACTGGTTCTCGAAACGCAGCAAAGTTCAGATACGACCTATCGGGTGTATGATTATGAACGAAAAGACCAAAATGGCCATGAACGTGAACTTCACTTCACGCAGGCCATTGATGTCACAACGGTTCCTCATGTAGACGGTTATGCAGATGAATCAGTAGAAACTCGTCCAGGGGTGACCATTAGAACATTTGTAGAAGCAGAATACTTCTCTGTGTATAAATGGGAAATTGATCAAAAAGTAGAGCTATCGCAAGATTATCCGTTTTTGCTGTGCAGCGTTATTAATGGGGAAGGGTCCTTAGAGCATAATGGACATACATATCCGCTGCCAAAAGGAGCCCATTTTATCCTGCCGGCTGAAACAGGGAACTTCACCATTGAAGGATCTTGTGAACTGATTGTGTCACATATATAAAGAAAAAGACTTTCAAGCATGGAATAGAGCTTGAAAGTCTTTTTTAGTTAATTTAACACTTTATAAAAAGTATCCATTGCTTTTTTATTGTACTCTTTATAATTGAATGGAGCATAAGCAGGATTTGTATGATTACTAAAGTTATTTAGCCCTCCTACAAGTCCATCGACACTGTTATTGACTAAAGCACCATATTTGCCATTCTCTAAAACTGTTCGATTTGCAATAATATCTGTTGCCAAGATATCCATTCCTAACGTCATGGCTTCTAAAAGTACCATTGGCTGGCCTTCATAGTGTGATGATAAAACAAAGCAGTCACACATTTTTAGGACGGTAAATGGATTTTCAACTTGGCCAACTAAAAACACATAGTTTTGCAATTCTAATTCGTCTATTAACTTTAGAAGGTCATTTTTAAGAGGACCATCGCCGAGAATATATAGTCTGCTGTTTGCATTTGTTTCTAAATGTTGTTTAAAAGCAGTAATTAAATTATCTTGCCCTTTTTCTGGAGACAGACGTCCCATATTAACAAAATTATAGTGTTTTTTGGAAGGGTAAGGAACAAATTCATTTCCTATTTCAAACCCTCGAACTTCAAGAATTTCAATCGCTTTTTTATCTACCCAGCCTACTTTTTCGTTATTAAACACTATGGAACAGTAAGTTGATATAGGTGTGGTAATTTCTTCTGTAATATCAACTTCTTTTTGATTGTAAAGATAAAAATCTTTCAAGACTTTAAACCTAGTATCTTCGTTCGTTTTGCTATAAATTTTAAATTCGTTCAAATGAAGAGAAGCAGAGTAGCTCACTTCTTTACGATTTAAAATAGTTTGATGATCTAATGTTTTAAACGCTTTTACATGTAACCATCCAATCACTTTTTTATCTAAAGAGAATTGGTAATATGTCGCTTCTTTTGTTTTATGGCTCTTGTGTACAGTCACAATAGCACCTTTATATAACTCAGCGCTGCAAACTTCTTCATATCCGAAATTTGGATATGCTTTTGTCCATATTGTATGATTCTCTGTATGGACAATTTTCATTTTTTTATTTATATTTCTTTCTAAAAGTGTTCTATTAGGCAATGAGCGAATAAACTCTGCATGTTCGTGGTAATTTTTGTTCAATAATGTTTGTATTTCTTTTTCCATCATGACTTGCTTTTCCTCAGATTGAACACTATTTACTTCATAATTCTTCAGTATTTTTAGTGCAGATGAGTCTATCCAGCCTATTAGTTGTTTGTTGATATAGAATCTGCAGTAGAGTGAACGTTCAGTTCTAGCTTCTCGGTCTATCTCTACCATAATATTCTTATAGGGGTGACTCGAAGAAACCTTTTTAATTCCCCTCGTTTTAAAGGGTTTCGTCCAAATATCATTATGTTTAGGGTTGGTGATTAATGCTAATTTATGAACTTCTTCTTCACATATAATACTATCTGGAAGAAGTTTAAAAGCATCTTTATTTAGCCATCCCACAACATGATCTTCATAAGAGAACTTATATAAAACTTCGTTTTGTTTTGTTACAGCTTTTCTTGTAATCATCACTACATTGTTTTCAAACTCTTTGCTTGAAAAAGTGGACAGGTTATCTTCTACTAACGTAGTGAAGATTTTATCATGTTTGCTGCTTAGAATTTTTGCTCTTGATTTAAAAGGTTTATTCGATTGGATAAGGCTTGATGTGTTTTGGTCACCAGATTGTAATTCTATTCCTAATATTTTGTCTGGATTGATTGAGTTCATCACATAATCAAACTTACTTTCATCTGCATAGTGAGATAAATTTTGTTTGTTCAATTCCATTGTGCCTTTAGAAACACTGACCAATTTATCAAATTTATGATATATGGTGAATAAACCTCTCAAATTTATTTTATGAGGCTTCTTACCATTGATCGTTCTTTCGCTATCAGAGAGAAGATCATTATGCATAAAACATATTTTTGTTTTAGCATCTGCAGAAACGAGATATTTAGCCCAATATAAACTATATCCGCTAAAATCAATGACATGGTCAAAAGTGGATTTTCCGAAAAGGCGACTAAATTCTCTGGAATAAGCATCTTGTGGATAGAGCTTTTCCCCGAATTTACTGGTTACTCCACGATTATGAATGAATTTATCTTTATAAACTTCTTGTAAAGTGTAGACAGGTAGGCCTGGCTTGAAAATAAACCTGACATTTTTATTGACTTTTGCAATATTATTTAATACCTCTTTGGAGTTTGGTGTGCTCATATAGCAACTAACATCATATTTATGATAATCAATATTTTGTGTTAAATTAATGAAAGAGGAAGTGATACCATTATTTTTCATTCCCCCAGGGTAAATCAATATCTTTTCTTTCTTTTCATGAAGAGCATTGATGAAACGGATGTCTTCCGTTTCATTGTTGAAAATAGATTTAACAACTCTCTCAGTCACTTTACCATCGTCATGTTTTGTGAAGTCATGTTTAAATTGATCATACTGACGTTTAAATTGTGAATTTATGTCTTCTATATGAGCAATCGAATCTGCCAAATTTTTAATGTTATAAAGGCGGGGACCAGGAAGGTCTTTAAGATTAAAATACATGCCTCGCTCTTCATTATATTCATCTGCATCCCACATATAAAAAAGAACGGGTTTATTTGTAACTAGAAAATCAAAAAATATACTTGAATAGTCAGTAATCAATAAATCGGTCGCACTTAGCAGCATATTTGTATCGATAAAGTCTGGTATCAGCCGACCTTGTAATTCTGCTGATTGACTGGCTTGGTGATACAGAAATGGATGAAGCTTAAGAAGGATATTATATTCTTGACTAAAGCGTTCATGTAAGTAATTCAGGTCAGAAGTGATCTGAGTTAAATTGTTTTTAACTTTACCTACACTTGTCCCTTTCCAAGTAGGTGCATATACAATGGTTTTTTTGTCTAAAGAAAGGTCTACTCCAAAAGAGTGAAGATCTTTTTTAAATTCAAGGGAATCAGTATTCAACGTTAAATCAATTCTTGGATACCCTTCTTCTATAATTTTTCCCGAGAAAAGATGTTTCAACTTATAGCTATTTATAAACATACTTGTTGTATGTTCATTTGGGCTAATGAGATAATCTGAGCTCAAAAAATTTCTCAATACATTCTGAGAATGTGCAGGGTTTCCTGGAATATCAAAGCCCATATATTTCAATGGTGTGCCATGCCATGTATTGATATAGACTTGTTCCTTTTTACATATAAAAAATGGTTGAAAAGTAGAGTTGTTTATTAAATATTTTGCAGTTGCTAAGTATTTCAAATAATCTTTAGAATTTCGCTTTACAAAAATGATGTTTTTATAATCGGTATACTTATCTAAAATTGGTTTTAATATTTCAAAATCATCAATTGACCAAATATGTGTATAGTCTTTGAAATGAGGCTGATGTAACAAATATTCAAAAATGGCTAATGGGCTATCGGTCATACTTTTTCCGTCTCTAGATTCATATAGTACGGTTTTTTCAACAACATCAAAACGTTGATAATAGTATGCATATAAATTGTTTCTTTGGTGTCTTTTATCCTTTATAAAATTCATTAAAGGGTCTTTCAAAAATTTTATTTTTCGTTTTAATATTTTTTTCTGACGTTTAAAAATTTTCTTGTTCATCATTATGACTCCTTTGGAGATTACTATTGAAAAAGTCAAGAAATTCGTTGTGATATAAAATACAAGTGAATTTGAAATTTCTATAAATTCTAATGATGCTAAATGATACTAAATGATACCATACCTTTAAAGGGAAATTAAGAAATCACTATATCTTTAAAGTAAATTTAAGATGATGTATTGAGGTGAAAGTCCCCCAAAAATGTCACTTTTCATAGGTGAATTTAAATATATTAAGCTTATTTTGTTAAAAAAGTCTGGTGTTTTTGTCGATAAAGAGATTAGTAGACTATTATGCAAAGTTAAGAGAGGGACAGGGACCGTGAAAAAAACCATCAAGATTATGTTACTCGCAGCTGCCTTTGGTATGACATTACACACAGGTAAAGAAGTGCAAGCAGCCTCCTATGTCGATCAATCCATTTATACGATTAGCACCTCAAAAGTATTTACAACAGAAGCAGAAGTGAAAAAAGCGGTTGACACGTTGAAAAAGGACAAAAAGTGGACAGCCACTTATCAAACGTCAGGAAATACATCGACTTATCAACTAACTGCCTCAGGATATGACTCACAAGTAGCAGCTAATGCAAGTGCCGCTGCATTAAAAAAAGAGTTAGGCATGAGCGGTACGGTGTCTCCAGTAGGTGACCGCCTTCCTTTACAGAAAATCGTATCTGATCCAATCAACGATGAAAGTCAGGCGAAAAAACTGACGCTCGAGCTGACGAAAACATCAGGACTCAATAGCACGTATGAAGCTATCAATCAAAGCAGACCATCTTATCAGGTCATTTCAGGAGCCATTGATTCTGAAACGAAAGTCAAAAATATTCAAACCGAACTACAAAAACAGGCCGGAGTCACTAGTACATATCAAACCGAAAACAAAGCGGGCACTGTGTATCAGCTGATCTCAGGCAATATGGTTGGACAGAGTAAGGCAAATACCATCCTGCAAGGTTTTCAAAAGGAATCTGGTTTAAAAGCAGTACTCCAAACGGTAGCAGCAGGCAAACCGTATTACATCGTCACATCTGCTGCACAAACGAATCAGTCTAAAGCGCAAACCCTTCTGACCCAGCTGCAAAAAGAAGCGAAAATTAGCGGAAAGATTCAGAAGGCTGGAGCTGTTAAAAATGTATATAGCATGGAATCAGGCTATTTCAAAGACAATAAGCAAGCAGCCTCAGCGGCGGCTCAGATTAAGAAACAAGCTGGTGCGTCAGGTACTGTACAGCGAGTAGGAAAAACGAAAAATTATATCGTAAAGCTCAATCAATTAAATGACACAACTTACGCAAAAACAGTTGCCTTTTTCAAGAAAAAGAAATGGCGCTATACATCTAAAAAGATCTCCTCTACACAGCCATATCAAGTAGTGACTGGGAATCTTTTGGGCGATGATCAAGCGAAAAAAGCAACGGCATTTTTCCAAAAGAAAAAAGTATCCGCCACAACGAAAAAAACAGGCAAAGCATCTGACAGCACGTATCGACTTGTTGTGAATCAGGCAACGGATCAGACAAAAGTAAATAAAGGTGCTGCATACTTAAAAGCACAAAAGGTGACAAGCAGCATCACAACAGGCAAGGGACAAGCCGTCAGTAAAGCATACAGCCTAATGACAGCCCCTGTATATGATCAAAGCAAAGTAAAGCAAGCGCAAGAGATCATCAAGAAAAATGGAGTTGCCAGCAGTACAAAAACATTAACAGAAGCTGTTAAGCAATACCGTATTACGACAGAGGCGACTGTGAATCAGACAAAACTGAATCAAGCCTTAAGTTATTTAACCAAACAAAAAATGAAAGCAGCCGCTCAGAAAGCGGGAGCAACTGATTATGGTCAATATCAGATCAAAACAGGGGTCATTTCGACTGCTACGTTAAGAGATCAAGGCATGACATTCTTCAAAAAGCGAAATGAACCAGCTGCTTATACAACAACGACAAAACCGGCATATAAAATCAACATCACACAGCAGTTTACAGGTTTACCAAATGCGAATGCGGCCATTGCTTTTGTGAAAAGCCAATACGGCTGGACAGCCACAGCGACCAAAATCAAAAACGGTCCAATGGTGATGCAGACGAATTATAACCTCACAGTCAATGAGATGGTAAACAAACAAATGAAGGTGTCACCGCAGACAGATGGTGCAGCCTATGTCTATGCGACATATGTAGACCCAGCGACGTCCACAGTGAATACAGACGGGCTAAATGTACGTTCTACACCTGATTCAAGTTCGGCTAGCAACATCGTCGCACAGCTGAACAAAGGAACAAAAGTGAAGCAGCTTGGAAAAGAAGGCAACTGGATCAAGATCAGCCTCGGCTGGAGAAATGCCAGTTCAGCAGAAGTATTAAAATATGTAGACCCAGCGAATATCGCGGAGGGCACTCAATCTTATTTTCAATTTCTCAAACTCTCTGAAGCTGCAAATCTCAATCCGACTGAAGTGAATACGAAGATTTTAGCAGGGAAAGGGATTCTTGCCGGAAAAGGACAAGCCTTTATCACAGCAGCAAAAACGTATCATATTAACGAAATCTATCTGATTTCACATGCATTGCTTGAAACAGGAAACGGCAGTTCCATTTTAGCGAACGGTACGAAGTTTAATGATAGAATCGTGTACAACATGTATGGCATTGGTGCATATGACAGTAACCCGAATTACCTCGGAGCAAAATATGCGTATGAACAGCAATGGTTCACACCAGAGGCAGCCATTATTGGCGGAGCAAAATTCATTGGCAACAGCTACATCAATAATGCCACATACAAACAAGATACCATTTACAAAATGCGCTGGTCTGCGACAGCCACTCATCAATATGCAACAGATATTGGCTGGGCTTCTAAACAGGTCACTCGTATGTATAGTTTGTATAACTTACTTGATAACTATACGCTGTATTATGATATCCCCGTGTATAACAAATAAAAAAACGTCCGTGCTTCTTAATGAGAAGCCGGACGTTTTTTGTGTAAGAGCTGATGTTCAATAAAGGAAAGAAGCTGCAGACTTGATTCCCCTTTTGAATATTGATTCCATTCCTCAGCAAAGGTTTTCAATAAGTCTTGATTGGCTGATTCGTTTAGCTGCTTAAGCTCCGTTAAGAGCATAGCTTGAGTGACACAAGCCTTTCCTGGAATGATGTCTTCATAACGTTCGACTAAGCCGCGTTTTGTGCGATAAGTCTCTAGATCGTAAGTGAAGAACAACACAGGCTTTTGGAGCAGCGCATATTCAAACACAATAGACGAATAATCTGTAATCAGGACATCGCATACAGAGAGCAATGGAAAGAGCGGCTGATCGGACACATCAAATATCCACTCACCATCTGTTTCTGCTTTGGCTAAATGTTTCACTGCAGGATGAAGTTTGACGAGCAGGATATAGTCACCATTCAGCTCTCTATGCAATTGTTCTTTAGAAAAAGGTAAGACAAGACCGTCCATTGCAAAGTCCCGGTAGGTCGGCGCATACAGCAGCACTTTTTTGCCTTTTGGAAAAATATCCGTCTGAAAGGAAATAGGGCGCTCATCATAGTACGCATCTGTGAATGGTACACCTGTTGGCAGAAAACGATCGTCCTTGACGCCAAATGAAGTTTTGAAAATCTCGCGCATGTGATCTGAGCCTGTAACGATATAATCGAAAGACGCATAGACCCGCTTGAAACGCTGCAGATCACGAGAACTACGGTGATGATTTGAAGCGTCTTCAAGACCGAACTTTTTCAAAGCACCATTGGCGTGCCACACTTGAATACAAGTGGTAGAAGGTCTATTTCTTAGCACACTTGTCATCAGAAAATAATTATCTGTGACGACAACTTTGCTTTTTAGCATCGTATAGATACATTGAATGAGATGGAAGGGATTTTTTTCATGAAAATAGCGAAATGACACATGAGGCACGTTCTTTTCTATCACGGAAGCATGCTTCGTATAGAGGACAGTGAGCTTCATTGTCATATTCGCCTGTTGTTGATAAGTATCAATGAGAGCAGCTGCATTCTCTTGGAATGAAACAAGCAGCGTCACCTGATTGTCACGAGGTTTCACGCCGCTCATGAGCCATCCAGCAAAAGAAACAAAAGCTGCATAGCATGAGATGATCATTGAGCGTATATTCATCATGTATCAGTCTCTCACAGCTGCTTCGTCTGATCTTTTACTTGCTCAGGATAGTAGCGCTTTTTCCCTTTGTTTTCTTTTAATACGGCAAAAGCGTACTTTGGGATATTCAGCATTCGTTTCCATCTCCACGGATTGACAATGAGTCTGTACAGCCATTCCGTATTTGTTTTAATCATCCAGCGTGGTGCACGCTTCACCGTACCGCTAAATACATCAAAGCTTCCACCTAAACCGATGCAAACAGCTTGCGGGAACAAAAGACGGTATTCATAAATAAAGTTCTCTTGGTTTGGATAACCTAAAGCAACAAACACCATATCTGCTTTTGAACGAGCAATTTGTTTTGCCACAAATCGTTTATCCGCTTGATAACCATCACAGCTGCCTGCAATCACCACATTCGGATATTCCGTATCAATTCGCTGTTTGACAGCCTCAAGCACTTCTTTTTTCGCCCCATATAAAAAGATACTTTTAGATTGCTTGTTTGCGAGATCAAGCATAGACATAAACACATCAAAACCTGCAATTCTTGATTTCAATGGACTTTGCGTCATGCGTGACATCAACACAACACCTACACCATCCGGCAGTACATAATCCGCGGAAGAAACGACTTGATGATATGCATCATCCTTCATGACAGCATAGCCGATCTCTGGATTCACTGTCGCAATCATGGCGCCTCTTCTCTTGGAAATATGATGCTGGTTGATATAGTTAATAAATTCATCTAAGTCACCATTTACATAAGAAAGGTTAGAGACCACTTCTGTTTGCATTGTTCAGACCTCCTTTTTCATTTTGTTATCTATGAAACGTTCATTGTAAATTCATTCTTCGCCTACTCATCATTTTATCACAGTTGCTCCATGAAATATTAACAATAACTTTACAATCCTTTAAATTTCGTGACATTTTCATTAATTCATATGGACGATCCTTTGTGAAATATTGATTTCTCGGTGTTCTACTCCTGCACCCAATAAATTGGAAATAGTTTGTCTTTACATTTTCTTAACCTTTCATAGGCGTTGTGATATAATGAAGTTCCGAAGAGCGAAAAAATGATCGATGATAATAGGATTACGGATAACATTACTGCTTGAAGCAGACGAATAAGGATGAAAGAAAGGAGTTCATGTTTGCAATGAAGAAAGTTATTACTTACGGTACATTTGATTTATTACACTGGGGGCACATTAAGCTGCTAGAACGTGCAAAGCAGCTCGGAGATTACTTAGTGGTGGCCATCTCTACAGACGAGTTTAATCTACAAAAATCAAAAAAAGCTTATCACAGTTACGAGCATAGAAAGCTGATTCTTGAAACTATTCGTTATGTAGACGAAGTTATTCCAGAAAACAGCTGGGATCAAAAAGTCCGCGATGTACAAGAACATGACATTGATGTCTTTGTCATGGGAGATGACTGGGAAGGTAAATTCGATTTCTTGAAAGAGCATTGCGAAGTCGTTTACTTGAAGAGAACAGAAGGTATCTCGACAACTCAAATTAAGGAAGAAATTGCTGGACTTTAATAGATGAAAAAAGTACTTCTTATCTTTTGGTGAGAAGTGCTTTTTCATGTGAAATACAATGAGCGAGTTATCATGAATTTTAAGGAGAGCTTTCTTTGTTTCAAAATTGGATGAAGAAAAAAGTTAAAGATACATTGGATCAACCTGAACAAAATGAAACGATGGCATTAGTTGAAATTCCTGATATGGACTACTACTTTATTGTAGGTGACGTACCAAATGAGGAAGACGGCTTAACGAAGTCTTTAAAAGCAAGAATAGAGCCATTGGCTGAGAAACATAAACATACTTCGATTTTAACTTTGAATTTCGATGTAAATGTGAAGGACCGTATTCGCCGCTTGGAGGAGACGTTTCATCCTCAAATTGACATCCTGAATGTATTTGAACATTACATTCTGCCAGAGAGCGGAAGTAAAAGATATTATTCGGAGTTTATTGCAGGTGAAGTACCTCAATCCATTAATGAAGCAGTCATACCGGCAGATACATCAACCATTCAGGTGACGAGATATGAACTGCCTTCTTCCCCAATCTGTATGATTGATCAATATAATGAAGAGCAACAATTATTGAAGAGAGAAGAATACAATTGGCAGGGAGCTTTACGCAGAGTTCAAAGTTTTGTTCCTCATACAGGTGCCCTCTATTTAGAGGAATTGATCAAGGACGATGGCAGCATTTTTATGGAGATCATCTATGCTGGTGATGCAAAAAAGAATCCAGTTCGGCACATAAATTGGTATAAAAGTACAGGAATTCAAACATTTACAAAGAAGACGGATATAAAACAACAATGGCTATCCAGCATTCAATTACAAAATGACCGGTTAAAACTGATGGTCACAGAGGACCGGGACCAGGACCGCCACTTGTTTAAAATAAATCAACCGGAATCAACTTATTATGCTGCTTTTGTGCATGAAGCCCATTATGAGGAAAATCCGCTCCATATCAATTCTCAATATGGAGAATTATTTAAACAAATAAGAAAACAGCAAGTGGATGCCGTCTTCTTTGGCGATACTAAGCATAAAGAAGATGTTGAGAAGGTTTTAGGAGAACAAACTTATTTCTACCATGTGCCTTCTGATGAAATGTCAGCTTGGAAAACAGTACTTCATCAGATGCTGGAAAACCGTATACGTAAAGATGAGCTGAGAAAGATCGTGGATCGCACGAAATGGGTACTGCATGATCTTAGCTCTGAACACCATGTTCTTCATCTTCAGCTTAAGATGACAGACGAAATGAGCCAAGTGGATCATGTGGAAATTGATTTTGCAGGATATGATCGAGTGAATGGAGCTGAAATCATTTCTCAAACAATTGATGAGAATGATCAAGTCAGTTTCCCAATTGGTCATTTTCAAACAAAGAAAAACATCGAAACCAACCAAACAAAATTTGTGGATTTTTACATCCGCTTTAAAACAGAAGAACTTCAAGAAGTGTTGCAACGTCTAGAAGTAGAGGGAGAGCTCCTTACCAATAAACCATCTTCAATTGATGGTTGGTCGTATCAAACGAAACAGGGGAACTATTCTTGGAAAGTAAAATAATGATACAAATAACGGTAAGATTTTTGAACAGAGGAGATTAACGATTAATGATTGAAGAGGGAATCCATAAGAAGAGTGTCGTTGAAGGTTTAAAAAATCATCATGAAAAATTGGAAATGCTCGTTCGCATCTACGATGACATGCCATTAGCAGATAGAGAGTTTTATCTGTTTATGAGGGAAAGGGTCTCAAAACAAGAACTATTCCTCCCGCTTGTTCATCAAGAAGGGAATCTATTCAAATTGGTACTGAGTGAAGCATCGCTTCCGCTTGCGTTAGAGCAAGGCCAGACATACAACTTGTATGTCACGGACTATCTGAGCACAAACAAAGAAGAGGACGAAGACGAGCTTGAAGACTCAGCCTATGATTCTGATTCGGAAGAAGAGGATGAAGACGCAAAAGAAGCGGATACCAGCGCGACTTCCGAAATAGAAGAAAAAACACCATATTATAAACGTCGTTTGAAAATGGAAATTGAAACGCCAGAGCTGACATTTTTAGAAAATAAAGAAGCGCTGTTGTATGTTATTCCATATCGTACAGACAAAGGCAATGCTTCATTGAAAATCAAACGGGAGCTCAAAGTTGTGAAATTCCATCATATCGAGCTCAACAAAGAATGCACGCTATCTTTATCTGGGTATGCAGGCGTTCTAAGTGCAGAGCATCCTTATCAGATCAAAGAAGTAAAGCTTCTATTGAAGAAAAATGGTGAGGAACCAGTTGAGCATCGTTTTCCTGTCAAGATGACACATAAAAAAGATGAAGTCATTCAATATCGTGACGACCATCAAACACCACAACTGTATCAATTTTCAGCAGAAGTTCCTTTAGAGGAGTTAACTTATTCTTTAAATAAACGTCTTATATACCGCTTTTATCTAGAATTTATTTGCGACGTCAACGGAGTGGAGGAAACATTAACAACTGCTTCTTTGGTACTTGGAGATCGTTCAAACAAACTCAAAGGGCTTGTTCAAATTCATAAAAGAGACGACGTACCAATTCGTTATGAAGTGTACAGAAAGAAAAAAAGACAAACCCTTGGTATTCGAATTAATGATTACACCATGAAGACACGTGCTAAGTACTACGTGAAAAGCAAGTGGAAGAAATTCAAAAAGCAATTTGGGAAAATCAAAAAAATTCGAAATCGTCTTGTAACAAGAACCTTTAAAACAACCTTTAAGCTGGCGAGTAAGCTGTCCGTCAAAAAGAAAACTGTTGTGTTTGAAAGCTTTAATGGAAAACAATTCAGCTGTAACCCGCGTGCTATTTATGAATATATGAAAGAAAATCACCCTGAATATACGCTGATCTGGAGTGTTAAAAAAGGGCATGAAGCACCATTTAAAGAAAAGGGCATCTACTATATCAATCGTCTGTCATTGAAATGGATTTTTGCAATGGCAAGAGCCGAGTATTGGGTCGTAAACAGTCGTTTGCCGCTATGGGTTCCAAAACCAGAACACACCCAATACTTACAAACATGGCACGGCACGCCATTAAAACGACTGGCGATGGACATGGACGAAGTGCATATGCCTGGAACAAACACGAAGAAGTACAAAAAGAATTTCACGAAAGAAGCATCGAATTGGGATTATCTGATTTCTCCTAATGCATACTCGACCGAAATCTTTACCCGTGCGTTCCAATTCCAAAAGACCATGATTGAGTCAGGATATCCGAGAAATGATTTCCTTCACAATCAAAACAATGACGAAACAATGAGAGCGCTCAAACAAAAAATGAACTTGCCACTTGATAAAAAATTGATTTTATATGCACCGACATGGAGAGACGATCAATTTTATAAAAAAGGGCAGTACAAATTTGATTTAGATCTTGATCTGCATGAGCTACGAGCATCAATCGGAGAAGAATATATCATCATCCTTCGTATGCACTATTTAGTAGCGGAAAACTTTGATCTCGGACCATATGAAGGCTTTGCCTATGACTTCTCTCATTACGAAGACATTCGAGACCTTTATATGATTTCCGACCTACTCATTACAGATTACTCTTCCGTGTTCTTTGATTATGCAAACCTTAAACGTCCGATGCTGTTCTATGTACCAGACATCGAAACATATCGTGACAAGCTCAGAGGATTCTACTTCGACTTTGAACAAGAAGCACCTGGGCCGCTTGTGAAAGAGACAGCAAGTGTCATTGAATGGGTAAGAGAAACAGAACAACCGACTTTTACATTACCAGCTTCATTCGCACCGTTTTATGAAAAATTCTGCTATCTAGAGAGTGGAAAGTCATCGAAGCGAGTGGTGGAAGTGGTATTTAAAAAGGAATATTGAGAAGCACTACTAAGGGATCCTCATGCCTAAGAGTGAATCCCTTAATAGTGCTTTTTTTGGTTTATTTATTTAGAATTGTAATTTAGGACCGAATTTTAACTATTAACTTTGTATTAGGTATATGTTATTATAAAGCTGATATTCAAATAAAAAACAAATAATTTCTTAGGATTTAAGGCTTTTCTGAGTATTTTTTCATAGGAGGATCATCTTGAAAGGAATAATTTTAGCTGGTGGTACGGGCTCGCGGCTTTATCCAATTACAAAGGGTATCTCTAAACAATTAGTTCCCATTTACGACAAACCAATGATTTATTATCCACTATCAGTTCTAATGCTAAGTGGTATTAAAGAAGTACTTATTATTACTACCCCAGATGATTTAGAACAATTTAGACGTCTTCTAGGGACGGGAGAAACTTTAGGAATACAAATAAGTTATGAGGTACAAAAAGAACCTAAAGGACTTGCAGATGCTTTTATTATTGGAGAAGAATTTATAGGCCAAGATAATGTGTGTCTTGTGCTCGGTGATAATATATTTTATGGACAAGGTTTAACTGAAATCCTAAACAAAGCAGTAGAACTAACGACAGGTGCGCTTGTTTTTGGGTATTATGTAAAGAATCCAGAGGATTACGGTGTTGTCCAATTTGATAATAGCGGAAATGTTCTTGGCATTGAAGAAAAACCTAGCCAACCTAAATCAAACTATGCGGTACCTGGTCTCTATTTTTATGATAATAAAGTGGTGGAAATCGCAAAAAATGTTAAACCCTCTGCAAGAGGGGAAGTTGAAATTAGTTCTATTAATGATTTTTATTTGAAAAATGGTGAATTGAAAGTGGAAATTATGGGTAGAGGAATGGCTTGGCTAGACACTGGTACACATAAAAGTTTACTAGAGGCAAGTAATTATATTGAGGCAGTTCAAAATAGACAAGGGCTCTATGTCGCTTCATTAGAAGAAATTGCTTATCGTAAAGGGTATATAAATGAAGAACAACTTTCTCGTTTAGCTCTACCATTAACGAAAACTGAATATGGCAAATACTTATTAGATTTAGCTGAAAATAAAGAAGTCATTCTTAAATAGAAGTTACAAAGGAGAGAATAATGAAAACTTACCTTGTTACAGGTGGAGCAGGTTTTATTGGTTCTAACTTTATATCATATATGTTAGACAAGTATACAGATATAAAAATTATAAATCTAGACAAACTAACTTATGCAGGGAATCTTGAAAACTTATCTCAATATGAACATTTCGTGAATTATAAATTTATTAAAGGTGATATTAAGGATTCGGAATTATTGAGTGAAATTTTTGAAAATAACGAAATTGATTATGTAGTGAATTTTGCAGCTGAATCTCATGTAGATAGAAGTATCGAAAATCCGCAAGTATTTGTGGAAACCAATGTGCTTGGTACATTGAATCTTTTGAATACAGCTAAAGAATTCTGGCAAACAGATGCAGACTCTTATAAAGAAGGAAAAAAGTTTATTCAGATTTCAACAGATGAAGTGTACGGTTCATTGAGTGAGGAAGGGTATTTTACAGAAGAAACACCTTTAGATCCTCATAGTCCGTATTCAGCTAGTAAGGCTTCGGGTGATTTACTGGTACAATCGTTTTTTGATACGTATAAATTCCCTATGAATATTACAAGATGCTCTAACAACTATGGACCATTTCAGTTTCCAGAAAAATTGATACCACTTGTTATTCATCACTGTATTGAAAAAAAGAGCATCCCTGTTTATGGAGATGGATTGAACGTTAGGGATTGGCTTTTTGTTGAAGACCATTGCAGTGCTGTAGACTTAGTTATTCAAAATGGCCAACTTGGAGAAGTATATAATATTGGCGGACATAACGAAAAGACAAATATTGACCTTGTGAAAAAAATCATAACTTATTTAAATGAGAAGGTAGATCACACGGTTACCGAAGACTTAATAGCCTTTGTTAGAGATCGAAAAGGTCATGATAGACGTTATGCGATTGATCCAACAAAAATAGAAAAAGAACTCCAATGGCAGCCGAAATATCATTTTGAAACAGGTATTATAAAAACAATTGATTGGTATTTAGATAACTCTCTATGGTTTAAAAATATTATAGACGATGAGTATAAAAATTACTATCAAAAAGCATACAATACAGTAAAGTAATATTTTATTTTTGAAAAGCCCTATTCAACACCATGAATGGGGAATTTTTTCTTTATTGCTATTGTGAAAAATGTAATTGAGATGAGGTTACGAAGACTAAAAATGAAAATTAAAAAATTAGTTTCTAAAATATTAAAGTCAAAAATAAGTAAACATAAAGTGAAAATCCAAATTAAAAAAGAAGAACTCCATTTAGTTGTTAATCATTTAGGCTTTAGTTTATTTAATAAATATGTAATTTTGAAAGATCGTGAGAGTGGCAGATTTTTAAAGAGCAAAATTAAAAAAAACATCTCTGTTTTTAATCTTCAAGATATTGTAGATCTTAATAGTAATGGAACTTTGGATGTGTATATTACTCTTCAATTTTATAGTAAATATTTTCGTAAGAGAACTGTATTTAGCATAAATAATCAAGGGTTTACATCATATTCAGAGGATTTGAACTTAAAACTAAAAAGTTTTAAAACCAAAAACGGAAATCTATCTTTTGATTATAAAAAAAATATTTTTACTCAGCATATAAAAAATTTAAAAAGTGTAGGCTCGAACTTTTATATTGAGGGGGAAGTAATCCAATTTTCAGATGAATATTCAGTTAGACAATTAGAATTAATTGCAGTAAGAAGAGACAATAACAAGTCATATGGCTACTCTTTAGATTTTCAGAAAGAAAAGAATAAATATATTTTTAAAAAAATTATTTTGATAGATAAATTAAAACAACATTTGGATCTCAATAGCAGATGGGACTTCTTTTTGCAAATAAGGGATGATAAGAAACGAATCTGTTATAAGGAACTAGTAGATATGACAGGTTATAATGATTTCTCAAGAGAAGAAGATAGGTATCTACTAAATAATGAATATAAAGATAACTTCAAGCTTATTATATATGTAACTATGGGAAAAGAGAGCTTAGCATGCTGGTTTACTGATAATGAACAATATATTAAGACATACAATATCGCTAGAGGTAAAACTATCTTTAATAATACTTGTGATAATCATCCAATTCATAAGAAAATGATTTTCTTTGAAAGTTTTTTAGGAAAAAGTTACTCAGGAAATCCAAAATATATATATGAATACTTATTGGAAAATGGATATGGTGAAGAGTATCAATTTGTATGGTCTTATCAAGGAGAATCGAAATTACCAGGAAACCCAATTGTAGTAAGTAGAGAAGAAGAAGATTATTATCGATACCTGGCGCTTTCAAAATATTGGGTGAACAATATTATTTTCCCGGTACATCGGAAAAGAGAAGGTAATGTGTATATCCAGACATGGCACGGAACGCCTTTAAAAAGATTGGGTTATGACATAGAAGTAGATGGTCCTGAAAAATTGGCTAGGGAAAATTTTTATTTAGAATCTCGTAATTGGGATTTTCTATTGGCAGCTAATAAATACTCTGGTGATATCTTTAAGCGGGCTTTTAAGTTTGAAAAAGAGATCATATTAAATGGCTATCCATCTAATGATATTTTTTATAAAACGAATAATATAGAAAAAATTGAATCCATTAAAAGAAAGTTGAGTATTCCTAAGGAAAAACAAGTTATATTGTATGCTCCAACTTGGAGAGATAATGAATCCAATGGATCATGGAACCATTCCTTTGAGATACAATTCGATTTAGATCAGTTCCAGAATGAATTTGGTGATGATTATGTATTAATCTTAAGAATGCACCATTTAATTTCAGATTATTTAGTGCTTAATCCAAGCAAACATTCTTCAATCATTGATTTATCTAAATATGATGATATTCAGGAATTGTATTTAGTCAGTGATATTTTAATCACGGATTATTCTTCTGTGTTTTTTGAGTATGCAAATAGCAAAAAGCCGATATTGTTCTATGCTTATGATTATCAACTTTATAAACAGGAGATAAGAGGTTTTTACTTAGATATGTACAAGGACTTGCCAGGTCCAGTATTACAGGAACAAACAGAGTTATTTGATGCGATAAAAAATATTCATCGTGTGGAAAAAGAATATGAAGAAAAATATAATGAATTTTTCCAAGATTATTGTAGCCTGGAAACAGGAAATTCAGCTAAATTAGTTATCGAAACAGTATTCAAAAAATAATTGGAGGTAACAATGAAAAAAGTTCTAGTGTTTCCATGTGGTTCTGAGATTGGCTTGGAGATTCACAATTCTCTTAAGTACTCAAAAGACTTTGAATTGATCGGTGCTTCCAGCGTCTCTGATCATGGTAAGTATGTATATAAGAATTATATAGAGGGTATGCCAAATATCCATGACGAAGGCTTTATTGATCAATTAAATCGTATAATTAAAGAAAATGAAATTGATTTTATTTTCCCTGCACATGATAGTGTGGTATTAAATTTAGCACAGAATCGAGAGCGACTTCATGCCATAGTTATAACATCAGATCAATTGACTTGTGAGATTTCAAGATCGAAAAAGAAAACGTATGAATTTTTTGAAAAACAATCTTTTGTTCCAAAAATGTATGAAAAGGTTGATGATGTAGATACATTCCCCGTATTCTTAAAGCCAGATGTTGGACAAGGATCAAAAGGAGTAGCACTTGCAAGAAATAAAAAAGAGCTGGAGTTTTATAAAAATAATCAATCCGACTTATTAATACTAGAATATCTCCCAGGTAAAGAATATACAATAGATTGCTTTACAAATAGAAATGGAGAACTTGAATATACTGGGAGACGTGAAAGAAAGCGTATTAAGAGTGGTATAAGTGTAAACTCTTCCACGTTACCGATGGATGAGCAAACAACACAGATAGCGCAAGAAATTAATAAACATCTTAAATTTAGAGGAGCTTGGTTTTTTCAAATTAAAGAAGATGTGAACGGTCAATACAAGTTGTTAGAAGTGGCACCGCGAATTGCAGGAACTATGGCATTATATCGTAACAAAGGTGTAAACTTCCCTTTACTGAGTTTATATGATCGAATGGATTTTGATATAAAAATAGAAGATAACGGTGTGAACCTTGAAGTAGACAGGGCTTTGATTAATCGATTTAGCATTCAATACTCTTATCAAAGAGTGTACGTGGATTTTGATGATACGATTACGTATAAAGATAAAGTTAATCCTCATTTAATGTTATTTTTATATCAATGTTTTAATAATGAGAAGGAAATTATCCTAATTACAAAGCATATCAATGATATCAAAGAAACTTTGGAAAAGCTTCGAATCCACATTAACCTTTTTGATCGTGTCATTCATCTAAAAAAAGAAGATATGAAATCAAAGTTTGTAGATAATCAAATACCTTCTATATTTATTGATGATTCTTTTAGCGAAAGAGATCAAATTAAAGCAATTGACATCCCTGTGTTTGACGTAGACTCGATAGAAGCATTAATTGATTGGAGAAATTAAATGATAAGACAATTTAAATTTCAAACGCCAATTCATGTGACAAAACCAAAACTTCCAAAACTTGAATATTACACGGATAAGATAAAAAGTATTTGGGAGAATAAATGGTTAACAAATGACGGTCCATTACATGAAGAGTTTAAAAAAAATCTTCAAGAATATCTTGGGGCACCCCAAATTGAACTCTTTACCAATGGCCACTTAGCATTAGAAATTGCTTTAAAAACAATAGAAGAAAAGGGTGAAGTGATTACAACACCTTTTACTTTTGCTTCTACAGTTCATGCAATAAAAAATACAGGTTTCCAGCCAGTTTTTTGTGACATAGAACCAAATACATTCAATATCAATATCAATCATATTGAAAAACTCATTACTGAAAAAACAAAAGCAATTGTAGCAGTGCATGTTTTTGGAAACCCTTGTGATGTGAATGAATTAGATCGAATTTCAAGGGATTATGGAATACCTGTTATCTATGATGCAGCACATGCTTTTGGAATTAAAATAAATGGTAAACCGATTGCAGAATTTGGCTATGCATCTATGTTTAGTATGCATGCAACCAAAGTTTTTCATTCGATTGAAGGTGGAGTTCTTTGTTTTAAACAGAAAGGATTAATTCAACAATTAAAAGCTTTGAAAAATTTTGGTATTACTTCAAATGAAACAGTTGATTATATTGGAATTAACGCAAAGATGAATGAATTCCAAGCTGCTATGGGATTAGTGAATTTGGAAGAAATTGATCAAGATATAATAACAAGAAAAAAAATTTATCATCAATATGAAGAAAAATTATCTGAGATACCAGGAATTAATGTTGTAGCAATTGATGATAATGTCCATCACAACTATTCATACTTTCCAATAATTTTAGAAAATCAAGAGATGAGAGATTATGTAAATGAAGAATTGAAAGCATATAATTTGTTTACCAGGAAATATTTCTATCCTCTTTGTAATGACTTCGGTTGCTATACATTTGATTCAAGTGAAACGCCAGTAGCAGTATATGTTAGTAATCGAATTTTAGCATTGCCAATGTACACAGAACTATCCTTAAGTGAAGTTGAACAAATCTGTACCATCATGAAAATAGTTTTGGACAATTTTCATAATCAAGTCAACATAAGAATGACGAATCAAGTGGGTGAACTATCGAATGAGTCAGTATAAACTAAGCGTTGTTGTATTGGTTTATAATACAGAATACTATTTGAAGGAGTGCCTTGATTCACTTGTTAATCAATCATTGCCAGATTTGCAAATTATTGCAGTAAATGATGAGAGTCCTGATAATAGTGCCGAAATTTTAGATGAATATGAAAAAAAATATTCAAATATGATGGTAATTCATCAAAAAAATAGTGGGGGCGCCAATGCGGGGAATCACGGATTAAAATATGCAACAGGAGAATACATTACGCTCATGGATTCAGATGACATTCTTCCTCTTGATGCCTATGAAAAATTATATTTAGAAGCAAAGAAAACTGAGTCTGATATTGTGATAGGAAGGCCTAATATCTTAATAAACGGTTTTCAAAAAGAAATTATTTATAAAAAGGAAAGAGAAGTTTGGCAAAAGAATAAATTAATCGAGAAAGTAAAAGATTATCCTGATGTTTTTTATGATGGATTTTATTGGAACAAGATATTTCGGAGAGAGTTGATCTTTGAATATCAATGTTTTATGCCTCCAGGTATGCTATATGCAGATCGCCCAATGGTTCATAAGGCATTTTTATATGCGAAAAAAATATCAATCATTACGGATGTTGTTTATCTTTGGAGAAAAAGAGGAGAAGAAGCAACTCAAAAGTCAATAACTCAATTAAATGGTGATTTACGAAACTTTCAAGATCGGATAGAATCACTTAAATATCAATTAGAATATTTCGAGAATTATGGTGATAAAGAGCTTTTAAATGAATTTCTTAAAAGAAATATTGAACGTTTGTTCTTTCCGATTAAAAATATCGTTTGGGATAAAAAGTTTAGGCACGTATTTTATAAAGAAATTAAACCGATTTTACAAAAGATTGATAATATCTTTGACAATGATTTAGGGATTACTAGTAATTTATATATCTACTTTATTTTGAATGAGCTTCATGAGGAATTAATATATTATTTAGCTGGTAATCAAAAAGGAAATATATTAAAAGAGAATGGTAAATACTATTGGGCCCTTCCCTTTTTTAGAAACGAAAGTCTCAATATTCCGGATGAACTCTTTGAAATTAAAGTACTAAAAGAAGAATTTATCAAAATAAATCATATAGATGTTGATGGTCAAAAAATTATATTCAGAGATATCGATATACCAAAAACGTTTAATGATGCTCAGGTATTTCTTTCTTTTGAGTCAAGACATAATTTATCGGAAAAAAAATTGATCAATACATTTACAAATGATGTTGGTCAATTAAATGCGGAATTTTCTTTAGAAGATTTGAATCAAATTGCAACATATGATATTTATCTTATTGTTCAAAGAAACGACAAAGAAGATAAATTTAGAATTTCTAAGCAAATGTACAAGGGAGCCCTTAATCATTGCAATCAATCTAATTTTCATCTCTTTTTCACTATTAACGGAAACCTATCTATTGAAAATATAAATGTAAAAGTAGAACAATTGATTTTGAATGATGAAGGTGTTTCTATATTAGCAGAAAAGCCAATAATAGAAACAGGGACATTCTATTTGAAAAATCGAATAACAAGAGAAGTAATTTTTCTGAAAAGAACATCAAGTACAGAGTTCAATATTAAATGGGAACATTTCTTTGAAGGGTTTAAGACATATGACCTTTTTTACTGCTCGCAAGATCGTCACTTTAGATTAAGAAAAAATTTATTAACAGATAGACTATATAATAGGTATAACTTAAGACCTTTTCAGGTAGAAATATACGAAACGGCCAAAGGAAACATTTCTTTAAAAAGTTCAACGAATATTACCCGATTCTTATCAAGATTGAAAGTTTAATTTTAAAAAGGAGGAAGTAGCTTCCTCCTTTTTATATTGTTTATGATGTGTATTTCCTGATAAGTGAAATATTCCTCAACTTCTGGTACAATTATGAGCGGTGCTTTTAAAAAAAGTAATTCCAAAAACTTATATCTAAGGAAGATTAGAATGAACGCAATGTTGACGATATTAAAGGAGCAAATCAGCTCATTTCCGCTGATTATGCGACTTGCTGTTTATGAAACAAAATCAAAATATCAGATGAATTATTTAGGTGTTTTATGGCAGTTTTTAAATCCATTGATTCAAATGCTGGCTTACTGGTTTGTTTTTGGTTTAGGCATTCGCGGAGGACAGCCAATTATCATTGGAGGCATGGAGATTCCATTTATCATCTGGATGCTTGCTGGATTAATACCGTGGTTCTTCATTAGTCCGACGATCCTTGATGGATCAAACAGTGTGTTTAAACGCATTAATATGGTATCAAAAATGAATTTTCCGATTAGTGCGCTGCCGTCTGTGGTCATCATGTCCAATTTGTTCAGCTATTTTGTCATGATGGGTGTCTATCTGATTGTGCTGATTTCTTATGGCATATATCCTGACGCGCATTGGCTACAATATATTTACTACCTTATATGTATGATCGCGTTTATGTTTTCGTTTAGTTTGTTTAATTCAACAATTAGTGTACTCGTAAGGGACTATCAATTTCTTTTACAATCAGTGACACGTTTACTTTTCTTTTTGCTGCCGATTTTTTGGAATATCTCAGAAAAGCTCACTGGAGACAAAGCATGGATAGGGGATATTTTAAGATTAAATCCTCTTTTCTACATTATTGATGGTTTCAGAAATAGCTTGTTAAAGGGAGAATGGTTCTTCCATGATGTGAAATATACACTTTATTTCTGGTTGATTACGCTTCTTCTTTTAACAGTCGGTTCATTGCTTCATATGAAATTTAGGGATAAATTTGTCGATTTTCTTTAAAAAGTAAGGAGATTATACGATGAAACTAAAGGTTTCGTTTCGAAACGTATCCAAGCAATACGTCCTATATAAAAAACAGTCGGATAAGATTAAAGGGCTGTTTTTACCTAATAAAAATGAAAAAGGTTTCTTTGCCGTTCGTGATGTATCGTTTGATGTCTATGAAGGAGAGACGATTGGTTTTGTAGGGATCAACGGGTCTGGGAAATCCACAATGTCGAACCTTCTAGCGAAAATCATTCCACCGACAAGCGGTGAGATTGATATGGACGGTCAGCCATCGTTAATTGCCATTGCTGCAGGGCTGAACAATCAGTTAAGCGGTAAAGACAACATTCGTTTAAAATGCTTAATGATGGGTCTGACAAATAAGGAAATTGACGATCTTTATGAAAAAATCGTAGAGTTTGCGGATATCGGTGACTTTATTGATCAACCCGTGAAGAGTTATTCAAGCGGAATGAAATCACGTCTAGGTTTCGCCATTTCAGCGCATATCGATCCAGATATCTTGATTATTGATGAAGCGTTGTCCGTTGGTGACCAAACCTTCTATCAAAAATGCGTGGATCGTATCACAGAATTCAAAGAACAAGGGAAGACAATCTTTTTTGTCAGTCATTCCATTAGTCAAATTCAAAAAATCTGTGATCGGGTTGCTTGGATGCATTATGGTGAGCTTCGTATGTTTGATGAAACGAAAAAGGTCGTGAAAGAGTATAAGGAGTTTGTTGACTGGTTTAACAAGCTTTCCAAAAAAGAGAAACAAAAATACCAAATGGAACATAAGGAAGGTAGAAAAGGCGTTCAAAAGACGGAAAAAGTCACCCGTTATAAAGAAAGTGGGAAACGACGTTCATTTTTTGGACCAGCCTTTCAAGTGACCATAATAGCTGTTTTAACCATCTTACTTGCCCTTTCTATGTTTTCGGATCGTCCGCTGCGTACACTGGCGACATTTGGTGCAATTCCCTCAGGTAAAACAGAGGCGCCCCAATCAACGAACCATGAGACGAAAGGTGCCTCTGATGATATGAAAAAGATTGATCAACAGGCTGTAGTTAAGGCAGATCCAATGACGGTTTATACAGACAGGGCCATGAAAAAAAAGGCAGACGTCACATTATCGTTTGGACAAGAAGTGAAGGCTGTGGCTAAAAATAAACAAGTCGTTCAAATCAAAACAGCATCAGAGACGTATTATGTGCAACCTGATGCGCTACAAAACGCAGATGAATTGAAACCATTATCTATCGGACCAGCACAGTTCAATTCCTACGTATCACCCGCATCTGCGGGTTCGTATGAGTACTTACTTTCTTTCCTTGGAAAAGAAGAGTCTGTGCTGAAGCAAAGAATGCAAACACTTAGCTCGGTCAAAAGTGAGCAAGGTGATACCGTTGAGCGGCTGACCACTGAGAAAACCGATTATGTGATTCAAAATGGTCTGGCGAATACGATGGTGTTCCGCGAGATCATGCCTATCTCTCCTTCAACACTTGGACTGACAGAACAGAATGTCTGGATGAATGAGAAACAAACGAAGTTCGCAGTAAAGGGCGAACATAACCTGTTTGTCATTGATAATGAACAGCATACGCTGACCGTTTCAGCGACCAAATAAAAAAGCTGCCGATGCCGGCAGCTTTTTTAATTCACTTCTTCTTTTTCAAGAAGCTGTTTCATAAATGGGATGAGTTTTTTCTTTAGCTCTTCATCTTGAAGGGCAAACTCTAGCGTCGTTTCGATGAAACCTTGCTTCTCTCCAACATCATATCGTTTTCCTTCAAAATCATAGGCAAATACCCGCTGGATGTCATTGAGCTTTTGGATGGCATCTGTCAGCTGAATTTCTCCGCCCGCACCAATTTCTTGTTGATCAAGGTACATAAAGATCTCAGGCGTGAAAATGTAGCGCCCCAAAATGGCTAAATTGGATGGTGCTGTTCCTTGCGGCGGCTTTTCAACAAAGTTTTTCACTTGATAGCGGCGTCCTTCTTGGGTAAGAGGATCAATGATTCCATAGCGATGCGTATCGCTGTCTGCTACCTGCTGAACACCGATCACGGACGAAAGGGTTTTTTCATATTCATCCATCAGCTGGCGAAGTCCAGGTGTTTCGGCTTGGACAATATCATCACCTAATAAAACAGCAAAGGGTTCATCACCGATAAAGTTGCGTGCGCACCAAACGGCATGTCCTAAACCTTTTGGTTCTTTTTGGCGGATGTAATGAATATCTGCAATATTAGATGATTTCCTTACTTTTTCTAGTAATTCTATTTTTCCTTTTTCTTCTAGATTCCTTTCTAGTTCGGGAGCAAAATCAAAATGATCTTCTATAGCTCTTTTCCCTTTCCCAGTCACAATAATAATATCTTCGATGCCTGAATCAACAGCTTCTTCAATAATATACTGAATAGTTGGTTTATCTACGATAGGGAGCATTTCCTTAGGCATGGCCTTTGTTGCAGGAAGAAAACGTGTTCCTAGACCGGCAGCTGGTATAATGGCTTTACGTACTTTTTTCAATGAACTTTGCACCTTCCTTTTGTATATATACAGAGTTTACTATTAAATTCTATCTTACTTTTAAAAGGAGTCAAACTCTATTGTGATGTTTAAAATAATTTTAAGATAAATTTGTAAACATGATTGATGTTTTGTATAGATATTTTATTAAGCTATAATGAAGTTCAATTATCAATTGTAGATAATTTTTGTATAATGGACTCATAAAATGAGAAGAAAAGAGGCATCGACTATTGAGAACATTACATGTAATGACTGTATTCGGGACGAGGCCTGAAGCGATTAAAATGGCACCCCTTGTCCTTGAGCTAAAAAAACATCCACAAATTAAATCTTCAGTTACTGTGACGGCTCAACATCGACAAATGCTTGATCAAGTGCTGAAAGCTTTTGATATTACGCCCGATCATGATTTAAATATTATGAAAGAACGTCAAACATTATCTGAAATCACATCAAATGCACTGTTGAAATTAGATCAATTATTCCAACAGGAAAAACCTGATATTGTGCTTGTACATGGAGACACAACAACAACCTTTGCAGGAAGTTTGGCTGCGTTTTATCACCAAATTTCAGTAGGTCATGTTGAAGCGGGGTTAAGAACACATAATAAATACTCACCGTTTCCAGAAGAATTGAACCGTCAAATGACAGGAAATATAGCCGATATTCATTTTGCGCCGACACATGAGGCAAAGCAGAATCTTTTAGTTGAAAATAAAAAAGAAGAGACCATCTTTGTAACAGGAAATACAGCAATTGATGCATTGCAAACAACGGTTACAGAGCAGTATCAACACCCTATTTTAGAGAAAATAGGCACAGATAAAATGATCTTGTTAACGGCTCATCGCAGAGAAAATCTTGGTCAGCCGATGAAGAACATGTTTAGAGCGATTCGCCGTGTTGTAGAAGAATTTCAAGATGTTCAAGTCGTATACCCTGTCCATTTAAATCCTGCTGTTCGTGATGCGGCACAGACGGAATTCAGTGATCTTGATCGTGTGCACTTAATTGAGCCGCTTGAAGTGGTTGATTTCCATAACTTTGCTGCTGCGTCGCACTTTATTTTAACGGATTCAGGCGGTGTGCAGGAGGAAGCTCCCTCTTTAGGAAAGCCAGTATTAGTGCTGCGTGATACAACAGAACGTCCTGAAGGCGTGAAAGCTGGTACGCTTAAGCTTGCAGGAACGGATGAAGAAACCATTTATCAGATGGCAAAAGAGCTGTTAGAAGACCGGGAAGAGTACGATAACATGTCGAAGGCTTCTAACCCTTATGGTGATGGACAAGCGTCGAAACGAATTGTTGAAGAGCTTCTCCATCGTTATGGTTTAAGTGATGAAAAACCAGCCCCATTCCAATCATAAAAAAAGAAGACTACATTTCTGTAGTCTTCTCAGCATGTAGACAAACCCTCGCATTCTTTGTCAGTCCTGCGTGCTGGTGCTCACGAATTCAAATTCGCTCCGCGTCAGTACTCGTCCTTCCTAGACTGCAAAGGTTTTCTATCACGCTGAAAAGAAGACAAAAGGCTAAAATAAAGTTCATTTTAGCCCTTTGTCAACAATCTGACACCTTTCTCAAAAAAGGTGTTTTTTATTTACGAAGCTTCCAAACTATCCTTCAATTCCTTCTTCACTTTCGCTAAACTGCTGTCATCAAGCTGATAGTAATAAATATTATTGATTCGTGCGCCTGTACCTTTCAGCTCGTGCTGTTTCACATTTTGTCTTGCATCACGATAATCATTCATCATCGTCCACATGTCGTCAAAGGACATATTGGTTTTCATGTTGTTTTCAACGACTTTAAACATATCGCCGAATTTCGTAATAGAGGAAATGTTAGCCCCTTTTGCAATAATACCTTCGATGACTTGGCGCTGTCTTTGCTGACGGCCGAAATCACCTTTAGGATCTTGCTTTCTCATTCTTGTATAGGCAAGGGCTTGATCGCCGTTCAGGTTAATTTCTCCTGTACCAAATGAATGTCCATCATAGCTGAAAGCAAACGTGCTGTTCACCGTAATGCCGCCAAGTGTATCGACAATGTCTTTAAAACTTTCCATATTCACTTTCACAAAGTAATCCACAGGTACATCAAGCAGTTCCTCTACTGTATCTGCCGCCATTTGTGTACCGCCGAAAGCGTAGGAGTGGTTGATTTTATCCATTGTGCCTTTTCCGACAATTTTTGTATACGTATCACGGGGGATACTCACCATTTCAGTTGTTTTCGTTTTCGGATTCACTGTCATGTATATTAATGTATCTGCACGGCCTCGGTCATTCTTTCTTTCATCGACACCCATGACTAAAATGGAGATCGGGTCTTTTTTACTTAAATCGACATCTTTGTCACGCTTATCTGACTTCTTTAAGTTCTCTTGAATGCCTGCGACAGTTGATGCGGCTGTATTCCAAAGATGATACGCGTATCCGCCAGTGGCTAATACGAATAAGCCAATAATCGATAAAACAATCCAAAGAACCTTCTTTTTCTTTCTTTTTCTCTCAGCTCTCATAATGTCCCTCACCTTTTCTATCATTCTTCCATGATTATAGGTTTACGAATCTTGATAAACAAGTTATTTTTTTACTCTGAACCTAGATATAGACGTTGTAACAAAAAAAAGGTTTCAAAAAACCTTAAATTTACCTTAAAATATTAAGTTATAAGACGATACAAAGACATGAGGTGAAAAAAATGAAGAAAATCGTCGTTTTACCGTTCTTAATACTACTACTAGGTATCGTGCTCACAGCATGTGGAACGGCTGAGCAATCCTCAGGAGAAAACAAGACAAGCAGTTCAACTCCTCAGGTGCTGGAAGAAAAAGCTGAATTTATTGGAATGGCTGATGCACATACAGTCGAAGCGAAAAAAGTGAATACGACTTTAAGCTATGAATTTACGGATAATTTTAAAGATGTATTAAATGAATTTAAACCAGGTGACAAAGTAGAAATCTCTTACTTTATCAATGACAAAGGTCAAAAAGAAATTCAAAAGATTGAAAAACAGAAGTAAAAAAAGATGGGCGGGATGAACAAAATTGAAGAAAACAGGCATTACACTTATCGTTCTCATGACACTGACACTACTAATTGCACCTTTTCAGTCTGCCATGGCCAGCTCGACAATTTCAGTAAAACTGTCTAACTATATCGGAAACAAAAACAGCATGGATTTCTCAACAACGGGGGAATACAAACTATCAGGATCAAATGTCGCTGTGACGAAAAGATACGACGGCAAAAATCGTTACGAAGTAGCCAATAGTATCGCTTCTGCAGGCTGGAAAAATCCTTCAACTGTTGTGATTGTGAGCCGAGATGCATTTGATCATGCCATTTCTGTATCGCCGTTAGCATACAAATTAGGCGCCCCAATTTTGTACACGAACATTGAAAAGCTAACGAAGACAACCGAAAATCAGTTGAAAAAGATGAATCCTGATAACATCTTAATTGTCGGGAATACGAAAAGTATTTCAACAGCTGCTGAGAAATCAATCAAAAAGTATGGAAAAGTGAGACGCATTAGTGGGAAAGACAAATTTGAAATTTCCCAAAAAATCGCCAAAGAAATGGGTAACTATAAGCAAGCAATTGTTGTCGGCGGGAACTCATTCATGAATGGGATTGCAATTGCATCCTATGCATCGAGAAAAGGATACCCAATCCTATTAACAAAAAAAGATTCCATTCCGTCTTATAAAATGCCAAGTAAAGTCATTATCATCGGCAGTACAAAAAGTACGGGACAAAAAGTAGAAAATCAAATCAAGAAAACCTCACAGGTGACACGAATCAGCGGTGCCAATCGCTACGAATTATCTGTGAATATCATTAAAAAATTAAACATTAATGCAGATAAAGTGTACTTGGCAAAAGCCTCTAGCTATATTTATGCAATGCCTTTGTCGCAATTGGCTGCAAAATCTAACAGTACCGTTGTGTATGTGAAGCCGGATTCTGTCACAGCGTCATTAAAAGCATTGCTGAAAGAAAAAGGTACATATGCTTACCATCTTGCTGGTAGCACAAGTGCGATTACAGATAGTTTAAAAAATTCTTTAGCCAAACAAGTCTATCTGAAAAAAAATCAAAACTACCAATTGAATATTTCTAACGGAAAAATTTCATTAAAAGGCATTAAGACGTATAACACATTAAGAGTTGTTCCTGAGAAATATTCAACCAAAAATGTCCTTCAAATCGCAGGGAAGCCTTACTTAGGTAACGTCAACTTTGCCATTGAATCAGGATATATCAGGCCGACTAATGAAAATATTCCATTTGAAGACTATCTAAAAGGTGTTGTGCCAAACGAAATGCCTGCGAGCTGGCATGTTGAGGCATTAAAAGCACAAGCTGTTGCCGCTAGAACGTATTCAGTGAAAAGTATTGGAAAAGTCGTACCTGATACAACAGCCTTCCAAGTATATGGAGGATATAACTGGTACACAAATTCGACAAAAGCTGTGGATGCCACAAAAGGCAAGGTTCTGAAATACAACAATCAACTTATTTCAGCCACCTATTATTCTAGTAATGGCGGATACACTGAGGCGAGTGAAGAAGTATGGGGGAATGCACTGCCATACTTAGTCGCCAAAAAAGACACAAAAGATCCTGTCAATGCGTGGACACTGAAGTTGTCTAAAAAGCAATTAGGCACTACGTTGACTGCAAGTACAGCAGCTTCTGAGTGGTCTAAGGCAAAAGAAGCCAATGCTGCCGACCTTGCTGGTCTAAAATCATGGCTGTTGAAAAATAAAGAAACAGCTGCATCTGACATGAGAATTGCATCTATTTCAAGCCTGACATTCTCAGGAAAAACAAAAGGTCAGCGTGCGAAGACCGTTTCAATCAAGCTGAATTACCATCTGAAAAACAAAACAGGTACGTATACAGTGAACAAAAGTACAACGGCAAGTATGAAAATGACAGAGTTTAGAACAGTCATGGGCGCAACAAAGGTGAAAAGTACGTTTGCGTCAGTAAAGAATAATACAAATGATTTCACGATTTCAGGAAAAGGCTATGGTCACGGCATTGGTATGAGTCAATACGGCGCCAAAGCTAGAGCTGAATCTGGAAACTCGTATTCTTCCATACTTTCGTTCTACTATCCAGGTACAAAACTAACAAACTATTAAGAATAAAAGGAGGACTTAGAAGATGCGCTCAATGATCAAAACAGCCATCCTCAGCCTCATCGCCATTTTCGTTATTGTTCCAACAGCTTCAGCAGATAACTCGGTCTCCCGAATTGATGGTGGGAGCCGGTATGCTGTAGCAGCAAACGTAGCGAAAAAAGGATGGGGAACAGCAAGTACAGTTGTTTTAGTGGGGAAAACTGCATATGCAGATGCAACAGCAGGAATTCCACTGGCACATCAAAAAAATGGACCAGTTCTTTACACAAATAGTACAAGCCTTTCTGGAGATACAAAAAAAGCCTTAACGGCTTTAAAAACGAAGACAGTTATTGTTTTAGGCAGCACATCAAGTGTGTCAAACAACGTGGTCAATCAAGTAAAGAAAATGGGCATCTCTACACAACGTATTTCAGGAAAAAACCGATATGAGCTATCGGCAAATATCGCGAAAAAAATGAAAACGCCAGCTGGCGTCGTTGTGGTTGAAGGGTCATTCTATGCACATGGAATTGCCATTGCACCTGTAGCGGCACAAAAAGGGTTCCCAATTCTATATACAGATAAAAAGGGCCTTCGTTCTGAAATCGCTTCTGTTGCAAAAGCAAGCAATGTGAAACAAACCATTGTCGTAGGCGGAGAGAATTACGTCACAAAAGCAGCTTATAATCAATTAAAATCTCCAACGCGAATCAAAGGCTCTACTCGTTATGACGTGGCTGCGAATATTGTGAAAAAATACAATATGAGCACAAATAATACCTATGTAGGAAGAGGGTTTGGCTATGCCACTTCATCTTCTGCGGCAGGAATTGCAGCAAAGCAAAACAAAGCATTGCTCCTAACGAATGAAAAGACGCTGCCAAAGGTAACAAGAGCGACGATTAGCAGCAAAAAAATCACCAAATTTACTGTCGTTGGCAGTACAAATACAGTGACACCAACTGTCGTGAATCAATTGAAAAATCCTGTCGTTGGCAAAAAAGTATTCATTGACCCAGGTCATGGCGCTCATGATTCAGGAGCGGTAGGCTACGGATTATATGAGAAGAACTTAAACTTAGATGTAGCCAAACGTCTAAATACAAAGTTAAACAACGCAGGTGCACTTGTGACGATGTCAAGAACATCAGACACATTCGACAGTCTTCAAACACGGGTGAGCAAAGGTGCGTCAGCAAATGCAGATATCTTCATCAGTGTCCATGCGAACTCAAATGATAACAGCAGTGCAAATGGAACTGAAACGTATTATGACAAAACATATGCGGCAACAAACAGCTTGAAGCTCGCGCAAAATATTCAGCCTAAAATGGTCAGTGCATTAGGCACAAGAGACCGTGGCGTGAAGACAGCTGCCTTCTACGTCATTAAATATTCTAAGATGCCAAGTGTTCTCTTAGAAACTGGTTTTGTTTCCAGTCCAGTTGATTCAAATATTTTGAAATCCGCTACTTATAAAGATCGATTGGCGTCAGGTATTTCAAGCGGTGTTTCAGGCTATTTTAGATAAGAAAACATACAGATGAGGGGTGCTGGATACACCTCTTAGGCTGCTCGAGAAACGACTCTCGGCAGCCTTTTTTCAAAAGTACATGAAGTGTTTCCATGGGTTCCAGGATGAAGGGTTCAAAACCAAGGAGGTTGACTTCATGCATTCTTATATCAAATGTTTTGTTTTAATTGTGGTTTCACTATGTTTATATGCACCAACAGCATTTGCGCAGCACAATGTATCGAAAATTGAGGGAAGTAATCGATATGAGGTGGCAGTTAACGCTGCAAAACGAGGCTGGTCGACAGCACCTACAGTTGTTTTAGTAGGCGGTGAAGCTTATGCAGATGCGCTAAGTGCTGTGCCGTATGCCTTTCAGCAAGGAGCCCCAGTGCTGTTAACGAATACTAGCAGTCTTTCAGGTGCAACTAAGTCAGGTCTTCAGCAGTTGAAAACGAAGCGTGTTATCATTCTTGGCGGAACCGCAAGCATTTCGCAAAAAGTCGTAGCGCAGCTAAAAGCAATGAATCTATCCGTATCGCGAATACAAGGAAAGAATCGATATGAATTGGCGGCAAACGTTGCTAAGCAAATGAAGAGTGCTGATACAGCTGTGATTGTGAATGGTTCTGCTTATGCAGACGCTGTGGCGATTGCTCCGTATGCTGCAAAACAGGGCTTTCCTATTTTATTAACCGATGCAAAAGGGCTGCGGCAGGAAACAGCCAATCTATTAAAAAGCAAAGCGGTGAAACGGACGATTGTGATTGGCGGGGAAACAAGTGTCAATCAAGCAGCCTATCAAAAGCTGCCATCACCCGTGAGAATCAGTGGAGCCAATCGGTATGAAGTGGCAGCCCGAATTGCGAACACATACCCAATGAAGACAACCCAAACGTATATGAGTAACGGCTATGCATATGCCGATGCGGCAGCTGCGGCAAGTACGGCAGCCAAGCAAGGGCAAACCCTTCTTCTTACAGACGCTCAATCAGTGCCAGATGCGATTCGTCGTGTCATTGGGTCTAAAAAGATTTCAACATTTACAGTGTTGGGCGGAACATCAACCATACGAACCAGTGTGATCACACAGCTGAAAAATCATGTGTTAGGTGAAACCATCTTTATTGATCCAGGTCATGGTGCACAGGATGCTGGAGCGGTAGGAAATGGGCTGTTTGAAAAAAACGTTAATCTGGATGTCGCGTTAAAACTGCAAGCAAGGCTCAAACAAGCGGGTGCGCTGACGGTCATGTCTAGAACATCTGATACATTTGATTCCTTGCAAACACGTGTAAGCAAAGGATCACAGGCTGGTGCGGATGTGTTCATCAGCATCCATGCCAATGCAAATGATCATAGCGGTGCAAATGGAACAGAAACGTATTATGATGCGACGTATGCTTCGGCCAATAGTTTAAAGCTGGCACAAAAGGTACAGCCCCAGATGGTGAAAGCCCTTGGCACAAGAGATCGCGGTGTGAAGACAGCAGGGTTCTACGTGATCAAGTATTCAAAAATGCCCAGCATCTTGCTTGAAACGGGGTTCGTAACTAGTCCGATTGATGCCAGTATATTAAAATCAACGACTGCCAAGGAGCGGCTGGCTTCAGGAATCGCAGCAGGTGTATCTCAATATTTTGAATAAAATAGATCGGATGAATGATATGTCAAGTTAAAAATACATTTCATTTCAGGTTATTTTTGTTATAATCGAAACATAGAGGGTGGATTTTTCACGTATTTGCCTTCCAATGACAGCAAATCGACAAATCATGAAGAGGTGACGATCTTGAAAAAATTAATCACAATGCCGTTTTTAGTCTTACTTCTAGGTGTAATGCTCACAGCATGCGGCACATCAAATCAGTCAAACGATAACAATACGGATAACAGCAAAAAAGAAACAACTGAAGCAGCAGATCAAAAGAAAGAAAATGCAACAGACGAAAAGACGGAAGACAAGTCTGCAAGTGAAAAAGCAGATGATGAAAGCAAAGAAACAGCTGCTCAAACAGAAGACCAAGCAGGTCAATCTGATGAAGATGCAAAAGAAAGCTCAAGTAAGGAAATCACAAAAGAAGAAACGACAAATGATCAGTCAAAAGCTGAATCTAAAACAAAAAAAGAATCTACAACGAAGAAAAATGAAGTCACCAAAGAAGGCACATATGTCGGTTTGGCTGATGGACATACAATTGCTGTCAACATTGATGGAAAAGAAGTAGCCATTCAATTCGGAAATACATTTTCTAAACAAGTGAACAGCCTAAAAGAAGAATCAAAAGTGAAAGTAACGTATACAAAAGATGCAAACGGAACGCTTAGACTGAAGACGATCGAATCCGTAAAGGCAAAATAAAAAAAGACACGTAGACCCGCAGATATGCGGGTCTTTTTTACGTTTAAAAGGGCATAACTTGATATAAGGGCACATTCTTAACACACTTTTACAAGACTTAACAGCCCATTTACATTTGCTTAATGTTGCTCTGCTAAACTGACTTTCATAGAACATCTCTTTACACAACAACTACTTTGAATGGTGAGGTGCAGGTCAGTGAGCGCAGAGAAAGCGATGAACCTTTACAGAGAATATGAAGTGAGACGAAACCACTCTTTTGCTTTAACAGAACATATGGTTCGATATTTATTTGCAAAACGTTTCATAGATGTCGTGTTCTCGTTCATCGGATTGATGTTGAGTACGCCAATCATTTTACTGTTTGCCCTTTTAATTAAGCTAGAAACACCAGGGCCAGCCTTTTATATGCAGGAAAGGGTCGGAAAAGACGGTGTCTACTTTAAATTATGGAAGCTCAGATCGATGAGAACCAACGCAGAAAGCGGAGGAGCGAAATGGGCGCAAAAAAATGACCCTCGTATCACCAAAGTGGGTGCATTCATCAGAAAAACAAGAATTGATGAACTGCCGCAATTTATCAACGTGTTAAAAGGAGAAATGAGTATTGTAGGTCCACGTCCTGAAAGACCAATGTTTACTGCCGAATTTAATCGGACGATTCCAGGCTTTACAAAAAGACTGACAGTGAAGCCAGGGTTGACAGGTCTTGCTCAAGTAAATGGGGGATATGAAATGAGTCCAAGTGAAAAATTATCACACGACTTACAGTATATTCAAAACTTGACATTTTCTCTCGACACGAAGATTATGGTAAAAACGTTAAAAGTCATCGTGACTGGTGACGGAGCCAGATAAGTAAAGTAGGGAAGAGAAATGGCAAGTATGAAAAATCGCCTGCTGGGCGGAGCAAAATGGACAAGCTTGTCCGCATTGATCATTACCATCATCCAAATTGCACAGTTCGCCTTTTTAGGGAACGTAATGTCACTGAAAGAATTTGGACTCGTTGGCATGATCACAACGGTCACAATATTTACACAGATTTTACTTGATCTAGGCATCGGTGCTGCGATCATTCAAAAGGAACAAACGACGAAACGTCAATTATCTACATTATATTGGATCAACTTGCTGACGGGAATTCTCTTGTTTTGTGTATTGATCCTCGCAAGTCCCTTGATTGCCGCCTTTTATGCCAGACCTGAGCTGGAAGGCTTGCTCAAGTTATTATCAATCATGTTTCTCATTGCACCAATTGGTCAGCAATACCAATATATGATGCAGAAAGATTTAGCCTTTAAAACCTTAAGTACGATTGAGACGATAGCGACGATCATTTCGCTGATTGTTCTACTGATCCTAGCCTTTTTTATCAATCCAATTGTGGCCTATGTGATCTCTCAAGTGCTGCTTCAATCAGGAAAAGGTCTCATGTATGCAGCGGCTTATTGGAAGAAGTGGCGCCCAGCACCCGTTTTCGCATTAGGGGAAGTGAAAGAGTTTTTCTCCTTCGGGGCTTTCCAGCTTGCGTCAAGACTCGTCAATCGGGCAGGCTCAAACATCGACATGATTTTAATAGGACGGTTTCTTGGAGCAGAAGCTTTAGGGATTTACAGCCTGGCTTATCAAATCGTCACAATCCCGGTGCTGAAAATTAACCCGATTGTGACGAGAGTGGCTTTCCCAGTTTTCGCAAAAAGTCAGCGTGATCATTCTAGGCTGCGTGAGGGCTTCCTCAGTATGACGAATATGCTCGCACTCATTAGTTTTCCACTCCTCATCGGTCTTGCTGCCGTATCAGATAGCTTTATAGAAGTGGTGTTTGGAGAGAAATGGCTAGTGGCGGTCCCGGTTTTGAATATTTTGTGCATTGTTGGTCTACTCCGTGTGCTGATGAATCCAAATGGTTCCATCCTTCTTGCAAAAGGAAGAGCGGACTTAGCTTTTTATTGGGATACAGGCATGCTCATCGTATATGGATGCGCCTTATATGCAGGAGTCCATACCGGCAGTCTATTGACTGTAGCTTGGGTCTACTCAGGGGTCAGCCTGCTGAACTTCATTGTCGGCAGGTGGCTGATGGCTTATGTCATTCAGCTAGATATGAAGGTGTATGTAAAATCACTCGTAAAGCCTGCTGTCATGACGTTGTTAATGGCCGGCTGCGCAGTGGCTGTTCATCAAGGGATGAAGCTGATATCAGCGGATATACTGCTTCAATTACTACTGACGATTGGTTTAAGTGCGGCTTTATATAGCTTGCTGCTTGTCAAAATGTATCCGCAGATGGCAGGAAAATTATGGAGAAGAGGTCGTTCGTCATGAAGGTGCTATGGCTGACAAGTGTATATCCTAGTGAAAAACATCCAAGTGAAGGCGTCTTCCATGAAACGCAAGTGCAGGAGCTGGTCAAAAAAGGCGTAGAAGTGAGCGTGATTTGTCCTACTCCTGTCAATCCGCCCATCTTACGGATGCTTAAAGCTTCCTATCGTCAGAGAAAAGATCTTCCCGAGCAGGAAGTGAGGTGCGGCGTGCCGGTTTACAGACCGCCCTATACAGCGCTGCCTGGACAGCTAAAATGGGCTCAGCCGAGTAAAAGAATCGCAGCTTCTGTCCTGCGCACAATGGAGCGTTATGAATTGTCACCGGATTTCATCCATGCGC
Organism: Bacillus sp. FSL W7-1346; assembly: GCF_038593335.1. Taxonomy (NCBI): domain Bacteria; kingdom Bacillati; phylum Bacillota; class Bacilli; order Caryophanales; family Bacillaceae; genus Bacillus; species Bacillus sp. FSL W7-1346. Next base: position 3,201,668 of record NZ_CP151988.1, on the reverse strand, counting down.
ACTTTGCCATGCCGTCTGGCGGCGCAGCAGCTGTGATCAAAAAGGAAGCAAACATCCCTTATCTTCTGACCTTACACGGCAGTGATGTGAACGTCTATCCAACCTATAGCCAAGGGGCGCTTGCAGCCTTCGAAGCAGCAGTAAAACAGGCGTCTGCTGTTCTCACAGTGAGTGAAGAGCTGGCAAAGAAAACACATGACATGACAGAGGTGGATGCACAATGTCTCCCGCTGGGAATTCCGCTCAAGTCATTTTCTAGAACACCAGGGGATCAAACAGCGATCAGAAAGCAGATCGGTTTACCGCTTCACGACAAGCTCGTCGTTTTTGTCGGCCGTTTAGTCAAAGAGAAAGGTTTGCTTGAATTAGCGGAAGCTGTCAGCGGGATGGAGGGTGTAAAAGCCGTCTTTGTCGGAAAAGGCCCCCTCGCAAAGGAGCTGGCCGAACGGGCGGGAGAATCCATTATACTCCCGGGGCAGGTGCCGAATAAACAAGTCAAACATTATTTAATGGCAGCTGACCTGTTTGCCCTTCCATCCTACAGTGAAGGAATGCCGACTGTCGTCCTTGAGGCGCTCGCTTTAAAACTGCCTGTCATCGCAACACGGGTTGGTGGTCTCCCATCACTATTTTCTACCTATCAACATCTGCTCATTGAACCGCGTTCAACGAGTCAGCTAAAAGAAGCGATTCACGCTTATCTTTATGAAAACAGATGGAACGAACAAGTGAAGAACGATCTTCACCACATCGTCCATACAGATTATTCATCATCACATAATGCTACGCTCCTGATTCAGCAATATGAAAAGGTGCTGAATCAATCAACATCCACCGTTTAAACAGGATGAAATGTGCAAAGACTGATAGATAAACAGTTTGGAACGACCAATATGCTTTTACTGAGAGGATGAAACATGTTGAAGAAAATTGCTGTGATTGGAACAGGATATGTCGGGTTAGTATCGGGTACTTGTTTTGCTGATATCGGAAATCGCGTCATTTGTTGTGACATCGACGAATCAAAAATCAACAGCTTAAAAAGCGGTCTCGTTCCAATTTATGAACCGGGCTTAAAGGAATTGATTGAGAAGAATACAGAAGAGGGAAGATTGTGTTTTACAACCAATATTCCCGCTGCAATTCGAGAATCAGAGATTATTTATATTGCGGTAGGAACACCAATGACACCTCAGGGGGAAGCGGATTTAACATTCGTGAAAGCTGTGGCTCAAACGGTTGGAGAACACCTGAATGGCTACAAAATCATCGTGAATAAGAGCACAGTGCCAGTTGGAACAGGACGTCTTGTTCAAGCCATTGTTCAAAAGGCTTCACGCAGTAAATATCCATTTGACGTCGTCTCCAATCCAGAGTTTCTGCGGGAAGGTTCAGCTATTCAAGATACGATGAATATGGAGAGAGCGGTCATTGGCTCTACAAGCGCACATGCATCCACGATCATTAAAAAATTGCATGATCCGTTTCAAACAGAAGTGGTTGAGACCAATCTAGAAAGTGCAGAAATGATTAAGTATGCGGCAAATGCCATGCTCGCCACAAAAATCTCATTCATCAATGATATTGCGAACATTTGCGAGAGAGTTGGTGCTGATGTGGAAAAAGTCAGCGAAGGCGTTGGGTTAGATAGCCGTATCGGGCATAAATTTTTAAAAGCAGGCATTGGATTTGGCGGTTCTTGTTTCCCAAAAGATACGATGGCTCTTCTCAAAATTGCCGAAACAGCCGGCTACCGGTTCAAGCTGATCGAATCTGTCATTGAAACAAACAACCACCAAAGAGCCCATCTTGTCAGCAAACTGATGAGTGTGTTCGGTGATATTAAAGGAAAAACGATTTCCGTTTTAGGGCTCGCATTTAAACCAAATACAAACGATATGCGTTCAGCACCAGCACTAGATATTATCCCAATGCTGAGAGAGCTCGGAGCTTTTGTCAAAGCCTATGATCCAATTACTTATATAGAAGCAGAAAGAGAGCTTGGCCCGCAGGCGGTCTTCAGCAATGATCTCTATGAAACAGTGAAAGATACAGATGCTTGTCTCATCTTAACGGAATGGGATGACGTACAGAAGATGGATAAAGATCAGATCAAGCAGCTGCTTCGTTCTCCCATTTTAATTGATGGAAGGAATTTGTTTGATCCAGCAGAAATGAAAGAGAGAGGATTTATTTACCAGTCCATCGGCCGCCCAGGCGTATGGGAAACAGAATTGGTATCGAAGGCACAATAATAGGGGGAACTTGGATGAAGAAAGTATTGGTCACTGGGGGAAGTGGATTTATAGGATCTCATACGGTAGAGGCTTTATTAGAGAAAGGATATGAGCCTATCGTTCTTGATAACTTTTCAACTGGATCGAAGGAAAATATCGCTCATCTATCCGTACAATGCATTGAAGCAGATGTCACAAAATCAGAAACGGTCGATTTGATCAAACACATTGCACCAGATTATATCATTCATCTTGCAGCGCAAGTGAGTGTAGCCGTTTCGGTTCAACATTTCGTCTACGACGAAGAGGTCAATATTAAAGGCTCGCTGCATGTGATCAAAGCAGCGGCTGAAGCCGGGGTGGAGAAAGTGGTGTTTGCCTCATCGGCAGCAGTCTATGGAGACCCAGTCTATCTGCCGGTCGACACAGCTCATCCACTGCAGCCTGGCTCACCTTATGGCTTGTCGAAACTGACAGTTGAACGATACTTAGAGATGGCAAAATCACTCTATGATGTGGACTATTGTATTATGCGGTACAGCAATGTATATGGTCCGCGCCAAGACGCACTTGGTGAAGGTGGTGTTGTCTCAATTTTTTCTGATAAGTTTGCAAAACATGAGGCACCTTTCATCTTCGGAAACGGGGAACAAACAAGAGATTTTATCTATGTAGGCGATCTAGCCGCAGCGAATGTTGCAGCTTTAACAGCTCAATCAAACGTTTGTTTAAATATCTCATGTGGTCATTCCATCACGGTGAATGAGCTGTTTCAAACGATGAAGCGAGTCACGAGATCAGATCTTGAACCGATTTATAAGCCGCAGCGTGCAGGAGATATTGTGCATAGTACATTGGCAAATGAGGAAACGAAACAAGTCTTAGCATGGGAGCCTGTTGTGACTTTACAAGAAGGTTTGGCTCGTACCATTTCCTACTATGAACAGGAAGTAAAGGCTTAATCCCTCAAATCGGATGGGTTGCTTAGGAGGAAAATAGGTATGAGTATGAAACAAACAGCATGGCAAATCATGATCGGATGTATGTTATTAGCAGCGGGTATAGGGCTTGTACAAATGGCATCCGCACAGCCTATCGGGTTAAAGAAGATGGTGGTCATTCCGGTTTTGATTGTGGTGCTCATAGCGGCTGCTATATGTATGAAGCTCTACATGAATGGTGAGCACATATTCATGTCAGCCATTTACCTTTTGATTGCATTAACATTTCTCAATAATGCTTTTTTCTCTATTAGTGTTGGGTTCTTTAGTCTCTTTCTCTACCGCATCATGCTCTTGGCTGTCTTTGCTTTATTCATATGGCGGATGAGAGACAAAGGAACGTACATATCCCAGTGGCAGCAAATTCGTGTTAAAGGCATTCTTGGTTTTTTCGCTGCATGGTTTCTTTACGGGCTCATCTCACTGCTTTGGGCTCATTCGGTCACAGACGGCCTGAAATATATGTCTCTTCTTGCGATGGGAATGGGTTTTGTCTTTCTTGTGGTCATGTACATTCAGCGAATGGATCAGATCGTGACTTTTTATAGTATTTGGCTAGTCATGACTGTATTTGTGATGGGAATCGGGTTCTATAATCACTTGACCTTGAATCATTTACCGAATACCTCATTGTATCTTGGACCAGCGTACAAACAGCACTATCCTACGGCTGTCTTCTTTAACCAAAATGACTTTGCGACGTTTTTATCTATTAGCTTTTTCTTATATGTGGCGTGTATGCGCCAAATGAAAAATGGTTATATCAAAGCGTTCGGATTACTAGGAGCCATCTTAGCGCTGTATCTCATTTTGTTAACAGAATCGCGCGCCAGCTTGCTTGGCATATTAGCTGGAGCGGTCATCTATGTATGGCTACTGATGCCTCGCTTTTTAAAAAAGTGGTCCATCATGGCAGCAGGCGGGCTTGGTATCATCTGTATCGCCATTTTTTCAGCCAAAATCTATTCTGTCTTTGATGACTTGTTTCTCGCTTCTCAGGTCGCTCATTCTTTTAGCGAACCACTTCCGTCCAACATTGCCCGGGCGAATTTAATCAAAAACGCCTGGCATTTCTTTACGAATTCATATGGCTTCGGAGTCGGAGCGGGCAATGTGTCTTATTACTTAGCTCACTTTTCTATCTTTGATACAGATCAGGTCGTCGAAGTTCACAATTGGCTGCTAGAGGTGATGACGAATTTTGGGTTTGCCGTCATGCTAGGTTATATCTCAGTGTATGCCTATCTCATGTTCTCACTGTACAAACAATACCAATTGGCTGACACGAGATCAGCCAAGATGATCATTGAAGGTCTATTTGCTGCCATGCTGAGCTTTCTCGTCTCAAGTATCAGTCCGAGTTCGGTCTCGAATTTATATTTCCACTGGGTGTTTCTAGGTCTAGTGATCGCAGCGGTCAATATCATGAAAAATAAACAGCGCTTCAAGCCGTGGGCAAACGTGTGATGCTGAGTTTGTATGGCTACACTAGTGAAAAAGCAAATACGTCAATGTTGGGAGAATGAGCATGTCTGGTTTTATGTTAAGAATAGGGAAGCGAATGAAAAAATATATCGTATGGCTTGTGCTGCTGCCCGTTGTATTGGCTGCTTTTGGTTTCTTTTTTGCCAAGGGGACAGTAGAACAGTCTAGTTACACAGCTGCTGTGACCTTGACGCTTGGGAAATATGACGACGGTGTGTATAACAATATGGAAGAAGTGACATCTCTATTAAAAAGTGATGCATTTCTGAATCAAGCACTCCGTGATGTAAAGGAAGAAGAAAGGCAGGATGTGAAAAATCGTTTGATTCTCACGAACCAGTCCGATACACAATTGCAGTTGTCGTTTACAGATGCTGATCAAGCTCGAGCTTTGGCGGTAGTGAAACAAGTGTCAGATACATTTTTAAAGCAGGACAAAGCCTTATTTACGAAAAGACAGCAAGTCATTGAAAGAAGACTATCCGCTCTTGAAGATGAATCTGTCAGCAATGACTCCAAAGTCGATAAAGAACGATTTTTATATGAATTGGAATCGACAAAGCTCGGGATGAAGCAGGCAAAGATTGTCGATCCTGCCCAAGTACTTGATGAAGGGAACAAAGGGATGTCAGCGAAAAAACGAGCACTGCTTGGACTTGTCATTGGCCTTAGCATCTCGCTTATGTTTGTGGTGTTACCTGAAGTGTTCAAAGAATCTTAATGATGAACTGGAGATGAGTCTTAGGTGAACAATCAACCGTTAGTATCAATTATTACACCGGCGTATAATGCGGAACGTTATTTAACGGATACAGTTCATTCCGTCCTTGCCCAAACCTATTCCAACTGGGAGCTGATCATTGCAGATGATTGCTCAACAGATGGCACAAGGAAGTTGTTAGGGGAATTAAGTCAGACGGACGACAGAATCAACGTCATTTATTTAGAGGAAAACGGGGGAGCCGCTATTGCTAGAAACACAGCCATCAAACAGGCGAAAGGCCGCTTTATCGCTTTTTTAGATAGCGATGATATTTGGAAACAGACAAAGCTCGAAAAGCAGGTCAAGTTTATGTTAGAAAATGATCATGCCTTTACTTTCACGGCATATGACATCATTTCAGAAAATGGAGAGCCGTTACAAAAAACCGTCACAGCGCCGGCTCAGTTGAACTACAATGAAGCTTTAAAAAATACGATTATCGGCTGTTTGACGGTGATGCTCGATCTTCAACAAGTAGGACACGTGGAAATGCCAAACATTCGAACAAGGCAGGACTTAGCCACATGGCTCTCTATTTTAAAAAAAGGATTTACTGCCTATGGAATGAGTGAGCCGCTCAGTGAATATCGCATCGTGGGAAACTCGATTTCTAGTAACAAGTGGAAAGCAGCGAAAAAAACATGGTTTGTCTATAGAGAAATTGAGCAGCTTCATTTTGTGAAAGCATCTTGGTGTTTTATGCACTATGCCACAAATGCTGTCAAAAAGCGTTTATAAACAGAAGGGAAAAAAGGTGATAAAGGTGAAAGCAGACTCGATCATACATGTGATTGTCGCAACGGGAGAATGGGGCCACGATGGCTTAAGGTACAGACGGCATCGACTGGCGGAATTTCTTGCATCTGATCCAGAAACGAAAGAGGTCATCTGGGTATGCCCATCTTCCACTCGTCATTCAACTCCCTTTCAGCCTATAACGGATCGAATGAAGCAAATGACCATTCCTGATGTGCTCAAGAGCAAGTTTTTTCGCTTTGGCCGTTATCAAGATATGTTTTATTTTCATAAATTATCTCCTCTTCTTGAGCATTTGCGTCAAGAAGAAAAGCAGGGCATAGCCGTCTGTTTATGGTATACGTTTCCGGGATTTCCGCTCTTATCTTCTTTATTTGAATGGAAACATATTGTGTATGATTGCAGTGACCTGTGGGGAGAGCCCATCAGCGGAAAAAACAACATTCTCTCTTATATGAGACAGCGAGTCATTGTAAAAGCTGAAAACCGCATTATTAAATATGCACACAGCATTACATGCTCTTCACAATACTTACATGATCAAATCAAAAAAAGGCTCATGGGTGAACCGAAAGATGTCTTTACAGTAGAAAATGGCGTCGAGTATGATGTGTTTGCAAAAAGCAACCTCCCTAGCAGGGAAGACGTGCTAGAGGGAAGAGAGGGAACGGTTCTTGGCTTTATAGGTGGGATCAAGCCGAAGCTCGATTTTGACATGATCGCTCAAGCTGCTCGAATGCAGCCAGATTGGACATTTTTATTTGTCGGTCCGGATGGAACGAATGGAGATCCATCTTTTCAGCATGCACTCAAACTGCCCAATGTCATATGGACAGGAGCAGTCGCACCAGAAGAAGTGCCTGCTTATATGAAATTAATTGATGTAGGGATGATGCCATACAAACAGTCTCCTTACAATCAAGCGGTTTTTCCGCTCAAGCTGTATGAATTTTTAGCTGCCGGAATCCCTGTTGTTGGTTTAAATCTTCCATCAACGGAAAGGCTAAAAGAGAATGATGTGTATGAATATGTAGAGGGCGAAGATCCAGCTCTCTTCGTCGAAGCCTGTCAGAAAGTGATCAGTAAAAAAGATGACATGACATGCAGACATCTAAGACAAAGCCGAGCAAAGAAAAAAGATTGGCACGCACTGTTCACAAACATGGTGGAATTAACGAATATTAAAGAAAACGCATAATTCATTCAGGATTGTGCGTTTTTATTTGTTTCTTCTTCTTAGGGGGAGCTTGTGATCATCCTATATTCAATTGTATAATGGAAAGAGCGGCCAATATACAAAATACAGATTTCAATTTAGAAGGAGACTGACCTATGGATTACGAACGCGCCTTATTAGCGTTTTTTGTCTCTCTGGCTACAGTTTTAATTGTGACACCAATCGTCAAAAAGTTTGCAATTAAGATTGGTGCAGTGGACCAGCCGAATAAACGAAAAGTTCATGATAGAGTAATGCCTCGAATGGGCGGTTTGGCGATTTTTATTGGGGTAGCGGCTGGAGCACTAGCAGGCGGGCTGTTTCTACATAATAAAATTACAGCTATATCAGTTGGCGCTGTACTCATCGTCATTTTAGGTATATTTGATGATAAATATAATTTAAGTGCAAAATTTAAATTTCTTGTGCAAGTTCTCGTTGCTTGCTTAATCGTGAGCACGGGCTTAAAAATGGACTTTTTCTCTGTTCCTTTCTTAACAGATCGACTGGAGTTAGGATGGATGGCATATCCCCTGACTGTACTATGGATTGTTGGGATTACAAATGCGATCAATTTAATTGACGGATTAGATGGACTGGCTGCCGGAATTTCGGTTATCGGTTTAACCACGATTGCCGTCATGGCATTTTCTGCGGACAAGATCCTGATTCTTTCGTTATCTCTTGTCGTCATTGGCAGTACCATCGGTTTTCTTTTTTATAACTTCCATCCAGCAAAAATATTTATGGGTGATACAGGGTCGTTATTTTTAGGCTATATGATCTCGGTCCTGTCACTTTTAGGATTGTACAAAAGTGTTACTTTGTTTAGTGTTGTTGTCCCTGTAATTATTTTAGGTGTGCCTATTTTTGATACGACCTTTGCGATCATAAGACGAATATTGAATAAACAGCCTATCTCAGCACCTGACAAATCACACATCCATCATCGACTGATGGCCTTTGGCTTATCACATCGAATGGCAGTGATTGTGATTTACATGATTGGTTTAGTCTTCAGCTTAAGCGCGATTTTGCTGACAAGTGCCACCATTTGGCTGTCATTGATCATCATCTTTTTACTGGTCATGTTTATGCAAGTTATCGCTGAAGTCACTGGTTTGGTGAACGAAGAGTTTAAACCATTTACGAAATTCTACAAACGTATGGTCAAAAGACAATAAAAAACAGCCCGCTTCCAAGGAACGGGCTGTTTTCCTATTATTGTCCTGATGTGCTGGTCGAAGGGGCCTGGGTATCGGCTGACCCTGTTGCATCAGAAGATGAATCGGTTTGTGTATTTGTTTCAGTTGAGGACGATGACTCAGCAGGAAGCTTTAAATGCGTCCTTAACTCATTTTGCACCTCAGCCAAGTTGGTTTGATCTGGCTCAAAGAAGTATGTTCGATTTGGTCCTAAATAAAGGTCTGATCCTTTAATAGATAGTGTTTCAGTATCGTCTCCTTTGAAACCACTGTAAATTTGCTGTAGAGCAAGTCCTTCTGTGATGCGGAAGTTGGTTGTTATATGATCACTTACTTCTTTTGCGATATTATCCACGTTTGCAATGTTATGAGGTTTCGCCATTTGATCAATCATGGCACGTAAGATTTGTTTCTGACGATCGTTACGCCCGAAATCACCACGTGGATCTTGTTTTCTCATTCGCGCATAAGCAAGTGCCTCTTCCCCGTTTAAATGCATATTCCCTTTTTTAAAGTAAATCTTTTTCGATTTTTTGACGTCACTTTTTTCATTGAAGTCAAATGGAACGTCTATATCGATTCCCCCAACTTCATCAATGACATCCTTAAAACCGTCAAAGTCCACTGTTGCATATTTGTCAATTGGGATATGCAAGAATTGTTCGACAGTTTCAATCGTTTCGTCTTTACCGCCTTTAGCAAATGCCGCATTGATCTTTACTTTATTTCCCGTTGTGTCACTAGCAAGCTGTACTCGTGTGTCACGGGGGATACTGACCATTTTCATCGTTTTATCCTGAGGATTAATCGTTGCGACGATGAGTGAATCTGAACGGCCGTGATCACCATTTGTGGCGTAATCCTCTATACCAACAAATAGGACAGAGAAAGGTTTTTTCTTTATATCAATGACAGCATCACGGAGTTTCGATTTCTCCCCACGCTCTAATTCATCATAAGTTTTGTCAGCAGCCTGGAGTGTATTCACAATCTTATAAACTGCAAATCCGCCCATGCAGATGAAGAGAAGCAAAAATAAGACCAGAATCCGTTTGAAAATCTTTTTCTTCTTACTCTTTTTCTTTCGTACACGCACTTTTACTCGTTGTGCCATTCATCTGTCTCCTTTATCGGACCAACGTCCTTTTCTAAATAAATCAATTCGCCTTCTTTAGTAACACTCTTTCCATTCGTTAACTCAGTCATCCATTCAATGAACTGCTCTGTTTGTGTTTCTTCTACATACGTTTCAAAAATCACATCTTCTGCATAATGGATGTCTTTTAGCTGAAAAGATGAGGCTCTAAGCTCATTCTCTACCTTTCCAAGCCATGTATAATCTATTGTTGTGTGCATCGTACGCATTAAACAGCGTTCTACCATACCAACATGATTAATTGCTTCAGACACAGATTTTCCGTATGCGCGAATTAATCCACCGGCACCTAGCTTAATACCGCCGAAATAACGAGTGACGACAACAACTGTATCTTTCAGCTTGCGTTTTTTAAGCACTTCAAGCATGGGTACCCCTGCCGTACCGCTTGGTTCACCATCATCATTTGCTTTTTGAATCAGATCATGTTCACCGATCAAATAGGCGGAACAATTATGAGTGGCGTTCCAATGTTGTTTTTTTATGGATTGTATAAAGGCTTGTGCTTCTTCTTCTGAGACAGCACGTTGTATATGACAAATAAAACGTGATTTTTCAATGACGATCTCATGCTCGCCACGGCTTTTGACTGTGAGATAGCGGTTCAGCAAAAGACATACCCTCCTGACAAGCAAATTGTAAGGCTAGAGAAAATTTGCATTGGTTTTAGAATTTTACAGCGTATTTTGTTATGATGATAGGAGCGGAAAAAGGGTCGTCATAAAAATTTCATGATTTATACGCATTCTTTCATTATAATTCGACATAAAATGCAGATCAATGACATTTATAATAAAAAAAGATGACATCACTGTTACGGGAGGGAAAAGCCATGACAACACCTAAAATGGATCCGAAGTTATTGGATTCAATCATCATGAAAATGCTAAGTACAGTTGATGGCAGTAAGGACGAAGTATTTAGAATCGGCGAACAGTCCCGTCAACAATATGAAAGCCTAGTAGAAGAGCTCAAGCAAATTAAACAGCAAGTCAACGAAGTAATTGATTTTGGGGATAAACTAGAAGTACATACGAGACATGCTAGAAATCGATTATCTGAGGTCAGCAGAAACTTCAACAAATTCAGCGAAGAAGAAATACGAGAAGCCTATGAAAAAGCACATAACCTGCAAGTAGAATTGACCATGATCCAGCAGCGCGAAAAACAGCTGAGGGAAAGAAGAGATGATCTCGAAAGACGATTGTTAAGCTTACAAGATGTCATTGAACGTTCAGAAACGCTTGTGAGCCAGATCACGGTCGTCCTCAACTACTTGAACCAAGATTTACGTCAGGTCGGTGTTTTACTTGAAGATGCTCAGGCAAAACAAGATTTTGGACTAAGAATTATTGAAGCCCAGGAAGAAGAGCGCAAAAGGGTATCACGAGAAATCCATGATGGACCTGCTCAGATGCTGGCAAACGTGATGATGCGTTCAGAACTAATAGAACGGATTTTTAGAGACCGTGGAACAGAAGAAGGCTTTAAAGAAATTAGAAGTCTAAGACAGAATGTGCGAAATGCACTGTACGAAGTGAGAAGAATCATTTATGATTTAAGACCGATGGCTTTAGATGATTTGGGTCTCATTCCGACACTGCGAAAATACTTAAACACAATTGAAGAATATGATGGAAAAACCAAAATTACGTTCCAGTGCTTAGGTGATACTGAAAGCGAAAGAATTGCTTCTCAATTTGAAGTGGCACTATTTAGACTAGCTCAAGAAGCTGTCACAAATTCTTTAAAGCATTCTGAAGCTGAAGAAATCTCTGTGAAGGTTGAAGTGACGAAAGACTTTGTCACCTTAATAATCAAAGACGATGGAAAAGGCTTTGATATGAAGGATGTTAAAACAAATAAAAACAAATCTTTTGGGTTACTTGGTATGAAAGAGCGCGTAGACTTACTAGAAGGTAAAATGACCATAGACTCAAAAATAGGTCTAGGGACATTCATCATGATTAGAGTACCGTTAACATTACAAAATAAAATTGTAAAATAGAGACAAAAGACATATTGACCATAAAGTTCAGGTGTAGAACAATAAACATGGGGAGGCGTAGCTTGTGACTAAAGTAAATATTGTAATTATCGATGACCACCAATTATTCCGTGAAGGTGTCAAACGGATTTTAGATTTTGAACCTACTTTTGAAGTAGTTGCAGAAGGAGACGACGGTGACGAAGCTGCACGTATCGTAGAACACTATCATCCGGATGTTGTCATTATGGACATTAATATGCCGAATGTAAATGGTGTGGAGGCTACAAAACAGCTAGTAGAGCTTTATCCCGAATCAAAAGTCATTATCCTATCTATTCATGACGATGAAAACTATGTGACACATGCATTAAAAACAGGAGCAAGAGGCTACTTGTTAAAAGAAATGGATGCAGACACCCTCATTGAAGCAGTAAAAGTAGTAGCTGACGGAGGCTCTTATTTACATCCGAAAGTCACTCATAACTTAGTAAATGAATTCCGACGCTTAGCAACAAGCGGCGTTTCAGCACATCCACAGCACGAGGTATATCCTGAAATTCGCAGACCACTTCATATCTTAACAAGACGTGAATGTGAAGTTCTTCAAATGTTAGCTGACGGAAAGAGCAACAGAGGTATTGGTGAGTCGCTCTTTATTAGTGAGAAAACAGTCAAAAACCACGTGAGTAACATCTTGCAAAAAATGAATGTAAACGACCGTACTCAAGCTGTTGTTGTAGCAATTAAAAACGGCTGGGTAGAAATGAGATAATGTTCCGGACAAGTACTCCTTTTTCGCCTGTTTTTAGTTCTCTCACATTCAAGTTAGAGAGCAATGATAGGCAGGTAAGGAGTCTTTTTCGGATATAGCGGGCTTGCCTATTGATTAGGCAAGCTTTTTTGATTAGTATTATAAATCTAGTGAAAAACAATGATCATTCTTTTTTAAAAAGCAACTTAACGGATAAGGAAGGTATTTAAGAATGAAAATAGCCGTTGTAACAGACAGTACTGCTTATATACCACAAGAACTACGTGATAAACATCATATTCATATGATCCCTCTGAATGTCATCTTTGGTACTGAATCATACCGTGAAGAAGTAGAAATGGATTGGAAGACATATTATGAAGAAGTCAAGAAACATAAAGATCTTCCAACAACCTCTCAGCCTGCTTTCGGTGAACTTATAGAATTATATGAAAAACTTAGCGAAACATATGATGCTGTGATTAGTATACATCTGTCAAGCGGAATTAGTGGAACATACAATAGTGCGGCCTCAGCAAATGAACTAGTTGACGGAATCGACATTTATCCGTTTGATACAGAGACTAGCTGTATGGCGCAAGGTTTTTATGTGTTAGAAGCTGCTGAAAAAATCCAAGATGGTGCTTCTCCAGAAGAAGTGATTTCCCATCTCAATTATCTGAAAGAAAATCAAAGAGCTTATTTTATGGTAGACGATTTAATTCATTTACAACGAGGCGGCAGATTAAATGGTGCTCAGGCTTTTATTGGAAGCCTCTTAAAGGTAAAGCCTATCTTGCATTTTGACAACAAGCTAATTGTCCCTTTTGAGAAGATTCGTACACGCAAAAAAGCCATTTCACGTATTTTTGAATTATTTGATGAAGATGCATCACGTGGTGTTCCAATGAGAGCAACTCTGATACATGGTAATAGAGAAGAAGAAGCAGATGAATTAATTGCGCACTTATTAGAAAAGTATCCTCATGTTGAATTTTATAAAAGCTACTTTGGTGCCGTGATTGGCACTCATCTAGGCGAAGGCTCTTTAGCACTTGGCTGGATCATCAGATAGATATCAAAATCCCCTTTTCTCATGGAAAAGGGGATTTGTTTTTCTATTTTTACAATTAGACGAAAGGCCTTCTCTTTGTACATAATGGGTCAACATGAATGGAAAGGTAGTGCGTGAAATTGAATCTGGAAAAAGCATTGGAACTCAGTCACAAGCTACAATCAAGGCACCTTCTTCCTGTTGAATGTCAATGTACACAGTCCGAATTGGAGTGGCTGGAGAATCAAGGATTTATCCATAGAACACCTGCAGTCGATAGGGTGGCGAGTGGTTTGATCTGCTGCCGGTGCGGTGTATCAAACATGCGCTACTTTGCCCTCTCTCCGTGTGAAACATGTAAAAAAGACTGTGTATACTGTAGATCCTGCATCATGCTGGGAAAAGTAAGCGAATGTGGCTTTCTCTACGAATGGACGGGTCCACAAAAGAAAGACACAAGACAAGTTGAATTAACATGGCAGGGGGAGCTTTCTAAAGGGCAAAAGAGAGCGTCCGATAGGCTAGTAGAAGCAATCCAAAACAAATTTGATCTGCTCGTTTGGGCTGTTTGTGGTGCGGGGAAAACGGAGGTGCTTTTTCATGGAATAAAATATGCGCTAAATAACGGAATGAGTGTTTGTATTGCGACGCCTAGAACCGATGTTGTACTTGAGCTTGAACCTCGAATGAGAAAGGCATTTCAAGGACTGAATATAGCTGCACTTTATGGCGGGAGTTCTCAAAGATTTCAAATGGCGCCGCTTATGATCGCTACAACCCATCAGCTAATGAGATATAAAAACGCCTTTGATGTCCTCATTGTAGACGAAGTCGATGCTTTTCCTTATTCAATCGATGAACGGCTTCAGTTTGCTGTTTTAAAGTCAATGAAAAAAACAGGAGTTAGAATTTACTTAAGTGCCACACCATCTAAAAAAATGCAAAAAGATGTTGCTCGTAGACAATTAGAAGCGATCAAAATTCCTCTGCGCTTCCACCAAAAACCGTTACCTGTCCCAACATTTCAATGGGTTGGAGATTGGAAAAAGAGATTAAAAAGAAATCGGCTTCCAGCATCTACAATGAACTGGCTGCATGAACATATCACAAAGAAAAAAAGAGTGTTACTCTTTGTTCCTTCTATTTCTACTATGAAGAAGGTAACTCATATTCTTCAAGGTCAAGATGTAAATGTACAGGGTGTTTCTGCGGATGATCAAGAAAGGAAGCAAAAAGTCCAGCATTTCAGAGATCATAGATACGATGTATTGGTTACAACAACTATTCTAGAAAGAGGCGTTACCATTCAAGATGTTCAAGTGGGCGTCTTAGGTGCGGAATCTCCTATTTTTACAGAAAGTGCACTTGTTCAAATTTCTGGTAGAGCAGGGAGACATCCAGATTTTTTTAACGGAGACGTGTACTTTTTTCATTTTGGTTTAACGAGAAGTATGAAACAAGCAAAGAAACATATCGTAAAAATGAATAATACAGCTGAAAAAGAGTTTTCTGAAAAATAGTGTGGGTTCAACTAAATCATGGTACATTATATTCACAAAACACAAATGGCAGGAGAGACAAAATATGCTACTCAACGCAAAAGAAATACTACTTAAAGAAATTCTCTATCAATATCTCAATCAATTAAACATGATTTGTCATTGTGAAAAATGTATAGAAGATGTATTAGCCATTTCTCTAAATCAAGTGAAACCGCAATATATAACAGATATCGATAAAATATCCTACAGTAAATCCGAGATGGTGGATAAACAGAAAAATACAGCGATGCTCGTCATTCTGACAGAAGCTGCTTCAACGGTCACTACATATCCAAGGTGCGAAAATCATTTGCCGTTGAACAAAGAAAAGCGTTGATTTGTCCAATTTGTGAGAGTCATTTTGTGGCTGATTTTACATGGAAATCATTCCTACTATTAAATGAAGATCGTTTATGTGTAGCATGTAAGAACCACCTGATGAAGATTCAAGGTCCTACTTGTCCCAAATGCGGAAGAGCGCAATCAAATGATCAATTGTGTCAAGATTGTTCAAGGTGGAATAAACGACGGGATTTTGCTGAGATTCTTGTAATGAATCGGTCTGTTTATGCTTACAACGACTTTATGAAAGATATTCTAGCTCGATTTAAATTTCGAGGTGATACGGCTTTAGCTGATCTATTTAAAAAAGATGTACAGTCAGCGTTTAAACGTTCTTTTTCAATCAAAGAACCGGTGCTTGTCCCAATTCCTTTGAGTAAAGAGAGATTAAAGGAAAGAGGATTCAATCAGTCAATGATGCTTGCTTCCATGATTGGCGGACCTATATTGGAGCCACTTATAAAAGTACATCAAAGGAAGCAGTCAAAGAAAAGAAAAAATGAACGTTTACATCAACAGAATTTGTTCCAATTAAGGCAGTCAAACCCGATCGTTCTAAAGGATATCATATTAATCGATGATATTTATACAACTGGGGCGACAGTCTATCATGCAGCAAAAATTTTAAAAGACGCAGGCGCCAAAAGTGTTTCCTCTTTTACGTTGATTCGTAGTTAAAAATCATGACAATCAACCGATATTAAGAAAAGAAAATAACGTAAGGGGTTTTGGTTATGAATCAATTGGCAAACTGTCCACAATGTAATCAGTTATTTTTAAAAACCACCATCCAAACGGTTTGTAACAAATGCTTTGAAGAAGAAGAACGTTCTTTTGATATCGTTTATAAATTCTTGCGTAAGCAAAGTAATAGACAATCAACCATTGCTGAAATAGTAGACGCAACAGAAGTTGATGAAGAATTAATCCTGAAATTTATCCGTTTGAAAAGACTTCAAATTAGTCAATTCCCGAATATCAACTATCCTTGTGAAAGATGCGGCCAACCGATCAGGAAAAACAAGCTGTGTAGCCATTGTGAAAAGGATATAAAGACACAAATCAGCCAAATGGACCAAGAAGAAGAGCGTAAAAGGGAGATTGAATCTAGGAAAAAAGACACCTATTATGCCATTAATCCTAAAAACGACTGATTCCCTAAACTAAGTTGCAGTTTGGTCGATAAAATGGATAGAATCAAGACAGACTGTAACGGAAAGCGAGAGGAATCCCGTGAAAATTAATCGATATGGAACACAACCAGTAAATCCTTACAAGAAAACATATGAGAAACAAACGTTGCAATCGAATCAAGCAAAATCAACTGACAAAGTCGAAATTTCTAAAAAGGCAATCGAAATGCAAAAGGTGCCGAATATCATGAAAGAACGTCAAGATAAAATAGACCAAATTAAAAAAAGCATTGAAGCCGGAACATATCAAGTAGATACAAAAGGCATTGCAGATAAAATGCTGAATTTTTATAAACAACAATAACAAAAGGGAGTAGCGTGAATGTCAGTAAAAATAATGATTGAAGAACTGCACCGTCTCTACGGATTACATGAACAGCTTCTAAAGCTGTCTAAGAATAAAACAGAAATGCTGAAAAATAATGAGATCGATGCTCTTTCAGAGGTTCTGAACCTTGAGCAAAAATATATTCAGGCCATTTCACAATTAGAAGAAAAGCGGATTGAAGCAGCAGTTCAATTTTTACAAAGTGATCAATCGCCGACAATCACCGCATGTATCGAAAAAGCTACAGGAACGGATCAAGAAGAGCTTATTTCGTTATATGAGAAGCTGAATGACATCATGGTGGAACTGAAAGATGTAAACGAACTGAACAAACAGCTTATTCAGCAGTCACTTCAATTTATTTCACTGACATTCGATCTTGTGAATCCTAACAAAGAAAATATGAATTACGGACAAAATGGTCTTGAGAGTTCAAAGCCTAAACAGCATAGGGCTTTGTTTGATTCAAAGGCGTAAACAAGGAGGATATCTATGGGTTCTACATTCATGGGACTAGAAACGGCAAAAAGAGGAATCACAGCCCAGCGTGCAGGGCTTTATGTCACATCAAACAACGTATCCAATGCAAATACTGATGGCTATTCAAGACAGAGAGTTACCTTTAAAGCAGAGAATCCTTACCCAGTGATTTCTGTTTATGATGGCAAGACATATGGCCAAATGGGGACAGGTGTCCAAGTTGGAACTGTTGAAAGAATTCGAGACAGCTTTTTAGATCTTCAGTATAGAGATCATAACAATAACTTGTCTTATTATGCGACGAAGTCTGATGCTCTTTCACAAATGGAAGGAGTGATGAATGATTTAACAGATGAAGGCTTGAATAGAGCCTTTGATAATCTCTGGAAATCATTACAAGTCTTATCAGAATCGAAAAATGCTGATACTGCTTCAGCCCGTACAGTTGTTAAGACAAGTGCTCAGGCTTTAGTAGATCAATTCCGCCTGCTAAATTCTTCTTTAACAACGATACAAAAGAATTTAAAAACTGAACTCGATTCAACGGCAAAAAATGTGAACACCATATTAACTCAAATTGATGAAGTGAATAAACAGATTGCAACAGTTGAGCCAAATGGTTATCTTCCCAATGATCTTTATGATACGCGAGACGCTCTTATAGATCAGCTTTCCTCACTTGTTGATATTAAAGTGAGCTACAACCCTTCTGGAGGAAATGCTCTGGAAATTGCTGAAGGAACCGTTAACATCGACATTATCGGTGCTAATGGGCAATCTGCTGGAACAATTTTAAATGGCATTACCAATGAAAAATCTGAATTGCAACTTTCCTATGATAATACGACAGGACTTGTTAACTCACTCCAATTTGGAACGACAACCATCGCAGCTGATCAATTACAAGTGAATGGTAAAGTAAAAGCACTTGTTGAGGCGTATGGCTATATGTCTAATGGAGATGAAAAAGGCATGTACCCGGATATGCTTGCTGAGCTGGATGAAGTAGCAAAAGTATTTATGGATACTTTTAACGACGTCCATAAGCAAGGGTACACGTTAAATGGCACAAGTGGACAAGACTTTTTCGATATTGAGAATAACAATGATTTGAATAAAGGCTTGGCAGCACGTATCAAAGTGAGTGACGTGATTTTAGCATCGACAGATAACATTGCTGCATCTCTTAATCAAACGCAAGGTGATGGTTCGAATGCTACGAAATTAGCTAATATTCAAAACTTAAAGCTGCCAATCGGCGGAACTACCACTACGATTCAGGATTACTATCAGAATGTTATTGCTGAAATGGGGATACAAGCTAAAAAGAACATGACCCTTGAAAGCAGTTCAGCTGCTCTTGTGAATTCAGCCAATGAACGCAGGATGTCAACTAGTGCTGTATCTATAGATGAAGAAATGACGAACATGATTCAATTTCAGCATGCGTATAATGCAGCAGCAAGAATTATGACGATGCAAGACGAAGTATTAGATAAAATAATAAACGGCATGGGAGTCGTAGGAAGGTAGGGTAACTGATGCGAGTCACGCAAAGTATGATTTCTCAAAATTCACTTCGAAATATTAGTAAAAGTTATGAAAAACTCTCTAAAATTAATGAGCAGGCACAGTCTGGAAAACGTTTCACAAAAACGTCTGATGATCCTGTGGCAGCAGTGAAAAGTCTTCAATATAGTACAGCCATGTTTCGAAATGAGCAATACCAAACTAATTTAAATGAGGCACGAAACTGGATTGATACATCTGAAACAAGTGTCACTGAAATCATTGATATCATGTCAAATATAAGAGATAAAGTACTCGATGCGGCCAATGGAACAAAACAGCCAGAAGATTTAGCTGCTATCGGAGTGGAAATTGGTCAGATGAAGAATCAAATCATTGATGCAATGAACACGCAGATGTTAGGTAAGTTTGTTTTTAATGGGACGAATACCAATGTTAAACCAGTTGTAGAGAATGCAGATGGTACGTTTACATTTAACTTTGAAAACTATACAGATGCAAACGTGGTTCAGTCGAACATTTCTGATGGAATCACATTAAATGTGAATTCAAATCCTCTTTCAGCTTTTGGTGGGCAATCTGCCAGTGGTCAAAATGTCATTGAAATGCTGACTGATTTAGAAAACTCATTAAAAAATGGAACGTTTACAAATTCAGATGATGCATTAGGAAATATCGATCAGTTTAAAGAAGTGATGAGTGCTGAGCGTTCAGATCTTGGGGCTAGATCCAATCGTATCGACTTAGTCGGGAGCCGTTTGACTTCGCAATTTGAAGTGCTGAAAAAGGCTAAATCAGATGCCGAAGATGTAGAAAGTGAAAAAGCCATTCTTGATCTTCTTCAACAAGAGACTGTGAATAGAGCTGCTTTAGCGACGACAGCTAAAGTGATTCAGCCATCCCTTGTCGATTTCTTAAGATAAGAAAAAGCATCCGTTGGGTGCTTTTTTGCATCATGGAGGTGAACCTATGCAAATCCCTAGATTGTTAATGGAGCAAACTTATGCAAAGCTGCAAATGTCGACAACCCCTTCCAAGCAAGAAGTAGAGCAGCCAAGAGCGGATCTTGACATTCAGCAGCCAAGAGCTGTCATGAATATCACAAGGACACCGTCGAAATTAACCATAGATCAAACCGAGGCATTTGCTGATATGGATATTAAGTCGATTTTTAGGCGTTCAGAGGAATGGGCGGCTGAGGGGAAACGTGCGATTGGAGAAGGAATGGGGCGTAGAGCGGAAGAAGGAAGTGAACTCATCAAGATCGAGAATGGTGGGAATGCGATTGCTGAGTTTGCGAAAATCAACGGCAGTCCTCCAGCAAAACAATTCAACATCGGTGTGATTCCTTCATTTTTTAGTGTAAAAATTCACTATCAGCCATCTGAACTTAAAATTGATGTGGAGCCACAAAAAGCTATTATAGAGGCAACACCTCATAAACCAATTGTTAACTACCAGCCAGGTAAAGTTCATATTGATATGTTACAATTCCCAGAATTAAAAATAGAAGTTGACGAAACAGGTCAAAATGGTGATAAGGTATAGTTAAGAAAAATGAAAAAGGTCGTGAATTATGATCATTCAAACAAAATACCATGGTGAAGTGACGATTAAAGAGGAGCAAATCATTCACTTCTCTAATGGGATACCAGGATTTCTGGATCAAAAACAATTTGTCATTTTACCTTTATCAGAGGAATCCCCATTTTTAGTTCTTCAATCTTTGAAAAATGCAGAACTAGGCTTTATTGTCAGCAGCCCATTTTTGTTCTTCAATCAATATGAATTTGACTTAGAAGAATCGGTTGTAGACATTCTTGGGGTAGAAGATGCCAATGATGTGGAAGTCATGGTTATTTTAACAATGGGATCTTCTATTGAAAAAACGACAGCCAATTTAAGAGCGCCTATTATTGTGAATCGGAAAAACATGAAAGCCAAGCAGGTCATTTTGCATGATTCAGCCTATCATACAAAACATTTGCTAGAGGTGGCTTCCTCATGTTAGTTCTATCTCGTAAATTAAATCAATCGATTCAAATAGGCGACGATATTGAAGTTAAAATTATTGCGATTGAAGGCGATCAAGTAAAAGTCGGAATTGAGGCTCCTAAGCATATTGATATTCACAGGAAGGAAGTATACCTGTCTATTCAAGAAGAAAACAGCCGTGCTGCTAGCTTGTCCTTCGATTTACTTTCTCAATTATCCTCACAAAAAAAGTGAGGATTTTTTTATCCTATTTGTCTTTAAACCTCCGTTTAAAATCATTTCTATATAGGGGTATGACACCATCTATATGAAACTTTAACAAATCGGTCCATCTATATTTAATTTAATAATTCAAAGCCGATATAAAAGATAGATTAAAGCACAGGAGCTGAATAACTATGTCTGTTGGTAAGTTGACTTCGCTAGAGCCACTGATTGATGCATTTCAAACCCGTGTTACGAATCATCAAAATGACAATGTAAACACTGATTTACAAGCAAATGGAAAAGTCGTTTCAAAAGAAGAAATTGAGAAAACGCTTCAAGGAGCAAATAAGCTGATTGAACCTACTCAATTTCATCTTCAATTTGAATTACATGAAAAACTCAATGAATATTATGTCAAAGTCGTAGATAACCAAACCGAAGAAGTCATTAGAGAGATTCCTTCCAAAGAATGGCTTGATTTCTATGCGGCAATGACAGAGATTGTCGGTTTATTTGTCGATAAAAGAATGTAATTGAAGGGAGATCATAAACAATGGTTAATCGAATTACTGGATTTTCAAATGTATTTGATATTGATGAAATCGTCTCAAAGCTAATGAAAACTGAGCAAGCACCACTTGATAAAATGACACGTCAGAAACAAACACTTGAATGGCAAAGAGACAGCTACCGCGAGGTCAATTCAAAGGTCAAAGAATTAGATGATCTCATTAACAAACTAAATTTAACATTACCAAGTACTTATGGCGCAAAAAAAGTCACAAGCTCCAATGAATCTGCTGTCACAGCAACTGGCTCAACAAATGCTTCTTCTGGCTCGATTAATGTGACCCAATTAGCGACAGCATCCGTATTCAAATCTTCTAGTACATCTGGATTTACTGCTTCAAACGGTACGTTTACGTTTGAGGTGACGACACCAGATTCTACAACACCAAAAACAGTGACCATTAATACCACTGATACAGATACCCTTGATACAATCGTGACAAAATTGAACAGCTCTCAACTTGGTGTCACGGCTTATAAAGGCCAGATCTTTGATGGAACCAACTACGTAGATACGATCGCTCTGACTTCGCGTACGACTGGTGAAGGTGTCAGTATTAAGGCGGCAGATGGTAATTCTGCTTCATTTTTAACGCAACTAGGCTTCCAAGTGGATGGAGATAACAAATTAGTTGCCACCACTCAAGGACAGAAAGCGCAATACGAAATTAATGGTCTCAAAATGGAAAATAACAATAATACCTTCACGCAGGCTGGTATCACATATGAGCTGAAAGGAACAACAGATAAGCCTGTCAGCTTGAACGTTTCAACAGATGTCGATGCCATCTTTGATAAAATTAAACAATTTGTTGATAAATACAATGAACTTGTTGAACAGGTCAATGGTAAAGTGAATGAAAAACGAAACAGAGACTATTATCCATTAACGGCTGAAGAGAAAAAAGCCATGTCTGACAAAGAAGTCGAGCTATGGGAAACAACAGCTAAGTCGGGCTTGTTGAGAAGTGATTCTATTTTACGATCAGGTACTGCTAAATTAAGAAGTGATTTTTATGCCGAAATTACGACAAGCGATGCGAATAAAATTCAAATCACCCAAATCGGCATTACTACATCATCGAAATATAAAGATGGTGGAAAGCTTGAAATTAATGAAGAAAAACTAAGAAAAGCCATTGGAGAAGACCCACAAAAGGTCAGTCAAATGTTTATCTCTGGTTCTTTAAATGTCGATTCTAAAGACAAAGACAAAGCACAGCAGCAATATAAAGAACAAGGAATCATCTATCGTGTCAAAAATTCTTTAACAGCCTATACAAAGAGTATTCAAACAAAAGCTGGTAGTACAACAATGGAGCTAAAAGAATACGGACTTGGTAAGGACCTTGATTCTTTGACCCAACGAATGAGTACATTCCAAGATCGTTTAAAAATGGTGGAAGCTCGTTACTACAAAAAGTTTAACGCCATGGATAGTGCGATTCAAAAGCTAAACAACCAATCTGGCTATCTTTCTCAACTGCTTGGACAATAATTGGAGGTTTATAACATATGGCAATTCAGAACCCTTATGCCGCCTATCAGAAAAATTCTATTGAGACCGCAACACCGGCCGAGTTAACGCTTATGCTTTATGAAGGATGCTTAAAGTTTATTAGACTAGCAAAGCATGGCATTCAAAAAGAAGATGCTGAAATGAGAAACTTGAACCTGAAAAAGGCTCAAAACATCATCCAAGAATTAAATGTCACCTTAAATCGTACGTATGATGTATCAAAGAGCATGGCAAGTATGTATGACTACATCTATCGAAGACTGATTGAAGCCAATCTGCAAAATGACGAAGAGATCCTGAATGAAGTAGAGCAATATGTGACTGATTTCCGAGATGCTTGGAAGGAAGTCATTCAAACCGATCGAAAAGGGCGTCACCACTCTATTGGGGGATCTCTATGAGTATTGTGGACCAACTGCATGACCAAACGTTAAAAATGGCAGCGGAAATAGAGGCCAACCCGCAAAGCGAAACACTCGTTGAAGACTTTGATGCTTTTTTAGTTGAGAGAGACGAACTAATGAGAGACATTCAACATGAGCTTTCCGTTCAAGAAAAAGAGAAAATCAAAGAAATCATTCAAACAGATCAACTGATGGCCAAGCAATTAACGGAAATTCAAAATGGAATCAAGGCAGATATTCAAGCCATTCAACGTAAGAAAACAAAACAGTTGAATTATCAAAATCCGTATCAGCCCATGACAAGTGACGGCGTATACTACGATAAACGGAAATAAATAGGTGAGACCTGTGGCGTATCGTTCAGATGACTATATTTTATTAACCACATATTATGACCTTCTATATACGATAGAAGAGAGTCTAAAATATTTAGATGAAATTGAGAAGGATTTCGCTAAAACAGAAGGGGATCGGATCTTTAATGATCTGATCCATGCCTTCTTTCATTTAGAGACAACACACCCGCTTCTGCTTTCAATTATTGAAAATGAGCACTTTGCCAAGACGATTCGATCGTTTGACCAAATTTTTTTAAGTTTCGATATACTAGCTTTCTATACATTCCCTTCAAATCACTTCCAGTCATTCCTTACATCATATTTTATACCTGAATATAGAAAGTGGATGGATGAAATACATGCCTGTATGAGGCCGTATGTCATTCATTAATTTTTGTTCAATTCAGACCATTCGGAGGAATTTATGAGACTAAAAAATCAATTTTTATTTGGGCTTATTGTCATATGTATATTGTTTGTCAGTATTTTAGGATTTTCTAGCTTTATCTACTACAAAACAGATCAATCGTATAAAGCACTCCTCACCAAAGAAGTGAAGCTGTACCAGACCTCGCTGGAATTAGAAGCACTGCTGCAAAAACAGGAAGCACAAATTAAAACGTATGTGGTTGTGCAGGATAGGAAAGTCTCACAAAATATTGAAGATACCTATGTTGATATTAATAAAAAAACAGGTGATGCTTTAAAACTGAGTACAGTCAAACAAGCAAAAAAATTGTTAGAAAAGATTTCTCAGAAGAATGAGCTTTACTATGAATCCACGAAAAGGCTATTTATCTCATTGAATACCAACAACCAAAAAGAATTTAACACCCGCCTCAGTCAAGAATTACAACCTATCGAACAAGAAATACATACCTTTACAAAAGAATTTGCTCAAACACAATTGAAACAGCGTGATCAAAAAATCAGTCAGCTCAATGAAGAAAGTAACCAATTATTGCTGACGCTTATTCTCGTTAGCGCAGCGATTATAGTCGGCTTTTTAGTCATTGGCACAAGGTTTGTTCATCGTATGACAAAACCGATTGTCTCTGTCACACATGCAGCAAGAAGAATGGCAGATGGTGACCTCACACTTGAAGAGATTGAAGTGACCTCTAAAAATGAAATTGGCCAGCTCGGTACGGCTTTTAACCAAATGACAGCTCATTTGCGTCAGCTCATCCTACAGGTGCAAAATGGATCAAGGCAATTAGCTGATTCTGCTACGCAATTTGAAGAAACCATCAGTCAAACCATATCGGCTAGTGAACAGACGTCTAGCTCGATTGAACAGGTCAGTGAAGCTTCACGTGAACAATCGGATGCAGTAGGAAAAGTAGCTTCTTCAATTCAAGAAGTTTCGACTGGTATGCATAATGCGGCTGAACATACGTCTGATGTTTCGGGTCACTCAATTTCAGTGACTGAAAAGGCTGAAGAGGGCGCATCCCTCATTCAACAATTTGTGAAACAAATGAGTTCTATTAAGGAATCTGTGAATGAACATCATTCTACAATGGCCAATGTACAAGTACAGTTTACCGGCATTCAAGACCTGCTGGGGAATATTCATGCCATTGCAGATCAGACAAATTTACTTGCTTTAAACGCAGCCATTGAAGCAGCAAGGGCTGGGGAACATGGACGAGGTTTTGCGGTTGTTGCAGATGAAGTCAGAAAGCTGGCGGAAGAATCAAGTCAGCTGACTGATCAAATTAGTCAGTTACTCGCCAACGTGAACAAAGATACTGAAAGATCGTCTCAATCTATGACGAAAGTGGAACGAGATGTAGCAGAAGGTGTGAAAGTATCGCAATTGTCTGAACAGAGCTTTCAAGAAATTCTGGAATCCATCCGTGATATCTCGATGAAAGCAGAGGAGCTTTCTGCCACGACAGAGCAAATCTCAGCTAGTACAGAAGAAATTTCTCAAACAATTGGTGTGATAGAAGAAGGAGCCAAGCGAAATTCTGAGGAAACAGAGTACATGTCGGCGGCTGTTGAAGAATCACTAGCGGCGAATGAGGAAATGAAAGCAGCTGCGGAAGATTTAAAATCTTTGTCTCAATCACTGAAAACATCTATTTCATCTTTCAAGATTTAACAGTGCGATGGTCTTTTTCAAGAATCAATCGAATATATATTCATCACCTATCAAGTAAAAGCTGAAGCACCGCAGGATTCGACAAATTTCAATAAAAATTCACATTTTTTTTACGTTTGAGCAGGAGAAAAGGAGGGAAAAGTAGAAATAAGTTTACATATCCTTAATTTTAAAGGAGGCGTTCTTTACATGAATTACAATGTCCGAGGAGAAAACATCGAAGTAACACCTGCACTAAGAGATCATGTCGAGAAAAAAATTGGAAAGTTGGAGCGTTATTTTGAGTCAGATGTTGATGCTTCAGTCAACGTGAACTTGAAATTTTACAACGATCAAGAATCTAAAGTTGAGGTTACCATTCCAATGACTGATCTAGCACTTCGAGCAGAGGTGCATAATGAGGATATGTACAATGCAGTAGACCTAGCAACCAGTAAATTAGAACGTCAAATTAGAAAACATAAAACGAAAGTGAACCGTAAATTCCGTGAGCAAGGTGCGAAAAAGCATTTATTTGCTGGAGGAAACGGTGCTTCCGAAGTAGCAGTTCAAGATGACGAAGAAATTGATGAAACAGAAATCGTCAGACAAAAACGCTTCAATCTAAAACCAATGGATAGCGAAGAGGCCATTCTCCAAATGAACATGTTAGGTCACAGTTTCTTTGTCTTCACAAATGCTGAGACAAATTTGACCAATGTGGTATACCGCCGAAATGACGGTAAATACGGACTCATTGAGCCGAACGCTTAATCATTCGTTCCTTTTGATCCGAAAATGACCTAAAAAAAGTAAACCCGTTCCCTTCATAAGGGGCGGGTTTTTTGTGCTAAATCATTGCAAATTCTTTGGAAATCAAGGAAGGTATGGTATGATAAATGCAGGTAAATATGGACCTGTCAAACTTTTGGACATGCCGAAAAATTGCATGAAATAGAGGAGCGTTATTATATGCTTGGAATCTTAAACAAAGTGTTTGATCCTACGAAACGTACGATCAGCCGATATGAAAAAAAGGCAAATGAAATCGAAGCTCTCGCTCAAGATTTCGAGAAATTATCTGACGAGGCTTTACGAAATAAAACGATCGAATTTAAAGAAAAACTTGAAAAAGGACAATCTGTAGACGACCTTTTGGTTGAAGCATTTGCAACGGTTCGTGAGGCTTCCCGCCGCGTGACAGGAATGTTCCCATTTAAGGTGCAGCTCATGGGGGGGATCGCCCTACATGAAGGGAATATCTCTGAGATGAAAACAGGTGAAGGGAAAACGTTGACATCAACGATGCCTGTTTATTTGAATGCTCTTTCTGGAAAAGGCGTCCACATTGTGACAGTCAACGAATATTTGGCAAGCCGTGATGCAGAGGAAATGGGCAAGATTTTCGAATTTCTTGGATTAACGGTTGGCTTGAACTTAAACAGTTTAGACAAAGATGAAAAAAGAGAAGCGTACGCTGCTGATATCACGTATTCAACAAACAATGAGCTTGGCTTTGATTATTTACGAGATAACATGGTGCTGTATAAAGAGCAAATGGTTCAAAGACCACTTCATTATGCCGTCATCGATGAAGTTGACTCCATCTTAATTGATGAAGCGAGAACACCTCTTATTATTTCTGGACAAGCTGCAAAATCGACGAAACTTTACGTACAAGCAAATGCCTTTGTTCGTACGTTAAAAATAGAAGACGATTTCACTTATGATATTAAAACAAAAAGTGTACAGCTGACTGAAAGCGGAATGACGAAGGCGGAAAAAGCATTCGGCATTGAGAACTTGTTTGATGTCAAACATGTCGCTCTTAACCACCATATCGCGCAGGCTCTTAAGGCACATGTTGCGATGCAAAAAGACGTTGATTATGTTGTGGAAGATGGTCAAGTCGTCATCGTTGACTCCTTCACAGGACGTTTAATGAAAGGACGTCGCTATAGTGAAGGTCTGCACCAAGCCATTGAAGCAAAAGAAGGTCTTGAAGTGCAGAATGAAAGCATGACACTTGCAACCATTACGTTCCAGAACTACTTCCGTATGTATGAAAAGCTATCTGGTATGACAGGTACAGCGAAAACGGAAGAAGAGGAATTCCGTAACATTTACAATATGCAGGTTGTCACAATCCCAACCAATAAACCGGTTGTGCGTGATGACAGACCTGATTTAATTTACCGCACAATGGATGGCAAATTTAAAGCAGTAGCTGAAGACGTCGCACAGCGTTATATGACAGGACAGCCGGTCCTTGTCGGAACTGTTGCGGTTGAGACATCTGAATTAATTTCAAAACTGCTTAAAAATAAAGGCATCCCTCATCAAGTGTTAAACGCGAAAAACCATGAGCGAGAAGCACAAATTATTGAGGAAGCTGGACAAAAAGGTGCCGTCACAATTGCGACAAACATGGCGGGACGTGGAACAGACATCAAGCTTGGCGAAGGTGTGAAAGAACTAGGCGGTCTTGCTGTTATTGGGACAGAGCGTCATGAATCACGCCGTATTGATAACCAGCTCCGTGGTCGTTCTGGTCGTCAAGGAGACCCAGGGATTACTCAATTCTATCTCTCAATGGAAGATGAATTGATGCGCCGATTTGGTGCAGAGCGGACAATGGCGATGCTTGATCGCTTCGGTATGGATGACTCTACTCCAATTCAAAGTAAAATGGTTTCAAAAGCTGTTGAATCTTCTCAAAAACGTGTTGAGGGGAATAACTTTGATTCCCGTAAGCAGCTTCTGCAATATGATGATGTTCTTCGTCAACAGCGTGAAGTCATTTACAAACAGCGTTTTGAAGTCATCGATTCTGATAACTTGAAATCGATTGTGATCAATATGATTCAATCGTCTATTGAGCGGGCTGTTGGATCTTACACGCCGAAAGAAGAACTTCCAGAAGAATGGAAACTAGATGGTCTTGTTGAATTAATCAACACGAACTATTTAGATGAAGGTGCCATTTCGGTCAAAGATATCTTCGGTAAAGAAGCAGATGAGATCACTGAATTCATCATGGAGCGGATTAAAGAGAAATATGATGCAAAAGAAGAGACATTTGGCGATGAACAAATGCGTGAATTTGAAAAAGTCATCGTTCTTCGTGCAGTAGATTCGAAGTGGATGGATCATATCGATGCAATGGATCAGCTGCGTCAAGGAATCCATTTACGTGCATATGCACAAACCAATCCGCTTCGTGAGTATCAAATGGAAGGATTTGCGATGTTTGAGCATATGGTCGCTTCAATTGAAGATGACGTCGCTAAATATGTGCTAAAATCAGAAATCCAAAACAACCTAGAACGTGAAGAAGTCGTTCAAGGACAAACAACTGCTCATCAGCCTCAAGAAGGCGATGAGGAGAAAACAGTGAAGAAAAAGCCAGTGCGTAAAGTAGTGGATATCGGAAGAAACTCACCATGTCACTGCGGAAGCGGCAAGAAATATAAAAATTGTCATGGGAAGACAGAATAAGTAATGGAAAGAGGTGAAAACCTCTTTCTATTCATGTCAGCCCCCATACATCTATGAGGTGAAGGATATGGAATTAGTAGAAATTAGACAAGAGCTTGAAAATATGGCTAGCAGGCTAGCTGATTTTAGGGGGTCTCTTTGACCTCGATACAAAAGAAGCGAAAATTGCAGAGCTTGAGGCCACGATGTCAGAGGCTGACTTTTGGAATGACCAGCAAAAAGCGCAAGGTGTCATTAATGAAGCCAATGCACTGAAGGATTATGTGAATACATATCATGAGCTCAGTGAATCTCATGATGAGCTGCAAATGACGCATGATTTATTAAAAGAAGACTACGATGAGGATCTTCATGCAGAGCTTGAAAAAGAGCTGAAGAACTTAACAAAACAATTTAACGAGTTTGAATTGCAGCTTCTTTTAAGTGAACCGTATGACAAAAACAATGCCATTCTTGAGCTTCACCCGGGTGCAGGTGGAACGGAATCACAGGACTGGGGATCGATGCTCCTCAGAATGTATACCCGCTGGGCAGAGCGCAGAGGTTTTAAGGTTGAAACCCTTGATTATCTTCCAGGGGATGAAGCGGGAATTAAGTCTGTGACATTGCTGATTAAAGGACATAACGCTTACGGTTACTTAAAAGCAGAAAAAGGTGTCCATCGTTTAGTCCGTATTTCTCCATTTGATTCATCTGGCCGTAGACATACATCTTTCGTTTCCTGTGATGTCATGCCAGAATTTAATGAAGAAATTGATATCGATATTCGTACAGAGGATATTAAGGTGGATACGTATCGTGCAAGTGGTGCAGGGGGGCAGCACGTCAATACGACGGACTCTGCGGTTCGTATCACACACATCCCAACAAATGTCGTCGTGACGTGCCAAACGGAAAGATCCCAAATCAAAAACAGAGAACGTGCAATGAAAATGCTGAAGTCTAAGCTTTATCAAAAACGGATCGAAGAACAACAGGCGGAATTGGATGAAATCAGAGGAGAACAGAAAGAAATTGGCTGGGGAAGCCAAATTCGCTCGTATGTTTTCCACCCATATTCTCTTGTGAAAGACCATCGTACCAACACGGAGATGGGAAATGTTCAAGCGGTGATGGATGGAGATTTAGATTCCTTTATCGATGCGTATTTACGTTCAAAATTATCATAAAAACTCGGCTTCTTGCCGGGTTTTTTTAATTGTGAGAAAATATAATGAATATAAAGGAATACATATGCCATACTGACTCTATATCCTTTGTATGATGAAATTAGCAATTAAAGGGGGAAATAATTTGGGATTAAAACCATTACAAGAGACGTGGGATTTAGATGCCTTTTTTAAAGGAGGCAGTTCTTCATCAGAATTTATCACATACTTACAGCACATACAGCAGCTATTAGATGAGTTACGACAAAAGGTAGATGCCTTTTCAAAAGAAGATACACAAATTGAAAAAGAGTTAACAGCTGTCCTTGAAACGTATGAAATCACATATAAAAAATTAGCACAAGCAGGTTCATTTGTATCCTGTCTACAATCTCAAAATACAAAGGATATGAAGGCGGGCAGTCTCCGAGGGTCTATTGCCAAGCTGGAAGCTGAATTAGGAACCATTTTAGCAGGGTTTGATCAATCACTTGCTGAGATACCTACTAGCCAGTGGGAAGAATTAATGGATTCAGCCGCTTTCTCAGATGTTCGTTACATATTAAATGAACGAAGAGAACATGTGAAAGATCAACTGCCTGTTGAACAGGAAACACTCATTCAAAAACTAGCAGTAGATGGGTATCATGCGTGGGATGAACTTTATTCTAGCTTGGTGAACAAAATTACCATTCCATTTGAGCAAAATGGTGAAACACAAATGATTTCTGTAGGCCAAGCAGAAAATGCGATGGATGATTCAGACCGTGAAGTGAGAAAAGCCGTCTATCATAATTTAGAACATGCATGGACACAGGATGAACATTTGTTTGCAAGCACACTCAATCATCTCGCTGGTTTTCGTCTACAAGTATATGAAGCCAGAGGATGGGATCATATATTAAAAGAGCCCCTTGATATTTGCCGGATGAAACAAGAGACGCTCGATACAATGTGGTCTGTCATTGATGAACATAAACAGCCATTCATTGATTATTTACAACGTAAAGCTGACATGCTTGGGGTTGATAAACTAAGCTGGTTTGATGTGGGAGCGCCTATTGGAAGTGAGACAAAAACCTATTCTTATCAAGACGCAGCCGCTTTTATTATCAAGCATTTCGCAGGGTTTGGAAAAGAGCTTGCTGCTTTTACTGAAAAAGCTTTTAATGAACGCTGGGTAGAAGCTGAGAATCGCCCAAACAAACGAGTGGGCGGTTTCTGTACGAATTTCCCTGATAGCGGAGAATCACGTATTTTTATGACCTTCTCAGGGACTCCATCCAATGTAGCGACACTAGCACATGAGCTTGGTCATTCGTTCCATCAGGAAGTCATGCAGGATGTTCGGATGTTGAATCGTAAATATGCGATGAATGTAGCTGAAACTGCGTCGACATTCGCAGAAATGATTGTGGCAGATGCTTCATTAAAAGAGGCGGCCAATGAAGAAGAGCGTCTCAGTTTGCTAGAGGATAAGCTGCAGCGCAGTGTGGCATTCTTTATGAATATTCAATCACGCTTCTTATTTGAACAACGCTTTTATGAAGAGCGCAAACAAGGAGAAGTGCCAGCTGACCGCTTGAATGAGTTGATGGTAGAAGCACAGAAGGAAGCCTTTGGTGACTCTTTAGATGAATACCATCCGCATTTCTGGGCGTCTAAACTGCATTTCCATATTACAGGGGTCCCGTTTTATAACTTCCCTTACACCTTCGGGTACATGTTCTCTCTAGGTATTTACGCGAAAGCATTGCAGGCCGGGGCATCATTTGAAGAGAAATATATTGCGCTATTAAAAGATACAGCGTCAATGACTGTAGAAGATTTGGCATATAAGCACCTAGGTGTCGACCTGACTCAAAAAGCATTTTGGGAAGAGGCCATTTCACTGGCTGTGGCAGATGCTGAAGAGTTTTTAGAAGCGACGAAGGTATAAAAAATGAAAAGCTCCCATTACGGGAGCTTCAGCGTGTAGACAAACCCTCGCATTCGTTGTCAGTCCTGCGCTTCGGTGCTCACGAATGTCAAATTCGCTGCGCACCGATGCTCGTCCTTCCTAGGGCTGCAAAGGTTTTCTATCACGCTGAAAAGAAGACAAAGGGCTAAAATCAAGTTCATTTTAGCCCTTTGTCAACAATCTTGCAGCTCCCATTACGGGAGCTTTTTTGCTGGTTTTAACCATTCCAGCATCGTCTGAACGATGTCTTTTTGTTGCGTGAGGACTGGAATGTCTGCAGGCTGATCCCCTTTTTGTTTGCCATACATGCCAAATTGAGCATGATTACCGCCTTTTATCTCATGATATACGGTTTGAGAAGGTAGCTGCTTTTTCGATTTTTTGATTTTTTCTTGTGTCGCCAGCCCATCTTTTTCGCCTGAAATAGATAATACTTGCAAGGAAGCCTGTTTCAAGTCATCTGATGCAGGATAGGAGGCAAGGAAAAAGAGGCCGTCCAGCTTGCTTTGATTTTTCTCTGCATACATAGCGGCAGCTGTCCCGCCTAGCGAATGTCCGCCAATGTACCAATGCTTGATGGCTGGATGACTTTTGAGGATATCCTCTGCCTTCTTCGTATTAAAAATCGCGAAGGAAAATGGCATGTCTGGGATAAAGACCGAATAGCCTTTCTTCATCAGCGCATTCCCTAGATGGGCATACGCAAGAGGTTCAACTTTTGCCCCAGGATAGAGAATGATGCCAGTATCGCTTTTTGATGCTTCAAATGAATATACCCCATTTTTATGATCGACTTGTTCAATCTTCACCTGCTTTTTTAACGCTTCCGATGGTCCATATGTAAAGCGGCTCCATGTATAGAAAGCACCAAAAGCTAAGATGATGAGTGCAAGTAATGTAATACCGGTGATCTTCAATATTTTCTTCATCGTATGTCCCTTCTTTCTCATGTACATATTAAATATACCATCATTTACTCTTCTGCCAAACGGCAAGTACGCTGATCCGGCTGTGTGATAAAGTATTAATCCATTAGCACTGCATTTGGCTGTTATTTACAATCTGAATGAGAGGGCTTAAAATAGGTGTGCATTCAGAAGTAACGGAGGAAGAAAGACATGAAGCAGGAACATTCTCAACTTTGGATTGAAGTGAAAAATTATGTACTCATTTTAATAGGATCAGCCATCGTGGCGGTTGGCTTTAATACGTTATTATTACCAAATCAGATTGCTGCTGGCGGTGTGAGTGGAATCAGTACCATTATGCAGTCATTCGGTTTTGAAGCTGCATATGTACAATGGGGCCTCAATATTCCGCTCTTTATCGCAGGCTTTTATTTATTAGGTGGAACATTTGGGGTAAAAACGCTCGTTGGTTCTGTCTTTTTACCTTTAATGGTGTTCTTAACAAGACACATTGCTCCTGTCACCCATGAAGCACTGCTCGCCGCAATATTTGGCGGTGTAGTGATTGGGATCGGAATTGGGCTCGTTTTCCTCGGCAATGGTTCAACGGGAGGAACGGCACTTGCGGCCAAAATCATCAATAAATATACAGGGCTGACGTTAGGTACTTGTTTAGCGATGATGGACGGTTTGATTGTTTTGGCGGCCATGACTGTTTTTGGGATTGAAGAAGGACTGTACGCTGTGATCGGAGTGTTCATTTCTAGTAAGACGATTGATGTCGTGCAGGCTGGCTTTAGTCACTCGAAGATGGCCATGATTATTACGGGTCATGAGGATGAGGTCAGACAGGCGGTGTTTGATCAAATTGATCGTGGTGTAACGAAGATATCAGCAGTAGGTGGGTACACCGACCATGACCGGCCTATTTTAATGTGTGTGGTAGGGCAGTCACAATTCACAAAGTTGAAACAAGTGGTAAAAGCGATCGATGCATCAGCGTTTGTCATCGTCATGGATGCAAAAGAGGTGCTTGGTGAGGGTTTTAAAAGGGCGTAAACAAGGATATAATAACGTTGACCAAATGATTGTAAGGGAGGGAAATACATGAAAAAGAGCGGATTAACGCTTCTTTTTGTCGCTATGCTTTTTGTACTTGCGGCCTGCGGAGGAAATTCAAGCAGCAGTGACAAAGAAGGCAGTAAAAGTGCTTCAAATGTGAGTAGTGGTGAAGAGATTTATCAGCAAAACTGTATTGGCTGTCATGGAAAAGACTTATCTGGCGGAGGCGGACCAAGCCTGAAAGAAGTCGGGAAGAAATATAATGAAAGCCAAATTGCAGATATTGCCCAGAACGGTAAAGGATCTATGCCAAGCGGAATGGTAGATGAAAAACAAGCAAAAGAAGTCGCCAAGTGGCTTGCAGAGAAAAAATAAAACCTTTGTCTAATCGACAAGGTTTTTTTATTTTCTATTTGTAGAAAAAGACTTTTGGATAGTATGAAAACGTATTATATTAAATTTTATTTAAAAAATAAGGGTAAAAAGACACGTTTTTCGGTTTTTGTTGCTCTATTTACCTTTTATTTATAAGTTTTGAAATATAAATGTAATACCATTGCGTCGATTCATGACGTATAATTGGAGTTGTTGAAATTTAGACGATTCAATTTTTTCATCTTTTTGGATGAAAAGGACATAAATTGCTTGTGCGTATCGAAGGGTATGTGCGTGACCATACATAACGTTTTTTGACGAGAAGTGTCAGAACATCATGATAAGCTGTTTGACAGCGAATAAGAAAAGATTAGGTGATTACATGATTGAAATGAAGGAAGTCTATAAGATCTATCCTAATGGCGTAAAGGCGATCAATGGAATCAATGTCTCTATCCATCCAGGAGAGTTTGTGTATGTTGTTGGTCCCAGTGGCGCTGGTAAATCCACGTTCATTAAAATGATGTATCGTGAAGAGAAACCAACAAAAGGGAAAATCTTAATTAATAACAAAGATTTAGGCTCGATGAAGGAAAAAGAAATTCCTTATGTGAGAAGAGAAATTGGCGTAGTATTCCAAGATTTCAAACTGCTTCCAAGTCTTACGGTCTTTGAGAACGTGGCATTTGCTCTTGAAGTCATTGGTGAACAGCCAAGTATTATTAAGAAAAAAGTGCTTGAGGTACTTGATTTGGTGCAATTAAAGCACAAAGCTCGTCAATTTCCAGATCAGCTTTCCGGCGGTGAACAGCAGCGTGTATCGATCGCTCGTTCGATCGTCAATCATCCTGAGGTTGTCATTGCAGACGAACCGACAGGAAACCTTGATCCAGATACTTCATGGGAAATCATGAAGACACTCGAAGAGATTAATAACCGCGGAACAACAGTCGTCATGGCGACACACAACAAAGAGATTGTAAACAGCATGAAGAAACGCGTCATCGCAATCGAAGATGGAATGATTGTGCGTGACGAAGCAAGAGGGGAGTACGGAATTTATGATTAAAACTCTCTCGCGGCATTTACGTGAGAGCTTCCGTTCACTTGGAAGAAACACGTGGATGACATTTGCATCAATTAGTGCGGTCACTGTCACATTGATTTTAGTTGGGGTTTTTCTTGTTATTATGCTCAACTTGAATAACATGGCATCGAACGCTGAGAAAGAAGTAGAAGTAAAAGTTCTCATTGATTTAACTGCGAATCAAAAGCAGCAGGATGAATTAAAAGCAGAAATTGAGAAGATTCCTGAAATCAGTGATGTGAAATATTCATCCAAGGATGATGAACTAAAAGCACTGATTAAAAGCTTTGGTGAAAATGGACAATCTATGGGATTGGTTGATCAAGAAAATCCATTGAATGATGCGTTTATTGTGAAAACAACAGATCCCCACGATACACCAAAAGTAGCGAAGAAATTAGAAAACCTAAAAGGGACGTATAAAGTCACTTATGGAAAAGAAGAGGTCAGCCGACTCTTTAATGTTGTCGGAGTGGCGCGTAATGTCGGCATCGCACTTATTATTGGGCTTTTATTTACAGCGATGTTCTTGATTTCCAATACGATCAAAATTACGATTTTTGCTAGACGTAAAGAAATTGAGATTATGAAACTAGTAGGTGCAACGAACTGGTTTATCCGCTGGCCGTTCTTCATCGAAGGATTACTACTTGGTGTATTTGGCTCGATTATACCAATCGCTGTATTGCTTGGCACGTATCAATATGCTGTCGGCTGGGTGGCGCCAAGGGTACAAGGTTCATTTATTTCAATGCTTCCATACAATCCGTTTGTCTATCAAGTATCACTGGTCCTTCTATTGATCGGTGCCATTATCGGTGTGTGGGGAAGTTTAACGTCCATCCGTAAATTCTTGAAAGTATAAATCTATTTATATTGATGGCAGCACTCGAGGATTCTATAGAAGATGTGACCGGTTGATCCAAATCATCCGGTCGACTCTTCATGCAGGCAGTTGTCATGGGAGGGGAATATCGTTTTGAAAAGAAAGCTGATGATGGCTGGAATGGCAGCGTTTATTGGAACAACGTGGCTATACATTCCAGGGAACGAAAATCGTGCATTCGCATACGAAGACCTAGATCAAAAACGTCAACAAATTGAAGAGAAAACATCGAAGACTGAATCAACCTTGAAGAAAAAGAAATCAGAACTGGCAAAGCTTGAAAAGAAAGAATCAAAGCTAAAGCAAGAAATTGAAAAAATTGACCAAAAAGTAAGTGCCGCAACTGAAAAAGTCGCTGAAAAAGAAAAAGAGGTCAAACAGACGAAACAACAGATCAAAAAACTAAAAAAAGAGATTGAAGTCATCAACGAGCGAATTGAAAAGAGAAAAGCGATTTTCAAAGATCGAATTCGTTCTATGCAAAAAAGTGGCGGTACAATCAACTATTTAGATGTGCTGCTAGGTGCTCGTAGCTTTAGTGATTTTGTCAGTCGTGTGGGAGCTGTTACAACCATCGTCGAAGCAGATAAAGACATGATTACAGAACACGAAAATGATTTGGAGCTAGTGGAGCAAAAAGAAGCAGAGCTAAATAAACAGCTAAGTGGACTTGAAACATCTTTGAAAGAGCTTGAAACGTTGAAAAAGGACCTATCTAAACAGCAAAAAGAAAAAGGAAAAGTCCTTGGTCATGTAACGGAAGAAAAAGAACATGCACATGATGAACTAGGAAAGCTTGAAAATGAACAAGAAATTCTAGCGAATCAGAAAGCGGCGGTAAAGTCTGAAGAGGCACGCCGTCAAAAAGAAGAAGCGAAGAAAGCAGAACAAGCAGCTGCTGAAAAAAGTGCACCTGCACCAAGTGGAGGATCTGATCAAGTGTCAGATACACCAGCAAGTAGCTCAGGTTTCATTAAACCAGCTGCAGGCCGTTTCTCATCAGGCTTTGGCGGGCGTTCTGGCGGACAGCACTACGGATTAGATATCGCTGCAAAAGGCACTGTATCTGTCGTTGCAGCCGCATCTGGCACAGTCACGAACTCAAGCTACTCGTCGAGTTATGGGAATGTGGTGTTCATTACACATAACATCAATGGCCAAACGTATCAAACGGTATACGCTCATCTTTCAACAAGAAGTGTGTCAACAGGTCAAAGAGTCGAGCAAGGTCAATTCCTTGGATATATGGGCAACACAGGTCAGTCTTATGGCCAGCATCTTCATTTTGAAATTCATAAAGGATTATGGAATGGCGCGAAATCAAATGCAGTCAATCCAGCACAATATATCCGCTGACAAAAAGCCGATAACATGATGTTATCGGCTTTTTTCATGTAGATGAAATTAAAATAACAGCAGTAATCCGGCAATAATAGGTGTTAAAAGCACAGCGGATTTTAATAACAGTTTTGGCGCAAGGCGTGTAAATTTTGCCCCAATAAAAGCCCCTAATACGGTACCGATTAAGATCTGAACGAGCAGGATAAAGTCAACATAGCCTTCTGAAATATAACCAATTCCACCGCCAATAGAGATTGGAATAATCACTAGCATCGTTGTGCCAACAGCTTGTCTAATAGACAGCTTCAGCAAAATCAAAAGCCCCACTTGAATAAATGGTGCTGATCCAATACCGAACATCCCTGAAAGCATCCCTGATACAAGGCCTAATATAATGCCCCTGATCAGCAATTGGCGTGAAGAAAGCGGCTGCTGCTCAGCATCTTCTTTTAGGACAAACAATTTGATCATCATAAAAACAGCAGATAAAAAGAGCATACCAGCTGTTAAATAGTGCAGGCTATCCTCTGGAATAAAAGGAGCCACTTTTGCTCCGGCAAATGAAGCAATACAAGCTAGTGCACCGACAATCAAACCTGATTTGAGCTGGATATTTCCTTCCCGGTAGTGGCTGTATGCACCAGATAAAGTCGTAAATGCCATAGCAGCTAAAGATGTCCCAAGTGCAGTATGGATTGGTACATCAAAGATTAACGTCAGCAATGCGATGACAAAACCAGCCCCGCCAGCTCCTACAAACCCTAGTAAAATTCCTAATAAAAGCATCGTCAATATAATATACATAGCGAAGACTCCTTCTCGATCGTAACAAAATAAAAATTACACCTAATGAAATGATTAGTCAAGCCTCCTTAGGAGAATGTCTTTACATGAAATCCCTTCTTCTGGCATATAATAACTCAGGTCATCAGGAAGAGTTGAAGAAGGAGGCCAAATATGAAAAAACAAATCGCATCCATCATGGCAAGTGTCATTCTCATCATCAGTGCAGGGGTTGTGACGCATAAAGAGGCGACTCAGGCGGAGTCACCGAAAGCGGCTGCTGCAGTGGCTGGACAAGCTCAATCAAGTGATCGAGCGAAGGAAAACGGAATGGAGAAAATTGAGAAAGCCTATGACCTCATTTCGAATGAATATGTAGAGGAAGTGGATCGTCAAAAGCTGCTTGAAGGTGCCATTCAAGGAATGCTTTCAACCTTAAATGATCCGTATTCAGTATACATGGACAAGCAAACCGCAAAGCAATTTTCGGATTCACTTGATTCCTCATTTGAAGGAATTGGGGCAGAAGTTGGAATGGATGAAGGAAAGATTATCATTGTCTCTGCCTTTAAAAAATCCCCTGC
Organism: Bacillus sp. FSL W7-1346; assembly: GCF_038593335.1. Taxonomy (NCBI): domain Bacteria; kingdom Bacillati; phylum Bacillota; class Bacilli; order Caryophanales; family Bacillaceae; genus Bacillus; species Bacillus sp. FSL W7-1346. The sequence continues at coordinate 3,161,886 of NZ_CP151988.1, read as the reverse complement.
GGCAAAGGCGGGTCTGAAACCGAAAGATGAAATCATCAGCATTGACGGTGAGTCGATGAAAGAAAAAAGCCTAAACGATGCTGTACTGAAAATAAGAGGAAAAAAAGGAACGTCTGTCGCCTTGAAAATCAGACGAAATGGAATTGAAAAAGAGCTAACATTCCATATCAAACGAGAAGAAATCCCGCTTGAAACCGTAACGGCTTCAATGAAAGAGGTCAATGGTCATAAAACAGGCTATATTGCGATCTCTAGCTTCTCTGAAGATACGGCGAAGGATTTCACGGCAAGCTTGAATAAGCTCGAGAAAAAGGGCATGGAAGGCCTTGTGCTGGACGTGAGAGGAAATCCTGGCGGCTATCTACAAAGTGTGGAAGACATTTTAAAACATTTTATCACAAAGGATCAGCCATATATTCAAATTGCAGAACGGAATGGCGATCGAAAACGATATTTTTCAAAACGAAAAGAACAAAAACCATACCCAATCAATGTCTTAATTGATAAAGGAAGTGCATCTGCTTCTGAAATTCTGGCTGGTGCCATGAAAGAAGCAGGGAAGTATGAAGTGGTAGGTGACGTTTCCTTTGGTAAAGGGACTGTGCAGCAGGCGGTACCAATGGGAGATGGAAGTAACATTAAATTAACGCTGTATAAGTGGCTGACACCGAAAGGGAATTGGATTCACAAAAAAGGCGTTGTGCCGACCATTGCGATTCATCAACCAGATTACTTCACCGTTGGCCCGCTCCAGCTGAAAGAACCGCTTCAGCTTGATATGAACAATGAAGAAGTCAGACAAGCACAGACATTGTTAAAAGGGTTATCATTTGACCCTGGCAGAGTAGATGGATATTTTGACGAAGAAACGAAAAAGGCTGTACTCGCATTTCAAAGCACATACAATCTCGAAAAATCAGGCGTGATTGATTTAAAGACAGCGAAAATGATGAACAAGATGGTAGATGAAGTGAAATCTTATGAAAAGAATGATCTTCAGCTGCAAACTGCACTAAAAGCACTATATCTCAAAAAATAAAGAGGCGAATAAATGCCTCTTTTTTTTGGTTCATAAGTGTTACGAACATGTAATAATTTATTCTTAAAAATATATTATATCGAGAAATATATTCATTTATTTTACAAAAAACATAACATTCCTTCGAATTTACCCGATAACATATTTATATAAGAGACTTTCTGTTGATTTAAACATGTCATGAAAATGAAACTTTTGAAAGTTGTATGTTACATAAATAATTCTTACAATAAAAAGTAGCACTCATTTTAAATATTTTATTTTTTGCGGATATTCAGCTTAAGCATTGAGCTGTACCGAGGTTTGCGCTTTTCTTAAAAGAACTAGTAAATGGGGGTACACAATTGAAAAGGGCAAGTATTGTGAGAGAGAAAAAATATTACGAGTTGGTAGAGGAGCTTAAGAGTCGTACGAAAGATGTGACGTTTTCGGCTACAAAGGCATTAAGTCTACTCATGCTGTTAAGCAGGTACTTGGTCAATTACACAACGGTAGAATCAGTCGACGAGATCGATGAAGACTGTGCTGAGATATACTTCAATTATTTAATGGATAATCATAAGAGACTTGGTATAAACTTAACCGACATCAAGAGGTCCATGCAGCTTCTCGGCGGCATACTAGATGTAGATGTAAATCACTATTTAAAAGATTTTTCACTGTCGAATGTCACACTTTGGATGAATCAGGAGAAATAAACCTGATGTCAAGCATCGATTTATTTGATAGAATAAGAGAAAATGCTTGACTTGGGCGGTGAACGATAATGAGCTCGGAGTGGATGGGAGCCGGATTAAAAGCGGTCGGTCTGTTTTTAATCCATCCTCTTTTTTATTTTATGATATTAATCAGCCTATTATATGGCTACATCCGCGTAAAGCGGGAGAGAAAAGCGTTTCAAACAAGAATAGAAGATGTTTACGATGAACTGAAATTTACATATTCAAAGGGATGGGTTCCAGGAATTTGTCTATCGATCATATCTGTAGGCTTAGGGATTTCCCTTCCGCCTGGATTCATCGTGCTGATTGCAGCGATGACCATCGTTTTCTCTTTATTCTTTAAGGCGAGTGCGCTTTCGTCTGCATACACACTCGGTTTCAGTTTTATTGCGGCATTTGGACTGATGTCTGTTCAAGTGAGCCATTCTTGGCTGCCGCAGCTTTCAATGATGAATGCATCAGCCGTTGTGATCCTGTTAGGGCTACTGTTAATGACCGAAGGCATCTTAGCCTATCGAACGGCGCATTTACGTACATCGCCTGCAATGGTGATGAGTGCGAGAGGACTTTTGATCGGCCAGCAGCGAGCAAACCGTCTGTGGCTTCTACCACTTGTTTTGCTGATGCCGGCAGGTGAATGGACTTCTTCTCTGCCATGGTGGCCTGTGCTTCAAGTGCACGATCAAAGCTTTTCATTTATTGTGATCCCGTACATCATCGGCTTTGGCCAGCGTATTCAAGGATCGCTGCCAATTGTGAGTATTCAAATTACGTCACGCCGAATTATGATGCTCGGTCTAGCTGTTGCTGCAGTAGGTGCGGCAAGTATTTGGTTTGAGCCGATTGCGTGGGGAGCTGTTGTTCTAGCGATTGCAGGAAGAGCCTTTTTATCATGGAAGCAGAGGGCGAATGACAACGCTGCACCATTCTTTTTCTCTAAGCGGAATCAAGGGCTTATGGTGCTTGGTATCATTCCGAATACCCCTGCGGCTGATTTAAAGCTTGAGATCGGAGAAATGATTACAAAGGTCAATGGAATCGAGATCAAAACCGTTTCAGAATTTTATGAAGCACTACAAACCAACCGTGCTCTGACAAAGCTTGAGATCATTGGTCTCAATGGTCAGACAAGGTTTGAGAAACGCGCCTCTTACGAAGGGGAGCATCACCAGCTTGGTATCCTGTTTGTGAAGGACGATCCTCAGCAAGAGCCAACGGCGATTTCATCTTAAAAAAGCTGCTAGAGATGGCAGCTTTTTTCTTTTGGGCGCGTTTCTCTCCCATAGGATTCGCCCCATTCACGCATGGCAAAGATAATGGGCTTTAACGTATTTCCAAGAGAAGTCAGTGAATACTCGACACGAGGAGGAACTTCCTCATAGACTTCACGGTGAACAATCCCGTCTTGTTCAAGTTCTCGTAATTGCAACGTCAGGACACGCTGCGAAATTCTTGGCAGAAGCCGGCGTATTTCGTTGTAACGCTTTGGACCGCAAGTCAAATGATAAAGGATGACGCCTTTCCATTTCCCTCCGATGACATTTGTAGTGATAGACACGGGACAGCCATGATTCACAATACTGACTGGATTGGATGGTGCACTCATCTCAACATTCCTTTCTTAAACGAAAATGGTCATAAACGAACATGTTTGTACCTAACGAACAAAAATGTGCGTACTTGAATCAATGGAAGCTTTTCTTTTACCATAGAGATAGGACATCACACATTCGGGTTGTTTGTTTTCCTATCATAACAATTTCTATGAGGGAATGGAAAGAAATTGGATTGTGGGAACACACCTGTTCATTAGAAAGGATGAAGAAAATGCGAGACAAAGAGCAGTTGAAAAAAGAAATCATTGAGGCGTATGAATTCCGTCATGCGACAAAAGAGTTTGACCCAGCGAAAAAGATTCCAGAGGATGATTTTGCATTTATTTTAGAAACAGGAAGACTTTCTCCAAGCTCTGTAGGGTTTGAGCCTTGGAAGTTCCTCGTTGTCCAAAATGAAGCATTTAGAGAAAAATTAAAAGAGTATACATGGGGGGCGCAAAAGCAGCTTCCAACTGCCAGCCATTTTGTGATCATCTTGGCAAGAACAGATGCCCGCTATGATTCAGCATATGCAGAATACATCAACAAGCAAATCAAAGGAATGACAGACGAAACGTTTGAAATGGTCAAGGGGCGCTACAGAGAATTTCAAGAGAACGATCTTCATCTACTAGAAAATGACCGTACATTATTTGATTGGGCTTCAAAACAAACGTATATTGCCTTAGGTAACATGATGACAGCTGCGGCACAGATCGGCATTGATTCATGCCCAGTTGAAGGATTTAGCTACGATCACATCCATCGTATCTTAGAAGAAGAAGGGTTACTGGAGGATGGTCAATACGACATCTCTGTCATGGCAGCCTTTGGTTATCGTGTCACTGAGCCAAAACGCGGCAAAACACGTCGCCCGATGGATGAAGTAGCTGTTTGGATTCGTTAATCGCTGTTTGTCTGAAAAAGGCTGTTGACAATTGCGTGGTTAGTCAGTATATTTAAAAAATAAAATCTTTGACGAATATACAAATTTGACTATAAACGCTTTGACTTGAGAATAGTAAATGAACATCCGTTTTTTAAGAGAGCTGCGGGTCGGTGCAACGCAGTAAAACGAATCATTGAACTCGCTCAAAGAGCGGTAAGACTGAATGAATAGTAAGTCTTTACGTGTGACCTCCGTTATCGGGTTTTAAGTTGGATTCAGCCATGGCTGAATCAATAAGAGTGGTAACGCGGTTGCAAGGTCAGTCGTCTCTTCCAGGAGATGGCTGGCCTTTTTATATGCTTTTATCTCATATTTGTCTGAAGATTCAAATTTAAAGGAGCTATAGAAAATGGAAAAGGAACATGTGCAGTTAAAACGAACAATGACATCAAGGCATATTATGATGCTTGCGCTTGGCGGTGCCATCGGTGCTGGTCTGTTTAAAGGAAGCAGTTCTGCCATTGATATTGCGGGTCCTGCTGTCATTTTGGCATACATGATTGGTGGTCTTATTTTATTATTTATTATGCAAGGACTTGCCGAAATGACCGTTGCACGACCTGGAGCAAGAACATTCCGTGACTTGATTGAACCTGTGTTAGGAAAATATCCGGCCTATTTCTTAGACTGGATCTATTGGAAGATGTGGGTGCTGAACATTGCAGCAGAAGCGATTGTGTCGGCCATCTTTATTCAGTACTGGTTCCCACAAGTGCCAATCTGGATGCTTGTGTTAATCATTTCACTTGTAGTCACAATCATTAATGTTTGCTCAGTCAAAATGTTTGCTGAGACAGAGTATTGGTTGGCTTCTATTAAAATTGCTGTCATCATCTTATTTATTATCATTGGATTTACCATGCTATTTGTCTCATTCGGACAGCATGCAGCACCTGGATTGTCTAACTTAACGGATCACGGTGGATTTTTCCCAAATGGTACTGGCGGATTAATTGCAGCAATGCTGGTTGTCGTGTATTCATATGGTGGGACGGAGATGATTGGGGTTACTTTAGCAGAAACAAAAAACCCTGAAAAAGTCATCCCAAAGGCCATTCAAAGTACGTTTGTACGCATCATCGGTTTTTATGTACTGCCGTTCTTTATCATTGTCAGCTTAATCCCTTGGAATCAAGTAAACAATGAGCAAGTAAGTCCATTTGTGACAGTGTTTGCAACAATCGGAGTACCGTATGCTAGTGACATCATGAATGGTATTATCTTACTAGCGATTTTGTCTTCTATGAACTCTGGATTGTATGCTTCATCACGGGTGCTTTATACACAGGCAATGGATGGCCGTGTATGGAAAGGATTCTCCAAGCTGTCAAAACAGCAGGTGCCTGTTCGAGCCATCCTTGTATGTACATCTACCTTGTATGCAGCTGTATTGATTTCTCTTTTTGTAGGAAGTCAAACATTTAATTACTTAATGGGCTCTTTAAGTTATACAGTTCTATTCATCTGGTTTATCATTGCCGTCGGTCATTTGAAATCTCGAAGCGTCGCACAGCCAGGCGGATATCGCGTGAAGCTGTATCCTTTCACAACGTGGTTTTCAGTTATTGCGATCATGGCCATTTTTGTCGGCGTTGTATTCAATACACCAATTGTTCAAACGCTGGTCACTATGGGCATTTATTTAATCATTACACTTTCTTTCTTTATTAACAGAAAACGGTTTGAAACAGCCGTCTAATTTATTAAAAAGCGTGCAGGACCTTCTGAAGGGTCTCGCACGCTTTTTTTAATGCTGTTTATATTGCTTGAAATGGACAGGGGATTGAACGGGATGTGGCTTTGCCTGAAGGCCATAGCTCTCCCTGACGATATAAAGCGGCCGGTCCTTGGCTTCATCGTAGATTCGGCCGATATACTCCCCGATCATGCCTAACATAAAGAGGATGATCCCACTAAAGAATAGCTGAATGACAATTAATGAACTCCAGCCGGTGATGGTGCTGTTAGTAAAAAGCTTTAAATATAAGACAAGAAACATCGAAATGAAGCCAATAGCTGAAAGGACAATGCCTGCCACGCTGGCCAGCTTTAAAGGTTTGTAAGAAAAAGATGTGATCCCATCCATCGAGAGCTTGAGCATCTTTTTGAGAGGGTACTTTGTTTCTCCTGCCAACCGCTCATCCCGAACATATTCTACTGCAATCTGTTTGAAGCCAACCCAGCTCACTAATCCGCGGACAAATGGGTTTTTCTCGCGTATTTTTCTCATTTCATGACACACTTTACGATCCATCAATCTAAAGTCGCCGGTGTCAATAGGAATATCTACTTCGGTGATTTGACGTAGCACTCGGTAGAAAAGGGAAGCCGTGTACTTTTTGAAAGCTGTTTCGCCTTTTCGTTGCGTGCGGACCGCGTATACGACCTCATAGCCTTCCTTCCATTTTTCAATCATGTCTAAAATCAATTCAGGTGGATCTTGTAAATCCGCATCAATCACTACGACAGCTTCTCCCTTTGCATAATCCATTCCCGCTGTAATGGCAATTTGATGCCCAAAGTTACGAGAAAAATCAATAAGTCTCACATGCGGATCAGTCTGGCAGTACCCTTTAATCAGTTCAGCTGTTCGATCCATACTGCCGTCATTGACGAAGAGAAGCTCATATGCTTCTCCCGTCGAATCCATGACGGTCTTGAGGCGCTGATACGATTCATGGATCACAAGTTCTTCATTATACACTGGGACTACAACAGAGTATTGTATGTTCTTTTCCATCAGTCATCGTTCCTCCCTTTTAATAGATGAATTAATCAACGGATAGTTCATAAAGAGTACCGCTCTCCATTCCGCCCATTCGTCCATTTGACTGATCATTTTGTTTTGATTGTTGGCTGTCAGAGCTGTCTGTTTGCTGGTTCGTTTTGGATGTAGAGCTGTTCTGCCATTTAGAAGTAGATACTTCTTTGCCATTTTTTTGAATCCAAGTGAGAATGTCAGAGCTGCCGCCTCTCATACCAGAAAGATAGAAGTATTTGATTTTGCCGTCTTTAACGAGCTGTTTGAATTCATTAAGCGTGAGAATGTTATCAGATCCACTAAATCCACCTAATGCCATAACAGCTTTTCCTGTTTTAATAATGTAAGGCGAAGCAGTGGTTGCATCTGTTGTCCCGAATAGGAATTCTTCTCCCGTATTGTTTTTTTCAAGATAGCTGATCAGCTTTTCATTGACTTGTGAACTCATGCTGCCACTTGAAGTTGCAAGCTGAGGACCAGCCTCTGGCAGCATACTGTTTCCTCCGTAAAGAAGAGGTGTGCTTGCCCAGTATAGGGGTGCGATCAGCATCCCTAGGATGGCAATGAGAGACATGAATTGTTTTAGTTTTTCTTTCCCTTTTATCAAAAGTAGAGAAAGGATCGTTCCAACACCAATGATACCTACTGCGATGCTTAGTGCAAGTCCAATCGTGCTTGTAAAAGTGGATAGGATAAAGATTTCAAATGCGGTTGTGACGAATATCGCAATTGGAAGCAACCATTTTTTAAAGCCAGTTCCTGTTTGGAACAATTGAGTCATAGAAACCCATCCTGCTCCTGCTAATACAGCAATTGGCGGTGCCAGCATGATTAAATAATAGTGATGGAAGAATCCTGCGACACTGAAAAATGCAGCAACAGGTATAAGCCAAGCTAACCAAAATAGTGTTTCTTTTTGTTTTGTATTGAGACGTCTTCTTTCAAAGGCTGTCGAGAAGAAGATACCAATCGCACCGAAGAGCGCAAATGGAAGCAGCCAGCTGATTTGATCGGATAGTTCAGATTGGAACAGACGTAATGGCCCTTTTGTTCCTGTTCCAAACATGCCAGAACCACTTCCCATTTTTCCGCCCCCACCATTTGGCGGTCCATCACCATTACCGCCTGAAGGCATATCAGGTGGTGTTGAGCCGTTTGCACTGCTTGGTGGTCCTTGCATGGAAGGCTGTTCCTGACTGGATGATTGGTTTGAATTGTCTGAGTTGTTTTGAGTTCCATTTGATGGCGGCTGAGGCATGGTGGATGAATTATTGTCATTTTGCTGATCACCCTGCTGTGAAGGTGGCTGTCCCTCACCCTGATTTGTGCCGCCTCCTCCGCCAGACTGTTGACCAGTCAACCGCTGCAGACCATTGTAACCAAAGGCTAATTCTAGGGCTGAGTTTGATTGACTTGATCCCATATAAGGACGATTGTCTTTGGAAGTGAGATCAACCGCTATAGACCATGAAGCAGATACACCTAAAAGAACAATCATCGAAATCATCAGCGATAACAACTTTTTCTTCCATGTCGTTCGATAGGCGATGATGTAAAACAGGACGAGAGCCGGTACAATCATATACGCTTGCAGCATTTTTGTATTAAAACCGACACCGATCATTGCAAAAGAAGCAATCGCCCAAAGCACTTTCTGCTGTTTCACAGCCTTGAACATCATGGCTGTTGAGAGTAAAAGAATAAAGACGAGTAAGCTGTCAATGTTATTTGTACGAGATACAGCAACTGCGATTGGTGTACACGCCATAATGAGTGCTGACACTCTTGCAGCAGCCAGGCCAAATGTAGGTTTGACTAGGCGGTAGATTAAATAAACAGATCCAATGCCAGCTAAAGCTTGGGGTAAGATCACACTCCAGCCATGCAGGCCAAAAATTTTGGCACTGATCGTTTGCAGCCAGAAGGCGAGCGGTGGTTTATCCACCGTGACATAACCTGAGGGATCGAACGAAGCAAAGAAGAAATTATGCCAGCTTTGCATCATACTTGTGACCGCCGCTGTATAATAAGCGTTCACCGTATCGTCGTTCCAAATGTTATAAATGTTTAAAATGGCAGATAAAATCAATATGAAAAATAAATAAAGATCAAATTTCTGAAAGCGTCTAATCAAAAGCTTGTCACTCCTTTTTCTTAACTTGAAAAAAGTGTAACAAGCAAATATGAATAAATTGTTAATAAAAAAAGGCCAATTCTTTATTTTTCTGTTGAATAAAAACAGCTCTAGAAAAGAGCTGTTTTGTTTAAAAGATGTCATCTTATTTTATGAGGAGACAGGCGGAGTTTCAGTGCTCTCTGCACTTGGTAATTGTATAATAGCGGTCGTACCTAGGCCTTGTTCAGATTGAAGAACGAACGAGCCACGATGTTTTTTTATAATTTGATAAACAATGGCTAGTCCAAGACCAGAGCCGCCATCTTTTCTTGTGCGGGCTTTATTCACTCGATAAAAACGCTCAGAAACATGAGGGAGATCTCCTTTTGGAATTCCGCTGCCTTCATCTATGATTCTCAATTCAGCAGTTTGTTGGTGAACGAATAATTCAATCGAAATCGATTTTCCTGATGGCGTGTAATGGATGGCATTGTCCAATAAATTACGAACGACTTGCTCAAGTCGATCGCTATCACCATAAATAATACAATCTTCTTCGAGTTCTCGGTTGAACGAGATTCCCTTTTGACTAGTAATGAATGTCATTTGATCAAGAACATCATGAATAAGCTGCGCAAAGACGATTGGTTCCATCGTTAGTGGATAAGATTCCCCCTCTAATTGCGCGAGATCAAGAAGGTCATGTACGAGCCTGCTTAATCGTGTGGATTCGTCTTGAATAATCTGCATGCCTTTCTTTTGATCAATAATGCCTTCTTCAATTCCTTCGGCATAGCCTTTCATATAACTTAAAGGCGTTCTCAGTTCGTGAGAAACATTAGCAAGGAACTCTCTGCGATGCTGTTCAACTTTTTCTAACGTAGAGGACAGTTTATTAAAGGAACGGCTCAGCTGATTTAGCTCATCCCCTTTTTTGGTCACAGCCATGCGTTTTGAAAAATCACCAGATTCCATTTCCATTGCAATTTCTTTCATTTGATTGATCGTCCTTACGACTTTATTAGAACTTTTATATCCAATAAAGAAAATCAAAAGCAAGATAATTAAAATAGAGATGCCAAGCGTTAATCGAATTTGAACAAACGGTTCATACACATCAGATAAAGGCATAGAGAGGAAAATGGTTCCTGATAAATCATTTTTGTTTGAGAACACAGGGATGGCAATCCCGAGAATATCTTGATGAAACTGGGGGTGTTCTCTAATTAACACAACTGTTTCCCCCTGAAGAAGCTTTTGGCGTTCTTTAAACGTAATGAGGTTATCGTTTGTATTCGTATCGAAAGGGATACCGCTTGAAAGCTCCATAGGATCATCAGTAAAAATAACACTTGCCTGACTTGAGTCATTTGCCCACTTCATTCTGTCAGTAAAATATGTGTCTTTCCCGTGTTTGTGATAGATTTCTGACAGTTTCTTTCCTTGTAAACTTAAAGAGTCAATCTGTTTATCTATATATAAGTGCTGGTATAAGTAATAAGTCAGGGCAAGAGCTGAGGCAGCAACGATGCCTATAACTGAAAGGATTAAGAAAAGCACTTTCCTTTTAATAGATAATGGCTTCATTTGTCCTCCTCAAACTTATAGCCGACACCCCAAACGGTCTTAATATACCGTTCCGCTTCCTTTAATTTCAGTCTTAGTGTTTTAATATGTGTATCGACTGTTCTTAAAGAGCCACTAGGTGAGTGTGATTCCCACAATTTTTGATAGAGCTGTTCACGGGAAAAGACTTGGCCTTGATTGAGCAGAAGAAACATAAGTAAATCAAATTCTCTTCTTGTTAAATTGATGGGCTTTTGCTTGAGATAGACTTGTCTGCCGTCTTGATCGATCTCCAAGTCACCAATCATGATTCGACTGCGCTTTAAAGAAAGACCTCTAATTCGTCTTAATGTCGTTTCAATTCTAGCTGCAAGCTCACGTAGACTAAAAGGCTTCATGATGTAGTCGTCTGCTCCAATTTCCAGCCCCTTAATGCGATCCTCTTCATAACTTCTAGCTGTTAAAAATAAAATGGGGATTTGGGAGGTTTGCCTGATGCGCTGGCAGACTTCGAATCCATCCATATCTGGCATCATAATATCCAATACAACAAGGTCAATGGCCTCTTTTTCAAGCTGATGTAAGGCGCCCGTGCCATTATTTGCAGTTATCACGTGAAAGCCTTGTCTCTGCAAAAAGGATCCGATTAACTCAAGCATATCTAATTCATCATCTACTATTAAAATATTCATCTGTTCTTTCATTTCTTTTCCTCCAACATGATAGCATAAGGTCCTGCTGGGATGTTCAGTCGGTTCTTCAACATAAATGTATGTTTGTCGATGACGGATACTGAATTGTCATCTAAGTTACTGACATATATAGATGAGGAATCAGCAGTGATATAATTCGGATTTTGACCGGTCTCAACAGAGGAAAGCAGTTTGTTTTTCTCGGTATTTACTTTATATAGTGTGTGGTCTCCATGACATAATACATATAAAGTAGAAGAGTTTTTTTCTGAAAAAAATGCGACTGGCATAACACCTAGTTTGATTTCTCGCTGTTTTTTACCTGTTTTAGGGTCGTAAGCAAAAATGCTCTTATTTAATGTGCCCGGTTTACCGTGCCCTCCAACCCAAATGGAATGCCCATCAAAATGAATGCCAGATGGCCGTTCTAGGACGGAAATCGTTCGTATCTTTTTTTTCTTTTCAATATCAATGACTGAAACAGAATGACTTTTTGCATTTAAAACAAACAACGTTCCTGAAGAAGACAACGCCATAGAAGAGGGGAATGTCCCGGTCTTCACAGTTGCTTTTATTTTCTTGTGCACTGTATCGATAAAATAAACGACATTTTTCTCTGAATCGGTCACAAGTAAAGTGTTGGTATCCGCATCATACGCAAGTGAAGTCAGACCTTTATTCATATCCATATAGTCCGCTGCTGTTCCTTTTTTTAAATTGATTTCTATAAGAGATTGTCCTTCCTTACTTGATGCAATGATCACGTCTTTGTTGATGTGAACAAGATCAGTGAGAGGATGTTTTAAATCAACGGAAGAGACAATTTTATTTTTTTGTAAATCAACGATTGAAAAGGAGGCTTTTTTTAGTTGAGAAATGACAGCAATTGATTGAGAGCTGCCAGGGGGCGTAAATTGCTGGTCTTTTCCGCAGCCTGCTAGGAAAAATAGTAGAGCTGACAAGCATATTAAAAAATATTTCACTCGTTTCATCCTTCTGCTCCTTTGGTGCTCTATTTTCAAAAAGCATAACACAAAAATTGTGAAAAAAAATCGAAGTTATGAATGCTGGAAGATATGAAAAGGAGTTTTTAGGTGGGGAAGTAGAGGTAAATGAAAGCTGAAATTTCTTTTTCGTCTATTTATATGACATTTTTTCATGAGTAAAAGATCATTTTCACAGTTTGATCATTGTATTCATAATCGGTTACAGTATCAAATAATCATAGCTCCCCGCCCTAAATAGAGCGAAGGGAGTCGTTAAGCAGAGTGTTCAGATGAATGAGAAGTGGGTTTCGTTTTTAGACGATGAGAGAGGAGGAAACCAAGGATACCTGCGCCCATTAATACGATAAATAAAGATTGAAAACCACTTAATATACCAATTAAAGTAGATGAAATGATACTTCCGAAATATCTAAAGGTAGAAAAAATCCCAGATGCAGAGCCGGATAAACTCTGATCAACAGATGTTAAAGAAGCCATCTGCATGCTAGTCATGCCAATACCTGATGAGATCCCCCCAGCGACTAATGTGATGATAAGGAGTGGTATATTTGGATAGCTACTTAGTGTGATCAGCATAACACCGGATAAAGTAAGACAGAGAAATGAAAATCGAATCATTTTTTTGGCACCTTTTATTGGATGGAGCTTTGCTCCGAGTAATCCACTAATAGACATACAGAGTGAAAAGATCGAAAGGAAAATCCCGCTTTGTGTATGAGAAAGTGCGAGTTTTTGCTCCATAAACAGCGGCATGATGAGAAGAATCGCGTACATCACAAAATTACTAAGCATGATAGAAAGGTTAGCGTTCGTAAAAGTACTGTTTTTAAATAGTGTCAAATCAATGATGGGATTTGTAACTTTCCGTACGTGTTTGAAAAATAAAGGAATGGAAATGACCGCTAGAACGCCATAGATCATGTATTCGTTTAATACTTGGCTTTTAGTAAACAAAATGAGTGTGGCGATCCCGATTGTTAAGTATAACGAACCGATGATATCTACATTGGCTTGTAAACGTGTATGTTTCATCTTCGGAATCATAAAAACGCCTGTCACAAGTGTGAGAATCAAAAATGGTATATTCACTAGGAAAATGGAATGCCAGTCAAAGCTCTGAATGAGAATAGAGCCGATAAAAGGTCCAAGTGCGGCACCAATTCCCGCTCCAAAACCGAAAAAACCCATAGTTTTAGAAAGCTTTTCATGTGATACTGTTGCACGAATTAAAGCAATGCTGTTCGGCGTTAATATAGCTCCGCCTGCCGCTTGAATTGATCGGAAGCTAATAAGAAAAGCAAGATTAGGTGCGAAAGCACATCCAATGGAGCCAATCAAAAAGAGTATCACACCAGCTAAATACATGCTGCGGTGGCCGTATATATCTCCCAGCTTACCCGCAATAGGTTGAGTGACTGCCATGACAATTAGATAAATCGTGACCACCCAAGTAATGTTTGATATGGATTGATCGTAATAAGTTGATATAGATGATAGAGCGACTGCGATCATGGTTGAATTGACTGGAACTAAAATAGCTCCAAGCAGCAAAGAATAAATGATCAAGTTCTCTTTTTTAAGATTCAATGTGTTTACCACCTTTGTAAAAAGAAGAATTTCACCCAATTAAGTGGGGGAAATTCCTCTCATGAAAATGTGTGTGCATGTCTCAATAAAGTCTTCTTTTTTTGTTAAAACAAGCTGAATGTCTTGCTCTAGCTGTTGAATGAAAAAGCCAAAATACGTGCTAATAAATATATCTGCATAGATGTCTTCTTTTCCTTCTAATACACGATGCTGAGCGCCCATTTTTTTGAAATAATGAATCAGCATGTCTCTCAATTCTTGAGGATAAATTTTTTCATGGTCTGTTAAATCTTTAAACATAGCGGGTTCTCTCATGCTGATATAGATAAATTCTTTTTTTGAAGTCAAATCTTCAAGGAAATAGCTACCGAGAAATTTTAAATCGGTGTATAAATCGTCTTTAAATTCTGCTTCAAGGGTTTTGGTCGGTGTTGATTTCATTTTCATAATGGCAGCAATCACGCCGCGTTTGTTTTTAAAGTTACGAAAAATTGTCGCTTCACTTACATTCGCTTTTGTCGCAATTTCTTTTGTCGTTGTTTTTTGATAGCCCTTTTCAGACAATAATTCCATTGTTGCGCGAATGATCCGTTGATTTGTTGATTTTAACAAGCATACTCACCTCAGGTTATGAATGTGTTTGCAACAAAGTAAGTATACCGATAAAATCTGTGACCGCCAATATGATCCAAACAGTGACGACTATGCCCGTGAATGCTGATTTAATAACTGGATACGCCCATTGGCTCCATCTACTGTCACGAGGTCGCCGGATTTTAGTTTTTCAGTTGCGATCCGTGTGCCTAAGACAGCCGGTATCATATATTCTCTAGCGATAATAGCGGAATGGGACAAAATACCGCCAGAATCGGTGATGACTGCTTTGGCGTCTCTAAATAAGCTGGTCCATAAAGGGGTCGTTGTTTTACAAATTAAAATGTCATCTTTTTCAAATTGTGAAAATTCATCAGCAGATGTAATGACTCTGACTCTTCCAGAAGTAATGCCGCTAGATGCACCAATTCCATAGATTGCATCGTCTGTGTTGTTTGCATTTTCCCTTAGAGAACCAAGCATTCTTTCTACTTGCTGCAATTCAGCTTCAGAAGGCGTTCCTGTATAAGCTGGTGGTTGGATGGATTCATTTTCCTTCATTTCAATTTTTCTTTGCTGAATGATCGAATCGTATGTGGTCGAAGTTGTGAGCGCATTGAGTACTTCATCATCGTAAAGATACCAAAGGTCTTCTTGATGAGGGATCGCTCCTTTTTGAACAAGAAGTTCACCAATTTTTAAGAGATAGAGTCTCGCTTTTGCATCTAACATGGCATCAATGTAAAAGTGATGATCATCTCGAATATTGGCTGCATGGAGTGCAAAATGATAAAGTTCTTCAAATTTTGTTTTAAACGCTTCATCTGTCACTTGACTGATAAACTGTTCATACGTTTCTTGCCTTTTGATCACGGCTTGTGCAAATTCTTCATCAAAATCAGATTGGTGCCGAATGTTGTTTCTAATGATGTCCAAGACAAATTCAGGATTTTCCACCCATGTTTCCTCGGTGAAATCATGGCTTTTAACAGACCGCCAACCATAGACTTGGAGAAAAGCTTCTACGTTGGAAATGAAGTTTTTTCCTTTTTCTGTGTGATTGAGGGCATATAATAGTTCAGCATTCGTTGAATGATGTTTAAATGCCTGAAGAAGCTCGGAATCTTGAAGAACGTCTTTTGCCAAGTGAGATAGCTTTTGATCTGTTTCAAGGGACTTGTTCATCACACCTATCATCATTTCATGCAGCAGGACGACTTGTGTTTGATCGCCAGTATATGAGACAAGCATGTCTTCAATGATCGCTGATAGAATGACTTGAGGTATGACAATGTCAAAATGGTCGTCATACGCTCTTAGATAAATTTCCTTTAATTCTTGAAAGCCGCTGATGGCTTCATCAATTGTTAGCGGTTGAGTGATTTGCCGATCAAGTTTTTCGTATAATGGGAACAAGTTTTGCTTTAAAATGTGATACATTCTTTCGCTTAAACGAGGAAACAGTTCGAATAGGCTCTCGTCAAAAACTGGTTCCGCTGACGCTTCTGGCATAGACGGTGAAGAATACAGATGTCCTCTATAAAGTTTGATATCTTTAATATTAAGGTCTGGTACTTGATACTTCTCTCCGTTTTTCTTCATCCCGTTTTTTAAAGCAGGTATGATCAAACTTGAAAAAAGAGGACTTGTGGGTCCAGGCATATGATCGTCCATTGAGATCCAGAAGTCTTGCAGCTCTTCAGGTTTCATTTGAAAGGCTGCACCTGAGGAGCCATTTGCTGTATTGGAAAAAGAAGCAGTAATCGGTCTTGCTTGAAGTAAATAAAAAGTACCATCTGACATGCCGAATTCGATATCTACTCCATGTCCATAAAGTTCTTCTACTTGTTTTGTCATTTTCGTGATTTGGATCAATTGATCATCTCGAAGACAAAATTGGCCAGCCATCTCCTCACCTACGGGTTGTTCAATAACGCCCTCTTGACAGGGAACAATTTGCACTTCTTTTGTTCCTAGTGATTTTTCAATTGAGTACGTTTCTTTGTTTACAATAAATGTATCTGGCGTCACAAGGCCGGAGACGATGGCTTCTCCTAGTCCATAGCTTGCAGTCATCATGACTTCGTTTGTTTTTCCTGATACAGGATTCTCACTAAAGATGACACCAGAGATGTCAGAATGGATCAATCCTTGTACAACAACAGCCATGAGCGGCATCTCTTCCTCGTTCTCAATCATTTCTTCCTTATATTCTGTGACTCTTGCTGCGAAGTAAGACGACCAACATTCTTTGACGGCTTGCAAGAACTCTTCATTTGTTTTGATATTTAAATAGGTCTCGTATTGACCTGCAAAGGAGGCGCCTTCGAGATCTTCCGCAACAGAAGAGGATCGCACTGCAACGGATGGATATGTTTTCAACAATGATTGAAAGGATGAAAGTAATTCTGTCTCCATTTGTGAAGGAAACGAAGCTTCTGTGATTTTTCGGGCAAGGTTTTGATCAGTTGGATGGAAATTGTGATATGAAAGAAAGCTTGCAAAGCTGTTCGTTTTAATAATAAATCCATCTGGAACTGGCAGTCCGTGATTGTTTAATTTAATTAAATTCACGCCTTTTGCCCCTGCGAGTGATGCGGATTCTTCAGCCGCATGAAATAATACTGAATACATGGGAATGCCCCCTTATCCAAATAGCCAATGGTTTCATTTGTCTCTTTTTGTTTTTTAAAATGATAGTGCGCACTATCATTTTCATCATAGAATTTATTGGATGTAACTGTCAAAGACGTAAAGACCTATCTTTAGAAAGGGGACGTTTTCACTAATTTTCCTCCTCATCTATATCAAAAGTCTTCAACCGAGAAGAAAAAAGCTGAAATTGAAAACTGTGAATTGTTCATTATGCCAATCTTTACTATAATCAAGGGAGTAGACCATGTAGAGGGAGGGTTTTTGTGATTACAAAAGCCATATTTGCACTTGTTTTTCCTTTCTTGCTCGTTATTTTATTTTCAAAGGTTACTTATAATCATTACGTTGGCATTGCATTAACAGCAGCGCTTTTATTTGCTTCGTATATGAAAGGCTATACAGAAACCTACTTTATCGTAGGATTAGATATTATTTCTTTAGTGGCCGGGGCATTGTTTATGGCCAAGAAAGAAGTCGAAAAAAGAGAGAAGGCTGAAAAACATCATTGATGTGATCCCTCTTGATGAAAAGAAAATGTTTTTGATTGCAGGAGCTGTGCTTACGATTCTAGTGAGTGCAGCTTTCTTTTTTGTGGTTTTTCTGCTGATCGAATATCTCGCTCCAAAATGTTCCATACTGAAAGGAAGGTTTCTTTAGAGGGTTATGAGCCACGGCAGAGAGGGTATGGTTGTATTGGAAATAAAAATCAAGTCAGACACGAACTTTAGTTCGTATTTTTGTGTTCTTTTATGATAATATATTCATTAGATAGATTTCGTAACGAAACGGAGGCTTTGATGTGAGTGACCGCTTTGAATTAGTTTCTAACTATCAGCCCCAAGGAGATCAGCCAAAAGCCATTGAAAAGCTTGTGGAGGGCATCCATCAGGGGAAACAGCATCAAACGCTGTTAGGTGCTACAGGTACGGGAAAGACCTTTACTGTATCCAACCTGATCAAAGAAGTGAACAAACCAACACTTGTCATTGCGCATAACAAGACACTTGCCGGACAATTATACAGCGAGTTCAAGGAATTTTTTCCAAATAATGCTGTTGAATATTTTGTGAGTTATTATGATTATTACCAGCCTGAGGCGTATGTTCCTCAAACTGATACATTTATTGAAAAGGATGCCAGCATTAATGATGAGATCGATAAGCTAAGGCACTCCGCCACATCCTCATTATTTGAGCGGAGAGATGTCATCATCATTGCCAGTGTGTCCTGTATTTATGGCTTAGGTTCTCCTGAAGAATACAGAGAGCTTGTGCTGTCTTTACGAACTGAAATGGAAATTGAACGCAATCAGCTGCTGCGTAAGCTTGTGGATATTCAGTATTCTCGTAATGATATAGATTTTCAGCGCGGAACCTTCAGAGTTCGAGGAGACGTCGTTGAAATTTTTCCTGCTTCACGAGATGAGCATTGTATCAGAGTGGAGTTTTTCGGTGATGAAATTGAACGTATTCGTGAAGTAGATGCTCTCACTGGAGAAATTCTCGGTGATCGTGACCACGTTGCTATTTTCCCAGCATCTCACTTCGTCACAAGAGAAGAAAAGATGGAAAAAGCGATTATTAATATTGAAAAAGAGCTTGAGGAACAGTTGGAAAAGCTTCGTGAAAACGGGAAACTGCTTGAAGCACAGCGTCTTGAGCAGCGGACAAGGTATGACCTTGAGATGATGAGAGAGATGGGCTTTTGTTCAGGGATTGAGAACTACTCAAGACATCTCACCTTACGTCCGCCTGGTTCAACACCTTATACATTGCTTGATTATTTTCCGGATGATTTTATGATTGTTGTCGATGAGTCACACGTGACCATCCCGCAAATTCGCGCCATGTACAATGGGGACCAGGCAAGAAAACAAGTGCTTGTTGATCACGGATTCCGTCTGCCGTCAGCACTTGATAATAGACCACTCACATTTGATGAGTTTGAAAAGCACATTAACCATATTGTGCATGTATCCGCAACACCTGGCCCATACGAGCTTGAGAAAACGCCAGAGGTCGTGGAACAAATTATTCGTCCAACCGGTTTGCTTGATCCAATCATTGAAGTCCGTCCGATTGAAGGACAAATCGATGACTTAATTGGGGAAATTCATGCAAGAGTTGAGAAAAATGAGCGTGTGCTTGTGACGACTTTAACGAAGAAAATGTCTGAGGATCTGACAGATTATCTGAAAGAAATCGGAATCAAGGTCAATTATCTGCACTCAGAAATTAAGACACTAGAACGGATTGAGATTATTCGTGATTTACGTCTCGGAAAATATGATGTGCTTGTAGGGATCAACCTTCTTCGAGAAGGCTTGGATATTCCAGAGGTGTCGCTCGTGGCGATTTTAGATGCGGATAAAGAAGGCTTTTTACGTTCAGAAAGATCCCTCATCCAGACGATTGGTCGTGCTGCAAGAAATGCAGAAGGCCGAGTTATCATGTATGCAGACAATATGACGAAATCAATGGACATTGCCATACAAGAAACAAAGCGGAGACGTGAGCAGCAAGAAGCGTATAATGAGAAATTTGGTATCACTCCGCAAACGATCCATAAGAAGATTCGAGATGTGATCAAGGCAACAAAAGTACATGAGGATTCAGAAGAATACGAAACAAAAGCAGCACCAAAGTTGTCAAAAATGAGCAAAAAAGAACGAGAAAAAGTGATCGAAAACGTCGAGATGGAAATGAAAGATGCAGCAAAAGCGCTTGATTTTGAAAAAGCAGCAGAATTAAGAGATCTATTGCTAGAGCTAAAAGCGGAAGGATGAATGCCAGATGGCTATGGAACGAATAGAGGTGAAAGGGGCAAGAGCCCACAACCTTAAAAATATTGATGTCAATATCCCGCGCGATCAGCTAGTGGTCATTACAGGTTTATCTGGTTCGGGAAAATCGTCGCTTGCCTTCGATACCATTTATGCAGAAGGTCAGCGTAGGTATGTTGAATCACTGTCGGCCTATGCACGTCAATTTCTCGGTCAAATGGACAAACCAGATGTAGATGCGATTGAAGGGCTTTCTCCAGCGATTAGTATTGACCAGAAAACGACAAGCAGGAACCCTCGATCAACCGTTGGGACAGTTACAGAAATTTATGATTACTTGCGTCTATTATATGCTCGAGTCGGAAAACCGATTTGTCCTATTCATGGGATCGAAATTACATCACAGACGATTGAGCAAATGACAGACCGTATTTTAGAGTATCCAGAACGAACGAAACTACAAGTGCTTGCTCCGATCGTATCTGGACGTAAGGGAACACACGTGAAAGTACTTGATCAAATTCGGAAGCAGGGCTACGTTCGAGTCAGAGTTGATGGCGAGATGGAGGACCTGTCAGAAGAGATTGAGCTTGAAAAGAATAAAAAGCATTCCATTGAAGTGGTGATTGATCGAATTGTCGTGAAAGAAGGCGTGGCGGCACGGTTGTCTGATTCTCTTGAAACGGCACTCCGACTTGGTGAAGGTCGTGTGATGATTGATGTGATTGGACAAGAGGAGCTGTTATTTAGTGAGCATCATGCTTGTCCGCACTGCGGATTCTCTATTGGGGAACTTGAACCAAGAATGTTCTCGTTTAATAGCCCTTTCGGTGCCTGCCCAAGCTGTGATGGGCTTGGTTCTAAACTAGAAGTAGATCCAGAGCTTGTGATTCCGAATAAGGATTTGACTTTACGTCAGCATGCCATTGCCCCATGGGAGCCTCAAAGCTCACAATATTACCCGCAGCTTCTTGAGGCGGTATGTACACACTATGGAATTGACATGGATATTCCAGTAAAAGATATTCCGACGCATTTATTTGATAAAATTTTATATGGCAGCGGCTCTGAGCTGATTTATTTTAAATATGAAAATGATTTTGGCCAGGTCCGTGAAAATGAAATCGAGTTTGAAGGTGTGCTTCGTAACATTGAACGGCGCTACAAGGAAACGAGCTCCGATTATATTCGGGAGCAAATGGAAAAATATATGGCCAATCAGCCATGCCCGACCTGTAAAGGGTATCGCCTGAAAAAAGAAACGCTTGCGGTTCTCATCAATGGCAAACATATCGGAGAAATGACCGATTTGTCTGTATCTGATGCCCTTGATTTCTATGAGAAAATTGAGTTGTCTGAGAAAGATTTGCAGATTGCCCAGCTCATTTTACGTGAAATCAAAGAGCGCTTGTCCTTCTTGAATAATGTGGGGTTAGATTATCTGACATTAAGCCGGTCTGCTGGCACATTATCAGGCGGGGAGGCGCAGCGGATTCGTTTGGCGACACAAATCGGATCAAGACTGACAGGCGTTCTTTATATTTTAGATGAACCATCGATTGGTCTGCACCAACGGGATAATGACCGGTTGATTGGGACATTGAAAAACATGCGTGATATCGGAAACACACTGATTGTCGTAGAACATGATGAAGATACGATGCTTGCCGCTGATTATCTCATTGATATTGGACCAGGTGCAGGGGTTCATGGAGGAGAAGTGATTTCAGCTGGAACGCCAGAAGAAGTCATGAAAGACCCAAAATCGTTGACTGGACAATATTTATCTGGTGAGAAATTCATCCCGCTTCCGATTGAGAGACGAAAGCCTGACGGCCGCTTCATTGAAATTAAAGGGGCAAAAGAAAACAACCTTAAAAACGTGAATGCGAAATTTCCTTTAGGTGTCTTTACCGCTGTGACGGGTGTGTCAGGATCAGGGAAAAGTACACTTGTGAATGAAATTTTATTGAAATCCCTTGCCCAAAAACTGCACAGAGCAAAAGCGAAGCCAGGACAGCACAAAGAAATCAAAGGAATGGATCACTTAGACAAAGTCATTGATATTGATCAATCTCCAATTGGCCGTACACCAAGATCCAACCCTGCTACGTATACAGGTGTATTTGATGATGTGCGGGATGTGTTTGCGCAAACCAATGAAGCGAAGGTACGAGGCTATAAAAAAGGGCGATTCAGCTTTAACGTGAAAGGTGGACGCTGCGAAGCATGTCGTGGAGATGGCATTATTAAAATTGAAATGCACTTTTTACCTGATGTATACGTGCCTTGTGAAGTGTGTCACGGGAAACGTTATAACCGTGAGACGTTAGAGGTCACGTATAAAGGGAAAAATATTTCCGATGTTCTTGAAATGACGGTAGAGGACGCACTTCAATTTTTCGAGAATATCCCGAAAATTAAGCGGAAGCTGCAAACGATCTTTGATGTTGGATTAGGATACATTACACTTGGGCAACCTGCCACGACATTGTCTGGTGGAGAGGCGCAGCGCGTGAAATTGGCATCTGAGCTTCATCGCCGTTCAAACGGAAGATCCTTGTATATTTTAGATGAACCGACAACCGGTCTTCATGTGGATGATATTGCTAGGTTGTTAAAAGTGCTCCAGCGCTTGGTCGAAAACGGGGATACGGTATTGGTCATTGAGCACAACCTTGATATTATTAAGGCTGCCGATTACCTTGTTGATCTAGGACCAGAAGGCGGTGCTGGTGGAGGAACGATTATTGCTTCAGGAACACCTGAACACATTGCTAAAGAAGAAGCTTCTTACACCGGTCGATACTTAAAACCGATTTTAGAGCGTGATCGTGAGCGAATGAAACAGTTAGTCAAAGAAACAGAAAGTGTGACATCCTCATAAAGAAAAACCCCTCCGAAAGAGGGGTTTTCCTTTTATTGCACATCTTCCTTTGGCATTAAGTTACTGAGGTGCGTTAAATCCTTTAAAATATGAGTGCTGCTACTATCGAGCAGTACTTTTAAATAACGGATATCACCATACTTCGGATGAGACGGATGAATGGCCTCTAGCTCCTTGATCATATCGCTGTTCATGCTTTTCTGTTTCTGTATAAGGTCTAAAAGCGTTTGTGCCGTGTGGTTAGCATTATGATGATCTGTCAAAATAATTACCCCCTATAATGATAATCACCATCTTTTCAACATATTTTAAAGGGTAATCCATGAAGAATCTACACTTAGGTGCAAAAAGAAATAATTTGTGTCTAAGGTCATATGTAAATCGAATGAGTTTGAAACTTTTTATACGCCATAAACGTATGAGTTAGAAAGGAATTTTCATCATGAAGGAGCGAATATATATGAACAGAGATCAGTCGATCATTGCATCTATTTGTTATTTTAGTGTATTTTTCATGCCGTTTATTGTACCGATCGTGGCATATTTTGTAGTGGATCAAAAGGAAACGAAACGGCATTCGCTGCGTGCATTGTGGTCACATGTTTTGCCAGTCGCAGCGTGTGTGCTGCTGGTTTTTGGAGCTATCCCCTTTTTATTGACGACACAGGCAAGCGACTCACTCGTTCCAGTGTTCACCGTACTTATCTTGTCCTTTTTAGTCGCCATTGGCTTTTTGATCTCTGTCATTTGGAATATCATTCAAGGTATTAAAGTGCTTCAATCCATCAAATCGTAGGAGGGCTTTGTATGAATGAAAAAGAACGCATTTTAAAATTAGTAGAAGACGGGACATTATCTGCAAAAGAAGCGATTACGCTGCTTGAAAAATTAGAAGAAAATCAGTCCATTTCACTAGAAAAATCAACGGCTGATCATACCTTTCATGAAGAAAAAGTTGGCGCAGAGAATAAAGGAACTGGTACTGAAAACCTCGGTGCAAAGCTGTTTGGATGGTTAGATTCGGCGGTGAAAAAGGTCAAAGATGTAGATCTTGATTTGAACTTTGGACAGTCCGTCGACGTTGAACACATTTTTCAATTCAAAGACGCGGCACTGTCTCATTTAGATATTCAATTGGCAAACGGCAGTCTCAATTTGATGCCTTGGGATGATGGGGATGTTCGGGCAGAGTGTCATGCGAAAATTTACCGTGCAGAGGATGGAGAGCAGGCAAGACAGCAATTTCTTCAACATCTGGATTGCGGGCTTGAAGGGGACAAATTTTTTATCCGAACTGAAAAGAAGACCATGAAGGTCAATGTCACCCTGTATGTGCCACGTATCCAATACGATAAGATCAAAGTCAAACTGTTTAATGGACCGATTCGCGGGGAAAAGCTAAAGACAAAAGAACTGGCTGCAAAAACAACAAATGGCGTCGTCTCTTTTGCCTCTTTACAAGCAGAAAAAGTCGGGATTGAAACAGCAAATGGACAAATCAAACTGGCTGATCACGAGTGTGGTATGATTGAAGTAGAAACCATTAATGGGCTCATTGACCTGCGCGGGAAAAGTGAATCAATTGATGCACAGAGCTTCAATGGGAACATTGCTGTTCAGCTGTCAGATGAGAAATGCCGTTCGATCTATGCAAAAACGACAACAGGCAGTGTGGACGTTCAGATTCCGCGTGCTTGTGCAGTGACTGCGGAGCTGAAAAGCAATCTCGGATCGATCTCTCATGAGCTGCTTGATGCAAATATGATTAAAGAGAAAAATGAAACGCTGCAAAAAGAGAAAATGATCAAAGCCAATCAACAGGCGGAGCACAATATATCCATTTTTGCAGAAACAAAAACAGGCTCAATCCAAGTAAAGCACCAATCAGACAAGGAGTGATTCTACATGAAGAAGCTTTATCGTTCAGCGACAGATAAAAAAATAGCGGGTGTTGTCGGTGGACTTGCTGAATACTTAAGTGTCGATGCATCCCTGCTTCGTATTTTAACGGTGATCATCGGATTTATGACAGCATTTATGCCGATATTCTTGATCTACTTCATCTGGTATTTTGTTGTTCCGGAAGAAGGCACTAACTAAATGCTTAGATGGATCGTTAGTATTTTCGTCAATGCATTACTTTTAATCGTCATTGCTGGATATTTTGATTCAGGCATTCTGCCAGGCCTTGGTAGTGTGTATATTGAAGGCTTTGGCGCAGCGATTGTAGCAAGTATTATTTTGTCCTTGCTCAATATTTTAGTGAAGCCGTTTTTGATCATTTTAACGCTGCCAGTGACAGTACTTTCACTAGGATTGTTCCTCTTTGTCATTAATGCCATCACACTGATGATGACCTCAAGCTTTATGGGAGATAGTTTTAACATTGATGGGTTTGGAACGGCCATTTGGATGGCTGTCATTTTATCCATTTTCCATCTGCTCATACAGAAAGGAATCGTGGAACCGTTAGCGAAAAAAAGCTAACGGTTTTTTTGTGTGAATTTATATCGTTTCCCCGTTCCATCTGTCATAAAAACCGTCTTCAGGAGACACAATATCCGAAGGGAGGCGGTGCACGATGGTGAATGTGAGCAGACAAATCATTCTTTTGCTTTTTTTGAGCATTCTTTTTTGTTTCAGTCAGCCTGCTTCAGCAGGATCTTTGACACAAACACAAGTGAACATACGAAATAAGCCCTTTTCACCTTTTATCTTTGATCAATTTCAAGTAGATGTCCGTCCGGTTCAAGGAAAAAAACGTGATCTTCAATTTCGGGCATCTATTAGTCAGTCAGAGCAAATTTTGTCTGCAAACTTGTACTATAAACAGAGTGATGAACTAGGATATCGATTGATCCCAATGGAACGATTACCGGGGATGAAACCAGAATTCACAGCGAAAATCCCGACAGATCAGTTGTGGAATCCAACAGTTCATTACTATACAGAATTCCTGACGCAGAAGTCTGTCATCAAAACAACCGAACAAGCAGTTCACTTAAACGGATTTGAAGAGGATCTCTCACAAATTCCTGAGCTATTGATGACAGAAATCGTCGTGAATTCAAAAAACCGCAAAGGCAAGGATGCTTTTGAATTCATCGAGGTGTATAACACAACACATGCACCCATTTCACTTCGACATTACCAGCTTCGCTATCGCAATCCAGCGCAAGGCGTGGAGATGGATGATATATATTCATTTCACACAAGTCCTATCACCATTTCTCCTGGAAAGCCGTACGTATTTTGGCTTAGAAAAAAAGGGCAGGAGCATTTAACGGTAGCGGACTTTAATGCGATGTACAAAAGCCATTTAAAAGAGGGCGAGCAACTATCGGTCATTGAGAGTAAAGGATTGTCCAATTCTAAATCCCGCCTTGTTTCTATCACAACAAATATAGGAGAAGAGGTATCGTCGGCATCCTATCGTTTAAGGCCTTCATTGTTTAGCGAGCACAGATCGTTACTGTTCAAGTATCCAATGGATGGTACGACACAAATGAAGCTGATCTCGAAAGTGGAGGAAGAGCCAACACCCGGAAAAGTGTTAAAAGCACAAATTCCAACTGAAAAAAAAGAAATATCACAAGATGTTCATAAACCTGTGATCGAAGATATGACAGACAATCAACCGATAAAACCAACTGAAGGCATTGAAATGAGGGCAGATGTGCAGGATGATCAGTCCGTCAAAACGGTCAAATTGCGATATCGAACCAATCGTCATGAAGATTTTAAAGAGGTGCTGCTTCAAAAGGATCATAATGATCGGCTGTTTCACTATATTATTTATTCACCTGAGCTCATCGGTAAAGATCGATTGGAATATCAGATTGAAGCGTCTGACGGCGAAAATCAAGCAATGACAATGAAAAAAACAATTGATGTGGAACAAGTAAGCAAAGCTCACGGCCTTCGATTGAATGTAGAAGAAGGAGATACGGTTTCTGGCGTATTTCACTTAAAAGCAACAGCAGATCAGAAAAAAAGCATAAAATTAATGATAGATGGAAAACCGATTCGACAAGTATTCCCTGCACTTGAAGCAGATCCATATCTTGCATTTGATGTCAAAGGGACAAATTTATATTTTAAGAATGGTGTGTCTATAGGTAAGCACTTACTTTCCATTTTTGATGATTCGACAAAAGTGTATCGCACCTATACGATACCAATACCAGAAAAACACTTAGAAAAGGCAGGTCCACAAACGATATCATTCCATGCTGGGACGAAGTCATCGCCGTTTGACCGATTTCCTGGAGAAAATCACGATGATTTTGAATTGAAAAATGTCCAGATGATTTTATCGAATGGAACTCAAATTCTGCCTCTAAATGCGAGCCAGCATGAGGAATGGAAAATGGGCGACGGTGGCAGCGCTAAGAAGGTGAGAGCATTTCAGTTTCAAATCCCGAAGCAAGCATATGCATCAAGCTATATTCAGTGGGATACAAGAAGGCTGAAAGAAGGAGTACATGTTGTTCAGGCTAAAACCGCAGACGAATCTCAATCTGTACGTGTGAAAGTCGATAACACGGGTCCGAAAATCAAGAGTAATATACAGGCAAATGACCAATATAAAGGCGTCTTTACGTTAAAGGCAAAGGTAACGGATCGTTGGAGTGACATAGCGGAGATGAAGGCATATTTAGATGGAAAACCGATCTCTTTGCCTTATCAAACGTCCTCTAGCGAATTAGAACCTGGGGAGCACACATTGAAGATAAAAGCAAAAGATGCCGCTGGAAACAAATCAACTTTGAAAAAGGTTTTTAAGACGGTACATGAACACCCTGAAACGCCAGAGAGAGTGTCAGATAGGACAAAAAAGGAATCATCTAAGCAAACAGTGCTAACCAATGATCCTACTAATGATCAGTTAGATTACTCCTTTTACCGTGCCTATCAATATACATCGCTGCATCCGTCCATGAAGATTTTCAAATATGCAGCGGAAACAGAGCCGCCAAAACATTTAAATGAAACAGGGGAAATGATTTTTTCTGATCGAGAAAGAAATCGCATTGCATTTGCTGATGGTAAATCAGTGGAAACGAAAGATCTACAGCATTTTCCTTATCATCGCTTTCAAATCAAGGTTCATCACGATGTACGTGAAAAGGATGTTGTCGAGGCTGTATGGAAAGGAAGCTCATTATCAGGGAGAAAGGTAACGATGTATGCTTGGAATCATCAGCAAGAAAAGTGGGATAAAATTACTCATCACTTTGCCAAGGATGAAAAGGAATTTTACTTGAAAGGGCTGCTGTCAGTCAGACAGTATATGAAAAATCAAACGTTTGATTTGCTTGTACAAGATGAGATCAGTAAGACGTTAAAGCCTTATAAGATGGTGTGGATGTCTGATACTCAATATTATGCCAGAAGTTATCCTCACATCTTCAAAAAAATGGTCGAGTGGATCAGAGATCAAAGGGACCCATTAAATATTCAATATGTGTTCCATACAGGTGATATTGTGGATGATTCAAAGGACAAGCAGTGGAATCGTGCCGATACATTTATGCGTGTGTTAGATAAGCATCAGATTCCTTACGGTGTATTAGCTGGTAATCATGATGTCAGGCACAAAGACGGCCATTATAGGGAATATGGGAGATATTTTGGAGCGAAACGCTTTGAAGACAAGCCGTATTACGGTGAATCCTATCAAAACAATCGAGGTCATTATGATCTTATCTCTGCTGGTGGCAATGATTATATGATGGTGTATATGGGCTGGGGGATCAAGCAAAATGAGATTGACTGGTTAAATCGAGTCATTTCTGAACATCCAGATCGAATTGTCATTTTAAATTTCCATGAGTATTTGTTAGTGAGCGGAAATCGAAGCCCAATTGGAGATTTGATCTTCCATCAAGTGGTAAAGCGTCACCCGAATATTGTCGCAGTATTTAGCGGTCACTACCACGGAGCCAGTCGAAAAGTAGATGAGATTGACGATGATCATGATGGAAAAGTGGACAGAAAAGTATATCAAATCCTTGCAGATTACCAGTCAGGTCCTGAAGGCGGTCAAGGTTTTATGCGGCTGATCACTGCGGATCAAGAAAAAAATAAACTTCATTTCACCACATATTCACCCTACTTGAATCAAGAACATTTCTATGATCCAAAAACGTATGGAGATCAAGATGAATTTTCAATTGATGTGGATTTAACACCTAAAATGAAATCCGTTAAAACCAATTATTTTGAATTGAATGTCTACACAAACGTTCTTCTTGGAGAAGTCAAAGGTGTGAAAAGTGGTAAAAAAGCAAGCTTTGAATGGAAAGGGTTAAAGCCAAATCAAGAATATTATTGGTACACTGTAGCAAAAGACCGTTTCGAAGGGAAAGCGATTTCGCCTATATGGAAAATTCATACAAAAAATGATGATCAATCAACATTTCTTAGGAAATAAAAAACTGTGCTTTCAGGAGCACAGTTTTATCTTTCCATTGTGTGAGTGAGCTTGTATCGATCCCCTCTATAAACGGATATGACATACTCGAATGGAAGGTCATTTTGAAAATAAGTTGTTCTTGCAATGGAGAGAACAGGGTCCCCTAATGAAATAGACAGCGCGTTAGCTTCTTCCTTTGAAGCAACATTGGCTTCAAGCTCCTGCTTGGCATGGGCGATGGTTAGACCTGTGTTCGCTTCTATATATTCATATAAAGATCCAGTTAAATGTTCCTTTGTGAGCTCGCCAGCAAATTTTTCAGGAATATAACTCGTTTCAATAGCCATTGGTTCATCGTTTGCAAGGCGGATTCGTTTTAATTCATAGACATTTTCACTGTTCGACAGCTGTAATGATTGCAGCAAGTGCTCTGGGCATGCGACTTTTTTGAAATCAATCAACTGACTTGAAGCTTTGAGCCCACGTTGACGCATATCTTCTGTAAAGCTTGTTAAGCCCTGAAGCGGTTGTTCAAATTTCTTTCGGCTAACAAATGTTCCTTTTCCTTTTTGCCGGTATAAATATCCTTCGTTCACAAGGTTCGATAAGGCTTGTCTGACAGTCATTCGGCTAATACCAAAGCGTTCGGCATATTCTCTTTCAGAAGGAATGAGTGTATCAGGTGCTAACGTTCCATCCTCAATCTGCTTTTTCAAGTTCTCCATAATCTGATGGTACATGGGGATAGGTGACTGCTTATCAATAAACATGTGAAAATCCTCTCGTGTTTAGCGTAGTGAACCAGCTTCTCGATCAATAAAAATCGTCACATCTTCATGAAGTTTCAGAGCAGATGCAGGGAAGTCTGGGTGAATCTCTGTTCGTTCTAAATATTGTATCACGTCCGCTTTTGATTTTCCTGATGCGAGAAGGAGAATTTTTTTACTTGAAAGAATGCTTGCAATTCCCATTGTAATGGCATGTGTAGGCACCTCATCAATAGAAGAAAAGTATCTTGCATTGGCTTGGCGAGTGTGTTCATCTAATTGGACGACATGCGTCTTTGAGTCAAAAGGAGTACCAGGTTCATTAAACCCGATATGTCCATTTTGTCCGATACCAAGTAGCTGAAGATCAATACCCCCTAAATCTTCAATGAGCTGATCATACCTTAAGCACTCTTCTTCCAAGTGAGCAGCAGCACCATTGGGGAGGAAATATTGATCTGATGGGAGATCAATATGGTCGAATAAATGACGCTTCATGTAAGTCATATAACTATTTTCATGATTTGGATCAATTCCCACGTACTCATCCAGATTCACTGTTCTTGCTTGTTTGAAAGACAATTGTTCTGTTTGATGCAACTGAATTAACTCTTTATAAGTATCAATTGGTGTACCGCCAGTTGCCAGACCGAGAACCGCATCTGTTTTTGATTTAATGGTACGTGCAATGAAAGCAGCTGCTGCTTTTCCTAATTGATCTTTATCTGCAAATTCGATGATGTTCATCAGTGTGTGGCCTCCTTTTTTTCATAAACGATTTGTCCATGGCAGATCGTCATCATGAGTTCGCCAGCTTCATCCCAAATGACCAAGTCTGCCAGTTTTCCAACTTCGATCGAACCGAGCTGATGATCGATCCCGAGCTGAGTGGCTGCATTTGTTGAGGTCATTTGAGCAATTTCTGTCCATCCACATTGTGTGATCTGTCTCATACGTTTGACCCCATCTTTCATTTGTAAAATCGATCCTGCAAGTGTTCCATCTGCCAGCAATGCTTTTTCACCGCTGACTGTCACAGTCTGACCGCCAAATTCGTAGGTTCCCTCTCCAAGTCCTTTTGCACGCATTGAGTCTGTAATCATGATCAAACGTTCACTTCCCTTAGCCAAATACGCAAGCTTTACGGAAAGAGGATGTGAATGAATGCCATCTGTAATCAGCTCAGTCAAAAGCTCTTCGTTTGTAAGCGCAGCCCCTGCAACATTTGGCTCACGATGCTGAAATGAACTCATCGCATTATAAAGATGCGTGACATGACGCGCGCCGTGATTTGCTGCTAGTTCAATCATGTCATGAGAAGCATTTGTATGTCCAATAGAAGGAATGATATCTTTTTCTTTTAGCAGGGAAAGGAATGCAAAATCAGTATCTTCCTCAGGTGCAAAAGTGACAATTCGAATCAGCTGATCAGATGCACTCAGCCATTTCTCAAAAAGAGGAAGGTTAGCCTGTGTAATCCATTGAGCAGGCTGCGCTCCAGCTTTATCTTTAGAAATAAAAGGACCTTCTAGATGAATGCCTAAACATTGTGCCTGACTTCCAGCCTGTTTTTCATTATAGGGTCTCCACTGTGCGACATTTTTAAGTGCTTGCTCAATCTCTTGATGATTTTGTGTAATGGTTGTTGCTAAAAAGCTTGTCGTTCCTTCTGCGGGTAAGTGATCAGCAAGTGTATTCATGGCTTCTGGTGTGGCATCCATCATATCTGCACCATATCCCCCATGGATGTGAATATCAATCATTCCGGGGAGTAAATAAAAGTTTTCCCGGGAAATATATACTTTTTCATAATTTCCTGTCGGCGGTGATGTTGAAATATAGTCGATCTTGCCATCGCGTAAACCGACAAAACCGTTTTCAATGATTTCTGTCTTTGTCACAATATGAATATTGGAGAGCAATAAAGAACTGCTCATGATTGTGCCCCCTTATTCTCGTCGTTAGATTCAGTTTACCTTTTTTAAGTATAGTTGTCTATACCAGTAAATGTGATGAAACAGGATCAGGATAAAATACTATTTTGGGTTCATCATTGAAAGTGATAAAATAGAGCTGTATTTCTGAAACGCCTGCGATAAAAGGAGGAAGAAGCGTGCCGAAAGTTCGTACGAAGGACATAATGGAACAATTTCATCTTGAACTGGTAAGTGGGGAGGAAGGGATTAATCGTCCCATTACAATCAGTGATCTTTCCAGACCAGGTATTGAAATGGCTGGATATTTTACATATTACCCAAAAGAAAGAGTTCAACTTTTAGGGAAGACAGAGCTTTCTTTTTTTGAACAGCTCCCAGAACGCGAACGAAAGCAGAGAATGATGTCTCTTTGTACAGATATTACCCCTGCCATCATTTTGTCACGAGATCGTGAAGTACCAAAGGAATTGATCGAAGCTTCAAACGAAAATGGAGTGCCGGTTTTACGCTCAAGCTTAAAGACGACAAGACTTTCGAGTCGATTAACGAACTTCTTAGAAAGCAAGCTTGCACCAACGACTGCGATTCATGGCGTACTCGTAGATGTATATGGTGTAGGTGTGCTGTTAATTGGAAAAAGTGGTGTAGGTAAAAGTGAAACGGCTTTAGAATTAGTGAAGAGAGGACACAGGCTGGTTGCAGACGATTGCGTGGAAATCAGGCAAGAGGATCAGGATACGTTAGTTGGAAGCGCACCAGAGCTGATTGAGCACCTTCTAGAAATCCGTGGATTAGGCATTATTAATGTGATGACCTTATTTGGAGCGGGCGCTGTCAGAAGCTATAAGAGAATTACGATTGTTATGAACCTTGAGCTTTGGGAACAAGGCAAACAGTATGACCGTTTAGGACTTGAGGAAGAAAAAATGCGAATCATCGATACAGATGTACCAAAGCTGACCATCCCTGTACGTCCGGGACGAAATTTAGCGGTCATCATCGAGGTAGCTGCTATGAACTTCAGATTGAAACGAATGGGACATAATGCAGCGGAACAATTTACAAGTAAACTTGCCGATGTCATTGAAGACAATGGCCAGGATGAATAGGAGCTGTCTATATGAATGAAGCAATTCAACCAATTGATCCGATTGCTTTTCAGCTCGGACCTATTTCGGTTCATTGGTATGGTGTGATTATTGGGGTCGGAGCGCTGCTTGGACTCTGGCTCGCATTAAGGGAGTGTGAAAAAAGAGGCATCAATAAAGATATGTTTATTGATCTCATCTTATTTGCCATTCCTATCGCCATTATTTGTGCACGAATTTATTATGTATCCTTTGAATGGGATTATTATCAGCAGCACCCAAATGAAATCATCAAGATTTGGAATGGCGGAATTGCCATACATGGTGGACTGATAGGGGCGGTGCTGACAGCGATTGTCTTTACTAAAGTGAGGAAGGTGTCCTTTTGGAAAATCGCCGATGTCGCAGCGCCTAGTATTTTACTAGGGCAAGCCATCGGGCGCTGGGGGAACTTTATTAATCAGGAAGCGCATGGTGAGGCTGTTTCAAGAGCCTTTTTAGAAAATTTGCACCTGCCTGAGTTTATTATTAATCAGATGTACATTGACGGGACCTACTATCACCCTACGTTCTTATATGAATCATTATGGAATATCGCAGGCGTTTTGATATTAATCTTATTACGTAGAACATCATTGCGTCGAGGCGAAATGTTCTTGTCTTATTTAATCTGGTATTCAATCGGCCGTTTCTTCATTGAAGGAATGAGAACAGACAGCTTAATGCTGACTGAGCATCTTCGAATTGCACAGATGATTTCGATTGCCATATTTGCAGTGGCTGTTTTGCTGATTGTGTTTAGAAGAATCAAGGGATATGCATCTATACGGTATAAAGAGAACAACTCATCAAATTAAGCAAGGGGGATAAGAGATGGGTGAGACATGGAAAAACGGCTTGAAAGCAGGGTTATCGACAACTTGGACACTTGGAAAAGTCATTTTTCCGGTTACCATTCTCGTTAGTATCTTGCAGCATACACCTGTGATGGATTGGATGATACAATTCATCCGTCCTTTTATGGGCCTGTTTGGTCTTTCAGGGGAAGCGGCCATTCCGCTTGTTTTAGGAAATATGCTGAACTTGTATGCGGGTATTGCAGCCATCTTGACATTAGAGCTGCCTGTGAAGGAAGTGTTCATTTTAGCGGTCATGCTCTCCTTTTGTCACAACTTGATCATCGAATCAACAGTGGCGGCGAAGGTTGGGCTGCGGGTGTCTGTCATTTTGCTGGTGAGAATCAGTCTTGCCGTCGTGTCAGCAATTGTCATTCACCTCGTTTGGCAGGGAGGCGAGGAGCCGGCGCAATATGGTTTGCTGACAGCTGCTCAGTCGGCTGATGTGCCTTCTAGCTGGTATATGATCGTACTTCTTGCTTTACAGAAAGCTGTTCTTGGTGTGCTGCAGCTGGCTTGTATTGTCATTCCTCTCATGATCATCATTCAATTTATGAGAGACTTAGGGTGGCTCCATACGCTGTCTAAGTGGCTGTCTCCTTTTACGAGAATGCTTGGAATGAAAGAAAATACGTCTATGACGATGGTGGCTGGTTTAACCATTGGTCTTGCCTACGGGGCAGGCGTCATGATGAAGGCAGTGGAAGAGGACGGTGTCAGCAAAAAGGATTTAACGCTTGCTTTCATTTTCCTTGTGGCGTGTCATGCGGTGGTCGAAGATACACTCATTTTCATTCCTTTAGGTATTCCAGTCTGGCCGCTTCTTCTTATTCGCCTTATTTCTGCTATTTTATTGACAGCTGCCATCAGCTATATCTGGCGGAGGCGCGAACATACAGCTGTTAGAAAGGAAGCCATATGAACCAATCAACTATTAACACAGTGCTATTTGATTTAGATGGCACATTAATCAATACAAATGAATTAATTATTGCTTCATTTCAGCATACGCTTGATCATTATTACCCTGGTCAATACAGCCGTGAGGATATCCTTCATTTCATTGGTCCATCATTATTTGATACATTCTCTGCAATGGATCCGAATCTGACAGATGACATGATTCAGATGTATCGAACGTTTAATCATGAACAGCATGACCTGCTTGTGACGGAGTACGAGACGGTGTTAGACACGTTGAAAATTCTTCAGGATCGAGGGTTTAAGCTTGGTATTGTGACTACAAAAATACGTGATACGGTTTTAATGGGATTAAAGCTGACTGGTTTGGAGCCTTTTTTTGAGGTCATTGTCACACTTGATGATGTACAAAATGAGAAGCCGCATCCAGAACCAGTCCAGCTGGCATTATCCAAGCTCGGCAGTGATCCGCATGAGGCGATCATGGTTGGCGATAACTATCACGACATTTTATCTGGTCAAGCGGCAGGGACGAAAACAGCAGGTGTTGCTTGGTCTATTAAGGGAGAAGAAGCCCTGTTAAAGCATCGCCCTGATTATATGCTGCAGAAAATGAGTGATCTCTTGGCGATTGTTGGAGCTGATTAAGTTGAGAAAAACAGATCGTTATCCTGTCAAAGGGGTCAATTCGCTTAGACAAGTCTATCGGACGGTCCCCTTTCTCAAGGTTGTGAAAAACTTTATCTTTATTCAAATGGCAAGGTATACGCCTTTTATGGGAATGAAAAATTGGATTTATCGCACCTTCCTTCGAATGAAAGTCGGGGAGGATACGGCGTTTGCTTTAATGGTGATGGTCGATCTCATGTTTCCTGAGAAAATCACTGTCGGTCGAAATAGTGTGATTGGCTATAACACGACCATTTTGTCCCATGAGTATTTGATTAAAGAGTATAGGCTTGGGGAAGTCTATATTGGTGATGAAGTCTTAATTGGGGCAAATTCAACGATTCTACCTGGAGTGACAATTGGTGATGGTGCGATTGTATCGGCAGGAACTCTTGTGAACAAAGATGTTCCGGCAGGCTCCTTTGTTGGAGGTAATCCAATGCGGATGATATATACAAAAGAGGAAATGGAAGCACGTCAATCTACGTCTGCTGAGTAGCTCGGCAGACTTTTTTGTTGACATTCTAACTTGGTGTAACTATAATGATTACAACAGAGGTGAGAAAACATGAAAATCAGCAGCAGATTTACTGTCGCTGTCCATATTCTGGCCTTGCTATCACTTGAAAAAGGATCATTACAGACATCGGAGGATATCGCAGGAAGTGTCAATACAAATCCAGTGGTCATTCGCCGTATCATGAGTAAGCTCAAAAAAGCAGGCCTAATCTCAACGAGTCTTGGCAAAGGCGGTTCTCAATTGAACCGAAGTGAGGATGACATCACACTGCTCGATGTGTATAAAGCGGTTGAAGTTGTGGATGAGGGAGAATTGTTTCAAATTCATGAAAGCCCAAACCCTGACTGTCCGATCGGTGCCAATATTCAAGCTGTACTAGAATTAATTTTGTGCCGTGCCCAGAGTGCGATGGAGCAAGTGCTTGCTGAGATTAAATTAAGTGAACTAACGCAGGTTTTAATCAAAAAAATTGGATGATCTATTCAATTTTTTTTACCTCTGTTGTAACTATATCGGTTACATCTTAAGTGATCAAAATAACAATATATTGTGGGAGGAATTTACATGAAAATTGGAATCATTGGCGCAACAGGTAAAGCAGGACAACACATTTTAAAAGAAGCTCAATCAAGAGGGCACGAAGTAACGGCAATCGTTCGAGATGCACAAAAAGTGACCAATTCATCAGCAGCTGTTTTAGAAAAGGATGTTTTTCACTTAGAGGCAGGAGACGTCAAAGGTTTTGATGTGATCGTAAACGCATTTGGTGCACCAGCAGGACAAGAGCACCTTCATGTAGAAGCAGGGAAAAAACTCATTCATCTCTTGAAAGAGACACCAGAAACGCGTTTAATCGTTGTGGGAGGTGCTGGAAGTTTATTTGTAGATGAGGCCAAAACAACTAGACTGATGGACACACCAGAGTTTCCAAAGGAATACTTTGCAACTGCTTCACAGCAAGGAGAAAACTTAAAAGATCTTCAAAAGACCGAAGGAGTAAAATGGACATTTTTAAGTCCAGCAGCCTTCTTTAATCCAGCAGGCAAACGGACAGGTGCTTATGTGAAAGGCAAAGACCATCTTATCGTCAATTCAAAGGGTGACAGCTATGTGAGTTATGCTGACTACGCCGTTGCACTTGTCGATGAGATAGAACAAGCTGCTCATGTTGGAGAACGTTTTACTGTGGTTTCTGAAGCAGAATAAGAATATAAAAACCCCGCTAAATAGCGGGGTTTTATGCTTTAATAATAATCGCCTGACTGCCCATCTGTTTCCAAGAATCTTCAAACTGTTCACGATCGACTTTTTGATTCTTCTCTCCGTAAGGGTTATTTAAGTAGACGTGATCTTTGTCGTAGCCTGTGATGACTACGCTGTGCATATTAAAGCTGATATCTATTTTCCCATTTGGTGTATTCCATGTTTCAATGTTATCTGTTTTGGCAAAGGTCGAAGTGGTAATGACCCAGACAGGATAACCTTTTTCAAGTGATTGGTAAATGGCCTTTTTAACTGGCTTGCCGGTTAAGTCAACGGCTTGATTACCTACATATTTTTTCGCAAGCTGATAAATGGGTTCATGGTACACACCAAGACCTGGCCCATTCTCCATATCGCCTACAAACCCGTCATGAGGGTCTCCCTTTAAGCCATTCTCATAATTGAGCGGGACACGCTTCATCTCGTTTGCCAATGCGTTTTTCGTTATATGCTCATAGCCGCTGTAATGAAGAAGCATGGCTAAGCTCGTGACTTCGCATCCGTTATAAAGCTTTGGTGCATCCATTTGATTAAAGAGGATGACGTCCATGGCTTTTTTATTTCCTTTTAAACTAGATTGTGTCGTTTCTGTTTTTTTCGTAGAACGCGTTTCTTCTGCTGCTAGTGCGGTATCATTTTCTTTTTCTTTGGCTTCTTGCGGTGACGTTGTTTTCTTGACTTGGTCGAATTGTGAAATGAAAATAAAGCCGAAATAAACAAGACATGCGCACAACAAAGTTAAGATTAATGTCTGGATGAATTTCACTGTAATCTCCTGTGTTATTCAATATTTTTAAGTATTATAGCATGTTCCTAAAGCAAAGAGATCAAAAAGGATTAGGTGTCATTTTAATGTAATATATGAACAAATGATTAAGGAAAAAAAGGGGAAAATAAAAATGATTGATTTAATCACTTTATTTTGTTAGCATATTATCATATTAGCGAACTAAAGGATTCGGAATTTTTTGTTTTAATGTGTTGGAGGTGCGGAACATGTTCATGTTTGAAAAACCATATGGTATGCGAGATTCATTACCAGGATTGTATGAGACGAAGAAAAGGGTTAGGCATTCTTTAACAGAGGTCATGAATGGTTGGGGTTATCGTTTAATGGAAACGCCAACGCTTGAATTTTACGATACAGTCGGTGTTCAATCGGCGATTACAGATACGCAGTTGTTTAAGCTTCTTGATCAAAATGGTCAAACCCTTGTGCTTAGACCTGATATGACGGGACCAATTGCGAGAGTGGCGGCCTCAAAGCTTCACGAACAGGCATATCCGCTTCGAGTCGGTTATGCAGCCAACGTGTTTCGGGCACAGGAAAGAGAAGGCGGAAGACCTTCTGAATTTGAGCAGGTCGGTATTGAATTGATCGGTGATGGTTCGATTAGTGCAGATGCTGAGGTCATAGCGCTTGTCGTGTTTGCATTAAAAAATGCTGGACTTCAATCCTTCAAAATTGCGATCGGGCATGTGGCTTTAGCTGAGACCTTGTTTTTAGATGTACTAGGGAATACGGAGCGGGCAAACGTATTGCGCCGATTTTTATATGAAAAGAATTATGTGGGATACAGGCAGCATGTCAAACAATTGCCGCTCTCATCCATCGATAAAACAAGGCTGCTCCAGCTTTTAGAGCTGCGCGGCGGTCAAGAAGTGACCCAGCAGGCTGAAGAAATTGTGGTCTCACAAGAGGGCAAAGAAGTGCTGGCGGAGTTAAAGGCGCTGTGGGAGACACTTGAAGATTACGGCTGTACAGAATATATCCGTTTGGATTTAAGCATGGTCAGTCATATGAGCTACTATACGGGAATTTTGTTTGAAGTATTTGCAGATCATGTTGGGTCTGTGATCGGAAGTGGAGGAAGGTATGATCAATTGCTTGCTCACTTTGATGCACCCGCACCCGCTACAGGCTTCGGACTTCGATTAGACCGTCTTCTTGAGGCACTCGACGCAAAAGAAATAAATGAGCCCCAAGAGGCTGTGATTTTTAGTAAAGAACAACGGCTTGAAGCATTTGATTTTGCAGAAAAAGAGCGGAAAAAAGGCAAAAGGATTGTTCTCCAAGACTTAGCAGGTATTGAAAATATCGATGCCATGACCAAGGCATTTGAACAAGTGACTTATTTTATCGGCGCTAGAAAGGAAGAGCAAAATGGGTAAAGTGTTGACAATGGCAATGCCAAAGGGGCGGATATTTGAAGAAGCAGCAGGGCTATTAAGACAGGCTGGATATCAGCTGCCGGAGGAATTCGAAGATTCAAGAAAACTAATCATTGATGTACCGGAAGAAAATCTCCGCTTTATTTTAGCGAAGCCAATGGATGTGACGACATATGTAGAGCACGGTGTAGCGGATGTGGGCATTGCAGGGAAAGACGTCATGCTTGAAGAAGCACGGGATGTGTACGAAGTGCTCGATTTAAACATTAGCAAATGTCATTTAGCTGTAGCAGGCTTGCCGGGAGCCAGCTGGGGCGGTGTTGCGCCGCGTGTGGCCACAAAGTACCCAAATGTCGCTTCTTCTTATTTTAGAGAACAAGGTGAGCAGGTGGAGATCATTAAGCTAAATGGTTCCATTGAATTAGCACCGCTCATCGGACTTGCCGATCGAATTGTTGACATTGTCTCCACCGGTCAAACACTTAAGGAAAATGGGCTTGTCGAAACGGAACATATTTGTGACATTACGTCACGTTTTATTGTCAATCCTGTGAGCTATCGAATGAAGGATGCGGTAATCGATGAAATGGCGCAGCGTCTGGCAAGAATCATCGAAGGAGAAGGGGAGGAAACATCATGAACATCACCTACATACAAGAAGGTGAGACAGACACTCTCTCACTCAAGCGTTCTCTAGATACAGGAACGGAAGAGCAGCGACTGGCTGTTCAGCGGATTATCGAAGAAGTGAGAAAAAATGGTGACGAAGCCGTACGGTCTTTCACGAAGCAATTTGACGGTGTCTCTATTGAACAGCCACTTGTGACGGAGGATGAAAAGACAAAAGCCTACGAACGTTTGGACCCGGAGATGATCCAAATCATCCAAACGGCGATCCGGAATATTCGAACATACCACGAGCGTCAGCTAACCTCCTCTTGGTTTTATCACCAAAAGGACGGCTCAATGCTAGGTCAGAAAGTAACACCGCTTGATGCGGTCGGTGTATATGTCCCAGGGGGAACGGCCGCCTATCCATCATCTGTTTTAATGAATGTGATCCCAGCACTTGTTGCCGGCGTTGAGCGAATTGTCCTTGTGACACCGCCAGGAAATGACGGCCGTCTGTCTGACGCTGTGCTAGTAGCTGCGAAGGAGTTGGGCATTTCAGAAATGTACAAAATGGGCGGTGCTCAGGCGATAGCCGCTCTTGCATATGGAACGGAAAGTATTCAGCCTGTTGATAAAATCACCGGTCCAGGAAATATTTATGTAGCACTTGCCAAACGGGAAGTATTTGGTCAAGTAGACATTGATATGATTGCGGGTCCAAGTGAAATTGCTGTTTTAGCAGATGAAACGGCAACTGCACATGAGGTGGCAGCTGATTTGCTTTCACAGGCAGAGCATGATGCATTGGCATCCAGTATTTTGGTGACACCATCTAAAGGATTGGCTGAAAGAGTGCAAGCGGAGGTGCAAGCGCAGCTTGATACTTTGCCAAGGAAATCAATTGCAGCACAATCTATTCAAGACCATGGTTATATTTACGTAACAGAATCTTTGGATCGTGCAGTTGATATCGTGAACCAGTTAGCCCCAGAGCATTTAGAAGTGCTGACGGCGTATCCAGAATCACTACTTGGTCAAATCAAGCATGCTGGAGCAATTTTCTTAGGGCGTTACAGCCCAGAGCCGGTAGGGGATTACTTCGCAGGACCGAACCATGTGCTGCCAACAAACGGGACGGCAAGGTTTTCTAGTCCGCTCGGCGTCACGGATTTCCAAAAGAAAACGAGCATCATTTCATATAGTAAAGAAGCCTTTGAAACACATAGGGAAAGCATTGCGGCTTTTGCAAGATTAGAAGGGCTTGAAGCACATGCCAGATCGATTGAAGCGAGAAAGCGGGAGGAATCAAAATGAGACAGGCGGAAACAGCGAGACAGACAAATGAAACGAACATTTCGTTAGCGCTAGAGATTGATGGCGAAGGAAAAGCAGATATTCAGACAGATGTCCCTTTTATGACGCACATGCTCGACTTATTCACGAAGCATGGACATTTTAACTTAACTGTAGATGCAAAAGGAGACACAGATGTCGATGATCACCACACAACAGAAGATATTGGCATTGTGCTTGGGCAGATGTTTAAAGAAGCGCTCGGTGATAAAAAAGGAATTAAGCGCTACGGCTCTAGTTTTGTTCCAATGGATGAAACACTCGCCCAAGTAGTCGTGGATTTAAGCAATCGTCCTCATTTGGAAATGAGAGCCGATTTCCCTAGTCAGAAGGTCGGCACCTTTGATACGGAGCTGGTTCATGAGTTTCTTTGGAAATTTGCCCTTGAAGCACGAATCAATCTGCATGTGATCGTTCACTATGGAACCAATACCCACCATATGATTGAAGCCATTTTTAAAGCGATGGCACGCGCCTTAGATGAAGCAACAACCATTGATCCGCGTGTGAAAGGGATCCCGTCGACAAAGGGGATGCTCTAATGATTGGCGTCATTGACTATGGAATGGGAAATTTGTTTAGCGTATCAAAAGCACTGGAACGAGCAGGAGCGTCTTATATCGTGTCTTCTGAAGCAGAGGAGCTGAAAAAGGCAGATGCGTATATTTTGCCAGGAGTCGGTTCATTTCGTGATGCGATGCTGCTGTTAAGACAGACAGGACTTGAGGCGTTTATCCACCAAGTCGTGCAGGAAGGAAAGCTGTTATTTGGCATTTGCCTTGGCATGCAGTTGTTGTTTGAAGAAAGTGAAGAAGCAGGAAAAACAAAAGGGCTAGGCCTTTTAAAAGGACGTGTCGTTCTTTTGAAGGATCGTGATCAGGATGGACAAAGGCTGAAGGTGCCTCATATGGGCTGGAATGAGCTCACATTTCATCAGCCCTCTCCATTGTTTGAAGGTGTGCCGGAAGGATTTGCATACTTTGTTCACTCTTATTATGTGAGCGGCATGAATCCAGAAGACCTATTGGCAAGTGCACCCTATGGTGTGCAAGTACCTGCCGTTGTTGGGAAGGGGAATGTGTTTGGAACGCAGTTTCACCCTGAAAAAAGCAGTACAACAGGAATGGCACTGTTGAAACAGTTTATTCAATTAGCAAACGAACAGAGGGTGAGCAAATGAGTGATTTTACATTATATCCAGCAATTGATATGAGAAATGGCAAATGTGTACGACTTGTGCAAGGAGACTATGACCAAGAAACCATTTATGGAGATTCACCGTTAGACATGGCGAGACTGTTTGCAAATGAAGGAGCGAAATGGATACATCTCGTTGATTTAGATGGCGCAAAAGCAGGAAAACGCGTGAATCATGAGCATGTGCTGGCGATTGCTTCCTCATTAGATGTGAATGTCCAAATTGGCGGCGGCATTCGGACAGAAGAAGATGTTGCATTTTATTTAAACAATGGCGTATCGAGAGTCATTCTTGGCAGTTCAGCGGTGTCAAACCCGGTTTTTGTGAAAAAAATGCTGGCGCAATATGGAGAGAAAATCGCCATTGGCATTGATGCACGAAACGGTTTTGTATCGACTGAAGGCTGGCTTGAAACGTCGGAAGTGAAGGCGGAGGAACTTGGTCAGGAACTGGCAAAGGAAGGCGCAGAGGTCTTCATTTTCACGGATATTCAAATGGATGGCATGCTGTCTGGTCCAAATGTGGAAAGTACGGTTCGATTAGCAGAAGCAACTGGCAAACAAGTCATTGCCTCAGGTGGTGTCAGTGCAGTGAGTGATCTGCAAAAGCTGTCAGCACAAAAGCAGACAGGTGTGTCTGGTGCAATCATTGGCAAGGCGCTGTACACAAAGCAATTTACTTTAGCTGAAGCGTTTGAAGGGCTTGACAGCATATGATGACAAAACGAATCATTCCATGTCTTGATGTAAAGGAAGGGCGTGTGGTCAAAGGGATCCAATTTCTAGGGTTGAAGGATGCTGGTGATCCGGTCGAATTAGCGCAGATCTATGACGAGGAAGGTGCGGATGAACTCGTCTTTCTTGATATATCTGCCTCTCATGAAGGCCGAAAAACGATGGTGGATGTGGTCAAACAAGTGGCATCCACTCTCGCTATCCCGTTCACGGTGGGCGGCGGGATTAACCACCTTGATGACATGAAGCGTATTTTAAGAGCGGGGGCAGACAAGGTGTCTGTGAACACAGCGGCTGTTTTAAGACCGGAGCTAATAACAGAAGGAGCCGACTTTTTTGGTTCACAGTGCATAGTTGTTGCGATTGATGCGAAATACGATGAAGAGAAACAAGCATACATGGTCTATACGCACGGAGGACGCCGTCAAACGGATTTAGAAGTGAGTGACTGGGCGAAAGAAGCCGTGCGAAGAGGAGCAGGCGAGATCTTGCTGACTAGCATGGATGCCGATGGTGAGAAAACGGGCTTTGAGCATCGTTTGACGAAGCTTGTATCAGAAACAGTCACAGTGCCAGTTATTGCTTCAGGAGGTGCTGGCAATGCGCAGCATATGCTGGAGGCTTTTACAAAAGGTGAAGCTGATGCCGCACTCGCAGCCTCTATTTTCCATTATAAAGAAACCTCCATTCAAGAGGTGAAGACATTTTTGAGAGAACACGGGGTGAAGGTAAGATGAAACAGGCAAACGAATTAACCTTTAATAATGCAGGTCTCATTCCTGCCATTGTACAGGATGCTCAAAGCAAGGAAGTTCTTACTTTGGCGTATATGAATCAAGAATCCTATGAAAAAACATTAGAGACAGGGGAAACATGGTTTTTTAGCAGATCGAGAAATGAGCTTTGGCACAAAGGAGCCACATCTGGACACACCCAGCGTGTCACATCCATTCGCTATGACTGTGATCAAGATGCCCTGCTTGTTCTAGTGACACCAAGCGGTCCAGCCTGCCATACAGGCAGCTATAGCTGTTTTTCGGAAGAGGGCGTGAAACAGCAAAGGGG
The DNA here is from genome assembly GCF_038593335.1 of Bacillus sp. FSL W7-1346. Taxonomy (NCBI): domain Bacteria; kingdom Bacillati; phylum Bacillota; class Bacilli; order Caryophanales; family Bacillaceae; genus Bacillus; species Bacillus sp. FSL W7-1346. Next base: position 3,117,321 of record NZ_CP151988.1, on the reverse strand, counting down.
AGAACAAGACCGCTTTGCCATTTTAAATGAACTGGAACAGGTCATTGCGAAGCGTCAGATGGAAATGCCAGAAGGAGCTTATACAACCTATCTCTTTGAAAAAGGAGTCGACAAAATCCTGAAAAAGGTAGGGGAAGAAGCTTCTGAAGTCATCATTGCAGCGAAGAACCGTGATCAAGAAGAATTGAAATGGGAAACAGCAGATCTTCTGTATCACCTTCTTGTGTTATTACGTGAACAGCAGCTGCCTCTTGATGATGTATTAAAGGTATTGAAAAAGCGCCATCAAGGGGAATGAAAAGCTGGGGGTACCCCCAGCTTTTTGCTTTTAAATGAAAAACAAATCCTTCCTTTCCTTTTGTTCTATGTGACGACTCATGAAGTATGTTATACTACACACGGTACACTGTTCGAAATGGAGGGTATCGGTGAGTAAATACACTTCTCAAAATAATCACACACAAGTCGTCCAGCTATTCCAAGATGGGCATTACTTTTTTCATAAAGGTCTAAAAGCATATAGAGAAAGAAATCTGTCTAGGGCAAGTAAGCTGATACAGCGGGCCATCGTACTTGAGCCTGAAAATGTAGAAATGCTGTCGCAGCTTGCCATTATTTATACTGAAATGGGGCATTACCAACAATCTAATGAACTGCTTGATTTTATCCTTGAACACTTGGATGAGAACATGTCAGAGTGTCACTACTTTAAAGCCAATAATTATGCGAATCTCGGTTTGTTTCAAGAGGCATATAGATGCGCCACTGCTTATGCTGCGCTGGAAGAAGACGGGGAATTTGCAGATGAAAATGACGATCTCCTCGATCTGCTTGATATGAGTGACGATGTTGATGAAGATTTTCCTTATGATCAGGATGATCTGATTGTAAAGCAGGATCAAGCCAACCATTTGCTAGAAAGCGGCAGGCTGGATGAAGCAATCGAGATGCTGGAACAGATGATTGTTGAGTATCCAGAGTTTTGGTCAGCGTATAATAATCTCGCTTTGGCCTATTTTTATTCTGGCCAAATCGATCAGGCAAAAGAAATGTTGAACCGGGTCCTTCATGAAAATCCCGGTAATCTGCATGCCCTTTGTAATCAGCTTGTTTTCTATCATTATGAAAAAGAAGAAGAAAAGGTCAATCTGTTAGCGAAGCAATTAACGCACGTGTATCCAATATTAAGTGAACAGCGTTATAAGCTTGGCGCAACATTTGCCCTTGTTGGAGAATTTGAATGGGCATTTAAATGGCTTTATTCTTTGTATAAAACAGGTTTCCAAGGTGATAGTACGTTTTTATACTGGCTGGCAAGTGCAGCCTATTATACGGGCCACAAAACGCTGGCGCAAACCGTTTGGGATAAGATGGTGGAAGAAGATATTGATGCAGATGAAATCAAGCCGTGGCAAGACAAACCAGAGGAGTCTGAGCCAATGGTTTCAATTGAGGAACGACTCACTGCCTACTATGTCAGCAAACAAAAAGGTGAACGTGACGTCTTGCAATCTGTTCTTGATTCCCGCGCTGCGAAAACGGCCTTTGAACAGCAGTTTATTGAGTTACTTTTATATGAAGATCAAATGGAAGAACGATCGTTTTCAGAAGATGCGGTCTTCGCAAAACAGGCGGCATCTGCTTTGGAAGAAGCGGTGCAGCCTGATAGCCACATGCCATATTTTTGGTTATTCCATATTATTCAGCAAGCACGCGCTTCAGGCGTAGAGAAGAAAAATGCCATTGCATGGGCAGCAGCTTCTTATTATCTATGGATGAATGAACAAGAAGAATCAGCTGTCAGCAAAAAAGAGATCGCAGCTTCTTTTCAGATCAGCGTTCAAACGCTGTCAAAATATGAGAATGTTATTTGTGCGTTCATGGTTTGAATAGGTAAATAGAATCAGATAACAGCAGCATGGCCGAAAAGGTCATGCTTTTTTCTTGGATAAAAAGGTGGGATTTGCTAGGATTTGGCGAAGTATGACAATCTCGACATCTATTTGAAACATAAATGTAATAAAAATATTAGCTCATTTTGTCGATGTGTCATGTATAATGAAACTCGTGGATTAAAACAAAGACATATATTTAAATATTTTACTATACATAATGCAACACCTAGTGATAGAAACAATCTGGTCAACATCTGACTGAATCATCAGGAAGAAAGACACAGGAAGCACAGATTGGTCGCAGAGAATTTGCTGCTTTCTCATGTCGCTTGGGAAATTGTCAAAGGAGGAACTATACGTGAAAAAGTTTATTACTTTCGGTTTAGCTTCGGTGATTGGAGCGAGCGGTTTATTTATTCCATTTACTCATGAAGCAAATGCACAGAACTTTGAACAAAAGAAACAAGAACTAGACAGCAAGCAGTCAGAGGTAAACAAGAATCTTCAAAAGAAAAAAGAAGAGCTTTCAAAGCTTGAGGCAAAACAAGAGGCACTTGCGCTAAAGCTAAAAGAAATTGACGAAAAAGCTTTAAAAACAAGTGATCAAATCGAAGAAAAACAAAAAGAAAACGAAAAAACAAAAAAAGAAATCAAGGCACTGAAAAAAGAAATTGCTGATACAGAAAAACGTATCGAAGAAAGAAACGAATTCTTGAAAAAGCGTGTACGTGCGCTTCAAGAAAGCGGTGGTTCTACGAAATACATAGATGTATTACTAGGAGCAAAAAGCTTTAGCGATTTCATCAGTCGTGCAGGTGCTGTATCTACATTAATCAACGCAGACAGCGAAATCATTAAAGAACAAGAAAGAGACAAAGCGGAATTACAAAAGTCTGAAAACGAATTAAACACAAAGCTTGAAGATGTTCAAAAGACGCTTGCAAAGCTTGAAACACTTCAAACTGACTTAAATAAACAGCTTGATGAGAAAGACAAGCTATTCAAGCAAGTGAAAAAGCAAAAAGGAAGTGCTTCTTCTCAAATCAGCGAGTTAAACACTGAGGCAAACAGCATTGCATCTGAAAAAGACGCAACAATCGCTGCTCAAAAACAAGCTGAAAAAGAAGCAAGAGAAGCTGCTCAACAAGCAAAAGAAGAAAAAGCACAAAGACAACAGCAACGTCAAGCTAGTGTTCAAGCTGAAGACAACAGCTCTAATAACGACAGCGGTTCTTCTTCAAATAACAGTGGATCTTCAAATAACAACAACAACAGCAGTTCACCAAGCAAAAAGCCATCTTCTGGCGGTGGATCACCTGTTAGCAATAACGTAGGCGGAATCGAAGGTGCAATCAGCACAGGTTCTACGATTGTAGGACAATCTCCATATAAATGGGGCGGCGGCAGATCACAAGCCGATATTGACGCACGTCGTTTTGACTGTTCTTCATTCGTTCGCTGGGCATTTGCATCAGCAGGCATCAACCTTGGACCAGTTGGCGGTACAACAACAGATACGCTTGTAGGTAAAGGAAGAGCTGTAAGTGCATCTGACATGAAACGCGGAGACCTTGTGTTCTTTGATACGTATAAAGTAAATGGACACGTTGGTATTTACTTAGGAAACGGTACATTCTTGAACGATAACAGCTCTCGCGGTGTTTCAGTTGACTCTATGAGCAACGTTTACTGGAAAAAAGCATTCAATGGCGTTGTAAGAAGAGTCGTTGAATAAATCATTACTTACTATATAACCGTAAACAGGCTTCCTTAAACAGCAGTTTAAGGAAGCTTTTTCTTTTTTTGAAGATATGAGCAAATGATTCGCTTATTATCCGCAGATTTAATAGGATATGGGTAAGGAATAAAAGCTAAGAGTGGAAATGATGCTCTCTGTCATGAATGGAAGCATCACCCAAGGGCATTCTAATAAGAAATGCTAGCAGCAATTGAAGAGGGAGTGACAGTTGTGTCAGAAGAAAAAATCTACGATACGATCATCATTGGAGCGGGTCCTGCCGGAATGACAGCCGCTGTTTATACATCACGGGGAAATCTTTCAACACTGATGATTGAAAGAGGAATTCCAGGCGGCCAAATGGCGAATACGGAAGATGTCGAGAACTATCCGGGCTTTGAAAGCATCTTAGGGCCGGAACTTTCAAATAAAATGTTTGAGCATGCAAAGAAATTCGGTGCCGAGTATGCGTATGGCGATATTAAAGAAATTGTAGATGGTGAAGAGTACAAAATCGTCAAAGCTGGTTCCAAAGAATACAAAGGACGCTCTGTTATTATTGCGGCAGGTGCTGAATACAAAAAAATCGGTGCACCAGGCGAAAAAGAACTTGGCGGCCGCGGCGTATCATACTGCGCTGTATGTGACGGTGCCTTCTTTAAAAACAAAGAGCTTGTCGTGATTGGCGGAGGAGACTCAGCAGTAGAAGAGGGTGTTTACCTCACTCGCTTTGCGTCTAAAGTCACAATTGTCCATAGACGCGACAAACTTCGTGCCCAAAGCATCTTACAAGCACGTGCATTTGATAATGAAAAAATCGACTTTATGTGGAACAAAACCGTTAAAGAAATCAATGAAGAAAATGGGAAAGTCGGCAGTGTGACATTAATTGATACCGTGACAGGTGAGGAAGAAGACTTCAAAACAGATGGCGTCTTTATCTACATCGGTATGTTGCCGCTGTCTAAACCATTTGAAAATCTAGGGATTACAAATGCAGAGGGCTACATTGAGACGAACGAAAGAATGGAAACAAAAGTTGAAGGAATCTTCGCAGCTGGTGACATTCGTGAGAAAACACTTCGTCAAATCGTCACAGCAACAGGTGATGGAAGTATTGCAGCACAGAGTGCACAGCATTATGTAGAAGAGCTTGCTGAAAAGCTAAAAGCAATGAAATAAACAGCTGTCGTAAATCCTTAATATTGCGTCACGGGCTTTTAACTGGAATGTAACACGGGTGAAACAATTATCCGTTATGATAAAACTAGTAATTGACCCCCTTTTATAAGGAATACATGTTTGGCACGGATGTGAATCCGTGTCCTTTTTTTTGCTTAAAATCAGAAATTCACGAGATGTTCACAAATGACGCATGGAGAACCGTTACATGTTGTAAAATAAAGAATAGAGAAAGTGCCCGTCGCCATATTCATACGAAAACCTGTCTGTTTTCAGTGAAGAACGGGCATGTTCATTGTGGGAGTCATGATGAACCTGTATAATAAGAAAAAGACATAAAAGAGTAGGTGACAGCTGATGCAACGAGTAACCAATTGTGTGCTGCATCACGAAGATCAAGTTCTCTTGCTGCAAAAGCCAAGACGAGGCTGGTGGGTAGCACCTGGCGGCAAAATGGAGAGCGGAGAATCGGTCAAGGATTCAGTCGTTCGAGAATTTAGAGAAGAAACAGGCATTTATATTTTAAATCCGCAGCTAAAAGGCGTGTTTACCTTTATCATAAAAGAAGGCGATCAAATCGTTCAAGAGTGGATGATGTTCACCTTTATGGCAGATTCCTTTACAGGAAAAAACGTATCAGAGTCGGAGGAAGGCATTTTAAAATGGCATGATGTAAAAGATGTACCCAGCTTGCCGATGGCTCCAGGAGATTCCCATATTCTTGACTTCATGTTGAAAGGGAAAGGACTTCTCCACGGCACTTTTACGTATACACCAGACTTTGAGCTGATTGCTTATCGATTAGATCCTCAAGGAGACTAATAAATGAACCGTTTTCATAAAGAAGGAGAGGGAGCAGGCATGAATACGCACAAACAAGATGATATTCAGCTTGTGATTATTACAGGGATGTCAGGTGCGGGGAAAACCGTTGCCATCCAAAGCTTTGAAGACTTAGGTTACTTTTGTGTGGATAACTTACCGCCATCACTTTTACCGAAGTTTCTAGAGCTTATGAAGGAATCCAATTCAAAGATGAGCAAGGTGGCCCTTGTGATGGATTTGCGCGGACGCGAATTCTTTGATAGCTTAATTGCAGCCTTAGATGAAATGAGTGATCTTGGTTGGATCACACCAAGAATATTATTCTTAGATGCAAACGATAAGGTACTTGTCTCAAGATACAAAGAAACGAGACGTTCGCATCCTCTTGCGACAACAGGTTTGCCGCTCGAAGGAATCGCGATGGAACGCGATCTGTTAGAAGAGTTAAAAGGCCGAGCTCAAATGATTTTTGATACATCGGATTTGAAACCGAAACAGCTTCGAGAAAAGATTGTCACACACTTTGCTACGAATCAGGGGCAAGTGTTTACAGTGAATGTGATGTCATTTGGCTTTAAGTACGGCTTGCCAATTGATGCTGATCTTGTATTTGATGTGAGATTTCTGCCGAATCCTTACTATATTGAGAGCATGCGTCCACAGACTGGAAATGATGAAGAAGTACGCTCCTATGTCATGAAGTGGAGTGAAACGCAAAAGTTCACAGAGAAATTAATCGACCTTCTCAGCTTTATGCTTCCGTCCTATAAACGAGAAGGGAAAAGTCAGCTGGTGATCGCTATTGGCTGTACAGGTGGACAGCACCGATCAGTGACGCTAGCGAACTACTTATCGGAGTATTTTAAAAATGACTACTATACTCATGTCACTCACCGGGACATTGAAAAGAGAAGCAGAAAATAGATGACGACACTTCCAAAGGTGGTCATTCTTGGCGGAGGCACTGGCTTATCTGTTTTGCTCAGAGGGCTAAAAACAAAGCCAGTGGATATTACCGCTATTGTAACGGTTGCTGATGATGGAGGCAGCTCAGGCAGACTGCGACATGATTTGAATATTCCGCCTCCAGGCGATATTCGGAATGTCCTTGCGGCACTTTCTGATGTCGAACCGCTTGTAGAAGATTTATTTCAGCACCGTTTTAATAAAGGGAATGACTTAACAGGCCACTCTCTCGGCAATCTCATTCTTGCGGCTATGACGAATATAACCGGTGATTTTTTTCATGCCGTCACAGAAATGAGCAAGGTCTTAAATGTGAGAGGAAAAGTATTGCCAGCAGCGAATTCAAGTGTTGTTCTTCATGCTGAATTAGAAAATGGGCAAGTGGTAACAGGAGAATCAAAAATCCCAACCTATGGTGAGCGAATTAAACGAGTGTTCCTCACACCCGATACGATTGAACCGCTCCCAGAATCGATTCAAGTCATTCGTGAAGCCGACTTGATCGTCCTCGGACCTGGCAGCTTGTATACAAGTATCTTGCCAAACTTGCTTGTACCGCATATTGGCGAAGAAGTGATTCGTTCTAAGGCGAAAAAAGTCTATATTTGTAATGTCATGACACAGCCGGGGGAAACGCTTTCCTACAGTGCAGCTGATCATGTGCAGGCACTAAACGATCATATGGACCGACCATTTATCGATACGATATTTGTGAACAATAAAGAAATTCCAGAAGAAATCAAAGCAAAATATGCAGAAGAGCAGGCGCAGCCTGTACAATTCGACACAGATGTACTCAAAGCCATGGGACTAGAAGTCATCCCTGGGGAAATCATTACATATGACCAGCATGTGATTCGTCATGATACGCTGAAAGTAGCTGCGCTGCTTGTCGATTTGCTGCATCAGAAAAAATAGGAATGGGGGTGGCAAGGATGTCATTTGCATCCGAAACAAAAAAAGAGCTGACTAATCTGGAAGTGAAGGACTGCTGCACAAAAGCAGAGCTTTCTGCCCTCATCCGTATGAACGGTTCATTATCTTTTTCTAATCGAAAATTGATTTTAGATATACAGACAGAGAACGCAGCCATTGCAAGACGTATTTATACCCTTTTGAAAAAGAAATACGATGTGACTGTCGAGCTGCTCGTTCGTAAAAAAATGAGATTAAAAAAGAATAATGTGTATATTGTCAGACTGGTAGAACGAGCGAAAACCATTTTAGAGGACCTAAAGATATTAGGTGAACAATTTGTATTTGAACGCAACATTTCAGAAGAACTTGTGAAGAAAAGATGCTGCAAGCGTTCCTATATGAGAGGTGCTTTTTTAGCAGGAGGTTCTGTGAATAATCCAGAAACCTCTTCGTATCACCTTGAGATTTTTTCACTATACAAAGAACATAATGATGCCCTTTGTGAGCTCATGAATCAATTCCATCTTAATAGTAAAACACTTGAACGCAAAAAAGGCTTTATCACATACATGAAGGAAGCGGAGAAAATTACGGAATTCTTAAGTGTTGTGGGTGCTCATAACTCATTGCTTCGTTTTGAAGACGTGCGCATCGTCCGAGATATGAGGAATTCTGTGAACCGGCTCGTCAATTGTGAAACAGCAAACTTGAATAAAACGATCGGTGCCTCACTGCGCCAGGTTGAAAATATTCAATTCATTGACGAAAAGATTGGATTAGACGCTCTGCCAGATAAGCTGCGTGAAATTGCGCAACTGCGTATTGACTACCAAGAAGTCACACTAAAGGAACTTGGCGAAATGGTGGAAAGCGGCAAGATCAGCAAATCAGGCATTAATCACCGTTTAAGAAAGCTAGATCAGATTGCAGAACAATTAAGAAACGGACAAGCTGTTACACTCAAATAGGGAAATAAAAAAGGGAGGCAGATCATATGGTGGAAAAAACGGTCACAATTCAGCTGAAAACGGGTTTGCAGGCACGTCCGGCTGCTTTGTTCGTTCAAGAAGCCAATCGTTTTGGTGCTGATATTTTTCTAGAGAAAGATGGGAAAAAGGTCAATGCGAAGAGTATTATGGGACTGATGAGCCTTGCGATCAGCTCTGGGGTCACCGTCAAACTAATAGCTGATGGAGCAGATGAACAAGAAGCCATCGATGCGTTAACGGATTTTATCAATCAAGAAAACTGAGTCTCTTCAAGGGCTCAGTTTTTTTAGGAGGGAAAGTTGTGATTCAATCAGCCTTTTTACAGAAAATTGGATACGAAGCCGTGTCCATTACGTTTGATCAATTGCCGGATTTACTAAGGAAGATGGCTTATACCTTTCCTTTTGAAAATAGATCTGTGGTGGGTAAACACGCCTATGCTTTGGATCCAGAAGGTTTGAAGCATCATCTTCTGGAAGGCAGCAGAGGTGGGCTTTGCTATGACCTCAATCCGCTCTTATATTATGTCTTAAAAGAGGCAGGTCTCGCTGTACAGCTCGTTCAAGGGACCGTATATAACAAAGAAGCAGAGAAGTGGGCACTGGATGGGACGCATGTAGCCATCGTCCTTCAACATCACCATGAGCGCTACCTCATTGATGCAGGATTTGGTGTGAATTTACCCCTTCAGCCCGTCCCTTTTACAGGTGAATGGGTGGAAGCACCGTCCCTTCGTTTTCGAGTGAACGAAGAGGAAACAGAAAAAGGAACCCATCTACTCCAATTGGATAGGGGAGCGGGTGCTGAAACAGGTTATGCTTTCACATTGAAAGAAGTCGGTGAAGATACACTTGTGCAATTGAGGCATGAGATTTATGAAAATGAAGCCTCTCCTTTTAACAAAAGACCGCTTGCATCCAAACTGACACCAACAGGTCGTGTGATCGTGACAGAGGATCATGTCACGATACATGAACAGGACGAAGTATCGAAGAAACCACTCTCACAACCGTTTGAGGAGTACGTACAAAAACTGCTTCCGTAAACAATATGAAAAAAGACAGCCCTTTTGACTTAGGGCTGTCTTTTTACAATGATTAACGAATCCTCGTAAATGTCGCATAGTGATCGGTTGTTTTATAAATGAGCCAGTCACTTGAGTATACTAGGCGGTCAGCATTACGGAAACCGGAGACGTAGTTGATGTCGGCTTCACGCCATGTACGGCCACTAGCTGATGGAAGGCGTCCTTCCCGATTAGAGAATACGTCTCCACCGATGCTTTTGCCCGGCGCGACTTCAGCTAAATTTCCTTTTGATGCAACCCATCCGAGGGCGCTCGCTTGTGATTTGGTGATGTAATTATCAGGTAGTCGTTTATAGCGGATTAAGTAATCTGCTACACCATCAAAGGTATTAATGACGGCAAGGGTACGAAGGTCTGGTGCAAGCTGTACGGAAGCAGTTTCATTTGTGGCTGTTGGTGTAAGTGGTGTTTCTGCATGGGCTTGCTGCGGGATAAATCCAGAAAACAGAATGGCAGCAATCAGAGCGAACAGAGTAAAAATCGAACTTATTTTTTTCATCTTGATCCTCCTCAAAAGGAAATGGGATGCCGTCCTCTTGATGCTTGTCTATCTCATATTATAGCACCGGCATATGAAGAGAATGTAAAGAATCAGGAGATTGGTGAAAATGAGGCTTTTTGACCTACTGTCTCTAGATGACGTAAACAAAAAGACGCAGTTCCCTGCGCCTTTTTTCAATTAAGATGAGGCAAGCTCCTTCACAATATCAACAGGGGCTTTGCCATCAATTCCATGAAGCACATTATGAATAGCTCGTTTCAGCATAAGGTCTCTTGTCGTTTCAGTAGCGGAACCGATATGCGGGGCAAGCGTGACATTGTCCATCTTCTTGAAAGGATGATCTTCCTGAAGCGGTTCTTGCTCGTACACATCCAGACCAGCTCCTTTAATCCACCCTTCCTGCAGTGCTTGAATGAGGCTTTTCTCATCGACGGTTTTTCCGCGGGAGATGTTCACGAATAAAGCTGTCGGCTTCATTAATTTCAATTCCCGCTCTCCTATCATATGGTACGTCTCATCAGTCAGCGGTGTGATTAACACAATGATATCAGCTTGCTTCAGCAAGTCATCCAGTGCGCAATATACAGCGCCATATGCCGATTCGGCTTTCTCGTTTCGGCTCCGGTTGTGATAGAGAACGTTCATATCAAAACCATGAGCGGCTCGTTTGGCTACTTGCTCACCGATTCGTCCCATCCCAATGATCCCAAGCGTTTGATGATGGACATCAATGCCGAATATATCTTCCTCTTGAACAAATTTTGTCCATTTTCCCTTGCGGATAAAACGATCAAGCTCGGCAATTCTCCTCGCAGAAGAGAGAATGAGCGAAAAGGCAAGATCAGCAACGGTATGATCGAGTGTATAAGGCGTGTGCGTACCAATCACGCCTCTTTGTCTCATGGCTTCTAGATCAAAATTGTCATAGCCGACTGAATTATTGCTCACCACCTTGAGTTGGGGTGCATGATCTAATAAATCTTGATCAATTTTCGTACCAGATGTTAAAAGGCCATCAGCCTTCTGCAGCTTCTCAAATAATAGATCTCTTGGGATCGGATCCTTTGACTGCCATACCTCATATGTACAATGTTCTTTTAACATGTCTTCAAAAGAGGCAGGTAAGGGTTTGGCGACAAAAATATGTGGTTTCATCATCAACTCGCTCCTTTCACATGGTCATCTTTCTCTTTTTATTATAAAGCAACCATTTTGGCAGTACACGTTTGAATATGAGCTGCTCAATATTTAATATACTGAAATAACTGAAAAGGAGAGATTTTTATAGTGAAAGAGTAAATGACATGGCCATCTGATGTCTTTTTATGATGTAGAAAAACGAGTGATTAGTAGATGAGTCATAGAAAAATGCTAGATGTTTCGGGAGATAATCTGACAAACTGGAAAATAGATCGAGACTTTTTGGTAGAAAATTTATTATATTTGCAGTGTATTAAACGGGATGGTCATTTTCTACTAAACCATTTCATCGTCTTTTGGTGAAATGAGAGCCATCGTTTGTAAGCAAAAGCCGCATATCCCCTGTGCTGAAGCGGAACAAAGAGCAAAATAGAGAAAATGTTTACATATTCTCTCATCGTTTTCTCATTTTTTTCTTTTTTTTCTATCATTTTTCTTCTCTATGCTTGAGAACACACAAGGGAAAAGGAGGCCAGGTAAGGCGTTACAACCACTTAAAAAAGATAGGAGATGACAGGATGGAATCAACATTAGAACAGATTCTTCAGCACAATGCAGATTTTGTGAAAGAGAGAAAGTATGAGCCTTTCAAGGCGGGAAAATTTCCTGAGAAGAAATTGGTTATATTAACTTGTATGGATACACGCCTGTTGGAATTATTACCGCAATCCATGGGGCTTCGTAATGGTGATGCGAAGATCATTAAAAATGCAGGAGCCATCGTCACACATCCATTTGGCAGTGTCATGCGGAGTATTTTACTAGCCATTTATGAGCTGAAAGCAGAGGAAGTATGCATTGTCGGACACCATGAATGCGGAATGGCAGGCCTTGCGGCAGACCCTTTACTTGAAAAGGCAAAAGCACGGAGAATTGAGGAAAAGTGTTTGAGCATTGTGAAAAGCGCAGGTGTTGATTTAAAGGGCTGGCTGACAGGCTTTGATTCAGTGGAAGAGAGCGTATCCCAAAGTGTGAAATTAGTCAAAGAGCACCCGCTCATGCCAAGTGATGTAGCTGTTCATGGACTAGTGATTCATCCGGCAACAGGAAAGCTGGATGTCGTTATAAAAGATAAACAGATCGACCCGCAATATACCTAAATCATCTACACATACTTGAAGGAGGCCAACACATACCATGCGTTTTTATGGAAGATTTGAAGGTTATGATTCATCAAAGTTTAGACGCGATTTAATCGCTGGGCTTGTCGTGGGCGTTGTGGCAATTCCTTTAGGCATGGCTTTTGCCATTGCATCTGGTGTCGGACCAGAATACGGACTATACACAGTCATCGTTGCCGGCATTTTGATTTCATTGTTTGGTGGTTCAAAGTATCAGATTGGCGGACCGACCGGGGCATTTGTTCCAATTTTATTCGGGATCGTCAGCCAGTACGGTATTGAAAACTTACTCATTGCTGGTTTTATGGCAGGCTGTATGCTTGTCTTATTCGGAATATTCAAACTAGGAAAGCTCATGAAATTTATTCCTCGTCCGGTTATCATCGGCTTTACTGCCGGCATTGCTGTCATTATTTTTTCAGGACAGATTGCCAACTTCCTCGGATTAAAGGGTGTTGAAAAACATGAAAGCTTTTTCCTCAATATGAGAGAAATCGTGGTCCATCTCGGTACCGCAAACAGTCTCGCCATTCTCACAGCGATTGTTGGGCTCATCGTGATTTTGGCGGCACAAAAATACATTTCCAAAATACCTGGTGCTCTATTAGGTCTACTCGTTTCAACATTTATAGCTGTTCTCTTTTTTCAAGGACAAGTTGAAACCATCGGCTCTGCATATGGCGAAATCCCTCGTCAGCTGCCAACTTTCGCTTTTCCTGAATTGACGATTGAAAAAATGATTTATTTGCTGCCGCCGGCTATTGTCATTGCGCTTTTGGGCGGCGTGGAGTCGATCTTGTCCGCGATGGTAGCTGATAATATGAAAGGTTCTAAACATGACAGCAATAAAGAACTCGTCGGACAAGGAATTGCCAATATGGCGGCACCGCTTTTTGGAGGGATCCCAGCGACTGGAGCGATTGCTCGTACGGCAACAAACATTAAAAATGGTGGAGCAAGCCCCATTTCAGGAGTCGTGCATGGTGTCGTTGTCTTGCTCATCTTAATGTTATTTGCACCATATGCATCGATGATTCCACTTGCTGCCATGGCACCGATTTTGATGTTTGTGGCGTGGAATATGAGTGAGAAAAAGGAGTTTATCAATATTGTCAAAGTCAAAAATGCGGATTCCCTTGTGCTTGTCGTGACCTTCCTGCTAACGGTCATCGGTGATTTGATTATAGGGGTGACTGCAGGTCTCATTTTAGCGTTTATCGCCTTTATCAAAAAAATGAGCCAGACAACGAATATTTCCTCAAATGTTGCTGTTCCTCAAATCGAAACCGCAGCTGCCTTAGAAAGGGAGACCGATCAGAAAGGGATTAGTATGTATTCGATTGAAGGGCCACTCTTTTTCGGTACAACCGATTCATTGGAAAATTCGATTTTGGATCATGTTCAGACAAAGCCGAAAACACTCATTTTGCTTATGAACAAAGTGAATTATATGGACACCTCAGCAGAAGCGGTTCTGATGAACATTTCTAATCGTTTAAAGCATCACAATGGAAAATTGATGATTGTAGGGCTTCAATCACAGCCAAAAGAGCTTTTGCATCGTACCGGTCTTTTCCATCACATTGGAAAGCAGCATTTCTTTGAACGAACGGATGATATTTCACCACAGCAGCTATAAAAGGCTAAAAAAAGCACGTGACATGTCGGTCACGTGCTTCAGCGTGTAGACAAACCCTCGCATTCTTTGTCAGTTCTGCGTGCCGGTGCTCACGAATGTCAAATTCGCTCCGCGCCGGTATTCGTCCTTCCTAGACTGTAAAGGTTTTCTATCACGCTGAAAAGAAGACAAAGGGCTAAAATCAAGTTCATTTTAGCCCTTTGTCAAAGCCCATGACATGTCGGTCACGGGCTTTTTACCTGCTCTTTTTCACTAGAAAACCGTTGTGTGAGTTTCTGTTGATGGGAAGAGAAGACCTCTTCTACTGTTACATCATAGAGATCAGCTAGAACAAGTAGATTTCCTAAGACATCTCCCATTTCTTCAATAAGGTCCTTTCTTAACGCGGCGTCCTCCTGTGTTTTCTCATCAGGTCGATCGCGTCCAATTTCGACCGCCCTGACTGCGCGAGCGAGTTCACCTGTTTCTTCCATCAGGAAACCTAACCTGATAAACGGCCCGTATTCTGTCCAATTTCTCATTTTGTAGAAATCTTTGATCCATTTTTCCATTTCAGTTGTTTGCATTCTCTTTATACAGCTCCTTATATGGTGTTCACCTTCTGATTTTACACTATATATAGATAGAGCGGCTGTTTCTTTACAATGAATTATAGTAGAATGAGTGGGTGAAGAAATCATAGAGAGAGATGGAGCTGTTTTGATGAAAACGATTTGTGTGTTTGCTGGTTCGAATCCAGGTGTGAATGACATCTACAAACAAAAAGCTGTCGAGCTAGGGGCTTATATGGCAGAGCAAGGAATCCGCCTTGTATACGGTGGCTCACGAATTGGCTTAATGGGAGCTATAGCGGATGAGGTATTGAAAAACGGCGGGCAAGTGATCGGAGTCATGCCAAAAGGGCTTTTTAGAGGAGAGGTTGTGCATCAAGAGCTAACCGAATTGATTGAAGTCAAAGGGATGCATGAACGAAAAGCGAAAATGAGCGAGCTGGCCGATGGGTTTATTGCCATGCCAGGTGGTTTTGGTACATATGAAGAATTATTTGAGGTGCTATGTTGGGCGCAAATTGGCATCCATCAAAAGCCAATCGGATTGTATCAAGTGAATGACTATTTCAATCCGCTCATAGACATGGTGAAGTTTAGTATACAGGAAGGTTTTTCGAATGAATCACACCTTCAATTGCTACATGCCTCTGGAGAACCGGAAGAATTGATTTCACAGATGGCTTCCTATCAAACACCAACTCTTCAACAGAAATGGACGGAGCTGTCTTAAAATAGATGCATAACAAAAAACCGTCTGTTCAAAGAGCAGACGGTTTGTTTTGTGATTATTTTTGTTCTTCTGTATTACGGGTCAAGACTTTGTCAATGAGTCCGTATTGAAGTGCTTCTTCCGCTGTTTTAAAGTTGTCACGATCTGTATCGCGCTCAATGACTTCAATTGGCTGACCAGTACGTTCAGCAAGTACTTGGTTCAGTTTATCGCGTAAAGAAAGGATTCGTTTTGCCGCAATTTCAATTTCTGTTGCTTGACCTTGCGCACCACCTAGTGGTTGGTGAATCATCACTTCACTATTTGGAAGGGCATAACGCTTACCTTTTTCACCAGCAGCAAGCAGGAACGCACCCATAGATGCAGCCATACCAATACAAATAGTTGATACCTTTGGTTTAATAAATTGCATCGTATCGTAAATGGCCATACCAGCTGTGATCGAACCGCCAGGGCTGTTAATGTAGATAGAGATATCTTTTTCTGGATCCTCGGCTTCTAAGAAGAGAAGCTGTGATACGATGGAGTTGGCAACATTGTCATCGATCGCAGAACCAAGCATGATAATACGGTCTTTTAAAAGACGAGAATAAATGTCGTAAGCTCTTTCCCCACGATTTGTTTGCTCAATGACTGTAGGTATTAAATTCATAATGTTCCTCCTTCACCTTTTAGGTAAGTATGTAATTCAATGATACATTTTTGGTCAATAAAGGTCAAACAAAATGCTGACCTAAAATCAAATACCCCTATCCATTTTCCCCAAAACTCTTCCACTTCAAACCATCATATGAGTATATGTATGGGAATGAAGAAAATGCATGGACAGGGATAGTGATTAATCATTGCTTTCTTGCAGCATTTCCCTTATAATTTGATATGCTGACGTTCAAAAAATAAATCGTGCGCTCGTAGCTCAGTTGGATAGAGCGGTGGTTTCCGGTACCACGTCTGCCGGGGGTTCGAATCCCTCCGAGCGCGTCTTGAGTATCCGATGGATTATTTATGAAAGAACTTGAAAACCCTTTGAAATAAAGGGTTTTTTTGTTTTTTTATGAGTGGTATTGTGTGAGTAAATTGAGAGGAACTTCACTATTTATTAGAGAGTTCATTTTGTATCGAAAAACACAGATTAATATTGTTAAAAAGACAAATTTTCTTGATGATAGGCAATCAAGTCAACTTAATCTATTATTGGAGTATAAAGTCAGTTCATCAATATTCTCAAAGCTTGTTCAACGAAAAGGGCAGAATTCATTCATAAGGAGGCACTAATGAATTGTGAAAGTGTTTTACATCAAATTGAAGTAGCTGTTAAAACATTAATAAAAATAGTAAGTCAATTAGAAGAAACTGATTTACAAAAAAGACCAACACCTCATAAGCAGTCTATGGGAGAGTTGCTGGAACACATTGCGATCATTTGTGAAGCTGACTGGCGTATCGCAAATGAGGCGACCCAAGAAGAGATGGAAACATTTTATGCTAATGTATCATATAAAACTGTAAAGTCGATAGAAAAAGGCTTAATGACTAATTTTCAATCATTAAAAAATCATTATATGAAATTATCGGACACAGAACTACTGTCTCGTACCACTTCCTATTGGGGTGTGACATATACAAGGTATGAATGGTTGTTAGAGATATTAGCACATGTTTATCATCATAGGGGGCAAGTACACGCTATGCTTGTTCACTGTTACGATAAAGACCCTAAAATTTCTATGTTTGAATAACTGTCCTCAATTCAAATAACCATCCATCGTGTTGGTTCAAGTAATGTCAATTATACGTTCTTCGAGTTCATGCTCGACCTAGTTCACGATAGAACAAGGTCTCTCAAACCCTTCTCCATTAAGAGAGGGGTTTTTGTGTGGCGTTCACTTCTAAAACTTTACATCTATACCAAACTATTTATGCTATAATTAATAATCATTCTCAATTAAAGGTGGTTTCGTCAGTGAAAAAAATGATTTGGCTTATGAGTCTGCTGGCAGTATTGTTGGTGGCTTGCGGGCAGAAAGACAATAAAGAACAAGAATCAAATACTCGTACATATACAACTGAAACGGGTGAAAAGATCACCATTCCTGACAAGCCAAAGCGTATTGTTGTGTTAACAGCGCAGCTTGGAAATTTTAAAAAGTTAGGTGTGACACCTGTTGGCATGACAGATGTTTATCCTAAATCATCCTTTTTAGATGAAACAGGTGTGAAGAGGGTGCCGATAGAAAATGTGGAGGCAATCGCCAAACTGAAGCCTGATCTCATCATTGCTTATTCACAAAATGATCAAGTTGAGAAATATAAAAAGATCGCAAAAACAATTACTTTCACAACAAGTGAGCATAGCTTTAAAGAGATGCATATTGAAATCGGAAAGATTCTTGGAAAAGAATCGTTAGCGAAAAAACAAATACAAGAAATGGACGAGCAACTGAAAAAAGACGGCAAAGAGGTCAAAGCAAAAATTGGTGAAGACAAGACGTTCTCCATTATGGATGTGCAGCCTAAGCAGGTGTACTTATTTGGTACAGACTTTGGTCGTGGAGGAGAGGTTATCTATCAAGGGTATGGATTCAGTTTGCCTGAAAAAGCAGAGAAAGCTCTACCAAAAGAAGGGTATCTCGGTATTTCATTAGAAGAGATGAATGAGTATACAGGTGACTATTTACTTGTACCAACAAAGGATGGAAAAGCACCTAATCTAGATATCACAGGTAGCGGTGTATGGAAGAAGAATAAAGCAGTGAAACAAGGACATGTTTTATCCTATTCAATCAAAGAATTTATCTATGCTGATCCAATCTCAATTGAAAAACAGTCTGCTGCGTTTAAACAAATGCTGCTCAAAAATTAATAGAAAAAAGACAAAGCACTTAAACAGGAGGCTTTGTCTTTTTTTCTGCTATCCTCTTAAAATACTAGCCATAAGTCTCATTTATCCCCTTTTCAGGCGTATTTGTTGAGCCCGATCACTGTATAAGATTAACATGGAAGAGAATTGACAATAAGGAGAGGATTCTTGTGGCGAAGGTTTTAATGATTACGTTCCCAGCTGAAGGACATGTGAACCCAATGTTAGGAATGATAAGAGCATTTGTTGATCGAGGTGATGAAGTGCATGTGGTCACAACTGAACATTATCAAAAGCGGATCAAACGCTTAGGCGCTCACGTACATATACATCCAGATTATATTCGCACATTAAGTGTCGAAGAAAGCGATTTAGAGTCCATGCAGCCATTTTTCCATGCCATGCTGCAAACGTCATTAGACATTTTAGAAGTGGTGGAAACTCTTTCTCAACAGCATTCATTTGATTTGGTCTATTTTGATATGTTTGGAGCAGGTGAGCTTGTGCGGGATTACTTACAAATTCCAGGCATTGGTTCGAATCCTTCTTTTGTGCTGCAGGAGGCGCATTTTGATACACCTTTATACAGAAAAGATGAGAAGGCGACTCATCTGTTAGAAGAAATACATGAACGTTTTGGCGTTCAGCCAAAGCATTTGATGCAATTCATGAAAAACCGTGGAGAGCTGAATATGGTGTATACAAGTGAATATTTTCAGCCGTCTGTTGATGCATTGGATGATTCGTTTGTCTTCATTGGACCGAGCTTTCTAAAACGTGCTGACCAGCATGATTTCCCGTTAGAAACGCTTGAGCGAGAGAAGGTCGTCTTTATTTCAATGGGAACGGTTCTTGGAGATACTGAAGCATTCTTTAATATGTGTATTGATGCTTTTGCCGACTTTGATGGAAAAGTGATTCTCGCAACTGGTGAAAAAATCGACATGTCTCTCCTAAAAGAAGCGCCATCTCATTTTCTCATCGAGCCTTATGTGCCGCAGCTTGAAGTCCTTGAACTGACAGATGTGTTTGTGACCCACGGCGGGATGAACAGTGTCAATGAAGGTATTCATTATCATGTTCCAATGGTTGTCATCCCGGTTGACAAAGATCAGCCGATGGTGGCAAAAAGACTGACGGATCTCTCTGCTGCTCGTGCACTCGATAAAGACCAGCTGACAGCAAAACAGCTGAGAGATACTGTAGAGAGTGTACTCGGAAGTGACACATATCGTGCTGGGATTGAAAAGATTGAAGAAAGTTTCCAAACAGCAGGTGGAACAGAAAAAGCATTACGTGTCATTGATCAGTTTATGCAAGCGAAACAGATGCATTAGGTAAGGTGTTTACCCAAGTTGGCCAGCCTGTCTTAATAGGAAACCTACTTGACAAAAAATAACCAATCTTTTATCGTATACGTAACAAACGACGGAAGGGTGACCCAATGCAATGAAGTACTAATCCTATGACCTGTAAGCAAAATGAAAGAACGAAGGCAGTGAGCAAACGATATGTGTTGCTATGTTTGCTGCGTTTTCATTTTTTAGCTTCGGAATAGGATGGTACAGCTTGGGAATCAAAGATTGAAGTGATGGATACGGGGGATATGTGTGCTCATTTGATGAACCACATGTTATTCTTTCTGTATCGATACGCTTATTTTTGTACACCATTTTGCCTCCTATTCTGAGAATAGGAGGCTTTTTCATGTCTCCTGATACGAAAGGAGAGGGTTGGATGTTACTGAGAGCCCACCAATTAAAAGTATTTAGAAAGGATCGCTTGTTATTTGATATAGAGGAGCTGGCCATTCATCAAGGGGACCGAATCGGCCTTGTGGGAACGAATGGCAGTGGGAAAACGACATTGCTCCATGTACTGGTGGGTAGGGAAAAACCAGACAGCGGCACATTTGCACACACTACAACTTGTACGCTGCTTCCTCAACTAAAGACAGGAGATGGCAGACAAAGTGGCGGAGAGATGACTCAAGCTTATATTGAGAGAGCTTTAAGTCGGCCTTCTGCCCTTTTATTAGCCGATGAACCCACGACTCACTTAGATACGGAGCATATTGAGTGGCTAGAAGAAAAGCTTCGTTATCATCAAGGTGCTCTGATTGTCGTCTCGCATGACCGTGCTTTTTTAGATGCGTTATGTACAGACATTTGGGAATTGGAGGATGGGAAACTCAAACCATACAAAGGCAACTACAGCGATTTTGCCCGGCAAAAAGAACTCGAACATCGTCAGCAAGTGGAGGCGTACGAGGCGTATACCCAAAAGAAAAAACAGTTAGAATATGCCATGCAAAAGAAAATGAAAAAAGCCGACAAAGCGACAAAGCCATCTCCAAAGCTGAAATCCTCGGGGCCTAAAATTGCAAAGCCTTATTATGCAAACAAGCAAAAAAAGCTTCAAAAAACAGCCAAATCCATCGAAACAAGAATGGAGAAATTAGAAAAGGTGGAGAAGGTAAAGGAAGCCCAGCCTCTTCAAATGACGCAGCACACCATGAAGGAAGTGGCGAGCCGCACCATTTTTCGTGTCGAACATGTAGATGGCATGGCAGGAGATAAAGTCCTTTGGAAAAAGGCGAATGTAGAAGTGAGAGGCGGAGACAAAGTCGCGATCATTGGGAAGAATGGGAGCGGTAAAACGACATTTCTCCGAATGCTTGTAAACGGACATCCCGGGATTTTTCGTTCAGAAGCCGTGAAGATCGGTTATTTCAGCCAAGATCTTTCAGAACTGAATCTAGATGAATCGATCTTACAAAATGCACTGGAACAGGCGATTCAAGATGAGACTGTCGTTCGCACCGTTTTAGCGAGACTTGGGTTTCGGGGAGACGATGTGTACAAGCTGACGAACGTATTAAGCGGCGGGGAACAGGTGAAGACGATGCTTGCCAAGCTGCTCGTCAGTGATGCCAATGTTCTGATGCTTGATGAACCGACGAACTTTTTAGACCTTGCGGCAGTAGAAGCGCTTGAAGAACTTTTAAAAGATTACCCGGGCACAGTCGTGTTTGTCTCCCACGACAGGAGGCTCATTGAGCAGGTGGCTACTCGTATTCTTCATGTGCACGAGGGAACCATTGAACGCTTTGATGGTACCTATGAAGAATATAAACAAAAGGAAGAAAAGCCAGCTGCTACAAAGAAAGAAGAAGAGCTCCTGCTGATTGATATGCAGCTGTCTGAAGTGCTCAGTCGTTTAAGCATCGAGCCTTCTCATGAGCTTGAAGAGACGTTTCAAGCATTGTTGAAAAGAAAGAAGTTGTTAGAGTCATAAAAAAAGCCCCTGTGTTTACTGCACAGGGGTTTGTTCATTTCGTTCTTTTTTCAATTGTTCAAGTTCGCTGACTGTGACAAGCTGGTAGCCTTGTTTGGTGAGTTCATGTATGATCTTCACCGCTGCTCGAGCAGAGCTGTCATAAATATCGTGCATGAGTACGGTTTTGCCATCTGCTGCATGTGAGAGAACATGGTTTGTGATCTGCTGGCTGTTGCGAATTTTCCAGTCCTCAGGATCGACATCCCACAATGAAACGTTCATGCCAACCGCTTGATTGATGTCGGGATTTGTTCCTCCATATGGCGGTCTAAAGTGCGTAGGAGTATAACCGCTGGCCTTTTCAATCAGCTTCTGCGTGTCTTTTACTTGTTTGACCGCTTCATTTAGAGGGAGTCTCGTTAATAAAGGATGGTTATATGAATGGTTTCCGATCTCATTTCCCCCCTTTAAAATGTCGGCAAGCATTCCAGGATAATACTGAACCCTGCTTCCTAATACGAAAAAGGTGGCGTGTCCTTTATTTTCCTTCAGCGCTGCTAAAATGGTTGAAGTTGTGGCTGGGTTTGGACCGTCATCAAATGTGAGTGCGATGGCTTTTTTATTCGGATCAAGCTTTGGCTTTTGCGGCAGCTTGACGGCTTTTCTTTTTGGATTCGGTTCTTTGATTTCATTCTGATTTTTGGTCTTATTCATATATTCCGGCTTCAAGATATCTTTTAGCAGCGTCTTTTTGATCGCCAGCGTTTGCGGACCTAAGTCCTTTGCGGCTACTTGAGAAGCTGGGAAATAGAACTCTATATATTTCTCTTTTAAGGCGAATTGACTGAAGTTTTGATCAGTAGGGGCTGTTCCTTTTTGAAGGAGTGATAGATCCTTAGACAAGGTTTTATCTTTTTTAAGCTCCGTGTATGTAATATAGGATAATTTTTTCAAATAGTCCTTTTTGGGTTGAAATAAATCTTTTGTGTCAAGAAAGTCTTTTTTCTGAAAATCGAAATTGATTGTGACGTGATGAGTGGTTCCATTTTGCTGACCTGTATATGTGTAGGTCGTAAAATAAATGGCCGCAGATTGTTTTGCATAGTGCACCATGTCATAGTCAATATTCAGTTCAAACCGTTTGTTTTCATCAATGTCCTTTGCTTCACTAAATGTCTTTTTGAAATGCTCTAATGCTGAATTCGCATAGCTTTGAATCTTGTCATCTAGCTTTTTTTGATGAAAAAGTGGATAGTTCACCGCATATCTCATAAACTTCCCGTCATTTACAAGAGTGACAATTTCAACATTTTTATAATTCGTATCCTGCTTCACATTTTTCTTCTCTGTACCGCTTGCTTGCTGATTTTGAAAGAATGCAACTGCTCCAATGACGATGGCAAGCGCAAATAGGATGATACTCCATTTTCCCTTTACTGACACAACTTTCAATTCTCCTCTCATGACGGGTCATTCTTTATTCCTTTGACATCTGTTTGTAATATTTTTATAACATTTGACTTACTTTTGTAATTTTAGGGGATTTTCATGCGGAATGTCAACTATTTTCCTATTAAAATACTGTAAAAATTGATAGGTCTTTTAGAACGAGAAAAAGCAGAAGGAAAGAATTCTCATATTTGCCGTCTACCAATACCTTCAATAATTAAAAAAATGAGCCGTACATTGATTTTTCAGAGGCTGACGGCTATAATTTTGATGATTATGATTCTCATTTTCAAACTGACTTTTAATGAAGAAAAGGATGACACCGATTTTGCCGGATAAGCGAACATCTCAACAAAAACGATCATCACCTATTTTGTTCTTTTTATTGTTTTTTCTCGCTGTCATTGGTTTATTGGCAGCTATGTTTTTGGCTGTTTCATACGGTGCAAAGTCATTGTCTTTGCAAACGGTCTGGACAGCTGTGTTTGACTATCAGTCTCATGTGACAGAGCAGCAGATCATTCATGAATTAAGGCTTCCTCGTGTGTTAGGAGCTGCGCTTGTTGGAGCGGCGTTTGCTGTGGCAGGTGCGCTCATGCAAGGCATTACAAGAAATCCGCTGGCAGATGCGGGGATATTAGGCATTAACGGCGGTGCGATGTTTGTAGTCGCTCTCTGTTTTGCTTTTTTTCCAGGAATGCCTTATTCGGCATTGATGTTATTTTCTTTTTTTGGTGCCGTTCTCAGTACACTGCTGATCTTTGCCATTGGGGCGGCTGGCGGCGTGCTGACCCCACTTCGGCTCACTGTAGCTGGAGCTGTTGTTGCCGCATTGCTGCATGCGCTAAGCTCAGGTATCGCCATTTACTTTGATCTCAGTCAGGATCTGGCTTTTTGGTATGCAGGGGGTGTGGCAGGTGTCAAATGGCCGCAGCTGATGATCCTTGCTCCAGTCATTCTCATTGTCATCGGTTGGGCGATGTTATTAGGACGATCCCTCTCGTTATTATCACTTGGTGAAGATGTAGCTGCGAATTTAGGGGTGAAAACCCGGCAAGTGCGAATACTAGGTATGGCAGCTGCGGTTCTGCTGGCAGGCGTTTCTGTATCGGCGGTTGGGTCTATTGGGTTTGTCGGGCTTGTCATTCCGCATATTGCACGAAAGCTGGTTGGGGTCAATTATCGTTTCGTCATTCCGATGTCAGCGATTTTAGGCGCAATGCTTCTCGTCTTCGCTGATCTTGCCAGCCGGACAGTAAATCCGCCAAGAGAGCTTGCCATTGGCGTCATGGTGGCACTTGTTGGTGTTCCTTTCTTCTTATATATTGCCAGAAAAGAAGGGAGGAACCTGTCATGAAAGAGAAACGGCGTGCTTTTGTCGTGACAGCCGTTTTGCTTTGTCTGAGTGCGGCTGTCGTGCTGTATAGTTTAAATACCGGCACGCTGAAACTCAGTCCTCTCGTTGTCGTCAAAACGTTATTTGGCCTTGGAGATTTCCAAAGTGAGACGGTGCTGTTTGATTATCGTCTGCCTCGAATCGTCGTGACGATACTAGCTGGAATAGGTCTAGGCATCGCAGGTGGCATTTTGCAGAGTTTATCCCGCAATCCACTTGCCGATCCTGGGATTATCGGTCTGAATGCAGGAGCCGCATTCGGCTTAATCATCTTTGTGACGTATTTTCACGTACTAGAAGGAAATCCATCTTTACTCATTCCGCTCTTTACGTTTGGTGGAGGCCTACTTGCGGCGGCAGTCATCGTTCTTCTTGCGTACGACAGGCATGAAGGGCTTGTGCCTATCCGGCTGATCCTTGTTGGAATTGCCGTAGCTGCGGGGTTTAGTGCATTGACGTTATATTTGTCATTGAAACTGGATGAAGATACATATACCTTCGCTTCAAGGTGGCTTGTGGGAAATGTATGGGGAAGAGACTGGATTCATGTACTTGCGCTCCTGCCTTGGATCTTATGTCTTGTCCCGCTTACGCTCATGCAGTCCAGCACACTCAATGCGTTAACGTTAGGTGATGCCGTCGCCTCAAGTGTTGGCGTACGTGTACAGCGTAAACGTCTGTTGCTACTCACCTTAGCTGTTGGTCTAGCGAGTGCAAGTGTATCGATGACAGGCGGAATTGGTTTTATTGGCCTTGTTGCACCTCATTTGGCAAGGCGTCTTGTCGGCTCACTGCACCAATATTTTTTACCAGTGAGCGCCTTGCTCGGATTGTTGATTTTGGTCAGTGCTGATACACTCGGACGTTCCATATTTGCCCCAAATGCCATCCCAGCGGGTGTGGTTGTGGCTTTTATCGGAGCACCTTATTTTCTCTATTTACTAACAAAAACAAAATAAGAAAGAGGAACTCATCATGAAAAAAGTACTTGTGTTTGGTTTAACGCTCTGTTTCTTGATTCTGGCCGCTTGTGGTCAACAGGAAACAAAGAAGACAACAAATCAAGATGAAAACGGAACACCTAAGATTGCGTCCTTGTCGATTCATTTAACAAATGACTTATTAGCACTCGGGATAAAACCTGCTGGCTCTGTTGTAGGGGGAGACTTAAAAGATTTCCTTCCACATGCGAAAAAGCAGCTTAGCCAAACGAAAAAGCTGGGCATCGCAGCAGATCCTGATATGGAGTCATTGCTTGCTTTAAAACCAGATGTCATTTACGTCGATGAAGAACTGGCTGGACAAGACTTATCAAAATACAAGAAAATCGCCAAAACCGAAGTGTTTAATTTAAATGATGGCACATGGCGTGATCATTTGAAAAAAATCGGCAAGCTCGTCAATAAAGAAAAAGAAGCCGATCAATATATTAAGGACTACAATCAAGAAGCAAAAGAAGTCAAATCACTCATCCAGAAAAAGATTGGAAATGGAAAAGTGATGGCGATTCGTGTAACAGCAAAAGAGCTTCGAGTATTTAGTATGAAACGTCCGATGGGGCCAATTTTATACGATGATTTAGGACTGACACCTGTAGATGGTGTGAAAAAACTGGACAGCAAACGTCCATTTGAAGTCATTTCTCAAGAAGTGCTTCCTGACTTTGATGCAGATGCTATTTTTGTCGTCGTGAACCGTGATGATAAGGCGCAACAGGCATTCAAACAGTTAGAGCAGACGCCGATTTGGAAAGGCCTAAAAGCCGTGAAGAAAAACCAAGTGTATCCGATTGCCGATCAGCCATGGTTAGATTATTCAGCTCTAGGCAACAAAATGGCAATGGATGAAGCAAAAAAGATGTTCTCTAAATAAACAGCACATAAATCAAGGCATCATTCCGCATCTAGGAATGATGTCTCTTTTTTTGATTCGATCTTCTATTCATTCGCTTTTTGCATACATATGAGAGGGAACGAGCAGTATCGCCCGTATGAAAGGATAAGGGGAGGGGTTACAGTTGAAGGTTCAAAAAATTAGTGCAGGCACTATTGCGAGGCTTGTGCTGCTTTTATTGGCACTTGTGAACAGCGCTCTCACCGCTGCAGGAAAAAGCCCAATTCCAATTGATGAAGAAGGTGTGCAGCAATTCATTACGTTAGCTTTTCTTGGCATCACATCACTATGGGCCTATTGGAAGAACAATGATATTACGAAAAAAGCACGAACCAAAAAAGAAGAATAACAGAAAACAGAGCCTTTTCATGCAAAAAGGCTATCAGCGTGTAGAAAAACCCTCGCATTCGGTGTCAGTCCTGCGCTTCGGTGCTCACGAATGTCAAATTCGCTCCGCTCCGGTGCTCGTCCTTCCTAGACTGCAAAGGTTTTCTATCACGCTGAAAAGAAGACAAAGGGCTAAAATCAAGTTCATTTTAGCTTTTTGTCCATAAACTGAATAGAGCCTTTTCATGCAAAAAGGCTCTATTTCATCGAAGCGACAAGCGCTTCTCCCCGCAAATTGGTTTTATCTCAGTGGCTTACGCCCGGTGTTCTCCCATATTGGTAAGAAACGCTTTCACTTCCTCGATGGTTAAGCCAATGGCCTTTGCTTCACTCATGAGACGTTTCCATTCTGACATATTTGAGTCGGTCAGCTTTCTCTGATTGACATGCAACGTCTTTCCTTCCTGCTCCTTTCTGTAGGTTTGGAGCAGCTGATACAGTTCTTCTTTAGGCATGCCGGATTGGACGGCATGAACGATATGATCCCGCCACTCCTGTTCACCGCCCTCAGCGTAATGAAACATCATCGTTTCTGCATCAAACAGCTCTTGTAAATCAATGTCTAGTGATGAGGATACCTTTTTTAAAAACTGGACAGATGGATTACGATGGACACCACGCTCAATCTTACTCAAATACGATTTAGAGACATGGGCATCTTCAGCCAACTGCTGAATTGAGTATCCTTTCCTCTTTCGGTAAATGCGTATCACCTTTCCTATCATTCGATATATGATCTCCCTTCTCCCCGGCGAATCGTTCTGCGACCTTTTCGTTCATTATAAGAAATAAATTGTTCTTTATAAAATTCAAAAACGTAAGAAACAGGAAGTAAACAAAAGAAAACGAACGATTTCGTTCTTTAAAAAGAACTATAAGACCTATTATGACATTTTTCTTTGCGGGTATTATCTTTTATAATCCAATCATTAACAAAAAGAAACCATATATAACCTTTTTATGATGAAATCGGGAGGTATCTATGAATGAGAATATAGGTTTTAAGCAGCTGTTTTCTGTCATAAAAGAGAAAATGGCCCTTCTGATCCTGATTGTCCTGATCGTAACGGGCATTTCAGCCTACTATCAGTTCTATGTCTCGACTCCTGTATATCAGGCAACCACTCAAATTCTTGTTCATAAACGAAGCAGTGATGCACAAGCGAATTTAAACGATATTCAGATGAACCTTCAATATACACGTACCTTTCAAGTCCTATTAAAAAGTCCAATCGTTATTGAAAAAGTAAAAGAAACACTCAATCTTACAGAATCGGCGGAAGGATTAAAACACAAAATTGCCACAAGTACAGAAAATGAGTCAGAGGTCATAAATATTTCTGTACAAGATGAGGACCGAGCGAAGGCAGTAGCCATTGCGAATACAGCCACAGAGGTGCTGCAAGAAGAAATCAAAAAAACCATGAATATGGATCGCATTAATGTTTTGTCTGAAGCCAAGCTGTCCAACACGATACTGATGAACTCACGTAAATTCGTTCACATTGTTCTGGCACTAGGCGCCTCTGTATTAGGGGGAATGACACTCATTTTCTTAATGAATTTACTCGATGATACGGTGAAACGAACACATCAAATAAGAGAAGAGATCGGATTGCCGTCGCTCGGCAGTGTCTATCAGATGCATGCAGACAGGAGGGCAAAAAAAGACAAGCAGTCCGTCATAACGGGAGGACAGAACATTGATTTTTAAGAGGAAAAAACGAGAAAAAAGAGATTTATCCTGCATTTCTGTATTAAATCCTCACTCTGTCATTGCGGAACAATTCCGAACGATCCGAACGAACATCGAATTCACGTCGATTCAAACGAGGCTGAAGTCGATATTGGTCACATCCTCCTTGCCTAAGGAAGGAAAATCATTTACGGCTGCAAACTTGGCAGCTGTTTTTGCACAGCAGAAAAAACGGGTTTTGCTCATGGATGCTGATTTACGTAAACCAGCCATTCATGAATATTTTGATCTAAGCCCGCACACCGGATTGACCAATGTGCTATTAAATAATTGCAGTTTGGAGGAAGCCATTTTGCCTACTCCGATTGAGCATTTAGAGCTGCTTCCGAGTGGGACCATTCCGCCAAATCCCGCTGAGCTGCTTTCCTCCTCTGTGATGAAGCAGCTATTTTACGAGATTGAGCAGCAGTATGACATGGTGATTGTGGATTCCACACCGCTTCTGCCTGTAGCCGATGCAAAAATATTAGCAAACCGGACGGATGGAAGCATTCTTGTGGTTTTAAGCGGTAAAACGAAGATTGCCGCTGTGAAGAAATCAAAAGAAGTATTAGAGGGGACGACAGGGAAACTGCTTGGGGCGATGCTAAATGGCAAGAAAGTGAAAAAGGGAAGGCACTATATGTATTAAAGAGATTGATAGGTGATGTCTCCTAATCTTTAACAACGGAGGCACTCGATCCTGCTGTGGGCATGACATATGCCTTAGATGCTCGTCATCGGTAGTGGGATGTGAGGACGGGTTTGATGCCCATTTTATGTAAGAATAGTGATGCTTTAAAAAGGGGGAGGAGCGTTGACTTACGCCCAAAGATTATCAATCATCGTGGCACTAGATTCATATCTCATTTTAGTTGCCGTCTTTTTTGGCTTTCAATTTGTTCAAGAGGCAGCGTTAACCGTATATACATTTGAAATGCTCGTCATTTCTTCGCTCAGTCTACTGATCGGGCACCATTTGTTTTCGTATGTTTTTCACGTGTACAAGCAAGTATGGGCCTATACAGGGGTTAGAGAGCTATTTTCTTTAATGAAGACCTTTGCGTGTTCATTTTTATTTTCCATGACGATGCTGTACATTTTTGTGCAGACATGGCCATTTCGCTTTTTATTTATTGTCTGGCTTTTCCATGTGTTATTCATCGGTGCATCTCGTATGGCATCCAGGCTGTTTCATGATGGTGCGAAGCGGTTTCAAGTTGAAAAGGAGCGGGCACTAATCATTGGCGCTGGATCAGCCGGAACCATTATCGTTCGTCAGCTTCAGCAGTCGAGTGATGTACATATTGAGCCGGTCGCTTTCATTGATGATGACAAAACAAAGCATAAGCTTGAAATTATGGGGCTGCCTGTTCTTGGGGGAAAAGAACATATTCAAACGGCTGTTGCGATGATGGATATTCAAAAAATCATTATCGCCATTCCATCCAAAAGCAGTCACACATTAAAAGGACTGTATAGAGAATGTGTAGCGACTGGAATCAAAACACAGATTATGCCGGAAATGGAACAGATTTTAAAAGGAACCCATGCGCTGAATCAATTGCGGGATGTTCAGCCAGAGGATTTGCTTGGAAGAGAGCCGATTCAATTGGATACAAGCCGTCTATCCGTTCACCTAAAAGGAAAAACGATTATGGTGACAGGAGCTGGCGGGTCCATCGGGTCAGAAATCTGTCGTCAAATTTGTGTATTTGCCCCTCGGGCGATTGTGCTTGTGGGACATGGAGAATTTAGCATTCATTCTATTTTACTAGAGCTGAAAGAATTGTATGGAGATAGCATTAGCCTATATCCACAAATTGCGGATATTCAAGATAAACAAAAAATGAGTGAAATCGTTGGTCATTTTCAGCCGGATATGATTTATCATGCCGCCGCGCATAAACATGTCCCGCTCATGGAAATTAGCCCGAAAGAAGCGGTGAAAAACAATATTATCGGGACAAAAAATGTGGCAGAAGCTGCACATGAGCACGGAGTTGAAACATTTGTCCTCATCTCATCTGACAAAGCGGTCAACCCTGCCAATGTGATGGGAGCGACAAAGCGGTTTGCTGAAATGGTGATTATGCAAATGGGGGCAAGCAGTGAAACGAAATTTGTCGCCGTCCGGTTTGGGAATGTACTCGGAAGCCGGGGCAGTGTCATTCCAATCTTTAAAAAACAAATTGAAAAAGGTGGACCAGTGACTGTTACGCACCCAGCCATGACAAGATATTTTATGACGATACCAGAAGCATCAAGGCTTGTTATTCAAGCTGGTGCACTAGCAGAAGGAAGGCAGATTTTTGTTTTAGATATGGGGGAGCCAGTCAAAATTGTCGACCTCGCAGAAAACCTCATTCACCTCTCAGGCTACACCACAGACCAGATTCCAATCACATTTACGGGTATTCGTCCCGGAGAGAAAATGTACGAGGAGTTACTCAACCAGCATGAAAAAGCACAGGAGCAAATTTTCCCGAAAATCCATATCGGCCATGCCTTGGATGGTGATCCGTATGTGCTGAACCGCTTTATTCACGAATTTAACATGATGAGTGACGATCAATTAAGACAGGCCTTGTTTGCCGCCATTGAGTCGCATGATGTATTGCCTGAACCGATGCAACGAGAGGAGGAGCCACTTGCTAATGAAGAAAAAAGTCTTGTTTTGCGCAACGGTTGATTATCATTTTAAGGCGTTCCATCTCCCGTATTTCAGGTGGTTTCAGGAACAAGGATGGGAAGTGCATACAGCGGCAAATGGCCAGCTGGAGCTGCCGTATGTGGATCAAGCGCATTCCATTCCGATTCAGCGTTCCCCTTTTCATTTGCACAACCGGCTTGCTTATGTGGAGCTGAAAAAGCTGTTAGAAAAAGAGCATTATCAGTTCATCCATTGTCACACACCGATGGGGAGTGTCATTGGCAGGCTAGCGGCGAAAACAACACGCAAAAAAGGGACGAAAGTTCTTTACACAGCGCATGGCTTTCACTTTTGGAAGGGGGCACCGCTTCAAAATTGGCTGCTTTATTATCCAGTTGAGAGATGGCTCGTTCAATATACAGATGCACTCATCACCATTAATGGAGAAGACTATGAAAGAGCCGATCGTCTGTCAAAAGAGAAGGCAGCTGTGCATTATGTTCCCGGTATGGGTGTCGATATGAAGCGGTTTGCACCAGTTGATGACACAGAAAAAGACCGCCTTCGCAAAGCATATGGTTTTACCACGCAAGATTTTATCGTGCTGTGTGCTGGTGAATTAAATGACAATAAAAATCAAGGAATGCTCATCAAAGCTTGCGTGCAGGTGTATCGGAATATACCACAAGTGAAAATTGTATTTGCTGGAGAAGGGACAAGTCGGTCGTCCTATGAAAAGCTGGTCTGTCAGCTGAATCTTGAGGAACATGTACAGTTTGCGGGATTTTGCAAACACATCGAAGATTGGATGCATATGAGCGATGTATGTGTATCAACCAGCTTGAGAGAAGGACTTGGGATGAATCTTCTTGAAGCGATGTCTGCTGAAAAGCCGGTGATTGCAACAGAAAATAGAGGGCATTGTGAGCTCGTCAAACATGGAGTGAACGGCTTTTTAGTCAAACCGCATGATGTGAATGGTTTAGCCGTTTATTTACAGCAGCTCTATCATAAAAAGGACCAGCTCCATCTGATGGGGAAAGCGGGACGGTCTATGGCTCACGCATTTGCACAGGAGCAAACGGTGAGTGCAATGGAGGAAATTTACACAACGTATATGGATCAAACAGAGAAGGTGATGTGAGCATGCGTCAGCCGAAAGTATCGATTATCATGGGTGTTTACAATTGCCAAGAGACAGTAGATGAAAGCATTGAATCGATTCTCCGTCAAACCTATGAAAACTGGGAGCTCATCATATGTGATGATGCATCAACAGATGGCACCTATGAAAAAGTGCTGCACTATACCATGCGTGAACCCGATAGAATTCGCCTCATTCAAAACGAACACAATCAAAGACTTGCCGCCAGTTTAAATCGTTGTCTTACTGAAGCTAATGGAGAACTGATTGCAAGACAGGATGGCGACGATATATCGGTGTCTACACGATTAGAAAAACAGGTTCATTTCCTTGAAGCACATCCGGAATATGATGTGGTTGGTACGGCGATGACGGTGTTTGATGAGTCAGGGGCGAAGGGCGTTCGAGCACTTGTCTCAGAGCCTGATCGAAGGGTGTTGGCAAGAGGAACGCCTTTTTGTCATGGGACGATTATGATGAGAGCGTCTGCCTACAAGGCTTTAAATGGCTATCGTTCTGTCAAAACAACCAGACGGATGGAAGATATCGATCTTTGGATTCGTTTTTTTGCTGCGGGGAGAAAAGGCTTTAATCTGCAAGAGCCCTTATACCTTGTAAGGGAGGATGAAGCGGCCTTTCAGCGCAGGAAATTCCGATATTCCATGGACAATGCCTGGCTTGTGTTAAAAGCATGCAAGCAATTAAAATTGTCGCCGTTTGATTATCTCTTTGCGCTTAAGCCGGTCATCCGTGCCTGTATGTCACCAAAGATCATGAGGTTTTATCATCAGCGGAAACTTGGAGGATCTATGGTGAAAAGGAGGACGATTCGGGATGAGTGAGCCAAAGCGTGTACTTCATGTTGTGGGCGGAATGAACAGAGGCGGTGCAGAAACGATGATCATGAACATCTATCGTGCAATCGACCGAAATGTTCTTCAATTTGATTTCATTACCCACCGGGAGGATGCCTGTGATTACGATGAGGAAATTCGTCAGCTTGGCGGGCGGATTTTTTATGTCCCAAGTATTGGAGCGTCCTCTCCATGGACGTTTGTCCAAACGTTGACGAAGACGATTAAGCAAACGGGACCTTATCAGGCGGTGCATGCACATACAGATTTTCAAACGGGCTTTTCTGCCCTTGCTGCGAAACTGGCAGGTGTGAAGATACGCATTTGCCATTCACATAATACCGCTTGGAAACAGTCTCCTAGCCGGGTGGATCATTTGATGCTCAAAGGATTTCGTCAGCTGATCTTTGCCTTTTCTACGAAGCTTGTTGCATGCGGTGAAGATGCCGGTGTCTTTTTATTTGGACAAAAAAGAATGCACGATGGACGAGTGGACATTTTGCCAAATGGGATTGATTTGAACCTTTTTTTTCAGTTGGAGCCAGAAGCGAAGGTGAAGATGAAAAAAGACCTCCATCTTCACGAGAGAAAACTGATCATTGGACATATTGGCCGATTTCATGAGCAGAAAAACCATGTTTTTTTCATCGAATTAGCGCAGACACTGAAAAAACAAGGGGTCTCCTTTCAGCTAGTTCTCATAGGAGATGGGCCGCTCCGGCCAGTGGTTGAATCGTATGCAGTGAAAGCAGGATTAATGGAAGACATTGTGTTTACGGGCGTTGTCTCAGAGGTTCCGCAGTATATGAAAGCATTTGATGTGTTTGTGATGCCGTCTTTGTTTGAAGGTCTTCCGCTCGTATTAGTGGAAGCGCAGGCATCTGGACTCCCATGTGTGATTTCAGATCATATCACAAAGGAAGTCGATTTAGGTTGTGGGCTTGTGAAACGGAAGTCCTTGCAAGATTCAGCACATGAGTGGATGAAAGCCATACTAGAAGCCTACCATGCAGACCCTCCTCTTCAGGAGACGATTATTTCTCAGCTTGGCATTAGAGGATTTGATGTGAAACAGAACATCACCCGTGTGATGAATGTGTATGGATTATAAGGAAGGATTGGCAGATGGCGGTTTATTTGGTGAACATGATCATGGTCTATTTATGGTCGAGCTTTGCTGCATTTTATGGCAGACGTGATGATACCATACAAAGCGGCTGGCGGCCGAACAAGCTTCTGGTGTTTTTTCCATTTTTATTTCTTTGTATTGTGGCGGGCATACGCTACAAAGTAGGAACTGATTTCGTCACCTATGGACAAATGTATGAGTTCTCCGTCAACTATGACAAGCCTTGGCATATTTTCGGATTCGGTGTAGACAAGGCCGCCACTGATCCGGGCTTTACATTGATCTTGTGGATGCTCAATCAACTGTCACATGAGCCGCAAATCATGTATATCACAGTTGGGATCATCACCTATTTTTTTATTATCAAAACACTTGTGCGATATGGACGGCCATTTGAGCTTAGTATGCTGCTATTTCTCGGCACATTTCATTATTACGCTTCGTTCAATGGCATGCGGCAGTATATGGTGGCAGCGATTCTTTTTTATGCCATCCAGTTTGTCATCAAAGGTCAGTGGAAATGGTATTTTCCGCTCGTGCTTGTATGCGCGCTGTTTCATTCCTCGGCACTCATTATGATTCCAGTCTATTTCATCGTCAGAACAAAGGCATGGTCTTGGATGATGTTTGTGTTATGTATGATTTTTCTAGGCTTAACCGCTCTGTATGACCGCTTTGTCTCCGTGTTTGTGGTGATGCTGCAAGGGAGTTCTTATGGTCATTACGAGGAGTGGCTGACAACGAATACGAATGGAATGAATGTGACGAAAATTGGTGTCTTGATTTTGCCGTTATTGCTTGCGTTCTTTTGTCGAAAACGACTTCGTGAGCTGACGCCAGAGAGTGATTATATTGTGAATTTTTGTTTGCTTGGTTTTTTGTTTGGCATCCTTGCAACGAAGGATGTCATTTATGCAAGATTTCATATTTACTTTGGTCTGTATCAGCTCATTTTACTGCCTTATTTCACACGGATTTTTGATCAACGAACCAATTTCTTTATGTATATCGGAATTGCGGTTTGCTATATTTTGTACAGCATCATGCTGATGCCGTTTGATTCTTCTGTTTTACCGTACCGAACAATTTTTACAAAGTAGATTTGAAGAAAGGTGGGGCTTGCTGTCATGCCAGCTATCAGTCTATTGGTCGCAGTCTATAACACTAGTCAATATGTCGAGCAGTGTCTTCAATCGATTGCAGACCAAAGCTTTTCAGATATAGAGGTCATCCTCATTAACGATGGATCTACCGATTACAGTGGAGACATCCTTGAAGCGTTTGCTGCGCGTGATGAGCGATTTCGGGTGATTCACCAAACCAATCAAGGGCTGGGAGCGGTGAGGAACAGGGGCATAGAAGAAGCAACAGGAACGTATCTTGCCTTTGTTGATTCAGACGATGTTCTCGCTCCTCAATACTGTGAGGCTTTATATCAAGAAGCCGAAAATACCGGTGCCGATCTTGTTATCAGTGAATATTGGATTCAGTTTGAACAGTCAAAACGGATCATACCGACGACGCTGTTAGCTCAGCAGGAAGCCGATAAAACAAGTTTAATAGAATCGTTATTACATGGTGAGATCACGGGATTCTCATGGAATAAGCTGTATCGGCGGGCGTTTATCGAAAAGCATCATATCCGTTTTCCGTTGAGAGGTGAGCTTGAGAATATTGAAGATCAATATGTCACGCTGCGCTGTTTTTCTTTATCACGTGTCATTGCCTTTGTTCATGAGCCGCTTTATTATTACCGGGTTCATTTGTCATCCATTGTCCAGCGATATCAAAAGCAGTATTTTCAGCATGGACTGGCGTTTTATGACGCGCAGCGTTTGTTTTTAAAAGAGCATGATGAGCTGACACCATATGAGAAGGCTTTTTGTTTTTTTATCGTGAATCATACGCTGCATTGTATGCTCAATGAATGGAAGAGCCAAAATTCCCTGTCCTTTCAAAAAAAGCTTGGTCATATGCGTGAAATGGTGACACATGAAGCTTTTCAGAAGGCTGTGAAACAAGTGGAACCATCGAAGCTGACTGTGCGCAAGCGAATGATCTTATTCCTTGCTAGGCTGCAGTGGGTGTATCCGCTCTCTGTCGCAGCTTCAAGCTATCAAAAATGGATTGAATATCAAACGAGAAAATCGGGGTGATGATTGTGACATTGCAGCAATTAAAAGCACATGCCGCAGAGTGGCTGCTCTTAAAGGTCAAGTATCCGCTCCAATATAGGTTGAGCCGCCAAAGACTGCCAGAGCTGCGTCATCAGAAGAAAATCATTCTCACGCTGCTGCCGGCACATGACAACTTAGGTGATCACGCGATTGCCTATGCCAGCTGCTGTTTTTTACAAAAGCACTTTCCAGACTATCAAATCATAGAAGTAGACATGCAGGAGATGTATCGTCTAGCACGTCCGCTGAAGCACGCGCGGCACCCAGAGGACATTGTCTGTATCATCGGCGGGGGCAACATGGGCGATTTATATCGATATGAAGAATGGACAAGACAATTTATCATGAATGCCTTTAAGTCCTATCCCGTCATTCAGCTGCCCGCTACTGCTCATTTTACAGAAACAAAGAGAGGGAAAAGAGAAGAACGCCGCGCTATTCAAGCATATCAACAACACCCGAGGCTTCTTTTGATGGCAAGAGATCAAACCACCTATCAATGGATGAAGCAGCATTTTCCTAATAAAGAGGTGTGGAAACAGCCTGATATGGTCCTGACATTAGACGAAACATCAAAGAGTCAAACCCGTAAAGGAGTGCTGCTTTGTCTGCGTGAGGATAAGGAGGCATATCTCACGAAAGAGAAACGAGAACAACTGCAGGAGCATATCAAAGAAACGTATGATCAAGTTGGTTTTATCACAACAACCATTGGTAAGCGAGTAAATCGAACGACTCGTTTAGAGGAATTATCCACGTTATGGACGCAGTTGAGACAGGCACAAGTCGTCGTGACAGATCGACTGCATGGCATGATCTTTTGTGCGATCACACAAACACCGTGTGTTGTCATCAGGTCGTTTGATCATAAAGTCATGGAAGGATATGAATGGGTAGCGCACTTGCCGTTTATGACCCTTTTGAAGGAACCAACGGAGGAAGCGGTGAAAAAGGCCATTCATCAGCATATGAAAACAAGCGGACAAAAGGGAGAGGAAGCTGGATGAAGGCCCTTAAACACTGCGTGAAATCACCATGAACCGTGCGTTTCTTTACAATGTCAGTGCAAATGTGATGACGTTTATCTTGATGATGCTGATGTCTGTTTGTTTAACGCCTTACATTGTTCATACACTTGGAGTGGAAGCGTTTGGTCTGATTCATCTGACGCAAAATATGATCAATTATTTATCGGTCATTACGGCTTCATTAAGTGCTGTGGTGGTGCGTTTTTTTTCTGTTGCGGCTCATAAAGGAGAGATGGAACAAGCGCAGCGCTATCTCGCTTCCTATTTTGTCAGTTCTCTCTTTTTATCCATCTGTCTTTTTTTACTTTGTCTATTCATGTCTCAGCAGCTGGTTGATTGGCTCCATGTGCCTGCTCATCTTGCAAAAGATACACAGATCGCCTTTGTGTTAGGGGGTCTTTTATTTATGCTCAATTTCGTCATGTCTGGTATTGGGGCGGCACCATTTTATGCGAACAAATTATATGTATCGAGTGTTGGACAGGCCATTCAGATGTTTGGCAGGGCGCTTGTGATTGTTCTGTTATTTACCGTGACAACACCAGCCATTTGGCATATTCCGCTTGCAGCCGTTATAGGGAGTCTCGCCGCTTTGGGAATGGGTCTCTATTATTTTAAGAAACTCATTCCTTGGTTTTCGTTTAAGTGGCGGTACGTTTCTTTATCTTCAAGTCTCACGCTGGTTCGATCAGGGGTGTGGCATTCATTTGAACAAATGGGCATTTTGTTGTTTTTACAAATCGATTTATTGATGACCAACTTACTGATTGGGGCAGAAGCGACTGGACAGTATGCCGCCATTTTACAATTTCCATTATTATTGCGCACCCTTGCAGGGACACTTGCGGTTGTGTTTGCGCCAACGATCACAAAATTATATTCAAATCAAGACGAGCAGGGGCTCATTCAATACGCTGCCAAAGCCATGAAATGGAGTGGTTTATTTGTGGCATTCCCCGCGGCTCTGTTAGGAGGTCTTGCCGGTCCGCTCATGCTGTTATGGCTTGGACCAGCCTTTGAGGAGCTGAAATGGCTGCTGATGATTCATGCGGCTTATTTGTGTTTCACGTTGATGTTTTTACCGCTGACCTATGTACCGACTGCCTTTAACCGATTTAAAGTGCCGGCGGTTGTGACACTCATATTAGGCGGTTCCAATGTCCTGTTCGCCTATGGACTGACTCACCTACTTCAGCTCGGGTTATATGGCATTGCATCAGCAGGAGCCGTTGTTTTATTGATGAAAAATATCGTCTTTCTCCCATTGTATACAGCCAAGATCACGAAACAGAAAAGTACCATCTTTTACAAACATACAGTCGTTCCGCTGTTTGGGGCTCTGTTCATATGGGGGATCTGTGCCGGCATTCAGGCTGTGTATGATGTGACGAGATGGTGGGAGCTATTTTGTATTGGCGGAATATGTTTCGTTCTCTACTTAGGCTATTTGTATCAATTTGCAGGAACAAAACAAGAGCGGATACAGCTCATGCGTAAGGTGAAACAAGCTGCTATTGAACGAGCTGTCTCCCGCTAGTGTGGAAAGGAGAAGCAATGATGAAAAGAATAATAGATGTGGTCGTGGCACTGACACTGCTCATCGCAGGGAGTCCTCTTTTCCTTCTCATCTATGGACTCATTCGGTGGAAAATCGGAGCGCCTGTGGTGTTTCGACAAGAACGGCCTGGTCTGTACGGACAGCCGTTTATGCTTTATAAATTTCGGACGATGACCGAGGAACGCGATGAACATGGCGTACTGCTTCCAGACCATCTTCGATTAACAAAAACCGGCGCCTTTATTCGTAAGCTCAGTCTTGATGAATTGCCGCAGCTTGTCAATGTACTCAAAGGGGAAATCAGTCTCGTTGGACCAAGACCGCTTTTAATGGAGTATTTACAAATGTACACAGAGGAGCAAGCGAAGCGTCATCTTGTAAAGCCTGGTATCACTGGATGGGCCCAGGTGAATGGGAGAAATACTCTCTCTTGGGAGGAGAAATTCACCTATGACCTCTGGTATGTAGAGCACCAATCGTTTTGGCTCGATATGAAAATCTTATGGATGACCTTGCTGAAAGTCATCAAAACAGAAGGGGTGCAGCAGCCAAATCATGCAACAGCTGAAAAATTCAAAGGAACTGATACGTAAAGAGCAGCCCATTGGCTTAATAGGGGCTGGCGGACACAGTAAGGTCATTCAGGAGTTGATTTTTTTGCATCCTGAGTACTCATTGTGTGCTGTATTAGACGATCGATTTGAGGAAGCTGACCCTCAAACCGGCATTCTGTATGGTCCGATTTCTATGAGTCAAAAGGTAAGAGATGAAATACCTGATATGCAATGGCTTATTGCCATTGGGCAAAACGAAATCAGACAGAGGATCAAAGAACGTCTCGCATTTGAAGAGAGGGCATTTGCCACACTGATTCATCCAGAGGCAGTTGTGAGCTCGTCAACGAAGGTTGGCCGGGGAACGGTTGTGATGGCAAGGGCTGTTGTGCAAGCAGATGCAGTGATCGGTGAGCATGCCATTATCAACACCGGTTCTATCGTGGAGCATGACTGCTTTCTCGAATCCTTTACGCACCTATCCCCGGGAGCTGTGCTCACCGGCTGTGTCTCTGTGCGAGAGGGTGCTCATATTGGAGCTGGGGCTGCTGTCATACCTGGCAGAACCATTGGAAGCTGGGCAGTAATCGGCGCAGGAGCGGCAGTGACCCGAGATATACATGATCAGAAAGTCGCTGTAGGCGTTCCTGCAATTGAGATCAAAGATCGAAGAGAAGGTGGGAAATCATGAGAGACAGGAAACGAATCTACTTATCTCCTCCTCATATGAGTGGAAAAGAACAGAAGAAAATAGAGGAGGCATTTAAAAGCAATTGGATTGCACCATTAGGACCGCTTGTAAATGAATTTGAGCAAGTGGTCGCGGATTATGCAGGCGTGAAGAGTGGAGCGGCATTATCTTCAGGAACAGCAGCCATTCACCTTGCCTTAAAACTCATTGGCGTTCAAAAGGGAGATATGGTCTTTTGTTCCACTCTCACATTTGTTGCCAGTGCAAATCCTATTTTATATGAACAAGCGACGCCTGTTTTTATTGATTCAGAAAAAGAGACATGGAATATGTGTCCGCTGGCGTTAGAGAAAGCCTTTGCTGAAACAAAACGACTTGGGAAAAGACCCCGTGCGGTTATTGTCGTTCATTTATACGGACAAAGTGCAAAAATGGATGAAATCATAGCGGTGTGTGAGGCATATGATGTGCCAATCATTGAAGATGCGGCTGAATCGTTAGGCAGTATATATAAAGGAAGAAAAAGCGGTTCAATGGGCAGGTTCGGTGTGTACTCTTTTAACGGAAATAAAATCATTACAACATCAGGAGGCGGAATGCTTGTCAGTGATGATGAATCAGCCATCGACCGCTGCCGATTTCTCGCGTCACAGGCAAGAGAACATGCCCTACACTATGAGCATCAAGAGGAGGGATATAACTATCGGATGAGCAACCTGCTCGCAGGTGTAGGAATTGCACAAATGGAAGTGTTAGAGGAGCGTGTTCAGCAAAAACGTCGCATTTTCGAGCGTTATCAAGATGCTTTAGCCGATATTGAGGGCCTTCAATTTATGCCAGAATATCAAGAAACCACATCAAACCGCTGGCTGACCACATTCACCATGGATCATCATGCACAGATGTCTCCAGTAGAGATGATAGATGCTTTAGAACAAAAGCAGATTGAAGCAAGGCGTGTATGGAAGCCACTGCACCAGCAGCCGCTCTTTCATGGTTATCCTTTTTATACAACAGCCGATGAAGTCCCTGCATCTGAGTTGTTATTTGAGACAGGTCTTTGCCTGCCATCTGGTACAAGCATGACAGACGCGGAACAGGAGCTTGTCATTGATACACTGTACAACGCCCTGCAAAAGAAAGCATTACCCTCCTCATAGGCTGCTCGTTCATCAGCAGCCTGCCTCTCTTTTTAACAAATCCCTCAATTTATGGAATAATAAGGAATGTATATTGTCATTTCGTTTCAAATATGATATTGACAACAGAGTCCTTCCTCCTTAAAATGAAAATGATTATCAGCATCAATTAGGAGGAGCAACTTATGTCGATTTGGAGTAATTTTCCGAAAATTAAAATAAATACAATATTACCTATCCTACTGATCTTCTTACTAGTAGGCTGTTCTCAATCAAATAATGGAGCAGGTGGAGACAAGGATCATCCCGATATGATCACCATGGCATGGCCAAGAGATATTGGCGAAATGAATCCACACATATACAATCCATCACAATTGTTTGCCCAATCCATGATTTACGAACCATTGGTGAGCTATCAAAAAAATGGAGAGCTTAAACCTGAATTAGCAAAATCATGGGATGTTTCCAAGGATGGCAAGGTGTATACGTTCCATCTTAGAGACAATGTCACGTTCTCAGATGGATCTAAATTTAATGCGAACATTGTGAAAAAGAATTTTGATACGATTTTAAAAAACAAAGAAGTACATAGCTGGTTAGGTGTCATAAAGAAAATTAAAAAGACAGAAGCAGTGGACAAGCAAACGTTTAAACTCACATTAACTGAGCCTTATTATCCAACTGTTCAAGAGTTAGCTGTTGTGCGCCCCGTTCGTTTCCTAGGCGAAGCAGGTTTTCCGAAAAACGGAGATACATCAAAAGGAATCGAAAAACCAGTGGGGACAGGTCCTTGGGTATTAAAGACGTACAAAAAAGATGATTACGCGATTTTTGAACGAAATGACCACTACTGGGGAGAGAAACCAAAGGTCAAAGAAATCAAAGTGAAGGTCATTCCAGATGCCGAAACAAGAGTGATGGCATTTGAAAAAGGCGATGTAGATCTACTTTACGGAGAAGGAACGATTAGCCTTGATGCTTTTAAACAACTAGAGGCGAGCGGCAAGTATGAAACGAAGATGTCAGAGCCTGTAGCCACAAGACAGCTTGTCATGAACACAAAAGTCGATCAGCTGTCAGATGAGAAAGTGCGTCACGCCCTTCAGTATGCGATCAATAAAACATCATTGGTGGAAGGTGTGACCTCTGGCTTAGAGGATGTAGCAGATCACATCTTGCCGACAAACATGCCATATACGTCAGGCATCCGGGTGAAATCTTTCCAATATGATGTGGACAAAGCGAAGGCTTTACTGGATGAAGCGGGCTGGACGCTTCCAAAAGGAAAAACCATACGCGAAAAAGACGGAAAAACGCTTGAGTTTAGT
The DNA here is from genome assembly GCF_038593335.1 of Bacillus sp. FSL W7-1346. Taxonomy (NCBI): domain Bacteria; kingdom Bacillati; phylum Bacillota; class Bacilli; order Caryophanales; family Bacillaceae; genus Bacillus; species Bacillus sp. FSL W7-1346. The sequence continues at coordinate 3,074,721 of NZ_CP151988.1, read as the reverse complement.
ATGATGTATGACTCAGCAGAATCGATTCAAAAAACAATGGCTGAAACACTGCAGGCAGAATGGGCAGCTATTGGCGTTGGCGTCAAACTTGAAGGTGTCGAGCTGGCGACGCAGGTTCAGCGGTTTAAAGCGAACAAATTTGATATGAACTTCTTTAGCAATTACGGAGCGCCGTATGATCCGCATACATTTATGAACGTTGTCTCATCAGATGGTTTTGGATTCAAAGAAGCGATCTCAGCGTATCCGAATAAAGATAAGCTGATCAAAGAAATGACAGAGATTCCATCAACAACAAATGAAAACAAACGCAAAGCACTTTATTCGTCCGTCTTATCTTCCTTGCAAGATCAAGGGGCGATTGTGCCAATCTCTTATTTTAAAAAGACAGCTGTTTATCAAAAAGATGTGAAGGACTTTGATTTCCCTGCGAATCGAGATGAACACCCTTTCACAGGCATCAAGCTGAAGTAACAGAAGGAAGGTAAGCAAATGAGCCGCTATATCATCAAACGAATGTTATCTATCATTCCTGTATTTCTACTAGCCACACTGTTCACAACTGGCATGATTCATCTGTCACCAGTTGATCCAGCGGAGGCATATTTAGCAGCGGCTCATATTCAGCCTACTGATGAGGTATTAGCCCAAAAACGAAGTGAATTTGGTTTAGATGAACCTTTTTACATGCAGTACCTTCATACGATTGAAAAAGTCGTCCGTCTTGATTTTGGGCGGTCGTATATGACCAATCAGCCTGTGCTTGATGAGGTGATCTATCGAATACCTGCGACGATTCAATTGGCGTTCACTAGTCTGCTGATCGCAATTTGTGTCAGTATTCCACTAGGCTTTTTCAGCGGGGTGAGAAAAAATGGCGTTGTAGATCATGTGAGCCGGTTGATTTCCTTCCTAGGAGCATCTATCCCGACCTTTGTTTTGGGGTATTTGCTCATCTTCTTTTTTTCAGTGAAACTCGATCTTTTACCTGTTGAAGGTGTTGGTACATGGGAACATCTTGTACTGCCATCCATTACACTGGCTGTGCCGTTAATTGCGATGTATACGAGATTATTGCGAGCGAGTGTGAGTGAGACGCTTCACGAGCCTTTTGTTCAATATGCGAGAATGAGAGGGTTAAAGGAACAATCGATTATGTTCAAACATGTCTTCAGAATGGCGATATCACCGATGCTGACAGGACTTGGCGTGAATCTTGGCAAGCTGCTCACAGGGACCATTATTGTAGAGGCTGTTTTTTCATGGCCTGGATTTGGACGATTTTTTATTGAAGCGATCTTTAACCGAGATCTGCCGGTCATTCAATTTTATGTGTTGATGGCAGCGTGTATCTTTATCTTAAGCAGCTTGATAGTGGATCTTCTTCTGCTGCTCATTGACCCCCGTATTTCTAGAAAGGAAGGCCGCCAGCCATGATGACAAAAGTAAAACATCTTTTCTATCATCAAAAGATGATCTCGATCTGTGTGCTGCTGCTCGGTCTCCTGCTCATTGTGACAATATGTGCACCATGGATCGCTCCGCATGACCCAGCGGCTGTCAATCTTGCAATGAAGCTAAAGGGTTCTTCATGGGAGTATCCTCTAGGCACCGACCAATTGGGAAGATGCAATTTATCTCGTATTCTATATGGTGCTCGTATTTCACTAGGCTGTGCGTTGTTAATCTTTGTTTCCTCTCTATCTATCGGTTTAATCGTAGGGCTGATTTCTGGATATAAAGGCGGCTGGATCGATCACGTATTGATGAGATTGTGCGACGGGGTCATGGCATTTCCGAATTTGGTGCTGATCCTCGGATTAGTCGGTATTTTTGGACCAGGGCTTTCTCAAGTGGTGCTGGCTTTGATGCTTGTGCAGTGGGTGTATTACGCCCGCGTCTTTCGAGGGATGGTGCTTAGTTTAAAAGAACAAAACTTTATTGCAGCTGCGAAGATTAGTGGTACTTCTCATTGGAATATCATGAGAAAGCATATGATTCCGAATGTACTGCCGCCACTCGCGGTTGTGGGCACACTTGAAATGGGCTGGGCGATTATGGACATTTCAGCCATGTCTTTTCTAGGCTTAGGGGTTCAGCCGCCTACGCCTGAATGGGGAGCGATGATCCATGAAGGAAAATCTTATATTCAAACAAATCCTCAGCTGATGCTTTATCCGGGCCTTGTGATTATGGCTGTGGTCATTCTATTCAACTTACTGGGAGAAGCTCTTTCAGAGAAATATGGCATCAAACGTCGTGTGTAAAGGAATGAGTCAGTTGGAAGAGTCTATTTTAAATATAAAGAACCTGCATGTGCATACGAAAACGCCGCAAGGAACCATTTCTCTCGTTCAGGAAATAGCATTTGAGGTAAAGCACGGTCAAATTGTTGGATTAATTGGTGAGAGCGGATGCGGAAAAACGGTGACAAGTATGTCGATCTTAAACATGCTTGATCGAAAAACAACGGAAGTGACTGGCAGTATCACTCTACAAGGTCGAGAATTGATCGGTTTGAGTGAACAGCATATGCGGTCTATTCGTGGCAAAGATCTCTCATATATTATGCAAAATCCAATGAATAGCTTTACGCCTGTATGGACAATTGGACATCAATTGATTGAAACAATCCGCCGGCATACATCTGTCAGTAAAAGGAAGGCTCGGGTCCAGGCAATTGAAGCCTTAGAGAAAATGAACCTGCCGCATCCAGATCAATTACTGAGTAAGTACCCTTTTGAATTAAGCGGGGGGATGCTCCAGCGTGTCATGATTGCTATGGCTGCCTGTATGCATCCGCCTCTGATCATCGCAGATGAACCGACAACCGCATTAGATGTACACAATCAGAAGCTGGTGCTTGAGCACTTGAATAAAATTCGTCATGAATACGGAACGGCGATCTTGCTCATTACCCACGATCTTAGTGTGATTGCAGAAATGGCAGACGTGGTCGTGGTGATGAAACAAGGAAAAATCGTTGAAAAGGCTGAAGTTCTTGAGCTTTTTGAACACCCAAAGCATGATTATACAAAGAAACTTTTAGCAGCTCGTCCATCCATTCCAGCTGTTTGCCCGATTTGAGGTGAGAAGACCGTTGCATTTAATAGAAGTGAAAGCAGTGAGTCATTCCTATGGCAACCGATCGTTTCTGATGAGGACAAAAGGGAGAACCCCTGTCCTGAAAAACGTTCATTTGACCATTGAAGAAGGCACTTGTCTTGGGTTATTAGGTCAAAGTGGTGCAGGGAAAAGTACACTCGGCCGCATCATCCTTGGACTAGAGAAGCCGAGTAGCGGACAAGTTCTGTTTGAAGGTCAGGATATCATTCGTGCAGATCAGCGGACACATCAGCATTTCCGCCGACATGTACAAGCGGTATTTCAAGATTCATATTCAGCGGTGAATCCAAGGTGGACAGTGGAACAAATCTTATCTGAGCCGCTTGAAAACTATGAACCAATGACCCGAAAAAAACGTCAGCATATACTCATTCACTGGTTAGAAAGAGTAGGGCTCAGTGAGCAGGATTTGTCCAAGTACCCATACCAATTTAGCGGCGGCCAGCTACAGCGGATCAACATCGCCAGAGCACTGGTGCTTCAGCCAAAGCTCATTGTGCTGGATGAATCAGTCAGTAGCTTAGATATGGTTACGCAGGCTGTCATTTTAGATTTGTTAGTCGAATTAAAGAAAGAGCTGAAGCTTGCATACTTATTTATCACACATGATTTGACAGCGGCCTATCATTTAAGTGATCAATTAGCGATTCTTGATCAAGGTGAACTTGTGGCTCAGTTTCAATCGAAGGATGATTTCTTTATATCAGAGCACGAAGCTGTGCTGAAAATGAAGGAGGCAACGCTCGCCAGTCACCCTTTGTCCCGAACGATTGGCAGGCCGCTTCGTTAACTTTTTCATTCCCTCAATGCCTCTTTTAGGAGAGGCTATTTTTCATGAAAGGCAGGTGGCATCGATGAACCATCGAGCATATTTAGCTTTGGCGATCCCTTTAACCATTTCAACGATGACCACGCCATTACTCGGTGCTGTCGATACAGCAGTTGTTGGACAGCTTGCCAATCCCGCTTATATAGGGGGCGTCGCAGTCGGCAGTCTCATTTTTAGTACATTGTACTGGCTGTTTGGTTTTCTGCGGGTAAGTACATCTGCTTTTGCCGCCCAAGCAAACGGAGCGCAGAACGAGGAGCAGGGTGTTCTTGCTTTTCTAAGGCCTTTTTTGCTGGCTATTATCGTCGGGCTTTGTTTTATTGCTCTTCAATGGCCCATTATTCAATCCGCATTATGGATCATCTCTCCTGCTGCTGATGTGCGTGAATATGCAGCGGATTATTTTCATATTCGGATCTGGGGAGCGCCATTTACCTTGATGAATTACGTCATACTTGGCTGGCTGATGGGGATGGCAAAAATGAAAGAAGCTCTTTCTTTACAAATTTTGATCAATGTCATGAATATGATCTTGGCATTGATCTTAGTTCATGCGTTTTCTTTTGCCGTCAAAGGTGTGGCAGCGGCGACATTGATCTCTGAACTCACTGCTTTTGTGTTAGGGGCCTGGATCATCTTGAAGCATACGTCAAACGGTTTTCGGATGCCGTCTATCCAGCAGGTGATGGACACACGTGCAGTAAAGAAAATGTTTCATGTGAATAAAGACTTGTTTATCCGAACGATCTGTCTGCTTGTCGTGATCAACATGTTTACAGCAAAGGGAGCGTCTTTCGGAACGGAGCAATTGGCAGCGAATGCCATTTTATTTCAAATTCACTACATCATGGCCTATTTGTTCGATGGATTTGCCAATGCGTCCAGCATCCTTGTCGGTAAATCAGTAGGTGCGAACGACCGAGCGCTTTATGATAAAACTTTAACCCTTTCGAGACAATGGGCAGTTGTGATGGCATGTGTCATTGCGGCAGGTTACTTTTTCTTTAAAGTACCGATTTTGAGCCTGTTTACAAATTTGCCTCAGCTTCTTGATGTGACACTGCAATATGCCGATTGGCTCGTTCTTTATCCGTTTGCTGCTTGCTTTGGTTTGGTGATTTACGGTGTATTCACAGGTGCGACAGAAATTGCTCCTGTTAGGAATTCAATGCTGTTTGCGATGATTTTGTTTGTGGCTGTTCAGGCGGCAGTCATTCCGATATGGCACAATCACGGACTATGGTTTGCCTTTATCATTTATACTGTAGGTCGGTCCGGCTTTTTGATGATGTACAAATCGAAGCTGGATCAAAAGCTTTTCCTGCATGAAAAACACCCTTTGCAATCATGAGAAAGGGTGTTGTTTGTCGTCCATTTATTCGCTTTCTTTTTTCACCTTTTGGTACGCTTCATCGAGATGCTGAATTCGCTTCAAGACAACAGCATTTTTCGTCAATTGATCCTGCACAAGTGTAGAAACCACCGAACGATAATAAGCGTTCATGGCATGAATCTTGTCTTCATGTTGATTCATGGCAATGTGCTGTTTTAAGTTATCAATAAAGTATGGAACGGAAAAAAGTTCAGACATGGACATCACTCCTATTTCGTATATACGGTCCGTCAATCTTCATGTAAAATGATGAGAGGGAGGGGAGACAATGAGCCTTAAACTGCAACAAGAACTAGTATTAAAGCAGGTACTCACACAAGAACTCAGGCAGGCGATTACGCTGCTGCAATTGAATTGTGCAGAGCTGGGTGAGTATCTTGATCAGTTAGCGCTTGAGAACCCTCTGATTGAGCGGAAAGACACGGACAGCTATCAACCAGTTTATCATAAAAGAACGCAAGATCGAATGACAGAGCCGTATCGTACGCATCAAAAAGAAAGCCTGCAAATGTATTTAAAGAGACAGGCCATTGATTTGAATTTAAATGAAAAGAATCAAAGGATTTTTCAATTTATGATTGAGTCCATTGATTCCAATGGCTATTTAAATGAACCGATTGACCAAATGGCCACTGCTCTAGGGGCTTCGGCAGAAGAAGTAGAAGCCGTTCTTCATCAGCTTCAATCATTAGATCCTGCCGGTATAGGCGCTAGATCATTGCAAGAATGCATCCTGCTCCAGCTTAGACGAAAAAAGGATCGCTGGTATGAAGCAGAGCTGATCATCGAAGGGCATTTCTTTCTTTTCGCAAGGAAGGCTTGGAAGGAAATCGCAGCTAAAACAGGTATGCCGTTGAAAACCCTGCAAGCCATACAAGATGAGGTGTCGCTTCTCGAACCAAGACCAGGCCTTCTTTTCTCTTATGAAGAAGAGGATGTGTATATAGAACCAGATGTGTTGATTACAGCTGCGGGAGGTCACATCACATTCGAGCTGAACCAGCGTGCTTTTCCGGACATTGAAATGAATGAAGGGTATTTCGCCATGATTCAAGATCAAAAGCGGCATGAAGCATACACGTATTTAAAGGAAAAGCAGCAGCAGTACAATTGGCTTGTTCAAGCGCTTAAGCAAAGAAAACAAACGATGACAAATGTCGTTCGTGAGATTATCTTACAACAGACTGATTTTTTCCTGACCGGGAAGCATAAAATGAAACCGCTTACGATGAAGCGGGTTGCAGATATATTACAAGTGCATGAGTCGACAGTGAGTCGAACAGTCAAAGGGAAAATGGTGCAGACCCCTTACGGATTAATGGAAATGAAGCAGTTTTTCCAAGCGAAACTAGAAGGGCATTCGCTAGAAGAAGCATCCAGCTACACAGTGAAGACCCACATTGCGGAGCTGATTCAATCAGAAAATAAGAAAAAACCGTATTCGGATCAGCAAATCATGACGCAGCTTCAGCAAACCTTTGGTATCCGTGTCTCTCGCAGAACCATTGCCAAATATCGTGAACAAATGAACCTTCCGTCTTCCACGCTGCGGAAGCGATATGATTAAAAAGAAGCACATGCCAGAAACAATGGCATGTGCTTCTTTTTTGATGAGTGGAAGAGTGATAGAAGATTTCTTGAGAATTGAAAAAAGGGAAGACGTGTGATCTGAATTTTGGGGTAAAGTATAAGATAGGGCATGAGCCGATAGGGTAGACAACAGTGATGAGGTGAGACCAATTGAAATATAAACAAATCAAAACGAAAAAAATATATGAAGAAATTGCGGATGCATTAATCGAATCCATTCGAACGGGGGAGCTTCTTCCGGGCGAAAAATTAGACTCGGTTCAAGCACTTTCTGAAAACTTTCAAGTCAGCCGTTCCGCTGTGAGAGAGGCGCTGTCCGCTCTGAAAGCGATCGGATTAATAGAGATGAAGCAAGGAGAAGGCACATATGTGAAGCAGTTCGATCCTGAGCAGCTCACATTTTGTTTATCTCCTGCTTTTTTGATGAAGCAGCAGGATATCGCACAGCTTCTTGAAGTGAGATCAATCATTGAATCAGGTGCTGTCAAAAAGGCAGCATTGCTGCGGACAGACGATGACCTCCATCGACTGCAGGAGGCACTAGAACAAATGAAGCGTGCAGAAGCGCATAAAGAAATTGGTGAGGAGGCAGACCTCACATTTCATCTTGCCATCGCCAAAGCCTCAAAGAATCATTTACTAGCGGCGTTAATGAATCAGGTCTCAACCTTGTTAATGGAAACGATGCGAGAAACAAGAAAAGTCGTGTTATTCTCAAGAAAAGCGTCCATCCATCAGCTTTACAAGGACCATGAACGAATTTATCAAGCTATCATGGACAAACAGCCAGAAGAAGCAGAGCGGGCGATGCTCACACATTTGGAAAAAGTAGAACAACTTCTTGGTGATGTGCTGCAAGAACAGGAAGGAAAGCCAGATATACAATAAGCTGTGCCGAAAAGCGGCACAGCTCAGCGTGTAGACAAACCCTCGCATTCTTTGTCAGTCCTGCGCGCTGGTACTCACGAATGTCAAATTCGCTCCGTGCCAGTGCTCGTCCTTCCTAGACTGCAAAGGTTTTCTATCACGCTGAAAAGAAGACAAAGGGCTAAAATAAAGGTCATTTTAGCCCTTTGTCAACAATCTAAGCTGTGCCGCATAAGGGCACAGCTCTATTATTGAAGAGAAATATGCAATTTTTTCATTCGATATTGCAGACTTTGCCTGCTCATGCCCAATATCTTTGCAGTCTGTGAAATATTGTCGTCCATTTTATTTAAGTAATGGACGATGTATTGTTTTTCAAATCGTTCCATTTGGGTTTGGAAATCAGTTGTATGATCTGAGCTCGTGTAGACAAACGTATCAGCTGCAGCTGCTAGATTAAGCGGACTCATCTGCATGTGTTCACTAGGATGACCTTCTCCTTGCTTGAATCGGAAATGGTAAGGAAGGTGATGCAAGCTTAAGGATGTTTCGTCCATCATCATATTCATTCCAGCCTCAATCACATGCTCCAGTTCTCTTACATTACCTGGCCAATGATAAGTTTGGAACAGGGCAAGTACCTCTTCATCAGCCGCCTTCACATTCATTTGAAACAGTTCATTATATTTTTGAATAAAATGCATGACAAATGTGGGGATGTCTTCTTTTCGCTCAGAGAGTGGCGGGATAAACAAGGTGACAATGCCAAGCCGGTAAAATAAATCCTTTCGCATCCGTCCACCTGCGATCGCATCCACAGGGTCCTCATTCATATTCGCAATCACTCTCACATCAATGGCGATTTCCTTTGTACTGCCTAACCTTCTTACACGTTTCTCTTGCAAGACGCGCAATAGTTTTGCTTGAAGAGCCGGGTGTAATGAGTTGATCTCATCTAAAAGCAGTGTACCTCCTTGTGCTTGTTCGAATAGACCGGGCTGATCTGTTGCCCCTGTAAAAGCCCCTTTTTGTGTTCCAAATAGCAGACTTTCAATGAGGTTATCAGGCAGTGCTGCACAATTCTGCGTAATAAATGGTCCAGATGAACGGCTGCTGCCATTATGAATGCTTTGTGCAAATAGCTCTTTCCCCGTGCCTGTCTCACCAACAATCAGCACATAAGATGAGGTACGTGTGGCTCGTTTCGCATGTTCAATCACTTCTAAAAAGACAGGACTCTCTCCAATGATTGAATCAAATGTAAAGCGTGTGTTTCCTTTTTTCTTCATATTGTGATGAATGAGCCGTTCCAGTTTCGTGACATCATTCGAAATTTCAACCGCTCCTTGAATCAAACCGTCTCGTACGAGCGGGTATGTATGGTTAATCGTTGTGATTTCTTTTCCATTGTAGTTGTGATACGTCTGCTTTGCATGAACCGTCTGTTTCCCGGTTCGCAGCGCTTGGACAAGTGTACTGTGCATCTCATCCTGAAACACAAAGAGGTCTAAGACATTTTTATAAAGGACATCAGAACGTTTTAAAGATTCGATCTCCATCATTTTTTTGTTATAAACAATGGTATTGCCATTTTCATCAATGGCGTGAACCCCAACATCAATTAAATCGAGCATTTGTTTATATAGATCAATCTCATTTTCGAGCTTTGCGGTATGCTGATCTTTTTTCACTTGCGCCACCTCCAGACATTACCTCTATTTTACATGAAAAATTTTGCGGTTTCCTCTAAATAGTTTTGCATATGCAAAATTATTTTGCGTTAAAGATGAGCGCAATCCTAGGCACAGAGCGATCACTAAGTTGGCATGATCCTTGCATAACATAAGAGTGAAGATGAACCCAATCAAAAGAGGCAAGCTTATAGAAGGAGGAATACACGATGACACAGACAAAAGCATTGATTCATCAAACAGAACAATACGGTGCGGCGAACTATCATCCGTTGCCAATTGTGATTTCAGAGGCTGAGGGAGTGTGGGTGACTGATCCTGAGGGCAACCGCTACATGGATATGCTCAGTGCATATTCTGCAGTGAACCAAGGACATCGCCATCCCCGCATTATTGAAGCGCTTAAAACACAAGCTGACCGCGTGACACTCACATCAAGGGCCTTCCATAATGATCAGCTTGGCCCATGGTATGAGAAGATCTGCAAATTAACGAATAAAGAGATGGCATTGCCGATGAATACGGGTGCCGAGGCTGTGGAAACGGCGATAAAGGCAGCGAGACGATGGGGCTATGATGTCAAGGGAATCGAAGAGAATCGGGCAGAAATCATTGCATGTACCGGGAATTTTCATGGTCGTACAATGACGGCTGTGTCACTTTCTTCGGAAGCAGAATATCAAAGAGGTTTCGGTCCGATGCTTCCAGGCATAAAGCTCATCCCTTATGGAGATATTGAGGCGTTACGCGAAGCAATCACTCCGCAAACAGCGGCTTTTCTCTTTGAACCGATTCAAGGAGAAGCGGGCATTGTCATGCCGCCTGAGGGCTTTATAAAAGAGGCAAAAGCGATCTGTGAGAAGGAACATGTGTTATTGATCGCAGATGAAATTCAAGTGGGATTAGCGCGGACCGGTAAGATGTTTGCATGCGACTGGGAAGATATTGAGCCGGATATGCTGATTCTTGGTAAAGCACTTGGCGGTGGGGTATTCCCGATCTCATGTGTTGTAGCAAACCGTGATATTTTAGGTGTATTTAATCCAGGGTCTCACGGGTCTACCTTCGGCGGGAATCCTCTTGCGTGCGCAGTATCACTTGCTGCACTAGATGTGTTAATCGACGAGAAGCTTGCCGAGCGCTCATTGGAGCTAGGGCAATATTTCAAAGACAAACTGTCACGCATTCAAAGTCCTGTCATTAAGGAAGTCCGCGGGCGTGGACTATTTATTGGGATGGAACTGGCTGAGGCAGCTAGACCTTATTGTGAGAAACTCAAGCAAGCGGGGCTGTTATGCAAAGAAACCCATGAGACAGTAATTCGATTTGCACCGCCGCTTACCATTTCAAAAGAAGACTTGGATTGGGCAATTGCTCATATCCAAGCGTTATTTCAAGCATAAATGATCAAGGGAGAAGCCTTATAATTCTCCCTTTCTCTTTCAATGAACGGCGAATTTTGTCAAAGGTTGATGAATAGAAGAGTGAAAGTGGGGAAACGGATTTGAAGCCAGAACAGCATAATGAACTAGAGCGTTCCATGAAAAGCAGACATCTCTTTATGATTGCCTTAGGTGGGGTTATCGGAACAGGCCTTTTCCTTGGATCAGGACTCATTATTCATCAGGCAGGCCCAGGGGGAGCCATTCTTTCGTTTATCATTGGCGGGTTGCTCATGTATTTGGTGATGCTCTGTCTTGGTGAATTAGCAGTGGCGATGCCGACAGCCGGTTCTTTTCAAGAGTATGCCACGAAGTATATTGGTCCATCCACGGGCTTTATGATTGGCTGGCTCTATTGGTTTAGCTGGGCGTGTACGATTGGACTTGAGTTTACATCAGCAGGTATTCTACTCCAAAGATGGTTTCCTGATATCCCAGTTTGGCTTTGGTGTCTTGCCTTTAGCGTCATCTTATTTGCTATTAATGCCATCTCGGCACGCAGTTTCGCTGAAACAGAGTTTTGGTTTTCGGCCATCAAGGTGGCTGCGATCTTATTGTTTATTATCATTGGAATTGGCGCAATTTTCGGAATGATTCACTTGAAAGGTGGGGAACCTGCCCCTCTATTTCGTCATTTGACGGATCATGGCGGACTTTTTCCTAATGGTCTTTTTGCGATTTTATTAACCATGGTCACAGTCAATTTCTCCTTTCAAGGAACAGAGCTTGTAGGGATTGCAGCAGGGGAGAGTGAAAGTCCAGAAAAAACACTCCCACGCTCTATTCGGAATATTATTTGGCGGACGATGGTCTTTTTTGTTTTATCGATTGCGGTTCTTGCAGCACTTCTTCCATGGCAGACCGCCGGCGCAGTGGATAGTCCGTTTGTTGTGGTGTTGGACAAGGTCGGTATACCATACGCTGCAGATATCATGAATTTTATTATCATTACAGCCGTTTTATCTGTAGCGAACTCTGGATTATATGCATCATCACGTATGCTTTGGGCGCTTTCAAAAGACGGGAAAGGACCTGTTTTCACGAAAAAATTATCCAAGCGTAAAATCCCGATCAATGCCTTATTGGTGACAATGGGTGTATCCGCTCTATCACTGCTCACGAGTGTTGTAGCACCAAAAACGGTATATGTCTGGCTCATATCCATTTCGGGTATGGTGCTTGTCGTGGTTTGGATGTCGATTTGTTTATCCCAATACTTCTTTAGGAGACAATTCATAAAAGAGGGCGGAGATGTAAAGGATCTTGTCTTCCGAACGCCTTTTTATCCATTTGTGCCATTAGCAGGCTTTATCGCATTTGGCATTGTTCTTATCAGTTTATTCTTTATTGAGGATCAGCGGATTGGTCTTTATTGCGGAGTTCCATTTATGGCCGCCTGCTACATCATTTACTACCTCAAGATTAAACCGAAGGAAGATGCGAAACGATTTAATGAAGAGAAAGAAACGATACCGAAAACATAAGCAGGCGGCTTTTGACCGCCTGCACCTTTTCAAAGACAAATGCATTCAATATAGAAGAAAATAAATAGTTTGAAAAAAATAAAATGGCGGAAAGCTAGATGACAAGCAGGTTATCGGTCAAAATGTGTCTATTTTTTGTCTGAATGTGTTTGTAAGAGTTGAAAATGCAAGATTATCCTGTTAAAATAGATAAAGAAAGCAGGGATTGATTTTTTTTGGCTGTGGCGGGACGTTTTTTGTCACAGTGGGACGTTTTTAGTCCAACGTGAAAAGAAAGGGTCGTTAGCCATGAATCGTTTATTGGAAGCTCAAAAAAAATTATTACCAGATCTTCTCACAGTTATGCAAAAGCGCTACGACATTTTGCAGTACATCAGATTAGCTGAACCAATTGGTCGCAGAAGTCTTGCGACAAGTCTTGGTCTGAGTGAACGTATCTTAAGAGCTGAGGTTCAGTTCTTAAAGGAACAAAATCTGCTGGATGTCAAAACGAGCGGTATGATGCTGACGACTGAAGGTCATGCTTTGCTTGAAATGCTTGAAGGAATGATGAAGGACGTTTTAGGTTTAACCTTTTTGGAAAATACATTAAAGAGGAAATTAGGCCTGGAAGAAGTCATCATCGTTTCTGGTGACAGCGATGAATCCCCGTGGGTGAAGCAAGAAATGGGAAGAGCTGCTGTTCAATGTATGAAAAAAAGGTTTACTGGAAATAATATCGTCGCCGTCACTGGCGGAACGACGATGGAAGCTGTTGCCGAAATGATGACCCCTGATGCCAAAAACAGAGACATGATGTTTGTCCCTGCGAGAGGCGGTCTTGGGGAGAATGTAAAAAATCAGGCAAACACCATTTGTGCCCACATGGCTGAAAAAGCTTCCGGTACTTACAAACTGCTGTTTGTTCCAGGACAGCTGTCAGAAGGTGCATACTCTTCCATTATTGAAGAGCCGTCCGTCAAAGAAGTGCTTCAAACAATTAAATCATCCACGATGCTCATTCATGGAATCGGTGAAGCAAAAACAATGGCGATGAGACGAAACACACCCGCTGAAGATTTAAAAAAGATTGATGAGCATGACGCAGTGACAGAGGCTTTTGGCTATTACTTTAATCGTGATGGCGAGGTCGTCCACAAAGTGCACTCCGTCGGCATGCAGCTAGATGATTTAGAAAGCATTCCACACATCATTGCTGTTGCTGGTGGATCATCAAAGGCTGGGGCCATTGAAGCTTATTTCAAAAAACCCCGCCGAACGGTTCTCGTCACAGACGAAGGAGCCGCAAAAGAGTTATTAAGGGAGTCAATCGATCCCTCAATATAAAACATTGTGACCTATAAAAGGAGGAAACATCATGGCAGTAAAAGTCGGTATTAACGGATTTGGACGTATTGGACGTAACGTATTTCGTGCAGCATTAAACAATCCTGAAGTTGAGGTAGTAGCGGTTAACGATCTAACAGACGCTAACATGCTTGCACACCTTTTACAATATGACTCTGTTCACGGAAAACTAGATGCAGAGGTTTCTGTAGACGGTACGAACTTAGTAGTGAACGGTAAAACAATCGAAGTATCAGCTGAGCGTGACCCTGCGAAATTAAGCTGGGGTAAACAAGGCGTAGAAATCGTTGTTGAATCTACTGGATTCTTCACAAAACGTGCAGACGCTGCTAAACACTTAGAAGCTGGCGCTAAAAAAGTCATCATCTCTGCTCCTGCTAACGAAGAAGATATCACAATCGTTATGGGTGTAAACGAAGACAAATACGATGCAGCTAGCCACGATGTCATCTCTAATGCATCTTGTACAACAAACTGCTTAGCTCCATTTGCAAAAGTACTTAACGATAAATTTGGTATCAAACGCGGTATGATGACAACTGTTCACTCATACACAAATGACCAACAAATTCTTGATCTTCCGCATAAAGACTACCGTCGTGCTCGTGCAGCTGCGGAAAACATCATCCCAACTTCTACAGGTGCTGCGAAAGCTGTTTCACTTGTATTGCCTGAACTTAAAGGTAAATTAAACGGTGGCGCTATGCGTGTTCCAACACCTAACGTTTCTTTAGTTGATCTTGTTGCTGAATTAAATCAAGATGTGACAGCTGAAGACGTAAATGCAGCACTTAAAGAAGCGGCTGAAGGAGAACTTAAAGGAATCCTTGGCTACAGCGAAGAGCCATTAGTATCTGGTGACTACAATGGTAATGCAAACTCTTCAACAATCGATGCTCTTTCTACAATGGTAATGGAAGGCAGCATGGTGAAAGTCATTTCTTGGTACGATAACGAGAGTGGATATTCTCACCGCGTTGTTGACCTTGCAGCTTACATTGCAAAACAAGGTCTTTAATTTCTCACACTGAAGGAACTCACTTGGTTCTTTCCTAGAGACACGATATAATGAAGACGGACAAGGGAAGGGGAAGCATCCCTTTCCCTTTTTCTCTGTATTTATCCGTTCTGCACGATTTCTCGTTTTGATGAGGGCAAAATGGGAAAAGGATAAAGAGAGACTTGTCCAATGCGTAAGGAAACCAGAATAAAGGAGGATCTCCTGACGAGCATGAATAAGAAATCAGTAAAAGACATTGACGTAAAAGGTAAAGTTGTGTTCTGCCGCGTAGATTTTAACGTTCCAATGAAGGACGGAAAAGTGACGGATGATACTCGTATTCGCGCAGCATTACCAACGATTGAGTATTTAACAGGACAAGGCGCAAAGGTACTACTAGCTAGTCATTTGGGTCGTCCGAAAGGTCAAGTTACTGAAGAACTGCGTCTGACACCTGTAGCAAAACGTCTGCAAGAGCTTCTTGGACAAGAAGTGAAAAAAGCAGATGAAGCTTACGGCGACAACGTGAAAAAGCAAATCTCTGACTTAAAAGAAGGAGATGTGCTAGTGCTTGAGAACGTTCGTTTCTATCCTGGTGAAGAAAAGAACGATCCTGAATTATC
Organism: Bacillus sp. FSL W7-1346; assembly: GCF_038593335.1. NCBI lineage: Bacteria > Bacillati > Bacillota > Bacilli > Caryophanales > Bacillaceae > Bacillus > Bacillus sp. FSL W7-1346. The sequence continues at coordinate 3,059,329 of NZ_CP151988.1, read as the reverse complement.
AAAAGCGTTTGCTGATTTAGCCGATGTGTATGTCAATGATGCGTTCGGTGCTGCACACCGTGCACATGCATCCACAGCTGGTATTGCAGCGTATCTTCCGGCTGTTTCAGGCTTCCTCATGCAAAAAGAGCTTGAGGTTCTAGGAAAAGCCATTTCAAACCCTGATCGCCCATTTACAGCGATTATCGGTGGCGCAAAAGTAAAGGATAAAATCGGTGTAATTGAAAGTCTTCTTGATAAAGTGGACAACCTGATCATCGGCGGCGGACTTGCTTATACATTTGTCAAAGCACTTGGCCACGAAGTAGGAAAATCTCTATTAGAAGAAGACAAAGTAGATTTAGCGAAATCCTTTATGGACCGTGCAAAAGAAAAAGGCGTGAACTTCCTGATTCCAACAGATGTTCTGGTAGCCGACGACTTTTCAAATGATGCGAATACAAGCATTGTGCCAATCTCTGAAATTCCAAGTGATCTAGAAGCACTTGATATTGGAACAGAGACAAGAGAGAAGTATGCTGATGTCATTAAAAACAGCAAACTTGTTGTCTGGAACGGACCAATGGGTGTATTTGAAATCGATGCATTCGCTAAAGGAACAAAAGCAATCGCAGAAGCACTGGCAGAAGCAAAAGATACATATTCTGTCATTGGCGGTGGAGATTCAGCAGCAGCTGTTGAGAAATTTGGTCTTGCCGATCAGATGAGCCATATTTCTACAGGTGGCGGCGCTTCACTTGAATTTATGGAAGGCAAAGAACTTCCAGGTGTGACTGCATTAAACGATAAATAAGACCAAAACTGCTATAAGGAAGTGTCAATCATGAGAAAACCAATTATAGCTGGGAACTGGAAGATGAACAAAACACTTGGCGAAGCTGTAAGTTTCGTTGAAGAAGTCAAGTCATCTATTCCATCTCCTGACAAAGTGGAATCTATTGTCTGTGCACCAGCCCTTTTCCTTGAAAAGCTGAACAGCCTTTCTAACGGAACAGACCTTAAAATTGGTGCGCAAAACATGCACTTTGAAGAAAACGGTGCATTCACTGGTGAAATCAGCCCTGCTGCGCTTAAAGATCTTGGCATCGGCTACTCAGTGATCGGTCATTCAGAGCGCCGCGAATTCTTCGCTGAAACAGATGAAACAGTGAACAAAAAAGCACATGCTGCATTCAAGCATGGCATCGTTCCAATCATCTGTGTAGGTGAAACGCTTGAAGAGCGTGAAGCAGGCAAAACAAACGAACTTGTCGCTGATCAAGTGAAGAAAGCACTAGCTGGTTTAACGAAGCAGCAAGTCGCTGAATCTGTCATTGCCTATGAGCCAATCTGGGCGATCGGTACAGGTAAATCTTCTACAGCAAAAGATGCAAACGATGTTTGTGCGCACATTCGCCAAACGGTTGCAAGCGAATTTGGTCAAGAAGCGGCAGACAGCCTTCGCATTCAATATGGCGGAAGCGTGAAACCTGCGAATATTAAAGAATATATGGCAGAATCCGATATTGACGGTGCTTTGGTAGGCGGCGCAAGCTTAGAACCTCAGTCTTTCGTTCAATTATTGGAGGAAGGTCAATATGAGTAAGAAACCAGCTGCATTAATCATCTTAGATGGATTCGGTTTAAGAGGCGAAACAGTCGGTAACGCTGTTGCCCAAGCAAAGAAACCGAACTTCGACCGCTACTGGAACGAATTCCCGCATCAAACCTTAACGGCTTCAGGTGAGGCAGTGGGCCTCCCAGAAGGTCAAATGGGGAACTCTGAAGTTGGGCATTTGAACATCGGTGCAGGACGCATCGTGTACCAAAGCTTAACAAGAGTGAATGTGGCCATTCGTGATGGGGAATTTGAGAAAAACGAAACGTTCCTAGATGCAATGACTTATGCAAAAGAAAATGACAAGGCGCTTCATTTATTCGGTCTCTTGTCAGACGGCGGTGTGCACAGCCACATCCAGCATCTTTTTGCCTTGCTGAAACTAGCGAAAAAAGAAGGCTTAACAAAAGTATACATTCACGGCTTCTTAGACGGACGTGATGTTGGTCAGAAGACAGCGAAAGTGTACTTAAAACAGCTTGAAGAACAAATCAAAGAAATCGGTGTCGGAGAAGTCGCAACACTTTCTGGACGCTATTACTCAATGGACCGTGACAAGCGCTGGGATCGTGTGGAGAAAGCATATCGCGCGATGGCGTATGGTGAAGGCCCAAGTTATCAAAACATCTATGATGTCGTTGATGACTCCTATGAAAATGGAATCTACGATGAGTTTGTTATTCCATCTGTCATTACGAGAGAAAATGGTGAGCCGGTTGCAAAAGTAAACGACGGCGACTCTGTGATTTTCTATAACTTCCGTCCAGACCGTGCGATTCAAATTTCAAACACATTCACAAATGAAGATTTCCGCTCGTTTGACCGCGGGGAAGCACATCCGAAGGATTTACACTTCGTCTGCTTTACACACTTCAGTGAAACGGTAGATGGCTATGTGGCTTTCAAACCAGTGAATTTGGATAACACAGTAGGAGAAGTACTTTCTCAAAATGGATTGAAGCAGCTGCGGATTGCTGAAACAGAGAAATATCCTCACGTGACGTTCTTTATGAGTGGTGGACGTGAAGAAGAATTTCCTGGAGAAGACCGCATCTTAATCAATTCACCAGATGTCGCAACCTATGACCTCAAGCCAGAAATGAGCGCTTATGAGGTAAAGGATGCGCTTGTTGCAGACATCAATGCGGATAAGCATGATGCGATCATTCTGAACTTTGCTAACCCAGATATGGTGGGGCATTCAGGAATGCTTGAGCCAACAATCAAAGCCATTGAAGCAGTAGATGAGTGCTTAGGAGCTGTAGTCGACGCAATCCTTGCAAAAGGCGGACACGCCATCATCACGGCAGACCACGGTAACGCAGACGTGCTCATTACCGAAGAAGGAAAGCCGCATACTGCACATACAACGAATCCTGTGCCAGTCATCGTAACGAAAAAAGGTGCGACGCTTAGAGAAGGCGGCATTTTAGCTGATCTATCTCCAACGCTTTTAGACTTACTTGGACTTGAAAAACCAAAAGAGATGACAGGAACATCATTGATTCAAAAATAACAAATTGATTCAAAAGGAGAGAAATAACGATGCCATACATTGTTGACGTATATGCACGCGAAGTATTAGACTCTCGCGGTAACCCAACAGTTGAAGTAGAAGTTTACACAGAATCTGGCGGCTTTGGCCGTGCACTAGTACCAAGTGGTGCTTCTACTGGTGAATATGAAGCAGTAGAACTACGTGACGGAGACAAAGACCGTTACCTTGGAAAAGGTGTTCTAACAGCTGTAAACAACGTAAATGAAATCATTGCACCAGAGCTTTTAGGCTTTGATGTCACTGAACAAGTAGCAATTGACAAAATGTTAATCGAGCTTGACGGAACTGAAAACAAAGGGAAATTAGGCGCAAACGCAATCCTTGGCGTATCTATCGCTGTAGCACGTGCGGCTGCTGATTTCTTACAAATTCCACTTTACCAATACCTTGGTGGATTCAACTCCAAAACGCTTCCAGTACCGATGATGAATATCGTCAACGGCGGAGAGCATGCGGATAACAACGTAGACATTCAAGAATTCATGATTATGCCTGTAGGTGCTCCAAACTTCCGTGAAGCACTTCGCATGGGCGCTCAAATCTTCCATAGCCTGAAATCTGTATTAAGCGCAAAAGGCTTAAACACAGCTGTAGGTGACGAAGGTGGATTCGCTCCAAACCTTGGTTCTAACGAAGAAGCACTTCAAACAATCGTAGAAGCGATTGAAAAAGCTGGTTTCAAACCAGGTGAAGAAGTGAAACTTGCGATGGATGCTGCATCTTCTGAGTTCTATAACAAAGAAGACGGTAAATATCATTTATCAGGCGAAGGTGTTGTGAAAACATCTGCTGAAATGGTTGACTGGTATGAAGATATGGTATCGAAATACCCAATCATCTCAATCGAAGACGGTCTTGATGAAAACGACTGGGAAGGTCACAAACTATTAACTGAGCGTCTTGGTAGCAAGGTTCAGCTAGTAGGAGACGACTTGTTCGTAACAAATACGAAGAAGCTTTCTGAAGGAATCAAAAACGGCGTTGGTAACTCAATCCTCATCAAAGTAAACCAAATCGGTACATTAACTGAAACATTTGATGCAATCGAAATGGCGAAACGTGCAGGCTATACAGCTGTTATCTCTCACCGTTCTGGTGAAACAGAAGACAGCACAATTGCAGACATTGCAGTTGCAACAAACGCTGGACAAATCAAAACAGGTGCTCCGTCTCGTACGGACCGTGTGGCGAAATACAACCAATTACTTCGCATCGAAGATCAATTGGCTGAAACAGCTCAATACCACGGCATTGCTACATTCTACAACTTGAATAAGTAATGTAAAGTAACGCGCTGCGTGCGCTCTTTTGAAAAGAGCGTATCGCAGCGCTTTTTTTATGTTGAAATAAAGACGCAAAGCTGGCTCAAGCGAATAGGCTCTGCTTCCTTTGTCATATCCTATTTTTGTAAAAAATCATCCTTCAGTCAGAGGCGAAACGATGAGCTTGACGATTTATAAGCATTAAATCATGAAAACTCTTCTAAAAATATGATCTGAATTGAACTTATGCTATTTGCAAGGGGGTGGTATCATTTTACATATATTAGGGGGTGATGAGATGCTGAATCCTTTTAGCCTTCGTTTTCCAGTAGGTGTGTACATGTATGTCCTTCACCTACTGGCGGCATATGATGAAAGGAAGCAACGAATTCTAACTTCTAAGAACGTACAGAAAAATGCATTTTGGATTTATGTCCTTGCCGCTATCTTAGGCATTGTGACAGCTGCCGCTTTGATTTGGGCATGCAAAACATTTGGAAAAGGCTCGAAATTTTTAGGAGAGTTCAAGTTTTTAGGCCTGTATATTAAAATCAAATGCGGCTTCTAACAAATGGTGAGAACAGATGCGGGGTCATCTGTTCTATCTGAAATAAATGGAGGGACATGATGCTGACATTACACTTAACAGAAAAAACGTATAGCCGCACCTTTTCTCTCCGCGATATTCAGTTAAATGTAGAGAAAGGACGTATGCTTCTGCTTTTGGGGCATAATGGGGCAGGAAAAACCACGATGATTCAGTCTATGTTTGGCCTGACACCATTTACGGGTGTTGTCTCTTTAGATGGTAAACAGCTGAATTTTCAATCCTCAGCACATATCTCCTTTTTGAAAGAACATGTTTCCTATATTCCTGATGATCATGCTTTGTTTGATTATTTAACGCCGAGAGAATATTTTCATTTACTCCAGCTTCCAGACAAACGAAATGGACCTCGAGAAGAGGCCTTCGTCGATCTGTTTGAGCTGAGACCTTATATGGATCAGCCAATTGCCCAGCTGTCTCATGGCAATCAAAAGAAAACCCAAATCATTTCACAGCTCCTTAGGTCTTGTGATTATTATGTATTCGACGAGCCTACAAATGGACTTGATCCAGATATGATGATCATCTTAAAAAAGGTGCTCATGAAGCTGAGAGATCAAGGCGCAGGCATTCTCATTTCTACCCATCATTTGGGCTTTGGTGAGACATTGTATGATCACCTCATGATCTTAAGAAACGGTGATATCAAGCTGGATATGTCACGTCAAGAAACAAACAAAACATTCCCTCATCAAGCACTTGAGGATATTTATAAAGAAGTGAATCAAGATTACTATATGCAGGTGGAGAGGTTGCTCAATGACTTGGACACGACACGTTCTTCATAAAATAGAATGGGGCATGCTCACAACGAAAATCAAGCAGCTCGGCAAAAAATATCCTTTGCAGCTTCTCGCCGCAGCCGTTTTTTTATTGCTGATCTACGCCATATACGTTGTCATGAGCCTGCGTTTTTTTATGCAAGTAGGGGAGAGCGAACCAGTTGCTTTATACCTTCAATTTGTGAAAATGACCCTGCTGCTTTTGGGAGCAGGTATTGTCTTTTCCCGTCATAAAATGAAGCGTCAAGAGTATCAGTTTTTCTTTTTGAATAGTGCGATGCAAAGTGTCTCATTTGTCCTTTGTGTGTATTTCTTTCCAGTGCTGTTTTGTTTCATCATGCTTGGTCTGCTTTTTTTACCCATCCTATTAGGACTGATCATTAGCGGCGTTACACTATCTTTGTATTGGATCATTGTGGTAGGGATCACTTGCTTTGGATTGGCGCTCTATACGCTTGTTTCTTGGATGCTGATACGCATTGGTGTGAGCCATTTTATATCAAAAACAAAAGAGCATTTACTGCTGCAAACGCTCGGATTTGTGACGCTTGGTGCTTTCGTGTTTCTCCTTTTTCAAAAAGCGGTTGAGATGATTCACGTATGGCCGTCTATCTATCTTGTATTTCTGGTGATCTTTCTATGTGCAGGGTGGTTTTGGCTGAAGGGCTTGGCGGCTTGTTATGTCAATCGGATGTTTTTGCAGCTAAAGGTAGAGGTGAAGTCGTTTTCTTACCAAAAAATCAGATCGGATTCTTCATTTTTCACACATCTGCGGCAGGAGCTTGTTTATTTTAGCCGATCAGCTGTGTTTAAAGAACAAGGTATTTTGTTCCTGTTTCTTGTCTGTTTCACGATAGGTCTCCCATTCATCTTTACTCCGGAAGAGATTGGCTGGCTGTTTGCTTTTATTGTGCAGTTTGCCTTAAAGGAGATCCTTATTATGCTTCCTCTGATGATTGGCAGGGAATATCATCTCCATCAGCGAGCCATTTTTATGTTAAATACATCAAAGGGTGCCTATTTATTATCAAGAATTTTATTTTATTACACAATGAATATATTGATTTATTTTGTCTATATCGGGCTTGCTTATTTCATGATTGGGGTTGAAAGTGAAGGGCACGGTTTGGCAAGTTTGTCCATTTTATTGATCACTGTCATGGCGGCATGTGTCGGGTTTGTCGTGAAGATTAGTGATTTTAATAAACTGTTTGTGATCGTGATGATGATTGCTGTGTTCAGTATGTTGGATATGCTTTTAGTCCAGTGGCTTTCAGCAAATATCCAGCTGCTCTCAACTGCCTATATGGCTTGTTCAGCCGCATTCTTCATCTTCATATATGCTGCCATGCTAAAGAGGCCGATTGTGCGATGATGACGCTTTTATTTTGCTTAATAGCCGTTGTGCTCATTCATGAACTCGGACATATCCTGATGGTGATGGTGTGCAACAAAATCGAAAAAAAACCCATCTTTGATTATGTGGTGATGATCGATTGGAAGCACGTGTCGATTGTCCATGAGAAATTTTCACGGCCGGGTTTTAATATGATGGTCGCACTTGCAGGTCCTGTGTTTCCAGTGATCTGCTCGGGTGTGCTTTTCTTCATATGGAGGCATCCATTGACGCATCCATTGCTGCTTTTTTCTTTATTAAATACAGTGATGCTGCATCCAGCTTGCCCAGACGGGAAAAATATCATCGCCAGTTTAAAAGAGATGAAAGGAGAGAACTAAATGGTTAAAGTATTTCATTCGTTTTCTAGCGGTTTAACGCTTGCGATGCTTTATGTGTTTGCTGTGTTTATGACGCCAGTATTTTTAATGCTGCTAGAGGTTCATCATGTTGAATCAAGTCCAACTCTATTTGGTATGCCATTTTATATCATGAAAATTGAACAGTATCAATTCAGCTCAGAGGCAACGCTCTTTGGGTGCGTGGTCTGTTTTTTAGCGGGTGCCGCTCTCTACTTCTTGATTCAATATGTGATTCATGCAGTGAAAAAGAGCAGAACATAAAAAAAGCAGGCTGAATGAAGTCAGTCTGCTTGAAGAACGAGTGACAACCGCACCATATCCATACATTGAATACCGTTCTCATAAATCGGTTCATCATAGTGCTTCAGAAAGAAATCGTGGTCGATAGACGCCATACGAAAACCGCATTTTTGATAAAGGGCGAGCTGCTGAATACTAGAGTTGCCTGTGCCGATTTCAATTGTATGAAAGCCAGCTGCCTTGGCTTCTGAAATAGCATGGCGGATCAGCTGCTTCCCAATTCCTCTACCTTGCCATGACTCCTTCACGGCGACATTCATGATTTCCACTGTCTGCTGAGACAGAGGCGTCAGAACATACACACCAATCATGTCCTGTTTATGAAAAGCAACATAACAAGAACCAGATTGTACATAGGCAAGGACTTTTTCAGTTGAAGGGTCAGCTAATAGTAAAAGATCCATAGGGACAGATTGATCATGAGACAATGGCCGAATCTGTATCAAATCATTTCATCCTCTCTATTCTTTGATATACCCTTGTTTAACACCCCAATCATATTGATCCTGCACCCATTGAGAAGGAGGATGATGGGTGACATTTGGGTCTTTCTTAACAGTTGTTTTCCTAGTCGTTTGTGCTGCCTGCTTATTCGCTTGAGCCGTTGCTTTCGCTGATGCCAGTTCTTTTTGAAGCTGATCTATTTTTAACTCAAGCGCTTTACGCTGTTTGGTTTCTTTTTGATGCGCCTTCTTTTCTTTCTTCAGCTTGTTTGTGACGGTGGACAATTCCTTTTTTTGACCATCCATTTCATCTTTCATATCCGTTCCTTCTGACTTTAATTGTGTCAGCTGCTCATCATTCTTTCTCATTTCTTGCTGGTGTTTTTTCTCTGCCGCGGTGAGCGACTGCTGCTGCCACACAATCCAGCCAGTTGCACCTAGGATGATCACAGACAGGACAATGATCGTGATGTTTTTTTTCATGTTCTATTCCCCTTTCGTTAAACCTCTATTATCATCGGTTAAAACAAACCAGGTTTTAACAGAACAAGGGAATATTCGCATCAGATTAGCAGACACTATGAAAAAAGGAGGGTGTCTGTTGATTTCCTTTATGATTCATGTCATTGTGTCATTATTTGCTGTCTCAAATCCCATTGGAAACGTGCCTCTTTTCATCACTTTAACAGAAGGCTACTCAGAAAAAGAACGCGCCCAGACGGCCAAAAAAGCGATTGTTGTGTCTTTTATGATTTTGATTGCCTTTCTTTTGGCAGGCAGGCTCATTTTCAAATTGTTTGGCATTGATATCCATGCACTCCGTATCGCCGGAGGTATTTTTATTTTTGGTATCGCTTACAATTTGCTGAATGCAAAAGAATCACATGTTCAAAACCCTCATTCGGATGAAAAGGCAGAGAGCAAAGAGAAGGCCGATGTTTCGGTGACCCCGCTCGCCATTCCGATCATTGCCGGACCTGGTACAATTGCGACTGTCATGAGCTTAACGCCAGGAAGCCACCAAGTAACGCTTCATCTGCTTGCGATTCTTATTGGCATTGTGGTTGTACTTGCCATGACCTATTATGCATTTCATTATTCAAGTTTCATTATGCGAAAAATGGGGAAAACAGAGATGAATGTCGTGACACGATTAATGGGATTGATTCTAGCTGTTGTGGCAGTAGAGATGATTGGCGCAGGGATCAAAGGGATGTTCCCAATGCTAATGTCATAAGTGTATATAAAAAAGCTGTTTTCTTCTACAAAATTGTAAAATAAAACAGCTTTTTTTAAGGTTTTGGCACATGTTGAAATACTTCTTCACTTTCAAAGAACTCAATTAACCGGCTAATCCAGTCATAATAATCGAGACTTTCCTTGATTTCTGAAAGAAGAAGATTGATTTTATCTACTGTTTCTTCTGGCAGGTCATCTTGTTCAAGCAGCTCCAGCAATTCCTTGCATGTCTTCTTATGTGCCTTGCGATTTTTGCTGACAACACGTGACCAATTGGCTGCAAACAATGAAATAAAGGTTTGATATTGATCTTGCTCAACGTCATATAAATCTTTGCGTATTCCTTTTTCATAAACCTTTTCAGCAATATTCAGATCAAGCATTTCTCGAACGACTTGACTCATTCTTGTTTTGCTCATGCCGGTCGCCTCTGAGAGCTCACCGAGCGTCATTGGTTTACGGTTCATATGAATGATACCAAGCACTCTACCCACTGTGGCAGAAAGACCAAAGGCATTCATGTTCTCGGCAGCTTTTTCAATATAATGATCCTGTGCTTTTTGAATGGCGCCTAACGCTTGCTTGTCCATTCCCCGCTTCATCCCTTCACGACTGACAATTTGTAACACAATATATCATATACCTGTTTGTTCATGAAAACAATAAATATTGAGTATTTGCTCGTAAGTTGGAGAAAAAAGGAGGGATCGGTACATATCAGGCCGTTAACTGAAAATTTTAAATAAATCTTATGCAATACAAACACATCGTAAACTTTTTATTTTATAAAGTTTGCACTATAATAAATAAGGTGTAAATTTTCTGAAAATATATATCCGACTAATTGGAGGTGTCTCATTTGCTGAAACTAGAGAATGTATCTAAGACGTATAAAGGCGGAAAAAAAGCTGTCAAAAATATTGATTTAGAAATAGCAAAAGGAGAATTTATTTGTTTTATTGGACCGAGTGGCTGTGGTAAAACGACAACCATGAAGATGATTAACCGACTGATTGAACCTTCCTCAGGAAACATATTGATCGAGGGAGAAAACATTATGAAAAAAGATCCAGTCCAATTAAGAAGAGAAATTGGTTATGTGATTCAGCAAATTGGACTTTTCCCTCATATGACCATCGCACAAAACATTTCCCTTGTGCCGAAGCTGCTGAAGTGGCCGGAAGAAAAACGAAAAGAACGAGCGCGTGAATTGCTCAAACTCGTCGATATGGGGCCGGAATACTTAGAGCGTTACCCGCATGAACTCAGTGGAGGACAGCAGCAGCGTATCGGCGTTCTTCGCGCACTCGCAGCAGAACCCCCTTTAATCCTGATGGATGAACCATTTGGAGCACTTGACCCGATCACAAGAGATTCATTGCAGGAAGAATTTAAGAAACTGCAAAAAACGTTAAATAAAACAATCGTATTCGTCACACATGACATGGATGAAGCGATCAAACTTGCAGACCGCATTGTCATTTTAAAAGATGGAGAGATTGTCCAAGTGGGCACACCAGATGACATTTTACGTAACCCTGTGAACGAATTCGTAGAAGAATTCATCGGGAAAGAACGTCTACTTCAGTCAAACCCGAATATGGAACGTGTGGAACAAATGATGAACACGTCTCCAGTCACAATTACCGTCGAAAAAACATTGACAGATGCCATCTTTATTATGAGAGAAAAGCGGGTTGATTCCCTGCTTGTCGTTGATGAAAATCATGTGCTGAAAGGCTATATCGATATTGAAACCATCGATGCAAACCGCAGAAAAGCAGCCTTCGTTGGCGATATTTTAAATACAGAATTTTATACAGTACAAGAAGGTGCGCTTCTTAGAGATACTGTCCGAAAGATCTTAATACGCGGCATTAAATATGTACCGGTTGTCGATGCAAAAGGGCACTTAAAAGGTATCGTCACACGTGCAAGTCTTGTAGATGTCGTATATGACTCTATTTGGGGAGAAGATACCCCGGAGGCTGTCACTGAAATGAACTAAGGGAGGTGTACACATGGATCAAATCATCGATTTTCTTGAGAAAAATGGTGGGGAACTCCTCACAAAAATGTGGGAGCATTTATACATTTCTTTAATTGCCGTTGTGTTAGGCATTATCGTGGCCGTTCCTTTAGGCGTCATTCTTACACGAATGAAAAGAGGCGCCGGTTTTGTCATCGGCGTCGTGAATATCTTTCAAACACTCCCTAGTTTAGCGATTCTTGCATTTTTTATTCCTATTTTGGGAGTTGGAAAAATACCTGCGATCGTTGCGCTATTTTTCTATTCCGTTTTGCCTATTTTAAGAAATACGTATGCCGGTGTTCAAGGTGTGAACAAAAACTTGCTTGAATCTGGTAAAGGGATTGGCATGACGACATGGGAACAAATTCGTCTTGTGGAACTGCCGCTTGCTGTTCCGGTCATTATGGCAGGGGTTAGAACCTCAACGATTTATTTAATTGGGTGGACAACACTTGCTGCTTTTATCGGTGGAGGCGGTCTTGGTGACTACATTTTAATTGGGCTTCAGCTTTACCAGCCGGAATACATTATTGCGGGTGCAATCCCTGTCACTATTTTAGCGGTCATCATTGACCTTATATTGATGAAGCTTGAGAAAAAAGTAACACCAGAAGGCTTAAAAGGATTGAAGGAAGTTTCATAAGGAGTTGGCTCATGTGAAGAATAGAAAAACAAAATGGATCAGTGCACTGCTTGCCGGATGCTTGCTATTCATAAGTGGCTGTTCACTTCCTGGACTAGCCGGCTCTTCAGGGAGCACGCTGCGAATCGGTGCACAAAACTTTACAGAATCAGAAATTATGGCCTATATGGTGGGAGACATCATTGAGCATTACACAGATAAAAAGACAACCATTGTGAAGAATTTAGGCTCAAATACCGTACAGCAAAAAGCAATGGAAAACGGGGATGTCGACATTTCGGCAACACGATATACAGGCACGGATTTAACAAGTACGCTAGGAATGGATGCAGAAAAAGATCCAAAGCGTGCAATGGAAATCGTCCAGAAAGAATTCAAAAAACGCTATGATTACAAATGGTTTGATTCCTATGGGTTTGATAATACGTATGCCTTTGCTGTGACGCAGAAGATGGCGAAGGAAAACAACCTAGAAACAGTCTCTGATTTAAAAAAGAATGCCAAAAATTATCGCTTCGGTGTGGATAATATTTGGCTGAAAAAGAAAGGTGACGGTTACGAAGGGTTTGTGAAAACATACGGAATTGAATTTGGAAGCACTTTTCCGATGCAGATCGGTCTAGTCTATGACGCATTGAAAAATGAAAAAATGGATATTGTGCTTGCCTATTCAACAGATGGCCGGATCAAAGCGTATAATCTCAAAATCTTAAAAGATGATAAACGATTCTTCCCACCATACGATGCATCACCAGTTGTCCCTGAGAAGGTATTAAAAGATAATCCAGGACTGGACAAGGTGATCAATAGGTTGATTGGAAAAATCGATACCGAACAAATGCAAGAGCTCAATTATCAAGTCGATGGAGAACTAAAAGAACCAGCGACTGTTGCGAGAGATTTTCTAAAGAAACACAATTACTTTGAGTAAGATTGGGAGGTGTCAGAGCTGATGGACACACTGCAGCAATTATGGGCGTATTATCAACAGAACGGTTCATATGTGTTAGAAGAATTTTACCGGCATTTCCTCATGTCAGCGTATGGGGTATTGTTTGCGGCAATTGTCGGAATACCAGTCGGCATCTTTGTGGCGCATTATCGCAAACTGAGCAATTGGGTGTTCGCAATAACCAATGTCATTCAAACCATTCCAGCGTTAGCGATGCTTTCTGTGTTGATGCTTGTATTAGGACTTGGCGCAAATACAGTCATCTTATCACTCTTTTTGTATTCGCTTCTGCCGATTATCCGTAACACGTACACAGGTATTGTCAGCATTGAGCATGCCTATTTAGAATCGGGGAAAGCGATGGGTATGACGAAATGGCAAGTGCTGAGAATGGTTGAATTACCGCTTGCTTTATCTGTCATTATGGCTGGTTTAAGAACCGCACTTGTGATCGCAATCGGTATTACAGCGATTGGGACATTTGTTGGTGCTGGAGGACTTGGTGATATCATCATCAGAGGATCAAACGCGACAAACGGAACAGCCATTATTTTAGCAGGTGCTATTCCAACTGCGCTCATGGCCATTATTGCCGACCTTGTCATGGGCTGGCTTGAACGCTATTTAAGCCCAACCAACAAGAAAAAAGAAAGCAAGGCGTTAGCTGAAAAAAACATGACATCCGCATAAATGCTTGAAAAGACAAAACCTCCTCTACATCTGTAGGGGAGGTTTTTTTATCATGATTAGGCGGCTCACATCAGGAGACATTTATGATTCAAGTGTGATCCATTCAGAGGACCACTTCGCAATTTCCTCAAAAACGGGTGCAAGTGAGCGCCCCATATCAGTTAATGAATACTCAATACGCACGGGTGTTTCAGCAAAAACCTCCCGTTTTACAATGCCTGCTGCTTCCAGCTCTTTTAATCTCTCAGATAAAACCCTTCCGCTTAAGTTGGTCAGAGCTGCTTCGATTTCACTAAAGCGCTGTGAACCTGAGAGAAGCTGAAAAACAATCAGTGCCACCCAGCGTTTACTTAATAACTCAACTGCTTTTTCAAACCGCGGGCACATATCAGATTGATTCATCTTTCTTCACTCCAATCTGAACCCATTATACCGTAATTCTGTCAAAAATCGGCGCAAAAAGCTTGTCAATGATCAAAACATTTTACGATGACGAACGGCTGTTTAGTAGAAATAACAAATAGCGGTTTAAATCCTCTATCTCATGTTTAGAAAGGGTGGACCATATGTCCCCATTAAATATTTCAAGATCATCAAGTTCATATTGCTCTGCTGCTTCTTTTATTTGGGTAAAAGCCGTTTCTTCTTCCTTTATGACATGGGCAGAAGATGCTTCTTCAATATACCCTGCAGCCTGCATCATGTCCTCATAAGGTACTTTTAATGCACCTGCTAGTTTTTTAATTGTAGGAGGTTTCGGAATGCCACGCTTCCCGTTTTCAATCCGAGAAATACCAGCAGCGCTGACCTCTGAATACATCGCTAATTGGTTCACCGATAGTTTCCTTTTCTCACGTAATGCTCTTAAATATGCACCGAAGTTCATCAACTCAAAACCTCACATGGTTAAAGATTAGTTATCTCTAGTGTACCTGATTTGTTGACTATTGGCAATAAGTGCACCATGAAAATATTGACATTAGTTAATGGTGGATGTATCTTAAGTTTATGCCCCGCTATTTGTTCGCCTTTTTTTGGTTAATGAGCGTGAGAAAGTATTGATTCAGCTGGATGATGTCTTGTGCGGTGAGTGTTTCCCATTGGTCTCCATCGAAAATAGGGAGATGTTCTACATCCTTTTGAAGCGCCGTTTGATAGATTTTTAATATGGACTCATATTTCGGTTTCATTTCATGCACTTTTTCCTGTTCAATATAACCGGCAAGCAGCATTAAATCCTCATAAGGCACCTTCAAAGCGCGTGCTAATTTTTTTATGGTTAAAGGCTTTGGCACACCACGCTTTCCATTCTCAATCCGAGAAATACCGGCAGCGCTTACGCCTGAATACATGGCGAGTTGATTGACAGACATCTTTCTATTCTCTCTTAAAATGCGTAATTGTTCACCAAAGTGATTCATGTCATCGAACCTCACATTTCAGTATATGACTTATTTTAGTATGATCATTGACCAAAGGAAATAGAAAGGGCGTAAAAGTGTTGACATAAGTTAATGAATCCAGGAGATATGAGAGTCCTACATGTTGTACATATTGATCCTATAGGGAGGTTGTAATGATGGTCGAAAAGATTCAGATCAGGCGGGCTTTTGTGATGCAGTATATGATTGAAAACGATATGTCTTTAAATCAGCTCGCAGATGAAATTGGCATTTCTCCTGCCACACTCAGCAGGGTATTGAATGGTCACCGGAAACCAGGGCAGCTTGTCATTGGCAAAATGATTCATTACTTTGATAAAAAATTTGAAGATTTATTTTACTATGAAGATGTTGACAAAAGTCAATGAATGAAATCATCTTATGATCATAAAGGAGGCGGCTTCATTGAAAAGAACTGGAATGGTAAGACACATTGATTCGCTTGGCAGAATTGTTCTGCCTTCAGAAATGCGGAAGGTGCTCAATATAAAAGAAGAGCAGCTGTTAGAAATTTTCATCGAAGATCAAACCATTATGCTGAAAAAATATGATGCAGATAAGAGCTGCTTATTAACTGGTCAAATAACGAAATACAACAAAAGCTATGGAAATGGTAACGTCGTGCTGAGTCCTGAAGGAGCTGAACGGCTGTTAGTAGAATTAAAACAGCTCTTAAAAGAAGAAGCAACTCGCTAAAAACGTTTTTTAACCTCAAAAATTGCATATAAAAAATGCTGCATACAATCCATTGGAGCGAAATTGAATCAAAATGACAAATAAAGTCGACAATATATAGGAAATCTTTATTTTGATGTTTCGTGACATGCACCTTGTTTTCATGTAAAATAAAGTTATGTGTACCAGTTTGTCTGGAGGTGTTTTCATGCACGCATTTGTTATCACATTACTCGTAATTGTCAGTATCGCACTTATCATCGTTGTATTATTACAATCAAGTAAAAGTGCAGGACTGTCAGGCGCTATTTCAGGTGGAGCCGAGCAGCTTTTCGGTAAGCAAAAAGCGAGAGGTCTTGACTTGATTCTTCACCGATTAACTGTCATTTTGTCAGTGCTTTTCTTCATCTTAACACTTGCATTGGCATATTTAGGCGTGTAGGCGCGAGTAACAGAAGGTCTGATCTTTTTTCAGACCTTTTTTTATTATCAGCACTCTTTTGTGTTTGTTTCATACATACAAGTGGAAAATATACACCATATCAGAAGGAAAGGAAGTCACATCATGAAAGTTGTTACACCAAAACCATTTACGTTTAAAGGTGGAGAAAAGGCGGTGCTTCTTCTTCACGGTTTTACTGGGAATACAGCCGATGTTCGTATGCTTGGGCGTTATTTGAATGAAAGAGGCTATACATGCCATGCACCTCAATACAAAGGACACGGTGTACCGCCAGAGGAGCTTGTTCATACAGGTCCTACAGATTGGTGGAAAGATGTAGAAGAAGGCTATCAATTTTTAAAAGACGAAGGTTATGAGGAAATTGCGGTCTGCGGACTATCCCTCGGAGGAGTTTTTTCATTAAAATTAGGTTACACTGTACCTGTAAAGGGAATTGTACCTATGTGTGCACCTATGTACATAAAAAGTGAAGAAGTCATGTACCAGGGTGTACTAGATTATGCCCGTAACTATAAAAAATTCGAGGGTAAGTCAGAGGATCAAATTGAGCAAGAGATGGAAGAGTTCAAGAAAACACCAATGGGTACACTCAAGGCTCTTCAAGAACTCATTGCAGATGTCAGAAACAATGTTGACATGATTTATTCACCTACTTTTGTTGTTCAGGCACGTCATGATCATATGATTAATACAGACAGTGCAAACATTATTTATAACGAAGTAGAGACAGATGAAAAACATTTAAAGTGGTATGAAGAATCGGGCCATGTCATCACGCTTGATAAAGAGCGGGAGAAGGTTCATCAGGATGTATATGCATTCTTAGAATCACTCGATTGGTCAATTTAAATATATAGGGGGTTAGAGTGTGCAAAAAGAAGAATTTATGGATGAATTACTTGCGTTTATGCAAGAAGAGGCTTACAAACCATTAACGGTACAAGAATTAGAAGTCATGATGGAAATTACCAATCCAGATGATTATAAAGAGCTCGTCAAAGCACTTGTGATATTAGAGGATCAGGGACTTATCGTCCGAACCCGCAGCGACCGCTATGGTGTACCGGAAAAAATGAACTTGGTCAAAGGAAAGCTGTCTGCGCATGCAAAAGGATTTGCATTTGTGACACCAGAAGAGTTTGGACAGGATGATATTTTCATTCCGCCAAATGAGCTAGGCACAGCAATGAATGGCGACACCGTCATGGTTCGTGTCAGCCACAAATCAAATGGCACCAAAAAAGAAGGAACGGTCATCCGCATTCTGGAGCGTAATACTCAGACGGTTGTCGGTACCTATACAGAAACGAAAAGTTTTGGTTTTGTCATTCCTGATGATAAAAAAATCACAAACGATATCTTCATTCCAAAATCCGCTAAAAACGGAGCGGTCGAAGGTCATAAAGTCGTTGTGACGCTGACAAGCTACCCTGAAGGAAGAATGAGTGCAGAGGGTGAAGTGACGGAAATCCTTGGTCACAAAAATGACCCTGGCATCGATATTTTGTCGATTATTCATAAACACGGTCTACCAGGTGAGTTTCCGGAAGAAGCGCTCCAGCAGGCAGCAGACACACCTGAAACGATCGATGAAAAAGACTTAGAAGGCAGACGTGATCTGCGCAATGAAACGATCGTGACGATTGACGGTGCAGATGCAAAGGACTTGGATGATGCGGTTACTGTGCAAAAGTTGGATGATGGTAAATACAAACTGGGTGTGCATATTGCGGATGTCTCTCATTATGTAACGGAAAACTCTCCGATTGATCAGGAAGCCTATGAGCGTGGAACGAGTGTGTATCTTGTCGACCGCGTCATTCCAATGATTCCTCATCGCCTGTCAAATGGCATTTGCTCGTTGAATCCGAAGGTAGATCGTCTTACACTCTCTTGTGAAATGATCATTGATCGAAGTGGGAAAGTCGTCAAACACGAAATTTTCCAAAGTGTGATCAAAACGACGGAAAGAATGACCTATTCCGATGTGAATAAGATTTTAGTTGATCAAGATGAAGAGCTTTTAGACAAATACGAGCCGTTAGTACCAATGTTCCAAGAGATGGAGAAGCTTGCAGAAATTCTGCGTGACAAGCGAATGGAGCGCGGAGCAGTCGACTTTGATTTCAAGGAAGCAAAAGTGCTTGTAGATGATGAAGGCGCAGCAAAAGACGTAGTCATTCGTGAACGTTCTGTTGCCGAAAAACTAATTGAAGAATTCATGCTGGTGGCAAACGAAACAGTTGCCGAGCATTTCCACTGGATGAATGTTCCGTTCATTTACCGAATTCACGAAGAACCAAATCCTGAGAAGCTTCAGCGCTTTTTAGAGTTCGTGACGACGTTTGGTTACATCGTCAAAGGGACGTCAACGAACATTCACCCGCGCGCACTTCAAAGTGTACTTGATGCCGTCCGTGATCAACCAGAAGAAGTCGTCATTCAAACTGTGATGCTTCGCTCTATGAAACAGGCGAAGTATGATCCAGAAAGCATTGGCCATTTTGGATTATCAACGGAATTCTATACACACTTCACATCGCCGATCCGCCGTTACCCGGATTTAATCGTGCATAGGCTGATCAGAACCTATTTAATAGAGAAAAAGACAGACGAAGCGACCCTTGAAAAGTGGGGCCAACTGCTGCCAGAAATCGCAGATCATGCATCTACAATGGAGCGCCGCTCTGTTGATGCTGAGCGCGAAACAGATGACCTGAAAAAGGCAGAGTTTATGCTTGATAAAATCGGTGAAGAGTTTGATGGTATGATTAGTTCTGTCACGAATTTCGGACTATTCGTTGAACTGCCGAATACGATAGAAGGCCTTGTCCATGTGAGCTACATGACAGACGATTACTATCGTTTTGATGAACAGCACTTTGCCATGATCGGTGAGCGGACAGGGAATGTCTACCGTATCGGTGACGAAATCACTGTCAAAGTGGTGAGTGTGAATAAAGATGAGCATTCCATTGATTTTGAAATCGTCGGGATGAAAGGCACTCGCCGTAAATCACCAAAAGACTTCAAGTTCAAAAAACGGACAGATCCACCAGCCAAAAAAGGACGCGGAGGTCAAAAGGCCTCTGGAGAAAAAGGCAAAGAGGATAAAGGCGGCGACTGGTTTACTGGTCGTAAAAAGAAGAAAAAGAAAAAACGCGTATTTGATAACGCACCGAAACAAAAGCGCAAAAAGAAAAAGTAACGTGACAAAAAGCAAATAGGGCATCACGCTCTATTTGCTTTTTGACCACGTGGCAGCAGCATTGTCGAAAGCTGGATTGTTTGATAAAATAATCCGTACGATTTGGACCGTGTCTGTGTCAAAAGGAGGGTGTACGCCAATGCCAAAGGGAGAGGGAAAGGTTGTTTCCCAAAACAAAAAAGCCAACCATGATTATTTTATAGAAGAAACATATGAAGCCGGCCTTGTATTACAAGGAACTGAAATCAAATCCATTCGAGCAGGAAAAGTGAATTTAAAAGATTCCTTTGCCAAAATCGAACGAGGAGAAGTGTTTCTTCACAATATGCACGTGAGCCCATACGAGCAGGGGAACCGTTATAACCATGATCCGCTCAGAACGAGAAAGCTGCTGCTCCACCGCAAACAAATCAGTAAATTGATTGGTGCGACAAAGGAAGAAGGCTACTCACTTGTTCCCATTAAACTCTATTTGAAAAATGGCTTTGCCAAAGTGCTAATTGGAGTCGGTAAAGGGAAGAAGAAATATGATAAACGTGAAGATCTGAAGAAAAAAGATGCGAAACGTGAAATCGAGCGAGCTTTCCGTGATCGTCAAAAGCAATTCTAGCCTGATGCAGATGGCTTGCTGAGAGCGGAAGCATTATGCTACAATATGTTATGCAGTAAACAATCATCGTCGTTTTTTTACAGAAACCACCAGTTGTTTCGAGCGATGAGATTGTTATAATAGTCATATACGGAAGCAGTTAAGCGAAAGAACGTTTCCATCCCGTATATCCCTTTTACAAGGGGACGTTACGGATTCGACAGGGATGGTTCGAGCTTAGGCTGCGAGCCGAGAGGCGATCTCGTTAACACGCACCTAAATGTAACTGGCAAAACTAAAAGTTTTAACCAAAACTTAGCACTAGCTGCCTAATAAGCGCAGCGAGCTCTTCCTGACATCGCCTATGTGTCTGTGAGGAGCCCAATGAAGTAGGCTACGCTTACGTTTTCGTCTGAGGACGTAAGAAGAGATCCATCAGACTAGCTCTCCAAGCGCCCGTCAGCAGGCATGAGGATGAGTGAACACGTAAATATGTTGACTACGCTCGTAGACGCTTAAGTAATCGATGTCTCTGGACGTGGGTTCGACTCCCACCGTCTCCATCAAAACTTTTAGAATGCAGTCGTATCAAGGGTTTGAAAGCCCTTGGTGTGGGTCTGGCATCATGAAAATCTAATTACTCAAAAAAAGACGCTATGAATAGCGTCTTTTTTTTATGTTTTTATTTAATAATAGTTGTATATTTAAAAAACATAGGATATCTTCCAATATAGTATTTTTATGTTATAAAAATTGAATTAATTTCTAAACAAACATCTTCATTTAGCCGATGATGAAATGTAGGGATATTTAACCATTACTATATTCTTACGAAAATTTATTTAATTAAATGAAAAAGATAGAACAAATTGTTCAATGTAAAAGCAGAAAATTGCGAACAAACTCGGTATTTGGAAAAATCTCAACAAAAATGTTGAAAGTAAACTAGGAGGATAAGTACTTATGAAGTCAGGAAATAAAAAATCGATATTGGCAGTAATTATGATGTCAGTCATGCTTTTAGCATTTAGTGCAGCATGCGGTGACACAAAAGCCTCAGAAAAAGAATACGCTGATTGGTACGAATCAAATCGAAGCGATCTTGAAGATGCTATGCTTACATACGCAAAGCGTATGATGGAGGCTGACCCTACCGACGACCAATGGGCTAAAAACGTTAAAAAATCACTAGATGATCTGCAAAAAGTTGTCGATGACGTAAAAGCGAAAAAGAACGCACCTGCTGCTTACAAAAAAGCACATGAGCATTTGGTCAAAGCAAGCGAAGGGTATCAATACTTAATTGATGAAACACCTAAAACGATTAAGACAATCGATGAAAATACGGTAGATGGACTCAATGTGATTGAGCACAGACTTGATAAAGCCCTTGAAGAAACGAAGAAAGCAGACGACGAAGTTGAAAAAGTAGCAAGCGATTCAAAAAACGATAAGAAATGAGGAAACAGACCTTGAAAACAAACAAAAAGTCGATCATTGCAACAATCCTTTTAGTATTCGTATTAGCGCTAACAGCAGCGTGTGGTAAAACAGAAACAACAAGTAGCAAGTCATTAAACAAAAAACAAGAAAGTGCATCATCAAAAGAAACAAATGCTGAATTGGAAGCATATCTCGTATGGTATGACGATCATATGAATGCACTCGAAGATGAAGCTGCCACATATAACGATCTTATGAGTAACTCAGCTGTTGGAAATAAAAAATGGGAAGCAAACGTTGAAAAATCCCTCAAACGCGCTCAAAAGCTTATTGACGAAGGTGATGACAAAGACGACGTTCCACATAGCTTCAAAAAGGCACATAAGCATGTACTTCGCGCCGGTACTGATTACCAATATATTATTGACAACACACCTACCATGATTGCTGATTATGATATTGACCTTATGGAAGACGTCTCAGTCAGCCATGACAACGTGACCGTTGAGATCGAGAATGCAGATAGAGAGCTTGATAAGGTTGTTTATGCGAAACATCTAAGCGGCAGCGAAAAATAAAAAAGAGGATTGTCAATGAGTAAAGCAGTCAACTAAATAGCTATTGATGCAGAACACAGCGGTTATGCTGCTGTGTTTTTTTTAGTGAAGATACCTTTAATCTAGAATCTATTGAGAAAGCGCTGTAAATCGATTTGTCCTAATAGATGAAACTTATGAAAACGATTAGACATTGATATTTCTCCTATCACAATATGCTTCTCCAAGTGAAGCATAAAAAATAGTGAAAAGGATAAGGCCTCATAAACAGAAAACATTCGAAACTTTCCAAAAAACCGCCAACCAATTCAAAATCACATCTTCCCATTTGAGACGTCCTCATATATAGTAAGATTAGACTAGTTCTAAATAACTGAAATTGGGGCGTTTACATGGATTCGATTGTTCTACATTTTATTGTGATCATGAGTGTTTCTGGCATTCTGTCCGTAATATTATCAATCATTGCTCATGCAAATCGCCATCGGTATATTGGCTGTCAATTGTTTATGTATATGTCTGGAGCAACTGCGATTTATATTTTTGGACATACATTTGAATTATTGGCGCGCACCCCTCAAGAAATTACATTCTGGGTTAGTTTTCAATACATAGGTCTTCCGTTCATTGCACCGTTCAGCCTGATGATTGTGCTGCAGTTTACTGGTTTCCATCAATATGTAACAAAGCGCCGCGTGCTTCTCTTCTTGCTGATTCCAATTTTAACCACCATTCTGGTGTTCACCAACTCTTTTCATTCACTCTTTTACCGAAGCATCACGATGAATACAGTAGATGGGTTTTTATTAGCTGATTTTACCATTGGCTATTGGTATATCATTCATGGGGTCTATACATTTGGTTGTTCCATGCTCGCTATTTTTATGCTGCTTTGGTTTTTACGTGTGAAGAAAGATTATTTGAAACAGGTTCTGATCTTGCTCGTTGGAATATTATTACCGATCACGACTTCTTTTATCTATTTATTAGGTGTCACGCCTTTTCACATTGACCCAGTACCAGTGGTGATGTTTTTAACCAACGCACTCTACTTATGGGCGATTATGTCTTTTCATCTCTTTAAGCTCTCTCCCATTGCGATGGAGCGTGTGTTTGAACATATGTCAGAAGGTGTTCTTCTATTGGATCGATACCGAACACTGATTGATTATAACCCTGCGGCTGCATTGATCATTCCTGTGCTCGCTAAAAAGGGAATCGGCTATAAAATCGATGATATATTCTCAGGGATCATCAAAGAGCCGGCGTTTATCCAGTGGCTGCGTTCTCCGCAGGATCATTCACAGTATGATTTAATGTGGGAAAAAGAGCAGCCCTTCTATTATCATCTCACTGCTTCTTCTCTTTTTAATAGAAGAGGCGAAGTCGAAGGCAGGCAAATTGTGATCAGCGATGTTACGGAGCAGCGACTATTGCAGGAAGAGCTGGAGCGCCGAGCATATATTGATGGTTTGACGAATATCTTCAATCGGTCTTCCTTTATTGAACGAACGCAGATGTTATTGGAAGAGGATGCGCAGGATACTGCGATATTGCTATTTGATATTGATTTCTTTAAACAAATCAATGATACGCATGGACATCATATTGGAGACGAGGCGTTGCGTCATGTTGTGTCCATTTGTCAGCAGCATTTGAAGATGGATGATTTATTTGGGCGATATGGTGGAGAAGAGTTCGCCATTTGTCTCCCGCATCATTCATTTGAAGAGGCATGTCATATTGCGGAACAAATGAGACATTCATTTGAAGTGAGTTTCTTTCAGACAGATGAGAAAAAAGTAAGAGTGACAGCAAGCTTTGGCGTCGCCCATACAGCGAATGATCCCTCTATATTAGAAACGCTTCTATTTGAGGCAGATCAAGCCTTGTATATGTCAAAACGCCAAGGACGTAATCGGATTTATGCATCAACTGGTTCGGACTATATGCTGTACCAAAAGCAGGATCTTCCGCCTGCTTCTCATTGACTGTTGTCCTTCATTTAGATATGATAAACATAACATTTGAACGGTTTCCTAAAGGGGAGTAGCTTTTACGGTTTGGTCGTCATTACAGAAGCATCCGTTGTTTCTCGGCCATTCCGGCATGAACATGTTAGCCAGACCTTTGCCTATCACACTTGAGGCAAAGGTCTGGCTTTTTTTAAGGTCTTTTTGCATCTGTGTGGTTGGGAGCTGGACAAATGAGGGGTTTCAACATAGCAGATGAAAGGATGATGGATCTTGAAACAACATGTGATGGCGTTTCTATTTACCGGTACGTTTTTGTTAAGTGGATGTTCAGGACTGCTAGACCAAGTGAACGATACAACGACATATGTCACAGAAGCAAATGAGTATGTGATGGATATTCAGCAATTCACAGAGGATTTTCCACAGCTTGCGGAAGAAGCTGTACAAGATGCTGCCAAAAGAGCAGATTTGACGCAGCAGCTTGAATCATTGAAAGCAGACATTCAAGAATTTAATGAACTCACAGCACCATCGATAGCAAAAGACCTGCACGCACAAATCATGGAGAAAAATAAAGTACTGTCAGAGGAGATTCAAATCTATTTACAGCAATTGAAAATGGACAACTTCGATGCTGCAGCTATTTTAGAGGATCAGCAAGGCCTCATGAAGCAGCTTCAGCAATCGGTCAGCCTTTTGCAAGATATTGAACAACTAACAAACTAGGATAAGCAAACGGTGATCACAGCATATCTTTGCCTTTTCAGGTGAAGATATGCTTTAATTGAATGTAACACAAGTATGATAGAAAAAAGGTGATCAGATGACAGAACATGAAGAAAGACATATCGCTTCGCCTAGAGCTGAGAAGGAAAAAGATCAATTAATCAATCGCTTAAAACGAGTGGAAGGCCAAGTGCGAGGGATTCAGCAAATGATTGAAAACGATCGCTACTGCATAGATGTCGTGAATCAAATTTCTGCTGTCAATGCAGCTTTAAAAAAAGTGAGTCTTCAATTAATGGAAAAGCATACACACCACTGCGTAGCGGATGCCATTAAGAGCGGTAATGGGGATGAAGCGATTGAGGAGTTAATGAATGTCTTCACGAAGCTGACAAAATCGTAGCAAAAAGCGGATCATTTATGTTTACAATGATACCCTACTAGGGTATAGTAAAAATAGAAAATGATTGATGGAGGCGATGAGAAGTGGAACAAGCAACACTACAAGTGCAAGGCATGTCTTGCGGACATTGTGTGAAAGCAGTCGAAGGAAATGTAGGAGAATTAGCAGGTGTTGAATCTGTGAAAGTCCATTTAGATAAGGGTCAGGTGGAGGTTTCCTTTCACCCAGATCAAATCACGTTACACCAGATCTCTGATGTCATTGAAGAACAGGGATATGATGTCGTATAAAATGAGCATACGTGCTGCATAAGACAGCACGTATTTTTTTAAAAATAACAATACCCCCATGGAGTATGTGGAGAGGTGAGATAAATGAAAAAAGAAATTGATTTTCAAATTACGGGAATGACTTGCGCCGCCTGTGCAGGCCGCATTGAAAAGGGCTTGAACAGGTTGGAAGGTGTGGACGACGCCAGTGTGAACTTTGCGCTTGAAACATCCCACATTGTGTATGAAACAGAACAACTTACAGCAGAGGATCTAAAACAAAAAATTCAATCTCTTGGCTATGATGTGGTGATGGAGCAAGCTGAATTTGATATAGAGGGAATGACATGTGCGGCTTGTGCAAACCGAATTGAGAAAAAAGTCAACCGAATGGACGGTATTGATCAAGGATCAGTGAACTTTGCGCTTGAGTCACTTCAGGTGACATATCATCCAGGGAAAATATCTCCAAGTGACATAAAAGAGGCTGTGAAATCCATTGGATATTCATTAACCGAACCAGCCGAAGAGCATGCGGAGGAAGGAAAAAAAGACCATCGCCAAGTAGCGATTGAGAAACAAACGGCACGCTTTTTGTTCTCGATGATTTTGTCATTGCCTCTTCTTTGGGCAATGGTCAGTCATTTTTCTTTCACATCGTTTATTTGGTTGCCAGAAGCGTTTATGAATCCATGGGTTCAGCTCGCATTAGCAGCGCCCGTCCAGTTCATTGTCGGCTGGCCTTTTTATGTAGGTGCTTATAAAGCGTTGAAAAATAAAAGTGCCAATATGGATGTCCTTGTGGCACTAGGGACATCGGCTGCTTTTTTCTATAGTTTATATGAAAGTATTCAGTCAGCGGTGCATGGCACACATGAGGCGGCCCTTTATTATGAAACGAGTGCTGTGCTGATTACGTTGATTGTGCTCGGAAAGTTAATGGAAGCAAGAGCGAAAGGGAGATCATCAGAAGCGATTCAAAAACTGATGGGCTTACAAGCGAAAGAAGCTGTGATAGAGCGAGATGGGAAAGAAATGACCGTTCCTATTTCTGAAGTGAAAGTGAATGATCTTGTGTTCGTCAAGCCGGGTGAAAAAGTCCCGGTAGACGGAGAAATCATCGAAGGAACAACAGCGATCGACGAATCGATGATTACAGGAGAAAGTCTGCCAGTTGATAAAACCACAGGAGATACAGTCATCGGGGCAACCATCAATAAAAATGGATTTGTGAAAGTGAAAGCAACAAAAGTAGGAAAAGAAACGGCTCTTTCACAAATCATTCGAGTCGTCGAACAAGCGCAAGGCTCAAAAGCACCAATTCAAAGAATGGCAGATCAAATTTCAGGGATATTTGTCCCCATTGTTGTAGGATTGGCTGTACTCACTTTTCTGATTTGGTTTTTCTTTGTTGACCCAGGGAATGTGACATCTGCACTTGAAACCTTTATAGCGGTCATCGTCATCGCATGTCCTTGTGCGCTTGGTCTTGCTACACCGACCTCTATTATGGCAGGCAGCGGCCGGGCAGCTGAATCAGGGATTTTGTTTAAAGGCGGAGAGCATTTAGAGATAACCCAATCACTAGATACAGTAGTGCTAGATAAAACAGGGACTGTGACAAAAGGGGAGCCGAGTCTTACAGATGTGATTGCGTCTGCCAATTGGACAGAAGATACGCTGCTTCAGTTAGCAGGATCGGCAGAACAGCAGTCAGAGCATCCACTTGCTAGAGCGATTACAGAAGGCATGAAGAACCGGGGTCTCCAAACGGTCGAGGTAGAAGCTTTTCAAGCAGATCCTGGTCATGGAATTGAAGCAAGAGCTGCAGGACATGAGCTTTTGATTGGCACACGGAAACTCCTAAAGAAACATCATATCAGCTGCGAAGCACTAGAAGCAGTTGTGACTGAGCTCGAAGAACAAGGAAAAACGGCGATGCTCATTGCCATTGATGGCGAGCCAGCAGGTATTGTCGCCGTTGCTGATACAATCAAATCGTCTTCTTCTCAAGCGGTCGCTCGTCTCAAAGAGCAAGGGATTCACGTCGTGATGATGACAGGAGATAACAAACGCACAGCAGAAGCGATTGCGAGTGAGGCAGGCATAGATCATGTCATCGCTGAAGTTCTTCCAGAGGAAAAAGCGGCTCATATTGTAGCGCTTCAGAAACAAGGAAAAAAAGTGGCGATGGTTGGAGACGGCATTAATGATGCCCCTGCCCTTGCAACAGCAAATATCGGGATGGCTGTCGGAACAGGTACAGATGTTGCCATGGAAGCGGCAGATATTACGCTCATGACTGGAGATCTCCATGCCATTGCAGATGCACTTGAATTTAGCAGAAAAACGATGAGAAACATTAAACAGAATCTATTTTGGGCACTTGCTTACAATTGTATTGGCATACCAGTCGCCGCATTCGGGTTCCTGGCACCATGGCTTGCAGGAGCGGCAATGGCCTTTAGTTCTGTATCGGTTGTGCTGAACGCACTAAGATTACAGCGATTGAAACCTGTCAGAGAGGGTGTGGCAGAATGAAGCTGAATGTCAAATGGGTGTGGACGTTGAGTGCTGTGATTTATGTAGCCTTTGTACTGATAGGCTATGCTATTTATGTCGAACTTTCTCCTCTTCAAGAGCCGCCAGCTGATCATATGCAACATGAGACTTCATCAGAAGCGAAGTCCTCGCATTCTTTGTCAGTCCTGCCCTTCGGTGCTCGTCCTTTCTAGACTTCAATGGATTTCTATCACACTGAAAAGAAGACAAAGGGCTAAAATAAAGTTCATTTTAGCCCTTTGTCAATAATCTGAGACTTCGCCAAAAGCGAAGTCTTTTTTTAACAATTTTGTGGAAAAACCCACCTTTTAAAAGATTTTTCATAAAAAATTCACTTCTTTTTGTTCCTTTTTGTCGTTTTTTGTAGGTTCATCGTTAAGATGCGATTAGGCAACAAAGAAAGCGTTATCAAAAAAAGGGGGTCCACGTATGAAAAAGTTAGGGTTAGCTTCTCAAATACTCATCGCACTTGTTTTGGGTGTTGTCGTAGGAGCACTATTTTATCAAAATGAAACCGTTATTAATGTGTTAACGCCGATTGGCGATATATTCATCCACTTAATTAAAATGATCGTTCTTCCAATTGTTATTGCTGCATTGATTGTAGCCGTTGCAGGTGTAGGCGATATGAAAACCATCGGAAGACTCGGTGGGAAAACGATTCTTTACTTCGAAATTGTGACAACGATTGCATTAGCAGTTGGACTGCTTGCAGCAAACGTTTTCCATCCTGGTACAGGAATTGATATGAGTAACATGGAGAAAGGCGATATCTCTAAATATGAAGAGACATCTAAGTCTTCTGCCGAAAAAGCTAGTTTCTCTGAAACGATTGTGCATCTTGTGCCAACAAACGTGTTCCAATCCATTGCAGAAGGTGATCTATTACCAACAATCTTCTTTACAGTGTTATTCGGATTAGGAATTGCAGCAGTTGGAGACAAAGGAAAACCAGTGTTAGGATTCTTTGAGGGGATACTCGAAGCAATGTTCTGGGTGACCAATAAAGTGATGAAGTTTGCACCATTTGGTGTATTCGCGCTCATCAGTGTGACGGTGATCAAATTCGGGGTCGGAGCGCTTCTCCCGCTAGGTAAACTGGTACTTGTCGTTTACGGCACAATGGCATTCTTCGTGATTGTCGTACTTGGCATTATCGCAAAATTAGCTGGAACAAGCGTCTTTACACTATTTAGAGTGTTAAAAGAAGAAATCATTCTTGCATTCTCAACAGCAAGTTCAGAAGCTGTATTGCCTAGATTAATGGACAAAATGGAGAAGTTCGGATGCCCGAAAGCGATCACGTCGTTCGTTATCCCAACAGGCTATACCTTTAACTTAGATGGAAGTGCCATCTATCAATCCATTGCCGCCATATTTGTTGCACAAATGTACGGCATGCCTCTTTCCATCTATGAGCAAATTACGTTACTATTAATCTTAATGCTCACATCAAAAGGAATGGCTGGTGTACCAGGTGCATCGATCGTTGTTGTCATCACAACACTTGGAGCAATGGGACTTCCACTTGAAGGACTTGCCTTCATCGTTGGGATCGACCGTATCCTTGACATGGTTCGTACAACTGTTAACGTATTTGGTAACTCACTTGCAGCCATTGTCATGTCTAAGTGGGAAAAAGTGTTTGATCAAGAGAAATCGAAGAAGTATATTGAGGAATTAAAACAACAAACAAAAGCAGCGTAAAAGGAGATCTTTTCAAATGACGAAGCTACAGGACAAGCAAGTTCGTATCGAACGAGACTTTCTAGGTGAAAAGGAAGTAGACACTCAAGCGTATTATGGAATTCAAACATTACGTGCAGTAGAGAACTTTCCAATTACTGGCTACCATGTTCATGAGGAACTCATCAAAGCACTAGGGATTGTCAAAAAGGCAGCCGCACTTGCAAATATGGATACAAAGCGACTATATGCTGGTCTTGGAGAAAAAATTGTTCAAGCCGCAGATGAAGTGATTGAAGGAAAATGGAATAATCAATTTATTGTCGATCCAATTCAAGGCGGGGCTGGCACTTCAATGAATATGAATGCCAATGAAGTCATTGCAAACAGAGCGCTTGAACTACTAGGAAAGGAAAAAGGCGCTTATACTGAGCTAAGTCCAAACACGCATGTGAACATGTCGCAGTCAACAAACGACGTTTTCCCAACAGCGATTCATATTTCAACATTGAATATGATTGAAAAACTACTTTATACGATGGAAAACATGCATCAAGTCATGACAGAAAAAGCGCAAGAATTCGATCATGTCATCAAAATGGGACGTACGCATCTTCAGGACGCTGTTCCAATCAGACTTGGTCAAGAGTTTAGTGCATATGCAAAGGTTCTTGCTCGTGATATTAAACGAATCAAGCAGTCTAGACAGCATTTATATGAAGTCAATATGGGCGCAACTGCAGTTGGAACAGGACTGAATGCTGATCCTAAATATATTCGCCAGGTCGTTGGTTATCTAGCTGACATTAGCGGATTGCCGTTAGTTGGAGCAGAAGATTTGGTCGATGCTACGCAAAATACAGATGCTTATACAGAAGTATCAGCTGCACTGAAAGTATGTATGATGAATATGTCCAAAATGGCAAACGATATTCGTTTGATGGCTTCAGGTCCTAGAGCAGGCTTTGGTGAGCTGCACTTGCCGCCGAGACAGCCAGGTTCATCTATCATGCCAGGGAAAGTCAACCCAGTGATGCCTGAGGTCATGAACCAAGTGGCATTCCAAGTCATTGGAAATGACCACACGATCTGCCTTGCATCAGAGGCTGGTCAGCTTGAACTGAACGTCATGGAGCCAGTTTTAATATTCAACTTACTACAGTCTCTCAGCATGATGAAAAATGTATTTGAATCCTTTGTCGATAACTGCTTGCGTGACCTAAAAGCAGATGAATCTAGATTAAAAGAATATGTAGAAAAGAGTGCTGGTGTCATGACGGCGGTCAATCCGCATATTGGTTATGAAGCTGCTGCACGAATTGCGAGAGAAGCGATACTTACAGGCGTATCTGTACGTGAGCTTTGTCTGCAAAATGATGTGTTATCAGAGGAAGAGCTTGATATCATCTTAAATCCTTTTGAAATGACGAAACCAGGTATTGCTGGCGCATCACTTTTAGAAAAGGATCGTTTAGAAGATTAAGCGGCATCATGAGAAGCGCACACCGACAAATGTCCGGTGTGCGTTTTTTCATGGACTGTTTGTTTTTCTGAAGCGCACATAGTATACTATCGTCAATTATTAGGGATGTGACTGCGTTTGAATCTACTGAAAAAATGGTTGAATACAGAGCCTTATTTAATTATCATGCTCATTGTTCTGACTCCGATTGGGGGAGAGCTGAAATTTTATCCATTTGAGGATAGCTTTCGGGTCAGCTTTGGAACCGTTGTCTTTTTCTTTATCCTGCTTCAAATGAAAAAATTCCCGGCATGGGCAAGCGGCATCATTGCGGGGGGATCAGTGTTTGCATTCCGGGTGCTTCTTGATACCGCTGTGTCAGGCCACTTAGCGCTGGAAGAGGCCGTTTCTTTAAGATTTCCTTCCCTGCTGTATTACGTCGTCTATGGTACGCTTTTTTATGTATTACAGGTCAGACGTTTTCGTGATAAGCCTTGGCTCATTGGGGCGACAGGGATTATCATGGAACTATGTGCAAGTGTAGTCGAAATGATTGCACTCAGGGGAGCCATTGATGAAATTTTAACAGTGAGAACGCTGTTTCAACTATTTGTATTGGCGATTTTCAGAAGCTTTTTCGTATTGGCTTGTTATACGATGATTCGATTATACGAAGAACAGGCGAGAGAGCGCCAAATGAAGAAGGAAAAGGAACACCTGTTGATGCTGCTGTCGAATCTTTATACGGAATCTACATATTTTTATAAAACCCTTGCACATGCTGAGCACATTACAGCTACTTCCTATCAATTGTATCAATCACTGCATCATGCAAAGGATACGGAATCATTAGATTTAAAAAAACTCGGAAAAACAGCTTTGCAAATTGCAGGTGAGGTACACGAAATCAAAAAGGATAATCAGCGAATTTTTTCTGCCTTATCAAAACTGATTCATGAGGAAAACTTTCAGGAGTATGCAAGTCCTGCTCATATCGCTGGACTTGTGATTCGTATCCATGAAAATTATACGGAATCTCTTAAAAAACACATCGTTTTTCATTATGATGAAGAAGGACAACACCCTGCTTATCATGTGTATACCATTCTATCTTTATTAAATAACATTGTATCCAATGCCGTTGAAGCGATTCCAGTAAATGGAGAGGTATCACTATCCATTTTGCGGAAAGAAAATGATGTGATTTTTCAAATCAGTGACAACGGGCCAGGCATTAAAGAGCGTAACCATCATGTGATCTTTAAACCGGGCTTCACTTTAAAATACGACCAAGCCGGGAACCCATCAAGCGGTATCGGTCTTTCCTATGTGAAAGACACAGCCGAGAAGCTTGGCGGAAGTGTTGAAATGAAGAGTATCCCAAATCAACAAACGATGTTCACTTTAACGATACCAATTGATCAAGTCAGCAGAAAAGAGGGGAATGGGAGATGAGATTTTTTATTGTTGATGATGATGAAGCCGTTCGTTCTTCACTGGCACAGCTCATTGAAGATGAAGAGCTTGGCATTGTGGCAGGGGAAGCAGAGGATGGTGCTGAATTAACAGCGAGCTATTTAAATGATTTGCACATTGATATCTTGTGTATTGATCTTCTGATGCCGGAAAGGGACGGGCTTGAGACGATTCGAGCGATCAAGGATGAATTTCATGGGAAATATTTAATGCTGTCACAGGTAGAAACAAAGGAACTCATCGGCCAGGCATATACGCTCGGTGTCGAGTATTATGTGACAAAGCCGATCAATCGGGTAGAGGTCTTAAGTGTGCTCCACCTCATGATTGAACGTCTGCATTTAGAGCACTCAATTGAAAATATTCAGCATTCGCTCAAATCGGTCATGCAGTTCCAGCAGCGCGGACAGACCACGAAAACGAAGCAGCGTGGGAAAAGTCTTGCAGAGGCAGGTCAGTTTTTGCTGGCGGAGCTTGGGATTGTCGGCGAAAAAGGGTCTAAGGATTTACTAGATATGATTCTTTTCACAGATCAGTATTTAGCGTTACATGCCGATCAGCACGACTCTTTTCCTTCATTAAAAGTAATTTTCACTGGCATCACAGAGGATAAATTAAACGAACCTTTTACATCAGCAGACATCGCAAGAGAAGCAAAAGCAGCGGAACAGCGGGTAAGACGTGCGATCAACCAATCATTGAAACACATCGCCTCGCTCGGGTTAACCGATTTTTCTCACCCAACCTTTGAAAACTATGCATCAAAATTTTTCGATTTTACCATTGTGCGTAAGAAAATGAGTGAACTCACAAAAGAGACAAGTGGAAGAGAAGAGCACACACGTATCAATGTGAAGAAATTTGTACAGGTGCTCTATTACGAGGCGAAACGTATTTTCATGGAAGATTAAAAAAGACATGCTTTCTATAAGGAGGGCATGTCTCAGCGTGTAGACAAACCCTCGCATTCGGTGTCAGTCCTGCGCTTCGGTGCTCACGAATGTCAAATTCGTTCCACGCCAATGCTCGTCCTTCCTAGGGCTGCAAAGGTTTTCTATCACGCTGAAAAGAAGACAAAGGGCTAAAATAAAGTTCATTTTAGCCCTTTGTCAACAATCTGAAGACATGCTTTCTATAAGGAGGGCATGTCTTTTTTTGTGATGGATTGAAGATGCATCTGTAGCACGGAGCGCATGAGCTGAGGCGGTAAACGATGGGGCTGTACGATTCCATTCAATGCAAGCCCATTGATGACCGCATAAAGCCGCTCAGTTTCTAATAAAAGATCGATATGATCTAGCAGTAGCTCATCCTCGTTCAATTTCATTAAGCAAAATTGAACGGTTTGAAAAAGCTCGTCATACATCTTTGCATTGAGCGGCTGTAAATCTGATTCAGTCAGTGCCTTGACTGTAAAAGCCTGCCACACCTCCATTTCAAATATTCGTTCTTCGTCTAGTGGAAGAACCTGCTCCAATAATGTGAATACATTTTCCTCTGTTGAACCGTTTAATGGAAGCTTAGCAATTCGCTCCTTCACTCTTTCCTGAATTAAATTCATGGAGAATAGAAATAATTCTTGCTGTGTGGAAAAATAATGACGCATAGAGCCGGCTGAAATGCCAGCTTCAACGGCTATTTTTCGTACAGAAGCGCTTTCCAATCCCTCTTGTTTAATCACTCTCATAGCAGCTTGAGCGACCTTTTGTTTTTGTTTATGGTGATCGACGATTTTTGGCATACCTTGATTTTAGCACAGCTATTGTTTTTTTAACACAGTTGTGTTATTTTTTATTTAATACAATCGTGTTAAAAAGGATGTGGGGAAATTGGTCGGTTTATTGATTGTGGCATGTGAAATTGGTTTTTGGCTGTTTATTCTTATGGGCTTAACACTGCGTTATGTATTTAAACAGAAAAAATGGGGTGCTTTCTTTCTTGTCTGTACGCCGGTTTTAGATCTCATCCTTCTTGCGGCTACTTATATAGATTTAAAGCAAGGGGCTGTGGCGAGCGTCATTCACGGGCTTGCGGCTGTCTATATTGGTGTGAGTCTGGCCTTTGGACATCAAATGGTGAAATGGGCAGATGCCCGGTTTGCTTATCGTTTTGCAGGTGGTCCTAAGCCAAAGGGGAAACCAAAGTACGGGAAGGAGCGGTCTTTGTATGAAATGGTGGGCTGGACGCGTCATTTCATCTCTTATGTCATCGGAGCGGGGCTGTTATATGGATTGACCTATCTCATCCAAGCACCAGAACGAACGGAATCTCTGATGCAGCTTGTCAGTGTGTGGGGGATGGTCTTAGCCATTGATTTCGTCATTAGCATCAGCTACGTCATTTGGCCGAAAAAACACCCAGAAAATATAGCAGGTTGAAAAAAAAGACAGGCGGACTCATTCCACCTGTCTTTTTGCTATGAGGACAGTCCTTTATAAATGGTGTCAATATTCCATTTCATCATCTTATAGTAGCTGTCCCCATCTTCACCTTCTTTGCCAATAGAATCCGTAAATACTTTTCCCTTAATCGGAACTCCTGTTTCCTCAGATAGGCTTTCAAGGCTGCGCTTATCTACACTTGTTTCAAGAAAAAGGGCAGGAACTTGATGGTCTTTGACAAAATGAATGATGCGCTTCATTTGTCCAGGTGTTCCTTCACTTTCTGTGTTGATCTCCCAAATGTAGCCGGCTTTCAGTCCATACGCATCCGCAAAATATTTGAATGCCCCTTCGCTTGTGACAAGGAGTTTTTTGTCTTTTGGCAGTTGATCAAACTTTTCTTTTGCTTCATCGTGAAGCGTTTGAAGCTTTTTGATATAGGTTTCAGCATTTTTCTCGTAATCCTCTTTATGCT
The DNA here is from genome assembly GCF_038593335.1 of Bacillus sp. FSL W7-1346. Taxonomy (NCBI): domain Bacteria; kingdom Bacillati; phylum Bacillota; class Bacilli; order Caryophanales; family Bacillaceae; genus Bacillus; species Bacillus sp. FSL W7-1346. The sequence continues at coordinate 3,023,673 of NZ_CP151988.1, read as the reverse complement.
CAGGATCTGCTTGAATGAGCGCATCTCTGGCATTTTGCGCATAAAGAATCCCATTCTCGACATTCAGCCATGCGTGTGGGTCCTGCTGGCTTTCAAGCCCTTTTGAAGACAAATGCTTCACTTTGACGCCTTTACTCAGCTCGGCTACAGGTGCATCAGCTCCGTCCTTGCCGCTCGATTCAAGCAGTTTTTGAAACCAGCCATTCCCTGTTTCAAGGTTCAAGCCATTAGATAGAACAAGGTCTGCATCCGTCGTATACTGAACATCCTTTGGTAGTGGGTCAAATTCATGTGGGTCTGTACCAATGGGAACAATGCTGTGAATAGAGACATGCTGTCCGCCTACTTCCTTCACAATGTCATAAAGAATGGAGTAGGTCGTGACAACTTTTAATGTACCGTCATCTTTTCCGGAACTCTTTTGCTGAGTAGAACAGCCTGCGATGACCAAAAGGGCAATACATACTGCGGTCAAACGGATTGCTAATACCTTCTTCATATATGTCCTCCTTTTACATAGACGCTTCCTTTTTTAACTGTGTTCGTTTTCGCTTCGATTTTAAGGATCTCCACAATATCCCTTGTTTCGGTGAAAAGATAAAGGCACTGCCGAATAATATGGTCGCGACCAGCACAATGGAAGCACCAGACGACAAGTTATACGTAAAGCTGAGCCCAAGTCCTACGACGGCTGAAACTGCTCCAAAAAAAGCAGATAAATAAATCATGATCCATAGCCGGTCTGTCAGTAAATAAGCGGTGGCAGCTGGTGTAATAAGCATTGCAACAACAAGAATAATACCTACAGTTTGCAGAGACGCCACGGTCACTAGGGTCAATAAGGTCATGAGGAAATAATGGATCATGCGATTCGGTAAACCGTAAACCGAAGAAATCACTGGATCAAATGAACTAATGAGCAGTTCTTTGTAGAAAACAATGACAGCCAGCAAAATGAAAATGCCGATGCCAAGCGTGATCCACATATCAGATGAACGAACGGCTAGTACGTTTCCAAACAAGATATGATATAAATCGCTGGAACTTTTTAAAAATGTAATCAAAATGATCCCAATGGAAAAAAAAGCAGTGAATACGATCCCGATGGCAGAATCATTTTTAATACGGCTGTTTTGACTGACATATCCGATGCCGATGGCTGTCAGTACACCAGTTAGAACCGCACCAAAGAAAAAGTTAATGCCGAGCATATAAGAGATGGCGACACCTGGAAGTACAGCGTGTGAAATCGCATCTCCCATCAAAGCCATTCCCCGTAAAATGATAAAGCAGCCAATGACGCCGCAGATGATCCCTACCATAACGGATGTAAATAACGCTTTTTGTAAAAACGCATATTCAAAAAGTCCGGTTAAGAATTCCATTACGCGTCTCCTCCTGCTGATTTTAAAAATGGCAGTTGTGTTTCGTATGCTTGGAGCATGACCTCAGGACGAAGAATATCATGTACAGGCCCTGCTTTGACCAGCTTTTTATTTAGAAGAACGAGATGGCTGAAGTAATCATCGGCTTTACTTAAGTCATGGTGGACGACCAGAATGGTTTTTCCTTCATCTCGTAATTCCTTCAAAATGCCGATCATCGTTTCTTCACTTGCCATATCAATTCCGACAAATGGTTCATCTAAACAAAAGAGCTGTGCGTTTTGAGCGAGTGCTCGTGCAAGGAAGACACGCTGCTGCTGACCGCCAGATAATTCCCCAATCTGTCTTTTGGCAAAGTCCTGCATCCCGACCTTTTCTAAGCAATGGTACGCATAGGCACGGTCTTCTTTTTTCGGTCGTTTGATCAATCCGAGCTTTGGGTATGTGCCAAGCAGTACGGTATCCAGCACATGGATAGGAAACGTCCAGTCTAGATCATTTCTTTGCGGTACATAGGCGATCTGTTTTCTCACTTGTTTAAAGGGTTGTTCAAAAAAACGAATATCCCCTTGATCCTTTTCAATTAAATCTAAACATGCTTTCAATAAAGTCGATTTACCAGCACCATTTGGACCAATGATTCCAGTCATCGTTCCTTCCTGTATGGAAAGAGAGACGTTTTCTAGTGCATCCTGTCCGTGGTATGAGACATACAGGCGGTCGATTGCTAAAGCGTTTGACATCTCTTGCGGCCCCTTTCGATCATCAATTGCGTTTCCTAAAAATATATGCATACATTTAATAATTTTGACTAAAGGATGAAATGATTCTCTAACGCTAATTTGTTTCCTTAAGGAAACTTTTATCTTATTCTAATCGTATGTCCTTCTTTTGTAAAGAGAAATGCTGAATATTCCCATCAAGCGATCGTTTTTATGTTATGCAACGAAGAGGGGACATGAGCATGGATTATTGAAAATTCACGTGACATCCTTGAATACGAAAAATCTCAAACATTTGCTTATAAATGATTGACAGTTTGTAAGAACTCCTCATATAATAAGGGTAATTCAATATATGAATATGTGCTCATATATAATATCTACAGCAGCTGATAGGTTTGATTGAATCAGGGAAGGCTACTTATATAGAAAAAGGTGAGAACATGAAAAAGATGAAGGATGAATACGTATTAAGCGGTCTCGATTGTGGAAACTGTGCACGTAAAATTGAAACAGGTGTCAGCAAACTCGAAGGGGTTGAAGCCTGCTCAATTAATTTTGCGACGGGTACATTAACTGTGACACATGCTGATGTACAAGAAACGATGTCAAAGCGTATTGAAAAAACCGTTCAGTCCATTGAACCTCATGTGAGTGTATCACCAAAAGAAGAAGGACATCACCACGATCACGATCATGGAACAAAGAATTTAAAAACGATTGTACTGAAATTAATTGGTGGTGCAGTCATTGGAACGGCGGCTTATTTTATACCTGATAATGGCTTACTGAAGTTCATCATGTTTTTCGCCGCGTATTTACTAGTTGGTGGAGATGTTGTCTTGAAAGCGCTGAAAAATATTGTGCGCGGTCAATTATTTGATGAGAACTTCTTAATGACAATAGCTACAGTTGGTGCTTTTGTGATTCAGCAGTATCCTGAGGCACTGGCAGTCATGCTGTTTTACCAAATTGGAGAACTGTTCCAAGGGGCAGCTGTGAACCGCTCTAGAAAATCAATTAGCGAATTAATGAATATCCGTCCAGAATACGCAAACCTCAAAGTGGGGCAAGAAACAAAAAAGGTAAAGCCGGAAGAAGTCAAAGCGGGTGACCGTATTGTTGTCAAACCAGGTGAAAAAATTCCTTTGGATGGACGCGTGATAGACGGTTATTCTCTTGTGGATACCTCTGCACTAACTGGGGAGTCTGTTCCAAGAGATGTGGAAGCAGGAAAAGAAGTGCTTGCTGGATTTGTGAACCAAAACGGCATTCTTGAAATTGAAGTGCAAAAAGAGCTCAGTGAGTCAGCGGTTACGAAGATTTTAGATTTAGTCGAAAATGCAAGCAGCCGTAAAGCGCAGACAGAAAACTTTATCACAAAGTTCGCTAAATATTATACACCTGCTGTGGTCGTGCTAGCTTTATTGCTTGCCTTTGTACCACCGCTTCTCATCCCATCAGCTCAATTGTCTGATTGGGTGTACCGGGCACTTGTCTTCCTTGTCATTTCGTGTCCATGTGCTCTCGTTGTATCCATTCCATTAGGTTTCTTTGGCGGGATTGGTGCCGCATCAAAACGAGGCATTTTAGTGAAAGGCAGTAACTACTTGGAAGCCTTAAACTCTGTGCGCTATGCGGTGTTTGATAAAACAGGTACTTTGACAAAAGGAAACTTTACAGTCACTCATATCGAAGCAGCGAATGAGAAATGGTCAGAAGAGGAATTGCTTTCTTTTGCGGCACTGGCAGAAGCACATTCTTCGCATCCGATTGCAGAATCGATTAAAGCGGCTTACGGAGCGTCTCTTGATGAGAGCCAGATCGAATCTTACGAGGATATTGCGGGTCATGGGATCAAAGCGACAATTCGCGGAGCCCATGTATTGGCAGGTAACCATCGCCTGATGGAACGAGAAGGCATTTCTTTTGAAAAAGAAAAACGAAGCGGAACGGTTGTGTATTTAGCAATAGACGGTGAGTTTGCGGGATCTATCTTGATTGCAGATGAAGTAAAAGACGATGCAGTTGAAGCGATATCTTCTCTAAAAGCTGCGGGCATTCAAACCGTGATGCTTACAGGGGATGCTGCGCAAGTAGGAAATGCAGTCGCACAACAGATCGGCATTGACGAAGTTCACACTGAATTATTGCCACAGGATAAAGTCGCCAAAATCGAAGACATGTATGAGAAAAAAGCATCTCAAGACAAATTATTGTTTGTTGGTGACGGCATAAACGATACGCCGGTTTTGGCAAGAGCGGATATAGGTATTGCCATGGGTGGACTTGGTTCGGATGCAGCAGTTGAAGCGGCTGATATTGTGATTATGACAGATCAGCCATCAAAGGTAGCGGAAGCTATTGCTGTCGCTAAAAGAACGAGAGCCATCGTATGGCAGAATATTGCGTTTGCTCTTGGGGTGAAGGCCGTCTTTCTCATACTGGGTGCATTCGGTATTGCAACAATGTGGGAAGCCGTCTTCTCGGATGTTGGTGTCACTGTACTGGCTGTTTTAAATGCGATGAGGGTCATGAAATAAAATTGTAAGGAAAAATTCATGAATAGCGTCTTTCATAATAGACCCCCTCTTGTTAAAATAGAAGAAGTTGGATAATGGCATTTTCCTGAGCTGTTATCCTTTTTCTTTGTGAAGGAATGAATGAAAAAGATAAGGTAGGTGCTTTTGTGAGTAAAAAGAATAATCAATCTTCATCCATCAAGTTTGCAGTTATATTAACCATCATTGCAGCTCTTCTCATCGGTATTTTCGTTGTGATCGGTAACAACAACAGCCAAGAAGCACAAACAGTCGACAGTAAGCCGTCTATTAAAGGACAGCCTGTCATGGGAGATCAAAAGGCAAAAGTGCAAGTTGTCGAGTTTGGGGACTACAAATGTCCATCATGTAAATCATTTGAGACAGACATTTTCCCAAAATTGAAAGCAGACTACATAGATAATGGCGATGTATCCTTCTCATTTATTAACTTACCACTGCCTGTTCATGGGGACGGTGCGGTATTAGCAGCACTGGCTTCTGAAGAAGTGTGGAAAGAAGATCCGAAAAACTTCTGGGCATTTCATGAAGCGGTCTACAACGCACAGCCAGATAGTGAAGCAGAATGGGTAACGCCAGCAAAGCTCACCGAATTGGCGAAGAAGACAACGAAAATTGATACGGACAAGCTGAAAGATAACCTATCAAAGAAAACATATCAGCCACAGCTGAACACAGATGATCAGCTGGTGAATCAATATAAAGTAAATGCAACACCAACTATTTTCATTAACAATAAACAAGTCCAAAACTTTTATGACTATGATGAAATCAAAGAATTAATTGATCAAGAGCTGAAAGGGAAAAAATCATGAAGAATAAACTGATTTACTTATACAGCGCTTGGATCGTCTCGATTGTGGCGACGATGAGCAGCCTGTATTTAAGTGAAGTAAAGAAGTTTATTCCATGTGATATGTGCTGGTTTCAGCGCATTTTCATGTATCCGCTTGTGCTTTTACTTGGAATTGCTACATTCCGTGGCGATGTCAAAGTGAAGTACTACGTTCTCCCTTTGGCCGGGATTGGTGCTTGCTTTTCCATCTATCATTATATGGAACAAAAGATTCCAGGCTTTGCATCGATTCGTCCTTGTCTAAGCGGTATTCCTTGTTCCGTTGATTATCTGAACTGGTTTGGTTTTATCACCATTCCACTCTTAGCTCTTATTGCATTTATTCTGATCATCATTAGTATGCTACTTTTAAATGCAAAAGAAGATTGAGGAGATAGCCTGCTTTTAAGCAGGCTGCAGCGTGTAGACAAACCCTCGCATTCGGTGTCAGTCCTGCGTGCTGGTGCTCACGAATGTCAAATTCGCTCCGCGCCAGTACTCGTCCTTCCTAGACTGCAAAGGTTTTCTATCACGCTGAAAAGAAGACAAAGGGATAAAATCAAGTTCATTTTAGCCCTTTGTCAACAATCTGAGCCTGCTTTTAAGCAGGCTATTTTTTATTTTTGCAAAAAGATAAAATTTAAAGAAAATTTGTATTGCTTTTCATTTGTGTCAGATATACATTAAGGGGAGAGTGTTAGATGATCAGACAATGGTAAGGAGATAAGCGGAAAATGGCATGGGAAGTCTTAAGTATTATAGGCATTGTGGCATTCGCCATTAGTGGTGCGATTGTCGCAATGGAGGAAGAGTACGATATTCTTGGTGTGTACATTTTAGGGATTGTCACAGCATTTGGCGGTGGAGCGATTCGGAATCTATTAATTGGTCTTCCGGTGTCTGCTTTATGGTCGCAGGGCAAAATGTTTACCATTGCCCTTGTATCCATTACGATCGTGTTTCTATTTCCAAAGCTTTTGCTCAAGCACTGGAGCACGTGGGGGAATTTCTCGGATGCGATCGGTTTAGCAGCGTTTGCGATTCAAGGTGCATTATTTGCTGTACAAAGAGAGCTCCCGCTCAGTGCGGTCATTGTGGCAGCCATTTTGACTGGAAGCGGCGGCGGCATTGTGCGTGATTTATTAGCAGGACGAAAGCCACTTGTGCTAAAAGCAGAGATTTACGCAGTATGGGCAGCCCTTGGCGGCTTACTCGTCGGACTCGGCTTAGCGCAAGGAGAGCTTGCTTTATATCTGTTGTTTGTCATCCTCGTTATATGCAGGGTTTGTTCCTACTTATTCAAATGGCGGCTTCCCGCTAGGTCTTATTTTTTAAATAAAGGGTAAAACGAAAAGAGGGCGATGGGTCGCTCTTTTTTTTATGTGTTATTCGAGCTTGATGTCAGCAGGTCAAGCTGTTTTCGTGTAAAATAAAAGTAGGTTCTTTATTCATCATTGGAACAATACATGAGATGAAAATGTTGTCATTTGACTGAATATGTAGATTCAGTCTTTTTTTGCCTAGATGGATTGTTATGTGTTGGTTTCGCTTTTTGCGGGATACTAAAGAAACGCTCATGACCGAACGGATGGATCAGAAAGAAATGAACACATCTTTGCATGTAAGCAAAACATGACGGAAAAAATGAAATGGGAGGGACATGTACTAGTGGAGATATTTTTGGCAGTGCTCGTACTACTAGCACTCATTGCATCATCTAATATTATCAATCGTTTTCTGCCCTTTATTCCAGTTCCATTAATCCAAGTGGGTTTAGGGATATTGGTCGCAGCTTTTCCTTCAGGTTTACATATTTCTTTAAATCCTGAGCTATTCTTCGTTTTATTCATTGCACCGCTGTTATTTAATGATGGGAAGCGTACCCCAAGGGACGAGCTGTGGAAATTAAGAGCACCCATTCTTCTATTAGCTTTAGGGCTCGTATTTGCGACAGTTATTGTCGCAGGATATACCATCCATTGGATGATTCCAAGCATACCACTTCCAGCTGCATTTGCGCTTGCAGCGATTTTATCACCGACAGATGTGGTTGCTGTAAGTGCACTTTCCAGCCGTGTGAATATGCCAAAGGGGATCATGAGACTGCTGGAAGGCGAAGGGCTGATGAACGATGCGTCAGGACTTGTTGCCTTTAAATTTGCTATTGCTGCAACGGTTACAGGGGCATTTTCCATTGCAGAGGCATCCTTTAGCTTTGTTCTGATTGCTGCTGGCGGATTATTGACCGGATTTATTCTGTCGTTTTTTATCATTCGTTTCCGCTATTTTCTCCGCCGTTTAGGCATGGACGATGTCACAATGCACATCATCCTGCAAATCCTCACGCCGTTTGTGATTTATTTAGCAGCGGAAGAAATTGGCGTATCCGGCATTTTAGCCGTTGTTGCCGGTGGTGTGACACATGCCATCGAGCAAGACCGAATGGAAGCGAATTTAGCAAAACTGCAAATTGCTTCTTCAAACACGTGGAATATTATTTTATTTATTTTAAATGGCCTTGTTTTCGTTTTACTTGGGTTACAAATTCCTGATGTATCGACCGTCATTTTCCAAGATGAAGCCTTTAATAATATGCAGGTCATCAGTTACATTTTAATCATTACATTCTGTCTAATGATTCTCAGATTTCTATGGGTATGGCTGTTCTGGGCAGGAAACTGGAGTGTATCGAAAAAGAAGAACGCGAAAAAACCGAAGCTGCGTGCTTCCATGCTGATGACATTCTCTGGTGTTCGTGGTGCTGTTACATTAGCAGGTGCTTTCTCCATCCCATTTACGCTTGCAGACGGATCACCATTTCCTGAGCGTCATTTAATTATTTTCCTCGCAGCAGGCGTCATTTTATGTACACTCATTTTAGCGAGTGTGCTGCTGCCTATTTTATCGGAGAAAAAAGATAAGCAAGTGGATGTGGACTTAGATACAAAGATTCAGCACGCGAAACGGAAGCTGCTGAGAAGTGCCATTAAAACTCTAAAAGAAGGAATGAATGAAGACAATCGAGAAGTCTCCCTTGCACTCATCAATGATTACCGAATGAAGCTGAGAAATATTCAGCGGGAACCGTACCAGTTTGGTATGAGAAAACAAGAGAGAAAAATCAGACTGCACGGCATTAAAGCAGAACAGATGAAACTTCAGCAGTTGATCGAGGAAGAGAAAATCGACAAAGAAGAAGCGTATGAGCTGCAAGAGAGATTTCATGAGTTGGAAATGCTCTATTCCAACTCCTTTAAAATTCGTTTCTCAAAAGTGAAGTTTCTGCGCTTACTACAATGGCTTCAACTATGGCGTCCGAATCAGCGTATTTCAAGCGGCATATTAGAAAACGAGGAATCGTATAAACAAATCCGTAAGAAAACGGCTGAAGCTGCGGTGGATTCTATTAAGCACCATATGACCGAAGACAATCAACAAACGTGTCATCAAGTCATTGGGTTTTACAATCAAGTGATATTCCGCTGTGAACATGGTCCTTCTTTCTTTCAGCAAAAGGATCGTACGTTTGACCGGAAGAAGAAAGAGCTTAACTTCCAAGCCGTACAGACGATTCGTAATGAAATCCAAACCTTATATGAAAATGGCGAAATCAATCGTGATATTGCCCATCATTTAAGGGAGTATATCAACGACATGGAAGCAGTCTTACTGACCAATACATGATGTTGTCATCTTCTCGCCTATGTTTTATGATGAAAAAAAGAGACGAGCAGGGGGAGAGGCAGGATGACATATTACGGAGCGATTGAAGCTGGGGGAACAAAGTTCTGCTGTGCCATTGGTAATGAGCATGGGGATATCATAGAGGAATTAACCATTCCAACAGAGCACCCGGAAAAAACCATCCAATCACTTATTCCATTTTTTCAGCAACATGAAATTGCAGCATTAGGGGTCGGTTCCTTTGGACCGATTTGTGTCCAGAAAGACGATCCTTCTTACGGTTACATCATGAATACGCCGAAAGTTGAATGGAAGCATTACCCGTTGATACCTGAGCTGGAGAAACAATTAGGCGTACCGGTGTCCTTTACGACAGATGTCAATGCCGCAGCATTAGGTGAACTGACAAAAGGGGCCGCCAAAGGGCTAAGCAGCTGTCTGTATATCACGGTCGGTACGGGGATTGGTGCCGGGGCTGTTGTGAAAAATGAACTTCTCCACGGTCACTCACATCCAGAAATGGGGCACATCCTGGTCAGGCAGCATGAATCAGATCAGTTTGCAGGTGTCTGCCCAGCGCATGGTACTTGCTTAGAAGGACTGGCGGCAGGTCCAGCTATTGAGGCAAGGTGGGGAAAGCCGGCTAAAGAGCTTACCGAAGAAGAAGAAGTTTGGTCTCTTGAAGCAGATTATTTAGCACAGGCATTAATGCAATACACGCTGATATTAAGCCCAGAACGCATTATAATGGGTGGAGGCGTCATGAAGCAAAAACAGCTATTTCCGCTCATTCGAGAGAAGCTGGCTGCGTATGTCAATGATTATGTCGACATGCCGCCGCTTGATACATACATTGTCTCTCCTGGACTTGAGGACAAGGCAGGTATGACAGGTGCTTTGCTGCTAGCGATTGAAGCGAAGAGAAACGCCTGATAATAGAGTTTTCAAACGCAACATGAGATAATGAAAAAGATGGAATCTATGAAAAGGTGGTTGTTAACATGGTCAAAAGCTTGAATGATACCGTAACACTAAATAACGGAGTAGAAATGCCATGGTTTGGTTTAGGTGTATTCAAAGTGGAGGACGGCAACCAAGTGGTTGATGCCGTCAAAGCAGCCATACGAAACGGTTATCGCAGCATTGATACGGCTGCCGTTTATAAAAACGAGACAGGCGTAGGGAAAGCCATTAAAGAATCTGGCGTCAAAAGAGAAGAATTGTTCATTACGTCAAAAGTATGGAACACAGATCAAGGATATGACAAAGCACTCGCTGCATGCGACGCAAGCTTAAACCGGCTCGGTCTTGATTACTTAGACCTCTATTTGATTCATTGGCCTGGACCAAATGCAGATACATTTAAAGAGACATGGCGTGCGCTTGAGAAGCTTTATAAAGATGGAAAAGTAAGAGCGATTGGTGTCAGCAACTTCTACGTGCAGCATTTAGAAGAGCTGTTAAAAGATGCGGAGGTTGTTCCAGCGGTGAACCAAGTGGAGTTTCATCCAAAACTGACACTTGTCGAATTACGACAATATGCGAAAGAAAAAGGCATTCAAATTGAAGCATGGTCTCCGCTGATGCAAGGAAAGCTTTTGGATCATGACGTATTAAAGGAAATTGCAGCACAATACAACAAATCTGTGGCTCAAGTGATCTTGCGTTGGGATCTGCAAAGCGGCGTTGTCACTATTCCAAAATCAATCAATGAAGAACGAATTAAACAAAATGCCGACATTTTTGACTTCGAGCTTTCACAAGAAGACATGGAAAAAATCAATGCACTTAATAATAACGAACGTGTCGGGTCTAATCCAGAAACGATGACGGTTGGGTTTGAATAAATAAAATTATCCCCTCAGCGTGTAGACAAACCCTCGCATATTTTGTCAGTGAGTACTGGTGCTTCCTAGACTAGCAAAGGTTTTCTATCACGCTGAAAAGAAGACAAAGGGCTAAAATCAAGTTCATTTTAGCCCTTTGTCAACAATCTGAATCCCTTTCTCTTTTTGAGAAGGGGATTTTTTAATTCCTGCTTCGGCGAACAGCCAACAGCATCAGGAAAGACAGGATCACAATACAAATGGTCCAAGCCCACGCAAGTTCCATTCGTCCAGAATCAATCGCCACATAGATGGCTGTTGGGAGGGTTTGCGTTTTCCCAGGAATGTTGCCGGCGAACATTAAAGTCGCTCCAAATTCTCCTAAGGCCCTTGCAAAACTTAGAACCGCACCAGAGAGAAGAGATGGCAGTGCGAGTGGGACGGTAATATAGGCAAAGACCTGGAAAGAATGCGCACCATCAACTTTTGCAGCACCTTCAATGTCTGACTCAATCGTAGAAAAACCAGCTTTCGCTGATTGATACATGAGCGGGAATGCGACAACCGTCGATGCAATGACCGCTGCCCAATAAGTGAAGATGACAGGCTGATGGAAGATCCATTCAATGGCTTGTCCAATCACACTGTGCTTCCCGAACACGACGAGCAGCAGAAATCCTACGACCGTTGGCGGCAGGACAAGTGGCATCATGAGGAGCGTTTCCACGATCATTTTCCCTTTGAAAGATGTACGGGCCATCCAAAAACCAATGGACGTTCCTAAAACGACAGCCAATAATCCGCTGAAAGCAGTCACTTGTACGGACAGCCAGATAGGTGAAAGAAAATCTTCGGTCAGCATCGGCATTATTTCACTTGAAAGCCGTACTTTTTAAAAATCGCTGCGGCTGGATCTGATTGGAGATATTGAAAAAATGCTTTCGCCTCTTTCATGTGATCGGTCTGTTTGACAATGCCAACAGGATAAATGATGGGGGAATGCATGTCTTGATTTGCCTCATCTACTATCTTTACTTTGCGAGAAACGAGCGCGTCCGTCTTATACACGACACCAGCTTCCACATTTCCTGTTTCGACATAGTTTAATACTTGACGAACATCCTTGCCATAGACAGCATTCTGTTTCACTTGGTCCCATATATTCAGTTTTGTGAAAATCTCTTTTGCATATGTACCAGCAGGAACAGATTCAGGTGTGCCAAGCGCTATCTTTCCTTTTATGTGATCAACATCGCGAAAGGTTTTGATAGAAGAGGAACTTTCTTTTGGCACGATGAGGACAAGCTCATTTTGTATGGCATCCTTTGTATGATCCTGATCGATGTCGCCAGATTGAACAAGATCATCAAAAGGCTCTTCAGCTGCTGAGAAGAAGAGATCCGCTTTTGCTCCTTGAGCGATTTGCTGCTTCAATGCGCCGGATGACCCGAAATTATTCGTGAGTGTCACGTTTGGATGATCATCTTCATAGGCAGATTCAATCTCTTTCAAAGCATCCTGCAGGCTTGCCGCCGCTGAAATCACAAGTTCTGTCTTTTTGCTTTGATCTGGTGACGTCGACTCCGTTTGACACCCAGTCAGGAGCAAACAGATGGTGACGAAGGTTAAGAATAAATATTTCATGATCACACCTCTTTATCATTCAACATCATGTGTATCCTTTATTATAATCAAACTTATTTGACCATTCATAGGTTTTCAGGAAAAGAGAAAAGAAAAAGCCGCCAGAGGGCAGCTTTTAGTGCTGATAAAAACGTAGTAAGTTCCCGTTGATCACTTTATCTGATAGAGACAGCTCTTTATTGGCTTTTTCTATATAAGGCTGGCATACTTCATCTTCTTCAACAGGTTGTTTTGTTTTTTGATCATAGCACGTGTTCTTTGTATAAAGATAATCATCTGTAATAAAGTTTCCATTTCTCAGCACAGCGAACGGTGTACGCTCATTGGAGAAAAGGTCATTTCCAAATTGAATGGCATCTTTTGATTCAATGCCGAGTAAATGAAGAAGTGTCGGTTTGACATCCATTTGACCGGCTGTTTCAGAAATGGTTTGAGGGGCCTCATCTGTCACCCCAGGAATGTAAATCAAAAAAGGGACCCGCTGCAGTTTAACTGCATCAAACGGTGTGATTTCATCCTGCTTCAGCAGCTCTGCCATTGCCTCATGATGTGCTTCTGAAATGCCATAGTGGTCTCCCATCAGGACAAACATTGTATTTTCATATAGTCCTTCTTCTTTCATTCGTTCAAAGAACCTTTTGATGGCTTCATCTTGATAGCGGACGGTGGTCACATAGCGGTTTAAAATGGTGCTAGTCGAATCGTATTCATCAATGAACTGATCCTTTGGATCAATTTCAAATGGGAAGTGATTGGTTAAGGTAATAAACGTGCTGTAATAAGGCGTTTTCAGCTTTTTTAAATAATCGATGGATTGGTCAAAAAAGTCGATATCCTTTAAGCCCCAGCCAGTCGAATTCTGTTCATTGACATCAAATGAATCGACATCATAAAAGCGGTCAATCCCAAGAGATTCATACATCACATCACGATTCCAGAACGTTTTATTATTCGCATGAAATTGGACGGATTGATAATTCTCTTTTTTCAATTGCTTGTACAGTGTGTCATATTCGTTGTCACTCGCTGTGAAAAAGACAGCGCCACTGCTAGATGGATAGAGGGAGTTTGCGACGATAAACTCTGAGTCCGACGTTTTGCCTTGCTCTGTCTGCTGATAAAATTCATCGAAATAGAAGCTTTTTTTGGTAAGTTGATTTAAAAATGGTGTGATGTATTGTCCATTCACCTTTTGATTCATGACAAATTGCTGCGTTGATTCAAGTGAAATGAACACGACATTTTTGCCTTTAGCAAGTCCAAAGTAGTCTTCATTTGGTGCACTGTAATCAGCTTTTGTGTAGTTTGCCACTGTTGAAAGTGTATCTTCGTCAGCAAAGGCTTTTTGACCAATACGTGCTGTTTGAGCGGCACCGTCATACAAATGGAATTGAAACAGCCCAAGGTTGCGTACAATGACTTCTCGATCATACGAGCTTGTCAAAAATCGAGGGTGGTCCATCAAAGCTGAGCTGACATGGAACAATAGCAAGCTGCAGCAAACCACATAGTATGTTTTGATCGTCTTAAAAGACGCTTTTGGTGATAGCGGTTTCCGTTTTAAGAGCCATGCCAGCACCACAAAATCAATCAGCATGAGTATAAATAGCGGATGAAACAATTCAGTCATACTGCTGCCCATATCTCCCATGTTCTTTGCTTGAAATAAGACAGGAATGGTAATGAAATCAATATAAAAACCGTAAAAGATCGTATTCGATATCAAAATGGCTGTCAAAATAAAATTTGTGGTCAATAAAAAGACCTTTTGTTTCGTTTCATTTAAGAAAAGAGCAATCCCAAACAAAGGGAGCAAAAAGCTAAGTGGATTGATCAAAAGCAGCCATTCGTGAAACAGATTGGCCGTTCGTATATGAAATCCGAATTGATAAATGATGTATGTTTTCATCCACATAAAGAGGATGGAGTACACTAAAAACCAGTGATTTTTGAAAAACGCTTTCATTTATGTAACTCCTCACCATTCTGTATTCAGCTGCAAGGCAAAAACACTTATCTTAAAACTACTAAAAAAATGAGGAATGATCAATTCATATCCTGCTTTTTTGCAAAACTCTTTTTTCTTTTTCTAAAACGGCAATGGGATGGATATTCCGCAAATGACAGCCATGTAATAGCAGGTGACAATGGTCAGAGCAGTTAGTACGACTTGTTCTCCTGTGCTGCCTGTTTTTACATAAAAAGGGAGACGTACTTTCATGGTTGCAGGGAACAAAAATTTAATACCGTTCACTGTGCCTGCATCAAGGATGAGGTGGCTTGCCATCCCAACTAGTAACCCGGTACTGAGGCTGTCATTTGGAATGTATGTTGTCGCAATAAAATAAATGATCAGCAGAAATAATAAACTATGTGTAAAGGTGCGGTGCCCGAACACACTACTGATCAGTGTGGAAAGGAGCGGGAATTTCCTGCCGATTTTGCTTTTCGTATGACATAGATCTGGGATGAGGGCACCTACTGATCCTGCAGCAGCCATCGTCACTGGTTCGAATCCGTAATAATAGGCGACGGCTGTGGAGGCGGCAATTCCGCCCATAATATGTGTTTTTCCTGTCATGATGCGTACTCCTGTTCTGTTTTTTGTTCAAGTACTCACTATATCAAGGGTGAATCCATTCAGCAAGGCTTATTTCTAAAGAAAAATGGGATAAAATAGTTGGCTGTTTGGAAAAACATTCTATAATAAGAAGGAAGTCATGTTGACACTAACGATAAGGATGCGATTCGGATGAGTAATGCAGACATTTTAAAAGAAATTGTTCTTGTACATTATGAAGTCAGCCGTAAATTAAACCGCAAGTTACTTGAGTTAGAAAAAGACATCACGCCTCCACAGATATATGCTCTTTCTATATTGATACAAGGAAAAGTATCACATGCTGAAGAGCTTAAACAAAGACTCTCGCTCAACCCAGGTGCCGCTTCCATTGCCCTCAATAAATTATGTGAGCAAGGCTACATTCAGAGAGAAAGGGACAAGGACGATCATTCCCTTGTCCGGCTAGAAGCTACGGAAAAAGGGCTGGCTATTTACGAAAAGCATACACGTCTTTTTGGAAAGGTGATTCAGCATATGATGTCAGACTTCACAGAGGAAGACTTAAAGACCTTTCTAACGTATTTGCAAAAAATGAGACAGACCTTTCACGATGAATGAACCGCTCCTCTTTGTATAATGCTGAGCGCTGTAGCACAAATTAAACAGGCAAAGGCATTTTAAGAAAAGGGGGGAAATAGCGATGTCATTTTTCCAAAAGGATAAAAAGGCGAAAAGCGAGAAAGACCATCAGCAGGTAGATCAGCTGTTAGAAGAAGCAAGTAAAGAACTAGCAGGCGATCCGCTTCAGGAAGCTGTCCAAAAGAAGAAAAACAACCATCAATAAGCTGACAGAAAGGCGGAGAATCATTTCTCTGCCTTTTTTCTATGTTTTTCCCTTTGACAGATATGAGAATGTTTGATAACCTTCGTGTAGTAAAAATGAATAGAAATCCTCACGCTATGTCTCAGTGAGGTAGAGGTTGCGCGGATGATGAGTCACTCATGGGAGAGATGGAATCGTTGATCATGAGAAAAAAGGCATCAGCGCCGAAGTGTAGAGAGAGCTCCAACTTTCTTTATGCTGGGTCTGCATTGAACAAATGCAGGACTGCCACGTCTTTGAAGCGTGGAGGGCTATCCGGAGATCAAGGTGTATGTTTTGAAAAGCATGGACTTTTGTTCAGGCTTTTTTTTATGTTCTGATTGCCTAAGAAAAGGGTATGCTGGTAAGAAAGTGACCCAACATGAACATAAAGAATGCAAGTCATTGCTTCACAAATATATCAATGAAGATACTGCCGGGTCTGGTCCAAAGTGAATATAACGGAGGTACGAAAATGGAACAGACAAAAAAATGGGGTTTTTGGTTATTGACGGCTTTTGTCGTCGGAAATATGGTAGGTTCAGGCATCTTTATGCTGCCTAGTACACTTGCCCAGCATGCAAGTCCTTTAGGTGTGACGATGGCATGGCTTGTCACAGGTGGCGGCGTACTGATGATTGCCTTTGTGTTTGGACATTTGTCCATTCATAAACCGCAGCTAACAGCTGGACCACAAAGCTATGCAAGAGCGCTTTTTAAAGATCCGAAAAAAGGAAAAGCAGCCGGTTTTACAATGGTTTGGGGATATTGGGTGGCAAGCTGGATTAGTAATGTCGCCATTATCACAAGCCTAGCTGGTTATTTAACAACCTTTTTCCCAATTTTAACCGTGAAAACGGAGATCTTTACTTTTGGAAAAGAAGCGATCACACTTGGTCAGCTCTCAACGTTTATCGTATGTACAATCCTTCTATGGGGGACTCATACGATTTTAATTACAAGCTTAAGCGCAGCAAGTAAGCTGAACTTTATTACGACCTTTTCAAAGGTGCTTGGATTCGTCCTTTTTATTGTCGCAGGCTTATTTGCATTCCAAACCGCATTATTTGAACATTATTACTTCCCTGTTGAAGCAGCAAGTGGTGAAGGAGTGCTCGGACTTGGAGGCCAAATTCATCATGCGGCCATTTCCACACTATGGGCATTTATCGGCATCGAATCTGCTGTCATTTTATCAGGAAGAGCTTCCTCGCAGCGTGATGTCAAACGTGCGACGATTACAGGACTTTTAATTGCACTGTCTATTTATATGATTATTACCTTGATTACAATGGGCGTTCTGCCGCATGATCAATTGCAAGGTTCTGATAAACCATTCGTAGACGTGCTTCAGCTCATTATCGGACCGGCTGGCGGCATTGTCATGGCACTTCTTGCGATCGTTTGTTTATTTGGTTCGATGCTTGGCTGGATTTTGCTTGGTTCTGAAGTCCCTTATCAAGCAGCAAAAGCTGGCGATTTTCCAGCAGTGTTTGCAAAAACAAACAAAAAAGGCAGTCCTGTTATTGCTTTGACTGTCACAAATATCATGTCACAGCTGTTTATTTTCTCAGTCATGTCACGTACGATTAATGAAGCCTTTACTTTCTTAACAACATCAGCGACACTTGCGTATCTCATTCCGTATATCGTGTCGTCGATCTACAGCTTTAAGGTCATCATGCAAGGTGACACATATGAGCTCCAAAAAGGAAACCGGACAAGAGACGGGATCATTGCGCTTGTGGCCATGGGGTATTCCGCTTGGGTCATTATTTCAGGCACAGCTGATTTCAAAACATTTGGTCTTGGTATTGGATTGTTCTTAGTGGGCATTTTACTCTACCCATTCATGTCCAAAAAATTTGCCAAAGGTACAGTTTAAAAAATACGTTTCTCCAATGCTGGAGAAACGTATTTTTTTATGAGTCAGATGTTAATCGATCCACAATAAATTCGAGCTGACCTTCTAGTGACACAGGGTCATTAAAGAAGTAACCGACTGTATCTGTTTCAAATACGCGTTTGTTTTGGACAGCAGGAAGTGATGCCCAGATGCTGCTTTTATACACTTGATCGCCATTACTTTTTGATCCACTCCATGGGCTTGTGAAAATATAATCACCTGCAAATTCTGGAAGCTTTTCAAGAGAAATGTTTGCATAACCGACACCACTGTCGATGGCTTCTTTTTGGACGGCCTTCGGAGCTTTTAATTTCAGCTCGTCATAAATGATTTCACCACCGCGTGCAAAAGTGTTACCGAAAATGTAAATGCCCTTATCGAATGGTGATACGATCGAAACGGTTTTGTTTCCTACAGCTTTTGTTACTTTTGGTTTCACTTCAGCAATTTTGGCATCCCATTTTGTGATCCAATCCGTTGCTTTTTTTGATGTGCCTGTCATTTTACCGAATTCTTTTAGCTGGTCTTTAAACGAATATTGATTGTATTGAATGGCAACTGTAGGTGCAATTTTTTTGTATTGATCAAATTTCTCATCTTCTCCCCAAGCAATGATCATATCTGGCTTCAAAGAGGCTACTTTCTCAACAGAGGGAGATTTTCCGAGATTTTTCACTCCATCTGTTTTCCCTTTATAGAAAGGGTTTTTAAAGATGGGCGCAGTGGCAGCAATTGGGGTTTTGCCGAGTGTGACGAGATCCCCGTAATAGCTTTCCGCCAGAAGCACAATTCGTTGTGGGTTTTGAGGCAGTTTCACTTCACCCTTTACATCTTGATAGGTGATCGTGGCATTTTTTTTGGCTCCCGATTCTTTATTGGAAGTGCTGCCGCAAGCAGCAGTAAAAATCATAAGGGTCATGAAGGAAATCAAAAGAAGTCCAGTTCGTTTTTTCACAAAAGTTCGCTCCTATTCAATTGTTTATGATAATGATTCTCATTCGCGATTATATCTTAACATGATAGAAGAAAAAATGCATCGGCTATTTTATGACCAAAATGAAAATGGTGAAATTCTCCCGGTTTTTTGATGAAAATAAAGAAATTTATCAGAACAAGGATTTCAAAACGTGAAGAAAGTGATATACTAGACTCCGAGATTGATAATCATTATCACTAATAACGAATAGATATGAACGGAAAGGAAGAGACTGGTTTTGGGCTCACAATCGAATAAACAGCTGTCAGCTAAAGATGATGCGATAGATATTGTGACAAAGCCTTTTGGTACAGCAGCTGTTGTCATCATAGGAATCATTGCTTTAGCATTCGGTCTTTTTTTATCAGTATCGTTAGGAGCGGCAAACATTCATTTACACACGGTATGGGAAGCCGTCTTTCATTTTGACTCACAACAAACCTCACATCAAATCATTAGGGAACTGAGGCTGCCGCGTACAGTTGGTGCCGCACTTGTCGGTGCCTTTTTAGCAGTATCGGGTGCCATCATGCAAGGCATGACAAGAAATGCGCTTGCGTCTCCTGAAATCATGGGTGTGACAAATGGCTCTGCATTTGCGATTGCCATTGCGTTTGCTTTTTTCCCAGGCCAATCTTCTTTTACATTAATTCTTTGGTCATTTTTGGGTGCAGCACTTGGCGCCTCTATTGTATTTGGGGTTGGAACCCTTTCAAAAGGGGGGCTTACTCCTGTGAAGCTCGCATTAGCCGGTACGGCTGTTGGCGCACTTTTAAGCTCAATTTCCTCAGCGATTGCCATTCGATTTGACGTCGCGCAAGATATGAGTTTTTGGTACGCAGGCGGTGTGGCTGGGGTGAATTGGAGCAATATTAAGATCATCATTCCTGTTGCGGCTGTAGGACTGATCATCGCAATGATTCTTGCCCGCTCCATCACGGTTTTAAGCTTGGGCGATGAATTAGCAAAAGGGCTTGGACAATATACACGAACAGTCAAGGTACTTGGCATATTGGTCGTGATCCTTTTAACAGGTGCAGCCGTGTCAGTTGCAGGTTCTATTGGCTTTATCGGGCTTGTGATTCCTCATGTTACGCGTTTCTTGGTCGGCGTTGACTATCGCTGGATTATTCCTTGCTCAGCTATTTTAGGGGCTATTTTGCTCATTTATGCAGACATTGCGGCAAGGCTTGTCAATGCGCCGTTTGAAACGCCAGTTGGTGCCATTACAGCCATTATAGGCGTTCCTTTCTTCTTATATTTAGCGAGACGTGAAAGGAGCGGAATTTAAATGGAAATGGTGCAGCAGGCAAAGAAAAAGAAATACAAACGAACGATGGTCATGATCTTTTTAGCCATCGTGGCTGTGTTCCTGATTAGTTTAAATACCGGAGAGATAAGGATTTCTCCGATGGATACATTCAAAACATTTTTTGGACTCGGAAGTGAAATGGATGAGCTTGTATTATTCGAGTTCAGACTACCAAGGATGGTCATCGCTTTACTTGTTGGCGCTTCTATCGCTGTATCAGGTGCCATTTGGCAAGGTGTTTCTCAAAATGGTTTAGCTGATCCCGGCATTCTAGGTGTAAATGCGGGTGCAGGTTTTGCGGTTGTTTTATTTATCTTTGCCTTTCAGGGCTCGATGTCGAACTTAGGTGATTTTACGATATTTGTACTGCCGCTTTTCGCTTTCGCAGGGGCAGCCTTTGCTGCATTTCTCATTTATGTGCTAGCGTGGAAAAAGGGCATTACGCCTGTTCGATTGATTTTAACTGGTATTGGGATCAATGCTGCATTTTCGGCAGCGATTGTGGTCATTCAATTAAAGATGAGCCCAAATGATTTTAACCAAGCCATTGTGTGGCTGTCAGGAAGTATTTGGGGCTCAAGCTGGACATATGTCTTATCAGTCGTGCCGTGGATGCTGATTTTTCTTGTATTAGCGATGGTGAGGGCACGCTACTTAAATATCATGAATTTGGGTGATCAGATATCTTATGGCTTAGGGATTTCAGTTCATAAAGAAAGAAGTTTTCTCATGCTGATTGCAGTTGCATTAGCCGGTGCAAGTGTCGCTGTTGCAGGGAGTATATCGTTCCTAGGATTAGCGGCACCACACCTCGCAAGAAAGCTAGTTGGTCCGAAACATCAAGGAATGATCCCGGCGTCCGCTATGATTGGTGCACTGCTGTTATTACTTGCAGATACACTTGGGCGTGTCATACTTGCTCCATCAGAGGTGCCCGTTGGACTTGTCGTTTCTGCTTTAGGCGCACCTTACTTCATTTACTTATTGATGAAAACGAACTAATGAGGAAGGAGAGTATAACAGATGAATTCACTAGAAACAGAAAAGCTTTGTATTGGCTATCATGACCGTTTGATTGTAGACGATTTAAATATCAGCATCCCAAAAGGCAAGGTGACCACATTAATTGGGCCGAATGGGTGCGGGAAGTCAACGATTTTAAAAACAATGTCTCGTATTATGAAGTCCCATCAAGGTGCTGTTTATTTAAATGGCCAGGCTATCCATCAAACACCAACAAAAGAAATTTCAAAACAAATGGCTATCTTACCGCAGACGCCTGAAGCCCCAAGTGGTCTGACCGTTTATGAGCTTGTGTCATATGGACGTTTCCCGCATCAAAATGGATTTGGCCGTTTATCTAATGAGGACAAACGAATCATCAGATGGGCACTTGAGGAGACGGGAATGATTGCATTTCATGACCGGCCAATTGAAGCACTCTCCGGTGGACAGCGTCAGCGGGTATGGATTGCGATGGCACTCGCTCAGGAAACAGAGCTGCTTTTATTAGACGAACCAACGACGTATTTAGATCTTGCTCATCAGCTGGAGATCCTTCAGCTATTAGAACGCTTAAACAGAGAACAGGGCAGAACGGTGCTGATGGTAATTCATGACCTCAATCATGCTGCACGCTTTTCGCATTACATGATTGCCCTCAATCAAGGGAAAGTCATTAAAGAGGGTACGCCTCATGAGGTCATGACAAAAGAGGTACTCAGTCAGGTGTTCCACATCGATGCAGAAATTGTGCTTGATCCGAGAACGAATAAGCCGATCTGTTTAACATATGACTTAATGAATCATGAAAGAAAGCTTGAAGCTGTGAACGGATAATAGATGGACAAAAAACTCGGTATGTATGACCGAGTTTTTTTGCATCTTCTGGTATTACCTTGTTATGCCATTTTCTCCAGTTGATCTTTTTTCGCTTTTATGCAGAAAAGAGGTACTTTTTTACTTTGGACAATGGTAATATACGGTTAGAGATCATAGCTAGAAAGGAAAGAGATGCGTGGAAACAGCAAAAATATTGATTGCAGATGACGAAGAAGCAATTGTAAAAATGGTTGAACGCGTATTAAAAAAAGAAGGGTTTCAACATATTTATAAAGCCTATCATGCAGATGAAGCATTAGATATTGTCAAAAACGAGGACATCCACCTCTTACTTCTAGATGTGATGATGCCCGGTAAGTCAGGCTTTGATGTTCTGCCTGACATCAGGAAAATGACGAAGGCACCGATTTTCTATTTAACAGCAAGAACGTCTGATGTAGACAAATTGACTGGATTTGCACAAGGTGCAGACGATTACATCACAAAGCCATTTAATCCGTTAGAGCTAGTAGCTAGAATAAAGGCGCACTTAAACCGAACTTATGTCTCCTTACAGGAGGAGCAGGAAGAAGCGCACAGTCAATATGAATATGCTCATTTCTCGTACCATCCTCATGCAGCCGAGTTGAAAGTAAGGGGAAAGGTGACGGCTTGCTCAGCTCAGCTTTTGTCCTTGCTGAAGTATTTTTGTGACCATCCGAATGTAGTACTTTCAAAAGATCAAATCTATGAGAAAGTATGGGGTGTTCCGTCATATGGTGACAACAACACCGTCATGGTTCATATCCGAAAGCTGAGAGAAAAAATAGAGTTAGATCCAAGTCAGCCTGAATATATTGTGACGATCCGTGGTATGGGCTATAAGTTCATTCCCCAACCTGTGAAGGTTCTTCAATAGTTTATGAATTTACGAACAAAACTTTTCTTTCACTTTGTCGGACAAATGTTTATTGTCATCGTCATTCTAACGATCGGGCAAACATTCTCTGAAAATCTTTATTTTCAAAAGCGCTATGAGAATATGACTGAAACTGGTTTAACGAAGGCAGATGGAGATACACTCATGAGCTGGCTTTATTTTAACGAGGATGGAAAAATGGAAGCCGATGATCAGCTCAAACAAGCAGTGGAAAAACGTGATGGCTGGCTACAAGTGATTGATTCCAAAAAACGCAACGTCTATAGCTATCAACTCCCTAAAAACATTCCAACATCCTATCAAAAGGATGAAATGATCAAAATCTTTGAAAAAAGACAATTTAAAGATTACAAGATGTACTTCTGGCCAATTGAGATTGATCAAGAAAGCTTTATCGTCTTATATGGATTTAAAACGAACAGCACAAAGGTAGCCAATTATCTCAAGCAGCATGAAAAAAACCTGGCTGCATTGTCTCAATATTCAGTTGAAACAAAAGAATTTTTGAAAAGAATGAATGGATCGGTGCATCTGTTTAATGAAGAAGGAAAATACTTAAAAGGTATCCGAGCCAAAAATAATTTGAAAAATAACGTAACGGATGTTGAACTGCTCAAGTATCAATCAAAGCCTTGGGAGTTTAGAAGTGACCTGTCGTATATCAAAGTGAATAAGGATTTGTATATGATTGTTTCGGTGCCAAACAAAGTATACAGCCCAGACGAGCTTTATGATAAAGAGACAGAGGCTTTAAACCAATATACAACGCTTTTGATTGCAGGTCTTGCGCTTACGATTATTATCGTTATGACATTATGGTACTCGTATCGCTATGGGCTACCGATCTATCACATTATCCGCTGGCTGATTTTCTTATCAAGAAATAAATTGCAGGAGCCAACAAATAGAAAAGGTATTCCAGTAAGTAAAAATAAAAAGGGCCGTATTAAGCGGGAGTACCGGCTGTTTGAGGATATCCTCAAAACAATGGATCAGCTCACCAATACGTTAAAAGAGAATGAAGCAAACCGAAGAAAAATTCAAACCACAAGGGAAGAATGGATCGCAGGGCTGTCTCATGATCTAAAAACGCCTCTTAGCACGATTTACGGCTATGGATTAATGCTAGAATCAGATCAATACCAATGGTCCAAGGAAGAAGTCATGGAAATGGGACAAGTCATTCGTGAGAAATCAGAATACATGTCGACCTTGATTGAGGATTTAAACCTCACGTATCGATTGAAAAATGGTGCATTGCCTATTAATCGAAAACCTGTTGAGCTTGGTGAATTTTTAGCCTCCATTATGGACGAGTTTTCAAGAAGCACGCTTTCAGAAGATTATTTGTCATCCTTTGAAGATCAAACAGAGGGTGTCATGTTTGAGATCGATAAAGCCTGGTTTAGACGAGTCATTGAGAACCTGCTGGCGAACGCAGTGAAGCATAACCAGAAAGGTACTCTTATTCAAGCTATTCTATCTGAAACAAATGATGAAGTTCGGATCGAAATGAAAGATAACGGACGCGGAATGGCGCAAGAAACGGTGGATCATTTATTTAATCGTTACTATAGAGGGACAAATACGAATGATCCAACAAATGGAACAGGACTAGGACTGGCGATTGCAAAAGAGCTTGTCTTACTGCACGATGGCGATATTCAAGTAGAAAGTGAATTAGGTCAAGGAACAACTATTGCGATTATCCTAAAGAAAACACCATCTGTAAAATAGCCAAAAAACGATTTTCTTTTCTAAAGGAGATCGTTTTTTCTTGTTTTAGGATTGAAATCAATTTTGTAAACGATTACAATAAAATTGTTAACGTGAACAAATTGATTTTCATCATTATAAGAGATGGGGGAGTTTGATGAAAGCCTTTTTAGATGAGCAGTTTTTATTAAACAGTCAAACGGCGGAAAAGCTATACCATGAGTTTGCAAAGAACCTTCCGATTATTGATTACCATTGTCATTTAAGTCCAAAAGAAATCTATGAAAATAAAACGTTCCAAAATATAACTGAAGCATGGCTTTACGGAGATCATTACAAATGGCGTGCCATGAGAGCAAATGGGATACCTGAAACACATATCACAGGAGATGCCTCAGATGATGAGAAATTTTTAGCATGGGCGAAAACCGTTCCGATGACGATTGGAAATCCTCTCTATCACTGGACCCACCTAGAGCTAAGACGGTATTTTGATGTCGAAGAACTTTTGAATGAAGAAAGCGCAGACATCATCTGGAAAAAAGTAAATGAAAAGTTGCAAGGAGACGGATTTGGTGCGAGAGATTTCATTGTGAAATCAAATGTTGAAACGGTTGTGACGACAGACGATCCGGTTGATTCGTTGATTTATCACCAACAACTGCGGGAAGAAGGCTTTTCTGTGCAAGTACTGCCAGGGTTTCGGCCAGATAAGGCATTAGATATATCAAATGACTTATTTATCGAGTATGTTCATCAGCTAGCGGAGGTTTCATCTATCAAGATCGAATCCTATCAAGACTTTATAAAAGCACTTCATATGCGAATCGATTTCTTTCATGAACAGGGCTGTTTGATTTCAGATCATGCCATCAATGAAATGACGTACGAAGACACGACGGAAGAAGAAGCTACGATCATTTTTCATAAAAGAATGTCTGGACATCCATTGACGGAAAAGGAGAAGGTTCAATTTAAAACACACACATTCATTGAACTAGGTCAGGCATATGCTCAGCGGGGATGGGCGATGCAGCTTCATATCAATGCGCTCAGAAACAACAACTCGAAAATGTTTGAGCGGCTTGGACCAGATACCGGATATGATGCAATGAATGATGAAGACATTGCAAAACCTCTTTGCCGCGTATTAGATCGGTTAGAACAAGCATATGCATTGCCAAAAACCATCCTCTATTCCTTGAATCCAAGGGACAATGTGGTGATTTCAACGATCGCTGGAAGTTTTCAAGATGGAAAGACTCCTGGGAAAATGCAGCATGGAACAGCCTGGTGGTTTAATGATACAAAGCAGGGAATGACAGAGCAGATGATGGCACTTTCCAGTATCGGACTGATCAGCCGATTTATTGGGATGCTGACAGATTCACGAAGCTTCCTGTCTTACACAAGACATGAATATTTTCGTAGACTGTTATGTGACATCATTGGAGATTGGGTGGAAAAAGGTGAAGCGCCTAATGATCTCAATTTGCTAGGGGGAATGGTAAAAGGAATCAGCTATGAAAATGCAAAGCAGTATTTTCAATTTGAACGGGCAAATGAGCTACCGCATAAAAGCAAGATGATATGAACAAAAAGCAAGATTATGAAAGCGTTTTTATGATAAGATGATAAAAAATCATAAAAGGCGGAATAGCATGACAGTCACAATCAAAGATATAGCAAAATTGGCAAACGTTTCTCATACCACAGTATCAAGGGCTTTAAATAATAGCCCTTTTATTAAAGAGAAAACAAAACAAAACATCTTGTCGATTGCAAAACAGCTGAATTACTCACCGAATGTCCATGCCAGAGGCCTTGTCTCGCAAAAATCATTTACAATTGGTCTGTTTTTTACGAGTTTAACAGAAGGCACATCCTCAAGTTTCTTTGTTGATGCATTAAAAGGCGTCAACAGTGTGATAACAGAAAACTATCATTTGGTTGTAAGAGGAATTGACGATTTTCACGATTACACAACCATTCATAAACAGCGGTATGATGGTATTTTGCTCATGAGCCAAAGCGAGCATGATGAAGCGTTTATCCATCATGTGAAAAAGCAGGGCATTCCCATTATTGTACTGAATCGCCGTGTAGAAAGTAATCAAGTGATGAATATATTAGCGGATGATGGTGAAGGGGCATACCAAGCTGCACACTATTTCATTCAGCAGGGGCATAAACAAATTGCCATTATTGAAGGGAAAGAAGGGTTTAAATCCACACAGGAAAGAAAAGCTGGTTTTCTGCAAGCACTCATTGACCATCATGTACCCATGAAGAAGGAATACATGATCACAGGCGACTATCATATGAAGAGCGGCTATGAATCAATGGAAGCCTTACTCACTCTTGATGATCCGCCAACTGCCCTTTTTTGCTCCAACGATGACATGGCGATTGGTGCGATGAATGCATTGTTTGCAAAAGGTAAAAGGTGTCCTGATGATCTTTCTATTATTGGTTTTGATGATATTTCATTTTCATCTTATACAACGCCTGCCCTCACAACAGTCAAAAAGCCAATTGAAAAAATGTGTGCGCTTGGAGCAGAAGCCATCCTTTCAGTCATCAACGGTGAAAAGCAAGAAGACGATCATCTGGAAAAAGTGTATGTCCACACAGAGCTGATGATTAGAGATTCAGTAAAAAAGGTGCAGTAATCAGCATCTTTTAAATGAAAATGTTCACGTGTGCAAAAAATGCAGGGAGGAAAAGCGTTTGAGACGATTATCCAAAGATGTGTACCCAGTGGCTGAATATCCTGAAACCATTCTACAAATTGGCGAAGGAAACTTTATGCGGGGATTTATGAATTGGCAGATCCAGAAGCTAAACGACTGTACAGATTTTAAAGGAAGAGCAGTGGTCGTTCCTCCTCGAAAAGGATCAGTGACCGCTCTAAATGAACAAGATGGTTTGTACACTTTATGTATTCAAGGATTTCATGACCAAAAAGAAATGAACGAACGGATCGTCATTCAATCCATCAGCAGGGGAATCAGCACATATACAGATTATGAAGCCTTTTTACATGTAGCGGAAAGTCCTAATGTGCGCTTTGTCTTTTCTAATACAACAGAGGCAGGACTTGTGTTAAGAAAAGAGGACCGATTAGAAGATCGGCCGCAAGTAAGTTTTCCAGGAAAGCTGACAGCCTTCTTGTATCACCGCTTCAAAGCTTTTTCTGGAGATGAGAAAAAGGGCTTGATCATTTTACCTTGTGAATTGATTGAACAAAACGGTGATCGATTAAGAGAATATGTGATCACAATGGCAGCTGAGTGGAATCTTCCGCCTGATTTTGTGGCTTGGGTCAAGGAAGCCAACACGTTCTGTAATACGTTAGTTGATCGGATTGTCCCAGGATTTTCTCAGGAAGCAGCGGAGACTGTTCAAAAAGAAGAGGGGTATATCGATGAATTGCTTGTCACAGCAGAATATTATCACCTGTTTGTCATTGAAGCACCTCCGTTTGTTCAAAAAGAGCTTCCTTTTCAAGAAGCAGGGTTAAACGTACTTTTTGTGGAAGATATCGCTCCCTATCGTATGAGCAAGGTTCGCATTTTAAACGGTGCACATACAGCGATGGTGCCGATTGCATATTCATGTGGCTTGGATACTGTCAAAAAAGCGGTGGATGATGAGCATGTTGGTGTGTTCATTCGCCGCATGCTTGAGGAGGAAGTGCTGCCAGGTTTGCCACTTCCTGAAGAAGAGCTGCTGCTTTATACACAATCCGTTTGGGATCGATTCTGCAACCCTTTTGTCAAACATCAATTACTTGATATTGCCTTAAATGGTGTATCGAAATTTCGGGCGCGTATTCTCCCGTCTCTTCTAGATTATATAGAGCTAAAAAAACAGTTGCCTACGAAACTTATGTTCTCACTGAGCAGTTTGATTTATTTTTATCAAGTCCATGCAGATCAAATAAAGGATGATGAGTCTGTGATGACATTCATGAAGGAAGCATGGGAGGAAGTGGACCATTCCTATGAATCAATGGTCGATCGACTTCTTTCAAACGAAGTTTTATGGGGGATGGATTTGACGAAGATCGCAGGGCTGAAGGATGCAGTAGCCGAGCAGCTCACCTTCATACATGAAAATGGCATGAGAGCTGCTGTTCACCAAATTCTTCAATATGAAAGTCAGGGGGAGAAGGCATGAGAGACTTTGTTGTGATTCATCCTTCAGATAATGTTGGTATCGCTTTAAAAGTGCTTGAGCAAGGCGAAGAGCTTCAGCACCAAGGTCATACAATCATTTTAAAAGAAACCGTTGCTAAAGGTCATAAATTTGCATTGGCTGAGATCAAAGAAAAAGAGAATATCATCAAATATGGCTACCCCATTGGTCATGCATCCACTGCGATTTCGACTGGAGAATGGGTGCATACGCACAATATCAAAACGAATTTATCAGGTAAGCTCGATTACGAATACCGACCTTCTTTAACAGAAAACCCCTATGAAAAAACGAATCTGACATTCAAAGGGTATAAACGAAAAAATGGCGCAAGTGGTATACGCAATGAGCTTTGGATTGTCCCAACAGTCGGGTGTGTCAATGGCATTGCCGATCAAATCATTCAAATATTTACCGCTGAAATGGGGGGAAGCATCCATCCTTTTGAAACGGCTCTCGTATTAAAGCACAATTATGGGTGCTCACAGCTTGGGGATGATCATGAAAACACAAAAACAATACTTCAAAATGCCGTAAAGCACCCAAATGCTGGAGGGGTTCTCGTTCTAGGTCTTGGCTGTGAAAACAATGACATTGAGGATTTTCAGGCAACATTAGGGGAGTATGACCAGACGAGGGTGAAATTTTTAAGAAGCCAAGAAGTAGGGGATGAGATTGAGACAGGTGTCGCTTTGCTCAAGGAAATTTATGACGCAGCGAAAGAAGATCAGCGAGAAGACATTCCGTTATCTGAGCTGAGTATTGGCTTGAAATGCGGAGGATCAGATGGGTTTTCAGGCATTACCGCAAATCCACTTTTAGGCAGACTGTCCGATTTTATTGTGGCTCAAGGAGGGACCACCGTCTTAACAGAAGTACCGGAAATGTTCGGGGCTGAAACGATCTTAATGGAGAGAGCGGAATCAAAAGCGACATTCGACAGTATTGTGCAGATGATCAATGATTTTAAACAATACTTTATGGATCATCGACAGCCAGTATATGAAAATCCTTCCCCGGGAAATAAAGCAGGAGGAATTTCGACATTAGAAGATAAATCTCTCGGCTGCACACAAAAAGCGGGTACTTCCGTTATAAAGGATGTTTTAACATACGGGGAGCTGCTAAAACGAAAAGGATTGAATTTATTAAGTGCGCCTGGGAATGATTTGGTTGCTTCATCTGCTCTCGCAGCGTCTGGCTGTCAGCTCGTCCTCTTTACAACAGGCAGAGGCACACCGTTTGGCACATTTGTTCCAACGATGAAGGTATCGACCAATACCGCTTTATATGAAACAAAAAAACATTGGATCGACTTTAATGCGGGGGAATTGCTTGAAGATGTACCAGAAGATGTGGTGCTAGAGAAATTCATTGCCACGTTGATTGATGTGGCGAGTGGAAAGCTGTTAAATCATGAAAAAAACAATTTTAGAGAGCTGGCCATTTTTAAAACAGGTGTGACACTTTAAGGCGTCTGGGGGATGAGGAAATGTCTAAAAAACGGAATTTGATGTATGTGACAGCAGGAACAGTACTAACAGGAATTGGACTCGCACGTTTAGCAAAGCAAGGGAAAAAAGACAAAGAAACAGATGGTATAGATCAGGTGTTAAAGCAAATAAAAGCGCCAAAGTTCCCAGATCGTGAATTCAATGTCATTCATTATGGTGCAGATAACAAAGGGATAGAGCTTTCGACAAATGCTATTCAGTCTGCCATCGATGATGCACATCGTTTGAAAGGAGGGCGTGTGCTGATTCCTGAAGGGACATTTTTGACAGGCGCTCTAGAATTGAAAAGCAATGTAGAGCTTCATCTTCATGAAGACGCCTATGTGACCTTCAGCCAAGATACACGTGATTATCTCCCGCTTGTTCTAACAAGATATGAAGGCATTGAGCTTTATAATTATTCACCACTTATTTATGCCCATCATGCAGAAAACATCGCGATTACAGGAGCAGGCACTCTGGACGGGAGAGGGGATGAACACCACTGGTGGCCTTGGAAGTATGGAACAAATGGTCAACCCTCTCAGGACCGGGATCGTCAGCTTCTTTTTGAAATGGCTGAAAAAAGAATACCAGTGGAAGAAAGAGTGTTTGGTGAAGGACATTATTTAAGATCAAGCTTTATCCAGCCATACAATTGCCAAAACATTCTCATTGAAGGAGTAACCGTAAAGGATTCACCGATGTGGCAAGTCCATCCGGTGTTAAGTGAAAACGTCATCGTCCGCGGGGTGATTATCATCGGTCATGGCCCAAATACAGATGGTGTGAATCCAGAGTCGTGCCGACATGTGCTCATTGAAGATTGTTATTTTGATAATGGCGATGATTGTATTGCCATTAAATCGGGTAGAAATGAGGACGGCCGGAGAATCGGTGTTCCATCTGAAAACATCGTCATTCGTAGAAATACGATGCGTGATGGTCATGGCGGAGTAACGATCGGGAGTGAAATCTCTGGAGGCGTCAAGTATGTATATGCAGAGGATAATGTCATGGACAGTCCGAACCTCGACAGGGCATTGCGCATTAAGACCAACTCTGTCAGGGGCGGTACCATTGAACACATCTATTTTAAAAACAATCTAGTGAAAAGCTTAAAGCATGAGGTGGTCTGTATCGACATGATGTATGAGGAAGGGGATGCCGGTCCGCATAGGCCTGTAGTCCGTCATATTGAAGTAGAAGGGTTAAAAAGCAGCGGAGGGCGATATGGTGTCAAGATCGCCGCATACTCACATTCCCCGGTCACACACTTTAAAATGAAAGACTGTGTCATTGACGATGTCACGTACCCTCTTTCATTGGAACATGCAGTATCTCCTTCATTTCAGAAAGTTGTCATTAATGGTGAACATATCAACCAATAGCGAAGTGAAAACAGCCACGTCAAAGGCTGTTTTTCTTTTATAAGGGCAAAAAAACGTATTGGCCGTCACATATACAACCTATCTGCTCTGTAGTATAATATTCCCGAAATTAGAAAAGAATTGACGAAAGAGATGACGTCAAGCAGTACATAAAGCAGGGGGTTTATTGATGAAGAAGTTAACTGGTATTTGGCTATCATTGTTACTTGTGATCGGTGTTTTAGCAGGGTGTGCAGGTGCGGAAACGGACCAAAAAACAAACAGTTCAAAGCCTAAAGAGACAGCGGCTGCCGCATTTCCTGTATCCATCAAAGATGCAGCTGGTAAAACAGTTGAAATCAAAGAACAGCCTAAACGAATTGTTTCGTTAATTCCAAGTAATACAGAGGTTGCCTATGCCCTTGGCCTTGGAGATAAAATCGTGGGTAGATCAGATTTTGACAACTATCCAAAGGAAGTAGAAAAGGTCGAGAAGATTGGCGGTCTTGATTTCAATGTAGAGAAGGTTATTTCCTTAAAACCTGATCTTGTCTTAGCACATGCATCACAAATGAGCTCAAAAGACGGATTTAAACAGCTTGAAGATGCAGGTATTCAAGTGCTGACTGTTAATGATGCAGCTTCCTTCAAAGATGTGTATAAGTCTATTAATATGATTGGTGAAGCAGCTGGCGTAAAAGAGGCATCAACGAAGCTTGTAGATGAGATGAAATCAAAACTGAATGACATCAAAAAACAAGCAGAATCCATCTCCAAAGACAAACAAAAAACAGTTTTTGTCGAAGTATCAGGTGCACCTGAAATTTATACAACAGGTAAACAAACGTTTATGGACGAAATGTTGTCTGTCATTCATGCAAAAAATGCTGCTGGCGACCAAACAGGCTGGGTGCAAATGACGGAAGAATCAATTATTAAACGAAATCCTGATGCTATTGTTACGATTGATGGCGCAAGCTTAGCTGATCTGAAAAAAAGAGACGGCTGGAAGGCGATCAAAGCAGTCAAAGAAAAACAAGTCTTTCAATTGAATACGGATCTGGCATCACGACCGGGACCGCGATTGGTTGAAGGAGTGGAGGCTCTTGCGAAAAGTATCTATCCTGACACGTTCAAATAAAATCATCATCGCATACACAGCAAGTGTTTTACTTCTTGTGGTGAGCATTGGAATGGGAATCTCATTTGGCAGTTTAGGGATTCCCATTCCTTCTATACTTCGGATCTTTGTTCATGAAGTATTTGGAATCGAGGCCGGAACCATTGATGCAATTGACCGCAATATTATGATGAATATCCGGCTGCCGAGAGTGATATTAGCGGCGTTAGTCGGAGCAGCTCTGGCGTTATCTGGTGCAGCCTTTCAAGGTTTATTAAAAAATCCTCTCGCTGACCCTTATACACTTGGGGTATCTCAAGGGGCATCTGTGGGGGCTGTAGCCACATTGTTTTTCAGTTTGCAGTTTCCTTTGCTTGGCAGTTTTACACTGCCTTTTTTGAGTATGACAACAGCGCTTGTCACACTATGTCTCGTCCTCTTTTTTGCCCGTCTGGTTCACCGAGGAATGAGCATTTCTTCTTTAATTTTGACGGGGGTCATCTTTAGCTCTTTTTTAGGAGCGCTCATTTCATTAATGATTGCGTTAACAGGTGATGATTTAAAAGAGATTATTCATTGGCTTCTAGGCAGTGTGTCTATGAGAGGCTGGCGATATATTGCTCTTTTCCTTCCTTTTTTCCTCATTGGTACATTTGCATTGATCTTGATGGGAAGAGATTTAAATGTGATGACATATGGCGAAGAAAAGGCAAAACTGTTAGGGGTTCATGTGAAACGGAGCAAATATGTGGTGTTGCTTGCTGGTTCAATTCTGACTGGAAGTGCGGTGGCTGTGTCAGGAACGATCGGATTTGTAGGACTGGTGATTCCGCATTTTATCCGTCTTTTATCCATTACGGATCATCGTCATTTGCTGCCTTTGTCGATGCTGAATGGTGCTTCCTTTCTCGTTTTAGCAGATGTGCTCTCCCGTACGATCATTGAACCGACTGAATTGCCTATTGGCATCATTACAGCGTTAATTGGTGCACCTGTCTTTGGCATCATCCTCATTCGCAGATATAGAGGAGGGACGCATCTATGATTCAAGTGAAGGAAGTTAGAGGAGGATATGGAGAAAAAGAGGTCATTCACGGCGTGAGTTTTGAAGTGGAGCGAGGGGAATTCCTCGGCATCCTTGGTCCAAATGGGAGCGGTAAGACGACACTGCTTAAAATGATCGCAGGTATTTTAGCACCTGAGAGCGGCCAAGTAACACTAGATGGCCATCCAGTTCAATCCTACCGGCCAAAGGCACTTGCGCAAAAATTGGCGGTTCTTCCCCAGAAGACCGATCAAGCCTTTTCATTTACAGTGGAAGAAACGGTCCAGTTCGGGCGTTATCCTTATCAGAAAGGGTGGCTGCAATCTGTTACGAAAGAAGATATCGAGATTGTCAGCAAGGTGATGGACCAAACAGATATTGCTCAATTTAAGGATCAATCCATCCATGAGTTAAGCGGTGGAGAACAGCAGCGGGTTTACTTAGCTCAAGCGCTGGCTCAGTGCCCTGACTATTTATTGCTGGATGAGCCAACCAGTTTTCTTGATTTAGCCTATCAAAAAGAGTTACTCGATTTGATTAAACAAGAGACCGCTTCCTCTAACTTAACGGTGATCGGTGTGTTTCATGATGTGAACATTGCCAGTTTGTATTGTGACCGTCTGCTTTTGCTGAATGAAGGAAAGACGGACATGCTGGGAGAACCGCATCATGTGTTGACCACCGAACGGGTGAACCGGGTGTATGAAACAGATGTAACACCTCTTCAACATCCACTGCGGGCAAACCCTCAGCTGGTAATTGAACCTGCGTCCATCTCTGAACATTCAAGACTGAACTTAGCGGATGGGTGGAAAACATATGGCGCAAACGGAATGACATTTTCTACTCATCAGCCATTGCGCATCCTTTCATCACATGAGAAAAGCGGGGGTTTCTTTTGGACACGGTCCCTTGGAACGGGAACTGAAGCACTCCATGACATGCTGGATGATGAGGAAGGGTACTTATTTCTTGGTCAATCTGATGGGCCAAAGCAATACGCCGCTGAAGATGACGAGGAAGATGTCCTTCTTTACGGGATGCATCAAGAAGGAGAGCTGACCGTTTGGCTTGTGCTGAAAGGAACGATATCAGATGGTGCGTCTGTCCAGCTAATGGGCGAGCTGATGCACTTCATTAAACAAGAGACAAGTATCCAGGTACATCATCTTTGTATCGCTGCTGCCAATGCAGAAGAAAAGGAGCATACTGCTCATTTACATGAAAGAGTCAGACTGAAAGTGAAGCATCTTCTTCATACATTGAATGCTATGAAAAAGTGAACCGGCTGGTTCACTTTTTTTGTTGAAAACATCAACATCTACTTATGTCATCCACTGAATATTTGAAAAAAACGAAAAAAATGTTGCTAAATAAATCATATTGCTTTTATAATAAGAATAATGAAAGCGTTTTAATAATTAATTGTTTAAAAATGCAACAATCAGAAGGGGAGGATCATTTGAACATTCAAGGAATCATTCCAGCTATTTTGACACCGCTTACAGAAGAAGAGCATTTTCATCCAGAAGTGACAAAGCAACTTATTGATCATTTAATTGACTCAGGTGTGCACGGCATCTTTGCTTTAGGGACAAACGGCGAATTTCATTTGTTTTCAGAGGAAGAAAAGCTTCAAATTGCTGAAACTGTTGTAAAGGCTGCGGGCGGCAGGGTGCCTGTATACATGGGAGCAGGTGAGAATAGCACTGAGGCAACCATTAAGCTGTCAAACAAGTTCGCAGATTTAGGCGTAGATGTCTTGTCGGTTATCACCCCTTATTTTGTTGCGCCATCACAAGAGGAGCTGTATGAGCATTTTCGTCATATTTCAGAGAATGTGACCATCCCCATTTTACTTTATAACATTCCATCAAGAACAGGTGTGTCACTTGCGCCAGAGACGGTTGCAAGGCTCAGCGTCCTACCGAATGTGTTAGGTATTAAAGACAGTAGTGGAGATATTGCCAATATCAAAGCGTATCTCGATGTCACAAAGGATGAAGAGTTTGTGGTGCTTGCAGGAACGGATTCCCTCATTTTAGAGACATTGAAGCTAGGCGGAACAGGTGCAGTGGCGGCAACGGCAAATGTGCTTCCCAAAACCGTCGTTGGCATTTATGAATCGTTTCTGCAAGGAAATCTTGACCAAAGTGAGCAATGTCAGCAGCAGCTGCAGCCGTTAAGAGCGACATTCACATTAGGAACGTTACCAGCACCTTTGAAAAAAGCTGCTGAACTTTCAGGGATTCCTGTAGGTCCGCCAAAAAGCCCGGTCAAAGCATTATCCGGCGAGGCTTTAGAAGCTGTGGCGAACATGATGGAGAATTATCGGATACAAGCAAAAGCAGCAAAGGAGTCGTGAAGAGATGACAATATCACATTATCACTTTCAAACGGCATCACACATTGTTTCTGGCGCCCACTCTCTAGAGCTCCTTGGGGAGAAACTAGAGCTATTAGGACTTAGCAAGTTGAGATCGATTTTTATTTTAACGCAGCCATCCATCGTGTCTCTTGGTTACGCAGATCAAATCAAAACAGAACTTGCGAAAAAAGGGATTGCGAGTGAGATCAGCACAGAGATTAAGCCTGAACCAACGGAAGAAAATATCGAGGACGTCTTCCAGACATTTTTAAAAGGGGAGCATGAAGCCGTTATTGGGATTGGTGGCGGGAGTGTGCTGGATGCGGCCAAAATATTAGCCGTTCTAAAGACGAATGATCAGCCAATTTCTGATCTCGTTGGCACGAACCTTGTTAAAAAAAGAGGAGTTCCAACGATTCTCATTCCAACAACCTCAGGTACGGGATCAGAAGTGACACCAAACGCGATTGTTACCTTTCCGGAAAAAGAATTAAAAATTGGCATGGTCAGCCCATACCTTTTGCCTGATCTTGTGATCTTAGATCCCTCACTGACACTCAAATTGCCAAAAGCCATTACCGCAGCTACAGGGATGGATGCGTTTACGCATGCGCTTGAATCGTATATTTCAAATAAAGCCAATCCATTTAGTGATATGTTTGCACTCGAATCGATGAGGCTCATTTCAGGAAGTATTCAGGAGGCCTATCATCACGGGGATAACATGAAGGCAAGGGAAGATATGCTGATTGGTGCCATGTATGGGGGAATGGCGCTCACAAGTGCCGGAACTGCTGCGGTTCATGCAATGGCTTATCCGTTAGGGGGGAAATACAAAATTTCACACGGTGTCGCTAATTCCATGCTGCTTCCTCATGTCACGGCGTTTAATGCAGATCATATCAAAGATCGACTTGAAGATATTGCTAGAGTGATAGGGATCGAAGAGAAAGGCTCAAAGCATACGCTTGCGGAGCAAGTGATTCGTCAAATTGAAGAGTGGACAGCGGATTTACACATTCCTCAACAACTCAAAGCCTTCGGTGTGTCAAAAGAAGATGTACCGGCACTTGCTGAAGCTGCTTCAGAGGTGAAGAGATTAATGGATAACAACCCGAAGCCGATGTCTGTCTCTGATATTGAACAGGTCTACATGAAACTGCTCCACGTTTAACACTTCATACGTCACTGGGATGGGACATGAGAAGTTGCTTCATACGGCTTGCACACAAAGGGGGATTTTAAGTGAATGTCTTAAGTAGTTCTGTCATCACATTTATTTTAATCGTCATTATTCTCTATATTCTGTTTACGACCTGGCTGACGATGCGTTTCCGTAGTAAGTCTAACTCAGAATTTAACAATGCCGCTAAGTCACTTCCAGCTATTGTGGTCGGTATTTTGTTAATGAGTGAATTCATTGGGACGAAGTCAACTGTCGGAACAGCTGAATCTGCTTTTACACACGGACTTTCCGCTTCATGGTCTGTTATCACAGTTGCTATTGCTTTTTTTATTTTTTCCTTTTTCTTAGTGGGAAAGTTTTATCGAACAGGACAATACACGATTTCAGGTATTATTGATCAAAAATTTGGGAAATCAACAAAGCTTGTTGTCTCTGTCATTATGATTGCAGCCCTGCTCTTGGTGAATCTAGGAAACTATTTAAGTGGTTCAGCTGCCATTGCATCCATTCTTGGTCTTCCTTTAATGACCTGTGCCATCATCACGGCGGTTGTGAGTACATTTTATTTTACTTTCGGAGGAATGAAGGGGGTTGCATGGGTCACGATCCTTCATTCAATTGTGAAGTATGCGGGGATTTTGATTACACTAGGGGTAGCCCTTTATTTAACAAAAGGCTTTGAGCCAATGAAACAAACATTACCCGACCATTTCTTTACATGGGATGGGACAATCGGTTGGGGAACGATTGGAGCTTGGTTTATAGGAAACATGGGGGCCATTTTTGCGACGCAGTTTATCATTCAAGCGATCACCTCGTCGAAAAGTGAGCGAGAAGCGAAAAAATCGACCCTGTATGCAGCACTCCTTTGTTTGCCGCTTGCCATTGCGATCGGGATCATCGGTGTCGCAGCCCGTTATTTATATCCAGACATTGATCCTATTTATGCTTTCCCTGTCTTTTTACAGCATATGAATCCGATTTTGAGCGCTATTGTGGCAACATCGCTTGTCGCATCCATTTTTGTTGGTGTCTCGACGGTTGCACTTGCTACAACCACGTTGATTATTGATGACTTTTATGTACCGAAAAAGAAACCATCACCAGAGCAGCGTATGAAGGTGACTCGGTATGTAGCCGTCATGGTTGGGATTGTGCCGCTTGTGGGGGTCGCACTTGCACCAGAGTTGCTGTCACTTTCCTTTTTTACACGAGCACTTCGAACATCGATTGCAGTTGTAGCAGCAATGGGCTTTTACTTGCCATACTTTAATTCAAATAGAGGAGCAACCATTGGTCTTGCCGCTTCAGGCATCGCCACGACGGTGTGGTATTTACTCGATAATCCATTTGGAATCGATAATATGTATGTGGCCATTATCATTCCTTTCCTAGTTCTGGTGATGGATCGATGGATCAGCCCGCCAGCTAAAAAGGATCAATCACTGAAAGGAGAATTATGATGACAAATGAAGACATCATGATCAAAATAGATGGAAAATTGCGACAAAATGAACAAGACGCAGCTAGAAAAGAAGCCTTTTTACCAACAGATTGCGTGCAAAACCATGCGGCTAATCTCATCGAACTGGATAATGGAGATTTGCTGTGTGTATGGTTTGGCGGTACGCAAGAAGGAATTCCTGATATCTCTATCTATATGTCAAGGCTCAAGCAAGGAAGTAATCAATGGACGAAGGCTGTGAAGCTGTCTGATGATTCTACACGATCTGAACAAAATCCAGTTCTTTTTCAAGAGAAAGATGGCAGGCTGTGGCTGCTTTATACAGCACAACTTTCTGGCAATCAAGATACAGCTCTTGTGAGATATCGTTTATCGGAGGATAGAGGAGAGACTTGGGGAGAGATTGGTACTTTATTTGATCAGCCGGGGACGTTTATACGACAGCCTATTGTTGTATTGGATAATGATGATTGGCTCCTTCCGGTGTTCTATTGTAAAACGATTCCTGGCGTAAAATGGACAGGAAACCGTGATGTCAGTGCTGTGAAGATTTCCTCAGATCAAGGGAGGACCTGGGAAGAGGTCACTGTGCCCAACAGTACTGGCTGTGTTCATATGAATATCGGAAAATGTGCGGATGGTTCCCTGCTTGCTCTCTTTAGAAGCCGGTTTGCTGATTCGATTTATATGAGCCGTTCAGTGGATCATGGACGGACATGGTCTGAGCCAAAAGCAACAGAGCTGCCAAACAATAACTCATCCATTCAATTTACGGTGCTCCATAATGGTCATCTTGCCCTCGTTTATAACCATATCAATGCGGATGATCAAACAGAAAGAAGGGCGTCCTTATATGATGAGATTGAGGATGAAGGCGATACACGCACGGCCATTGATACAGAGGCACGTCCAGCCTTTTGGGGAACACCTCGTGCGCCAATGACACTTGCCATCTCGACGGATGATGGTGCGACATGGCCCATCAGACGTAACCTTGAAATTGGTGATGGATATGCCATGACAAACAACTCAAAGGACAAATTGAATCGAGAGTATTCCTATCCATCCATCACAGAAGGAAAAGATGGTAGTCTGCACATTGCGTTTACTTTTTACCGGCAGGCCATCAAGTATGTGTGTGTGAAAGAAGAATGGACTCATCACACGTCTTAACCGCAAGGGATCAGTGTTTCCGTGAATTGTAACCCTCATTTTCTTCATTTATAATTGATGTTTGGAGGGTTGTCCCAATTTGCTAACATTTGGACTCCCTCGACGTATGTCTCACGATGAAGAGATAAAAAATGGGGGTCCTTTTCATGAATATAAAAGTATTAGGTATTGCGCCGTATAAAGGATTAGGCGATGTATTAATCGACCTTGCCAAAGACGAAAAAAGCATCACATTCCAGCTTGAAGTCGGAGATCTTAGGTCTGGTGTTGCACTGGCAGAACAGGCCGAGGCTCAAGGAATGGATATTATTATGAGCCGCGGGGGGACAGCTGCGCTTATTCAAAAACACGTCAACATTCCAGTGGTGGATATCCCTGTGTCAGGCTACGACTTGCTTCGTGCCCTCACGCTGATTAAAGATTACCAAGGGAAAAAAGCAGTAGTTGGATTTGAAAATATTACACATGGTGTACGCACCATCGGAGAGTTATACGGGATCAAAATTGATATTTATACGATACAGCAAGAGGAAGAAGTGTGGGATCTTTTACAGCAGTTACAGGAGCAAGGGACACAGGTTGTACTGGGTGATGTGATTACAGATAAAGCGGCCAAGGAGCTGGGGATGCAAAGCATGCTCATTACCTCAGGACGTGAATCTGTCAAAGAAGCGTTTCATCAAGCAAAACAAATGTACCGTTTATATAAAGAGGCGACAGCTGAGCAGCGCCTCTTTCGTGAAATGATTGACCAAGAGTCAAAAGGGATGCTGATCATTGATCAGCACAATCAGCTTTATTTTATCAATCAGCAAATGAAAGAATGGACAGAAAAAGGGTTATTTGCACCGTTTACGTCTCATGTTGATGTGATGGATTGGTGCCCGGCGCTTGAACCAGCAGTAAAAGCAGTTCGAGAAGGAAAACAAAATGGATATTCTCAACTCTCCTTTCAGCAGCAAGTGTGGCATGTCAAAGGAAGCTTATTATCTAAAGGTGAGCTGCTTTTGACGATTGAGAAGCCTTCTGCTGTGATTAATAGGGAGGGGCAGCGTATATGGACGCTGGCTGCACCTGTTCATTCAGCACATCCATTTGCTCTTTTTACTGAGCAGAGTTCAAATATGAAAGATGTGATTAAAAGGGCAAAGGCGTTCAGCCAAACAGATCGATCGATTTGTCTTTATGGTGAACAAGGAACTGGTAAATCAAGCCTAGCTTTTGCTATTCACCAAATGAGCGAGAGGAAAAATGAGAGCTTTATGACGGTGCATTGCAGCCGTTTGACTGAATTAGATGATGTAAACATAATTCCGGTGCATCAAAAAGGGACGATCTTTCTGAAGGATATTGATCGTGTCCCAATGGCTATGCAGCCCATTATGGCCGAGCAGCTTATTCATCATCAGCAGAACATTCGCTGGATGGCTGCATCTACAGTTGATTTGTTCAAATTGATGCAATCTGGGGCGTTTCATGAAGACCTATACACGTGTTTGCAGGAGCTCGTCATTCATGTCCCGCCGTTATCTGAACGGGCAGAAGATATTGAGGATATGAGCCGGTTATTTATAGCTGAATTAAATTCTCTTTATGGGACGCAGGTTGTTGGGCTGTCAGCAGATGTGATTGCAGCCTTTCAAAACGAGCGATTTAGAGAAAATGTCCGGCAGTTCAAGCGGATTATGGAGGAACTGGTGCTGACAACAAAAAGTGGATATATCACGTTGAGTAAAGCAAAGCCGGCAATTGAGCAACTTGCTTCTGAGAATGAAGAAAAACAGCTGTCCAGCTATTTACATGGCACGCTTGACGAGATTGAAAGACGAATCATTCGGACGGTACTGGAAGAAGAAAATATGAATCAATCAAAAGCAGCAAAGCGGCTGAATATTAACCGCACGACGCTGTGGAGAAAGTTAAAGGAATAATATGCAATGAGACCGAGGTGTCTAAATGACAAACGATCTATTAAAAAAAGGAGCGAACTTAGAGCAAAAGGTGATCATTGTGGCTGATGATTTAACAGGCGCAAGTGATACAGGTGTTCAATTTGTGAAGGCCGGTTTAAAAGCCTCTGTGCTGTTCCAGCCGTCATTTGAGGATATGAGCCGGTACAAGGAGGAAGATGTACTGATTGTCGATACAGACTCACGAAGTATGTCTTCTGAAAGAGCGTATAATGAGGTCAGTCAAGTGGTTCAGCCGTTTCTACAAGGAGATTCGCACCTTTTCTTTAAAAAAATAGATTCAACGTTAAGAGGAAATATAGGAGTAGAGCTTCAGGCACTAATGGATCTTGGCCGGTTTGATTGCGCAGTCATTGCCCCCGCTTACCCCGATGCGAATAGATCTACGGCCTATGGGATTCATTATGTGGAGGGTGTGCCTGTTCATCTATCAGAAGCAGCGAAGGACCCAAAAACGCCTGTCCTGACATCCAGTATTTCAGACTTAATTGACGAGCAGACAAACATCAAGCCAAAACATCTTTCGCAGCAAGCGGTCTATTCAGAGCTAAACGAAACGAGTCATGACGTTTCATCTTTATTAAAACATGGTCATCAATGGTTTGTGTGTGATGCAGAAACGAACAATGATTTAACACAGATCGTTGATTTGTTTATGAAGATCAATCAAAGAGTGCTTTGGGTCGGGTCAGCCGGACTCGCTGGCGCATTATCATCCTATGTCGCGAAACACCGCAATCTTTCTCATGCAAAAAAGCATGAATCTGTTCTCATCGTTTCAGGAAGTGCTTCTCAAAAAACAAATGAGCAGTTTGCTTTTTTAAGAGAAAAACACGATTGTCTCGAGGTGAAAGTGAACCCGTTGAATGTATTAAACGGCCGTGAAGCATGGGAAAGGAAATCAGTCATGGATCAGTTGCTCATGCGTCAGGATGAAGATATTCTCCTTTATACAGACGCAAGGCCAGAAATGGTTGAACAGATGTTGGCATACGGTGAAGCGAATGGCATGACAAGACAAGAAGTAGGAAGTACCTTATCTGTCTGTCTTGGTAAGATCACAAAAGACATTGTTGAATTAACAGGGATGAAACGCCTTTTTTTAACTGGTGGAGATACGGCGCGTGCGATATGCCATGAGCTTGGAGCAGGCGGGATTCAGCTGTTGAAAGAAATTGAACCCGGCATCCCGCTTGGGCGGCTCGTTGATACGAGTGTATATGCGGTCACAAAAGCAGGGGCATATGGTCAAAAAGATTCTGTGCTCCATGCGGTTGAAGTGTTGAAAAACATAGAGGGGGTAGACGAATGGCAAAACCAATCATTGCTGTAACGATGGGAGATGCTTCTGGGGTTGGTCCTGAAATTATTTTAAAAGCCTTCCAGCAAAGCCGTTTACATGAAGAAGCCGTTCTATTTGTCATTGGAGACACCCATATATTAAATAGGGCGAAAGATTTTGTGAATACAGATGTGGAGATTGTCAGTATTAAAGAACCGGAGGAAGCGGAACAAGTAAAAGCTGGTGCCGTTCCTTGTCTTGATCTTCATCTATTAACAAGTGATATTCCAGTAGGAGAGATTTCAAAAGAAGCAGGGAATGCCGCTTTTCGCTATCTTGAAAAAGCCATTACACTTGCGAATGACCGTAGAATTGACGGCATTTGTACAGCACCGTTAAACAAGGAAGCACTTCATAAGGCTGGTCATATGTATCCAGGGCATACAGAAATTTTAGCTGACCTGACAGGTACGGACGATTATGCCATGATGCTGGCAGCTCCTAATTTAAAAGTGGTGCATGTGACGACACATATCGGATTAATGGATGCCATCTTAAAAATCAATCCTGAGCGTGTATACACAACGATTAAACTGGCTCATGATACCCTCGTTCGGTCTGGTATCCCTGCACCTAGAATTGCTGTGTGCGGGATTAATCCACATGCCGGGGAGAATGGTCTGTTTGGAAACGGAGAAGAAGAGGAGAAGATCATTCCAGCGGTAGAACGAGCACAGGATGAAGGGGTTCAAGTATTTGGCCCGCTACCAGCTGATACACTGTTCTTTAGGGCGACAAGAGGCGACTTTGATATCGTTGTGGCGATGTATCATGATCAAGGGCATGGACCAATCAAGGTGCTTGGCTTAGAATCAGGCGTTAATATTACAGTTGGATTGCCTATAATCCGTACAAGTGTCGATCATGGGACAGCATTTGATATTGCAGGAACAGGAAAGGCTGATTCTGCGAGTATGGAAGAAGCCATTCGGCAGGCAATCATGCTTTCTGGTACGAGAGAGAACCGATAGTAAAAGTGAAAGAGCCTTCCAATGGAGGCTCTTTCTT
Organism: Bacillus sp. FSL W7-1346; assembly: GCF_038593335.1. NCBI lineage: Bacteria > Bacillati > Bacillota > Bacilli > Caryophanales > Bacillaceae > Bacillus > Bacillus sp. FSL W7-1346. The sequence goes on along the minus strand of NZ_CP151988.1, from coordinate 2,979,180 downwards.
TAGTTCATATACGTTCCGCCATTCATATTGATGGTTTCCCCTGTGATGAAATCTGACTGATCAGAGGCTAAAAAGGTGACGGCGTTTGCGACTTGCTGCGGTGTTCCAATTGTTTTCAGAGGAATTCTTTCTAAAACAGATCTACGGTATTCATCACTCCACTGTTTGCTCATGTCTGTCTCAATTGGCCCAGGACAGACAGCATTTACATGAATGTGATGTGCTGCTAATTCTTTGGCAAGATGCATCGTTAAGTAATTGATACCTGCCTTTGAAACGCCGTAAGCAGGTGATGCATTGTGATGAGGGGTTTTGCCAGTAGTTGAACTCATGTTGACAATCTTCCCGCCTTGCTGTTTGATCATGTCAGGAATGACTGCTTGACACATGAGAAACGTACCCGTCAAATTAATATCAATTAGTCTTTTCCATTCATCAACAGATGTATCGACTGTTGATTTCCGCAAATTGATTCCAGCATTGTTGACCAATATATCAATCTGTCCGAAATGGTTTTTTGCCTTCTCAACGAGGGAGGCAGCTGTCGCTGGTAAACTAGCATCACCAACGACAGAAACAGCGCGTGTCTCTTCTTTATTCAGAGAGGAGCAAACGTCTTGCAATAGCACTTCATTCGTTCCGTTCAGCACCACTTTAGCTCCTTCAGAGACAAATGCCTCCGCAATGGCGCGGCCAATCCCTCTGCTTGCACCTGTAATGATTGCTACTTTGTTTTGTAAAGTCATCTATCATCCCACCCATCTGTCATAATTAAAAAGCGCTTTCATTTATTATAAAATGTGATGTTTCATCATTCAACAAATAAAGTGGAAATGAAGAGGTTTTGAATAAAAGTGTTTCATAATAAAACAAATACATCTTTTCCACTTCAGGGTATACTAAAAGGAACAAGCAATGGATAAGGGGGAACCTCAATGAAACTTTATACAAAAACCGGAGATCAAGGTCAAACAGGCTTGATTGGCGGGCGGGCTGATAAAGATGACGCAAGAGTAGAAGCGTACGGTACATTAGATGAGGCGAATAGTTTGATTGGACTAGCCCATGCAAACTTAAGGCAGCATGGCGAATTGTTTCAAGATATTCTATCTGAGCTAATGGTCATTCAGCATGAGCTGTTTGACTGCGGCGGTGATTTGGCAGCGGTGAAACCACCGAAAGAAGGCAAGTTAAAAGAAGAATCTGTCACAGTCCTTGAAAAGCGAATGGACGTGTATGTAGAAGAAGCCGCACCGCTGACTAAATTTATTTTACCTGGCGGCCAGGAAGGTGCTGCCCTCTTACATGTAGCGCGAACAGTCGTCAGGAGAGCCGAGCGGCATATTGTGACACTCGCAAAGCAGGAGGAAATTCCAGCAGTTACGCTCATATATGTGAACCGTCTATCCGACTATTTATTTGCTGTCGCCCGTATTGTGAATCATCGGCTCGGTGAAGCGGATGTTGAATATGAACGAAGTGCAGACGTGTTTCGTTCTAAATGAGGAAAAGCACTCTTCTAGTCGAAGAGTGTTCAGCGTGTAGACAAACCCTCGCATTCTTTGTCAGTCCTGCGTGCCGGTGCTCACGGATGTCCAATTCGCTCCGCAAAAGTAACTGTTCTTCCTAGACTGCAAAGGTCTTCTATTACACTGAAAAGAAGACAAAGGGCTAAAATCAAGTTCATTTTAGCGCTTTGTCAATAATCTGAGCACTCTTCTAGTCGAAGAGTGCTTTTTCTATAGATTCAACCGCTCAGTCTGAGCCATGTTACGACTCTGGTCGCAATCAAAGATCAATCTACGACACGTTTTGCCAGCTTCCTTTTTTGACTATAGTGAAAGCAAGGAGCAAGAAAGGAGGCATGAAGATGAAAATCACAAGTAAAACCATCATCGGTTCAATCCTGATGTTTATCGGTTTATCCATCTTCTTTGGTGGTTCATTGGGCGGGCTGATCCCGACTTTGATTGGGGCGTGGCTCATTTATGTAGGTGTCAAAAAATATGATAAAGGCAGTAAAACAACTGGGGTCATACTCACTATTATCGGTGTATTGCTCGTCGCACAGTCGCTGCCATTTTTACTCGGAATCGCATTTGCTGGAGTACTTCTCTACTTTGGCTGGAAGATGATTAATGGTGAATCTGCAAAGGAATCATCAGGTAGATCATCCTATATGGAGCCAAACACGGCACCGAACATGGAAGAACCCATGCACACGTCATTTGATCAAGAATGGGAAGACTTTTTAAAGAAAAAATAAAAGGAGGAATATGAAATGGTATTAAGAAGAGTACGTGATATGTTTGTTGCAACAGTCAATGAAGGTTTAGATAAATTGGAGAATCCGCGTGTCATGCTGAATCAATATGTTCGTGATATGGAGGACGATATTGCCAAAGCGAAACATGCGATTATCAAACAGCAAACCATTCAGCAAGGTTTCTTGAGAAAAGCAGAAGAGACAGAAGCATTTGCTGATAAGCGAAAGAAACAGGCGGAGCTGGCGTTTCAGGCAGGAGAAGAAGAACTTGCACGGAAAGCACTGACTGAAATGAAGTATTTTGAAGAAAAGCACAATGAATATCAAGATGCCTATCAGCAATCTGTTAAACAGCTGAAAGAGCTGAAAGAACAGTTGCAGCATCTAGAAACAAAACTGCGTGATGTTAAAGACAAGAAGCAAGCGCTGATTGCAAGAGCCAATGCCGCACAGGCAAAGCAGCATATGAATGAATCTATGAATAAAATTGATAGTGAAAGTGCTTATAAAGAATTTCTACGCATGGAGAACCGTATAGAGGAAATGGAGACAAAAGCGGGTAGTTATGCACAATTTGCCGATCAGGGTGCTTATGCTCATCTTGATTACGCTGATGAGGTTGAAAAGGAATGGCAAAAGCTTCAACGATCAAAGCAGCCTGAGAAACAGCCGGCAAACTAATGGAAATGTGTCAAATCGGAAGAAAAACAGGATTTTTCTTCCGTTATTTGATTTCTTTCTGTTTCGCTTTTCCTTATAATAAAAAGGTCAAAGGATAAAGGGATGATATAAATGAAACGGTTCATTGGTCTAATTTGTATACTTGTTGGTGTTTTTTTGATGATTGGGATGCTTTTCAAAAATGGAGATCTCTTTCATTTGAGCTTTTCTCGTGATAAAGCGGTCACAACAGCTTCAGCGAAAAAGGATGAGGTTGAACAATTAGATATCTCTCTTTCTGGATTTCGCATCAAGGTGGAGCCGGAAGATCGTTCGGATATTTCTGTGATGGTTGTGAATGGAAAAGGGAAAATGTATGCGGAACAAACAGGCGGAACATTCAAAGTCCGTGCTGAAAATAAAGGATTTTTGTTTTTCTCTGCATTTGAAAAAGGAGAACTCTTAGTCAAAATTCCAACAGATTATCATAAAGATGTGAAAATAACAGGTGGAATCGGCGTGAGCGAAGTAAATGGCGAAGGAAAGCTGTCTCTTCAAGATGTGACGCTCAAATCAACGAGCGGAAACCTCACAGCTGAGAACTTCTCAGCAAATCGAGTGGAAATCAAGGCGACTTCTGGCAGACTCTCAGTGTCTCATATTGATGCGAAGGAAAGTGATATTGGTGCCACTTCTGGTCGTGCTGATATTCAAGATGTAAAAGGAAAGCTGCAATTAGGCATGACAAGCGGCAGGCTGACAGCAAGCTTTGATACAATTGATTCACCAGTCGACTTTCACATGACATCAGGCAGTGCGAAATTGAACTTGCCAGATGAGGGAGATTTCAAAGTTCAAGTGAAAAAAACGAGTGGAAGTATTGATCATTCGTATGATTTTGACCAAGCGGATAGTGAAGGCCGAGGTTTTACAGGCACGCATGGGAAAGGGACACACTTAGTCGATATTGAGATGACAAGCGGAAACTTAAAATTGCGGTAAACAAACGAAAAAAGGAAGGAGGCGAGTCAACTGCGTTTTTCTAGAAATCAAATTTTAGGCATCATTGTGGTGATTTTTGGTATTAATCTTTTTCTCAAAATTATTGGGATTGGGGCAGACCTATTTTGGCCAGTGTTTTTTGCTCTATTTGGTTATTGGCTGCACTCTCGATCTAAACGTTGGCTCGGTTCGGTTTCCTATATTTTTGCAGGCTTTCTCTTCTTGAAGTTTCTACTAAATATCACGTTTAGTTTGACTGGGTATTTATTTGCTGCCTTTTTGATCTATGCGGGCTATCGTTTATTGAAAAACAAACCTGTTTTTGATGTCGATAAAAAGGAATCATCAGACGATGGAAAGCCTTCACTGAAAGTCAATCTTGAAAAAGAGGGCGATCAGAAGAAAACAAAAAGCCAGGCAAAGCCGCGCAAAGAACATGATTTCTTTATCGGTGAAGTCAGGCTGATGAAAAAACCATTTCAATTAAGCGATTTGACCATTTCAGGTTTTATTGGCGATGTCAAAATCGATTTATCAAAGGCGATCATTGCTGAGGAAGAGAGCACGATCGTCATTAGTGGACTCATTGGAGATGTCGATATTTATGTACCTCAGGATATTGAAGTATGTGTGAGTGCTTCGGCTGCGATCGGTGATATGAAAATCATTGATGAAAAAAGAAGCGGGTTCGGCAGTAAAGTGTATGTCATGACAAATGATTATGATGAGAGCAAGCGAAAAGTGAAAATCTCCATCTCTCTATTGATTGGGGATGTGGATGTGAGGTACTTATGAGGAAACTGCATTTAGGCATCCAGTGGCAATCTGTTCGTCTGGCAGTCGGTATCTCGCTTGGTGTTGTCATCATGACGACATTCCCGATGTTTTTTTATTACCAGCTTGATCCCATGATTTTGCTGTCTACGCGGTGGTTCGGCATCCCGTTTTTTTGTATTTTACTCATTATTAGTCTCGCCATTGGTGTATCAGCGGGGCATGTGTTTGGCTATCAGCATAAAAAGCGGCTGGATCAGCTTGTAGAGTCGATTTTGAAGTTTGAAAATGGGAATTTTGCCTATAGACTGCCTTCTCTAGGTGATGATGAAATTGGTTTGGCGGCAGATCAATTAAATGAAATGGCGAAACGAGTGGAAGGGCAAGTAGCCTCCTTACAAAAGCTCTCAAATGAGCGAGCTGAATGGCAGGTTCAAATGAAAAAATCGGTTGTCTCTGAAGAGCGTCAGCGTCTAGCGCGTGAGCTGCATGATGCAGTCAGCCAGCAGCTATTCGCCATTTCGATGATGACGTCTGCGATTCTTGAAGGGATGAAGGAAAAGGATGAAAAGATTTTAAAGCAAATGCGACTTGTGGAACGAATGGCTGGCGATGCACAAAATGAGATGCGTGCACTCCTTCTGCATTTAAGACCGATCACCCTTGAAGGAAAAGACTTGAAAAAAGGCTTGATTGAGCTGCTCAATGAATTTCAGGCAAAGCAGCCAATTGATATTGATTGGGAAATAGAAGATGATGCTCCGCTGTCTAAAGGGGTGGAGGACCATCTGTTCCGAATTGTGCAAGAAGCCCTTTCCAATGTGTTTAGGCATGCAAAGGCGACAAAGGTGACAGTGCGTCTGCTCATTCGAAACCGTCAAGTTCAGCTGAAAATAATTGATAACGGGATTGGTTTTCAAACAGATCATGTGAAGACTGCTTCCTACGGACTTGAATCGATACGAGAAAGAACAAGTGAAGTAGGCGGTGTCGCAGAGATTATGTCATTTGAGGGAAAAGGCACACAAATTGATGTGAAGGTTCCCATTTTTGATGAAGGAAAAGGAGAGAACGTTCGATGATTCGAGTGCTTTTAATTGACGATCACGAAATGGTGAGAATGGGTCTTGCTGCTTTTTTAGAGGCACAGGCGGATATTGAAGTCATCGGTGAAGCGTCAGATGGACAAAAAGGTGTAGAACTAGCGGTTGAATTAAAGCCAGACGTGATTTTAATGGACCTTGTTATGGAAGGCATGGATGGCATCGAAGCAACGAAAAGAATTTGTCAGGAAATAGAGGATGCCCGGATTATTGTACTGACGAGCTTTATTGATGATGATAAAGTGTATCCAGTGATTGAGGCTGGTGCTTTAAGTTATCTTTTAAAAACATCGAAAGCAGGAGAAATTGCTGATGCCATCAGGTCTGCGAGTATCGGCGAACCAAGACTTGAATCAAAAGTAGCTGGAAAGGTCATGAACAAACTCCGCCATTCATCAAATGGGTCCATTCTGCACGATTCGTTAACCGCAAGAGAAATGGAAATATTAAAGCTGATTGCCGATGGAAAATCGAATAAGGTCATTGCTGAGGAATTGTTTATTACCATCAAAACAGTCAAGACGCATATTACTAACATTCTTTCCAAGCTTGATGTAGAAGACCGCACACAAGCAGCCGTGTATGCACATCGCCATAAGCTGATTCAATAAAAAAACAGCTTTCAAATGAAAGCTGCTGGAACATGCGCAAAATTAGTCCTTCTGTCCTGTGATTGGACGTTCGGATAGTTGATGGAGCTCAGGAACTGGAAAAGCCTCCTGCTCCTCGGCCGATTTGTCTTCCAGGGTTTTCTTCATCTCGGAAAGCAGCTTGACGCTTTCCTTTGCCACTGCTGCTTTTTTCTCTTGCAAATCAATGATCTGTGAAAGTCCAACAAATAAACCGCCTCCAATCAGAAGGAGCGCAGGGGTTTGTCCATAATAAATCACGATCAAAAATGTGCTTGAAAAGCTGTCGGCTTCAATGAAGAAATCTTCTTTTGATTGCATGAATACCACGACTAACAGAAGTATTCCTAGAATCAAAAATAGAATGCCGGCCGAAAGTAAAGCTCGTTTCATGATTGACACCCTTTTTTTCTTACCATTTTAACATACTCTATTAGGATTGTGTTGCGCCCTTAGTCCCGAAGTCACGGATTTTCACATTTACCTTGTAACGAATATCCGATTCACTAAAAATGTCATCCCAATGTTTTGCTTCTTTTCGGAATTCCTTCGGATAGGCAATACTCGCTTTTTGATAAAATCCACAAATATCTGCTTTGATCTCATGCTGTAATTCCCCGATAAAATCTTTCACATTTTCCTCAAGTCGATGTGCCACGACTTTCTCAATTTCTTGGAGGTATTTTTCATTAAATGAATTTTCCCGTTCATTCCAATCCTCAGACAATCTGCCATCAAGCTCCACTGACACATCAAATTCATATTTGCCACTGGCTGTTTTATGGGTGTCAATGTTGTGTTTGATTTTAAAGATCTCAAAAGAATAAATGCTATGTTCATATTGGAATTCAATCACTCCGCCTGTTGCATCTCCAGTCAGCAGGTTGTAGGACTGCACCGCTAAAGGAGAGATGTTAGTGAGAAATCGTTTGTTCTGAATAATCGAGGCACCATCCAGCATTAATTTTCCCTGACTGACACTGACTTTAGGAATGGCAAAAGATACGTTGTTTTGCATGGCAGAAGAAATATCTCCTAAGGAAACGGGCTTGAACATACGAATGGTCGTTTTTGTATTCGAAGAAATATCGTATAAGGTGGAAGCGGCAGGCTGCCCGTCGTCATTGATTTTCAGCATATCTCCAGGCTTCTCAGAAGCCATAAAGACAAGGCTTCCTCTTCGTGTTTCATTGTCCCGAATGAATTGATTGATGACCAAATCGAAATTATTTTCATTGATAAGGTCTTGAGAAAACAAATAAACCCTCAGCTGCTGAGCAAAAATGCGGTGTGTTTTTAGGGCCGTCGTACGAAAAATTTGGTGTATGGAATCACCGCTTGTTTCAATAATCTTCGTCGGATCTTTCACGCTTGATTCTTGCTCAATTTTTTGCGGAACGAGCACCTGCATAGACAGCTTCAATTTATGTCCGTCATCTCCTTTATCTACAGCAAATCCAATTGCCATGTTGAGCTCCTCGATATTTGTACTATCCCAGCACCCGCATAATAGAATCAGTGAGAAGAGCGCAAGAACCGCTTTCTTTTTCATGCTGTTTTCCGCCTCCTTTTGAAAAATACGATGATAAATAAAAGAAACGGGAGTATACCAAATAGAAGAAAGAACAAGTTGTTTACGTAGGTTAAATAGTCTCGGACCGTATCAACATCTTTTGGGAAAAGAGCGGCAAAGAAGATCACAATGCCCATCAAGGCGAGCGAGATTTTTTTAGGGAATTTAGTCAATTTGATGACTCCTATCGTAGCAAAAAAGGTATACCCTACAAAGCTCGTATAAAGCTGGACAAGCCAAACGATGAGCAAAAAGGATTCAATCCGTTCAATAAAAATCCCCTGAATATCAAATGATTGAAATAAGGCAATGGTTGGCCACGTCAGAGTCGCCGTTTCTTTCACCGTGAGCGCACCAACCACAAGAATATAGGTGAAAATATAGATGATCGCAGGAATCAAAAAGCCGATGGAGCCATATGCAAAAGTGTGTTTTTGCGTATTCATATAGGCAGGCATGAAAAGCATCATTTCAATGCCGACAAACGAAATGGCCGAAGCATTCAAGGAATTGAAAACAGGGGAAATGCCCTCTCCTAAAACTGGCCGTAGGTTATCGAGCTTAAACTCTTGTACACTAAGTCCGTAGGCTACAAATAAGATGATGAGTGTGACAATCAGAAAAAAAGGGCACAGCCGGGCAAAATCACCAATCCCCCCAATCACAAGGTAAAAACCAACAAAAATAAAGCTGATCATCGTCACGGCTACAGGTGTATTTTGAAGTAGAAAGAATTTCACCATCTCAGACATGGCTCGTACTTCATAGCTGGCAACGCCGAGAAAGTAAATAATAATCAACAGGTTGGCAAGTGAGCCAATCCATTTCCCAAGTCCTTCTTTTGTATAGTCATAGTAGGAAGAAAAGGAGACCTTTTTCATCATGAGCACATTGACAAAAATAAACACAATGTATATCACACTCATGAGTAAGAGTGCAATCCAGCCGTCAGGTGTAGGCGCAGCTTGAGCCATTGATCTTGGCAGAATCATCATACTTGCGCCTAGTGTGGTATTGGCGATAATGGCACTTGCCTGATAGCTTGTGATCGACTCTTTATGATTGACCATGTTGTTCCCCTTTCTTTTGATTTTTCAAAGGCAATCTGATGATGGAATTGTCCTCATTTTTATAGCTGAACACAAAATCTGGTGAAAAATATGGGGTGCCAAAGCTTTTTTGTCTTGTCAAATGAGTGAGTAAGACGAGCATAAACAGGACAAGTCCATATAAACCGAATGCAGCTGCAGCAAACATGGACACAAAGCGAAGGACACGAAATGATATCCCCATTCCATATTGAGGAAAGGTAAAGGATGCAAGTGCAATGACGCTGACAATAATGACCATAATGGAGCTGACGATATGGGCTTGTACGGCTGCCTGCCCAATGACAACACCGCCCACAAGTCCGATTGTTTGTCCAAGTGGATTAGGCAGTCTTAACCCAGCTTCCCGCAGCAGCTCAATGGTCATTTCCATGATGAGTGCTTCCACAATAGGAGGAAAGGGGACATTCTCTCGTGTGCTTGAGATGGAAATAGCTAAAGTTGTGGGCAAAAGACCTTGATGGAAGGACACAAGGGCAATATAAATGGCTGATAAAAACAATGTGAGAAAGATGGACGTAAAACGCAGCAAACGAATCAGAGAGGCAGCGATCCATCTTTCATAATAATCATCAGGTGATTGCATAATCGTCGCGAGAGAAGCAGGCACAATTAAGATAAAAGGCGAATGATCAACAAAGATGGCGACGCGTCCATTGTTTAAAGCAGACGCCACTTTATCAGGCCGTTCTGTGTTTTGAATTTGCGGAAAAGGAGAATACACATTGTCTTCAATCAGCTCCTCAAGAACGCCTGAGTCTTGAATATCATCTATGGTGACTTGTTTGAGACGCTTTTTTACCTCTTTTAAAACAGAGGGCTCAACGATACCATCAATGAACATGATCGATACTTGGGTGTATTTCTTTTCGCCGATTTTCATATCTACTGTTTTGAGATCAGGGTTTTTCAAACGCTGTCTGACGAGAGCTAAGTTCGTGTTGATATCTTCAATGAAACCAATTTTTGGTCCTCTTACGACGGTTTCAGATGTAGCATCTCCTAAATTACGTTTCTTCGTTCCGTGTGTTTCTAAAATATAAGCATGCTGAAATCCATTAATCAGTACGACACAATGTCCTTGGAAAATAGCATCTACTAGTTCTTCAGAGGTTTTCACCGTACGGGTAGTCATCATCGATAAATTGGATTCTAGCTTCTCTTTTGTCAGAGAGGCATGATCTTGCAATAGCAGTTTTAAGAAGGTTTGAATCTGCATCGCTTCGTTCATTTCTTTAATGTATAAATAATAAACAACCTGTCCATGAGGCAATGTTTTTTTCTCATGGATCAAATCATCCATGTCCTTTAACTGAGGGAGAATGACAGAGAGATTATCGTATAAGTGCTCTTTCAATGGAGTTTGATTCAAATGGATCACCCGCCTCAATTTCTTTTTCTTAGCATTACCTGCTTGAAAAAACAATATTCTGTGTTACATTATTTTGTGGTATATGAAAGAATCACGGTGTTGGAGGAAAGAAAATGGCGCAAATTCGTTTAGCAGGAACAAAAGAGGAGATCGACCTTATTCTACAGTCGTTTGACAAGCATTATGAGGTGACTTATACGTCAAAAGATTACGGAAAAACAAATCCAAAATACAAATATTCCAAAGATGTTCGTGTTTATATTGAACTAAAATTAAAATAAAGATAAAATTTTAATTGAAAACGCTTAAAGGATTTTCGTTTTTTGTATAGAATAGAGTTGAGTGATGAAGCTATGGAGGGATACATAATGACAGAATTTAGAATCGAAAAAGATACAATGGGCGAAATCAAGGTGCCACAGGACAAGTTCTGGGGTGCACAAACACAACGAAGCAAAGAAAATTTCAAAATCGGTTCTGAGAAAATGCCAAAGGAAGTTGTGAATGCGTTTGCAATTTTGAAACGTAGCACAGCGATTGCGAACGAACGTCTAGGCAACTTAGAAAGTGAAAAAGCTGAAGCGATTGCTGCTGTATGTGATGACATCATCAGTGGAAAATATGACGAGCATTTCCCGCTTGTTGTATGGCAAACAGGAAGTGGAACACAAAGTAACATGAACATGAACGAAGTTGTTGCAAATAGAGCAACTGCTTACTTAAAAGATAAAAATAGTGATTTCAGCATTCACCCGAATGATGATGTGAACCGTAGCCAAAGTTCAAATGATACATTCCCAACGGCTATGCACGTGGCAGCTGTTTTAGCTGTGTACAAAAAGCTATTGCCTGCGATTGACCAGTTAAGAGCGACGCTTGATGAGAAAGCAAAAGCATACCAAGAGATCGTGAAAATTGGCCGTACGCATTTGCAAGATGCAACACCTCTTACAGTGGGCCAAGAGATTAGCGGCTGGGTGTACATGCTTGATCGTTCAAAAGAAATGATTTTAGAATCTACTGAAAAAATGAGAGAACTTGCCATTGGCGGAACAGCTGTTGGGACAGGAATTAACGCACATCCTGAGTTTGGTAAATACGTGGCAGAAGAAATCAGCCAGTTAACAGGTCAAACGTTCAATTCTTCACCAAACAAATTCCATGCGCTGACAAGCCATGATGAAATCACATATGCACACGGTGCACTTAAAGCACTTGCAGCTGACTTAATGAAAATTGCCAATGATGTGAGATGGCTTGCAAGTGGTCCTCGTTGCGGAATTGGTGAATTGATCATTCCTGAAAACGAGCCAGGCAGCTCCATTATGCCAGGAAAAGTCAACCCAACTCAAAGTGAAGCTTTAACAATGATTGCCGCTCAAATCATGGGGAATGATGCAACAATCGGTTTTGCCGCAAGCCAAGGAAACTTCGAGCTGAACGTATTTAAGCCGGTCATCATCTATAACTTCTTGCAGTCAGTTGAATTGCTAGCTGACGGTATGAACTCATTCCATGACAAGTGTGCCATTGGAATTGAACCAAACCTAGAAACAATCGAGAAAAACCTAAACAATTCATTGATGCTTGTGACGGCACTCAACCCGCACATCGGATATGAAAATGCAGCGAAAATTGCGAAGCTTGCGCACAAAGAAGGATTAACGCTAAAAGAAGCTGCCCTTCAATTAGAACTATTAACAGAAGAGCAGTTTGAAGAGTTTGTGAAACCAGAAGAAATGGTGACACCGAAAGCAAAATAAGACACCAGAGGCCTCTGTGCCTCTGGTTTTTTATGGAAACATATCGAGGTGAATGGTGTTTGAGGCAGTTGAAGACAAGATTTATTAGGTGGTTACGGACACGGGATGTTGAATTTTTCCAAGTGATATCACAGGATACGGAGGAGTCTGCTTTTTTATTATATGTTGATCAAAGGTGCCAAAAGAGTGGAAATCATATTGATATATACTTGATTTCTCATTTTGAACTGTCAGAAGAATCGTATGAAGATGTGTTAAGCTTCAATAACGATATGCTTGGTAATAAACCAGCCTGTTCGTATTATATGGACATACTGCCGGTGGAGGAAGAATTTGATTTTGATTTTCCGTATGACATGCTGGCTGTTCAAAGATATGTAGATGAATTGCTTGAAAGAGTCCAAGCGAACAAACTCCCTGACATAACAGAAAAGGATTTTGATTATTTGTCACAATAAAACCCAGGGCAACCAAGCCCTGGGCTTTATAAATGATCTTCTTTTAGAATGCGTAATAAGGAGCTGGAGACCGGCTGAAGCGGTGTGTATAATTTCAATTGGTAAAGCATGCCTTTGACGATGACTTGTCTTGGTTTTTGTTTGTTTAACTCGTTTTCTAAAATGCCAAGCGCTTCAAATAAATCTGGCTCGTCTTTCACTTCATAATGTGCTTCTGCCAGTTCTCTTAATTCTTTTAATAGAGATTCTGTGAGCGGGTCAAATGATCGTTCATAAATCGGGCCGAACCAGTCGCTTGCTTGGTCCACAGAAATGAGTGGATGGTCATTGCGCTTCATCATACCGCCCATTAGATCATCGATACGGTGAATCATTGTTGCGGCAAGCTCCTCTGCTTCGAGCTGAAAATCATATAAAATGGCAAGCTCAAAGTAAACGTGACTCATGCCCTCAATCGTTAAACATAGATCAGCCATATAAGGAATGGCCGCATCTCCATACACTTGCTTAATGTTATCAATGTGCAACTGAATCGTCGCAAGTCGAATTTGCTTTGCGAGCTGCTGCGTTTCTTCGTTCAATGGGAGCGCCCTGTCGCTTAGCTGCATTTTAATAAAATCCTTTTGCTGCAAAATATTATCGTAATAGACAGTGAGCTGTTTCCGGTAGGCCTCTTTTGGTGTGCCGCCCTCTGTTTGAACCTCATGAATCCGGGTAAATACCTTATCGTAATAGTAATGCAAGATCGAAATAAGCAGTGCTTCTTTCGATTTGAAATAAAGGTAAAACGCACCCTTTGACATGTGGCATTCATCTGCAATTTCCTGAACAGACGTTGTATTATAGCCTTTGCTGGCAAATAACTTCATACCAGCCTCAATAATCATTTTTTCTTTCTTTTTCAATATGAATGTCATCCTTTCTTACCGAGAGACAAATGTCTTAGGAAACGTGCGCAAAGAGATGTGACTTATCGGTCATAAACGATAAAACTTTTCAAAAATTAATCAGATTGTAACTTGTTTTTTACAGTGTAATTCTTTATATTATAAAGTAAGGTGACCAACCGGTCAAAAAATGTGAAAGGATGATGTTCCATGAGAGAAATTGATGATATGATTAGACGCTTGAAAGCAAAAGGAATTCAAGTAGAAAAAGTCAAAATGCCGAAAGAGACAACCATTGAAAAGAAATGGATGTATCAAGCTGGCAAGAAGATCAAAGCCACATACCGTGATTTCAATGGGTATTCATTCATCTAAAAAAAGACTGCGGTGTAAAACCTACAGCCTCTTCTTTGGAACAGTGATCGTATAGCGTACACCTAGTTCATCATTTTCAATTGATATGGACGCTTGATGCATTGAAAGAATTCGTTTGACAATGCTTAATCCAATGCCGAATTCGCCCTTTTTTCCCTTACTAAAAGGTTCGTATAGGCTGGATAGCATGTGTTCTTCAATTGGAGGGCCATCATTACGAATGACGATGCGAATTTGATCCTCTTCCTGCTTCATATGAATATCAATTTTATTTTTTGCGTAGCGAAGTTGATTTTCTAATACATTTTCAAATAATTTGCTCCATTGTTCTGGATCGCCTTCAAGTGCAGCCTCATCATCTAAGTCCACGTTCCACTGCAATTCATTTTTCGACCAGCGTAAACGGTCAACTACTTCCAGCATTGTATTACTCACAAGGAAGGGAGAATGCGCCGGATGTTGTTTTGATAAATAATCAAGCTTTGTTAAATACAGCAAATCTTTGATTTTCTTCTCAAGCTTTTCCGCTTCGCCTTCAATCACTTCCACCGTTTGTTCAAGGTCTCCTTTAGGGAAAATTCCATCTTTAATAGACTGCGTATAACCGCGGATGACCATCACAGGTGTTTTTAAGTCGTGTGATATATTTTGCAAAAGCGTTCGTTCTGTTTCATCCTTTTGAATGAGCTTTTGTCTCATTTCTTCAATCGTATGCCCCAGTTTGCCAATTTCATCTTGCCGGTCAACCATCACAGGATCGTCCCAGTCTTCTTGTGCAATGCGTTTGACGTGCTTTTCAAACGCGACGATTGGACGTGATAAGTAGCGGGCGAGCCAAATCGATGGAATCCAGCTTAGTAAAATAACCGTTCCTAAGATGAAAATCAGCTGTTTAAACAGTGTAAAGGACAAGTCATCTCGATAAGAATCGGGTGCATATGACAAGAGAATATATTGTGTATTGCCTGTTGAGACTTTTTTGATCACAAAAAAGATATGCTGACCATTCACTTCTTCAGAATAGCGTTTTGTTGCGCTTTTTTGTTTTTTAACAAAGGACTGCACTTTTTCAATAAAGGCATGCGGGAAAAACTGAGCCATTTGATTTAATTCATCTGACGGAATCAGAATGTGCTGAACCGATCGGTTTTCTGGTGTCGACTTTGGTGAGCCGTCTCGATTCAGAGGGTATTCTGTTAACACTTGCTGCTCGTTTTCGATGTTTTTATAAATTTCATTCGTAAAAAAGCTGCGTAATGTATTTGAAAATAAAATGATCAGGACAATCGAGATGGTGAGTAAAATGCCAGAGATGACAACCCAAATTTGAAAAGCGAGTGGTTTGTTCTTCATCCCTTTAGCATCCTATAGCCAAATCCATAAATGGTCTCGACTTTTAAGTCAGGCATTTTTTTTCGCAGCCGTCTGACAAGATCATCGACCACACGATCTGTCCCGAAGTAATCGTGCCCCCAGATCTTGACGAGGATATCTTCCCGGGAAAAGGCATGTCCTTGATGATGGGTAAATAAGAGCAGCAAATCAAATTCCTTAGACGTTAAATTAATCAGCTGATCTCCTTCATACACCTCTCTTACGTCCTCATGAATGATATAGGAAGAAACGGGTGTGACGCTTTGCTGAGGTGTGTCACTGTTTTTATATACAAGCTCCAGCAGCTTTTGCACGCGGATGATCAGCTCGCGCGGAAGAAAGGGTTTTGCAATATAATCACTGCTCCCGAGTTCTAAGCCAAGCACACGATCAATATCTGCATCACGTGCCGAAATAAAAATGACCGGTACGTCAGGCGAGGCTGCTTTGATTTCTTTAATGAGTGTGTAGCCGTCTGTATCAGGCAGCATAATATCTAAAATCCATAGATGCGGTGGCTTGTTCATGGCCGCGCGTGCCGCTTCTCCGGTTAAAAAAGAGGACACATTCCAATTTTCACTCTCTAAATATTTGGTTAACAGTTCATTTAAATTCTGCTCATCTTCAACTAAATAAATGGTGTACGACAAAGTCTTCCACATCCTCTCAACGTCATTATAACGGGATACAAAGGCGGCATGTCAACAATCACACGCTTTTTTCACAATTTCACATATTCTTCTCATTATTATCCCATAATGTTTGTTTATGATAAGCTCAAGGGAAAAAAGGGCATAGACAAAAGGCTAATGAATAGGTGCTTTTCACCAATGTGCACACCTTGCTTTTTTTCTATGAATAAGTATTATATAATTTGACATATTGTCATAAAGAATTTTTCAATGATATTGCCATTAAGAGGACATGAGTCCTGTCTAGACATATGAATGAAGCATTTCATGAAAATGATGCAAAGGAGTGCAAGCGATGGATTTCCGAAGAGAAGATGAAGAGAAAAAAATGAATGATCAAGAACACACACATCAAGAGAATGAGAAACAAATAGAAGAACCAGAAAAAAAGAAAGAACTCGTTTTTCACCATCATGAAAACGAAGCATCTGCCTCTCAGGAGAGGGTGACAAATGGGTCTCCTCAAGTGATTGATGACCGTTCGTCTAAAAAGGAGAAAAAACGGAAGGCAGCATGGCTAAGTCCGATTCTTGGAGGGATTATTGGAGGCGGTCTTGTGCTTGGCATTACACCGCTTTTACCTCAGTCACAAGATACAGCGGCAAACACTCAAACCCAAACAGCATCAAGCGAACCGGCTTCATCTGAAAATTTCTCAACAAAACAAATCACCAATGCGACGAATGTTGCTGATATGGTAGAAGATTTAGAGCCGACGATTGTAGGGGTCTCAAACTATCAATCTACACAAAACTCGTTCGGTCTTAGCGGTGATTCAACTGAAGCAGAAGCTGGAACGGGTTCTGGTGTCATCTTCAAAAAAGATGGCAAAAAAGCATACATTATCACAAATAACCATGTAGTCGAGGGTGCCAATAAATTAAAGGTCACACTATACGATGGGAAAACAAAAGATGCCAAGCTTGTCGGCAGTGACGTAATGACAGATTTAGCTGTCGTGGAAATAAATGCTGACGGCATTGATAAAGTTGCAAGCTTTGGAGATTCTTCTAAGCTTCGGGCTGGAGACAAAGTCATCGCAATCGGGAACCCGCTCGGTGCGCAGTTCTCTGGTACAGTAACAGAAGGGATTATTAGTGGTCTCGATCGTACCGTTGAAGCCAATACATCATCTGGAACTGTTGAGATGAATGTGCTTCAAACAGATGCAGCCATTAACCCTGGAAACAGTGGCGGTCCGCTGATCAATACAGACGGTCAAGTCATCGGTATCAACAGTTTGAAAATTAGCGAAAGCGGAGTAGAATCACTCGGATTTGCGATCCCAAGTAATGATGTAAAACCGATCGTAGATCAGCTGTTGAAAAATGGAAAAGTCGAACGTCCTTACCTTGGCGTACAAATGATTGACCTTGAGCAAGTGCCTGAAACGTATCAGGAAAATACACTTGGCCTATTTGATAAACAAATCGGTAAAGGCATTTATGTAAAAGATGTTTCAAAAGGATCTCCTGCACAAAAAGCAGGCTTGAAGTCTGGAGATGTCATCATCAAGTTCAAAGGAAAAGATGTAGCGAACAGCTCACAGCTGAAAGAAATCCTTTATAAAGAAACAAAAATTGGTGATAAAACGACAATGACTGTCATCCGTGATGGAAAGAACAAAAATCTTGATATTACCCTTGGGCAGTCTGATAACGAATAAAAGAAAACAGGTGGATAAACGATCCACCTGTTAGATTGTTGACAAAGGGCTAAAATGAACTTGATTTTAGCCCTTTGTCTTCTTTTTTTCAGCGTGATAGAAAACCTTTGAAGTCTAGGAAGGACGAGTACTGGCGCGGAGCGAATTTGACATTCGTGAGCACCAGCACGCAGGACTGACAAAGAATGCGAAGGTTTGTCTACACGCTGACAGGTGGATAAACGATCCACCTGTTTTTTTGTGCCTATTTTTTTGAAGATAGTGTCCGTAAAATAATGTTTTCCCATACATTCCAAGGCAGGAGCTGCTTTGCTATGAATGAAAGCCGAACACCTTTCCCGACAAGATACCTTAGCTTTTTTAGCCGCTTCTTCTCTGCAAGCGAAACCACAAGCTCTGCAACTTCGCCGGGATCTCCATAGTTGTTTTTTTGAGCCTCTATATAGGACATCATCTTTTGATAAATAGCTGTGTATTTAGAACCTTCTGCGGGCGGCGTCATTTGCTCATTCATGGAGGTGTTCCAAATGTTCGTTTGGAAAGAACCCGGCTCAATCAAAGCGGCCTGAATGTCAAACGCAGCCAGCTCAATTCGCAAACTCTCTGTATAGCCCTCTAGCGCAAACTTTGACGATACATATGGAGAGAGTGCGGGCATTCCCATGAGTCCGCTGATACTGCTCATATTCAATATTTTTGCACCGCTCGTCATCAACGGAAGGACTGCTTGTGTCATTTCCATCACACCAAAGACATTGACTTCAAATTGCTCTCGGTACTGATCAACAGGCACCTCTTCAGCAAAACCAGCATAGGCCGTTCCCGCATTGTTCACAAGCAAGTGAATGGGAGCATAGGCATTAAGCCTTTTTTGAAATGCTTGAATGGACTGTGTATCTGTCACATCTAATGCTTCAATATGTATTGATTCGGATAAAGCGGCGTTCTTTACTTCTTCGGCAAGCTTTTTCGCATTGGTTTCCTGTCTTACGCCAGCAATCACAGTGCACCCTTGCTGAGCAAGACGCAGTGTGATGAGCTTTCCAAAACCGCTGTTGGCACCAGTCACAATGGCTGTTTTATTCATCATCCGGTTCTCCTTTTTGTTTTAATCTACCATAGTCTGCTGTTTTATTGAATAACGAAAAGGGGCTTGGAGAAGAATAAAAAACGATGCTATGAAATAGGAGGAAATACATGATGTGCTGGAAGAAGGCGGGACTGCTAGGAGTGCTGTTCTTTATGCTGTCTGGCTGTCGTTCAATCGAACCAATACAACATCCACATGAAGCAGAAGCTGAAAGTCTGTCAGCTGTTCAAATGAAGGAACTGCCATTTCAGCATTTGCAATTGCATGTACAATATGGACAAAAAAGCGAATTATATGAAGCTACCTATCGTCAAGCTGGTGGAAGAGAAGAAGCACTGATTCGAGATCATATGAATGGTGTCCGCTATGAAGGGGAAGAAGCTTTACGTGAAATGAAGATGAAGTTAAATGATATGTCGATTCCTAGTGCAAAGCTGAATGAAACATATGTCAATGAATTATTATCTGCTTTTAATTTAGATGATGATTATCAGCGGATACGAGTCGATATCAAGCTCGAAGATGGGACAAAACGTGCATTCGAAAAGAAAAAGTAAACGAGACTTTCTCATTTTTTAATTGAAAATGATTTTCAAGATCACTTAAATCTGATACACTAAATTGAGATAAGTGATCTTTGACGTCTACATAGACGATATTCAATATAAAAAATTTGGATGAGAAAAGGAGCGTTTGAGCGGAATGAGTGCCATTTCTACTGAAGGTTTAAGCTTAGGTTACGGAGAAACAATGATCATAGACGAACTAAATGTATCGATCCCTAAGGGTGAAATCACAGTATTTATTGGCAGTAATGGATGCGGTAAATCCACGCTACTTCGCTCTTTGGCCCGTCTCATGAAGCCAATGGGTGGTTCTGTCCTGCTTGAAGGTCATTCCATTGCCAAATTACCAACAAAGGAAGTGGCGAAACAGCTCGCCATTCTTCCCCAAGGACCGGAAGCGCCAGAAGGATTAACGGTACATCAACTCGTCAAGCAAGGGCGATATCCTTATCAAAATTGGCTGAAGCAATGGTCAAAGCAAGATGAAGAAGCGGTAAATCGTGCCCTGAAGTCAACGAAGATGGAAGACCTTGCGGATCGAACGGTTGATTCATTATCAGGTGGACAAAGGCAGCGTGCATGGATTGCGATGACATTGGCACAGGAGACGGATATTATTCTATTAGATGAGCCAACAACGTATTTAGACATGACGCACCAAATTGAAATCCTGGATCTTCTTTTTGATTTAAATGAAAAAGAGCAGCGCACGATTGTCATGGTTCTGCATGACCTCAATCTCGCTTGCAGATATGCGCATCACCTTGTGGCCATTAAAGACAAGTCGATTTATGCAGAAGGAAGACCGGAAACTGTCATTAACTGTGATCTTGTGAAAAATGTCTTTGATATGAACTGCCAAGTCACAACAGATCCTTTATTCGGAACACCGTTATGTATTCCGCACGGCAGAGGACGTTGTATTGTCCAACAGGCACAAGCTGAGACATTTCTTGCTGCAAGATAATCGTATGTGAAAAGCCTGACATCTGTTACACGCAGAGTCAGGCTTTTTTCTGAAAAAAGGAGCGGAATACCAATGGGAAATGAATTAGATGAAAAGCTCGAAGGCCTGCTTGATAAATATACAGAGCTGCTGCTTGGTGAAACGAATGAGGAACTGAAAAGAGATGTCACGCAGTGGATCATCTATTCTCATATTGCCAAAAGCATGCCGCCTTTAGCCAAGCATTTTAATGACACGTATCCAGAGGCAAAAAAAGACATCAAAGAAACGATTCAGCGGATCAAGCAATTAAATGAAGCTCATCGTGCGAATAAAGACCGTTAAAAAACTGCCAGTACGAGCTGGCAGTATCAGATTGTTGACAAAGGGCTAAAATGAACTTTATTTTAGCCCTTTGTCTTCTTTTCAGCGTGATAGAAAACCTTTGCAGTCTAGGAAGGACGAGCATCGGAGCGGAGTGAATTTGACATTCGTGAGCACCGAAGCGCAGGACTGACACCGAATGCGAGGGTTTGTCTACACGCTGAAACTGCCAGTACGAGCTGGCAGTTTTTCTTTATGACATAGGTGATGATCCGTACGGTGATTGATCTGTCAGTGTTTGCTGGAACTTTTGATGTGCCTGCTGGAGCTTCTGCTGGTCAGCAGCTTCGACAGAGTACCAGCCATATTTGAACATGACATCATATAAATGTCTTTGCGTTTTTTGTGTTTCTAGCGCAATTCGCTGAATATCTTGGTAAAGAGATTCATGGCTGAATTCATTGAGCGCTGTGTTATATCCGCTTGTCATATATTTTTCAGTCGACAAAAGGTCTGTGACAAAGTCGCGATCGTTCATGTTTGTCGTTGTTGGAACCGGCGTTTGTGGATTCCCGATTTTTTGTTGGTTTTGCTGTTCCATGTCTGTTACCTCCTATTGCATAAAGCCAGAAGACTGGCCTTGCCCTGAGCTGCCTAAATGCTGAAGAATTTGTGTGTAATGCTGATGGTGCATTTGACCCACTTGATTGAGTTCTTGTTTCAATGTTTGATCCTGACAATGCTCGGCCATAAAGTGAGCCTTTTTCATCGCGATCAAATTCCAGTTGAGCATATCTTCTAGGTACAAGGAATCCTTTACTGAAATTACCTGTGGGGGCATATTCATTTGCTGGTTGTTCAAGATGTGTTCCTCCTTACGATTTCTTTTTATATTGCTGATTTTGACTGGTCTTTTTACCACCTAGGTCTGCTTCTTGTGATGGACCTGCGTTTCCTTTCACACTTGCAGCACTTACGCCTGCTTTTGATGGGTTCTTTTGCAAACGAGACATGTGGACATCACCTCCATTCTTACAATTCCCCCTCGTCTTTAATTCATACGCTGTAAAGAAAGACGCATGAGAATGTGTAAATTTTTGAAATCTGCTATTGAACTGTTTCGGAAAATCTTTTAAGATAAAGAAAGAAGCATTGCTTTTTTTTGGACAAAAAATGAATGACTGTTCATTCAAAATGTTTAGGGGGATATTTATGGGCAAACATATTCGCAAGGCGGCTGTCATTGGTTCAGGTGTCATGGGCTCAGGCATTGCTGCACATCTAGCCAATATCGGGATACCAGTAACATTGCTAGATATTGTGCCACATGAACTGACAAAGGAAGAAACGGCAAAAAAGCTAACGCTTGATCACCCTAGTGTTCGGAATAGATTAAGCCAAGACGCAATGAAAAAATTGTTAAAGCAAAAGCCAGCACCTCTTACTTCAGCCAAAAACCTATCATACATCACACCCGGAAATCTCACAGATCACCTTTCCTTATTACACGATGCTGACTGGATCATTGAAGTCGTGACGGAAAAGCTCAGCATTAAACAACACGTATTCTCTCTCATCGACGAACACCGCAAAGAAGGCAGCATCGTATCCAGCAATACATCCGGTATTTCTGTTGAAAAAATGGCAGAAGGCCGATCAATTGATTTTAAACGCCATTTTTTAGGCACTCACTTTTTTAATCCAGCTCGTTATTTAAAGCTGTTAGAAGTAATTCCTATTCAAGAAACAGATCCAGAAGTACTCTCATATATGAAAACATTTGGTGAAGATGTACTTGGCAAGGGTGTGGTCGAAGCAAAAGATACACCGAACTTTATTGCCAACCGAATTGGCACTTATGGGCTTCTTGTCACAGTGCGTGAAATGCTTGAGAACAAATACACGATCGGAGAGGTCGATTCTGTCACAGGTCCACTCATTGGCAGACCGAAAAGTGCGACCTTCCGCACACTTGATGTGGTGGGACTCGACACATTTTCTCATGTAGCCCGCAATGTGTATGAACAAGTAGAAGGAAAGGAAAAAGATATTTTTCAGCTGCCTGAGTTTATGGAAAGAATGCTCGAAAAAGGGTGGATCGGTAGCAAAGCAGGGCAAGGATTTTATCAAAAAAACGGAAAGACCATTTTAGAGCTTGATCCTGTCACACTCACATACGGAGAACGGACAAAGCTAAAGGATCCGGGCATTGACATTGCCAAGCAGCAAAAGGGGACAAAAGCGAAATTGAAAGCGCTTATTTATCAAGACGGCCGTGCTGGGCAATTGCTTTGGAATATGACCGCACCTGTTCTTCTTTATTCAGCTCATCTAAAAGGCGACATTGCGGATGATATTCAGTCCATCGATAACGCCATGAAATGGGGATTTGGCTGGCAGCATGGCCCGTTCGAGCTGTGGGATGCGATTGGCGTGAAAAAAGCCGTCAGTCGAATGGAAGCGGAAGGGCATAGCATCCCGTCGTGGGTGCAAGATATGCTTTCAGAAGGACATGACACGTTCTATCAAGAAAATGCCGAAGGAGACCGTGCATTTTATCAGAATGGTGCTTATGAACAGGAAAAGGGCAACGACAAAAATATTTCGTTAGCTAGATTGAAAAAGAAACACGATGTCATTTTTAAAAATACGGGTGCAAGCTTGATCGATATCGGGGATGATGTGGCCTTGCTTGAATTTCATTCGAAAAGTAATGCCATTGGGCTTGATGTCATTGATATGATCAACCGTGCTGTAGATGAAACGGAAAAGAATTATAAAGGGCTGGTCATCGGTAACCAAGGAAAGAACTTCTGTGTTGGTGCGAATCTCGCCTTAATTTTAATGGAAGCACAGGACGACAACTTCTTTGAAATTGATTTTGTCATTCGCAGGTTCCAGCAGGCGATGATGAAGGTGAAGTATAGTGACCGTCCAGTTGTGGCTGCACCATTTGGTATGACACTTGGCGGAGGGACGGAGCTTTGTCTACCAGCAGCCGCAATCCAAGCGTCCAGTGAAACGTATATGGGGCTTGTCGAAGCGGGGGTCGGACTCATACCGGGCGGAGGCGGAAACAAAGAACTCTATATTCGCCATCTGCAAGGAGCGGAAAAGCCATCAGCAACTGCGATCCAAGATGCTACGCTACAAACCTTTGAAGCCATTGCGATGGCAAAGGTATCTACATCAGCAGAGGAAGCGCGTGATATGAAGATGCTCCGAGTGAATGACCGGATCAGCATGAATGGTGATCATTTAATCCATGATGCGAAACAACTCGTTCTTTCTCTTGATAAAGCGGGTTATCGTGCACCGATGAAGCAAAAGGTGCCCGTGATGGGGGAAACAGGCTACGCAGCAATGGTGCTTGCTGCTGAAAACATGAGATTGTCTGGATACATTTCAGACCATGACATGACCATTGCGAAAAAACTAGCGCATGTCATTTCTGGCGGCAAATTGCCATTTGGTACAGAGGTGGATGAACAATACTTATTAGAGCTTGAAAGAGAAGCCTTTTTAAGTCTTGTAGGGGAAGTCAAATCTCAGGCACGCATGCAGCACATGCTCGTTAAAGGAAAACCTTTACGTAACTAGGGGGGAATCAAAATGAGAGAAGCAGTGATTGTAGCTGGCGCAAGAACACCAGTAGGGAAAGCGAAAAAGGGATCATTAAAACATGTCAGACCTGATGATATGGGCGCATTGTGTGTAAAAGAAACGCTAAAGCGTGCCGGTGATTATGATGGAACAATCGATGATTTAATCATCGGATGTGCGACACCAGA
Organism: Bacillus sp. FSL W7-1346; assembly: GCF_038593335.1. Classification (NCBI taxonomy): domain Bacteria; kingdom Bacillati; phylum Bacillota; class Bacilli; order Caryophanales; family Bacillaceae; genus Bacillus; species Bacillus sp. FSL W7-1346. The sequence continues at coordinate 2,954,760 of NZ_CP151988.1, read as the reverse complement.
AGCAGAGCAAGGGCTGAATGTGGCCCGGAATATTGGGGCATTAGCAGGTTTGCCATATACAGTACCTGCTATCACCATTAACCGCTATTGCTCTTCTGGTCTGCAGTCAATTGCTTATGCAGGTGAACGAATTATGCTTGGGCAGGCAGAAACCATTTTGGCCGGAGGCGTCGAATCGATGTCGCAAGTCCCAATGATGGGTCACTCCATTCGTCCAAACGCTCTTTTGGCAGAGCAAGCGCCTGAATACTATATGAGCATGGGCCACACAGCGGAGCAAGTGGCGCAAAAGTATCAGGTCACAAGGCAAGATCAAGATGCTTTTGCGGTGAGGAGCCATCAAAAGGCAGCAAAGGCACTTCAAGAAGGGAAATTTTCAGATGAAATTGTTCCCGTTGATGTGACAGAAAGACGGGTAGGAGAGCAGTATCAACTAGAAGAACGCCAATTTACGTTCTCACAAGATGAAGGTGTCAGAGCGGGCACAACAGAGGAGGTTCTCTCAACGTTACGACCTGCCTTCTCAACAAAAGGCACAGTGACTGCAGGAAACTCTTCGCAGACGAGTGATGGAGCGGCATGTGTCATGATGATGGATCGCGAAAAAGCATCTTCTCTTTCTCTTCAGCCGCTTGCCAAGTTCAGGGCGTTTGCTGTTGGCGGTGTACCACCTGAAGTCATGGGAATTGGGCCGGTTGAAGCCATTCCGCGTGCACTGAAAATCGCTGGTCTAGAGCTGAAGGACATCGGGCTGTTTGAATTGAATGAAGCATTTGCTTCTCAGGCGATTCAAGTCATTCGTCATTTAGGGATCGATGAAGAGAAGGTAAATGTCAACGGCGGCGCCATTGCCTTAGGACATCCGCTAGGCTGTACAGGAACGAAACTCACGCTGTCCCTCATTCATGAAATGAAACGGCGAAATGAACAATTTGGTATTGTGACGATGTGTATCGGCGGGGGCATGGGAGCGGCAGGCATTTTTGAATTGATCTAAAGGGGGAAAACAGGATGAAAGCAATGGAAGATGTAAAAAAGGGTGGCAGTTTCTTAATTGATGAGACGAATTATGAGCATATCTTTACACCAGAGGATTTCTCTGATGAACATCAAATGATCGGGAAAACAACAGAAGATTACATTTTACAAGATGTCGTTCCGCATATAGATCAAATTGAAAATCATGAATTCGAGCATTCTGTTCGTCTCTTGAAAAAGGCTGGAGAGCTTGGCCTGCTTGGTGCGGATGTTCCTGAGGAATTTGGCGGGCTGGGGCTAGATAAAATCAGCTCAGCCATCATTACTGAAAAATTTGCAAGAGCAGGCAGCTTCTCTCTTTCTTACGGCGCCCATGTCGGGATCGGTTCTTTGCCGATCGTGCTGTTCGGCAATCAATCGCAAAAGGAAAAGTACCTGCCAGGACTCGCCTCTGGAGAAACAATTGCGGCATATGCCCTAACAGAGCCAGGGTCAGGTTCTGATGCGCTAGGTGCGAAAACAACGGCAGTCCTGAATGAAGCTGGAACACATTATGTCCTCAATGGGGAAAAACAATGGATCACAAACTCCGCATTTGCCGATGTGTTTGTCGTGTATGCGAAGATTGATGGTGAACACTTCTCTGCTTTCATCGTAGAAAAGGATTTTCCTGGAGTCAAAACAGGACCTGAAGAGAAAAAGATGGGCATTAAAGGGTCCTCGACGAGAACGTTAATCCTTGAAGATGCCGAAGTGCCAAAGGAGAATTTGCTTGGTGAAGCAGGCAGAGGTCATGTCATTGCCTTTAACATTTTAAACATTGGACGCTATAAGCTGGCTGTAGGGACAATCGGTGCATCAAAACGAGTCATTCAATTATCGGCAGAGTATGCCAATCAGCGTAAGCAGTTTAAAACACCAATTTCTCAATTTAGCTTAATTGGCGAAAAAGCAGCCAACATGTCGGCAAAGCTTTATGCCATGGAAAGTGCTGTATACCGCACAGTCGGGTTATTTGAACAAAGAATGGGTCTGTTAAGTGACGAGGAGCAAAAGGATGGGAAACAAATTGCGCAATCCATTGCAGAATATGCGATTGAATGCTCTCTTTGTAAAGTGCTTGGCTCTGAAACGCTCGATTACATTGTGGATGAAGGTGTGCAGATTCACGGCGGATATGGTTTCATGCAAGAATACGAAGTCGAAAGAGCTTATCGTGACTCACGAATTAACCGTATTTTCGAAGGAACGAACGAAATTAACCGATTGCTTGTGCCAGGCACATTCTTGAAGAAAGCGATGAAAGGAGAGCTTCCACTTCTTCAAAAAGCGCAAACCCTGCAGGAAGAGCTGATGATGATGATGCCGGAAGAGCCGGGTGATCAGCCGCTTGATCAAGAGAAATACTTACTTGCCCATGCGAAAAAGATCGCCTTAATGGTATCTGGAATGGCGGCGATGAAGTATGGAAAAGCATTAGATAAAGAGCAAGAAATCCTTGTGAATATAGCAGATATCGTCAATGAACTCTTTGCTGCTGAGTCGGCGGTCTTGCGTACGGAAAAAGCAATCGCTGCATCAGGCGCAGAAAAAAATGCACAAAAGCTTGCGTATACACAAATTTTCACACAGGAAGCCTTTTTAAAGATTGAAGCTCATGCGAAAGAATCATTGATTGCCATGGAAGAAGGAGATTCACTCCGTATGAGTCTGTCAGCCCTTCGCAAGCTGACAAGATTCACGCCAATGAATGTCATTGCGAAAAAGCGTGAGGTGGCGAAACGAATCTTTGAAGCAGAGAAATATATCGTATAAGACGGCTTAAAAGGTGCGGATATCATGTCGCACCTTTTTGTAAGCATACATTTAGGTTTTTAACATGTTTTGTGATAAAATGTTGTCACTATTTGCAGGAGGTGAAAATGGTGGCTTTAGATTTTTACGAATACCCATCTTGCGGTACATGCCGAAAAGCAAAGAAATGGCTGGAAGAACACAATAAAGACATCAACAGCATACATATCGTCGAAGAGACGCCTGATAAAGAAACATTAAAAGCCCTTTACGAAAAAAGCGGTTTAGAGCTGAAGAAATTCTTTAATACGAGCGGTCAGAAATACAGAGAGCTGCAGCTGAAAGATAAACTTCCTGCAATGTCAGAGGACGAGCAGCTTGAATTACTTGCGTCTAACGGAATGCTAATCAAGCGTCCAATTACAACAGACGGCAAACGAGTGACAGTTGGATTTAATGAAGATACATTTAAAAGCGTCTGGAAATGATGTAACTTTCATTCAGATTGTGGTATCTTCAATATAGATTGTAAGAAAAGACTGGAGGGGTATGAAATGAGCACACCAAAAGATTTACGTTATTCAGAAGAACATGAATGGGTCAAAGTAGAAGGAGATAAGGTGCGTATCGGTATTACGCATTTTGCTCAATCTGAGCTAGGGGATATCGTGTTCGTTGAGCTTCCTGAAGTAGGAGACAAAATCACAGCGGACGAGCCTTTCGGAAGTGTAGAATCAGTCAAAACAGTTTCTGAACTATACGCACCGATTAACGGCAAAATCGTTGAAGTGAACGATGAGCTTGATGACAGTCCAGAGTTCGTCAACGACTCTCCATACGAAAAAGCTTGGATGATCGTAGTAGAGCCAGCGGATGCGTCTGAAATCGAGAACTTAATGACAGCTGAGCAATATGAAGAAATGACAAAAGAAGACTAATTCATGTGAAATTGGACACTCTACCTTTATGGGGGGTGTCCAATTTGTCTTTTCAAAAAGAACAGGTGGATATAACAGAGCATGTCACTGGACGATTCAAAGAGAGCGGCATGGTGCTTTACCATCAAAACGAAGAGATTGGCACGATGATTAGTGAAAATCAATATGAATTAAAATCAGGTTATTCCTATGATCAAAACCGTTTTTATCGTCTGTCAGATACGTTGACCCATGGGACTGAAAAATATGTAGACTGTGACGATGAAAATGGCTGGTGCTAATCACAGATAAGGCTGTAGTGAGTGAATGCTACAGCCTTTTTGTTGATCAAGTGCCCAATCTTTACAACCCGAATGAAAGATTGTAATCTAAGGAAGAAGTGAATCAACGTCAAAAGGGCCAGGTGATCGTGATGAATGTCGAGATAGAAAAGGTCATCATTGTAGAAGGTAAATCAGATAAACAGAAGCTAAAAGAAGTCATAAGTGAACCTGTTACCATCATTTGCACCAATGGCACGATCAGTACATCGAAGCTGGATCAGCTTGTGGACGATTTATTCGGGAAAGACGTTTACATATTAGCAGACAGTGACGATGCTGGCGACAAACTGCGGAAGCAATTTCGAAAAGAATTCCCTGAAGCACTGCATCTTTTTGTCGACAGAACGTACCGCGAAGTGGCCGCTTCACCGTCAGCCCATATTGCATCTATTCTATTAGCTGCAAACATTGATGTTCATTCGAAATATTTATGAGGGTGGACGTATTATGAAAGAGATTGAAGAACACGAATTCAAAGAGATAGAGGACGATTTATTTCTTTTATACTTATATACACCGTTTTGCGGAACATGCCAGCTGGCAAAGAAAATGCTGGCAGTCGTAGACGCCATGCAGCCGGATGTACCATTTTACGAAAACAATTTAAACTATTCACCAGGTTTTGCAAAAGCATTTGAGATCGAGAGTGTTCCTTGCTTTCTACTGTTTAAAAAAGGAGAATTGGTGCAAAAAGGCTATGCCTTTCACTCCGTTCCATATCTTCACGAAATGATTGAAACCGCTAAATAAAGCGGTTTTTTGTCATATTTCAAGCAATTCATTTGAAAATTTGTCGAGCTATTTATAAAGGACAAGCCGATGTTTGTAGAGAAATGTTATGTATAACCAAATGACAGGGAGGTTATACATGTGGAAAATGTGAAAGCCCATGGAAGTGCAGGGCAGCGATTATTGTTAAAGCCGTTGCTCTCATCATCATCCTTGAAGATTACATTTGAGGCGGAAACGGACTCTTGTACATTGATTGTGGATGAACGTGGTGAAGTGAAGAAACTACCTGCAATTGAGTTATCGGATCTCATCTTTTATGGTGAGCGAAAAGAGATTTTGCAATTATTAGATGGAGACATGTCCTTACAGCAGCTGATCAGCAGAGGACATGTGAAAGTGAAAGGCTCATTTCGAGCGCTTCTTCGACTAGAAGCAGTACTTTGGTTGACGAACGGTTTTTTTCGAAAAATGATAACGTAGTCGTTTACTTGGAAATTAGCGATTTACAGCGTTGACATATCTCAGATAGCATGATATTCTACGTTAGTAAAAACATGAACATCACATAAAACAACATATTTTCTCTTATTAAGAGAGGTGGAGGGACGTGCCCTATGAAACCCGGCAACCGTCAGCATAGCTGAAATTGGTGCCAATTCACTCAAAGCCGCAACGCTTTGAAAGATGAGAGAAAGGCGTATTTGATATAAAAGGCCTTTCTGCTTGCGTTGCAGTTAGGTCTTTTTTACTGACCTTGCGTCAGGCTAGCGTCATAACAGTCAGAAGAATAATTGAACGTATGTGATGGCAACCTATAGATTCAGCAAGAAAGCAGGTGAACAGACTGTGATCCATTTACAGAATGTATCAAAAACGTATCATTCAAAAAGCGGAAATGTTGATGCCGTGAAAGACGTCAACTTGGCTATCGATAAAGGTGAAATATTCGGAATTATCGGGTATAGCGGCGCAGGGAAAAGCTCCCTGATTCGCCTATTAAACGGTCTGGAGCTGCCAACAGAAGGAATCGTTGAAGTGGCAGGCAACCGGATCAATGAAGTATCGAATGCGAAACTTCGGAAAGCAAGACAAGAAATCAGCATGATTTTCCAACACTTTAACTTGCTCTGGTCAAGAACAGTGAGACAAAATATTATGTTCCCGCTCGAGATCGCAGGTGTACCAACGTCAAAACGGAGAGCTCGTGCAAACGAACTGATTAAATTGGTCGGTTTAGAAGGAAAAGAAAATGCATATCCTTCTCAGCTCAGCGGCGGGCAAAAGCAGCGTGTAGGGATTGCGAGAGCATTAGCGAATGACCCAAAAGTTCTGCTATGTGACGAAGCCACTTCTGCGCTTGATCCACAAACAACGGATTCCATCCTTGAGCTTTTAGCCGATATTAATAAACGACTAGGACTCACCATTGTATTGATCACACATGAAATGCACGTCATTCGCAAAATTTGTCACCGTGTGGCAGTGATGGAGAATGGCCGTATTGTCGAAGAAGGCGAAGTATTACGTGTCTTCAGACAGCCGAAAGAAGAAATGACGAAGCGATTCGTGAAACAGCTTGCTGAACCAGAAGAAGCAAAAGAAACGATCGAGCACGTCCTAGAGAGAGTAAAAGAAGGTCAGGTCGTCAGGTTGTCCTTTATTGGAGATTCTGCCGAACAGCCGCTGATCACGGAAATTATTCGATCCTTCAAGGTCGATGTGAACATCCTGCAAGGAAAGATTTCTCAAACGCAGGAAGGCGCGTTTGGAACACTCTTTATCCATATTAATGGAGACGAGAACGAAGTTGAAAAAGCCATCGCCTATATCCAAAGCAAACAGGTTGAAATCGAGGTGATGACACATGTTTGAGAAATGGTTTCCGAACGTTGATCTAGAGGTTATTTGGAACGCGACGGGTGAAACGGTCTATATGACACTCATTGCATTAGCGTTTGCTTTTGCTATCGGCATCATCCTTGGGCTGTTGCTCTTTTTGACAAGTAAAGGCGGTTTGTGGGAAAACAAACCAATTAATGCTGTCATCGGCGCAGTAGTCAACATTTTCAGATCGATTCCCTTTATCATATTAATCATTCTATTATTAGGATTTACTAAACTAATTATGGGCACGATATTAGGTCCAAATGCAGCATTACCAGCCCTTGTCATTGGCTCAGCCCCTTTCTACGCACGTCTTGTTGAAATTGCACTGCGTGAAGTAGACAAAGGAGTCATTGAAGCAGCAAGATCTATGGGAGCAAAAACGACGACCATTATTTTCAAAGTATTGCTGCCAGAATCACTGCCAGCCCTTATTTCAGGAATTACTGTAACAGCAATTGCTCTGATTGGCTCTACTGCGATTGCAGGAGCAATTGGAGCAGGCGGACTTGGTGACCTTGCTTATGTGGAAGGATACCAATCTGGTAATACAGATGTCACACTTGTAGCTACTGTGTTTATTCTGATCATCGTCTTTATCATTCAAATAATCGGTGATTTGATTACAAATAAAATTGATAAACGTTAAGGGAGGAATTATTCATGAAGAAATTGATTTTAAGTGCACTATTTCTAGCATTTGCAGGCATTTTAGCTGCTTGCGGTTCATCAAATAACGCAAGCGATAACAAAACCATCACGGTTGCCGCTTCAAAAACACCACATGCCGAGATTCTTGAAGAAGCAAAACCACTTCTAAAAGAAAAAGGTTACGATCTAAAAGTGAAAGTACTGAGCGATTATAAAATGTACAACAAAGCATTAGCTGAAAAAGAAGTGGATGCGAACTTTTTCCAACATATCCCTTACTTAAACGAAGAAAATAAATCAAACAAAGATTACAACCTAGTAAGTGCTGGTGCCGTTCACCTTGAGCCTTTCGGTATCTACTCTAAGAAATACAAATCAGTAAAAGATATTCCAAACGGCGGCACGATCATCATGACAAACAACGTAGCTGAGCAAGGACGTATGCTTGCCCTATTACAAAATGCTGGTGTGATCAAGCTTGATCCAAAAGTAGATACAATCAACGCAACAGTCAAAAACATCAAAGAAAACCCGAAGAACCTGAAATTCAAAAAAATTGCTCCTGAACTAACAGCAAAAGCTTATGAAAACAGTGAAGGCGACGCTGTATTTATCAACGTCAACTATGCGATCCAAAATAAATTGAATCCGAAAAAAGATTCAATCGAACTTGAGCAAACGAAAAACAACCCGTATGCAAACATCGTCGCTGTTCGCAAAGGTGACGAAAAATCAGAGAAGATCAAGGTATTAATGGAAGTTCTTCACTCTGATAAAATCAAAGAATTCATCGACAAAAAGTATGATGGTGCAGTATTGCCTGTATCTGAATAACAACTTGTAAACCTCGCTTCATGAAAGCGAGGTTTTTTTGTGTATTTTTTCAAATCTCGCTCATAATAAAAATGAACAAATGACCTGAAGGGATGGAATGAAGATGAATGAACAACATATGAGCGGATCGATGCAGCAATCACTGACGGATTATAAAACGGCAATGGGTGAATTTCAGAAGAAAATGCCGGTGTTTGGCAAGAAATTCAATGAATTTACGGAGCAGTGCTTTCAGAGTGATTCCTTAACACAAAAAGAAAAACAAATGATTGCCCTTGGCATCAGCATTCATGCACAGGATGAATATTGCATGATCTATCATACAAAGGGAGCGCTCGATCAAGGCGCAACAGAAGAGAATTTGCTAGAGGTCGTCAGTGTGGCGGCAGCGTTTGGCGGCGGTGCTGCGCTAAGTCAAGGCATCACAGTTGTTCAGCAATGTATTGATGAATTTGGAGGACAGACGCATTAAGGGAAGGATAAGATGGTATTTTTCCATATCAGGGAGTTGAGTCGTTCTCAGCCGGTTGTGTGAGAAAATATGCCAGCATAGCGTGTTATATCCCTTTTGAGTGAAGCAGCATGCCTTTGATACAATGGAGCTACACTCAAAGAAGGGAATGGTTTATTATTTGTTCGGACCATAGTACACTGGGATTGGATTATACCGCCGAGATGGAAAAGGCCATGCATCAATCTCATGGCATGAGTTATGCAGAGTACGAAAGAGACCATGACTTACGAATGAAAGTAGAACTTAAACGAGAGCAGTCCTATCGAGATGAGAAAAGACAGCTCGCAAAAATGAATATACGAGGCTATTGATAGCTAAGGGGCGGGGAGAACAGTTTCCCGCCCTTTCTTTATGAAAACAGTCTTTTCGACATAAATCCTTTTATCTACCTGTATTTTTTGTTAGAATTTTGAGAGCATCCTCTCACGCTTGTCGTGAATGTGTTGTATTCACTTTTAATTTGTTATAAAATTAGAATGAGAATAAATTGAGAATAATGATTATTTTGGAGGTATCGATATATGACTGCTTCGACATTAACAATTAAGGACTTGCACGTTGAGATTGAAGGGAAAGAAATCTTAAAAGGTGTAAACCTAGAAATAAAAGGTGGAGAATTCCACGCAGTAATGGGACCAAACGGTACAGGTAAATCTACTTTATCTGCTGCAATCATGGGCCATCCTAAGTATGAAGTGACAAAAGGCAGCATTTTGCTTGATGGCGAAGATGTTCTTGAAATGGAAGTAGATGAGCGCGCTCAAGCGGGTCTTTTCCTTGCAATGCAATATCCATCTGAAATTAGTGGTGTAACAAATGCAGACTTCCTTCGTTCGGCTATTAACGCACGCAGAGAAGAAGGCGATGAAATCTCTCTCATGAAATTCATCCGCAAAATGGACGAAAACATGGAATTCCTTGAAATGGACCCAGATATGGCACAGCGCTACCTAAACGAAGGTTTCTCAGGTGGGGAGAAAAAACGTAACGAAATTCTTCAATTAATGATGATTGAACCAAAAATCGCCATCCTTGACGAAATCGACTCTGGTCTTGATATCGATGCACTGAAAGTTGTTTCTAAAGGGATTAATAAAATGCGCGGCGAAAGCTTCGGCTGCTTAATGATCACTCACTATCAGCGTTTATTGAACTACATCACACCAGATCACGTTCATGTCATGATGCAAGGACGTATTGTGAAATCTGGCGGACCAGAACTAGCGCAGCGTCTAGAAGCAGAAGGTTATGACTGGATTAAAAAAGAGTTAGGAATTGAAGACGAAACTGTTGGTCAAGAAGCGTAAGCGTTAGGAGGATTATTGATGACATTAGAAACGAAATTATCAGTAGATCAAGATTATGTCAAAAGCTTCTCCGAGAAGCATCAGGAACCGGCATGGATGAGTTCCCTTCGCTTACAGGCTCTTGAAAAAGCAGAAGACCTTCCAATGCCAAAGCCTGACAAAACGAATATTTCAAAATGGAATTTAACCAATTTCAAACAGCATACAGTTGAAAGTGCGCCATTTGGATCTTTAGAAGAGCTTCCTGAAGAAGTGAAATCTCTTATTGATTTAGAGGACACAGATAAGACAGTCTATATTCAGCGTGATCAAACGCCAGCATACTTGTCTCTTTCTAGTGAAGCAAAAGATAAAGGCGTGATCTTCACTGATATCCATACAGCGATTCGCGAACATGAAGAGCTAGTGAAGAAATATTTCATGACTGATGCAGTGAAAGTGGATGAGCACAAACTAACAGCTTTACATGCTGCTTTAGTGAATGGCGGAGCTTTCCTCTATGTACCGAAAAACGTAGAGCTTGAGGCACCAATTCAAGCCGTTTATCTTCATGAAAATGACGAAACAACGTTGTTCAACCATGTCATCGTTGTAGCAGACGATCATAGTGCTGTGACATATGTCGAAAACTACATCAGTACGGCAACACCAGAAGAAGCGATCTTCAATATCGTGTCTGAAGTCTTCACAGGTGCAAATGCCCGCGTCACTTACGGTGCAGTGGATAATCTTGCAGAAGGTGTGACAGTCTATGTGAATAGACGTGGTATGGCAAATGGTCGTGACAGTAAAATCGAATGGGCGCTTGGTCTGATGAATGATGGAGACGTTGTGTCTGAAAACATCACAAAGCTTATGGGCGACGGTACATTCGGAGATACGAAATCAGTTGTTGTTGGCCGCGGGAATCAAACGGAAAACTTCACAACAAGCATCATCCACTTCGGTAAAAACTCTGAAGGGTATATCTTGAAGCATGGTGTCATGAAGGATCAAGCATCTTCTATCTTTAACGGGATTGGTAAAATCGAGCATGGCGCAACGAAGTCAAATGCGGAGCAAGAATCTCGTGTTCTCATGCTGAGTGAGAAAGCACGCGGTGACGCTAACCCAATTCTTTTAATCGATGAAGATGATGTAACAGCAGGGCACGCTGCGTCTGTTGGGCGTGTTGATCCAATTCAACTCTATTACCTCATGAGCCGTGGGATTTCCAAAGAAGATGCAGAAAGACTTGTCATTTATGGCTTCTTAAATCCAGTCGTCAAAGAACTGCCGATTGAAGGAGTTAAAAAGCAGCTCGTTTCTGTGATTGAAAGGAAAGTAAAATAATGAATATCAAAGACGTTCGTGAGCAGTTTCCAATCCTTCATCAGCAAGTGAACGGACATGATTTGGTGTATTTGGACAGTGCAGCGACATCTCAAAAACCACGAGTTGTCATTGATGCAATGAATGAGTATTACCGGTCTTACAACTCGAACGTCCACCGGGGTGTTCATACCCTTGGCACAAAAGCAACGGACGCATACGAGGGTGCAAGAGAGAAAGTTCGAGCATTCATTGGTGCTTCTTCTGTCCAGGAGATTATTTTTACTAGAGGTACAACAACAGCACTGAACACAGTGGCAATCAGCTATGCTAGAGCAAACCTTAAAGAAGGCGATGAGATCGTCATTACGCATATGGAACATCATGCGAATATCATCCCTTGGCAGCAGGCAGCAAAAGCAACTGGCGCCACATTGAAATATATTCCGTTACAGGAAGACGGCACGCTGTCGATTGAAGATGTGAAGCAAACCATCACACATCAAACGAAAATCGTTGCTGTCACACATGTCTCAAACGTATTAGGAACCATCAACCCAATTAAAGACATCGCAAAGATTGCTCACGATCACGGTGCAATTATCGTCGTCGATGGTGCCCAGAGCACCCCTCACATGCAAATTGATGTTCAGGACTTGGATTGCGACTTTTTCGCCTTCTCTGGGCATAAAATGTGTGGACCGACTGGCATTGGTGTTCTTTACGGGAAGAAGGACCTTTTGAATAATATGGAGCCTGCTGAGTTTGGCGGTGAAATGATCGACTTTGTGGATCTATATGATTCTACATGGAAAGAGCTGCCGTGGAAATTTGAAGCGGGAACACCGATTATTGCAGGAGCAATTGGGCTCGGAAAAGCGATTGATTTCTTAAATGACATCGGAATGGAAGAAGTCAGCCGTTACGAGCATCAGCTTGCGACTTATGCACTTGAGCGCTTTAAGGAGCTTGAAGGTGCCACGGTTTACGGACCGCAGCACCGAGCTGGACTTGTGACGTTTAACTTAGACGACGTCCATCCTCATGATGCCTCAACTGTTCTAGATACGGAAGGTGTCGCCATTCGTGCTGGACATCACTGTGCACAGCCGCTCATGAAATGGCTTGGTGTATCAGCGACTGCAAGAGCAAGCTTCTATCTGTACAACACAGAAGAGGAGATTGACGAGCTCATGGCAGCGCTCCGTAAGACAAAGGAGTATTTTACGAATGTCTTTTAATGTAAACTTAGACACACTGTACAGACAAGTGATTATGGATCATTATAAAAATCCGAGAAACAAAGGTGTGTTAAACGACAGCATTGTCGTCGATATGAACAACCCTACGTGTGGTGACCGCATTCGTCTCACGATGAAAATCGAAGACGAAAAAGTCATGGATGCGAAATTTGAAGGAGAAGGATGCTCGATTTCGATGGCATCTGCCTCTATGATGACGCAGGCGATTAAAGGGAAAGATATTGAAACAGCTTTGAAAATGTCTCAGATTTTCTCCGATATGATGCTAGGAAAAGAATACGACGATTCCATTGATCTTGGTGACATTGAGGCGCTGCAGGGAGTCGCAAAATTCCCAGCGCGCATCAAATGTGCAACATTATCCTGGAAGGCGCTTGAAAAAGGCGCATCTGCCGAAGATAACGGCAAATCATAAGATTGGAGTGAAAATGGATGGCTAAAAAAATGCCAGATGTTGGTGAATATAAATACGGCTTTTCTGATAAAGACGTTTCCATTTTCCGTTCAGAGCGCGGACTGACAAAAGAGATCGTTGAAGAAATTTCTCGTATGAAAGAAGAGCCTCAGTGGATGCTCGACTTCCGTTTGAAATCTCTTGAGCACTTTTACAACATGCCGATGCCACAATGGGGCGGAGATTTAAATGCATTAAACTTTGATGAAATTACGTACTACGTAAAACCATCAGAACGCTCTGAGCGTTCTTGGGATGAAGTACCAGAAGAAATCAAACAAACCTTTGATAAGCTTGGAATCCCTGAAGCAGAGCAAAAGTACTTAGCAGGTGTATCTGCTCAGTATGAATCTGAAGTTGTGTATCATAACATGAAGCAAGATCTTGAAGATCTAGGCATTGTGTTTAAAGATACAGACAGTGCATTAAAAGAGAACGAAGACATCTTCCGTGAGCACTGGGCAAAAGTCATTCCTCCGACTGACAACAAATTTGCTGCGCTTAACTCGGCTGTATGGTCTGGTGGTTCATTCATCTACGTACCAAAAGGCGTAAAAGTAGATACACCACTTCAAGCATACTTCCGAATCAACTCTGAGAACATGGGTCAGTTCGAGCGTACACTGATCATCGTTGATGAAGGCGCACATGTGCATTACGTAGAAGGCTGTACAGCTCCAGTTTACACAACAAACTCACTTCATAGTGCGGTTGTTGAAATCATCGTCAAAAAAGGTGGCTACTGCCGTTATACGACGATTCAAAACTGGGCAAACAACGTCTTCAACCTTGTGACAAAACGTACAGTATGTGAAGAAAATGCAACAATGGAATGGATTGATGGAAACATCGGTTCTAAGCTGACAATGAAATACCCAGCGGTCATCCTAAAAGGTGAAGGCGCTCGTGGTATGACATTAAGTATTGCCCTAGCAGGTAAAGGTCAGCACCAAGATGCAGGTGCAAAAATGATTCACCTTGCACCAAACACATCTTCAACGATCGTATCGAAATCGATTTCGAAACAAGGCGGTAAAGTCACATACCGCGGAATCGTTCACTTCGGACGCAAAGCAGAGGGTGCACGCTCAAACATCGAGTGTGACACACTCATCATGGATAATAAATCAACATCTGATACGATTCCTTACAATGAAATCTTAAACGACAACATTTCATTAGAGCACGAAGCGAAGGTATCAAAAGTATCAGAAGAGCAGCTATTCTACTTGATGAGCCGCGGAATTTCTGAAGAAGAAGCAACAGAAATGATCGTCATGGGCTTCATCGAACCATTCACAAAAGAACTGCCAATGGAATACGCCGTTGAAATGAACCGTTTGATTAAGTTTGAGATGGAAGGTTCTATTGGTTAATACAGAGGATTGAAAATGATTGATATAAGAGGTTGATGAAGCGTGCCGAATTTGTGCCGGTCAAGAGACCTTTTAGTGTAGGAGACGAACTTTTTAAGTTCGTCTTTTTCTATTTCATTGGTTACATCTAAGTTGACTATGAATAAAAAAATGTAAAAAAATCTTTATTGAATGATACTGGAGTTAAGATTTCTCTTTTCATTAAGAAGGTTAAAGGTAAACAAGAGTGGAAAGATCCTACATCTGGTTGATTCATTTCAAGAGATCTTGGGAAAGGGAATGCTCATGGAGGAAGTTACTACAAATTAATGAATAAATCCGGAGAGCGTATAGCTACACTAAATAAAAGTGGTCGAGTATTCAGAAAATAAAAATTGTACATAAAAGAATGAAAGGAGAATGAGAAATGGTTCACCTAGATTATTTACAAAGTGAATTCAATATTGATTTAATTAATGATTCCTTTGACGAGTTACCTCTAAGCCTTCATATTCAACTCGAAAAAGAAATGTATCAGTTTAATGATCAAGGCAATTTAAATCCTCAATATTTTAATAAGGTTTATAATGTTGCAATAAGTATATTTGATGAACTTTTTGGGGAGAACGATTTATTGTTCGTCGTCACAATTGTTCGAAGCGAGCATTCATTACAGAGGCCGATAGGAGTATATAGTAAGTATTCAAAAAAAATTAATAAATATAGACTCAATGTAAAAAATTCTAAAGATGAGAATGGAAAAGTCATTCAATATTCTTTAGAAACAAAAAAACAGCATATAGAGTACAAGAAAATAATCAAGGCAATATGTAATCAAGATTTTAAAAGTATGGCTCCGAGGTTCAATGACAAATATAGTAGTTATCCTGAAATATTCTTTATAAATAAAGATTTTATTTATTTTATTTAAAGATGAGAGAAAGCATGAAAAATTTAAAACAAAGTATAGTACTTTACTGGTAGGAGAAGATTATAATTAAAAGAAACTCTCTTATTGTTAGTTTCCTCATTTGCGTTTGACCGCATTGAGAAAACTTTTTCATCAAACTCTTTTCTAAATGATCATAAATACTTGCAACATATAATTTAGTACTGTATAGTTCTAATTATGACAAAGATAAAATTAATGAATCAAAAACGTGTACTTGAAGTGGCTGCAACATTATTTTTGGAAAAAGGGTTTGCTTATACAAGTATGGATGAATTAGTTCGTGTAAGCAAAGTATCAAAGTCTAATGTGTACTATCACTTTTCTAATAAGGAAGAATTATTAGAAGGGGTCGTTGATTATTGGATTGATATGTATCAATCTGCAATGGATGACGTACTGTCTCAGACCCAATTTTCAGTTGAAGATCGTATTCAACTGTTTTTAAAGCAATTATCACAAGGCGTTCAGTCGAGAGAGTATAAGGGCGGCTGTCCATTTATTACTCTTTATATTCAAAGTCCTGCAAAGGCCACACAAATAAAAGAAAAAATAGGCCTTTTTTTCACAGGATTACAAGAGAAAGTTTCTCTATTACTGAAACAAGGTGTAGAGAACGGGGAATTCAGAGATTCGATTCAGATTGATGAGGTGGCATCCCTTTTTATGACAAATCTTGAAGGAGCGTTATTTATTTCAGAAACATTGAAGGATGCCACTGTCATCACAAAAACAGCAGATCATTTATTTAACTTGCTTCGATAAAGAAGCATTTTTTTTACATCAAATTAGTACTGAATAGTACTAAAAAAGGAGATTTCACATGAAAACAGTATTTTTAACGGGTGGAACAGGCTTTATCGGAAAGCAATTAGTCGAAGAATTAGTCAAAGAGGATGTGAACATTCTTCTTTTAGTAAGGTCAAAAAGTAAAGCAACACGCATTTTTCAAGAAAGAGGCATTTTAAAAGAGGCAGTGATGCACTTTGTTGAAGGTGATTTGACGAAAGTCGATTTGGGTCTAAGTGCTGAAGATCAGGAGAGGGTATTGAAAACGGATGTGATCATTCACGCAGGAGGCCCTATGGATATTCAAGCGACAAGTAAAGAGGCAGCTTCCGTCTTTTTAAATGGCGCCAAATATATTGGTGAATTAGCTAAAAGTATTCATCAATCGAAGGGCTTGCAGCAATTTATTCATGTTGTCGGTTATATGAGTCCCTTTGATGATCAAAATAGCAAGATTGCCATCGACGTGTTTGAAGAAGGAAACGATTACTTGAAAATAAAAAATCCTTATGAGAGAACAAAGTTTTTAGCAGATCTTTATATTCGTCAGCAGGCATCAGCAGTAGGTTATCCGCTTTCTGTCATTAATCCGCCAACTGTCGTTGGTAGTAGTCAAACAGGGAGTACAGAGCAAATTGCAGGATTGGGTTTGCTTGTAAAGAGTATGCGAAGAGGGCTCATGCCGGTGATTCCTGGAGGTAAGGACTATCGGTTACCACTTATTTCAAACGATGAGTTTGCGAAGTGTATTGTACAGGTTTTCAAGTTGGAGCAGCCGGCTATTCAAACATATACACTTGTTGAAGACAAAGAGCACGATCAGAACGTTGCTGGACTATTAAGTATGATGTCAGAAAGTATGAATATGAAGGCACCAAACATCTCTGTCCCAATGCCACTGATGAAAGCTATCATGAAGAGTGGTGTAAGTAAACTCACAAACATTCCTTCTGACGGATTGAATTTTATGACAAAACGAACGTTTTCAAATGTTTCAGCGAAAAAAATAATGGGAGAAGATTGGTTTAAGAAGACGAGTGTCATGACATTTTTCCCTGCTGTAGTAGCTGATCTAGATTATCGAATGATGGCTCAAAATGGTGAGCACCAACATTTATTTAAACGAACATTATGCGATAATAACACCCTTTACCAATTACAAGGAGAGGGGAAGCCGTTTATTTTATTACATGGTTTATTGAGTGATGGAGAAGATTTATTTCCTTTAGCACAAGAGCTTCATGAGAAAACAGGTCAACCTGTATGGATCTTGGACCTTCCTGGTTTGGGGCGTTCTCCATTTAAACGAGCGAAACATCTTCTAGACATCTATTTAAATGTAGTGAAAAAAGTAATAGAGAAAGCGACGAATGGTGCACATCTAATCGGTCATTCATTCGGTGCGTATATTCTTCTAGAAGCTTTAGCACAAAATTACATAGATAAGAAGTATTCCATCACTTTACTTCAGCCGCCTGTTGCTAAAAAAAATGCTAAATCGCTAAATGTTCCACAATGGATGAACAAATGGTCATTAAAATTAGCAACTCCTAAAATGATAGAGCGTTATGTATTAAGAAATGGTTTGTTTGAAAGCACGGAGAGCATCCCTAAACATTATATTGAAAAAATCAGAAACAGCTTTACTTCTCCTAGAATTTTAAATACGACGGTTCAGCTTAACCATTTATTACTGAAAACCGATCAGGGTGACTTTAAAGAAGTCACAAAGGATAACTTACACATGATTTGGGGGGAGTATGACAGAGGCTATTCTGCGCCATCACATCTTGGGAAGGTTGATTTTGTTCCGTATGGCCACCATTTCCCTCTTAGCCATCCGAGTGAAACGGCAGCATTAGTTATAAAAAATAGAATACTAGCAGATGAGAGTGTAGGATAAATAAAAAGTTTGTAGTCATTCAGATCAATCGTATCCTTTGCCCATCAACTGAAAGGTTTTGTAAAACACCCCAAAACGAAAAATGAGATTTATATGACAAGTAATCACAATTTATGTTTTTGGGGGAGTTGTTATTAGCTTGATGGTGAGTGGGCGCAACCTTCAAAACACTACCAAGCTTCTGACGGCTTAATATGTTATAAGACGTATAACAAATATAAAACTCCATTGAATGCTTGTTTGATGAGTGGATGGGGGCATTTGAAACAATTAACAAAAATGAAGTGGCATTTGCAGAAGAGATGTATTTGTAATCCTCGAGTTGAAGAGCCTAAGTGGTCACGAATTAAAAAAATAACATATGTCAGTATACATGTATATAGAGATATGTTATTTGTGTTTTTGTGTTATAATCCAAATATAAGTGATTTAACATAATACTCGTTAATCTGGAATTATGTTAAATGACTCATACTGTATTTTATTAAACAAAACCATTGCAATGAATTAGAGCATTAAATAAAAATTATCCATAAAGCACAGCATAATAGATTAAACAAAAGTATTGCAATTAATACACATCTGCTCTTGTATTTCTGGTCGTTTTTCATCGATAAAGGGCGGGGAGAAGGCGCGAGCATGGCGGTAATAAACGAAAGATATACTCTAGGCGCAACAAATAATTACAAAATGATGCCTTTACAGTTTGTTTTTTGAGTTAAAGACGAAGAGAAGGCGTAATCAAGGCGGTAATAAACAACAAATAACATATATTGAGACTTGTGAGCCTTATCCGATGAGGTCTTCTAATTAGAGAAGGCGGAGGACAAACAAAAAAATGGCCCAATTAAGGACCATTTCACGAAGATTAGCTTACTTGATAGATTAGAGTTATTAAACTCACAATCAAGTGAGCCAAAGCTATCACGATTAGAATAATTGTGAATAGCTTCATGTTTTTCACCTCCTTTGAGGTGGAACGAGCTTGGGCTACGGCAATAGCCTAGGCTCTTTTTTGATTATACCTTAAAACATCCATCAATTGGTGTGTTTTATGTAATATTGCTAAAAGCACCTGTGGCATTAGGCTTGACAAGGAATTGATGATCGTCCGTTTAGAGCATTGGCACTTGAAATGATAGAAAACAAACAATTTTTGAGAGAATGTTCAAATGACTTGTTGGAAATGAAAATAGCTTAGGGTGATATGGATATGGCATTGTGGGAAGGACAATTTTATCACTGTGTGAATCAAGAATAAAAGTATGAACGTGAATAACAAACAATTTGGTCGAAATGGATAATTGTAAAAAAAGACCCAAAACGTTGACAACATACGTTTTGGGTCTTTTTGTTTTTGAAAAATAGAAGTTAACGAGGTGCATAAAACGCATCTAAGGTTTTCGTCATATCATCAGATGCAGATTGTAAGATCACATCTTGCTCTAAAATCGCTGTCCCTTGTGCCCGGACAATATGAAATTGTTGAAAGCCCATCAAGTTTTGGAATATTTCTTTTAGGTAGTAATGTGAAAATTCCAGAGGTGTGTATCGATCGTGATTTGTGAAAATTGAGCCACTTGCTTGAAGCAAAAGTACACGATAATCGTCAGTCATCAGACCAACTGAACCATCTTCTGTATATTTAAACGTTTCTCTCGCAATAAAGATATTATCTATATAATCTTTCATTCGTGACGTCACATTGAAATTATGAACAGGTGATACAATTACAATTCGATGATGTGCTTTGAATTGAGTCAATAGAGCAGATGAAGCAGCGGCGATTTTTTCTTCGGCAGCTGTTAATGATTGTTCAGATGCTTGCTTATCCCAAATTCCTAGCAGCTGGTCTATTTCGATACGAGGAATTTCAGTTCCATATAAATGTAAAATGGTTGGTTCCTCATGAGGAAATCTTTCTTTAAACTGCTTTAAAAATAGTGTTTGCAGTTTGTTTGAATAACTTTCTCGATGAGTGAAATCTGGGTGTGCGTTAATGATTAGTGTTTGCATATACATGCTCCTTTTCTTTTGATAAACTGAGTATAAAATATAAAGGTGACAAAGCATGTCACCTTTTTCAGAAGGAAAATCAAATGAAAAAATCAGAACGCTTAAACCAAGAGCTTATTTTCTTAAGTGATAAATATTCATTTCAATTAAAAGATTTAGAAACTGAATTTGGCATTTCTAAACGTACGGCTTTAAGAGATATGGAAGAGCTAGAGTCCATGGGCTTAGCTTTTTATGTTGAAAATGGCAGACATGGAGGATATCGGCTCGTGAATCAATCTCCATTGGTTCCGATCTATTTTCAAATAGATGAAGTTCAAGCCATTTTTTTCGCTCTTAAAGCCTTAGATCTGTTGTCAGCAACACCGTTTAAAAAGTCTTACTCACAGATTCGTCAAAAACTGTTTGCTACAATGTCTGATGAGAGAAAACATCGGATCACGGAGATTTTGGATGTGATTCATTACTATCATGTCGCGCCAGTGAGTGAACAAAATCATTTGGATTTGATATTGCAGGCAATGATGGAAGATCAAATCGTGAAGATGACATACACTCAATATGAACATAAAAGGATCAGGCTACAATTTCTTGAGTTGTTTTATCGAAATGGAATTTGGTTTACCGAAGCATTTGATGTTCAGAATAAAAAGTGGGGCGTCTACAGATGTGATTGTATGACGGACATGATGATCGAAGAAGAAACGAAAGACACTTTTACGAAGGAAGAATTAAAAGCACTGCAGCTCGAGTACGAAAAAACTTATCATGATATCTCTTTTAAATGTCGATTAACGGAACAAGGGAAAGAGAAGTTTTTGAAGAATCATTATCCGAATATGAGATTGGAGACCATTGATGATATACCTTATATAGTGGGTGGGTACAACCAAGAAGAATTATCGTATATGACTCACTATTTGATCTCATTTGGGAAACATGTGAAAATTGAATACCCCGATGAATTAAAAGAGAGTTATTTGACTCAATTGCAAGAAATGATGGATCAATATTAAAGTTGAACTTCTACAGAAAAGGCGAACTGCTAAAGTTCGCCTTTTTTCTTTAATAAAAGTTAATGTTAAATTATTCTTTATCATGTAAAATAAAACTAGTTAGGAAAGATTACATATGCTTAAAAGACTGGTTTTAAATCAGTTTTGGACCAAATAATAACCGATATGAGGGGTAATTTCATTATGCATGCAAATATAATATCGTATATTTTTGACAAACAAACTGGCGATATGGAAATGAAAGTTAAATGTGATACATCAAATAATAACATGACATTGCTGTGGCAGAAAAGACAAAGTAGTAGTAATTTGAATTTGTATGGTGGAGTGTACTTTCATAGTTCTATAAATAATGGAATTGCAATCTTTAAAATGAACGTAAATGAAATATTAGATATCTCTACCTTTCATGATAAAGAAATCATTTGGGACTGTTTTTACGTAAATGGAAATGAAAAAGTTGGGGTGAATTTTTCTGAGGTTCATTCTAATTTTGAATATCATATTTTTGAAAGAGATTTGTATAAAGTAGTACCATTTATAACAAAAGGCGCTAAAACGCTGGCGTTATTTATAAGGACTGTAGAGATTAAAAGTAATATTCATCTTTTAGAAATTCAAAAAGATGGGGTAAAAGGAATAGTGGAACTGGAATCAAAGGAAATAGATATCCAACAGTTCCAAACATACTTATGCTTGCGTAAAAGAGATCATAATTCTTTGACAGAATATACACAAGAGGTCTCCACAAAACTTTTTTATATAGATAATAAGTATCAAATTGAAGGCGATTTTAAAGAATTCTTTCATAGTATAACCAACCAAACATCATGGGATATATTTGTGAAAGTCGAAAGTTCCAAAAATAAAATTTATGTGGCAGCAAATTTCGAACAGCTCACTTCTATAAGAATAGATTTTCATGATTTGTTTTATTCTATAAAAGCCTTACAAACTCTTCAACAAAATATAATTACGTTACAAATTAAACAGAAAGAGTTTGCTTCCTTGGTTTCTTCTGTTTCAGAAAATGAAGATGTTTTTTATTTCAAAGGGGATTTACCGAAAATTGGAGGTGAAAAGAGGTACAGCTTAGTTAGTAAACTCCGTGGGAAAGTAGCTGATAACTTTGAATATTTCAATGAATTTGAAAATGAAATATCAACGGATGATAATTTAACTTTTGATATCAAAGTTTCTCTTGCTGAATTGATTCCCAATTTTAAAGACAAGGATATATGGGATTTGTTTATCAGATGTAGACAAGATGGTGAGTTTTGTTATGATATACCTTTATCGTCTAATAGCAAGCAGAAAATAATGTCGACTAATAAAAAAGTTACTTTATTTGTAAATGGTTCACATTCTTATTCAGTTTGGGTAAATGTTGATAGAGGACCTCGAGATAATCTAACAAACATTGCAATATTAGGTACTTGTTATAGTCGAAATGCTTTTAATACATCAGATTTTTTCAATCCATACTACAAAAAACTATACAAATGTTCTTATACTCAGTTCCATTCAAATATTATGAGTATAGTATCTGATCCAGTAGTGTTTGATGAAACTGAATTTCTTGATTGTGGATTAAAACCTTCAGACATTAGTTATATTAGATCAGATTTTCAAAAAGATTTTTTTGAAAACTTATTAGAAAGTAATGCAGACTATTTAATAATAGATTTTTATGTTGATGCTTGTAGAGAAGTCATTCAAATTAAGGGAAATGCAAATATCACATTAAATTACTTACTTCCTCGAACAAAATACTTTAAACAAATTAAAAATAAGCCTGTCATATCTCATACCAATAATGAAATGTATTTAGATTTATGGAAAGAAAAACTTAAAGTATTTGTTCAAAGACTTCTTGAAATAATGCCGGCAGATAAAATAATTTTAAATAGAGGACGGTTAACATCAAAATATTTAGATTCAAACAATAAAATTAATGATTTCCCTAATCAAGATATTATAAAGAGGAACAATATATTATGGGATAGAATGGATCATTGCTTAATAAATTTGATACCAGAAATAAAAACAATTGATATGCGTGATACGTCTTTTATTGGTCATTATAATCATCCATTTGGCAAAAGTTATGCACATTATGAAAGTGGATATTACAAAGAGTTTTTGTCGAAATTAAATGAGATAGTCTTAATGGATAAAAGTAATCAATAATGGAAAGTAATATCTTTTCTAATCATTCGCAGTGTTAAACTAGACATATTAGAAAATGACAACTATGAAAGCAAAAAAACCGATTTTCTCAAAGGGATGATCGGTTTTTTATTATTTGCGAGACTATTTTTTAATTGAGGATGAATGTACTGTAAATGCTTTAGAAATTTGTTTTACCTTTCCATACGTCAGCTGCCGCCAAATATATTCCATCGGTCCATACTTAAACCGCTTTAACCAAAACGTACTGAAAAGCACAAGGAAGACATACACGCCAATAGCCATGAAGAACGTACCAGCCGGCTGAAGATGATCGACAAGACCCGCTCCATACTTTAGAAATAGCAAGGTTCCAATGATCGAGTGAAGCAAATAACAGGTTAGTGACATCCGTCCGACTTTTGTAAAGACCATCAAAGCACCTCGCAGCTGAGGAACGTGTAGAAATAGCATTGCGAGTGTACTCATATAGAACATACTGCCAGTTAATCCTCCGTTTTGTTCAAGGGCAGTGGCCATGTTAACCCAGAGTGTATTTTCAAAAGGATTGACCGCCGTAATGATCGTACTGCCTTGGGTGATGAGAAAAGCGATTGTACAAATGATCCAAATGCGATTCCAAATTGCTTTTTTCGCCTCCATGTTTTTGAAAAACTCCATTTTCACAAAATACACACCAAGTAAAAACATGAAGAACATAGAATAGACAGTGAAAAATGAACTGGAAGCCATTGTCACCATATCTGCCCACCGGTCACCAATAGATGCTAAATAAGTCAGACTGTTGTGGCTGATTAATTCAAAATCGGCAAAGTCTGGCTTGCCTGATGATCCTGTACTGATGGTATTGAGCAGCATTGTGAAAAGAGGCGTGAGCAATTGAATCACAAAGAGTGTGATCAGCCAGTACAGGATGGTTCTGGCTGTGCGTTTGTAAAAGAAAAGCAATAAAAAGCCCGCGACAGCATAATAGGTCAAAATATCACCAATCCATACAAACGTGACATGCAGAAGACCAATCCCTAAGAGAATGGTTAATCTGCGAGCAAACAGCTTGTTCGGACTATCCACCTTCTGAGTAGCTCGATCCATAAATATCATAAAACCAACCCCGAATAGAAAAGAAAATAACGTAATGAATTTCCCCGAGGCAAACCAATTCACAATGTGGTGAAATACATCATTAGACTCCATCTCAAATCCCTTGACCGAATCCACAATCAAAAAATAGTTGACCAAAATAATCCCCATTAAGGCGAATCCTCGTACGATGTCCAAGAAATGCACCCGTTCTTTAAGACTCATTGGTTGTCCGTGTTCTACCTTGCTTACATTCATATTAATGCTCCTTTTCATGTATTGGATCTAAAGATAGATCCTTCAATGAATCAATATACAGGTCAATTCTTAATCATTTATGAAGATCCAATTTTTTGAAAATAAATGTGACAACTTGATGGCAATTGATCATATTCATAAACACTTAAGATTTATGGTGTATCTTTTCACATAGCTAGATGATATATAGTAATAACATATAAGAATGAAGTCATGGAGGATGAGGTGAGAGAGATATGACCCATCGAATATTAGTTGTAGAGGATGATCAGGATATTAGTGACCTGTTGCAGGAATCTCTGACACGTACAGGGTATGAGGTGTTGAGAGCCATGAATGGCAAGCAGGCATTGTATGTTGTAGATGATTCGCTTGATTTGGTGATTTTGGATGTCATGATGCCAGGTATCTCCGGTATAGAAACGTGCCAGCAAATAAGAGCCTCCTCAAACGTTCCCATTTTATTTCTGACAGCCAGATCAAGTACATTGGATAAAACCGAAGGATTACTCGCTGGCGGAGATGATTATATGACAAAACCTTTTTCAGAAGAGGAGCTTCACGCTAGGGTCATGGCGCAATTGCGCAGATATACCATCTATCAGGAAAAAAAGGAACAGGAAGAAACCTATTTAGTTGGCGGTAGCCTGAAGGTGAGTGAGGAATTTAATGAAGTGTGGAAAAATGGGCAGCAAATCAAGTTATCTGATTTAGAATATCGGATATTAAAACTGCTCATGAACAAACGAAACAAAATATTTTCTGCTCAAAATATTTATGAAAGCGTGTGGGGCCAGCCTTATTTTTATTGTTCAAACAATACGGTCATGGTGCATATCCGAAAGCTGCGTGCCAAAATTGAAGATGACCCGGCTCGTCCCGTGTATATCAAAACAGAATGGGGGAGAGGATACCGGTTTGGCACATCGTAAATATACGCTGACCAAAAAGCTGTCACTGCTCATTTTGGTCGCTGCTATCGTAAGTGGTGTTGTCTTTTTGACACTGCAAAAGATCACCGATCACCTGATTGAAGGATATTTAAGTTCGGATGAGTACTATAAGGAAGAATCTGCTAGATACATTCAAACATTCAGCCGCTACGTTTCAGAACATGAGCTGACTTCAACGGATCGAAAAGCATTCGGTGAGTGGGTGAAAAAAGAAGATTATATTAATCTCACTGTTTACAAGGATGAAGTGCTTCAATATGACTCGATTTACTCTGTCGCTGATGAATCGGCCTATGGAAAAGAAAAGGTGACCGACTACGCAAAGCGTCATTCTTACCCGGTTCAATTTAGCGACGGAGAAGGTAGGGTTATGGTAGACGGGTTTTACTCCTCTCGATATCACGATCTCGCCTTTACACTAGAACTGCTTGGTGCAACACTCATTTTTCTCCTGATTGTGCTTGTTGGCATTCGCCGAAGCCTACGTTACTTGCAAACGATCCGTGAAGAGATTCATATTCTTGAAGGCGGTGAGCTCGATTATGAGATGACAGTGAAGGGGCATGATGAATTGGCCATGATTGCAAAGAGCATTGAGGATTTAAGAACAGCCTTTTTGGACAAGCTTCAGGCTATTGATGATCTGCAGGAAGAGAGCCGCAGCTTGGTGACCGAAATGTCGCATGATATGAGGACCCCGCTGACATCACTCATCATGAATCTGGAATTTGCCAAAAAAGAGGAGGCTCTAGCGGATACCCGCAAGGAGAAGTATATAGCGAGTGCGTATGGAAAAGCCCTGCAATTAAAGAATCTGTCTGACAATCTATTTGCCTATTTCCTGCTAGATAAAGAGCACGAGTCAGAGCTTGAAACCGTTGCAGTGAAAGAAGTGATTTATGATCTTCTATCAGATCAGGTCGCCCTGCTGCATCAGGAGAATTTCACGGTCCATATTGTAGGCGAAATGCCGGATAGCTATATTAATGTGAATGTCGAGGAGCTTGGCAGAGTATTTGATAATGTGATGTCTAACTTACGTAAATACGCAGATCCTGAAAAGGACATTCAGATCACTTTTTTATCCGACCAAGATGTCTTTGAAATCCATGTGAGCAATGCGATAAAAAAGACAGACATCATACCGGAAAGCAATGGACTCGGGGAACGAAGCATCAAGCGGATGATGTCCCGAATGCATGGACAGTTTGAAAGTGTAGAAAAACACGATACCTACTACATCGTACTGCGATTTTGGAACACCAAAATGTAGAGAGCAAAAACAACATCATGGAATGGGGAAACAATCTGATGAAACGATTCAACAATTTCCAAAAGGTACCTGATCTTCTGCAAGCCCTTCTGAATATCTGCCTGTTCTTTCTAGCGATTGCGCTAAGCGTACTCTTAATTAGTGAAACATGGTACATCGTGCAATTCGTCTATAAAACATTGTTTAACAAAGGAGAAAGCTATTATGGAATGCTTGGCGAGCTGCTGATCTTCTTTATGTATTTTGAATTTATCGCCTTAATTATTAAATACTTTAAATCCAACTTTCATTTTCCGCTTCGCTATTTTATTTATATAGGGATCACAGCGGTCATCCGTTTGATTATCATTGATCATGAAGAGGCGGTATCGACGTTCTGGTGGGCGCTGGCCATACTTGCAATGACCTGTGCACTCTTTATTGCGAGCAAAAGAGATGCTGCTCAAGAGCATGAGGAAGTGAAGTAAGGAAGAAGAAGGACGAGTGGTCAACACTCGTCTCAGCGTGTAGACAAACCCCCGCATTCGGTGTCAGTCCTGCGCTCCGGTGCTCACGAATGTCAAATTCGCTCTGCTCTGGTGCTCGTCCTTCCTAGGGCTGCAAAGGTTTTCTATCACGCTGAAAAGAAGACAAAGGGCTAAAATCAAGTTCATTTTAGCCCTTTGTCAACAATCTGGGACGAGTGGTCAATACTCGTCTTTTTTGTGTTTAAATGAACAGTTTTTGAATATGTGTTGATTAATGAACAATGATTGAAAGATTGACAATTGATGATGATGTATCTAGAAAATATAATATAAATAGACAGGTGTTCATAAATGAATAGATGTATAGAAAAAGTATTCTGTCCAAAGCAGTTAACGGATTCACAAGTTCTTATGTTATGCTTTAGAAAAAGAGAAACCATTCTTTTCCTAGACATTGATTGTCATCATTCTATCTATAGGGGTCGATCGTATGCGAAGTATTCAAAGTTTGTTTGTTGAATGGTTACTTGTACTTACAAAGAAGAAACTAAATGTTGAGGGGTATTTAGAAGAACGAAGAATGGCGAATCAATTACCTTATGTGCTGCCTGAGAAGTTGAAAAAGAAATATCACATCACCAAAAGCAGCATGTTTTCAGTCGATACGTACATGTTGAAATCAGATGTGCAGCCAGATGATCATCAGGTGCTATTTTTACATGGAGGAGGCTATATTGAGCAGCCGCTCGTATGGCATTGGCGTTTCTTGGATCGATTGACGAAGCAATTAAATAGTACGGTGTATGTGCCAGTTTATCCAAAAGCACCGAATCATCAGTATATGGATGCAATCGAGAGTGTTCTCCCAGTTTACCAAGCTCTTTTAGAAAAAGGAACACCAGAAAAAATCGTCATCATGGGTGATTCTGCTGGCGGCGGTTTATCGCTCGCCTTTGCTCAATACTTAGCAAAAAAAGGTCTCCCGCAGCCTGGAAACATGATTCTATTATCACCATGGCTTGATGTGACATTAAGTCATCCTGATATCGCTAAAATGGTTCCAAAAGAGCCAATGCTCAACCTAGATTTACTGATCGAGTCGGGCAAAACCTATGCAGGTGATACAGATGAAACACATCATTTGATCAGCCCGATCTATGGAGAAATCAAATCGTTAGGACGAATTTCTGTTTTTATTGGCACTCATGAATTCTTTCTCCCAGATGCCCGGAAATTCAAAGAGATGGCAGACAAGCAGGGTGTTCCCATCAACTATATCGAATACCCAAAAATGAATCACGTCTTTCCTGTCTTCCCTATTCCCGAAGCGAACCAAGCGTTAAAACAAATTGTCGCTATTATTGAGAGCGAGACTTTCCCTTTGAGGGATATGACAAAATAGGATGCGAACATGAGAATGGCCAGCAATGCTCTAGTCATTCTCGTTTCTAATTGGAGGATCAAAAGTTAATTATGAACGAAACAGAACCGTTCTCATTTACAAGTATGCAGGAAGTAGCTCCTGTAGCTATTCCAGAAAGACAGTTCATTCAATCACATGACGGCATACGTCTTGCTTATTATCCGTTTTTATCAGAAACAAACACGCAGACCAATGTGATCATCATTCATGGCGGAGGCGCTCACAGCTTGGCTGGTTATGAGCATATTGCCTATACATTGCAACATGATTTTCACGTGAATGTGTTTTTGCTGGATTTGAGAGGTCACGGACATTCTGGAGGAAAAAAGGGAGATACACCCAAAGTCACTGACGTATGGCAAGATATTTCGCAAGTTGTGGATGTCATCAAACAGCAGCACGAAGGAGCACTTTATCTTTGTGGTCATTCCTCTGGAGCTGGATTGCTGCTTCAATATCTATCTTGGGGTGAAAAAAGAAAAGTAGACGGTTACTTTTTTATTGCTCCTGAATTTGGCTACAAATCTGACACAGCGAAGTCTAATCAAGTCCCTTTTGCCACAGTTCAAGTTTGGAAATTTGTGCTATCTGCGATGACAAAAGGAAGGCTGATGGGGCATTCAGAAGCTGTACGATTTCACTACCCAGCATGGGTAATTGCACAAGATCCACTTCTTTTAACAGGCATCACCATCAATATGGCTCTTGCCTTAACGCCATCTGCACCTCAAAAACAATTTGCAAGGCTGGACCAGCCTTATGGCATGTTTGTTGGAAGCGAGGATGAGTTATACGACGTAGACAAATTTCATCCGTATCTGGCGCTTCCAAATCAGCAGGTGAAAAATCAATCTGTTTACCAAGTGATAGAAAACCATACTCATTTGTCCATTTTACTAGAATCGGGAAAAAAGATTGGGCATACAATCCAAATGTGGAAAAGTTCCAATTAACCTGAACAACTAGTCAACACTCTACCTTTTTCTTAAAAATTTACATTGACACCATCCTTTTCTATGATAAAATCATAGTGTGATAATGAGAATCGTTATCAAACGATGTGACTACATATAGAATGGATAGGTGAGGTACATGTTCAAAAAATCTTTTTGGTCGCTATTAGTTGTGCTCTCCATCGTATTACTTGCGGCTTGTGGCAGTAATAGCAGTGAAGGCAAGTCAGATAGTAATGAGAAAACAAGAACCGTTGAAAGCGCTATCGGTTCAACTGAAATTAAAGGATCGCCTAAACGTGTGGTGACGTTGTATCAAGGAGCAACGGATGCAGCCGTCGCTATGGGCATTAAACCAGTGGGTGTTGTAGAATCTTGGCTTGAAGCACCTACGTATAAATATTTAAGAGATGATTTAAAGGGTGTCAAAATTGTTGGGCAGGAAACACAACCAAACTTAGAAGAAATTGAAAAGCTGAAGCCAGATTTGATCATTGCATCAAAAATCCGTCACGAGCAAATTTTTGATCAGCTGAAAGAAATCGCTCCAACTGTTGCAACAGAAACAGTGTTCACTTTTAAAGACACAGTGAATTTAATGGGTGAAGCGTTAAACAAGCAAGACAAATCAAAAGAATTGCTGACGAAGTGGGATGACCGTGTCGCTGACTTCAAAGAAAAAGCAAAGAAAGACATTAAAAACTGGCCAATGAGTGTGTCTGTGGTGAACTTCCGTGCAGATCATGCAAGAATCTATCAAACTGGGTTTGCAGGTTCAATTTTAACAGAGCTAGGCTTTGAAGGTCCTAAAAATGTCAAAGATAAAAAGCAAGATATCATTACACTTACAGACAAAGAGAGCATTCCACAAATGGATGCAGATGTGATCTATTACTTCATGGATGATCAGGATAAAGCAGTTGAAAAAGCATATAAAGAGTGGACAAGTCATCCTTTATGGAAGCAGCTTGACGCAGTGAAAGCGAAACAAGTGCATAAAGTCGATGAAATCACTTGGAACATGGCTGGCGGTATCACCGCTGCAAACATGATGCTTGATGATATTTATGATCGTCTAGGGCTTGATAAATAAGTGTAGCAGAGGAGAAAATGTGAAAAACCATTTTCTCCTTTTTCCATAACAGATTGAAAGCGGGAATCAGATGAGAAGTTTATTAAAAAAGGATTCGAGCAAGGCACTGCTATTTGCTGGATTCATCGTATTGATGTTGGTCTTTTTTATGCTCAGTATTTCTCTTGGGCAAACCTCAATTTCCCTCAAAGCCACCATCCATGCGTTTCTTCAGTTTGATGAGTCAGATCCAAACAGTGTCATTGTCATGACATCCAGATTATCAAGAGCTTTAATTGCGACGGTTGTTGGATCAAGTCTAGCGATTTCAGGTGCACTCATGCAGGCATTGACGAGGAATCCGCTGGCTGCACCAGATCTTTTAGGTATTAATGCAGGTGGACTCTTTTTTATTGTGATTTCGATTGTTTTCTTTTCTACCGAGTCGTTAACAGGTTATATGTGGACGGCCTTTTTAGGCGCTGCCATTGCAGGTATGCTCGTCTTTCTTCTAGGCTCCATTGGAAGAGACGGACTGACACCGGTCAAAATTGTACTCGCAGGTGCTGCGATATCTGCTCTGTTTGCGTCCTTTACTCAAGGACTTTTAATCGTCAATGAACAGTCCATTCAAAGCATCCTGTTCTGGATGGCTGGTTCAGTGTCAGGAAGAAGTATAGATATGCTGCTGCCTGTGCTGCCTTATATTCTAGGGGCGACTGTGGTGGCGCTGCTTCTTGGCCGCTCGATCAATGTCCTTTTATCGGGTGATGATATTGCGAAAGGGCTTGGCCAGCGTACGCTTCTTTTGAAGATGACGATGGGGGTACTTGTTGTCTTTTTAGCAGGTGGTTCCGTCGCTGTCGCAGGATCCATTGGATTTGTTGGTTTTCTTGTGCCGCATATTGTGAAAAAGCTTGTTGGACCTGACCACCGCTGGGTACTGCCGTATTGTGCCGTTGTAGGGGCGTCGCTTTTACTTGTCGCAGATCTTGCCGCTCGTTTTCTGATCATGCCGCAGGAAGTACCGATTGGTGTCATGACGGCGGTAGCTGGAGCGCCTCTATTTGTTTATCTCGTGCGCAAGGGGTTGAAGA
Organism: Bacillus sp. FSL W7-1346; assembly: GCF_038593335.1. Taxonomy (NCBI): domain Bacteria; kingdom Bacillati; phylum Bacillota; class Bacilli; order Caryophanales; family Bacillaceae; genus Bacillus; species Bacillus sp. FSL W7-1346. Next base: position 2,922,984 of record NZ_CP151988.1, on the reverse strand, counting down.
CAGGTGGCTAAAACATATACAGTGCGTTCAAAGGGCGGGCGCATTTCATTTCAATTTTCAAAGCGGACGTTTTTAATTTTACTATTATTGACAGGTATTGCCTTTGGTTTATTTATTCTGAGCCTTTGTATGGGCAGCCGGTTTATTCCGCCTACGGATGTGCTGCTGCATATCTTCGGACAAGGCGAGGGAAATACGTTTGTATTAAATACGTTGAGGATTCCAAGGACCCTGCTTGCGGTTTTAGTGGGAGCGGCACTTGCGGTATCGGGGCTTATTTTACAAGGTCTCATTCGAAATCCGCTTGCATCGCCTGACATCATAGGAATTACGAGCGGTGCGTCGTTTGGCGCCATTATGTTCATCGTCTTTTGGATGGGCACTGTGCCTATTGCTTATCAGTCGTTGTGGGCCATTGCAGGCGCTTTTGCGGTATCATGCCTGATTTATTTGCTTTCATGGAAAAAAGGCGTCAAGCCGATCACGCTCGTCTTGATGGGGATTGGGATTTCTGCCATTATGAAGGCGTGTGTGACGTTTACTCTTGTGCTCAGCGATACGATGACCACGACCAAGTCATACATCTGGCTGACGGGCAGTTTATATGGTTCTACAATGAAGGACGTCATCGCAATGCTTCCTTGGGTATTGATGATTTTACCGATTGTCATGGTGCTGGCAAGAACGATGAATGTGAAGGAGCTTGGAGATGATCTTGCAACAGGTCTCGGAGTCAAGGTTCAGGCGAAGCGGTTATTCTTTCTACTGATGAGTGTGACATTAGCCGGTATTGCCGTTGCATTCGCAGGTGGTATTGAATTTGTTGGACTGATGGCGCCACATGTGGCAAGGATGATCATCGGTCGTTCCTTTATTGCGCTTGTTCCAGCATCTGCGCTTGTTGGAAGTATTCTCGTGATGCTGGCAGATTTAGTTGCGAGAACGGCTTTTCTTCCGTTAGATGTTCCGGCAGGCGTTTTTACGGCGGCAATTGGTGCACCGTTCTTTATTTATTTGTTATATCAACAGCGAAATCGCTAAACGAAAGATGGGGGTTTTGATATGAGGCCAGAGTGGGTTGAGAGAGAATTACTTGATTTCGGGGTACACATCACAAATGGACCAATGACATCTGATCGCACACTTGCTGCGCTTTTTTCAGAAGCATCTATCAGACGTTTATTAGAAGCTGAAAAGGAAGCGATGCATGCCCCGAATATAGCAGTGGCGGCATCCATGTTTTCAAAGCGCTATGCCTATTTAGTTGTTAGTTCTACTTTGTACTTGATGACGATGTATGATGCTGTCTATCGGTTTTCACCAGAGGCGTGTGTCTTTAGAGAAGATCGTAAAATTGAGCTAGATGAAACGCTCTGTTCTTTTGTTCAGTTAGAAGGAGATCGTCATGAGTGGAGAGAGCAGGTCGTCCGCACGCTATTTACGCAGTGTGTCACACCTCTTTTAGATGTATTGAAACGTACTTCAAGACTTCCGTATTCAATTTTATGGGAAAATGTAGCGGTACGTATCAATTCTCTTTACCGTAGCATGATGCGAGAAACGGAAGAGCCTAAAATGAAAGAGCGCATACGGGAGGATTATTTGTTTCTGAAGAAGGCGTCGGGTGATCTTTTCGGAGCGAAGCAAAATCCTTTCCAGCACAGCTTAAATTTAGATGAAAGTTTGCTAGACACATCAAATCGAAAGACTTGCTGTATGTATTATAAGCTTGAGAAAAAATCAGAGAGCCTTGATTATTGTCTCGTCTGTCCGCTAAAGTAAAAAAACACCTTATGCAAGGTGTTTTTTTATTAGATTAGATTTTTCTTAAATATTTATATGTAAATTTAAATATGATATTTATGTTATATTGTTTCATTATATCATCATTTATGGAAGGAACTGATATGAAAAAAATTATCATATATATCATCTTTATTTTCATCATCATCATTGGCTTGTTCTTCATTCAACCACTTAAAAACCACATCTCTTTTCTTAAAGTAAAAAGTACAAATCTTACTGAATTAAAGGTGGGAGAATTGAAGTTGGGATTAATAAAGAGAAACTATAGTGAAAACGAGTGGATTAAAACTTCAAATTCAAATTATTTTAAAGTGAATAATAGAAAAGAAATAGTGGCAATCTCTTTAGAAAATAATCAAAGTAATATAAACAACACAATAAATATTCATTCAACTAAAAAAGATATCTATGATTATTTAGGTGAAAATTATTATCGTAGAAATGACGATCAGGGATATGAAATTTTAGGCTATAAGGATTCAAAGCATGATATCAAAATAGAATTTTTCTGTTTAGATCGCAATGTAGAAAGAATTATTATTAGTAAATTGGGGGAATAAACATAACATAATGATCAGAATCTTTATAAGATGAGAAGTGTGTTTGATGTTGTATGATCCTCTTTTTTAGAGATATTAATGGAAAGAGGCACTGCTTGCTCATAGCAGTGCCTCTCTTTTTTATTCCCAAATATCGCTTACCCATTCAGGGTGATCAATGAAAGGATTGCGATTGTGCTGGTACGTTTGATAGATGATTTCGTTACGATTCCGTTCGATTTGATCGACTGGATCTTGCTTGTGCCATTTCAATAGGACAGACATTTTGCCGTGAAGAGGGGCGCTTCCATTATTCACTTTGTTGTTCAATTCTAAATCTGGGAAACGGTCATCACCTTCATATCGGACGGCCATATAAAAGAGCATTCTTGCTACATCTCCTTTCACCCGGCTATGAGGTTCAAATGAGTCGCTGTCGTAGAAGTTACCCGGCGCTCCCTTGTATTCATTTCCGCCTATATCAAAATCTAAATTTCCTCGTGTGCTATTCGTTTGTACGTCTGTTGCCCGAAGGTGATGGAGATCTGTACCAGGTCCCTGGCTCGTCCCAAAATTGCCGTGAGATTTAGCCCACACATGCTCCCGGTTCCACTGTCCCACGTTTCCTCCATTTGCTTGCTTAGACCTGGAGATACCGCTATAGAGCAAGAGCACATTGCTTGGATTTTTTGGATCTTCATCCGTTTTCTTTAATGCATCCCAAACCTGGCTGTAGGATAGCTGCGTATGATCATCAATAATATCGTGTAATGCTTTCTTAAGAGCAGGCCCAGATTTGCCAGCAGCAGATTGGTAATAGGAATCAATTTGACTTGAAGCGGTTGTTTTGGCATGTTGAGCAGATGTTTCGGTTTGTAGCTGTAACGGGGAAAAGGTGATGGTTTGACTCGGTTCATTCAGAGTAAAGCCTTGAGCATTTGCAGCGGGAGGCAGCGGAGCGGCAAATGTACCGAAAATCATGATTCCGGCGGCCACAGTTCCAAATAAAGATCTTTTCATTCTATTTCCTCCTTCATAGGGAATGTATACTCTTTAGTTCTATCATATTGCCATAAAGAAATAAATGGATTTATCGTAAATTTTATGTAATCAATTCGTAAGAAAAGAGATTGCTATTTTATCAGCATTGCTGTATAAGTGGGCATATAAGGATGGACACAGCAAGGGAGAGGATGGATAACGTGAAAGAACTACACACACCTACTAGAACCATTATGACACCAGGACCTGTCGAAGTAGATCCGAGAGTCCTTCGAGTGATGAGTACACCAATTCTTGGTCAATTTGATCCTGCATTTACAGAGATCATGAACGAAACGATGACCTTATTACGATCACTTTTTCAAACAGAAAATGAATGGGCTTATCCAATTGATGGGACGTCCCGCTCAGGACTTGAAGCTGTGCTTGCCAGTGTGATCGAGCCCGGAGATGTGATGCTCGTTCCGGTCTTTGGACGCTTCGGTCATTTGCTGATTGAAATTGGACAGCGCTATGGTGCTGAGGTACATACAATGGAATGTGAATGGGGAACGGTTTTTAAGCAAGACGACATCATCGTAGAGATGCATCAAGTCAAGCCGAAAATTGTTGCGATGGTTCATGGTGAAACATCTACCGGAAGATTACAGCCGCTTGAGAAAATTGGTGAAGCATGCCGAGCGCTTGATGCGCTTTTTATTGTAGACGCTGTGGCGACAATTGGTGGAGTCGAGGTCAAGGTAGACGAATGGAAAATCGATGCGGCAATTGGGGGCTCGCAGAAATGCTTGTCTGTTCCATCAGGGATGTCACCGATCACATATAATGAACGAGTGGCAGACGTCGTACAATTGAGAAAGAAAGTCGAAAAAGGGATTGCAACACAGGACGAACTGCAAAAACAGGTAGACATTTCTCCAATCAAAAGCAATTACTTTGATCTAAGCCAGCTGCAAGATTATTGGAGCCCGAGGCGGCTAAATCATCATACAGAAGCGACAACGATGCTTTATGCACTGAGAGAAGGGGTTCGACTTGTGCTAGAGGAAGGTCTGGAGGAACGTTTTCAGCGCCACTTGTTTCATGAAAAGGCTTTAATGGCAGGACTTGAAGCGATGGGGCTTGAATTATTTGGTGATCCAGACTGCAAAATGCCGGTCGTGACGTGTATCGTCATTCCAAGTGATATCGACGGAGAAGCGGTCCGGGCTGATCTTCTTCATCATTTTGGAATTGAAATTGCGAGTTCATTTGGGCCGCTTGCAGGACGGATATGGAGAATTGGCTCAATGGGCTATAGCTGCCGAAAGGAAAATATTCTATTTGTTTTAGCTGGCCTTGAAGCCATCTTGATGAAATATGGCGCAGCCATCAATTGTGGCGCCGGGTTACAGGCGGCTCTTTCCATCTATGAACAAGCTGAATAAAAAAGGGATACTCAAAATACTCGCCACCAGCGGGTATTTTTTATTTGGGAAAAAACGCTGTTTTTTGAAAAACTAGACTTATAGAGAGCGATATCGCTATACTGAAGAAGTTCTTATCATTTTTGTCATCATTTTCATTTATTTTGAAGAAAGAGGTTTTAATATGAAAAAAATGGGCAGATTGTACATTCTAATGCTCAATATTTTTATTGCCATGCTTGGATTTGGTCTGATCGTTCCTGTCATGCCAAGTTATATTGAAGCCTTTGGCGCAACTGGGAAAACACTTGGTTTCCTCGTTGCTGCAACTGGCCTCACACAATTTGCTTTATCACCCGTCGCTGGAGCGCTGACTGATCGGTTTGGACGCAGAAAATTGATTATTGCCGGGATTGCCGGCTTTACGATTGCCCAGTTTATTTTTGCATTTGCCGATCAGCTTTGGATGCTGTTTGTGTCACGGTTTTTAGGCGGAGCTGCTGGTGCGCTGCTGATGCCCGCCATGTTTGCCTACATTGCTGATATCACAAGTGAAAAGGATCGAGGGAAAGGAATGGGGCTATTTAGTGCAGCAATGACGTTAGGTTTTGTCATTGGACCGGGTGTTGGGGGTTATTTGGTTGAGTTTGGGATTGCTTTTCCTTTCCTCATCGCTGGTTCTTTTGCAGCCCTGTCGACGCTGTTGTCTTTCTTGTTCTTACCTGAAACCTTAACAAAGGAAAAGCAGGAAGAAGCACGATTGAATAAAGAGCTTCATTTCAATCCTTTTACGCAGATGATTCAGGCTTTAAAAACGCCATACGGTTTTTTGTTTATCTTGGCTTTTGTTTTGAATTTCGGAATCATTCATTTTGAATCGATTTTTGGCTTATATGTGGACCAAAAACATGGCTTTACACCGAAGGATATTGCATTTGTCATTACGGTAGCTGGACTTGCGGGTGTCATCGTTCAAGGTGCTTTAGTAAATCCATTTGTGAAACGATTTGGCGAAATGCGTGTCGTCCGTTATGCCCTTTTAGCTGCGGCATGTATGCTGATCGCCTGCCGCTTTGCTCCTTCCTTTTGGCTCATTTTTACGGGCTCCATTTTGTTTTTATCGGCCACCTCGTTTGTTCGTCCAGCTCTTAATACATTACTTTCTAAAATGGCAGGGAATCAGCAGGGGGTAGCAGGCGGCCTCAATACCTCCTTTATGAGCCTTGCGAATATCGTCGGGCCAAGTCTTGCGGGTATTTTATTTGATGTGAATATTGAGCTGCCATTTATGTTTGGAACGCTGGTGCTTTGTATGAGTTTCATTGCTTCTATTTTATGGGCGAAAAAAGCGCAGCAACATTCCCATGCCGTATCGTAAAGACAGCATAGAAAAAACCGATCAGCACAAATGGATCGGTTTTTTTCGTCATCGCTCATACTTCACGACTGGTGATTTTTCTTTATGCAACGCATGAATCAATGCATCGTCTACATGCAAATGCTCCTTCACTAATTGAGGAGGGGTTAAGGCCATCCATTGGTTCAATGAAATATCAGCAAATCGATCGCTTTTAAACATTTCTAGAAACCAAAGGCTCGTTTGCCCAATATTTTGTATGTAATGTCCCATCCCGAAAGGAACATAACCAACATCACCTGCTCTGTAATTAAAGGTGCGAGCTGTCCCGCCTGCTCCAAAAACCGTCATTTTGGCTGTACCGGTTAAATAGTATTGCCACTCATCATTATTCGGGTGCCAGTGCATTTCTCTCATCCCGCCAGGTTTTACCTCCACAAGTGCAGCAGCAATGGTTTTAGATACTGGAAAATTGCGTGAGTCGACGATTCGCACGGTTCCACCAGAGGTCACGATTGGTTTTTGACGAAGGAGCTGGTGGGTAAATGGCGGTTTGATGCCGCCGTATGGATCAGAGACTGTTTGGTTTTCAATGGATGCCGGTGAAGAGCCTTGAAACATATAGCGCTGTTTATGAGGAATGCGGTCAAACAGCTTGATTGGCACGCCGAAATTAGCAGAAAGAATGTCTTTTGGTGTATGAGCAAACCAGTCTGTGATGGTGAACGTATCAAATTCAGAAAAAGCACCATCATCAAACACAAGGAGAAACTCACAGCCATCCTCAAGACCTTGAATGGAGTGCGGAATACCGGGCGGGAAATACCACAAGTCTCCTTCTTCTACATCAGCGATCATATTCCGTCCTTCTGCATCTACAGATGTGATCCGGGCTTTGCCTAAAATCATATATGCCCATTCCGCCTGCTTATGCCAATGAAGCTCACGAACACCTCCGCGCGTAAGCCGCATGTTCACACCAGCAATTGTTGTTGAAACAGGCAGCTCTCGCTCAGTAATTTCCCTCGACCAGCCGCCATGATTCAAGTGCATATGTGTATCAGAATAGGAAAATTTTAAATTAGGAATCGTCCCCGCATCCGTTTTAGGGGGAACGAACATATCTGGATTCTCCATATCGCGCAGAACGTCTCGCGGGCCTAAATCGGTTGCGCCGGCTCCATCGTCTCGAATCGGTTGCGGGATGTGACGAATCTCCTCATCCATTTGACACCACTCCTTGTCATTCACATTTCTCCTCCAAAATATATGAGGCGTAAGAAAAAAAGATTCAATACGAATCGGATGAAAGGTGCTTTTGAATCCGCAAAGCTAAGCGCAAGCGCAATGTTGCGTCAGGATCTTTTAGGCTGATCTGAAGCAGTTCTTCACATTTCTCTAGTCGATATATCACGGTGTTGCGATGAACAGATAAACGCTTGGCTGTTTCTGAAATATGGCAATGTGTTTCGACATAAACAGATAAGGTGTGGAGAAGGTTTGGATCGACTTGTGGTTGTTCATATAATGGGTGGAGATATCGCTCATAGAATGTTGTTAAATCTTTTGCTGGGATGAGCTTCAGTAAATCTGACACATCTTTTGCTTGATAGAACTGAATATATTCAGCTCTTAATGAGAGCTGGCCTGATTGCAGAGCATGGACAGCTTCACTGAATCCTTTTGGCAGATCGGTGATGAGATAACCGCTTAAGCTCACACCAAAGGAAATGGTGGCATTCACATGTTGTTTAATAAGGATCTGCATTTGTTTTAAAAAAGAGCAGATCGATTTGTTCATTGCCTGCCACCCGCCAGTCTCTTCTATAAGGAAGATGCCGATATCTCCTTTGACAAAAAGAAAGGCGGGAAATGGACAGTGCAAAAGGGTGCTTTCAAGTAAAGCAAACACATCATCTACAAGGGTTTGCTGCTTAAGGAAACAAGAGAAATGACTGCTCTGATCAAGTTGACAGACGATACATAGATAGGGAATCGTTGTGTTTAATCCAAACATGCGTGTTAGGCGGGTGACATCTTGCTCTGAGGAAATCGTGCCCTCCATCCATTTGCGAAACCATTCATTTTTGGCTCGCTCTGTCGATTGCTTGATGGCATGTTGTTTGATGCGTGAAATGGACATGGCATTTACAGCTTGTTCAATTATCAAATGCAGCCCCATGTCGTCTTGAGGATGAATGAAGGCGGGAACGACTAAATAATCATAAGCTTGTTCGTTTATATAGATAGGAAAAACAGAAACGCTTTCTTTTGAATGAACCATAGAAAAATAATCCTGCTGCGTACTGTGAAACGAGCGGAGCATTTGTATCCAATCTGGGTTTGTCATACCTTGGGATGAGGTGAAAAGAATACGTCCATACTGATTGATCAAATAGACAGGCTGATGAATTCTTTGGGCCACTTTTTGCAATGCTTCAACATGATGATCGACAATGTTCATATCCACTCATTCTCCTTTTTTTAGAGCTGAAGCCTTTGGTGAAGATGAATAAAAAAATGGACAATCGCTGTCAAAGTCTCTGATATCAATATTATGTTATCAGCTTCATTCAATTTAGATAGAAAGTTGTGATGTAATATCACAAAAAAGATGGCAGGGCAAAATCACGTCACATCAGTCATCTTCATTCAGAAAAATGGGTAAATATGATATGTTGTAGACAGAAGAATTTCTTTCAGAAAGATGGGTATCCCAAGAAACAAAGACTTTCAATGGGAAAATCCGTTTAGACAAGCAAGTGGCAAGAGGTGAGATAGATGATTTATATCGGATTAACTGGCTGGGGCGATCATGACAGTCTGTACCCGCCGAGAATCGGCAGCTCTCAAAAGCTGTTTCACTACGCATCAACGTTTCCCATTGTGGAACTGGATGCAAGCTTTTATGCTGTTCAGCCTGAGCGGAACCATGAAAAATGGATAAAAGATACGCCAGACGCCTTTCAATTTGTTGTGAAAGCATATCAAGGAATGACTGGGCATCAAAGAGGCGAGATCCCGTTTGCTTCAAAGGAAGAAATGTTTGACGCCTTTATTCTTTCACTGACTCCTCTCATTCGAGCAGGGAAACTGGCGATGGTTCTGTTTCAATTTCCACCATGGTTTGATTGCAAAAAGGAGCACGTCCACTATTTAAGATGGTGTAAGGAGAAGATGGGGGACATTCCTTGTGCACTCGAATTCCGAAACCGAACTTGGTTTTCAGACGAGTTTTATGAACAAACCTTATCCTTTATGGAGAAAGAAGGGTGGATTCATTCCGTCTGTGATGAACCGCAAGTCGGAGAAGGGTCTATACCGCCAGTCATAAAAGCCACACACCGTGACAAAACATTGGTCCGTTTCCACGGAAGAAATAAACAAGGCTGGCTTCACCCGGCAGATCATGAGAACTGGCGTGAAGTTCGTTACTTATATTTATATAATGAAGCTGAACTAAAGGAATGGAAAAAGAACCTCGACATCCTGCATCAGCAGTCGAAAGATGTATATGTCGTATTTAATAATAACTCAGGCGGAGATGCGGCGACGAATGGCCAGCAAATGATTGATTTGCTGGATTTGACGTATTCAAGCTTATCCCCGAAGCAGTTAGATTTATTTAGTTAAACGAGAGCTGCGGCTTTCAACTTGAACGAGACGGTTCAGTGACAACTTGAGGGAGAGATCAACATGCTGCAGAAGCTATGGTTATATCATACAAACGACTTGCACAGCCACTTTGAAAATTGGCCAAAAATCGCAGCTTATATTGAAGAAAAGCGTCAAGTTCACGATCAGATGCTCTTATTTGATATTGGCGATCATATGGATCGAGTAAACCTTGTATCAGAAGCGGATTATGGAAAAGTGAATGTCAAACTTCTCAATCAGCTTGGCTATGATGGCGTCACAATTGGTAATAATGAAGGCATTACGTTGCCTCATGAGCAGCTCGACCAATTGTACAAAGACGCGCAATTCCCGGTGATTTTATCTAATTTATTTGAAAAAGGCAAAAGACCATCGTGGGCAAAGCCTTATGAAGTGATCACGTTGAACAATGGACTGAAGATCGCCGTCTTAGGGGTGACCATTGCGTATACACCTGTCTATGAAAAGCTGGGCTGGGACATTACAGACCCATTTGAGAGCATACGGGAGATGCTGCAAGAAGTGAAAGGACAAGCCGATGTCATTGTTCTTCTTTCCCATCTAGGCATCATCCATGATCGAGAGGTAGCCCATGACTTCCCGGAAATCGACATCATCTTAGGCTCACATACGCATCATCTTTTAGAACAGGGCGAAATGGATAATGGCGTTCTTCTTGCATGTGCTGAAAAGTATGGGCATTATATTGGCTGTGTCGAGCTGACCATTGACACAGCGAGTAGCGAGCTCATCGAGAAAAAAGCGACGGTGCAATCAGTGGACCAGCTGATCAGCGAATCCGATGAAGCGATCATGACTTTACAGAAAGCAGAAAGACGAGCGAAGTCACTCATGCAGGAAAAAGTGACATCCATTAAATCAAAGCTCGAAACAAAGTGGTTTGATGACTCCCAGCTTCCGCAACTTTTAACAGATGCCATTAAAGAATGGTGCGAGGCAGATATCGGCATGATGAATGCAGGGATGGTGCTTGATTCATTAGAGGCTGGCATCGTCACTAGAGAAGACATTCACCGGATATGCCCGCACCCCATTAATCCAATCCGGGTGACGCTTACTGGGAAGCAATTGATCGAAACAGTTTCTCGTGGCTGTGAAGAAAAAATGGAACAACTGCGCATCAAAGGCTTTGGCTTTAGAGGCGAACTGATGGGGAAAATGCTATACAGCGGTTTGACTTATTCATTAGAAGAGGGCGAAACCAAACGAGTAAAAGATGTCTATGTAAACGATCAACTCGTCAAAGAAGATGATTCCTATACGGTTGGCACAGTGGATATGTATACACTTGGTTCTCTTTTTCCTCATATACGTGACCATGAACACATCGAATATTTTATGCCGGAATTTTTACGTGATGTCCTGAGCTGGCGATTGAGGGACGCAAAGTGAAATCCGCTCCAGCCTAACAACACTTGCCCTCCCTTCACATAGATTGTGTTGAAGGGAGTGAAGGGATATGGTGAATTTAACACCTATTACAATTGATGGCCATTCCTTTACAGCCGTCACCGTCAAACTGCCAAAGACCAATTTCATGGCAGTGACAAATGAGCATGGTTATATTATGTGCGGTGCACTTGATGTCGGGCTCCTAAATGAAAAGCTTGCAGATAGAGGAATCATCGCAGGAAGAGCAGTCGGTGTAAGAACTATCGAGCAATTGCTGGATGCACCTTTAGAATCTGTGACATATGCCGCTGAGTCACTCGGCATTCATGCTGGCACAATTGGAAGAGATGCATTATTAAAAATGGTGAAATAAAATGTACAGATGATTCCTATCCCCCCGCCTGTCTGCATACACTTGTAATGGAGAAGGGGGGATTTTTTATTGAGATTAAACCGCCGTTATCGCCCCTATAAAAAGGGCCCTCTGCCATTTCGTTATGTCATGCTGCTTGCCGTATTATTTTTTGTGCTCTCAACTGTCATTAGCCTATTCTTCATCAATCGTTCCATTAAACCAACGTTGATTCACATTGCTGAACTAGAAACAGAACGAATCGCCAATCATCTCATCCAATATTCTGTTCAGGATTTTGCAGATGATCAGGAGAATATGAAGGATATGGTTGTGATGAATACAAGTGAGAACGGAAAAGTGACAACTATCGACTTCAATGCGCAAGCAACATCGAAAGCAATGGCTGACCTGTCACGTCACCTTCAAAAAAATCTAGAGGACATTGAAAAGGGGAATTTTCAAAAAGAGGCAAAAGAAGCATTAAAGGATCAAACAGATGGACATGACGGCATTATATATAACATTCCGCTTGGGCAAGCGTCCGGAAATGCACTTATCGCCAACCTAGGACCAAAAGTACCTGTACGATTTAGTGTTATTGGTGACCCGCATACAGACGTTGAAAAAAACATCAAGCCATATGGCATTAACAATGCCTTGATTGATATTAGTGTGCTCATTGAGGTGAAGGTGAGAGTCATCATCCCATTCGCCTCAGAAACCATCGTCGTCAAAAACTCCGTGCCTGTCTCCATCCAAGCCGTTCAAGGAGACGTCCCAGATTATTATAATGGCAGCGGAACAAATTCAGGCGCTCCATCAATTGTTCTGCCGGAAAAAAAGGAGAAGAAAGAATAGCAGCCCAATGGACGAATTGGGCTGTTTTTTTCATACGCTGTCATTGCATATAGCGTTTTTGTGATGCACGTTTTATTGTTACGAAACAGACAGTCTTGTCCTTGCATCATTTTCATCGGTGATATAGGTCACGTCTTCAAATCCACATTCAACTGCATTCTTGTATAGCCATTCGAGTGTTCCCTTATTTTTGCAATAGATCGTGACATAGGAGCAATCGGCTACTAAAAGAACAAGCTCGCATTGGCTTTCAATAAATTCTTCATAGGTCTTAATATGAGACAATGTCCCTTTTGGATATGCTTGTAAATCGGCGAAAATCATATAATACGTCTTGTTTTCAATGAGGTGTTTGAGTTCTATACCGTCCATTTCTGTTTTACCTTCAGGAAAAAGTTCTTCATCTTTTTCGCCATCAACTAGTATATTCGAGTCTTCGGTATCGATTCGCCAGCTGAATTTGGTGATGTCGATCGGTTTTAGCACTTCTCCAAGGAAGACTCCGTATTCATTTGGAATGGTAAAGGTCATTCCTCTTTTCAAAAAAACAGCCCCCTAACTCTTTGTGAAATAATTATTCATTGGATGCGATGCTTAGACTTTTTTTATGTGATCTGTTCATCTTATCCTAATTAACCACTTGATTCCATACTGAATCACGTGCCATGATAAATGTTCATTGTTTTCCTTTTTGAATAGTGTAGCTATCCTGAAGGCTGTTTTTCACGATCGTCTGTTAAGAAAGTGAGAGGAGGATTTGATTGATATGAAGAAAATTCATGTAAGCGGATTTTGTTTTTTGGTTTTTGCCATTGTATTTAGTGCTAAATATATGTCAGCATCGATATTATTAGCTGGGAGTGACAGTTTGAGTGTCGACTTATTTAGAGGGATGTTTGACATGATTCCACTAGAAGTAACAGTTGTGTATCTCCTTTTTTTCATCATGGGTATTCTTTTTTTAGTTTTAGGATTGAAAGAAAAGCATAAGCAGTAACAGTAGACAAGTGATGACCGGGGAAATGTTGATACATATCAAAAGGAGAAGCAAGCGGTATCGCTAAACTTCTCCTTTTATTTATCGACGTTTCCGCTCGGCTCTTTCCCATGCCCTTAAATGAGGGTAAGGATCAAACGACCATTCAGTTCGTCCATTGTCTTTATACATGCCGTAATGAAGGTGTGGCGGGAATTTTCCTGCTGTGCCAGGTGGACCGTAACCGGAGCTTCCGACTGATCCGATGACTTGACCAGGTTCTACAATCTGCCCAGCTTTGAGTCCTTTTGCAAAGCCATTTAAGTGGGCAAAATAATGATAATGATTATGAATATCTCGAATGCCGATCCGCCAGCCGCCAAAGCGATTCCAGCCTTTCATTTCAATCACGCCGTACGATGTCGCACGAACAGGAAGACCGTAATGAGCAAAAAGATCAGTGCCTTCATGAATTCTTCTGCCTCCAAAGCCTCTCGCATCACCCCATGTACTCCTGTAGCTGTAGTCAGCGCCAACCGGAAGAGGAAACGCGTGCTTTCCAAGGTCAAGATGGCCGTAATGCTGATAGAGCTTCATAAAAGATGAAATAATTCCAACGGTTTGATCACGTCCGTAATAATCCCACAGCGCGATTTTTAATTGGTCGATGCTGCTGCCGTAATGGAGCAAGTATTGAGCAAACGTGAACAGGACATCTTCATCGTTATCGATTTCTGCTTTTCCATCCCCATTACCATCAAGCCCAATACCGTCGAACACTTTAATGCTTAATGGAGAGGTATCCTGCTTATTGGGGTTTTCTGGTCCTATCCACATTTCCCGGGGAATGTAGATGCCAATCACACCTGTTTGTTTTGGTAAATCTCTTCTGCTTTTGCGTATATTGTGTTCATACTGATCAACCGCAGCAAGTACATACCACGGGACCTGTGTGGTGATGGCGATCTTTTCATACAGTGCCATTCGCTGTTTTAATTCATCTGGCTGTTTGTTTGCCCCTTGTGCATGGACTGATGCGGGAATCATTGAAAGAGCGATGATGATCGCTAAAACCACTTTCACAAACGTCCATCTCCTTTCTTCGAACATATCTTCTACCGTTTAGTGTGGTTTGATCACGTTATTTCATAAGAAGAAAATGTTAGTAATTTTCTTCTGTTATTTTAGGAGTCTTTTGGGTATTTTTGCAGCTCATTCCCTTGTTGTTCAATCTGTACTATGTTAAAGTGTCTAAAGAAAAGGCCTTAGGCCGAAGATTCAATTTTTTGCGGCAACAGCTGCATCCATCGTATATAGCAGGAAGATGATTGTATATGCACCTTTAACGAATTCATATGGAGATGATGGAATTGGCAAAGAAGGAAGAGCACGTTAGAAAACCGGACTGGCTTAAAATTAAGCTGAATACGAATGAAAACTATACCGGTTTGAAAAAAATGATGCGGGAAAACAACCTGCATACCGTTTGTGAGGAAGCGAAATGTCCGAATATTCACGAATGCTGGGCAGTGAGAAGAACTGCTACATTTATGATCCTCGGATCTGTTTGTACGCGCGCATGCCGTTTCTGTGCGGTGAAAACCGGACTTCCTACTGAATTAGACTTGCAAGAGCCAGAACGCGTGGCAGATTCAGTGGCTTTGATGAATTTAAAGCACGCTGTTATAACAGCGGTTGCAAGGGATGACCAAAAAGATGGCGGAGCAGGCGTATTTGCTGAAACTGTTCGTGCCATTAGAAGAAAAAGTCCATTCACAACAATTGAAGTTCTCCCTTCAGACATGGGTGGCAATTATGATAATTTGAAAACGTTAATGGATACACGCCCTGATATTTTAAATCACAATATTGAAACAGTACGCAGGTTAACACCAAGAGTTCGTGCACGGGCTACATACGATCGTTCATTGGAATTCTTGCGTCGTGCAAAAGAAATGCAGCCTGACATTCCAACGAAATCAAGCATTATGATTGGACTTGGTGAAACGAAGGAAGAAATCATTGAAGTTATGGATGATCTTCTTGCCAATAACGTTGACATCATGGCAATTGGTCAGTATTTACAACCGTCGAAAAAGCATTTGAAAGTGCAAAAATATTACCATCCAGATGAGTTTGCAGAGCTGAAGGAAATTGCTATGTCTAAAGGCTTTAGCCACTGTGAAGCTGGACCGCTTGTCCGTTCTTCTTATCATGCAGACGAACAAGTAAACGAAGCGTCTAAGAAGCGTCAGGCGCAAGCATAACAAAGAAAACGCCAGAGCTCTCTGGCGTTTTTTCTCGTATTAATTTTGGCCGTAAGGTGCGTTTCGTCTCATGGTCCGATCGGAATTCGTCATGCCATTGGCATCTTCTTTCGTTGAAATATCTCCGCCTTGAGGAGAGTATTTCATTTGTTGAATCGTTTTTGTTAAAATTTGATCAAAATCACGTGAATTGGTTTGAAGACGTGAAAAATTGGCAATGGATTGAAAGTGCTCTGGGTTATCAGAGACGTACACATGATAATAACGAGGGAGAACAGAAACCGCTGTTTTTTTCACTTGATCGGCTGATTCATCTCGGTTTTTGTTGCCTGTTCGATACACAATGAGGGCATCCTCGTCTGTGACAAGTGTTGCTGCATCCTTTATATTTGGCAGCTGGATGGCTAAACTTGTAATCACGTGGGCAAGGTGCTCACGATTTAAAGCAGGGGTTCTTTCCTTTTGATCGGTTACTTGCTGGCGCTGATAACGAACATAGCCTGCTCGATTCGTATCTGCTTCTGGCATGTTGGAATTATTTCCTTCATGACGATCAGACAGGCGGATTGTCTTGCTGGAAGAATCTTCATCCACTTGCCGGTTCATGCCTGATTGAAAGCCGCACCCGCCTAAAAGCATGCATAGGAGAATAGTGGCTGTCAGTTGTTTCATCATAAATGTGACCTCCTTTTTTCTTTAGCTTCGGCTAAATCGGAAAAAACATGCTTTAGCAATTGATGGAGTTGTTCCAATGAATTATCATTAAAGGTGGATCGTTTAAAAAGAGGTGAGAAGATGATCGTCATTCAGAATGCTACCTTTGATCTTGTCAGAGATATCAAAGACGGCTTTGATGAGGAAGCGTTTAAAGCAAGGTACTCAGATATTTTAAATAAGTATGATTATATTGTGGGGGATTGGGGCTACAACCAGCTTAGGCTGAAGGGGTTCTTTGATGACCAAAACCAAAAGGCCACATTCGATACAAAAATCAGTACACTCGATGAATACATTTATGAATACTGTAATTTTGGCTGTGCCTATTTTGTCTTAAAGCGGATTAGAAAATAACGCAAAGGGGAGCGTCATGATGTATTTCGTAGATAGAAAGAAGATTGAAGAGACATTACGTTTTTTTGAGGAGCAATATAATTTGATGCGCAGTCATCAAACATGGTCAAGCCCTTTAGAAAAAAAAGCGCTAGAACGAATTGTTCATTTGCTCGTCGAATGTATTCTTGATACAGGAAATGATATGATTGACGGCTTTATCATGCGGGACCCAGGAAGCTATAACGACATCATGGATATTCTTGTGGACGAAAAAGTTGTACCAACAGAAGAAGGCACTCACCTGAAAAAACTGGTCTCGTGCCGTAAAACACTTGTTCAGCAATACCAAGAAGTGGTTCATCAAGATTTGTTGCAGGTCATCAGTGAGGTAGAACAGGCGCTGCAAGTCTTCCCGAATCGAATTCGCACTTACTTGGAGCAGGAGCTTGGACCAGTATCAGCGTTTAAATAAACCATTGGAGTTGTAAGCAGCATGAAATACAAAGGCTATTTAATTGATTTAGACGGGACGATGTATAAAGGAACAGAAAAGATTGAAGAGGCGGGGCAATTTGTTCACAAGTTAAATGAGTTGAACATCCCTTATTTGTTTGTCACGAATAACTCTTCACGCACACCGAAGCAAGTAGCAGAGAAACTGGTTTCATTCGATATTCCAGCAACGGAAGAACAAGTCTTTACAACAAGTATGGCGACGGCAAACTATATCGCAGAACAAAAGAAAGATGCCTCGGTGTATGTGATCGGAGAAGAAGGCATTCAGCAGGCCATCGAAGAAAAAGGCTTGTCGTTTGGTCAAGAAGACGCTGATTTCGTTGTCGTTGGAATAGACCGCGGTATTACATATGAAAAACTAGCGGTAGGAGCCATTGCGATCCGTCAAGGTGCACAATTTGTTTCAACAAATGGAGATATTGCCATTCCGACAGAAAGAGGGCTGTTACCTGGAAATGGATCGTTAACATCTGTGCTGACGGTTACAACAACAGTGCAGCCAACATTTATCGGAAAGCCAGAGTCTATCATTATGGAACAGGCCATGCGGGTGCTCGGGACAGATGTGTCAGAGACGCTCATGGTGGGCGATAATTATGATACCGATATTATGGCAGGGATGAATGCAGGGATGGATACACTGCTTGTCCATACAGGCGTCACGACAAAAGAGCTGCTTCAGAAATATGACAAACAGCCAACCTATGTCATTGATTCATTATCTGAGTGGATTGAACGATTATCTTAATGAAAAGAGGACAAGCGTGAGACGCACGTCCTCTTTTGTGTTTTATTCTGCATTTCTCGCACTATGTGCCAGTCTGCTTGATGCTGCCGCAGCAATAGCACCGACAATGTCATCTAAAAAGGTGTGGCATTCGCCTGAGGATTTATCGTTGAGTTTCCCAAGAATCCCTGGTTTTTCTTTATCGATATATCCGTAATTCGTAAAGCCGATGGAGCCATAAATATTAACGATGGCAAAGGATAAAATTTCATCCACACCATATAGACTTTCATCTGTTTCAAGAATGGATTGCAGCGGTTCTGTCAGCTTTTTTTGCTCAGCGAGAACATCTAGTTCAACGCCTGTTAAGATGGCATTTTGGACTTCACGTTTTGCGATGACACGTTCCACATTGTGGATGCACTCTGTCATGTCTAAGCCAGGATGATATTTTTCCTGCAAAAAGAAGACAAGGTCTGCTATATCTTGAATGGTTACGCCTCGTTCTTGTAAACGGCGTCTTGCTGTTTTTTCTACTTCGTTCATCTCATGATGATGCGGCATGTTCCTCACCCAATCCTCGTAATTTGTCCACAACGTGTGAAAAAGCTTCGGATAGTAAATAGTATTCATAAATCCCTCAACCTGCGACTACGATATGATAAGAGACTGATTTTATGAACGCAGGTGAAATCATGAAAGAAACCATTTATCACACATTTGGTATTGATGTGCGTCAATTTATGCCATATGGCAGTTATCAGAGCTTTCAAACGGCGAAAGCTCTCTTCATCATTGTTCCCGTGTCTCATTTGCGAGAAGAAGAACTCACAGAGCTTTATCATATCAGTCAGTATTTACTGAATGACGGTGACCCATACGTTGCCGTGTTTGAATTAACAAACGAAGAGAAACCGACTTTTACCCATGGAAAAGAACTGTACGCTCTATTAAAGGCAGCACCGCGGGTTACAAGCCGCTCATTTCAGCACGCATCAGAGCTGGCGGCCTTTCATGTCAGGGGGAGAGGGTTTCCTTATGAGGTGTCTGAAACAAAACGTGTCGGAGCTTGGAAGGAATTATGGGCAAAACGGTTAGACCAGCTGGAAGGCTTTTGGATGCAGCAAATGCATCAAAAACCACTTGAACGATTTGAAAAGAAATTCATTGAATCCTTTCCGTATTATCTCGGATTAACGGAAAATGCCATTCAATATTTAGTGGATACAGAGCTTGATGATGAACCGAAAGAATGTGATTCAGGTACTGTTTGTCATCAGCGCTTTTCACGTATGACCTGGCCACATGAGCAGCCGCTTCGTTTACCTGTTGACTGGGTATTTGACCATCCAACAAGAGATATCGCAGAATATTTAAGAGAAACCTTTGTCCAGCATAAGGAGGATTTAATTGAAGAGGGATTTTCCTTTTTGCAGCAATATGAGCAGGTTACGCCTCTTTCATCATTTTCAAAGCGTCTGCTGTACAGCCGTCTTTTGTTTCCGCTTCATTATTTTGAAATTGTCGAAGGTTATTATATGTCAGGAGAAAATGAAAAATCTTATTATGAAGAACGATTAGATTACGTTTTAAATGATGCGAACCGCTACGAATATTTTCTCAAGGTGTTTCAAGAATTGAGTGCTATGCGCAGCGGTGGGCATCTCATTCCTCCTGTTGGATGGATTCATCAATCCGCTGATTTGAAGTTTCAGTGAACAGACGAAACGTCTCTTTTCTCTTGAGGCGTTTTTCGTTATGCTTAAAGAAATCAACCAAAGGAGTGTTCTTCTTGACGAAACCTTATGTCTATATCACAAGAAAGCTTGATGAAACAACACTTACACCATTAAAAGAAGTCGCTCATATTGATATGTGGACGAGCGAGGATGAGCCGTGTCCAAGAGAAGAGTTAGAAAAACAAGCGGCTCAAGCAGATGGGCTGCTCACGATGCTGTCAGATCAAGTAGATGAGGCACTTTTATCAAATGCTCCAAATCTAAAAGTGGTCGCGAATCTCGCGGTCGGTTATGACAATATTGATCTAAAGGCAGCTAAAAAGCACGGGATCACGGTATGTCATACACCGGACGTCTTAACAGAATCAACGGCTGATTTAGCCTTTGCGCTTTTGATGGCGTCAGCAAGACGAATTGTCGAAGCGAGTGATTGGATTAAGGATGGGAACTGGACAGGCTGGGGGCCGCTTCTTCTAGCCGGTGCTGATGTTCATCATAAAACGTTAGGGATTGTCGGAATGGGCAGTATTGGAACCGCACTGGCCAAGCGGGCAAAAGGTTTTGATATGAATGTTCTTTATCATAATCGTTCAAGAAAGCCAGAAGCAGAAGCACAGCTAGGTGTGACCTATGCCGCATTTGATGAGCTGCTTACGCAGTCTGATTTCATCGTTTGTTTGACGCCTTTAACGCCTGAAACGAAAGAAATGTTTAATAAGAAAGCATTTGAGCAGATGAAGAACACGGCTTACTTCATCAACGTTTCCAGAGGGCAGACGGTAGACGAAGATGCTTTATATGATGCTGTCACGACAGGAAAAATTGCAGGAGCAGGTCTGGATGTATTTAGCAAGGAGCCAGTCAGCCCAGATCACCCGCTAACGACATTACCAAATGTGACAGTGCTTCCTCATATCGGAAGTGCAAGTGTTGAAACGAGAAAAAACATGATGCATTTATGTGCTGAAAATATTGCGCTTGTCCTGCAAAATCAGCAAGCCAAAACGCCAGTTCAGGCGTAATCTCAAGCTTCCCGGCTTCGGGAGCTTTTCTCACAAAAATATTTTGAAAATATAGAATCTTGATATAAATAGCTGTTAAGCGGTTTCATTCTCATATTCTCTTATTTTATTACCTTGTCAAAATGAGGATACCCCTTTATAATGTGTGTACATTGAATGTCTGTGTTAGGTTAACAAATGTCTTTTTAGAGAGGACATTTACGGAGAAAGGTGGAATTTCAGGTGAAGGCAATTCGAGTTGGACTACTAGGATTAGGAACAGTGGGGAGCGGTGTCGTTAAGATTATTCAAGATCATCAGGATAAATTAATGCACCAGATCGGCTGTCCGGTATTAATACAAAAAGTGCTTGTGAGCAATCCCGATAAAAAAAGAGATGTGGATGTGGCAAGAGAGGTCTTCACAACTGAAGTATACGATGTGATTCGAGATCCAGAGGTCGACGTCATTATTGAAGTGATGGGCGGCATTGAAAAGACAAAACAATATTTAATAGATGCACTAAATGAGAAGAAGCATGTCATTACAGCCAACAAGGATTTAATGGCGCTATATGGCACAGAGCTTTTACATGTAGCAAAAGAAAACGGCTGTGACCTTTACTATGAAGCGAGTGTCGCAGGTGGGATTCCGATTTTGCGTACACTAGAGGAAGGTTTAGCCTCTGACCGCATCACAAAAATGATGGGAATCGTGAACGGGACAACGAACTTTATTTTAACAAAAATGAATGTCGATAAAAGTGCGTATGAAGATGTATTAAAAGAAGCGCAGGATCTTGGCTTTGCAGAAGCAGATCCGACGGCGGACGTAGAAGGACTAGATGCGGCAAGAAAGATGGCCATCCTGGCAAGACTCGGCTTTTCCATGAATGTAGACTTAGAGGATGTGAAAGTGAAAGGCATCTCGGACATCTCGGATGAGGACATTAATTTCAGTAAACGTTTTGGCTATACAATGAAGCTGATTGGAATTGCCCAAAGGGATGGAGAGAAAGTGGAGGTCAGCGTACAGCCAACTTTACTTCCTGATCATCACCCGTTATCTTCTGTCAACAATGAATTTAATGCTGTCTATGTTTACGGAAGTGCTGTCGGAGAAACGATGTTTTACGGACCTGGAGCAGGCAGCCTACCAACGGCAACAGCTGTTGTCTCTGATTTAGTCGCTGTTATGAAAAACATGCGTCTTGGTGTGAATGGCAGTGGATTTATTGCACCGCAATTTGAGAAGAAAATCAAATCATCATCCGAAGTATTTGCTCAGCAATTTTTAAGAATACATGTGAGAGATCAAGTCGGAGCTTTCTCCCGCATTACATCGATTTTTTCTGAAAGAGGCATCAGCTTTGAAAAGATCCTTCAGCTTCCTGTCAAAGGGCATGATGAGCTGGCTGAAATTGTGATTATTACACATCAGACATCAGAAGAAGATTTCTCAAATATCCTGCAAACATTAAACGATCTCGACGTGGTGGTTCAAGTGAAGAGCACGTACCGAGTAGAAGGGAACGGTTTAAGCTGATGAAGTGGAATGGACTCATTGAAGAATTTCAAGAATTCTTACCAGTAAACGAACAAACACCTAAACTAACATTAAATGAAGGAAACACACCGCTGATTCATCTCGCAAAGCTTTCCGAAAAACTGGGGATTGAACTTCATGTGAAAACAGAAGGCGTCAACCCTACAGGTTCTTTTAAGGATCGCGGGATGGTCATGGCCGTCGCAAAGGCAAAAGAAGAAGGTAATGATACGATCATGTGTGCATCGACAGGGAATACGTCTGCAGCAGCGGCAGCTTATGCGGCGCGCGCTGATATGAAATGTATTGTCATCATTCCAGATGGAAAAATTGCCTTCGGTAAGCTGGCGCAGGCTGTCATGTACGGAGCAGAGATCATTGCCATTGACGGCAACTTTGATGATGCACTTAAAATTGTCCGCAGCATCTGTGAAAAAGCACCGATCGCACTTGTTAACTCCGTCAATCCATACCGAATTGAAGGACAAAAAACAGCGGCATTTGAAATCTGTGAGCAGCTAGGCTCCGCACCGGACGTACTGGCGATTCCTGTTGGGAATGCGGGGAATATTACAGCGTACTGGAAAGGCTTCAAAGAATATCATGAGAAAAAAGGCACTGGACTGCCAGTCATGCGTGGTTTTGAAGCAGAAGGTGCTGCAGCCATCGTTCGAAATGAAGTCATTGAGCAGCCAGAAACAGTCGCAACAGCCATTCGCATCGGAAACCCTGCAAGCTGGAAGCAAGCTGTAGCAGCGGCAGATGAATCAAACGGGAAAATTGATGAAGTGACAGATGAAGAAATTCTTCATGCCTATCAATTGATCGCACGTGAAGAAGGTGTGTTTGCAGAGCCAGGCTCTTGTGCATCAATTGCAGGTGTACTCAAACAAGTGAAATCTGGAGAAATTAAGCCAGGCAGTAAAGTCGTCGCTGTACTGACAGGAAACGGATTAAAAGATCCGAATACGGCGATTGATATTTCGCACATCAAACCGGTCACACTGGATGCAGATGAAGATCAAATTCTGGAACATTTAGAAAAGGCCGCACGCGTATGAGTAACGCCTCCATGCTTTTTTCAATCACAGTACCGGGAAGCACTGCCAACTTAGGACCAGGCTTTGACTCAGTCGGAATGGCGCTCAGCCGCTATTTAAAGCTATCGGTCTATGACCATGATAGCTGGCTGTTTGAAGCAGAAACAGATGTCGTGTCTGGTATTCCATCAGGCACCGATAACCTGATCTACCAAACAGCTAAAAAGGTCGCAGATGACTTTGGAAAAACACTCCCGCCTGTTCATGTCAAAGTGTGGAGTGATATTCCATTAGCAAGGGGGCTGGGCAGCAGCGCTGCTGCCATTGTCGCCGCTATTGAGCTCGCCAATCAGTTGCTTGAATTAAAGATGACCGATGATCAGAAGCTCTTTTTTGCAAGTGAGGTAGAAGGTCATCCAGATAATGCGGGTGCCTCTTTATTCGGTGGTTTACTCATCGGTCTTCATGAAGAAGACAAGACACATGCCGTTAAAGTGCAGCATGTGGATGTAGATGTCGTCGTCGTGATTCCTTTTTATGAAGTGCTCACAAAGGATGCCCGTGATGTCCTGCCAGAGGATTTTTCCTATAAACAGGCCGTGAGTGCGAGTGCAGTGAGTAACGTCCTTGTCGCCGCCTTAATAACGCAGAACTGGCCGCTTGTAGGGGAAATGATGAATAAAGATTTATTTCATCAGCCATACCGCACGATGCTTGTCCCAGAGCTATCAAAGGTGGAGCACGTTGCTTCATTAAAAGGCGCGTATGGAACGGCATTAAGCGGTGCTGGGCCGACTATTTTGACCTTAGTGGAAAAAGGGAAGGGAGAAGCGCTGAAAAAGCAGCTTGCCCAAAATTTCCCGCATTGTGAAGTGGATGTACTGACGGTGCCGGTAGAAGGTGTCGTCGTCGAGCATCATTCTGTGAATCAAATGAAGAACGTGCTGTGAAGACGCACGTTCTTTTTTTATCCTTGTTTTTCATAACAAAAGCAGGGATTATTATTTAGAGAAGCGAACTATTTTTGATACATAAAAGGGGGAGATCTATTGATGAAGAAATTGATAACAGCAGAGGATTTAACACAAATTGTGTCTGTTTCTCATCCAGTTTATTCACCAGATGGAAAAAAGGCTGTTTTTACAAAAGTATCGGTGAATGAAAAAAAGGATGATTACAATATTCATTTATGGGTTCGAGATGAAGAGACAGGGGAGTTGTCTCAATGGACATTTGATGATGGAAAGCATCATCAACCAGCATGGTCAAAAGACGGAAAGCAGCTTGCGTTTATTTTGCAGAAGCCAAAGGAAGTCCCTCAGCTCGCACTCATTCAGAGCGATGGCGGCGGCATTCGTACCTTAACGAATATTCCTTACGGCGTATCTCATCCTGTATTTTCACCGGATGGAGCGTTCATTTATGCAGCGGTCTCATTAAAACAAGAAGAATCTGTTCATGATGAAAAAAAGGAAGAGTGCGATGACTTTGCTCCGGCAGTATATGATGATTTGACTTATAAAGCAGATGGCAGAGGTTTTTTAGACGGGCGGCTGACGCAAATTGTACAAATCGATGTCTGCTCAGGGGAGGTAGAGACGGTTACGAGTGAGCAGCAGCATCATGTGAATCATGTCGTCTCTCCTTGCGGGAAGTGGCTCGCCTATATTCAATCCAACCCGCAGACGTTTTACATAAGTGATATCTGTCTCCTGTCATTAGAGGACGGTACATCCAAGAAAATCACCCAATCAACAGGCGCTTACTCGACCGTATCATTTTCTCCAAATGGAGAAAGCCTTTTGTACATTGGACATGAACGTGAATTTCAGAATGCAACCTTCCCATCATTGTGGCTGCATGACCTGAAGGAGAAAAAGACCGTTCAATTATCAGAAATGCTCGATATGTATGTAGGAAACTGTATGGCAGGGGATAGTGTTATGGGTGAGGCCAATCAGCTTCCACAATGGACAAAGGATAGTCAGGGGTTTTATGCGCTTGTTTCTGATCAAGGGAGTACCGGAATTTATTATTTCTCTATTGAGGGCTTAGCCTATCCCGTTCGTTTAGAGGCAGAACATGTGACGAATTTCAGTCTTCATCCAGATGAATCAAAAATGCTGATCAGCCGTCTTTCACCTGTCTCGCCTAGTGAGCTGTATGAGCTGACTTTAGGGGAATCCTCACTCAAGCAAATCACGTTTGAGCATGATGACTTTCTAAAGGAACATGTCATATCCGAACCTGAACCAATTTCTTTCCAGTCAAAAGAAGGAGACGTTGTACATGGCTGGTTGATGAAGCCTGCTCAGATGGAAGAGGGGAAGACATATCCACTAATCTTAGAAATTCATGGCGGGCCGCATGCGATGTACGGTCATACGTATTTTCATGAATTTCAAATGCTCGCCGCTGAAGGGTATGCGATTGTGTACATCAATCCTCATGGCAGTCATGGATACGGACAGATGTTTACGGATCGGGTAAGAGGCAACTATGGAGACGTTGATTATGAGGATGTCATGCTGGCTGTTGATCATGTGCTCGAAGCCTATGACTTTATTGATGAAACAAGGCTTGGCGTAACGGGCGGCAGCTATGGCGGTTTTATGACCAATTGGATTGTCGGACAGACCGACCGTTTCCGTGCAGCTGTTACACAGCGTTCCATCTCAAATTGGATTAGCTTTTATGGCATCAGTGATATCGGCTATTTCTTTACAAAATGGCAGATTGATGGGGATATTTATGACTCTGTTGATAAGCTATGGGATCGTTCGCCGCTAAAGTATGTAAAACAGGTGAATACACCACTTCTCATCCTGCACAGTGATGAAGACTACCGCTGCCCAGTCGATCAAGGAGAACAGCTTTTTGTGGCATTGAAGGAACTTGGAAAAGACACGAGATTAGTCAAGTTTCCCAAGGCTTCTCATGATTTATCGAGAAGCGGCCACCCTGGGCAACGTATTCAAAGACTGACCTTCATTCAAGAATGGTTTAGAGAGAAGTTATCCTAATTAAAAAACGGCCCAGTAAGGGCCGTTTTCATGTCATATATGAATTAGAAAACCTGTTCAACTTCTACAACGCCAGGTACTTCTTCTAATAATGCGCGCTCAATACCGGCTTTCAATGTAATGGTTGAACTTGGGCAGCTGCCGCATGCACCAAGAAGGCGTAATTTCACAATGCCATCTTCAATGTCTACAAGCTCACAGTCTCCACCATCACGTAATAGAAATGGACGAAGTTTGTCCAGTACTTCCTGTACTTGGTCTTTCATTTCGACTTCAGTCATTAGATATAATCGCTCCTTTCACAACATATCACCATTATATTCATCTGGACGATAAAAATCTATTGATTGGTTTCAAAGTTTCCTTCTCATTATAGCACAATCTCATCTTGAAACAAAAAGTGATTTTGACTTTTTTCATACAGAAAATTCAGCTAAAATAAAGAAAGAATAGGGGGCTTGTCAAATGAACAAAACCGTTGACCTTTATGTATATGGAAGAGATGTCCTGTGCGCTAGTTGCGTGAATCTGCCTTCTTCAAAAGATACATTTGAGTGGCTAGATGCAGCATTAAAACGAAAATATCCAAATCAGCCGTTTCGCATCACATATATCGATATTGAGCACCCGCCTGAAAACGAACGCCAAAAAGAATTGTCTGAACGAATTCTTGATGATGAATTCTTTTATCCACTTGTCCTTGTTGAGGATCAGATTGTTGGAGAGGGCAATCCAAAATTAAAAGATATTTATCAAGAAATGGAGAAATACGGGTACGAAGAGAGCAGTGAATGAGCTGTTCTTTTTTAGGAAAATAAACAGAACAAACGTTCCTTTTTTAGGTTGATTTAGAACGTTTGTTCTTATATAATGAGATGAAAGGAGCGTGAGCATCATGAATTATTTACTAAAACAATCTCTTCATCAACAAATACCGATTGATATGATTTATATGAAGAAAAATGGAGAGTGTTCGAAACGAAAAATCATTGTACATCGTCAAACTGAACAGTTCATACAAGCGTATTGTTTATCGAAGAAGACGATCAGAACGTTTCGTAAAGACTGCATTCTTGCGCTTGCTCCTATCAAAGTGAACCATCCATCGGTACATGCCGTTTCATAATAAAAGCTCCTTCATTAGAAGGAGCTTTGAGAAAAAATTCACATCATTTTATCCATTGTGATGCTTGTACATCCAAAGAAGTCCAGATTTTAAGAGTCTTGGAACACGACCAACAAGTGGACGATCCGCCACTAAGCCAAAGCCGGCTTTTTTCCCTAGAGAGCCGAGTACGCCTTTTAACTTAAACTGCGGGTAAGCCTCAGGAAGCGGCTCATTTTTCCAGCGTTTCTGTAGAGATTGCACAATTTGCTCTGCCTGTGCCTCGGCAAGCTGTGCACTTGGTGCATGCGGCAAGCTTGCGCAGTCACCTACGACATAGACATGCTCATCTCCAGGGACATTGTGATGAGGAGTTAAGACGACACGGCCCTGTGCATCTTTTTCAACATCCATATCTCGCACGACTTTACTTGGCTGAATTCCTGCTGTCCACACGATGACATCTGCTTCAATTGCATCGTCATGGTTGTACACAACTCCTTCTTCAACCTTTGTAATATTGGCGCAGTTAATGATCTTTACATCGTTTTCTTCAAACCATTTTTGTACATATAAACTTAATCTTTTTGGGAAACTGGAAAGAATCAGTTCTCCGCGGTCAAAAAGAATGATGTTTAAATCAGAGCGGCTTTCACGCAGTTCACTGGCTAGCTCTACCCCGCTAAGTCCAGCACCGACAATGCCAACTGTTGCACCTGCGCTCAAATTGTTTAATTTGTTATACGCAAGTCTTGACTGATCAATGGTTTGAATGCTGTATGTATGTTCTTTCGCCCCAGGGACATTGTGATACTTGTCCTCACAGCCGAGTCCGATTACCGTATCATCATATGGAATCGGTTCACGGTCGCTAAATAAGATCTGTTTGTTTTCAATATCAATTTTTTCTACTTCCCCGTATTGAATATCCAGCTTCGGATGCTCTGGAAAAGATACTCGAATGTGATGATCAGAGATCGTTCCAGCAGCAAGTGCATAATATTCTGTTTTTAAACAGTGGTAAGGATTTCGATCAATTAATGTGATAGTAACATCATCAGGTAATTGATTTGGCAATAAGCGGTGGAGAACCCGCATATTCCCGTAACCTCCGCCGATCAAGACTAAATTTTTCATGACGATTCTCCTTTTCCCCCTAGACATTGAAAAACACTTATACTAAAAAACTTTAAGTTAAAATACCAAATAAAATTATATCGAATTTACTGTGAAACCACAATAATTGTTTCAAAATAACCTACATATTCATTACTTAGTCCTAAATAGTAAAACATTTTACGAGGAATAGGCGTAACGATTTATTGAAGCTCATGTTTTGACTAATAGAAGGAATTTCGGTAGGATAGTAAGGCAAATGTGAGGTGAAGCACAGTGTTTCCACTGATCGAATTTTGTGTAAGTAATCTTGCACAAGGGTCTCAAGAAGCAAAAGAGAAACTTGAAAAAGACCCAAACTTAGATGTAATGGAATACGGTTGTTTAAGCTATTGCGGCAAATGTATGGACTCCCCATTTGCCCTTGTGAATGGAGAATTTGTTTCTGGAGAAAATGCAGAGCAGCTAGTCGAGCGTATTTATGCTTTTATAGAGGAAAACGACATGTTTTAAATGCACCACATGGGTCATGAGGTGCATTTTTTTCATATATTCAGTTTCCGTTTTTTAGGGGAAAATGTAGAAAGCGCATCCAATATGTTATGCTAATAAAATATCATCAAAATGAAGCATCACACGAGAGAAAAAGAGACATATGCATAATAAAAGCCCTTTGCCATGGCAGCAAAGAGCTTCTATGTATGAAAAACGGGGGATGATAAGATTGTCTCCTGAATCGACTCCTTTTATACTATAAAGAAACAACATTTTTGGAGGACGCTCATGACATCATTTCAATTCACGAAAATGCACGGACTAGGAAACAATTATATATACGTCAATCAGATGAAGGAACAGCTTCCAGAAGAGCAGCTGTCAGAGATAGCGATCCGCGTTTCTTCTGTTTATACAGGTATCGGTTCAGACGGAATGATCCTCATTTGCCCATCAGATGTTGCGCCTGTGAAGATGCGCATTTTCAACAATGATGGATCAGAGGGGAAAAACTGCGGTAACGGTCTGCGTTGCGTGGCAAAATATGTGTATGAGCATCAAATCGTAACAGACACAACGTTCCAGATTGAGACATTGTCAGGACTCGTTGAGGCGACCGTTCATGTGCAGGATGGTCACGTTCAGTTAGTGACAGTAGATATGGGAAAACCTCGTTTTGAAAAAGAAGCGATGCCAATGCTTGGTGAACCGGCCAGTACAACGATTAATGAACCGCTTGATTTTGGCACAACGACCTTAAATGGAACAGCTGTTTCAATGGGGAATCCCCATATCGTTTTCTATTTAGAAGACATTGAACAGGCGCCGCTCGATTCGCTTGGGCCAATCATTGAAAAGCATGACATGTTTCCAGAAGGCGTCAATGTAGAATTTGTGGAACGAGTCAGTGAAACAGAACTGCATTTTCGCGTGTGGGAAAGAGGATCAGGGATTACGCAAGCGTGCGGAACAGGAGCATGTGCTGCGGCTGTATCAACGATTGTCAATGGACATGCGAAAAAAGAAACGGATATGACCGTTCATCTAGCTGGCGGAGACCTCATCATTCGCTGGAAAGATAATGACCATGTGCTGATGACAGGACCTGCTGAAACAATTTGTGACGGCACATTCTATCTCTAAACCATTTATTTGAGAAAAGGCAACATCACGTTTATAATTGAAAAGAAACATCCAGTCAAAAGGAGGGATGATCGTGAGTACACCAGTAACGATTACAGAAGCTGCTGCATTGCAGATTAAAGATATGATGAAAGAACATGAAGAAGAAAATGCGTTCCTGCGAGTGGGCGTAAAAGGCGGCGGCTGCAGCGGTCTTTCATACGGGATGGGCTTTGACCATGAAGTCTCAGAGAAAGACACACAGTTCGAACAGCACGGCATCAAGGTCCTTGTCGACTCCGAAAGCCTTGACATCATGAACGGCACCATCATTGATTTCAAACAATCACTAATGGGCGGCGGTTTCACGATTGACAATCCGAACGCGATTGCGTCATGCGGATGCGGTTCTTCGTTCAGAACAGCCACAAATACCGGTACGCCGGAAGAGTGTTAATATCTGACCATGGATAAAGATGAGTCTTCTTGTTTGTTTGCTTTATGAACAAGAAGGCTTTTTTTGTTTTATTAAGAAAGACAAATATAAAAGAGACACTCATTCAGCGTCTCTTTCTCAAATGGCTTCTTCTATTTTCATTAGTTCTTTATCCAAGACATCCACCAAATCTTGGGTGCTAAACATATAGATCACCACTTCTTTATTGCCATCTTCCACATGAACTTCAACCTCAATTTTCATCTTGGCTCGTTCTCCAAGATAAACCACTTCAAAGATGCCCATTCTTTTTGTTTCATTGTTTTTATTCATTTTTCGAACGTTGGTGAGTATCTGTTTGATTTCTTGATCACTCAAACCAGCATCTAAAATCGAAGTAGACACATGTGTTAAAAAAGGTTCTAGCTGATCAACATCCATATTCAATCCGGCAGCGAATTGAGCATAATGTTTGTTATAGTCTTTTGCAAACACTTCAACTGAACCGCCAATCATCAGTAACAAGCTCAAACTAATCATGAAACGCTTTATCATCTTTCCACCTATCCTTCATGACAATCTTCTCCTTCTTATATCGGTTGAACCAATCAAACCTTCATTCATTCCATTCCTTCTTAAACAATTTGTAAATCGCTCAATTTTGTTACAGCTTGTCCTCACAACTGGCTATTTCCACTCGAAAAGAGTATCATGAGAACCAAACATAAACTGTCATCAGAAAAGAGGTTGCTGAGGTTTGAGTGAACAAATCAATTGCAGGAACTGTCATGAACTGATTCCGTATCGGTCAAAAACATGTCCATCTTGCGGGATAGACAAGCCGCTTCCGAAAAAGGAACGTGTGAAGGATCGGGTGATTTTGGTTGTGGCAGGAATTGTTGTGGTGCTACTTGCTGCAATGGTACTTGGAATGGCGAATGCCTATATTGGGATTTTTAAATAAACAAAAAAGGAGTTCCGCAGATGGGACTCCTTTTTTTGATCCGTTCTTATTTATTTTCAAATAAGCTTGTGGAATGAAGCGGCTGTACACGGGCTTTCGGATCCATGTAAGCTTTGGCGTTGTTCACAGCAGTTGGTGCTTCACCAAATCCGCTTGCGATTAATTTGACTTTTCCTTCATACGTACAGATGTCTCCTGCCGCATAGAAGCCTTCGATGTTGGTTTCCATTGTGGATTTGACCACGATAGAGTTCTTTTCGATTTCAAGGCCCCATTGTTTGATTGGTCCAAGGGAGGAAACAAAACCGAAGTTGACGATCACGTCGTCCACATCTAGTACTTGCTTTTTATCGCCTTTGACTTCTTCAAGCACAATTTGTTCGATGCGGTCTTCTCCAATGAGCTCCGTTGGGACAAATGGTGTCAGCACATTGACTTTCGAGTTGTGCAAGTTTTCTACACTGTGCTCATGTGCACGGAATTTATCACGGCGGTGAATAATCGATACTTCTTTTGCGATTGGCTCAAGCATCAGTGCCCAGTCGACCGCAGAGTCTCCGCCGCCAAGAACAGCGACACGTCTGCCAGCGAATTGGTTCAGATCATTGATGAAGTAATGCAGGTTGCTTCCTTCAAATGATTCTGCTGCATCTAGCTCAAGCTTTCTCGGTTGGAATGCACCGTTACCAGCTGTAATGATGATCGTTTTTGAATAATGAACCTCTTGATTCGTAACGAGTTTGAAGATACCGTCTGCTTGTTTTTCAACCGTTTCCACAGCTTGCTCTAAGCAAATGGTTTGATCAAATTTATCCATTTGTTCCTTTAAATTATCAACTAATTCTTGTGCGCGGATTTTTGGGAAACCAGCCACATCATAAATGTATTTTTCAGGGTAAAGAGCGGATAGTTGACCGCCGAGCTGAGGAAGGCTTTCAATGATTTTCACACTTGCCTGTCTCATGCCTCCGTAAAACGCAGTAAACAATCCGACTGGGCCGCCCCCGATAACGGTAATGTCATATACCTTAGAATCTTCTTGCATTCCTTAATCCTCCCAAATGAAAATTGTTATCACTATATCATATCATACCACATATCGTCGTTTGACTTGTTTTGAAAAACTTGTCGTTTTTTGATGCCGATGCTGTGAAAAGGGGAAAAAAGAGAGAAAGACCGTTTATCCTAAGGATTTTCAGTTTAAAGCCTTGAAAAAAGGAGCAGAACTCGCTATTATTGTTAAGGGAACTAAATATTAATTTTTTATGAATTTTTGTCGGATACGGTCAAATGCTTTCGTTTTTTGTAGGTGAAAGTTCAGATTTTCACATACTTATTTTTTTGTTTAAATTTCATAAAATGCCGCAAAGCGGTTGAGAATAACGATATGTAATTCTTTATCCGTTTTACAGCAAATTTAAAAAAGGTGGATGTGATTCCAGTGAATAAACCGAAAATCGTTGTATTAGGTGCAGGTTATGGCGGATTAATGACTGTAACAAGATTAACAAAACAGCTTGGCACAAATGATGCGGATATTACTCTTGTGAACAAGCACAATTATCATTACGAAACAACATGGTTACATGAAGCAAGTGCAGGTACTCTTCATCATGACCGTTGTCGTTATCAAATCAAAGATGTGATTAACAGTTCCCGTGTCAACTTTGTACAAGCAACAGTTGAAAGCATTAATAAGGAAGAGAAGAAAGTTGTGACATCAGATGGCGAACTTTCTTATGACTACCTTGTTGTTGCGCTTGGTGCTGTTCCTGAAACATTTGGTATTGCAGGACTGAAAGAATATGCATTCTCAATCTCTAACATTAACTCTGCTCGTCAGCTTCGTGAGCATATTGAGCTTCAATTTGCGACTTATAATACAGATGCTGAAAAGCGCCCAGAGCGTCTAACTATCGTTGTCGGCGGTGCAGGCTTCACAGGTATTGAGTTCCTTGGTGAGCTTGGAAACCGTGTACCTGAGCTTTGCAAAGAGTATGATATTGATCAAAAAGACGTGCGTATTATCTGTGTAGAAGCTGCACCAACAGCTCTTCCAGGATTTGATCCTGAATTGATCGACTATGCGATGAACTACCTTCAAGGTAAAGGTGTTGAGTTCAAAATCGGTACAGCGATCAAAGAATGTACGCCTGAAGGCATCATTGTTGGAAAAGACGATGATACAGAAGAAATCAAAGCTGAAACTGTTGTATGGGCTGCTGGTGTACGTGGTAACCCAATCGTTGAAGAAGCTGGATTTGAAAACATGCGCGGCCGCGTAAAAGTGTCTCCAGATCTTCGTGTACCAGAAAATGAAGATGTATTCATCATCGGTGACTGCTCATTAATCATCAATGAAGAAATTAATCGTCCATACCCACCTACTGCACAAATTGCGATGCAGCAAGGTGAAACAGTAGCGAAAAACCTTGCAGCACTAGTAAAAGGTGGCACGCTTGAAAGCTTTAAGCCAGACATCAAAGGAACAGTTGCTTCTCTTGGTGAACACGACGCTGTAGGTGTTGCGTTTGGTAAAAAACTTCAAGGAACAAAAGCTTCTGCAATGAAAAAAATCATCGACAACCGTTCATTATTCATGGTTGGCGGACCAGGACTTGTTCTGAAAAAAGGAAAATTCAAGTTCTTCTAAACCGATATAGACAAAAACGTGTATCCCTGTGGTACACGTTTTTTCATGTTTGACGGAATATTTTCTCACTTGGTACTGGACAGAAAAATATGTTATGATGAATTATCAGAAAATTTAGATTAAGGAGTGAGCAATATGAATGCACAAACGAAAGAAAAAAAGTCAACTTGTCAGTATTGTTCAGGAAAAGGATATTTTCAGTTATTGCTCGGCGGATCAGAAACATGTGAGGAATGTAAGGGGACAGGAAAGAAGCATTAATCTTACGGCTTTTTCCATTGATTGACTTCATCTCTATTTCCAAGTTAAACTAATGATGGGATATTTGGGGGTGGAGATGAAGTGATCAGTTTACCAGTCGTTATCATTTCAGTTATTTTATTTTTCGTGTTATTCTTCGGCATTGGCTTTTTGCTGAATATGCTGCTGAGAATGTCATGGATTATGGCAATTTTATATCCAATTGTATGCCTTTTCATTATCAATAATCAAAAGATGATCGCTTATGTAAGAGAACCAGGCATTGCTTTTTCCGGGATAGGAGACCGCATCGTTTCTCTTGCTGCGGCAGATATCATCATTTTATTAAGTGGTCTAATTGGTGCCATTGCCTCAGGTTTTGTCATCAATGCCCTTCGTAAAAGAGGCTATCAAATGTTTTAACTCACTTGTCTACACGCAAGTGGGTTTTTTTGTTTCTCCTTTGCATAGTTTCCATTTTGTTTGGAAACAAATAGATGGGTAGAGGAGTGACAAATAGAAATGAAAACATGGATGAAACGATTGTTCATGACAGGTCTGTTTATGCTTGCCTTGATGACAAGCTTTACGGGCATATCTGGCGTAGAACCAAGTGATCTCGCTGCATGGGTGAAAGAGACCGATGCCGGTAAGCACGTATCTTCTTTTTTAAAGCATCCAAAAAGGCAGACGATGGCGGTGAAAAGTGATGATTTGCGTGCTGTTTCTCTCGAAGAAGCATTTAATTGGAACGATTATCCGAAGCAAAAGGTTGTCGCCACAGGTTATACAGCAGGAGTAGAATCAACAGGTAAGACGAAAGAACATCATGCATATGGCATTACATATTCAGGCGTCAAAGTAAAACGTGATTTATATTCAACCGTGGCAGCGGACCCATCTGTCTTTCCGATAGGAACTGTCCTGTTTATCCCCAATTATGGCTATGGTGTAGTCGCAGATACTGGGAAAGCGATTAAAGGTCATAAGCTTGATTTATATTATGAAACGGTTGATGATGTGTATAGAGAATGGGGTAAAAAGGTGCTGGACGTTTATGTGATTAAAAAGGGTGAAGGGACGCTGACAGAAAAAGACTTAAATCAGTTGAATGAAGCAGAATCGATGCAAGTGTTCCGGCAGCAGTTTCAAGCCAATAAAGAATAAAAAAGCTTTGGATCTCAAAAGGTCCAAAGCTTTTTCGTTTCTACATGAAGTAATAATCTAAGATGAGTGTGAGCAAGATTCCTGTTAAGCCGCCGAAGAAGACTTCAATCGGCTTATGCCCAAGAAGCTCTTTCAATTTCTTTTGCTTCTCTTTTTCTTCCGCATTTGGGAAGTTCTTTGCCTCGGCAACAAACCGGTTAAAATCTGTGACCAGTTTGTTCAGGACAGTTGCCTGTTCTCCTGCCTGTCTGCGAACACCTGTCGCATCAAACATTGTAATAATGGCAAAGATGGCGGAAATGGCAAAAATAGATGTTCCTAGCCCGTGCTCTAAAGCAACTGCTGTTGAGAGTGCTGTTACTGCTGCGGAGTGTGAACTTGGCATTCCGCCTGTGCTTGTAATGAGCGACCAATCTAGTCGTCTAGAAATGATAAATTGAATCGGTACTTTTACAAATTGTGCAAAAAAGATGGCTGCAAGGCTGGCAAGCAGCGGGAAATTCGTCAGTACGCTCATGAACAAGAAACATCCTCTCTTTAAGAAAAAATAACGTGCGAAATGATAAAGTATTTACCCTAGTAAGATAAAAAAATGATGGCAGTAAGAACTGTTGCCAAGTCCATGTTCATTATAACATTAAAGAAAGTAGATGTGGAACGAGGAGACCATGGACAGGCTGCTATGGATCGCTGCCGCTTTTTCATGATGCCCTTCCGCGTGCCAAAATATAAATGTTCTTCAAGGGAAGACAGGCTGGCAATGATCGTATCAGCACATAAATTTTGATATAATAGAAGTTCCAATGTGAAATATGGAGTTCATTGAAGGAGCGTGTGATAAATATGTTTTTCTCGACAAATGAGTTGCAACATAAAGATACACTGGCCATCGGACTTTTTCAAAAGAGCCAATTATCAGGAAAAGCAAAAGAAATGGATGAGTTACATGGAGGAAGAATCACTGAATTATTAAAAGAAGGCGATATTTCGTCTAAGCGAAATCAGCTTTCGAAATTTTTCCCATCCCCTGAAACCGGCATTAAACGCATTTATTTTGTCGGGCTTGGGAAGGAGTCAGATTACACGTTTGAAGAGGCAAAGGAAGTGTTTGCGCATTTATTTAAAAAGCTTCATCAAGATAAAAAGCAAGCAGTTTCGGTTTTGCTTGATACATTTACAGGAAAGGATCTGCCTGTTCAAGATGCAGCCCATGCCCTTTCTGAAAGCTGCCTTTTAGCTACATATGAATTACAAGATTTTAAACATAAAACGAATGAACCGGATCGCTTTATCGAATTTGTTTATGCAACAACGGATCATGATGCTGCAGAAATTCAGGCAAGTCTGAAAGTGGGCGAAGTCTACGGACAATCGGTCAATTCGGCTCGTACACTTGTGAATATGCCGCCGAACATGCTCACGTCCTCTGATCTTGCATCCTATGCGGCAGAGCTTGCTTATAAATATGAATTCGAGATTGAAATTTTAGATAAAGAACAAATGGAAGAGCTCGGAATGGGCGGTATTCTAGCCGTTAATAGAGGCTCAACAGAACCACCGAAGCTAATTGTATTGAAATATCAAGGCAAGGAAGAATGGACAGACGTCATCGGTCTTGTCGGTAAAGGCATTACGTATGATACAGGCGGGTATTCCTTAAAGCCAAGAGCAAGTATGGTGGGGATGAAAACAGATATGGGCGGTTCAGCCTCTGTTTTAGGCGCAATGGAAATCATCGGTGAACTTCGTCCAGAGCAGAATGTCATTGCGGTCATCGCCTCAACAGATAATATGGTCTCAGCAGATGCGATGAAGCCAGATGACGTCATTGTCTCACTAAGCGGCAAAACAATCGAAGTGCTTAACACGGATGCAGAAGGTCGTCTTGTTTTAGCAGATGGTGTGACCTATGCGAAGCAGCATGGTGCCTCTGTGCTTGTGGATGTTGCGACATTAACAGGCGGTGTCATTGTGGCACTTGGGAATGAAACAACAGGCGTAATGACCAATAACGATGAACTGTATGCCCAGTTTAAAGAGGCATCAGAAGAATGCGGGGAAATGATTTGGCAGCTGCCAATCACCGAAAAAGATAAAAAACGAGTAAGAAACAGCAAAATGGCTGATCTGAATAACTCACCAGGTCGTGATGGTCATGCGATCATGGCAGGTGCATTCATTGGGGAATTCGCTGAAGACACCCCTTGGGTTCACTTAGATATTGCAGGAACAGCCACGACAGAAAAGCCTTCATGCTTTG
Source organism: Bacillus sp. FSL W7-1346 (assembly GCF_038593335.1). Lineage (NCBI taxonomy): Bacteria > Bacillati > Bacillota > Bacilli > Caryophanales > Bacillaceae > Bacillus > Bacillus sp. FSL W7-1346. The sequence continues at coordinate 2,885,146 of NZ_CP151988.1, read as the reverse complement.
GACCAACAGGAGCAACAGGTGTGATGGTCAGATCATTAGCAACATTTGTGGAACGATTTGAACCGAAGAAATAACGATGGAAGCTCTGCCAACTGGCAGAGCTTTTTATGTAGGACATACGCCATTTGACGAAGTAAATTTTCTATGGTAACATACGTTGGTACTTTAATTATCTACTACATTAGTAAACTAAAGGATTTCGGAGGTTTCACCATGAATGCAGTTGTTTTAGCGGTTGTTTTAATGTTGATATTAAGCTTGCTGCGGGTCAATGTCGTGATTGCGCTGGCACTTGGCGCTTTAGCGGGCGGACTTGCAGGTGGATTAGGTCTAGGGGGAACAGTTCAAGCGTTCACTGACGGTCTTGGCGGAAATGCGACAGTGGCGATTAGTTACGCACTATTAGGTGCATTCGCAGCTGCATTGACGAAAACGGGTCTTCCTGATGCCATGGTCGAAGGAGCTGTGAAGCTTCTTGGAAAAGAAGGCGATTCAAGAAGAAAAACATTATCAAAAGTGCTCATTATTCTGGTCATTTTGATCGTATCTTGTTTTTCTCAAAACGTTGTTCCTGTTCATATTGCCTTTATTCCGGTCTTAATCCCGCCATTATTAAAGGTGTTTAACGAGCTTCAAATTGACCGCAGACTGCTAGCATGTGTGATGACTTTCGGACTTACTGCACCATATATTTTACTTCCGGTCGGTTTTGGACAGATTTTTCACGGAATGCTTCGTGACAACATGAAAGATGCAGGTTTAACAGTGAATTTAGCAGACATTCCGTATGCGATGCTGATTCCTGTAGGCGGCATGGTTCTTGGCTTGATCGTTTCACTCTTTGTCTATCGTAAGCCAAAAACATATGAAAATCGTGACATTACGGATGTAGAAAAATCAGCATATACAAAAAAGAGCTTATTCTTTGCTGGGCTTGCGATCCTTGTATCACTTATTGTTCAGTTATATCTCTCTCAAAGCCTTGGAGTCGAAGGGATGATCTTCGGTGCGCTTGCAGGCTTGCTTGTCTTGTTTGTAACGGGAATGATGAAACGCGATGAAGCAGATGCGCTGATTACATCTGGCATGAACATGATGGCATTTATCGGATTTGTCATGCTTGTTGCAGCTGGATTTGCCAATGTTTTAACGAAAACAGGAGATATTGAATCTCTCGTCAAGGCATCTTCTCAATTTATCGGAAACAGCCAAAGCTTAGCGGCCATTTTAATGCTACTGGTGGGTCTGCTAGTGACAATGGGCATTGGCTCATCATTTGCAACGATTCCGATTATTACGACGATCTTTGTACCGCTTTGTTTACACTTAGGGTTCAGCCCAATGGCGACTATTGCGATTATTGGTTCAGCTGCGGCGGTAGGAGATGCAGGTTCACCTGCAAGCGACAGTACACTCGGACCAACATCTGGACTGAATATGGATGGACAGCATCACCACATTTGGGGTACATGTGTCCCAACATTCGCCTTTTATAATATCCCGCTCGTCTTGTTCGGCTGGCTTGCGGCAATTATGCTATAAATGAAAAAAGGTTCCTTACTCATAGAGTAAAGGAACCTTTTCTGATATTAGGAAGCTGTTTGTTCTTTTCGAAAGGATGTGGCTTTTGAAACAGATCGATAAATTTTAGGTGCCAGCATCGCAAGGAGGATGGTCAGTGCATAGTCTTTTACCATAAACCACATCATGAAGAACCATGTGGTTTGATAAGAGATTGGTGCGTTCAGCCATACATTTAATGCGATGTATGTATAAGTTGTCCCGATCACATACATCACGGTCGTTCCTGCAATGGCTGCAAATAAAAAGCGGCCAAAACCAGGGTTTTGTCTTTTTTCAAGAATGAATCCGGCAAGCCAAGCAGCAGGAATGTATGATAACACAAAGCCACCGCTTTTTCCTAAAATAACGCCGAGACCCGCCGAGAACTGTGCGAATACAGGTGCACCAGCGATCCCAACAAGAGCATAGACAATCATGGCCAATGCGCCAAGTCGTCTGCCCAGCAAAAGACCAGCAAGCACACAAAAAAACGGCTGCATCGTAAGTGGGATTCCGCCGACCTGTAAAAATGGCACAATGGATGTGATATTGGCTCCGATAGCCATGAGCGCAGCAAACATCCCGACGAGCACAAAGTCAGCTGTTCTTGTCTTCTTTTGCATGATATTTCCCCCTGTCTTATCTGTACAAATAGATTAAGGGGAAGAGGTTCTTTTGTCAACTCATTTTTATTTTAGGTTAACAATAAAACCCGCCCCTGAAAAGGGCGGACTAGATATTAAGCTTCGGTCATGGAAGAGGTTTCAAGGGCTTTACTAACAGGCACATAATCATAGCCGAGATCACGAGCGACAGCTTCATAGGTGATATGTCCGTTCATCACATTGACGCCTTCAGCAATCGCCTTGTTTTCTTTGATCGCTTTTGCAGCGCCTTTATTTGCAATCTGCAGTGCGTATGGGACCGTGACGTTTGTTAAAGCAACTGTCGATGTTCTCGGAACCGCTCCTGGCATATTGGCAACAGCATAATGTAAAATGCCGTGCTTTTCATAAGTAGGCTGATCATGTGTTGTAATATGATCGATTGTTTCCACAATCCCGCCTTGGTCAATGGCTACATCGACAATGACAGAACCAGGCTTCATTTGTTTCACCATTTCTTCTGTGACAAGGGTTGGTGCTTTAGCACCTGGGATGAGAACCGCACAAATGAGCAGGTCTGCCTCGCTCACTGAATCTGCAATGTTAACAGGATTAGACATTAACGTTTTCATTTGATGGCCAAACTGATCGTCCAGCTGACGTAATCGTTCTGCATTTACATCAATAAGGGTGACATCTGCGCCAAGTCCGATCGCCATTTTCGCTGCATTTGTTCCAACGACACCGCCGCCAATAATGGTGACTTTCCCCCTCGATACTCCTGGCACGCCGGCGAGCAAAATGCCTTTTCCGCCTTTTGGCTTTTCTAAAAATTGAGCACCAATCTGAGCAGCCATTCTACCTGCTACTTCAGACATTGGCGTTAATAGAGGGAGTGATTTTCCGTCCGTTACCGTTTCATAAGCAATGGCTGTTACACCTTTTTGTTTTAATGCTTCAGCCAAGGAGGGCTCTGCTGCAAGGTGCAAGTACGTAAATAAGATCAGACCTTCTCTGAAATATGAATATTCTTCTGGTAATGGTTCTTTTACCTTCATAATCATATCAGAAGATGCCCACACATCTTTCGCTTGATCAAGAATCTCTGCACCAACAGATACATAATCGTCATCAGTGAATCCGCTTCCAAAACCAGCGTTCGTTTCAATTAAAATCTGGTGTCCAGCTGAAAGCAATTGAGATGCTGCTCCTGGTGTTAATGCGACACGGTTTTCATTGTTCTTAATCTCTTTCGGAATGCCGATGATCATATCAATTCCTCCTATGCTTATCTATTGATATTGTATGTCTAGTGTATCCTGAAAGTTTAGAAAATTCTTCGGTTGAATGAAAAAATTAAAAAACGCCTCTTTGTGAAATTTCACAAAGGGACGTTTTTTAGCTTCATATCAAGATAAATAGTCATTTTCTCATTCATGTTTTTTAAATCAATTTCTGCAATGTCCGTAATCCGCTTCAGTCTATAATTCAATGTGTTGATATGAATATTTAACTGCTTTGCGGCGATATTGGCGTTGCTGTCACAATCAATAAATCGTTCAAGGGTCTCGACAAGGTTGGAATGATGCCTGAGATCGTAATCCTCAAGCTTTGATAAAGAGTAACTGGAATAAGACGATCCCTTTCGTTTTTCAGCCAGCACATCTAAGTATTGATAAATTCCCAGTTCAGAAAAGCTGTTTAATCGTTCTGTTTCCACAGGAAAGCGTTCTTTTGTTTTTAAGACGGCCAGTGCTTCTTTATAGGATGGCTGAATATGAGTAATGTGATCGTAAATTCCACCAATGGCCGCTTGAACGTCATGGAGCTGATACCGATCAGACAACTGCTTTAGCATGCCGCTTGTGAATTGTTTAATATCTTGAAGCGGATGTTCTGTTTTTGGCGAGACAAGAATAATGAATTCGTTAAAATCAACAGTCGTTAACAGCACCTGCACTTGCTGCGTTGTTTCAAGCAGATAGGAGAGCTTCTTTTCCGTATCTTCTGTCAGTTCATCACGAAGGCGAAAAATAATAATCGCATACGTGTCTGGACACCTCATCCCAAGCCTCAAGAAGAGATCAAGCATCTCATCCTTTTCATGAATATGTCCTGTGAGCATCTTCCAAAATAGCTCCTGATTGCGTTCTTCTGTTTTCGTTTTTCGAATTTGTAAATTGAGTAATTTGTTTTTCACGGCATGTGCTGCCATCTTGAGAAGGTCCATTTCTTCATCTGAAAAAGGCTGCGTGGATTCAATTGCCCAGATAAAACCGAGCACCTCTTTGTCTTTCCATATGGAAATGGCAACCCTGCTGGATAGACCGACTTCTGCAATTTGAGGTACGCGAAGCGGTTCATCTGTTTTAAGGAGTGTAGGAATGATACCGTCTTTCCAAAGCCGATTAATGACTTTTTCCGGTACACGGCGGGAGATAATGGTTGAAGTTCTGGCGGGATCAGTGAAATCATTATGTGTGCTATAGGCTAATAATCGATGATGAGTATCTTCTATAGTAATAGGGCAATTGAGCACATCACTAATTTGGTCTGCCACATCCTCTAAACGATCAAGGCTATACTTAAATGGATCTGTCTTTTTTGTCATAAAAAACCCCTGCTTTTTCGAATATTTCACGTACTTACATTATGAAGAGAATCAGGTACGTAAATCAACAAGAAAATGCCATAATCATTAAAAAAACAAAAAGCTTGAGAAATGAGCACATTGGTCATGCGTTTATCACAAAAAGAAATAGTACAATAATAATGTAGTAAAAAATCAATAGGCGGAAAGGTTCATCGAAGTGCACGCCCTTTTATTAAGAATATATGACCAAAAAATTGTTAAATACTAGATAAAGAGCGAAAAAACAGTAATTCTATAGACTCATTTTGTAAAATAAAAACAGATTTGTTTGACTGTGTATCATTTCTGTTTTTATAATAATAACGTCAAAAAATAAGTGGATTAGCCCATTATATGGCGGCTATGCACGGGAGGTAATGAGGAATATGTCAGGAATTATTCGCGTAACCCCAGAAGAACTAAGAGCGACCGCTAAGCAATATGGTGTTGAAAGTCAAGAAGTGTTAAACCAAGTTGATCGTCTAAATAGAATGATCTCTGACCTAAAAGGAATGTGGGAAGGTGCTTCTAGTGAAGCATTCGCTGATCAATACGAACAGCTAAAACCTTCATTCATCAAAATGTCTGATCTATTAACAGATGTCAGCAATCAGCTTGATCAAACTGCAAATACACTTGAAAGCACTGACCAAGACATCGCTAGCCAAATTCGCGGCTAATCAAAGGGATTTCCTTTCTAAGTGTGAAAAGCAGAAAAAGCGCCGAGTCTGTCAGTTGATGCCGGCGCTCTTTCTATTTTGTGAGGTGGAAATTTGTGTATATCGATATTACCATCGACTTAAAAAACTATGATGGCAGTGTGTTTGATTTGAGACTATCAAATTATTTACATATTAAACAAGTCATCCATATCGCCTGGCAGGCAAAACAAATCTCACTACCTAAACGAGATGGCGGATGGGTGCGTGTAGTCAATAAGAAAGCTGTGTTTTCAGGCGAATATAAGCTGTCAGACTGTGGAATCACCACAGGAGACAGGCTGGAAATACTATGAAAGGACTTTTGTAAATGGCAGATAAAAAGAGTTCCTATTTAGAAGAACAATTAGAAGCAGTCATGAAAAAAGAGGAAGGCACTTACACCTTCATTTTTCAAAGAGAGACAATTAAACTCTTAGACGGTTTAGAAGCGGCACCGATTAAAGACATCAATCCTTCATTTAAAAAAGAGATCCAATTAACCGAAGGTGAGGTCATCATTTCGATTCAACCGCCTCCTGCCTATCAGGAATTTCGTTTCATCCATGCAAAGGATGAAAAAAGCAAATGGATTTTTTCATACCAGCTTGTCGATGCAGTGTGCAAACACGACGTGAAGCGGCTGCATCCTATTGTTTCTCCTGAAAACATTGTTTTTCATCAAGGCTTAGCGCCTGCATTTTTGCATTACGGGGTCAAAGAAAGCATCCCGCCATATGAAACCGACCAACAACGTTTGTTAAAAGAGGTCAAAGCCGTCATTCTTCGAGTGGTGGACCATGAATATCAGTTTCAAGAATATTTGGCTTATCATGATACGTTGAAATTATCTGAGCAGGCAAAGGAAATAAGTGATACACAGTCGCTGGAAGAATTGTCTGCTTTGATTCAACAAAAAATAGAAGCCATCGAAGCAAAAGAAAAGACGCTCTTAACCATTCCAAAAAAGAAATGGAAGATTGAACGATACATTGGACTTGGTCTCCTTGTTCTTTTGATTCCTGCATTGGTGTATACCATTTACACGTTCTTTTTCGCCATGCCGAAACAAGAAGCGTATGTGGAAGCGAACAAATATTATCTCAACAAACAGTACAGCCAAGTGGTGGATACGCTCGAAAAATACAAAGCCGATCAAATGCCAGTCTCTCTTCAATATGAACTGGCCATTTCGTATGTGCAAACGAATCAAGGGAATCTATTGCTTGACCAGCACAAAAAAGAAATCACGGATACGTACACATTGCAGACAGACCCGCAATACTTCCTGTTCTGGATTCATATTGGACAAGGCAATAGCAAGGAAGCTCTGGATATTGCAAGGGTGCTCGGGGACGACCGATACATATTTACAGCACTCGTCGCCTACCGCAATGAAATTCAAAATGACGACAGCCTATCTGCTGAAGAAAAACAAAAACAGCTAGACCCAATCATTAAGGAAATGGCGAAGTATGAAGAAAAAGAAACAACGGAGACGAGCACCAATGACTCCTCAGATGCAAGCCAAACAGATGAAACAGCTGAACAAAAAGAGCAGTCAAAAGCCGATCAGGAGAAAAAAGAGAAAGAATCTGATGCAAAAAAGAAAACCTCTCAGACGAAAAAAGATGAGAAAAAATAATTCTTTCGATACAACTGACAGTTGGTGCTGTCCGATGAGGAGGTGGAGCGTTTGAGTCTTCTATGGGTTTTTTATGAGGAAGATTATCAAACCGTCCGTTTAGATGAGCAGTTCAACCGGGAAGCTGTGATTGGACCTGAAATAGAGCATACAGTAACGATTCCTTCCCTTTCGTTTGATGAAGGATTGATTCGTTTATCTCCAGATGAAACGAATGACGGCTTTTCTCTTTATCAGGGCGAAAAAAAGAAAGGTCACTTACTTCCACATGAACCATATCAGGTTGGTTCACTCACACTCATGTTGATGGATTCACATCATGATCAAACCATTTATTACCTAGGAAATAGAGTCGAAGTGACTATTTCAAGTGAAGAAATAGATGAAGCGGATGTGTGGAAAGAACAAGCTCATTCAATGTTTCAAGATGCCAAATCCTTCACGTTGGAAAAAATAGAAGGCACTTGGTATGTCATTCCCCAAGATGAAACGATCTATGTGAACGGGAAACAGCTGCACGGTCCACAGCAGCTTCTTGCTGGAGATGAGCTGTTTTGGAACTTTTTGACGCTGTCATTGAAAGATGATGATTTATTGCAAGTAACAGCATTTGAACCATTTCAAACACGTTTAGAAAAAACAAGGCCGCCGAGTACCGAAACGAAACAAAAATATCCTTTATACAGACGAACACCGCGTTTGATTTACGATCTGCCAGATGACCGGGTGTCTTTCAGCTTTCCTTCACAGGAGAGTGAAAATAACGGCAGAGGACTTTGGCTTGTAGTTCTCCCGCCGCTTGTCATGCTGATTGTCATGGGGATCGTGGCCCTTGTACAGCCGCGCGGCATCTTTATTGTCGTGTCGATGGCGATGTTTATTATGACGTTAATTACATCGTCCGTTCAATATTTTAAAGAGAAATCACAGCGCAAAAGACGAGAAGAGAAGCGGCAACGTGTTTACTCTCTTTACTTAGAAAATAAGCGGAAAGAGCTGCAAGAGCTGTATGACCGTCAACAATTTATTTTAACGTATCATTATCCGTCTTTTGAACAAATGAAATATTTGACGTCAGAAATCAGCGGGCGTATTTGGGAAAAGACGCTTGTCAGTGATGATTTTTTACAGTTGCGTCTAGGGACAGGTGCAGTTCCTTCAAGTTATGAATTATCGACGAGCGGCGGCGATATGGCCAATCGTGACATCGATGACTTAATGGAACAAACACAGCATATGCAAAACGTCTATCGCGAGGTAAAAGATGTACCGATTACGTTCGGTCTTGCGGACGGTCCAACCGGATTAATAGGAAAACCGGCAATTGTCAAAAATGAGCTTCACCAGCTTGTCGGTCAGCTTGCTTTCTCGCACAGCTATCATGATTTGAGATTTGTTTTTATCTTTAATGAACAGGAGTATGAGAACTGGGAATGGATGAAATGGCTGCCGCACTTCCAACTTCCTCATACATACGGGAAAGGGTTTATATACAACGAACAAACACGTGATCAGCTTTTGTCTTCTATTTATGAAATTTTACGAGAGCGTGATCTGGAAGAGGAAAAAGAGAAAAAAATCTTTACGCCTCACTTTGTGTTTATCGTGACAAACCATGAACTCATTGCGGAACACGTGATTTTAGAATACCTAGAAGGCAGCCGGACGGATTTAGGCATCTCAATTATCTTTGCGGCAGAAACAAAGGAAAGCTTGGCTGAAAATATTTCAACGCTTGTTCGTTACATTAACGAAGAAGAAGGAGATATTCTCATTCAGCATAAGAAGGCCGTACGAATTCCATTTCAGCTGGATGCACATGAGCGAGCGGACAATGAGCTGTTTGCCAGAACCTTAAGAACATTAGATCATCAAGTCGGGATGACCAACTCGATTCCAGAAACGGTTTCCTTCCTTGATCTGTTTCATGCCAAACAGGTAGATGACATTGGCATTCGCGAAAAATGGCTGACATCTGAAACAGCAAAGTCATTATCTGTGCCTATCGGTTATAAAGGAAAAAACGATATTGTCGATCTGAATCTGCATGAAAAAGCACATGGCCCACATGGTCTATTAGCAGGAACAACGGGATCAGGAAAAAGTGAGTTTTTACAGACGTATATTTTATCCTTGGCTGTACACTTTCACCCGCATGAAGTGGCGTTCCTGCTCATTGATTACAAAGGGGGCGGAATGGCGCAGCCGTTCCGAAATATTCCGCACTTACTTGGTACGATCACAAACATTGAAGGCAGCAAAAACTTTAGTGAAAGAGCGCTTGCCTCTATTAAAAGTGAACTGAAGAAAAGACAGCGCTTGTTTGATCAGTATCATGTGAATCATATCAATGACTATACGAAACTCTATAAAGAGAAAAAGGCGGAACAGGCGATGCCTCATTTGTTCTTAATCTCTGATGAGTTTGCTGAATTAAAAAGTGAAGAGCCAGATTTTATTAGAGAGCTTGTCAGTGCCGCGCGGATTGGACGGAGTCTCGGTGTCCATCTCATTTTGGCGACACAAAAGCCCGGCGGGGTCATTGATGATCAAATTTGGAGTAACTCCCGCTTTAAAGTCGCATTAAAGGTACAAGATGCATCAGACAGTAAGGAAATTTTGAAAAATAGTGATGCAGCGTCGATTACCGTGACAGGTCGTGGATATTTACAAGTGGGGAACAATGAAATCTATGAATTATTCCAATCGGCTTGGAGTGGTGCACCGTATATGGAAGATGGCTACGGATCAGAAGATGACATCGCCATTGTAACGGACACTGGACTGATCCCATTATCAGGGGTAAGTACAGAGCCAGCTGTGAAAAAAGAGACAGTGACGGAAATTTCCGCTGTTGTGGATGAAATTGAACGTATGCAGCAGGAGCTTGGAATTGAAAAGCTTCCGAGTCCATGGCTTCCACCGCTTGAAGAGCGTATTCCAAAAACACGTTATGCATCAAGTGAAGAGCACGTCTTCCATTTCGCTCTTGTCGATGAGCCAGATCAGCAAAGCCAGCATCCACTTTCTTATCAAATGATGGAGGATGGAAATATTGGCATCTTCGGTTCATCCGGCTACGGCAAATCACTTGCTGCAACAACACTGCTCATGAGCTTCGCAGAAAGATATTCACCTGAAGAATGGCATGCATATATTTATGACTTCGGTAACGGCACCTTGCTACCGCTTGCCAAACTTCCGCATACGGCTGATTATTTCTTAATGGATCAAATGAGAAAGATTCAAAAGTCGATGAAGCGTCTTCGTGAAGAGGTTGAATATCGCAAGCGTTTATTTAGACAGCAGGAAATGAGTCATATCAAAATGTACAATGCGTTGAATGAGAAAAAGCTTCCATTCATATTTATCGTGATTGACAACTTTGACATTGTGAAAGACGAAATGCATGAGCTCGAATCTGAATTTATTCAGTTAAGCCGTGATGGACAATCGTTAGGCATTTATTTCTTAATCACAGCGACTCGTGTCAACGCAGTCCGTCAATCTCTTATGAACAACTTGAAAACAAAGATTGTCCATTACTTAATGGATCAAGGAGAGGCATACTCCATTATTGGCAGACCGAAATTCAGCTTAGAGCCAGTTCCAGGACGAGTCATTATCAACAAAGAAGAGCTTTACTTTGCACAAATGTTCCTGCCAGTTGAAGGAGAGAACGATCTCGAATTGTTTGAGCATTTAAAACAAGAGATCCAGCTTCTAGATGCTCGCTTTGAATCAGCTGAAAAACCAAAACCTGTACCAATGCTTCCTGATAAGCTGACCATTTGGGAGCTAGAGAGTCGCTTAGAAGAACAAAAACAGCCGTATGACATTCCAGTCGGACTAGATGAGGAATCTGTTGCACCTGTTTACTTTGACTTGAAGAAGAATAAACACTGCCTCATCATCGGTCAAACGCAGCGAGGGAAAACAAATGTGACCAAACTAATGCTTGATCAGCTATTAGTAGCAAAACCTGAGAAGCTGGCCGTCTTTGATTCGATTGATCGGGGGCTCTCTCATTATGCAAAAGAAGAGAACATTGATTACCTTGAAACAAAGGATGATATCACAGAATGGGCAGAGGAAATAGATCGTTTATTCAAGGTGCGTGAAGAGATGTACGTCGAAGCTGTGCGCCGGGGAGAGACTGATCAGTTGTCGTTCTCTCAAATTGTGCTTGTGATTGATGGCATTACGCGTTTTCAGCAGACAATCGATCCACGTCTTCAAGATCAATTGGCTGATTTCATGAAGTCATATGCACACTTAGGCTTTAGCCTGATCGCGTCAGGAAATCATACCGAATTCAGTAAAGGCTATGATGCACTCACAAACGAAATCAAACAAGTTCGTCATGCCATGTTACTGATGAAAAAATCAGAGCAAAACATCATACCGCTTCCGTATGCAAGACAAGAACCAGAGATTCAGCCAGGATTCGGATATTTGGTTGAAAACGGGAAAGAGAAGAAAATCCAGGTTCCTTTATGTGCGGTAGAAAGGAAGAGTGTTCAATGACAGAGCAGCAAAAAAGCTCCATCAAAATCGTGTCGACCATGATACTGATTCTCGTCTTGCCGGTTCTATTTTTCCATCTCATTGGGGATGATCCGGCAAAACAGAAAAAGAATGCCACACGTAACATTGCCGTGGTCAATGAAGATATGGGGGCGAGCGAAAGTGAAAATACCGCTCGTTTTGGACAGGATGTGGTGGCGGCATTATCAGAGCGTCCAGATTACACATGGACAGTCGTCAATCGAAGTGCGGCAGAAAATGGCCTGAAAAATAGAAAGTACGATGCAGTTCTCTATATTCCATCTGACTTCTCTAAAAATGTGCTGAGCTATGATAAGGATCATCCAGAGAAGGCATCTATCCAATTCTCAATCCAAGATCAGCTCAATGCAGTGAATAAAGAAAAAGTACAAAGAGAGCTAGAAAATGCTCAAAAGAAAATGAATGAACAAATGTCGACTTTATATTGGAGTTTTGTATCACAGGAAATCGGCAATGTCAGAGAAGAGTTTGAGCATATTGTTGGTAAAGAGGTCGAATTCCAAAACACGATGTACAACTTCTATAAGCCAAATTCAAACAAACTATCTGATGCCGTCCAGCAGCAGAAGAAACAAATAGAAGAACTAAAAAATGCGATGGCCGACTCACAAAAACAGTATAAAGACGGTTTAAGTACAACAGAAGAAGCGAAAAGCCAGCTGAAGGATTTCGTAAAAGTAGTCGATCAATATCAGCAGTATCAAGACAAACAAAAGGATCTCTTGATCAAAGCGCAATCGACAAGCAAAAAACAAATCCAGCAAGGACTCAAACAGCTTGCGGAGATTCAAAACCAAAACGCCCGCAGCTTTAGCGATCAAATGGGCGGACTCAAAACCGATATCAATGGGGTCCAAAGTCAGCTTAAAACAACGGACAGCGCAATTCAATCTGTTCAAAGGGCAAGAGAAGACGTAATTCCTAAGCAATCGTCGGGATTAACGGACCTTGTGAAGGCGTCTCAAGAAGAACTATTGAAGAATTATGAAGGTCAATACTTAGAGGCCTATAAAAGTAAGATCATCGCCTTGCAGAATAAGCTAGAGACAAAAAGGCAAGAGTTAATGAACGCGCCCGAGCAGCCAGCTGATCCTGATGATGACGGGCAATCAGATCAAGATAACGAGAACCCAGAAGAGATTGGCATTAACTTAGATGATGAAACAAATGAACTCTCGCAAATTTCATCGGAAATGAACGATCTAGCTGATCAATTAGAAGATCAGACTGCACCTCCTACTAATGAAGATGATAAAGAGAGTGAAAATGGCCAGGATGCTGTTCAGCCAGATAACAGCGGCACGAATCAATCAAAAGACGACCTGAAAGCACTGTCTAATCGTTTAGAAGAAGTGAAAAAGAAGATTCAAGAAAAAGCGGCCGCTCATAACGACCAATTGAAAGACAAAGTAAGTCAAATGAGTAAGGAGCTTGAAAGCCTCACGAAAAAAGTAGAGAAGCTTGAAAAGATGATTCTAAGGTTACAAGATCGATATAACGTCATTCCGAATGAAATCAAAAATCAGGAATCCTCTATTTTAAACAAAGTGCAAGAGCTGAAACGAGTAAACTCGCCGATTGGCAACACTGTGAATACGAAAATATTTGATCAAGAGTTTAAAACAAATTCAACAAGCACCAAAAAGTTAATGGAATACTCCAATCAACTGTCTCAGCTAGAGATGATGCTTGGGAATCTATATCAACCAACAAACAACTCATCTCTACTAGACACAAAAGGAGATGAAATCCAGTCCATCCTTGCCATCAAAAAAGAAGAAACGGAAAACTGGGATACACTCAAAAATCAAATGCTGACGTCAAATGATGATGTGTCTACCTTTATTGATGAGATGCAAAAATTCTCAGATGGCTACGCAGAATACATTTCGACTCAGCAGGCAAGCATGGAACAGGAGTTAAATGCCATTTCTGAAAGTGCGGACACAGTAGCTGAACAAATGGCTGATCAAGGAGATGCGGTGTATACGGCAGACCTTGCGGGCAGTTCGATTGTTGTGAGTGCACAGGATTCAATTGGTCAGGAAGTGCTTCGTCTTTCTGAAAATATGAGTTCGTTAACCGACCGCCAAAAAGGGGTGGCGGATTATACGAATAATATTGAAGAAAGTGTCACAACCGTTCAAGAAAAAGCAGATACGTTGAACGAAAACTGGAGTAAGAATGTCAATTCTACGAAGCTTGTTCAACAAGATTTGAAGGGTATTTTAGGCAACACTTTAGACGATCAAGGCAACAGCAACTATGTGTATAACCATTTAGCCAATCCGCTGAAAATTAGCGGCGATGTGCCAGAAGAAAAAACGCAGACTGTACCGCCAGTAGTCATTTTGGTTATTGTCATGATCAGCAGTTTGTTGATTGGCTTTTTTAGCTCGTACTATGCGTCAGCGCCAATGCTGGTCAAAGGTGCACTGTTTGGTATTTTAAATCTGTTAGTCGGGCTCATGATCAGCCTGTTTGGACTCAACATTTACAAACTAGCTGATGACCAAGCCATTCAATGGTCCATCTTTACGATTTTGCTGCTAGTGGCATGCTCTGCCTTTATTCGCACAGCTTTCCTTTTCGGTTCAATTGCCGGATGGATGGCAGCAACGGCGCTTATATTCTTCTTTGTTGCACCGTTAATTGATTTGGTCATGCCAAACTTCCATTTTACAAATCCAGTGACAGACGTGTATCTGTCTATCCAATATGGAAATGGAGACAACTTCGGTATGGGCATCACAGGGCTACTGATTTTAACGATATTGTTCATGGTCATTCCACTAGTGAAGAAGCTATGGAAAGACAAAACAGAGGAACGTGATGTCACTCATGAGGCTTAATCTATTCGTCAAAGGGATGGCACTTGGTGTCATATCCCTTTTTCTCCTCAGTCCTGCTGCTTTTGCTGCTACAGGTGAAGATACGGATACGAATGTCAAGCCGAATGAATATCAAGAAAAGAACCTCAATATTAATTCGAGTATATTGAGGGATCAAACGAAATACGAACAAAGCAAAACAACATCTAAAGTCAAAACGGACATTCACTTTGCTGACCCGCCTAAGACCTCTGGTGGTCAACTTTCGCCACAAATTTTTAGTGATCTGAAAGAAAATCCGCCTAAAACGCCAGCTCGTATGATGAAAGAGATGAATATCTCTTTCAGCGATTCGGCTGTATCAACGCCTTCTGGCGATGATCATGAAAAGCAGAGATCGGCGCTTCTGCCAATCATTTTTGGCATCTTGATCGCCTGTGGCATCATTGTCATGATCATTCTGATTCCAAAAGTGAATGTGAAGACGGAAAAGAAATAGCCTGCCTTTTGAAAAGGGCAGGCTTTTCTTTATGCAGATTGCTTGATGTGATACCGATTCACTATTTAAAATAGTGTTATCAAGGGAGGAGATTGTCATTCGAATTTCAATCGTCACAGGCGGATCAAAAGGATTTGGTTTAGCACTTGTCAAACAGCTACTTTCACGTGGGGATAACGTGTATACCGCTGCAAGAAGTGAGTCGCCACTATCCCACCCACACCTCACGCATTCACAGGTTGATCTCACTGATGAGGAATCGGCTGCAAAGTGGCTTCAGGGCATCTTGTCCTCGCAAACTCTCGCAGACGCTGATGACGTCTTGCTTGTCAATAATGCAGGAATGGTCACTCCTATCAAGCGTGCAGGGCAAGGCGGAGAAGATACGCTTCATCAGCATTATACGCTGAACCTTGTCATCCCTGTTTTGCTCAGCCATGTGTTTGTGAGGGAGACACAATCCTTTGAGGGGAAGAAAACCATCGTGCATCTTTCTTCTGGGGCAGCTAAAAACCCGTACAAAGGATGGAGTGCCTATTGCAGTTCAAAAGCAGGGCTTGATATGTTTATGAGGACTTTACATGAGGAACAGCAGGACGAAGCATATCCTGTCACCACGTTTTCCTTTTCACCCGGTACGATTGATACGGATATGCAGGGAGAGATTCGGAAATCCTCCAAACAGGACTTTGAACAAATTGAGCGGTTTCAGCAATTACATGAAACAGGTACGCTAAAGAGCCCAGATGAAGTGGCCGGTATTTTACTAGACCTACTAGCAGATGACCCAGCTAGCGGTTGTGTATACGATGCCCGTGAGTATGAAAAAAAGCAGTCATAACGGCTGCTTTTTTCGTATTGTACAAGCAAAGATAGCTTATCGAGCATAAGCTAATTTTGAGACTCATCGGAAATATGACAGAACATTTGAGTTTCTTTTCAGAATATGTTAGGATGCTAAAAATATAGATAAGGAGGGGTTTCCATGAGAAAGGTTACATTAATGGATGTTTACACCCATCCAGTCGCTCAAAAATATTTAAATCGTTCAGGAAAAGCCCACGCCATTGCTTGTGCTTATCACGCATTAAAACTGGCGATGCAGGCGGGGATTAACCCGGATCTTGCTGTGAAAGCAGCACTCTTGCATGACATCGGCCACTATGAATGGTATACAGCAGGCGGAGAATGGGATTACGAGACATATAGACGAAATGATATTCATGCCATTAAAGGGGCAGAGCGGGCACATAAACTGCTCATACGGCTCGGCGAGGAACCAAAAGCAGCCAAAGAGATTGCCCTTGCGATTTTGCTTCACACAGATTCATATTTGCCAGAGGGCGACCTGCATAAGGACACACTCCAGCAAATTGTGAAGAAAGCAGATGAAATGGACGAAGAGCCTGGTGGACACCATCATTACAGACAAATAGATGAATCACTTGCGCTCAAAAAAATTGCTGATTTGGATGAGAAGGTGCAGCAGGCGCTTCAGCCCATGAAACGCTCTGTTTAATATGGAATATCTCCATGAATCGTTCCGTGCTGATCCACATACAATGTGCGGATCACAGTACGGTTAAATGCCGACGTCCCTGACGCAGTAAGACCTGTGTAATGAACCGTGACGGAATAAGCACCTTCTTTTTTCAATTGAACGGCAGATGAAGAGCTCGTTTTCAGTGGATGATCCTTCTCGGCATCTTTAAAATAAGTGGTCTCTACAGTTTTGCTTAATCGTTTAATCAGCTTGCTCGAATGTGTCGATGCATCTCCTGATTTCGCTGCAGCGATTTTGATTTCTTCATTCAATGGTGAATCAAAGGATACAAGTAGCAAATAAGGATCCTTTTTTCCTGAATTTGATCGAATCGTCCATTTTCCTGGAACGGGTTTATTGATTTGCACATGGTGTGAATAGGCGCCTTCATATGGGAATGATGATTCGGATGTCGTCAAATTGGTTAAGACATCTCCATTTGGCGCAACGATTTCCGGATTGGCTTCCTGTCTTTCATTTAACCACTGAATCGATAGGCCATTCGTTCCTTCCTCTACATAGAACGCTTCTGTTTTATCCTTTTCACTTTCTCCACCTTTCACATAAACGTTTGTATTTAGCTCCGAAGAGACTGGTTCTTGCTCTTGTTCGTCTTCACTTTCAGCGCTTGTGGTACTTGCACGCAGCTGTGCCTGAAATACGGGGAACATGCTTGTGCCGTTTTTGATCGAAAAGTGATCCCATTTTCCTGTTAAAATATTGTTTGCATATGCTAGCTTTGTGCTGCTGACCGTCACAGCGCCATCGTTTGCACCAAAGCTTTTTAAATACATGCCGCCTAAATAAAGCACTCCGCCAAAGGTTCCCCAATCTGAACCAGAATAGGTTACATACTTATGAGGGAACGTCTCCAGCTGGTCGGTTTCACTTCGAAAAGCTGCCATCATCCCGGTTTGCAGAGAATAGAGCGCGTCGCTCTTTTGTCCAAGGATTTGCGCAAGCCAGCTTCCGCCTTTGCTATAGGCTAAATCCGCAAGCGGCGTCCCATAGTGTGGAGAGCCAAGTGTGATGACTTTCTCTACATATGGATGAGCGTTGTAATACACGAGGGCAGCCTGCGTATCCACTCCGCCTTTACTATGACCGATTACGATCAGTTTTCTGCCGAAAAATTCATAGATTTCTTTTAACTTTTCTGCTAATAGTTTCCCATTCTTTTTCATGTCCTGATCTGGATACAAATCTATGAACGCGCTTTCGTATCCGTTCAGAACAGCTTGTTTTGCCATATCGTTTCGATCAGACCATGTGGAGGAAGAACTGTTTATGCCATGAACAAAAACAAGTGGGGGTTTTGACAGGTCTTTTTGTACCGGTTCTTCTCCTTTAAACCACTTCCCTGGTGTACCAGGTGCATCTCCAATTGTGCCTGCGTGCGCATAACTTGCAGAGGATAGTAAGAGCATGACAGCAACGATACAGATTAATTTTTTCAAGATCATTCACCTCTTCAAATAATTTAAGATGTTGGCAGCACCAATCTATTATACTTCTAAAAATTGTAAAAAAATACGAAATGTAAAAATACGGTAATAATGTTGTGGGTTTGCTGAGTGACACTCACATGGGTCATTGCATACGCTGTGGGTAAATACACAAGTAAAGGGGCAGGTAGCATGGCACAACAAGGAAGTCCACAGCTTGTTTCATTAGTTGATCCATATGTTTATCAAACATTGCAGAAAGTAGTCGGTATGAGATTGATTGTTCAAACAGTGAAAGATACAGTACGTGGAAAGTTGAAGGAAGTGATGCCGGATCATATTGTGATTGAGGCGGGGGCAAAATCAGTGTTTTATGTGCGGATCCAGCAAATCGTGTCGGTGATGCCTGATCACAGTGAAAGAGTGTAGCAAGCAGACGCACAGGTGTCTGCTTTTTTCAATGCTTACAGAATGTATATCTGGAAAAAGTGCATGATATACCAATTGTTCTTTTTTTTTCAAAAAATATGGTTCTAAAACAAGAAGCAGTTGACAGAAGGTGGGTTGAATAGTAGTTTTTTAATAAGGTCAATACGTAACAGGAGGAGCATCTTTGTTAAAATCTAAAGTTCATTTTTGGACATTCCAAATATTACTGGTTTTACTGATTGTGTATGTATCAACAAAAGTTTCGTTTTTATTTCAGCCGATCATTTTATTTGCTTCAACGTTGTTTGTTCCTATTTTACTGGCAGGTATTCTCTTTTTCATCTTTAATCCGATTGTACGATTTTTGTCGAAGAAGATACCTAGGACGCTCGCCATTCTGATTATTTATCTCCTATTCATCGGGCTTATCACGTTTGTTGTCAATGCTGCTGGACCTGTCATTGTCACGCAGGTGGGTGGACTTGTCAAAAGCTTCCCGGGGTATGTCACGGACATGCAGAAATTTATCAACGATTTCTCGCATTCTAAAACATTTACGTGGATGATGAACCAAGATTATGTGTCTGTTTCGAAGTTTGAACAGTCGATCGTTTCGACATTAAAAGATTTACCGGAAAATATTGCTTCCAGTATGTCGGCGGTGTTTGGCGTGATTGCGAATATTGCTCTCGCTGTCATTACCGTTCCATTCATTTTATTTTACATGCTAAAAGACGGGCATAAGTTTCCGGACAAGCTCGTTCAATTTTTGCCAATGCCTTACCGTAAGGAAGGATTGAAGATTTTTAAAGAATTAAACGATACGCTTGCTGCTTACATACAAGGGCAAATCGTTGTTTGTTTATTTGTCGGAGTTGCTTGTTTTATCGGATACTTATTAATTGGTGTGAAATATGCGCTCATTCTCGGCATCATTATTGCGGTGACAAACGTCATTCCATATCTTGGGCCATATCTTGGTGCGGCACCAGCTGTGCTCATTGCTTTTCTTGATTCGCCTGGAAAAGCGGTTGTGACTGTTATTGTCATTCTTGTTGTTCAGCAGATCGATGGAAACGTCATTTCTCCATTGATCATTGGAAAACGTCTCAACACACATCCGTTAACAATTATCTTGCTATTAATTGGGGCAGGAAGTTTTGGCGGAATCCTTGGCATGATTTTTGCTGTTCCTGTCTATGCGCTGCTGAAAGCCATCACACTCAATATTGTCAGATTGGTTCAGCTGCGTCAGCGCTCTCGAAAAGAACAGCATTTAAACGTTTAGGGCAGATGCACAACTTTTCCCTTTTTGCATAACATAACTCACATAAGCGAATAGGGAGGAGAAGGAAGATGCCTGCGATTGTTGGACCCATCCATATTGAGTCTTTAGGCGGAAACGGCTCGGCTACTTTTGGTGACGTTCTCGCCATTGCCCCTTTGGCTGTAGATCACTCGACCGGTGGAGCGGGAGCTTTTAATTCAGGTGATTATATGTCCCTGACAAGCGATCCGAATGCCACCATGCTTTGGGACTTTACACTGTTTGGCCAGCCTCAATCATTTAATGCATAAAAGACAGCTGATCATAGGACATATCAGCTGTCTTTTTTATGTTGGATAGACACGTATTGTTCCGCTAGGCATATGATGAGGGTAGTAAAGGTGGTGGAAAGATGCCAGCAATTGTTGGACCCATTCATATTGACCGTGTCATAGGAAACGGTTCTGCACATTTCGGCGATGTGTTTGCCATTTCGCCAAAAAGTGTGGATCATTCCGCTGGTGGTTCAGGCACCTATAATGCAGGAGACTTTGTTCAATTTTTCAACAATCCGAACGTCACATTTGTGTGGGATTCAAACCTCATCAGCCAGCAAAAGAGCTTTAACGCATAGCCAGCTTTGAAAGGGTCTCCTTTTCAGAAGCTGTCTTTTTTTATGGTACAATGGATAGAAGAAGGAAGAAGAAAAAGGGGGGAAAACACATCAAATGAAAATAAGAAAAGCGCATCTGACAAGCGGGCAACCAACAACCTACAATGTATATTTACATGAAAATAAAAAAGAATATAAAACGCTTGTCGCTGTACCTGATATGGAATGGAGTATTTCTATCGCGTATGAAGACGAAAAAACGCAGCTTGAGCAAGCACTAGAACAATCTTTAAACAAAAGAGTAGAAATAGACGAAGCCCGTGAACTTGCACAAAAAATTGTGCACTGGGTCACAGAAATGTAAATTCAGAAACCAGGAGTGAACACAGCAATGAAAGAAGAATCCGTAGACTTTTATTTGCAGCAAGGGATATTTGGACATGCTGAAACAAAACCCGATGAACGAAGAATGTTTCTCGGCTCATTAAGAGAACGTGCTCTTCTCGCTCTGACAAAAGGGCAAGTATCGAGACATAAATCGTATCAAGAGGTAGAGCAAGTATTGAAGGCAAACCGAGAGGCCACTGTTCTTTTAAATGGTGAATTGTCATATGCTTCTTATTCTCCATATGTCAAAATGGCAAATGCCGCTGGTTGTTCTTTTAAAGTGGTCAACCATCACGAGTCACATTCACCTTTTGGTCTTGTGATAGAGGTGCCGCATGCGATCAATCAAGAGCACATCTATATAGAAGATGAGCTTTTTCAAAAAGCTTTTTCTCGTGAATCTGTTGAATAGGTTTCCCTAGTGAAATGAATAAGCTATAATGATTCAAAAGAGCATATGGGAGAGATGCGGATGGGCAAAGCATTGATTTGTATTGATTATACAGTTGATTTTGTTGCAGACGATGGAAAACTGACGTGCGGAAAGCCTGGACAGGCGATTGAGTCGAAGATCACAGAGATCACTTCTTCATTTATTGATGAAGGACACTTTGTTGTTTTTGCCGTCGATCATCATGAAGAGCAAGATCCATATCATCCAGAGACAAAGTTATTTCCGCCCCATAATATTCGCGGGACAGAAGGAATTGAACTTTACGGAAAACTAAGTTCACTATTTCACACGTCAACACATTTAAATCATGTCTATTATATGGAAAAAACAAGATACTCTGCTTTTGCAGGCACTCAATTAGAAATGAAACTACGCGAGCGTGGCATCACTGAACTTCACCTAGCCGGAGTGTGTACCGATATTTGTGTACTTCATACAGCTGTTGATGCGTACAATAAAGGCTTTGAACTTGTGATTCATGAGAATGCCGTGGCGAGTTTTAATGAAGCGGGGCACGAGTGGGCACTTTCTCACTTTGAGCATACGCTTGGTGCGAAAGTGGTTAAGTAAGGGAAGGAGAATGGAAGTTGGAGCATCGGTTTATTGACGACAGTTTATCACTACATACAGATCTTTATCAAATTAACATGGCAGAAACGTATTGGAGAGACGGCATTCATGAGAAGAAGGCAGTCTTCGAACTCTTCTTTAGAAAGCTTCCATTTGACAACGGCTTCGCTGTATTTGCTGGTTTAGAGAAAGCGATTGAATATTTATCGGACTTCTCCTTCACCGAGAGCGACCTTGCATATTTAAAAGATGAACTCGGTTATAAAAGCGATTTCATTGAATACTTAAGCGGATTGTCTTTTACAGGGACACTTCATTCAATGCGAGAAGGAGAAATTGTCTTTGCGAATGAACCTATTATGCGCATCGAGGCAACACTTGTTGAAGCGCAGCTAATTGAAACGGCACTGCTCAACATCGTGAACTTCCAGACGCTAATTGCAACAAAGGCGGCTCGTATTAAAGGAATCATTGAAGATGAGACAGCATTAGAATTCGGAACAAGACGTGCGCATGAAATGGATGCAGCGATGTGGGGAGCAAGAGCAGCACTGATCGGCGGATTTCAGGCAACAAGTAATGTCCGTGCAGGGAAACGCTTCAATATTCCCGTATCAGGCACCCATGCCCATGCCCTTGTACAAGCATATCGCGACGAATATACTGCATTTAGAAAATATGCTGAAACACATACGGACTGTGTCTTTTTAGTGGATACATATGATACGGTCAGATCAGGCATTCCAAATGCGATTAAGGTAGCGAAAGAATTCGGAGACAAAATCAACTTTATTGGGGTCAGACTTGATAGCGGAGACCTTGCCTACTTGTCTAAAAAGGCGAGAACGATGCTGGATGAAGCTGGATTCCATGACGCCAAGGTCATTGCATCAAGCGATCTTGATGAACACACCATTATGAACTTAAAAGCACAAGGTGCAAAAATTGATGTATGGGGTGTTGGAACGAAACTGATTACCGCATTCGATCAGCCAGCTCTTGGTGCTGTATATAAGCTTGTATCGATTGAAGAAAACGGTCAGATGAATGACACGATCAAAATTTCTTCTAACCCAGAGAAAGTGACAACACCAGGCCGTAAACGAGTGTATCGCATTATCAATCAATTGAATCATCACTCTGAGGGAGACTACATTGCCCTTGAAGAAGAAGATGTTCAAAGTGAAGATAAGCTGAAAATGTTCCATCCAGTTCATACATTTATCAGCAAATTTGTGACAAATTTTGTGGCAAAGGACCTTCATGTCCCAATTTTTGAACAAGGGAAGCTGGTGTATGATAATCCAGATATCCAAACGATTCAAGCATATGTGCAGGACAGTCTCGGACTCTTCTGGGAGGAATACAAACGAATCAGCAAACCAGAAGAATACCCAGTCGATTTGAGTCAAAAATGCTGGGATAATAAGATGCAGTTTATCCATGATGTGAAAAATAAAATCAAAAAAGAGCTTTATGAAAGCTGATTACCCCGGGAAAGGAGATCATCAAGCCAGATGGTCTCTTTTTTTTCATGTTGGACGATTCAAAATGAACCTTATGGGCAATCATTTGGTATACTGAAGGCACATCTTGTTTGTCATTGCATAAAGGAGGAATGGAGCAGTTGAGGGTGTTTGTTGCAAGGCAGCCTATTTTTAACAGAAAAGAACAAGTCGTATCATACGAGCTGCTTTATAGAGATAGTGAAACCAATACATATAGCGCTGAAGATGGTGATCAAGCGACAACGGACCTCATTATCAATAGTTTTTTAAACATTGGCATCGAAACACTGACAGAAGGAAAACGATGCTACATCAATTTCACCGAAAGCTTGCTTTCGTCTGATCTGCTCACTTATTTTGATCCACATCAGCTTGTGATCGAAATATTAGAAAATGTACCGATTACCCCGGCACTTATTATGAGATGTAAGCAATTAAAAAAGTGGGGATACACGATTGCGCTCGATGATTTCTTTCTGAGCGGAACACATTTTCATGACAAGTTACTCGATGAACTCCTCTATTGCATTGATATTTTAAAAATTGATTTTCTGAAAACAACATGTAAAGAACGAAGAGACATTTTACATACATATAAAAAGTATCGACTTCGATTCCTTGCTGAAAAGGTAGAAACGCGAAAAGAATATGAAGAAGCGTTAGAAGCTGGCTTCCATTTGTTTCAAGGATATTTCTTTAGTGAGCCGCACGTCATTTCGGGACGAGCCTTATCGACTAGCTTCCACGCATACCATCAGCTATTGAATGAGCTGAGCAAGGAGCAGCCGAATATTCAGACCGTGACGCATTTTATAGAAAGTGATCTTTCTCTTTCATATCAATTATTAAAAATGCTGAATTCTGGCGGCATGAGACGTCTTTATCAAATCAAGAGTATTCGTCAGGCGATTATCCTGCTTGGGTTTAATGAAATACGGCGATGGATCTTTATCCTTTCATTTAAAGAACTAAATGTCCAAGCCAACTCAAGCCAAAAGGAAATCATCAAAATGTCGTTCATTCGTGCCAAAACGTGTGAACTCATTGCTAGTCGGACTGAACGAGAGCATCCCGCTTCTTATATGCTAACAGGTATGTTTTCACTCATTGATACGCTTGTCAGGGCGGACATTACTGAACTTGTGAAAGAACTGCCTCTTTCGGATGAAGTAGGTGAGGCACTGCTTGGCTATGAAAATGACTATTTCCTTGTGTTAGACGTTGCCAAACGTATTGAACGAAATGAATGGGATGATGAGATGTTAGGTGGAAGTCTCCCTAAGCAGGAAGCCTACGGCTGTTATATAGAAGCCATTGAATGGTGTCATAAAATGTTTGAATCTTAAGAAAAGCCGCTCCCACTAGAGCGGCCTTTTTCTTTGTTATCCCCACTGTAAAAGTAGAAAAAGCCTGCTGGAAGAGAGGGATAAGTAGATGCGGATGCCTTCTGGACTAAAGCGGATATCGATATTGCTTTTCACCCCAATCTGCTTCAGCATTCGAATCACACTTGCGGTGTCAGCACGTTCAGCAGCTTCCATGATTCGCTGTCCAAACGAAAGCGAACCGGAAATCTGCTGTGTAATGAGGGATGCATCAGCCACGAGACGGGTTGATTCCTTTGCAGCCTTTTGAAACGCATGAGCATCTACTGGAGGAAAAGTCATAGGTGTTCGCGGGTATGCGTTCCCCATTGCGGGAACCTGCAAAGGCGGATAAGGAACATAGTAAAACACATGGTCACCTCTTCTCTCATTGAAGTGAATTTGGACGGATATCTGTTCTAAATGTATGAAGAAAATCCGAATAAAGAATCAAAATGATCTTTCTACCTTTGCATATTCATCATAAAAATAGGTACTTTTGCGGTCAATTTCGGTGAATGTCGCCAAAAAATTGCGGTGTCTACAGTAGAGCCTGTCGTCTGACCTATAACATGAAAAACCGAGGAAATAGAGGGGATCGTATGTTCTGTATCGTGAGAATTGTGACGAATGATGCCTGTTCATGTCGCAAAAATGACATATTTCCTTTGAAATTGAGATAAAAGTATCATTTGAAAAGTCTGAAAATGATGAAAAAAGACCTATTGAATTTTGCGGTATCACGCACACATTTTGTGCATACTTTTCGGTGAAAAAATACTCAATAGCATTTACACTGTTAGTAACAGATCAAATACTTATGACCCAATCAACATACACAAATACATTGATCTTCCAAAAAAGGAGAGTGGAATCGATGGAAAAGTATGAAATCGAAGAACTTAAACAACTATTATGGAAACTTGAAAACGAAATTAGAGAAACAACGGCTTCTCTTCATAACATTAACAAAAGCATTGATCAATACGACAAATATGAATATGTGAAAATTTCTTAAAGACTTGATAACCATCAAGTCTTTTTTTTATCCAAATACATACAAAAAAAGGATATATTATTATATAATTGTTAAATAGTGATGTCAGTGGACATTTGCTTATTTCTTTTTAGTAAAATAAGAGGCGAGAGGGTGAGGATCAAGATCGAGTATGCTAAACTATCTAGAGAATACAAAAATCAAGCAGAAAATGTCTGATTTTATTCAACATGCAGTCAGGCAAAATGATTTACAAAAGCTGCTTCTCGAATTTACAGATATAAAGAATGAATTTCCTTTTGGACAATTGGCTTACCAACATTATGAGGCATTTGGCGGACAAGACGAGCAAGCGATTACAAAACTGGCAGCAGGGATTGAACTTCTCATCTTATCTGCCGATATATTAGATGATATTGAAGATCAGGATAATGATTCGTATCCTTGGATGAAATGTCAGAGCGGAATTGCGATTAATGCGGCGAATGTTCTCTTTGCATTGAGTTTTGATGTGTTTTCAAAGCTTGATCATGGAGCGAAGCTTTTAAACAATGTATATTCTTATTCCATTCAGTCAATGCAAGGGCAGCATATAGATATGACACTGGAGCCAGAGAATGAGCAGGATTGTTTAAATATCATGAAATTAAAAGCAGGGTCACTGTTTGTGTTACCTTGTGTGTTAGGTGTTGTTTTGGCAACAGGTTCTTTTGAAAAGAAGGTAGAAGAATATGCTTATTACCTAGGAATGGCGGAACAGCTTGAAAATGACTATCTAGGTCTTTTTAATAAAGATAATATTGACTTTAAAAGAATGCAAACATTACCGCTAGTTTACTTGAAAAATGAATTTAATCCATCTAGTTCAGACTTGCTCAGTTATTTTCAATCAAAGGATAAGAGTGCCGGCTCTGAAGAATTAAAGGATAAATTAAAAAAATCTGGTGCTCAACAATATGTATTTATTATGAGAAACCTTCTCAGAAATAAGTTTAAAGAAGCATTCAAGAAACTACATTTAGAGGCTTCAAAAAAGAAAAAACTGATACTTTTTTTAATTGGAGATGGAGAAGATGAAAATTCAGGAATTGGTTAGTTATTTAGTGGAGAATCCTTCAACATTAAATCAAATCGCTAATGGGAACGCATCATTGCTTCACGTTGATCAAGAAACTGCAAGTATTATTGTTGACGGATTCCAGAAAGAAGACGTTATTAAAGCAATCATATGGGCAACTGCTTGAGTAGATAAATATTATGAGAAAGTTTTACTCTAAGTTAACAGTTATATTAGTTATCCTTAGCTTCATCTATGTGATTTACATCTCTTATATCAACGTATTTAATATTTTTGTTGGAGCAGCTGTTAAGGAAAATAGTCACGGTCAACTTGAGGTAGTGGATGTCGATAATTTTACAGATAGCTATCTAGCTGGAGTTAGGAAAGGCGATATCATACTTGAAGTGAATGGGAATAAAAAACCAGTTGAAGAAGTTAAAAGAGGTTTTTTAGCTAATGTTAAAAGTTTAGTCGTTGATAGACATGGTGATAAAATTGATTTAGAGAATGTAAGGTTATTGAGTCAAGCGAATCTGTTTATTTATCTAATACCAGTCATTCTTTATTCCATCTGTCTATTTTGTATATTTATGATTTTAAAAATGAATAAAGCAAACCAAAAAGAGTCAGCTTATATTTTAGCTTTATTTCTTTTGGCGGTGTCTATAGGTTATGTAAGTTCTGGTGGTTCTGGAAAAGGAGAGGCTATCAGTCGTATTCTTGTAATCGTTACAATGAATATTGTACCTCCACTATATATGCACTTTATGTATCAATATTTAAAAGAATTAGGAACAGAAATTATTCGTCGTCGAGTTCTTTTTTATTTGTATCTAGTTCCAGTGACTAACGTTTTATTAGTTTTATTCTATAAAAATAAAGCAGGACCAGTAGATCTATTAGCATATGTCAATTTACTTTCATTTTTTGTTCTGGCTTTCCTTTCGATTATTATCACTATAAGGGCTGCTAAAAAATTGAAAGACAATGAAGTCAGCAATGTACTTCGAGCATTTGCACTCATTTTAATCTCAGCATTCAGTCCATTCATGCTATTTTTTATCATTCCTTATTTTTTTGGTATATATTTTATTTCACCGTATGTTGTTGCATCGTTTGTTCTTTTAATTCCTTTTTTCTTAGTCTATCAATTTATGTCAAATAAGCTATATAATGTTGATTTCTTTATGGGAAGGATTAAATACTACGGTTTTTTAGCAATTACACCAACAATACTAGTGGTTGTTCTTTTTGATTTTATTCAAAAGCCAAATGCAAATTTCTATACAGTGAAATTTACGATTATCACGTACATTCTTATGCTTACCGTCTTCTACTTTAAAGAAATTATCGATTTCCGTTTTCGATTGAAGCGTTTTTCAGAGAAGCATAATTATCAGGATAGTATATTTAAATTCACACAGCTTATTCGTGAGGCGTCATCACTTCATCAAGTATTGTATCATTTAAAATACACCATCTTAGAAGTACTTGTTGTGAACAAAGCCTTTGTGCTTGAAGTGAAGGCAGATGGACAAATTGTTGAAATTGATGAATCAATAGAAGAAAGCCAGCTATGGAAAGAGTATGTGGATCAATTTCAAGATATTTTAGGTGAAGTTGGTAAAATCATCGGGTTGGATAAAGGATTCATGATGAAAATTGGTGAGCGGGGCGGTCACTCGTTTGTGATTTGCTGTTTATCTAATTTACGGACACCTAAGCTGACCCGCGATGAAATTTCATGGCTGAAAACATTGGCATTTTACACAAGTGTCAGTTTAGAAAATGTCGTTAAGATCGAAGAACTGATGGAGCATCTTGAGGATTTGAAACAGCGGGAAGCCAATCCCGCCTGGCTGAAGAAAGTCATGTTCGCCATGGAAGAAAAGCAGCGTTCAGATTTAGCGAGGGATCTTCATGATTCTGTGCTGCAGGATTTGATTTCACTGAAGAGACAGTCCGAGATGTTCTTAACCAATTTCCAAAACAACCAATGCCCAACATCTATTGAAAATTCATTGATCTCATGGAATGAACAAATGTCTAAGGTGATTCAAACCACGAGAGAAACATGTCATGAACTTCGGCCGCAGCTCCTCTATGATTTGGGGTTAGTGAAGGCAATTTCGAAGCTGACTTCGCAAATTCAAGAGGAAGCGCCATTTCATATTAGGCTGAATACAACCCGCTTTGATAAAGAACTGGACATTGATATTGACTCACAGCTGAATATTTACCGGATTGTGCAGGAGCTGTTATCCAATGCGTTGAAGCATTCTAAGGCCAGCCAAGTCTTAGTGATGCTCATTTGTATTAAAGATCAAGTTGTTCTCCATTATGAGGACGATGGAGTCGGATTTGATGCAAGCCAGCTTGATCAGCACACGATGAGCATGGGTCTTTCTGGCATAAGGGAACGAGTCAAAGCTCTAAATGGAAAGCTTCAAATTCACACAGCACCTGAAAAAGGGCTCAAGGTGAAAATTGAAATGGAATTGTAACGATTTCTTAAGGAATAAGACTTGGCATCTGCCAAGTCTTTTATATAAAATGGAAGTGAGTGATTTAAAGGGAGGAAGACATGAAGAAGATATTGGTCATTGATGATCATCCGGCTGTCATGGAAGGGACAAAAAGCATATTAGAATCAGATCAGCAGCTATCAGTCGATTGTTTAAGTCCTGATGCAGAAGGCGCCTTTTTAAAGACGCATGACTTTTCCATCTATGATGTGATCTTGATGGATTTAAATCTCGGGGATATCAATGGAATGGACATTGCCAAACAAATTCTAGAAACGAATCAACAAGTGAAAATTATCATTTATACAGGATATGAAGTAGATGATTATTTCGAAGAGGCCATTCGAGCTGGATTGCATGGTGCAATAAGTAAAACAGAGACAAAAGACAAAATTATTGAATACATACACCGCACATTGCAAGGAGAAGTTGTCATTCAGCTATCCTATTTAAAGAAATTAATTTCACAGCAGCAAGAGAAGCCAGAACAGGCGCAGCAGACGGATCATGAGCTGTTAACAGAGCGTGAATGTTTAATCTTAAGAGAAGTGGAAAAAGGGTACACAAACCAAGAGATCGCCGATGTGCTTCATTTGAGCAAACGCTCGATTGAATACAGTTTGACCTCCATCTTTAATAAGCTGAATGTTGGATCTCGAACAGAAGCGGTGTTAATTGCAAAATCGGAAAGTGTGCTGTAAACGTGTGAAGGGAGAGGGCCTTGATGGATGTGAGTGGTTCAAATACACTGCTTGAGGCACTGGGGATTGAGATTGTGGAATGCAATACGTCACGATGCGTGGCGACAATGCCAGTTGATCACCGAACAAAACAGCCATTTGGATTACTGCATGGAGGAGCATCAGCTGCTCTAGCAGAAACAGTGGCAAGCATGGGTGCTGCTGCTCATTTAGACTTAACTCAGCAGGTTTGTTCAGGTATTGAAATCAATGCCAATCATTTAAAATCTGTACGTGATGGAGTGGTGACAGCTACAGCTGTTCCTGTACATGTAGGACGGCGTACAATGGTATTCCAAATCGATATAAAAGATGATCGAGACCGTCATATCTGTACGTCAAGATGTACACTCGCTGTCATTGATCGCATATAAAAAAGCTCCCGGTGCAGCGGAAGCTTTTTTTAATACCCTTTTATGAACATGCAGGTAAAGTGAACAAGACCTGAATGTCAGGTTCTTCATTTATAAATAAGAGTCTTCTTTTCGTTTAATGACAAAGTTACGGAAACCGCCATAATCATCTTGGACACTTCGTTTGTCCATTTTCACACCAGTGTTGTAAGCGGCTCTTCCGATCAAATGAGCGCCGACTGGTGCGGTCAGAAAGATAAAGACAATCCCAAGCAGGATTTTCGCAGAGATGATCCCTGCAAGAAACCATTCATGAAAGAATACACCAACTAAAATGAGAACAACACCAAGTGTCGATGCTTTTGATGCAGCATGCATACGTGTGTAAACATCCGGCAGGCGAAGGACACCAATGGCTGAAATCAAACAGAGGATAGCGCCAAGCAGAATAAAGAAAATCACAATAGCTTTAGCGATGACGATCATTTTCAATCACTTCCCCTTTCTCAAGGAATTTGGAAAAAGCGACAGTGCCGATAAAGGCAAGAATACCGAGCAGTAAAATAATTTCAAAGAACGTAGTGGTTTTCAGTAAGATAGACACGATGGCTGTCATCCCAATTAAATTGATTCCTATCGCATCAAGCGCACTAACGCGATCTGGGATAGAAGGTCCTTTGATGACCCGTATGACAAAAAGCAAAGTAGACAGCGCAAGAATTCCAAGTGACATTTGCAAGATCAGTTCCATTACTTACCGCTCACCTCCTGAATCGCTTTTTCAAATGATACCCGAATATCGTGGATGGCTTTTTCAGCATCTTCAATATCCATCGCATGAATATATAAAATCGAGCGATCATCGGAAATATCGATGACCAGTGTACCAGGTGTTAATGTAATCATATTGGCCAGTATGGTGATTTCCCAATCTGTTTTTAAATCTGTACGAAAGGCGAAAATACCAGGCTTGATTTTAAGCTTTGGAGATAACACCGTCTTGAGTACACTCAAATTAGCAAGAAGTAGCTCTCTGATAAAAATGATGACGAGCTTGAAAATCGCATAAAGGGCATAGCCGTAAAAACGTTGCGGGAAGAATCGCCGCAGCATAAAAATGGCGATCATCCCTAGTGCAAAGCCTGATACAAAGTCTGCAGCTCTGTATGTATCATTCATAAACATCCATGTAAAGGCGAGGAGAGCGTTTAATAATATTTGAAAGGCCATGTTCATCTACTCCTTCAGCACAGCTTGAATATATTTTTCTGGTGTTGAAAGCATTTCCGCAGCTTGATTGATATAAGGTGCAATGAATTCTGTGCCTAATCCAATCGCAAGCGATAAGACAACAAGCAGTACCCCAGGATACACCATTCCTCTAATGGATGGCTTTCTTCTTCGCATATCCTGTTCCTCTCCCCAAAACGCGAGCATGAAAATCCTCATAACAGAATAAAGGACAAGAAGACTGGACAGTAAA
Source organism: Bacillus sp. FSL W7-1346 (assembly GCF_038593335.1). Lineage (NCBI taxonomy): Bacteria > Bacillati > Bacillota > Bacilli > Caryophanales > Bacillaceae > Bacillus > Bacillus sp. FSL W7-1346. The sequence continues at coordinate 2,853,366 of NZ_CP151988.1, read as the reverse complement.
ACAAGGATAGAGAACGTCATGTACCCAGCAGAAAACCCACCTTCAACAATTTTCAGCTTGCCAACAAATCCACTTAGCGGAGGAATACCCGCAAGTGATAAAGCCGATATGAAGAACATCCAGCCGAGTAGAGGCTGGGATTGAATCAGCCCACCCATTTTTTTCAGATGGTTGGTTCCAGCATACACAAACAGTGCCCCTGCGAGCATAAATAGAGCTCCTTTGATCACCATATCGTGAATGAGGTAATAAATGGCGCCTTGAAGTGATGCCGGTGTATTGGCCGCAATCCCGAACAAAATGACACCAACAGCTGTGACAATGTTATAAATCACAATTTTTTGCACATCAGAATAGGCGATAGAGCCAATGACACCGAATATAACCGTTAGAGCGGCCAGCCAAGCCATAAGTGTATGTGTAAAACCTGTATCATGTATAAAGATAAGTGTGAAGACCCTGGCAATTGCATATAGGCCGACCTTTGTCAGCAGTGCACCAAACAAAGCTGAAATCGCTGCTGGCGGAGCATGATAAGACCCTGGCAGCCAGAAATAAAGCGGGAAGACCCCAGCTTTTAAGCCAAATACAATCAGGAACAGAATGGCAATCACGGTGATTAACCCTGTTTGCCCAGATTCAGCTATTTTCACACTTAAATCAGCCATGTTCAGTGTGCCTGTGACTGCATATAAACACGCTACGCCAACAATAAATAATGCCGATGAGATAATATTAAACACAATGTATTTCAGTGATTCACGAAGCTGGGGCTTTGAACCACCCAGAACAATGAGCATATAAGATGCCATCAGCAACAATTCAAAGAAGACAAACAGGTTGAAAATATCTCCCGTTAAAAAGGCACCACTGACGCCAGCTAACAAGAATTGGACACCAGAATAATAGAAAAGCCGCTCTCTTTCTTTCCCAATCGTTTGAAAGGAAAAAAGAACTGTGACAAGTCCAACAATGGAAGCGGTCAGCACAAGAAGCGCAGCAAACTGATCGGCCACAAGGGCAATGCCAAACGGTGCTTTCCAGCCGCCCAAATAAAGGGTTTGTATGCCGTTTGTGAAAATCGTTTGGACCAAATAGACATTACAGATAATGGCTAAAAGAGATGCAAACACACTAAAGCCTCTCGACAGCATGGTGTTTTTATTCATAAAGATCAATAATGTAGCAGCTAGTAATGGTATTAATATAGGCAGGATCACGAGATTATTCATGCTGATCATTTCCTCTCATTTGATCCATGTCATCTGTTCTCAGCTCTTGGAAGGCACGGAAGGCCATCACGAGCAAAAAGGATGTTACACCAAAAGCAATGACAATGGCTGTTAAAATTAATGCTTGTGGCAATGGATCTACATAGGATGTGAGCCCCTCTTTCAAAATAGGAGGTGCTCCCTTTTTTAAGCCGCCCATTGTTAATAGAAGCAAATGGACGCCGTGACTTAAAACGGCAGTACCGACGATGACCCGCAGAAGGCTTTTTGAAAGCATTAAATAGGTCGCTGCCATAAAAATGATTCCGACGATAATAGACATTAGAAATTCCATTATTCCTTCTCTCCAATCGTTTGAATAATGGTCATGGTGACACCAACAACAACTAAATACACACCGATATCAAACAGGACCGCTGTCGCCAGTTCTGTTTTCCCTAGAAACGGCAGTTGGAAATAATCGAATGCATGGGATAGGAAAGGTGCTCCGAACAGAAAAGATCCCATACCTGTTAGGATGGCAACGAGCAAACCGACACCAGCCACATAAATAAAGTCAAATGGTAAAATGCGTCTGACTGTTTTAAGGTCGTAGGCTAAAAGCAGAAGAACGACAGCACCAGCGCTCATCAAACCGCCAATGAATCCTCCGCCAGGATTGTTATGTCCTGCAAGAAATAGGTGAAGTGAGAAAAGCAAGATGATGAATGCTGTAATTTTAGTTGTGACTTGTAAGAGCATATCATTCGTATCAATCTTTCTCATCGCCGTACGCCTCTCTTCCGTTTTCCTTGTGCTTTTACCTTCAATAATCCATAAATACCGAGTGCCGCAATGGCCAGCACTGTAATCTCAAAGAGTGTATCAAAGCCCCTGAAATCGACAAGAATGACATTGACAATATTGTCTCCGCCAGCCAGTTTGTAGCTGTTTTCAATGAAGTACGTTGAAATTGTGTCAAGAGATTGCTGGCTTGTTGAAGCGAAAGCAAGACAGGTGACAACGACTCCAACACCTAATGAGATGATCAAATTTGTTAATTTAAATCTTCGTGTTTTTTGCTTCAGGCTCAGCTTTGGCAAATGATAGAAGCAAAGTAAAAACAGCGCGACAGAAATGGTTTCAATAATGAGCTGTGTCAGCGCAAGGTCAGGTGCTCTGAAAATCACGAAGAATAGTGACAGTGTGTAGCCCATAACACCTAGCGCAATAATAGCTGTTAAGCGTGAACGAGCAAATACAGTCGTGACTGTCGCTGCGACCATCACAAGTGAAAGGATGACTTCGTACGTGCCGATTGATGCAGCGTGCTCAGTTTGAAATGAGAAGGCTTGCTTGTAGAACATCACGCTGCCAAGCACGATAATCATAAACCCAAATACATAGACAAGATAGTCACGAAGGAATCCTGTCATATAGCTGTTTGTTAGGCGGTAAGCCCCTTTTTCTACACCTATAAGTGAACGATCATACAAAGCGTTAAATGACCATTTTTCCTTAAATATGTTGTACATTGGGCGCCATTTTGACAGCGTTAAATAGCCAATGGTACCGAGCGCAACTACACCAATTGTCATGTAAAGCTCTGGCTGGAATCCATGCCACGCTTCAATTTTTACTGCAAAGCGGCTTCCTGTTTGAATGGCTTCTGGAATGATCGCTTGAATGGCAGGTTCAATGACAGAATAGGCAAGAATATTAGGGAAAAAGAAGAACGTGACCACAAGTGCAGCTAAAATAATTGGCGGGATCAGCATACCAATCGGTGCTTCATGCGGTTTTTTCTCCAATTGATCGATATTCAGACGGCCTCTAAATGTTTTGAAGACGATCATCATACTGTAGATGAACGTGAACACACTAGCGAGCCAAGCGATAGCAGGGAAGACAGCCCCCCATGTTGAAACATCCGTAAAGCTGATGTCAGAAATCCGGATCATACTTGTGAAAAATAGCTCTTTACTTAAAAATCCATTAAATGGCGGGAGTCCAGCCATCGAGAATGTACCAATTAACGTAATTGTAAAGGTAATTGGCATGATGGTCATTAATCCACCTAATTTGCGAATATCACGTGTACCTGTTTCGTGATCGATAATCCCTGCTGCCATAAAGAGACTACCTTTAAAGGTCGCGTGGTTAATGAGATGAAAAATAGCAGCAAGAACGGCTGCGCCAAAAAAGGCAGGGTTGTTTTCATGAATGGCAGCTGCGCCTACTCCGAGCATGAGCATAATCATACCAAGTTGACTCACTGTCGAGAAGGCCAGAATGGCTTTCAAATCATTTTGCCGAACGGCGTGGAAAGATCCCCAGAATAGTGTGATAAGTCCGACAATCGAAATGGTCCAAAACCACACCTCTGATATAGCAAAAATCGGACTAAAGCGGGCAACCAGATAAATACCGGCTTTGACCATAGTAGCAGAATGTAGATAACTGCTTACAGGGGTTGGTGCTTCCATGGCATCAGGCAGCCAAATATAAAATGGGAACTGCGCTGATTTCGTGAAGGCCCCTAGTAAAATGAGAACCATCGCAGGGATGAAATAAGGTGATGCCATAATGAGCTGAAGCTGATTGACTGCTTCGCGAATACTGAATGAATCAGTGATCAGGTAAATGAGGATGAAGCCGCCAAGCATAGCCAATCCGCCAAACACAGTAATAAGCAGTGATTTGGTTGCTCCGTAACGGGAACGCTCACGCTTATACCAATACCCAATTAAGAGGAAGGAAGAGATACTTGTTAGCTCCCAGAACAAATAAAGTACGACCATGTTGTCAGAGAGAACAACACCAAGCATAGCGGTCATAAACATTAATAAATACGTATAGAAAGAGCCAAGCTGTTCTTTTTCCTTTGATAAGTAGAAAATACTGTACAGTACCACAAGTGCACCAATACCTGTGATGAGTAAAGCAAATAACAGGCTGAGACCATCTACATACACAGTGAAATTCATCCCTAGAGAGGGAATCCATTCAGCTTGTGAGAATAACGTTCGTCCATTCGAGGTGATCTGGAGCATTTGGATGAAATAGGTAAATAAAAGAATAGGCAAGATGAGAACAAACCATCCTGTATGTATACGCCTTACGTATTTAAAGAGAAAAGGGACGACAAAGGCAAGTAAAAAAGGTGATAGGATGGCGAAGTGAATAAGCTGCAAGAAAATGAACCTCCTTTGATCAATATAAATTCACGTTCTAAAGAACTGGTAATTAAAATTATAGCGTAAATACAGACATAGTGCATTGGTTTGAACTGATTTACGGCAAATTGAAATTGTTTTGAGTTCTTTTGACCACAAAAAATATTTTATCAAAAATGAAACTCGTTGTATATTGTTTTGTATTTCGTACATGCTTTTCTTAAAGGAGCTGATCAAATGAAACGAAAGATCGCCATCAGCTTAAGCATATTCTGCACGATTTTAGGAGGAGCATTCTTGATTGAACGAAATGATCAAAAAAGGTGGCAGGCTGGGAGTGAATGGCCACTATTTTCTGAACAACTCCTCCATATGACCTATCCGCAGGCGAAACAGTATCCTTTTCAGCCTCGGGAGTATATACGAATTGTATTAGCTGATGAATGAGGATGTATGGGAGAAAAGAAATATAAAAAAGCATGTCCCTTATGAAAGGGACATGCTTTTTGTTTCTTTTTTAAGTAAACATTCTGAGTAAGATTGTTGCGCAAATAACGGTTGCTGCTCCGCCAAGACGTGTAGAGACTTGAGCGAAAGGCATAAGGCCCATTCTTCCAGAAGCTGAAAGAATCGCAACATCACCAGTACCGCCTAATCCACTGTGACAGCCCGTCACAATGGCAGATTCAACTGGATACATGTTCATGAATTTACCAACAAAGTAACCAGAACCAACCATGCCTAGAACAACAGCAATACATACACATACGAAAGGAATCGAAATAACAGTGGCCACATCATCAAGTGGAATGTATAGAATTCCTAAACCAACCATTAGAGGCCATGTAAAGCTTTTCGATACAAACTTGTAGAACTGCTGTGAGCCGTTTTGCAAATGCTGAGGCATCACGTTTAAGTATTTGATTAATGCAGCAAGAACAATCATTAAGATTGGACCTGGAATATGAACAAAACTTTCTAATAAGCCGCCAAAGATAAAAGTTGTACATGCAACAAGCACACCTGCACCCATTAAGCTGAAGTCAACTTTAGTATCCATTTCAGGCTGTTCAAAGATTTCATTTGCTTCTTTTGATTTAACAAGTCGTCCATTCCCGTTTAGTTCAGGACGTTTTTCACCAAGCTTTTTCATTGCGCCAGCACAAATGATGGCAATGACGTTCCCAATAACAGCAGCCGGAATCAATTGAGAAATTAATGACTCTGCTGATACACCAAGAATTTGTGAATAAGCAATTGATAATGGCAATATTCCTTCACCGACACCACCGGCAATAATCGGTACAATGATAAAGAAGAACGAATGATGCGGTGTGTAACCAACTAGAAGCCCCACTAGAATTCCAGCAGCCACAGCTGTAATTGTACCTGCAACAAGAGGAACAAACATACGAATAAGGCCTTGTACTAAAACAGTTCGTTGCATCCCAAGAATACTACCTACTACAAGAGCAGATATATAGAAGTATAGGAAGTTCGACGTTTTCATCAGAGACGTAACCGCTTCCAACGAGTTTGGATTCAGAACATGAAAAAAGACCAGGAACGATGGTACGAATAAAGAAAGAATCGCCGGTCCACCAATATCTTTTAAGATTGGAATACGTTGTCCTACATCTCCTAGGAAAATCCCCAAAATCATAATAACAGCGAAACCACCAAGCATATTTGCTGGAATTTTATTAAAATAAGCGGCAGTTAAAATAATCGCTGCAAGTACTATATACACAGGTAGATCAATAACACCAATTTTCCAAGAAAGAATTTTTCGGAAAACGCTTTTATTATTGTCAGAATCGTTTGTAATCGATTTCAATTGTTGTGTATTAGCCACATAAACACCCCCAAATGCTATTTGTCTCAATTGTAGAAGATTCTGTGACACTCATCTATTTATTAAACTAAATTAAGTGTAATAAAAGTAAAATAAACGGGGGTTTTGTCGTTTTTATCATACAAAAATCCCCTGAAGATAGTTTGTCCTTCAGGGGATTGATCATACATGGTATTTATTTATCGTTTTCCTTTTAAATAAGGGGTACCAAGTGCTTTTGGTGCGTCTGCTCGTCCAATGAAGCCAGTAAGAGCTAGGATCGTCAGCACATATGGTGCGATGAGCATGTACACGTTCGGGATATCTTGGAACAGCGGAAGCAGAGAGCCAATGATGCTTAAGCTTTGTGCAAATCCAAAGAATAAAGCAGCGCCCATAGCGCCAAATGGGTGCCATTTCCCGAAAACAAGGGCGGCTAACGCAATGAAGCCTTGTCCTGTAATGGTGGCGTGTGAGAAATCAAGAGCGATGGTCGATGCATACACAGCTCCGCCAAGACCGCCAAATAGACCACTAATGAAGACGCCGATATAGCGCATTCGGTATACCTTGATTCCCATTGTATCAGCTGCCATTGGATGCTCTCCGACTGCACGAAGTCGCAAGCCAAACGGCATTTTAAATAAAACAAACCAAGCGACAACCGCAAGAACTAATGCGAGAATGGACGTATAATACACATCTTTAAAGAAAATATCACCAATGATCGGAATGTCACTTAAAAGGGGAATATCTCCTTTATAGAAAGGTTCTGTGATTTTATCCGTTTGTGCTTTTCCATAAATCAGTTTGACAACAAATAGCGTAGCACCAAGGGCAAGCATGTTAATCGCAACACCACTGACCGTTTGATCTGCTCTGAACGTAATCGTGGCCACAGCGTGAATGAGTGAGAACACGCCGCCAATGGCCATACCAACAAGTAGACCGAGCCACGGGGTCAAGGCACCAAACGTATCAGCAAACATTAAGTTAAAGATAATACTAGAAAATGCTCCGACGACCATCAAACCTTCAAGACCGATATTGACGACACCTGATCTTTCTGAAAAGACGCCTCCAAGAGCGGTTAAAATAAGTGGTGCAGCATAAACGAGTGTAGCTGGGACGATGATTTCAAGAATTTGCAGAAATCCCACTTATTTTCCCCCCTTTTTCTTCAATTGTTGAATGACAAGACGGATGATATAGCTTGAGGCAACGAAAAGAATAATGATCGCAATCACAATATCAACGACCTCAGTCGGTACGCCAGATTCAAGCGGCATGTTTAAAGCACCGACTTTCAATCCACCAAGCAATAATGCCGCTAAGACGACACCAACAGCTGTATTTCCGCCTAATAAGGCAACAGCGATTCCGTCAAAACCAACGCCAGTGAATGATCCTTTAATCGAAGCATATTCAAATGTTCCGAGTCCTTCCATCGCACCTGCAAGACCTGCAAAGGCACCAGAAATGAGCATCGCATAAATGATGTTGCGTCGAACGTTCATCCCAGCATAATGAGAGGCCTGCTGGTTCATCCCAACTGCGCGTAATTCAAACCCTTTAGAGGTTTTCTGGATAATAATCCACATGACAACAGCCGCAATAATGGCAACAAAAATCCCATTATGCATTCTAGAGAAATCAGTGATCTGCTCAAAAAAACCAGATCGAAGGGAAGCTGTTGCATCAATTTTTTCTGTTTTATCTTTATTGTTTGTTAAGACATTTGAGATTAAATAATTTGTGACATGAAGGGCAATGTAGTTCATCATGATGGTGACAATGACTTCATGTACGTAAAAACGAGCTTTTAAAAATCCGGGAATAAAGCCCCATAATGCACCAGCAGCAGCTGCTGTGATCAGTGCAAGAGGCAAATGGATATACATAGGGGCATGGACAGTTGTGCCGATCCATACAGCAGCTACCCAGCCAATCAGCATTTGACCTTCTACCCCGATATTAAAGAGGCCTGTCCGAAATGCAAAGGCAACAGCAAGTCCTGATAAAATATAAGGCGTGACTTGTCGGATGGTTTCTCCCATATAATAGGTTTCACCGAATACGCCATTCCAAAGGGCGCTATAACCTTCGATGACACTATAACCGCTTGCCAGCATAATGATGGCCCCAACGAAAAGACCAAGTACAATGGCGATAAGCGGAATCAGCAGATTTGTTAAGCGATTAGACATTTGCTTCTTTCCCCACTTCCTGTTGCGTACTTCCAGCCATTAACAGACCAAGTTCTTGCTCTGTTGTTTCTTTTGGATCCACAATGGCAATAATGCTGCCTTCGAAAATAACAGCAATCTTATCACTGACATTGATAATTTCATCAAGCTCAAAGGAGATGAGCAGAACAGCTTTGCCTGAATCCCTTTGTTCAATCAGACGTTTATGAACAAACTCAATGGCTCCGACATCAAGTCCACGTGTCGGCTGTGCGGCAATTAATAAATCAGGATTTCGGTCCACTTCACGGCCAATAATGGCTTTTTGCTGGTTACCGCCTGATAGCGCACGTGCTTCTGTATATTCACTAGGCGTCCGTACGTCGTATTCAGCAATGATTTGTTTTGCTTTTTGATAAATATTTTTCATATTCATCAAGCCAAACTTCGAATATGGACGCTGATAATACGTTTGTAAGGAAATATTTTCTCCAATTGAAAAATCAAGGACAAGTCCGTGCTTATGACGGTCTTGAGGAATATGTCCGATACCAGATTCTGTGACCTTACGAGGCGGGAGATTTTGAATGGCTTTCCCGTTTAGCATGATCGTGCCAGATTCTGATTTTTTCAGACCTGTAATGGCTTCAATTAATTCAGATTGACCATTTCCGTCTACACCCGCAATTCCGACAATCTCACCGGCTTTCACTGATAAATTGAGTTGTTTCACAGCTTCAATTCCTCGCGCATCTTTGACAGTGAGATCTTGAATTTGCAAGACTTCTTCAGCAGGGGAGGCTGCTTTTTTGTCTGTTTTAAATGAGACTTCGCGGCCGACCATTAAACTGGCAAGCTCGTCTTTGTTTGTGTGTTCCACATCAAGTGTACGAATACCTTGCCCTTTTCGGATAATGGTCACACGATGACAGGCATCCATAATTTCTTTAAGCTTGTGGGTAATTAAAATAATGGATTTGCCTTCATTGATTAAGTTTTTCATAATTTGTATGAGTTCTTTTATTTCTTGAGGTGTTAAGACGGCTGTTGGTTCGTCGAAGATCAAGATGTCAGCGCCGCGGTATAGTGTTTTTAAGATTTCTGCTCGCTGCTGCATACCGACTGAGATGTCAGATACTTTAGCGGCAGGATCTATTTTCAGTCCATAACGGTCAGAAAGTTCCTGCACTTGCTGAATGGCTTGTTCTTTGTCAATCTTTCCAAATTTCTTTGGCTCTTTTCCTAAAATGATGTTTTCAGCCACAGTAAATGTATCAACTAGCATAAAATGCTGATGGACCATTCCAATGCCTAAATCACTTGCATCATTTGGACTTGAGATTGTAACCGGTTTTCCGTGTACCTTGATTTCACCTTTTTCAGGCTGATACAGTCCGAAAAGCACGTTCATAAGCGTTGATTTTCCAGCGCCGTTTTCACCAAGCAGCGCATGAATTTCGCCCTTTTTTAGCTGCAGCGTAATGTTATCATTTGCTACAATGCCAGGGAATTCTTTGCGTATATTCAACATTTCAATGACATAATCCACAGGTTTAACCGCTCCTTTTTTAGGGTGCTGATGAAGATAAAAACTAGCAAAAGAAAAGCTGCAAAACAAGGCTGCAGCTTTTCTTTTACCACCTTTTACGAATAAAGAGGAGGTAAAGGAGAGGCAAGGGGATAAGGCGTGCTTATCCCCTTGCACAAATTAAGCTTTAAAATCTTTTAGTTCATCACGTGTTGCAGGGATTTTCACTTCACCCTTGATGATTTTTTGTTTCCATTCTTCGACTTTCTTCAATACATCTTTATCAAGATTCTCTTGAGATGGAGAGATGTCAACGCCGCCTTCTTTCAGACCGTACGTGATGACTTCGCCACCAGGGAATTTACCTTCTTTTGCTTTTGTTGTTAAGTCTTGTACCGCTGTGTCTACTTTCTTAATCATAGAAGTAAGAGTGACACTTTGTTTTGTTCCAGGTACTTTACCTTCGTCATACTGGTCTTTATCAACACCAATGACCCACACTTTGCGGTCAGGATCAGCTTTTTTCAGGTTTTTCGCTTCTGTGAAGACACCAGTTCCAGTTCCGCCTGCTGCGTGGTAAATGACGTCAACGCCAGATTTGTACATACTTTCAGCTGTTGCTTTACCGATGTCTGCTTTATCGAATGCACCAGCATATTTCACTTCAACTTTTGCTTTTGGATTAGCTGCTTCAACGCCTGCACGGAAACCAACTTCGAATTTTCTGATTAATTCAGAATCAACGCCGCCAACAAAACCAATTTTGTTTGATTTTGTAGAAAGAGCCGCTGCAACACCTACAAGGAATGAACCTTCGTTTTCGTTAAATGTAATGCTTGCTACGTTGTCTTTTTTTACAACTGCATCAACGATGGCAAAGTGGTTTTTCTTACGTTGATTCGCAATTTCAGTAATAGAATCTTGCATTAAGAAACCAATTCCGTAAATCAAATCAAATTTCTCACGAGCAAGTGTGTTTAAGTTTGTTGTATAGTCAGCGTCTGATTTAGATTGTAAGTAATCAAAGCCGCTTTTACCTTTTGTTAAATTGTTGTCTTTCCCAAATGCTTGTAAACCTTCCCAAGCAGATTGGTTAAACGATTTGTCATCGACACCACCGACATCAGTTACCATTGCAACAGTGAATTGATCTTTATCTTTTTTGTTTTCACCGCTGTTTGAGCCAGAGTTGCCGCATGCTCCAAGGATGGTTCCTGCTGCTACGACTAAGGACAATGCAAGTCCAATTTTGCGCTTCTTCAAAACATAACCCCCTATAAAATTTAAAAGTTTCAGAAAAGTCTCGCGAAAAAAGACCGACTCTTGCCTTCTCCTATCCTTCTGAAAAGGGTATTTTATCCTGCATTCTTTTAAAATTGATGGAAACAGGAGAGAAGATGTAAGACATCAGACTTATATCTCGTTGAACTAATCAATCATAATTTATCATTTCCCATCGAATAAATAAATAGAAATTTGTTTTATTTTAAAAAAAATGTTAAAAGGCTAAATTCGATGTCTTTTTATGTGCTGAAATATGATATAATGCCGCTTTTATGATGTGCTCTACTACAGTGAAACCGCTGATATCAAGGGGTTTGTGACATCGTATGCCATAAAAAAACATCTGGCCTTTGTGAAAGGTCAGATGTGTCAAATTAAAGATATTGCTGTATCAAATTCATGTTGCTTGTATTCAGTTTATATTGGAAAACAGGGCGGCCGATTGTCCCGTATGCCATCTCCACATCAACCACTTCGATATCCTCAAGAAATTTCAAGTATTTTCTAATCGAAACTTGGGAGATTTCTGTGTGATTGGCTAGGTCTTCGGTCGTGAAAGCCTGCTGACCGAATGATTGAATGCTTGTCCAGATGAGTTTGAGTGTGCTCTTCGTTAAGCCTTTTGGCAGCAGGACTTTTTCCGCCTCTGCTTTTTTATGAAAAAGCTTCGCGTCTAAATCATTTTGAGAGATGCTGTTCATCGTTTGGTATAGGGCATGTTTTCTTTTATATTCTGCCAGTGCTGATTGGAAGCGTTCGAACTCAAAAGGTTTGATTAAATAGTCGACAGCTCCGTTTCGCATCGTTTGCTGTACGACATCCACTTCATTTGCAGCTGAAATGACGATGACGTCAACGGAATGCTTTTGCTCACGAATTTCTGATAATAGGGCGAGCCCATTTTGTCCAGGCATATAAATATCAAGCAATACAAGGTGAATGATTTCTGATTTTAAGATGTCTAGTGCCTTTTGAAATGAGGTGGCAATCCCTTTTAATTCAAATCCTTCTATTTGGGTCAAGTAGCGTTTATTCAGCTCCCCGACCATTGGGTCATCTTCTACGATCAACACATTAATCATGTGAATCCTCCTTTTGTTTATATGGAATACGGAGACTAAAGGTCGTTCCTTCTCCTTTTTCGCTTGTGACGATCATATGTCCGTTCAGTTTTTTGATGCTTTGGTCAACAAAGTAAAGGCCAAAACCTCTGTCTTCTCCTTTTGTTGAAAAGCCTTGATCAAACATGATGTCCTGTTCTTCTTTTGTCAGACCGACACCTGTGTCTGTAATTTCAATATGAAGCTGCTCTTGGACATATCTGAATGAGATGGAGATATTTTTGTTCTCTGTATGAGAAACGGCATCGAGTGCGTTATTTAACAGATTACCGATGACCGTAATAAGGTCATGTGTGACTGCTGGGTCCTCCGAGTTTGGTACCTGTGTACTGCAATTGACTTCTAAAGCTGCGCCTTGTTCTCTGATGTAGCTTTGTTTTCCTAGTAAAAACCCGGCTAAGACAGAGTTTTTCACATGGTTGATGATTTCATTTGTTTCTGTCTGCTGATAAATCGCAATATCTTTAATATAGGTGCCAAGGTCATCATAGTTCTTCAGCTGAACCAATCCTAAAATGACATGGAGCTTGTTCATAAATTCGTGTGACTGGGCACGAAGCGCATTGGCATACATCTTCACCCCGCTCAGCTGCTCAGCCAGATGTTTGACTTCTGTTTTGTCACGGAAGGTTGCGATCGCTCCGACAATTTCTCCTTTTACCGTAATCGGCACCTCATTAAAGACCAGCTCCAGTCCGTTCATTCTGACATCGCGATCAAGCAGCGGTTTCCGTGTTTCGATTACTTGCTTTAAGCCGCTTGAAGGAAGAAGGGCCTGTACATCTTGTTCTCTAGGGTCAACCATAATGCCCATATTATGAAAAAGACGTTTAGCTTCTGCATTTGCCAGCTTGATTTTACCGTGCTGATCGACGGCAAGAATGCCTTCTTTTGTTGACTCTAGCATAGCGCTTCGTTCTTTTAATAAGGTGGCAATTTCATCTGGCTCTAGTCCAAACATAATCTTCTTTACTTTACGTGCCACAATGAGTGCGCCGATCATGCCAGATAAAAGGCTAAGCGATGTGACAAAGTAGAGCGGGAGCAGGCTTTGATGAATAATTAAATCAATTTCCTTTAATGTAATCCCAACTGCCACAGCCCCGAGCTGCTTGCCATCTTGGTTATAAACAGGAACAAAGGCACGCATGGACTTGCCAAGTGTTCCAGATGCGGTACTAATATGTTCTTTACCCTGTAATGCCGGTTTTTCATCACCGCCAGCAAATCGCTTCCCAATCTTTTGCGGATTTGGATGTGTTTTGCGGATACCGTTCATATCCATGACGACAACGAATTCGGTTTTGGTGATACGCTGCACATTGGTTGTATATTTCCGTAGTGCTGTATATGATTGATCTTTTTCCAATGATTTCGCTGTGATCGGAGCCTCTGCGACCATTTTGGCAGTGGAGAGGGCGATATCACGTTCCTGCTGATGAATATTTTTGGCTGTTTCTGACCAGATCGTAAAGAATGTGATACAGAGGGAGATCAGGACAACAATACAGACAAAGATCGTCAGCCGTGTTTGTAGTCTTAAAGTTTTTTTCACGAGTATACCCCTAACGTGCAATTTTTTCGTAATAGTAATACTTTAACGGGAAAATGTAAGTTTGTGAAGGAATGTACGTGCAAAATCACAAATTTGATTTAGATTCCAGTTTACTTGGAAAGCATCTTGTCAATCCGTTTTAAGTGAGCCATAATAAAAATGAGCTTATGAGAAAGGATCTATTTATGAAAAATACATATTTGACTGGATATTTTCCGCTGATTTCGATTTTGCTATTCAGCTCTGCCTTTTCTATTTTTACAGTAGGTATCACGACTGACTTCTTGACCCAAGCAGGGATTTTAAAAGGAATGCTGGAATTTTTCTCTGAACAGGGCATTCGTCTTGCTTTGTTTGCCGCATTTGCACTTGTTTATTTTATGATTTTATCTGCTTTAAAACTCATTGCAGATACGGTGTTAGAGTTGGCGCTGCTCTTTTTTGCAAAGGACCCTGAAGGGGAGAACTTAAAGAAAATTCGGATTGCATCGGTTGTCTATTTGTTTGCCAGCTTACTTGCATTTCTATTGACGCAGCAGCTTATTTTGCTTGTTGGGCTTTTTGTTTTAGCAAGTCTCGTCTATTTTATCTGGGTTGTGGTACGCATTTATCAATCACTTTCCATGCTGAATTTAATTGGGTTTATGATGTTTAATCTGCTGTTTTGGGCCACGTTTTTGATTGGCATTTTGTACTTATTTATTAAGCTTTATAACAGTGTGATGGCGAGTCTGCCAGCTTAATCAGACGAAAGAAAGCATCCTCCGATGATGGAGGATGCTTTTTTTATGGAAGAAACCGCTTCTGAATTTCTGGTGTAGGCATCATACAGGATGTTTTTTGACCAAACCATTTATAGCGATTCTTTGCAATGAGCTGATAAAACCAGTCACGGATTGGACGAGGGATCGCGAGGAGTAAATAGCTCCATCTGTATATCCCTTTTAAATGCCGTGCGGCTTTTAAGATGCCTGTTGACTTCATATAAAGGGTCCCATTTTCAATATAAATGAATGAATTGAACTCATCTAAAGGCAAGCTGTTTTCTTTTAAAACACGCTGCCCTGTATCTGATTGTAAAGAAGCAAACATCATCCGCTCATTCGGGTCGCGCTTGATGATAAACTGAACAGCACCACTGCACACGTTGCAGACACCGTCAAATAAAATGAAGTGAGAGGGTTGTGTTGAATGCATTGCAATCAAACCTCCTGTTTATCTAGCGTATTGCATAGTTTGTTTCCAAATACGTAAGTGCGGGCTTGAACTATAAATAGATTCAACGGTTCCTCTATCTCTTCCGACCCATACACCCATTGTGTATTGATCTGTCAAGCCAACAAACCAAATGTCTTTGTAGTCATTGGATGTCCCTGTTTTTCCCCCAATGTAAGGAGAATTGAAATTCGCCTTTTTCCCTGTTCCACTTTTCACAACAGATGCAAGCAGCTTGCGCATTGTTTCATTTGTACGCTGAGAGTAGATTTGCTTCGGCGACTCTTTCCACTTGTAAAGGGTTTTGCCGTTTAAGTCTGTGACCTTTGTAATGGAGTGATTTCGCGTATAGGCACCTTGATTGCCAAACACGGTATATGCATCGGTTATTTCTAGCGGCGAGAAGCCTTTTGTAAATCCTCCAAGTGCAGAAGGGAGGCGGTAATCATCTGCGACAATATGTTCGAATGAAAACTTTTCTAAATAGCTGAAGCCTTTTTTGACACCGACTGTATCAAGCATACGAATCGCTGGTGTATTGTAAGAATTCTTAAAGGCTGTTTCAAGTGTTACAGTTCCATACGTTTTATGATTATAGTTTTGCGGGCAATATCCGCTACTGCAAAACTTGCCGGCACTGATTTTGCTTGATGCCGTGGCACCGGTTTGATCAATATAAGGGCCATAATCTAACAGCGGCTTAATTGCGGAACCTGGTTGTCTTTGCGCTTGATAGGCGTAGTTGAAATCAAACTTTTTATAATTCTTCCCGCCAGCAAGTGCGACGATTTGGTGGGTTTGGTGGTTAATGACTGCTGAACCGCCTTCCACACCTTGATAAGGCAATTGTGCATTGAGCTGATAAACCGCTCTTTGTTGTAAGGAAGGGTCTAGTGCTGTATAAATCTTCACACCATCTTGAAGCAATGCACCAACCTTTTCTGATAATTCTTTTTGAATTGCTTTTTTTGCGCCAGCTGTTTTGGCTTTTTTCAATCGTTTTGTAAAGCCTTCCTGATCAGACACCAGATCGGTAAATTCTTCATTAGCATATGTCACATAGTCAGGATAAAGATTTTTCTTTTCACTTAAGGACAAGCTGATTTTTTCTTTCACCGCTTTTTTGTATTGCTTCTTAGTAATTACACCATCTTTTTCTAAAATACCAAGTAGCCGTTCCTGGCGTTTCTTTGTATGTTTGAATTGTTTCAATGGGTCATACAGCGTAGGGTTGTTAGGAATCGCAGAAATAAATGCCATCTGTGCAAGTGTCAAAGAACTAAGCGGCTTATCAAAATAGTAATTAGCCGCAGAACCGACACCGTAAACCCCGTTACTGAAATAAATCGTATTTAAATAGCTTTCGAGAATTTCCTCTTTTGTAAATTTTCGCTCGAGCTCATAGGAATAGAGCAGTTCTGTAAACTTTCGGCTGAATGAACGTTCATGACTTAAATATAAATTACGGGATAACTGTTGTGTGATGGTGCTAGCGCCTTGGCTAATGCCATGGTTTTTCACATTTGCGGCAAGTGCACGAATCACGCCCATAAAGTCAATGCCTTTATGGTCATAAAAGTTGCGGTCCTCTGATCGGAGGAACAGCTCCTTGACGGAATCAGGAATTTTATCGTACTTCACGAAAACACGGTTCTCATCGTTTGATACGATCTCAGAGATAAGAGAACCATCTCGATCATACATATAACTGTTTTGGGAAAAGTCTACCTTCTCCAGCTTGATTTTTTGATCAAGCACTTCGTTAACAGGTTTTACACTTGCGGCTTCTTCCTTTGATAGATAAAAAGTCAGAACAAATAATGGGATGAGGGCAGCAAGTAATAACCAACCAATGATTGCACGAAACATGAGGTCACTCACTTTCTTCGGATTTCTAGCCATATCGTACCATTCTTTTGCGATTACGAGAAGGTTATTTTTAGAAAAGAATAGACGTGAAGTCTAGTAAACAAGGCATTTAGACAGAAGAAAAGAGTATCTGATGATGGATCAGACACTCCTCTCTTTTGTCTTTGATTGTGAGCGGACCGCCCATAAAAATAATGCCCCGAAAAGGAAAATGCCGGCGGTGACATAAAAGACAGCTGGAATTCCGTAATGACTCGCCACAATACCGCCTATGACGGGTCCGACGACATTTCCAAGAAAGCGGAAGCTGACATTGTAACCAAGCACTTCTCCTTGCATAGAGGCAGGCGCTTTGATGCGAATATAGGCCGTCGTACAAGGAATGATGCCGCCTAGTGCCATCCCGTATAAGAAACGGAAGATCACTAACATCCCGTAGGAATCTGCCATCGCTTGCGGGATGAATAAAATGGAGGAGAGGATGAGAAGGGCAAGCAGCACCTTATCGTGACCAATACGATCTCCAAGGTCTCCCCATTTCCGTGTAAACAGCAAATTGCCAAGCCCTGTTGCAGAAAACGCCAGCCCTGCATAAAAGGCAAGATTGACTGGGCCGTGTAAATCATGAATGTACAAGGCTAAAAGCGGCTGAATACTAAAGTTCCCGACTTGCGTAATAAATGTGAGAAGCATGGTGACGACAAGTAAAGGCTGTTTGAAAATATGGACAAGGACGTCCTTCCGTGAGTAAGAAACCCGTTTTGCTTCTTTTGAACGGATCGGCTGTTCTTTCACACCGAAGATAATGGCAATCGCTGACACATATATGACAGCAGCTGTTAAGAAAAATGTATAAATGAATCCGACACTGTCTGCCATAAATCCACCCATTAATGGACCGAATAATCCTCCGGCGACATTACTCATCTGCATCGTACCAAGGGTCTTACCGGCTGTTGCCTTTTCGGTCTGTGCAGAAATCAGTGCCATCGAAGTCGAAATAAAGCCTGTCACAAGCCCCATGAAAAGCCTTAACGCAAATAGTTGATAAACGGTTTGAACAAGCCCCATTAATAAAATGCTTGTTGCAATCCCAATGCCGTTAATGAGCAAAATCTTTTTATAGCCATGCCGGTCACCAATCCGTCCCCAAATTGGAGAAATGAGAAAGGCTGTTAAAAACGTAACCCCAAAGACATAGCCGCTCCATCTTTGAACAAATTCATTCGAATAACTGCTATCAAGAGACTCTATGTAAAGTGATAAAAAAGGGACGATCATTGTAATGCTGGCAGATACAAAAAAGTTCACAAACCACATGATGTACAAGTTTTTCTTCCTGTTTGTGATAAAGACCACCTTCTTTATTTATTTCGTGTTCCTTAATAATTATAAAGGAAAATAAACGATCTTTCATCTGATGAATAGGTTGGGCATAGTGAATCTGCATTATTTTCACGAAAATGAAGTGATTTCAAAGTCCGTCTTAATATAATAGTAGCAGGATGGAAAACAGACGAGAAAGTGGGGTGAGACTGATGGAACAGAAGACGCTGCTAGTGGTCGATTTTGAATTTACGATGCCTGATGGGAAATATCATCCGCAAAATTTTTTCCCGGAAATCATTGAAGCCGGTGTCGTTAAAGCATCAAATGAAACGATCATAGACACATTCTCAAGCTATGTCAAACCGAAAAAGTTCCCGAAGCTGACAAAGCGCTGTAAATCGTTCCTTGGCATTACGCAGCAGGATGTAGAAAGCGGGATTTCTTTTGAGACGTTTATCGAGAAGCTCGTGTCACTCGATGGGGGAGAAGACTGTGAGATTATCACATGGGGAAATATGGACATGAAGGTACTGAAGCAAAACTGTATGCTCAATCATATTGGTTTTCCTTTTAAGGGGAATCAAAGGGATCTGGCTTTTGAATATAAAACCTTTTTTGGGGATAGAACACTCACAGGACTTCGGAAAGCAGCTAAGGAGTACGGCAGTGAAGGAGCTGGTAAGCATCATAAAGCACTTGATGATGCCATGACCACTTATCAGCTGTTCACCCTTTTTGAAAAAGATCGATCCTATGTGGAAAATCCGCAAACAACCAAAATTGGTGAACTTATTGACTTCTCTCACTTTTTTGATTCGGCAGATTAGCGGGCGTCTTCTGGAAAATAATCTTTTTCAAGAGAAGAGAGGCACGCTCTTGATTTTTCAGCCCACTTGGAATCATCCGCACTGAGCCCTTTTTTCAATTTGTCTACGGCGTCTTTCAGTGATACTTGATAATCAGGTATGTCGCCATCATAAGGCTTGACCATATGATGAGGGATGTTCGTCTGTTCCCTAAAGGCCAAAGCCCGTCTTTCCTGAAAAAAAGGTACGTCCGCTTCTTTTGGATGATGCAGGTCACCTTGAGTGGGGTGTGTTAAAACCGCTTTTACTTGAACGAGATAAGTAGATGGTTTAACGGCTGTCACTTCCCCAATGTAAACACCTGTTTTGTAAAAACCTTTCACGATTTGTCCAATCTGAATGTCCGTCATATGAAATTCCTCCATTTCCTTCGCATAAGAAGGTATTTCCTTTCTTTTAGCCAATATAGTGAAGTAAACGAGCAAAAGGGGGAAGAGCGGAACATGTCGTTCATCATATTCTTTCTACTGTATTTTCCTGAAGATAAAAGGGAGTATATCCCTGCGGCAATCACGACGGTGCTTTTCTTTGCTGCTGCATTTATTTGCTTTCGTCTGATCGTTCGTGCTTCTAAGAAGCAGGAGCAGATCGATGAAAAAAGGACAAAAAAAATGGATTGATCATTTTCTTCTTGTATCTTCAGGAAACTTCACGGTGACTGTTGTACCAGACTGCAATGAGCTTTTGAAACGAATCGTTCCATGATGATTTTCAATGATGGAAAATGTCACTGTCAACCCAAGCCCTGTTCCTTTATTTTTCAATGTGTAATAGGGTTCACCAAGCTTTTTCATTTGGCTTTCTGACATGCCTACACCGTTATCAACGAAATAAAGGCAGATTCGATGATTTTCTTTTGAAGCAAACAGTTCGATTTTACCTTCGTGTTCGGGCGCTGCTTCAATTGCATTTTTGATTAAATTAATCATGACTTGTTTGATTTTCGTTTCATCACCTTGGATGTATAAGTCTGGTTCAATCGATTGATGAATCGTGACCGACTTAAAATTCGCATAGGATGTCATCAGCGATGCACACTCTTCAAGTAATTTAGATAAATTGAGAGACTCAATTTGATAATAATTTTGTTTCGCAATATCAAGATAGCTCGTAATAATATCCTGCGCACGGTCAAGTTCAGATAAAACGAGATTTTTATAATCTTTATTGGTTGACGGCTCTTTCGTATTGTCACTTGAAAAGAGCAGTTGGATAAATCCTCTCACCACCGTCAGTGGATTGCGGACTTCATGGGCGACACTTGCTGCAAGTTCACTCACAATCGTCAGTTTCTCTGATTGGACAAGCTGTGTTCTCATTTGCGCATTCTCTTTCACAAACTCAATGGAATAAATACTCAGCACAAGGAAGAATATGTAGTAAAGAGTTGAGAAAAATAATTCGAGCAGCTTTTGTTGCATAATGAATGCAGGGCTGTACTCTATTAAGCTGACCACAAGCAGTCCAATGTAAATAAACATCCCTTTTGATAACGCAATCATGACTCCGTATAACAGCTTTCTCTGCTTAGAATATTGGCGCCATTTCCGGTAAAGCAGGAAAGGAATGAGAAAGTAAATCGGTACAACAATCAATCCAACCCATAAAAAAGAGCCATACATCACGAACTTTACGGTTGAACTAACTAAGATAGCGACGATTCCGGCGGTATATCCCCCGTATAAAATAGCCAGTACAAGGGGAATCGATTGAAGCCCAGTCTGCAAATCTAAAATCGAACCAACTGGATACATAATACATAGTGCTGATGAAATGGATGCAAATATGGTGATGAGCAGTTTATTCGTTTTAGGGAAATGAGCAGGGGTCCGGCTTAGCCATAGTGCATGATATAAAAAGATTGGAAATAGAATAAAAGATACATGGAGCAGAAAATCCTTGAACATTTCCATTTAAATGCTCTCCTCGTAAATAATTGTAATTCCTCTCATTATATCATTTCATGTACAAAGTAGATATGATAATAGGAGGGTTTTTTTCTTTAAAAAGAACACCCGTTAGGATGTTCTTTTGATAGAAATGGTTTTATTCGGATGATTGAGTGAATGCTTGATGAAGGCGCTTCAGACCTTCTTTCACTGTTCCGGCAGGACAGCCTAGATTCATTCGAATAAAGCCGTCTCCTTCGTGCCCATATACGTTTCCGAGCTCTAGTATGACCTTGCCCTTTTTCAGCAGATTACGTTTCAATTCTGCTTGAGTGAGCTCATAATCACGAATATCCAGCCACAATAGATAAGAAGCATCTGGTTTCATATAACGCATGATCGGCAGATATTCATCAATATAATCCATTGCGATCTTCATATTATTTTCGAGATAAAGAACAAGTGAATCAAGCCACTCATCTCCGTGGCGATAGGCCGCCTCCATGGCAGGAATCGCAAAGGCATTCAGTTTAGACAATCCATTTCTTTGCACTTCATTGGTGAAAAGGGTTCTTTTTTCTTCATCAGAAATGATAATGGCAGATGCCTGAAGACCAGCTAAATTAAATGTTTTACTCGGTGCAATACACGTTACTGTGATGTTAGCTATCTCATCAGAAAGGCTGGCAAAAGGCACATGCGGCTGCCCGTAAAGCATCAGATCGGAATGAATTTCATCTGACACGACGGTGACACCGTACTGTACACATAAATCTCCTACACGCTTTAATTCCTCTTTTGACCAAGCTCTCCCTGAAGGATTATGCGGATGACAAAGAAACATCAGCTTTGCTTCTGGCCTGCTTAATTTCTTCTCTAAATCATCAAAATCCATCATGTAACGGTTGTTTTCTATTTTTAAAGGGTTGGTTGAGACGATACGTCCGTTTCTTTCAATCATTTGATAGAAGGGCGTATACACCGGTGACTGAATGACCACTTCATCATTCGGAGCTGTAAAGGCTTGTACCGCAAAACTAAGTGCTGTCACGATACCTGGTGTGAAGGTGACGGCATCTGTTTGTATCGTCCAACCGTGTCTTCTTTTGACCCAGTCAGCTACTGCTTGCTGCGTATCCTGATCCTGAAATGCATATCCGAATACGCCGTGATCTAATCGTTCTTTTAAAGCATCAAGCACGACTTGGGGCGCTTTAAAATCCATATCTGCTACCCACATTGGCAGCGCATCTGTTGTCAGGAATAAAGACTCTGCTTGATCCCATTTGACTGATTTTGAACCTTTACGTATGATCTGTTCGTCGAAATTCATGAAACCCACCTCTAGCCGTTTTTCAACCATTCTTGGTTGTGCTAAAATAAACATCACAAAATTTATTATAAGCGGTGATCCCCATGAAAGATAGTCAAGCTGTAGAAGAGATGATTCAAATCATTAAGGCATGGGACCCTTTTCAGTATGGAGAGGACTTTTACGAAACGGAGCCTGCTGACGTCATCAGTGCCTTATACGACGCAGAAGACCCGTTATCTTTCGCGAAAGACATTCAAGCCATTTACCATCACTCATTTGATCAGCTTCTTCCGATGGAAAGCTGCCAGCATATCGCAAATCAGCTTTTTATCATAAGAGAAAGTAGCTCCTGCTCGTTTTAAGACAGGCTGAAATGACCAATTTGATCAGACACAAAGACCGGATTTTCCTCAGGGATGAGGTGCCCGGTTTTTTTTAATGCGTGAAAGGTTGAATGCGGCAGATCTTTGTGAAGTCTTTCGCCAATTTGAATAGGAACGATCCGGTCTTCCTCCCCCCAAATCAGAAGGACAGGTGTCTCCATTTTCTTTAAGACATCTGACGCTAAATCACCTTCCCTATGCCGAATCAAACGAAAAATACCTCTAAAAATTTGGTCATCTGAAAAAGGCTTTAAATATCCGTCTACCATCTCTTGATCAATAATCGAATGATCATGCACAACAGAGGTTAAATTTTTCATAATACCTTGCTTGAACAACTTTCTTTTTAAATAGAGATAAAAATAAGGAATATATGTGCTGTAAACAAGCGACTTTTTGGATTTATTCATATACCCTGAACTGCATAAAAGAACAGCTTTTTCAAATAAGTCGGGACGCTCAGATGCAGCATATAAAGCAATTTGTCCCCCCATGGAATGCCCCACGAGGATCGCATGCTGAATCTGCAAATAACCAGCTAGTTCAATAATGATTTTTGCCATGTTGCGATAGCTGTAAATGAACGTATTCGATTTTTCGGACTGCCCGAATGGAGGCAGATCAATCGCAATTAAATTGAAGTCTTGTTTCAGAAGCGGGATGAGCTTTCGATAGCTGAAGGTAGATGAGAAGAGGCCGTGAATCAAAATTAATGTCTTCTTACCTTCATTTGGATAGTGTTCGTAATAGATATCTAAACCGAATTTACTTTTCATATAGGATGGCTGTACAATGTCCACACTCATCAACTCCGATATTTGATACTCACTCTCTGTTAGGTGACTGTATTGTACCCTAAAAAGTGGATTTTAAGCTACGATTAGAATCTTTTCCCTGCTTAGCATAATGGGAAAAACGTGCTATAATGTTCAGAAGATTTTTTAAAACTAGCTTTTTACAATCAGAGGTGTGAAATCAATGAAACTAACCGAAAAAGAAACTGAAATATTAGAGATTTTAGATGAAAACAGCCGCGCCGATTTAAATACAATTGCAAAAATGGCAGGTGTGACATCAGAAGAAGCAGAAGCCATTATTCAAAAGCTCGAAGATCAAAAAGTCATTATTGATTATTCGACCATGATTGACTGGCGAAAAGTAGACGGACACGAAGGCGTTACAGCGATGATTGATGTGAAAGTGACTCCAAAAAGAGGCGTCGGTTTTGATGAAATTGCTGAACGCATTTACAGGTTCCAAGAAGTGGAGTCCGTGTATTTAATGTCAGGCGTGTATGATTTATCTGTTGTGATCAGAGGAAGATCCATGTCTGATATCGCCCGCTTCGTATCTGAAAAATTATCGACACTTGATTCTGTTGTTTCAACCACTACCCACTTTATTTTGAAAAGATATAAGCATGATGGGAAAGTCTTTGAAACAGGGGACGATGACAAAAGAATCGTGGTGTCTCCTTAAATGAAAAAGTCTTATTTATCTGAAACGGTACAAAGCATTCAGCCGTCAGGTATTCGGAAATTCTTTGATTTGGCAGCCACAATGGAAGGGGTTATCTCCCTCGGGGTCGGCGAACCGGATTTCGTGACAGCTTGGAATGTGAGAGAAGCCAGTATTATGTCTTTAGAACAAGGACTGACCTCTTATACAGCAAATGCTGGGCTGCTCTCTTTGCGAAAAGAATTGAGCCATTATTTATATAAGCGGTTTCACATTGAGTACAGTCCTGAAGAAGAACTCATTATTACGGTTGGCGGCAGCCAGGCGCTTGATTTGGCCTTTCGCGCCATTTTAAACAACGGGGACGAAGTAATCATCCCAGAGCCTTGTTTCGTCGCATATGGGGCTCTGACGACACTTGCGGGCGGTGTACCGGTTTATTTAAGTACATCGGCTGAAAAAGATTTTAAAGCCGATTCTGCTGATCTTCGTACGAAGCTGACGCCGAAAACAAAAGCCATCTTGCTATGCTCTCCATCAAACCCAACAGGGTCTGTTTACTCGAAAGAAGAGCTTGAAGATATTGCTCAGTTTGCAAAGGAGCATGATCTTTTAATCATCACAGATGAGATTTATGCTGAGCTGACGTACGATGAAGCTTTTACGAGTGTCGCGGCGATTCAAGATATGAAGGAAAGAACGATTTTGATTTCAGGCTTTTCCAAAGGGTTCGCTATGACGGGGTGGCGCTTAGGCTATGTGGCAGCACCGCCAGTCCTCCGTGATGCCATGCTGAAAATACATCAATATTCTATGATGTGTGCACCAGCTATGGCACAATATGCTGCAGAAGAAGCATTAAAAAATGGACTTGAAGATGTGGAGAAAATGAAGAAAAGCTACAGAAGACGCCGTAATTTGTTTGTCGGCTCTCTCAATGAACTTGGACTCACTTGCCACCAGCCAAACGGAGCGTTTTACGCTTTCCCGTCCATTAAAAGCACAGGCATGACTTCAGAACAATTTGCCGAGGAGCTGCTGCTTAGCGAGAAAGTAGCAGTTGTCCCTGGAAATGTATTCGGCCCAAGTGGTGAAGGACATATTCGTTGTTCATATGCGTCATCACTCGATCACTTGCAGGAATCACTTTCAAGAATCCAGCGTTTTTTGCAGAATAGACAAGTGCAAGAAGAGGCACCTGCTATCTTAAAATAAAAAAAGGCATCAATCCAACTGGACTCATGCCTCTCAAATTAGGGGGGGAATACTAGAAAGCATTCTTGTTTTCAGGTATTCCCCCTTTTGAACGGATCTAAACCCAATTAAAAAATATTTTGCGTAAAAGACCGTTCTGTGATATAGTTTTTAATTGCGTATAAACGAATATTAAAACATTTATTTAGGAGTTGTTATCATGGCGACAAAGTTTGAAGTAGGCAGTGTTTACACTGGTAAAGTAACAGGATTACAAGCGTATGGTGCGTTTGTTGCATTAGATGAAGAAACTCAAGGGCTTGTGCACATTTCTGAAGTGACACACGGTTTTGTAAAAGACATCAACGAGCACCTTTCAATTGGTGACGAAGTACAAGTGAAAGTTCTTTCTGTTGATGAAAATGCTGGTAAAATCAGCCTTTCTATCCGTGCAACGCAAGAAGCACCTGAAAGAAAAGAAAGCAAACCAAAGAAACAAAGACCACAGCAAGTGAAAGAAGAAGCTGCTGCACCACAAGGTTTCAATACACTGAAAGATAAACTTGAAGAGTGGATTGAGCAATCAAACCGTAAAGACCTTATCAAGAAATAAAAAAAGCACCGCTTCAAACGGTGCCTTAGGCTGCCTCATAGGCAGTCTTTTTTTATGTCTTTTTCATTATTAGCGGACCTCTGGATTTGGCTCGTCACGGCGGACAGCTTCTTCACTAGGTTTGAACAACAGACCAAGATTGACAAGGCCTGCAATTCCAACAAGACCATAAATAATACGTGATAATGCAGCACCTTGACCGCCAAAGATCGCTGCTACTAAGTCAAATTGAAAAAAGCCGATTAGTCCCCAGTTAATAGCACCGATAATCGTGAGCACGAGGGCAATACGCTGAATAGCACTCATCGTGATTCCTCCTTTCGCTACAGTATCAATACATTTATATTTTGCAGATTTTTAGCCAAACTATGCGTAAGAAAATGGATGAAAGCAAATTACTTTACTTTTGGAATGAAAGAGGCGCATAATGTAGCGCGAGGAGGAGATCACATGGATCGATTTACTTATTGGAACCCAACGAAATTAATTTTTGGAAAGGGAGAAGTATCAGCCCTTTCAGATGAACTAAAACACTACGGAAAAAACGTATTGCTTGTATATGGTGGAGGCAGCATTAAACGAAATGGCCTTTATGACCAAGTTGTCAGCATTTTAAAAGAATCAGGAGCTGCAATCACTGAGCTTGCTGGTGTTGAGCCAAACCCGCGCTTAACAACAGTTAGAAAAGGGGTTGAGCTTTGCAAAGAGAACCAAATTGATTTTATTTTGGCAGTCGGCGGCGGTAGTGTCATTGACGCAACCAAAGCGATCGCAGCTGGTGCGAAATACGATGGAGATGCTTGGGATATCGTCACTCGTAAGCATGTCCCAATGGAAGCCATCCCATTTGGTACAGTATTAACACTTGCCGCGACAGGTTCTGAAATGAACTCTGGCTCCGTCATCACAAACTGGGAAACAAATGAGAAATACGGATGGGGCAGTCCAGCTGTCTTCCCTAAATTCTCTATTCTTGACCCAGTCAATACATTTACTGTGCCAAAAAACCATACGATTTATGGCATGGTCGACATGATGTCTCACGTGTTTGAACAATATTTCCATCACACGGAGAATACACCTTACCAAGATCGTATGTGTGAAGGACTTCTTCGTACGGTCATTGAAACAGCACCAAAGCTGATCAATGATTTGGAAAACTATGAGCTTCGTGAAACGATTTTATTCACAGGCACCATTGCACTGAATGGAATGCTTTCAATGGGCGCACGCGGAGACTGGGCATCTCACAATATTGAGCATGCGGTATCCGCGGTGTATGACATCCCTCATGCAGGCGGACTTGCGATCTTGTTCCCGAACTGGATGAAACATGTCATTCAAGAAAACCCAGGTCGCTTCAAGCAATTAGCAGTGCGTGTATTCGATGTAGACCCTGCGGGCAAAACAGACGAAGAAGTTGGCTTAGAAGGAATCGAAAAACTTTCTGCTTTTTGGACAAGTTTAGGAGCACCAAACCGTTTAGCTGACTATGACATCAACGATGAGAAAATTGATTTGATTGCAGACCGTGCAATGGCACGTGGTGAATTTGGCCAATTTAAAAAGCTGAACAAAGAAGATGTTCTAGCTATTCTAAACGCTTCTTTATAATCGAACATGGAAAAGATAGCTGCTTTTAAGCAGTTATCTTTTTTGAGTTCTGCATGTACATATGTTACAGTAGTCTTTCATGTTTTTGGATATATATGTTTTAAGGAGATGTAGAACAGATGGAGAACTTTATTTACTATAATCCAACGAAATTAATGTTTGGAAAAGGACAACTAGACGGACTAAAAAGCGAACTCGCTCGTTATGGAAAGCGAGTGCTTCTTGTATATGGTGGAGGCAGTATTAAGAAAAATGGTCTTTATGATAAGGTCATCAGCGCTTTAAATGAAGCAGAGGCTGACGTATTTGAACTGTCAGGAGTTGAACCGAACCCTCGTCTCACTACAGTGCAAAAAGGGATCGACATTTGCCAAAATGAGAACATTGATTTCTTATTAGCAGTTGGTGGGGGAAGTGTCATCGACTGTACAAAAGCCATTGCAGCTGGAGCTGAATATGACGGGAATGTTTGGGATATTATTTCAAAGAAAACGACCGCTCAAAAAGCACTGCCATTTGGCACAGTATTGACACTTGCAGCGACAGGCTCAGAAATGAACCCGGATTCTGTGATCACGAACTGGGAAACAAATGAAAAATACGTGTGGGGCAGTTCAGTCACGCACCCTGCTTTTTCAATTTTAGATCCTGAGCACACATATTCTGTGCCAGAGAATCAGACGGTGTATGGCATGGTTGATATGATGAGCCATGTATTTGAACAATACTTCCATAATGTCAAAAATACGCCTCTACAAGATCGGATGTGTTTTGCTGTTCTTCAAACAGTCATCGAGACAGCACCAAAGCTACTTGAAGACTTACAAAACTATGAGCACCGTGAAACCATCCTTTATGCAGGAACGATTGCTTTAAATGGCACGCTGCAAATGGGCTATTTTGGAGACTGGGCATCTCATACGATTGAGCATGCAGTATCAGCAGTCTATGACATACCGCATGCAGGTGGACTTGCGATCCTCTTCCCAAACTGGATGCGTCATACACTCGATCATAATGTCGAACGTTTTAAAAACCTCATGTTGAACATGTTTGACATTGAGACAGAAGGAAAATCGGATCGTGACATCGCATTAGAAGGAATCGACAAGCTGTCAGCCTTCTGGACAAGCCTCGGTGCACCGAGTCGTTTAGCGGATTATGATATTGGTGAAGATCAACTGGACAAAATTGCTGACATCGCAGCAAAAGAAATGGAATATGGTGGTTTTGGTAACTTTATGAAACTTGGCCGTGATGACATTTTAGCGATTTTGAAAGCTTCTCTATAATTTGGATGGCCGCTTCTCTTCATGAGGAGCGGCTTTTTGCTGCATCAATGACGATCACTTGATTTCAATAGCTAGTTCCGCTAAAGTGAAAGGGACAGAACTAACGTAATGGAGGGCTTACAAGCGATGACACATATTCAATTTGACTACTCGAAAGCGTTACCTTTCTTTCAAGAACATGAGCTTACATATTTAAAAGATTTTGTGAAGGTGGCCCATCATAATATTCATGAACAAACGGGTACTGGCAGTGATTATTTAGGCTGGGTTGACTTACCGAAGCAATATGATCGCGAAGAATTTGCCCGCATTCAAAAAAGTGCAGAAAAGATTAAATCTGATTCTGATGTATTACTCGTTGTTGGAATTGGTGGTTCTTATCTTGGCGCACGTGCGGCCATTGAGTTTTTAAACCATTCTTTCTATAATAGTTTGCCAAAAGGCAAACGCAAAACACCGCAAATCATCTTTATTGGAAACAACATCAGTTCTTCTTATTTAACAGATGTAATGGATCTGCTAGAAGATGCCGATTTCTCCATTAATGTGATTTCAAAATCTGGTACAACAACAGAGCCAGCCATTGCGTTCCGTATCTTTAAAAAGCTCCTTATCGAAAAATATGGTGCTGAAGAAGCGAAAAAACGCATCTATGCGACAACTGACAAGGCACGCGGGGCACTCAAAACATTAGCAACTGAAGAAGGCTATGAATCATTTATCATCCCTGATGACGTCGGCGGACGCTATTCCGTCTTAACAGCAGTTGGTCTATTGCCAATCGCTGTAAGCGGTGCAGACATTGATCAAATGATGGAAGGTGCTGCGAAAGCAAGTGAAGACTTCGCTTCATCTGAGCTCTCAGAAAATGCGGCTTATCAATATGCGGTTGTCCGTAATGTTCTTTACAATAAAGGACGGACAATTGAAATGCTGATTAACTATGAGCCAGGCTTACAATACTTTGCAGAATGGTGGAAGCAGTTATTCGGAGAAAGTGAAGGAAAAGATGAAAAAGGAATCTATCCTTCATCTGCCAACTTCTCAACGGATCTTCATTCACTTGGTCAATATGTACAAGAAGGAAGAAGAGACTTGTTTGAAACCATCGTGAATGTAGACAAGCCACGACATGAACTTGTCATCGAAGCAGAAGAACAAGACCTTGATGGGTTAAACTATCTTGCAGGAAAAACGGTTGATTTCGTCAATAAAAAAGCATTTGAAGGCACAATGCTTGCTCATACGGATGGAAAAGTACCGAACCTGATTGTGACGATTCCTGAAATGGATGCTTATACATTCGGATATCTCGTGTACTTCTTCGAAAAAGCATGTGCGATGTCTGGTTATTTACTAGGCGTCAATCCATTCGACCAGCCTGGAGTAGAAGCGTATAAAGTGAACATGTTTGCTTTATTAGGAAAACCGGGCTTCGAAGAGAAAAAGGCAGAACTTGAGAGCCGTCTCAAACAATCATAAGAATAAAAGGCACATCTTTTCATAAGGTGTGCCTTTTTTTATGTTCTCATGGTGTCAGTGCAAGCCTCCCTAAGCTCTGTACATAGAATAATCAATGGAGGAGGTTGATGAAGCGATGAGAACAAATCATATTTATATCCATGACATTTCAGGGCAGGCCATCGTTAACTTTGGGAATGTTGGGCGGATTTGTCCAATGAGTGCTACGAAAGAAACATCAGGAGCGGGCAGTGCAAACGAGACAAATGCATCATCCAGCCAGGCCTTATTTGATGCTGCTTTTACAAACAATGTGCAAATCACGAAAGGCAAATGTATGAATTCCTCTCTTTAACGAACCCTATACAAAAAGGAGGGTTCTGTATGATTCATGTACCATCTAGGCTAACTGGTGAAAGCTTTTCACTGTACCATTTAGAAGAAAACATGAAGCCGCTCGGATATGTCATTAATGGGAATTGGGATTATGATCATGGATATTTTGATTATAAAATTGACAACCGTGACGGCTATACCTTTCTCAGAGTTCCGTTTACAGCCGAGAAAGGACAGCTGGATCAGCCAGGCGTTGTGGTGAAAATGGGACATCCATTTCTCTTAAAGCATGTCTATCAAGATAAATTAGATGACCATGCGATGGTTGGAAATGTAGGGGCATCTTTTAACCAATTCCAAGAACCGAAAGAGAAAGACGGAGATGTGTCAAAGGCTTATGCCGAAATTGGCTTTTCACTCGTCAAAGAATTAGAAGATGCACTGCTTTAAAAGCTGATCAGCTCATCCTCTGGATGAAGCTCATATCCAAAAGGAGGATTCATCATGGGTCCTTCTTTTTTTTGTACGCCTACAATGATGACATGGTGCTCTAGAAAGTGATGAAGTGCCGTTAAGAATGTCTCTCCAGCTAATGAAGCCGGTACTGGAATGATGGTGATCTGTTTATGGAGGGTCATGTTTCTTTTGATTTTTAACGCCATGAGCTGTTCTTTTAAAAGAAAATGCTCCACCATTAAATGATTCACGGCATCAGAAGTGTGGATGACTTGATTGGCTCCAGCCCGCTCAGCATTTTTCACATAGCGATCGGTTAAAATTTCAATTAAACAATATAACGAAGGATTTAATCCTTTTGCCGCAAGCAAGGTTAAGACACTCTGCATATCAGCCGTCACTTCATTTTCATGCTGGTCGGCGGTAATCATCAATGTATCAGCACTCATAATATTTGCTCTGCGAAGTGTGGCATCCTCTGTACCATGGCCTTTAATAAAATGAACATTCTCTAAAAGAGGTCCTTCCTTTAAGGAATCATCAATGAGTACAATCGGCATGGCGGGATCAATGGTTTGAAACGATTGAAGCAGTTTGTTCGTTTTCTCATTCCAGCCGACAATGATGAGATGTCCCTTCCCCTTGAAAGTCACCTTCCCCTCTACATAATGGTGCTGTTTGCTAAATACAGCGGCAGCAAGCGTGGCAAAATAAGCCGTTACAAAGCTTGCCCCGATCAGAATCAGCGCCATACCTGCGATTTGTCCGGGCATGGTTTGCGGCACAAAATCACCATAGCCTACCGTCGCGACTGTAATGAGAGCCCACCAGATCCCATCAAAGATCGTATGATACTGCTTTGGTTCAAGTATGACGATTAATTGTCCAAAAAAGAGAAGCAAGAAACAGATGATGATCGCAATGCGAACATAAAGAGGCCATCTTAGCCAGGTAATGAAGATACGGTTTGATTTCATCGAACTCGTCCTTTCAGGGAGACTGCTAATGTCAGTATGCCCGATTAGGAAACAATTTTTCATCATCGTCATGTATTGAAATAGAACCCATATCTTAAAATAAGAGAGAAGAAGGAGGGAATGCGAATGTCGTTTGTTCAAAAGACCGTACTTCTTTTTATCGGCGCACACTTTTTATCATCTGCGGTGATTTTACTCGTGTTTGATTTAAATGCGGTGAACCATTTCATGAATGATTTCTCGTGGCTTCGTTTTTTTCAAGACCTATATGGAACGGTGACATTTTATACAGCATGCATCGGAATGTTCTTCTTTTTCATTGGTGTAGTGATTCCCCTTAAAAAGACCTAGTGCTTTTTGCTGTACACGTTACATAAAAGTCATTAAAATTGTAAATAAATATATAAAATAAAAAGGAAGCTGATGAGCATGCTGTTTTTTTATTTTTTAACATTTGCCGCATTGGGATTGTCTTTTTGGGCACAATTTAAAGTAAAGAATAATTTTGAAAAGTATTCAAAGGTTGAAGCTGCCAGTATGAAAACAGGTGCTGAAACCGCTCGATATATTTTAGATCGCAACGGGTTATACGACGTACCCGTTGAACCGGTAAGAGGAACTTTGACTGATCATTACGACCCGACGCAGCGTGTGGTTCGTTTATCTGAACCAGTGTATTATGGCCATTCCATTTCGGCCATTTCAGTCGCATCACACGAGGTTGGACATGCCTTGCAGCATCAGGAATCCTATGGTGCGCTTGTCTTGAGACATAAGATCTTCCCTGTCGTGAACTTTGCATCTGGTGTTGCCCCGCTTCTTTTCCTAGGTGGATTATTGCTCGGCAGCCTTAACTTAATCGGGCTTGGGATCGTTTTGTTCTCAGCTGCTGTGTTCTTTCAGCTAGTGACATTGCCTGTTGAGTTTAACGCAAGTTCTCGTGCAAAGAATATCATTGTTTCAGAAGGAATCATTAGAAGCAGTGAAGAAAGAGGCGTGAACAAGGTGTTAAATGCTGCAGCTCTTACGTACGTAGCAGCGGCCCTTGTCTCCCTGTTTGAATTGCTCCGTTTTGTAATGATCTTCCTAAATGGCCGTAATGATTAATTGACGCCAGAGGAGGTGAGCCCTTACCCGTGTTAGGTAAGGGTTTTTTTGTATATTTTAAACGTATTTTTAGTCCTATTACTCATTGCTGCGACAGCATTTTTTGTTGTCACTGAATTTGCGATTGTGAAAATTAGAGGCTCAAAAATCAATCAGCTGATTGAAAGCGGTGATAAGAGAGCCATTCATGTTCAGAAACTGACAACCAACCTTGATGAATATTTATCTGCCTGTCAGCTTGGTATTACCATCACGGCATTAGGCTTAGGGTGGTTAGGGGAGCCGACAGTGGAACATTTCCTGCATCCGCTTTTTGAAAAGGCAGGGCTTCATTCCGCTTTGACAGACATCATATCGTTTATCATTGCCTTTGTGATCATTACGTTTTTGCATGTTGTCGTTGGGGAACTTGCTCCCAAAACGATTGCCATTCAAAAGGCAGAAGCCGTCAGTCTTGTGACGGCAAAACCTCTTATTTTTTTCTATAAAGTCATGTACCCGTTTATTAAAGCATTAAATGGGGCTGCACGAGGCATTGTGAAATTATTTGGTTTTCATTCTGTCAAAGAACATGAAGTGGCGATCAGTGAGGAAGAATTGCGTCTCATCCTTTCTGAAAGCTACGAAAAGGGCGAGATCAACCAATCTGAATACAAATATGTCAATAAAATATTTGAATTTGATAACCGAGTGGCGAGAGAGATCATGATCCCGCGCACAGAAATCTCTGCCATTGAAATTGAACAGAGCCTGGAAGACGTGACGCATTATATGCTGAACGAAAGGTATACACGTTATCCTGTCATTAAAGAAGACAAAGATCATGTCATTGGTGTGATCAATAGCAAAGACGTATTTAAAGCAAGTTTTCTCAATCAAGAGGTGTCCATTGAAGACTTAATGCGCCCTGTCATTCGTGTCATTGAAAGTACACCGGTTCAAGAACTGCTGATTTTGATGCAAAAGGAACGGATTCATATGTCGGTGCTTGTAGATGAATACGGCGGAACAGCAGGTCTCGTCACAGTTGAAGACATATTAGAAGAAATTGTGGGCGAGATTCGAGATGAATATGATCAAGATGAGACCCCGCATATTGTGAAAAAAGGTGACTTCCACTATGTCATGGATGGAAAAGCCTTGATCGATGAAGTAAATGATTTATTGGATTTAGCGATTGAAAATGATGATGTTGATACAATTGCCGGCTGGATGATGACGCATAAAATTGATTTTGACATTGGAGATATCATTGAAGCAGAAGGCTGTGAATTTAAAATTGTCGATGCAGAAGATCATCATATTCGAACCATAGAAGTAAAAAAGGTTCACTTTTCCTAAAAACCTCGGAGCTATTGACGAGGTTTTTTTGCTTGGTAAACTTTAGGTAAGAAGATTTGTTTCTGCCAACCGGCAGTGATTGGTTTCACATAAAAAGGGTATGGTTTTATAGACATGATCAAAAGGAGCAGAGAAATGAAAAAAATCAACGTACAAACAGACAAACACGATGACATGATAGACATTACCCATGAAGTTCAGCAATATGTCCGGGAAACTGGAATTCAAAACGGAACGGTTATGGTCTATTGTCCACATACGACGGCTGGAATCACCATTAATGAAAATGCCGACCCAGACGTCAAACGAGATATGCTGCGCCGGCTTGACGAAGTCTTTCCGTGGGAACATTCAAAAGATCGTCATATGGAAGGCAATACAGCAGCGCATATGAAAGCTAGTTATATGGGAGCATCTCAGCACGTTCTTGTCCATCATGGTGATCTTGTGCTTGGAACGTGGCAGGGAATCTATTTTTGTGAGTTTGACGGACCGAGACATCGTCACTTTTATGTACAGGTGTCATCTAACGAGTAAGGGCGGGGGAGAAGATGGGAGAATTCACAGCGTTACTTCAAATTGAACATGGCATCATTCAAGCACCAATGGCAGGAGGAGCGGTGACGCCGCAGCTTGTCGCCGCTGTTTCACAATATGGCGGTCTCGGTAGCTTAGCAAGTGGTTATGTACAGCCAGAAAAGATGAGGCAGCAAATCAGACAGGTCAAACAGCTGACATCTCGTCCATTTCAAGTGAATGTGTTTGTCCCTGAACCCATTTCAGAAACGAAAACAGAAGATGTATCATTTTGGACAGACCGGCTGCCTGTCATACAAGAAGCACAGATGATCCCTAGAGAAGAAGAATTATGGAAGGACTATGAACAAAAAATCAACATTCTTCAAGAAGAAGAAGTCCCAGCTGTGTCGTTTACATTTGCCTGTCCAAATGAACAAACAATTCATCATCTGAAACAAAAGGGGATCTTTCTCATTGGAACAGCTACAACAAAAAAAGAAGCACTGCTTTTAGAAGAAAAAGGAATGGATGCCATTGTTCTTCAAGGAAGCGAAGCAGGAGGGCACCGAGGCACCTTCTTACCTTCAAAGGGAGATGCTCTGCAGGGACTTTTCTGCCTGATCACTGATGTCAAGTCTGTCTGTCATATCCCATTGATCGCCGCTGGAGGGATCACAGACCGGACCACTATGAAAGCAGCACTAGCACTTGGAGCAGATGCGGTTCAAATAGGGACACGATTTTTAGCGAGTCAAGAAAGTGCTGCGGCAGATGTGTACAAAAAGGCGCTGTTACAGGCAGAAGGCAGTGAAACAGCGATGACACGGCTTTTCTCTGGAAAAAAAGCAAGAGGTATTGTCAATCAGTGGATGGAGGAAGAAAGACGAAATGAAGACCGGGTTCTTCCCTATCCCATACAGCACGTATGGACAACACCGATGCGAAAAGCGGCAGCTGCTGCAGGAAACCGAGAACAAATGGCTCTTTGGGCAGGTCAGGGGGTTGGCCGTATTCATTCCATTTTAACCGTTGAAGAAATCATGCATGAACTCACGCAGATATAATTTGATAATGGGTGGTGTGACAGGATGGAAATCTTAAAACATTCATATCGGAAAAAAGGACAAATTGAATTTCTATTTGATGATTTTCCGCACTCCCCTGCCGTCCTTACCCCCATTCGTCATTACTATTTCGTTCGTTATGTCAAATGGAATCAGCACGACCCTCCAGTCACAAGAAACGATCTAGAAGAAATGGAAATCCTAGCAAACACAATGCTTGGCACGCTCCATGATTACCGCAAACGCAAGGCATACAAAGGCCCCTTGTCATAACCTATAGACAAGAGGCCCTTTTTAGCTACCAAACATTTGCCTGAGATAAATAACATCCATTCTAGTAGTCTGCGGCAGTAAATAAGCGGACTGAACAGCCCCTGGCCGTCTTCTGGCATTTAATTTATCGATAATCTCTGCAGCTGTTAAGATCCCAAGCCCATGCCCATAATATTGATCTTCCCCTAAGTAAATCACATTTTCTCCGCGCCATTGAGACTGTTGATAGCTAAACTCTGGATTCTCGAAATATAGGCAATCCCCATAAATAAAATCATTTCCGCGCTCTGTATAAATGGATAATGTATCATAGTGCCAGTCATACAGCGTTAAACTTCTAAGTCTTCGATTGAACTTCTCGTCTCCTACCGTTTGCAGGACTCCCATATAAAACACAATGACAATCGCTGTGGCACATTCAAAGGCATATTTTGAGCCATTTTCAAAGATGTCTTTAATCCCCGTAGATGGCTCGACTTGATAGCGCAGTTCTAACGCTCCGGCCTCTGATACACGCCAATAGGCGTCATTCGCACGGGACCTTTGAAAGATAGCAAATGAGGCACCGCTCTTGTTCAAATCTCTTGCCGCATTCATGATATTCGATCGTAAAGTCACCTCAAATAACAAATCAGATGCCTGCCTATAACGGAACGTATCATTTGAGGCTTGTAATTGCATCAAAATGATCCGCTTTTGTCCTTCTAGCTGAAACGATGCCAGCTGCTCATTTGTCACTGGCTGTCCTGAAAGGATAATCATATGAAAAGCGCCCCCTTTTGTATTAGCGTATGCGGGATGCTTGGGCAAGGAATCAATTTGTGAAAATAAACAAAAAGGCATCCTTTTTATTTGAAAAACATGAAAATAATATGAAGCTGTCCGATATAAAACATAACGTTTAAAAGGAGGAAAAACATGAAAAGTATCATAAAATGGTTGAAAAAACCATCGATTTCTAAAAGGCTGATTATTTCATTCACACTTGTTCTCGTCTTGCCTATCATTACACTCAGTACGATTTCATATCAGATTGCCAAAGAAGAATTAGATCATGAAATCATGTACGGAGCCAACGCAAGAGTCAATGAGCTGAATGACATGATCGAGCAAAAGCTTTTGAATAAGGAGAACGCAGTCAAACTGTTTACCGAAACATCCAGTGCTGCAGACTTTAAAAAGAAAAACCAGGACGAACTGTATGAGCATTTTGAGATATACAGTAAAATCAATGAAGATGATGTAGTTGGATTTTATGCAGCAAGTAAAAATCGTGATTTTATTCAGTTCCCTAAAGTGGACATGCCAAAAGGCTATGATCCAACAACTCGTGATTGGTATAAAGCGGCGATGCAGGACGAAAAAGGCGAACCTGTGGTCACCAATCCATACATCTCTGCCACAACAAACGGCATGGTTGTCACAATCGCTCAGCGTCTGAAGGACGGGTCGGGAGCCATTGGGATTGATATTGATGTTCAAGATATCGTCGATAAAATCAAAGATATTAAAATTGGACGAGAAGGATATCCAATTATTGCAAATAAAAACAAACAGATTGTAGCTCACCCAGAAGAAAAATCAGGCTCTGCAGTTACAGAAAATATTTCATCAATCCTTTACAGCGGCAAAGAAGGAACATCAACTTATGAGAATAAAGGAGAGCAAAAACGCCTCGTTTTTGTGACAAATGATTTAACAGGTTGGAAAATTGCTGGAACGATGTTTGTATCAGAAACAGAAGAAGCAGCACAGCCAGTTTGGAATTCTGCCATTATTCTTTTAATTTCTTCTTTTATCCTTGGCGGTATCGCTATCTTCTTTATCGTTCGCTCCATCACAATTGGACTTAGAAGGCTTGTTGATTTCTCAGAAAAGGTGAGTGAAGGGGATCTAACGGAAACCCTCGAAACCAAATCGAAGGATGAAATAGGAGACCTCACAAGAAGCTTTAGTAAGATGAGTGAATCTTTGCGTGAAGTTATTCGAGCGGTCCAGCAATCTGTCGACAATGTGGCTTCAGCTTCAGAAGAGCTGACTGCTAGTGCCAGCCAAACAAGTCAGGCGACAGAGCATATCACCATGTCGATTGAACAATTCTCAAATGGGAATGAAGCACAAAATGAGAAAGTCGAATCTAGCACGAATCAGCTTGTCGCAATGAATGAAGGATTACAAGGTATGTCACAAACTTCATCAGAAGTGACTGCTGTCTCCATTCAATCGACAGAAGCGGCTGGACAAGGCGGACGTATCGTTGAAAGCACAGCGAATCAAATGAAACATATCGACACATCTGTACAAGAAGCAGAACAAGTCATGAAAGAATTAGAATACAAGTCTAAAGATATTACGAGCATTTTAAATGTCATTAATGGCATCGCAGATCAAACGAATTTACTTGCACTCAATGCAGCCATTGAAGCAGCAAGAGCAGGTGAATCAGGGCGCGGCTTCTCTGTCGTAGCAGAGGAAGTCAGAAAACTAGCGGTCCAATCCGCAGATTCAGCGAAAGAAATTGAAAAGCTGATCCAAGAAATTGTGTTGGAAATTTCCAAATCTCAAGAGATGTTCAAAGCTGTTAACCGAGAAGTAAATGCAGGACTTGGGATGACAGAAGAAGCAAAAGAAAGCTTCCAAAACATCTATGAGGCGGCAGAAGGTATGTCGAAAAAGCTCACTCAATTAAATGATACAGCGGTTGACCTATCAAGCGGATCAAAACTTGTGTCACAAGCTATGCAGGAAATGCGTCAAGTTTCAAGAGAAAGTGCGGCGAACATTCAAGATATTGCGGCATCTGCTGAAGAACAATTGGCATCTATGGAAGAAATTTCGTCCTCTTCTGTCACACTTGCCAATATGGCTGAGGAGCTAAAAGAGCTGACAAGTCAATTTAAAATTGATTAAAAAACGATGAAAAAATATCCAGAATTGTCTGGGTATTTTTTTTATTTTTAAACGTCATTTCCAGCCCTCTAAAAATAAACCTTTCATCCGATAATAACTTTAGAGAAGTAAAGGGGGAAAGAGAAAATGGGAAAAATGATCCAATGGTTCAAAAAACCATCCATTTCTAAAAAATTAGTTATTGCCTTTTTGGTAGTCCTCATACTGCCAACCGTCGCACTCACAATCAGTGCATTTTTTACATCAAAAACAGAGTTAGACAAACAGATTATGGGCAGTGCGATGAGTCAGGTCAATGCATTTGATACCTTAATCGATGAGAATATTGGGAACAAGGCAGAGGCTGTGACCCTGTTTACAGATGATCTCAAAGCGGTTAATCTTCAAGAAAAAAATAGAAAAGCTACCATTAAAGAATTGCAGCAATACGGAAAAATTAATGAAAAAGATGTCTCAGCCATTTATGCAGGTTCAGAAAAGGGCTTGTTCATGCAATACCCAGTTCAAAAAATGCCTGAAGGCTATGATCCGAGAGAGCGTCCGTGGTATCAAGAGGCCATGAGTGCTGATGGTAAACAAGTCATCACGAAGCCATACGTCGCAGCATCTACAGGTAAAATGGTCATCACCATTGCCCAAAAAACGAAAGATGGCTCAGGGGTAATTGGTCTTGATATGGAAATTGACAGCCTCATTCAAAAGCTAAAAGAAATTAAAATAGGTCAAAAAGGATATGCTTTCATCATGGAGAAGGATAAAACCGTGCTAGCAGATCCAACCCAAAAGCCAGGAAGCAAAGTCAATGAGAATTTGGCGAACATTATTTTTAAAAACAAACAAGGAAACGGCAGCTATACACTCAATGGAACAGATAAAAAGGTGGCGTATGTCACCAATGAACTAACCGGCTGGAAAATCGGCGGCACGATGCTCGTATCAGAAGTAGAGGATGCAGCTAAACCCGTTTTCAATACTGCCATTATTGTGTTCAGTGTGACACTGATCGTAGCAGGAACCCTCATCTTCTTTATTGTCCGCTCTATTTCAAGTAGATTATCCAATCTTGCCCGTTTCTCGAAAAAGGTCAGCGATGGTGATTTACGTGATAAACTTCAGATTCAATCAGATGATGAAATAGGACAAGTTGGTAAAGGCTTTAATACGATGATTGACTCATTAAGATCCCTCATTGGCGCCGTCCAAACCTCTGTTGAAAATGTCGCTTCTTCATCAGAAGAACTGACCGCAAGCGCAGGACAAACAAGTAAAGCAACAGAGCATATTACATTAGCCATTGAACAATTCTCTACTGGTAACGAAAGCCAGAATGATAAAGTGGAATCAAGCTCAGAAGAGTTAGAAGAAATGAACAGAGGCCTTCAGCACATGAATGAGTCGGCTGAATCGATTACCGCTTCATCCATCAAATCAACAGAGATTGCAGGAGAAGGCGGACAGCTAGTGGAAAAAACCGCTTCTCAAATGAACGTGATTGATCAATCAGTGAAAAAAGCAGAGAATGTCATCAGTGCGCTGGAAAGCAAATCAAAAGATATCACCCAGATTCTTGGTGTCATTAATGGCATCGCAGATCAAACGAATTTACTTGCGCTGAATGCAGCGATTGAGGCAGCAAGAGCTGGCGAATCTGGTCGAGGCTTCTCCGTTGTAGCAGAAGAAGTAAGAAAACTTGCTGTTCAATCTGCCAACTCAGCGAAAGAAATTGAAAACTTAATCAAAGAAATCGTTCAAGATATTGATGTATCACAAGAAGTATTCACAGCAGTAAATCAAGAAGTTCAATCAGGCTTAAGCTTTACTGAACAAACGAAAGTCAGCTTCCACAATATTTTCGACATGACCAAAGAAATCTCAGATCAGCTCCAAACAATGAATCGAACAGTTGTCCAGCTGTCAAAAGGATCTGCACATGTTTCTGAGGCTGTCCGTGAGATTGCAGACGTATCACGTGAAAGCTCCGCCAATATTCAAGACATTGCCGCTTCAGCTGAAGAACAGCTGGCATCAATGGAAGAGATCAGCTCATCCTCTGCCACCCTTTCTTCAATGGCAGAAGAATTACGTGATTTGATTAGCAAATTTAAAGTTGAATAAACAAAATGAAAAGAACCTCCAGCTAGGGGGTTCTTTTTTGAACTGAACATAACGAAAGAAATAGGTAAATATGCTTATTTTGGTGAGTTTTCGAGCATTACACCTTGAAAAATAATCCGTATTACCTAAAAATAGAGGGGGATGATCCCAAATCATAAACCAAAAGGAGTAGAGTCATGAAAAAAATCAACTTTTTTAAGCACTTTACGATGTCAAAGAAATTAATTACTGCATTCTTAGCGATTCTCCTAGTGCCCATTCTTGTGTTGGCCGCATTTTCCTATGAAGTGGCGTCTAAGTCTCTCAATGATGAGATTATGTCTAGCGCTGCAAATGGTGTGAATCAATTAAATGAATTGATCAATAAAGATGTACAGCCTAAAATTGATATTGTTTCATATTTATCTAAATCGGTGAAAAAAAAGGAACTGGCCTCTAAAAATAAGGATTTACTTAAGGTGAAATTAGAGCAACTATCGGAAACAGACGACGATGTCGTAGAAGTATTTGTTGCAGATCAGAATGGTAAACTAACTGAATATTCCGAGATTCATAAAGGCAGTGCCAAAAGCGCAAAAAATGAACCATGGTTTCAACAATCAATGGGAGATGACAAACTCATCATTTCAGATCCTTTTACAGACAAGTCATCAGATGACCTGCTCATCACAATATCAGAACAGTTAGCAGATGGTTCTGGTGTCATTGGTATAAATGTACGATTGAACACGATTGTGAAAGATACAAACAGCATCAAAATTGGTCAAGAAGGTTATGCGTTTGTCGCTACCTCAGACCAACGTTACATTGCTCATAAAACGGAAAAGGCCGGGACGAAACTGACAGGCGATTTCATCGAAAAGATGTATCACAATAAAAAAGGAAGTTTCGAATATGAATTTAACGGACAGCCGAAGCAAATGTTTTATGACACAAATGAAGCGACAGGCTGGAAGCTTGCGGGAACAATGTATGTCAACGAAGTGAAGGAAGCCGCACAGCCAGTGCTTGACTTAACCATGATCATCCTAGCTGCTGCGATTGTCATCGGTGGAATCGCGATTTATTTTATTATTAAATCGATTCGAAAACCACTCATAGAGCTCTCTGAATCTGCTGAGAAAATCAGTCAGGGGGATCTCACCCAGCATATCGAGGTGCGCACACACGATGAAATCGGCAAGCTTGCACAGAGCTTTAACGATATGTCGGCAAAGCTGAAACAAGTCATTCAAGCCGTCCAGAATTCAATTGAAAATGTGGCTGCCTCATCTGAAGAATTAACAGCTAGTGCAGGACAGACAGCCCAAGCAACTGAGCATATTACCTCATCTATTGAACAGTTTTCAAACAGCAATGAACATCAAAATGAGATGATCGAAAAAAGCTCTGTCCAGTTAAACGACATGGATCGAAGCTTATCACATATGGTCAACACGACTTCTCATATGATGGAATCATCTATCGAGTCTAGCAAAACCGCTCAGGCTGGTGGAGAGCTCGTTCAAAAAACAGCAGGTCAAATGCAAACGATTGAACAAGCAGTGAAAGAAGCGGAGCTTGTGATTGCAGGGCTAGAACAGAAATCTAAGGACATTACAAGCATTCTTGGAGTTATCAACGGCATTGCAGATCAGACGAACCTCCTTGCTTTAAATGCAGCGATAGAAGCCGCACGTGCAGGTGAGGCAGGAAGAGGCTTCTCTGTGGTCGCTGAAGAAGTTCGCAAGCTTGCAGAGCAATCAGGCAGCTCTTCAAAAGAAATTGAAAGTCTGACGAACGAAATCGTAGATGAAATTGAAAAGTCGCAGAAGATGTTTAGACAAGTAGCAGGTGAAGTTCAATCTGGATTAAACATTACAGATGAAACGAAAGTGAGTTTTGAGAAAATCACCCATAAGACATCAGAAATGACAGAACAAATGAAACAAATGAATGGATCAGCCCAAGAACTTTCTCATGGCTCAAACGATATTTCACAAGCAGTCAATCAAATCAAAGAGCTTTCACGTGAAAGTTCCGCAGGTTTCCAAGATATTGCGGCT
The DNA here is from genome assembly GCF_038593335.1 of Bacillus sp. FSL W7-1346. Taxonomy (NCBI): domain Bacteria; kingdom Bacillati; phylum Bacillota; class Bacilli; order Caryophanales; family Bacillaceae; genus Bacillus; species Bacillus sp. FSL W7-1346. Next base: position 2,809,830 of record NZ_CP151988.1, on the reverse strand, counting down.
TCAGCAGAAGAACAGCTGGCATCAATGGAAGAGATCAGCTCATCTTCCGCCACTTTATCCCAAATGGCAGAAGAACTGAGAGAGCTCATCAAACAATTTAAAATATAAGAGTCATAGTGGAACACCTGACGTTTTGGCGTCAGGTGTTTCAGCGTGTAGACAAACCCTCGCATTCGGTGTCAGTCCTGCGTGCTGGTGCTCACGAATTCAAATTCGCTCCGCGCCAGTACTCGTCCTTCCTAGGGCTGGAAAGGTTTTCTATCACGCTGAAAAGAAGAAAAGGGCTAAAATCAAATTCATTTTAGCCCTTTGTCAATAATTTGGAACACCTGACGTTTTGACGTCAGGTGTTTTTCCGTTTTTTGCACATAATTTGGGTATTTTGGACTTATCTAGACTTTAATAAATTAAAAAAGTAAAGAACCTAGTAGTACTTCCGATATATATACTATCTTACTAAAAGGAGTTTTCTTTTTTATGAATTTCATACAGTATTTCAAAAAACCATCTATATCAAAAAAGCTCGTTTTCTCTTTCTTATTTATTCTTTTATGCCCAATTATCGTATTGGCATTCTCTTCATATCATACGGCGAGCACCTCTTTAAATGATCAAATCATGCAAAGTGCAAAGGAAAATGTAGAACAGCTGGACAAAAACATTACGAAGGTTGTGAAAGTAAAAACAGACGCAGCCGATTTCTTTAGCAAATGGATTACGAAGAAAAAGCTGGGGCAAAAAGGAACGACTGATATTCAAGGGCGCTTTGAGCAATTCATGAGCATGAATGATGACACAGAAGGCATCTTTGTTGCTTCAAGTGATGGAAAAGTGTTCTCAAGATATCCAAATCAAAAAATGCCTGCTGATTATGTCGCAACTGAGCGGGATTGGTACAAAGATGGCTGGGCGAAAAACGGTGAGCTGTCTGTTTCCGCTCCATACCCAACCGCATCAACTGGTACACTTGTTGTGACGATTTCTAAAAAACTAGAGGACGGTTCTGGTGTTATTGCCATGAACCTGGACATTGCGAATCTAGTAAAAGAGTCTAATAGTATCAATATTGGTAAAGAAGGTCATGCTTTTATCGGAAGCCCAGATCGAACATACGTGGCACATCCAACGAAAAAAGCAGGAACAAAATTAACAGGTGATTGGGTAGACAAGCTTTATACACAAGACAAAGGTTCAATGAGTTATATGTTTGAAGGGAAAGAAAAGCAAATGGAGTTCACAACAAACAAAGCGACTGGTTGGAAAATTGCCGGTACAATGTTTGTCAGTGAAGTAGAAGAAGCGGCGCAGCCAGTCTTCAACATGGCGGCCATTATATTAGCTGGTGCGCTCATCATTGGCGGTATTCTCATCTTCTTTATCATCCGTTCTATTACAAAACCACTTTCCATGCTTGTCTCCTCTTCTAAGAAGATTAGCGAAGGAGATTTAACAGAGAAAATTGATGTCCGGTCAAAGGATGAGATTGGTCAGCTCGGTACAAGTTTTAATGAAATGAGTGAGTCACTCAGAGATGTGATCCAAGCTGTACAGACATCTGTTGAAAACGTGGCGTCATCGTCGGAAGAACTGACGGCAAGTGCAGGTCAAACGACAAAAGCAACCGAACATATTACATCATCCATTGAAACATTCTCGAACGGAAACGAAAATCAAAGTGAAATGGTGGAACAAAGTGCAGCCCACTTGAAACAAATGAACGAAGGGCTAAATGAAGTTGCACAAACATCTGATGTCATTACAGAATCATCGGTTCAATCAAAAAAAGTCGCAGAAACAGGCGGACAGCTTGTTGAACAGACAGTTGGCCAAATGAAAACGATTGATCATTCAGTGAAAGAAGCTGAAAGTGTGATCAACGGATTAGAGCATAAATCAAAAGATATCACCAACATTTTAGGTGTCATTAACGGTATAGCAGATCAAACGAATTTACTGGCTCTGAATGCAGCCATTGAAGCAGCACGTGCGGGCGAGTCAGGCAGAGGCTTCTCGGTTGTAGCAGAAGAAGTCCGTAAGCTGGCGGTTCAATCATCAGATTCTGCAAAAGAGATTGAAAAACTCGTCAAAGAAATTGTCTCTGAAATTGAAACGTCTCAAAATATGTTCAAATCTGTGAATGAAGAAGTAAAAAATGGTCTATCAATTACAGACCAAACAAAAGAAAGCTTCTCACAAATCAATCAGCAAACGGCAGAAATTGCGACAAGAATCAATGAAATGAATACGACAGTTCGTGAGCTTTCAAAAGGATCTGAGCAAATTTCTAAAGCAGTGAATGAAATTGCAGATGTATCGAGAGAGAGTTCAGCAAGTATTCAAGATATCGCGGCATCAGCAGAAGAACAGCTGGCATCAATGGAAGAGATTAGTTCTTCTTCGACGACGCTTTCCCAAATGGCGGAAGAATTGCGTGACTTAATTAAAAAATTCAAGATCAGTGAATAATAGAAAGTGGTTCTCCTCAAGGGGAACCGCTTTTCTTTTTAAGAGATGATCTCGTACAATAGAGGAAATCCGAAGAAAAGGAGAGATGTTATGCGTTTATCAAATAAGAAGGTCATTGCGTTAGTCAGTGATGATTTTGAAGATTTAGAGCTATGGTATCCCGTTTTGCGATTAAGAGAAGAGGGGGCAACTGTCCATCTCGTAGGCGAAAAAGCAGATCATGAATATATCGGGAAGTACGGAGTGCCGGCTGTATCAGATGCAGACTTCTATTCCATTCAAGCAGATGATTATGATGCGGTTCTCGTTCCTGGGGGATGGGCGCCCGATAAACTGCGCCGATATCCAGAAGTATTAGACATCGTTCGTACGTTTGATGCAAAGGGCAAACCGATCGGACAAATCTGTCATGCCGGCTGGGTGCTCATTTCAGCTGGTATCCTGAAAGGTAAAAAAGTAACGAGTACACCTGGTATTAAAGATGATATGACGAATGCTGGAGCAGAATGGTTTGATGAAGCGGTTGTGACAGATGGTCATATTGTATCTAGCAGACGCCCGCCGGACCTTCCGCCATATGTGAAAGCATTTGCCGATGTATTAGCGGCAAACTAGATTCACATGAACAAACAAAGGGCTGTAAAACGCCCTTTGTTCATTCAATGCCTCATTACATTTGTCTGTCGGCTGGATAGATAATGCCCATTTGTCTTCTCGCCTCGTCCATGACGGACATGGTTTGAACAGATAAGGCAAATGTATTGATTGGAGACTGCCCCTTTTTTTGCTTGATGCATTGAATGAAGTGATCGATTTCATAATACATAGCCGGTTGATCATCTTTAATAGAAATATCGGTTTGCTGTCCATTCCGATCATGGATGATGATACGAGAAGGGCGATGGAATTGATCAATGACCATCGTGGCATCCTCCCCTTGAATTTCAGCAGATACATGAGATGTTGAGATTTTTGAATGGAAAAGAAGTGCTTGATGTCCTTCATATTGTAAAAGTAATGAACCGCTCCCATCTACTCCAGAAGAAAGTGTATAGCCTCTCGCGGTGATTTGATGTGGCAGCCCGAATAAATAAATGATGGGAAAGACAAGATACACGCCGATGTCCATTAAGGAGCCATTTGATAATTCCGGCTTAAAAGCGTTTGGAATCTCACCGTTTCGGTAGGCATCGTATCTTGAGGAATATTTACAGTAATGAGCGATCACTTGCCGAATGGGGCCTAGTTGATCAAGATGCTGCTTGATTTGAAGAAAATTCGGCAGAAATGTGGTCTTCATCGCTTCCATTAAGCACACCTGATATTTTTTCGCAGCAGCAATCATTTCTTCAGCCTCTTTACGGTGAGAGGCCAATGGTTTTTCACATAATACATGTTTTTGATGCGCCATCATCAGCATCGCTTGCTCTTTGTGAAGGGCGTTTGGACTTGCGATATACACAGCATCAAACGCATCACTTGCCGCCATTTGCTGTAAATTAGTAAAGACGGTATCAATGCCATACTTGTTTGCAAATGCCTGTCCTTTTTCAGCAGACCGAGAATAGACGGCCGTACATGTAAAATCCGCCACTCCTTCACCAGCCTGTAAGAATCGATCTGTAATCCAATTCGTTCCGATGACAGCAAATCGAATCATCACATTCCCTCCTTCTGCTTTTCTCTGATTATACATGCTTTGAAAGCGTTTGTATGAAAGAATCTTCTTTTTTATTGAAAAGCGGATGAAACCTTTACCTTAGCTGATGCGTCTTACATAAAGAAAATAAATGTACGAAAAGTGGATAGTTTCCTCCTTCATTCGGGTAATACTTGAGAAGGAGGGAGGAGGAAACGAACATGAAGCGCATCCTACATATAGGAAGTACATACGCATTCGCGCTTTTATTTATAGCAGCCGGTGTTTTTCATGTGATAGAGCCAAGCGGCTTTGCCCGCATGATGTCTGGATGGCCATTTCCCTATGGTATCATTTATGCCACCGCATGCTTGGAATGGCTGTTGGCCGTATTACTGCTTCTTCCAAACGTAAGGATTGTGGCAGCAAAAATGATCGCTGTCTATCTGGTGCTCATTTTCCCTGCGAACCTATTTGCTGCGAGAGAAGGGATTCCATTTCCAGGGCAAGAGAGCACAGAACAAGCCTTGTTATGGATGAGATTAATCGGACAACCGATTTTGATTGGATGGGCCATGTCCATTGCGAAACGTGAAAAAAAGCTAAAACAATGATCACAAAATGATGATCAAGTAGTGTACAATTTACTAATAAAATAGCCCGTGTTTGGAGGAAAGATATGAATTCTATGCAAATGTGGAGCAGTCGATTTAGAAAATTTTTTCTTGATAACAAGTTTGTTCTCTTTTTACTCATCCTGCTATTAATAGGGTTGAATATCCTTGTTTTCATGAAAGCATCTTTTATTTTCACACCGCTCATTGTACTCATCAAAACCATTGCCTTACCGATTATTTTAACGGGGGTTGTGTATTATTTATTAAATCCAATTGTGAATTTATTAGAGAGATTTAAGGTCAAACGGATCTTTTCGATTTTGCTTTTATATATCGTCATTATTGGGATCATTACTGTGACCATTGTATCTATTATTCCTTTTTTACAAGCACAAACGATGAGTCTGTTTCATAATCTGCCAAAATACGTTGATACGGTAGAAGAACAGATTAGACAATTAACTGGAAGCAACTTTATTAGTCAAGTGCAGAAAACGATGAACTTTAACGTCTCTGAATTGGTGAGTAAAGCGTCAAGTCAAGCGACGAAGATTTTGGAAAGTACTTTTACTGGAGTCGGCACTTTCTTAGGGGCGCTTACTGAAATTATCATCTCGATCGTGACGGTTCCGTTCATTCTGTTTTATCTATTAAAAGACGGCAAAAAACTGCCTGACTATTTCTTGAAATTTATCCCGAATAAGTTTAGAGACCATACTCATATCGTGCTTCACGAAATGAACCATCGTCTAAGTTCTTATATACGCGGGCAGATCATTGTCAGCTTCTGTATCGGTATTCTTCTTTTAATTGGCTATATGATTATTGGACTTGACTATGCGCTGCTGCTGGCGATTATTGCGGCATGTACAAGTGTAGTGCCATACCTTGGTCCAACCATTGCGATTACACCAGCGATTGTGATTGCGCTTGTGACATCACCAGTGATGCTTTTAAAACTCATCATTGTCTGGACAGTGGTTCAGCTCATTGAAGGGAAATTCATTTCTCCTCAGGTGATGGGGAAAAACCTTCATATCCATCCGATTACGATTATTTTTGTTCTATTAACAGCAGGTAAATTGTTCAGTGTCGTCGGCATCATTGTTGCGATTCCGACGTATGCCGTTCTGAAAGTGATCACGACCCACCTGTTTGATTGGTTCAAAATGCGATCCAATTTGTATAAAGAAGAAAAGGTTTGATGTCATAATCTTTTTTAGAAAAAAATATAGTATCATAAAGACGAGCTTTCGAAAAAGGAAGCTTGTCTTTATGTGGACATAGATGTTTGGCCAGTTCAAAAGATCAGAATTGAAAGGAAAGAAAATCATGAATCTATGGGATTTATTCGTGGCACTGGTTTTAGGAATTGTCGAAGGATTAACAGAGTATGCACCTGTCTCGTCTACAGGGCATATGATCATTGTTGATGATCTTTGGCTAAAATCAAAAGACATCATTACGCCAGAGGCTGCAAACACATTTAAAGTCGTGATTCAGTTAGGTTCTATTTTAGCTGTCATGATCGTGTTCAAAGATCGTATTTTGAACTTGTTAGGCTTAAAGAAAAATATCACAGAAGAACAAAAACGCAGCGGACATAAGCTGACCATTGCTCAAATTGCTGTTGGACTCGTCCCAGCCGTCATTTTAGGATTCTTATTTGAAGATTATATTGATAAATATTTGTTTGATGTGAGAACGGTCGCCGTCGGTTTGATTTTAGGGGCTGTGCTGATGCTTGTCGCTGATTGGATCAATAAACGTAAAACAGAAACAAGCTCTGTGGATAATATGACGTACAGACAAGCGCTGTATATCGGGTTATTTCAATGTTTAGCACTATGGCCAGGCTTCTCGCGTTCAGGTTCTACAATAGCAGGTGGTGTTATTCTTGGTCTGAATCACCGAGCGGCGGCTGACTTTACGTTTATTATGGCCATGCCGATTATGGCGGGAGCAAGCCTCTTAACACTTGTTAAAAATGCCGAATATTTAACAACAGACATGCTTCCATTCTTTATTGTGGGCTTTGTGAGTGCGTTTATTGTGGCTCTCTTTGTTGTTCGATTCTTCCTAAAACTGATTAATAAAATCAAACTTGTGCCTTTTGCGATCTACCGAATCATCCTAGGTCTGATTTTATTTATCCTGTTTATGTAATGATGGAAAACTACTCTTTTAAAAGAGTAGTTTTTTTGTTGTTTTGCCCTTTTAAACAGTAAAAACAGCCTCTTAATTGGTAGAAAAAGAAGTTTTTTCTTAAATTAGTGTTTAAGTGACAAAGAAAAGGGTAGTACATAAACATACCAATTAAAGGAGGAGTTAGAAATAATGAGGAAAACAAGTAAATTTTTTGTTAGCTCTGTGATTGCTACGTCAATGGTTGCTGTCCCTTTATCTCTTACGACTTTTGGTCAAAAGGCTGAAGCTGCTACGACAACAGGTGTCGATGGAAGTGTCTCGATTGATCCAGTAGCCATTGCCGATAAAATTGAACAAGCAGTAAAATCATCTCAAAATCGTGATGGATTTGTAAAAAATGCGGCATACAGTGCATTTTATGAAGCAGGTCAAAATTACAACGTAGTTGTTCAAAACTTAAGCCAAGATCATGATTTTAGCGGACTGAACAATGTTGTCTATTATGATAGTGTTGAATATGACGGCATTACGTTTGGTATTTGGGTATTTGAAGATGGTACGTTTGTCAACAATGGTGACGGCGGCTATATTAACTGGACTTTTGTTGGCAGCTTTGACCGCGAAGAAGGAAGCGGTACTGTCGATTTCCATAAAAGATTCTAATCTCAACGTCAAAAGTCTGCCGATTCATCGGCAGACTTTTTTAAAGCGCACATTCTTCTATTTCAAAACCTAAATCTTCAATGATGTGATGATCGGTTTGAACTTGCTGTCCTTTTGTCGTTAAATAATCGCCTACAAAAATAGAGTTCGCTGCATATAATGCTAGAGGCTGAAGCGTTCGTAAATTAAACTCTCTTCCCCCAGATACTCGAATTTCCTTAGCCGGGTTGATAAATCGCATCAGTGCCAAAACCTTCAACGCTTTGATCGGATGTGTGCGTTCTTGATGTTCAAGAGGCGTTCCTTCAATTGCATGGAGAAAGTTGACGGGAATCGAATCCGCATCAAGGGCTCTAAGCGTAAAAGCCATTTCGACAATTTGCTGATTGGTTTCGCCCATCCCAATAATAACTCCTGAACATGGTGACATCCCTGACTGTTTGACCTTCTCAAGGGTCGATACGCGGTCATCATACGTATGGGTCGTTGTAATTTGAGCATGATGATCTTGATGTGTATTGAGATTATGATTATACCGATGAACACCCGCTTCCTTCAGCCGCTTCGCTTTTTCTTCATTTAATAACCCAAGGCATGCACACACCTTTAAAGGCATCGTCTCAGTAATTTCCTTTACTGCTGCGGTGACTTCATCTAATTCACGGTGCGAAGGTGCTCTCCCGCTTGCTACGATACAATAAGTCCCTGCTTTTCTTTTTAACGCCTCACGCGCACCGGCCACAATGGTTTTTTGGTCAAGCATTGTATACCTCTCAACAGGAGCTGTTGAAATCACCGATTGTGAACAATAACCGCAGTTTTCAGGACAATATCCGCTTTTGGCGTTAAAGATCATATTTAACTTCACCTTTTTTTGAAAAAAATGAAATCTCACCTGATAAGCTGCATGCATAATAGGTAACAACTCTGCGTCGTCTGCTTCAAGTATATTTAGACCTTCTTCCATCGTAATCGGTTCATGATTGATGGCTTTCTTCACGATCGTTTCCCAAGACAAAGACGTTATTTTTCCCATCATAAGCCCCTCTCAATATGTAAACTTATTTTTATTAAAAGTTAACATAATAGATAGAGATTGGCAAGCACTGGTAAGCAGCTTAAAAGTAAAAACTCAAAAAGGCGATGAACATGTAGTCATCGCCTTTTCATATGAAAAAAATCGCTTAACGAACAGTAATATAGTTAATGACGAGCTCACCTAGTGAATTATAGTAAGAAACTGTAACAGAACCGCGTTGTACAGCACGGATCCAAGTGAAATTTGGAGCAGTTTGGTCTAATTGAATGGCATACGTTGCGCCTGATACAGAAATTTGGCTAGCTGGAAGTGAGACAGCAATTGAAGAACCTACAGTAAGTGTGCGGTTCACTGTAATCACTTTATTCATAATAGGAGCTTTTGCTATAACTGGTTCTTTAGGCTGTGCAGCTGCATGAGCACCTTCAGTTTGGAAGAACGTAAGAGCACCTAAAGCAGCTAAAGACAATGTACAAGCTTTCATTAATTTTTTCATCGGTAACACTCCTTTTTTTGGTATATACATATATTAATAATAATAGAATTATATGTCAATCAAAATAAGTGGAAAAATGAGTATTTTTGGTGAAAATTGTCACATATTATGTAGGGGAAGACGATTTTACCCAAAAAACACATGATTTTTTATTCATATGTCATTCTTTTTTAGGAGGAAAAAGAGACATAAAAAAAGCTGGGTATCTACCCAGCTATGTGATGCTTTATAAAAAGAGATCTTTTATTTGTCGTCTGTCTGTTTTGGCTGACGGCCTTTTTGTTTCTCTTTCTCTCTAATGTAGTTAATAAAGTCGATGGTTTGTCTTCGTGCTTCTTCAGAAAAATCGGAGGCAGCTTTAAACGCAATTTGCAAATCAGGATCATCTGCAAGATCGTCATCAGAGGCGTTTTTGTCTTTACCTGTGAGAAGATAATCTGTTGAGACCCCGTATAACTCGGCGATTTTCACAATCATTTCACCATCTGGCTTTCTCAATCCATATTCCCAGTTAGCATAGGTTGACATCGCCTTTAATCCGAGTTTTTTGGCAACGGTAGACTTACTCCATCCATGTTTCTCTCTTAATTCAGTTAGAATCTTTCCAGTCAAATTATCCATCGGAAACACCTTTTTTTCATATTATGTGTAAATTTTATCATGAATTACACGGAAAAGATAAATAAATACACAAAAAGAATAAAAATTTGATTGACTTACTCGTTTTGTGTATATTATCATAATAAATATAACTTACACATAATGAGTAAGAGGTGGAAACATGAAACTTGAAAATTTACGAGAAGAACGAATATTACAAGGAAAAACACAAACGTATATGGCGAAAAAACTTGGATATAAGTACACGAGTGGCTATGCAAATATAGAAAGGGGCCGAACAAAGCCCAGCTTAGAAATAGCCAAGCATATTGCAGATTTGCTAAATATCGGTGTTCAAGAGCTTTTTTTTGGTCAAAAGTTACACAAAAAGAGTAATAGTCGTAAGGAAGACCGTTCTTAAAAAGGGGAGACAAACAGAATGAATATCGAACATCCGATGGTGACACAAATGAATGATTTCGGCTATCCAAAACGTTACTGGCCATATGAAATGTCCCGAAATGGTTATCGATTAGAGGACGAGAACCGTGAGAAAGGATTTGATGATGATGAGACATCAGATGACATTTGATGCCCGAAAAGAAGCACAGCATTGCCTAGTACAAGCTGGCGGCTGGATCACTTTTCATCAAAAAGAGCCGATTTTTGCTTTCCCCACGGCAGAAGAAAAACGCACATACATGACCCTCATGGCAGAAAAAGCCGTTGATGACAAGAAGAAGGAAAGGAAGAATGCGACATGAATCGATTGAAGCAAATCATGACATTCCTGAAATGTTTGCTCAATGCGGGTCAAAACGAACAAGACATTCGGCAGTGGGCGAAGGATGACGGGAGATCGTAGCATGGTCCTTCATTTTATCATTGAAAAAGAACATTTATGCACAAAAGAGACATTGATAAACAGAATTCAAACAGCCGCTAAAGCGCAATGCAAAAGCAAAATAAAAGGCGCATTATCACTCGACATTCGCTCATTTTACAATATGCCCATTGATCTAGCGAACAGCCAAGACACGCGTACATCTGCTGAAAAAGGCTTGATACGCCCGGTACACATCAGCATTCTTCAACCAAATTTGCAGTATATACAAGAAGCAATTCATGCCATTGCCGATGACGCCTCTTTACAGATTGTAGAATTAAGAGTTTCACAGTTTTATAGCATGCGTCCTCGAATGGAAATCATTTTAAATACGATGGGTGATGATATGAGATCCTCACCACCAAATAAGGAGACAAGCATATGAACGAGCCAATACAAATCATGATTCAAGAAAACCAGACATTTGTCGGTGAAATGGAAAAAGGGAAGATTCAAGTCATTGTGTTAGATGGAAACGTAGGAACGGCTTATATGATGGATGTACCTGAGCATGGAAAAACGATTATTCAAACAGCAAAAGGACATTTTGCAAGAGTCGATCATGAGATTGGTTTTAAAATCAGCTAGTCTGATGAACAAGAACAACTGAATAAGTCCAAGACGGGAAGCCTGCGGACACTGATCAAGACCCTATAAAAAGGGGCTGATTGGTGTCCGTTTTTTATTTTCTTAAAAAAGGGAGAGAGCACAGATGCAAGATTTACTGATCGAATATAAAAGAAGTTTAAAAGATGCCAGAAAACGATATGAACAATTGAAAGACAAAGAAGAGAAACAGATGTCAGATCAGGACAAACATGATCAAAAAATGATCGCCAGTATGGTCAGTGATTTAGAATATGTGGTGGAATGGCTTCAATTCGGTAGAGAGCCGGGCGCACGCAGAGGATTAGATAGACGGTCTGTGTATCAGCGCACCATTCTTGCTAATCAAGAGGTATTAGAGGCTTTATCACATGAATACACCCTCATTCAAGAGAAAGAAAGAGAGGTAAGTGAGCGTGACAAAAGGCGAATCGATGAAGCTTTGTCTGTTTTAACAGATCGAGAGAAAGACGTGTTTTTTATGCACACAACACAGGGTCTGTCATTTAGCGAGATTGCGATTATGCTAGATGTAAAAAAAGGAACAGTCCAAAAACATATGGAAAGAGCTCGGACCAAAATGTCCAAAAAAGTACAAGAACGCCTATTCAAAGCAGCTGAATAGGCGTTTTTTCTTTCATCACATCAATCTTCAAAAGCTTGTCTTACAGTTGCCACCTATAGTTAGAAAGACCAAACGAATGTTTGCTAGCCCGGCACAAATGATTCCTCTTCAGGGAATCATTCGAACTAAAAGGAGGCGGCAGGTGAATGTAAATGAAAGATAAACGGATAGAGGCTAAGCAGGATTATATGAAAGGGATGACGTACCAGCAGCTAGCGGATCATTACAATGTCTCCATCCATACTGTCAAATCATGGAAAAGACGATACGGCTGGCAAAGACAAAAAACACCGTCAAAGCAGGCGCACTCGATCTTTCATCAATTTCTTTCAGATGAAACGATTGAAATCATGGAAAAAATGGATGGGCGCACATCTCTTGATATCATCTGGGATCAAATTCAAATTCAATACGCAGCCATTATTCGAGCGCAGCGCATCATGCATGTAGCAGATCAAGATGACATGATCAAAGAACTGAAAAAGGCGACGTACTTGCCTTCTTCATTAGAGGAAGAAACAGGCGAAGGCATTCATCCAGAGCCAGAGATCACGGCAGAGGAATTTTCGTTTCAATTTTCATGGGATCGGCATGCTACTTTTTTAAATGCCCAATCTCGTGCAATGGGAGAACTAAGACGGCTGATTAAACAGTTTGAAGAGCTCGCTCATGCGAAAGATGAACGAAGATTAAAGCTGAAGCAAATTGAGCTGACAATCGAAAAAACAAAAAAAGCAGTTCGTGAGGAAAAAGAAGAAGATCTTCATATCATGATCAAAAGAAAAGAGGACGATTCATGACGCCGTTGATTGAAAAAGAAGTCAATCCTCACTTTGAACACTTTTTGTTCGATTGGAATCAAAAGTTTCAGTTTTTAGTAGGCGGTTATGGCTCCTCCAAAAGCTATCACATTGCTTTAAAGCTGATTTTAAAACTGCTTGAGGAAAAACGGACAGCACTTGTCATTCGAGAAGTGTATGATACGCACCGGGAGTCGACCTACTCTCTTTTACAAGAAATCGTCAGCGATCTTGGCATCGATCATCTAGTAAAGTGCCGCAGTTCACCGCTTGCTCTCACTTTTCGCAATGGGAGCAGCATTTTATTTAAAGGACTGGACAAGCCTGAGAAATTGAAGTCGATCAACAACATCTCAATGATTTGGATTGAGGAGTGTTCCGAGGTTTCATATGAAGGGTTTAAAGAACTGCTTGGAAGGCTGAGACATCCAGTTTTACCTCTTTATATGATGTTATCGACGAATCCCGTTGGTCAGGATAATTGGACGTACAGACATTTCTTTCGAGATGAACAGCTGAAACGATTTGTCCTTGATGACGAAACCTTATACAAACAGCGAACCATCGTGATAAAAGATACGTACTATCACCACTCAACAGCAGAAGACAATCTATTTCTTCCTAAAAGCTATGTCAAGCAGCTGGATGAGCTGAAAGAATACGATCCAGATCTTTATCGAATTGCAAGGAAAGGATACTTCGGTATCAATGGCACAAAAGTGTTTCCACAATTTGAGGTCAGACAGCATGCCGACGTATTAGAAGCAATCGGGCAAATTGAAAGACCGCTGAAACGTGCGGGGATGGATTTTGGATTTGTCGAATCCTACAATGCGCTCATTCGGTTAGCTGTCGATCATGAAAAAAAGTACTTATATATTTATTGGGAATATTACGACCGCGGGAAAACAGATGATGAAACAGCTGTTGATTTGAAAGAATTTGTTGAATCAAAGGAACTGATTAAGGCAGATGCAGCAGAGCCTAAAACGATTCACTATTTTCGGCAACGCGGATTTCAAATGGTCGCTGCGCATAAGTTCCAAGGGTCACGTTTGCAATATACAAAGAAAATCAAACGATTTAAGAAAATCATTTGTTCCGATGCTTGCCCTTATACCATCTATGAACTTCAATCACTAACCTATAAGGCAGATAAGAACGGCCGCTTAGAGGAAGATGAATTTCAAATCGATCCACACACATTATCTGCCATTTGGTATGCGCTAGATGATTATGAGGTGACCGATTTGAAACAGACTGCTTCAGAGCGTGTCCGTCCAAACCGAGAGAGGAGGTCCATACAATGAAACAATTAAAAGCAACGATTATGAAGGCCAACATGTCTGATCATACAAAACAAATGTATGAGGATGAATTTTCATACGAAAAAGATGACATTGTCCCCCCGCCCTACCATATCAATGAATTAAAAAGCATGGCAGAATACTCAACGATTCTTCAGCAATGTATAGATGCGTATCGAACAAACATTTTAGGTTTTGGATTTGGGGTGGAATACGCCTTTGATTTTAATGCGGAAGATGTGAAACCGGTCAAAAAGAAGACAGCCGAGAAGGAATGGACAAGACTCGAAGAGTTTACGAAATACATGAACTATGATGAGTCTGCTGACGTGATTCTTGGTTATGTCCTAGAAGACCGGGAGAAAACAGGAAATGGCTTTTTAGAGGTGCTGCGGGATGGACAAGGAAAGCCGGCAGGAATCGAGTATTTGGATGCACTCCATATCCGCATTTGCAAGCTGAGTGAGCCAGTCGACGTCGAATTCCGCTACACAGAAAACGGCGAATTAAAGACGATGAATCGCAAGAAACGATTCCGAAAATATGTGCAGGTCATCAATGAGAAGAAAGTCTTTTTCAAGGAGTATGGTGATCCGCGCATATTAAATTATGAAACAGGCAAGTACGATGATGCTACACCAGAACCACTTCAAGCAACAGAAGTCATCCATTTTAAAATTGGCAGTGGGACGTATGGGATTCCTCGCTGGATTGGCAACATCGTCAATATGTATGGCGCACGAAAAGCAGAAGAGCTGAATTATCTTTATTTTAAGCAAGGACGGCATGTACCTGGTGCCATCATTGTCGAAAACGGCATGCTGTCAGAGACTTCTTATCAGCAGCTACAAGATTATATGGATGATATTGAAGGGTCTGATCATGCGCATAAGTTTTTATTGCTTGAAGTAGAAGGGCTTCCGACAGAAAAAGGATTAACAGGTGAAGAAGATGTATCAAGTGTCAAAGTGAACTTTAAATCCTTGGCGGAAATCCTACAAGAGGATGCGCTCTTTTTAGAATACGATGAAAAGACGAGAAACAAAATCCGCTCCGCTTTTCGTCTGCCGCCTATTTACACAGGAGAGTCACAAGATTATAACAAGGCCACAGCAGATACCGCGCGAAAAACAACGGAGGAGCAAGTGTTTCAGCCAGAGCGGCATCTTATTACAGGGAAGCTCAATACTCTTTTTCTCCCGGATTTAGATATATGGCATGTCCGCTTTCTATTAAATGGTCCTGACTTTAGAGATCCATTAGAGATAGCAAAGGTTCTGACACCATTTATTCAGGCTGGGGCAGTATCGCCAAATGATTTACGAGATCTTGCGGGGCGTATTCTTGGTAAGACGTTAGAGGAATGGCCGGAAGAATTCTACCACCGACCTTTAGAAAGCCGCATAAAAACAGCTGATGGGCTGTCTCCATCCGAGTCAAACCAGCTGAAGAAATAGAAGGACGTGAGCTTTTTTTGAAAGGGGGTGAACATATGCCAAGGGAATTAAAAAACGCAAAAATTACACATGTTTCCTATGTGGACAAGGCCGCCAACCAAAAGAAATTTTTCTTGATGAAAGCAAAGAAAAAGCAGCCTGACTTTCAAAAAGAAGTCAGTGTCCTGACGAAGGCAGAGGATGCCCATCGCCTCGTATATGGCGTCGTGTATGAACCCAATACACCTGATGCACATCAAGACTTTATGTCGGCCAAAGAAATTGAAAGAGCAGCACACGGTTTTATGAAAGATGCCCGTCACATTGATAAACAGCATGATTTTCAAGATGGTGTTGGCGAAGTCGTCGAATCATACATTGCCCCAGCGGATTTTGAAGTAGGCGGGGAGCTGATTCAAAAAGGATCTTGGGTACTTGTGACAAAGGCATCACAAGATATTTGGGACCAAATTCAGCAAGGCCATATTACAGGCTACTCAATGGCTGGAACAGCAGACATCATCGCAATAGAGGAACACGATCAGCTCCTATCTCAAGAAACGAACGAGAGAGGGCTTTTTTCTTTGCTGAAAAATTTCTTTTTGAAAGAGGAAGGTGCAAATATGCCACAACAATTTTGGAGCGTTTTAGATCATCTGCTGGAAACGTTGCAGTCAAGTGATGGTGATGAGTCTAGCGTAAGAGCGGCACTTGAACAATTGATTCCAATTGTGCAGGATGTGTTGAAAACAAATGATGTCCTCCATACGATTGGCGAAAGACCAGCATCCGTTCAAAAGCAAGATGCCGGATTAACGACTGATCAAGTACGCGAACTAGAAAAAGCAAAAATGGCCATCGACAACGTTTTACAACAAGCGGATAAACAAGGGACAGATCAAACTGGTGAAGAAGAACCTGTACAAAAAGTGCTGGAGCAAGTGGTTGCGCCAATTCGTCATCAGCTCTCTTCCTTAGAGAAATCAGCAGGCAGAGAAAAAGCAGCGATTCAGGAAGTGCTTCAGCAACAGCTACTGCCTATTTCAGAGCGGATACACATGCTTGAAAAAGCGCGGGGCATTTCTAAACAAACAAATCACGATACACAAAATGATATGACAAAGCCCATATGGGATGGCTTACTATAAGCCTAAATAAGGAGGAAAAAGTGTGAGAAATCAAGAGTTGATTCGCAAGGCTGAAATGACACTTGCCAGCTTAAAAACAGGCGGTCTCATGAACGCAGCCCAATCCAACACATTCATTAGAATGATGCAAAATACACCAACCGTTTTAAATGACGCACGTATCATTCCAATGGAAAGTGATTCACAAAAAATCGAAAAAATCGGCTTCGGTCAGCGCATTTTACGCCCAGCAGAAGAAGGCAAAGCGCTTGATGCAAAAGACCGTGTTGTCCCAGCGACAAGCACTGTCCAGCTCAATGCAAAAGAAGTCATTGCTGAGATCCATATGACGTACGACAGCATTGAAAACAACATTGAAAAAGACGGGATTCAGCAAACCATTATGCAAATGCTGGCGGAACGAGCGGCAGTCGATATTGAAGAACTGATCGTCAACGGTGATACAACATCACAAGACCCATTTTTAGCTCAAATGGATGGCGTACGAAAACAGGCAGTTTCTCATATTGTCGATGCAAATGGAGCGGAAATTAGCCGTCAAATGTTCAAACAAGCCTATAAAGCGATGCCGTCAAAATATTTACGTGTACCTCAGGATTTCCGTTTTTATACATCCCCAAGTTTAGAGGTCGAGTGGAAAGACCAAGTAGCAAACCGTCAGACAGGTCTCGGAGATGCGGCGATTCAAGGCGGACTTTCTTCTGCATTCGGTGTTCCGGTCAAAGGTCTTGCCAATATGCAGCCATATGATGAAGAAGGAACAGACGTATCAGATATTTTACTGACACACCCGAAAAACATTATCGTAGGGTTTTCTCGCAATATTCGTATTGAAGTAGAAAAAGATATTCGCAGCCGTAAGTTTATCATTGTTCTGACAGCGAAGCTCGACAGCAAATTTGAGGAAGAGGATGCTGTAGCCAAAGTCATGAAAGTGAAAGAGTAGGTGACAGCAGGCTATGATCATTTCTGCTGAGGAACTACAAGCCTATTCTGTATTTGATCGCGTGAAAAATCGTTCTGTAGAGAGACTAGCGGCAGATATTATTGAAGCAGAAGCAGCGGTATTTCAAATGGTCGGGCACGATTTTACACATGAAAAATATCAGCCCATTCCTGAAAAAGCAAGGATCGCCTTATTAAAAATGGCCCAGTATTTTGCCATGCTGAATGATGACGAATCCATGATGAAAGGCTTGACTTCAGAAAAAATGGGTGATTATTCATATGCAAAGGCAGCGGACAAAGTGAAAGGCAGACCTTATGTGTATGCCCTTCTTGTTGATTATATTGAACCTTCATTAACTGGCGGCAGCGCCAATTTAAAGGTGAGATCATTATGAGCTATGATTCTCTATTAACGGATCGCTGTGATCTTTTTCACTTAGAGAATGAGGAGGCAGTCCGCGGCAAATTTGGTATACCAGCAGGAGATCTGCAGACGGACCTCACTTATCCTGATACACCAAGTATGAGAGATGTGGCTTGCTATGTTGTAGAAAAAAGCCAGTCACTCGTGCAAGAAGAACCGAATACAGTCATCTATCAGTCCTATCTCGTCCATTTCCCTTTAGCAAGCGACATTCGTTTGCATGACAAGATGGTGTGGAACGGCATCTCACTCAAGTTGCAGCAGCCAAAAAGAGTGAAAAATCATCACATGGAAGTGATGGCCGTCAGAAAGGAAAACCTATGAAAATTGATGGACTTGACCGGCTGCTATCCCAGCTCCAACAGGCAAATAGTGTCGGCTTAACGGCGCAATATCAAGAGTGGTTACAGGAAATGGGCTTACAGTTTTTAGACATCATTCAAGATGAAATCATCAAAGAAAAGGCTGTTGATACAGGCCGTCTCCTCAATTCCTTTCAAAAAGGTGACAAGGAGAATCACTTTCTCACTTCCCGAGGCGGGCTCACGCTAGAAGTAGGGACACAGCTTGATTATGCCTCTTACGTGAATGATGGACATGCCATTTCTTCAAATGGAGAACGAAGATGGGTGCCAGGCAGATGGGCCGGCAGCCGCTTTGAATATGATCCGAATGCCAGTACTGGCATGATGCTTTCATCTCAATGGATTGAAGGAAATGGGTACTGGGATCATGCCGTCATGCTCTATGAACAAATGTTTGAACACTCGTTGGATCGAAAGCTTCAAAGCTGGATCGATCGACATTTTGGGAGGTGATGGAATGAATCAAGAAGTCGGGGCAATCATGCATTATATATACACACACTTTCCTGTGAAAATGTATGATCGTCTTCTGCCAGAGCGTTTCCAAGTGCCATCTGTTTATGTGCCGCCAGTGACTGTCATTAGTGGTCCAGATACAGTGTCTACTTTTATGAAATCTTATTCGCTACAAGTGAAAGTGTTTCATATGGATACAGAAAAAGCGCATGATGCGGCGGAAACAGTCGTCGATGCATTGCTTGCTGATCGTCAAATCATTCAAATGATCAGTGAAGATGGAGAGGTGCTTGATGATTATGTCCGCATAAAAAGAGTGGAAACAAGAATCATAGATCAAGGTGTAGCAGCGATTGTCCTGACGTGGGATAGCAGCTATTGGTACAACCGAGATAAACAGCCAAGCCTAGAAGATATCAATTTTTCAGATGGGGTGATCAAACGTGAGCAAGACTAAAAAAACACAGCTCGATCAAACAGCGGGCGAAGAAAAAGAATTTGGCTTTTCATTTGAAGCCTTAAAAGAGCACAGCAAGGATCTTTTTGGGGTAAAACCAGAAATCCTTGAAGGTGCTCTTTTTTATATCAAACATCAACCAATTACAAAAACAGAAGCAAAGAAGCACATTGATGCTTTTTTGTCCAAGGAGGTTTAAAGGATGAACGGAGGCACTTTTACACCAGGTACAGAGAAAAAGCGTCCTGGCATTTACTTTAATTTTAAAACAACAGCAGAGCAGCGAATTACTTTAGGCGAGCGAGGAACAGTTGCACTTCCTCTTGTCATGAGCTGGGGAGAACCAAAAACTTTTATTTCCGTTTCCGATATGGAAGACTTAAATAAAAAGGTCGGGCTCAACATTGATGATAAGTCACTTCTTCTTTTCCGTGAAGCGAAGAAAAAAGCGCAAACGGTCTTGCTTTACCGTCTAAACGAAGGAGAGCCAGCCAAAGCGGAAATCGCAGAAAACTTTGTGGTCACAGCCAATTATGGTGGTCAAAAAGGAAATGAGATCACCATTCAAGTAGCAGAAAATGTACTCGACAGCACAAAACGTGACGTCATCACCTATCTTGGAACAGATATTGTCGATAAACAGGTGGTCAAAGATGTCAAAGATCTTGTGAAAAACAAATACGTTCAATTTTCTGGAGAAGGTGAAGCGGTCATTACTGCTGGCGCGGCTTTAAGCGGCGGGAAAAACGGTGTGGCAAGTGTCGCAGATTATACAGCTTTCCTAGAAGCAGCTGAAACGGAATACTTTGATGTCATTGCACTCCCAGTCGATAATAGTGAGCAATTAAAAGCAACATTCGCGTCATTTATTGAGCGTTTACGTGATAAGCAAGGACGTAAGGTGCAAGGCGTTGTGGCTAACTATGCAGCTGATCAAGAAGGAATCATCAATGTCACAAGCGGTGTTGTTTTAGAAGACGGAACAGAACTGACGCCTGCTCAAACAACAGCTTGGGTCGCAGGAGCAAGTGCAGGAGCGACTTTTAATCAGTCACTGACCTTTGTTGAATACGAAGGCGCAGTCGATACATTAGAGCGTCTTGATAATGATCAAGTAGAATACCGTTTATCACAAGGAGAGTTTCTTTTCACTTTCGATGCAAGAGACCGCACGGTGAGCGTTGAAAAAGATATTAACTCTTTGACAAGCTTCACGGTTGAAAAGAACCAGCAAATGGCGAAAAACAAAATCATCCGTGTGCTAGATGCAATCAACAATGATTTAACATTTGAACTGAAAAATTTGATTAAATTACGCAAAGCCAATGGCAATGACATTCCAGCATCAGACGATGGTGTGCAGCTTGTGAAAACACTGATTACACAGTATCTCACACAACTTCAAGATGGAAGCGGCATTACAGGCTTTAACTCAGAAACAGACATCGTCATTGGCCTCAATGAAGATCGTGATGGATTTATCATCGATTTAGCAGTACAGCCAGTAGACGCAGCAGAAAAATTCTATTTCAATGTGGAGGTGAAGTAAGATGGCTTTTAAAGCACAAAATACAATCTCAGGTAAAGAAGGTCGTCTTTTCTTAGAAGGTGAGGAACTTGCCTTTATCAAAACGTTTGAAGCAAACGTGGAGAAAAATAAATCAGAAGTGAACGTAATGGGCCGCCGAATGACTGGCCATAAAACAACTGGGGCAAACGGAACAGGAACGGCAACATTCTATAAAGTTACGTCACGTTTCGTTCAACTCATGCTCAACTATGTGAAAAAAGGGGAAGATCCTTATTTCACTCTTCAAGCGGTAATTGATGATAAATCATCAGGCCGAGGCACAGAGCGTGTGACATTATTCGATGTCAACTTTGATTCAGCTAAAATTGCTGGACTAGATGTCGATTCAGAGGCACTTGAAGAAGAAGTTCCATTTACATTTGAAGACTTTGATCTGCCTGAAAAGCTGAAGAATTCTTTCTAAGAAATGTGGAGGAAATTAGCTAATTAATTAGCTAAATAAAAACCAAATATGCTATAATGCAAATGTAATGAAAAATGAATGCATTTGTAATGCACATTGCATTCAATGACACACAAAATGATGTTTACATGCAAAGCGATTTGCATACAATAAAAAGAAGCCAGGATGCGCTAACATCCCGGCAATGTACAATGAGGCCCTTCAAGGGGCTGGCTTATCAATTAGATAGTTTTAAGGATAGACTTTCCCTTTCACCTACCAAAGCTCAAGGGGGAGTCTATTTTTTGTTTATATACGTCAACAAAGCAAGGATAAACATCCCGAATAAAAGCATTAGGGAAATCGCTTGGAACGTTGACATGAGCATCACCCCCTTCCTATCGGGGATGAGCCAGACACCCTTGAGCAAGCCGTTCAATTGTACGAGTTATATTATACATGAAAAGATTGGAAAGCACATTCAAAAAATGGATGTGCTTTTTTGCATTCAAAAAACAAACAAAAGGGAGTTTTTAAACATGAGCGAAAAACAAACATTTGATCTTTCATTTTTTATGCCAGGACAAACAGTAGAAGCAGAAGAGGTCAAAGTACCAATTTCTAAGCGTTTTGTTGATAAAAAAGGGAATGTCATTCCTTTTGTCTTCAAAGCGATTACTACGGAACGTATTGATGAACTGGAAAAAGAAAACACCACGTTCAAAAATGTCAAAGGCAGAGGCCGTGTGAAAGACTTAGACAGCCAGCGCTTCTACGCACGAATTGCCATTGAATCGACGATTTATCCAGATTTCCGCTCAAAGGAATTAAGAGAAGCCTACAGCACACAAGATCCAGTTGAAGTTGCAAAACGTGTTTTATCTGTCGGCGGTGAATACGCAAACTGGTTAAACAAAGCCATTGAAATCAACGGATTTGAAGACGAAATTGAAGATTTAGAAGACGCAGCAAAAAACTAATAAAAGATGGGGATAAGGAAGCGGTGTTTTTATATTACGCCATGCATGAGCTTCACTATTCCCCATCAGAACTTCTCGATTTATACGATGCACCAAGACAATTTAAGGCATTCTTATTCGGACTCATCAGTTACAAACTCGACATGCTAGAAAAAGAAGCAAAGAAAGGAGGGAAATAAACTGGCGAAGCTCACTGCACGATTTGAATTAGAAGACAAAGTATCAAAGAAGCTGTTGCGCATTCAAAAACGTTTTCAAACGTTTGAGAAGCAGCTCAAACCATTTAGAAAACCGGTGAAAATAAGCCTGGAAATGGATGAAAAGAAGCTAAGGAACCTCAATTTATCGATGAGAAGGTTTTCTGTATTATCCATGAAGCTAGATCAAGGAATCTATCGTGATCTCAAATCATTAACAAACCAGCTGAACATGATACCGAAACAGATGATCATATCAATTCAAGCAAAAGGACTAGATGTCATTAAATCAAGTATAGATCGGCTGAAACAATCACAATCAAGTCCAATCCTGCTGACGTTCAAACTGAATGATCAGTTGTCAGGAAAAATGTCATCAATCAAAAAATCAATCCTTCAGCTCATGAACAGAACGTACTATATGAGATTAAACATGGTTGACCAAGCCACCGCTGCCATTCAACGAATCAAAAAGACACTCAAAAGCTTGACAATGGCTAAACACGAAATCAGAGTATCTGTTCAAGACAATGCAAAGAGTAAGTTGAAAAAACGAGATCAGGCAGAGTCAGTTGTGAAAGAACAAAACATAAAAAAAGAACCTGAGGCTGTTAGTCCGTCGGTTAAAACGGATGAACCTAAGCAGGGTTGGCTCCAGAGTCTTGCTAATAAAGGATTAAGTGAAATTGAAAAATATGCAGGTGATGTTGCAGACAAGGTGAAAGAAAAATTAAGTCCTAGAAAGTTTTGGGACGAAAAGGCACTTCCTTGGGTTGAAAATAAAATGGAAGAGTACAAGCAAGATGTAATTGGAAGAATAAAAGAGAAGATTAAATTTAATCCTGAAAAAAAACTA
This sequence comes from Bacillus sp. FSL W7-1346, assembly GCF_038593335.1. Classification (NCBI taxonomy): domain Bacteria; kingdom Bacillati; phylum Bacillota; class Bacilli; order Caryophanales; family Bacillaceae; genus Bacillus; species Bacillus sp. FSL W7-1346. Next base: position 2,786,698 of record NZ_CP151988.1, on the reverse strand, counting down.
GATGAATTGGTGACCAATGTATTAGATCGTCTCTTTGGTGCAGGTGATCAATCGAATGGAAGTAGCACTCCAACACCAACAACAGCGCCGACAACAGCGCCAACAACAGCGCCAACAACAGCGCCAACAACAGCGCCGACAACAGCGCCAACAACGGCACCAACAACAGCACCAACATCCACACCATCAAATTCAGCTCCCAATAAGAAATCTAAGCCGCGAGGTGGTAAAGGTTTGTTTCGCAATAGTTGTTGTTCCTGTTGTGCAAGAGGTTTAAGCAGGGGAGGATCTACTAAAACCAAAAATAGAAATGGTCAATCACCAAGACAACCTAGAAATCCAAATGCCACAACAAGAACCGAAATGAATAGAAGACCTCCAAGTAAATTAGGGGATGCGTTGAAAAATATCGGTAAAGGGAGCGGTAAATTATTAAAGAAAGTACCTATTCTAGGCAGTGTACTTAGTGCAACAAATCTAATTGGTATGAAAAAAGAGAATGCTGGTGAAAAAATCGGTGCGACTGGAGGAGGAATCGCCGGTGGAATGGCAGGTGCTGCAGCAGGTGCTGCTATTGGCAGTGTAGTTCCAGGGGTAGGTACAGCCATAGGCGGCTTAGTAGGCGGCATCGCTGGAAGTATGGGTGGAGAATCTATCGGTGAAACAATTGGAAAATGGTTTGATGGCGGTGGATTTGAGAAGATTGGCCAAAAGGCCATTGAAATCAAAGATCAAATTGTTGAAGTGTGGTCTACAGTTGCGGACTGGTTTATACAAAATGTGTGGACACCATTAAGCAGCACGGTTGGCACAGTAGCAACCACAATCTGGTCAAGTCTAGTCAATGCATGGACATGGATACAAGAAACATTCAGTGCAGTTGCGGGCTGGTTTATCGAAAATGTGTGGACACCGTTAAGCGATACAGTTATTACGGTAGCAACCACGATCTGGTCAAATCTAGTCAATGCATGGACATGGATACAAGAAACATTCAGTGCAGTTGCGGGCTGGTTTATTGAAAACGTTTGGACACCGCTAAGCGACACAGTCGTTACGGTAGCAACCACGATCTGGTCAAGTCTAGTCAATGCATGGACGTGGATACAAGAAACATTCAGTGCAGTAGCAGGCTGGTTTATTGAGAATGTGTGGACACCGCTAAGCAGCACAGTTGTCACAGTCGCTACGGGGATTTGGACAGCATTATCAAATGCGTGGAAAACCATTCAATCAATTTTTGGAGCAGTATCCTCTTGGTTTATGAACAATGTATGGAATCCGCTTGTAGAAACGGTTGGAACCATCAAAGATAGCATTGGGAAGAAGTTTGAAGAAGCGTATAAAGTGGTGACAGATATATGGGATGGATTATCCAAATGGTTTAAAGATAATATTCAGACACCGATCGTAAAAGTGGCAGGTGCCATAAGTGATGGTTTTTCTAAAGCATTTAACTGGGTTAAAAAGATTTTTGACAAAGCGGGCGATGGCATTAATTTTGTAGTAAAACATTTATTTGGAGATCCTGATAAAAAAGCCACAGGCGGCTATATCACCCAGCCGACCTTATCATGGATTGGTGAAGCAGGTAACGAATTTGTCATTCCAACTCAAAATAACCGGGGCCGTGGGAAGATGTTGCTTGCACAAGCTGCTTCTCATCTTGGAATGTCTGTTGTGCCAAGCAGCAGCGGAGCAGCAAGTCCAGTTTCTAGCTCTCCAGCTCCAATAACGCCAAATGCTCCAGCAGCTCCAACTGCTTCTGCCGGTTCAATTGGTGGAACGGTTTCAATGAATGGAAACATCCAATCTGCCAGCATAGGTGAGCAATTTAATCATGATTTTGAACAAGGGCTGAATCAAAAGGTGGTTTCACTTGATCAATGGAAGCAAAAAAACATTCAGCAGCCATTTAATCAAATGACATCAGATTCAGGAAAGTACGGACAACAAACGGTATCGGCATTTGCTACTAGCCAGCAAATGACACCAACAGGAACTGACAGCTTTTTGCAAAGTCGTGTAAAAGCACCATACCAACAAGTGATGACAGCATCACCAACTTGGGGTTCTGGAACTGTTAGTGGCTTTGCAACAGGTCAAAATGCCACATCAATTGGCACAAGCCAATACGTAGACCAACACGTCAAACAACCATTCCTGCAAGCCAAACAAGAATCACCAGGATGGGGTTCAGGAATGATCGACGCCTTCAATAGCGGCATGCGTTCAAAAGCAAGTGAAGTCACACAAGCTGCCAAAGAAATGGCGAAGAAAGTGGAACAGGCGTTTAGAGAAGAACTAGACATTCATTCTCCTTCACGTGTCATGATGAGTCTAGGGAAATTCGCATCGATTGGTGTCGTCAAAGGGCTCGATTCAGTTGATGTGAAAAAGTTTGCTGAAAATCAAGCGGGTTCATTAATCGGAGCGTTCAGCGGTATGGGTGCTTCAGGTCTTAGTGTTCAGCAATGGCTCATGGCAGCTCTGATGGCCACTGGTACATCGATGAGCTGGCTTCCAGGTCTTATGACAATCGCTCAGCACGAATCAAATGGTAACCCGAAAGCCATCAACTTGTGGGATTCCAACGCCAAGAAGGGAACGCCTTCTAAAGGGTTAATGCAAACCATTGGACCGACCTTCCATTCCAATAAAGGAAAGGGCATGAATGATATTTGGAACCCAATTCATAATGCCGTAGCAGCCATTAACTACATTAAGGGCAGATATGGAACAGTCTTCAATACACCGGGATTACGGAGTATGAGAAGAGGCGGTCCTTATAAAGGCTACGCCAATGGCGGTCTGATTACTCAGGAGCAGGTAGCTAGAGTCGGTGAAGGAAACAAACGCGAATGGATTATTCCAGAAGAAAGAGGCATTCGCGGGAGATATTTATTGACGCAGGCAGCAAAGGCACTTGGGATGCAAGTCTATGATCCATCAAATGCATCTGCTCCTTTACCAGAATCACAGATGCAGCAAGTCACCTCAGCACAGTCAGCTGGGACTGCAACAACGTCTGGTAATAAACAAATCACCATCCAGTTCAATGGTGATCAGCATTTCCATAATGGACAGGATCAGCAATCGCTTGTCGAAAAAATTAGACAAATGCTTGTAGACGAACTGGAAGTAGAGCTTCAGACAGGAACGAAAGGGGTCGTGATCGATGGGTAAATCAGTGTATCAATTGTGGATTTCCCAAGGCAAGGAGAAGTTGCGATTCCCTGTGCTTCCATCCGAACTTGAGATCACAAATAATGTACAAAATGAAACAGTGAAGGTCTCCTCCTTTGGAGAACTCACTTTTATTGATGTACCATCGGCTAAACAAGTATCATTCACCTCATTATTTCCTAAGAAATATTCGCCAATTGCTGAATATAAAAGCATTCCATCACCAGAGAATGCAATAGCGAAAATTGAACGAATGATGCGTTCAAAGAAGTCTGTGCGACTGATTGTGACAGGGACTAAAATCAATATGACGTGCAGCATTGAGAGCTTCACTCACAAGGAAGGGTCTTATGACATAGGTGATCGTGAATTTACGATCGAGTTAAAGGAATATAAAACCGCATCGCCTAGGAAAATCAAACGAAAGAAAAAAGCGAAACAAACCAAAAAGAAAAGACCCTCAAAAACACCACCAAAATTGTACACTGTTAAAAAAGGAGATACTCTTTGGGCCATTTCAGGCCGTTTTTATGGCGATAGTACAAAATGGCGGCGTATTTGGAATGCCAATAAAGCAGCGATGATCAAACGAAGTAAACTCAATATTAAACAGCCGGGATATTGGATTTTTCCAGGGCAAAAATTGAAAATACCACAATAGGGGGGCTGACATTGATTGAGCTTTTTGCCATCAGAAGCGGTACGATGTATGAGCTTGTCACAGAGAGTGTGACACTTCAGGGGCAAAGGTATCAGGCCCCTCGCTCTATTCAGGCGAACATTATCACAAAGCAAGGCAGTCAAACATATTACCGTGTCTCAGAAGGAGACACGGTTCTTTTTAAATGGAAAGGAAAAGAGCTGTTCAGAGGCATCGTGTTTTCTAGGACGCCTGTTGAAGGAAAGCTGACCTTTACCGCATACGATATGCTCCAATATTTAGTGAAAAACCAAGATGTATATGTTTTTTCAAATCAACGGGCAGATCAAATTTTGAGGCGGATCGGGGCAGACTTTCAAATCCCTATGACATCCATCGTAAATACAGGACATGTCATGAAGTCTCTCGTTTTTAAAAATGACACGAGTTTATATGACATCATTTTAAAAGCATTGAAAGAAACGAAGCGGCAAACCGGTAGAAATTATCAAATTTATTCTGCTAAAGGCAAGATGGGGCTGAGAGCTTGGCCCGACCCAGAGGACGTGTGGGTCATTGAATCAGGCGTCAACCTCATCGGTTATCAGTACAGCACCTCCATTGAAGAGACAGCAACACGTGTGAAGATGCGCACGTCTGTAGACGAACAGGGGAAGAATAAGAAAAAAGGTAGCAAATCAGATATTGTGGTGATCGAACAGGACAAAGCGGGTCAGAGTCAGTACGGCATTTTACAGCATGTGGAGACGGTCACGGGTCAAATCAACCAGCCGCAGCTTCAAAAAAGAGCGAAAGTACGCCTAGTTGAAAAAAAAGGCGTCAAACAAGAAGTGAAAAGCATACAAGCACTCGGAATCCCTGAACTGCAAAGCGGTTTGCCAATCTATTTGAAAATCCCTGAAATCAACATCAAAAAAACTTACTGGATCGATCAAGACAAGCATGAATTCAATGGAGTGAAGCACACCATGACAATTGACGTCGTTGAGAAAAATTCCATGCCAAAGGGTGATCAAGCATGAGATTAAGTGAAGCAATTAAACGCCTCGCTGTCAATGCAGTAGATGCAGCTTCTCCAATTGATCTGGTGATTGGAGAGGTCACAATGGCTTCGCCTCTTCACATCCGATTAAATGAAAACAGTAAGCTGATCATTCCAGAAGAACTGCTTATTTGGCCTAAACGCTTAAATAAGGGTGAGGATGATGAGTTGAAAAGGGGAGACAGCATTATGGTACTCGCAATGGCAGGAGGGCAGTCCTTTTACATCATCGACAAATTGTAAGGGAGGTGATGAATGTGGCACTTTCACCAGAGGAAGAAATCGAGGAAACAGAAGAAGACGAAGAGGTAGAAACCTCGACGACGTATCGCATAGATTTTGAAAATGGTAGGCTGACAAATGAAGCCATTACAGGCATTGAAGCGATCCGTCAATTTATTTATATGACATTGCGAACAGAGCGCTATGCACATCCCATTTATAGTCACGACATTGGCACTGAAATTCAGGAGCTATTGACCGATACAGAAGCAACAGATGAATACAAAGAAATGGAGATTCCAAGATTGCTAGAAGAAGCATTGGTCGTTGATGAGCGGATTGATCATATTGAAGAGATAGAGGTCACGAAGCAAAATGATGCCTTTCAAGTCAAACTAGCCATTGTCACAGATGAAGGCACATTAGAAATAGAGGAGGTGATGGAGGGAGATGTTTGAGGAGCAAACGTATGAGGCGTTGATGGAAAGAATGCTGGACAGGCTGCCAGATGACATAGATAAAAGAGAAAACAGCGTTATTTGGAATGCCTTGGCACCTGCTGCTGCTGAACTGGCTCAGTCGTATATTTGGCTTGATCAAGTGTTTGAGCTTGTCTTTGCTGATACAGCACAGGGGGAATTTTTAGATAGACGAGCAGCAGAAGTGGGGATTGAGCGAAAGCCAGCCACCGCAGCGGTGTGGTCCGTAACCATTCAACCAGAGAACGTAAACATTCCAGCAGGATCAAGATTCTTCATTGAAGACGTTTATTTTCAATTTTCAAAGGACGGTACACTAGAATGCGAGACAACAGGTACAGCCGGCAATGGGCAATTAACAGGTCAGCCGCTGCTATCGCTTGATACCATTCCGGGTCTAGAGTCGATGATCATGAAGGAATTGGTGATACCAGGGCAAGAGGAAGAAGATGATGCGTCATTATACGATCGGTATTTAATACGCGCAAGGCGAGAGGCTGTCAGTGCCAACAGAGCACATTACAAAAAGTGGGCCGAGGAAGTGGTTGGTGTCGGCAGAGCGAAAGTGTTCCCGCTATGGAATGGAGAGGGAACGGTCAAAATTGTCATCACAGATGGCAATCTAGATGTAGCCTCTGAGCTTCTTGTCAAAAGGGTCCAGGAGTATATTGACCCTGTACCGGGAGAAGGAGAAGGGCAAGCTCCTATTGGTTCAAAAGCAACCGTGGAAAGTGCCAAGTGGCTAGATATTGACATAGAAGTGTCCGTCGAACTTCAGATGGACTGGACACTTGAAGGTGCGCAAAAAGAAATAGAAGAAAAGGTCAAAGCACTGTTAAAATCAATCGCATTTGAAAAAAGTACGATTCGAATGTCCGCCTTAAATGATATCTTGTACCATTCAGAGAGCGTGTCCGATTATGCAAATGTCTTATTGAATGGGGAGTCAAAAAACTTAGTATTACAGGACATTGAGATACCACGTCTGAGGCAGGTGAAGGTTATTGAGCAAACTTGATGAAATGAAAAACTACTTGCCGCCTTATTTCACAGAGATTTATGATGTGGATCATTTACTAAAAACGGAGGCGCCAGAGTTTGAACAATTGGACGAATCCATTTTTGATGTAACGGATCAGTTCTTCCCCTTAACAGCGACGTGGGGATTGAATCGGTGGGAAAGAATGCTCAAGGTGCAGCGAGAGTCAGATGATTCAATTGAGCTGCGCAGGGCACGATTACTCAATATGATGTCGAACATTCCACCAATTACGTATCTTTCATTAGAGAAATCAGTGAATCGATTTCTTAAAAATCCAAGTGCGATCATCCGTCTTACAGTCAACCGTTATCATTTTGCATTGCGTGTCAACCTGGATGACCTGCAAAACACAAGATATATCGTCGAAATACTCGAAACGTTAAAGCCAGCACATTTGGCGTATACGTTCACCGCCAGTCATCATACCGATGTTCATGAAACAAATGATCATCACCAGCGGCTCACACTGCGAAGCAGAGTGGGCTTTTTCGATCATATTCCAATTTTACTCAATGGTGAATTCGTATTAAATGGAACGTTCTATCTTAGCGGGATACGAGGTACTACGGAGGTCCCAGCTCGTTTTCGGCATTCATTAAAGATGAGAATGCCGCTTCAACAAGAGAAAGAAACAGCATATCGTCTGAATTATGTCATGACTGGAGCATCGTATGAAACGAAGCAAGCAGCTACGCTGACTTTGCGTGCAAAGAACCAGCTTTCACATCACGCGAAAAAGAGGATGACGTTCCGCTTACCAGTACATGTTCAAAATGAACAAGGCGGCAGTTTACTGATCAAGGAGCATTACTGGATTCTCGATGGATCCGTTCCGCTTGATGGATCAAAAATGCTGGCAGCAACTTCTAAAAAAATAGACTTATAAGGAGGATCACAATGGCTGATCAATTAACCGTAACCACACTATATGCACGTCAACAAATGGCAAAGGCACGAGCAGAAGGAACAAAACTCACAAAAGTCGTCAAAATGGCGTTCGGCAATGGAGGAACAAAGGATGGAAAACCGATCTCTCTTGACGGAACCGAACAAGCACTCAAAAAAGAACTGGTTCAAAAAAATATTGATTCATTTACCTTCATGGAACCGGCAAAAATCCGCTACACCTGCACCATCGCTGAAGGAGAACTCGCAGGCGAAGTCATCAATGAACTAGCCCTTGTCGACGAAGCCGGCAAATTCACTGCCATCCGCACCATGACAGATAAACAAAAAGACGGCGACATCGAATTTGTTTTTGAGATTGATGATATTTATTAATGGAGGGGAAAAGAAGTGGACATAAAATCACCTTTACCGTTTGAAACCTCTGACAAAGCCCATGCCAACTTATTTAACAGGATGGTCAACACACTTGTGGAGAATGACAATGCGCTCAGTCAACAAATAGCAGGGATCACGAATGAAAGCTTGTTTATTTTAACAGGCGACCAAGCCATTCAAGATGCATCAGTCAGTGGTGAGGAATATCCAATTGGCATTACGTTTATGGATATTGGCCAAGCCAATGATACGGGATATCCTACGAGATATGGCTTTGTGAAGAATGAGAAGATCAGTAATTTTCGATTTGTACAATACTATTATGGCACTGGAAACGAAGCTGGTAATTATTTTGATAGTACTGGAATTTGGTGCAGGCATTGGTGGACGGGATCGGGGTGGACCGACTGGCATAAACTCTCTGGTTTTCTTCATACGAATATTGGCACAACTGGTAAGCAGCTGCTTAATAATGCAGAGCGACAAAAAATCCTTTTTAATCGAAAAATAAAAGATAGTCACAATCATTTTGATATAAAAAATAGTCGTTTTATTTGTCCGGAAAACGGTATGTATCTAGTAAACGCTGGAGTCTATATTGAGACGGTTCAAATGTATGCAAATTTTGAGCTGTCTATTTTTTTAAATGGTAAAAATTATAAAAATATATCTCATTATAGACATCTCCCTGCCACACCCTCTGAAACGGCAAAACTTGATATAGGTTTATATGGGGCTGCGAATGTGCCAGCGAATAAAGGAGATTACATTGAAATTTACATGTATATAGGATATGCGGGAAATTCCAATCGTTATGTATCTGATAATTCAGGCTGGTACAACTATTTCGATATTTCGGAAATAGGTGGACGAAATTTCCCAAGAGTGTAGGAGGATTCAGATGATTTTATATGAAGCCATTAAGTATAAATACCCCGATGCGGACCCGCAAAAAGATTTTGAACTAAGAAATGATGGCGATGGTTCGTATTTAAACGAGTGGCATCTAGATGTGCCAAAGCCAACGGTAGAAGAGTTGAAAAAATGGTGGGAGGAATCCCAAGCCAACCCGAGGTATGAACCACCTCTTCCACTAGATTATCTAGCACAAGAAGTAGCCAAAGAAAAGCTAGTGAGAAAACAGCTTGAACACCAATGTGATCTTTTAACAAATGAACTAAAGGCGCTGAAAAATGAGATCCTCTTCATTAAAGGAGGGAGTGAAACATGAATTATTGGGTTATGGCATTATATTTCCAATGGGTGACACCTGAATTAGTTAAAGAAGCAGTTGAATTAGGTGATTGTTCGATGGAAGATCTAAATGCAGGATACGAGCAAAGGATGCTCACTTTAGAGCAGTTGCAAGAAATAAAACAAGCATCAAGAGTGAAAACTGAATAGAAATAAAAGGACCATACCTGATTTTTCAATGACATGTTCAAAGCACTACTTGAGAACGATATTAGAGCAGTTCTTAAAACATACAAATGATGCGAGAATACAGCAGCTAATACAAAAAAGCAGAAATGTGATGATTCACAGAGTGATTAGATAACATTATATAGTGGAAGGAAGCGTATAGTGATAATAGATTTGAAAGGAGAATGATCATGGAGATTAAGACACCACGTACTTTTAAAACAACTGATAAAGCCCATGCTGATCTATTTAATGACATGGTTGAGGCTTTTCTTGACAATGATGTGGGTCTATTAGAGTCAATCAATCAACATATGAAAGATATAAATCCACATGCATCTGAAGCAGAAAAGAAAAAATGGAACGATTCTCAGGGCTATAAAATTACAGCGGATAATGGAAGTCATTTAATTAATGTGCGAGCTGATACTAGGATTTTTGATATGATAAAAGGAAAAGGAACGTGTACTTTTTATGCAGCTTCTGGAGTCGAAGATTCCCCATCAAATCTTTCATTGAGAGGATTACAGACAGTAGGCCAAGATAACATTGGTACTGGCTTTGCTGTAGATATTACTGGTAATGCTTATAGTTTTTACTATAATGCTGCAGATACTACTATTAACTGGACAAAGCTCCCGTCAAATGCTGAAAGAAATAAATGGAATGATGGGCAATTGTCTAAGATTACTTCAGATAATGGAGGGGTGATTCTATCTGTTTCAGATGGTGAAGATTTACTTGAAAAGGTTGTTTCTTTAGGCCCGAAGCATGGTACATTTTATGCCACAGGTAAAGCATTAAACAGCCCAACTACAAGATCATGTCGTGGTATGTATCATTTTACTTCTCAAGATAGTAATGGAAAAGGTACATTTGGATGGGTCATAGCAATAGATTATAACAATTACATGTATACAAATTATCTTGATTTAAATTTGGGGTGGCAAGGCTGGAAACGTGTTTTAACAAAGGAGGATATGGATAATACTTCTTTTGTTGATACGTATGATCTCGATAATTCTTCTGTATCAGCCGTTGAAAATGTTCCAACAAAACTTAATTTTGGTGATACAAGATCAGACGATTTAGGAGAGTATAATCGTTCGCGAGCTGAAATTACACTGAAAAATAATGGTCTGTATTTAATTAGGCTTTATCTTAATAGCAATAACATTCCTGTTGGATCAGATAGCATTTTGTCATGTTATGTGAATGGTACAGAATTTCAACGATTAGGTAATTGGAATCCTGTTATCTCATCAAGTATATGTGTATTGTACCTTCAACAAAAGTTTAAAGCGGGGGATAAGTTAACATTTTATATTACACCCAAAAACACTGGAAGAACTATTACAGTAAATAGGGCTTATGTTACTTTGTCACAGCTAAGATAGGATTATTTGAAAAATAAAGTGTGTGTGCAAATCGGTGGAAGCTGTCGTTCAAAACTTAATGACGTTCACTTTTACTAGATTCTATTTTATGTGTTCAATACAACAAAGGAACGAGAACAGAAACGCAATGCACAATACATGTTGTTAAAATTATTGGGTCAAATTGCAGGAAGAAAGAATGAGTTTGACTCTGTTGTTTTTACAATAAAGGAAGGGAATAGACCCATGCAATCGATCCACTTTATTGGAGTGGCGTCAATCATAGGTAAGGGCAGACGTGACAAATTAATATTATAAAAATCAGGATATTTAAAAAATATGTACTTAATATTGTTCTAATGACTTGAATCCTAATGAATTCATCACGTTTGGTTCCAAATCTAAGAACGAAGTGAAATAACTGATTTTTATCATAACATCACCTAATTCGTAATGTTTTTTGGAAGGAGAATAAGATCATAAAAACACCTCAACCTTTTAAGACGAGCGATAAAGCTCATGCAGATCTCTTTAACGATTTAGTGAAAATTTTAATTGAAAATGATCAGGAACTACTAGAACAATTCAACCTTCATACGAGAGATCCAATTCGTCACGTATCTGGTTCAGAAAAGAAAAAATGGAACGAATCTCAGCTATATAAACTGACAAATGATAACGGGTCCCAATTGATCAATATTCCTGCTGGTGGCAGTATCTATGAGGGAATTAAAGCGCTAGGGGCTTGCTCATTTTATGCGCCAGGTGGTTCTGGAGTAGTCGATTCCCCAGCTATAGGCAATGCTGCACTAAGAGGCTTTCAGTTTGTAGGTCAAAATAATATTGGCGTAGGAATTGCAATTGATACATCAGGCAACTCATTTTGTTTTTCCTATCATGTGAATGACATCGGAATCAACTGGATGCAAATGCCGACTCAAAATGAAAAAAACAAATGGAATGCAGGACAATTGTCTAAAATTACTGCTGACGATGGAAAAGCTTTTGAAAGAATTAATGCAGATGATCCTAGTATTTTAGATAAGCTGATAAAATTGCCGGGAGTTCATTCATGGTACATTCATGAAGCACATCCAGATCTTCCGACAAGAAGTTCAATGAGGGCGTTGTCTGTTTTTAGTGAAAATACCTATGGATGGGTCATCGGTGCAAACAATACAGGAGATGTCTATATTAACCGTTCAACAACTGATGTAACGGGTACACAACAAGAGTGGAGCGGTTGGAAACGTCTTAATGACCATAACCTATTAAATTCAAAGGGATTAAGACTTTCCATGTCAATAGGAACTGATATTTTAACGCTGCCATCCGGCTTTTACTTTGCAGTAGGATCTAATGTTGTAAATATGCCTGTCGATAATGATTCTTCTTGGTTTAATATTGATATCTTAGAAACGGTAAATGGTAGAAAGACTATTCATGTCATTAGAAGTTATGACAACACTCATTGGTTTGGTACTGTTCATACAGATGGTGTCTTTAAAGGTTGGAAAAAATTAGTGACTGATGCTGATTTTGAAAGTGTCAAGTGGCTAGATGTCACACTAGTCAATGGTTCCTCTATTGGAGACAGAGCGGTCCAATATGTTAAATGGGGGAACTTATTATTGTTGAGGGGTCACCTAATAGCAAATAGAGAAGTGATCTGTGGAAGTATTCCAAATACAGGATTACCCGATAAAGGCATAGTAGTATCAGTTCCCGTATCAGGTACAACGGGTCATAGTAAATTATATATCTATAATACAGGAGAGCTAAAACTAACTGGTTTACATGCAGTGAATAACAGTGCAGTAACTGGCTACTATTTAGACATGGTTGTTCCATTAAATTAAGGAAGTGATACAAATGATAGAAGCCTATGAATACAATCAGCAAAATGAATTGATCAGACCTATCGAAGTGTTCGAAAGGGATGATGATGGAAATTATATTATTCCAGAGCAATGCACAACAATTGCACCACCCAATAATCCTTCTTTTTATAAGGCTGCATTTGATGTGAAAAAACAACAATGGTATGAATCAGCGACCCAAGAGTATAAAGACAGCTTAAAACCGGCCCCTCTCCCGCCAAGTGATATAGAACTTTTAAAGAAACAAAATGCTTTGTTATCAAAACAATTAACGCAGCTATTAGCTATGCAAAAAGTAGGTGCTTCAGATTGATGTTTCCAACTGTAGCGGATATCAAACAATTCTGGGACTGGCAGTGTTACGGCCCAGAGGACATTGCATTTTATGTAAGCATTGGCTGGATCTCGGCAGAAGACTATCAAAATATAACTGGAGAAATATACAAAGCCTAATGGCTTTATTTTTTTGCCGGAAAGAAGGTGATTCAAATGGAAGTAGATGTCGTTCAAAACTTAATGACACAAGGCCCATTCGCCGTTCTTTTTTGCTGGATTCTGTTTTATGTTCTCAACACAACAAAAGAACGAGAAAACAAACTCAATGAGCAAATCGAGGCGCAAAATGATGTGTTAGCAAAGTTTAGTGAGAAGTATGACGTCGTGATCGACAAGCTCGATAAAATTGAACGGAATTTAAAATAGGAGGAAAACATCATGAAAACATTCGACAAAGGCACTGTGATTCGCACAGTGCTTCTTTTTATTGCGCTTATCAACCAAACGCTTGTCATGTTTGGACAAACAGTGCTGCCGATTAGCGAGGAGCAAGTGCAAACCGTAGGAGAGGCACTATATGTGGCAGGTTCCACAATTTTCACTATGGTCACTGCCATGATCGCTTGGTTTAAAAATAATTATGTGACCTATAAAGGTCAATTGCAAAAAGATGCCCTGAAACAAAGAGGGTTAACAAAATAATTCTTAAAGGAGAAACAATATGGTGAAGATCATTCAAGCACTCATCCCAAAACAGAATCGCAACAGACCAGGAAACAGGATGAAGCCGCTCTATATTACGGTGCATAATACATCGAACACTGGACGGGGGGCTGATGCGGCAAATCATGCAGCATTTGTTGCTCGGGCAAGTACCGGGGTTAGCTGGCACTACACGGTCGATGATCAGGTCATTTATCAGCATTTACCTTTAAACGAAAATGGCTGGCACGCAGGAGATGGCAGGGGAACCGGCAATATGAAATCAATTGGAATTGAAATTTGTGAAAATGCAGGCGGTGACTTTGAACAAGCCGTTAAAAATGCCCAATGGCTCATTCGAAAACTGATGGGGGATTTAGGAATTCCTTTATCAAACGTGGTGCCGCATAAGCATTGGAGCGGGAAAGAGTGTCCGCGTAAGCTGTTAAATCGTTGGGATGGCTTCAAGGCTGGTATTGCATCAGCATCAAGTCAAATGACAACAGCTAAACCGGTGAAAGAAACATCTATCAAAACCATATCAACGAGATCAACATCTAAAATCAACAAGGTCAAAAAAACATACAGTTTGCCCGCAGGTATTTTAAAAGTGACGAAGCCTCTTACGAAAGGGCCAGCTGTAAAAGCCGTACAACAAGCCCTAGCATCGATTTATTTTTATCCTGATAAGGGAGCGATCAACAATGGAATAGATGGGTATTACGGGCCCAAGACTGCAAATGCAGTGTCTCGATTTCAAATGATGCATGGGTTAACCCCAGATGGCATTTATGGTCCAAAGACCAAAGAAACATTAAGAAAGGTCATAGAAAGTTAACACATATGGAATGGATCAACCCTTATTTGTTATAAAAAGTAAAATAAAGACATTTTTGGTGTTATTTGTTGTATAATGGTGAAAATGAATGGAGGGGTTGTATGAAGCGGATAAGTGTAATGATGTCTCTTTGTTTCATTGTCATGTTCCATTTTAATATGGAAAAGGTTGCAGCTAAGACCATTTATCGAGAAGTAGAAGTTGATTTCATCATGACGGAACAGGAAAAAGATCTGTGGGTACCAGGAGGCCAAAATAATCCTGAACAATATCCATCTACTCACGGCTACCAATTTTCTATACTAAATGCAGAGGGGTGTACTTTAGAGGTGACACTCTACAGAACATCCTTATCAGGAACGGATTTTCCGTCATCAGTCAAAGAGTATACAGGTAACCAATATGATCTAAGTGCAACAGACCGAATTTTATCAAGTGGGCGCTACATTTATAGACCCCACGGTATTAAACTGACCAAAAAAGAAGGCTGCGGGGATATTGAGATAAAAGGAGTCTTTGGTTATCAAATTCAAGAACCAGACAAATAATCTTTTATGAGTAAAATCAAATGAAAAAGCCTATCCATCATTGGATAGGCTTTTGATAATGGAGCATAGCGGGATCGAACCGCTGACCTCTACGCTGCCAGCGTAGCGCTCTCCCAGCTGAGCTAATGCCCCGATGTGTTACGACATAACTTATTATAATCAATCCTCCTGTAAAATTCAAGCTGTAAAACACAAACACCCCGGCTATTTTTCTTTCTGATCAATCGGAATATAGTCAAAGATGTCTCCCGAATGAACCGAGTGGGCTAATCGTCTAAGCCAGTCATAATAGGCTTTTGAGCTTTCAAGCTGTTCAATGAGCTGTTTCGCTTCCTCTCTTTCATGTTCCTCCGCCTGATCATCACGAGTTACATCTTGAAGGCGTTCTTGCGCTTCTTCAATCGCTGCTAGATTAACCTCGACCTCTCGTTCCCATTTTTGCGGGAAGAAGTTCATGAAAAACTTAAAAAAGTCTTTCTCAGCAACAAAGCTGTGTTTTCTTCGGCCACGGTGAAAGGTCTTTTTGACAATATTCATGTCTTGCAGTTTTTTCACACCGGTACTCATACTAGGCTTACTCATTTGCAGCTCTTCACGCATTTCATCCAGCGTCATTTCCTCATTTAAATACATCGTCCCATATAAAATACCCGCACTTCTAGTAATGCCATAGAGATCCATTGTTTCAGCGATGGAATCAATGACGAGATCTTTAGCAGCTAAAATGCGTTCTTCTGCTTGTGGCTGTTCCTGCTTTTTCATCTTGTCCCTGCTTTCTATTAAGTGGATTCAATACGTTCAAAAAAATCTTTATGGACTATATGTTAACGAAAGAATGCAAAATGTCAAAATAAAAGAAGCATATCCACCCTTTGACAGAAAAATTTGAACATGTTAAGTTAATTATGTTCAAAACGTTAAATTTTTATTTAACAAACTTACCAAAGAGAATCAGAGGAGGTTCCTTCTATGAGTCAAACACTATTTATCGATGGACAATGGGTTGGCGCTAAGAGTGGCGACACAAGAGATATTATCAATCCATTTAATCAAGAAGTGATCGCGACAGTCAGTGAAGGATCAAGAAATGACGCGCAGTTAGCCATTAAGGCAGCAAGAAAAACCTTCGATCAAGGTGATTGGGCAAACATGCCTGGACTTGAAAGAGGAAATATTGTGTTTAAAATTGCGGAATTGATTAGACGAGACCTTGATGAATTAGCCAAATTAGAATCACTTGATACGGGTAAAACATTAGAGGAAAGCAAAGCAGATATGGACGATATTGCGAATGTATTTCAATATTATGCCGGTCTTGCTGATAAGGATGGCGGGGAAATCATTGCATCGCCTATTCCAAACTCAAAAAGCGAATTAGTCCGAGAACCTGTCGGTGTATGCGGTCAAATCACTCCTTGGAACTATCCATTGCTTCAAGCGAGCTGGAAAATCGCTCCTGCCCTTGCAGCTGGAAATACAATCGTACTAAAGCCAAGTGAAATTACACCATTAACCACGATCAAAGTTTTCAAACTTATGGAAGAAGCGGGTGTTCCAGCAGGCGTTGCCAACTTAGTGCTTGGACCTGGAGCAACTGTTGGAGATGAGCTGGCTGTCAATGACCAAGTCGATTTAATTTCATTCACAGGCGGTATTGAAACAGGTAAGAAAATCATGCAGGGAGCCAGCGGGAATGTGAAGAAAATCGCCCTTGAGCTCGGCGGGAAAAACCCGAATATCGTCTTTCAAGATGCTGATTTAGACGTAGCGGTTGACCAGGCAATGAATGCTGTGTTTTTCCATGCAGGGCAAGTGTGTTCAGCAGGTTCACGCTTGTTAGTGGAAGAATCTATTCACGATGAATTTTTAGAAGAACTGGTGAAGCGTACGAAAAAAATCAAGCTAGGCAACGGCTTTGATGAAGGAACCCAGAGCGGACCGCTCATCTCAGCTGAGCATCGAGAAAAAGTAGAAAAATACGTCAGCATCGGTTTAGACGAAGGCGCAACATTAGAAACAGGTGGGAAACGACCTGATGCAGAGGAGCTTCAAAAAGGATTCTTCTACTTGCCGACGATTTTCTCAGGCTGTACATCAGACATGCGAATTGTTCAGGAAGAAGTGTTTGGACCAGTCCTCACTGTCGAATCCTTCCGATCAGAGGAAGAAGTCATCGAGCTGGCAAATGACACGATTTATGGTTTAGCAGGAGCGGTGTGGTCTTCTGATATTGGCAAAGCCGAACGAGTGGCTCGTCAATTAAGATTAGGCACGGTATGGATCAACGACTTCCACCCTTATTTTGCCCAAGCACCGTGGGGTGGGTATAAACAATCAGGTCTTGGGCGTGAATTAGGACGTACGGGCCTTGAAGAATATACGGAACTAAAACATTTATATCGAAATACAAAACCAGAAGCGGTTCATTGGTTTAAATAAATATCACTTATCTGGAGGAGATTCTATATGACTTTAAATATGAAAATTGAAAGCATGCAAAAATTCCATACGTTTGAAATTCCGACTGTCATCAAGCACGGCATTGGGGCAGTGAAACATGTTGGGGAAGAAGTGAAAGCATACGGCGTTTCAAAGGTATTGCTTGTCACAGATCCTGGTATTTATCAAGCAGGTGTTGTAGATCCAGTGATTGCTTCATTAAAAGAAGCGCAAGTTGATGTGGTTCTATTTAATAAAGTAGAACCAAACCCGCCAGTCCGTTTAGTGAATGAAGGATCTGCGTTATATGAAAAAGAAGGCTGTAATGGTTTAGTCGCAGTAGGCGGCGGAAGCTCAATGGATACAGCGAAGGCTATCGGTGTGGAAGCGACTCATGAAGGATCAGTTCTTGATTACGAAGCGGCTGAGGGGAAAAAACCGCTTGAAAATAGAATCCCTCCGTTAACCACAATTCCGACAACAGCTGGTACAGGTTCAGAGGTCACGCAGTGGGCAGTGATCACTGACGAAGAAAGGGAATTCAAATTCAACACAGGTGGACCGCTCATTGCAGCTCACCTAACAGTGATTGATCCTGAGCTTCATGTATCTATGCCGCCGCATGTGACGGCAATGACGGGTATCGATGCGCTTGCGCACGCGATCGAATGCTATACGATGAAGTTTGCTCAGCCAATTACAGATGCGGTAGCGCTCATGGCCATTGAATATGCTGCTCATTATATTCGCCGTGCCTTTGCCGATGGAGAGGATTTGGAAGCAAGATATGGTATGGCACAAGCTGCGATGCTTGCCGGACTTTCCTATGGCAGTGAATCAGCTGGCGCAGCCCATGCGATGAGCCAAACGCTTGGAGGGATTATTCCAGTCGCACATGGCCAATGTGTAGCGGCAATGATGGGACCTGTCATGGAATATAACTGGAAAGGGTACCCAGAGAAATTCGCTCGAATTGCGCAAGCATTCGGTATTGATACAAGCAGAATGACAACAGAGGAAGCTGCAAAAGCAGCAGTGAATTGGATGTATGATTTAGTGGAAGACCTAGAAGTTCCTTCATTAGAAGAACAAGGTGTACCAAAAGATATGATCGACCGTTTATCTAAAGAAGCAATGAAAGATCCGCAAACAGTTGGAAACCCAAGAGACCTGAACGAAAAAGCATACAACTGGATTTACGCTCGTTGCTTTGATTTAACACCTAAAACAGTGTAACAATGAAAAAAGGCTCCCAAAAGGGAGTCTTTTTTACATCTTATAGCTGTTCTTTAATTTCTTTAATTTGATGAATATGGCGCTTTTCATGTGCGCCGATAAAATCAAGGTATTGCTTTAATGAAAGTTCTTCAAATACAGGATGTGCAATCACGCGTTTGAAATCTTCCTCTATAAACGTTGATAAAATTTGATTTAATTTCTCACGAGCTGTATCAAGCTCATCTTTTAAATGTGTAGGTGTCACATGCTTGCGCTCTGGTTCAACAATACTAGGCGCGGTGGCTTTTCTTGAACGATCCTCTGCCATTTCCACCGGCTTTGGCTCATATTCTTTAATCGGTGCTTTTTTCCCCTCGGCAGCTAGATGTTTTGCTGCAACTAGGTCCATCTTCTTTAAATGATCTGCAACTTCTTGAATACTCCAAGTATCATCAGATAATTTTTGATTTAATTGTTCTTCGCTCAATCCTTGCAGCTCCTGCCACAATTCTTGTCTTGCTTCATGTAATAAACTCATTTCTCTCACCTCAAGATCAAATTTTATCATACTGGTACAAGACAATCATTCTTTAGCTATCCGAGAAATCCTTTAATGAATTGTGATGAAAATTGAAACCTTTACAAAAGTGGTTCGTATTACCTGTTAGAAGGAATACACTTGGATGTGAGCATAGTCTAAATGAATGAAAGGCTGCTCATTTCATAAAGAAAGGGTGAGGAAGATGGATGTGTTTGGGCTGCCTCTTCAGACGCTGTACTTATACATATTGATGGTATCAGGAATCCTGACGCTTGTTTTCGTCTTTTTTGGCGATGTATTTGATGGATTGTTTGAAGCGATTCCTGTCCCGTTCCTTCAACCAACATTGATCCTCGCATTTCTTACCTTTTTCTCGGCTGGAGGATTTATCTCTGAAAAAACAGCAATTGTAGGAAGTGGACTTGGCGCCGTATTATCTGCCATCCTCGCAGTGGTTCTCGTTACTTGTTTAAATGTATTTGTCTTAGTCCCGCTTTCCTCTGCTGAAGAATCTCTTTCATATACGGAGGCCGACCTAAAAGGAAGAACTGGGGAGATCATTGTATCTGTACCAAAAGATGGGTTTGGAGAAGTGCTGTTAATTAGTAACAGCGGAAAAATCTCAAAGCCTGCCGTCAGTTTCGACGAAGAGGAGATTCCATATGGAACCCGGGTGCTGGTCGTCGAAGTGAACAAAGGCGTGTTATCTGTTATACCAAATGAAGAAATCTAGGAGGGAATGCTATGCCAGGAACAACCATATTAATTATTATTGGAATTGTGCTTGTGATTCTCATTGCACTTATTGGTGTATTTGTTTCGAAATACCGGACTGCTGGTCCAGATGAAGCATTAATCGTCACAGGAAGTTACCTCGGAAGTAAAAATGTCCACGTGGATGAAGGTGGAAACAAGATTAAGATTGTAAGAGGTGGAGGTACCTTTGTACTCCCTGTTTTTCAACAAGCAGAGCCGCTCAGCTTACTATCTAGCAAGCTAGATGTTTCAACGCCTGAAGTCTATACTGAGCAGGGTGTACCGGTCATGGCGGATGGAACGGCGATCATTAAAATTGGCGGATCAATTGAAGAAATCGCCACTGCTGCAGAGCAGTTTTTAGGGAAAACAAAAGAAGATCGTGAAAATGAAGCAAGAGAAGTACTAGAAGGACACCTTCGCTCCATTTTAGGGTCAATGACAGTTGAAGAGATTTATAAAAACAGAGAGAAATTTTCTCAAGAAGTACAGCGTGTCGCTTCTCAAGATCTAGCGAAAATGGGTCTTGTCATTGTATCGTTTACAATCAAAGATGTCCGTGATAAAAATGGCTATTTAGAATCACTAGGTAAACCTAGAATTGCTCAAGTGAAACGCGATGCAGATATTGCGACAGCAGAAGCAGATAAAGAAACACGTATCAAACGTGCAGAAGCAGATAAAGATGCGAAAAAATCTGAGCTTGAGCGTGCCACTGAAATCGCTGAAGCAGAAAAAATCAATGAGCTGAAAAGAGCAGAATTCAGACGTGAACAAGATACAGCAAAAGCAAGCGCTGACCAAGCGTACGATCTTGAAACAGCTCGTAATCGTCAGCACGTAACTGAACAAGAAATGCAAGTCAAAATCATTGAACGTCAGAAGCAAATTGAATTAGAAGAAAAAGAGATCCAGCGTCGTGAGCGTCAATACGATTCTGAAGTGAAAAAGAAAGCAGATGCGGACCGTTATGCTGTTGAGCAGTCGGCTGCGGCGGAAAAAGCGAAGCGTCTTGCAGAAGCAGATGCGAAGAAATACAGCATTGAAGCAATGGCAAAAGCAGAAGCAGAGAAAGTTCGGATTGACGGGCTTGCCAAAGCGGAAGCCGATCGTGCAAAAGGGGAAACAGAAGCAGAAGTCATTAGGTTGAAAGGACTTGCGGAAGCAGAAGCGAAAGAGAAAATTGCAGAAGCATTCGAACAGTATGGTCAAGCGGCGATTCTTGATATGATTGTGAAAATGCTACCTGAATATGCGAAACAAGTATCTGCTCCACTTTCTAACATTGATAAAATTACAGTTGTTGATACAGGTGGTAACGGGGAAGGCAGCGGCGCCAACAAAGTGACCAGCTATGCGACAAACCTTATGTCCAGTCTTCAAGAAAGTCTGAAAGCTTCCTCTGGAATTGATGTTAAAGAAATTATTGAGAATTTCTCTGGCAAAGGCAATGTGAAACAAAGCATCCAAGAACTGACGAATGAAATCAAACAGCCAAGAAAAAAAGAAATCGCTGATCGTCAAATAGAAGAATAAAAATCAAAAGACACCTTCTGATAGAGGGTGTCTATTTTACTTGGGGCACATGCCGGTGTCTTTTGATAGATGAAGAGAGATTCACAAGAATGCCTGCAGATATCATCATGAACACCAATGAAGATCCGCCGTAGCTAATAAAGGGAAGAGGAATGCCTGTAATGGGGAGAAGCCCAAAGACAGCTCCGAGATTAAAGGCTGCTTGAATCATAATTTGAAAAGTAAGCCCGATCGTTAATAGTTTTCCAAATGGATCTTGTAAACCTTGAACGATTCGAACGGCGCGATATATGATGAGTAGGTAGGCACCCATCACAAACACCAGCCCCATGATTCCCAGCTCTTCACTAATGATGGCCATAATAAAATCTGTATGGGCTTCAGGAAGAAACCCTAGTTTTTGAATGCTTCCGCCTAAACCATTCCCGGTCAGTCCTCCTGAATCTATGGCGAGATAGGAATGGATCAGCTGATAACCATCTCCATCCTCATACATGAAAGGATCACGAAAAGAAGTGATCCGTTTCAAACGATAAGGAGCGGTCACAGCAAAAAAAGTGATCCCTGCCGCAGCCGTCGAACCTAGTAGAATGAGGTGGCGTGTTTTAAGTCCAGCACATAATAAGACGATACCGCAACTCAATAAAATAGAAACTGCTGTACCTAAATCTGGCTGTTTTAAAATCAATAAAAAAGCTAGACTTAAAAGAAGAAGTGGAGGCAGTACTCCTTTTTTAAAGGATGTAATGTACGCTTGTTTCCTTGCATATACATAGGCAAAATAGATGATCATCACTAATTTCACAGCCTCAGACGGCTGGATGATCAGAGAGCCCAATTGAATCCATCGCTGTGAATTGTTTTTGACAACACCAATTCCAGGAAGCAGGACAAGGATAAGACATAACAATGACAGCATCACAAGCCACCGAATCCATTTACGGTAAGCTTGATATGGAACCAGGGCCGCAGCGATGAAAAAGAAGAACCCAATCAAAAGCCATTGCCACTGTTTCATGAAGAAGTAGCTACCCTGTCCATATTTTATTTCGCCTAAAGGATAACTCGCACTGTACACCATCAGTAATCCAAAGAAACAAAGACAAACAATCGTCCCAGCAAGAATGTGGTCGATTTTTTTTAGGTGAGAAAGAATCAATGACATCACCTTCAATCCCAGTTACGTCCAAACATGTAGGATGAGGACCTCAGATTGACACTAAACACAAGGCCAATGGCGATCATATTGGTTAAAAGCGCACTGCCCCCATAGCTGATAAAAGGAAGGGCAAGGCCAGTCACAGGCATTAGCCCTACTGTCATCCCTACGTTTTGGAAGACTTGAAAGACGATCAGCCCAACCACCCCAGCACATATATACAGCCCATAAAGGGTATTCGCATGCATAGCCACATGAATCATTCGATAGACCATCATAAGATATAAACAGATCAATAGGGAGGCGCCGATAAAACCAAACTCCTCACCAATAACTGCAAATATAAAATCTGTGTGGGCTTCAGGGATATTTCCCCCTTGTACTTGATTTCCATTTGTATAACCGCTTCCTGATAATTGTCCTGACCCAATGCCAAGCATTGCTTGTTTCAGTTGATACCCATATGTCGAATCAAATTCATCTGGGGAAAGCCACCCATAAATGCGATCAAGCTGATGAGGTTTAATCACTTTTGTAAAGTGCTCAAAATGTTCATTGTGCAAGTAGGTCAAAAATGCAAGAAGCCCGAGAAAAGAAGCGATTAATGCAGCGATCATCTTACTTGAAATTCCTGACACAAGCATCAGTGTAAAAGCTATAGACAAGATCACAAGTGCAGTTCCCAAATCTGGCTGAATTAAAATCAGGAAAAAAGGAACAGCGGTCCAGCATATAATTTTCATTGTGGGAATCATGCTTTCTTTAAATGCAAAGCGCTGATGTTTGTATCGATTTAAAATAGCCGCTAACAGAAGAATGACAAAAATTTTCATAAATTCTGATGGTTGCACTTTCATGGGCCCCAAGTTGATCCATCTTTGGGAGCCATTTTGATTCGTGCCAAAAAAATGAACGAGAATGATGAGGAAGAGACCACCTGCAAATAATCGAAAAGATAACCGCTCAAGCAGTTCATAATCAAAGTAAGCAACTGCCGCCATAAGGCCAAAACCGACGATATACCAGAAAACTTGTCTTTTGACGAAATAAAACATATCTTGCGTTTCATACTGTCCCGATCCGCTATACACAGCCAGCAGGCTGATCACAAAGAAGCAAATGACAGTGAATAATAATGCGAAGTCAATGCTGTTCTGTTTTTTCATGTCTCCGTCACCTGCTATGACCTATTTGTCAGCTGGTTTAATACGACCTGCACCGCTGCAGCGTCATCAATATAGCCGATCGGAAAAATATAATCTGGTATTAAATCAACGGGCATAATGAAGTAAAGTAATGCGCCTCCCATCAACATCAATTCTCGAGAAGTACCCCGTGCGCTCATGAACGAGCTGTACATGCTTTTCAATTGATCAAGAAATGGCCCAACACCGCTTATCGTGTCTATCTTTTTTTCAAACTTTGCTGAGATCGTTTCTTTTCCCTCGTCTGATTGACTATAGGTCTCATATTCATTTAACTTCTGTTTCAATTCATTCTCGCTGAACGTTCCGTCATAGACATCATGATCTTTCAGCGTTCGCTCAATCTCTCCGACCGCTTGAATAAACGTATCACCGTGAATTCTTTCGTTTTTAATTGAAAATCCAGCCGTGATCAATAGATGATCTAAAGAAATGTGTAGAGCATCTGAAAGCCGCTGTAAATGGTTCAAAGTCGGTTTTCTTTTTCCGTTCATGATTCTAGACAGTGTCGCTTTATCAATTTCTGTTTGTGTGCTCAGTTCTCTTAATGAAAGAGAACGTATTTGCAGTTGTTCTTTTAAAAACTGCCGAAGCTCAGTTGTTTTAAATTCCATCTCTTTCTTCACCCTTTTCATAAAGTTCAACTCTTTAATAGAAGAAGTCGTACCCAATATATAGAGATGTTGACAAAATGTCAACGAATATCCATTAGGGATTGAATTTTATAAAATAGCAACTTATCATATGAAACATAGAGTAGAAAATGGCTAAAAGGGGTGTGCAGATGAAGGTTAGACATGCAGTACATAATGATATTCCTAAAATTGCCGAAATTCATGTGAAGAGCTGGCAAACGACTTATCACGGCATTATTTCACAAGAGTATTTAGATGCTTTGAATGTAGAGGAGCGGGAAGAGAGCTGGAGAAGCAGGTCGCTTGAAGGCACGTTTGTCGCAGAGGATGCTGACGGAATATTTGGTTTTGCTTCCTTCGGAAAACAGCGTGATGAGAGATATTCAATATATGATGGTGAGCTTTATGCCATCTATTTGTTGCAGAGAAAACAGAAATCAGGATCGGGTATGGCTTTGATTGCAAAAGGTGTGGATTATTTAATAGAGAAAGGCTATCAGAATATGCTGCTCTGGGTATTTGAGCAAAATTCAGCGAAGCAATTTTATCAAAAACTTCAACCTAGTTTTGCCGTCACCAGCCAGTTCGAGCTGGCTGGTGAGAACCATGAGGAAATAGGGTATGGATGGGAACTGTCTGTACTAAGTGATCATGTTCAACAAATTATATCGTCAGCTTCCAATAATAATGAGAGAAAAAAGTAAAAAGGGTGGCGAGTAAAATATAAGATATAAAAGGAGAAGCCTCTACTTTCCCTTTCGCACCTGCTATTTTTAATGCCTCATAGAAACTGGCCAAAAAGTAGGCGAGACTGAGGATGTAACAGCACAGCATAATGGAGTAAGGATTCATTGTCGTACCTCCAGCATGAAATCTTCTACTATTAATAGATTCAATAGAGCAGCAAATTATTCATAAAAAAATAACCCGCTGAAACAGCTGGGTTATTTTTGTCGAGGAAAAACCAAACGAGACGCACTAGGGATGAGTAAACAAAGAACAATACTACAAATGATAAATGAAGGAACCATATATGTGCTGTTATAAACTAATGAATACACCCATCCTGGTGTTCCTTTTGGTGCATATTGAGAAAAGAAAACTACGCCTGAAATAAAGAACGTCAGCAGCCTGAAAAAACTGGCGACAAATACAGCTAGGATAATATAGAAGAATTGTTTCTTTCGCTTTTTATCCTGAATGGCTTTTTTAATTGATCCTGAGAATAGCCCGCTTAAACAAATCACAACAGATGCGACAAAGTAATCTAGAAATCCTTGTACAGGTGTAGCAATAATAGGATTGTTCATCAGCTGCAGTCCTGCGATTAACACACCGATGATAAATCCAGCAGACACGCCCCATCTAATGGACATGAGAATGACAGGAATCATGATCAGTGCAATTGACCCGCCGTTTGGCATTCTTAAAAAGAGACCTGATAAATAATCTAAAACAAGTGCAAGAGAAGTCATGATGGCGATCTCCATCAGTCGTACTAATTGATTTGATTGCTGCATAAAAAAATCCCCTTTTCACGAATTGTGCAAGGAGAGACCATGTCAGGATGAGTATGTGATTCATAGAAAAACATATCGGCTTGAATACAATGCATGTATGCAAGTGATTCCACATTCCTACTTCAGTATTAACTGACAGGTTCAAAGGGTCAGAACAACGAATTGTTCACTCTCAGCACGAAGCTCCCCCTGCGGTTATTAAATTTCAATCTATTATAAATATACTAAAGACCTACAGGATCAACAATAGTGAATTACGGAGTTAAGCCCTTTTTGTACGAATATATAGGAAGAGATCAGGAAAAATAAATTATTTAGAAAAAATACTTGTTTCTTCTTTTAAAAGGTGTTATATTTGTATTCGCCGCTGAAACAGCGCGGTTGAGAAATAACATTCGAGAAAAAAGTTGTTGACTTCATCTTGATAGAATGTTATATTAATAAAGTCGCTTCTGAGCGATAACGAAGATGATCTTTGAAAACTAAACAAGACAAAACGTACCTGTTAATTCGAGTTTTTATAAAAAAATCCTATGATACATCATAGGTAGTCAGTCAAACTGGCGAAAAGCAAAACTTCGGTTTTGTACTTTTTCGGAGAGTTTGATCCTGGCTCAGGACGAACGCTGGCGGCGTGCCTAATACATGCAAGTCGAGCGGACAGAAGGGAGCTTGCTCCCGGATGTTAGCGGCGGACGGGTGAGTAACACGTGGGTAACCTGCCTGTAAGACTGGGATAACTCCGGGAAACCGGAGCTAATACCGGATAGTTCCTTGAACCGCATGGTTCAAGGATGAAAGACGGTTTCGGCTGTCACTTACAGATGGACCCGCGGCGCATTAGCTAGTTGGTGAGGTAACGGCTCACCAAGGCGACGATGCGTAGCCGACCTGAGAGGGTGATCGGCCACACTGGGACTGAGACACGGCCCAGACTCCTACGGGAGGCAGCAGTAGGGAATCTTCCGCAATGGACGAAAGTCTGACGGAGCAACGCCGCGTGAGTGATGAAGGTTTTCGGATCGTAAAGCTCTGTTGTTAGGGAAGAACAAGTGCAAGAGTAACTGCTTGCACCTTGACGGTACCTAACCAGAAAGCCACGGCTAACTACGTGCCAGCAGCCGCGGTAATACGTAGGTGGCAAGCGTTGTCCGGAATTATTGGGCGTAAAGGGCTCGCAGGCGGTTTCTTAAGTCTGATGTGAAAGCCCCCGGCTCAACCGGGGAGGGTCATTGGAAACTGGGAAACTTGAGTGCAGAAGAGGAGAGTGGAATTCCACGTGTAGCGGTGAAATGCGTAGAGATGTGGAGGAACACCAGTGGCGAAGGCGACTCTCTGGTCTGTAACTGACGCTGAGGAGCGAAAGCGTGGGGAGCGAACAGGATTAGATACCCTGGTAGTCCACGCCGTAAACGATGAGTGCTAAGTGTTAGGGGGTTTCCGCCCCTTAGTGCTGCAGCTAACGCATTAAGCACTCCGCCTGGGGAGTACGGTCGCAAGACTGAAACTCAAAGGAATTGACGGGGGCCCGCACAAGCGGTGGAGCATGTGGTTTAATTCGAAGCAACGCGAAGAACCTTACCAGGTCTTGACATCCTCTGACAACCCTAGAGATAGGGCTTTCCCTTCGGGGACAGAGTGACAGGTGGTGCATGGTTGTCGTCAGCTCGTGTCGTGAGATGTTGGGTTAAGTCCCGCAACGAGCGCAACCCTTGATCTTAGTTGCCAGCATTCAGTTGGGCACTCTAAGGTGACTGCCGGTGACAAACCGGAGGAAGGTGGGGATGACGTCAAATCATCATGCCCCTTATGACCTGGGCTACACACGTGCTACAATGGACAGAACAAAGGGCTGCGAGACCGCAAGGTTTAGCCAATCCCACAAATCTGTTCTCAGTTCGGATCGCAGTCTGCAACTCGACTGCGTGAAGCTGGAATCGCTAGTAATCGCGGATCAGCATGCCGCGGTGAATACGTTCCCGGGCCTTGTACACACCGCCCGTCACACCACGAGAGTTTGCAACACCCGAAGTCGGTGAGGTAACCTTTATGGAGCCAGCCGCCGAAGGTGGGGCAGATGATTGGGGTGAAGTCGTAACAAGGTAGCCGTATCGGAAGGTGCGGCTGGATCACCTCCTTTCTAAGGATATATGGAGCAGCGTACGTTTTTCGTCTTGTTTAGTTTTGAAGGATCATTCCTTCAAACATGTCTCTAGCGAGACAGGATTGTTCTTTGAAAACTAGATAACAATAAGTAATACATTCACATTGAATGCAATGCAAAGTTCATCACACATAGTGATTCTTTCTAAAGTAAGAAATGGTTAAGTTAGAAAGGGCGCACGGTGGATGCCTTGGCACTAGGAGCCGATGAAGGACGGGACGAACACCGATATGCTTCGGGGAGCTGTAAGCAAGCTTTGATCCGGAGATTTCCGAATGGGGAAACCCACTGCTCGTAATGGAGTAGTATCCATACTTGAATACATAGAGTATGAGAAGGCATACCCGGGGAACTGAAACATCTAAGTACCCGGAGGAAGAGAAAGCAAATGCGATTCCCTGAGTAGCGGCGAGCGAAACGGGAACAGCCCAAACCAAGAGGCTTGCCTCTTGGGGTTGTAGGACACTCTATACGGAGTTACAAAGGAACGATATAAGCGAAGAGGTCTGGAAAGGCCCGCCAAAGAAGGTAACAGCCCTGTAACTGAAATGTTGTTCTCTCCAGAGTGGATCCTGAGTACGGCGGAACACGTGAAATTCCGTCGGAATCCGGGAGGACCATCTCCCAAGGCTAAATACTCCCTAGTGACCGATAGTGAACCAGTACCGTGAGGGAAAGGTGAAAAGCACCCCGGAAGGGGAGTGAAATAGATCCTGAAACCGTGTGCCTACAAGTAGTCAGAGCCCGTTAACGGGTGATGGCGTGCCTTTTGTAGAATGAACCGGCGAGTTACGATCCCGTGCAAGGTTAAGCAGAAGATGCGGAGCCGCAGCGAAAGCGAGTCTGAATAGGGCGCATGAGTACGTGGTCGTAGACCCGAAACCAGGTGATCTACCCATGTCCAGGGTGAAGTTCAGGTAACACTGAATGGAGGCCCGAACCCACGCACGTTGAAAAGTGCGGGGATGAGGTGTGGGTAGGGGTGAAATGCCAATCGAACCTGGAGATAGCTGGTTCTCTCCGAAATAGCTTTAGGGCTAGCCTCAAGGTAAGAGTCTCGGAGGTAGAGCACTGATTGGACTAGGGGCCCCTACCGGGTTACCGAATTCAGTCAAACTCCGAATGCCGATGACTTATCCTTGGGAGTCAGACTGCGAGTGATAAGATCCGTAGTCGAAAGGGAAACAGCCCAGACCGCCAGCTAAGGTCCCAAAGTATACGTTAAGTGGAAAAGGATGTGGAGTTGCTTAGACAACCAGGATGTTGGCTTAGAAGCAGCCACCATTTAAAGAGTGCGTAATAGCTCACTGGTCGAGTGACTCTGCGCCGAAAATGTACCGGGGCTAAACGTATCACCGAAGCTGCGGACTGTTCTTACGAACAGTGGTAGGAGAGCGTTCTAAGTGCAGTGAAGTCAGACCGGAAGGACTGGTGGAGCGCTTAGAAGTGAGAATGCCGGTATGAGTAGCGAAAGACGGGTGAGAATCCCGTCCACCGAATGCCTAAGGTTTCCTGAGGAAGGCTCGTCCGCTCAGGGTTAGTCGGGACCTAAGCCGAGGCCGAAAGGCGTAGGCGATGGACAACAGGTTGATATTCCTGTACCACCTCCTCACCATTTGAGCAATGGGGGGACGCAGGAGGATAGGGTAAGCGCGGTATTGGATATCCGCGTCCAAGCAGTTAGGCTGGGAAATAGGCAAATCCGTTTCCCGTGAAGGCTGAGCTGTGATGGCGAGCGAAATTTAGTAGCGAAGTTCCTGATTCCACACTGCCAAGAAAAGCCTCTAGCGAGGTGAGAGGTGCCCGTACCGCAAACCGACACAGGTAGGCGAGGAGAGAATCCTAAGGTGATCGAGAGAACTCTCGTTAAGGAACTCGGCAAAATGACCCCGTAACTTCGGGAGAAGGGGTGCTTCTTAGGGTGTTAAAGCCCCGAGAAGCCGCAGTGAATAGGCCCAGGCGACTGTTTAGCAAAAACACAGGTCTCTGCGAAGCCGTAAGGCGAAGTATAGGGGCTGACGCCTGCCCGGTGCTGGAAGGTTAAGAGGAGCGCTTAGCGTAAGCGAAGGTGCGAATTGAAGCCCCAGTAAACGGCGGCCGTAACTATAACGGTCCTAAGGTAGCGAAATTCCTTGTCGGGTAAGTTCCGACCCGCACGAAAGGCGCAACGATCTGGGCACTGTCTCAACGAGAGACTCGGTGAAATTATAGTACCTGTGAAGATGCAGGTTACCCGCGACAGGACGGAAAGACCCCGTGGAGCTTTACTGCAGCCTGATATTGAATGTTGGTACAGCTTGTACAGGATAGGTAGGAGCCTTGGAAACCGGAGCGCTAGCTTCGGTGGAGGCATCGGTGGGATACTACCCTGGCTGTATTGACCTTCTAACCCGCTGCCCTTATCGGGCAGGGAGACAGTGTCAGGTGGGCAGTTTGACTGGGGCGGTCGCCTCCTAAAATGTAACGGAGGCGCCCAAAGGTTCCCTCAGAATGGTTGGAAATCATTCGCAGAGTGTAAAGGCACAAGGGAGCTTGACTGCGAGACCTACAAGTCGAGCAGGGACGAAAGTCGGGCTTAGTGATCCGGTGGTTCCGCATGGAAGGGCCATCGCTCAACGGATAAAAGCTACCCCGGGGATAACAGGCTTATCTCCCCCAAGAGTCCACATCGACGGGGAGGTTTGGCACCTCGATGTCGGCTCATCGCATCCTGGGGCTGTAGTCGGTCCCAAGGGTTGGGCTGTTCGCCCATTAAAGCGGTACGCGAGCTGGGTTCAGAACGTCGTGAGACAGTTCGGTCCCTATCCGTCGCGGGCGCAGGAAATTTGAGAGGAGCTGTCCTTAGTACGAGAGGACCGGGATGGACGCACCGCTGGTGTACCAGTTGTTCTGCCAAGGGCATCGCTGGGTAGCTATGTGCGGACGGGATAAGTGCTGAAAGCATCTAAGCATGAAGCCCCCCTCAAGATGAGATTTCCCATTCCGCAAGGAAGTAAGATCCCTGAAAGATGATCAGGTTGATAGGTCTGAGGTGGAAGCGTGGTGACACGTGGAGCTGACAGATACTAATAGATCGAGGACTTAACCTATATTCTAATGTGAAAAATGAACAT
This sequence comes from Bacillus sp. FSL W7-1346, assembly GCF_038593335.1. Lineage (NCBI taxonomy): Bacteria > Bacillati > Bacillota > Bacilli > Caryophanales > Bacillaceae > Bacillus > Bacillus sp. FSL W7-1346. The sequence continues at coordinate 2,755,454 of NZ_CP151988.1, read as the reverse complement.
TGTTATCTAGTTTTGAGAGAACATTCTCTCCATCAGGTTTGGTGGCGATAGCGAAGAGGTCACACCCGTTCCCATACCGAACACGGAAGTTAAGCTCTTCAGCGCCGATGGTAGTTGGGGGTTTCCCCCTGTGAGAGTAGGACGCCGCCAAGCTTTTCAAAGGATCAGTTCCAGTCGGAACTGGTCTTTTTTGTGCTGTTTGAAAGAAGATCACCTTGATACATATGTGGTATAAATCAGGTTGTTTTAATTCACTATAAGCGTGGAGATGCTCTAAATCAACGTGAAAGTCTGTGAAGCATGTTCGTTCATTTTTAAGTATGGAGAAAAGTAATAGAGAGAAAGAATAGCAGGTGTATAGATGCCTGATACAAATTCATTCATTTAAATGGAGTTGTATAAGTCTATTTTATTGAAATCAAAACATTCATTGCGTTTAACAGTTGAAATAAAGAAATATCTATATCATTAAAGTATAAAAATTGAAAGGCTGCTGATATTTTTAAAGGATTTACTCGTTTTTAAAGAGAATATAGAGAAGAGAAATACAGCTGTTAATCGTTGAATTGAAGCCGTTTTAACTAGTAACATAAACATCATCTGTTAAAAGAAATACGTCATGAAAAATGAAATAAAATTTTTTTAATATAGCCTTTACAAATGAGTAAAACCTGTATATAATAATCTTTGTCGGATCGAGAGATTCCTACATAGTGGAGGATTAGCTCAGCTGGGAGAGCATCTGCCTTACAAGCAGAGGGTCGGCGGTTCGAGCCCGTCATCCTCCACCATATTTATTCTTACATAATGTTAGGATAGATAAAGCCGGTGTAGCTCAACTGGTAGAGCAACTGACTTGTAATCAGTAGGTTGGGGGTTCAAGTCCTCTTGCCGGCACCACTTTCATATGGTAAGATAGACAAGTCGCTTTAAAAGCGAGCCATTAGCTCAGTTGGTAGAGCATCTGACTTTTAATCAGAGGGTCGAAGGTTCGAGTCCTTCATGGCTCACCATTTTCATGCGGGTGTGGCGGAATTGGCAGACGCGCTAGACTTAGGATCTAGTGTCTTTATGACGTGGGGGTTCAAGTCCCTTCACCCGCATTGCCAAACAACATAAAGAAATCCTGTAATGCGGAAGTAGTTCAGTGGTAGAACACCACCTTGCCAAGGTGGGGGTCGCGGGTTCGAATCCCGTCTTCCGCTTATACCATCCACGCCGGGGTGGTGGAATTGGCAGACACACAGGACTTAAAATCCTGCGGTAGGTGACTACCGTGCCGGTTCAAGTCCGGCCCTCGGCATTATAAAATAAGCGCCCGTAGCTCAATTGGATAGAGCGTTTGACTACGGATCAAAAGGTTAGGGGTTCGACTCCTCTCGGGCGCGCCATTAAGATCGGGAAGTAGCTCAGCTTGGTAGAGCACTTGGTTTGGGACCAAGGGGTCGCAGGTTCGAATCCTGTCTTCCCGACCATCTTTTATGGGGCCTTAGCTCAGCTGGGAGAGCGCCTGCCTTGCACGCAGGAGGTCAGCGGTTCGATCCCGCTAGGCTCCACTTTTTAAAAGATTATTTTATATCATGGCGGTGTAGCTCAGCTGGCTAGAGCGTACGGTTCATACCCGTGAGGTCGGGGGTTCGATCCCCTCCGCCGCTATAAAGGACCTTTAGCTCAGTTGGTTAGAGCAGACGGCTCATAACCGTCCGGTCGTAGGTTCGAGTCCTACAAGGTCCACCATCTATACGGAGGAATACCCAAGTCCGGCTGAAGGGATCGGTCTTGAAAACCGACAGGGGTGTCAAAGCCCGCGGGGGTTCGAATCCCTCTTCCTCCGCCATATTTTTAAAAAATGATATCATCGCGGGGTGGAGCAGTTCGGTAGCTCGTCGGGCTCATAACCCGAAGGTCGCAGGTTCAAATCCTGCCCCCGCAACCAAATTTTTTCTCTATTGGTCCGGTAGTTCAGTTGGTTAGAATGCCTGCCTGTCACGCAGGAGGTCGCGGGTTCGAGTCCCGTCCGGACCGCCATTTTAAATGAATACATGGCTCGGTAGCTCAGTTGGTAGAGCAACGGACTGAAAATCCGTGTGTCGGCGGTTCGATTCCGTCCCGAGCCACTTTTACAAATAAATATCAGTATGGCGGTTGTGGCGAAGTGGTTAACGCACCAGATTGTGGCTCTGGCACTCGTGGGTTCGATTCCCATCAATCGCCCCATACATATTTTTGCGGGTGTAGTTTAGTGGTAAAACCTCAGCCTTCCAAGCTGATGTCGTGGGTTCGATTCCCATCACCCGCTCCATTTGCATATCGTTCATGGGCCTGTAGCTCAGCTGGTTAGAGCGCACGCCTGATAAGCGTGAGGTCGGTGGTTCGAGTCCACTCAGGCCCACCATGACTTTCCGCAGTAGCTCAGTGGTAGAGCTATCGGCTGTTAACCGATCGGTCGTAGGTTCGAATCCTACCTGCGGAGCCAAATGGAGAAGTACTCAAGTGGCTGAAGAGGCGCCCCTGCTAAGGGTGTAGGTCGCGCAAGCGGCGCGAGGGTTCAAATCCCTCCTTCTCCGCCATTTTTCTGGCCCGTTGGTCAAGCGGTTAAGACACCGCCCTTTCACGGCGGTAACACGGGTTCGAATCCCGTACGGGTCATTTTTTAAAGAGGTCTAATAAAGATCTCTTTTTTATTTTCTGCAAAATGAAAGACCGCCATCATAGCGGTCTTTTTTTACATATTCATGGAATAGATCGTATAAGACAAGTATGTCGCAAAGAATCCCCATAAAACATAAGGAATCAATAAAATTGGGACAACATTGCTTAGTTTACGTGAGACGATGACAAGCGCAAGTGCTGTTAGTGCTACAAGCAGGCAGTCGATCGTAGCTGCAAATAAATCTTTTTGTGTAAATTGAAAAAAGCTAAAGGCTTGATTGAATACATAATTTAAAAGAAACAGAATCCAAAATGGTAATGTGATTTTTTGAAAACCATACTTTGCATAAATGATGGCGGCAGATAACGAAATGAGGGCGAATAAGACAGCCCAGACCGCACCGATGACACCACCACTAGGTGTCCATTCAGGTTTATTTAGTGCGTCATACCATTCCCTGTCGATAGGGAACAGGAACCCTGCAATAGAAAATAATGCGTATGTAATAAAGAAGACGATAACCGCCCAAATGATACTTTTTTTAGCCATCCAGAAATCTCCTCCCAATCAATTCACTCTTCAACTTATTTCCCAATTATTACATGATATAAACATCAAGCCCCCAATATGTGGGGACTAATGATTTTTTTTAGTATAAGGTTCTTCTTCATATGGCTTCAAGTCACCAAACACCGTCATGACGCCTTCTTCATCTAATGCTTCTTCATAAGCTTCGTGTGCTTTATTTGGATAGACCTTGCTTGCTTTTCCTTCAATATCAGCAGCTGCAAACCCTTCGTAGTCTTCCACATAATCTTCATCTTCTGATTGTGTATACACATCATCGTAAGTCAATGGAGGAAATTCCATATCGGATGGGGTATCAGAGTTTCCATAGCGTTCTACATCTTGGTAGGCATCTTCGCCATCATATGCAGCACTTTCTTCATTTTCAAATTGCCCTGAGGGCGGACTTAATAAGTCCTCTTCAATGGGTCGGTTTTGTGAAACGGTCTGTTCTTTTGAATGCTCTGTGCATGTGATGGCGGTGGGAAGGGCTTCTAAGCGTTCTTTAGGAATAGGGGCTTTACACACTTTACACAAACCATAAGAGCCGTCTGCCATTGCTTGGAGTGCTTCATTGATATCGGACAGATGCTCATGTTCCAAACTGTTTAAGGCAATGTCTTTTCCGCGTTCGAATAGTTCTGTCCCTTGGTCGCCAGGGTGGTTATCATAGGCTGACAGTTCGCCCACTGAATCATAAGGAAATGATACTTTCTGTTCATCGTCATGGCTTTTGGCTTCAATTTCTTGTTTTTCATCGAGAAGTCGCTGCTTCAACAGATGTAATTCGTTTTTAGACAACAAAGCGATCACCCTTTCATATCAAACATATTGTTAGTATGAGCAAATTTTTATGTAAGACTTGTGCCAATTTGAAGCAATTTTTCAATAAAAAACGCCTGCGGCTGCAGGCGTTTCGTGTTATGCGAGATAGTATTGTAAGATCAATGCGATCGTTAACAGGAAACCAAAAAACGTATTGGTTTGTGCTGTCGACTTCATGGCATTCATTAATTCAATTGGTTTTTCTTTTTGCTTAAATTCTTTAATGGCTGTATAAGCTTTTGGCACACTGAGTAAGACAAGAAGGCTCCAAAGACCCACGATATCCATAAAGATATAAACAAAAATGAGTACATATGAGATCACAAACATGGAAAGTAGGATGTTGACGGCCGCTTTACGTCCAGCTAGGATAGCAAGTGTCTTTCGTCCATTCTCTTTATCACCGTCTAAATCACGGATATTGTTCGACAGTAAGATGGCACCAACTAAAATAGAGATAGGTAATGAAACGAGCACAGCTTTTGATGTCAATGTTCCTGTTTGGATATAGAAACTAATTAAAATGATGCCTAGTCCCATAAAAGCACCTGATACAAGTTCTCCAAATGGTGTATAAGCAATTGGTACAGGGCCACCGGTATAAAAATAGCCTGCTGCCATACAAATTAGTCCTATGAGTGCAATCCACCAGCTAGACATCATGCAAATATAGATCCCAAGTAATAAAGAAAGCGCGAATAAGGCATAAGCGAGGCCTAAAACTGTTTTTGGTTTTACACCGTTTCTCACGATCGCTCCGCCGATACCGACAGATTTCTCATTGTCCAATCCGCGAACATAATCAAAGTACTCATTAAACATGTTCGTTGCAATTTGGATAAACATCGATGCAAATAGCATAGCTAAAAATAGCCCAACATGTATTTGACCACTCGGAAGTGCTAGGACAGTTCCTAAAGTAACGGGAATAAATGCCGCTGTTAATGTATGCGGTCGTAGTAAATTCCACCAAATCCGCCAGTTTTTATCAGGCTTAATTGGTGAAAGCTGATCTGATATCGATTGATGCTGCATAAAATATACTCCTTTAAATAAAAAAATACGTACACGTCCAAATTCCAGTTTAGCAAAGTTCAAAAAGGTGTCAATATATTGATGCGATGAAACAAGAAAAAGATGTTTGCTAATCGTTCCCATCTAGAGAGAAAGCTTGATCTTCGAACAGGTCTTACCATTTTTTAAGGGATGTTCTCATTTCAATAAGCGGGAGCGAAAAAATCTTGAAAGCGTGATATAATAAGGATTCGAGGTTTTAAAAGCTGTTTTCTTTACTAAGTTCATCTGTTAAGGTTTATAATAGAAAAGCAGGTCATTCGACATACTCGAATGTTCATGTATTTTTTTACATGATGGTTTTATTTTTATATGTTATTTCATGGATTTTGGAGGAATGTATCATGGTGACAACAGTGCAAAGTACTTTCCGGCAGGAAGCGCTTGCGACATTAGAAGAAGCGAATAACGTCAACCATGCTGTTTTGATAAGCTACTCCAGAAGAGTTGACGATCTGGATCCTCTTGCCTTTTTCCAAAGCGGCGAAGCGGATTTTTTAGGCGAGCGGTTTTTTTGGTCTGATCCAGAAAGCCAAATGATATTTTCTGGACTTGGCAGAGCGGCCGTGATTAAATCATCAGAGCAAGGCAAAGAACGATTCAATATCGTCCATCAAGAATGGGAGCAGCTGAAACAGCATATGTTCCATTTTCATGATGAGAAGGAGTTAAAGCAAGCGGCAGTTGGTCCGCTTTTATTTGGAGGATTTTCATTTGATCCATATGAAGAGAAGGCGCGTCACTGGGAAGCATTTGGCGAGGCTCATTTTTTTGTGCCATCGATGATGCTGACTGTTTCCAAAGAAGGCACGTTTCTAACGATCAATCAATGGAACGAGGTGGACGGGAATGTTCATCAGCTCATTCAAGAGTTAGAACAGAAAGCTTCTAATTTTGATGCATTGCCTGTCAGAAATCATGGACAAGCTGAGCTTGTTCATATGGAAGAGTTAGATGTCCAGGAATGGATGAAAGCAATCCATGAAGCGACAGAACACATTCGTGTGAACGAATATGAAAAGGTTGTTTTAGCAAGAGAAGTCTTGCTTCACTATAAAAATCAAATAGAACTCGCTCCACTATTAGCAGAATTACTAAAACATCAAACAACGAGTTATGTATTTGCTATAGAGCAGGGAAGACAAGCATTTGTCGGGGCGACGCCTGAACGTTTAGTGAAAAAAAGCGGTGGTGAAGTCTTTTCATCGTGTTTGGCAGGTTCCATTGTACGTGGTCAAGATGAAGTAGAGGATCTGGCACTAGGTGAGGAACTGCTTCATGATGAGAAAAATTTGATTGAACATCAAATTGTCGTGAATATGATTGAGCAGGCATTTGAAGCAAACTGCCATCATGTGCATAAGCCAAATCAACCAAGTCTTTATAAAACGAAAAACATTCAGCATTTATTTACACCCATTGTGGGAGAAATCAAAAGCAGCTGTTCACTCTTTTCATTAATTGAACAGCTTCATCCAACACCAGCGCTTGGAGGATATCCTAAGGAAAAAGCGGTAGAGGTGATTCGTGAAATCGAACCGTTGAAACGCGGTTGGTATGCGGCGCCAGTGGGATGGATTGATTCTAAGGACAATGGAGAATTTGCTGTCGCCATTCGATCAGGTCTTATTGAGGAAGACCAAGTTCGTTTGTTTGCTGGATGTGGAATTGTAGAGGATTCCCTTGCAAAACAAGAGTATGAAGAAACGCAAGTGAAATTAAGACCAATGCTGTCTGCTCTTGGAGGTCGTCCTATTGAATAATCAAATCATGACAAGATATATTGGCAGATTAATGGATGAATTTGTGCAAAGTGGTGTGAAGGAGGCAGTTGTTTGTCCTGGCTCCCGTTCAACACCGCTTGCGATGCTCGCTCTTGCTCATCAAGAGATCAATGTCCATGTGTTAGTGGATGAACGGTCTGCTGCTTTTTATGCATTGGGTCTTGCGAAAGCGAGCCAAACACCAGTGCTACTCATTTGTACATCAGGTACGGCAGCAGCTAACTTTTACCCAGCTGTTGTCGAGGCACATTATTCTCGGGTACCACTGATTGTTTTAACTGCTGATCGGCCGCACGAATTGAGGGAGGTTGGGGCACCTCAAGCGATTGATCAGCAATTCTTATTCGGTAAGTTTGTTAAATGGTTCACAGACTTAGCTTTGCCAGAAGAAAGCCAAACGATGCTGCGGTATGTCCAAACTGCTGCTGCTAGGGCAAGTCATGTGTCTATGCAGGAGCCAAAGGGACCAGTTCAAGTGAATGTGCCGCTGAGAGAACCATTGCTACCTGACTTGTCTATTGATCCTTTTGATAGAGAAGAAGGAGCTGCGAACAAAGTTTTAGCAGCAGGTCAAGCTCGCCCGGATGATCGGGTTATGTCAGAATTAGTGTCTATCATGAACAAAGCGGCAAAAGGAATCATTGTTGCTGGTGAACTTCACTCGGTGGAAGAGCAGGCGTCAGTGTTACGTCTTGCAAAAGCTTTGCATCTGCCAATTTTAGCTGACCCGCTTTCTCTTTTGCGAAATGGACATGAAAGTGAAGAATACATTATAGATGCATACGATTCTTTGTTAAAAGATGAGGCATTGCAGCAGCATCTCTTGCCTGAAATGGTCATTCGTTTTGGACCGATGCCTGTGTCTAAGCCTTTATTTAAGTGGCTGGAAAAGCATGCGGAAGTGAAGCAGATTGTCGTCGATGCTGCGGGTGGTTATCGAGATCCTGGTTTAAGCGCATCATACATGATTGAAAGTCATGTAGCCTCTTTTGTAGAAGAAGTCTTGATGAGAGCGGAAAAGCGTCAGGATACATCTTACTTACGACGCTGGCAGAGTGTCAATTCTTCTTTTAGAATGCATGCAAATCAATACAATGATGAGGACCTGACATTTGAGGGAAATGTCTATCGTCAGCTGCAGCACCTTTTGCCAAAAGAGAGTGTGCTCTTTATCGGAAATAGTATGCCTATTCGAGATGTCGATACCTTTTTTGAAACGCAGTCAAAACCGTTTCGGATGATGGCGAATCGCGGAGCAAATGGCATTGATGGTGTTGTGTCCACAGCTCTTGGAACATATGCAGCCTTGAAACAACCCATCACTTTAGTCATCGGTGATTTGTCTTTTTACCATGATATGAACGGTCTTCTTGCAGCTAAGCTAATGGACATTCCGCTCACGGTTGTGTTGTTAAACAATGATGGTGGAGGAATCTTTTCTTTCCTTCCGCAGGCATCCGATGAACCGTATTATGAAAAGCTCTTTGGTACGCCGACTGGGTTGAATTTTGAGTATGCATCAAAGCTATATGGGGGAACCTATTCGAAGCCGACAACGAAAGAAGAGTTAAAAGATGTGTACTTGGCGCATATCCAAGAACCAGGGCTTCATTTAATTGAGATTGAAACTGACCGGCATTCTCGCGTGGGCAAACATCGCCAAATGATGGACGAGATATTGAGGGAAGTGAAAAAAGAATGCCTTCACTCATAATACGAATGCACGATGGTGTGTCGTATGAGGTGATAGACCATAACCCATCTGCTGAAAATGCCACGTTATGTTTACATGGCTTTACAGGGAGTGCAGCTTCTTGGGCTTTTTTAAATACTTATACAGAAAAACATACGAGGTTGATTCAGGTCAGCTTGCTTGGACATGGCCGCACAGACTCACCAAAGAGTATAAGAAGATATGCAATGTCCCAGCAGCTGGCAGATCTTGCTAAAATTTTAGATCAATTAAAGCTTCACAAAGTGAACATTCTCGGATATTCTATGGGAGGGCGTATTGCTTTATCATTTGCCTCCCGTTATCCAGAACGTGTAAACAAGTTGATTCTTGAGAGTACATCTCCAGGGCTGAACTCTTTTAAAGAGCGGATGGCGAGGCTGAATCATGATCATCAGCTAGCTCAAAAGATCAGACATGAAGGATTAGCGCAGTTTGTGGATTTTTGGGAGAACATTCCGCTGTTTGCTTCGCAGAAATCCTTGCCAGCGGACAGGCTAACGCAACTGAGAGAGGGAAGGCTAAAAGCCGATCCTAACGGGCTGGCTCGCAGCTTAGAAGGTATAGGAACCGGTTCACAGCCGTCTATGTGGGAAGCATTAAAGCAGATAAAACAGCCTGTTTTACTCATTTGCGGAACACTTGATAAAAAGTTCTGTGACATCGCCAAACGTATGCAGCAGGAGCTTGAATACAGTCAATTCACAGTAGTAGAGCATGCCGGGCATACAGTTCATGTGGAACAACCACATTTTTTTGGTAAAATAGTAAGTGAGTTTATTTTATCGCAAGATTAGAGGAGGAAATATTGATGGCTATTGAATGGCAAACTGAGCGTCAGTATGACGAAATTTTATATGAAACATATAATGGGATTGCAAAAATCACCATTAACCGTCCGCATGTACATAATGCATTTACACCAAAGACTGTAAGTGAATTAATTGATGCATTCTCACGTGCTCGCGACAATTCAGATGTTGGTGTCATTGTCCTTGCAGGTGCTGGAGGAAAAGCATTCTGTTCAGGTGGAGACCAAAAAGTACGCGGTCATGGCGGCTATGTAGGAGACGATCAAATTCCACGTCTAAACGTCCTAGACTTACAGCGTTTAATTCGTGTCATTCCAAAACCAGTTATTGCGATGGTTGCGGGCTATGCGATTGGCGGCGGGCATGTGCTTCATGTCGTGTGTGACCTTACCATTGCAGCAGACAATGCGATTTTTGGACAAACAGGACCAAAAGTGGGCAGCTTTGATGCTGGTTATGGATCTGGCTATCTTGCACGTATTGTGGGTCATAAGAAAGCAAGAGAAATCTGGTACTTATGCCGTCAATACAATGCACAAGAAGCGCTTGATATGGGACTTGTCAACACAGTTGTACCATTAGAGCAGCTGGAAGAAGAAACAGTGAAGTGGTGTGAGGACATGCTAGAAAAGAGCCCTACTGCTTTACGATTCTTGAAAGCTGCATTTAATGCGGACACAGATGGATTAGCTGGTATTCAGCAATTTGCAGGAGATGCGACCCTTCTTTATTACACAACAGATGAAGCAAAAGAAGGACGCGATTCCTTTAAGGAAAAACGGAAGCCAGACTTCGGTCAGTTCCCTCGTTTCCCTTGATTCAATGATATGGATGAAAACAGCTTAGTGCATCAGACTGAGCTGTTTTCTTTTATGAAAAGGAGGTGTCATGATGAAGCAACCGAATTGGCTGCTGCACCGTGCGTATTTAACGCCAGACCGGGTCGCACTCATTTATCAAGACAAAGAGTGGACATTTCGTGATTTAGCGAATGATGTAGACCAACTTGCAAATCGACTGACACGTGCATCTTTTAAAAAAGGGGATACGGTTGCGATTTTAATGAACAACCATCCTCACATGGTCATGCTTGTTCACGCTTGTTTTTTATTAGGCTTCAAGATTGTGTTATTGAACAATAAGTTAACAAAAGCAGAGAGACGTTTTCAGCTGAAAGATGCGAAAGTCATGGCTTTATTAACAGAGCCTGCATATGAAAATGAGCATCATGGTGATTTACCTGTTTATACAATAGAGACTTTACCTGATGCAGATCATGATATGGAAAAGAAGGTCTTACATGATATTGATTTAAATGAGACGGCGACGATTATGTATACATCTGGAACGACAGGACGCCCTAAAGGGGTGGAGCAAACGTTTGGCAATCATTTTCATAGTGCTGTTTCCTCGGCATTGAATTTAGGGATCAGGGAGGACGACCGCTGGCTCATTGCTTTGCCTCTTTTTCATATAAGCGGTTTATCCGCTATATTTAAATCTGTCATATACGGTATGACTGTCGTGCTTCATCAAAAGTTTGATGTCGATGAAGTCAAGAATGCTATTGAACAGCATCGAGTGACGATGTTGTCAGTTGTACAAACCATGCTGTCCCGTTTATTAAGTGGACTTGAAGAATGTCCATCATCTTTGCGCTGCCTGTTGTTAGGGGGAGGTCCTGCACCTTATGCGATGCTTCAAGAGAGTAAGGAGAAAGGATTTCCTGTGTTTCAATCGTACGGTATGACGGAGACCTGCTCGCAAATTGTGACGCTTGCGCCTGAATTTAGTGTGGAAAAGCTTGGATCAGCGGGAAAGCCCCTTTTTGGGTGTGAATTAAAGATTCAAGATGAGAACCGTCCGTGTCGTCCTTTTGAGCATGGTGAAATCATGGTAAAAGGTGCAAATGTCATGAAAGGCTACCTTTATCGTCAAGAGGCAACAGCTGCTGCATTTGAGCAGGGCTGGCTGAAAACGGGTGATATTGGCTATGTAGATGAGGACGGATTCTTATTTGTGCTTGATCGGCGGTCAGACTTAATTATTTCTGGCGGAGAAAATATTTATCCAGCAGAAATTGAAGCAGTTCTTTTAACACATCCAAATGTAAAGGAAGCCGGAGTGACGGGTATGTATGATAAAAAATGGGGAGAGGTACCTGCTGCCTTCCTTGTGACAGATGAGCAGATTCCGGAGAATGAGCTCTATGCTTTATGTCAGTCGCAATTAGCCAAGTATAAATGGCCCGCCGCTTTTCACTTTGTGGATGAGCTGCCAAGGAATGCGTCGAATAAATTGCAGAGGCACAGACTCAAATCAAAGGGGTTTTTAGATGATTCAAATTGAACGTGTGATCTTATATCATGTCACGATGAAACTCAAACAGCCATTTACAACGAGCCTTGGGACCATTTCAGAGCGTGAGTTTATTATTGTCGAGGTCAAAGATCAAACAGGATTAACTGGATGGGGAGAGGTATCTGCCTTCTCTTCTCCGTGGTATACAGAAGAAACCATCGAGACCTGCTATCACATGCTGAGGGCATTCTTTATCCCGAACGTGCTGACCCGATCTTTTACACATCCTTCGGACATACCAGACAGCTTGTACCATTTTAAAGGCAATAGAATGGCCAAAGCGGGAATTGAGGCAGCTGTGTGGGATATTTATGCGAAGCGAGAAAATAAGTCCTTACGTGACGTCTTAGGCGGTACTAGAGATAGAATTCCATCTGGTGTCGTTGCGGGGTTAGGACCAATAGATGATATGATTCAGCAAATAGAGCAGTTTGTTGATCAAGGCTATCAGCGTGTGAAAGTGAAGATTAAGCCGGGACAAGATATTGGACTTCTACAAAAGATAAGAGAGTCTTTCCCTCACCTTCCGTTAATGGCGGACGCAAACTCTGCTTATGAATTAAAAGATATTAGCAAACTGAAGCAGCTCGACGATATTCGTTTATTAATGATTGAACAGCCTTTAGCCGCAGATGACATTGTCGATCATCGGCATTTGCAAAAGCATTTAAAAACACCAATCTGTTTGGATGAAAGTATTTGTTCTTTAGATGATGCGAGAAAAGCTGTAGAACTTGGAAGCTGTCAGATTATTAATGTGAAGCCTTCACGAGTTGGAGGGCTGACTGAAGCTCTTAAGATTCATGCGTTCTGCAAGGAGCAGCAGATTCCGTTATGGTGCGGGGGAATGATTGAAACAGGCATTTCTCGCGCGCAAAACGTGGCACTTGCATCACTTCCGCAATTTACGATTCCTGGGGATATTTCAGCATCGTCGAAATATTGGGAGCAGGATATCATTTTTCCTGAAATTAAAGTTGAAAATGGGTTTATTGAGGTGCCTCGTTCTCCAGGTATGGGCGTAGAAGTTGATTATCAAGCGCTTCGTTCTTTCTCAGATAAAATTGATGTGTTTACAAAACATGATTTTGTGAAATGAAAACGAATGAATCGCCATTTGCACCATCCATAGAACCACTGTATAGTTGAGGGAAGTTTTTCCTTCCTGTCTGAACAAAAAGAAAGAGCGGTCATCCGCTCTTTCTTACTCTTCTACAAGCCCGCTGTCGTAAGCAAGCTGTCCAATATACTGATACATGTCATTGGGCATGTCGGAAACATGTCCGTATTCATAATCCCAAAGATTTAAAAAGGAGTGAGCTGCTTGATAAAATGCAGCCTCGTCCGCGTCCTGAATTTCTTCAAGAAACGTTTGAGCAAGCCGATCGTTTTTCAAAGCGAAGCGCCTCCTTTAATGAGACTTAAAGGTCTTGAGGTTTAAATGTTTTACAGTCAGTTTCTTCACTTTTCTCAGCCGTATTTCCTGTATGGCTGACGACATAAATTGCATCTGCACCACAACGATTTCCAGCATTCCAGTAGGAACAGTTGTTTACTTCACAAAGGATTTTTTGACTCATACAGATGACCTCCTTTTGAGTATGTCTTTCATCTATAATGTAACCGAAGTAAGGGGCGTTCATTCATGTTAATCTTCCTGACGAATATAACGCTTATCTTTCATAAACAATTTCCAGAAGAAGTAGAACCCAGGGAAGAGGATGATAAACCCTACAATATACGTAATAAATAATGCCCTAAATGTGACGGGATCTGTAAACCCAGACATGATGGTAATATCAGGATAGGCCATATAGGGCAAATGCGCATGTCCATACACATAGCTTGCTAAGAAATATTGAATTGTAATGGCGATAACCGCTAAACGTGGTCTCCCTTTCCGATGTTTAAAGCGACTGTTTGGTAAAAATAGAGCCAAACCTGCAAGCAAAAACATGAGTAGAGAAACAAGAAGGATCGGGATGTTCTGCATCATTTTTGTGAACAGCCAATTGGCCTCACTTCTCAGTGTGAGCATGATAAAGAAAGCCATCATGAGAGAAAGAGGACCCGTAATCAGTGCTCCTCTTCTATAAATGTTATAAGCCTCATCTTCGTTTGCAACATTAGAAAAATCAGCTAAAAGCAAAGATGAGAGAAAAAGGGTACTGAAAATCGCAAAACCTACGAAAGAATAGACATTTGCGCTTGTAAAGACCAATCCTAAATCTAATGAGTAGACATTATTCTCCTGAAAGATGAATCCACCATGTGTAATGGGGAGAACCATGATGAGAATGGACGGAATAATAAAGCCGCTAATTCCTGAAATATATGTAACGGCTTTTCTATATTTTTTAGGCAGTGAATGAGAGAAGACGAGAAATCCGCTTCGCAGTGCAAGAAGCAACAAAATAATGCTGCCGGGTATTAATAGAACAGTGCCTAGCACAAATGTTGCACCTGGAAACAGGCTAAACAAGGCAACGACGATGGCTACAATGAACACGTTAGTTACTTCCCAAGTTGGAGAAAGATACTTATTTGCGATATTTGCGGCCTTTGTCTGCTCTTTGTTCATGTAAATCATTGACCAAAATCCTGCACCGAAATCCATTGATGCCATCACTGCATAGATAAACACGAATCCCCATAAGATGGTGATTGCAATGAGTGCATCAGTTGTTACATCCATTTGCATCAAGATCGCTCCCTTTTTAAGATTCTGTTAACCGTAAGTCTTCTTCAATTGAATGTTTTCTAAAGTAGTACGTCAGTACAATCACAGTTGCGATGCCTAAAATGAGATAGACAATGGCAAAAAGGATGAAAAGTGTACCGATAGATCCTGATGATGTGACGACTTCAGAGGTTTTGAGCATTCGATAAATCACCCATGGCTGACGGCCTGTACAGGCAAAGATCCAGCCAAATTCAATCGCCAAGAGACTAAGGGGCCCGCCAAATAAATAAAGGACAAGCAGCCATTTTGGGTAATGTTCGCGTTTTAAAATTTTGCGGTAAAACAGTGCTAACACAGCAAAGAAAATGAGCAATGAGCCGATAATGACCATTCCATTAAATAATGTGTGAATAAATAAAGGCGGCCACTCGTCCCTAGGAAAATCATTTAACCCTTTAACCACAGTATCAAAGCTATTTCCTGCAAGAAAACTAAGCGCCCAAGGGATTTCGATAGCTCCTTTGATTTCTTGCGTATTGGCATCAGTAAAACCGCCAATGGCCAGAGGCGCATGGGATTGCGTTTCAAATAAACCTTCAGCACCCGCTAATTTTTCAGGCTGATATTCATACAGAAGCTGAGCTGATTCGTGACCGTTTAAGGCTGTGAGAAAAGAGAAAAGTCCGCCTACAATCAGTCCAAGAAAAAGGGCTTTTCGATGAAAGGTATAGAGCTTTTCGTTTTTTCTTGTTTTCAACATTTTAAATGCAGCGACAGAAGCAATGACAAAAGCGCCTGTTGTAAAAGCAGACAGTACTACATGTGTAGCAGTTACAACAAAACTAGGATTGAAAAATGCCTTCCAAGGTTCGATATTCGTTATTTCTCCATTGACCATTTGAAAGCCAGCGGGTGTTCCTTCAAAAGCATGTACGTTTGTAATGAGAATCGCTGAAGCTGCTGCACCAATGACAACGAAAATAACGGTAATGATGCGCATGGCTGGTGATAAACGATCTGCTGCGTACACATAAATAGACATAAATAATGCTTCAATAAAGAAAGCATAAATTTCTATTTGAAATGGCAGTGACATGACCTTTCCGATGACCTCCATAAAACCAGGCCATAGAAGGGCAAGCTGCGTACCAGCAATGGTACCGGTTGGAATGGCGACCCCTAACAGAACAGCCTGCGCTTTTGTCCATCGTTTGGCCATGATGGCATAATGCGGGTCCTTCGTTTTTTGAAAGATGAGTTCAGCTAACAAAATCATTAGCGGGATGCCTACGCCAAGCGAGGCATAAATAATATGGAAGCCCATTGTTGTGCCGAACAGACTTCTAGCTAAAACGAGATCAGTCAATTTTTTCTCCGCCTTTCTTATCGCATCTCTTTTTATGGTGTTTATTATTCTCCACCATTTTTAGATTATTCTTCCTGACTAAGAAAGCTTGTTTTTTGACAAGTTGTAAAAGAGGGAGTAGAATATAATTATAAAACGTAATCGTTACGTTTTAATGATGAAGGGAGTTTTGACATTGAAAAGAGATATTCATCCAACCTCACATGAAGTTGTATTTATGGACGTAAACAGCGGTTACCGCTTCTTAAGTAGATCAACAAAGACATCACATGAGACCGTAGAGTGGGAGGATGGGAAGACTTATCCTGTCATTAAAGTAGAGACAAGCTCTGATACGCATCCATTTTATACAGGACGCCAGAAATTTGGAGAAAAAGGCGGCAGAGCGGAGCAGTTTAAGAAAAAATATCAAATGTAAACAAAGAAACACACCTGATCATGGTGTGTTTTTTTGTGCAGTAAAAAACCCCGGCTGATCGCACGGGGTTCATGAATTCATTCAACATTTAAAGCTGTTTTTAATGTGTTTAAATTTTGTTTCATTAAGCTGACATAGCTTTCACCATTTTTAGCATCATCTTCTGTAATGGATTCTAGATTTTTCAGTGTAAGGCTTTTTGCCCCAATTTCACTGCGAATCGTATCTGATACTTTACTGCTGACGTTATTTTCAAAAATGACATACTTGATGTGATGCTTTTCTGCCTGTTGTACGATATTTTCAAGCTGTTTTTGGGAAGGCTCTTCAGAAGCAGAGAGTCCTAGTACACTGATTTGCTCAATGCCATAGCGCTTTTCCCAGTAGCCGTATGCTGCGTGAGAAACAAGAATTTCTTTATGTTTTGCTTTAGATAACGTTGTTTTGAATTCCTGATCTAACGATTGTAATTCTTTTTTTAGTGATTCATAGTTTTTTGTGTATTCGTCTTTATGATCTGGATCTAGTGAAACAAGTGTGTCTTTAATGTTTTTTGCCATTTGCTGTGCATAAACAGGGTCTAGCCATGCATGGGGATCTTTATCTCCATGGTCGTGTCCATCATGGTCATGATCTTCACCTTCATGATCGTGATCATGGTCCTCACCTTCTTCATGAGCATGTTCTTCTTGTGTTGATAATAGCTTGATTCCTTCGGCTGCTTTCACTGTTTTCACGCCTTGGTCTTTTAACGTAGAAGCCGTTTTATCAGCAAATGCTTCAGCGCCTGTTCCGCTGTAAATAAAGGCATCTCCTTCAGCCATTTCAACCATCGTTTTTGAACTTGGTTCAAAGCTGTGTGCATCTGCATTGGCAGGATACACACTTTGAGCGTTCACGTGAGAGCCGCCGATTTTTTCAGTGAAATCTTGAATAGGGAAGATCGTCGTGTAAATGGTTAATTTCCCGTCTGCTTTTCCTTTTGAAGCATTTGTCCCCGCACTGCTTGAGCAAGCGGCAAGACCGACCGCTAATAAAGCAGCTGTTAAAATAAAAAAGATTTTTTTCATCTAAGAATGTCTCCTCTCAACCTATTAGATAGAAATGATTACGATTTAATGTCCTGAGTTATTGTATCGTAATAATTACGATTTGAAAAGAGGAAAATAAAAAATTTTCATCAGAAGATGTTTCCTCTAAAAAAATAGACGTCAAAACGTGACGAAATTTAAAACATTGTGCTATATTTATTTTTAAAAAAAGAAAAAGGAATGGACAAACTTATGAAACTTTTAGACGAAATCATCGAGTACAATCAACAATTTTGCGAAGAGAAGCGATATGAAGAGTTTACAACAACGAAGTTTCCACAGAAAAAAGCTGTCATTCTATCATGTATGGATACAAGACTTGTTGAACTGCTTCCTCGCGCCATGAACATGAAAAATGGCGATATTAAAATTGTCAAAAGTGCTGGCGCTCTTGTTTCTCACCCATTTGGAAGTATTATGCGAAGCATTTTAGTGGCTGTTTATGAATTGAATGCTGACGAAGTTTATGTGATCGGGCACCACGATTGCGGGATGAGTAAAATAGACAGCCAAACCCTATTAAATAAAGCCGTTGAGCGCGGTATTCCCGAAAAACGAATTGAAGTACTGGAATACTCAGGAATCGATTTTCAACAGTGGCTCAAAAGCTTTAGCTCAGTTGAAGATAGCGTGAAGGACAGTGTGTCTGTCGTTAAAAATCATCCGCTTCTTCCATCTGATGTGCCTGTGCATGGTCTAGTGATTGATCCTGGGACAGGTAAGCTTGACTTAGTTGTCAACGGTTATGAAGAAAAGTAAGTTATTTTTCCTTTTTAGGTGGGACTGGATCCATGCCTCCAGGATGCAGCGGGTGAC
Organism: Bacillus sp. FSL W7-1346; assembly: GCF_038593335.1. Taxonomy (NCBI): domain Bacteria; kingdom Bacillati; phylum Bacillota; class Bacilli; order Caryophanales; family Bacillaceae; genus Bacillus; species Bacillus sp. FSL W7-1346. Next base: position 2,737,272 of record NZ_CP151988.1, on the reverse strand, counting down.
ATTTTAAAATTCGCTTGATTGTGAGCCAGCCGCCTTTTAAAGCGCCATGCGTTTTGATCGCCTCTAGCCCGTAGTTTGAGCAAGTGGGGTAAAACCTGCAGCTCGGCGGTGTCAGAGGGGAAATGCATTTTTGATAAAAGCGAATGATGCCGATAAAAATTTGTTTCATAGAGGTTCCTCCTTGTCTGTCTTTTCACAGTATAAGAAAAAAGGACAAGGAAGGGAAGTTTTATAAACTAAACTGGTCGGAACAATATGTTATAATATAGGAAATTGCAATTATAGGAGTGGTGATTAATGCCTTCAGTTGAAAGCTTTGAACTTGACCATAATGCTGTAAAAGCACCTTACGTTCGTCATTGCGGCGTTCATAAAGTGGGATCAGATGGAGAAGTGAACAAATTTGATATCCGTTTTTGTCAGCCAAACAAGCAGGCAATGAAACCTGATACGATTCATACATTAGAGCATTTACTTGCGTTTAATATTAGAACACACTCAGAGAAATACGATCATTTTGATATCATTGATATTTCTCCGATGGGCTGCCAGACTGGCTACTATTTAGTTGTCAGCGGTGCACCGACACCAAGAGAGATCGTTGAACTGCTTGATGCAACATTCAAAGATGCAGTGGAAGTAACAGAAATTCCTGCTGCAAATGAAGAGCAGTGCGGTCAAGCGAAGCTTCATGATCTTGAAGGAGCAAAACGTTTAATGCGTTTCTGGCTGTCTCAGGATCAAGAAGAGCTATTAAAAGTATTTGGATAATCAGTAAGATGATGAACCGGACATATTGAATGTCCGGTTTTTTATATGAAATGAAATGAGAGCTGTTAAAATAGGGGATATTTGTTAAAATGGACATGTCAGTAAAAAAAGGGGGATACACGAATGCGGAAAATGGTAGGAATCATTTTGATGCTCGCATTACTTAGTGCATGTGGAAACTCGGCAGCGAGCAATGACAAGGGAGAAGTGCCTGAGCTATTAGAAGTCAAACTAACAGGGCCGGAGCAAGTGGAGAAAAATGAAAACGTTATCGTAAAAGCAGCTGTCACATATGGTGATACGCCTGTTGATGATGCAGATGATGTTGAATTTGAAGTGTGGAAAGATGGCGACAAGGATAACAGCAAGATGATTCAGCCAAAGAAAAAGGAGAAAGGTGTATATGAATTGCATACAGCTTTCAAACAAGATGGCCTTTATATCATACAAGTCCATGTGACAGCTAAACAGCAGCATAATATGCCGAAGACAAACATCCATGTAGGTGATGTGAAAAAAGAGAGTTCATCTACTGAAGAAGAAGATACCTCACATCATTGAAAGCGGTTTTATTTTGGGTTAGGACGTTGGTTTGGTTCAGCATCCTGTGGTGAATCGACTTTATGCTTGTAATCATAAGCCTTTGATGTCGTCCACAGTGATAAAAAGACAACGATTGAGATAATGATAAAGCTGATAATCCCAAGTAACAGCATCTAACTCCCTCCTTATTTCCATATTAACATATATTTCATGCGGTCAAAATAGAAGAAAATGATGGCAGGTTTCAGTATAATAAAAAAAGGGTAATCCCATACTAAACGCAACTACATAAGGAGGAATCAACATGTCTGAAAAATTATTAAACGTCGTCAATAAACAAGTAGCAGATTGGACTGTGCTTTACGTAAAATTACATAACTATCACTGGTATGTAAAGGGAAAAGATTTCTTTACACTCCATGAAAAATTTGAGGAATTATATACAGAAACAGCCACTTATATCGATGATTTGGCTGAGCGTATGCTCGCATTAAATGGACAACCTGTTGCGACAATGAAAGAGTGCTTAGAAATTTCTAGCATTCAAGAAGCGGAAGGCAATGAATCAGCCGAGCAAATGGTGAAAAATCTGTATGATGATTTCTCTAATATTGCAGAAGAACTTAAGCGAGGCATGGAGCTGGCTGCAGAAGTTGGCGATGAAACAACAGGTGATATGCTGCTTGCGATTCATCAATCCATTGAAAAACACAACTGGATGCTAAAAGCATATTTAGGATAAGCGAATGTGAAAGGAATGTCGATCATTAAACAGATCGGCATTCTTTTTTTATGGATTTGTGACAGACAGCCCATTGAATTGATGGGGCTTTCAGCCGAAGAGAAAAGGGAAGGGAGGGGAGAAAATGTCCTCAATTGCAGGAATGATGAGCCAGCAAGTGGCGAGTATTCAAAAAACACTCAATATCAGTTTATTGAATTCACAGCTTGCCACGAACACAGCACAAGCTATGGTGATGCTCGATCAAGTGCAGCAGCAGCCTCAAGCTGTTCAGCCCAAAGATTCAGACGCTACGTTTATTGATGTCAGAGTTTAACCAAGAAAGCCGCCGTCACAGGCGGCTCTTTTTATGCGCTTCACGAATTTTTTGCACAGCTAACCATGCCTTTATTTTTTGTCGTCCAAGCTATTCATCAAATGCGGCATATACTATTGAGGTAAGAAGTTCCACTATGAAAGGATGTTGATGCCAAGTGAGCAAGGATTTAGGCATCTTTTCGTTGTTTACAGTCAGTTTGTCGGCAATGGGCTTTCTGTTTGGTGGAGCAGGATATTTACTCATGATATTAGTAACACTAATGGCTATTGAATTAATTTGTTCAAGCCTAAGGGAATCTGTGACTGGACAACTTACGATGAAGCGTTTTTTAACCAGGCTTGTTCGAAAGGTTGTGACGATTTCTTTAATATCCATGGCACATTTCTTCGATGTCATGCTGAAGACTGGGGGGACAATTAAGGATTTAGCGCTCATCTTTTATATTATTTATGAATCGTACCAGATTGTCTCAACAGCCAGAGCTCTCGGAATTCCTATTCCACAGTTGTTTATTGATGTGTTAGACATGATGAAAAATAAATTGCGCAAAAAGCCGTAATTTCTTCATATCTGGTCATACTAAAGGAAAAAGGATGAATCAGATGGCGAGACACACATACTATGTATCCGTTCAAGACGGATCGATCTCACAGCACAGAGATGCGGCTGCTTGGCAATTTCAGATAGAAGCAGAAGATGACCAAATCTTGCAGTTAAGAGAGTATTTTGATGAACAGTATATGACAGATTGGAAAGGTTTCTTTCGGGCGCATGTTCCATTTCTTGAATATCATTATGATAGTCCAAATGACGAAATGGATAGGAAAAGAAAAGAGATTTACTCGATGATTCATGATCTCGGTAACGAAGAGACAAAGAACTTTATTGAGACGAATGGACTGATGAATTGAAAAAGCATGTAGAGACATTCTACATGCTTTTATTTTCGAGGCTGTAAGATGCCGCCGATCAGATCACTGATTCCGCCTCTATTTTCCTGCTGTGAGTTGGTGATTTCGTGTGAGGTACTCTGACTCTGGGGTTTGTACCGGTTATCATCTATCCCGACCCGCATTCCAGATGTTCGTTCAGATGGCTGGATAATCACAATTTGGTCCTGTTCATGAAATTCAAACAAGTAGGATTCGCCTGATGTTTGTCCAATGAACGTTTTCCAGTTCACATCTAATTTGACTTTCGGTGCTTTGCCCGTCCAAGCGACAATGGCGTCAGGATCTACACGGCAAGGTGCTTTTAAAATCAGCGGGTTTCCATTTGTTTTGATGGCAACCTGCGCCCCGTGACCTTGATACGAGAGCTTTGAAGTAAATAGCCCTTTTTGTGATAAAATCCCAACGCCTACTGGTGTCACGCCATAGTGACATTCTTCAGTAAAGGCAAGTAAATCTTCACTTTCCACGCTAACATGTTGCCAAGGACCGTTCGGCTCAAGATTGATGACAGTCACATGCTCGCTAGAATCAGCCAAGTAGCAAGTGCCTTGTCCACTCACTTCCATCATCTCAAGGTTTTCACCTGTTAACTTTCTGCTAATATGATTAAATACTTGGCTGACCATATTTCCTTTATTCGTCCCAAGTAATCGTTTACGGTATTGAAATGTACCTTGATCGGCAATCATAGCGCCTTTTTTGGCAAAAAAGATCCCGTTGCCTTCTGCTTGTAAGGTCAGTTCTTCGATCGTGTTGAAATGAAATCCCATTTGTGCCAGCTCCTTTCCTTTGTCAAGATGTGAATCCGTAGATGCGGCATAGGTCGTTTAAATCAAGGATCGTACCTTGTCCGGTAGCGGTGATTTTCCATTCGTTCTCAACTCTCGTTAGTTCAGCACAAATGATGGATGTACAAAATGAATAATCTTCTGTTAACTGAAAGGTACAAATCTCCTGTTGTGTGATTTGATCTGAAAGGCGCAAGTAGGCATTGGTCACCTGTCCGAAATGATGTGCCCGCTCGTGTGCATCATGTATGGTGGCAGTTACGACGATTTTATGAATATCGGGTGAGACTCTGCTTAGCTGCATAATGATGATCTCATTGTCCCGATGGCCTCCGCCGACCTGATGATCACCTAGATGGCGAACAGCTCCATCTAAGCTTTGCTGCTGATGATAATAGATCAGGTGTTTTGGAGACAGAAGCTTGTCCTCTTCATTTAAGAGAAACACTTGCGTATCTAAATCAATTGGCTGACCAGATAAGTCCCAGCCAAGTCCGATATGAATTTGATCTATATTTGGATTGTCTTTTGTTAAATCTAACTTTTGTCCTTTCATGAGGTGTTTCTTCACTGCCTCAAGAGAAGCGTCTTCTTTCTCATGTTGCCTCATTGGCCATGCTTTGTTATTTTCTTGTTTTGATCCATTTGTGATGCTCATGCTGGTTTCCTCCTCGTCTGTGTAGGACAAACACTTATTGATTTACGTCGTCATGGGCAAAAGGTTTCATGATTAAAATGGGATGAGGATGGAGATGATAAAAAGGTTTTAGCAAGAATACTTATTTTACATACAGACGAGATAGAAGCACTCGTTTGTTTCACTTTTCATAAAAATTCTTCAGAGAAATGTGATCTGTGGTATGATGTTTTACAAGAAGCAAGGACAGGATATGAGGGATTTCACATGCATGTATTTAAAGACTATTATCATAATACGGTCAAGCTCTCTTTTGAAGAGCAGCCTTTTTCAAGTCATCCTAAGCATGTTTGGGCTATTTGCCGCTATCAAGGAAAATGGCTACTTACTGAACATGAGGATCGAGGCTACGAGTTTCCAGGAGGGAAAGTAGAGCCAAATGAAGAAGCAGATCAAGCCGCTATACGAGAGATTCACGAAGAGACGGGTGCTGTTGTTCGTGAATTAACGTATATTGGTCAATATCAGGTGCTTGGCAGAGAGAAAGTCATTGTCAAAAATATTTATTTCGCCGATATTGAAAGGCTCGTCAAGCAGGACACGTATTTTGAAACGAAAGGACCCGTTCTTTTCGCAGACTTACCAAGATCCATCGCAAAAAATAAAAATTTCAGTTTTATTATGAAAGATGATGTCTTGAGACAAAGTCTTGCTTATTTAGAAAAGAACGGTTTGATTCGTTAAAAAAAGCGCAGGGACATGACCCTGTGCTTTTTATTTTTGCAGAAAACGGCGCTCCAGCCATTCAACAAGCTGATACATGATGGTGGCGAAGACGGCGATAATGAAAAGACTTAAGAACACGAGTGTAAAGTTGAAGACTTGAAAGCCATAGATGATCATATAGCCGAGTCCTTTTGAGGATACAAGGAATTCTCCCACAATGACCCCAACCCAAGAAAGACCAACATTGACCTTAATGGCAGAGATCATCGTTGGAATACTTGCTGGCAAAATGACCTCACGGAAGACCGTTCTTTTTTTTGCGCCAAAGGTTTTCATGACTTTTAAATAATTCTCATCGACTTCTTGAAAGGCTGTATAAATGACGATGGTGGTAATGATCACACTGATAATGGCACCCATCGCGACAATGCTGATCATGCCTGGTCCAAGGGCAACAATTAAAATGGGGGCGAGAGCGACTTTCGGCATCGCATTTAAAATAACCAAATAAGGATCAAGGACATTTGCAAGACGGGTGGACCACCATAAGGCGGCGGCTAATAAAATGCCGCAAAAAGTACCAAGTAGAAAGCCGAGCACTGTTTCAAATAGCGTAATGCTCATATGATTGATTAATGAACCATCTGATAATTTTTGTAAAAACAATTGGCAGACAGCAGATGGTGAACTGAAAATGAGCGGGTCAATCAGTCTGAAATGGCTCGCAAGCTCCCAAAGTGAAAAGAAACTGGCGAAAATGATCAACTGGTAGACTCGCGTCATGCGTTTTTCCATTCGAACTTTTTTTCGATAGGCTTCATGTAAAAGATCACTGTGTTTCAACTGTCTTCAGCTCCTTCCAAATCGTTTGAAAGAGCTCTTGGAAACTGGCTGTCTGTCTCGCTTCAAAAGGAGAGAGTGCCCTCAGATCATCGGGGACGGTAAACATTCGCTGGATAGAGCCGGGATGCTTTGAGAATAAGAAAATGCGATCACTCATCGCAATGGCTTCACCGATGTCATGCGTGACAAGAACAGCCGTTTTTTGGTAGTTTTTTAATGTGTGAAAGACGAGGTCTTCTAATGTCAGTTTCGTCTGGTAATCTAGTGCTGAAAATGGCTCATCTAGCAGAAGCAAGCCGGGATCAACTGCAAGCGTTCGGGCGAGAGCCGCACGCTGCCTCATCCCGCCTGACAGCTCCTTCGGGTATTTTTCTTCGACATCATTGAGTCCAAGCTTTGGCAGTAAGCTAAGGGCAGCTGAGGTGGCTTCATGTGAATCTTGTTTTGCAATTTTTAACCCGAGAATGACATTTTCCTTGATCGTTTTCCATGGGAACAAATAATCTTGCTGGAGCATATAACCGATTTGATGCTCCTGTTGATTCGGTTCTTTTCCTTCGATTAAAATTCGACCTTCAGAGGGTGGCGTAATGCCTGCGATGATGGAAAGCAAGGTTGTTTTCCCGCAGCCGCTAGGACCAATAAATGAGATGAATTCACCTTGAGTGATCTCCATATTGATGTGCTGTATGGCCGTTGTTTTTTCTTTTAAAGAGAAGTACGTGTGGGTCACATGGTCAATTTGAAGGAAAGACATGTGCTACCTCCTGTTCTATTTGTGATCTGTGACCTTCTTGGCAATGGATGTATCGACAAGTTGTTTGTACGGGATAAATTCCGGCAGTTCACCACTTGCCTTCATGATTTCCTGTAATTTGTTCCATTCCTCTTCATTTAGAAGGGGATCTGTTGCGTAGGAGTTCTGCTGCTTGTAGCGTTTAATGGCTGTTGATAAGACATCAAGGTCTGTATCAGGAAATTGAGATTGGATTGTCTTGGCAATCTCCTCTGGGCTCTTTGCTTTGACCCATTTTTGCGCTTTGTAAATGGCACGAGTAAAGGCTTCAGCTGTCTCTTTGTTTTCCTCTAAGTAACTCTTCTTTGCCATAAAGGTGGTATAAGGCACCTTGCCGGAAGCCTCACCAAAGGAGGCGGTAATGTACCCTTTGCCTTCTTTTTCAATTAAGGAAGCTGTCGGTTCGAATAACTGCACAAAATCGCCAGTTCCAGAGGAAAAAGCACCTGAAATGTTGGCAAAATCAATATTTTGAATCATGCGAAGATCCTGTTTCAAATCAATGCCTTCTTTTTTCAGGACATATTCACCGACCATTTGCGGCATGCCGCCTTTCCGTTGTCCGAGAAAGTCCTTTCCTTTCAATTGATCCCAAGAGAATTGATTGATTTTTTCCCTTGAAACAAGAAATGTACCGTCTGTTTGTGTCAGCTGTGCAAAGTTCATGACAGAGTCTTTCGTGTCTTGTGCTTCCACATAAATAGAAGATTCAGATCCGGTCAGAGCGATATCAGCGCCGCCGGATAAGAGAGCTGTCATTGTTTTATCGCCGCCCCAAGTGGTTTTTAATTCAACCTCTAAGCCTTCATCTTTGAAAAATCCTTCGGATAGGGCGACATAAAGCGGTGCATAAAAGACCGAATGGGTCACCTCGGCTACTTGTACGGTCTGCTCTTGGTCTTTTTTACAGGCGACAAATGGAATAAAGAGCAGGACAACGAATATGAATGCCAGTCTGACTTTAATGGAACGATTCAAGAGTAATTCGCCTCCTTTGTTCTAGATCACTAATTAAAGTATGTCAAAAGGGATTTTTGGTGAGTGCCTAGATGAAATAAGAAGCGCATTGTTTATTTATAGAACGTGTCTTTTTTTCTATACTAGAAGCATGAATGCTTTCTTGAATTTGGTAGAAATAAAGGAGCGGTTTCGTGTATAGATTGAGTTGGGTATTTGTTGGATGGTATGTAGTGGGTCTTATTTTAATGGTCTTTTTTGAAGTGCCGGCATGGCTTCAGTTTGCGAATGGTATCTTTCTTGTGCTTTACGCCTGCTGCGTCATTGAGATTGGACGAAATATCTACGGTGCATGGAGCTTTGTGATCGTAAGAGCAGCCATTGTGGGTGTGTTGACGTTTACGGTTGAATGGGTGGGAATCACAACTGATTTTCCTTTTGGGGCCTATGATTATTATCCGACGCTAGGATTTCTTGTGGCGGGAGTGCCTTTGACGATCGCTTTTGCATGGGTTGGTGTGTTTTTAAATAGTCTTTTTTTATCAAGACAACAATCGAAGTGGAAGCGAGCCGTCGAAACGGGTATATGGATTGTGCTGCTTGATCTCATATTAGATCCGGTAGCGGCTGAACGAAAGTTTTGGGTGTGGTATGACGGCGGAGGTTTCTTTGGTATCCCTTTTGAGAATTTTGTCAGCTGGGGTATCATTGGAGCAGGACTTTCATTTCTGTTCCCACTCGTTTCCATTGATCAGCAGGCATTGCGCTGGAATGGACGTATTTATCAGGCCATGGTGTTCTTCTTTGGTCTTTTAGCATTAAAGGGCGGGCTGGATGTCATTTTTTATTTAGCACTGATCATTGTCATCTTGTGTGAAGGAAGGGTTCGATTTGAAAGAAAGCGACAAAAACCGATCGTTTAGACGACTCTTTTATTTTTATCTTAAACGATATTTACTGAACAAACATTTTCGCTGTGTCATGATGAAAGGTACGGTTGACCCAAAGGAGAAACATCCTGTTCTTTATCTTGCTAATCACAGTTCATGGTGGGATGGACTGATCATTTTTCTTTTAATAGAACAAATGTCTGAGCTGGATCATGCCATGATGATGGAAGAGAAGCAGTTGAAGCAATATGCTTTTTTTCAAAAACTTGGTGCATTTCCAGTTCATAAAGAGAAGCTGAAAAGTGTCAAGCAGGCATTAATGACCGCAAAGGAGAAGATGGAGGCTGGCGGGGCTGTGTGGCTCTTCCCGCAGGGGAAAATTATGCACCAAGACATAAGGCCGCTTGAACTGGAAGGCGGAGCTTCTTTTTTAGTCAGGCAATTTGAGCAGGTCGTCATCAAACCTGTAACGCTACATTATACATTTAATCAATTTCAAAAACCGACGGTATCGGTTGAGTTTGGAGAAGATGTCCTAGTAGCTGGCGGATCACTTCGCAGTAAGGAAGTAACAAGTTTACTCGGAGACCTGCTTGAAACACAGTTAAACGCACATCAAGCACAGGTTATTGCTGATCCAGATTTTTCAACAAACGAACAATTTAGGCAGGTAACAAGGACAAGCCGGTCAACTAGTGATGCGTTTGATTCCTTTAAAAAGTGGGTGAAAACATGGCGGTCTTCTTAATTGTCATCAGTGTTTTGCTGCTCTGCCAATTGATGTTTACGATTTGGAATATGAAGCAATTTCCTGTACTCAAGCCGGCATCTCTTTCACCTGATGAACCCATTTCATTATCGATCCTCATTCCAGCGAGAAATGAAGAAAAACGGCTGGAAGCCTGCCTTCAGTCGATTGTTGATCAGCGTCTCCATCCGAAAGAGTTGATCGTGCTGGATGATCACTCGACAGATCAGACGAGAATGATTGCAGAGGGCTTCGCAGAGACATATCCATGGATTCGCGTGCAGTCAGGTCAAGTACTGAAACGAGGATGGCTTGGAAAATCATATGCTTGTTCCCAGCTTGCTGAGGCAGCATCTTCTGATTGGCTGTTATTTTTAGATGCAGATGTCCGCTTAAAACAAGGAGCTATTGAAGCGGTGTACAAGCAGTTATGCATACAAAAAACGGGCATGCTTTCAGGTTTCCCAGAGCAAAAAACGGGAACGCCTTTTGAGCATCTTGTCGTTCCTATGATGATGTTTACGATTGGCTGTCATCTGCCAGTGAAGTGGGTCAGAACATCTCAACATCCTGCTTTTGCCGCAGCACATGGCGGTTTTATTGCCATTGAAAAGAACTGTTATCACGAAATAGGTGGTCATGAAGCGATCAAGGATTCTCTTGTGGATGATATGGCTTTGGCTAAACGAGTAAAAGCGAAGGGCTTTCCGTTCACACTGGCAAGTATTCATTCTTTTGTCTACATGAGAATGTATGAGAGTGGACAGGAAGTATGGGAAGGATATCGGAAAAATTTGTTCCCGGGAGTGAATCGAAACATTGCTTTGTTAAGCAGTGTCTTTTGTTTATACTCCGTCCTTTATGTAGTTCCTGTTCTTTGCTTTATGATCGCACTGATTCATTTTGATGTGGTCAATCTCTGTTTAGCCCTTCTTTGCTACGGGCTGGGTGTATCCATTAAAGCGGTCATTGATATCGAAAATGGAAGAACGTCTACGATGGCCTTTTTATTGCCTGTCAGTATCATAAGCCTGATGGCCATTGGTTTTGCTTCTATGAAAATTGGGCTGAAAAAAGAAGGCTATGAATGGAAAGGAAGAAGGTACGAATGAAAAAAGTGATCATTATTGGCGGCGGACTTGGCGGGTTATCGGCTGCGATTCGCTTACAGTCACGCGGTTTCCAGGTCACCATTTTAGAAAAAGAAGCTGCATTAGGCGGGAAATTACAACGCCATCAAGCGTCTGGCTACTCTTTTGATTTAGGACCGAGTACCATTACAATGAAGGCGTATTTTGAAGAAGTATTTACCTCCTGTCATAGACGAATGGAGGATTATGTGACGTTTTATCCGATTTTCCCCCTTACTAAAAACGTTTTTTCAGATGGACATACGGTCGAGTTTACGCCAGATATTGAGCAAATGGAATCACAAATTGCAGTTTTTAGTCCAGAGGATGCAAAGCGATACCGGGCATTTTTACAGGAATCGAAGAAGCTTTTTCAAATGGCAGAGGATCAGTTTTTAAATCGTTTATTATTGAGCTGGAAAGATAAAGCGGATATCAAGTTAATGAAAGCCCTTCTTGCAGTTAAACCTTTTACATCCGTTCAGCGCTTGCTACGTCAATATTTTCGTCATCCTCATACATTGGCGATGTTTGGCCGGTATGCGACTTACATTGGCTCTTCTCCATACGAGGCACCTGCTATTTTTAATATGATGGCTTATTTAGAAGGAGAAAAAGGCATTTATGGTATTAAGGGCGGTACGTATCGTTTAGTTGAGGCATTTGAGACACTGGCAAAGGAATTGGGTGTCCAAATTCATCTCAATGAACGAGTCAAAAAGATTCATGTGAAGAATAAGCGAATCCAAGGAGTTGAAACGGATCAGCAGTTATATGAAGCAGATCAAGTCATTGCGGGGGCAGATGCACTGACTGTTTATCGCCAATTAATTGATGAAGAAGACCGCCCGAGCTTTGGAAATCAAAAACTGGCAAACATTGAGCCATCGTTATCAGGTTTTGTTCTTTTGTTGGGCGTCCCTAAAGTCTATGAACAATTGTCTCATCACAACGTGTTTTTTCCAGAGAATTATGAACAAGAATTCAAGGATATTTTTCAGAAAAAACAGCTTCCTCATGATCCGACGCTTTACATCTGTTATTCAGGTCATTCAGAGCCAGCTTTAAGCGGAGGGCCAGGACGAAGTAACTTGTTTGTATTGGCCAATGCGCCATATGTGACAAAAGAGCAAAATTGGGACATGCTAAAGGAGACATATGGCCAGCATATGAAAACAAAACTAAAGGAAAAGGGTCTCTTTGATCTTGACCAGCTTGTAGAATTTGAAGCGGTACAAACCCCGCTTGATTTACAGCAAAAAACGGGAGCGTATCATGGGGCCATTTATGGCATGTCGTCAAACTCATTCAAGCAGGCATTTTTTCGCATCAATAATCAATCAAAGGATATTGAAGGGCTTTGGTTTGTTGGCGGCACAAGTCATCCAGGCGGCGGCACTCCGATGGTGACAAAATCAGGACAGCTCGTCGCAGAAGCCATTATCAAGCATTTGACGTAACACCGAATGAAAAGGAGAGAATTCAAGTGATTGTGGAAAAGAGAAGGTTTCCGTCGCCACATCCGCATATTCACTTATATACAGTGACATATGAGGCCGATGGACTTCGAATGAAGGGGCTGCTCGCTGAACCGGCCGGAGAAGGTCTCTATGACGGTTTTTTATATTTACGCGGCGGCATTAAAAATGTGGGAATGGTTAGACCTGGCCGAATTGTGCAATTTGCTGCGCAAGGGTTTGTCGTCTTTGCGCCCTTCTACCGAGGGAATCAAGGAGGCGAAGGGAACGAGGATTTTGCCGGAGAAGACCGGAAAGATGCATTTGCTGCATTTCAGCTGTTGAAACATCATCAAAAGGTGAAGCGGGAGCGCATTCATATCTTTGGTTTTTCCCGCGGCGGAATTATGGGCATATGGACCGCTGTTGAAATGAAGCATGAGGCCGCTTCCTTTGTGACATGGGGAGGCGTAAGTGATATGAAGCTCACCTATGAAGAACGTGTGGATATGAGAAGAATGATGAAGCGTGTGATAGGAGGTCCTCCGCATAAGGTACCAGAAGCATATGAGGCTAGAACGCCTTTGAATCATGTGCACCAAATTGAAGCACCTGTCCTAATCATTCATGGGGAGCTGGATGAGAATGTATCCATTGAGCATGCGTATTTATTAGAAGATGCACTGCGTCAGCATGGTAAGTCTGTGGAAACATGGTATTTTCACGGATATCATCATTATTTCCCACCACAGCATAACCGGGAGATTGTCAGACGGCTGACGACATGGATGCACAGCCGAAAAGGCGGAAATGTGGTAAAATAAACGGTAGAAAGAAATATAGAAAGTAGGGGGATTTTCATTATGGGAATGCCTGTTGAATTTAATACAATGATTGTCACAAAAGGAAAAGAGACAAGAATTGAAGAAAATGTGTTTGAGCTCATGAAGGAAGGGTACCGCATTTATCCATTAAATATTCCGCTTGAGGTGCGTAAAACGAAAGACGGAGAAAAAACAGGAACAGCACATGTTGAAAAGCTGGAGCTCACAGACAATATCACGAAGGTGACGTATCGTCTTGTGTCATTGCATTCAACGAACTAAAAAAGCTGAGGGATTCATTCCCTCAGCTTTTTCCTTTTGATTAGACGAGTGGTCCGCCTTTTGCTTCAATATCACTTGCTGCATGGCTGAATTTTTTGAAGTTCTTTTTAAATTCATTTGCAAGGAAGTGTGCTTTTTCTTTGTAAGCCTCTTGATCGTCCCATGTTTTAGCAGGCTGAAGCACTTCATCTGGCACTCCTGGAATATGAAGCGGGATGTGTAATCCGAAGATGTCGTCAGTGATCATTTCAGCGTTGTCAAGATCTCCTTCGATCGCTGCCTGCACCATTGCTCTTGTATGAGCAAGATTCATTCGTTTGCCCGTACCGTAGCCGCCGCCAGTCCAGCCTGTATTCACAAGGAATACTTTTGCGCCGTGCTCATCGATTTTTTTACCAAGCATTTCAGCATAGACATGAGCAGGAAGTGGCAAGAATGGTGAACCAAAGCAAGTAGAGAACGTTGTTTCTGGTGACGTCACGCCACGCTCAGTTCCCGCTAATTTACTTGTGTAACCGCTCAAGAAGTGGTACATCGCCTGTTCTTTCGTTAAACGGCTGATTGGAGGTAAAACGCCGAATGCATCAGCTGTTAAAAAGACGATGGCAGATGGGTGACCTGCAATACTTGGTTTCACGATGTTATCAATCATTTCGATTGGGTAAGCCGCACGTGTATTTTCAGTAAAGAATGTGTCATCATAATCTGCTTCACGTGTTTCTTCATCAAGTACTACATTTTCAAGCACTGATCCGAAGCTGATGGCTTTGTAAATTTGGGGTTCTTTTTCTTCACTTAAGTTCACGCATTTTGCATAGCATCCGCCTTCAATATTGAAAACACCTGTGTTAGACCAGCCGTGCTCATCGTCTCCAATCAGCTTGCGGCTTGCACTTGCAGAAAGCGTCGTTTTTCCAGTACCTGAAAGGCCGAAAAATAAAGCAACATCGCCTTCTTGACCGACGTTAGCAGAGCAGTGCATAGATAAAATATCTTGTTCAGGAAGCAGGTAGTTCATAACAGAGAAAATGGATTTTTTCATCTCTCCTGCATATTCTGTTCCACCGATCAGAATCGTCCGTTTTTCAAAAGAAACGATAATAAACGTTTCAGAGTTTGTGCCATCTGTTTCAGGATCTGCTTTAAAGTGAGGTGCAGATAAGATGGTAAAAGGTTTTTCGTTTGATGATGGTGTTGATCCATCAGGTCTGATGAATAGCTGCTTTGCAAAAAGATTGTGCCAAGCGAATTCATTTACAACTGTAATGGGCATACGGTATTTTTCGTCAGCACCGGCAAAACCATCAAAGACAAATAGTTCATCACGTTCTTTTAAGTATGACACAACCTTTGTATATAAACGATCAAATGCCTCTTTCGAGATCGGCTGATTGACTTGACCCCAATCAATTTTATGTTCAGAGTTTTCTTCTTTTACGATGAATTTATCTTTAGGCGAACGTCCAGTGTAGGCACCCGTTGTGGCGCGGACAGCACCAGTTGAAGTTAAAACGCCTTCATTACGTGCCAAAATCTTTTCAACAAGTTTCGGAACAGATAAATTTTGGTGCGTATTTTCTAATGAGAGCAATGACTGCAAATCTTCTTTTAAATCCACTGAGTTCATAAAAAAACCCTTCCTTTACCGTTGAATTTGTTTGTTTTGATTAGTATAACACATTGATAATAATAGTCTATACTATTTAAACATTTTTGTGTGTGTTTTTTCATTTCTGCTATGAAAATATGCTTTTTGGTGATGCTAATAATGAGGTGAAAAAAAGGGGAGATAATTCCTATGAACCATTGACATGACGCAAGGGTTTAAGATAAGATATCTTATTGAACGGATACTCTTATCCCGAGTTGGTGGAGGGACAGGCCCGATGAAGCCCAGCAACCGGTTTCTTATGAAAAAGGCATGAACATGCTGAGAAACCAAGGTGCTAACCTGATGCAAGGTACAAGAACACCTTGAGCGATAAGAGTGAAAGGCATGCGATCTCAGACCCTTTCCTCGCAATGAAGGAAATGGTTTTTTTATTTTTGGGATATCATATGAACAAATTGCCAATAACATCTCTAATATAAACATGTTGAAATATAAGAGGGAACGAGTTCCGTATCATATTGGAGGCCTCATCTTGGGATGATGTGGTCTTGTACAGGAGGAAATAGCCATTATGAGTCAAAATCGTCGTTTATTTACTTCAGAATCAGTGACCGAAGGACATCCAGATAAAATCTGTGATCAAATTTCAGACAGCATCTTGGATGAAATTTTAAAGAAAGATCCAAATGCACGTGTTGCCTGTGAAACTTCTGTAACAACCGGTCTCGTATTAGTAAGCGGTGAGATTACAACGTCTACTTATGTCGATATTCCAAAGACGGTGCGTGACACGATTAAGGAAATTGGCTACACACGTGCGAAATATGGTTTTGATGCGGAAACATGTGCGGTTCTTACATCAATTGATGAACAGTCTGCTGATATTGCGCAAGGTGTAGACAAAGCGCTTGAAGCACGTGAAGGAACAATGACTGAAGAAGAAATTGATGCGATCGGTGCAGGTGACCAAGGTCTGATGTTTGGTTTTGCAAATAACGAAACTGAAGAGCTTATGCCACTGCCGATTTCTCTTGCACATAAATTATCTCGCCGTTTAACAGAAGTACGCAAGAATGAAACACTTGCATACCTTCGTCCAGACGGAAAAACTCAAGTAACAGTTGAATATGATGAACAAAACAAACCAGTTCGTATTGATACGGTGGTTATTTCTACACAGCATGCACCAGAAGTGACGCTTGAACAAATTCAAAGCGACTTAAAAGAGCATGTCATCCGCCCTGTCGTTCCAAGTGAACTGATCGATGAAGAAACAAAATACTTCATCAACCCAACAGGCCGCTTTGTTATCGGTGGACCTCAAGGGGATGCTGGTTTAACTGGACGTAAAATCATCGTTGACACTTATGGCGGGTATGCTCGTCACGGTGGCGGTGCTTTCTCTGGTAAGGATGCAACGAAGGTTGACCGTTCTGCAGCATATGCGGCTCGCTATGTAGCGAAAAACATCGTAGCAGCTGGTCTTGCAGATTCATGTGAAGTGCAGCTTGCTTATGCAATTGGTGTTGCACAGCCTGTCTCCATTTCAATTGATACATTTGGAACAGGAAAAGCCTCTGAAGAGAAATTAATTGAAGTGGTACGTGCAAACTTTGATCTTCGTCCAGCTGGCATTATTAAAATGCTTGACTTACGTCGTCCGATCTATAAACAAACCGCTGCATACGGACATTTTGGCCGTCATGACTTGGATCTTCCATGGGAAAAAACGGATAAAGCCGACACGCTTCGCAAGGAAGCATTAGGAGAATAACAACATACAAAACCGCTTATTTTAAGCGGTTTTCCTTTTGATTAAAAAAAATTCTACAAAAAGCGTAAAAATGTGAAACAAAATTGGACAAAATACTGTCTAATTATAGGTCTACTTTTAAGAAATAACATAACGTGGAGGCAATAATATGTGTGGGTTTGTTGGTGTATTTAATCACCGTCCATTGTCCGAAACTACTGAGCAGGAAGAGTTAATTAAGCAAATGAATCGTCTCATCGTTCATCGAGGTCCGGATGATGAGGGGTACTTTCATGATGAGCATGTAGGATTTGGATTTAGACGTTTAAGTATTATAGATGTTGAACACGGAAAGCAGCCGCTTTCTTATGAAGATGAAAAATATTGGATTATTTTCAACGGAGAAATTTATAACTATGTGGAGCTGAAAGAAGAGCTTGTGAAAAAAGGCTATACGTTCAGCACAGATTCTGATACGGAAGTCCTTCTTGCCACATATCGCCACTATAAAGAAGAAGCGGCATCGAAGCTTCGCGGCATGTTTGCCTTTTTAATTTGGGATAAAGAAGCGCAGTTATTATATGGCGCAAGAGATCCTTTCGGCATTAAACCGCTCTATTTTACACAAATAGATGACCAAGTGTACTTTGCTTCTGAACGCAAAAGCTTAATGGCTGTGAATGAGAACATTTTATTTGATGAGACTGCTTTGCAGCAGTACATGTCTTTTCAGTTCGTTCCTGAGCCAAATACACTTGATCAAAAAGTGCACAAAGTTGAGCCAGGTCATCAGTTTACACTGCGTCCAGGCCAAGACATTGCATTTAAGACTTACTGGAAAGTTCAATTCAAACCTGAACAAACACAAGAGCAGAAATTAGTAGAAGAAGTACGTGATGCTATCTATGATTCTGTAAAAGTCCACATGAGAAGTGATGTGCCTGTTGGTTCATTCCTATCAGGCGGGATCGATTCTTCTTTCATCGTGTCGGTCGCAAAGGAATTTCACCCTGAACTGAAGACATTCTCTGTTGGTTTCCAGCAGGATGGATTCAGTGAAGTGGATGTAGCAAAAGAAACAGCTGATAAGCTGGGATTGCAAAACTTTAGTGCTGTGATTTCTCCTGAGGAATATATGAATGAGCTTCCGAAGATCGTCTGGCATTTAGATGATCCTTTGGCTGATCCAGCGGCGATTCCATTGTATTTCGTAGCAAAAGAAGCGAAAAAACAAGTCACAGTTGTTCTTTCAGGTGAGGGAGCAGACGAGCTGTTCGGTGGATATAATATTTATCGTGAGCCGCTATCTCTAAAGCCTTTTGAATCTGTACCATCCATGCTGAAAAAGCTTCTTCTTCGTCTGGCTCGTTTAATGCCAGAAGGAATGAAAGGGAAAAGCTTTATCGTTCGCGGCTGTACGCCATTAGAGGAACGTTATATCGGCAATGCAAAAATCTTTGAAGAGCCAGTGAAGAAAAACCTCTTAAAGCAGTATGATCCGAACATCACGTATCGTGACGTGACGAAAACATACTTCGAGGAAAGTGCAGGCTACAGTGATATTAACAAAATGCAATATGTTGATATTCATACGTGGATGCGCGGGGATATCCTGCTGAAAGCAGATAAGATGACAATGGCGAATTCTCTTGAGCTTCGTGTTCCATTCCTTGATAAGGTCGTATTTGAAGCAGCTTCTAAAATTCCAGAAGAGCTGAAAACGAAAGACGGCACAACGAAATATTTATTGCGTAAAGCAGCAGAAGGCATTGTGCCGGACCATGTGTTAAACCGTAAAAAACTAGGTTTCCCTGTGCCAATTCGTCATTGGCTGAAAAATGAGATGAACGCTTGGGCGAAAGATATCATTAAAAACAGTCAAACAGATGAATACATTAACAAGGCATATGTTCTTGATTTATTAAATGATCATTGTGCTGGAAAAGCCGATCATAGCCGTAAGATTTGGACTGTCCTGATCTTTATGATCTGGCATAGCATCTATGTAGAGCGCAGCATTGATCCAGAGCAGTTGAATCACCAGCCGAAAGAAGTTATTTTTAGCTAATGAAAAAGGTTTTCAGCTTTGTGCTGAAAACCTTTTTTGTCATGATAGAAAGTGGTGGAAAAGGGTAAAATAACAAGCGGTACACAGTTATTGCTTAATATCCTGAAAAAAACATGATAAAGTGAAGATACATGTATGATGTTAACGCGATAAAAGGGAACGATAGTATTGTCCTTTTTCTACATATTCTCTGCGGATACGATCCATGTCTTGGATATCTTCATCTGTTAACTGGCGAACGACTTTGGCTGGACGGCCAAAAGCGAGTGAGCCTTTTGGGATAACTTTTCCTTGCGGGACAAGGCTACCTGCACCAATAAAGGCTCCTTCGCCAATTTCCGCACCATCGAGAATGATGGATCCCATGCCAATGAGGGCATTTTTTCGAATGATAGAGCTATGTAATGTGACTTGGTGTCCAATGGTAGCACCATCTTCAATCAGAAGTGTTTTTCCAGGACTTTGATGCAGACAGGATAAGTCTTGAATGTTGACGTTTTTTCCAATTCTCACAGGAGCTACATCGCCTCTAATGACCGTTTGGAACCAAACGCTTGAATATTCTCCAATTGTGACATCACCTGTAATGGTGGCATTTTCTGCAACAAAGACCGATTCATGAATCTCAGGTGTAAACTGATGATATGGATAAATCACTTTTTCGACTTCCTTTCTTAATACAACATTTGTGAGGTGTTTACTTTGTGGACTTGGCATGCTGAAAGACCGGTTGGTACAATTGTCATTGTACATGGTGCTAGTGAATATCATGGCCGATATAAATGGCTGATCGAAATGTGGCGAAATGCAGGCTATCACGTCGTCATGGGTGACCTGCCTGGGCAAGGGACATCGACACGTGCGAGAGGCCACATTCGTTCTTTTCAAGAATACATTGATACAGTCGATGAATGGATTGAACATGCGAAGTCGTTCAGACTTCCGACATTTTTACTTGGACATAGTATGGGGGGACTGATTTCGATTGAATGGTTCAAGCAGTATACCCATACGAAGATTGATGGCCTTATTTTATCATCACCTTGTTTAGGTCTGCAATTTAAACCGAAGAAGCTGATGGATTTTGCGTCAAAAGGGCTAAATGTGCTGGCGCCGTCTTTTAAAGTCGAATCTGGGCTGTCGATTGAACTTGCCACGCGGAATCAAGATGTGATAGAGGCAGATTCGAATGATTCGCTTTATGTGACGAAGGTGTCGGTTCGCTGGTATCGAGAACTGGTGAAAAATATCGATGCGGCGATGCAGCCTACGAATGTTTTTCGGTCGATTCCACTCCTGCTCATGCAGGCAGGCGATGACAAGATTGTAGATAAAACAAGAGTGATGAAATGGTTCAATGGCATTGAATCAACCAATAAATCATACCGTGAATGGGAAGGGCTTTATCATGAAATTTTTAATGAGCCCGAGCGAGAAGAAGTATTTAAGGCGGCAAGAGCCTTTACTGATCAATATATTTGATTGTGAGCTTAAGTTGGGGGTGGATTGATTTGTCAGTACCAGAACGTCCTTTTGCACTGATGACGAAGGTGTATAAAGATATTTTTCCGCTAGTTCATCAGGAGCTAAAAAAGTGGCGGGCTCATGCAGAAATGATTGAAAATGAAGAACTGAGAACGCAGGCACTAGCGAGCATATCCAGTAAAACCTTTCACTGTGAAGGCGGGGGAATTTTATCTCTTCTTGCAGGTGAAGCGAAGGAAACGTGTATTGAATTCATTGTGGCGTACCAAACGATTAGCGATTACTTAGATAACTTGTGTGACCGCAGTACATCACTTGATCCAAAGGATTTTCATATGCTGCATCAAGCGATGAGAGATGCACTCGATATTCATGCGGAGCTTAAGCCGTACTATCAATTCCGTGATGATCAAGAGGATCATGGATATCTGCATGCGCTTGTTAGGACATGCCAAAATGTGTTATCACGTCTAGCGCATTATCCGATCATTCAGCCCTATTTACATACGCTGTGTGATTATTATAGTGATTTACAAGTACATAAGCATGTGGTTCCTCATGAGCGTGAACCTCGATTAGAGTCATGGTTCCGCCAGTATGAAAAGGATTTACCGAAGATGGAGTGGTATGAGTTTTCCGCATGTGCAGGATCAACGCTGGGCATTTTCTGTCTTGTGGCTTATGCACTGCAGCCTGATTTTACAGAGAAGCAGGCGAAGCAAATTTACGAAAGTTATTTCCCTTATATCCAAGGTCTGCACATCTTACTGGACTATTTAATCGACCAAGAAGAGGACAGGCTGGAAGGCGATTTGAATTTTTGCTCGTACTACAACTCTCATCATGAGATGATGGATAGACTACAGCATTTTATTGAAAAAGCGGATGAACAGCTGAAAGGCATTCCACACGAGAACTTTCACAAACTAATCAATAGAGGGTTACTTGCGGTCTATTTGTCTGATGAAAAAGTGACAGCCCAAAAAGAGATGAACAAGCTGGCAAAGCGGTTGATCAAATCAAGCGGGAAAACATCGTTCTTTTTCTATATCAATGGCAGAGCCTATCGCACCTATCAGAAAATGCCTTGGATGAAATCTTCATAAAGGATAAAGTAAGCTCATCAGCTTGTAGAAAATGTTTTTCTACAAGCTTTTTGTTTTGAACTGTTTCGCTTGTATCCTCTTTTTTCATTACAATCCTCTTATTTGCTGCCGATATTATTCTTAGTGTACGAAAAATAGGAGAAAAGTATTGATATAATGAATCGAATCTACTCCTTATGACGTATATTTGTTGAAAAACTTAAAAAAGGGGAAGGTCGAATATGTCATTTTTTAAAAAGTTTGCAGCAAGTGTAGGAATCGGTGCAGCAAAAGTGGATACAATTTTGGAGAAAGATGCGTATGAACCGGGAGAAGAAGTAAAGGGAACAGTCCATGTGAAGGGCGGAAAAGTGCCTCAAGATATTCGCTATATTGATTTAAAGTTGAAAACATGGTACACCATTGTAAAAGATGATGAAGAGCAACGAAAACACACAACCATCCATTCTGTCCGAGTGACTGAATCATTCACGATTCAGCCTGCGGAAGCTCAGCAGTTTACATTCTCATTTCACCTTCCTCTTGATACACCAATGACTGTAGGTAAAGTAGAGGTGGCTGTTGTGACAGACCTTGATATTCAAGGTGGTATTGATAAATTTGATCATGACCGCATTTTCGTAAGCGCGCACCCTTGGGTGAATCGTGTGCTTGAGGCTGTCGGAAACTTAGGCTTTCACCTTCATGAAGCAGACTGTGAAGAAGCACCTTATTTCAGGCGCCGCCTTCCCTTTGTTCAAGAGTTTGAGTTCATACCGACTTCCGACTATTATCGTCAAATGCTTGATGAGTTAGAGGTGATTTTCTTCATTGATGAAGAGGGGCTAGATCTCATTTTTGAAGTTGACCGCAGAGCAAGAGGGCTGCGTGGCTGGCTGGAAGAAATGTATAATGACGGAGAACAGCTTGTACGTGTCCGCTTTACTCAATCAGAGCTTGCAGATGCAGAAGAGCTGGAAGTAGTGCTTGAAGAAATCATTGACCAATACGCTTATTAAATAAAAAAACTCAAATCCATTAAGAGGATTTGAGTTTTTTTTCGATGGCTACCACAAAGGGCGGATCGTTTTGAATATTCATGTATTGATAAGAGATCACCTGTACTTCTTCGTGATGGAGTGTTTTGCAATAATCAAGAAGGATGTCCTTCTCTTTTTTTCCTTCGGGATGACCGTGGTAAATCACAAGAACGATCAGACCACCAGGCTTAAGCCAATCCATGAGCTGTTTGATCGCTTCAATGGTCGTATGAGCCTGAGTCGTGACGGTTTTATCGCCTCCTGGTAAGTACCCAAGATTGAACACTGCACCAGATATGTGACCATAAGCTTCGGCTGGCAGATGCTCAGCAAGTTGTTCATGTCCGTCATGGATCAGGTGAACGTAAGGGTAGTGCTCACCAAGTCTTTTGCTTGTTTGCTCGATGGCTTCCTTCTGTACATCGAATGCGAAAACTTGTCCATCCTTCCCGACAAGGTCAGCTAAATAGCGTGTATCATGGCCATTTCCCATCGTTGCATCAATGACAATATCTCCTTTTTGACAAGCACGCTCTAACAGCTCTTTACTAAAAGGGAGCATCCGTTTTAAAATCATTTTGCCGCTTCTTCCAATCTGACGAAGCGTTTGCCTTGGTAGCTGTTACGTCTTTCAAGCTCAGCATTAATGGCATTGAGCACTTCCCATTTATTCACACTCCACATTGGACCTACCATTAATTCAATGGGACCATCGCCTGTAATACGATGAATAATCATTTCTGGGGGCAGGATCTCCAGCTGATCACAGACAAGCTGGACATATTCCTCTTGGCTGAGAAATTCTAGTTTGCCTTTCTCATATTGCTTCACCATCGGTGTTCCTTTTAACAGGTGAAGTAGATGAATTTTAATTCCTTGCACATCTAAATCAGCGACAGCTTTTGCTGTTTCCATCATCATATCTCGGTTTTCAAGAGGAAGACCGTTGATGATATGTGAACAGACTCGAATGCCATGTTTTCGCAGTTTTTCTACACCTTCTACGTAGCATTCATAATCATGAGCACGGTTGATGAGCATCGCTGTCCGCTCATGTACAGTTTGTAGACCAAGTTCAACCCATAGATACGTCCGCTCATTTAACTCAGCTAAATATTCCACGACGTCATCTGGCAGACAATCAGGTCTTGTGGCAATCGATAAACCAACCACTCCATCCAGGTTCATAACGGTTTCGTATTTTTCTTTTAAAACAGGCAGCGGCGCATGTGTATTTGTGTA
Organism: Bacillus sp. FSL W7-1346; assembly: GCF_038593335.1. Taxonomy (NCBI): domain Bacteria; kingdom Bacillati; phylum Bacillota; class Bacilli; order Caryophanales; family Bacillaceae; genus Bacillus; species Bacillus sp. FSL W7-1346. Next base: position 2,713,581 of record NZ_CP151988.1, on the reverse strand, counting down.
AGCTTGGAAATACGCCATGTATTTTCCGTCTTTCCATTTTGTATGCATCCGGTCCTTGATTTCATTAAATTGAGTGATGAGATCATCCGCACGGTTCCCTGCAAAATCACCAGATCCTGCTGCGCTGCAAAATGTGCAACCTCCATGTGCGACAGTACCATCACGGTTTGGACAATCAAAGCCACCGTCTAATGCGACTTTAAATACTTTATGACCAAAGTGCTCACGCAAATGATAATTCCATGTGTGATAACGTTTTTCGCTGTTTGAATATAAAAAAGGGTTATGCTGATCCAAGTCAGTAACCTCCTTGCATAATAATAGGCATCCTTAAAGTTTAACAAAAATCACGAAAGAGGACAATTGAATCTGTCCAACATTTTCTTTAGTGAAAAAGCTTTACGTGGGCAAAATAGGCGAGAGCAATGATGAAATGGAGGAATGGCAAGATGGCAACAAGAAAATCAATCGATGAATTTGTCCAAAAAAGCACTGAGACTCTTGAGTTTGCAAGCGAACAGTTTGATTTGAGCTCTCGTCAAGAACATTATAACGAGGAAGAATTTTCAAAAGCGCAGCTCATGCTAGAGGATGCAGTGAATGAATTAGAAAAGTTAAAAGATGTCGCCAATGATCAGCAAAGAGAACGTTTAGACAGAACGCGTGTACAAATTCAAAGTCTGCAAAACCAAATGATTTTAGGTATTTCATGCGAGAACGAATGATGAACAGATCCTTCTTTTAAGGGTCTGTTTTATTTTTTGGCTGTTTTCGTTGTTTTTGGATATAAATTTGTCATAGGTTTTTATTCTGTTAAAGTATGTTATATAGAGAAATTGCAAATATCTTCAAAGGGGTAGAAGAAATGTGGGTGACTCTTCCTGATTGGTTTTGGGCATTATATTACTTGTTTTTCTTAGCAACATTAGGAACCGCAATATTCAGTGTTGTGAAAAATAAACAAAGGGGATTGTCCATTCTAACCATTGTATTTACTGTTACAATTCCGATGATTAGCCTGATAAATAGCATTGGTAGAGTAGAAGGAATGAATGAATTTGAACACTTATTTAGTCAATTGCGACAGGGGGCAGTTTGGTCTATCTTTACAGTTATAGGCTATATATTTTTATTAGTATGGTGGGTGCTAATCCTGTTCAAAAGCAAGTCCAAAAACAAAGGAATAGTATCTAATTAAAACATTGTAGAGACCTCAATATTAGGGGTCTTTTATTATGCACTTTGACACGCTAAAACAAGCATTTGCTCTACTCGTTTTTCAAATGCTACATTCTTTTCCTTATCAAGCCATCGGAAGTAGCATAGGTAGTTTTCCAAATATTTTGTTGCAACTCCTTAAAACGCTCCATCCACTTTTTCAGGCGATTATGAAAGTGATGAACGTGTTGAACACCCTAAACCAGAAGCAAACCTGACTTCACGAATGCTTTTGAGTAGTTTCGTAAATTTTATCTGGTTCGTCTGCCTATTTTTTTCTAGAGTCCCTTGACTTTTCAATCAAGTGTCTATATTGTATTAAGTGTACTATATCAACTAATACAATATAGACACTTAAACGTGAAGAAAGGTGTTTAACCATGAAAAAAGAAAAAAAACCAATCAATTTAAAGTGGATGGTGCTGGCTGTTGCGTTAGCATGTACATTTTTTTTCGTTCTCGTTTTCATTGGTTTTGAAGTTCAAAAAGATTTCATTCCAAATTCGGTCCCTTTAATGCAAGGACATGATCAAGCGATAGGACTGCAAAAGCATGAATGAGAAAAGAGGGAGCCATCATGATTCAAATAGATCCAAGAAGCGCTGCACCAATATATGAACAAATCATTGAGCAGTTAAAAATTTTGTGCTTAAAAGGCGTGATGAAACCAGGTGACAAACTGCCCTCTGTGAGAGAGCTTGCCACCATTATTATTGCGAATCCAAACACCGTCAGCAAAGCGTATAAAGAGCTTGAACGGGAAGGAATTATTGAAACATTAAGAGGCCGTGGAACGTATGTGACAGAAGGTGCACAGTTAAAGCTGAATGAAGGGAAGGTGTTAGAGATGAAGGAGCAATTAAGGCAACTCATTATTGAAGCTCATTATGCCGGTATTGATATTCATCAACTCAAAGAGTGGTTGGAGGAGATCGGCTCAAGTCTAAAAGGAGGAAACCAAGTTGATTGAGGTCAGAAATGTATCAAAGAAATTAAATGGACGTGAAGTACTCAGCAACGTTTCCTTCAAGATAGGCGAAGGAGAGATCTTTGGTCTGCTTGGTCGGAATGGCTCTGGTAAAACAACACTTCTTCGCTTGATTCAGCAAATCCTTCTTCCAGATGAAGGAGAGATTTATTTTAAAGATGTACTCGTAAAAGACCACCCGTTAGTGAAGCAAAATATTGTGTATATGCCAGTCGTAAATCCCTACTTTGACCGGTACAATTATGGACAGCTTGTGAAGCTGTTAAAACAACTGTATCCAAAGTTTGACGTGACATATGCCAATGAGCTTGTGAACCGGTATGAGATTCCGGAAAAAGTGAAATACCGTGAATTGTCGACAGGTTTAAAGAAACAGCTGTCTCTCATTTTAAGTTTTGCCATCAAACCAGCAGTCATTTTGTTAGATGAGCCGACAGACGGGATTGATGCAGTCACAAGAAATGACGTTCTTCAGCTGATGATTGACGAGGTGGCAGAACGACAAACAACGATTTTAATTACATCGCACCGTTTAGAGGATATTGAGCGTATGTGTAACCGAATCGGGTTTTTGGAAGGAAATCAGCTCACAAGTGTTATGGATTTAGATGAATTAAAGAATGACTACGTCAAAATCCAGATGGCATTTGAAGAGGATATGAACTTAAGTATTAGAAAAAAAGGCGTTGCCATCTTAGATCAAGCGGGTGTGTTCTATACAGCACTTGTACTCAAAACAGATGAAGAAGCAAAAGAGTATTTGAAATCGCTTGAACCAAAAGTCTGGCATGAACTGCCTGTAAATTTAGAAGAAGTATTCATTGCAAAGTTTGGAGGGAAACGCAGATGGTAAAGCGGCAATTGTTATATAAGGAATGGAAGCAGTCTGAGCTGACATTCATTTTAGTGATGCTTGTTGCGGTCTTTGCGACGCCATTATCCTTTTTAATGGGATACTCATCCTTTCAAACTTGTTTAAACGATCCGACTTGTACACCACTCGATAATTACTTTTATTATGATTTCGGTTCTGATATGTTTATCACCTTTTCATGGACGATGAGTTTAATTTTTGCAATTACCCAGTTGGGTTTTGAAAGAAATAAAGGGCAAATTGATTTTACTTTATCTTTGCCGTTTAGCAGAACGACCATTTATCACACAAAGTTTTTCCTAGGTGCCGGAATTATCACGCTTGTTCATGTATTGTCATATGTCTTTACTTATATACTCATTTTATGCATTCAACCACAATATACGATTGCGTTTAACAGTGGTTATTTGATTGCACTTGTGTCCACCTTAATGTTTTATAGTTTGTGTCTTGCAGCAGGTGCTTTAACAGGAAGCGCAATTAGTCAAGCCATTGTTACATTCAGTACATCAATTTTACCTTATTTATTAATTTGGCTACCGATGTTTCATTTAGACTATTTATTAAAAACGGATAGAAGTTGGGTTGATATCAGTTATGACTACTTTATTATGCCCATAGCTCCAATTACTTATATAACAGACCGTTTTCAATTTCGAAATTTAGTTGAAAATCCAATTTGGTTTACAGGTGTAGAATTCATCGTGCCAATTGTGATGCTAATCGTATTTTATCTCATTGGTTTGTTTAGTTTTATTAAACATCCAGTTGAACGAAATGGACGATTCTTTGTTTACCCTAAAATGGATAGGCCCATTCAGATATTGGTCATTGCCTTCGGTGTTCTAGGATTTGGCTGGGTTGGATTTTCTTCAGACAATTCCATTTTTGGTTATATCGCTGGCATGTTAATCGGTGGAGCTGTAGGCGCACTGACGAGTTATTTCTTAATCTATCGAAAAAGATAAACAGAGAGCAGGGGAGTAGAGATGATTCAAATTCAATCGTTAGATCATGTGTTTAAAATTGGGAAAAAGGGCAGGGAGAACGAGATTCCTGTGCTCAAAGACATTGATTTGTCTATTAAAAGAGGCGAAATTGCATGTATCGTCGGACGAAGCGGTTCGGGGAAATCAACTTTACTGAATTTAATATCGGGATATATTACGCCAACAAGCGGACAAATTATGGTTGATGGCACCAATGTGACTGGCTTTAATGAGAAAGAATGGGCAGACTTTCGGTTAGATCATTTTGGCTTTATCTTTCAAAGCTTTCAATTGATCGGGAGTTTAACAACATATGAGAACGTTGAACTTCCGCTCACTTTAAAAGGTGTGAAACCGTCTGAGCGAAAAGTGAAAGTAAAGGAAATGCTGAAACGAGTTGGTCTTGAACATCACGCAGGACATTATCCTAATGAACTGTCAGGTGGACAGCAGCAGCGTGTGAGTATTGCAAGAGCCTTGATCCTTAATCCGTCTATTATTTTAGCGGATGAGCCAACAGGCAGTCTGGATTCAGAAACTGAAGGCGAAATTCTAGCCTTTATCCAGCAGCTTAATCGTGAAAAAGGAATTACATTTGTCATCATTACACATGACGATGAAGTCGCTTTAATCGCAGACACAACGTTCCAGCTTCATGATGGTGTATTAAAGAAAGGGGATCAGTCCATTGAAATTTAGAGATCAGGTCAAATTCATCAGAAGAAATATGAAGAAAAATAGATTGCGTGTGTTTATGACCATACTTGCAACGACAATGGCATGCTCTTTCTTAATCGTTCTAGCGTCGGTTGGTTTTGGTCTGCAAAAATCGGCTCAAGATGAAATCATGAAACAACAAATCATCACAGAAATTAAAGTGTTAGGCAAAGAAAAAGGGGACGTCAAGGTCGACGATCTAAAGAAATATGATCATGCGAAATCTGTCGTTGCAAGAACGTCAATCATTCCATCGGTTCACGTCGAGCTCGATAATCGCTCAAGTGATACGCAGGCTGTACTGACAGATATGAAAGAAGAAAAAGAGGCAGGCCTTGAACTAGACCGTGGAAAAGTCCCAACATCGGCGAATGAAATTGTGGTTGGGTATCATATGGCAGAACAACTTTGGACGGAAAAAGAACGAAAAGACTATGAAAAAGAAATGAATCAGACATCAAATGGTGAGGAGACACCGGAAGAGCCAAAAGGCTATACGAAGGAAATTTTAAACAAAGTCATTCAAATCAAGGTGCCAAAACTGAATGAAGAAAATGAAGTGGTGAAAGAAAAGACGTTCGATTTCCGTGTCGTCGGTGTATTGAAGAAACCGAATTTGGAGTGGCAGCAGGATCATAAAATTCTTATTCCGAATGCTTATGAAAAAGAATTTAGTCAAGTGCTCGATCTGTCTCCTGATGCTGGAAATGTCGAAAAAATGACGTCTGTCTATGCTGATAAGTTCGACAATGTCGGTGCGCTCACAGATAAGCTGACAGATGACGGCTATCAAGTCATCTCTGTGACGAATCAGCTTGAAGGAATGGATATGTTCTTTACAGTCTTTAAAATTGGACTCATCTTTGTTGGATGTATTGCGGTCATTATTTCGGCGATCGGCATTTTCAATACGATGACAATGGCCGTAACAGAGCGGACACAAGAGATTGGGATCATGAAAGCCATTGGTGCGAATCCTTCCATTATTAAGCGAATGTTCCTCATGGAAAGTGCTTATATTGGAGTGATTGGATCGATCATCGGGATCATCATCTCGTACATCGTTAGTTTTGCAGTGAATTTAATCATTCCAGCGATTTTGTCTTCCATGTCTGAGGGAGCATCAAGCGATCAATTCTCGATCACCTTCTCCTATATACCGCTAAGCCTTGTGGTCACAGCAACAGTGATTAGTGCAGGAGTTGCCATTATTTCTGGACTCAATCCAGCACGTAAGGCGACAAAAACGAATGTATTAACAGCATTAAGAAGAGAAATTTAAAGAAGAACCTCCTGTACCTATATTGGGCTGACAGGAGGTTTTTTTATCGTCAAAAGATGTCTATTGCTTTGGTGCCCGGTACCCTGCACGCTCAGCTTCTTCTACGGAGCAGAACATTTTGGTCACGTTTTTTGTCCGTGAGTAGTATCTGCTGCTCGGTGTGTGATAGATGCCGTTGACACTTCCTTTAATATTACAGGCGGCAGATTCTTTTTTTGTTTCTTTTTGTGACTCATGACCGCCAGTATTCGCCCCATCATCTTTAGGAGCAGATCGCTGGGCCGATGACGTGGTGTCTTTGTTTACTTTCTGGTGTTCTTTTTTGAGTGTTTCGTTTGTAGAGGTGAGCTTGTCTATTTTCTCTTCAAGCTCATGGATGGTTTTTTCTTGCTGTTTGACTGTCTTCTTTTCGGAGGTGATGTTTTCTAATTTCTTGGATAGCTTTTCTTTTTCTTTGGTCACGTCTTCTAAAGAGGCCGTCAGCGTTTCTTTGTCTTCCTTTAGACGAGAAATGTCAGATGCTAATTGTTTTTGCTCTTTCAGCAGCTGTTCAGAAGATGGATCTGCTTGTGCCTTCGGAGCACCTGTGCCGGCAAACGGTAATGACATAATAGAAAAAACAAGACCAATGGTCAAAAAAGGATAGAAGAGTTTTTTTGAAAAGATTTGTTGATTTTGGTGTTTAAGTAATAAGAAATTGACGGCATATCCTATGGCGAAACAAATACATAAAAGACCTATGATGAGTAACATCATCATCTGGCAGCCCCCCTATATCGCTATTTATACCTATCATACCTCATTTTTCCATTTTGGGGAGCGGTTCAATTAAAAAAACCCTGTTTAAACAGGGTTTTCAGCTAATGGCAATCCTTTGATTGCTTCTTTTACTGTTAAATAAGTGATCGTATTCTGGAAGTCTGTATCTAAGTCTTTCATTTTCATCGCAAGCTGTGGTTTGATCCCAGTGATGATGAGTTCAGTTCCAGTTAAGTTCAGCAGGTGATGCAGTTTGAAAATTCGCGCTGCAACGGAATCATCGACATCAATTAAACCAGAAAGATCGACAATTAAATAATCATCCTTTGAATCTTCTAATATACAAGTTAACTTCGCGACGATGGCATCAAAGCGTTCTTCTGATAATTTTCCGATGAGTGGAAGAGCGGAAACACCATTTTTGATTGGGACAATTGGCGTCGACAGAGAGGTGACTTCCTGTAAGGAATCTTCTAGGAGTTGTTCATATTCTTTCTGCTTTGTAATGTCCTTTTGAAAGCCAATAAAAAATGTTTTGTCATCTTGTTCAATGTATAGAGGATCTATATTGAGTTCATTCCAAAAAAAAGTACCGTCTTTTTTATAATTTTTGAGCTGTGTGGTAATAGGTGTTTTGTGTTGAATTCCGTGACGTATTAAGTCAAGTTGCTCTTGATTTGTGTCTTTTCCTTGGAGGAATCGACAATTACGTCCAAGAATCTCATCTGGTTTGTATCCAGTCATTTGTGTAAAGCCATGATTCACATAAACAATAGGGTTATCCTCTAAAGAAGGGTCTGTAATGACAACACCAATCCGCGCATGATCCAGCGCTTTTTTTATGAGTTCAAGCTGTTTTTGCAAGCCGAAGATGTTCGAGCTGACCATATTACCCTCCTTTGCTGCTACTATCAGACATTTAAGATGGTTTTTTTAAAACCAAATGAATTCTTTTTAAACGTAACATAACATATGTTCTGTTTCAATGATTGCAATCGTTTTGTTAAATTTGTCATCATAGTTTGTCCTCCATTAGAATAGAGTAAGTAAGGAGACTTTTCATTAGAAAAAGAAGGGATCATTTGAGGAAAATTCATAAAATGACAAAAATAGTTAATATGGATTAGGTAAAAATGATTCCAATGCATCAAGATTGTTTTTGGGTCATTCACATATAATGGAAGAAACAAGCTTTTTTTCTTCGTTAGAGAGAATAGACCTTTTACATGGATTATGACGGAACAGCAGAATGGCATTACAGGGGGCTGGACAGCCTGAAGTCGCTTTACTATTCTAAGGGCTTTAGGAAGGTGATGAAAATGCTGCAACAAGTCATTATTGCTTGCGCCATTGGAGGGGTCATGGGCATTCTCGGTCACGTAAAGAAAAAAGGCAGGCTAGAGAAGCCCAGAATGACAAAGAAGTTTATTTATCTAGGGTTTATTGAAGATTGGCTCGTTGGGATGATTGCTGCTACACTGCTTGTCTTATCCTCAAATCCCGAATCTAGTCTGCACTTGATCATCTTATCCATTATTTCAGGTTACGGAGGAGAAGCAGTTCTGCGAAGCTTCGATTTTGTGAGAGAAGAACGTTCACAGGATGCAGGCTCCAACCGTCATAACCGATCTCCACACGAATAATATCCTCACTTTACCCTAGTCTAGGGTACATTCCCATTGTATACAAACCTGCTTGCACTTATGATCATAATTCTATAAAATACTACTTAGATGACGGTTACGATAAGAACAGTGAAGAGGAGTAGTAGGAAAGCAGCATTTGTCTTTAGAGAATTGACGGCTGGTGAAAGTCAATCAAATCTGCTTCTGAACTCGCCTCAGAGTTGCAGTTGCGTTAAAGCTTCTGTCGCATGTCTGCGTTAAAGATATTAAGTGAGCGTATGAACAGTTCATGACGCTAACAAGGGTGGTACCGCGGGAACCAAAAAATCTCTCGTCCCTTTCCAGGGATGAGGGTTTTTTGTTGATTTTAGAAAAATCTGAATTCTTGCAGTGGTCATCTGAGCAGATAAAGCCGTACATATTAAAGGAGGTTTTCACATTGAGTTTTCAGCATCGGGAAATTGAAAAGAAGTGGCAGGATTATTGGCTGACACATAAAACATTCGCCACATCTGACTCGGAAGATAAACCAAAGTTTTATGCGCTAGATATGTTTCCTTATCCATCAGGAGCAGGGCTTCATGTAGGGCATCCTGAAGGATACACAGCAACGGATATTTTATCACGTATGAAACGTATGCAGGGATACGATGTTCTTCATCCAATGGGATGGGACGCATTTGGTCTTCCAGCGGAACAATATGCGCTGGATACAGGAAATGATCCAGCTGCATTTACAGAAGAGAACATTAATAATTTCCGCCGCCAAATTCAATCATTGGGCTTCTCGTATGATTGGGATCGAGAAATTAACACGACAGATCCGAATTATTATAAATGGACGCAGTGGATTTTCTTGAAATTGTACGAAAAAGGATTGGCGTATATTGATGAAGTACCTGTAAACTGGTGCCCAGCACTTGGTACAGTCCTTGCAAATGAAGAAGTCATTGATGGGAAAAGTGAGCGCGGAGGACATCCTGTTGAAAGACGTCCAATGAAGCAATGGATGCTAAAAATTACAGCATATGCGGACAGGCTATTAGAAGATTTAGAAGACATTGATTGGCCTGAAAGCATCAAAGACATGCAGCGCAACTGGATTGGACGTTCTGAAGGTGCACATGTTCACTTCGAAGTAGAAGGACATGACGAACAGTTTACGGTGTTTACAACACGTCCTGATACACTATTTGGTGCAACATATGCCGTTCTTGCACCAGAGCATGCACTAGTTGAAAAAATTACAACAGCTGCTCAAAAAGAAGCAGTTGAAGCATATATCAAAGAAATTCAATCTAAGAGTGACTTAGAACGAACAGATCTTGCTAAAACGAAAACGGGCATTTTCACAGGTGCTTATGCCATCAATCCATTGAATGGGGAAAAGATGCCGATCTGGATTGCAGATTATGTGTTAGCCACATATGGCACTGGAGCGATTATGGCAGTTCCTGCTCATGATGAGCGTGATTATGAATTCGCCAAAACATTCGATCTTCCAATCAAAGAGGTTGTCGAAGGTGGAGACATTGACAAAGAAGCTTACACAGGTGATGGAAAGCACATCAACTCTGATTTCTTAAACGGCTTAGGGAAAGAAGAAGCAATTGAAAAAGCGATTGCATGGCTGGAAGAACATCAAAAAGGTGAAAAGAAAGTCACTTATCGTTTAAGAGACTGGCTGTTCAGCCGTCAGCGTTACTGGGGAGAGCCAATTCCAATTATTCATTGGGAGGACGGAACATCTTCAGCTGTTTCAGAGGAAGAGCTTCCACTGATTTTGCCTAAGACGACGGAGATTAAGCCAAGTGGAACAGGTGAATCACCTTTAGCGAATATTAAAGATTGGGTAGAGGTCGTCGATCCAGTGACAGGTAAAAAAGGACGCCGTGAAACGAATACGATGCCACAATGGGCAGGTAGCTGCTGGTACTTCTTACGTTATATTGATCCACATAACACAGAAGAACTTGCATCGCCTGAAAAGCTAAAGAAATGGCTTCCGGTTGATGTGTATATTGGTGGAGCAGAACATGCTGTGCTTCATCTGCTATATGCACGATTCTGGCATAAATTCTTGTATGATATTGGTGTTGTTCCAACAAAAGAACCGTTCATGAAATTGTTCAACCAAGGAATGATTCTTGGTGAAAATAATGAAAAAATGAGTAAATCAAAAGGGAATGTTGTCAATCCAGATGATATCGTAGAATCTCATGGTGCAGATACATTAAGACTGTATGAAATGTTCATGGGGCCTTTAGATGCGTCAATTGCTTGGTCTGAAACAGGTCTTGATGGTGCTCGTCGTTTCCTAGATCGTGTATGGCGTCTGTTTACAAATGAAGATGGCTCCATCAGTGATAAAGTGACAGAGCAATCTGGCGGGCCATTAGAGCGAAGCTACCATGAAACCGTCATGAAGGTAACAGATCATTATGAAGGCTTACGTTTCAATACTGGGATTTCACAATTAATGGTGTTCATCAACGATGCATACAAGGCTGACACACTGCCGAAAGAATATGCAGAAGGCTTTGTGAAACTTCTTTCTCCAATTGCACCGCATGTAGCGGAAGAGCTTTGGAATAAACTTGGTCATGAAGGGTCTATTTCTTATGAAGCATGGCCGCAATATGATGAGTCAAAACTTGTCGATGATGAAGTGGAAATTGTCGTACAGTTAAATGGAAAAGTGAAAGCAAAATTAACGGTTCCTGCTGATGCAACAAAAGAGCAGCTAGAAGAGCTTGCGAAAAATGATGCACGGATAAAAGAACAGCTTGAAGGGAAAACAATCCGTAAAGTGATTGCGGTTCCTGGAAAACTTGTCAATATTGTCGCAAACTAATGAACGCACCCATCGGTATCAGCCGATGGGTGTTGTTTATTTCCCGGGACATAATTTTGTCGAAAACAAGGTAATTCCTCCATCAATCTCGTATTTAACAAGTTGATCAAGAAAATGAGGAGTGACGTCAATGGAAAAGGAAAGCAAACGTGAACAACTGCTCAGTTTATTAGGGGAAATGCCGGAGCGCCATCGTGTAGAGGCGTATACGTTAAAGATTGAGGAACGTGAATCGTACTTAGTAGAAACACTCATTCTCTCTATTCATGGGGTGGAGGAAGTTCCGGCTTATTTTGTGAAGCCGAAAGATACAGTGAAAAAAAGGCCTGTTGTCTTGTTCCAGCATTCTCATGGTGGGAATTATGTGGATGGGAAAGAAGAGTTATTGAAGGGGGCTCATTATTTGCAAGCGCCTTCATACGCAAAAGAATTCACTTCAAAAGGCTATAGTGTGTTGGCGATTGATCATGCGGGATTTGGTGAAAGAAGGGGGAGAACAGAAAGTGAAATTTTCAAAGAAATGCTGTTAACAGGAAAAGTGATGTGGGGCATGATGCTGTATGAGAGCATGTGTGCAATTGATTATTTGCTGTCCCGCTCTGATGTGCTTCCAGAGCGTTTAGCTGTTTTTGGGATGTCAATGGGCGGCCTTCTTTCATGGTGGACGGCAGCACTTGATGAGAGGGTCAGTGTGTGTGTGGATCTTTGCGCACAGGTTGATCATCACACATTGATTGAAAAGAATCATTTAGATAGACACGGTTTTTACTATTATGTACCGAGCTTAGCTAAGCACTTTACAGCAGCTGACATCCAAGAAATGATTTTCCCAAGACCGCATTTAAGCTTAGTTGGAAAGCATGATCAGCTTACACCTGCTGAAGGTGTTGGACGAATTCAACAGACATTAAGTCAAGCCTATCAAGCTGCTTCCTTAAAGGAACGTTATCAGCTTATAGGTCTACATGCAGGTCATTTTGAAACGGCTGCTATGCGCCACGAGGCTACACGTTTTTTGAAAAAGTGGCTGTAATCAATAGACGGCATGGACATACTACTCCGATAGAAGATGAAGGAGGAAACAGATGAAAAAAATCACCATGATTGGCGGATGTGGTGTCATCGGACGTTTATTAACTAAAGAGCTCTCTTTGGAGTATGACCTGACCATCATTGATCAAACAAGGTGTGTAGAAGAAGTCATCATGGCAAATGCGGCAATTGAAGAGGAGTTGTTTCAAGCCATTCCAAGAGATACAGATGTGATCATTCATCTTTTAAACATAGACATGACGCATGATGTGATGAATGAAAAGGAGTTTGCAAAAATGAATGAGGTGTTTTGGATAAGCACGTATAATATGTTTCGTTCAGCGACCAGGTTAAGCATTCCAAAAGTCATTTTTGCAAGCAGTAATCATGTGACAGATCGCTATGAAAAAGATGGTCACTCCTTACTAGGGCGAGAAATTACGACTGATGATGTACCAGCAACGAAAAATGTGTATGGCATTTTAAAATTTGCTTCCGAACAGCTTGGGCGTTTGTTTCACGATCAAACAGGTATGTCTGTCATCAATTTGAGAATTGGAACCGTCGTGACAGATGAGATGGAAGGATTGCACACTAAAAAAAGAACGAAACGAACGCTTTTTTCACATGAAGACCTTTTCGGCATGATCAAGGCTGCCATCGAAACGGACGTTCCATTCGGGACTTATTATGCCGTATCAGAAAACGAAGGAAAACCTTGGTCTACTGAGAAAACGAAGCTGGAGTTAGGCTACAGGCCAGATGTCAATACGGCAGAAATTCTGAAAGAAAACGATCAGGCATAGGGCATAATCATGACATTAGCTCATGATCTTTTTCTTTTCATTGATGAGGCTAAAAGCACGAATGGCATGATCATCTCTGTGGTCTGTCATGATGATTATAGACGCTTTCTTTCCCCGTTTGTTACATTTTAATCACGATATCGTCAAAGGCTGCAGCTTATGTTCAGACGAAATGATAACGCTTACAAAGAAAGGGCGTGATGAACATAGATCGTTCTATTAAAGGCCGATTGTTCAATGTATTTAATTACTCTTTTCTACTCATGTTCGCATTAATATGTGTGCTCCCGTTCATCCATGTCATTGCCGCCTCTTTTGCGACAGTAGAAGAGGTCATCTCAAAGAAGTTTATTTTGTTTCCAACGACGTTTTCTCTAGAGGCCTATCGCTATATCTTTTCTACAGATATTGTGTATCGCAGCCTGATTGTATCCATTCTTGTGACACTCGTTGGAACAGCGGTCAGCATGTTTTTGTCCTCACTTATGGCGTATGGGCTGTCTCGTCAGGAGCTAAAGGGCCGAAGAACCCTCATGTTTCTCGTTGTCTTCACGATGCTGTTTAGCGGAGGGATGATTCCGACGTTTATTGTCGTGAAAACACTTGGGCTGCTTGATACTTACTGGTCACTCATTCTGCCAGTGGCCATCAATGCATTCAATTTGATCATTTTGAAAAACTTCTTTCAAAACATTCCGGCAAGCCTTGAAGAATCAGCGAAGATGGACGGCTGTAACGACTTAGGGATCTTCTTTAAAATTGTGCTGCCACTTTCTTTGCCAGCTATTGCGACGATTTCACTTTTTTATGCCGTGACGTATTGGAATACGTACATGACAGCCATTTTATATTTAAACGATTCAGTGAAATGGCCGATTCAGGTCCTGTTAAGACAAATCGTCATTGTATCAAGCGGTATGCAGGGAGATATGTCAGATATGGGCTCATCAACACCGCCGCCAGACCAAACCATTAAAATGGCGGTCATCGTCGTGGCGACCATTCCCGTTCTGCTTGTCTATCCATTTATTCAAAAGCATTTCAACAAAGGGGCATTACTAGGTTCTGTAAAGGGTTAAAAAGATGGAATAACGGAGGGATCTTATGGGGAGAAAGAAATTATGGCTGATTGCCTTTGTTTTGTTATTTGCCGCAAGCGGTATTCTGTCAGCTTGTTCAAGTAAAGGGGCAAGCTCATCAGATGAAAAGGTTGATTTAGACAAAAAGGTGAAGCTGTCATGGATGGCGATTTTGTATCATCAGCAGCCGCCAAAAGATTCAGTGTTAGAAGAGATTGAGAAGCTTACAAATACAGAGCTTGATATTACGTGGGTGCCTGATGCGGTGAAAGAAGACCGTTTAAATTCAGCACTTGCCGCAGGGAACCTCCCGCAAATTGTGACGATTCAAGACATTAAGAATTCATCTGCTATCAATGCGTTCAGATCAGGCATGTTCTGGGAAATCGGTCCATACTTAAAGGATTATCCAAATTTAAGTAAGATGAACGAACTGATTAATAAAAATGCCTCTATCGATGGGAAGCTTTATGGCATTTATAGAGAGAGACCACTTTCAAGACAAGGGATTGTCATTCGAAAGGATTGGCTTGAAAATTTAAATTTGGATACACCAAAAACGCTAGAAGACCTTTATGAAGTAGCCAAGGCATTTACTGAAAAAGATCCGAACAAAAATGGCAAGGACGATACGATTGGTTTTACAGACCGTAACGATTTGATTTACGGTGCATTTAAAACGCTTGGTTCTTATGAAGGCATGCCAACAGATTGGAAAGAAGAAAACGGCAAATTTACGCCAGACTTTATGACGGATGAGTATATGAATACAATGAAATATATGAAAAAGCTGCGTGACAATGGTTATATAAACAAAGACTTCCCAGTCACAAGCAAAACGCAGCAGCAAGAATTGTTCTCACAAGGAAAAGCGGGTATCTATGTAGGAAATATGGTAGATGCAGTGAACTTAAGAGATGATGCAACAGATAAAAACATGGAAGTGGATATTATCAACCGAATCAAAGGCCCAGATGGAAAAGAACGTGTATGGGCATCAGGCGGCCATAATGGCATCTTCGCCTTCCCAAAAACAAGCGTCAAATCAGAAGCAGAGTTAAAGAGAATTTTGGCTTTCTTTGACCGAATTGCAGAAGAAGACGTGTATGGTCTCATGACATACGGGATTGATGGAAAGCATTATAACAAACAAGATGGAAATACATTTGTGAGGGAAGAAAGCCAAGTGAAAAGCTGGCAGACAGATGTACAGCCGCTTGTCAGCCTCGTAGGGATTGATAAACGTTACTTGAAAAATAAAGGCGATGCAGTTCGTACAAAATATGAAGAGCTGGAAGAAGACAATAAAAACATCATTGTCGCTAACCCTGCTGAAAGCCTGTATTCAGAAACAGCATCAGAGCGAGGAAATGAATTGAAGAAAATCATCGATGATGCGACCTATAAGTTCATTCTTGGTGATATTAACGAAGAACAATTTAAGAAAGATGTAGAGAAGTGGAAATCAAATGGTGGAAATAAAATCATAGAAGAATATGAAGCTTCCTTTAAAAAATCAAAATGATGAACATGAAGACCCCCGCTTAGTAAAAAGCGGGGGTGTTTTCATTAAAAATTGAAGTTGTCTGGATCAGGACCAATTCGTTTATTTTCATTTAAGTCAGAGAGGCGCTTCATATCCTCATCAGATAGGACAAAATCAAAAATATCGGCATTTTCTTTTAAACGATGGGCTTTCGTTGATTTAGGAATCGTAATGACGCCTTTTTGCACATCCCAGCGCAAAATAATTTGAGCAGGTGTTTTGCTGTATGTGCCTGCAAGCTCCATGATCAGCGGGTGATGCAGCAGCTCTCCCTGCATAAGTGGTGACCAGGCTTCCATTTGGATGCCATGTGTTTTCAAATACGTAAACAGCCTTTCCTGCGTGAGTTTTGGATGAAACTCGACTTGATTAATTGCTGGAATGATGTCCGCATCTTTCAATAATTCGTCTAGATGATGCGGCTGAAAGTTACTCACACCGATGGCTCTGACTTTTCCTTCACGGTATAGCGTTTCAAGTGCGCGCCATGCTTCCTTGTATTTCCCTTCAACTGGCCAGTGAATTAAATACAGATCAAGGTAATCAAGCTGAAGTTTTTTCAGGCTGTCTTCGTATGCTTTTAGTGTCGCTTCATATCCTAAATCGGCATTCCACACTTTGGATGTCACAAAGATGTCTTCGCGGCGAAGGCCTGTTTCTGCTAGACCAAGTTGTATGCCTCGTCCAACACCTTCTTCATTGCCGTAAATAGAAGCTGTATCAATACTGCGATATCCTAATTGAATGGCTGTTTTAACAGCTTCAATTAATTCCGTTCCCTCTTCAACCTGAAAGACCCCAAGACCAAATCCTGGCATGCGGACCCCGTTGTTTAATGTTTTTGTACTTTGTAAATTGTTCATATGAAAGACTCCTTTACATGGTTTGTTTGTATTCTTTTTGTTCGATTTGATGACTCACGATTGTGAGTAAGGCAGCCATGAGCACCATGATGCCGCCAACCCAGCCGGTATGCACAAGCCCAAGGGTATCTGTCACGATGCCGCCTAAAAATGAACCAATGGCGATACCTGCATTAAAGGCAGCGATATTCAGAGCGGAAGCAACGTCGACAGCTCCAGGTGTATACCTTTCTGCAAAATCAACGACGGCAACTTGAAGGCCGGGGACATTCATGAAAGCAAACAGTCCCATCAGCATCACAGTTCCAATCCCGACTGCCATAAATCCAGCAGTAAAGCTAAGGATAAACAAGATGAGACTTTGAATGATAAACATATAAATCAGTGCCTTCATTGGCTGTTTATTCGCTGCTTTTCCGCCAATGACATTCCCAGCGGCGATGGTCATTCCGTATAACAGCAGGATCAATGCAACTGTTCCAGGCGCAAGACCTGTCACATGCTGCAAGAGAGGGGATAAATAGGTGAAGACGACAAAAGTTCCTCCATACCCAGTAGCAGTAATGACAAATAAAAGCAACATTCTTTTCGACTTTAATAAGGCTGCTTGATCCTTAAACGTTGTTTTCACGCCCTGTTTCAATTGAGACGGAACAAGGAAATAGTTAGAAATCAGTGCGATTAGGCCAATCATAACAATCACACCAAATGACGTCCGCCAGCCGAGCTCATGACCAAGAAACGTACCGAATGGCACACCTGTCACAGTAGCGACTGTTAAACCAGTGAACATAAAGGCAATAGCGCTTGCCCGCTTTTCTTTCACCACAAGGCTTGCGGCAATGGTCGAGCCAATCGACATAAATACGCCATGTGATAGGGCTGAAATCACTCGTCCGATTAAGAGTACAGAAAAAGTCGGGGCAATCGTGGCGAGTGTATTTCCGATCAAAAAGACGAGCATAATGAGCAGAAGCAATGTCTTTTTTTTCATCGTTGACGTAAGTGAGGTTAGAATTGGTGCGCCAAAGGTAACACCGAGCGCATATAAAGAAACAGTCCAGCCGGCCTGACTGACACTCACGCCAAAGTCTTCTGAGATCATCGGCAGAAGACCTACAGAGATAAATTCAGTTGTACCTATAGCAAATGCACTAATCGCTAGTGCGAGAAGGGCAAAGTGATTTTGTTTGTTTTGCATCGTGATTCACATCCTTCTTTCATGACATTTTAATAGACGAAGCCGATCGGCAAGAGTTATTATCTAACATAGATGACAGAAAAAAAAGTACGTACTTTTTTGTAATATAGGTACTAAAAAGTGCCTGTTCAGCATCAAAAGGAGTGAAGAGACGTTGGAAAAGAAGAAATATAATATCTCTGTGGAAGCAACGCTTGAAGTGATCGGCGGGAAATGGAAGTGTGTCATTTTATGTCATTTAACACATGGGAAAAAGCGGACGAGTGAACTGAAGCGCCTCATGCCAAATATCACGCAAAAAATGCTCACACAGCAGCTGCGAGAGCTTGAAAATGACGGTGTGATTAACCGCATTGTGTATGAACAAGTGCCGCCTAAAGTGGAGTATGAATTAAGTGAATACGGACAGTCACTTGAGCGAATTTTGAATGCGTTATGTGATTGGGGGGCAGCCCATATTGAACGAGTGTATGGCGAGCCGCTTTCAGTGCTGGAAGACAGTATCCTAAATGAACAGTTTAAATAAAAAAGTCCCGCTTCTTGTGAGAGCGGGACTTTGCTTTATGTGCCTTTTTTCTGATCACGGTATTTCCCAGGTGTCGTGCCTTCCAGCTTTTTGAAGGAGCGGATGAAATTTTGCGGATTTTTGTATTTTAGCTTTTCCGAAATTTCTTTCACCGACATATCCGTCTCCACCAACCAGTTTTTGGCGACATGATGTCTGTAAGACGAGAGATATTCACTAAAGGAGATATCCATTTCTTTTCTAAAAATACTACTTAAATAATTTGGATTATAGTGCAGGCGTGTAGCGATTTCGTCCAAGGTCAGATCTGAGTCAAATTCTTGATGAATGATATGAATGATTTTCTCTGAGATATTTTTATATTGAGAGTCTTCACGTGCGCCGAGCTGATCAATGATGGGTCGAATGATCTCATGTTTCAGCCACGCTTCTGTATCTTCAAACGTTTTAAACTCAAAGATCGTATCATAGAGCATTTTATTATCTTCGACTTCAAACAATTCAATGCCTAGCAAATGCATCAGCTCGATGAGATTGTTTAAAAAACGAGCGAGAGCAATCTGGTACTCATGTGGTCCAGCATTTTTAGAAAAAATGGATTGCAGAAGCACATGTAAATAGTGATCTGCCTTGCCTTGATCGCCTGCTTTAATGGCATCAAATAAATCATGCTGCAGCTGTTTTGGGAAATGAGTCTTAAACGTCTTTCCTTGCTGAATGTGCTCGTATAAAAGAATGGATTTTTTCTCTGCCTTGAGCCTATATTTTAAGGCTTCTTTTCCCTCAATATAAGCATGTTTGGCCATAGAGAGCTCTTTAAATGAGCGACTGATCCCAATGCTGATCGACAAGCCCAGCTCTTCCTCAATCCGCAGCTGAATTGTTTCGGCTAATTGATTTAAATATTCAGTAAATTCCTCTTCTGACTTCGATTGATTGAGAACAATCGTCGTTTGATGCTGATTGACAACGGTCGGCTGAAGGTGCTCCTCTAGCGGAATAATCTGCTCAATCAGTCCATTTATCGCAAATAAAAGCAAGTCTGCATCCTTTTTTTCATAAGGCGTTCCTTTTAGTGTATCGATTTGGGTCACAAGCATGGACAAATGGGACCAGTCACGAGGAAAGCCTAGACTTTGAAATCGGTTGTGAATCTCTTCTTCCGTCAGCTTGCCAAGCAGCAGCCGCACCATAAAGTATTGCTGTAAGTGTGTCACTTGCTGCTCAATCCGTTCCTCTAGATCATTGTTTTGATCTTTCATTTGTTTAATGCTCGATTCGATAAGCTCAAATTCATTTTGGAAAGGCTGTTTATGCAAAAACGACTCATTACGTGCAAAGGATTCGTATAATAAGCGAATCGGTTTATAAAAGTGTCTAGAGCCAAACCATGAAAATAATAATGAAAGCGCTAACAAAATGAAGCAAATAATAAAGGTGATCCACCCGATTGATTTCGTTTGCTGCTTTAGTTCTGGAATGGAGACAAAGGATAAGTATGTCCATTCGTTATAATCTGATTTTTGAAACGTAATTTGATAGTTTAGTTCATCGATTTTCATATCAAATTGTCCGGATCGTTCTTCAAGTGACAGGACATGTTTGACGAAATCTTGATTTTTTAACGAGTCACCAATTTGTTCTTTTCGATTATGTAGCAGTACTTTTCCGTTTGTATCAATGACAAACATACTATCAGATTGAGAGAAGTCAGGCATGTTGTCAGCAATCACGCAGCTTGGAATGCTGGCGACGGCGATCCCCTTTTTTTGGACACTATTCATCGGAAGCTGCTTGATTAAATTCACATTGTATTTGCAAAAGGATGTCTTTCCTTCTTTTGTTGAGACAAGTGGATTATTTTCTTCAAGTGCCCAGCTGGAATGACTCGGAATATTGAGGTAAGAGGTTAACGCTTTCTCTTGATCCCCGTTTGAGACATGATAAAGACCAGAATTGTTCATATACCAATCTTCCATTTTACTAACAAGTGTAATATTGGAGAGATCGGTGTCGAAGGTTTGCAGGTAATTCAGTTCTTGCTGGACTTGATTATAAAGTTGGAATTGGTCTGGATTTAAAGGTTCTGCCAGTGTTTGAAGGAGAGGCGGCGAACTGACATAGTGAGTGAGAGAATGATCTACTGTCTTTAGAATATGCTCAATATTGGATTGCGTTTGTTTGACGCTGTCCAGCTTTTCATTTGAAATATTTTCGAGTGCAGTTTTTTGCGAATGCTGATAAGAAAAAATACCGACAATAATAACAGGAATCGTACTAAGCACGAAAAAAAACGTCACCAGCTTGTAATAAAATTTATACTGCTTTCTTTTCATAAAACCCCCCATTTCAAACGAAACAATCTTTTCCCCCTTAGTTTATTAATCCAAAAATCTGGTAGGTTTGTCAATAATCATTTTCTGAGATTAGGATCATTTTCTTATGTTTTATGTAACGTTTTGAGTAGCTTCCCCTGAGTAAATATGATCTGATGATATGATTGTAGACGGATTTTTCATCCTTAAGATACAGTTAACACATGCATCAGCATGAGGGGAGGCTTTATCTGTGAAAACACAGGATGTCACTGCCAAGGGTGTGCCTGCGGCAGCTTTGAAAAAAGAAAAGAGAAAGCGCTTACTTAACCAATTACTTAGTCAAAAATTTCTGTATTTAATGATTTTGCCAGGGCTCCTTTATTTTCTTGTCTTTAAATATGTCCCTATGTGGGGGCTGATCATTGCCTTTCAAGATTACCAGCCGTTTCTCGGGATTCTTGGCAGTGAGTGGGTTGGCTTCAAACACTTTATTCGATTATTTACAGAACCAACATTTTTCATCTTATTAAAAAATACGCTCATTTTATTTGCCATGAATGTCGTGATTTTCTTTCCGATTCCGATCTTATTAGCCCTTCTTTTAAACGAGGTCAGATTGGCACTGTTTAAGAAATTTGTTCAGACGATGATTTATATTCCTCACTTCATGTCATGGGTGATTGTCGTGTCCTTATCTTTTGTTTTGTTAACGGTAGATGGCGGGTTAATCAATGAATTGATTGCTTTCTTCGGAGGAGAAAAGATTAACTTCCTTCTTAGTCAAGAATGGTTTAGACCCATGTACATTTTGCAGGTAATCTGGAGAGAAGCGGGTTGGTCAACCATTATTTATCTTGCAGCGATTACAGCAGTAGATCCGCAGCTATATGAAGCAGCAAAAATGGATGGAGCCGGCAGACTCAGACAAATGTGGCACATCACCCTTCCTGCGATTAAAAGTGTCATTGTTGTACTGCTCATTTTAAAAATTGGTGATACATTAGAGCTTGGATTTGAGCATGTCTATTTATTACTCAATGCGACCAACAGGGAAGTTGCAGAGATTTTTGATACGTATGTGTATACAGCTGGTCTGAAGCAAGGACAATTCAGCTATAGTACCGCTGTTGGTTTATTTAAAGCAGCCGTTGGACTTATTTTGGTCATGATGGCAAACCGTTTAGCGAAGAAGTTTGGAGAAGAAGGGATTTATTAAAAGGGGAGATGATGACCAATGACATTATCGATTGAAAAGGGATCACCGCTTGAGCATGCAGAGAAATTAGCACAAACAATAATGAAAGCGTATACACCGATTGAACTTCCGCCAGCTGGAAGGTGGCACTATCATCAAGGGGTTTTCCTTTGCGGAGTGATGAAGCTTTACGAAGCAACAGAAAACGAGGCGTACTTTGATTATGTGAAAAATTATGCTGACTCACTCATTGATGACCATGGGAATCTGTTATTCCGCAGAGACGAGCTTGATGCCATTCAAGCAGGGCTCATTTTATTCCCGTTGATTGAAAGAACGGGAGAGAAGCGGTATGTGAAGGCAGCAGAAAAGCTTCGGGGGCTTTATCGGACGCTGAATCGCACGTCTGAGGGCGGTTTCTGGCATAAAGACAATTATGCTTATCAAATGTGGCTAGATGGTCTTTATATGGGTGGACCTTTTGCTTTAAAGTATGCCCAGTTGACAGGAGAATCGGAGCTGGTGGACATGGTCATCCATCAAGAGCATCTCATGAGAAAGCATACCAAAGATGAAAAAACGGGCCTTTACTATCACGCATGGGATGAGCGGAAAGTGATGCCATGGGCTGATCAACAGACGGGCTGTTCCCCAGAATTTTGGGCAAGATCCTTTGGCTGGTATGTCCTTGCGTTAGCCGATATGATCGAAGATTTACCAGAAGGACATGAAGGACGAAAAGTGTGGAAGGACACACTGACAGATATGCTGGAAAGTGTGGCAAAATATCAGGACGACGAAACGGGTCTATGGCATCAAATCATTGATAAAGGAAGTCATAGCGACAACTGGCTTGAAAGCTCAGGGTCATGTCTATTCATATATGCGATGGCAAAAGCCATGAATGAAGGATATGTCAGTCTTCGATATGTTGATCATGTGGTCAAAGCGTATCAAGGGTTGATTCAGTATAAAACGGAGGAAAAAGACAACGGCGATTTTACAGTGAACGATATTTGTATTGGAACATCTGCGGGTTTTTATGATTATTACGTTGGCAGAGAGCGGAGCACGAATGATTTGCATGGAGCAGGCGCTTTTATTATGGCGTTAACTGAACTAGAAAAGCTGTCTGTGTTTCAAAAGGTATGAGGCGGCATCAAAGGGCTGCGGCATGGCTCCTCAGCTTCATCGCTGCCTTTTATTTGTCCGCCTGTCAGGGGAAAACAGAGGGGATTGATGTCCTTATTTTTTCTGACATGTCAAAAGCAATGAAAGACCAATTAGTGGAGAAAGCTTTTCAACCAAATCAGGAGACATACGACGTTCACATCTTCCCTGCAATTCCTGAAAAACTTCTTGTTGAAATAACTGCAAAAGAGGGGGACGTGATGTTTGTCCCGGAAGAAATGTTTAGAACATATGATGATCCTGAAAGCTTTCAGCTGCTTGAAGAGATGCGGGTAGATGGCGAAGGGGAAGGACCATATACGGTGGAAGATGCAAAGACGGGAAATACAGTCGATTATGCGGTCCAAATCAAGAAAGGAACAAAGCAGCTAAATGGCTATACCTTTCGATTACACCGAGATATGGTCGCCTTCATACCTGTGTATGCGGAGAAATCTAAAGAGGCACTGTCTCTCATGAAGCAGCTTCGTGAAAACCAATAGAAAAAGGGGTGGGGAATGTGAAAAGGGTCGCCGTTTGCGGGCTCAGTCACCGTGCTTTCAATATGTTTATCAAACCGCTCACCGAGGATTTCAATGAGCATTACAGGATTACAGGGCTCCTAGATGTAGATGAGAAGCGGTATACACTTTGTCAGGAGCGTTTTCCATCACTAAGGGGCGTCTCATTTTTTCATGAGGATGCATTTGGTCAGATGGTGAAGGAAGCAAGACCAGATATCGTCATTGTGGCGGGGCGAGATGATACACATGTCACATATATCCTGCAGGCACTGGATCATGATCTGGATGTCATAACGGAAAAGCCGATGGTCACAACAGCAAAAGATGCCAAACAGGTGATGGAAAAAGAGGCAGAAAGCAAAGGGAAGGTCACCGTCACCTTTAATTATCGCTACAATCCATTCCACCGAAAGATAAAAGAGCTTATTTTAGATGGAAAGATTGGAAGGGTCACGTCTGTTGAGTTAAGCTGGCTCATTGATACGTATCACGGAGCCAGTTATTTTAAAAGGTGGAACCGCTCGCGTCAATATTCAGGCGGTCTGTCTATTCATAAATCGACCCATCACTTTGACTTGGTCAACTGGTGGATTGATCAAAAGCCGAAGCAAGTATTTGCCTATGGCGCACTGAATTATTATGGGGATGAAAGTCCTTGGAATCCTTTGCAGGGTGAAGAGAATCGATATTGTGGAACCTGTCATGTAAGAGATACCTGTCATTATGAAGCAAGGTGGAATCCGCGGGTAGAGCGCACAAAGGTGGAGGATGACCATATTGAATCAGGTGAGCAGCAGTCAAAGCAATACTCAAATTATCGCCCGGATGCCTGTATTTTTGATCAAGAAATTGATATTGAGGATACATACGTGGCGTCAGTGGCTTATGATCAGGGGGCTTTGTTAAGTTACTCGATTCAATTTTCAGCGCCATATGAAGGCTACCGGCTTGCGATTAACGGGACGAAGGGACGGATTGAAACAAATGAGTTTCATGTGCCATCGAGAATCCCTTTTCAATTCCCTGAACAGACAATTGCATACTACCCGATGTTTGGTGGAAAAGAAACGATTGAAGTTGTGAAGCAATCAGGTGGTCATGGAGGTGGAGATCCGCTATTATTAGCAGATTTATTTTTAGGAAAAGATCCGCTCATTCCTTATGACATTTCAGCAGGAGCAGAGGCGGGTGCTTATTCCATTGCACTTGGCGAAGGCATGTGGCGCTCAGTTGCAGAAAAACGCCCGATTGAAATAGAAGAATTGTTTCAAAAAGAGACGGTGTAACGAGAAAGAGAGGAGGGACGAGAGATGGATCATGATGGATCAATGAGCAGAATGCTGCGTATGTGTGAGTGGGTGATGAGACTCGCCTATACGAATTTGTTATGGCTTTTGTTCACTTTACTTGGGCTTGGAATCTTTGGCTTCATGCCTGCAACAACAGCGTTATTTTCTGTGATGAGAAAGTGGATACAAGGGCATGAGCAAGTCAGCGTCTTTCAAACCTTTTGGAAAGTATACCGCGAAGAATTTGTACGCTCTAATGTCATTGGAGTGGTGCTGGTCACCATCGGGACGATTATTTATGTAGACCTTGCTTATATTTATCCAACGAGTTGGTTTTTACACGTGCTTCGCTTTGCGATCTATATCTTTGGTTTTCTGTTTATTGTCAGCTTGTTTTATATCTTTCCGCTGCTGGCTCATTATGATTGGAAAAAGCGTCTTTATTTGAAATTTTCCCTTCTGCTTGGCATCTCGTATTTGCAATATACGCTCTCTATGCTCGTTTTCTCGGCTATTCTCTTTATCCTATTTGCTTATTTGCCAGGGATCGTGCCGTTTTTTAGCATCAGCATTCTCGCATATGGCCACATGTGGCTAGCCTATCAAGTGTTTAAAAAGATAGAGTTTGAAAGCGAACAGCCGGCAGTTGATGTGAAGAAACGATTCCCGTCTTTCCTTCAATCCAAGCGGGTGAATACGCAGTGACGTGTATGATTTGCTATAATGGTGTCACCGTGATTAAAAGGAGAGATGAGAGTCGTGTCTGTAAAAGAAATTTCAATAGAAGAATTAAAGCAAAAGCTAGAGCAAGAAGAAGCCATTCAGCTCGTCGATGTGCGTGAGGATGAAGAGGTAGCAGAAGGCATGATTCCAGAGGCAGTCCATATTCGAATGGGCGATATTCCTGAGAAGCTGGATGCGTTTGATAAGACGCAAGAGTATTATATTATTTGCCGTTCTGGTAAACGCAGTGAGAATGTCTGCTATTTCTTAGAAGACCAAGGCTATCAAGCAACCAATGTCGTTGGCGGCATGCTTGCATGGACAGGAGAAACAAAACCGAAGCTGTAAAAAGAAGTCCTTTCATCGACAAGATGGAAGGCTTTTTTTGTTCATATGTCCGTCTCTATTTGCATAAAAATAGAGTAGCAAGAGAAGGGAGAGTGACATATGTGCTGAAGGTAGCTGTATTTGATGAAGAACACGAGAAAGATTTGCAAAGCGAAATCAATCTTTTTTTAAAAGGAATGGACGACGACCAAATTATTGACATCAAATACAATGTGGCGGTGATCTGTGAGCAAGGAGGAGAGCAGCTCTACTGTTTTTCAGCGCTCATTTTATATAAAAAATAAAAGGACCTGCTGAAGGGTCCTTTTGCCATGATCAACTAGCGTCAATATGTAAACGATGCTTTTTGCAGTGAACGCATTGAAAGAGATAGCCTTGCAAGTCTCCTCCGTTCACGAGCCATTGTTTCAAGTTCTCTTTTGTGAAATGTCCACCACTGCAAATCTCTTCAATATCCTCTGAGAGTTCTTCCTCTAAATGCTCAATTTCTTTCCAACCAACATACTGCACAATCGCGCAAAAATCCCCGCAATGGCTTAACCAATATTCCTGCTGCCATCCGCGGTAACCCGGCGTTCTGTAGATCAGTTCATCTATATATTCTTCATGATCGACGTCATCACAACTCACATCGTCTTGAAACATTCCATTATATGTTTGAGCAGCTGATCCATCTTTAATGCACCAAGGACAAATGCCAGAAACGTCTTCAACAGAATAAAAAGGACCATGATATACATAATCTCGTTCTTTCTCACAAACGGGGCATATCGTCTGCTCTTTTTTAATCACATGTAATGAAACTGGGTCTGGGTTGTACTTGAACGTAGGTAACGTCATATAAACCTCCATTATGTAGAAAAGTGATGATTCAACACTATTTTATCGGAATACGCGATGTCATGACAATCTTCAATTATTTCAACGAGAAAAAAAGCCGTTCGGATGAGGAACGACTTTTCTCTTGTGATGATTATGCTTTTTTTACTCTTGGACTTCTTGGTTTATTGTACTTATTTGCTTGTTTAATCGCTCTTCGTTCTTCATTTAATGATTTGTACAGGGATACAATCATTAAAATGATGACAACAGAGAACGGTAAAGCAGCAAGTTTGGCTGTGTTTTGCAAGGCCTGAAGACCGCCTGAAAATAAGAGCACTGCCGCAACTGCTGACTGGATAATACCCCAGCTGATCTTTACACTATTGGATGGATTTAATGATCCATAGGTTGTCTGCATTCCGAGAACGAATGTAGCTGAGTCTGCTGATGTGATAAAGAATACCGCAATTAAAATAAGAGCTAGAATCGATGTGATCATTGCCAGCGGATATTCATTTAGTACACCAAAAAGCATGGTTTCCGTAGAAAGGCCTGCAACATCGACAATATTCTTTTGCTGTAAGTCCATCGCAGAAACACCGAAAATAGAGAACCAAAGAAATACAAGGATAGATGGAGCAACTAACACACCAACTAAAAACTCTCGAATGGTTCGTCCACGTGATACACGTGCAATAAAGATCCCGACAAATGGTGCCCAAGAGATCCACCATGCCCAATAAAAGATCGTCCATCCGTTAATCCATTCTCTCTTTTCAGGGTCATTTGGAGATAAGCGAAAGCTCATTTGAACGATGTTGGATAAGTATTGTCCAATAGAGTCAGTAAATGAATTTAAAATATAAACTGTTGGACCTACCAAAAGTAAGAAAAACATCAGAACAGCTGCTAATACCATGTTGATATTACTTAAATATTTAATCCCTTTACCAATACCGCTAAGAGCAGATGCAAGGAAGAGCACCGTCACAATGATGATAATAATCAATTGTGTGCTAAAGGCATTTGGAATGTTAAATAGATAATCCAATCCGCCATTGATTTGTGCTGCGCCTAATCCTAAGCTCGTTGCAACACCAACAACTGTCGCAAACACAGCAATACAATCGATGGTTTTTCCGATCCATCCGTGCGTTTTATCTCCTAAAACTGGCTGCAGTGTTGCACTGATTAAGCCAGGCGCATCTTTTCTAAATTTAAAGTATGCAATGCAAAGCGCAACAATGGCATAGATCGCCCATGCATGAAGTCCCCAGTGGAAAAAAGTATAGCGAAGGGAATCACGGAAGGCTTGTGCAGTTTCAGTGTCACCCGTTGGTGATTGAATCGCATAATGACTGATCGGTTCAGCTGCTCCGTAAAAAACAAGCCCAATACCCATTCCAGCACTAAATAGCATGGCAAACCAAGAAAAAAGACCAAATTCAGGCTCTTCACCTGGCTTTCCTAACGTAATTTTTCCGATAGGGCTAAAGATAAAGAATAGACAAAAGCCGACTAGAAGCGATACGACTAATAAATAATACCAGCCAAAGTCATTTGTAATGTATGTTTGAATTTGATCTGTCACATTTTGCAGTGATTCTGGAGAAAAGGCTCCCCATAGAACGGCAATAAATGTGATTGCAATCACAATCCAAAATACACTTGATACGTTTTTCACACCATCTCACTCTCCTGTTGTTCTACACGTTTAAGCAGAGGATTTTGTTTAATATCCCCTGTCTCAACTATTTTCAAACAAAAAGAGGCGAGTTTCTCACTCGACCTCTATTTTACCGTAACATGTTTTGCTTCCATTTATCAACCATCGATATGTGAAGATGACTTTTCTTCAATTCGTTTGCGCAGACGGTAGACATATTCTTTTAAACAAACAGCGAAAATCGTAAACGCTAAAATAATGGCGATTTTTAACGGGGTAATGGACAGCTTCATAAAGAAAGCGGCTGTCAAACTAATGACAACTGCAAGGACAATCGGAAGTGCACGTCTAATCATTGAGATCTCTCCTTTACTTCTAGTGCGGCATTCATGCCAGCTAACCTGCCTGTCACAAGTGCTGACGTAATATTGTAACCGCCTGTGTAACCGTGAATATCTAAAATTTCTCCGCAGAAATAAAGACCGGCCATTTTTTTGGATGCCATTTTCTTCGGTTCAATTTCTTTGACAGAAACGCCGCCTCCTGTAACAAAGGCTTTATCTAAAGAAAGCGTCCCATTTGCATGGACGATGAAATGTTTACAATCATGCGCAAAAGCGCGCAGTTTCTCTTTAGCGAGACCAGAAAATGTCTCCTGCGGATCAATGCCATTTCGTTCTAAAAGGAACAATAAATAGCGCTCTTGCATCCAAGATTTCAGGACATTTTTAATGGCTTTTTTTGGTTCATCTTTTAAATCACGATGAAGTTTTTGGAAAAGCTCCTCGTCATTGAGCTTTGGGTATAAGTCAATTTGAAGACGGACGGCCGGTTGCTTTTTCAGTTCCTTCACAACAAATCCGCTGCATCTCAGAACGGCAGGACCTGATAAGCCAAAGTGTGTAAAGATCATATCCATGACATGAGTGACGACGGGTTTTCCTTTTTTATTTAAAACACTCACAGCCACACTTCTTAATGAAAGACCTTGAAGCACTTTGTCCTTAATAAAACGCTCGTCTGACGTGACGGGTACTTCTGTTGGGAAGAGCTCTGTAATGGTATGGCCAGCGGCTTCTGCCCATGCATAGCCATCGCCAGTAGAGCCTGTATGCGGCACACTTTTCCCGCCAACAGCAATGACAACGGCATGACTTGAAATTTTTTCATCATTATTTGTAACAATTCCAGCTGCTTGTCCGTCTTGATACAGAACGGTTTTAATCTTTTCATTCGTTCGAATGGTCACATTGAGCACGCGGAGCCTATCTAATAGGGCATCCACAACAGATTGTGCTTTGTTTGAGACAGGGAACATACGTCCATGGTCTTCTTCTTTTAGTTCAATACCTAGATTTTCAAAGAACGAAATAATATCCTCGTTATTGAACTCAGAAAATGCACTATATAGAAAACGTCCGTTTCCGGGAATATGCTTGATGATTTCTTCTACTGGAAGGCGATTGGTCACATTGCAGCGTCCACCGCCAGAAATGGCGAGCTTTCTGCCAAGTTTGTTTCCTTTGTCAATTAACAGAACCGATGCACCGTGTTCTGCCGATGCAATCGCGGCCATCAGTCCAGAAGGTCCACCGCCAATGACAATGACATCATAATGTTTCATGTTACATTCCTCTTTCTACTTTCAGTCATTTCTCTATTATAACGAAGATTGGGGAAGGCTGAAATATGAATTGATTGGTTTTGTGACTTCTGTATTGGATTTGTTACCTGTGCGATGAAATGATGTGTTAAAATAGTTAAGTTGAATATTCATTAGAAAAATGGTGGTTAAGCGCATGTCTAATAAACTGCTTCGTGGTACGTTGGTTTTAACGATAGGGACTTATCTCTCTCGTATTCTTGGTATGATTTACTTAATTCCATTTAGCGCAATGGTCGGAGCGACTGGTGGTGCGCTATTCCAATATGGATACAATCAGTATACGATCTTTTTAAGTATTGCTACGCTTGGTTTTCCAACAGCGGTATCGAAATTCGTCTCTAAATATAATGCAATCGGCGATTATGAGACAACAAGAAAAATGTTCAGGGCGGGTATGTCGGTCATGCTTGTCACCGGTATTATCGCCTTTTCTATTTTATATTTGACCGCACCGATCTTTGCCAAGATTCAGCTTGGAGGATCGAATGAAACGGGCGGTTTGACGGTCGATCAAGTGGTTTATGTGATTCGGATGGTCAGTTTGGGTCTATTGGTTGTACCCATTATGAGTCTTGTGCGAGGGTTTTTCCAAGGGCACTCGATGATGGGCCCGACAGCTGTTTCCCAAGTCATCGAACAACTTGTCAGAATCATCTTCCTATTAACAGCGACGTTTATCATTTTAAAAGTGCTTGACGGCGGTCTTGTTATTGCGGTTGGTTATGCCACATTTGCCGCACTCATTGGTGCGTTTGGCGGTCTATTTACGCTTTATTTATATTGGCTGAAGCGGAAAGATCGGCTTTTGGCAATGCAGCCGAATACAGGGGGCTATTCTGGATTATCTTATAAGCAAATGTTTACAGAGCTGTTCAGTTATGCAGCACCCTATGTGTTTGTTGGACTTGCCATTCCGATTTATTCTTATATTGATACAAATACAATTAACAGAGCGATGATTGCATCAGGACATCAGGATATTAGTACAGCGGTTCTGTCTATTGTGACGTTATATTTACCGAAGCTTGTCATGATTCCTGTGTCACTTGCAACTGCATTTGGTTTAACATTGATTCCAACCATTACGGAATCCTTTACAGCACGTAATTACAAGCTGTTGAATCGGCAAATTGATCAAACGATGCAGGTCATTCTATTCTTCGTTCTGCCTGCTTCATTTGGTATCTCGGCATTGGCTGGACCAGTTTATTGGTTTTTCTATCCGTCTGTGCACCCTGAGATTGGGACTTCTATTTTGTTTTGGTATGCACCTGTTGCGTTACTGTTTTCTTTATTCACCATTAACGCAGCGATTTTACAAGGGATTAACAAACAAAAATTTGCGATCGTCAGTCTTTTGTTAGGGATCATCATTAAAACGGTTCTCAATATCCCACTGATTAGCTGGCTGCAAGGAAACGGTTCTGTGCTTGCAACGGCATTAGGCTACAGTGCCTCGATTTTGTATATGTTCATCATGATCAAGCGCCATGCAGGCTATTCGTTCCGCAGGATTTTCAAACGGTTTATTTTAATTGGTATTTTAACGGCAATCATGGCTGTAGTGGCTTATGTGACATGTCAGCTTGTGAGTCAAGTCATTTCATATGAAGGCGGAATCATACAAGCGGGTATTGTTATTTTGATTTCAATGATCACCGGCGGCGGTGTGTATATGTTCTTATCTTATAAAGTTGGATTGTTAGAGCGTGTACTTGGCAGCCGGATGCCATCATTTTTAAGAAAAAAGAGTTAAGAAGAGGTGGAGAAGCATGAGGCTTGATAAATTGCTGGCCAATACCGGCTTTGGTTCAAGGAAAGATGTAAAGAAGCTGGTCAAGGCCCGGGCTGTCACAGTGAATGGAGAAGTGGCGAAGCAGGTGAAAGATCATGTCGATCCAACAAATGATGAAGTGCTCGTGCATGGAGAGCGTGTAGAGTATAAAGAATTCATTTATCTCATGATGAACAAGCCAGACGGTGTCATTTCAGCAACGGAGGATCTGCGAGATGAGACGGTTGTTGATCTACTAGAGCCAGAGGATATTGCAAGGGAGCCATTCCCTGTGGGGAGACTGGATAAGGATACAGTCGGTCTCCTCCTCCTTACAAATGACGGCCAGCTTGCTCATCAATTGTTATCTCCGAAAAAGCACGTCCCGAAAACGTATGAAGTTCATCTAAAATACCCGCTTGGAGATCAAGACATCACTCGTCTAGAAGAGGGAGTTGTGATTTTAGACGACTACCGAACGAAGCCGGCGCAGGTTGAAGTAGATGCCAACCAAGAGGCAGATACACGAATCCGGTTAACGATTACTGAAGGGAAGTACCATCAAGTGAAGCTGATGGCACAAGCAGTGGGCAATGAAGTGATCTTTTTAAAACGGCTCTCGATGGGGGCTGTTTCATTAGACGAAGATTTGGCGCCCGGAGAATACCGTGAATTGACGGAGGAAGAGTTAGACAGCTTAATCAATCGTGATTAATATAGAGCAAATGAAAAGAAGATAAGGGGCTAAAATCAAGTTCATTTTAGCCCTTTGTCAACAAAATGAAAAGAACCGGCGACCGCCGGTTCTTTTTGTTATATGGAAGTTCATTATTCGCTTATGATGATATTTTTACTTTTTTTCTCGTTGTTTCCCATTTGCCTCTGCTTGGACTATGAACAAGATCGTTATAGGCAAGCACGTTTAAGTCTCTTTGGATGGTTCTAGGTGTGATCCCGAATTCATCAACCAGCTCTTGTGTCGTCACAAGACCTTTCTCTTGAATGAACATATAAACTGATTTTATTCGAGTCATCATACGGTTTGTTGAAGGTTTCAAAAAACCACTCCCTATCAATAAGATCGGATGGACTTGACTAACCACAACTTACTACACTAAAACTGCGACATAAGGACATGCAACAATGGTAAATGTTCGTGTTTCTTAATGTTTTATTCTATTATACACGTTATTATGCATCTAGTTCCACCAAAAAGTCAACTTTACGTGTTTTTAAACTTGTCTTCATGAATTGAAATATGTTATATATCATGATTTGAATCCGGTTACAACCCAATAAACACAAGGCGTATAAAGAAGTTTACCACTTAAGAAAGATCAAAAAATAAACACAGAAAATTTACAAAATAAAAAATCATTCATACAAAAAAGACACATTCAAATGAGAAATGTGTCTTTTTATTTTGGTTATCCTTCTAAGAAAAAGAGCTGCACGAAAAATAAGACGGCAAAAATGAGCACAAGAATATGCACTTCTTTCCATTTTCCTTTTGCCAGCTTCACAAGTGGATATGAAATAAATCCAAGTGAAATTCCTGTAGAGATACTAGATGTCAGCGGCATGGAAAGAATCACAAGAAAAGCAGGAAATGCTTCGTCAAGCTCATTCCAGCGAATACGTGACACTGAATTCATCATCAAACAGCCGACAATGATTAAGACAGGTGAAGTGATGGACGGCAAAGACGAAATGGCTTGAACGAGTGGACCAAAAAACAAGGCCACAATAAACAATGCAGCAACGGTTAAAGAGGTCAGCCCAGTTCTTCCGCCAGCAGCAACTCCTGATGAGGATTCAATGTAAGCTGTGGTTGGGCTTGTTCCAAACATTGAGCCAATTGTCGTCGCAGCAGAGTCAGCAAGTAAGGCTCTGCGTACTTTTGGGAGCTGACCATTTTTCATTAAACCTGCTTGTTCCGCAACCCCAATCATTGTTCCTGTTGTATCAAAAATCGTCACAAGTAAAAAGGAGAAGACAACAGCATACAAGTGATGGGAAAACACATCGCCAAACGCAGCGAATGGATTTGTAATCAGCATTCCTTCAGGCAGTGCTGGGGTATCCACTAGCACTTTAGGAAAATGAAGCTGACCTGTTACAAGTGCAATTAACGTGGTTGCTAACATGCCGATAAACAGCGCTCCGTTCACTTGAAGAACCATTAATATGACAGAAATCATTAAACCAACGAGTGTCAAAATGACAACAGGTGAGCTTAAATTGCCAAGCTTCACAAGGTTTTG
The DNA here is from genome assembly GCF_038593335.1 of Bacillus sp. FSL W7-1346. Classification (NCBI taxonomy): domain Bacteria; kingdom Bacillati; phylum Bacillota; class Bacilli; order Caryophanales; family Bacillaceae; genus Bacillus; species Bacillus sp. FSL W7-1346. The sequence continues at coordinate 2,679,463 of NZ_CP151988.1, read as the reverse complement.
TGGATCAGCAGTGATGATTCCAGACTGTCTTAGCCCAATGAATGCAATAAATAATCCGATACCTGCTGTAATCCCATACTTTAAATTATCTGGAATCGCCTCAATGAGTTGTTTTCTAAGGGATGTTAACGATAAAATGATAAAGAGTATTCCAGCAACAAATACCGCACTAAATGCTGTTTGATAGCTGAGACCCCCACCACCGACAACAGTGACGGTGAAATAGACATTCAGCCCCATACCTGGTGCAATGGCAATCGGATAGTTTGCAAAGAGTGCCATCCAAAGGGTACCGACAACAGCAGCGATAATGGTTGCAGTAAAAACTTGGTCAAAAGGAATGCCTGCATCTGAAAGGATTCCTGGATTGACGGCTACAATATATACCATCGTAAAGAATGTCGTCATACCAGCGAGTAATTCTTTCTTTATGTTGGTTTGGTTCTCTTTTAACTGAAACATAAAATCCTCCATTTACGAACATTATTACAAAACACTTAATATAATATTCGTTTTAAGGGTGGATTGCAACCTTTTTTCAAGGAGGAATGGAAAAATGAATTGGGAAGCAGAAGTCATACGAAAAAAAGACAATTTGATTCAGGATACACAATCTTTTTTACAAATTGAAAGTGTCTTGGATGAAGAAGGCGGCACAGCAGGAAAACCGTTCGGTGAAAAAGTGGATGAGGCTCTTCAGTATATGCTCAAAAAAGGGCAGGACGAGGGCTTCAAAGTGAAAAATGTTGATGGCTATGCCGGTCATATTGAATATGGAGAAGGCGAAGATATCGTCGGTGTGCTATGCCATGTGGATGTCGTGCCTGCGGGAGACGACTGGACAACCCCACCATTTTCAGCGGACATAAGAGAAAATAAAATCTTTGCAAGAGGAGCCATTGATGATAAAGGGCCGACCATGGCGGCGTTTTACGCATTGAAAATGTTAAAAGATGCCGGTCTACCGCTGTCGAAAAAGATTCGAATCATCATTGGCACAGATGAAGAAAGTGATTGGAGATGCGTCGATCACTATTTCAAGCATGAGGCGATGCCGCAAATCGGGTTTGCGCCAGATGCTGATTTTCCAATTATTCATGCTGAAAAAGGGATCATAGATGCCATCGTATCCTTTACATACGAACAATCAGAAGAAAACAAGCGTTACATCCTCAAGCAATTCACATCAGGCATGAGGCTTAATATGGTCCCAGATGAGGCTCGAGCGATTGTGGCAGCAGCAAATGATCACGATGCCGAAGCCTTAAAAACGGCTTTTGCAGCCTATCTTGCAGAAAATCAGCTAACCGGTGAGACAAACCATACAGCAGATGGACTGACATTCACATTAAAAGGTGTATCAGTTCATGCAATGGAGCCGGCGAATGGCACAAATGCGGGCATTCATATGGCGAATTTCTTATGTGCGCATGAATTAGATGAAAGAGGGCTCGCTTTTACATCACAAATAAATGCTTTATTTGATCAAGACACAAGAGGACAAAAACTCGGCATCGCTTGTAAGGATGATATTAGTGGTGACTTGACCTTGAATGTTGGCACAATCCGCTATTCGCAAAACGAAGAAGCGAAGCTTGGGCTGAATGTCCGCTATCCCGTAACAGCGGACGGTGAGGAAGTCAAAAAAGGGATTGAACGAATAAAAGGGGCAGCGATTGAGAAATTTGATGACAGTCCTCCTCACCACGTCTCAAAAGACCATCCACTTGTGAAAACATTACAGCGTGTCTACGAAGAACAAACAGGAGATCCTGCCCATCTTATTGCGATTGGGGGAGGAACGTATGCAAGGTCATTAGAAGCAGGCGTTGCCTTTGGCCCTCTATTCCCTGGAAGACCTGATTGCGCACACCAAAAGGATGAATATATCGAAATCGATGATTTACTACGAGCAACTGCGCTATATGCACAAGCCATGTATGAATTGGCGAAATAAAAAAGGAAAGAGAAGAGGGGATTCACCGTGAAAAAAATGTTCTTATGCTCTTCATTCAAAGACAGCTATTCTCTCTTGTCTGACTTTGCAGGCGACACCTTAAAAGGAAAAAGTGTGACATTCATTCCGGCAGCCAGTGAAGTGGAAGAAGTCACGCACTATGTCGATGCAGCAAAAGAAGCCTTTCATCAATTAGAAATGCGTGTAGAGACTGTTCAGCTGACCGAGCAAACGGTTCAGGAGATCACACAGATCATTGGAAAGAATGATGTCATGTATGTATCTGGCGGCAATACCTTTTATTTGCTGCAAGAATTAAGAAAGCACGGGCTCGATCGTGTATTGAAAGAAGAGATCGGCAAAGGCAAGCTGTATATCGGAGAATCCGCGGGGAGTATTATCATGGCGCCAAGCATTGAATACATCTCACTGATGGATGATCAGGAGAAAGCGCTAGAGTTATCTTCCTTTGAAGGATTCAATGAGATCAGCAGCTATCCGGTACCGCATATAAACAATCCTTATTTAGGTGAAGCCGCGCAGCATATCATAGAGAACGATCAAAATACGCTCTCTTTATGCCCGCTCACTGATGAACAAGTTTTACTTGTGACAGGCGAACAGACTGAGGTCAAGACGGTCTGAGTTGTTCCTTTCAGCGTGTAGACAAACCCTCGCATTCTTTGTCAGTCCTGCGCTGTGGTGCTCACGAATGTCAAATTCGCTCCGCGCCAGTACTCGTCATTCCTAGGGCTGCAAAGGTTTTCTATCACGCTGAAAAGAAGACAAAGGGCTAAAATCAAGTTCATTTTAGCCCTTTGTCAACAATCTGAAAGGAACAGCAGCATATGCCCTGTTCCTTTTTTAATCTTGAAACACATCACTTGATAAATAACGTTCACCCGTGTCTGCTGTCATACAAATGACAATGTGATCCTTTGGCATTTGCTTGGCTGCTTCAATGGCTGCATAGCATGCCGCGCCAGATGATGGACCGACTAAAATACCTTCAAGACGGGCGAGCTTTCGTGTGATGTCGTAAGCATCTTCATCACTCACTTGCACAATCTCATCATACACCTGTTCGTTTAAAATTTGTGGGATAAATCCTGGACTTGTGCCAACAAGCTTATGTTTGCCAGGTTTCCCGCCTGATAAAACAGGAGACCCCTTTGGCTCTGCCACATGTATCGTCAATTCCGGGAATGCTTTTTTGAGTTCCTCTCCAGTGCCTGTAATGGTTCCGCCAGTTCCAGCAGTTGCGACAAAAGCGGCAAGCGGCTGCCCGATCTGTTGCACTGCATCCATAATTTCTACAGCCGTTGTCCCTCTATGAGCATCGGGGTTCGCACCGTTGTCAAATTGCATGGGAATAAAGCTGTTAGGAATTTGAGCAGCTAATTCTTCTGCCTTGCGAATACAGCCTGGCATTTTTTCCTCCCCTGGGGTTAAGACGACCTGTGCGCCGTATGCCTTTAAAATATTGATTCTTTCTTGGGTCATCGTATCAGGCATGACCAGAATGGCTTTGTAGCCTCTTGCAGCAGCGTTCATCGCTAAGCCAATTCCTGTATTCCCGCTCGTTGGTTCAATAATCGTTGCCCCTTTTGTGAGTTTTCCTTGTTTTTCTGCCTCAAGGATCATATTGTAAGCAGCCCGATCTTTTACACTTCCGCTAGGATTAAATGATTCCAGTTTTAAATAAACAGCAGCGCCATGTTTTGGCTGAAGGCGCTGTAATTTTACAAGTGGTGTATGACCTATTAATTCAGCTATATTTTGTGCAACCTTCATCATGTGACACCCTTTCTTCTCATTCCGCATTACTTTAGTTATACTATCATCAATGGGGATTCGTAAAGTTTGTTAAAAAGGACAGGTGAAAATATGGCCGAAAGCCGTCATTATTTTATCGGGATTCCAATCCCTGAACAACTCGCGTATCAAATGAAAGCGGATATAGACAAGAGGAGCGGACTTTCCTTTCAAAAATGGACAGCACCCATTGATTATCATGTCACCCTTGTGTTTTTAGGTGCGATTCCAGAGGACCGTTTAAATAAGATTTCTGAGCTACTTGCACAGCTGTCTCCTGAGGTGTCTGCTTTCCCGCTCAAGCTGAATGAAGTAGGAATATTTGGCCAAAAGGAACGGCCGAGAGTCTTTTTTGCAAAGCCTAGTGAAAGTAAGCCTTTGATGGATCTAAGAGAAAAGGTGAAAGCAGCCGTTTTGGCAGCAGGTCATCCTGTCGAAAAGAGACCCTTTCATCCACATATGACGATTGCGCGCAAATGGAATAGGGAACAGTCCTATATAGAACAAGCACCCTTACGGAAAGAACCATATTCGATGGAGGTTTCTAGTATCGCTTTATTTGAAATCCGTCTAAAAGAAACCCCGCGTTATCACGCGATCAAACAATTTACACTACATAAATGATTCTAGAGGTTGGAGTGAGCAGCAGATGGCGCAAATTATTAAAATCCAAGATTATATATCACGATATGAACAAGACCCGCATCATTACATCAATCAGTTTATTCGATTGAAAAAACAAAGATGGGACGAGTTAAAAAAGGCTTCCAAAGAGCAGGTGCAAAAGCAGGCTGACCAAGCCACCGAGCAAGCACCTGAGCAAGAGGAAGAAAAGAGAAAGAAATTCTCCTTAAAAAGAAAGCAAAAAGAAGCCGATATGAAAAAGGAACGGGACCTGAGTCTTTTTAACGAGCCAACAGATATAGAACAAGGTGTTTTTACAAACGTTCCTACCGATGAAACGAAGCTGATTCACTTTTTTAAAGATCATCTTTACGATGTTCAGTTAAAATGGGCCAGCTCGACGATCTCTCATATTTCAACTGTCTCCCATCACATTCGATATGATGAAAAGCTGCGGATGCTTGCAAGGCAGCTGCCAGATTCTTATTTTGTGATGTACAAGCCGGTGCTGCTCATTCAAAAAGCTGAGATGGAATTGTGTCCAGTGCTCATTACGCCGCTTGAAGTCATCTGTTTATCTTTCTTAGAAGCAGAGCCAGACAGCGTATATATTGGATCAAAGGAACGTTTTTGGGAAAAGCGGGCGACGGGAAAAGCTGTTCAATCCGTCTTGAACCCTTGCGCAAGTCTTCTGCGCTCTGGAACTGTTGTGTCAAAAATTTTACAGCAAAGTGGTGTAGAGCTTCCTGTGAAAAAAATCCTCATCAGTCGCACCTCGTATATTGATTTACCCGAAGTTCCATTCGGGATGGAGGTTGTCGATAAGAAGAAAGCGGAGGATTGGTTTGACAAGCAGCGGAAAAACACGGCGCCGACAAAGCACCAGCAATTCAAAGCGACAAAGGCATTGCTCGCTTATGGTGAATCAGACAGCAAAAGAAGGCAGGAATGGCTCGATTAAAGGCATATCAAGGTCACCAAAAAAATGAGACCTGAGTGGAGCTAATATATGAATGAATGGTACTTTATCGTCAATCCAGCAGCAGGACAAGGAAAAGGACTCCGCACTTGGAGAAGCATAGAGAAAGAATTACAAAAGGTAGAGATCTCCTACAGATCGTTTCTTACCCAGCATGAAGGACATGCCGAAGTTTTGGCGAGACAGATTAGCGCTATGCAAGACGACAGATTGAAACGGCTGATCGTCATTGGCGGTGACGGCACATTTCATGAAGTGCTAAATGGTTTAAAAGAAATCGATCATGTGCAGCTAAGCTTTGTCCCAGCAGGTCATTGGAATGATGCAGCGAAGGGGCTGGGCATCCAGCGTCATGATGTGATCAAAGAAGTGAAAAAACAAAAGAGGATGTTGACGAAAACATTTTCTCTCGGCTCCTTTCAAGATCATGCAGAAAGTCCGCAATCTGTTCTTTTTCTCAATCATATTGGTGTAGGGTTTGATGCACATGTCTTGAAGAGAACGGTCCATTTTAGAGGGAAAAAGTGGCTCAATCGACTCAAACTCGGGTTTATCATCTACCCGCTGTCTTTTCTACATTCTTTATGGTCATTCAAACCGTTTGACCTTGCTCTTTTTATTGAAAATGAGAGAAAAGTTTTTCGCCAAGTGTGGTTTGTGATCGTATGTAATCACCCATATTATGGAGGCGGGCTGGAAGCAGCGCCGGAAGCAAGTGCGAGGCAATCAGGATTTCAAACAATCGTTGTCACTGATTTGAATCCATTGAAAGTCCTCTTATTTTTAAGTGCAATGGTTTTTAAAAAGCACCTTGTAATGGAGGGAGTCACCCTTTTTCAGCATGAAGAAGCCTACTTGGAGGCAGATGAAAAAATCCTATTTCATGCCGATGGAGAAGTGATTGGCGCCACTCCAGTGTTTGTTAAGGCTAGTGAGCGATCGTTAAAATTACGTGGCTAAGAAGCAGCCAGTGTGCGCACGAGCAAAAGAAACATGAAAAAAGACTTCCCTTTTCATAAGGTTCTTGTCCTGTTTTTCTAGTTTTGCTTGACGAGTATAAGAAGGTAGCGATAAAATCTATAGGACGGCTATTGTTTAGCATCTCATTCTCAATAGCTGTCCTTTTTGTTTTTATGATCATATAAATAAAAAATAAACAGCCAATTGATCTCAATCGGCTGAATTTTGTCGACTAAAAAAGCATGATTTAAAATATTTTAAGAAATGATGGGTTGAAAATTGATATGAACTGGTTGGGACAAATATTAGGTAGCGAATGGCACATCTCTCCTGCTGGAGGCGCTACGGGAGATGCGTACTTCGCAACACACAATGACCAAAAGCTATTTTTAAAACGCAATACGTCACCGTTTCTTGCGGTTTTGTCAGCTGAAGGCATTGTGCCGAAGCTTGTCTGGACAAAACGGATGGAAAATGGGGATGTCATCACTGCACAGCACTGGCTGAGCGGGAGAGAGCTGAAGCCAAAGGACATGAATGACCGTCCTGTAGCAGAGCAGCTAAGAAAAATTCATACATCAAAAGAGCTGCTCGATATGCTGAAACGATTAGAAAAGCACTCGCTTGACCCGGCATCGATCTTGATGCATCTCAAGGCATCGATCTTAAAAGAGCAGATTGACTCACATGATATCACGCGTGCCATCCAGTATTTAGAGAAACATGTGGAGGCAGTTCATTACGAGGATAAGGTCGTATGCCATTGTGACCTCAACCATAATAATTGGCTGCTGACAGATGAAAACCAGCTCTATTTAATTGATTGGGACGGGGCAATGATTGCGGATCCAGCGATTGATCTTGGACCGCTCTTATACCATTATGTTGAAGAAGAGAACTGGGAAAGCTGGCTCTCTATGTATGGTGCTCCGCTGACCGACAACTTGCGAAAACGCATGGCATGGTATGTGCTGGCTGAAACCGTCTCGTTTGTCGTTTGGCATAAAAGAAAAGGAAATGAAAAGGCGCAAAAAGAAGTGCAAGCCGAGCTACATGCACTCTTAAAACGGTTAAACATCCATTAAGACAATGGAATGTTCTCGACCCAGTTAGATAGATGAGATTGATGCGCTTCGATATGTGCATCAATTGAACTGACAGAAGTGCCTTTTTGGCTGTAATCATAAATATCGGTTAGTAGCTGACGAACGTCAGCATCCAAATCTTCTTTTGCCAGCATTAATTGAATCACGCGTCCCACCTGTTCATATTCTGCAACAGTCCCGCAGCAATCCAGCTGGTGATCAGTTAAAATATCTTTGATTAATTGAAGCTGATGTTGGCGGTTTAATCCCATACGTATGCTCCTTTCAAGGCGTGTCATTTATGTGGTTAAACTGTGCATTCAGCTTTGATTTTATACATGAAGCAGACCAGCCCAATTAGCAGCTGGTCTTTTTCATATGTGCGGATAAGATGCTGTCTTGCGGCTCTTTATGTTTCATGGTATCTTGATAAAATGTAAAGAAAATAGAGGTGTATCAAATTGAGAATGCGACATAAACCGTGGGCGGATGATTATTTAGCTGAAAATGCTCATATTGCTTTAGCCAACCCTGAACAATACAAAGGGAAATGGCATGAGCTGTTTGAAAATGATCATCCAATCCATATCGAAGTCGGTACAGGAAAAGGGGGCTTTATTGCCGGAATGGGCAAGCTTCATCCTGAGATAAACTATATCGGCATTGAATTATTTAAAAGTGTCATTGTGACGGCAGTCGATAAAATCAAAGAAACAGATGTAGAAAACGTAAAGCTTCTAAACATCAACGCAGAGACACTGACAGATGTCTTTGCGGAAAATGAGATTGATCGGGTGTATTTGAACTTCTCTGATCCGTGGCCAAAATCAAGGCATGAAAAACGTAGGTTGACGTTTAAAGCCTTTTTAAAGCGATATGAACAGATCCTCCGTCCAGGCGGTGAATTACATTTCAAAACCGATAACCGCGGACTATTTGAATATTCCTTGAAAAGCTTTTCGTCTTACGGACTCCTTTTAACGTATGTGAGCCTTGATTTACATGAGGATGGTCTCGAAGGAAATGTCATGACAGAATATGAAGAGAAATTCTCTTCCATGGGACAACCGATCTATCGATCAGAAGTAAAATTCCCTGAATAACAAGCGAACAAAGCTGGCTGCAACGAACGATTGCGGTCAGCTTTTTTTGATAAAAGATTAGCACATGCGATTTTCCTTTGTATTTGCTACGATAGAAAAAGGAGGGATGACAGCAATGGAGACAATGAAAATAGGTGAAATGGAACTGTTCTGGTTAAATGGGGGAGATACACACATGGATGGCGGTGCCATGTTTGGCGTGGTGCCAAAGCCATTATGGTCAAAAAAATACCCTGTGAATGATCGAAATCAAATTGAATTACGGTGTGATCCAATGCTCATACGGTGGAACGGTCTTCATCTGTTAGTAGATTCCGGCATCGGATCAGGGAAGCTGACAGAGAAACAAAAACGCAATTATGGCGTCACAGAGGAAACGAAAATAGAAGAATCACTTGCGGCTCTCGGTTTGCGCCCATCTGATATAGATTACGTCTTAATGACTCATTTGCATTTTGATCATGCAAGCGGGCTGACAAAACGTGAAGGCGATGAGCTCGTGTCTGTTTTTCAACAGGCAAAAATCATCACGTCCAAAATTGAATGGGACGAAATGAGAGCACCGAACATCCGCTCAAGAAATACATATTGGAAAGAAAATTGGGAGCCTGTTGCCGATCAAGTCATGACATTTGAAGATAGCATCGAAGTAACAGAAGGCATCCGCCTGCATCATACAGGCGGACATAGCGATGGGCATAGCATCTTAACGCTCACAAGTCAGGGAGAAACAGCTATTCATTTAGCGGATATCATGCCGACACACGCTCATAAAAACCCGCTATGGGTCTTGGCATACGATGATTATCCAATGACCTCGATCCCGGCGAAGCAAAAATGGCAGGCATTTGCCGAAGAAAACAATGCATGGTACTTGTTTTATCATGATGCCATCTACCGTGCTGTAAAGTGGGATGAAGACGGGGCAATGACCCATGAGGTCAAAAGAGAAACCGGAAGATAAAAGATCATCTGTATGTTTTTTCGCCTTTCACACAAAATAACGACAAAATGAACTTGTGAAAGGAAGAGTGCAGGTGAATCAATTTTATCGTGTACATGGTGATGTCATCGAGACACCGTTAAGAGGGATCGAAGTCATGTCTGTCCCTTATTTAAACAAAGGAGTCGCATTTACAAAGGAAGAGCGGGAAGAGCTTGGGTTAAAGGGATTTCTGCCGCCGAAGGTGTTAACACTAGAAGATCAAGCAAAGCGTGCATATGAACAGTTCAAAGCACAGCCAGACGCACTTGGGAAAAATGTCTATTTAACTGCGCTTCATGACAGAAATGAAGTGCTCTTTTATAAATTATTAAATGAGCATTTGGCAGAAATGCTGCCGATTGTTTACACACCGACCGTAGGAACAGCGATTCAGCGTTACAGCCACGAGTATAGAAAGCCAAGAGGAATTTATTTATCCATTGATGATCTAGAAGGAATGGAAGAAATTTTTGCATCTTACGGAGTGGATGAATCAATTGATCTCATTGTCGCAACAGATGCAGAAGGAATTTTAGGCATCGGTGACTGGGGTGTTGGCGGAATCGCCATTTCAGTCGGGAAGCTGGCTGTTTATACAGCCGCAGCAGGTATTGATCCTAGCCGTGTGCTGGCAGTGGTGCTTGATGCTGGAACCAACCAGGAAAGCCTTTTAAATGATCCGCTTTATGTGGGAAATCAGCACTCCCGCGTTCGAGGAGAGCGCTATGATCAGTTTATTGATCAATATGTTGAGCTTGCCCGTGCGACTTTTCCAAATGCACTTCTTCACTGGGAAGACTTCGGTACAAAAAATGCGCGCGCCATTTTGGAAAAATATAAGGACCGTATTTGTACATTTAATGATGATATTCAAGGAACTGGAGCCGTTTCACTTGCTGCCGTTCTGGCTTGTGCAAAAGCATCGAAGGTTCCGCTGAAAGATCACCGAATCGTGATCTTTGGAGCAGGTACAGCAGGGATTGGTATAGCCGAGCAAATTCGTGATGCCATCGTGCGAGATGGTGTCAAAGAAGAGGAATCATATGATCATTTCTGGTGTATTGATAAAACGGGACTGCTCACAGATGATTCACCTGACATTCAGCCATTCCAAAAGCCGTATGCAAGACGTTCTGATGAAGTGAAGGATTATGCACGTAATGGTCCAAAGCATTCAATTGATTTGTTAGAGGTCGTGAAGCAGGCGAAACCTACGATCTTAATTGGTACCTCAACTGTAGGTGGGGCATTTACAGAGGAAATAGTGAAAGAAATGGCGTCACATGTAGAGCGGCCAGCGATTTTACCGATGTCAAACCCGACACCTCTTTCAGAGGCAAAGCCGGAAGATCTCATTGAGTGGACAGAAGGACGTGCGCTTGTCACAACGGGAAGTCCGTTTGATCCAGTTGAATATGGTGGTGTGACATATGAAATTGGGCAGGCAAATAATGCCCTTGTGTTTCCAGGGCTTGGCCTTGGAACGATTGTGTGTAAAGCCCGCCTCATGACAGACAGCATGTTTGTTGCGAGTGCTGAAGCGATTGCGAGCATGGTCAATGTCGGAAAACCGGGTGCTGCGATGCTTCCAAGTGTTGATCAGCTCAGAACGGTTTCAGCGACAGTGGCTGTCCGTGTGGCACAAGCAGCGATTGACGAAGGAATTGCGGAAGAAACCCCTGATGATCTCATTCAGGCTGTGCAAGACGCCATGTGGCACCCTGTATACAAAAAAATCAAAGCCATCTAAAAAAAGCTTCGCAAGGACTTGTCTTTGCGAAGCTTTCTTATTAAGCAACAGAATCAATGACATCAACGATCATGCCTGTTTTTGCATCAATCATGACTTCATACTGTTCCAGCTCGCCAAAGGCGGAGCGTGTAATGCCAGATTTGTACACATCAATCGTTTCACCATTTACGGTATACGGTTCTGGTACAGTATAAATCCAAGAGCCATCAATCGGGCCGCGCTGTTTAAAAGCAGATTTCACAATTTTTAACGCTTTTTCAGACGAGATATACGTCGGGAAAAAGACTTTCTTTGCAACAATTGCAGCGGCTACGCCAATACTCGCACCAATCAGAACATGTTTTAACTTCAACGTGCTGCACCTCCGTATTGCTGTTTTTTCCATTATACAAAACTTGTCCAGCGATGTTAAGAAATCCGAATACTTGAAAGCATATTCAAAATTTCTGGAGAGATACTTGGAAAACCGAAAGAATTCTTATAGTATAAAGTGAGTGTTATTTTTATAGGAATTTATATGGTCATTACATAGAAATGAGGGTAACTGTCAAATGAACGAAGAAACAATGTCGCTTTTCCGAAATTTAACAGAACTACAGGGGACTCCAGGTAATGAGCACCATGTGCGTGCTTTTATGAAAAAGGAACTTGAGAAATATTCCGATGAACTCATACAGGATCGTCTTGGCGGAGTGTTTGGCGTCCGCAAAGGTCCAGAGAACGCGCCGAAAATTATGGTGGCTGGTCATATGGATGAAGTCGGCTTTATGGTGTCATCCATTACGAAAAATGGAATGATTCGTTTTCAAACACTTGGCGGCTGGTGGAGTCAAGTGATGCTTGCGCAGCGCGTGGATGTTCATACGGATCACGGGCCAATTCCGGGAGTTGTATCGAGCACACCTCCTCACCTTCTGACACCAGAACAAAAAAGCAAACCAGTAAAACCGTCAGATATGCTTATTGATATTGGTGCAGACAGTGAAGAAGAAGCGAAAGAGCTTGGCGTTCGCCCAGGGCAGCAAATCGTTCCTGCAACGGTCTTTACCCCAATGGCCAATCCAAAAAAGATTTTAGCCAAAGCTTGGGATAACCGCTATGGGTGCGGACTTGCCATTGAATTATTGAAAGAATTAAAAGACGAAACCCTCTCATGTCAATTGTATTCAGGTGCAACCGTACAAGAGGAAGTAGGGCTCAGAGGGGCTGAGGTAGCTGCGAATATGATTCAGCCGGATCTGTTCTTTGCTCTAGATGCGAGTCCTGCAAATGATGTGACGGGAGACAAATCACAATTTGGCCAGCTTGGAAAAGGTGCACTTCTTCGTATTTATGATCGCACGATGATTACGCACCGAGGCATGAGAGAATTTGTCCTCGATACAGCCGAAACAAACAATATTCCATATCAATATTTCGTATCGCCGGGCGGTACGGATGCTGGACGTGTCCATATCTCAAATCAAGGTGTACCGTCTGCTGTTATTGGTGTATGTGCGCGTTACATTCATACAAGTCACTCTGTCTTGCATGTGGATGATTATGCAGCGGCAAAAGAATTAATTGTTCGTCTTGTGAAAAATTGTGATCAAAGCACGGTGGATTCGATTTATCAACAAGTGTAAACGATAAGAAAAAGGCTGCCTCATTAAGAGCACAGCCTTTTTCTTATTCCTGTTCAAACACGTATGACAACGCCTTAATCGCTTGATTCACTGTTTCGACAGTGATATTTGCTTTGTTTGATAATTCCTTTAGGGGATGATGTAATTCTTTAGGACGAATCAAAATAAGGGGTTTCCCTTTGGCGATGGCAGAAGAAGCATCCATTGCCGTGTTCCACTGTTTATATTTCTCACCAAAGCGGGCGATGACAACGTCTGCCTTATTTAATAATAGTTCGGTGCGGAAATTGTTCAAATCAGAAGCCGCATCGTCTTTCAAGATGGCATTTGGCTGCCCGCCTAAAATATCTTCTCCGATGTTATCTGATCGGTCATGATTCTCCATTGGACCAACAAACGTTACTGGTAGTTTCAACGACTGGCTTTTTTCCTTAATTTCATCGCGCCACTGGCTATGAATTTCTCCAGCTAAATAAACCGTTAATTGCATAACAATCTCCTCCTTGTGCACAAACTTAGTAAAGGTTTGCCCTGTTTCTTTTCATGTTACACAAGAAGTGCTTGATAAAGCAAAAAAAATATGATTATGATATTCATGGTAGAGACTATTTTTCATCGTAAGAAGACTACATATAATGGGAAGGACAGGCCTCTTCGTCTTTCCTATGAGAAAGCAGGAAGACGACGTTGATGACTTATTTAAAAAGAAAGGGTATTTCCCTTTCGCCAAAGGTGTATTTTATTGATGCACTCTCTTATATGGCTTTAGGTCTATTTGCTACATTAGTGGTAGGGCTGATTTTAAAAACAGCAGGCGGCCTGTTATCATTTCCTCTCATCGTGGAAATGGGAACGCTCGCTATGGGGCTGATGGGACCAGCAATTGGCGTAGCGGTTGCTTATCGCTTAAACGCTTCTCCTTTAATTATTTTCGCAAGTGTTGTGTCAGGTGCCGCTGGAGCAGAGCTTGGGGGACCTGCTGGAAGCTTCGTGGCTGCTCTCATTGGTGTGGAATTAGGCAAACTGATCAGTGGTGAGACAAGAATTGATATTATTTTAACGCCGCTTGTGACCATTATCACAGGTTTTCTCACCGCTGCTTTCATCGGCCCTGGGATTCAGGCGGTGATGACAGGGCTCGGCAGGCTGATTGTATGGGGGACTGATCAAAGTCCACTCATCATGGGCATGCTGGTTGCAACCATTGTTGGACTTGCTCTTAGCTCACCGATTTCAAGCGCTGCGCTTGCGCTGATGCTTGATTTAAGCGGTCTTGCTGCTGGTGCGGCAACGATTGGCTGCTGTGCGCAGATGGTCGGCTTTGCTGCTGCAGGATTTAGAGAAAATCGTTTTGGCGGTCTTGCTGCGGTAGGCATTGGAACATCAAAACTACAGCTGCCGAACATTGTGAAAAATCCACTCATTCTCATTCCGCCGACGATTGCAGGACTGATTCTTGCGCCAATTGGTATCATTGGCTTTGGGATGGTCAATAATGCGGCAGGAGCGGGTATGGGAACGAGCGGACTTGTCGGCCAGCTCATGACTCTCACAGTCATGGGATTTCATCCTTCCGTTTTCCTCGCTATTGCTCTCTTGCATATCGTTGGCCCGGCAGTGATTAGTTTGGTAGTATCAGAATGGATGAGAAAGAAAGGCTATATACAATTCGGAGATTTAAGTATACAAACTGGAGGAATCAAACATGAAAAAAATTGAATCAAACGAAGAATTACAAAAAGTGATTCAAGAAGACTTAACAGTATTACTATTTTCAGCTGACTGGTGCCCGGACTGCACATTTATTGAGCCGTTTTTGCCAGAGCTTGAAGCAAACTATCCAGAATTTGAATACTTCTATGTGGATAGAGATCAGTTCATCGACACTTGTGCAGAGTGGGAAATTTACGGAATTCCAAGCTTTTTAGTCTTTAAAAACGGACAAGAGATCAACCGTTTTGTCAGCAAAGATCGTAAGACAAAGGAAGAGATTGAAGCATTTTTAACAGATTCTCTTTCTAAATAACGAAAGGAGAGTCTTATTATGGCGAAAATGACATCAAGACAGCTTGCCAATCAATTGAAAAGCCGTCTGACGAACGACAGCTGGACCCACCAGTTTGACAGGGAAAAAGATACGCTTCGTGTAGAAGATAAACATACAGGAAAGGGCATCACGCTTGAGCTCCCGCCGATTATTGCAAAGTGGGAAGTAAAGCCTGATGAAACACTGGATGAGATCGTTTATTATGTGAAAGAAGCGCTCAGCGCTATGAAAGGTGAAGCGCAGCACATCTCAGGTAAAGAGAAGCACATTTATCCGGTCATTCGTTCAACGTCCTTTCCAGAAACATCGAGTGATGAGATTCCGCTCGTTTTTGATGAGCATACAGCAGAGACAAGAATCTACTATGCACTTGACCTTGGAAGCACCTACAGATTAATTGACGAGAAGATGCTGCAAAAGGAAAACTGGACAAAAGAACGAATCAGAGAAACCGCAAGTTTTAACGTCCGTTCACTAAAGACTGTCGTGAAGATGGATGAAGTGGCGGGCAACCGTTTTTATTTCTTCCGTGCAAACGACGGGTACGATGCAAGCAGAATATTAAATGAATCGATTTTACAAGAATACGCGCAAAAAGTAGAGGGGCAAATGGCTATTTCCGTTCCCCATCAAGATGTGTTCATCATTGCAGATGTACGCAATGAATCAGGCTATGATATTTTAGGGCAAATGTCGATGAGCTTCTTCGCCAGCGGCACGGTTCCGATTACGGCCTTGTCATTTTTATATGACGAAGGCAAGCTTGAACCGATCTTTATTCTTGCAAAAAGTAGACCAAAACAGCAGTAGAAGGGAATTTTGAAGAATGAACGTTTTTTATAATGCAGAAGGTGTCGGCGACACACTCCTTATTTCATTGAAAGATGTAACAAGAGAAGAAGTAGGTCATGAAACGTTTGGAGATGTCGTAAGAATCTTCAATCAAGACACAAAAGAAACAACAGGTTTTAATATTTTCAATGCATCTACTTACATGAAAATTGAAGAAAACGGATCTGTACCGCTTTCTGAAACGCTTGTTCAAGATATCAATGAAATTTTGAACCGCAACGGTGTCAGTGAAACATTAACAGTTGATCTATCACCTAAGTTTGTGGTCGGTTATGTGAAGGAAAAAGAAAAACATCCGAATGCAGATAAACTGAACATTTGCCAAGTAGATGTTGGCGATGAAACCTTACAAATCGTGTGCGGTGCACCAAACGTTGATCAAGGTCAATATGTTGTGGTTGCAAAGGTCGGTGCTGTGATGCCGAGCGGTTTGGTGATCAAAGATGCTGAACTGAGAGGTGTTCCTTCAAGCGGAATGATTTGTTCTGCAAAAGAATTAGATCTTCCGAATGCGCCTGCTGAAAAAGGAATCCTTGTTCTAGAAGGAAGCCACCAAGCTGGCGAGCCATTTGAAGCGTAACCTCCCATAAACGGGTACAAATGAGCGAAGAATGTGTTATACCAAAAGTCACTAAGTACGTACTTAGTGACTTTTTTTCATCTACAGACAGCATGAACAGCAAAGCGTAGCACTTTTCTCGCTTTTCTGCATGAAAAAGCAATGGTATACTAAAAATCGCCCAAGAAAACGTAAGGGGAGTTAAAGTGAGTGATAAATGATGAGTTGGTTAGATAAATTTTTTAGTGTATTTTTAGGAGAAGAAAAAAAAGAAGAAAAAGCTGAGAGGCCTGAAACAGGTCCGATTGCACCAAAGCAGCCAGCTGTTGAACAGCATAAAGAATATAAAAAAGTTGAAGATACGAAAGTGTATTATGAATATCCAAAAGGCAATTTCCGCTTTCCTCTCGTTCCAGATGAACCTGCACGTGAGGCAGCAAAGCAGCAAGAAAGAAGGCGCACGCGGTCAAGTCAGCCAAAGGCAAAGCAGACGACCTATCAGCCAAAACAAACGGTGCAGCCTGATCTCAATAAAAAGCCTTTTAAACCAGAGCAAATCCCTTCACCCATCTATGGCTACCATCAGGATATGCGTCCAAAACATGCAGCAGCCAAAGAAGACACATCTTCTGTCAAAATGAAATCGGCAGAAGAAACGTCACAGCGTGTCACACTGTTATCAGAAGAAGCAGAGCGTGAACGGAATGTAAGACAGCAAATGAACATCCCGTCTATACGAAAAGAACAACGTATGGAAGACATGATGTCAGCCCAAACAGCAGAACAAGGAGAGAAGCAACCTGTCACGAACCCGCTTACTTTGCAAGAGGAACTCGCTTATCAAGATCACGTTCAATCAACGATGGAACGTTTATATGACGAGCCTTTCAGTGAGACAGAGGATCAAGATCAAGCTTTGTCACAGACCAAAGACGATCGGGAAGCATTCTTACATATGGAGCAAGCTGAAGCATCTAACGAGCCTCTAGAGATGGAGCAAGAACAGACAGTCACCATTGAACAAGAAGAGCCGATGATTCCGCTTGAAGATGATGCTCAGAAAAAAGAGAGCTTTACATTTGAAACAGCTGAAAGCCCATCACCAGCACTCGACATGGAGATAGAAAGCCCAGTAGAAGAAACTGCGATGCTGGAAGAGAAGAACATAGAGGCTATGGAGGAAAGAGCAGAGGCTGCACGGATAGAAGAAAGTCAAGTAGACGTGTCAGCGGTAGCATTTGAACAAGAAGAACCGGTGATCATACAAGATTCGCAAGATGATGATTCCCTGCCGGAAGAAAAATTAACAGATGATGAAGTCATGCCAGTTGAAGAAGCATCAGATGAATTTGCTGACTCTGGACAAGCAAAGATCGCCGGGGATATGGCAGAAGAGCTTGAGGAAATACCTGAAGAAACGCCTGAAATAAAACGTGAAGAACCAAAACGTGAAGAACCAAAACCGTCTTCTCCACAGCCAAAGCGCTCAAGCGGTCAAACCTCCACCGTTCCTTTTAACGTCATGATGTTAAAAAGTGATCAGCGCGTGCAAGGACAGAAGAAAACGGCAGATGCACAAGGCTATGTATTTCCGAGTTTAGCTCTTCTAGACGTTCCGCCAGCACAAAAAGAAGAGGACGGAACATGGGTGAAAGAACGGGCAGAACTGCTCAATGCCACACTGAAAAACTTCAATGTCAGAGCAAGTGTTGTTCATGTGACGCAAGGTCCTTCTGTTACAAGGTTTGAAGTACATCCTGAACCAGGCGTGAAAGTGAACAAAATTACAAACCTGTCAGATGATATCAAACTTAGTTTGTCTGCAAAAGATATTCGAATCGAAGCGCCGATTCCTGGGAAGAACACGATTGGAATCGAAGTGCCGAACCTTCACAGTAAAATGGTTTTCTTAAGAGAAATGATCAGAAGCAGTGCCTTCAGAGACAATCCGTCTCCATTAACGGCGGCGCTCGGATTGGATATTTCCGGTCAGCCCGTTGTGGTTGATTTGCAAAAAATGCCGCACGGCTTAATTGCCGGAGCAACAGGTTCAGGGAAAAGTGTCTGTATTAATACCATTCTCGTAAGCCTGATGTTTAAAGCCTCACCTGATGAAGTGAAAATGCTGTTAATCGACCCTAAAATGGTCGAACTCGCGCCGTATAATCACATTCCGCATCTTGTGAGCCCAGTTATTACTGATGCCAAGACAGCAACAGCTGCCCTGAAATGGGTAGTAGATGAAATGGAAAGACGCTACGAACTGTTTGCACACTCTGGTGTGAGAGAAATCAAACGATTTAACGAACTGGTGAAAGAAAAACAATTGGGTGAAAAACTGCCATATCTCGTCGTTGTCATTGATGAGCTGGCTGATTTAATGATGGTCGCACCAAATGAAGTCGAAGAAAGCATTTGCCGAATTGCCCAAAAAGCAAGAGCATGCGGGATTCACTTACTCATTGCGACGCAAAGACCTTCTGTTGATGTCATTACAGGCCTCATTAAAGCAAACATCCCAACAAGAATTGCATTCTCTGTTTCAAGCCAAGTGGATTCAAGAACCATTATTGATATGGCAGGTGCTGAAAAGCTTCTCGGAAAAGGAGACATGCTGTTCTTAGAAAATGGCTCTGGCAAACCGACAAGGCTACAAGGGAACTTTGTATCAGATCGAGAGATTGATGAAGTGGTAGCGCATGTGAGAAAACAGCGCAAACCTGTGTTCCTTTTTGAACAGGAAGAATTGATGCTCCAAGGCTCTGCTATTACAGACGAAGATGAATTGTTTATGGACGCATGCAGGTTCGCCATCGAGCAAAATAGTGCAAGTACATCCAGTTTGCAAAGAAGATTTAGAATTGGCTACAATCGAGCAGCGAGATTGATTGATATGATGGAACGTGAAGGAATGATCTCTGGGGCAAAAGGCAGTAAGCCAAGAGAGGTCCTCATGACACTGAGTGACTTAGAACAATTGATCTAAACAAACCACTTCATTTTTTTGATAAACATGGTATGATAGCACATAGGTGCAATTTTTGAATTGGACGCTTTTCGCATGCCTGTCTGAACGCTTTTTAACGAAAATGAGCGAAAGCAGGTGTTAGAAATGGGAAAGTTGTCGGATACTAATCATAGTTAATATTGATTAGAATAGGAAGATCGGAAAAAAATCTTTATTTGGAGCTGCGATTTGTGATCAGCTAGAGACAAAAATCACAAGTTGCAAATTGAAATGAGCGTCATATACTGTAAGTCAGATAGACGTTTGTTGGAGGTACAATTATGACTGTTTATCATTTTGTTGGAATAAAAGGGACAGGTATGAGTCCACTGGCCCAAATTCTTCATGATACTGGGTATACTGTCCAAGGATCGGATATCGAAAAACATATCTTTACACAAAAAGCATTAGAAGAACGAAATATTAAAATTCTTCCATTTGACCCAGATAATATTCAGCCAGGGATGACGGTGATTGCAGGAAATGCATTCCCAGATACACACCCTGAGATTGAGCGTGCTCTTTCTGAAGGGATTCCTGTTATTCGTTATCATAAATTTCTTGGAGAATACATGGATTCATTCACAAACGTTGCAATTACTGGTGCTCATGGTAAAACATCGACAACAGGTCTGCTTGCACATGTGATGCAAGCGGCAAAACCAACTTCCTACTTAATCGGTGATGGATCTGGAATGGGGAAAGAAAACAGCGAGTATTTTGTATTTGAAGCGTGCGAATACCGCAGACATTTCCTCAGCTACCATCCAGATTATGCGATCATGACCAATATTGATTTTGATCACCCTGATTATTTCACGGATATTGATGACGTGTTTGATGCGTTTCAAAACATGGCACTTCAAGTGAAAAAAGCCATCATCGCTTGCGGTGATGACGAGCATCTTCTCAAGATCCAAGCAAAAGTACCTGTTGTGTACTACGGATTCAATGAAGAAAATGATTTCCAAGCACGAAATGTTGTGAAAAACACAGAAGGCACCACATTTGATGTATTTGTACGTAATACGTTTTATGATACCTTCTACATTCCTGCTTACGGAAACCACAATGTCCTTAACTCATTAGCGGTCATTGCATTATGCCACTATGAGGCCATTGATGTAGAGCTCATCAAAGGTGCTTTAACGACATTTGGAGGTGTGAAACGACGCTTTAATGAAAAAGTAGTCGGTGAACAAGTCTTAATTGACGATTATGCGCACCATCCGACTGAAATTGAAGTCACGATCGAAGCAGCTCGCCAGAAGTATCCAGACCGTGATATTGTAGCAGTCTTCCAGCCGCACACTTTCACTCGTACACAGCAATTTTTAAGTGAATTTGCGGACAGTCTGAAAAAAGCAGACTATGTATACCTTTGTGATATTTTCGGTTCAGCTCGTGAAAACATTGGGAAACTAAGCATTGAAGATTTGCGGGAAAAAATTCCGCAAGCCCAATTGATTGAAGAAGAAGAGACATCTGTGCTGAAAGCACATGAAAATGCGATCTTGGTCTTTATGGGAGCAGGAGATATTCAAAAGTATCTTCGTGCTTATGAGAAAGTCGCAGTATAATTGCCTGTCAAAAAGTGCCGATTCAATCGGCGCTTTTTTATTTTGAATAAAATGTGACAAAGGGGCTAAATGTGACAAGATGTGCCGCTTTTTTTCGTTCGCTGTGGACAGGAATTGGCGAATAAGTGTAGAATTATTATTCAATCGGTCATTCTAGGCGATGTTTGAATGATACAACGAGAGGGTATTGAATTGAATATGCCCGCAGCAAAGGAGGTATCAGATGATTATTATTCTCTATTTAAGCGTTGCACTCATCGCAATCGCTTTCCTCATTCTTGTCATCTACTTGTCCAAAACATTGAAATCCTTACAGCTGACATTAAAGAATGTCGCATCAACTTTAGAAGGTCTTGAAGGACAGATGCAAGGCATCACCACAGAGACAGCACAGTTGCTACATAAGACCAATCAGCTTGCTGAAGATATTCAAGACAAATCGGCAAAACTTAACACAGTTGTGGATGCGGTGCAGGGAATTGGTGGCTCGATCAACCAATTTAATACAAGCATAAAGCAGGCAGCTGGTGCGGTTTCTTCATCCGTTGAACGAAATCAAGAGAAAGTCACGGATGTGGTAAGCTGGAGTAACGCAGCACTTGAAATCTATAAAAAATGGAAACAACGTAAACAACAATAATCAACCATTTTCGCATAGGAGGAATAATCATGAGCAAAGACGGAATCAATAGCAAAGACTTTTTGATCGGAACACTTATCGGTGGCATTATCGGTGCAACAACGGCATTATTTTTAGCACCAAAGTCAGGGAAAGAGCTTCGCGATGATTTGAACACCCAAGCGAATGCCCTAAAAGAAAAAACAGATCGTCTCACAACAGATGCAAAGGAAAAGGGCACTGAATATGTGACGATTGCGAAAGACAAAACATCTGAATTGTCTCAGCTCGTAGCAGAGCAGTCAAACCAGATTTTAGACAAAGTAAAAGACATAAAAGATCGTACAGCTGGAAAAGCTAAACAAGTAAAAAGCGAAGCAGAAGATGCTGCAGCAAATATTGCAAATGAAGCTTCAGATGTAGCAGATGAAGCAAAAGTAAGAGCACAAGAAGCAAAAGCAGACATTGAAGACGGCATCAAAGATGTCAAAGAAAAAGTAGAACAATCTACGAAAGGCTAACTCGCTGCTTAAGTTAGGAAGGAGCACATCATGTCTAAACAACTCATAGAAACAGAAGAACAGTTTGATCAACTAACGAATCAAGACGGAACCTTTGTCTTTTTTAAGCACAGTTTGACATGTCCAATCAGCCAAGCTGCTTTTCAAGAGTTTGAAGCGTTTGCGTCAGAACATGAGGATGTTCCTGCTTATTTCTTGCAAATTCAAAACACAAGAGAGCTTTCATCCTATGTGACTGAAAAGTCAGGGATCAAGCACGAAAGCCCGCAGGCACTCATCTTTAGCGGTGGCAAAGTAAAGTGGCATGCTTCTCACTCAAGCATTACAAAAGAAGCGCTTGAACATAACATGTAGAAAAACGTCAGCGATTGCTGACGTTTTTTTTATAAAAAAGGTTTACTTGTATCAAAAGTATGCTATAATCTTACACATAATACTTTATCGCTTAAAAGCGTTTGGGTAATAAAGAATTTTTTCGTGACAATTCCGAAATCTTTGTTTATAATAAACCCTATTATAAGAGATCAAAAATAAAAAGCGAGAGCGGGCAGAGGAAAGGATGACAAAAATGAGCAACAATGAATTGGAACAATTGAGACAGCAAGCAGATGAACTAAATCTTCAAATCTTAAAACTGATCAATGAAAGAGGAAACATTGTAAAAGAAATTGGAAAGGCAAAAGAAGCGCAAGGTGTCAACCGTTATGACCCTGTCAGAGAGCGCACAA
This sequence comes from Bacillus sp. FSL W7-1346, assembly GCF_038593335.1. Taxonomy (NCBI): domain Bacteria; kingdom Bacillati; phylum Bacillota; class Bacilli; order Caryophanales; family Bacillaceae; genus Bacillus; species Bacillus sp. FSL W7-1346. Next base: position 2,656,664 of record NZ_CP151988.1, on the reverse strand, counting down.
TGCTTAATCAAATTCTTGAAGAAAATGATGGCCCATTTGAAAATTCAACGATTCAACATATTTTCAAAGAAATTTTCAAAGCAGGTTTAGAGCTTCAAGAAGATGACCACAGCAAAGCACTTCTTGTTTCTCGTAAGAAAAAACCTGAAAATACAATTGTAAATATCAATGGAGAAGCGATCGGTGACGGAAAACAACGTTTCATCGTTGGACCATGTGCCGTTGAAAGCTACGAGCAAGTTGCAGAAGTAGCGGCAGCAGCGAAACAGCAGGGACTAAAACTTCTTCGTGGCGGCGCATTTAAGCCTCGCACAAGTCCATACGACTTCCAAGGACTTGGCGTAGACGGTCTAAAAATTCTAAAACGTGTAGCAGATGAATACGGTCTTGCAGTTATTAGTGAAATTGTGAATCCTGCTCATATTGAAGAAGCGATTGAGCATATCGATGTCATCCAAATTGGAGCACGTAACATGCAGAACTTCGAGCTTTTAAAAGAAGCTGGATCAGTGAACAAACCAGTTCTTTTAAAACGCGGTCTAGCAGCAACAATTTCAGAATTCATCAATGCAGCTGAATACATCATCGCACAAGGAAATGACCAAATCATCCTTTGCGAGCGAGGCATCCGCACATACGAAACAGCCACAAGAAATACACTAGATATCTCGGCTGTGCCAATCTTGAAACAAGAGACACATTTACCAGTCTTTGTTGACGTGACACACTCAACAGGACGCAGAGATCTACTTCTTCCAACAGCTAAAGCAGCTCTTGCGATTGGAGCAGACGGTGTGATGGCAGAAGTGCATCCAGATCCATCTGTTGCCCTATCTGACTCAGCGCAGCAAATGGACATTCCACAATTCGAAAAATGGTTAGATGCGTTAAGACCACTTGTCAACATTCATGCGTAATCATAAATAGAAAAGCCGCCGGATGACAGCCCGGCGGTTTTTTCATGAAAAAATACGATCAAGATTGGCAATGAAAGGAAGAGAGCACATTGCAAGCTAAAAATATGCTTGTTCACAATGTTTTCATTTTTAAAATTCGATAGAATCTGCTAAGATCATTGTCATAGCTGACGTTCACGACGATTTTTGGTGAAATATGATTCAATTTACAGGTAACAAGCTCATTAAAGTTTGTTTAATTTAGTTATAAAAAGAAAGGGAACGTTTTCATATGAAGAAAAAACGTGTATAATTTCATAAAAGAATGTCATTTTGATGTAGATTGAAAAATTATGTGTCTCTTTTCATCGTTTTAATGACAAATAGGATATTATTTTCCTCGTATCTGACATGTCTCTATCCAATTGGTGAATGCTATAGATATGAAGTGTATTTGAAGGAGTGATTTATGTGAATAATGTTACAATATATGATGTAGCAAGAGAAGCAAACGTAAGTATGGCAACGGTATCACGTGTTGTTAATGGTAATCCAAACGTAAAACCAACAACAAGAAAAAAGGTGCTTGAAGCAATTGATCGTCTCGGCTACCGTCCGAACGCAGTCGCACGAGGTCTTGCAAGTAAAAAGACCACAACAGTCGGGGTTATCATCCCTGATATTTCAAGTATCTTCTATTCAGAGCTTGCACGAGGAATTGAAGATATTGCGACGATGTACAAGTACAACATTATTTTGAGCAACTCAGACCAAAATACTGATAAAGAACTTCATTTGTTAAACACAATGCTTGGCAAACAAGTAGATGGAATCGTTTTTATGGGCGGAAACATTACAGATGTGCATGTGGAAGAATTTAAGCGCTCTCCTGTACCCATTGTACTTGCTGCATCTGTCGAAGAGCAGGCACAAACACCATCAGTCAACATTAACTATGAACAAGCCATTTATGATTCAGTTCAGCTATTAGTTGAAAAAGGACATAAACGAATTGCGTTTGTATCTGGACCAATGTCAGAACCAATTAACTCTATGCGAAAGCTTGCTGGTTATAAGCGTGCGCTTGAAGAAGCTGGTATCGCGTTTGACGAAGCGCTTGTTGCTGAAGGAGACTACTCATATGACTCTGGTATTGAAGCGCTCGCTAATCTGCTTGAGCAATCTGACAAGCCGACGGCTGTGATTGCAGCGACTGACGAAATGGCGCTAGGTGTCATTCATGGAGCGCAGGACAGAGGCGTATCAATTCCTGAAGATTTAGAAGTGATTGGCTTTGATAACACAAGACTATCCCTCATGGTGCGCCCTCAATTGACAACAGTTGTTCAGCCGACTTACGATATTGGCGCTGTTGCGATGAGACTTTTGACAAAGCTCATGAACAAAGAACAAGTAGAAGATCAAATTGTTGAATTACCACATAGAATTGAAGAAAGACAATCGACGAAATAAAAAAGAAAGCAGGCTCACTTGATCAGTGGACGCCTGCTTTTTTTTATGCCTTTTTCTTTTCTCGTCTAACAGGCATGAGAGCTTTTTCTACCGTTTGCGCATTTTTTTCTGTAATTTCTGCTCTTCTTGGAATCGGTGGATATAAATCGTCAGGATCTAGCCATGTGGATGGAAGCGGAACAGGCGATTGTTTTTCCCATGCCCGAATCCATTCCTGAGGAAGCGCATCTGGTGGTGTAATGCCTTTCATCTCAAGCCAAATACGGCTCCATGCTCTTGGAACGACACGCCAAATATCATAGCCGCCTCCGCCCACAGCGATCCATTTTCCATCACAATATTGATGCGCCAGCTCATGGGCAATTCTAGGAATTTCCTCATATATTTTCATGGTAGCAGATAAATGCGTCAAAGGGTCATAATAGTGGGCATCTGCTCCATTTTGCGTCAAAATGACATCTGGTTTAAAAAAAGCAGCAATCTCTGTCACTGCTGTTCGATAGGCTTCTAAAAATGATTCATCTTCTGTAAATGCGTCAAGCGGGATATTATATGCATAGCCATAGCCTTTATCATGACCCCTTTCCTGTACTTGTCCAGTTCCAGGGAACAAATAGCGCCCTGTTTCATGAATGGAAACAGTACATACCTCTGGATCATCATAGAAGCTAAACTGTACACCATCGCCATGATGAGCATCGGTATCAATATATAAAATTCTAGCGCCATATGTCTTTTGAATATACTGAATGGCCACAGAGCTGTCATTATAAATACAAAAGCCAGAAGCACGCCCTTTAAATCCATGGTGAAGCCCGCCGCCAAGATTAAGCGCATGCTGCGAATGCCCAAGCATCACTTGATCAACCGCTGTTAATGTCCCGCCAACTAGGAGAGAAGCTGCCTCATGCATCCCTGCAAACATCGGGGTGTCCTCAGTGCCAAGACCATAACGTTCCCCCTCTGCGGTGGACAGTTTTCCTTCACTTGCTCGCTGTACTGCTTGAATATAGTCTGCTGTATGGACGAGCTTTAATTCCTCCAGCGTCGCCATACGAGGTGCGACAATCTCATCATCCGTTAACGCCTTCATTTTTTGAAGAAGATCATAAGTTAAGTAGACGCGAAGCTGATTGAAGGGATGATCTTGGTGAAACTGGTACGTTTGAAAAGATGGTGAAAAAACAAAGGTCGCTTCCTTCATTTGATCGTCTGCTCCATAGGCCATAGCACCTTATAGCCTTTTGCACGAATTAGCTTCGTCACATGATCAGCATGCATCGTTTGAAGGCGGAAGACGAGCACTTTAGAGGATTCATTGGCATGTGGGTACACGAGTACACTCAGCATTTGAATATGCTGCTCTTTTAAAATGGACGTAATGTCTGCAAGACCCTCTGTCACTTGCGCTACTTCAACCTCTAAATGTGATCCAGGCTGATCTGCACCTGTTAGTCTTACAAACGTACGAAGTAAATCTGTTTTTGTGATGATCCCTACAAGCTTGCCGCGTCTCACAACGGGAAGACAGCCAATTCCGTGTTCAAAAAAGACACTTGAAATCTCCTCAACGAAATCAAGCGGATGAGCGGTAATCGTCTCTAGCACCATGATGTCTTCAACCGGCCGCTGAATAAAAAGCTGCCTTTTCTCTGTTTCAAAAATACTTGGACTGGCATTTTTAATATCCCGATCTGTCACCATCCCAATGACAGATCCCTGCTCAGATACGATGGGAATATGCCGAATGTGATGTGCACTCATTTTTTGAATGGCTTCTTCAATCGTATCGGTTTTGCGCAGCGTGATCACATCACGCTCCATAATTTGTTCAATCATCATGTTTACCAATCCCCTTTGCCAAAAAAACGAATTGAACGTTAATACATAAAGCGCTGATGGAAGCGAAGACGATCGAAACGCTCGATCGAATCAGGACTTACATTTTTTCCGATCCGTGCCATTAAACAATTGGCTGGATGTGAGCTGATCTCTGGCTCGTCTGTTGCAAACCAGACAAGACCGCCTGCGTTCATCATTTTCTCCATCATTTTGCGGTACTCCCACACGTTTTTCTTCGTCCCCTTTAAATCCCAATGCCAGTAATATTCAGTTGTAATGATAATGTAATTCTCCATTTGCTCATCCATCATGCTCACATCCAGTAAATGCTTGCCAAGTGAACAGCCTCTGAATGGAGGAGCGACTTCAATGGCACCGAGCTCAATTAAATTGTCCATGTTGCCTTCTGACCAGCGTTCAAGTGGATCAGGGTACAAATACGTGACATAGCCTACGACAAGCTCATCCACCCTAGCAATGATAATACGTCCTTCAGGAAGATCTGCTATTTCAACAAGTGCTTGTTTCTGTTCCTCAGGCGTGCGAAATGCCGTTAGTCCTTCATGAAACGTATAGTTCGCAAGCTCTGATGCAGGTACCGGTCCTTCAATCAGGATGGTGCCTGTTTCTCTCGTAATTGTTTTTGAATAATAAGTTTTAGGATGCTCCACGTATCCACCGCCTCAAATTCTAGTGAGTCGTCTCTATTTTATCTTAAATCTGACAATAATTAAAACGGTTTCATCAGAAGTTTTTTAAAAATTGAGAAAAAAAGTCATCTATACTATAATGGTCATTGTAAACGTATGCAAAGGGGGACTGTTTGATGAAAGTGGAAACGCTACCATCAGTAAAAGGGGACTATCATTTAAATGATTATGAGCAAGCATACAAAGAATTTTCATGGGAGGAAGCGAGAAAAAATTTCTCTTGGTATGAAACAGGAAAAGTAAATGCAGCTTATGAAGCGATTGACAGACATGCGGACTCGTTTCGTAAAAACAAGGTGGCGCTTCACTACAAAGATTCACAGCGGGATGAAAAGTATACGTTCAGGGATATGAAAATCAAGACAAACAAAGCAGGAAATCTATTAAGAGAACAGGCACATGTGCAAAAAGGGGATCGCGTGTTTATCTTTATGCCAAGATCACCTGAGCTCTATTTTCTACTGCTTGGTGCTGTCAAAATTGGTGCGATCGTCGGTCCGTTATTTGAAGCATTTATGGAAGGTGCCGTCAAAGATCGTTTAGAAAATAGTGAGGCAAAAGTGATTGTGACAACGCCTGATCTGCTTGAGCGGATTCCGTTTGCAGAACTTCCAAAGCTTGAATCCGTCATCATTGTCGGTGGTGAAAAAGAGGATGCAGGTGGTGTGCGGACGATTCACTTTGAAGAAGCATTTGAGCAGGCAGCGAAGGAACTTGAAATCGAGTGGATGGATGAAAAAGATGGATACTTGCTTCATTACACGTCAGGGTCCACTGGTACGCCAAAAGGTGTGCTCCATGTTCATGGCGCAATGGTGCAGCAAGGCCAGACGGGTAAATGGGTACTTGATTTGAAAGAAGAAGATGTCTACTGGTGTACAGCTGATCCAGGCTGGGTAACAGGGACGGTGTACGGTATTTTTTCTCCGTGGTTGAATGGAGCGACGAATGTGATTTTAGGCGGCAGGTTCAATCCTGATACGTGGTACGAAACCATTGAATCGCTTGGTGTGACCGTTTGGTACAGTGCACCGACAGCCTTCAGAATGCTGATGGGAGCAGGAGACGATCTCATTCAAAAATATGATCTCAGCTCACTCCGTCATGTGTTAAGTGTAGGAGAGCCACTTAATCCAGAAGTGATCCGCTGGGGAGACGCTGTATTCGGTAAACGAATTCATGATACTTGGTGGATGACAGAAACAGGTGCACAGCTGATTTGTAACTATCCATCCATGGATATCAAACCAGGTTCGATGGGGAAACCAATTCCAGGCGTTGAAGCTGCGATTGTGGATAATGCCGGAAATGAACTTCCGCCATACCGGATGGGGAACCTTGCCATCAAAAAAGGCTGGCCGTCTATGATGCATACGATCTGGAACAATCCTGAAAAATATGAATCTTACTTTATGCCGGGAGATTGGTATGTTTCAGGAGATTCTGCTTATATGGATGAAGACGGATACTTCTGGTTCCAGGGACGTGTCGACGATGTCATCATGACGTCAGGAGAGCGGGTCGGTCCATTTGAGGTAGAAAGTAAACTGGTGGAACATCCGGCCATTGCAGAGGCTGGTGTCATCGGAAAACCAGATCCTGTGCGCGGTGAAATTATTAAAGCATTTATAGCGCTTAGAAGCGGATACGAACCGTCTGATGACCTGAAAGAAGAAATTCGTACGTTCGTGAAAAAAGGACTCGCTGCACATGCAGCACCGAGAGAAATTGAGTTTAAAGACAAATTGCCAAAAACACGCAGCGGTAAAATTATGAGACGTGTGCTAAAAGCGTGGGAACTGAATTTACCTGCTGGCGATCTCTCGACAATGGAAGATTAATCACTTCCGTCAGTTGACTTGATATCAAAAGTATGTTAAAAATGACTTTAGTTGAATATGAAAAGGTTTTGACTGAGATTCAGTAGAATCATCTTTCCCTGTCCAAGAGAGCTGACGGCTGGTGCGAGTCAGTACAAAGAGATATTCGAATTACCCTCACGAACCGCTTTTACGAAAAGGAGCATATGCTATCTGATTAGTGAAAGAACGGATCTGTCCGTTATCAGTGTAAGTGAAAAGACGTGTTGTTTTGTCTTTTAAGCAGGGTGGTACCGCGATATATATCGTCCCTTCGTTCATTCGAAGGGGCGTTTTTTATGTTGAATTGTAAAAAAAGGAGATTTGGATATGAGTCAATTGATGGAAGAATTATCGTTCAGAGGATTAATTCAGCAACAAACAGATGAAGAAGGTTTAACAAAATTATTAGCAGAAGAAAAAATCAAGCTATACTCCGGCTTTGATCCAACAGCTGACAGCTTGCACATTGGTCACTTACTCCCAATTTTAACATTGCGCAGATTCCAAGAAGCAGGCCATCATCCGATTGCACTTGTTGGTGGCGCAACTGGACTGATTGGTGACCCAAGTTTTAAAAAAGCAGAACGTTCACTAAACCCAGCAGAAATCGTCGAACAGTGGTCAGAGAAAATCAAGGGCCAGCTCTCTCAATTCCTTGATTTTGAAGCAGGTGACAACCCAGCTGTTATCGTCAATAACTATGACTGGATCAGTCAAATGAATGTCATCACGTTCCTTCGTGATATTGGAAAGAACTTCGGTGTCAACTTCATGCTCGCAAAAGATATCGTCAGCTCCCGTATTGAAACAGGGATTTCGTACACAGAATTCAGCTACGTGATTCTGCAATCGTTAGACTTCTTGAACCTTTACAGAAATGAAAACTGTAAGCTGCAAATCGGCGGAAGTGACCAGTGGGGAAATATCACATCTGGACTTGAGTTGATCCGTAAGTCTGAAGCAGAAGGCGCAAAAGCATTCGGTCTCACAATGCCGCTTGTGACAAAAGCAGACGGCACGAAGTTTGGGAAAACAGAAGGTGGTGCCATCTGGTTAGATAAAGAAAAAACATCACCATATGAATTCTACCAATTCTGGATTAACACAGATGACCGTGATGTCGTGAAATACTTAAAATACTTTACGTTCCTATCAAAAGAAGAGATCGCATCGTACGAAGAAAAAGTGCAAACAGCCCCTGAAAAACGTGAAGCACAGCGCCGTTTGGCAGAAGAAGTCACAACACTTGTGCATGGCCGTGAATCACTAGAACAGGCTGTCAACATCTCAAATGCGCTATTTAAAGGCGAGATCAAATCTCTTACAGCAGAAGAAGTGAAAGTAGGCTTTAAAGATGTGCCATCAATGGAGAAAGACAGTGGAGAAGAATTAACACTTGTTGATGTTCTTGTCGAATCAAAACTGTCTCCATCAAAACGTCAAGCACGTGAAGATATCACAAACGGTGCCGTCTACATCAACGGAGAGAGACAAACCGACAAAGACTATGTCCTTTCAGCTGAAGACCGAATTGAAAACCAATTTACCGTCTTAAGAAGAGGGAAAAAGAAATACTTCCTTGTAACGTATAAATAAATCCTTATGAAACAGTAAGTATCATGAAAAGCACCTCAAATGTTCATATACATTGAGGTGCTTTTCTTTTTTATTCAGAAGGAGGAATTAAGCTTTTACAGAGCAGTTTTCTCTCATTTGTCTGTTTCTTATTCAAGAAGTGAATCTTCGTTTGTATAAGCATGTTCTACCTTACAAATTCGGGTTGTATAGGACTCATACCAATCTTTTTTTCCTTTTTTTTGAACACGCTGATGTGCTGTATGTGCTTTCCATTCTTTGATGGCTGCTAATGAATCCCAGTAAGAGACAGTGATTCCAACACCATGTTCATCTCGTGCACTTTCTATTCCAAGAAACCCGTCTAGTTCTTTCGCTAATTGTTCCATTTTTTGAGCAGCAGCAGCGTATTCTTTCTGCTCAACATTCGTTCGTTTTGATGTGAAAATCACTGCATAGTAAGGTGGTGCAGGTGTTTGAGTAAATAGCATCTAGTAGAACCTCCTTTTGTCTATTCACATTATATATGAAAGATAGAGTGGCTCGTAGTCTTTTTGTTTTAGTTTCAAAAAGACCATGGTGCTTTTTCATTAGGTATTGTGCTGTAAAATCATCTCATAAAACATTACCTTGTTCACTTTTCTGACATATTTTTCTTGTATAAAATAGAGTCGAATAAGATGAATAAGGGGGAATGAAAGTGATTCGATTTAAGAAAAAGAGTTTGCAAATTCTTGTTGCCCTTGCCTTAGTGCTAGGTTCAATGGCCTTCATCCAGCCGAAAGAAGTCAAAGCGGCTGCGCATAATCCGGTTGTGATGGTGCATGGTATGGGCGGTGCGTCTTATAACTTTGCTTCGATCAAACGATACTTAGTATCACAGGGCTGGGATCAAAACCAACTTTTTGCAATCGATTTCATAGACAAAACAGGCAATAACCTGAACAATGGCCCGAGGCTCTCTAGATTCGTGAAAGATGTACTAGCCAAAACGGGCGCCAAAAAAGTAGATATTGTGGCTCATAGTATGGGTGGTGCGAACACGTTATACTATATTAAAAACCTAGACGGCGGAGATAAAATTGAAAACGTCGTCACACTTGGTGGAGCGAATGGACTCGTATCACTCAGAGCATTACCAGGCACCGATCCAAATCAAAAAATTCTTTACACATCTGTCTATAGTTCAGCCGATCTCATTGTCGTCAACAGCCTCTCACGTTTAATTGGCGCGAGAAACGTCCTCATCCACGGCGTTGGACATATCGGTCTATTAACCTCAAGCCAAGTCAAAGGCTATGTGAAAGAAGGATTGAATGGCGGAGGACAGAATACGAATTAAAAAATGAAAAAGACAGCGATTTGTGCTGTCTTTTTTGATGTCATGGTTATATAGGGTCTACTAGGTGTTGCAGAAGGTTTTTAGGAGGATAAAAGATGACGCAAAAACTCAAACAATATTTCTTAGGCTACTTTCTCTATTTCCCATGTTCATTTCTGATTATCTATATGATCTGGATGGCAATCGTCAAATCAGTGCAATGGGCAGAAGTCATATCTAATTGTACATCCATCATTGGTATCTATTACTTAATAGCCAGTGTGTGGTTTGTCTTTTTACTGCAAAAACAGACAAAACATCGTACATAGCCAAATAAAAACATGTACAAATCAACCACCATTCCTTACACTACATATAATGAACGAGATTCTTTGGAGGTGGGGATTTGTGCAACATCATCAAAAGGCTTTGATTATGGTCGATGTACAGAAAGCATTCGAGCACGAACAATGGGGAGAACGGAATAATCTAGATGCAGAGAAGAACATCAGTCGTCTATTGACGTTTTGGAGAGAAAAAGGCTGGACAGTCATTCATATTCAGCATACATCGGATCAGCCGCACTCCTTATTTCATCCAGCAAATGAAGGGCACTCCTTCAAAGAGGTCGCCAAACCGCTAGATGAAGAAACGGTCATACAAAAGAAAGTCAACAGTAGCTTTATAGGCACAAACTTAGAGGAACAACTAAGATCGAACGAGATCGACACTATTGTGATCGCTGGACTCACAACACCACACTGCGTATCTACCACAACAAGAATGAGTGGAAACCTAGGCTTTGATACTTACCTCATGTCAGATGCAACAGCCGCCTTTGGACTCGCAGATCAAACCGGTACATACTATGATCCAGAAACGATCCATCGCCTTTCACTTGCAACACTGCATGACGAATTTGCGACTATCCTGACAACTGAGCAGCTGATCACAAATTGGGCAAGCAAAAGCTCCTAGAATCATCTCTAGGAGCTTTTTGCTTGTTCATCCAGCGGCTGTTTTCGTTGTTCAATACTTGAGTAGATGAGATCTATTCCAATAAATAAGAAGCTGACAAAGAAAGATAAAATGAGTGTGCCGTGCTCCCAAATGGAGATATTTACTAGTTTTATGTAAAGGATATACTTAATCGAGAGGTGTAAAACGATCCAAGAACTGATCCACTCCAAAGCAAAAGTCAGCCATGAAGGGAATTTGAGTAAATAAGCCAGCCCTTTGCCTATGAAAAGAAGAAAAGGCGACCAAAAAACCACGATTCCACTCACCAATAAAGAGAACGAGATGAAAGAGAAAAATGAATCATATGTGATGTAATCTCCAAAAAGATAGTTTATCCCTAAAGCAACGATGCACAGCATGACACTTGGAACAGCGATCACGAGGCAGAGAGAAAAATAAAGCAGTAATATGAACGATATCGTAGCCAATAGGTTTGGTGGTGCATCTATGACCTGCTTTTTTCTTAAAAGAGAATAGGCGAAAATAGACAAGAAAAAGAGAACGAAAATCATGACTATGGTAAAAAACATGGAATTCCTCCAGCTTAGTGCGTTAGAAAAAGATCTCTATCATCATTGTACCAATAGACAAACGGCAGCTAAATGATATTTTTTTCCTATAGTTGCATGTGGGAATGACAATCACGTAATGAAGCGTGAAGGTGGTTATGCTGCTAAGAAAGGTTTTTGAATATGGAAGGTAACTTCCAATGTTTTCATGTATAATAGAGAGCGTGCAAATGTACGGCGTACTCAAAGGTGGTCTTGGCTAAATCCCCTTGAAAGGGGGTGCTGCCTATGTCAACTTTTCAAGCATTGTCCCTTATGTTTTTATTTGGGATGTTTATTCTTGCTTTGTTGACGTATATAGACAAAAAGAAATAGACCACCCTTTGAGCCTAGACAACTTGTAGGGTAGGTCCATTTATTGTGTACCTTCTAGCCAGCTCACTTTGAGCCAAGCATTTGTGCATTGCTGGGATGTGACAGCATCCTGGCTTCTTTTAATTTACGCTACATCTATTTGTATTATAACATAAAAAGGATTTGGTTAAACACTGTCATACATCCACTCTCATCTAGTTAGGTGTTAGAACATGATGGAATACAAACAAAAAACCCTAGAAATCCTTGAACAATCAAGGTCTCTAGGGTTTGTTTGATCACTCTCTGAGAGAGTCATGAAATTAACGAGAGTAGAACTCAACGATTAGTTGTTCGCTGATTTCAGGCGCTAATTCAGAACGCTCTGGAAGACGAGTGAAAGTTCCTTCAAGCTTTTCAGCATCGAAAGTAAGGTATTCAGGTACGAAGTTGTTCACTTCAACTGATTCTTTCACAACTGCAAGGTTTTGAGATTTCTCACGAAGAGCAATCGTTTGACCTGGTTTCACAGAGAAAGATGGGATGTCTACACGGCTTCCATCAACAAGGATGTGACCATGGTTTACTAGCTGACGAGCTTGGCGGCGCGTACGAGCAAGGCCAAGACGGTATACTAGGTTGTCAAGGCGAGTTTCAAGAAGGATCATGAAGTTTTCACCTTGTTTACCAGGAAGTTTAGCAGCTCTGTCAAATAGTGTACGGAATTGACGTTCGTTGACACCGTACATGTGACGAAGCTTTTGCTTCTCTTGTAATTGTAAACCGTATTCAGATAGTTTTTTGCGTTGTCCTGGACCATGTGGGCCTGGAGCGTAAGGGCGTTTTTCAAGTTCCTTACCTGTTCCGCTTAATGAAATGCCTAAACGGCGGGAAATCTTCCAACTTGGACCTGTATAGCGAGCCATAATGTGACTCCTCCTTATTGTTTTTATTTGTGAAAAATAAAAACCGTCTGTTCTTTGTCTTTTCCGTCATTATGTTTTCATGCATCCTCGCTCCAGCAGCAGGGAGTTACAAGATGCACCTCCATATAGAAGGAACAAAATGATACAAAAAAGCCGAACAAAAAGGCTGCCATATTTCACACAAACTCTATTATATGACGCCAGATAGGAGAAGTCAACCTATTTAAAGAGGAGAATGTCAAACGTGGTCGGCATTCATCCGGGAAGAAAGCAAAACAAAAAAGCAGACACATTGTCTGCTTTTCACGCATCATGACGCATCAGTAGAGGCTGATAACGCATTTTGGAGAACCTCTGTAAATTGAACTAAGTACGTTTCATCCACTTCATTGAAACGATCTTTCACTGGACTGTCAATATCGAGTACCCCAATGATTTGTCCATTTACTTTAAGTGGGATCACAATTTCAGATTGCGATGCTGCATCACATGCAATATGACCAGGGAATGCATGGACATCAGCGATACGCTGTACATCACCTGTCGCAAATGCTGTACCGCAAACCCCTTTTCCAGAAGGAATGCGTACACATGCGGGCAGTCCGTTGAATGGACCAAGCACAAGTTCTCCGCCTTTTGCTAAATAAAATCCTGCCCAATTGACTTCAGGAAGCGAGTGATAAAGCAGCGCCGCAGCATTGGCTAGGTTGGCAATGAGATCAGGTTCACCATCCGTAATCGCTTCTACTTGCTTGATGAGTAATTGATAGTCTTTCGATGGATCACCAGACTGTTTTTCGACATGAAACATGAAAATCTCCTACTTTCTATCTCAAAAATACATAACTTGCGCTTCGCATGTGGGATTTGTCGAGCAATGATTAAAGGAACTTCCGCCTTCACCTTGAAGTATGTACACATGAAGAGGGGTGAGCGGATGAAAACATCAACAACCGTGCAAACAAAAGACCGTATTATTGAAGCTGCCATCAGACTTTTTAACCAAAAAGGATTTTCTGGAACCTCTGTCCGTGAGATTGCGAAGGAAGCAAACGTCAACGTTGCCCATATATCTTATTACTTTCAAGGAAAAGGAGGGCTGCTCGAGCAACTCGTATCCGATTTTTATGAAGGCTATATTCAGATGATTGAATCGCACATCCAGCACATGGAAACCCGTCATGCAAAAGAATGTTTACTTCATGTGGTTTTTGATATTTTATCTTATCAGCATGAAAATCGTCAATTAACCCGTTTCGTTTATCGAGAGGTGACCATTGATTCAACGCTGATCAGGGAAATCATGTCCACCTATTTAACAAAGGAAAAATACTTGTTTCAGCTCATCATTGAAAAAGGAAAAAGCACCCATGTGATTTGTAAGCAGCTGTCACTCTCATCATTTATGATCCAGCTAAAATCACTTCTGATGATGCCATATTTACAGCCGCAATATTTAACAGAGGTGCTTTATATCAACCCAAACGAGCCTTACTTTTATCAAACGTACTATAAGGAACTGAGCCGGTCGCTTCATCATCTGTTAGAACCAAACGAATCGGCACTTGATCCTCACCTGAAACTCATGATGTCTTCAAATTGATCATACGCATACCCGAGATCTTCCGCTTGATGGGCATCAGACCCGAATATGAGCGGAATTTTTTTCTGTTTTGCAAGATCGATCATCCATTGATCTAAATAGATACTTCTGGCATATGTTTTACGAAGACCTGATGTATTAAAATCTAAGGACATGCCTTTTTTTGCCGTTTCTTCAAGACAAAGGGTAACCCTTTGACATAGTTCTGGCGACATTTCGTATGGGAAAAGTTGTTTGAATTTCTGGACAAGGGTGATATGACCGATTCTCTTTGGCTTATATGGACCTAAAGATGATAGAATAGAAGAATGAATTTGTTCATAGTAGCTTTGATAGACGTGTTCGGTGCTGCCATAGATGCTGATCAGCTGCTTGAAGGCGTGCTCATCAAAATCAAGACAAATATAATCATTGCCAGCAGGAAGAAAGTGAACAGATAAAATGCTATCGTCTAGTTCAGGGCCGTAGCAGTCTAAAAAGGCACTTGTTTCCTCTTCATACTCTTTGATATAGTCGACCTCAAGCCCAGTTTTTACTATTAACTGTCCTTTGTATTCCTGTTTCAGCTGATCCAGCTTCGTCAAATAGGCTTCAAGGTCTTGAAGCTTCATGGCACTATCCTGCTCAGGCGTTGGATCTCGAAACGAAGGAGGCAGCGGGGCATGCTCGGTAAAGGTGATGGAATCAAATCCCTTTTTCATTGCTTTTTCAATATAAGAATGAAAAGGATCAAGCGTACCGTGCGGGCAAAATGGCGTATGTAAATGTGCATCTTGTTTCAACATGTCGTCACCTCTTGTCGATATTTTGAAAAACGTCATGTTTATCAGCGAAAATAATGAAAAATCATGACCAAAAATGCTGGTTACATGGTATCATAATAACAATGAAAACGACAGCTTCTGCATACATAAAAACAGGTCACATCAATACATGTGATCAAATGATAGAAAGCCTGAATGACTTTCTTGAAAAAACATACATAAAACCGTGAATGGATCGTATTGGCAAAAATACAATCCTGCTTATAAAAAACAAATGCAAAGCGGACACGAAAGGGTTCTCAGGTCTACTCGGGACACTACCCTGACATCACTTAGATCACAACAAGGGGGCTCATTATGGAGTTTATCATCGGTTTAATTGTCATTTTGCTTGCTTTGTTTTCAGTCGGTTATTTCCTCAGAAAAAATATATATAAAGAGATTGACCGATTGGAAGCATGGAAAATTGAAATTTTAAACAGATCAATTGTAGAAGAAATTTCAAAAATCAAACATTTAAAAATGACCGGAGAAACAGAGCAGTTTTTTGAAAGATGGCGTGCAGAGTGGGACGATATCGTCACAGCCCATCTTCCAAAGGTAGAGGAGCTATTATATGATGCAGAGGAGTATTCTGATAAATATCGATTCTCCAAAGCGAAGCAAGTTCTTGCACATATAGGAGATCTGCTCACCGCTGCTGATTCAAACATCGAAGACATTTTAAAAGAGATTGCAGACCTTGTCACAAGTGAAGAGCAAAACCGAAAAGACATCGAGAAGGTCAAAGAGCAATATCAAACGGTACGAAAAAATCTACTTGCTTACAGCCATTTATATGGCACCCTTTATGACAAAATGGAGCAGGACTTAGATGAGGCCTGGGAAGGGATCAAGCAGTATGAAGAAGAGACAGAAAACGGAAACTACATGACAGCAAGGAAAATTTTGCTTGAGCAAGACCGCAGACTCGATCAGCTGCAATTATATATCAATGATGTACCGAAGCTCATCGCAGACTGCAAACAAACGGTGCCAGGTCAGCTGACGAAGCTGAAAGACGGTTATAAAGAAATGACAGACAAAGGCTACAAGCTAGAGCACATCCAGATCACAAAAGAGCTGGAGAACTTGAATAAACAGCTGACCAGGGCGGAAAAGCTGCTGATTGATGAACTCAACTTAGATGAAGCATCAAGCATTCTGCAAATGATTGATGATGCGATTCAGACGCTGTATGATCAGCTAGAAGCAGAAGTAGAAGCAGGTCAGGAAATCAAGAGCAAAATGCCTGAGCTGACCGAAGCATTTGAAAAACTTGAACAAGACCACACGCAGACAAAGGCAGAAACGGCTCTTGTGAAAGAAAGCTACAAGCTTACAGCAGGAGAGCTGGATCAGCAGAAAGCCTTCGAAAAACGATTAGAAGAAATTGAAAAGCTCATGAAGCAAATACGAGAGAAGCTTGATCGTGACCATGTCGCATACACATTATTAATGGATGAAATCAATCAGCTTGAGACCTTTATTGAGGATGCCAAAACGCTTCATGAAGCGTTTAAAGATCACCTTCAATCGTTACGAAAAGAAGAATTACAGGCAAGAGAAACATTGGCTGAACTTAAAACCATGCTGACAGATACAGTGCGCCAGCTGCACAAAAGCAACATTCCAGGTGTACCTGCTGACATCAAAGACCGTGCTGAAAAAGCGCAGGAGATGATTCGGCAAGTGCAGGAGCAGCTAGAGAATTTGCCGCTGAATATGCCAGCAGTGAACCAGCAATTAAAAGAAGCCTCTGAAACAGTCAGACATGTCGTTGATGAAACACATGACATGCTTCGTAAAGTGGATCAAATTGAACGGATTATACAATACGGCAACCGGTTTAGAAGTCAAAACCACATTCTTTCAGAGCAATTAAAAGAGGCAGAACGAAGATTTTATGCCTATGATTATAACGATTCATTTGAAGTGGCAGCAGCAGCTGTCGAAAAAGCATCACCTGGAGCCGTCCAGAAGCTTTTAACTCAGCAAGAAAAAGAATATCAGCATCAATAAAAAAGCTGAAGTCCATTTTAGGACTTCAGCTTTTTCCGTGTTATGAAGCTTGCTTTTGACGTTCTTCTGAAGCAGAAGAAGTGAAAAGAGAGATCACAAATCCAATCACGACTCCGAGTATGGCAGGCATAATCCAGCCAATGCCAAGGTCATATAGCGGCAAGATCGTTTGAAAGAGATCTTTCACAGGACCAATCGGCAGTTTCGCCGCTGCTAAGCCGTCAAACAGACTGACGCAGCCAGTTAAAATCAAAGTAAGGATATACACAGGTCTTCTATGACCAAGCCATTTGTCAGCAAGTGATAAAACAATAATCACAATCGCTAACGGGTAAATCGCAGTTAAAACAGGTACTGAAAAAGCGATAATATGAGCAAGTCCAAAATTTGAAATGATAAAACTGAATAATGTCACGAGTGTCACAACTGTTTTATAAGAAAGCTTAGGTAGTAATTTTGAGAAATACTCTCCGCACGATGTCACAAGACCGATGCTTGTTGTTAAACAGGCAACCGTAATCGCCGCGCCTAACACAATATTACCTAAACTGCCAAAAAGAAATTGCGAAGACTGAGCCAAGATCTTACTGCCATCTCCAACAAAACCAATGGCGTGTGTACTTGAAGCGCCTAAATAAGCAAGTGATAGATAAACAAATGTTAATCCGCAAGCTGCAATTAGGCCAGCTTTGATACAAGCAGATGTGAGTGCTTTTTTACTTGTTACGCCGCGTCCTTTAATGGCGTTGATGACAACAACTCCAAACACAATAGATGCAAGAGCGTCCATGGTTTTATAGCCTTCTAAAAACCCTTTGAAAAATGATCCATTGCTATAGGACACATCAGGTGTGCCAATGACGCCCATCGGTGTCAAAATGGCTTTGACGATAATAATCAAAATGATCGTAAATTTAATCGGTGTTAACACTTTCCCTACACGATCCACAATTTTCGTTGGATTTAGCGCAAGATAATACGTAATACCAAAAAAGGCCAGTGTAAATAAAAAAAGTGAGAGCCAAGCTGGTACACCAGCTAAAAAGGGTAGTGCACCAATTTCATATGAAACCGTTCCCGTACGAGGAATAGCGAAAAGTGGCCCGATAGATAAATATAAAATGACGGTAAACGCTGTTCCAAAAGCTGGGTGAGCTTTATCAGCTAATCCTTTTGCATCTCGACCTGTCAAAGCGATTGCAATAATCCCTAGAAGAGGTAAACCGACACCTGTTAATAAAAATCCGCCCATTGCTTTCCACACATTTTGCCCAGCATATTGCCCAAGCTCTGGTGGATAAATCATATTACCGGCGCCGAAGAATAGAGCAAACAGCATAAAACCTATGATAACCGTATCTTTCGTCGACAAAGTTGCCTTCATTGCATTTAAAGCCTCCATTATTATGTTGAAATATTCTGTTAATTAGTTGCTAGGTAACCGTTCATCATTAACAATCACTAATTATAAAGGATGTACGCCTGATGTCAACATGTGTTTTCGTACAAAAGTCATGAATTTTTCTATTTTAGTATATGGAGGACAATAAAAAAACATCCCCTTCACTTTGGAAGAGGATGTTTAAAGAATGATTAGGATGCAAGCTGTTTAGGCGGACCAGTCAACATAGAGATGAGTACGCCAATCCCTGCGCCGATGATCGCTGGTACAACCCACCCAATGCCTAAATCGTAAAATGGAATGAATGAATCTAAGAAGTTAGGTAAACCCCCTAGATTGAATTTGGCAGCAAGTAAGCCGTCAATAATGGCAAAAAATCCAGTGAAGATCAAGGATACGACATAAATCACTCGTCTGCCGTTAATCCAGCGGTCAAGGAACGATAATAAAATAATGACAATGGCCAGTGGATATATCGCCACAAGTACAGGGACTGATAGAGAGATAATTTGTGCCAGTCCAAGGTTTGCAACGAATGTGCTAAATAAAGAAACAATTAGAACGACGGTACGATAAGAAAGCGCTGGGAAAAGCTTTGAAAAATATTCCCCGCATGACGAGACAAGTCCAACACTTGTTGTGAGACAAGCGAATAAAATGGCTGCGCCAAGAACAATGTTACCAGCAGAACCGAATAAAAAGTTTGCAGAAAGTGAAAGTAGTTTTCCTCCTTCATTTGCTCCGACCATTCCAGTTGCATCAGGGCTTGAAGCACCAACATAAGCAAGTGAAATATACACGAGTGCTAGTCCCACTGCTGCAACAAGACCAGCTTTTATACAAGCCGATGCAAGTGATTTTCGTTCTGTGATCCCTCTATCTTTCACAGCTGTTACGACCACGATTCCAAAAACGATAGAAGCAAGAGCATCCATTGTTTTATAACCTTCTAAAAACCCAGTAAAGAGAGGGTTTGCTTTATATGTCGCATCAGGCGCACCGATCATTCCCATCGGTGTAGCAATGGCTTTAAACACAATAATGGCAATAACTGCTAATAAGATTGGTGTCAGCACTTTACCAATTCGATCAACCAGCTTTGAAGGGTTTAAAGCAAGAAGATACGTAATGGTGAAAAACACCAGAGTAAAGATGAATAATGGAATCCATGATTCAGCCTGTCCTTCAGAAAGAAATGGAGCTAATCCAATTTCATAAGAAACGGTACCTGTTCGCGGAATGGCGAAAAATGGCCCAATGGATAAATACAGAATAACGGTGAAGATGGTCCCGAATTTAGGGTGAGCTTTATCCGCAAGACCTTTGGCTCCGGTACCTGTAAGGGCGACAGCAATAACCCCTAATAGCGGAAGACCTACGCCTGTGAGTAGAAATCCGCCGATGGCAAGCCATACGTTTTCACCAGCATATTGTCCAAGAACAGGCGGGAAAATCATATTTCCTGCGCCAAAGAATAATGCAAAAAGCATTAGTCCAATAGCCAATGTTTCTTTTATACTTAAACTATTTTTCAAAATAGTCCCTCCTCAATCAGTGTATTGTGTCAAATTTAAATATTCTGACAATTTAGGTGTTTATATGACAATTGCACTATGGATGATATAGTGAAAATGAAAAGTTGTCAACTGCCATTTTCAGAAAATTCTCTGTCTGACTTCATTATGGTAACATATAAATGCATTTATTTTTTAAGTTTTTTTGTAAGGAGTTTAAGATATGATTTATCTTGATAATAGTGCAACAACAAAGCCTTATCCAGAGGTTTTACAAGTACATCAGCAAGTGAGTGAGCGTTTTTTTGGGAATCCGTCTTCGCTGCATCAACTTGGAATTGATGCGAGCCGTCTATTAAGTGAAACGCGAAAACAAATCCTTCACTATACAGGCTTTACACAATATGAGATTATTTTTACTTCAGGTGCAACAGAAGCAAATAACATAGCCATCAAAGGGGCTGCTCTTGCCAAGATGAACCGAGGCAGACATATTGTCACAACAGCGATTGAGCATCCATCTGTCATCGAATCGTTTGAACAGCTGAAAACATTATTTGGCTTTGATATTTCCTATATTCAAGTAAATGAGCATGGCCGTGCAGATATGACGCATTTAAAAGAAGTGCTTCGCCCTGATACAGTGCTTGTCAGTCTCATGCATGTAAACAATGAAACAGGCGCGATTCAGCCGATAGAGGAAGCGGCAAGCATCATTCGGACGTATGCCAAAGAGGCGATTTTTCATGTCGACGGCGTACAAGGAATTGGCAAGGTTCCGCTGCCTAAAGAGATGGATATTGATCTTTTAACGATGTCAGGCCACAAGATTCACGGCTTGAAGGGAACAGGTGCCCTCTTTTTAAAGAAAGAGATCGTGCTTGCGCCTTTTATCACAGGAGGAGAGCAAGAACTTGGCCTTCGCTCAGGGACTGAGAATCCTGCTGGAGCTGTCAGCTTAGCAAAAGCCATCAAGCAATCATTTGAACATTTAAATAAGCATCATGACGAGATGATCGCTTTAAAAACGGAGCTAGAGCAGCAGCTTGGAAAGATAGAAGGCGTCGTCATAAACACACCGCTGACACATAGTGCACCGCACATTGTGAATTTTTCAGTGCCAGGTATTCAAATTGAAGTCCTTCTGCATATGCTCGAAAAAGAAGGCATTTACGTTTCGACAACGTCTGCTTGTTCTGCTAAGAAAAAGGAACCAAGCCGTGTCCTGCTGGCGATGGGGAAATCAGAAGATGCAGCCAAAAGCAGCATGAGAATCAGTTTGACATATGGACAAGGACCAGAGCTAGCGCCACAAATCATCACATCGATCGCACAAAGTGTGAAAAAATTAAAAGGAATGAGATAACAACATGAAGTATGACCATATTTTAGTCCGTTTTGGTGAGATTTCAACAAAAGGGAAAAATAGAAAGAAATTTATTGAAAAACTAAGACAGCACATCCGGTTTGTATTAAAAGACTTTGAAGCATTAAAGTATGCATCTGACAGAGACCGCATTACGATCATGCTAAACGGAGAAGACCCTGAACCAATTTCAGAACAGCTTAAAGGTGTATTTGGCATTCAAAGCTTTAGCCTGGCTGTGAAATGTGAGACAAATCTTGATGCCATCAAAGAAGCGGCACTCTCAGCGGTTCAGGAAGTGTATGAACAAGGAAATACATTTAAGGTCTCAACGAAACGCTCTTATAAACAATTTGAGCTTGATTCAAATGAAATGAACCGAGAAATTGGTGGACATGTTCTAAGGAATACAGACAACTTAACCGTTAATGTGAAACAGCCAGATGTTCACTTGCGAATTGAAATAAGAGAACACGCGACGTACATTACATTTAAAGATGTAAAAGGTGCAGGCGGACTGCCAGTTGGTTCAAGCGGAAGAGCGATGCTAATGCTCTCTGGCGGCTTTGACAGCCCAGTGGCAGGCTATCAGGCAATGAAACGAGGCATTCAAATTGAAGCTGTTCATTTCTTTAGCCCACCTTATACAAGTGAACGTGCTAAGCAAAAGGTCATTGATCTAGCGGAATGCTTAGCTGCCTATGGAGGCGAAGTCAAGCTTCACATCGTTCCTTTTACAAAAATCCAAGAGCTCATTCACAAACAAGTACCAGAAAACTATACGATGACTTCAACGAGAAGAATGATGCTCAAAATTGCAGATAAAATAAGAGCCAAGCGTGATGCGCTTGCCATTATTACAGGGGAAAGCCTTGGTCAAGTGGCAAGTCAGACACTTGAAAGCATGTATGCCATTAATCATGTCACAAACACACCAATCATTCGACCGCTGATTGCCGTGGATAAGAATGACATTATCGAAGAAGCGAGACGAATTGGCACATATGAGACAAGCATTCAGCCATTTGAGGATTGTTGCACGATCTTTACGCCGCCATCTCCAAAAACAAAACCAAAACTTGAAAAAGTAGAACGCTACGAAAGCTTTGCTGAATTCGAGCCAATGCTTGATGAGGCAGTGGAGCAGATCGAAACAATCGTTGTCACAAATGAAAAGAAAGCAGCTGACAAATTCGCTGATTTATTCTAAATAAAAAATTTCATAATAATTACCATAAAATCAATCGCATGAAGTCATGTGTTTCTACACATTCTATATTCACAAGGAGGTGAGAACACATGGCTCAACAAAACAGACAAAGCAGTTCTAATCAATTAGTCGTTCCAGGCGCTGCACAAGCGATCGACCAAATGAAGTACGAAATCGCTTCAGAATTTGGCGTAAACCTTGGACCAGAAACAACAGCTCGCGCTAACGGATCAGTTGGTGGAGAAATCACTAAGCGTCTTGTATCTTATGCTCAACAACATATGGGTGGCGGATCTTTCTAAGACACACAATTAAAAAGCTATGGCTTATGAGCGGGTTCATTCCCGCTCTTTTTTTTGTACATAAATTGTTAGAATATTTTTAAAAAAGAAGACGAAATGAAAAAATTATGGCATAATACTAGGAGTAGGTCCTAATTCAAGCATTTTTCAGTTATGAGTGTTAGAATAGGTAAATTGAAACATGATTCGTTTCATAGAAAGAGGCTAAAAGGAGCTGTACCATGAAAAGAGAAGACTTAATTGCACCAGAACAATATAACTTAGTCAGTGAGATTGAAGCGTTCAGTCATGACCAGGAGAAAATCGCCCTGCACTGGCAGGACGGAAATGGCCATGAAGCGCATGTGACATATGCAGCATTAGTGGAAGAGGCGAATAAAATTGGTCATGTTCTATTAAATGCAGGCTTTAAAAAAGGCGATAAAATCATTGTGATGGTGCCTCGTATGCTAGAGGCATACAGCATTTATTTAGCCATTCTAAAAACAGGAATGGTTGTGATTCCTTGTTCAGAAATGCTTCGCGCTAAAGATATAGATTACCGAATTGAACATGCAGAAGCAAAAGGAGCGATTGTTTACGCATCATTCATTCAATCGTTTGAAGGAACCAACCAGCCAAAAGATTTCAAAACATTCTCGATTGGTGAGAATGATCATGGCTGGACAAACATTGTTGCGCAAAAGGAAGAGCAGTCAAGCGAGTTGAAATTGGCAGACACAACAAGTACGGACATGGCGTTTCTCTCTTATACATCAGGCACAACAGGTAACCCAAAAGGGGTTGTTCATACACACGGCTGGGCGTATGCACATTTACGTACTGCGGCCAAAGCATGGCTCTCCATTAATGAAGGGGATAAAGTATGGGCAACAGCAGGACCGGGCTGGCAAAAATGGGTGTGGAGTCCTCTCTTATCTGTTTTAGGAAGCGGAGCAGAAGGTTTTGTTTATGGAGGGAAATTTAATCCGAATACGTACTTAGAGCTGCTTCAAAAAAATGAAATCAATGTTCTATGCTGTACACCAACAGAATATCGATTTATGGCAAAAGTGGATGACCTCAGTCAGTACGAGCTACCCAAATTGCATAGTGCTGTTTCTGCGGGAGAGCCGCTCAACCGTGAAGTCATCGATACGTTCAAAAAACATTTCGATATCGAAGTGCGAGATGGTTACGGGCAAACAGAAAGCACGCTGCTAGTCGGGGTGCTGAAAGGAATGGACATCAAGCCAGGTAGCATGGGCAAACCAACACCTGGCAATGAAGTAGAGATCATTGATGAGAATGGCCAGATCTGTGCTCCAGGAGAAATAGGTGACATTGCCGTTCATCTTGAAACGCCGGCTTTATTCAAGGAATACTACAAAGATGCAGAGCGTACAAAGGCGCAGCGCCGTGGGGATTACTTTATTACTGGTGACCGTGCGAAAAAAGATGAAGACGGGTATTTTTGGTTTGAAAGCCGCAGGGATGACATCATCGTCAGCTCAGGTTATACAATTGGCCCGTTTGAAGTCGAAGATGCACTGATTAAACACCCAGCCGTGAAAGAATGTGCTGTCGTGGCAAGTCCAGATGAAATCAGAGGATCAATCGTGAAAGCATACGTCGTCCTGCGTGATGCATCTACACAAAGCGATGAGCTGATTAAAGAACTGCAAACACACGTGAAAAATACAACAGCACCGTACAAATATCCAAGAGAAATCGAATTCATTGACGAGCTACCAAAAACTCCGTCAGCGAAAATTCGACGTGTCGAGCTGAGAGAAAGAGAGCTTGCGCGAAAATCATCATAACAGTAGAAACAATAAGCGTCTGGATGGAAAATCATCCAGCGCTTTTTTTATTGGACAAATCAAATATGTAAAATTCGTTCATGATGTTTTATGTTAAAATGTGTAAGGATGACTTGAAAAGGAGAATGTTCTGAAAATGTCGATTGCGATAATTCATGGGATTGTGCTTGCTTTTGGTCTTATTTTACCTTTGGGCGCACAAAATGTATTTGTATTTCAGCAAGGAGCCCTTCAGCCTCGATTATATCGCGTACTGCCTGTGGTCATTACAGCTGCTCTCTGCGACACACTTTTAATTACTTTAGCTGTCATTGGGGTTTCGGTTGTTGTACTCACCATTCCTATCTTGCAAATAGGTCTTTTTATCATTGGATTTTTCTTTTTACTTTATATGGGGTGGTCAGTTTGGAACACGAGCTCCGCAACAGGTAATCAAGAAAAGATGGACTTGATGCCTGTGAGAAAACAAATCGTATTTGCCTGTTCCGTTTCCCTATTAAATCCTCACGCGATTCTCGATACGATAGGAGTAATAGGAACGAACTCTCTTCAATATCATGGGGCGGAAAAGGTGGCATTTACCGCAGCCTGTATCATCGTCTCGTGGTTATGGTTTATGGGTCTTGCTCTTCTCGGGAAAATGTTAGGAAAGCTAGATACAAACGGCAAGTGGATGAACCGGATCAATAAAGCATCAGCCGTCATGATCTGGCTGGTTGCATTATATATCGCCTATCAGCTTATTGGATAAAGGATACATAGAGCAAAAGAGACGTGATGCATGAAAATGAGTGCTGAACATGTCATGGGAAAAAGCGTTGGATGGAAAACATCTGGCGCTTTTTTGTTGACTACTATTTCGGGAGAAGCTTCAGTTACATCCTGTTCATTTTTATCAGACATGCTGACGGTTCAATTACCTGTAGGAAATGATCAAAATAGGATCTATGCTACATTATAAAAATGTAATTTAGAGGTTTTAAATGGCTCATAAAGAACAGCGTAAAGGGGCAGTGCTTGCTGTCTTTGATACATTGACGTTTGGTGTACCAGTTTTGCTGTGAAATTTATATAAGAATACGAATAAAACATAGTAGGTTTCATCACGTATCTTTTAGCATCTCTTTACTAATGTGTTCAAAAATCATTTGCATGAGCGATACGCTCATGCTTTTTTCATTCGATCATTTTTTGAAGATGGTTTGATTTAATAGACGGAGAGCTTGTACGATATCATCCATTTGATTTCGGTCAGAGGAAGAAAGGCTGTCCATGAGCATGGATTCAATTTGTTGAAATGCTTTGTCCATACACTCGCGGCCTTTTTTAGACAGCATAATGACATGTTTTCGCTTGTCATCTTTATCTTCTTGTCTATCAATGAATTGTTTTTCGTGAAGCTTTTTCAATTCTCTGCTGACATTCGGAAGAGACATGTGCTGACAATCGGCGATTTCGCTAGGTGTTAGCGGCTCACTGACGGCTAACTGCTCCAGAATCAAATATTGTAGAGTGGTTAGATCAGATGGTTTGATCTTGCTCATCATAGCATGTTTCAGCTCAGAAAAAGTAGAAGCAAATGTGACAAACTCTTTGAAAAAATGTGGGTTTTTCATCCTGTTTCACCTCCTACGTACCATACCAAATTTATTATCAAAAAACAATTATCATTTGACAACTAAAAAAGATAGGTGTATGCTTTTTGTTATCAAATGATAACTAAAGGAGATAAGCCATGAATGTACTCATTATTTATACTCACCCTCATCACAATAGTTTAAATGGTGCTTTTTTTAAAGAAATCCTAAAGGGCAGTGAAGAAAATCCAAACGTTCAAGAAGTGAGAATCATAGATTTATACCAAGACAAATTTGATCCTGTACTTATTTTTAATGAAGAGAAAAAAAGACGTGATATGCATAAGGACCCTGAGATTCAAGAATATCAAGAGAAAATCAAATGGGCAGACAACATCGTGTTTGTTTATCCGATTTGGTGGGGTAGGCCGCCAGCTATGTTGCTTGGTTTTATTGATCGCATGTTTGCAGCGAATTTTGCTTACCGTCAAACTGGCGGTCTGCTTCCAGAAGGCTTGTTAAAAGGAAAGAGGGCTGTATGTGTATCGACAATGCAAGGACCGACCCACTACCCTTTCTTCTTTTTGCAGAATGCCCACAAGGTGTTAATGAAACGAGCTCTTTTACAATATGTCGGGATTAAACCGGTGAAGTTCTTTGAATTTGGCATGATGGAAAGTCCAAAAGGGAAGCATGACGTGAAATTAAAACGGATATACAACTATTTTCGGAATATCAGCTCATAAAACCACATTCCTTGAGTCACTTTTCTTCTAATTTGAACCTGTTATGTCTTAAAATGACAGAGAGGGTGAGTGACTCATTCTCTTTATTTGAAAAGGGGGATATGGATGAAGAAAACATTGTTTAAAGATGCGGCTCTTATCACACTTGATCCATCTTTAGGTTTTCTGGAGAAGGGAGATCTATTAATTGAAGGGGCACATATTGTAGAAGTCGGACCTTCGATTGAAGCAAGCGGTGCTGATGTTGTGGATGCGTCTGACATGGTCATCATGCCAGGGCTTGTGGATACCCATCGTCATGTGTGGCAGTCTGTCATACGGGGGATCGGAACAGATTGGTCTTTGCAAACGTATTTGAGCAAAATTTATTATGGCAACTATGGGGCGATGAGACGTCCATCAGATGATCGAATTGCTAATTATTTAGGCGCATTAGAGGCATTAGATGCAGGAGTGACCACGTTTTTCGACTGGACGATGATCAATTCTATGGATCATACAGAAGAACTCATTGGAGGTTTAAAAGATGCGGGTATTCGAGCGGTCTTTGGTTTTGGTACCTCTGGAGATGCAGCGTATTGGGACAGAGAGAGTACGCTCACGAATATGGAAGACGCAGCCCGCGTGAAACAAAAACATTTTCAATCATCGGATCAGCTGTTGACGATGGGACTTGCCATTCGTGGACCTGAATTTTCTTCATGGGAGACGACCGTTTTTGAAATTGAAACAGCGAGATCACTAGATGCATTATGCAGTATGCACATTGGCTTTGGAAATTGGGGAGCAGCGGATCGATCGATTGAGCGACTTCATCAAGCAGGGCTGCTCGGGCCTGATTTGAATATGGTGCATATCAATGCAATTGATGCAGATCAAATGAAGATGTTAGCTGACAGCGGAAGCTCCATCTCGATTACACCTGAGATTGAAATGATGATGGGACACGGATATCCTGTCACAGGGCTCGCCATTGAAAACGGCGTTCTGCCAACGCTTGGTGTAGATGTGGTGACAGCGACAGGCGGAGATTTGTTTGCTCAAATGAAATTCGGACTACAGGCGGAACGAGCGATTCAAAATCAATCTTTATTGATGGAAGGGACGATGCCAGGGCCTGAACTTGGATTGTCTGCACAGCAAATGCTTGAAGCAGCCACAATAAACGGGGCTCGTGCCTTGAAGCTTGATGACAAAATCGGCTCGCTCACACCTGGAAAAGAAGCTGATTTTATCTTGATCGATCGGACAAGCATGAATCTTCTTCCGATGACAGATCCAGCTGGGGCAGTTGTGCAAACGGCACACCCTTCAAATGTTGATTCTGTCTATGTGGCTGGAAAAGCAGTGAAACAAAATGGGAAGCTAGTTGGAGTGAACTTAGAAGAGATCAAACAAAAAGCTTATGCGGCAAGAGATCATATTTTATCGCACAAGTTTGAATCAACGCCATCATAAACAAACAATCCCCATAGGCAGCTGCCTATGGGGATGAGATTACAAGGATTCTTTAATGACTTTTTTGTAATACTGGACAGATAGGAATCCGAAGATAGAATATAGCACCGTATAAATCGACATGACGATGAGCATTGGTGTCCACAGTTCACCGCCGAAGAAAAACCAGCCTGACTGTACTGCAAAGTAGCTGTGAAGCAACCCGACAACGAGCGGAATCCCAAAGTTAAATAGCTGTTTGAGCCGAATACCTTTTAATAGATCCTTCTCAGTAAAACCAAGCTTACGCAAGATCGTGTAAGAGCTTTGTTCTTCTTCACTTTCATTCATCTGCTTAAAGTATAAAATACAGCCTGATGTGACAAGGAAGCTGAGACCTAAAAATCCGACTATAAACATCATCAGTCCGATGGTTTGTTTTTGTTGCTGAGTGGTAGCCAATTGAGACATGCTGTTGTCACCTAGTTTTAAAGAAGTAAACACATCATTCGCTTGTTCAAGGTTTTGATCATCTTTTATATTGACTGCGTGATATTGATTATTCTCAATCTGAAGTTTAGGATCTTTCTGCTGGTCAAGCTGATCAAAGACACTTTGACTGACGACAGCAACAGGTAGACCACCAAACGTAAAGTTGTAAGAAATGAGGTAATCTTTCTTCATATCAATGACCTTTAAATCAAGGGGTTTCTTAATAAGTAGTTTCACATCACCTGAACTTTGAATCGGCATGAATTTCTTCAATAAATCACTGTAGCCGCTTAAGATGACTTCGTTGCTTTTCACATGAATATTTGGTGCGTTTTTCTCACTGATCACAGGTAGAGTTAAGACACCTGGATCATTATTCATATTTTTAATCTCTGAATCCATGATCTTTTTTGCGTCAAACTTCGCTTGAATGACCTTGAACTGCTTTGTTTCATACGCAATATGTTTGTCAGAAAGTGCACGAGTAAAGGTGTTGGCTTCTTTCTCAGATCCCATGACGAAATGTGAAGGGATCTGTTGTTCAGCGGTTTTTTCTGCTGAGTAATAGGAAATGTAGCTTAAAGATAACAACCCGATGGCAAGCGCAGATACCGTTGTAATAATCGTTAAAAGCAGTGCGTTTGATTTTAACCGGAACATAATAGATGACAGAGACAGGACTTCATGAATGGCGAGATAGCCATTTTTTCGTTTGCGTACGATATTGGCAATGAACGAAACAGAGCCTTTATAGAAAAGAAAGGTACCGATAATGACAGAGGCTAGAATATAAATCATCGCTAAAAGTAACGCAAGCATGGACGTATATGTGCCGGTAAAAAGCTGAGAAGAAATATAATAGCCTGAGCTGATGAATGCAATGCCTAGAACCCCAATGATGATTTCAAACACAGAGATTTTTTTCACACGCTGTTCTGTAGAAGACGTGGTTCTAAATAAAGATAAAATCGTCTGTCTATTAATAAACCATCGATTTCTTAACATAATTAATCCATAGATGACGAAAAAGACGATCAGTGTCTGCAAAAGGGCCATGCCTGAAAAATGCAGGTTGGCGATGGCGTTCACGCCGGTTACTTTAAATAGCACCATCAGCATGAGTTTTGAACCGATAAATCCAGCTATGATACCAATAGCCATGGAGACCACATATAGGATAAAGTTTTCTGCATTGAGTAGTTTGGCAATTTTTTGTTTCGTCATGCCAATGAGCTGCAGGAGACCTATTTCTCTCCCTCTTCGTTTAATAAAAATGCTGTTCGCATATAACAGGAAGATTCCAACAATGGCAATGAGTAGTACTGAAGCGGCTTTAATCGACGCACCGCCCTTAATGGACCCCTTTACATCATCAAGTGCTGGTGAGTACTGCAAGGTGACAAAAGAAAAGTAGAGCGCCACACTAAATACAAGTGCAAACACGTATAAATAGTAATTTTTTAAGTTTTTCTTCAGATTGCGGAAGACGAGCTGATTAATGTTCATGCTTCACACCGCCTAAAACACCTTGCGTTTTCATAATATCCTCGAAAAACATCTTTCTCTCTAGAGCGCCTTTATTCAATTGTGTATAGATCTGTCCATCTTTGATAAAAATCACTCGTCTTGAATAACTGGCTGCAACAGGGTCATGCGTCACCATGACAATGGTTGCTTTGCGCTTGTGATTGAATTCTTGCAGCTTGTTCAGTAAGTCAGAAGCAGATTTGGAATCAAGTGCTCCAGTTGGTTCATCAGCAAAAATAAGGCTTGGTTCATGAATAAAGGCACGTACCGCAGATGTCCGTTGCTTTTGTCCACCAGACAGTTCATTTGGATATTTGTCTCTTAGTTCATAAATCCCCATATCCTCTGCAAGCTGTTGAAAGCGTTCAAAAGCTTCTTTTTTAGGCGTTTTGGAGATGGATAATGGCAAGAGGATGTTCTCTTTAACCGTGAGTGTATCAAGTAAGTTGTAATCCTGAAAAACAAAGCCAAGCTGTTTCTTTCTAAATTCAGCGAGCTGCTGATCTTTCATTTGCGTCATATCTGCATCTGCGATCCGAATCGATCCGCTGGACACATGATCAATCGATGACAATACGTTCAAAAGGGTCGTTTTCCCCGAACCTGATGGCCCCATGATGCTGACAAATTCTCCAGCTTCTATCGTCAAATCAATGCCTTTCAGCACCTCTTGTTTATTGAATTTATTTCCATAGCTTTTATATAACTTGCGAGCTTCTAAAATGTTCATCTGTCGAACCCCTTTTTTATTTAATTGATATCTCTAGTATAAAAAGAAGCCGATCAGACTTCCTGCGATTTGGCGAACAAAACAGACGAGCATGTGACATTGTTGTCACATGCTTGTTTCATATGTCAAAGCCTTATGTAGAATTCAGATTGTTATTCAATTATTTTATCTGTTTTTCGCTATGATGTATCAAATTTCTTGTTTTTTTCTGATGAACCTTTACAGAGTATTTGATTTCATGTAAGATATGCATATCAAATATATGCATAGTAAATCTATGTATTAGAGGTGACGATGGATGAAAGTGAGTAAAGAGCTTCTAAAGGGGAGTACTGCTACCCTTATTTTAAGCTTGTTAAATGAAAAGCCGATGTATGGATATGAAATGATTAAGGAATTGGAGTCGAAATCCGAAGGAATTTTTAGCTTTAAAGAGGGGACGATATATCCTATTTTGCACACTTTGGAGGGGAAAGGATTTATTGTGTCTTACTGGGGCGAAGGGAATGGCAATCGAAAAAGGAAGTATTATCGGATTAATGAACAAGGCAAAGCGTTTATGAAGGAAAAGAAAGAAGAATGGACTGTGTTTAAAGATGCAGTAGATGGCGTTTTGAACGGGGAGAAAGTCGTATGGGACTAGAGAAAAAGTTTGAACAATATATCAAAAATGTGTGTAAACGAATCAAAAATAAAGACGTACATGCAAGTATAAAGCTTGAGCTTCGTGATCATTTATACACGCTGAAAGAGGAAGCGGTCAGTGCGGGCATGTCAGAAGAAGAGGCGGTAGATCAAGCGCTCGATCAAATTGGAGATGCAGCCATACTCGGAATGCAGCTTCATGAAACACACAAAACTCAAGTTGACTTTAAAACGATACTTCTTGTATTAGCTACTTGTTTATTTGGGCTGTTTGTAATGTATTATTTTCAGTTTCATTCTCATTTACTTCATTTTCAAGACACGAATATCTTTTATAAAAGTCTCATTTACTATGTATTTGGTCTTGCGTTGATGCTTGGACTGTTTGCTTTTGATTATCGGCGCTTTTTACCCTATTCATGGCATTTATACATAGGAACGATTGGAATGCTGATTCTTACAATGATGATTGGGACAAGAGTGAACGGTATTCTCTTTTTAAGCTTAAATAATGGATCGATCAATCTGACTGAAATTTTTCCATTTCTGATGATTATTTCGTTAGCTGGCATTTATCAATCTTGGAATTGGAAGAATGGTTTCAAGTCCTGGCTAGGGTTAGCGATTGTCACTTTACCCATTATTTTATTACATATAGTCGGATCTCTTTCTGCAACCATCACCTTTATGGTCATATGCATAACGATGATGTATGTATCTCATGCAAGAATGAGACAGCTTATTCCGTTTACAGCAGCAGGTATTGTCTATCTCATTGTTCAATTATTTTCTCTGTATCAAGTTGATATGGCCCACTTTTACCAATACTCACTTCATGAATTTAGCTCAAATGGTTTTCAAATAAATCCGTACGCATTGTATGATGTTCACACTGATTGGATGTTGACGTATATCATTTATTCATTCGGATGGTTTGCAGGATTGGCCGTTCTTATGTTGTTTGTGACTTTGATTTATAGAGTAGTTCATACAGCGAAACGAGTTCAATCTGCTTATGGCAAAATATTAATGATTGGTTTGGCAACCACATTTGCAGCAAAATTTATCTTAAGTATTTTCACAAACTTTGGATTATTGCCTATATCAGGAGTTTCCATGCCTTTTATGAGCTATGGGGGATCTCATATTCTTCTAGAAATGATGTCAGTCGGGCTGCTAATGAGTATTTATAGAAGGAAACAGCTAGGAGAAATATGCCGTGAAGTAGCGTGATATGGCTGTATAAAATAACCCAATCTCTTCAATGCATCGTTGAATGAAGAGATTGGGTTTCTTGAACTGCATGTTCACATGCTCGCAATATGCACAAAATCATTCTTTTTCGGAAAGATAAAGGTAAAAGTGGTCCCTTGATCTAATGTGGAGTTGACCTCGATCGTGATATGAAGAGCGTCAGCTCCCTTTTTTGTTAAATAGAGCCCCATGCCTGTGGAGGCCGTGTCATTGTGATGTCTTGTGGAGGTAAAGCCTTTTTCAAAAATACGGGACACGTCTCTTGGGTCAATTCCTCTGCCTTGATCTGTGATGGTGAGCACCACTTGTTCGTTCATTTGTTTGCTTTCGATGATAATGTCAGATGATTGGCTGTACTTGACGGCGTTTGTCAGCACTTGTCTGATCATAAAGGATAACCATTTTGTATCACTTAATACATCTCGCTCTTCTAATAAAAGGTCAAAGCCAATTCCTTTTTGCATACACCACGATTGGAGCGCTTTGATTTCTTTCGTTAGCATGTTTTGGAGATCCAGTTTTTCAATAAATAAATCATTTTCAATATGTTGGATCCTGCTTTGATGCAGCTGTGCATCAAGGAGTAAATGTATTCTAAGCCATTCATATGTCATATTTGATTTGAGCGGCTGTTCTGTTATGCGGTCAATCATTAAGTGCATCGCCGTAAGCGGCGTTTTCACCTCATGTATCCATGAGAGCAGTTCATCTTTTTCTTCTTCCAGCGCAGTCTTTTGCTTAGCCGTCATCTGGCGGTATCGGTCAATTTGCTCTGACGCTGCCTCCTGTACAATTTGTTCAAAGGGGGAAGAGGGTTTGAGACGCATTTGATGGTCTATATTTTCATCCCATTCTTTCAGTTGCATGTAATAAGCAGTTTCTTTCCGGTAACGAAAAAAAAGAAAAACAATGAAGAGTAATGTAGACAAAAGCACGATATAAAAAAGAGAAGCCAGTGGAATCGTTGTATCCAAATATGCAACAAAGAGAATGAGAAGCTGCAAACTAAGAAAGAACAAGATCCAGCTTCTTCGTTCTTTTAGAAATGCTTGCAGCATCATTGATCATCCTTTTCTTTTGCAAGATAACCTTGACCCACCTTTGTTTCAATGAAGGCGCCAAGGGAGATTTCGTCTAGTTTTTTTCTAAGGCGGTTGACGTTTACAGTGAGTGTATTGTCACTCACGAATCGTTCATCGTCCCATAAAGCTTGGATGAGAGATTCCCTTTTGACGATATGATTTTTATGCTGAATCAATTCTTTTAGAATAAAAAACTCATTTTTTGTTAATTCAACCTCACCGTTTTCATTTGTCACTGTATTATTTTCGAGATCAAGGGTAGCGCCGCACCAGACTTTTAAGTTGGCTGGTTCCGCATTATAATCATGGACTCGGCGAAGAACAGCACTTACTTTGGCGATGAGAACGTCAAAGTGAAAGGGCTTTTGTACAAAATCATCAGCTCCAAGCTGCATCGACATGACCATATCAGCAGGATGATCACGAGATGAAAGAAAGATGATGGGCACATTAGAATGATGCCGAATCATCCGGCACCAATGAAAGCCATCGTACTTTGGCAGCTGAATATCAATAATGACTAAATCAGGCTGGATGGAAGTGAACTCCTGCATGACCTGTTGAAAATTGTTGATCCCATACACATCATAAGACCAGTTGACTAAACGTTCTTTGATTTCTTGGAAGAGGGTTGTATCATCCTCAATCAGCAAAATTTTAAACAAAACGAGCACCACACTTTTTGAATTACTTGTACATCATTGTAGCGGAAAACAGGCACTCCCGCTAGAAGCAGACAGTAAAAAAGCAAGGGAAGAGATCCCTTGCTTCGGTTTATTTACCTAAAAAGTGCTTTTTAAAGAATGATAATTGATATTCAAGTGTGAGTGGGTCATTAAAGTAAAACTCTTCCGCATTTGCTTCATACACACGATGTTTTTTCACAGCAGGAATGGACTTATAGATTTCACTGTTTTGATAGGAATTGTCCATTTCGCTGTTTTTGCTAATGATCATATAGTCTCCGGCAAATTCAGGGATGACCTCTTGTGATACCGCATAATAACCAGCTTTTAATGCTTTTTCTTTTACTTTTTCAGGCATTTTTAGTTTCATTGCTTGGTAGAGGATTTCTGTTCCGCGTCCCCATGCATCTCCAAAGACGTAAAGATCTTTTGTGCCGCTTTCAAAGACAGATACGGTTGCATCTTCACCGATTTTTGCTTTGATTTCTTTGCCAGCTTCAGCTGCACGCTGTTTGAAATCCTTGACCCATGCTTTTGCTTCTTTTTCTTTGTTTAAGACTTTTCCAATTTCAATATGCTGCTGAAGGTAATCGACTTTGTTATACGTGAATAAAACAGTTGGGGCGATTTTTTTTAGTTTTTCTACATTTTTTGCACCGCTTAAACCAATGATGACATCAGGCTTTAGCTTCATGATTTTTTCTACATTTTCATCTGATACTTCTTCCACATTTTTTAATTTCTTTTTGAAACGTGGATTCTTTTTTGACCAAGAGTCAACACCCACAAGGTTCACACCAAGTGACAAGACATTTCCTGTATAAGAGGCGAGAACAACAACACGTTTTGGATTTGCTGGCAACTTCACAGGTCCATTTTCAGATTGATATGTAATCGTGTCTGACGTTGATTGATTTTTTCCCTTATTTGAGGAAGAGTTGCTGCTATTGCCACATGCGCTCAACGCAAGTACGAAGATGAGCATCAGAGGGAACAATATTTTCTTCATGAATGTAGACTCCTTTGAAATCGGCACATAAGCCGTGTATTTGGTTGTATGAGTGATAATGATAATTATTATCACTCAGATATCATACCATAGATGTGAGGTTTGTTGTCAATGATATTTTAGCAGTGGATAGAGGAATTCGGATAGAAAGAAAAAAAGATCAAGGCAGTGTCTGACCTGATCTTTTTTCTTATTTAAACCAGCCTTTTTCTTTGGAACGAGTGATGGCTTCAATTCGGTTTTTGACTTCTAGTTTATCTAAAATAACGGATATGTAGTTTCGGACAGTGCCGCTTTTTATGCTGAGTTCCTTGGCGATTTCTTTTGTGTTTTTTCCGTCTGCGACGAGTTCTAGAACCGACTTTTCTCGTTCAGTTAAAGGATTTTCGTCGCAATACAAGTCTTCCATTAATTCAGGGGCGTACACCTTTTTCCCTTTCATCACGCTGCGGATGGCACTTGCCAAATCCTCGCTTGGGCTGTCTTTCAGCATGTAGCCGCTAACGCCAGCTTTCAGCGCTCTTTGAAAATAGCCAGAACGGGCAAAGGTAGTTAAAATGATGATCTTCACATCAGACTTTTTGAGTTCTTCAGCGGCATCGAGCCCAGATTTTCCTGGCATCTCAATATCCATTAAACAAATGTCGACCGGGTGTTTTTTAGCAAAATCTATGGCGTCCTGGCCGTTTGTGCCTTTTCCAACAACCGTCATATCGTCTTCTAAATCGAGAAGCGATCCAAGAGCACCGAGCAGCATTTGCTGATCCTCTGCGATAAAGATGTTAATCATTTTATTTCCTCCTTATCTTTCGCTGCTGAATCATTTGGAATGCTCATGATCAGCTTCGTCCCGTTTTTTGTCTCAATGTGCAGGCGTCCATTTGCAAATTCCAATCTTTCTCTAATCCCTAAAAGGCCATGTCCCTTCGTTTGAGAGGATGGATCACCGCCTTTAAATGTGCCGTTATCCTCAACTGTAATGACAGCTTCCTTTGACTTTTGATGAATGGTGATTTGACAGACAGTGGCGTCGCTATGTTTGACGACATTCGTCACGGCCTCTTTGATGCACATGCTCACAATGTTTTCGTTCAGAAGAGAGATGTGTTTCGGCGCTTCCTTTTCATCATAAATCATGTCAATATCGGCGGCTTCAAGGATTTGCTTGATATTCAATATCTCATCTTTGATCCGAATACCTTTCATGGAAGAAACAATTTTCCGCACTTCATTTAGAGACGTTCTAGCTGTCTGCTGAACACTCTTTAGTTCGGCACGAGCCTGTTCAGGATCTTTATACACGAGCTTACGGGCAAGGTCACTCTTTAATCCAATGAGAGAGAGTTTTTGTCCAAGTGTGTCATGCAGATCGCGAGCAATTCGCTGTCTTTCTTCAAGTTTGACAAGATCGGCGATCCGTTCATTGGCATATTCTAATTTCTCTTCTAGCCGTTCACGTTCCTTCCTGCTTCGAATGCTAAGAGGGAGGAGGATGGCGCTGATCAGTGTAATCACGACAAACGGAATTTGTGTGAGAAACCAGCCCTTTTTTAAGATCAGGCTAAAATTCACCGCTACGGCAGCGCTCCCTAGATGAATATAGTATAAGATATAGAAAGGGACTTTTCTTTTGATATGCCCGTTGAAATAGGCGATACAAAAAGCAAAATAAATGTAGCTATAGAGCATCACATAACCAGTCGAAATGGCGATTAATAGAAGGCCGAATACATATAACGACCAGCCCTTTGAGACAAAGGCAAAACGGTAGACCGCAAAAAAAACGACGTTTAAGATAATGCCGATCACAATGCTTAAAGTCGAAGGGGTCTTAAAGATAAAATAAAAGGGCAGGATGAAAAAAATCGCCCAAATATATGGGGAAATCCCATGCAGTTTTTGAATTTTAAGTTGTTTTTTCATCCGTGATTCACCTTTTTCATTTTTTCAGTCTTTTTCACTACTTTATCAAATTGAACAGGTGACTGCATCCTGCAAATACAACAAGCTCCTTCTATTGTAAGAAAGAGCTTGCGCCAATTATGCATTCTTCTTCAGAATGTCTCCTTTAATGACAGGTGCGGGCATCTTCTTAGATTGCCGTGCTTCTTTAAAGGTAACGAATGCTTTCGTTTCTTCATCCCAAAGTCTAAATTTCATTGATTCGATACTTGTTTTTAAAGTGATGGTTGGCACATTTTGAAGCGGCTCACTATGATCATGTGCATGCTCCAAGTGATAATTCGGTACCCTCGGGCTTAAATGATGGACATGATGGTAACCAATATTGCCTGTTAACCACTGAAGAAGCTTTGGCAATTTGTAAAAAGAACTGCCTTCTACAGCTGCCTGCACATAATTCCAATGTTCATCTGCTTCAAAGTAAGAATCTTCAAATGTATGCTGCACGTAAAACAGCCATACACCGATTGATCCTGAGATCAAGAAGATTGGACCTTGGACAAGCAGGAACTCCTGCCAGCCAAAAAGAAGACACGTTGCAGTTGCTAGCGCAATGATGCTCACGTTTGTGAAATACGTGTTCCAGCGCTCTTTTTTACGAGCATTTTTGACGTTGAAACGGTTTTTTAAGAGAAAAACAAAGATCGGTCCTAAAATAAACATCACAAAAGGATTACGGTAAAATCTGTAGCGAAATTTCGTCCAAGCTGATGCCTCTTGATATTCTTTGACTGTCAGTAGCCAAATGTCGCCAGTACCTCGTTTGTCTAGATTACTGCTTGTGGCATGGTGAATTGAATGATCTCTTTGCCATTGAAGATAAGGGAAAAGGGTGAGTACGCCCGTTACAAAACCGAACAGGTGATTCAGCGGCTTCTGTTTAAAAAAGGATTGATGGCAGCAGTCGTGAAAAATAATAAAGACACGTACTAAAAAACCAGCTGCAATCACCGCAAAGAAGAGGGTTAAAAGGTAGGAGATGTTCAGGCTATAATAGGCAAGAAACCAAAGCCCCAAAAATGGAATGAATGTATTAAAGAGTTGAATGATACTTTTTTTCGAATTAGCACCAGAGAATTGGCCAACTTGTTTTCTTAAAGTGGCTTGCTGCTGTGTGTTTGTTGAAGTCGTCATGAACGTTCAAGTCCTTTCCGTTTCTTTCTACTTCAAAGTATAGAAGGAAAGGTGTCATGCTCATAGTAGCACCCATCATGTATTCAATATGACATTTGTCATGTTGGACGCGGGAAAGGCTGATGGTTCAAGGATTGTAAGCTTATTTTATTTTAAATAAAAAAGTAAAGGCGCTTAGCCTTCACTTTTTATGCACGTGCTTCATGTACTTTTAACTGCTTGCCTTTAATCGTTGTGTGGCGCATGGCTTTTAGCACAAGAGGGCCTTTGCCATTTAAAATATCTACATATGTTTTTGTTTCCTGAATGGTAATAATCCCAATGTCATCAAACGCAACGCCGTCTATTTTGGCGATCGTTCCAACGAAATCAACTGCCCGGAGTTTCTTTTTCTTCCCGCCGTTAAAATACAGCTTCATAATATCTTTCTCTATGCCGGCCTGCTTATTTTCCTTTTGAATCGGTGTTTCAATTTTTTCTTCAAAGTTTGCCACATGCTGTTCTGCTTCTTCTTTTGTAGGATAAGGCTGAATTTGAAAATGAATACCAGCTTCCTCTTTTAATTCTTCAATGAGCGGCTGCCCGTGCCTTGTCATAAACGCAATCGTTTTTCCGCTTTTACCCGCTCTGCCAGTTCTTCCGGTCCGATGAATATAGCGTTCTTTTTCATATGGCAAGTCGTAATGAATGACATGTGTCATATCACTGACATCAATTCCTCGGGCTGCAATATCTGTTGCGATCAAATAACGGAATTCCCCGTTTTTGAATTCATCCATGACGGCAAAGCGATCTTCCTGCCTCATCCCGCCATGAATCTTATCGCAAGGAACATCCCACTCATCCAGCTTCATCGTCAGCTCATTCACTCGCTCCTGCGTATTGCAAAAAATGATACAGCTATCTGGATTTTCAATGACAATCGTTCGTTGAAGTAATGAAAACTTGCCTTCTTCCTCGGTTTCAATCAACGTGTGGGTGATTTGCTGCTTCGTCGTTTCCTCCCGAGCAATCTCTATCACTTTTGGCGATTGTAAAAACTGCTCACTCAAATCCTTCATTTCATCAGACATCGTCGCTGAAAATAACATCGACATCCGCTTTGGCGGCAGATGCTGAATAATAGAAGAGACTTGATCAATAAATCCCATGTTCAGCATTTCGTCTGCTTCATCTAACACGAAAAATGACAGATTGTCTAAAGAAAGTGTCCCTTTTTCAAGGTGATCCAATATTCGTCCTGGCGTTCCGCACACAATGTGGTTCTTTTGTGCAAGCTCTATTTTTTGTGCTTGAAATGGAGCTTTCCCGTAAATGGCGGCCGCTTTGATTCGTTTAAATCGTCCGAGGCTGGTCAGATCCTGTTTGACCTGCATGGCAAGTTCTCTTGTTGGGACGAGGATGAGGGCTTGAGGTTTATTCTCAGCCCAATCCACCATTTCACAAATTGGCAGACCGTAGGCTGCTGTTTTGCCACTGCCTGTCTGAGATTTGACAATGAGGTCCTGCTTTGAAAAAGCAACGGATAATGTCTCGTGCTGGACGGGTGTAGGTGTATGGAAATGAAGCGCTTCTAGCGCTTGTTTCAATTCATCGCTTAATGGATATTGATCAAAATGTTGTAATGGCATCGTGTTCTCCTTTTCGTACATGTATACTTGTGACATCATACCATATCTTTTCAAAGACACCATGACCTTGAATGAAAAGGCATGAAAAAAAGCCCCGTAAAGGAGCTTTCAGCGTGTAGACAAACCCTCGCATTCGGTGTCAGATTTGCGCTCCGGTACTCACGAATGTCAAATTCGCTCCGTTCCGGTGCTCACTCTTCCTAGACTTCAAAGGTTTTCTATCACGCTGAAAAGAAAACAAAAGCCCCTTAAAGGAGCTTTTTGATTAAAGGAATCTGCGTTTTACTTTTTCCCAATAGGAGTTATCTTTTAATTTGACCGTTTTGATCACTTTACCAGAAAGGCCAATATCAATTTGTTTGACATGTTTTGTACCTAGCGCTTCGTTATCAAGACCGATAATCGGATGGTCGTTACCGTCCTGAACAACCTTTAGTGTCAGCTTGCGGTCACTGCTTAAAATGAAAGGAGCTCCAAGTGTACGGTATGAGTTGTTATTCAGCGATGCCAGCTCGGTTACTTGCATACACGGAAGCATCGGATCCACCACGGCGCCGTTTACAGATTTATTGTAGGCCGTTGAACCGGTCGGAGTGGAAATAATCATCCCGTCGCCTCTAAAGGTTTCAAAATGGAAATCATCTATATACACATCGATGACAAATGTTTTAATGATGCTAGAGCGGATCGACAGTTCGTTTAAGCAATGGAACTGGTTTGTACTGTCAACGCTTACATCGATGATCGGATATTTTCTCACTTCAATTTGTTCAGTGTTCATGGCATCAATCATTTGATCAAAATGTTCTAACGAAAAATCGCAGTATAGGTGCGAATTCTCTGTTTTTGATACCCCTACATACAAGCAGTCATCCCGGAAGTTCGTTTTGCGAACCGCTTGAAGAAATGTACCATCTCCACCAATTGAAGCAATGATATGGGCATCTTCTGCACGCTTTACGACGTGAAAGCCTTGATCGGTAGCGAGCTTCTCCAGAGAAGAAATGTGTCCATCCAATTCATGATCTTTTTTGTAAAAGAAAAATACATTGCGACGATTGTCTGTCATTGACGTTCTCCCCTTTGTTGTCAAAAATAGATTTCGAGTAGTAAAGGGCTTACATAAAAACCCTTGTTCACATTTTACACTTTTTTCATATGAAAGTAAAAATATTAGAAAGACGCTTCATCATGATAGAGGCTTCCATTTAAGAAATGAGTCATTGTAAGTGATTAGACGACGCTGACTTTGAGCATAATTTAATAGCTCATTTTGGAAGAAAGAGAGGTCTGGGCGTTTCGTTGTGAAGATGGTCTGAGCTATTAGATATAGGGAGAGGATAAAATAACCAATTTTTCGTCATGATGAGCAAATGATAGAAGATGTAAAGTTGATCGTCATTTCACATCGGTGCTATCATATGTTGAAATGAAATGTAAAAAAACCACAGTTCCTGTGAAACATTTCATGTGTGTATTCGTATGAACGAAGTGAGACAAAAAGGAGGAGAAAGAAATGAATGCGAAAAGATGGGTAGCCTTAATCATTGCACTTGGTGTTTTTGGCTTTTCGATTGTGATTAGTATCACGACGGCCTTGTATGAAAGCTTCAATGATAATAAGATGAGCTATCAATTCGGGGACGAAATCGAAGAAAAGGTACTAGAGGATGGCAGCGGAGCGAGTAAAATTGCTGTACTTGAGATTAATGGCACGATTCAAGATAACGGCGGTGCATCCAGCCTTCTAGGCGGGGAAGCATATGATCATCGTGCGTTCTTAAAAGAATTAGATAAAGCAAAAGACGATGCGTCTGTGAAAGGTGTCTTGCTGCGCGTCAACTCTCCTGGCGGCGGTGTCTATGAAAGTGCTGAAATACATAAAAAATTAGAAGAAGTAAAGAAAGCGAAGAAACCAATTTATGTTTCTATGGGTTCAATGGCGGCTTCTGGCGGCTATTATGTATCCACTCCAGCGAAAAAAATCTTTGCTTCACCTGAAACGTTAACAGGGTCTCTAGGGGTCATCATGCAAAGCTTGAATTATGCAAAGCTGGCAGATAATTTAGGCATCAAATATGAAACCATTAAAAGTGGAAAATTCAAAGACATCATGTCCCCAAATCGTGATATGACAAAAGATGAGCGCGACATCATGCAAAGCATGGTTGACAACTCTTATGAAGGCTTTGTGAAAGTCATCTCAGAAGGACGCGGCATGTCTAAGCAGGACGTCAAGAAAATTGCTGACGGCCGAGTATATGACGGAACACAGGCGAAATCGAACGGATTAGTGGATGAGCTTGGGTACTATGAAGATGCACTAAAAGCAATGAAGAAAAATGAAAAAGGCTTAAAAGGAGCAACAGTAATCAGCTATTCACAAAGCTTTGGCTGGAACTCTCTTTTCAATATGAGTGCAAGCAAGCTCTTTAAAAGCGAAATTGATTTTCTGAACTTAAAAGAAACACTGGCTGGCTCAAATGGGTCTAAACCGATGTATCTCTATTCAAAATAAAGGAGGGATCATAGATGGATTCTACATTCGATGAAGTAACGGAAAGTCGCAGCCAAGAGGGAGAATCAAGGCCGACTCTTGCGAAGCGCACTTCAATTGAAGCGCAAGCCTTTGCAGGTTTCTGGATTAGATTTTGGGCATTTATCCTAGATTGGCTCGTCGTATGGGGTGTTAACCATTTGACAGTTTCTCCAATCTTTAGTCTCTTTGGCTGGTCAAAAGGGGGAGGCTGGTTTTCCCCATTTTCCGTCACAACCACAATTGTCTTTCTGCTTTATTTTGCGATCATGACGAAGATTTTCCAACAAACACTTGGAAAGATGGTGTTTGGAATCAAAGTCGTCTCACTTCAGCCGGAGAAGAAGCTGTCATGGGATGTCATTTTCTTTAGAGAAATTGTGGGGCGATATATTAATACGCTTTTTGTTCTCTATGCTGTGGTTGGGTTCACGCCGAAAAAGCAAGGGGTTCATGACTACTTTGCAGATACGGTGGTTGTTCATGAACATTTATATGAAAAAACAGAATCAAACGCATAATCAAAGAGAGTTTGGCCGGGTACCGGTCAAACTCTTTTTTGTGTGATTGGGTATAAAATCCAGAAGGAGAGCCATAATCGTAGAGGAAGCATCATTTGTTATGGAGGAAGTGAGCACAGTGCTGTACGTTTGGATTGCCGCTTTTTTGTTCCTTGTGATTTTATTGATCTTTATGAAAGTGACCATTTCACTGGACTATTCACATGCAAATGACAATGACCATATTGCGGTGAAGATCATCACCTTATATGGA
Organism: Bacillus sp. FSL W7-1346; assembly: GCF_038593335.1. Taxonomy (NCBI): domain Bacteria; kingdom Bacillati; phylum Bacillota; class Bacilli; order Caryophanales; family Bacillaceae; genus Bacillus; species Bacillus sp. FSL W7-1346. The sequence continues at coordinate 2,612,930 of NZ_CP151988.1, read as the reverse complement.
ATCGTCAGACTGAAGAAAGACATTCCGATGGTGAAAGTGAATACGGAAGATCAAACGATTGATATTCGTGAAAAGAAAATGGCCAGCACCAAAACGCCGAGTCAAGAAAAAGAAACCATGCATAAAAAAGTGGGAAAACGTGATGTAAAGGAAATCCTTCATCAAATGGAGCGTATTACAAAAGAAATTGTCGATCTAAACCGGATCATGCGAAAGTTTTTCATTCATATAAAAATCGTCTCATTTCACTGGTCCACATGGATTGGTTTTCATGACGCAGCTTTAACAGGTGTAGCAGCCGGTGGTGTGTGGTCAGTCAAAGGAGCACTTCTTGCCTTTATGCAGGAGCACCTCACCTTTAAGCACAAACCCGTCTATGAAGTGATTCCCGCTTTTCAGCACAATGTGTCACAGACACACTTTGCATGTATAGCTTATTTTCGGATTGGACATGCTATGCTTGCAGCCATTCGATTACTTGTCCATTGGTTAAAAGGGAGAAAGGCGAGAAAAAATGCCTCTCTTCAAGCAACGAAGAATGAATCATCTGTTTAAGGAGGAACCCGAAAATGGCAGATCATCCAATCCAAGGTCTGATGAAGACAGCGATGGAAAACTTAAAAGAAATGATTGATGTGAACACGATCATCGGCGATCCAGTCGAAACCCCTGACGGCAGTGTCATTCTCACTGTGTCAAAGGTTGGTTTTGGATTTGCAGCCGGCGGCAGTGAATTCAACGGTAACCAAAAGAAAGAAAAACGGTCTGATGAACAAGAACGAAAAGAACCGAGACTCCCATTTGGAGGCGGAAGCGGTGGGGGAGTATCGATTACACCAATCGCCTTTTTAATTGTGGGAACAAATGGCGTTAGAATGCTTCATTTGGATGAACACACACATCTGCTCGATAAAATATTGGATTCTGCTCCTCAAGCAATTGAACGTCTTCAGCACATGTTTAAGAAGGATGAACGGGAGCATCGTCACAAAGAACGAAAACTAGATGACATAGACCTTTAAAAAGTTAGCTGCCCTGCAGTTAACTTTTTTTTCAAAATGGACGATTAGGCTTTGCAGTTTTTTGCTTTCTCTACTATGATAGAACCATACATTTGATAAGGGAGGAATTGTTTTGGCATCGATCACATTTAAAGGGAGCCCAGTAACGCTTGTAGGAAATGAAGTGAAAGTAGGCGAGCAGGCTCCAGATTTCACGGTATTAACGAACTCACTAGGGGAAGTTTCACTTTCTGATTTAACAGGAAAAGTGACGATTATCTCAGTGATTCCTTCTATTGATACAGGTGTGTGTGACGCACAAACAAGACGTTTCAATGAAGAGGCAGCCGGTTTAGGTCCGGTCAATATCTATACCATTAGTGCAGACCTACCATTTGCACAAGCACGCTGGTGCGGAGCAAACGGAATTGAAAATGTCGAAACATTATCTGATCATAGAGATATGTCATTTGGTGAAGCGTTTGGTTTATATATGAAAGAATTGCGTTTATTGGCGCGTGCGGTCTTCGTATTAGACCCAAGCGGAAAAGTGGTTTACACTGAGTACGTAAGCGAAGCAACCAATCATCCAAATTATGAAAAAGCCATTGAGGCTGCGAAATCACTGTTATAAAAGCAGCATCGACAAGAGCTCCGGCTTCATACTGGGGCTCTTTTCAATGAGAACATCTAGCTTTTAACAAAGCGAGGAGAGAAAAGCATTGCAGAAAGATCAAGTGAGTACGATTTTTGAGCTGCTCGATACAGCTTCAATTCGTTTAAAAAAGGAACAGAACATTTCCTATATTGAAGCATTGGCAGAAGCAGGAGAAGCCTTTTTCCAGGCAAATGATCGAAACGGTTTATTAAAAGATTTAATAGAGAAAGCAGATTTCGCCTCTTATGATCATGAGCAGATTCGTAAAGCGTTTCAGCTCGCCGTATTAAAAGGACAAAAGGATATTTCACATCCAAACCGTCAGATGACACCTGATACAATTGGTCTGTTTGTCAGCTATTTGGTCAATAAATTTTTAGAAGGACAAAAAGAGCTGGTTGTCTTTGATCCAGCAGCAGGAACAGGGAATTTACTGCTTGCGGTCCTCAACAATGTAACAGCAGAAACAACACGTGGTTTTGCCTCTGAAATTGATGACGTGCTCATTAAAATTGCGTGGGCACAAGCGAACTTAGAAGAAAAAGAAGTAGAGCTTTTCCACCAGGACAGCCTTGAGCCGCTTCTTATCTCACCTGCAGATGTTGCTGTATGCAGTCTTCCTGTCGGGTATTATCCAAATGATGAGCGCGCTAAAGACTATGAATTAAAGGCAAAAGAAGGTCATTCCTTTGCGCATTATTTATTCATTGAGCAAAGTCTTCGTTACACGAAAGAAGGCGGCTTCTTATTCTTCATCATTCCAAACGATTTGTTTGAAGGAAAAGAAAGCGTACAATTAAAGGATTTCATCAAAGAACATGCATATATGAATGCGTTAATTCAGCTGCCAGTCTCTATGTTCAAAGACAAAAAGCACGCCAAAAGCTTATTTGTGATGCAAAAGAAAAAAGAGGGGCTCGAAGCACCGAAACGTATGCTATTTGCCAATCTGCCATCTTTCTCACAGAAGGAAGCAATGGTTGGCGTCATGAGAAAATTAGACCAATGGTTTATAGAAAAAAAAGAAACGAAAGAATAGCCAGAGTGATGTCTGGCTATTTTATTATTCAGAAAATAACGACTTATTGATGTAAGCGGTAACAGTTCGAAGGTGTACTTGAAATGCAAAGTTTTCAATGTTTAAATGAAAAAGTCAGATATTTTTCGGACTTATCGTTAAACTATAAAAGACCCGTTCAAACAGGTTGAATATAGCACCGAAAAAACGTGAAACCTTATATAACAACTGAGTAAAAGGAGCGACAGTAATGTCCAAAATTATTGCAATCAACGCAGGAAGCTCATCTCTTAAATTCCAATTGTTCGACATGCCAGAAGAAACCGTTTTAACAAAAGGTCTTGTTGAAAGAATCGGAATGGACAACAGTATCTTCACGATTTCTGTAGATGGAGAAAAGAAAACAGAAGTCACAGATATTCCAGATCATGCAGTAGCGGTTAAAATGCTACTTGAAAAACTAATTGAATTTAACATCATCAAAGACTTTAATGAAATTGATGGCGTAGGACACCGCGTCGTTCACGGCGGAGAAAAATTCAGCGATTCTGTTGTTTTAACAGATGAAGTCATCAATGACATTGATCAGCTTTCAGAGCTTGCACCACTTCACAACCCTGCAAACGTTGTAGGAATCAAAGCATTCAAACAAATTCTGCCTGACGTACCAGCGATTGCTGTGTTCGATACAGCGTTCCACCAAACAATGCCAGAGCAGTCTTACCTATACAGCCTTCCGTACGACTACTACAAAAACTTTGGTATTCGTAAATACGGATTCCACGGGACAAGCCATAAGTTCGTAACAGAGCGTGCAGCAGAGCTATTAGGTCGTCCTCTTGAAGAGCTTCGTTTGATTTCTTGCCACCTTGGAAATGGTGCAAGTATCGCAGCAGTTGAAGGCGGAAAATCAATCGATACGTCAATGGGCTTCACACCACTTGCGGGTGTTGCAATGGGAACACGTTCAGGTAACATTGACCCTGCCCTTATTCCATTTATTATGGAGAAAACAGGACATACAGCTGAAGAAGTACTTTCTACTTTGAATAAGAAGAGTGGTCTTTTAGGTGTGTCTGGTCTTTCAAGTGATCTTCGTGATATCGAAGAAGCGACAGAAGAAGGAAACGACCGTGCAGAAGTAGCACTAGATATTTTTGCAAGCCGTATTCATAAATACATCGGTTCTTATGCAGCCAGAATGAATGGTGTAGATGCCATCATCTTCACAGCTGGAATCGGTGAAAACAGCTCAGAAGTGAGAGCACGTGTACTTCGTGGTCTAGAATTCATGGGCGTATACTGGGATCCATCTCTTAACAACATGAGAGGCGAAGAAGCATTCATCAGCTACCCTCACTCTCCTGTAAAAGTCATCGTGATTCCAACGAACGAAGAAGTCATGATTGCAAGAGACGTTATGCGTTTAGCGTAACATCCTTTTGAAGCTCTTTTCCTCAGCGGAAAAGGGCTTTTTTCTATTGAAATCAGCATGCTATAATGTGAGGCAATATGAAAGGAGCGGTGTGAAGAGATGAGCGCCCAAGAACATAAACGCGAAGCGAAAACGAGGCTTCATGTAAAAGTCATTACCGTCAGTGATACAAGGACAAAAGAAACAGATAAAAGCGGCCGTCTGATGATTGATTTGCTCAAAGAACAAGGGCATCTTATTCTTGCATACGATATTGTGAAAGATCACATTGGAGCGATTCAAGACGCCGTTTTAGAAGGAACAAGTGAAGCGAAGATTGATGCCGTCTTGTTAAACGGGGGAACTGGTATTGCAGCAAGGGACGTCACGATTGAATCCATTACACCTCTTTTCTCAAAAGAGCTGCCGGGCTTTGGAGAAATTTTTCGCATGCTGAGCTATACAGAAGATATTGGATCAGCCGCTATCTTATCTAGAGCGACGGCAGGGGTGATTAACCAAAAAGCCGTTTTTGCCACACCAGGCTCTACCGGAGCAGTTCGGTTAGCCATGACCAAACTCATTATTCCAGAGCTTCCTCATGTGTTGCGAGAGCTTGAAAAAGATCAAAAATAGCCCAAAATGACTCTGCCAAGAAAATTTGGCAGAGTTTTTTTCATAAAGGGGTTGAAAAAACAATTTTTCCTTGTTACAGTGTATACATACTAAATGCATGTTTATAAATTAAAACTTATTTTTATGCAAAAAACATTCACAGAATCAAAACAAGCGAGAGGAGCTTTTCAAACATGTCACAAAATAAAAAAGTCGTATTAGCATATTCCGGAGGTCTTGATACCTCTGTTGCAGTTAAATGGTTACAGGAGCAAGGTTACGAAGTTGTTGCTTGCTGCCTGGACGTAGGTGAAGGAAAAGATTTAGCATTCGTTCAACAAAAAGCACTTCAAGTCGGAGCTGTTCAATCTTACATGATCGACGCAAAAGAAGAGTTTGCTGAAGAATTTGCACTTGCAGCACTGCAAGCACACACGATGTATGAAGGGAAATACCCGTTAGTGTCTGCACTATCTCGTCCGCTCATTGCCAAAAAGTTAGTGGAAGTCGCAGAGAAAGAAAATGCCGTAGCCGTTGCACACGGATGTACAGGGAAAGGAAACGACCAAGTTCGTTTTGAAGTATCAATCAAAGCTTTGAATCCAGACCTAGAAGTTCTTGCACCAGTGCGTGAATGGAAATGGTCTCGTGATGAAGAAATCGACTATGCACAAAAGCACGGTATTCCAATTCCGATTAACTTAGATAGCCCATATTCAATCGACCAAAACCTTTGGGGCAGAAGTAACGAATGTGGTATTTTAGAAGATCCTTGGGCAGCGCCGCCAGAAGGTGCTTATGATCTGACAAATCCACTTGAAAAAACACCTGACACACCTGAAATCATTGAAATCACGTTTGAAAAAGGAAAACCAACAGCGATTGACGGAATCCAGTATTCATTATCTGATCTGATCCTTCATTTAAATGAAGTTGCTGGCCAGCATGGTGTAGGCAGAATCGATCATGTTGAAAACCGTCTTGTTGGAATCAAATCTCGTGAAGTGTATGAGTGCCCAGGTGCAGTTACCCTATTAAAAGCACACAAAGAACTTGAAGACTTAACGCTTGTTAAAGAAGTAGCACACTTTAAGCCAATCGTTGAACAAAAAATGGCTGAATTAATATACAACGGCTTATGGTTCTCACCACTTAAATCAGCACTAGATGCATTCTTACAAGAAACGCAAAAGAACGTAACAGGTGTTGTACGTGTGAAACTATTTAAAGGCCATGCCATTGTAGAAGGACGTAAATCACCATATTCACTTTATGATGAAAATCTAGCAACTTATACAAAAGCAGATGAATTCGATCATGATGCAGCTGTAGGATTTATTAACCTTTGGGGTTTACCAACAAAAGTAAACAGCATCGTGAACAAAAAGGAGCAGGTTAAAGCATGAAAAAGCTTTGGGGAGGCCGATTTCAAAAAACACCAGAAAAATGGGTCGATGAGTTTGGTGCATCCATTCATTTCGACAAACAATTAGTCAAAGAAGATCTGACCGGCTCCCTTGCCCATGCAAGTATGCTGAATAAATGCGGTATCATCGGTGATGAGGAGGCCGCTGCAATCAAAGACGGACTGAATACGCTCATGAAAAAGGCAGAGGCCGATGAACTTGAATTCTCAGTGGATTATGAGGACATTCATTTAAACCTTGAAAAAATGCTCATTGATGAGATTGGTCCGCTTGGCGGCAAATTACACACAGCGAGAAGCCGGAATGATCAGGTCGCAACCGATATGCATTTATATTTGAATAACCAAGTAGAGCATATCATTGAGCTGATCTCTTCTTTTCAAAAAGTGCTTGTAGAAAAAGCTGAACAGCACGTTGAAACAATTTTTCCGGGATATACGCACTTACAGCGTGCACAGCCTATTTCCTTTGCCCATCATATGCTCGCCTACTTTTGGATGCTTGAGCGGGACAAAGCGCGTTTTCAAGATTCATTGAAGCGGATTAATGTGTCACCACTTGGATGCGGGGCGTTAGCAGGAACGACCTTCCCAATTGATCGTGAATATACAGCAGAGCTTCTTGGCTTTGACCATATTTACGAGAACAGCCTTGATGGCGTGAGTGATCGTGATTTCATTTTAGAGTTCTTGTCTAATAGCAGTCTTGTGATGATGCATCTCTCACGTCTTTGTGAAGAAATCATTTTATGGTGCTCTCAAGAATTCAAATTTATTGAGCTTGATGACACGTACGCAACAGGCAGCAGCATGATGCCGCAAAAGAAAAACCCGGATATGGCTGAATTGATCCGCGGCAAAACAGGGCGGGTATATGGCAACCTGATGGGGCTGCTCACGATTATGAAAGGCTTGCCGCTTACGTATAACAAAGACTTGCAAGAAGATAAAGAAGGCATGTTTGATACGGTGAAAACGATCGCTGGCAGCCTGCAAATCTTCACAGGCATGATTCAAACGATGACAGTGAACGAAGATGTCATGAAAAAAGCAACAAAAGAAGATTTCTCAAATGCGACCGAAGTGGCAGACTACCTTGCGAAAAAAGGTATGCCATTCCGTGAAGCACACGAAATCGTAGGGAAGCTTGTGTATACATGCATTCAAAAAGGCATCTATTTAAGTGACCTTCCATTTGAAACATTTACAGAAGCAAGCGGCCTCTTTGAACAAGATATTTACACTGTTCTTGATCCGTATGTTGCTGTTGAAAAAAGAACAAGTGCAGGTGGAACTGGATTTAAACAAATTCAGCTCGCTTTAGAAAAAGCAAAAGCCTGCCTAGCATAATTCGCCAAAACCATTCGTTTATACGGATGGTTTTTTTCATGGGAAAAAGGAGATTGATCTTCACTGGAGAAAATGAAAGCATATCAGTGTCAAGCTGAATAAGGAGTGACAACAGTTCATGAAGAAAACGCTGCAGGCTTTGTTTGATCAGCCTATCGTATCAGTGAAAACGTTAGGAGAACCATACGACGGCAGGGCTAATGATGTGTGGCTGATTTCCTTACAAGACCAAACGGAATATGTAGTGAAATCTCCAAAAACTGCAAGAGAAGAAAGTGAATTTGTATATGGGATCAACTTGATTTATGGAGTAGATGCCCGTACTGTACAAGAGCATCTTGATGAAATCAATGAAAAGCTGGCTCATACGAATTCCTTTCATATTCCGAAAGTTGTTCGTAAAGTGAAGAAGGCGGGGAAACACTTTTACGTCATGGAAAAAGTAGAAGGAATCCCTTTAACATCTTTTGAGGGCCGTTCAGCACAATTCTATAGGGATTACGGGAGGAAACTAGCGCATCTTCATTCATATCAAACAACCTTTTTCGGACCAGTATACGTGGGAGAAAAGAGACATTTGAGAGAATTCCATGCGCTGTTAAAAAAGGCAGTTTCCAAACTTATCAGCCGCTATTACGCTGATCAGCCTGAATATCAGGATTATGCAGAAAAGGTGCAGCAAAAGCTTGAAACGCTAAGTCCTCCTGATTCAGCCAGTCTCATTTTAATTGATTTAGACCCATCGCAATATATTGAAGACGATGATCAAGTGGCGAGTCTAGTTGATACGGAATATGTCGTATTTGGACCAGCTGCGTTTGATTTTATTGCACTCGAATACCTTTTGACGAAAGAAGCTGCACAAGCGGTTCAATTAGGATATGAAGAGATTTGCCCGCTTCCTCGCCAGCTTCATGAGGTGAGAGAATGCTATCGGTTTGTTTCGCTGCTTCTCGATATCCATGGTTCATGGGATATGAAAAAGTGGATGAATCACCCTATACGGTTTTCCCCTCACTGTTAAAGGGTTCAAAAGTGCGAAGGGAGCCGGTTTATAGTAAAGTAAAGATAATAAAAGAAACACATGAACTTGCAACCTTTGCTTTAGGAGGAGATTGTGTGCGACACGCATTAATAACAGCGGGTTCTAAAGGACTTGGCAGGAAAGTCACCGAGTCTTTACTGAATATGGGGTATTCTGTGACAGTGAATTATCGAAGTGATGATGAAGCTGTCCGGCAGATGAAAGAAGAACTGCAAGAATACGAAGAAAAGCTTCAATTTGTCCAAGGCGATGTGACAAACAGAGAAGATTTAAAAAACATGGTCGAGCTGGCAGTAGAACGATTTGGGCGGATTGATGCCTTGATCAATAATGCTGGACCTTATATTTTTGAACGAAAAAAACTCGCGGATTACTCTGAAGACGAATGGTATCAAATGATGGAAGGCAACCTATCCGCAGTGTTCCATTTGTTCCGAATGGTGATCCCTATGATGAGAAAACAAGGCTTTGGCCGGATTATCACATATGGCTTCCAAGGAGCAGACCATGCGCCAGGCTGGATGCACAGATCAGCCTTTGGAGCGGCAAAAGTGGGCCTTGCGTCATTGACGAAAACCATTGCGATTGAAGAAGCCGAAAACGGCATCACCGCTAATATGGTGTGTCCAGGCAAAATCGTTGGAGACATGAAAGAATCGACAATAGAGGAAGCCCGCCAAATCAAAGACGATGAAACGCCAATAGGCAGGTCTGGTACTGGAGAGGATATAGGGCGTATCATTTCATTTCTATGTGATGACCGTTCAGACCTCATTACAGGAACCGTCATTGAAGCAACAGGTGGTCTTAATGTGATTCATAGGCACTAAGTTTTTCAGCTTTTTATAGAGGGAATAGACAAAATGAGATCAAATTCGAAAGGTGGATATATTTACATGAAAGCTACATATCATGGACATTCAGTCGTACACATTGAAACAAACGGATACCATATTTGGATTGATCCATTTTTAAATGGAAATAAGCACACGGATATCAAACCGCAAGATGTCAAAGCAGATGTGATTTTGCTCACGCACGGGCATGGAGATCACGTCGGAGACACGATTGAAATCGCTAAAAACAATGACGCACTCGTGATTGCGCCATTCGAACTTGCCACTTATTTAGGCTGGCAAGGGGTGAAAACACACCCGCTTTCTATTGGCGGCGGCCGTGAATTTGAATTTGGTAAAGTCAAGCTGACGCAAGCGTTCCATGGCTCAGCGGTCATTGATGAAGAATCCAAAACTATTACGTATACAGGTATGCCATCCGGTATTTTATTTACTGCTGAAGGCAAAACAATTTATCATGCTGGAGACACGGCTCTCTTCTCGGATATGAAACTCATTGGGGAACTGAATCATATTGAGCTTGCCTTCCTGCCAATAGGTGATAACTTCACAATGGGACCAGACGATGCGAGAATCGCAGCAGAGTGGCTTCGTGCGAAACAAGTCGTACCGATTCATTACAGTACATTCCCGCCGATTGAGCAAGATCCTCATGCGTTTGCAGACAGCTTGCATGGCGGCGTGGGTCACGTATTAAACAGTGGAGAATCCATCGATATATAATTAATAGAAAGAAAAGCCGGCACCCTACCGGCTTTTTTATTTGCCTGTATCGTGCTCGTGTAAAAGACAAATTGCTATTAAAAGCCTCCTGCCTGTATAATGAAATATAGATGAAAACGCTGAAAACAAAAAGGGTGAACGGGATTGGCGACAAAGCATGAGCAAATTTTATCGTATATTGATTCATTGGATGTCGGAGAGAAAATTTCTGTCCGGCGTATAGCGAAAGAAATGAAAGTCAGTGAAGGCACGGCTTACCGGGCTATTAAGGATGCTGAAAATAAAGGGTTCGTGAGCACCATTGAACGAGTCGGTACCATTCGAATTGAACAGAAGAAAAAAGAAAATATTGAAAAGCTGACATATGCGGAAGTCGTCAATGTCATTGATGGCCAGGTGCTTGGTGGACGAGCTGGCTTACATAAAACGTTAAATAAATTTGTCATCGGTGCAATGGAACTGGATGCAATGATGCGTTACACAGCAGCAGGCAACCTGTTGATCGTCGGAAACCGAATCAATGCTCACCGGCAAGCATTAGAGGCGGGAGCGGCTGTGCTGGTCACGGGCGGATTCTCAACAGATGATGAAATTATTCAGCTCGCAGATGAGCTTGAGCTGCCCATTTTATCAACAAGCTACGATACATTTACCGTAGCGGCTCTCATTAACCGGGCCATTTATGACCAGTTGATTAAAAAAGAAATTGTGCTTGTGGAGGATATTTTAACGCCGATAGAACGGACCGTCTATTTATCGCCAGAAGACAAACTTGAGAAATGGTATGAAAAGAATTATGAAACCGGGCACGGAAGGTTCCCGGTAGCAGACGATCAAATGAAAATTCACGGCATTTTGACCTCAAAGGATATTGCAGGCCATGACCGTTCTACACCGATTGAAAAGGTGATGACAAAAAATCCGCTGACCGTTATTGGCAAAACATCTGTCGCTTCAGCTGCACAAATGATGGTGTGGGAAGGTATTGAGGTGCTGCCAGTTGTAAATGATCATGCGAAGCTGATTGGGATGATTAGCCGTCAGGACGTGCTGAAGGCGCTGCAAATGATTCAAAAGCAGCCGCAGGTCGGTGAAAAGCTGGATGATGTCGTGTCTAGAGGATTTAAGGAAGCTGATACAGAAAAACCAAAAACAGATGCGGTGTACCAATATGAAGTCTCACCACAAATGACAAATCAACTCGGCAATATTTCGTATGGTGTGTTTACACAAATTTTAATCGAATCAGCCAACCGCTTCTTAAAGTCTCATAAAAAAGGTGAACTAATTGTAGAAAGTCTTTCTGTCTATTTCTTAAAACCAGTTCAAATGGAATCCACGATACAGATCAAACCGAATATTTTAGAAGTTGGGCGCAAGTTTGGAAAACTGGAAGTGGAAGTTTACCATCAGTCAAATATTGTAGGCAAAGCGATGTTGATGGTGCAGCTGATGGAGAGAGGATAATAGGCAAAAAAGGGCGGCATGAATGCGCCCTTTCTCTATTATGCGTGGTCTTTTTCGCCTTCCTTTAAAAAGAGCGGAAGATAGTGCTTATAGGCTTTATATCCGGCCCATGTACTGCCGATACCAACTGCAACAAAAACAAACCCAATGACAAATGCGAGTGACGAGCGGTTTAAAAATAATTGATTCACACCGAAGAGCAGGACAAAGCAGCCAAGTGCCATACTTGATTTAGCAGACCAGAATTTCTTCTCGACCGGCCGGTTCGTACGGACATTTTTTGCTTTGTAGTATAAATAAAACATGGCAGAACAAATAATAAACACAATCAAAACAAGCATGTGCCAAGCCTCCATTGTAAGTGGTTACAACCCTATTTTAAACGTAAATAGGCTTGCTTACTAGAATAAATTGTCTATTCCTCACTTTTCTGTCTGGGTAGATTATGATTTAATAATAAAAAGAGTATCGCATAAGAAGGAGTATTTATGAAAAAAGAACTGATTAGAACCATATCATTATATGACACCATCATCATTCATAGACATGTAAGACCTGATCCAGACGCATATGGATCACAGTGCGGCCTTACGGAAATCTTGCGTGCCACCTATCCAGAAAAAAATATTTATGCGACAGGAACCCCTGAGCCATCCCTTTCATTTTTATATGAATTAGATGACGTGCCGGATGAAGTGTACAAAGGTGCCCTTGTCATTGTCTGTGACACTGCGAATCAAGCTAGAATTGATGATCAGCGCTATTCAATGGGCGATAAGTTGATGAAAATTGATCATCATCCGAATGAAGATCCGTATGGTGATTTGCTTTGGGTTGATACAGAAGCAAGTTCTGTTAGTGAAATGATTTATGAGCTGTATTTAGAGGGGAAAGAAGAAGGATATCAGCTGAATACAAAGGCGGCAGAACTCATTTATGCCGGCATTGTAGGAGACACAGGCCGTTTCCTTTTCCCAAACACAACGAAAAAGACACTCAAATATGCGGGTGAACTCATCGAATATCCGTTTTCATCATCAGACCTTTTCAATCAATTGTATGAGACAGATTTGAATGTGGTGAAATTAAATGGCTATATTTTTCAACATATCTCTTTATCAGAGAATGGCGTAGCTTCTGTTTTTATTAAACGTGACATTTTGGAGTCATTCCAAACAACAGCGCAGCAAGCCTCACAGCTTGTTGGGACACTTGGAAATATTGCAGGGATTAAGGCATGGGTCTTTTTTGTGGAAGAGAACGATCAGATTCGTGTGAGATTCCGCTCAAAAGGCGTCGTCATTAACACCATTGCTAAAAAATATCATGGCGGAGGTCACCCGCTTGCAGCCGGTGCGTCCATATATGATTGGGCAGTTGCAGATGAGATTTTGCGTGATTTAGAAGAAGTATGTAAATCATCATCGTGAGAGAGGGGCTTCAAGTCCCCCTCTCTTTTTTGAGCTTTGAGAAAAGGGTTACTTGGATACAGGGATAAACCAGCAGCCGATGTCAGTTGAATCTTCATAGGCTTGGAGATTTTGATGCTTTAATTCTTTTTTAATTAAATGGGCCATCATTTCTGTCTCAGCATAAGCACACATGCCGTCTTTAATCCGGCTTGCTTTGTCTCGTGCCATTTGACGATAGCTGTAAACCTCCATTGTTCTCACCTCTTTCTTATAATCATCTCGTTCTTCTTTTAGTGTATAAAAATAACAAGTGAAAAGCGATCATTGAGTGCAGAAATTCATAAAAATTCCACATCATTTATTATTCAGCGAAGGAAATACGCACTTCAAGCGAAAGCTTTGTATAGATGGTCAGCTCTGTGACTTTGGCGCGGTATGCCTTTTCTCTAATCGTATATTCTTTATTTTCCACGGTCCGTTTTAAGAGTTCTTTTGTTTTATAGACACTTTCAATATCCTTTGTGATCACCTCTGAGATATCCTCTTTCACCTGATCTTCAAATTTCAAGGTATCTGGCTCCGGGATTTTGTACTGCTCTCGGTTGACGAGGTGAACGTCTACGCTCTGAATAAGCAGACGCTGCTTATTGTCTTCATTTAATTTATGCAAATCTTCCCGATAGAGTGTGATTTGTTCTTTCAGACTGTCCATATGGTGCTGCTGGCTTCTGAGCAGTGTCACTTGCTTCTCCTGAAAGGTGCCGTACGTAAAGAGAAAAATCAGCCAGCTGATAATTGCGCCGAACATCATCCCAGCAAAAAAACGCTGCCAGCCTGGACGTTTATACAGCTCAGGCACCCTCATGATGATACATGCTCCTGAGTGAGCCACGTAATCAGGAGATACCCCGTTTGCGCACCGCCCATAGCAGAGATAATGAGCAAGATCTGCTTGAAAATATCACGTGTGTTCCCTTCGAAAATCCCTCTTTCAAAACTATAGACCGCATCAAAAGTTCCACCGATTGCCGCAACAAGTGCCCAAATTTTTAATCGGTTGGCAAGACTTGAAATAATTGATAGCGGTGGCTGACCAGATAAATATGCACCTACCCCGCCGATAATGGCACCGCCCAAAATAACCCCCAGTGCGATAAAATAACAGCTAATAAAGTTTGGAATAAAGGCTTCCTTCACATCCATTTTTCCCACCTCACTCTATTCAATATATGGCGTGTGCTGGACAAGTATGAACGAGCGGAAAAGAAAGAACATTTGTTTCTCACCGCATCGCGATTTATAATGAAAGAATGAATTTAGATGAAAGGAGTGGATTAAGCATGTCCTATGTTCATCTTCAGGTCCACAGTGGATACAGCTTATTGAGCAGTGCAGCGAAGGTCAAGGAGCTCGTATTAAAGGCGAAAGAACTTGGCTATCAAGCGCTCGCTCTTACCGATGACCATGTGATGTATGGAACGGTTGAATTTTATAAGGAATGTAAAACACATGGCATCAAGCCGATTATCGGTTTAACAGCTTCTGTCTTCATAGATGAACAAGAGACAGAGGCTTATCCTTTGATCCTCCTTGCCAAAAACAATGAAGGCTATCAAAACTTGATCAAAATTAGCAGTGTCTTGAAATCAAAGTCAAAAACCGGCCTGAAAGAGAAATGGCTGAAAGCCTATCATCATGGCCTTATTGCCATCACACCAGGCGTATCCGGCTATATTGAAACGCTGCTGCAACATGATCAGCTAGATGAAGCAAGGGATGCGGCCAGCCATTTAAAAGATCTTTTTGGTGAGGAACATGTGTATTTAGCCGTTCAGCCGTTTCAGCAGGACGAAGAGCTGTCTCATAAGCTCAGGGAACTCTCAAAAAGGGCGAACATCCCGCTTGTGGCAACAGGTGACGTCCACTATATCCATCAAGAGGACAAAACCGCATATACATGTTTAAAGGCCATTAAAGCAGGCCAGCAGTTATCAGAAATAGAGGAAGACCAAGCAGCCAAGCATTTCAGATCGATCGAAGAAATGACGCAGTGGTATGGTGATGATCCAGAATTGCTGGCAAGAACGGTTGAGATTGCAAACCGCTGCGAGGTCGATTTAAATCTTGGCCAGACGAAACTGCCAACCTATCCGACACCTGATCAATCAACAGCTGATCAGTTTTTACGAAGAGTGTGCCAAGAAGGCATGAAACGAAGACAGATTGCTTCAAATGACACATATATCAAAAGGCTTGAGTATGAGCTGAGCATCATTCAAAAAATGAATTTCAGTGATTATTTCCTCATTGTGTGGGATTTTATGAAGTATGCTCATGATCATGGCATTGTCACAGGTCCTGGCAGGGGATCAGCAGCAGGCTCTTTAGTTGCGTATGTTCTGTTTATTACAGATGTCGATCCGATCCGTCACGGGCTTTTATTTGAGCGTTTTTTAAATCCTGAACGAATCAGCATGCCGGATATAGATATCGATTTTCCTGACACGAGAAGAGATGAAATCATTTCATATGTAAAAGACAAATATGGGGATATGCATGTGGCGCAAATTGTCACGTTTGGAACACTTGCTGCAAAGGCAGCTTTAAGAGATGTCGGACGTGTGATGGGAATTGATTCAAAAGCAGCAGACCGCCTTGCAAAGCTCATCCCATCAAAGCCAGGGACGACACTGAAAGAAGCGGTGACAGTCTCCTCAGAATTAAAAACACTGCTCCAGCAATCTGAAGAGCTGCAAAGAGTGTTTCAAACCGCTTTAAAGGTAGAAGGATTACCAAGACATACATCAACACATGCAGCCGGCGTTGTCCTAAGTGAGGAGCCGCTCACACAAGTCGTGCCTATTCAAGAAGGCCATGATGGAGTGTATTTGACACAATATGCGATGAATTATTTAGAAGATCTCGGTCTTTTGAAAATGGATTTTTTAGGTTTGAGAAACTTAACATTAATTGAATCCATTAAAAACCAGATTGAAAGACAGGAAAACGTCCACATTAACTTTAGTGACATTTCATATGAAGATCAGAAAACGTTTGATTTGTTATCAGCGGGAGATACAACGGGGATTTTCCAGCTCGAATCACAAGGTATGCGTCAGGTGCTGAGACGACTGAAACCTTCTAGTCTAGAAGATATCGTGGCTGTCAATGCCTTATACCGCCCGGGTCCGATGGAGAATATCCCGCTCTTTATCGACCGAAAGCATGGCAGAGTGAAAGTCTCCTACCCGCATCCAGATTTGTATGACATCTTAAAGGATACATATGGGGTCATCGTCTATCAGGAGCAAATCATGCTGATTGCAGCAAAGATGGCAGGCTTTAAGCTGGGCGAGGCCGATCTATTAAGAAGAGCCGTTTCAAAGAAGGATAAAAAGGTGCTTGATGAAGAGCGAAGCCATTTTGTTGAAGGATGCCTAAAAAAGGAGTATCCTGTTAACATTGCAAATGACGTTTATGACCTAATCGTCAAATTTGCAAACTATGGTTTTAATAGAAGCCATGCTGTTGCATATAGCATGATCGGCTTTCAGCTTGCTTATTTAAAAGCGCATTATCCGTTATATTTTATGTGCGGTCTTTTAACGAGTGTGATTGGAAATGAAGACAAAGTGGCTCAATATTTCTATGAGGCAAAGGAAAAAGGGATATCTGTGTTGAAGCCTTCTATTAATAAGAGCGAATTTCCATTCACGGTTGAAAAAGGGGAGATCCGCTACAGCTTAAGAGCGATCAAAAATGTCGGAGTGTCAGCTGTAAAGGATATATACAGAGCAAGACAGGAAAGGCCATTTGAAGATTTATTTGATTTTTGCGCAAGGGTATCAACAAAGAGTGTCAACCGAAAAACGATTGAAGCCCTCATTTTCTCAGGGGCAATGGATGAGCTTCATCCAAATCGTGCTTCGTTATTAGCATCGATAGATATTGCGTTAGACCATGTGTCATTTTTAACACCTGAGGATCAACTGGACTTTCTTGGGGATACAACGTTCTCCATTAAGCCAAAATATGCGGAGATAGACGAACTGCCGCTTGTTGATCTCCTGCAATTTGAAAAAGAGGCACTCGGGTTATATTTATCAAATCACCCTGTACAAGCGTATCGAGATCGCTTAAGAGAGAATGGTGCGGTGGAAATCATCAGACTTTCTTCCTATATAAAGCGAAAGGTCTCAATGGGTGGTCTTTTGACAAAGGTGAAATCGATTCGGACAAAAAATGGACAATCGATGGCATTTGTCACATTCGGGGATGAAACGGGAGAAATGGAAGGTGTCGTCTTTCCAGAGCAATTTAGAAAGCTGTCCCCCTTACTTGAGGAGGGCGCAATGCTTTATGTTGAAGGCAGAATAGATGTCAGAAATGAGAGCAGTCAAATCATCGTGCAAGAAGCTGTTCTACTGGAAGAGATGGGCTCTAAAAGAAAAGAATCTGTCTACATTCGAGTCAAAGAAGAGAACCATACGCAGGAGCTGCTAGAACAAGTGAAGCGAGTGATCTCCATGCACAGCGGAGAAGCAGATGTCTATTTGTATTATGAAAAGCAAAAAAAGACGATGAGACTTCCAGATGCATACAAAGTTCATGCAGATCATGCGGTCATTTTCCAGTTAAAAGAGCTGCTAGGTGAACAAAACGTTGTGATTAAATGATGACAAATCGTCTGAATATGTTTTACAATTTCACCTATTGTGTTATCATTTTAAAGATTCTGTGTATTTAAACTGCCAAGTATGTGCTTATCAACTTAGCAATTCATTAAATCATTTTCCACTTGAAGGAGTGTTCATCACATGTCATTAAGAGAAGAAGCATTACATATGCACAAAGAGAATCAAGGCAAACTTGAATCAAAATCAAAGGTACAAGTGAAAAATGCGAAAGACTTGAGCTTGGCTTACTCACCAGGTGTGGCAGAGCCATGTAAAGATATTTATGACGACACAAGCAAAGTGTATGATTATACAATGAAAGGCAATATGGTCGCTGTTGTCACAGATGGAAGTGCTGTGTTAGGGCTTGGAAACATTGGGGCTGAAGCATCTCTTCCAGTAATGGAAGGAAAAGCTGTCTTATTCAAAAGCTTTGCAGGTGTTGATGCATTCCCAATCGCACTTGCAACAAACGATGTAGACAAAATCGTTGAAACAGTGAAGCTTCTTGAGCCGACGTTTGGCGGCGTGAACCTTGAAGATATTGCAGCACCAAACTGCTTTATCATTGAAGAGCGTTTGAAAAAAGAGACAAACATTCCTGTTTTCCACGATGATCAGCACGGGACAGCGATTGTAACAGTGGCAGGACTTGTGAATGCACTGAAGCTGTCTGGAAAATCAATGTCTTCAATTAAAGTGGTTGCAAACGGCGCTGGAGCAGCAGGAATTGCGATTATCAAACTTCTTTATCATTTCGGTGTACGTGATATCATCATGTGTGATACAAAAGGCGCTATTTATGAAGGCCGTCCGAATGGTATGAATGCAGTGAAAAATGAAGTAGCTAAATTCACGAACCAAGATCGTAAAGAAGGTTCTTTAGAAGAAGTGATTGAAGGCGCAGATGTTTTTATCGGCGTTTCAGTAGCAGGCGCATTAACAAAAGAAATGGTTGGAAAAATGGCAAAAGATCCTGTGATCTTCGCAATGGCGAATCCAAACCCAGAGATCATGCCAGAAGATGCACATGCAGCAGGTGCAAGTGTTGTAGGAACTGGCCGTTCTGACTTCCCGAACCAAGTGAACAACGTCCTTGCATTCCCTGGTATTTTCCGCGGGGCGCTTGATGTACGTGCGACACACATTAACGAAGAAATGAAAATTGCAGCTGTTGAAGCGATTGCTTCCCTTGTATCAGATGAAGAATTGTCAGCGGAATACGTTATCCCTGCACCATTTGATGCACGAGTAGCGCCAGCGGTAGCCAAAGCAGTGGCAAAAGCAGCAATGGAAACGGGCGTTTCAAGAATCAAAGTAGACCCAGAAGCTGTTGCAGAAAAAACAAGAAAATTAACGATTATCGGCGAGTAATCGAATTGGAAAAGTGTGCACGTTTTTTCTGAATTTGGAGGAAAAACGTGCACCATTTCCTCTCTTTCACGAAATTTTTTTCATCCTAAATGAGATTTTTTTGTAGACGTTCACAATTCACATATACCAACTACTCAGCGCCCCAAACCTATACTCATTTCTCATCAATTCCCCACTGAAAAAATTGAATGAAGGATGACAGCGTTTGACAAAAAAAGTACAATAGTTTCGGTACAGTTATGACATGTCCTATAATAGTGGATGTGCGTGTAAAGAAAAAACCCTTCAAAAAGGGAGGTAGTCATTTGTCAATCAAGAATATTTTCAGTAAAAAGAAAAAATATGCATCTGTACCCTCTGAACAGGCAAGTCAAGATGTGCCTGAAGGCATCATGACCAAATGTCCGCAATGTAAAAAAATAATGCTCACCAAAGAACTAGATAAAAATTTACGTGTTTGCATGAATTGCGGCAGACATTTGCAAATGAATGCAAAACAACGTATTGAAAGCCTTGTAGACGAAGGCACATTTGAAGAATTTAACGGTCACCTCATTTCTGAGAACCCGCTCGGTTTCCCAGGCTACGAAGAAAAGCTTGAGAAAGACAGAGAAAAAACATCTTTGAATGAAGCCATCGTGACAGGAAAAGGTGAAATTAAAGGTCAAAGTGCTGTCATTGCTGTCATGGATGCCACGTTCCGTATGGGCAGCATGGGCTCGGTCGTTGGTGAAAAGATTACACTAGCTATTGAGAAAGCAAAAGCGGACAAGGTGCCATTTATCATCTTCACTGCATCTGGAGGAGCAAGAATGCAAGAGGGGATTCTTAGTCTGATGCAGATGGCAAAAACAAGTTCAGCATTAAAGCTGTTCAGCGAGGATCAAGGTCTGATTATCTCTGTGATGACCAATCCGACAACTGGCGGTGTATCAGCTAGTTTCGCGTCTCTCGGTGATTACAACTTTGCAGAGCCTGGTGCATTAATTGGTTTTGCTGGTCGCAGAATCATTGAACAAACCATTCGTGAAGACCTACCAGAGGACTTCCAAACGGCTGAATTTTTAATGAAGCATGGTCAGCTAGATGCTGTGATTCACCGTGCAGAAATGAAAGAAACATTAGGCCAAATCTTAGCATTACACAGCACAGGAGGTGAACGAGAGTGGCTGGAGAACTAGAATTTGAAAAACCTGTCATTGAACTTCGAGCGAAAATTGATGAATTGAAAAAGTTCACACAAAACTCAGAGATGGATTTAAGTGCGGAAATTGAGCGCCTTGAAACGCGTCTGAGTAAGCTTGAAACAGACATTTATACAAATTTAAAGCCGTGGGACAGAGTACAAATTGCTCGTCATGCGATGCGCCCAACAACTCTCGATTACATTCAAGAGCTGTTTGATCACTTTTTCGAATGTCACGGTGATCGTTTTTATGGCGACGATGAAGCCATCGTTGGAGGAATTGCCACGTTTAAAGGACTTCCTGTCACAGTCATTGGTCATCAGCGCGGAAAAGACACAAAAGAAAACTTGCGCCGTAATTTCGGGATGCCGCATCCAGAAGGTTACCGTAAAGCATTGCGCTTGATGAAACAAGCAGATAAATTTAATCGTCCAATCATTTGCTTTATTGATACAAAAGGAGCTTATCCTGGTAAAGCAGCTGAAGAACGCGGGCAAAGTGAAGCAATTGCGAAAAACCTTTTCGAAATGGCAGGACTTCGTGTACCGGTTGTCTGTATTGTCATTGGAGAAGGCGGAAGTGGCGGAGCACTAGGGTTAGGCGTAGGAAACCACCTATTTATGCTAGAGAACTCAACATATTCAGTGATTTCACCTGAAGGTGCAGCAGCACTGCTCTGGAAGGACTCATCACTTGCGAAAAAAGCTGCAGAATCAATGAAAATTACCGCTCCAGACCTAAAAGAATTAGATATTATAGATGATGTTATTAAAGAAGTGCAAGGTGGAGCACACCGAGACGTGAAACAACAAGCAGCCTACATTGAAAAAACATTAAAACAGTCACTTACATCTTTGCTCAAACAATCGCCTGAAGAATTAGTCGAACAAAGATATCAAAAATACAAAGCAATCGGCAAAGTATCGATTGAAAATCAATATATTGGGGTAAACTAAATAAACGTACAGCCTTTTGGCTGGCGTTTATTTTTTTCGTCTTTTTTCATCAAAACGATCTGATGTAAGCGCTATTTGAAAATAATTTTCTTTTGTTTTCATAAAATTCGAAACGTCTGAAAACGTTGATTTGACAAGGTTTAGAGCACTTGAATCAACTGTTTTTTGAACAAAGTGCTTTCATGACTTTCTTAACTTTTGTTTAAAAACATTTTATTTAATTGTATAATAAGTACGGTTTTAGAAATTCGTATTGAAAACATCCGGTTTTGCTCATGATTGTTTTCAAGCAGTGGAAATGGTATGTTTAATTCATATATGGTCTCTGAGGTGAAAAAGATGAAGCGTATAGGAGTTTTAACGAGCGGTGGGGATTCCCCAGGAATGAATGCAGCTGTGCGCGCAGTTGTAAGGAAAGCAATTTACCATAATGTAGAAGTTTACGGTATTTATAATGGATATTCAGGTCTAATTAACGGTAAAATTGAGAAACTCGAAATAGGTTCAGTAGGCGATATCATTCATCGCGGGGGAACAAAACTTTACACGGCAAGATGTCCTGAATTCAAGACAGTTGAAGGTCGTGAAAAAGGGATTGAGAACTTAAAAAAATTCGGTATTGAAGGACTTGTTGTCATCGGTGGAGATGGCTCATTCATGGGAGCGAAGAAATTAACAGAGCTCGGTTTTCCATGTGTAGGTGTCCCTGGCACGATTGACAATGACATTCCTGGTACTGATTTCACTATTGGCTTTGATACAGCACTAAATACAGTCATTGATGCCATTGATAAAATTCGTGATACAGCCACATCTCATGAACGTACATACGTAGTGGAAGTAATGGGAAGACATGCAGGGGATATTGCCCTTTGGTCAGGTCTTGCAGGCGGAGCTGAATCGATTTTGATTCCTGAAGCAGACTATGACATGGACGAAATTATTGCCAGATTGAGAAGAGGACATGAGCGCGGCAAGAAGCACAGTATTATCATTGTCGCAGAAGGCGTAGGCAGCGGTGTCGAATTTGGTAAGAGAATTGAAGAGGAGACAAGCCTTGAAACGCGTGTATCTGTCTTAGGACATATTCAGCGTGGAGGTTCTCCAAGTGCGTTTGACCGAGTGCTCGCAAGTCGCTTAGGAGCGTATGCAGTAGAACTTCTTCTTGAAGGAAGAGGCGGACGCTGTGTAGGCATTCAAAGCAACGAACTCGTTCATCACGATATTTTAGACATCTTAGATAAAAAGCATACAGTCGATCAAAATATGTACCGACTTTCACAAGAGCTCTCTATATAAAACGAGAAGACCTTAGGAGGAACAGTAATGAGAAAGACAAAAATCGTTTGTACAATCGGTCCAGCAAGTGAAAGCATTGAAAAGCTGACTGAATTGATTGAAGCAGGAATGAATGTAGCCAGACTAAACTTCTCTCATGGAGATTTTGAAGAGCATGGTGCACGTATTGAAAACATTCGCAAAGCAGGTAAAACTTTAGGCAAGGACATTGCGATCCTTCTTGATACAAAAGGTCCAGAGATCCGTACACGTACAGTTGAAAACGGCTCAATTGAGTTAGTTGCTGGTGCTGATCTTATCGTGAGTATGGAAGACATTGTGGGAAACACTGAAAAAATCAGTGTGACGTACGAAGATTTAATTCATGATGTAGAAGTGGGCTCAACCATTTTATTAGATGATGGTCTGATTGGTCTAGAAGTAAAAGAATTAAATAAGGACCGAAAAGAAATCGTCACAAAAGTGATGAATACAGGTACACTGAAAAACAAAAAAGGTGTCAACGTACCAGGTGTGAGTGTGAACTTGCCGGGTATTACAGAAAAGGATGCCAATGATATTCTGTTTGGAATTGAACAAGGTGTCGATTTCATCGCAGCTTCTTTTGTAAGACGAGCTTCTGATGTTCTTGAGATTCGTGAGCTGCTTGAAAAGAACAACGCAGCTGACATTCAAATCATTCCGAAGATTGAAAACCAAGAGGGCGTTGATAACATCGATGAAATCCTTGAGGTATCAGATGGACTGATGGTCGCGCGTGGAGATCTTGGTGTAGAGATTCCGGCAGAAGAAGTACCACTTGTTCAAAAAATGCTAATCAAAAAATGCAACCGTTTAGGCAAGCCTGTCATCACAGCAACTCAAATGCTGGATAGCATGCAGCGTAACCCGCGTCCAACTCGTGCGGAAGCAAGTGACGTGGCAAATGCTATTTTTGACGGTACAGATGCGATCATGCTATCTGGTGAAACAGCAGCAGGAACATATCCAGTTGAAGCTGTGCAAACGATGCACAACATTGCCTCACGTTCAGAGGAAGCACTTAACTATAAAGCGATCCTTTCTCGCAGAAGCGAAGAAGTAGAAGTCAGCATTACAGATGCGATCGGTCAATCTGTTGCGCATACAGCAATGAAGCTTGATGTGGCGGCAATTGTGACACCTACTGAGAGCGGTCATACAGCGAGAATGATTTCAAAATATAGACCAAAAGCACCAATCGTTGCAGTCACAGCAAACGAATCAGTGGCAAGAAAACTTTCACTCGTATTCGGTGTATTTGCAAAGAGCGGTTCAAAAACGACATCTACTGATGAAATGCTTGAGAATGCAGTAGAAAAGTCAATTGAAACAGGCTATGTAAGACATGGTGATTTAATCGTGATTACAGCTGGTGTGCCAGTTGGTGAAACAGGTACAACCAACTTAATGAAAGTGTATGTTGTCGGTGACATCATTGCGAAGGGTCAAGGAATTGGCCGCAAATCTGCATTTGGACCGGTTGTTATTGCACAAAGCGGAAAAGAAGCAGAGGAAAAAATGTACGATGGTGCGATTCTTGTCGCAAACTGCACAGATCGTGATATGATGGGTGCTTTAGAAAAAGCGTCTGCCCTTATCACGGAAGAAGGCGGTTTAACAAGCCATGCAGCAGTCGTTGGGCTCAGTCTTGGCATTCCAGTCATTGTTGGTCTCGACAGTGCCACAACACTTCTAAAAGAAGGCGAAGAGATTACAGTAGATCCAGCACGCGGAGCGATCTACAAAGGCCGTGCAAGCGTCCTTTAAATCACACACGAGGGGAGTTGTCTGACTCCTCTCTTTTTTTATGTTACACTAAAAAAAGTAAACAGCTTTCGATGAAAGAGACCCCATGAGGTGATATGGCTTGAAAAAATATTTTCTACTATTATTGATTCTGTTCCCAGCAGTTGAAATTAGTTTATTTTTAATCTCAAGTAACATCATTGGTATTTTACCAACGATGCTAGTCATTGTGCTGACAAGTGCACTAGGTGCTTACTTTGCAAGAAAACAAGGAATAGAAGCATTTCAGAAAGTGCAGCGAGATTTACAATATGGCAAAATGCCAGGGGCCACCATTGTCGATGGCTTCTGCATTCTGATCGGTGGTTTGCTGCTGCTCATACCTGGATTCCTTTCTGATCTGATTGGGGCTGTTCTGCTCATTCCCATGACAAGAAAACGGATCAAACCGCTCTTTGAGCGCTGGCTTAGAAACATGTCCAATCGCAAACGCTATACGATTATACGCTAAAGAGACCTTCTCATCAGGTCTCTTTTACTTTTGCGCACCATACCGAATGTACTGATAAAGGTCTCTGAAAACCCCTGCATTACGAAACGCCTGCCAAACGACAAGAGAAGCGGGACCGAGTGCAAGTCCAAGAAAACCAAAGCATTTTAACCCGACAAACAATGCCACGAGTGTTGCTAAAGGATTAAGACCGATTGATTTACTTAAGACTTTTGGCTCTGATATTTGTCTTTGAATGAGCACCACAATATACAAAATGCCCAGTCCAATGGCGAGTGAAAGATTTCCTGTCATGGCGGAGTAAATGATCCACGGAAGAAAAACCGTGCCACTCCCGATGTAAGGAAGTAAATCAACTAGACCAATACATAGAGCGATCACAATCGCATGCTCGACCTTTAAGATGAAAAGTCCAATCAGCACGATACCAATGGTCATGGCAACAAGGAGAAGCTGGGCTTTCATAAAGCCAGAAATGGCTTTTTTGATTTCAGATAAAATGGCACGTGTATGAAGCATCCATTTGGCGGGAAAGATACGAGAACCATATTTTTTTAACGTAAACCAATCTTTTGTGATAAAAAAAGTCGCTAGTGCGGAAAATAAAAGCGTCGCTGCTGCATCAGGCAAAAGACCTAAAAAAGCTGGAATGAATTCAAGAGTTTTTGAAAGGAAAGTCCCGATTTTTGCCGCTGCTTCGTCACCAAGTGCTTGGATTTGTCCTAAAATCGATTCCTTTTGACCTGCTTGAAGAGTATTAAATTGAGCAGTCAAATCATGATATAAAGGCAAAATCTGATCTGTGAAAAAACGTTCCACGATCCCAATCATTTGGTCAAGATGACCTGGAAGTACCTTTGCTAAATAAGCACTTCCTGAAATGATTTCCGCTACTAAAAGTGTCATGAATCCGGCTGCTACCACTAAAAAGAGTAATAGCACAATGATGACAACAAAACCTCTTGGCATCCCGGTCATGTTTTCGATTTTACATACGGCTGGATGAATCAAACACGACACGGCAAATGCAATCCAAAATGGATATAAAAACGGAAAAGACTGATATAAAAAAACAACCGCACAAACGGCGATGCTGAAAATCATCAAACTTCGCAAAAAAATGGCCACATACGTGTGATTCACACAATCCCCTCCAAAAAACAAGCATGTCCGATACTTCATTTTATTCAAAAAGATTAGTAATATGAAAAGGTCGCAATAAAAAGAAAGGAAGGGGCGGCATATGTTCACTCAAGCCAATTTATTTTTAATTCTTTTACTCGTCATTGCACTCATAGCGAAGAACAATTCGTTAATTTTAGCGGTTTCTGTGCTGATTGCGATTAAACTCATTGGATTAGATCAAAAAATTTTCCCGGTTCTGCAATCAAAAGGTATCAATTGGGGTGTGACGGTCATCACGATCGCAGTGCTTGTACCGATCGCAACAGGGGACATTGGATTTAAACAGCTTGGAGAAGCAATGAAATCCTCTTATGCTTGGATTGCACTCGGAGCGGGTATATTAGTAGCATTAATTGCAAAAAACGGCATTGTGCTACTCGAAAACGATCCGCATATCACCGCAGCACTTGTATTCGGTACGATTTTGGCAGTCAGCTTATTCAAAGGTGTGGCTGTTGGCCCGCTGATTGGTGCTGGAATTGCCTATTTAGCGATGCAAGCAGTGAAATTTTTCAGCGGTTAAAAAGAGAGTGGCTCATGCCACTTTCTTTTGATATTTTTTCTGACGTGAGCTTTTGCAAAAAAACATAATTAAATATATTAAAAGAAGCAAAATCCCTTTATTCCATGCCCGAACCGGAAGGCTGGAAAAAAAAATATCAAAAAAAATTATAGTTAAACATTTAACAAATGTCTGATTATTGTTTATAATGGGAATAGGCTTAATTTTGAACTCATTGATCAAACACGAGATATGAGGCTAAAAGCGCTCTAACCGTATAGGTAAATGTAAGCATTTTCTTTTCTAAACCTGCCAGCCTATTTTGGTTGGATAGCGCTTTCAAAAAGCGAGAATTTTGCAACGAAGGGGAATCTTTTTAAAAAGGGGAGATTGAACATGACAGCAACAAGAGGTCTTGAAGGTATCGTGGCAACAACTTCATCCGTAAGCTCAATTATTGATGATACTCTTACTTATGTAGGGTACAATATCGATGATTTAACTGAAAAAGCGACTTTCGAAGAAATTGTCTACCTGTTATGGCACTTAAAGCTGCCGAATGAGCAGGAGCTAAGCGAGTTAAAGCAGCAGCTCAATGAAAATGCTCATATTCCGCAAGAGATCATTGAGCACTTTAAATCTTATTCGCTGGATGGGGTTCATCCAATGTCTGCGATTCGTACAGCGGTATCCTTATTAGGTTTACTTGATGACGAATCAGAGATTATGGACAAAGAAGCGAATTACAGAAAAGCCATTCGCTTACAAGCGAAAATTTCTGGACTTGTCGCTGCATTCTCACGTATTCGAAAGGGACTTGAGCCTGTACAGCCAAAAGAAGAATACAGCTATGCTGCAAACTTCTTATATATGCTAAACGGCGAAGAGCCTTCACCAGTAGAAATTGAAGCGATTGATAAAGCGCTCATTCTACATGCGGATCACGAATTAAACGCATCGACATTTACAGCACGTGTATGTGTTGCTACACTATCAGATATCTACTCTGGTGTAACAGCGGCTATCGGCGCATTGAAAGGACCACTTCATGGCGGCGCAAATGAAGGCGTAATGAAGATGCTGTCAGAAATTGGCGAAGTTGAAAACGTAGATTCCTATATTCATGGTAAGCTAGAGAAGAAAGAGAAAATCATGGGCTTTGGCCACCGCGTTTACCGCCAGGGTGACCCGCGTGCAAAACATTTAAAAGAAATGAGCCAGCGCTTAACAAATCTCACAGGCGAGCCAAAATGGTATGAAATGTCTGTACGCGCAGAGGAAATCGTGACATCAGAGAAAAATCTTCCACCAAATGTTGATTTTTATTCTGCTTCTGTCTATCACAGTCTTGGGATTGATCATGACTTGTTTACACCAATTTTCGTGATCAGCCGATTCTCTGGATGGATTGCTCACATTTTAGAGCAATATGATAACAACCGTCTGATCCGTCCAAGAGCTGACTATATTGGACCAGATCTTCAAACGTTTGTTCCGATCAGTGAAAGAGACTAATGTTTATAGAATAGTGGAGGCTGATCCATCTAAACCAATCAGCCTCCATATCAACAAAAAACGAATCATGTGAAAAACTTCTTGGCTTGCAGACATCAAGCTTGGAAGTTTCAAATATTCACTACATAACCTGGGAGGTAATATCATTGTCACAAGGCGAAAAAATTACAGTTACTGGCGGCGTATTGAATGTACCAAATAATCCAATTATCCCGTTTATCGAAGGGGACGGAATCGGTCCTGACATTTGGAAAGCAGCATCAAGAGTTCTTGAAGCAGCTGTAGAAAAAGCATATAAAGGTGAAAAGCAAATCACTTGGAAAGAAGTATATGCAGGTGAAAAAGCTTACAATAAAACTGGCGAGTGGCTTCCAGAGCAAACACTTGAAGACATTCGTGAATATTTAATCGCGATCAAAGGACCACTGACAACACCAATTGGCGGAGGAATCCGTTCATTGAACGTAGCACTAAGACAAGAGCTTGATTTATTCACATGCTTACGTCCAGTTCGCTGGTTCCAAGGCGTACCATCTCCTGTGAAACGTCCAGAAGACACAGACATGGTCATCTTCCGTGAAAACACTGAAGACATCTATGCAGGAATTGAGTATGCAAAAGGATCAGACGAAGTGAAGAAGTTAATCGACTTCTTGAAAAACGAATTAGGTGTGAATAAAATCCGTTTCCCAGAAACATCAGGTATCGGAATCAAACCAGTTTCTGAAGAAGGAACATCTCGTCTTGTCAGAGCAGCGATCCAATATGCGATTGACCAAGGCCGTAAATCTGTGACACTTGTTCACAAAGGAAACATCATGAAATTTACAGAAGGAGCCTTCAAAAACTGGGGCTACGAAGTGGCTGAAAAAGAGTTCGGCGACAAAGTCTTTACATGGGCACAATATGATCGTATTGTAGAACAAGATGGAAAAGATGCGGCAAACAAAGCGCAAAGTGAAGCAGAAGCTGCTGGCAAAATCATTGTCAAAGACAGCATTGCAGATATTTTCCTTCAACAAATTTTAACTCGTCCAGCTGAGTTCGATGTTGTCGCAACAATGAACTTAAACGGAGACTACATCTCTGATGCACTTGCAGCACAAGTTGGTGGAATTGGTATCGCACCTGGTGCAAACATCAACTACGAAACAGGACACGCTATTTTTGAAGCGACTCACGGAACAGCACCGAAATATGCTGGTCTTGATAAAGTGAATCCATCTTCTGTTCTTCTATCAGGCGTGCTTTTACTTGAGCACCTTGGATGGCAAGAAGCTGCTGATCTAGTGATTCAATCTGTTGAAAAAACAATTGCATCTAAAGTCGTCACGTACGATTTTGCTAGATTAATGGATGGTGCAACAGAAGTGAAATGTTCTGAGTTTGCTGACGAGCTCATCAAAAACTTGTCTTGATTCTTAAACTTTAAAGTTAAAGGGGAAAAAGGAAATGGCAAACAAGCGTAAAAAAGTATCTGTCATCGGAGCAGGCTTTACTGGAGCAACTACAGCATTTCTAACAGCTCAAAAAGAATTAGCGGATGTCGTATTAGTGGATATCCCTCAGCTTGAGAACCCGACAAAAGGGAAAGCACTTGACATGCTGGAAGCAAGCCCTGTTCAAGGCTTCGATGCGAATATTACAGGAACTTCTAACTACGAAGATACAGCCGGTTCTGATGTCGTGGTCATTACGGCAGGAATTGCAAGAAAGCCGGGAATGAGCCGTGACGACCTCGTGTCAACAAATGAAAAAATCATGCGCAGTGTGACACGTGAAATCGTTAAATATTCTCCAGAAGCGATCATTGTTGTGTTAACAAACCCTGTTGATGCAATGACATATGCAGTTTATAAAGAATCAGGATTACCAAAAGAAAAAGTCATCGGACAATCAGGAATTCTTGATACAGCACGTTTCCGTACGTTCGTTGCTCAAGAATTAAACCTATCTGTGAAAGATGTGACGGGCTTTGTTCTTGGCGGACATGGGGACGACATGGTTCCTCTTGTACGTTACTCTTATGCAGGCGGTATCCCGCTGGAAACATTAATTCCTAAAGAGCGAATTGATGCAATTGTTGAAAGAACAAGAAAAGGCGGCGGTGAAATCGTCAACCTATTAGGTAACGGTAGTGCGTATTATGCACCTGCTGCTTCACTCGTTGAAATGGTTGAGGCGATCTTAAAAGATCAACGCCGCGTCATGCCGACGATTGCATACCTTGAAGGTGAATATGGCTACGAAGGCATTTACCTTGGAGTTCCAACAATCGTAGGTGGAAACGGCCTTGAGCAGATCATCGAGCTTGAGCTGACAGAAGAAGAAAGAAGTCAGCTTGACCGTTCTGTTGAATCTGTAAAGAACGTCATGAAAGTATTGTCTTAATATGAATAAAAAAGAAGGCTTCTCGTAAGAGAAGTCTTCTTTCAGATTGTTGACAAAGGGCTAAAATGTTGTTTATTTTAGCCCTTTGTCTTCTTTTCAGCGTGATAGAAAACCTTTGCAGTCTAGGAAGGGCGAGTACTGGCGCGGAGCGAATTTGACATTCGTGAGCACCAGCGCGCAGGACTGACACCGAATGCGAGGGTTTGTCTACACGCTGAGAAGGCTTCTCGTATGAGGAGTCTTCTTTTTGTTTACAAAACCAATCTTGTCGAAATTTTAAATTGTTCTCTTGTTAAGCTTTCGTTAAAATGAAAGAGAAAGCATGACTTCTCGCTTTTCACATAAGATACAAAAAAACGGATGCAGGGGAAATCACTAATTGGAGGCACAACATGAATAAAAAAATATTAGTTGTGGATGATGAAGAATCAATTGTAACACTTCTAAGCTATAACCTTGAAAGGGCGGGCTACGATGTCGTCACAGCAAGAGACGGAGAAGAAGCGCTTGAAAAAGCAGCAAGTGAACAGCCTGATCTAATTGTGCTTGATTTAATGCTTCCGAAAATGGATGGCATTGAAGTGTGCAAACAACTGAGAATTCAAAAAATGATGTTCCCTATTTTAATGCTGACAGCAAAGGACGATGAATTTGATAAGGTGCTCGGTCTTGAACTTGGAGCCGATGATTACATGACAAAACCTTTCAGTCCTAGAGAAGTGGGTGCTCGGGTAAAAGCCATTTTGAGAAGAGCACAGCAATCTCAGCCGGCTCCCGTGCAAGAAGAGAAGGAAGAGATCATTGCAGACCAAATCAAAATTGGAGACCTGCGCATTTTACCTGAACATTACGAAGTCTATTTCCAAGAAGAACGTCTAGAGCTCACGCCAAAGGAATTTGAACTGCTTCTTTATTTGGCTAAGCATAAAGGCCGTGTCTTGACGCGTGATCTATTGTTAAGTGCGGTTTGGAATTATGACTTTGCAGGTGATACTCGTATTGTGGATGTGCATATCAGCCACTTGCGGGACAAAATTGAAAAGAACACGAAAAAACCAACATATATTAAAACCATTCGAGGCTTAGGCTACAAATTGGAGGAGCCAAAGCCAAATGAGTAAAGTGAGAACCCGCCTTTTTTCTGGGCTCATTTTTCTCCTGTTTATTGTGTTTGTTGCGCTTGGTCTTTTCTTGGATCATATGTTTCATATTTTCTATGAAACAAAATTAACCGAACGAATGGAAAAGGAATCGAGTTTTCTCCTTTCTTCAATGAATGTTGAAGATTTGAACGCGGAGCAAAACAAGAAGATTCTCAATCAAGCAAAGCAGCATCTCGATATGAATGCGTCGATTGTGGACGTGAAGGGGAATATCATACATACAACGGGTCAAGCAGAACAAAGAGCCGTCATTTTAAACATGCTGGAAAATGAGCAGCTCCAAACAAAAGGAACGTTCATTGAGGATGAGAAAGATGCGCTGTTTCATTATGCAGTTCCAATGATGAAACAAAACGAACCGGCGGGATATTTATTTCTTCATGCTTCATTCCAGCCTTTGAATGAGATTGACGGCCAGCTCTGGCTTGCATTAGCCTTTTGTCTTGGTTCGGCCATCATTATCATCGTCTTTTTTGGCTATCGCATGTCGATGAAGTATGTAAAGCCGATTGATTATGCCACAAAGGTGGCCAAACAGCTTGAACGAGGGAACTATGATACAAATAACTATGAAGAGCTGATCATTGAAACAAGTGAACTCAATACATCAATGAAACGTCTGGCAGAAAGTCTTCAAGACATGACAAGCGCTGGCGAAATGCAGCGAGATCGTCTGCAAACAGTCATTGAAAACATCGGAGCGGGGATTATTTTGATTGATAAAATGGGCTATATTCACTTAGTCAATCGAACATTCCGCAAGCAATTCAAAGTGCAAAAACATATTTACATGCACAAGCTGTATCATGAAGCCTTTACCCATGAAGAGATTATTGAGTTAATAGACGAAATTTTCATGACAGAAACCAAGGTCCGAAAGTTTTTACGTCTCGCTGTTGACATCGAGCGCCGTTATTTTCAAGTCGATGGTGTTCCGATCTTAAGTACAGACGATGAATGGAAAGGAATTGTTCTTGTCTTTCATGATGTAACAGAAACAAAGCAACTAGAACAGATGCGAAAAGACTTTGTCGCTAACGTGTCACATGAATTAAAGACACCGATCACGTCCATCAAAGGCTTTTCTGAAACACTTCTTGATGGTGCTATTGACGACAAAGAAGCGCTCACACAATTTTTGTCCATCATCCTAAAAGAGAGTATTCGTTTAGAAACGCTCATCCAAGACTTACTTGATCTCTCGAAAATTGAACAGCAGCATTTTAAGCTGAATATTCAAGAAGCCAATGCGACAGAAATCATTCAAGAGATTGAAGTGCTGCTAAAACAAAAGGCTGCTGAAAAAGGCATTGACCTACAAGTGCGTGTCCCGAAAGAGCCGGTCTATGTCATGGCAGATCCGCTGAGATTAAAACAAATTTTCCTCAACCTGATCAATAATGCCCTCACCTATACACCAGAGGGAGGAAGTGTCACGATCACAGCAAGACAGAGGAAAGACAGCTATGAATTTGATGTAGCAGATACAGGGATCGGTATGAAAAAGAGTGAGATTCCAAGAATATTCGAGAGATTTTATCGAATTGATAAAGATCGAAGTAGAAACTCAGGCGGTACAGGGCTTGGTCTTGCCATTGTCAAACACCTTGTCGAAGCACATGAAGGAACGATTTCTGTTCATAGCAAACAAGGCAAAGGGACGACGTTTACCGTGAGTTTAAAGTCAAAATAGAGAAGAATGGAAAGTGGCGTTAAAATTTACATGATCTTTACAATGAATTCATGTTTTGTTAATCAATCATTGGTAGGATGAATAGGAACCCCTTCATCCAAGGAGCCAATTTTGGAAGGACGAAAACACTTGTTGTTTTCGTCCCTTTTTTATGCAGGCTCGTCTATTTTCTTTTCAAAATAAACTTTGATAAAATGAACATACAATGTGCGAAAGAGACGGCTGAGCCGGCTCAGTCGATGGAGGATTAAAAGATGACAGATCAAAAGAAATTAGTACTTGTGGATGGAAACAGCCTCGCTTATCGAGCTTTTTTTGCTTTACCGCTATTATCCAATGATAAAGGCGTACATACAAATGCCATTTATGGCTTTGCGATGATCTTAATGAAGATGCTGGAAGACGAGAAGCCGACTCATATGCTCGTAGCATTTGATGCGGGTAAAACCACCTTCCGTCACGAGACCTTTAAGGAATATAAAGGCGGAAGACAAAAAACTCCGCCAGAACTATCAGAACAAATGCCATTCATCCGTGAGCTATTAGATGCTTATCAAGTGAAAAGGTACGAGCTTCCGCAATACGAGGCGGATGACATTATCGGCACACTGGCTGTAGAGGCAGAAAAGGACGGCTTTGAGGTCAAGATCTTCTCAGGAGATAAAGACTTAACGCAGCTTTCAACAAACCATACAACAGTAGCCATTACGAAAAAAGGTATCACAGAAGTAGAATATTACACACCGGCACATATTGAAGAGAAATACGGACTCAGGCCAGATCAAATCATCGACATGAAAGGGCTGATGGGAGACTCATCAGACAATATTCCTGGCGTGCCTGGTGTTGGTGAAAAAACAGCGATCAAATTACTAAAACAGTTTGAAACGCTTGAAAATCTGCTTGATCATATTGACGAAGTCAGCGGGAAAAAGCTAAAAGAAAAGCTTGAAGAATATAAAGAACAAGCGGTGATGAGTAAAAAGCTGGCGACGATTCTCGTAGAAGCACCAATAGATGTATCAAGCAAAGAGCTCGCCTATGAAGGTCCTCACATGGAGCAGGTCATCTCGCTTTATAAAGAACTGGGCTTTCAAACGCTGCTAGAGCGTTTAGGAGAAGCGCCAGAATCAGATGAACCAGTAGAAATAGACGAACTAGACGTGAAGAAAATGACAGATGTCACGGAGGACATGCTGACAGATCACGCTGCACTTGTGGTAGAACAGCTAGGAGACAATTATCACGAAGCCGATTTGATAGGGTTTGCGATCCATAATGAGAACGGTGCATTTTTTATGACAAAAGAAGATGCTCTGCAATCTGAAGCATTTAAACAATGGGTACAGGATGAAACGAAGAAGAAATGGGTCTTTGATTCCAAAAGAGCGGTTGTTGCCCTCAGATGGCATGATGTCGATCTTAAAGGTGTCGATAACGATGTCCTGCTCGCTTCCTATGTGGTCAATCCGCAGAAATCCTATGAGGACGTTGCAAGTGTGGCGAAGGAATATGGCCTGAACATTGCCCTTTCCGATGAAAAAATTTACGGAAAAGGAGCGAAACAGGCGATTCCACCTGAAGAAGAGCTAAAAGACCATCTTGGAAGAAAAGCAGCAGCGATCTCTGCGCTGCATGATTTGACCCTTGAAGCGTTAGAAAAAAATGACCAGCATGAGCTGTATGAAGATTTAGAGTTGCCACTTGCCCTCATCTTAGGTGAAATGGAATCTCTTGGGGTAAAAGTGGATGTTGAACGTCTTCAGAAAATGGGTGAAGAACTCACGAAGAAGCTGAAGGAATATGAAGAAACCATTCATCGGTTAGCAGGAGAAACATTTAACATCAATTCACCGAAGCAACTTGGTGTGATTTTATTTGAAAAATTAGGACTGCCTGTTATCAAAAAGACCAAAACCGGCTACTCTACGTCTGCGGATGTCCTTGAAAAGCTTGAAGACAAGCACGAAATTATTCGGTCCATTCTGCATTACCGTCAAATAGGAAAGCTGCAATCTACTTATGTGGAAGGCTTAATGAAAGTGACGCGCAAAGATACGCATAAAGTGCACACAAGATTTAATCAGGCACTTACACAAACAGGAAGACTAAGCTCAACAGATCCAAACCTTCAAAACATCCCGATTCGTTTAGAAGAAGGCCGAAAGATTCGTCAAGCATTCGTTCCGTCAAAAGAAGGCTGGCTCATGTTTGCAGCTGACTATTCTCAAATTGAGCTGCGTGTACTCGCGCACATTTCTCAAGATGAGAACTTGATTGAAGCCTTTACGCAAGATATGGATATTCACACGAAAACAGCCATGGATGTGTTCCATGTCTCAGAAGAAGAAGTGACTTCCTCTATGAGAAGACAGGCCAAAGCTGTCAACTTCGGAATCGTATATGGAATTAGTGATTATGGACTGTCTCAAAATCTTGGGATTACAAGAAAAGAAGCAGCGGCCTTCATTGACCGTTATTTAACAAGCTTTAAAGGCGTGAAAACCTATATGGAGGACATCGTGCAGGAAGCAAAACAAAAAGGATATGTGACCACGCTTCTTAAACGTAGACGATATATCCCAGATATCACAAGCCGTAATTTTAATGTGAAAAGCTTTGCGGAAAGAACGGCAATGAACACACCGATCCAAGGCAGTGCCGCCGATATCATCAAAAAAGCGATGATTGATATGGCACGAAAGTTAAAAGAAGAGAATCTGCAGGCAAATCTGTTATTGCAAGTGCACGATGAACTGATCTTTGAAGCGCCAAAAGAAGAAATCGCCATATTAGAAAAAATCGTCCCTGAAGTCATGGAAAGCGCACTTCAGCTCGATGTGCCGCTAAAAGTCGATTTCGCTTCAGGCCCATCTTGGTACGACGCAAAATAAAGAGAGAGAAAAAGGAGCGAGGAGCATGCCGGAATTACCAGAGGTTGAGACCGTCCGGCGCACTCTTCAGCGGTTAGTCAAAGGAAAAACGATTGAAACGGTCGATATCAAATGGCCAAATATCATCAAACGTCCTGGGGAACCGGAAGAGTTCGCTAGAAGGATGGTAGGAGAAACCATTCAAACCATTGAAAGAAGAGGGAAGTTTCTACTCTTTCATTTAGACCACTATGTGATGGTCTCCCATTTAAGAATGGAAGGGAAATACCGTGTACATGAAACTGGTGAGCCTTATGATAAACATGTACACGTCGTCTTTACGTTCACAGATGGTACCGAACTTCGGTATCATGATGTCCGTAAATTTGGGACGATGCATCTATTTCAGCCAGGCGAAGAAGAAAAAGAACTTCCGCTATCACAGCTGGGATATGAACCTTTTTCAGACTCATTTACACCAGACTATTTATGGGAGCAATTAAAGAAAACCTCCCGCGTGGTCAAAACGGCTTTACTTGATCAAAAGATTGTGGTTGGCCTTGGAAATATTTATGTAGATGAAGTGCTGTTTAAATCAGGCATTCATCCAGAAACAAAAGCGAATCAGCTAAGTCTTGCATCTTGTAAGGTGCTCCACAAACATATTATTGACACGCTTCAAGTGGCTGTTGATGCAGGAGGTAGCACCATTCGTTCCTACATCAATTCACAAGGTGATATTGGGACTTTTCAATTACAGCTTCTTGTATATGACCGGCGGGGAGAACCTTGCCAGACGTGCGGAAGTATCATAGAAAAAACAGTGGTTGGAGGGCGCGGCACTCATTTTTGTGTGACCTGCCAAAAACGCCCTTCATAAAAGTAAGCCGTCAGCATGCTTCCTTTTTGCCATGCATACGATAAAAAACATTCTTTTTTCAGCAAGGTGTAGACTGACACACAGCCCACCTGCTCTTCATATAGTGAAGAAGAGTCTAAGGACGCTAGAGACTCTTGATCATCGTTGCATGAACAGAAAGGAAGAGTACAGGTATGATTTCGTTTTCGCTTCTGTTTTTAGCTATTGCCGTCAGCATTGACAGCTTTTCTGTAGGTTTTACGTATGGTCTTCGCAAGATGAGAATTCCATTTAAAGCCATCGTTATTATTGCTTGCTGTTCAGGAATTGTGTTGCTCATTTCCATGCTGATTGGCAGCCTGCTCACGACATTCCTCCCTGTCTCAGTGACAGATAAACTGGGTGGAGGCATTTTAATTGCCATCGGACTTTGGGTTCTGTATCAATTTTATAAACCAGCGAAAGAGCGTGATTTGCTCCTTCATGAAAAAACACTTCTCAATGTAGAAGTGCAGTCTCTTGGGCTTGTCATTCATATTTTGCGAAAGCCTACAAGTGCAGATATTGACCGCTCTGGCACCATTAATGGAATGGAAGCGGTGCTTCTTGGAATTGCTTTATCCATCGATGCATTTGGTGCAGGGATTGGTGCAGCGATTCTTGGTTTTTCTCCAATTGTCATGAGCATCACGGTCGCTGTGATGAGTTCTCTTTTTGTATGCATCGGACTGCGTGCAGGTCATTATTTGGCCAATTGGCGCTGGATCGATAAACTCGCATGCTTACCAGGGCTGTTGCTCATTTTAATTGGGGTGTGGAAGCTGTAAAGGAGGAAACGAATTGACGCTCGTCATTGGATTAACAGGCGGGATTGCTAGCGGAAAAAGCACAGTCTCGCAGATGATAAAAGAGAAAGGCATTCGGGTGGTGGATGCTGATATCATTGCAAAAGAAGCGGTTTCTAAAGGATCGGCTGCCCTTCATCAAATCGTTCAAACTTTTGGTGAAGAGGTTCTTCTGCCAAATGGTGAACTGAACCGGCAGCAGCTTGGAGCGATCATTTTTTCTGATGAAGAGAAAAGAAAAAAGCTCAATGCCATCGTTCATCCTGAAGTCAGAAAAGAAATGCTCGAGCAGCGTGATGAAGGGGTGAGCAACAATGAAACATTTGTTGTGCTTGATATCCCGCTCCTATTCGAGAGCAAGCTGGAAGGGCTAGTCGACCGCATCATCGTTGTGTACACGACGCCTGAATTGCAGCTGTCGCGGCTCATGAATCGAAACGACCTGAGCGAGGAAGAAGCACTGAATCGCATTCACTCCCAGCAGCCTCTTGAGGAAAAATGCCAAAAAGCAGACCGTGTGATAGAAAACACAAAAGATCTTGCTTTTATGAGAAAGCAATTAGAGAACATATTAAACGAATGGGAACATACAGATAAGTAAGAGTACATACAGTACTCTTCTTTTTTTATGCTTTTTTCGTCAATTTCATTGCAAAGAACAGCCCTTTTTTGAAAATATACGTTTATATACTGGCAATTACATTCTAATGTGATATACTAATTTCATAAATAAATTTATTGAGTATAACACATAATAGAGGAGTGACCTGTTCATGAAGGTAAAAGCAGCGATCAATGGGTTTGGCAGAATTGGACGCATGGTCTTCAGAAAAGCAATGCTTGATGATCAAATTCAAATTGTAGCGGTGAACGCAAGCTATCCTGCCGAAACGCTAGCACATTTAATTAAATATGACACAAATCATGGACGTTACGAATGCGATGTGACAGCAGAAGATGACGCGTTGATTGTCAATGGCAAAAGAGTGCTTTTGCTCAATAATAGAGACCCAAAGCAGCTTCCATGGGGAGAGCTTGGGATTGATATCGTGATCGAAGCAACAGGGAAATTTAATTCAAAAGATCAAGCGATGGGCCATATAGATGCCGGAGCGAAAAAGGTCGTACTTACAGCTCCAGGTAAAAATGAAGACGTTACAATTGTAATGGGTGTCAATGAGGATGATCTTGATCCTGAAAAGCACGTCGTTATTTCAAACGCATCTTGTACAACAAACTGCTTAGCACCAGTTGTCAAGCTGTTAGATGATGAATTTGGCATCGACAACGGCTTAATGACAACGGTTCATGCTTATACAAATGATCAAAAAAATATCGACAACCCCCACAAGGATTTGCGCCGGGCAAGAGCATGTGCCCAGTCCATCATTCCAACGACGACGGGTGCCGCTAAAGCGCTTTCTTTAGTGCTGCCGCACATGAAAGGGAAATTACATGGACTTGCACTTCGCGTACCGGTTTCAAATGTGTCGATGGTTGATCTTGTGGTCGACTTGAAAAAAGATGTCACGGCAGAAGAGGTCAATGCTGCCTTTGCAACGGCTTCAAAAACATCTCTTGCTGGCATATTAGATTACACCGATGAACCACTTGTCTCCACAGACTTTAACACAAACCCTTATTCTGCTGTCGTTGATGGACTCACAACGATGGTGATGGAAGGCAGAAAAGTAAAAGTTCTTGCATGGTATGACAATGAATGGGGCTATTCTTGCAGAGTGGTTGATCTTGTAAAGTTTGTTGGTTCACAGATGAAAGAGCTTTCAGCTGTTTGAAATGAAGAAGACTGAACGTCCCTTTTCAAGAAATGAGAGAAAATCCCACTAAAAACACAGCTTGCAAAATGGGTCTAAACAAAGTATACTATTTTTCGTGAACTTCTTGTTCGCAGACTCATTCGGGTATACTTAAAGGGTTAGGACCTCTTTGGACTAACTTTCCCCCGTGGTATATGTCCGGTCCGGCTGCTTAGAACTTCACTCTTTCATTCTTGTTTAAGGGGGGTCCATGATGGAAACAATCGGACGTCACGTTATCTCCGAGTTATGGGGATGCGACTGTGATAAACTGAACGACATGGATTTTATTGAAAAAACGTTTGTAAATGCAGCTTTGAAATCAGGAGCTGAAGTAAGAGAGGTTGCTTTTCACAAATTTGCACCTCAAGGAGTAAGTGGAGTTGTCATTATTTCTGAATCTCATCTGACAATTCACAGCTTTCCTGAACATGGTTATGCGAGCATAGATGTTTATACTTGCGGCGATCTAGATCCGAATATTGCAGCAGATCATATCGGAGATGAACTAGGTGCTGAAACAAGAGAAAACATCGAAATTCCTCGAGGCATGGGACCTGTACAAGTGAAACAGGCGCAAGCCAAAGCACTGTAAACATAAAAAAGATTGCAATGGGAGCTGGCCAAAAGCATTAAATGCCTTTGTGTTATGCTCCTTTTTATATTTGTTCCATACACGGGCATTCAGCATGATCCAACCTGTCTATACTTTTGTTCTAGGAAAACAAAGGTTTTTTTTATAAAATAAAGAAGAGGGTTTATGACAAAGGGGATACGTGTATGACTTTAGGACAAAAGCTCAAACGATTCATTTCAAATCATACAGAAACATCTGACCATCATCCAGTGTCAGAGCTGAAAAGCCATTACTACAAATCGACACAAACTCAAGTTTTTCAAGCGGTAGAAGCCGTTCTTTCAAGAAACGATTCCTATCAAGTGACATCTGTTTCAGCAGAACGAGGTGAAATCAGCGCAAACATACGAACGCCGAAAAAAGCTTTTCTCGTGGCGACTGTCATTTCAATTCGTCCTTTTGAAACAGCTGTCGATTTTAATGTGACAACAGAAACAGCACTGCCAACAGACTTTGGCTACAGTCAAAAGGCTGTTTTGTCCCTCTATAAAGAACTAGACAAACAACTTCCAAGAAGAGATCGGAGCTGATGAAATGAAATGTCCCACATGTCAGCACCTTGGCACAAGGGTGCTTGATTCAAGACCAGTAGATGAAGGGAAGTCCATCCGTCGGAGAAGAGAGTGTGAAAGCTGTCAATATCGCTTCACGACGTTTGAAAAATTAGAAGAATTGCCATTGATTGTCGTGAAAAAAGAAGGAATTCGAGAAGAATTCAGCCGGGAAAAGATGCTAAGAGGCCTCATCAAAGCGTGTGAAAAACGTCCTGTCGCTTTAAAACAGCTCGAGGATGTCTGCTTTAACATCGAGAAGGAATTGCGTAACCAAGGCATGTCAGAGGTGAAAAGCGAGCTTGTTGGGGAAATGGTAATGGACGAGCTGGCGAAAATTGATGAAGTGTCTTACGTCAGGTTTGCGTCGGTATATCGTCAATTTAAAGATATCAATGTATTTATTGATGAATTAAAAGATTTATTAAAGAAAGAACGCTAAAAAAGAGCTGAAGATTCTTCATGCTCTTTTTCCTGCGTAAAGCGTAAAACGCAAAAAGAGTGTACAATGAAGACAACCGTATTAAGGGAGGATCAGCATATGACAGAGCATTGGAAGGAAGTGCTAGCCGTCGATCCGTATGTCGTCAAAAGCGCTTCATTGCTCGGTGACATCGATAGACAGCTTATTACTCTTTTATATCAGCCGCTTATTGGCATGTCCGCTTTCAGTTTATACATGACGCTGTGGGGAGAGCTGGAACAAAATCGAATGTGGGGGAAACCCGCACCTCACCGTCAGCTGATGGTGATGCTGCAAACGAATTTAAATGATATTTTTGAGGAGCGCTTAAAGCTTGAAGCGATCGGATTACTCCGCACATATGAACAGGAAACGGAAGAAGGCAGACTGTTTACATATGAGCTCGTGCCGCCGCTGAGACCGGATGAATTTTTCCAAGACGGTATGCTGAATGTCCTTTTGTATCATCGGGTAGAGAAAGCAAAATATATGCAGCTTCGTGATTATTTTTCTTATCCAGGAGTTCCTGCTGATGCAAAGAACATCTCCCGATCGTTTGAAGAAGTGTTTCACGTCTTGCAGCCAGGAGAGCGCAAGATGACAGAGGAAATCAATCAGGCGTCATCGCTTGACGAGGGCTACGAATATGTGACAGTTGGCTCAAGTCAGCCTGCACCGCTTTCAGATGAATCTTTTGATTTTGATCTATTGTTAGCAGGCATGTCGGATATGATGATTCCGAGAAAAGCTTTGACAAAGCAGGTGAAAGAGACAATTAAGAAGTTAGCGGTCGTCTATGGCATCACCCCGCTGCAAATGCAAAATATTGTCGCAGGTGCCTGTGGTTCAGATCAGATGATATCAACTGAGGATCTGCGAAAAGCAGCGAGAGACTGGTATCAAATTGAATACAGAGGCGAACAGCCGAAGCTGATTGATCAAAAACAGCCAAGACATTTACGTCACAATGTCACGCAAAATTCAGGTGCAGATGCACCTGATGCGAAATTGATTGAAAAGCTTGATCATATTTCGCCTAGAGAGCTTCTAAAAGATATGGCAGATGGCATTGAGCCGACGTATGCAGACTTAAGAATTGTTGAAGATATTATGCTTGAGCAGCAGCTAGAGCCTGGGGTCATGAATGTCCTGATCTACTATACATTGCTAAAAACCGATATGAAGCTGTCCAAAACATATATGCAGAAAATCGCCGCCCACTGGGTGCGAAAGAAAATCAAAACAGTGGCAGCTGCTATGAAAATTGCCAAAGAAGAGAATAGGCAAATGACAGAATGGGCGCAGCAAAAAAATAAGCGTCAATCATATGGATCAGGAAAAGTGATCCGTGAGGAGAAGCTGCCTGACTGGATGAAAGAAGTTGAAACGAAAGAACAGCCAAAAGAACAGACAGATAACTTGTCTACAGAGGACCTCGAACGAGAAAAAGAAAAATTGTTAGATCAGTTTAATAATATGAAAAAGTACAATGCACATTAATGTGAGGTGAGATGGAGATGAAACCGATCGGTCGTTCATTTGATCAGCTAAAAGGGCGGGTAGATTTTCGCGTGAGATACAATCAGATTAAAGAAAGTGTCCTAGCTGATGAAGATGTAAAAGCTTTTTTAAAGGAGCATCAAGAGGACATCCAAGAAGACATGATCAATCGCAGCTTGAACAGGCTCTTTGAATATGTACAACAATCAAAGGGCTGTTCTTACTGCTTAGAGGAAGAGAATGTAAATGTCATTTTAGACGGGTATCACCCGAAGCTTGTGATCAAAGGTCAAAGCATTGATATTGAATATTCCCCTTGTCCTGTCAAACTGCGGCTTGATAGACAGAAAAAACAGCAAGAACTTATGAAAAGCATGTATATTCCGCAGAATGTTCTTCAAGCGACGTTTGCTGATTTAAATGTGGTTGGAAGACAAGAAGTCATTCAAAAAGTAGGTCAATTCCTGCAAAGTTATGATGAAACTGGTAAGGGAAAAGGCCTCTATTTACATGGAAAGTTTGGGGTCGGAAAAACATTTATTCTGGCAGCAATTGCGCAGCAGCTAGCGGTAAAAGAGTATCCATCTCTCCTTGTATACGTGCCTGAATTTGTGAGAGAATTAAAAAATTCATTAGCCGATCATACACTCGAAGAGAAGCTGAATATGGTCAAATCAACACCAATTTTAATGCTTGATGATATCGGAGCAGAGTCGATGACAAGCTGGGTACGAGATGAACTTTTAGGAACAATCTTGCAATACCGCATGGCAGAGCAGCTGCCGACTTTTTTCTCTTCTAATTTCTCACCGAATGAGTTAAAGCATCACTTTACGTACTCACAGCGCGGGGAAAAAGAAGAGGTGAAGGCAGCTCGATTAATGGAACGTATTCTCTACCTAGCTGAACCAGTTCTGCTTGAAGGGGAAAATCGCCGTCATTTATAAAAAGATAGGTCACGTGAAGGGGAGCGGATGCAATGAATAAAAGAAAATGGCTGCTTTTCCTCGTGATTGGGGTTGTAGCTGCTGTGCTATGGTGGCTCAACAAACAGCATCTTCAACTGTCGCCGAAAGATGTGAAGAATTGGATTCTTCAATTTGGGATGCTGGCTCCCTTTGTCTTTCTTTTCTTATCACTTTTTCGTCCATTTGTGCTTGTCCCTCTCACCGTCTTTTCGCTAGCAGCAGGTTTGGCATTCGGCAGTGTCCTTGGGACCATTTATGCCTTAGCTGGTGCGACAGCAGGTGCAACAGGATCTTTCCTGCTTGCCTCAACCTTCCGTTCAAACAAGCGGGAAACCGAATCAAGCAATCGGAAGCTAAAAGCGGTGACGTCCCGTATTCAAGAGCATGGATTTCTTTATATCCTCTTATTACGCATTGCACCCATTCACTTTGATTTTGTCAGTTATGCCGCAGCAGCTTCACGTGCGAATTATCGTGCATTTGCGGCAGCGACTTTTTTAGGGTTAATACCTGGTACTGTGGCGTTAAATGTCCTTGGATCAAGCTTTGTAAGCGGAAATTATGCCGCCTTAGCGATTGTTTGTTTGATTTATTTGATCTTTATCTCAGTGCCACTGATTTTAAAAAGAAAGATGCCTGATTTATTTTAGGCGTCTATTTTTTATGTTCCCCCCATATATATGTAACAGATGTCGTTAGGGGGGACAAACATGCTTGAAATAATCTTTGAAGATGAATATGATACCGCCGCTTTTTTACATCTTGCTGAACACTTGGACAGTCGGCATCACATTTCGATTCAACAAGGGAAAGACCGGCTTCTCATAGAAGCGAAAAAATCAGGAGAAGCCATAGAGCACATTGTGCGGACATTACTGATTCACTTTTTTTTGGAATGCAAAGAAAATGAACGCATGCGCAGCATCCTTGAAAACACATACTTATTTAAAGATCCAGAAGAGCAGCACCAAATTCTTTCAATCGCCCATAGCATCATGAAAGGGGATCTAGATGATATTCCTGGAATTCATCAAGACCCACCGAGGGAGGATCTGTTAAAAAAAGAGCTTGAGACGATTTCTTTACAGAAAGGTGTTTTTTCCATTGGTTCATTTATGACATTTAGGCTTTCAGCGTATGACAGAAGGCTGAAGAACTATGTTGAAGTATCCATCGAAGAATATAAGATGGAACAAGAATATCAAAACTTTATTCAATCCCT
Source organism: Bacillus sp. FSL W7-1346 (assembly GCF_038593335.1). Classification (NCBI taxonomy): domain Bacteria; kingdom Bacillati; phylum Bacillota; class Bacilli; order Caryophanales; family Bacillaceae; genus Bacillus; species Bacillus sp. FSL W7-1346. The sequence continues at coordinate 2,567,990 of NZ_CP151988.1, read as the reverse complement.
TCGAGACTATGTGATGTCAAGAGAACCTAAGCTTGAAAAAGTACATGTTGTGCATCAGGACCGCCTGATGATTTGGGAATTTCGGTACGCTTCTGAGCGTGATCAAAAACAATACATAGACAGACAGTTTGTAAGAGAGCATCCAATGTATATTGATTCGCAGTTGATTGCACCGCTTGTATCCATTGCGCCACAAAAGATTGACCTATTTACAGATGATACAGGTCACTCGATGGTGCAAACCATTCAAAATATTTTTCAAGAAAGAGTTGAGGTATTCCCTCCTCATTCGTTTCAGGAACAGCATGTTCAATTTGTTCCTAGTCATTTGGAAAAGAAAAGTGAAAAGCTTTCTTGATTTTCACGAAAAAACGTTTTATAATACGGTGTAACTTCATACAGAGACCGTATTGATAAGGACATGAACAAATGAACACCCGCTTAAAGAGAGGGAAGCCGTGGCTGAAAGCTTCCTAGCAGAGGACCATTTGCTTTACCACCTTTGAACATCAGCTGTGAACTATTTAGTAATAGCTGACGGGAATTCCCGTTATTGAACCACAAGCCGTATTTGCTTTTGACAAAGCAAGCTGCAAATACGGGAAAAAGGGTGGAACCACGATTCCGTTTATTCAACCTCGTCCCTTTCCAGGGGGCGGGGTTTTTATATTGCCAAAAAAAGGAGTGACTAGAGATGTCAGAACAAATTCAACTTACATTTCCAGATGGAGCAGTCAAGGAGTTTGACAAAACAGCTACAACAGAAGACATCGCGGCATCAATTAGCCCAGGCCTAAAGAAAAAAGCGCTTGCCGGTAAATTGAACGGCAAAGAAATAGATCTGCGTACGCCGCTGTTAGAAAGTGGAACAATCGAGATCATCACAGATAAGAGTGAAGAAGCGCTCGATATTATGCGCCACAGCACAGCGCATTTGCTTGCACAGGCAATCAAACGCATTTATGGAAAAGAGCATCACGTCCAGTTTGGCGTAGGCCCTGTCATCGAAAATGGCTTTTACTATGATGTTGACATCGATGTAGCGATTACACCTGAAGATTTACCAAAGATTGAAAAAGAAATGAAAAAAATCATTAACAGCAATTTGCCGATTGAGCGCATTGAAGTTTCTAGAGAAGAAGCAAAAGCACGCTTTGAAGCAATTGGCGATGAATTGAAGCTAGAGCTGTTAGAAGCAATCCCAGAAGGCGAAGCCGTCACAATTTATGAGCAAGGTGAATTCTTCGATCTATGCCGCGGTATTCACTTGCCGTCTACAGGGAAAATCAAAGAATTCAAGCTGTTAAGCCTTGCAGGTGCTTACTGGAGAGGCGACAGTAACAACCAAATGCTTCAGCGTATTTACGGAACAGCTTTCTTCAGCAAAGAAGAATTAAACGAGCATTTACGTCTGCTTGAAGAAGCAAAAGAGCGCGATCACCGTAAACTAGGAAAAGAATTGAAACTGTTTGCGAACTCTCAAAAGGTGGGCCAAGGTCTTCCGCTCTGGCTGCCAAAAGGGGCAACAATTCGCCGCGTCATTGAGCGTTATATTGTTGATAAAGAAGTACGCCTTGGTTATGAGCATGTGTATACACCCGTTCTTGCGAGTGTAGAATTGTATAAAACATCAGGCCACTGGGCGCATTATCAAGAAGATATGTTCCCGGTCATGGAAATGGACAACGAAGATCTTGTCCTTCGTCCAATGAACTGTCCGCACCATATGATGATTTACAAAAACGAGCCGCATAGCTATCGCGAATTGCCAATTCGGATTGCAGAGCTTGGTACAATGCACCGCTATGAAATGTCAGGTGCTTTATCCGGCCTTCAACGTGTTCGCGGGATGACATTAAACGATGCTCATATCTTTGTTCGTCCAGATCAAATCAAAGACGAATTCATTCGTACAGTACGCCTAATTGAAGAAGTGTATCAAGACTTTGGCTTGAATGACTACACATTCCGCTTATCTTACCGTGATCCAGAAGATACTGAGAAGTATTTCGACGATGATGCAATGTGGAATAAAGCACAGTCTATGCTGAAAGATGCAATGGACGAGCTTGGACATGACTACTATGAAGCAGAAGGTGAAGCGGCATTTTATGGTCCGAAGCTTGACGTCCAAGTAAAGACAGCTCTTGGAAAAGAAGAGACTTTGTCTACTGTACAGCTAGACTTCTTACTTCCAGAGCGTTTCGATCTCACATATATCGGAGAAGATGGAAAACACCATCGTCCAGTTGTCATTCATAGAGGAGTTGTGTCCACAATGGAACGCTTCGTTGCCTTCTTAATTGAAGAATACAAAGGAGCTCTTCCAACATGGCTGGCACCTGTACAATTCCAAGTCATCCCGGTTTCACCATCTGTCCATCTAGATTACGCGAAAAAAGTGCAAGAACGTTTGCAGCTTGAAGGACTGCGTGTAGAACTAGACAGTCGTGATGAAAAAATAGGATACAAAATTAGAGAAGCGCAAATGCAAAAGATTCCGTACATGCTGGTTGTCGGTGATCAAGAAGCAGAAAATGGCGCAGTTAATGTAAGAAAATACGGGGAACAAGATTCAGAAACAATGGACCTCGAAGCTTTTGTGAAACATGCAGTCGCAGAAGCAAAAAAATAATGAAGGCAAACGAAACAGTCAGTGATCTCATCTATTGAGGTTGCTGGCTTTTTTCTTATGGAAAAAAATTCTCTACTAGTGATCCAATTGCGCAAATGATACGTTTAGATAGTACGAAAGTATGGGTAAGTATGTACTATTAGAGAGAGGCAAATTGGGGGAATGAAAGCGATGATTCAAACAACAAACACTTCATCAACACAAGTATTGGAGCAATCAGCTGTGCTTCGTGCGCTAGAGCACTCACTGGCGATGATTGAATTTGATGTCACAGGTAAGGTCCTATGGGTCAATGATATATTTGCAAAAGCCATGAAATATTCAAAGGAAGAAATGATTGGTTTAAAGCATAGACAGTTTTGTCCTCCGCATATTGCAGAAGACACAAGTTATCAAATGTTTTGGAAGCGTTTGAAGAATGGTCAAGTGTTTCAGGAAAAGGTGCAGCGGATCACGAAGTACGGTGACACCTTATGGCTTGAAGCGACGTATACACCAGTGCTCAATGAAGAGGGGAATGTAGTGGCTGTCGTGAAAGTGGCAACAGATATTACGGAGAGAGAAAACACAATGAAGCAGGTAGTAGAAGACCTAAAGGATATGTCTGCAAAATTAATGGAGCGAGCGGAAATCGGCATCCAGCATAGTCAAAGTGTAAATGCTTCTTTTGAACATATCGCGAATGAAACCGATCAAAATATGAGTTTGCTAGAAGGGTTAACAGAGCAGGTGGAGTCGATCAGCTCAATTGCTACAACGATTAACAGTATCGCTTCCCAAACACAGCTGCTCGCATTGAACGCGGCCATAGAAGCTGCGCATGCGGGTTCCTATGGAAATGGCTTTAGTGTCGTCGCGGCAGAAATCCGTAAGCTTGCGACAGATTCAAAGGAAGCGATTGTAAAGGTGGATCGTTATGTGAAGGCGATCCATTTAGAAGTTGAAAAGGTCAGCAACGGAACAAGCCGTGCAAAGACAAGCGTGTTTACAAACCGGGATCTTGTCAAGCAAGCAAGCGAGGAATTCATGAATGTAGGAGAAGCAGCACGCGGCTTAGATCGTCAAGCACAAAGTTTAGCAGCAATTGTTTAGCCGAAAACGAAAAAACACCCAATCTCGATCAGGAGAAGGGTGTTTTTCCTATGGTTTATTTTAAAATATCAAACAATTCGTGTAAGTCTTTAATTTCATAATCTGGTGTCACATCTGTTTCATTTTTCTTGCCATGACGATTGATCCAAACGGTTTGGATGCCAGCGCGAGAAGCGCCGAGAATATCTGTTTTTGGATTATCTCCTACCATGATGACGTCATCTTTTGTGAGATTTAACAGCTGAAGGCAGTGCTCAAAGATGCCAGGATCAGGCTTTCCTTTCCCATAATCTCCTGAAATCACAATTTCATTAAAGTAAGGGGCAAGTTCCGGGACACCTGCAAGTTTTTCTTTTTGCAGACTAGGATCTCCATTTGTTAAAAGGAGTAATTCATAGCTGCCCTTCAGGCGCTCTAAAACAGGATACGTTTCTTCATAGACATACGGGCGTTTTCTGCGCTCTGCTGCAAAGAAGTCTGCTAAGTATTGACCAAATGCTTCATCGTCAATTCCTGCCTCTTTTAAGCCGTTCGTCCATGCGTTTTTGCGATACTCTGGTGCAAGGGCGTTCAGCTTTTGAAAGCCTTCGCTAATCGGCTCACTAAAATTAGACCACAGTCCTTCAAAAGGATTAATGCCAATCATAACAGTATAATCATATGTTTCATAAGAAGAGTACAGCTTTCTTGCTTCTTCACGCACGATCTGTTCAAACGATTCTGGATCAAGTCCATATTTCTTTTCCGCTTCCCTGCATGTTTCCTGAAAAGTGGTATGAATGCTTTTTTCATCCCAAAGCAAAGTATCATCTAAATCGAAAAATACGGCTTTCATGATCTTCTCCCTTGTTATGTATGTAGTTACCCTCAATTGCATGTGACAGGCTCATGTTCATTTTACAATAGAAGGAGAGGGCAATAAAGAAAAGATTTGAGAGATTTTTGAGCATTGACCGTGCATGATAGAATAGATAGACAGTAGATATCACATACATCAATTGGGGTGGCCGGTTTGCTTCATTTAATTATTATGATGATTGAGCGTGTAGGAATCATCGTTATTTTGGGATTTGTGCTTGCCCATGTGAAGGGCTTTCGCAATCTCTTACTACATAATCAAGGGTTTCGAAAAAAAGCAATCCTTGTCTTTATTTTTGCTTCTTTTAGTATCATCAGCAATTACACTGGAATTGAAATCCAGCAGCAGATTGTGATGAACCACGAATTTTCATATCACCTAGGCTCATCAAGTTCTATCGCCAATACGAGAATTATGGGGATCGAAATGGGCGGCTTAATAGGGGGGCCGTTTGTAGGGATTGGTGCTGGGCTTTTAGCTGGCATTCATCGCTATTCACTAGGAGGGAGCACCGCGCTTAGCTGCGCAATTTCTTCCATTTTAGCCGGTGTGATTGCAGGCTATGTCGGCAGGCGATTTAAGCGGAAGAATCGAATGGTCACACCGCGACAAGCAGCGATTTTTGGTGTAGCGATGGAATCTTTACAAATGGTCATTATCCTTCTATTTGCGAAGCCATTCGCTGATGCTTGGGGGCTTGTGAGTATTATTGCGCTGCCGATGATCTTTGTGAATGGAATCGGGAGTTTTATCTTTTTATCCATTTTACAGTCAGTAATTCGCCAAGAAGAGCAAGCGAAAGCGATGCAGACGCATCGAGTATTTTCTATCGCAGATCAAACACTTCCTTATTTCCGGCAAGGGCTAAACGAACAATCATGTAAAAGTGTGGCAGAAATCATTCATCGTTTAACAGAAACAGATGCTGTCTCCTTAACAGATACAGAAAAGATTTTAGCGCATGTTGGAGATGGAACAGATCATCATATTCCATCGAAAAGTCTGATTACAGGGTTGTCTAAGCAAGTGTTGATGAGTGGAAAGATTATGAAGGCGCATTCGAAAGATGACATCAATTGTTCAGTCGCTCACTGTCCTCTTGAAGCAGCCATTGTGCTACCACTCACGTCTAATGGTCAAACAATTGGAACATTAAAAATGTATTTCAATTCTCCAGTCGGATTAAGCAGAGTAGAAGAGGAGCTTGCAGAAGGTTTGGCGATGCTCTTTTCCACACAGCTTGAGCTTGGGGAGGCTGAGACCCAAAGCCGTCTGCTGAAAGATGCAGAGATCAAGGCGCTTCAGGCCCAGGTGAATCCGCACTTTTTATTTAACGCCATTAACACCATCTCCGTTTTGTGTAGAACGAATGTAGAGATGGCAAGGAAACTGCTACTACAGCTGAGTATTTATTTTCGATCAAATTTACAAGGCGCTCGCCAGCTGCTCATTCCAATGCATAAAGAGATTCAGCATGTGGAGGCTTATTTATCACTGGAACAAGCGAGATTTCCAAATAAATATCAAGTGACCTTTCAAATTGAAAAAGAGCTGGAACAGGTGATGATCCCTCCCTTTGTGCTTCAAGTGCTTGTTGAAAATGCAGTGAGACATGCTTTTCCTAAACATCAAACAAATTGTGAAGTCATCGTATCCGCTTTGATAAAAGATGGGCAAGTCTATATGAAAGTCACAGATAATGGCCAGGGGATTGAAGACGACAAGATGGCTCAATTATTAAAATCGCCAGTTGAATCAAAAGAAGGAACAGGTACAGCACTTTATAATTTAGACCAGCGGCTAAGAGGAATTTTTGGCCGGCAAGCTGCTTTATCCATTCATAGTGACAAAGGCACTGACATTTCATTTCGCATTCCAATGGATTATGTAAAAAAGGATGATTCTCGTTGATAAAGGTATTGATTGTAGATGATGAAGTTTTAGCAAGAGACGAATTAAAATATTTGTTACAAAGAACAAAAGAGAATGTTCAAATAGAGGAAGCGGAAAATATAGAATCTGCTTTTGACCGGATGGTCGATCACAAGCCCGATTTGCTCTTTTTAGATATCGATTTATCAGGTGAGAATGGATTTGATATTGCCAAAAGGCTCAACCGAATGTCTGATCCGCCGGCGATCGTATTTGCTACAGCATTTGATCAATATGCGCTGAAGGCGTTTGAGGTGAGTGCACTAGATTACTTAACAAAGCCTTTTGATGAAGAGCGGCTGTTGCAAACGATGCAAAAGTTTAAGAAGTGGAAAGCTATTGAGACGCAGGAGCCGTCTCTTTCAGAAGACAAATTTTCTCACAACCAAAAATTAGCGATCTCTGTCGATGAGTCTATTGTGATCTTGCAGGTTGACGAGATTATGTATGTAGGGCTTAGTGAAGGAAAAAAGGTTGTGAAAACAAGAGATCATATGTATGAGGTGACAGAACCGCTTGTGGTCATTGAAAAGAAATTACCCGAGGCTTATTTTATGAGAGTTCACCGAAGCTATATTGTCAACACGTCTCATATGAAAGAAGTGCAGCCTTGGTTTAATTCAACGTATAATCTTCATATGACAGACGGGTCTATCGTCCCTGTCAGCCGAACATATGCGAAAGAACTAAAGAAGTCGCTCCTATTAGAATAGGGTGGCTTTTTTCATTTGCATTTCAATCCTCATTTTTTGCATTTCAGTCAGGATATTAGGTGAGTTTTATTGTAAACGCTTCATTTGTTTGTTTCATGCCATATACTGAGGGCAGTCGAAGAAAGAGGTGAAAGGGCATGAGTGCCACAAAAGTATATGGATTTCTATCTCAAGCATTTATCTTTGCAACGGTAATGTTCGTTTCTAATCTCATTTCAATGTATTTACCGATTCCGATGCCTGCATCTGTTATTGGTTTGGTTCTTTTATTTATTTTATTAACAACAAAGATTGTGAAACTAGAGCAAGTAGAGCAATTAGGTAGCTCATTGACAGGTCTTATTAGTTTTCTATTTGTTCCTTCTGGTATCTCGGTCATTCAATCATTAGGTGTCATGCAAGAAGTAGGGGTACAGGTAGTGGGTGTGATTATCATTGCAACCATTATGTTACTTGCCGCTACTGGGCTGTTCTCTCAGCTTCTGATGCAGTTATCAGAAAGACCACAGCAACGTCAAAAGACAAAGGAGAGCAAATCCACTCCTTCTCATTCAAATAAACCAGCTTCAACTACGCATTAAAGGAGAGGTGTAAGATGGGTACAAGTACTATGAGTCCTTATTTTGGCATTGTCGTCTCATTAGTGGCCTTTGGGATTGGCACATTTTTATTTAAAAAGTCTAAAGGTTTCTTCTTATTTACCCCGCTATTTGTTGCCATGGTGTTAGGCATTATGTTTTTGAAAATTGGCGGTTTTTCCTATGCAGATTATAATGAAGGCGGTAAGATTATCAAGTTTTTCTTAGAGCCTGCGACCATCGCGTTTGCGATTCCTCTTTATAAACAGCGAGCACTGCTGAAAAAATATTGGTGGCAAATTTTATCCGCTATTTTTGTCGGCTCACTTTGTTCTATTACAATTGTTTATGTAGTAGCAAAAGGGATTCATCTTGATGCTGCTGTTATGAAAAGCATGCTCCCACAAGCAGCGACGACAGCGATTGCTTTGCCAATTGCAAAAGATATTGGCGGAATTGCAGATATTACAGCCTTTGCAGTCATTTTTAATGCGGTGATTGTCTATGCGCTAGGTGCCTTCTTCTTAAAATTGTTTCGGATTAAAAACCCAGTGGCCAAAGGCCTTGCACTTGGTACATCTGGACATGCGCTTGGCGTTTCTGTTGGGATTGAGATGGGGGAAGTGGAAGCGGCAATGGCGAGTATCGCTGTGGTGGTAGTAGGGGTTGTCACCGTAATTGTCATCCCAATCTTCTTGCAATTGATTCTTTAATCGCAGCATTATTTAAATAAGTCTTGCTCAAATCATTTCGTCATGCTAAAATGAAAAAGTTGTTTCAAGAGTTCGGTTACTTGACGGACAAATGAAAATTGTGTAGAATAATTAACGAATTGAATAGATATCACAAGCAGAAGCACCCGCTTCTCACCTGATTGACACATGTTTGTAGTTGACAGGTTGACCGTACATTTATTTTTTCATGCAAATGTTCGCAGTGTGGGTGTTTTATATGCCCACACTTTTTGTTTGCCTGTAAAACATACAACGAAATGGTCAAAATGAATTGTGAACTCAATTCAAAATCTCATGGAGGTGGCTCACTATTAGCAAAGATCAATTAGTTAATGAAGGTATTCGTGCGCGTGAAGTTCGTTTGATCGGACAAAATGGCGATCAGCTTGGGATTAAAACCCGCCAGGAAGCTCTGGAAATTGCTACGAAAGCCAATCTTGACCTTGTGTTAGTTGCTGCAAATGCAAAACCACCTGTTTGCCGAATCATGGACTATGGTAAGTTCCGATTCGAACAACAGAAGAAGGAAAAAGAGGCACGTAAGAATCAAAAAATCATTAGCTTAAAAGAAGTTCGGTTGAGCCCGACAATCGATGAACATGATTTTAACACGAAGCTCCGTAATGCAATCAAATTCCTTGAAAAGGGAGATAAAGTGAAAGCTTCTATCCGCTTTAAAGGCCGTGCGATTACGCATAAAGAAATCGGACAGCGCGTGTTAGACCGTTTCTCTGAAGCTTGCGCTGAAGTAGCAACAGTAGAAACAAAACCTAAGATGGACGGACGCAGCATGTTCCTCATGCTTGCACCAAAAGTCGAAAAGTAAAAGTAACAGAGGGAGGAAACATCCAATGCCAAAAATGAAAACTCACCGCGGATCTGCTAAACGTTTCAAAAAAACAGGTTCTGGTAAACTTAAACGTTCTCATGCGTACACAAGTCACTTGTTCGCTAACAAATCTACAAAGCAAAAACGTAAATTGCGTAAGAGCGCAATCGTAAGTGCTGGAGATTTCAAACGTATCAAACAACAACTTGCAAACATCAAGTAATCTGGAATAGGAAACATAGGAGGGAATTACAATGCCAAGAGTAAAAGGCGGAACTGTGTCGCGTCAGCGTCGTAAAAAGGTTCTTAAATTAGCAAAAGGTTATTTCGGTTCAAAACATAGATTATATAAAGTAGCAAACCAACAGGTGATGAAATCTGGAAACTACGCTTTCCGTGACCGTCGTCAGAAAAAACGTGACTTCCGTAAACTATGGATCACTCGTATCAATGCTGCAGCTCGTATGAACGGTCTTTCTTACAGCCGTTTAATGCATGGCTTAAAGCTTTCTGGTATCGAAGTAAACCGCAAAATGCTTGCTGATCTTGCTGTGAATGACCTAAACGCATTCAACCAGCTTGCTGATGCTGCAAAAGCACAACTAGACAAGTAAGTCATATAAAAGATCATTCCGCCAAGGAGTGATCTTTTTTTCTCATCATGTGAGGTGAAATCAATGAATATCGCTCTGATCGTGCTGCTCATCTTGGTCAATGTCTATGGGTTTTGTCTCATGGGAGAGGATAAACGCCGAGCGAAAGCACACAAATGGAGAATATCAGAAGCGCACTTATGGAGTGCCGCAGTACTTTTTGGTGCTGCTGGGTCATTTCTTGGCATGCAGTATTTCCGTCATAAAACGAAGCATCCTGCCTTTCAAATGGGTATGCCTGCTTTAATTGTTGTCCAATTGGTGATATTGGTCTATCTCAATCTCATCTGAAAAGGGAGCAGACGCCGTTAAGTCGGCGTATCTGCTCCCTTTTTTTGTTTGATTTTTTTGATGGGCTGATCCCAATCAATTTTTGTTTGAGGATACCGTTCAATGATGTTGTCCTCAAGTTTTTCAAAGTCTTCTAATGTGAATTCATTTAGCTTCTCAGGTGACTCCGTCCAAACGTAAATGGAGTGGACAAACAGAGGATGATCCTTAGAAGGAACATGCTTCTCCCCTTCAAACAAGACACCTTTATAGACGAAATTAAAATTTTTACGGGCATTTTGCTGTTCGTCCATAAAATAAAAGCCTTCTTTTAATTGTGCTTGTTTCAGCTTTCTTCTCGGGTTTGAGAAGAATTTTACCGCCATGTAGAATATATAGACAAGCAATGCAACAAGAGCAAGTCTAATGAGGATGACAAACATGACAGGATGCACCTCCAATACCGTTATCTGATGTACTACGAATGAGAAAGACAAAAGGTTTCAACTTTTTTTAAAAAAATATTTCGATTAACGAAAAAATATTCATAAAAAGATCGTATTGAACGAAAGAGGTTTTGTATAATAAGAATGCACCATGAAGAAAAAGGAGGATACACAGAATGACAAAACTAGATCAAACATTAACTATGCTGAAAGACCTAACGGATGCAAAAGGGATTCCAGGAAATGAACGTGATGTAAAAAAAGTCATGCAGTCATACATAGAAACATATGCGGATGAAGTCTCTACAGACCGCCTTGGCAGCTTAATTGCTAAGAAGGAAGGAAATGCAAATGGGCCTAAAGTGATGCTTGCTGGTCACTTAGATGAAGTAGGATTCATGGTGACAAAAATCGATGACAAAGGCTATATTCGTTTTCAAACGGTCGGTGGCTGGTGGTCTCAAGTTATGCTGGCGCAGCGTGTCACCATTGTGACGAAAAAAGGAGACATTACAGGTGTGATTGGTTCTAAACCGCCACATGTTTTATCACCAGAAGCACGAAAGAAATCAATCGAAATCACAGATATGTTCATTGATATTGGGGCTTCGAGCAAAGAACAGGCAATGGAATGGGGCGTCCTCCCTGGAGATCAAATCGTACCTTACTTTGAGTTTACGGTAATGAATGACGAAAAAATGCTTCTTGCAAAAGCCTGGGACAACCGTATCGGCTGTGCAGTAGCGATTGATGTCATGAAGAATTTAAAGGATACTCAGCATGAAAATATTGCATACAGTGTAGCAACTGTCCAAGAGGAAGTTGGCTTACGTGGAGCTAAAACAGCTGCAGCTACCATCCAGCCTGATATTGGATTTGCTATTGATGTTGGAGTAGCAGGTGATACACCAGGTATTACTGAAAAAGAAGCAACAAGCAAACTTGGCAAAGGACCAACGATTGTTGTGTTCGACGCTTCCATGGTTTCTCATAAAGGGCTTCGCGATTTTGTTGTCCAAACTGCAGATGAATTAAACATTCCTTATCAATATGATTCCATGCCAGGTGGAGGAACAGATGCTGGAGGTATTCACTTAACAGGTCATGGCGTTCCATCACTATCCATCGGGATTCCAAGCAGATATATTCATACCCATGCAGCCATGATTCATCGAGATGATTATGAAAATGCGGTGAAGCTTTTAACAGAAGTCATCAAAAGACTTGATCAAAAAACGGTCGAACAAATTACGTACGGTTCTTAATGATAAAACCTTTCCTCAGTATGGGGAAAGGTTTTTTAATTGCGTTGAATTTCCCAGGAAATGAACTTTGGAATGTAAGTTGTGTCAAAAGAACTGTTTTCAGTAAATGAAGTGATATTTTTCTAGTGAGGAAGGCACATGTGATCTATCTTGTATTTATGTAAGATGAAATCAATAAAAAGGACAGAGCCAATTGAGGCTCTGTCAAAAGAGAGTTTATGGAAGTAGGTGAAGCTTATTTTAGATTAAATCAATTATTCCTATTTGTCAACTAGGTTTTAAAAGAAAGAAAAATCACTCAATTTATGTTATATTTGTAACAAATTGTTTATACAAAGGGGATGGTTAAATGAATGCGGTTTCAATTGTGATAGGATCGATGTGTATTTTAGCGATTGCCTATCGCCTCTATGGCACGTTTATGATGGTGAAGGTACTAAAGGTCACAGATGATCATCCTACACCGGCTCATGCACTCGAGGATGGGAAAGATTATGTGCCAACAAACAAATGGGTCACATTTGGGCATCACTTTGCTGCAATTGCCGCTGCTGGTCCATTAGTTGGTCCGATTTTAGCCGCACAATTTGGGTATTTACCTGGTCTCCTTTGGCTCTTAATTGGAGCGGTGATTGGCGGAGCTGTTCATGATCTTGTGGTCTTGTTTGCTTCGATGCGAAAAAAGGGGAAATCACTATCCGAGGTAGCGAAAGAGGAGCTTGGTCCTGTTGCAGGATTTTGCACAGGGCTCGCCATGTTATTTATTATTACAATTACAATGGCAGGACTGTCCATGGTTGTGCTTCATGCTTTAGAACGAAATCCTTGGGGAACCTTTGCAGTTGGTATTACCATTCCAATAGCGATGGGAGTCGGCCTTTATTATAAAAAGACAGGCAATTTAAAGCTGGCGACATCTGCGGGATTCATATTACTGATGTTGGGGGTATTCCTTGGACCGAATATTCAAGGAACAGCACTTGGAGATTTGTTAACACTTGATACAAAAACGCTTGCTCTTGCCCTGCCAATCTATGCGTTCTTTGCTGCGGCCCTGCCGGTTTGGTTGCTTTTGGCACCAAGAGACTATTTAAGCAGTTTTATGAAAATTGGTGTTTTCATCGCGCTGATTGCGGGAATCTTTGTGGTTAATCCAACCATCCAATTTCCGGCGTTTACGGAGTTTGTAAATGGAGGAGGGCCTGTCTTAGCTGGACCTGTATGGCCTTTTATTTCGATTACCATTGCTTGTGGTGCGATTTCTGGTTTTCATGCATTTGTTGGCTCTGGCACAACGCCAAAAATGCTAGATCGTTGGAGTGATATGAAGCCGGTGGCGTTTGGCGCGATGCTCGTAGAATGTTTAGTGGGAATCATGGCGTTAATTGCCGCTACTGCGCTTCATCCGGGAGATTATTTTGCAATTAATAGTACACCTGAAGTGTTCCGTACGCTTGGTATGAGTGTCGAGAATCTTCCTCAACTAAGCAAAGAAATCGGTCTTGACTTAGAAGGAAGAACAGGTGGAGCTGTTACATTAGCTGTAGGGATGGCGTACATCTTTACGGGTATTCCGTTCTTTAGTCATTTGGCCTCTTATTTCTTCCAATTCGTGATTATGTTTGAAGCCGTCTTTATTTTAACGGCGATTGACGCAGGAACCCGTGTCGCGCGATATTTGATCCAAGACTTCTTTGGAGAAGCATATAAACCGCTGAAACGAAATGACTGGGTACCAGGGTCAGTCTTTGCAAGTGCACTTGCTTGTTTTATGTGGGGATACTTGCTTTACTCTGGAGACATTGGGTCCATTTGGGCACTCTTTGGCGTGTCAAACCAGCTAATGGCCTCGGTCGGATTAATCATTGGGGCGACGGTTGTGTTAAAAATTGCGGATAAAAGACGGTATATGTTGACTTGTTTAATTCCACTTGCTTACTTATATGTGACGGTGAATTATGCGGGTTATTGGATGGTTGCGAATGTCTATCTCAATCCTGAAGCATCTGGCTACAGTGTACTGAACGCCGTGCTTTCGATGATTATGCTGATTTTAGGTTTTGTCATTATCGTGTTCGCTATTAAAAAATGGATCGAGATTTGGCGCGATCCAGCTCTTCGAATGGAGACGCCAATCACTGGCTAAATGAACAAAGCCGGCTTGCTCATAAATAAGCAAACCGGCTTCTTGTTATTGCTGATGCTCAGGCTTTAAGCCCTGCTCTAATGTTTCAAGAATTTCATTTTTTTCATCTTCTGATGCCTCTTGCCATAACACCTCAAACAAAACACCAAGCCCTGGTAGCATTTTTTCCTCGCCACTTTGAATCGCATCTAAAATCGTATGCTCAAGCTGCTCTTGATTATGGCCAGTAATGTTTTGAATCACTGCGCCTCTTAAATTAAAATCCATTGCCCACACTCCTTTTTTGATGGTGATAGCCCTATTCTGTCTCAAAGACAGGTTTATTATGTAGTGTGCTTGAGATATAATAAATTCATGATATTTAAAGGAGTTAAAGTCGCTTGAAGTATATAGAATCAGCTAAAAACGCACACATTAAACAATGGAAAAAGCTCCATACAAAAAAAGAACGAACGAAAACAGGGCTATTCCTTGTTGAAGGAAAACACTTAGTAGAAGAAGCATTAAAGAGCGGGGTTGTGAAAGAGTTAATGATCACAACACCTGACATGCTCCCTGCTGACATCGAGCCTGACATTGAGCTGTATGAATTAAGTGAAGAGGCTTTTACTGCGATGACGGAAACGGAAACACCTCAGCAAATCGCAGCGGTTTGTACAATTCCTGTATTTGAGGAGAAAAAGTATGAACGAATGCTTCTGTTAGATGCAGTGCAGGATCCGGGGAATTTAGGCACACTCATTCGGACAGCAGATGCAGCGGGGCTTGATGCTGTGGTCCTAGGGGATGGAACCGTTGATGCGTTTAACGGAAAAACGCTCCGTTCAGCACAAGGGTCTCATTTTCACCTGCCTATCTTAAAACAAACACTACAACAGACAATTCCAGCATTAAAGGCGCAAGGTATACCTGTATATGGCACTGCTTTAAAAAATGCGAAAGAGTATAGACACATAGCATCAGAAGGTCCATTTGCGTTAATTGTAGGCAACGAGGGAGCAGGTATTGATCCAGAGATTCTTCAAATGACAGATCAAAATTTATATGTTCCAATGTACGGACAAGCGGAATCATTAAATGTGGCTGTGGCAGCAGCGGTTCTTGTCTATCATTTGCGCGGATAGTGTTGCATCACGTCCTATTTTTCACTATAATGAAACTAATATTTTAAAAACCATGATAGAGGAAGATTGTTTCACGAAGCGTCCTATTAGGGAGAATGCATCGTAGACTGAAAGTGCATTTAAGGAATGCTGAAACAGGAATTCACCTCTGGAGTTGTCACCGGGACCGCAGGTTTTGCGTAAAGGTGGACCGGATTCGTTTGATTCCGTTATGTCAATGAAGCTTATTCGCACATGTATTTGTGCTTAACAAGGGTGGTACCGCGACCACAACTCGTCCCTTCTTTTTTGGAGGGGCGGGTTTTTTTATTGTCTTCAAACAATCAAACACCCGTTTATTCAGACGGTTTTGTATATTAAAAGGAGGATGACACTCATGCAAGAAACGTTAAAACAGCTTGAAACAGAAGCGATAGCGAAGGTAGAAGCAGCCAGCTCGCTCAAAGAAGTCAATGACATTCGTGTTCAATATTTAGGGAAAAAAGGTCCGATTACAGAAGTGCTGCGCGGAATGGGCAAGCTTTCCGCTGAAGAAAGACCAAAAATGGGCGCACTTGCAAATGAAGTGAGAGAGCAGATTGCTGGTGCCATTGCTGAAAAAAATGAGCAGCTAGAAGCAGAAGAAGTGAAAAAGAAACTGGCTTCTCAAACCATTGATGTCACATTGCCAGCAAGTCCGATCAAAATCGGGGCAAGACATCCATTAACGATTGTCGTAGAAGATATTGAAGATTTATTTATCGGCATGGGCTATACCGTTGAAGAGGGCCCAGAGGTGGAAACAGATTACTATAACTTTGAAGCGCTCAATCTTCCAAAAGAACACCCTGCACGTGATATGCAGGACAGCTTCTATATTACTGAAGACACACTCATGAGAACACAAACATCACCCGTTCAAGCACGTACACTTGAGAAATATAAAGGCCAAGGTCCTGTGAAGATCATCTGTCCTGGTAAGGTATATAGACGTGACAGCGATGATGCCACTCACTCCCATCAATTCATGCAGATTGAAGGACTTGTGGTAGATCACAATATTAGCATGAGTGACCTCAAAGGAACGCTTGAGACAGTCGCAAGAAAAATGTTTGGGGAAGATCGTGAAATTAGACTGCGCCCAAGCTTTTTCCCATTCACAGAACCTTCCGTTGAAGTTGATGTGTCATGCTTTAAATGCGGCGGGAAAGGCTGTTCCGTATGTAAAGGAACAGGCTGGATTGAAATTTTAGGTGCAGGAATGGTTCACCCGAATGTATTAAAAATGAGCGGATTTGATCCAGATACTTACCAAGGCTTTGCTTTTGGAATGGGTGTTGAACGTATTGCGATGCTGAAATACGGCATAGATGACATTCGTCATTTCTACACAAATGATATTAGATTCACGAAGCAATTTAAGCAGGACTAAGAGGAGGAAATCAACATGTTTGTTTCATATAAATGGTTAGAGGACTATGTCGATTTAGAAGGCATTCAGCCGGATGAATTAGCAGAGAAAATCACAAGAAGCGGAATTGAAGTGGAAGCCGTTGAGTATAAAGGCGAAGGCATCAAAGGTGTTGTCGTTGGACACGTCATTGAACGTGAACAGCATCCGAATGCGGATAAATTAAACAAATGTCTTGTTGATATCGGCGAAGACGCACCGGTGCAAATTATATGCGGGGCTCCAAATGTGGATAAAGGACAGCATGTGGCTGTCGCAACGGTTGGTGCAGTCCTTCCTGGAAACTTTAAAATTAAAAAAGCAAAACTACGCGGTGAAGAGTCTCATGGCATGATTTGTTCTCTGCAAGAATTAGGCGTAGAGAGCAAGCTCGTACCAAAAGAATATGCAGAAGGCATCTTTGTTTTCCCGAATGACGTGAAACCAGGAGATGATGCCCTTCAAGCGCTTCAATTAGATGACGCGGTACTTGAGCTTGGCTTAACACCAAACCGTGCCGATGCCCTTAATATGCTAGGTGTCGCTTATGAGGTTGCCGCCATTTTAGGGAGAGACATCAAGCTTCCTGATACAGCGCATGAAACTTCTTCTGAAAAAGCAGCAGACTATATTTCTGTTAAAATTGAGGATCAAGAAGCGAATCCACTTTATGCAGCGAAGATCATTAAAAATGTAAAGATTGGACCAGCACCACTTTGGATGCAAACAAGATTGATGAATGCAGGTATCCGCCCAATTAACAACGTCGTGGATATTACGAATTTTGTCTTACTTGAATACGGTCAACCACTACATGCCTTTGATTATGACCGGTTTGGTTCAAAGCAGGTGGTTGTACGTAAAGCGGCTGAAAATGAAATGATTCAAACTCTGGATGAACAAGAACGTACATTGTCTTCGAAGCATCTTGTCATTACAAATGGCACAAAAGCGCATGCTGTTGCAGGTGTCATGGGCGGTTTTGAATCAGAGGTGCGTGATGAGACGACAACGATTCTTTTAGAAGCGGCATATTTCAACGGTCAAACCGTCCGTCAAGCATCTAGAGACTTAGGGCTTCGCAGTGAATCAAGCACACGATTTGAAAAAGGGCTCGATCCGCAGCGGACGAAATCAGCAGCCGAAAGAGCAGCGCAATTGATCAGTATGTATGCAGGCGGCGAAGTGCTAAGTGGTACAGTTGAGGAAAACCACCTTGAAACAAGTATGAATGTCATCCACGTATCAACTGAGCGTGTGAACAAGGTGCTTGGTATGAGCATTTCAAAAGAAGATATGATTCAGATTTTCAACAAACTAGGCTTTACTGTGGGCGAATCAAATGATGTGCTTGTTGTAACGGTTCCTTCCCGTAGAATGGATATTACGATTGAAGAGGACCTCATTGAAGAAGTCGCGAGATTATACGGCTACGACAATATTCCATCTACACTCCCTGCGACAGCTGGTACCGTTGGTGGTCTTACGCCATACCAAGTGAAGCGCAGAAAGGTGAGACGTTTCTTAGAGGGCGCAGGGCTTTCTCAAGCGATTACGTATTCATTAACGAATCAGCATAAGTCCACAGCCTTTGCTTTAAATCCAGCTTATCAAACAAGACTTTCCTTGCCGATGAGTGAGGAACGAAGTGTGCTGAGACAAAGCCTTCTGCCAAACTTACTTGATTCTGTCGCATATAACTTAGCAAGACAAGCTGATTCTTTTGCCTTTTACGAAACAGGTTCTGTTTTCTTAGCGGAAACGGAAGGCGCAAAACCAGTAGAGAAAGAGCATGTGGCAGGTGCGTTAACAGGTCTTTGGCATAAAAATCTTTGGCAGGGCGAGAAAAAAGCTGTCGATTTTTATGTAGCGAAGGGTATTGCAGAAGGGCTGTTTGAAAAGCTTGGTGTATCAGGAGAGATCACGTATGTTCAAGCAGAGCGTGAGGGCCTTCACCCAGGACGTACAGCTGATGTTCATTTAAATGGAAAAGTGATTGGCTTTGTAGCTGCACTTCATCCATTAGTGGAAAAGGAATTAGATTTAAAAGAAACGTATGTATTTGAATTTGATTTAACAGATGTAATGACGTCTGAAACAGAGGATATGAAATATACGGCTATTCCGAGATTCCCAGCAGTGACAAGAGACATCGCACTTGTCGTCGATCAGCATATTTCAAGCGGACAGCTGGAGCAAGTCATTTATGAAGCTGGCGGCCAATTGCTCACAGACCTTTCCGTCTTTGATGTGTATGAGGGTGAGCATATGGAAGAAGGCAAGAAATCTGTTGCATTCTCTCTGCAATATTTAAACCCAGAACAAACGTTGACCGAGGAAGAAGTCACGGCTGTTCATACAAACGTATTGAAAGCATTAGAAGATACGTATCAAGCCGTCTTGCGCGGATAATAAAAAGAGCTATCGCTTTATGGGCGATAGCTCTTTTTTAATTATAACCATTTTTTCGCTTTTTGGGTGTTGGCAAAATGAAGTTTTGTAAATTGGCGTAAAGCCTCTTCGCCGTGCTGTTTCATCAGCTTTGCTGCCGCTTTGTCAACATGTGGACCGGCCCCTTTTGGAATGTCAAAGCCCGCTGCTTTTGATAATTTATCCATTTCAATTAAAAAAGCATATCTTGCAATAATAGAAGCTGCAGCAACCGATAAGTGGATGCCTTCTGCTTTCGTACTAAAGTATGTACGCTCCCGAATGATCTTTTTCCCCGCAAGGTGCCTGAAATAAATACCCGGTTCGGCAAATTGGTCAATGAGAATGGCTTCTGGTTTCTTGCCATCCAGTTTTTCTAGCACGGAGGTAATGACTTGGTTATGAAGCAGTGCCTTCATTTTCCCTTGGCTCATGCCCTTTTCCTGCATCGCATTGTATTTTTCATTCCGAAGCACGAGAAGGCTGAACGGGATGGTTTTGATCAAGTCTTTGGCAATGTTGATAATCTGCGGATCTTTGAGTCCTTTTGAGTCTTTCACCCCGAGCTCTTTCATGAGAGCAAGCTGACTGGAATCAACATAAGCCGCACAGACCGTAATGGGTCCAAAATAATCGCCAGTACCGACCTCATCTGAGCCAATAACCGACATGGAAGCAATGCCGGGTGGTGGGCTGTACTGTGTGATGGATGGTGTTTTTTTGCTTTTTGTTTCAGCTGAATGTAAATGGTTGAACTGACTCGCTTCAGCTTCTGCCTTTTGTCCTTGGAACAGTACTTTTCCAGATTTGTAGGCTGTAATCGTACAGCCGGGAACCTTTGCTTGAAAAAGAGCGCCTGGTGGCAAAGTGTCAGTTAAATGCTGAGCGTACACGCTCTTCATTTTTTTCATGTCTTCTGATGTTGCTTTTAAGACGGATTGGGGCACAGTGGATAACTCCTTTTTACCTTGATATCATTGATTTCTAAAGTGTACCATAACAGGGAAGGGCTCGTCTTTCCATTCAATGTCTAAACATGTTATGATAGAGACTAGGATTCTCGTGGAATGGAGGAGAAACGTTGTCTGACGGCGGTAAAACGAAAACAACAGTTGAGATTTACGGACAGTCCTATACGATCATCGGTCAAGAAACGAAGATGCATATGCGACATGTTGCTTCAATTGTTGATGATAAAATGAGAGAAATCAATGAAAAAAATCCATACCTTGATATAAACAAATTAGCTGTACTGACAGCAGTCAATGTCGTCCACGACTACTTGAAATTAAAAGAGCAATACGAAAAACTAGAGCTTCATCTAAAAGAAAAGGAATGAAATTACCGTGATCGATATCATCATTTTGTTTTTGCTTCTTATGGGAACGCTTGTCGGTCTAAAACGCGGGTTTATTCTTCAATTTATTAAATTGATTAGCTTTGTTGTTTCTATTTTAGTGGCTTCTATGTTTTATCAGTCACTTGCACCACAGCTTACGTGGATTCCAGCACCTAATTTTAGCGGCGGTCAAGCGCAGCTTGCTTTCTTTAGTGGGAATCTAGAAACAGCTTATTATAATACCATTGCGTTTATCATTCTGTTTATCTTGACCAAAATCCTGCTCGCTATCATCGGCGGATTGCTCACAACCATTGCAAGTATCCCTGTGATTAAACAGGTCAACAAACTGCTTGGCGCTGTTTTAGGATTTCTTGAAACCTATCTATTTGTGTTTATTCTATTGTTTGTGGCCGCATTACTTCCAGTCGATGCGCTTCAAACCATGATGAGCAAATCAATGTTAGCAGATGTGATCGTAAATAGCACCCCTTACCTGTCCGGTCTTGTCAAAGACCTCTGGTCGACGTATGGAGTTTAAGAACTTCTCCTTTCTTGGAGAAGTTTTTTCTCATTCCATGACAGAAAGTTGTCGGATGAAGGGAAAGTTTGTATATTTATATAGGAAGATGCCAAAGCGGCTGGAGGATGAGAGATGAATAAAAAAGATATTATCAAACTTCTTGAAACAATTGCAGTTTATATGGAGCTAAAAGGAGATAATCCTTTTAAAATTTCTGCCTTTCGTAAAGCAGCTGCGGCACTGGAACAAGATGACCGCAGTCTTTCTCAAATAGATGACCTATTAGCATTACCCGGCATTGGAAAAGGAACCTTTGCTGTGATCACAGAGTATATCGAAAAAGGACAGTCTGAAACACTCGAACAATTAAAAAAAGAAGTGCCTGAAGGACTTGTCCCGCTCTTAAAATTGCAAGGACTCGGCGGGAAGAAGATTGCTAAGCTCTACCAAGAGCTTGGTGTTCACGATGCACAGTCTTTAAAAGAAGCATGTGAAGCGGAAAAAGTACAAACGCTTGCTGGGTTTGGCAAAAAAACAGAAGAAAAGATTCTTGCCGCTCTTGAGGAGGCAGGGAAGCAGCCAGAACGACTACCAATTGGCTTTGCATTAGATGTGGCAGAGCGAATTGATGATGCGCTGGAACAGATGGAGGGAATCATCCGTTTTTCAAGAGCGGGTAGTTTAAGACGTGCGCGTGAAACGGTTAAAGATTTAGATTACATCATTGCGACTGACAACCCTGAACAAGTGAGGAAGCAGCTTGTTGCTCTTGATGATGTCAAAGATGTCATTGCGAGCGGTGATACGAAGGTATCGGTCATTCTTGCACTTGATTTTGAAATCAGTGTAGATTTCCGGCTTGTGACAACAGACCAATTTGCAACAACGCTGCACCATTTCACTGGCTCAAAAGATCATAACATTCGTATGCGACAGCTTGCGAAGGAGCGCGGTGAGCGTATTAGTGAATATGGGGTTGAAACGATTGAAACTGGGGATGTGAAAACATTTGAAGACGAAAGCGCTTTTTATGCACATTTCCAACTTCCGCTCATTCCGCCAGAAATTCGTGAAACCGGAGCAGAGATTGATACGTATAAAGAAAGTATGCAATTTGTAGAACGAAAAGATATCAAAGGCGATCTTCATATGCACTCGACATGGAGTGATGGCGCTTTTTCTATTCGCGAAATGGCAGAGGCATGTATCGCAAAAGGCTATGAATACATGGCCATTACAGACCACTCACAATATTTAAAAGTAGCAAACGGTTTAACAAAAGAACGTTTGCGTTTGCAAGCAAAAGAAATTGACAAGCTGAATCAAGAATTCGAGCATTTTTACATTTTCAAAGGGGTCGAAATGGATATTCTGCCGGACGGATCGTTAGATTATGATGATGACTTTCTAGCAGACATGGATTTTGTCATTGCGTCTATTCATTCTAGCTTCTCTCAGCCGGAGGAAGTCATTATGGAGCGCCTAGAAAATGCCTTGAATAATCAGCATGTGGATTTAATTGCCCATCCAACAGGCCGTTTGATTGGTAGACGAGATGGCTATGCCTTAAATATTGATCAGCTCATAGAGCTTGCGAAAAAAACGGGCACTGCACTGGAACTAAACAGCAACCCGTCAAGACTTGATTTAAAAACAGAGCATTTAATGAAAGCAAACGAAGCGGGTGTGAACATCATGATCAACACAGATGCGCACAACATCGCCATGCTCGATCATATGGAAGTCGGTGTCACAGCTGCAAGAAAGGGCTGGACACCAAAAGCAAATGTCGTGAATACATTTTCTCTCGATGAGATGAAAAAGTTTTTAACGCGTGACAGGTAGTCGTTAGGAGGCTGGACCATGCTGCAACAAAAAGTGTTAGCATCATTAGAATTTCATAAAGTAAAAGAAAAAGTCATGTCCTATACTGCTTCGACTTTAGGGAAAGAAAAAGCGCAGGACTTAATACCACTCACAGATATCGAGAGCATTCAGCATCTGCTAGAAGAGGTAGCAGAAGCGCAAGATGTGATTCGTTTAAAAGGATCTGCGCCATTTGGCGGGTTAACGGATATTAGACGAGGCGTCAAACGAGCAGAAATAGGCAGTATATTAAGCCCTTCTGAGCTGATGGAAATTGCGGCGCTGTTATATACCACAAAAAACATGAAGCACTTTCTCGCCTCTATGTATGAGGACGGAGTAGAGATACCCCGTCTTCATACATATGCAGAATCGCTGATTTTACTGTCAGACGTGAGAAAAGAAATCGAAAGCTGTATTGGTGACAATGGAGAAGTGCTTGATCACGCAACGCCAGCCCTCCGCACCATACGAACGCAGTTACGATCACTAGAATCAAAAGTGCGAGATAAATTAGAATCAATGATTCGTTCACAATCTGCCACGAAAATGCTGTCAGACACCATTGTGACCATTCGTAATGATCGGTTTGTCATTCCCGTAAAACAAGAGTACCGCTCGAATTATGGAGGGATTGTTCACGATCAATCTTCTTCAGGCGCAACTCTTTTTATTGAGCCGCAGGTGGTCGTGGATTTAAATAACACCTTGCAGCAAACTCGCCTAAAAGAAAAGCAAGAGATTGAAAAGATTTTGCAAATGCTAACAGCGAGTGTGTCAGAGCACATTGATGAATTGCTTCATAATGTGAATGAACTTCAGACATTAGATTTTATTTTCGCCAAAGCCAAATATGCAAAAGCAGAAAAAGCCACAAAACCTACTGTGAATAACCAAGGGGAGATTTATTTAAAACGGGCAAGACATCCCCTATTGCCACGAGATCAGGTTGTGGCAAATGATATTGAGCTAGGCAAAGATTTTTCTACGATCGTCATCACAGGTCCAAATACAGGCGGTAAGACCGTCACTTTAAAAACACTTGGACTTCTTACGCTGATGACGCAGGCAGGTCTTCATATTCCAGTCGAAGAAGGATCAGAAGTGGCTGTATTCGATCAAGTCTTTGCTGATATTGGAGACGAGCAGTCTATTGAACAGAGCTTGAGTACATTCTCATCTCATATGGTCAATATTGTGGATATCTTAAAGCATTTGACGTCTAATTCACTCGTGTTATTTGATGAATTAGGTGCGGGGACAGATCCTGCTGAAGGTGCAGCACTTGCGATGAGCATCTTAGATGAAGTTCATCAAACAAATGCGCGCGTCATCGCAACGACTCACTATCCTGAGCTGAAGGCATACGGATATAACCGAGAAGGCGTCACAAATGCGAGTGTAGAGTTTGATATTGAAACCTTATCCCCCACATATCGCTTGCTCATCGGGGTGCCGGGACGAAGTAATGCATTTGAAATTTCCAAGCGTCTAGGACTGCCTCATCATTTAATTGATCGTGCAAAAGCAGATATGCACGCAGAACATAATGAAGTCGATCAGATGATTGCTTCATTAGAAGACAGCAAAAAACAAGCAGAAGAAGAACTGCATGAGACGGAATTCTATAGAAAAGAAGCAGAGAAGCTCCATAAAGAATTGCAAAAACAAATCCTTGAATGGAATGAACAAAAGGACAAACTGCTGGAAGAAGCTGAACAAAAAGCGGCAGAAAAAATTGAACAAGCAACAAAAGAAGCAGAAGAGATTATTCAAGAGCTTCGGTCCATTAAAAGTGAGCATCGTTCATTCAAAGAACATGAACTCATTGATGCGAGAAAGCGTCTTGAAGAAGCTGTCCCTGAGTTTGACCGTAAGAAAAAACCAGAGCCAGTGAAAAAAGCAGCAAGACAGCTAAAGCCAGGCGATGAAGTCAAAGTGCTGACGTTTGGCCAAAAAGGAACGCTCATCGAACAAACGGGTAACAAAGAATGGAGTGTCCAAATGGGCATTCTAAAAATGAAAGTAAAAGAAAAAGATATGGAATTTATCAAATCAGCACCGGAATTTAAGCAAGAGAAAGCCATCACGGCGGTCAAAGGAAAAGACTATCATGTATCACTTGAGCTTGATTTAAGAGGAGAGCGCTATGAGAATGCCTTAAGCAGAGTCGAGAAATACTTAGATGATGCCGTCTTAGCTGGCTATCCGCGTGTGTCGATCATTCACGGTAAAGGCACTGGCGCCTTGAGAAAAGGGGTCCAGGAATTATTAAAACAGCACCGTAGTGTAAAAAATGCTCGTTTTGGAGAACAAGGCGAGGGAGGATCAGGCGTCACCATCGTCGAATTAAAGTAAAAAGGAGAAAACGCATGAAAGCCTTTTGGGAAAATGAACTTGTGGAAATTGCCGCCTATTACAGCGTGGCCGTCCTATGTCTTGTCTTATTTCTGACCATATTTGAACTCGTGACCTCCTATAAAAACTGGGAAGAGATTCAGCGGGGGAACTTAGCTGTTGCTATGGCAACCGGCGGGAAGATTTTTGGGATTGCCAATGTCTTTCAGCATTCCATCGCCCAGCACAACTCGCTTCTTCAAATGGTCGGATGGGGCGTATACGGCTTTGTGATGCTGCTCGTCAGCTATTTCATTTTTGAATTTTTAACACCACGATTTAAAGTAGACAAAGAGATTGAGAATGATAATAGAGCGGTCGGGTTTATTTCACTCATTATTTCTGTTGGGCTGTCTTATGTAGTAGCAGCCGGCATTTAAGGAGACGACATGGAAAAACTAGCCAAAGTATTAATTGTAGTTGCCTGCACTTTTGCGGTTATTGGTGCCGTTTACATGTTCCTGTAAAATGAAGAATACATTCTAGAAAGCTGTCAGGGAAAACCTTGACAGCTTTTCACTCATCAAAGGCGGCGAATCAGAATGAATCAAATCTTGCAAAAAGACGAACTCATAAAGCGCATTGACAGTTGTCTCAAAAAGACATCTCTTCCCCAAGACATATATGAACCGTATATTGCACGTCCTTTTCAAACGACTGGTTTTTTTGATGATTTGAGCCCCTATATTGAAATTGATCCAGCCGGCTATTTTCTTATTCAATATGAACGAGGGATTAAAGTGCTTCATAAAAGAACAAAAGAGGCGGATGAAGTCATTTATTGGATTTTAGAAGACACCATCTTTCTAACTGTGTATCTAGACATGATGAGACAATATCAAGTGGACAACATCCACACACATTTACCTAATGACCCTAGTATCCATAAACAGATCGTGGAGAGAGTCCATGAGTCATTTCGTGCGATCGGTGGATTATACGAAAAGTGGCATCATGAAGGGAAAAGAGCCTCTATAGAAACACCGGCGAAAAAATGAAGATGTGTCATGGAACGAGCTCGATTTGAAAAAAGCAAACAGCCATAAGGAAAAGTTTGCTATAATAAAATAGTACGAAAGTTCAGGAAGGAGGGTTTTTATGCAGTCAGATAAACGTTGGCTTCTGCATTACCCGAATCAAATTCCCCACGAACTCACCATCCCAAATGAAACGTTGCAATCTTACTTATTCAGCTCCGCAGAGGCAGCACCTGAGCATACAGCCATTCATTTTTTAGGAAAAAACATCACCTACCAGCAGTTACAAGAAGATGCACTGAAATTAGCCAGTCACTTGATTGACATCGGTGTCAAAAAAGGCGACAGAGTAGCGATTATGCTGCCAAACTGCCCGCAATCGGTGATTTCTTATTATGCGGTTTTAATAGCAGGCGGCATTGTCGTTCAAACCAATCCGCTTTATACGGAGAAAGAACTGGAATATCAAATGGAGGACAGTGGCTCTAAGGTGCTGATCACTCTCGATCTACTGTATCCAAAGGTCTATAAAATGAAAGCGCTGACAAGTATGGAACATTTGATCGTCACGAAATTACAAGATTACTTGCCATTTCCGAAAAACATATTGTTTCCGATTGTCCAGCGAAGGAAAAACAACATGGTCATCCAAGTGGAGAAGAGTGAGACCATTCATCATTTCTCACAGATCATGAAAGAATCGTCAGGAGAACGGATTCCGCAAATATCCTTTCAACCGAAAGAGGATGTCGCAGTTTTGCAATATACAGGCGGAACGACCGGTTTACCAAAAGGGGTTATGCTCACACACGAAAATATAGTAGCCAATACAGAAATGTGTACATCCTGGATGTATAAAACGAACCGCGGAAAAGAGCGGATTCTTGGAATCATTCCGTTCTTTCATGTATACGGCATGACGACCGTGCTAAACCTTGCAGTCAAAGAAGGTCATCAAATGATTCTTCTTCCGCGTTTTGATGCAGCGGATGCCTTGAAGACCATTGAAAAACAGAAACCGACGCTGTTCCCAGGAGCACCAACGATGTATATTGCCCTGCTTCATCATCCGAATATTGAAAAGTATGACCTATCATCCATCACCGCATGCTTAAGCGGATCGGCCGCTCTTCCTGTTGAAGTCAAACAGAGTTTTGAAAAACTAACAGGAGGAAGGCTGGTGGAGGGATATGGACTTTCAGAAACTTCTCCTGTCACTCATGCCAATTTCTTATGGGGAGCGAACAAAATAGGAAGTATCGGGTGCCCTTGGCCGAATACAGATGCCGGTATTTATTGTGAAGAAACGGGTGGACTCAAAGCGCCATATGAGCACGGAGAGATTATCGTCAAAGGTCCTCAAATCATGAAAGGGTACTGGAATCAGCCGGATGAGACAGCGGCAGTGTTAAGAGACGGCTGGTTTTTCACAGGAGACATTGGGTATATGGATGAGGATGGTTTTTTCTATATCGTAGACCGGAAAAAAGATGTCATCATCGCGAGCGGCTATAATATTTACCCAAGAGAGGTTGAAGAAGCCCTTTATGAGCATGAGCTTGTACAAGAAGTGGTTGTGGCGGGTATTCCTGATCCGTATAGAGGGGAAACAGTAAAAGCCTTTGTTGTCCCGAAAAAGGATGCCTATGTAACAGAGGATGAACTGGATCGTTTTGTTAGAACAAGAATTGCCTCATTTAAAGTGCCGCGTGTCTACGAATTTAAGGAATCACTGCCTAAAACGGCTGTAGGGAAAATCTTGCGCAGAGTGTTAATTGAAGAAGAAAAAAGAAAGCAATCATCTTCAACAGAAGAACCAGTCGATCAATGAGAGAATGAACCAGCATCATCCGGTCAAGCGGCCGGATGATTTGAATTGTACGTGTCTGCTCTGGTATGCTAAAGGTTGAAAAGAAAGAAGAACATCACTTGACAAATCACTCGTTTCTTTTTAACATAAAGTTATGAATGAATGCTCATTCAATTTAGAAAGGGACGAAGCACATTGAAGCAGAAAAGACCGAAGTACATGCAAATTATTGATGCAGCCGTTGTGGTGATTGCAGAGAACGGCTACCATCAATCACAAGTTTCAAAGATTGCCAAACAAGCAGGAGTAGCAGACGGAACCATTTATCTCTATTTCAAAAACAAAGAGGATATTCTGATCTCGTTGTTTAAAGAAAAAATGGGACAATTCATCGAACGGATGGAAACAGATATTCAAAAGAAACCGTCTGCGAAAGAAAAGCTTCTTCTCCTCATTCGAGAACACTTTCGCCTGCTATCGCAAGACCATCATTTGGCCCTTGTGACACAGCTTGAACTCAGGCAGTCAAACCTTGAACTGCGC
This sequence comes from Bacillus sp. FSL W7-1346, assembly GCF_038593335.1. NCBI lineage: Bacteria > Bacillati > Bacillota > Bacilli > Caryophanales > Bacillaceae > Bacillus > Bacillus sp. FSL W7-1346. The sequence continues at coordinate 2,539,400 of NZ_CP151988.1, read as the reverse complement.
CAAAAAATCAATGAGGTGCTGAAAGGGTATTTAAATATGCTAGACTCCATTTTAACCGAGGGAAAGAAGACAGGAGAATTTAGACAAAATCTAGATGTCCGCTTAGCGAGACAAATGGTATTTGGGACGATTGATGAAACCGCTACAACATGGGTCATGAATGATCAAAAGTATGACCTGCCAGCACTCGCAGAAAGTGTACATGATCTTCTCTTAAACGGAATACATCAATCTTAAAGACAATTGAAAAAGGATGATTGACATGGAAAAAATACTTAGTTTACACCAAGACGAACAGACAGCACTCATCACGATTCAACACCCGCCTGCAAATGCCTTATCCTCTCAGCTTCTCACTGAACTCAACGACATGTTTGATCAGCTTGAACAAAACAGTGAAGTGAGAGCTATTGTCATTCATGGAGAAGGTAGATTTTTCTCAGCAGGTGCTGATATTAAAGAATTTACGACCTTGCAGGAAGAGTCTGATTATGCCAGCCTTGCAGACAGAGGACAGCAAGTGTTTGAACGAATTGAACAATGTCCAAAACCGGTGATTGCTTCCATTCACGGGGCAGCATTAGGCGGCGGGCTTGAGCTGGCGATGTCGTGTGATATTCGAATCGCAACAAAAGATGCAAAGCTGGGACTGCCGGAATTAAATCTCGGTATTATCCCAGGATTCGGCGGAACGCAGCGCCTGCCTCGCTACGTTGGATCAGCTAAAGCACTTGAAATGATGGGAACAGCTGAGCCGATTACAGGAGAAGAAGCATTTGCCTGCGGACTTGTTTCAAAACTTGCGGAAACAGAGGAAGAAGCGCTGGAAACAGCGAAAACATTGGCGGCGAAATTTGCAGCGAAAAGCCCTAAAACGCTTGAGTATGTGCTTGAGTTATTGAATGCGACAAAAGTGTACTCATATGATGGCGGAATGAAGCTGGAAGCCAAAAAGTTTGCTGAGGTGTTCCAGTCGAATGATGCCAAAGAAGGCATCCAAGCTTTTATCGAAAAGCGTAAACCGAATTTTAAAGGGGAATAAGGGATTAGTACGACACAAGGGGGAGAAATGAATGAATATTTTTGTTTTAATGAAGCGTACGTTTGACACGGAAGAGAAAATCTCTATTCAGTCTGGTGCTATTCAAGAAGATGGGGCAGAGTTCATTATTAATCCTTATGATGAGTACGCAATTGAAGAAGCGATTCAGCTTCGGGATGAGCACGGGGGAGAAGTAACGGTCGTGACAGTTGGCAATGAAGATGCGGAGAAACAGCTTAGAACAGCACTTGCAATGGGCTGCGATCAAGCCGTTTTATTAAATGTTGAAGATGATTTGGAGGAGTGGGATCAGTTTTCCGCTTCTACGATTCTATATCACTATTTCAAGGATAAAGAAGCTTCCTTGATCTTAGCAGGGAATGTAGCGATTGACGGCGGATCTGGACAGGTGGCCCCGCGTCTTGCTGAATTACTCGGCTTTCCATATGTCACAACCATTACAAGTATTCAAATCGACGGCGGCTCAGCTTCAATTGAGCGAGATGCAGAGGGTGATGTGGAAGTGATTTCTGCCGAGCTCCCGCTAGTGGTCACCGCGCAGCAAGGTCTCAATGAGCCTCGTTATCCATCGTTACCAGGCATCATGAAGGCAAAGAAAAAGCCTTTAGAAGAATTAGAATTAGACGATCTAGATCTAGATGAAGACGATGTGCCATATAAAATCAAAACAATTGAACGTTTCTTACCGGAGAAAAAAGAGGGTGGCAAGGTGCTGAGCGGCGAGCTTCAGGATCAGGTCAAGGAACTGACAGACCTGCTAAGAAATGAAGCAAAAGTCATCTAAACATCCACTTTACGATATCACGAGAACAAGGGGGAGCTTAAAGGATGAGTAAAAAAGTTGTTGTACTTGGAGAAAGTCGTGACGGTAAATTAAGAAATGTGACGTTTGAAGCGATTGCTGCCGCTCACGAGGTGGCTGATGGCGGTGAAGTGATTGGCGTTTTAATAGGGGATCACGTCAAAGATCAAGCGGATGAACTGCTTTATTATGGAGCGGATCATGTGATGATCGTCGAGCACCCGCATCTTTCTTGTTATACGTCTGATGGTTTTGCGCAGGCGCTTCAAGCAATATTAGATCAAGTCAATCCTGATGCAGTGCTCTTCGGTCATACATCGATCGGAAAAGACTTGTCACCAAAAATAGCTGCACGCCTGCAAACAGGCTTAATTTCAGATGCAATAGATGTAAGCGTTACCGGTGAACACCTTGTTTTCACTAGACCGATTTATTCAGGAAAAGCTTTTGAAAAAGTCATTTCAACAGATCGTCTGCTTTTGGCTACTATCCGTCCAAACAACGTGGCACCGCTGGAGCGTGATGCGTCACGCAGCGGAGAAGTGACGCCAGTTTCTGTCGATATTCAAAACCTAAGAACGATCGTGAAGGAAGTCATTAAAAAAACATCAGAAGGTGTAGATTTATCTGAAGCGAAGGTCATTGTCGCAGGAGGCAGGGGGGTCAAGAGCAAAGAAGGCTTTGAACCGCTGAAAGAACTTGCCCAAACGCTTGGCGCAGCAGTCGGTGCCTCGCGTGGTGCATGTGACGCTGACTACTGCGATTATGCCCTGCAAATTGGTCAAACCGGTAAAGTCGTCACACCTGACCTTTACATTGCCTGCGGGATTTCAGGGGCTATTCAGCATTTAGCCGGTATGTCCAACAGTAAAGTCATTGTTGCGATCAATAAAGACCCAGAAGCTGAAATCTTCAAAATTGCCGATTACGGTATAGTTGGTGACTTATTCGAAGTCGTTCCGCTTTTAAATGAAGAGTTAAAAAAGATGAATATCCATTCTTAACGCTCATACACTCAGAATGCCTAGGTATTCTGGGTTTTTTTGTATGTTATCACGAAACAAAGGAGCGGTTTACAAGTGAATGGAACAGTAAAAGTAAATGAAGTGATTGGACGCATTTCTAAACACATCTATGGACACTTTCAAGAGCATTTAGGAAGAGGAATTTATGACGGAATTTGGGTAGGGAAAGATTCAGAGATTGATCATGTTGAGGGGATTCGTACTGATGTGCTAAAGGCCCTTCAAGCGTTACATATCCCGGTGCTTAGGTGGCCGGGTGGCTGTTTTGCAGACGAGTATCATTGGGCAAACGGCGTCGGGGATCTGAGTGAACGAAAGCCGATGGTGAATACTCATTGGGGTGGCACCGTTGAATCAAATGCGTTTGGTACACATGAATTTATGAGACTGTGTGAATTACTTGAATGTGAGCCTTATATTTGTGGAAACGTTGGAAGCGGCTCTGTGCAAGAATTAGCAGAATGGATTGAATATATCACATTTCCTAAGGGGACACCTATGTCGGATTGGCGCATTCAAAATGGAAAACAAGAACCGTGGGAGCTGACGTATGTTGGTGTAGGCAATGAAAGCTGGGGATGTGGTGGAAATATGACGCCAGAGTATTATGCAGACTTATATAAACGCTACCAAACGTATGTGAGAGAATTTGCTGGTCAGCGCATTTACAAAATCGCATGCGGTGCGAATTCAAATGATGTGAATTGGACAAAAGTATTAATGGAGCGTGCAGCGCCTTGGATGGATGGGCTCAGTTTGCATTACTATACGGTCCCAGGAACATGGGAGAAAAAAGGGTCTGCGACCGATTTTGATGAGGATGAGTGGTTTACAACGCTGAAAAAGGCGTCTGAAATGGAGCGGCTTGTCGTGGAACACGGAAAAATCATGGATCGTTATGACCCAGACAAGCGAATCGGGATGATTATTGATGAATGGGGGACATGGTATGATCCAGAACCGGGGACAAATCCAGGGTTTTTGTATCAGCAAAACACATTAAGAGATGCTCTAGTCTGTGCCTTGCATTTTCATATTTTTCATCGCCATTGCCAGCGGATTCATATGGCGAATATTGCCCAGACCGTCAATGTGCTGCAAGCGATGGTGTTAACGCAGGACGAAAAGATGCTTCTGACACCTACCTATCATGTATTTCACATGTTTCAAGTACATCAAGAAGAAGAAGCGCTTGAAGTAGAATTGAATGCGCCTTCGTATGAACGCCGGGGTGAAAAAATCCCTCAAGTCAGTGTGTCAGCCTCGCGGTCATCTGACAAGATGCATATTAGTTTCTGTCATGTGAATCCCCATGAAAAAGCAGACGTATCTCTTGCGATAGAGGGAATCGATGCAAAAACGAAGGTCACTGGCCTTGTGCTGACAGCTGATCGGATGAATGCGCACAATACGTTCGATGATCCTCAATCCGTTCAGCCTGCGGACTTTCGGCAATTTGCTGTTAAGCACGGCGAGCTGACTATTGATCTGCCGCCTATGTCGGTTGTCATGTTGACCGTCGATCTGGCTTGATCGCATATTTCAATGTTTGATGAGAAGAATGTTGGGGCATCATACATTGTAAATGAAGCGGAAAGGGAGTTATGTCATATGCTTAGAACCATTCTGATGATCATTGGTGCGATTGTTGTTATTGGTGCGATTATACGGTTTGTTTTTTAATTCATTTCATAAAAAATGATTCGTAAGCATTTCATTCGCAAGTCACTTTGGTAGATGCTATACTAAAAAGCATAATTTACATTGGAGGAATGAATAATGGCAATCGTAAAAGCTACTGACGCAACATTTTCACAAGAAACTGCAGAAGGTGTTGTTCTTGCAGATTTTTGGGCACCTTGGTGCGGACCTTGTAAAATGATTGCTCCAGTTCTTGAAGAACTTGATCAAGAAATGGGCGACAAAATGAAAATTGTAAAAATTGATGTAGACGATAACCAAGAAACTGCTGGTAAATACGGCGTTATGAGTATCCCAACACTTCTTGTTTTAAAAGACGGTGAAGTCGTCGAAACGTCTGTTGGTTTCAAACCAAAAGAAGCACTAGCTGAGCTTGTAAACAAACATCTATAAACCGATCTATGCCCGCGTGGCATGATCTCAAAAAGCGGTTCTCGTATAGAGAGCCGCTTTTCTTTCATCGTGGTATAAAACAAATGTTCGTGATACACTAGAAGGAGTGAACGAGGAAAACAAGGACGGATGAAAATATGAACAAATTGATCAAAGAAAAGCTGTCAGTCTTACCTGATCAACCAGGCTGTTACTTAATGAAAGATAGACAAAATACGATCATTTATGTGGGAAAGGCAAAGGTATTAAAAAATAGGGTCCGCTCTTATTTTACAGGATCTCATGATGCCAAAACGCAGCGGCTTGTCAGTGAAATCGAAGACTTTGAATACATTGTCACCTCTTCAAATATTGAGGCACTTATTTTAGAGCTGAATTTAATCAAAAAATATGACCCGAAATACAATGTCATGCTCAAGGATGACAAAACGTACCCTTTTATTAAAATTACGAATGAACGTCACCCTAAGCTGATTGTCACCCGCAATGTGAAAAAGGATAAAGGGAAATACTTCGGTCCATATCCGAACGTACAAGCAGCAAGAGAAACGAAAAAGCTGCTCGATCGTTTATATCCACTTAGAAAATGTGCAACACTCCCTGACCGAGTCTGTCTTTATTATCATCTTGGACAATGTCTTGCTCCGTGTGTGTATGACATTTCTGAAGAAACGAATAAACAGCTCGTCGATGAAATCACAAGATTTCTAAACGGAGGTCATCAGCAAATCAAGAAAGAATTAACAGAGAAGATGCAAGAAGCGGCCGAACAATTAGAATTTGAGCGGGCAAAAGAACTGAGAGATCAAATCGCTTATATCGACTCAACGATGGAAAAGCAAAAGATGACGATGAGTGACTTATCCGATCGCGATGTATTTGCCTATGCTTATGATAAGGGCTGGATGTGTGTCCAAGTCTTCTTCATCAGACAGGGAAAATTAATCGAACGTGATGTCAGCCTATTTCCGATGTATCAAGACCCTGAGGAGGAATTTCTCACGTTTATGGGGCAGTTTTATGAAAAAAACAACCACTTTTTGCCGAAGGAAATTTTGGTGCCAGACAGCGTCGATCAAGAGATGATTGAGCAATTGCTTGAAACGAATGTTCATCAGCCGAAAAAAGGAAAGAAGAAGGATTTGCTTTTACTTGCCCACCAAAATGCCAAAATTGCACTCAAAGAAAAATTCTCGCTCATAGAGCGCGATGAAGAACGGACAATTGGTGCAGTGAAGCAGCTTGGTGATGCACTTAATATTTATATGCCATACCGGATTGAGGCATTTGATAACTCCAATATCCAAGGAGCAGACCCCGTATCCGCTATGGTTGTCTTCCAAGACGGGAAGCCGTATAAAAAGGAATACCGAAAATACAAAATTAAAACCGTTGAGGGGCCCGATGATTATGCTTCCATGCGTGAAGTCATTAGAAGGCGGTATACCCGTGTGTTAAAGGATGAACTGCCGCTTCCTGACTTGATTTTAATCGACGGAGGAAAAGGACAAATCAACGCGGCCATAGATGTGCTCGAAAATGAATTAAATCTGTCTGTTCCTGTGGCAGGTCTAGTGAAAGATGAAAAACACAGGACATCGAATCTGATGATGGGTGATACGCTTGAAATTGTTGCGCTGGAACGGAATAGTCAGGCCTTTTATTTATTGCAGCGTATTCAAGATGAAGTGCACCGATTTGCGATTAGTTTTCACCGGCAGCTGCGCGGGAAGAATGCATTCCAGTCTATTCTAGACGATGTCCCAGGTATCGGGGAAAAGCGCAAAAAGCAGTTACTTAAACATTTTGGCTCTGTGAAAAAGATGAAAGAAGCCTCTATCCAGGATTTTCAGGACGCTGGTATTCCGAAACAAACGGCTGAACTTTTAATGGAGGCATTAAAAAAATAGATTGTACTTTTTCCAAAAGTCTGTTAAGATGTGACTAATTTAATAAATGAACGTGTTGTTTGTTGAAGATAGAGGTGCGAACTTCAAGAGTAAGCCTTCAGAGATCGAGGGGATCTAGGAAGAGGGCTGAAAGGGGAGCGTCGCCGAAGTGAATAAAATCCACTCATTTTATTCGCTGGCTGTACATTGAAGAAATGTAGGGCTGTCAAGAATGTATTTCTTGGAGGGCTATCTCATTGTTTGCATCGTTTGATGATGATTTTAAAGCAATGGGAGATTTGTTCTCTCATTGCTTTTTTATTTGCAGTGACGAGAGCAGTCTCCGCAGCCTCTTCTCTCACACGTGATCTTTTGAAAAAGGGTGGTAGACATGGGACTAATTGTACAAAAATTTGGTGGAACATCTGTTGGATCGACAGAAAAAATTCGCAATGCCGCAGAGAGAGTCATCGCTGAACGCGAGGCAGGAAATGATGTGGTCGTGGTTGTGTCTGCGATGGGAAAATCAACGGATGTTCTAGTAGACCTAGCGAAAGAACTCACAGATGATCCAAGCAAAAGAGAAATGGATATGCTACTGACAACTGGTGAGCAGGTGACCATTTCATTATTAGCGATGGCACTGCAAGCAAAAGGTTATGATGCCATTTCCTTTACAGGCTGGCAAGCTGGGATGAAAACAGAGAAGGTGCACGGAAATGCAAGAATCGTGGACATCGATGAAGCAAGAATCAAAGAAGAACTGAGTGCGGGAAAAGTCGTCGTTGTAGCAGGTTTCCAAGGAATTGCGGATGATCTACATATTACAACACTTGGGCGTGGTGGATCAGATACGACAGCAGTGGCACTAGCTGCGGCACTCAAAGCGGACAAATGTGATATTTATACGGACGTACCAGGTGTGTTTACAACAGATCCTCGTTATGTGCCGTCTGCGCGAAAACTTGCAGGAATTTCATACGATGAAATGCTTGAGTTAGCCAATTTAGGAGCAGGTGTGCTGCATCCGAGAGCGGTCGAATTTGCGAAAAATTATCAAATCCCACTAGAAGTCCGTTCTAGTATTGAAAATGAATCGGGTACGTTAATTGAGGAGGAATCATCCATGGAACAAAATTTAGTTGTAAGAGGCATTGCATTTGAAGATCAGATGACACGCGTGACGGTATGTGGCCTTTCAAGCGGTTTAACAACGCTATCGACGATTTTTACGACACTTGCAAAGCAAAATATCAATGTCGATATCATCATTCAGTCTGTCACAAGCACCAATCAGACCTCCATCTCTTTCTCTGTGAAAACGGATGATTTGTCTAAAACAGTTGAAGTATTAGAAGAATACAAAGGTGCGCTTGGTTATGAGCAGATTGAGACAGAAAGCAAATTAGCCAAAGTATCTATCGTTGGCTCTGGTATGGTTTCAAACCCAGGCGTTGCGGCTGAAATGTTCGCTGTGTTAGCTCAAAAAGACATTCAAGTGAAAATGGTCAGTACGTCTGAGATCAAAGTCTCAACAGTCGTTGATCGTGAAGATATGGTGAAAGCGGTAGAAGCCCTTCATGATGCGTTTGAATTATCAAAGGTGAGCGCCGCTGCTCATTCTTAAATCTTTAAAAGAGGTGTATCCCATGAAAAGATACACCTCTTTTTTATATTGGAAATCATCAGCATATGAAGAAAGAAAAACATGCGTAAACCGGTACGCCAACTGTGCTATGATAGAAGGGTATATAAAAAAGGCGTGACACAAAGTCCTCGCCTTTCATAAGCAGTGTTAGCTAGGGTCTCTTAAATCCCATTTAACGGTTAAAATGACTTTATCAGCACGCTTTTTTACTTGTTCATAGGATTCAGCCACGTGCTCGTTGAGAAGCTGAATCTGTTCAGCGATAAAACCTGCTTCCATTTGAAAGCATGGCTCCTTTTGATAGCTGAGTCGATTCGATACAAGTGGACCTTCGAGCTCAAACTCAATTTCCTGTTTTTTAGAATGAACCATCGTGAGAGTTCCCCATCCGGCATCATGGAAAAATTCGGGGATCTTTTCCCATGACTCTTGAGGAAATTTACGAGCAAGCAGTTTACCCGCAAAATACATCATAGATGAATGATCCTGACCAAGAATGTCAGGCAGCAGAACTTCGCGTATCAGCTCGTAGGCAAATCCATTGACTTCAATTTCTTTTAGCTGTTCTAAGTTAGATTCGAATTTATTCATTGTATGGCTCCCCTCTTTCAACAATTTATTATAGCTTATGTGGGCATATGATGACAGAGTTTTCCCTGAAGTCTAAGAAATTCTTATTGTAGTAAAACGAATTTTGATTTAAAACTTTTAAATTTCGGAAAATTTTAATTTATGTACGCGGTTTCTTGACGCTTTTTTGACATAGGAGTAAAATGAAATTGTCAATAAATTTGAATAAAGTGCTTACAATTGAAAGAAGCGGGGGTAAGACAATTTTCAAGCAATTGCACTTTTTTTACTAGGGGGTAAAGTAATGTCGGGGAACAAAGAATTTTTTTATCGGAGATTGCATTCTTTGCTTGGCGTCATTCCGGTCGGTCTATTTTTAGTACAGCACTTAGTGATTAACCACTTTGCGACGAATGGACCAGAGGCGTTTAACAAAGCTGCACACTTTATGGAACAGCTTCCATTCAGATATGCACTTGAGCTGTTCGTGATTTTCTTACCACTGATCTATCATGCTGTTTATGGGGTGTACATAGCCTTTACGGCACAAAACAACACGTCTCGCTTCAGTTACTTAAGAAACTGGTTGTTCAGACTGCAACGGATTACAGGTATCATCACATTGATTTTTGTCACTTGGCACGTATGGGAAACACGCATTCAAGCGCAGCTTGGAGCTGAAGTAAACTATGACATGATGGCGAATATTTTAAGCTCTCCATTTATGCTAGGTTTCTATATTGTCGGCGTTTTATCTACTATTTTCCACTTTGCTAATGGCTTGTGGTCATTTGCTGTCAGCTGGGGAATTACAGTTTCACCACGCTCACAAAGAATCTCCACATATGTGACATTAGGTATATTTATAGCGCTTTCATATGTAGGGCTAAGAGCAATTTTCGCTTTTGTTTAAGAGGAAATAGATTAGTAGAAGAGGGAGAGGGGCTACAATGAGTAATTCTAGCATCATCGTTGTCGGAGGCGGCTTAGCTGGTCTCATGGCAACTATCAAAGCAGCAGAAGCGGGAACAGCTGTTAAACTATTTTCAATCGTACCTGTGAAACGTTCGCATTCTGTTTGTGCACAGGGCGGAATTAACGGAGCGGTCAATACAAAAGGTGAAGGAGATTCACCTTATGAGCATTTTGATGACACGGTATATGGCGGAGACTTTTTAGCTAATCAGCCGCCAGTAAAGGCAATGTGTGAAGCAGCGCCGTCCATTATCCACTTACTTGATCGTATGGGTGTAATGTTTAACAGAACACCAGAAGGATTACTGGACTTCCGCCGTTTCGGGGGAACACAGCACCACCGTACAGCATTTGCTGGTGCGACAACAGGTCAGCAGTTATTATATGCACTAGATGAGCAGGTTCGCCGCTATGAAGTAGCAGGGCTTGTGACGAAATATGAAGGCTGGGAATTCCTTGGTGCTGTCTTAGATGACGAGGAAGTATGCCGAGGCATTGTCGCGCAGAACTTGACGACAATGGAAATCGAATCCTTCCGTTCAGATGCTGTCATCATGGCAACAGGCGGCCCTGGTATCGTATTCGGTAAATCAACGAACTCCATGATTAATACCGGATCAGCTGCATCGATCGTTTATCAGCAAGGTGCGCATTATGCTAATGGAGAATTCATTCAAATTCACCCAACAGCGATCCCAGGAGATGACAAGCTGCGTCTCATGAGTGAATCAGCTCGTGGTGAAGGTGGACGTGTTTGGACATATAAAGACGGGAAGCCTTGGTACTTCCTTGAAGAAAAGTACCCAGCATACGGGAACCTTGTACCGCGTGACATTGCAACGCGTGAAATTTTCGACGTATGTGTGGAGCAAAAGCTTGGCATCAACGGAGAGAACATGGTGTACCTAGATCTTTCTCACAAAGATCCAAAAGAGCTTGATATTAAGCTTGGTGGAATCATTGAAATCTATGAAAAATTCATGGGTGATGACCCGCGTAAGCTTCCGATGAAAATTTTCCCGGCTGTTCATTATTCAATGGGCGGATTATGGGTTGATTATGATCAAATGACGAATATCAAAGGCTTGTTTGCTGCCGGAGAATGTGATTACTCTATGCACGGCGGAAACAGACTTGGTGCAAACTCATTGCTTTCTGCGATTTACGGCGGAATGGTTGCTGGACCAAATGCTGTGAAATACATTAGCGGTCTTGAAAAATCTGCAGAAGATTTATCATCGGCAACATTCGACAGTGCCGTGAAGAAAGAGCAGGAGAAATGGGACAACATCCTTAGCATGGATGGCACAGAAAATGCATATGTGCTTCATAAAGAGCTTGGAGAATGGATGACGGACAACGTGACAGTCGTTCGTTACAACGAGAAGCTCTTAAAAACAGATCAGAAGATCGAAGAACTAATGGAGCGCTATAAGCATATTAACATCAACGATACAGCTTCATGGAGCAACCAAGGCGCTGCCTTCACGCGTCAGCTTGACAACATGCTTCAGCTGGCACGCGTGATTACGATTGGGGCTTACAACCGGAATGAAAGCCGAGGCGCACACTATAAACCGGAATTCCCAGAAAGAAACGATGAAGAATTCCTAAAAACAACGATGGCTACGTTCAAAGGGAAAAACCAAAAACCTGCATTCCACTATGAGGACGTCGATGTATCGTTAATTGCACCTCGTAAACGAGATTACTCGAAGAAAAAGGTGGAGAAATAAGATGAGTGAAAAAAACACGATTCAATTTATTATCACACGTCAAGATACAGCAGATGGCAAGCCTTATGATGAGGAATTCGAAATCCCTTACCGTCCGAATATGAACGTCATTTCCGCACTCATGGAAATCAGACGTAACCCGGTCAATAAAAAAGGTGAAAAAACAACGGCTATTAACTGGGACATGAACTGTCTTGAAGAAGTATGCGGCGCTTGTTCCATGGTCATTAATGGAACGCCCCGCCAGTCATGTACAGCACTAATTGACAAGCTAGAGCAGCCGATCCGTCTTCAGCCAATGAAAACGTTCCCGGTTGTGAGAGACTTACAGGTTGATCGAAGCCGTATGTTCAATTCATTGAAAAAAGTCAAAGCATGGGTGCCGATCGATGGCACATATGATCTTGGACCTGGACCAAGAATGCCTGAGAAAAAGCGTCAATGGGCGTATGAGCTTTCGAAGTGTATGACATGTGGTGTCTGCCTTGAAGCTTGTCCAAACGTGAATGATAAGTCTTCCTTTATGGGCCCTGCACCGCTTTCACAAGTTCGTCTATTTAACGCACATCCGACAGGTGCAATGAATAAGTCTGACCGTTTAGAAGAAATTATGGGTGATGGCGGTCTCGCAAACTGCGGGAACTCTCAAAACTGTGTGCAGGCTTGTCCGAAAGGAATCCCGCTCACAACATCAATTGCAGCACTTAACCGAGATACAACATTACAAGCTTTCCGTAACTTCTTCGGAAGCGATCACGCAGAATAACATTACATTCAGTCCTCCTTGCCAATCATGATGAGTGTTTACAAGAGGCTGGATGCAAAAACATAACAAACGCCTCTTCCAATACGGGAGAGGCGTTTTGTTTGCGAATAAGGAGTGGATCAAATGAGGCTGCCGTCATATATTGAAGAACCGTTTGAAGAGTGGAGGGCATCGTTTCGATTTTATGTGGAAACAACCGTCCGTTTTTCAGAAACGGATATGTTTGGTCACATGAACAATGTCACCCCGTTTGTGTATTTTGAAGAGGCGCGGATTGCCTTCTTTCAAAAAACGGGAATTGTAGATAAACGAATGAAGCGAGCGAGAGAGACGATTACGGTCGTGGCAAACCTTCAATGTGATTACATCAAGCAAGTGGAAATCGGTGAGAGGCTGCGTGTGTATGTAAAGCCAGAAAAGGTTGGATCAAGCTCTCTCATCCTTCATTATTTAGGAGAAAATGAACAGCAAGAACCGTGTTTTACAGGCTCAGTCACGATGGTGCAAATAAGTAAAGACACCGGTGCCCCTGTACCGTTTACAGAAGAGGAAAAAGAGACTTTTCAGGCCCAGCGACATTAAAGAATCACGGGTAGATGCTTCATTTTGTTATAATAAAAGAATCATAATGAAGAAGAAACAAAAGGAGAGCACATGAAGATTTTTCAATACGACACCATTGATAGTACAAATAATGAAGCGAAAAGGCTTATTCAGCAAGGAGAAACCCCTTCATTTGCTGTGTATGCCCGGCAGCAGACAGCAGGGAGAGGCAGGCTTGGCAGACCGTGGGAAACGCCTACAGGGAATGTAGCTGTCACGATGACAGTAAAACCGCCAGTAGATATCTCCACCCAATCAACGATTGCCCCGCTGACGGCACTCGCCATTTATGATGTACTCAAACCACTCATGAGAGCAGAGGATCAACTGGCAATCAAATGGCCAAATGATCTATTGATTAATGAAGCGAAAGTATCTGGCACATTAATTGAAGCAGACCGCAGCGCCATTTACATCGGTGTGGGCATCAATGTAGAGACAAAGCCGGAGCACGTTCCGTATAAAACCGTTTGTCTATCAGAACTCACTGAGGTGAAAGCGGACCAGCTAGTGAAAGATCTGGTAGCGGCCTTTGAAAAATACCATGCACGCTGGCAAATGGAAGGATTTGAAGCCCTCACTGCCCTTTATAACAAACGATTATATCGGCTGAATCAACCGCTTCGTATTTCATTAGATCGTGAAAAGCAAACATGGCAGGAAGGAATTTGCTGTGGTGTGAACCGTTATGGTCATATTCAGTTAAAAGATGATCAAGGACATATAAAAGCCCATTCAGCAGGAGATATTGATGCACCGCCCAAGTAGACAATTTCTCGTTCGATTAGTGTCTAGAAAACCGTTACATTCGATGTTAGAACGGAGTGCTTTAAGATCTTTACACTGAAAAAAAGACAAAGAGCTAAAATCAGTTCATTTTAGCTCTTTGTCGACAAGATGACGTCTCATTTATGCTTCTTTTTTTATTTGAGGTTGAACCATGTAGTCTTTTTTTGTAAAGACCACTCCATCTAGGATTTCTCTTGCGGTTCGAATAACTTTGACTCTGTTTTCAGAGATGTCAATTTCAGTTTGCATAATACCAGCAGGATGCCCAATACGGAGGGTGTCATCTTTTCCTTGAAACAGCTGAGCTGGAAGCGTTTGATCCATGAAACAGCTGGCTGACACACAGACAGATCCGGTAATGGCAAGTGCTTGGTGCGGTCTTTGCATCGATAGCATCCGAACGATGATGTCCATATCTGCTGCTCTTCTCAATATTCCATTTGTATCTACATAATCAGCAGGCTCGCTAATAATTGCAAGCTTAGGAACAGCTGGAGACTGTAATGTGGCCAGTTCTTTTGGTGCGAAGTGACACATTTCAGCAGCGATGGAACGAATCTCTTCTAAATCATCCAGCAATTCGTCTGTAAACTCCTCAGGCAATTCAGTTCCTTTTAATTGAATATCTTTGGCACGGACAAAGGCGATTGGATTTGCAATGTCAACGATTGAGATCGGAATCTCTCCAAACTTTGTCTGGATCGTATCCATTTTGTTTCCAGTCGGAAAGGTTTTACCTGTGACAGCGCCTTCAGGTTTCTCAAAGGATAAATAAATGGGAGAACCTGTTCCTTTCACTCCTGGAATTTCTGCCTGTCCTTCAAATTTTACTTCTCCGTTCTCGACTTCTACCTCTGCCACAATGATTTTATTCGTGTTGGTATTCAGAATACGTACCGTTGTGACAGGTTCAACTGCTTGGACAAGTCCTTTAATGATGGCATACGGTCCAACTGCTGATGAGATATTCCCACAGTTTCCTTTAAAGTCGACAAATCTTTCATTGATGCTGACTTGTGCAAACGTATAGTTCACATCCACATCTGGACGAGTGGCTTTATCGATAATGGCCACCTTACTTGTTAAAGAATTACCGCCCCCGATTCCATCAACTTGCAGCCGGTCAGGGCTGCCCATAATGTCTAATAGAAATGCTTCGAGCTCATCGTGTTCGTAAGGTGCATCATTTGCTTGAATGAAGACCCCTTTGCTTGTACCGCCTCGCATGATTGTGATTGGAACTTTTCTCATTGCTCTCACCCTCAATTGTTTAGTTACTATTTATCTAATCAAAATGGTAAAGTATAATAAGAAATAAGTTAAATACATTATTTTAAGAGAAACCGATAAAATATTTTTATAACAAGGTCAAAAGGAGGGCACACAATGGATGAGAAAGATTGGCGGTTTTTAAAGGTGCTATATGAAGAGAAGAACATCACAAAAGCGGCAGAAAAATTATTTGTATCGCAGCCTGCCTTAAGTTATCGATTGAAACAGCTTGAAGAGGAATTTGACATGAAGCTTTTCTTTAAAAGAAAACGAGGCATTGAATTTACATCAGAGGGCGAATACTTGGCTAAATACGCAAATGACATGCTCAAGCAGCTCCAGCAAACGAAAGATGGCATGCTCAATATGCAAAAAAAGGTCAAAGGAACGATCAGGTTAGGGGTGTCGAGTAACTTTGCTCAATATAAACTGCCGGAAATTTTAAGAGAGTTTTCTAAGCAATATCCACATGTTCAATTTATGGTGAACACAGGATGGAGCACAAAAGTCATGGATTTATTAGGGACATCAAGTGTACATTTAGGGATTTTAAGAGGAGATTACGACTGGAATGGAGAGCGATTTTTGCTTGATAAAGAACGGCTTTGTATCATTTCAAAATCAGAAATACAGCTAAAGGACCTTCCGAAACTGCCGCTCATTGACTATCACACGGATAGTTCATTAAAACGATTGATTAACAGATGGTGGCAGGAGACGTTCACGATGCCTCCGCTTGTGACAATGGAGACAGACAGGCAAGATACATCAAAAGAGATGGTGAAGCATGGTTTAGGTTATGCCATTGTCCCGGAAATTTGCCTCAGACCAAGTGATGAGCTATTTGTAAAAGGTCTTTCGTATAAAGATGGACAGCCTGTTTTAAGAGATACATGGCTCATGTACCAACCGGATTCGCTTCATTTGTCTGTTGTGAAAGCATTCATTGAGTTTTTAAGAAGTCAGCAAGGCTAATTATAAAAAAAATTTATTGAATAGACGAAAAAATCGATATTTTCATTATAAAAAAAGCTATTATATCCTTGAAATAGAAAGCGCTAACATTTCGGGCCGCAAGTGCAAAAGGGGCGCTTGTGGATCGTGTAAAGAAGAGGATGGAGGGATATGAAGTGCTAGCTATTTTAGGGATCTTGATGGTCGTGACTTTTACATTTCTTATTATGACAAAACGTATGCATCCGGTGGTGGCTCTAACCGTTGTGCCAATCATCTTTGCATTAATTGGTGGATTTTACAGCGGATTAGGGGACATGATGCTTGATGGACTCAAGACCGTTGCACCATCTGCTGCTTTATTGTTATTTGCCATCTTATTCTTCGGTGTCATGCTGGATGCTGGATTGTTTGACCCGTTGATCAAACTGATTTTACGCCTTGTGAAAGGCGATCCGGTCAAAATTGCTTTTGGGGTAGCGATTTTGTCTATGCTTGTTGCATTAGATGGTGATGGAACGACAACGTACATGATTACCGTATCAGCTATGCTGCCACTTTTCTTAAGAATTGGGATGAACCCACTGATTTTAGGAACGATTTCATTATTATCACTAGGCATTATGAGTGGAATGACGCCTTGGGGCGGTCCAGCTACTCGTGCGATTGCTGCACTTGGTTTAGATGCAGCGGAATTCTTCATTCCATTACTCCCGACGATGATAGGGGGCGGTCTTTTTATCCTTTTTACAGCGTATGTTCTTGGAAAAAAAGAACGGAAGCGCATTGGGGTTGCCGAGATTCAGTATAAAGAAGAGGTCTCGATCTCTCCTGAATTGGCGGCATCAATTGAAGATGGCGTTGCAGATATGAAGAGACCAAACTTGATTTGGGTCAACTTCTTCCTGACGATTGCTGTCATGGTCACACTTGTATTGGATATCGTACCGATTCCTGTACTCTTTCTCATTGGCTTTGTCATTGCGCTTATGATCAACTATCCAAAAGTGGAAGATCAGCGTGAGCGGATTTTATCGCATGCAGGAAATGCTTTAACGGTCATTACCCTTGTGTTTGCAGCAGGAATTTTCACAGGCATTTTTTCGGGAACAAAAATGGTGGAGTCCATTGCTCACTTGGTCATTTACATGATTCCAGATTCATACAGCTCATTTTTTCCACTCATTGTCGCGTTGACGAGTATGCCATTTACATTTGTTCTTTCAAATGATGCGTATTATTTCGGGGTGCTGCCAATCTTAGCTGAAGCCGGCGCAGCTTACGGAATTGATCCAGTAGAAATTGCGCGCGCTTCTATTATCGGACAGCCTGTCCATTTACTGAGTCCGCTTGTGGCTTCCACATTACTACTTGTGAGTATGCTGAATAAAGATATCGGTGATTTGCAAAAGTACGCACTGTTATGGACCGTATTAACAGCCCTGTTTACAACACTTATTGCTCTTTTAACAGGAGCCATTTCGATATTTTAAAAGCTTGTTTGATCAAGGACGATGTCTCTATAGGGGACTCGTCCTTTTTTGTGCGGTTTGAAGGGGAGGAAATTGGACGCTCATCTACGGGAATTCTCGATTTTAACGTCACCTACCTCAAGTACCCGGCATATGATATCTCGACTATACAGAATCCCATTCTATAGAGACTAGAGCTCTCACCTTAGCAAGGAGGGTTACAATACTTGAAGGAGAAAGAGTTTCAATCCAAGCCGCTATTAACCAAAAGAGAAAGAGAAGTATTCGAATTGCTCGTCCAAGATAAAACAACAAAAGAAATTGCAAGCGAGCTTTTTATTAGCGAAAAGACTGTTCGAAATCATATTTCGAATGCCATGCAAAAGCTAGGAGTCAAAGGTCGTTCACAGGCCGTAGTCGAGCTTCTGCGTATGGGTGAGCTAGAGCTCTAACGTCAGCCGGTTTTCCTTCCGCACCAGGGAGGAGCCGGTTATTTCTATATCGTTTCCATGAGTCTCTTCTTGCAATTTCTTTGAAAAACGAGGAAAATAGGAATGTACGTTTTAATCAAAGTGAGATGCTATAGTGAGGTATCAATGAAATGGAAACGAATGAGTCAGGCCATGTTGCAGAAATTGAAAAATCATTGCGCCATATTGCTGCAATCATTAAGCAAAAAGGTAGAGAAATTCTGAATCAATATACGATTACACCTCCTCAATTTGTAGGGCTTCAGTGGCTTTATGAATTCGGAGATATGACAATAGGTGAGCTATCACAAAAGATGTATTTGGCTTGCAGCACGACAACCGATTTAATTGACCGAATGGAAAAAAGTGAACTTGTTGAACGGGTGAAAGATCCGTCTGACCGCCGCGTGGTTCGCATTCATTTATTACCTGAAGGTGAGCGGATCATTCAAGAAGTGATTGTCAAACGCCAAGAATACGTCAGTGAACTTCTAGGGGCTTTCTCAGAAGAAGAAGCCATCGTTTTCAACCAATCTTTAACGAAACTACAGCAGCAAATGAAAAGAAAATGAGGCGATTTTGTTGGATCAACCCATCGGCGTGATTGATTCCGGTGTAGGCGGTTTAACCGTTGCGAAGGAAATCATGAGACAACTGCCAAAAGAAAAGATTATTTATGTAGGCGACACAAAACGATGTCCATACGGCCCTCGAGCAGAAGAAGAGGTTCTTCAATATACATGGGAAATGGCACACTACCTATTAAGACATCACCATATTAAAATGCTTGTCATTGCGTGTAACACTGCGACGGCGATAGCACTTGATGAAATTAAAGCAACACTTGATATCCCGGTCATTGGCGTAATCCAGCCCGGAGCCCGCACAGCGATCAAGGTGACAAACAATCAGCATATTGGCGTCATCGGCACAGTCAATACGATCAAAAGTGAGGCCTATAAAGAAGCACTGCTTTCTTTAAAAGCAGGACTAACTGTTCAAAGTCTGGCATGTCCATTGCTTGTGCCATTTGTGGAAAGTGGTACGTTTTTAGATCATACAGCAGATGAAGTCGTAAAAGCTTCTCTTGAACCGATGAAAGAAACAGGCATTGATACGCTTATTCTTGGTTGCACACACTACCCGATTTTAAAAGAACCGATTCAGCGCTTTATGGGCAGTGGCGTCAACATCATTTCTTCAGGAGACGAGACAGCGAGAGAAGCGAGCACCATTCTTTCATATAAAGGGCTGTTAAATAATTCGAAGGAAGAACCTGTTCATACGATTTACACAACAGGGCAGCAACAAAACTTTCAAAACATCGCTCAAGACTGGTTCGGCTACCTGCCAGGAAAGGTCGAAACGGTTTCGCTTGAACACGTATATCAGCAATAACCTACTTCTCATGGAAGTGGGTTATTTTTTTATGAAAAGGGTCTAATCCTCTGAGGGAGCTCGTATACATACTAGTACAAACCACTAGAGGAGGGTGAAGTATGCTGAAAAAAGGAACTACAGCAGCTGTTACGTGTATTGCGTCAGCCATGCTTTTATCAGGATGCGGATTGTTTCAAACAGACCAAGCGAAAACAGAGATTGATCCACCACAAAATGTCACGTTTGTGAAAGAAAATAAAGAAGAGAAACAAACAGCGAAAGA
Source organism: Bacillus sp. FSL W7-1346 (assembly GCF_038593335.1). Taxonomy (NCBI): domain Bacteria; kingdom Bacillati; phylum Bacillota; class Bacilli; order Caryophanales; family Bacillaceae; genus Bacillus; species Bacillus sp. FSL W7-1346. Next base: position 2,519,609 of record NZ_CP151988.1, on the reverse strand, counting down.
AGGAAAAGAAGAGAAGCAAGCAGATACCGTCATGAGAGAATTATATTTAATTGATAAAAATGGATATGTTGTGTCTCAATCCATTCCGCTGCCGAAAAACGAAGGAAGTGCGAAACAAACACTTGAATACCTCGTAGACGGGGGACCGATTTCTAACCTGATGCCAAATGGATTCAGAGCCGTGCTGCCGGCGGACACGAGCGTATCTGTCGATATTAAAGATGGCACCGCGGTTGTTGATTTCTCAAATGAATTCAAAAACTATAAAAAAGAAGACGAACAGCGCATTTTGCAATCAGTCACTTGGACATTAACGCAGTTTGATTCGGTAGCGAAAGTCAAATTAAAGATGAATGGCCATGAATTAAAAGAGATGCCTGTGAATGGGACACCGATTTCAGATGATTTAAGCAGAGAGGACGGCATTAATATTCAGCACGAGGCTGCGGCTGATATGACATCAACAAAGCCTGTGACCGTCTACTATTTAGCTGAATCTGATGAACAGACCTACTATGTCCCGGTGACCAAAAGAGCACCAAAAGACGAGGATGATCCAATTATAGCAGCCATTGATGAGCTCGTCTCTGGGCCAAGCAAAACAAGCCAATTGCTGACAGACTTTGATCAAGATGTGAAACTCAATGATGTTCCGAAAGTAAAAGACGGTCATGTGACCCTTGATTTCAATGAATCCATTTTTGGCAGTGCAGATGAAAAGAAAAAAGTCATTTCACAAAAAGTTCTTGATAGCATTGTGCTGACATTAACAGAGCTGCCAGATGTGAAAAGCGTGTCTGTGAAGGTAAACGGAAAGGCAGAGCTTGTGAACGAAAAAGGAGCAGAGCTCACAAAGCCAGTTTCAAGACCAGAACAAGTGAATACAGGTAGTTTTTAACGTCACACATTGATATAATGGAGAAAAAGAGGCATGCACATTCGCTGCCTCTTTTTTATTCCAAGCGATTAGAACGGATCGAGGTTGTCAAAGTTAATAGGAGAACCCCGCTGACACCCGCGCGGAATGTATATTGTAACGGAGGTAAAACATGAGATTAGATGAAAGACAATACGACGAATTAAGAAAAATTGAAATACAGGCAGGCTATATTACGCACCCAGAAGGCTCTGTCTTAATCTCAGCGGGAAATACGAAGGTGATTTGTAACGCATCTATCGAGGACCGCGTACCTCCTTTTTTAAGAGGAGAAGGAAAAGGCTGGATTACAGCAGAATATAGCATGCTTCCAAGAGCAACAGCTCAAAGAACGATAAGAGAATCATCTAAAGGAAAAGTCACAGGACGTACAATGGAGATCCAGCGTTTAATTGGACGAGCTCTGCGCGCTGTCGTTGATTTAGAAAAGCTTGGTGAACGCACCATTTGGATTGATTGTGATGTTATTCAAGCAGACGGCGGAACACGCACAGCTTCTATCACAGGTGCATTTGTGGCCATGACACTAGCGATTCAAAAGCTTCAATCAGAAGGCGTTTTGAAAGAAAATCCGATCACTGATTATTTAGCTGCGATATCCGTCGGAATTGATTCTAAACAGGGACTTCTGTTAGATTTAAATTATGAAGAAGATTCTTCAGCTGAAGTGGATATGAATGTCATTATGACAGGCGCTGGACGCTTTGTTGAACTTCAAGGCACTGGCGAAGAAGCGACATTTTCAAGAGAACAGCTAAACGGACTGCTTGATTTAGCCGAAAAAGGCATCAAAGAATTAATTGAAAAGCAAAAAGCAGTGACAGGAGAAGTTACCGAATAAAGAGAAGGGTTTGATCAAGATGAAAACTGCCATCATCGCAACGCACAATGCGGGCAAAGCGAAAGAATTCAAAGCCATTCTTGAGCCAAAAGGATTCACGGTCAAAACACTAGCGGACATCGGATTTACAGAAGAGATTGAAGAAACAGGACATACCTTTGAAGAAAATGCGATCATCAAAGCTGAGGCCATTCAAGCCAAAGCAGGTGAAATGGTCATTGCAGACGACTCGGGTCTGTCGATTGATTACCTTGGCGGAAAACCTGGCGTCTATTCAGCGAGGTATGCGGGCGAGCATAAAGACGATGCCGACAACGTGGAAAAGGTGCTGAATGAGCTAAAAGGCATCGAAAAAGAAGACCGCACTGCTAGATTTAGATGTGCCCTGGCTGTCAGTATACCGGGCAAAGAGACTCAAACGGTAGAAGGATCAGTAGAAGGCTTTATCGCCGAAGAACCGATCGGCGAAAACGGCTTCGGATACGACCCAATTTTCATCGTCAAAGACAAAGACCAGACGATGGCGGAGTTATCACCAGAGGAAAAAAACAAGATCAGCCATCGAGCGGTCGCGCTTCAAAAGCTTTCATCACTGCTAGACGCAAATGAATAAGGGGGAATGAAGCCATGAAGATACTCATCATTAGTGACAGTCATGGACTCACAGACGAACTTCAAACCATTGCCAAACGGCATGCGGCTGAAGTGGACATGATGATTCACTGCGGAGATTCAGAACTCGAAACGAACCACCCAGCACTCGAAGGATACAAAGTCGTCAAAGGAAATTGTGACTTTATGGGCGATTTTGAAGAAGAGCTCCTGCTCCCACTCGACGGAGGCGGAAAACTATTTCTCACTCACGGACATCTGCATGGCATCAAACAATCCTTGCTCCAAGTCTACTACCGTGCAGAAGAGCTAGGCGCAGACATTATCTGCTTTGGCCACTCGCACATCCCAGGCAGTGAGCTGCTAAGAGGAAAACTGCTCATTAACCCAGGCAGTGTGCACCTGCCAAGAGTGCGCAAAGAGCGCAGCTATGCTATACTGACACTAGATGGAAGCGAAGCAAACGTACAGTTTTTCACGGACGAAGGTCACGTCATACAAGACCTCGAAAACACTGTCACATTGGAAGGTATTTCATAAGGGTGCACAATTTGCCCCTTATGAAAAAACTTTCGAAAAACCGTTGACTTTAAAGAACAATAGTAATATAATAAATCTTGTCGCTGAGGTAATACGCCACAGCACACTACATAACAACATGTCCCAGTAGCTCAGCAGGATAGAGCAACGGCCTTCTAAGCCGTCGGTCGGGAGTTCGAATCTCTCCTGGGACGTACTATAAAAAACCGTTGTTGATAATTAATGTCTACGTTTAAAATAAGCGCTGACCTTAATACATCAATAGCGGTTTTTTTGTCTATTCTTTTCAACAAAATGTATTAGAAACGTGAAATTGACTGTTAATAGACCTGATGTTAGCCACCAGATCTATTGATAATTAGAATTGAAAAGACAACTCGTTATTGTTATTAAGTTTAAGGTTATCATTTGCTAATAATACATTTTGAATAGATTGGGCAACATGCCAACCTAATACAGGGGGTACAGCATTTCCTACTTGTTTATACGTATATGTTCCAGCGCCTAGAAATTCAAAACTATCAGGGAAAGATTGTATTCTTGCACATTCTCTTACAGTTAATCTTCTCCAATAGGCCATATTTTCTGGTTCATCTTCATTAGTTGTTCTATAATGCGCTTCGATATTTCCGTGATGTTCTGCGCGGATTGTAATTGAAGGTGCATCAGCTTTTATCTGGGAGTTTCCTTGCATTCTTCTTCCAGGATAAAACTTAGCTTTTGATATTTGTGAATGATTATAGATTGTTTGATCTTCTTGCTTGTCCCATAAATCGTCAATCGCTTCTTTGGCTGTGATCCACCTATCTGTATGTGTAGGACAAGGTGGAATGTAATTTGCCTCTATATCTTCCCTTATACCCACAATAAATACACGTTTTCTAATTTGAGGAACACCATAGTCTGCTGCATGTAGGAGATGATGAGTGACATTGTAGTTAACTTGTGTGTCACCATCTGATATACTACTTAAATCATTTTTGATTGTATTTAAAACAATGCCTTTTTCCATATTCACTAACCCTTCTACGTTCTCTGCAACGAAGACTTTAGGCTGTATGTGTTCAATAACTCTTTTCATTTGAAGATAAAGTTTTCCTCGTTTAACAGTAATTCCACCTCTCTTACCGGCTACACTAAAATCTTGACAAGGAAAACCGCCAATCACCACGTCGGCTTCGGAAGGAATTGTTGTTTTTTCATTATCTAAAACTTCTTCTATTTTTCCGACATGAATATGATCACCGATATTTTTAGCATAAGTTTGTGTAGCTTGTAAAAAGAAATCATTTGCCCATATGATATCGAACATATTTTTTTCATAATTATTACCTAAGAAAGTGAAATCACCTTTAAAGCCTAAATCTAGACCTCCGCATCCACTAAAAAGTGATACTACTTTATACATATTCCCACCATCTTAAATTCAAATTTTTGTTATACTATTGTGTAAAGTGTATTTAGTATGTTTATATACAAATAGGCACCATAAATATATTTTATAACTTCTGTAGTTATAAAGCAAGGGGAAAATGGATAGCACTATGATTTATTTTAAATTAGACAACTTACTTAAGCAAATAGGATGTTCTAGGAATAATTTCGCTAATACATCAGGAATAAGACCTAATACTATAAATGACATGTGTAACAATAAAACTAAGAGAATTGAAATTGAAACACTTATAGCTATTCTAAAAACTTTAAATGATATTAGCGATATACCTATCGTAATTGAAGATCTAATGGAATACAGGGAGTTGTAAAAATATGAATGTTGAGAAATTAATACATGAAACATGTAAAATTATCACAGAAGCAGATGACTTGAGTGAATACCAATCAGGTGATGAATTTGAAAATTATGTATATCACATAATGAACTCAATCTCTAGTGAATTAACTGTGGAACAGACCGGGAAGCAAACATTTCCTGATATAGTTATAAATGGATCGTACGGTGTGGAAGTAAAGTTTTCAAAAAATAAAAATTGGCAATCAGTAGGTAATAGTATCTTCGAAGGTACTTTAAAATCAAATGTGACTGATCAAATATATCTTGTTTTTGGACAGATGAATGGGAATAGAATAAATGTACGGTATAAAAAATATGAAGATGTTTTAGAGGATGTAAAGGTAACACACTCACCAAGATTCTTTATTAATATGGATATGCAAAAAGAAAATTCAATCCTACATAAAATTAATATGACCTATGATGAATTTAAGGTATTAGATTCAACTGATAAATCAAATAGAATAAAGGAATTTGTACGTTCCAACTTGAGGGAAGGTGAAGACTTATGGTGGCTGGATTCGAACGAAAATGAGGATATGGTTCCGAAGATAGTACAATTTAATTCATTAACAACAGAGGAGAAAAACAATAAAATTGCGGAATGCATGGTGCTTTTTCCAGAAATATTTATAGAAGGTAATAAAAATTATAAAAAAGGTTTCCCGAAGTATAGAAGAACCGTTTCTTATTTATTAACTAAATACCAGCTCGTTAGTCCCTCTATGAGAGATGAATTTTCAGCTGGTGGTACATCAGAAATATTAATTGATGGCCATGAATATAATTTGTCAAAGGTTCTAATGCTTCTTAATAAGAATGCAATTCTTATTAAAGAAAAACTACAAGAACTAGATATAGGATTATTATGTGAAAGTTGGGGAGTACAAAAACCTGTTACAGGAGATGAAATAGAAAGCATTTGGTTGAAAGAAATAAATAAGTATGGATATAGAAAATGTATGAACAATTCAATAAAACCTGAAGATGTATATAAGAATGGTTTAATTTAATAAATGTTTGTATAAAGCAAACCTATATGTTTTCCTTGAAAGGAATGATCACATGTATAACATAAATCCCGCACCACCTACTATATAAAGGTAAAGAGACAAACTTCTCAGAAGGTGACCAATTATTTGCAAAACAGTTAGGCTATATCGAGATCACGAGCTGTCATATCGTTGCTTGTGACCCTTTTGTTTCAGAGGGAGATCAATCTTTTTCTAGGAAAGTTCATCTAGCGAAATATCCTATTCTACTTATGGTTAAGCGGTTAGAAAGCGACGACGAACGCATAGCCTATGCAATGATCAAGTTTACAAACGAGCAAGTAGTAGAATGGGAGCTTGTCACAAGAGCGGGGCAGGAACTCAAACATTTGAAAGAAGACGAGTTTTACGGCTACGGTGTAAATACGGGTATGGGCTCTTTCATGGATGCGGAAGCAGCACTATATTTACAAGCTTATGAGGATAAGCGCTATAAAGAGGACAATGATTTCTATCTTTATGAGGAATTTGCAGAAGCGCTTGAGCAAAACTACAAGCACACTTGGGACTGGCTTGTCACCCGTTTTCATGACAAGGTGGACATTGCCATGTTTACAACAGGCTTCGATGATGGGATGTATTCAAGCTTTTGGGGGCTGGATGAAAACGGGGATCCTGCTTGTCTTGTGACGGATTTTCTTATAGTGGACTGATGAGAAACCCATGAAACTATGGGTTTTTTTATTTGTTTCTGAATATCGTGTCTTTATAGAAATCGTGAAGGAGATAAAGTTGAAATAAATAAAAGTTGAACGGAAGAAAAATAGATAAACATACAACGATTAGTGAATCGGTATTAGATAATAAAGTGTTAAATTATTAAAAATATAACAAAAGTATGAAGAAAGTCATGAAAAAACCGATAAATGTTGAGTACACAATTTTAAGGAGTGATTTTCTTGAAAAGATTAGGATTAATATTCTTCCTATTAATCTCGTCATTAATTTATCCGTTACATTCAGTAAAAGCAGACACAGTAGAATGGAAAGAACAAGCAGATTTGCCAGAGGCACGTGTTGGTGCTAGTAGTGGCGTAGTTGACGGCAAGATATATATCATAGGAGGTCAGGGGCCAACTCAACGACAAGGTGCAGATCAAACTTTTGTTTATGATCCTGAGAAAAATGAATGGTCAAGTAAAACATCAATGCCAACTCCTAGATATGGGGCTGCTACGGCAATTTTAAATGACCAAATATATGTCATAGGTGGAATGTCTACAGATGGAGTAGTAAAGACAGTAGAAGTTTATAATACTAAAAATGATTCGTGGGAAAAGCTTGAAGATATTCCGTTGGAAACAAAAGTCTCACCATATAGAATATATGCGAGCAGTGTAAAAGGGAAAATTTTAGTTGTCGCAAAAGAGGGTAACTATCAAATGAAAACATACAGCTATGACCTAGACACGAAAAAATGGGAAAAGAAAAGTTCTTTAGATTATATTGTGACTGCCGGAACGTTAAATGAGATAGATGGTAAGTTATATTTATCTGGAGGGACAGAGGCTTTAAATAAAATGATCGGTGAATACGATCCTGACACAGATACGTGGATGAAAAAGCAAGGTGGTTGGTCAGCGGGGTATTATGCGACAGCTGTTTACAATAATAAAGTTTTACTTACAGGTGGAACTGCTAGATTATCGGTACATGATGTAATTTTAGGAACAAGGTATAGCGTTCAAACACCTAAAACCTTTTATAGAAAGGGACACTCCGCTGCTATTGTCAATGATAATCTTTATATCATTGGGGGAGAAGAAAACACAAATGGTGATATGCCTCGCGCAAGAGAAAAATTTAAATCTGTCATATCACTTTCTCTAAAAGACGCATTACCTCAAGAAAACAACACAGAAACCCCAGGCGACAAAGACCCAGAACCAACCACACCACCAAAAGACGATAAAACAGATGAAGACGGCGATGCTCTTCTCATCATCACAATGGTCAATGGTTTGCAAAAAGAGTATGACCTTTCAATGAAAGAAGTCAACGCCTTTCTATCCTGGTACAAAAAACGTGATGCCGGCGAAGGTCCTGGGTTTTATGAAATTGACGAGCATGACAACAACAAAGGCCCTTTTGAAAGCAAAAAGGACTATGTGGTATTCAACAACATTCTCATGTTCGAAGTGAATAAATATAAAAAGTAAATAACATCAAAGCCATCTAGTCTAACTAGGTGGCTTTTGCGTTTGTTCGACAGCTTTCACCAATTTTAAGGCAAATTTAAGCTTCTATTTCATTTCAATTACATTAAATCTTTGTTACAATAAGACAGCTTTGCCTGAAGACACGTTCATACTTTGGACATCTTTTTTTCATCAATTCTTAAAATTTTTATGTTTTGATATGAAACTCTTTTGATGATCCATGCGTCTTTATAAGTGTCAAAAGAAAAGAGGTTATCAATATGCTATTCAAAAAGCTATCAGAAAATAAGTCTGTAAAATGGATAGGATATACAAGCTTTTACTTACTTATTTTGCTATTATTGTTCTTTATTTACGGATTCCATACAGCAAATACGGGATCATTCATTTACAACGATTTTTAATTGGAGATTAAACTATGAAACTATTACACACGATTCATGAATACCAACAAACGAAACCGACACAGCCAGCATTTGTTTCTCAACATGCTTCGATCACATATGATGAGCTTTGGCGTCTATCAGACCAAATGGCTGGTGCGATCGATGCAGTCGCAGCTGGCAGTGAACCTGTCATTGTCTACGGTCATATGGAGCCAGAGATGCTGATTTCTTTCTTAGGTACTGTGAAATCAGGCAGACCCTATATTCCGGTCGATATCTCCATACCTGTCGAGCGCATCGTCTCAATCATTGAAAGCTCAAAAGCCAGTCTATTGATATGTGCAAATGAGCAGAATGTATTAGATGTAGAAGAACATATTGAAGTGAAGAGTGCGGCATCGCTTTTAGCACTTGAAAAAGAAGCACCCCCATCCACGCAGTGGGTTCAACAAGATGATGTTTTCTACATTATTTACACGTCTGGCAGTACCGGAAAACCGAAAGGCGTTCAGGTAACAGCCAATAATTTAGAAAGTTTTACAGAGTGGATGTGCCGCGATTTCCCAATTGGTGAGGGGCGCACGTTCTTAAATCAAGCGCCGTTTTCTTTTGACTTATCAGTGATGGATCTCTATCCAACGCTTCAATCAGGCGGCACGCTTTACTGTTTAGTGAAAGATCTTGTGAATAAGCCGAAGGATATGTTTGCAGCGCTTGGTCAATCTGACGTTGAAGTGTGGACATCCACACCTTCCTTTGTGCAAATGTGCTTAATGGATCCTTCCTTTACAGGGGAGCTTTTACCAAAGCTAAACGTTTTCCTTTTCTGCGGTGAGGCACTTCCTGTCTCTGTAGCAAGTGCGCTTCTTGAGCGTTTTCCTAAGGCGCAGGTCTTTAATACGTATGGTCCAACTGAAGCAACTGTTGCGATTACATCGATTGAAGTCACGCAGGAGATTCTTGATCAGCACGATTCTTTACCAGTGGGTTATGCCAAACCGGATACAGATATCGTCATTTTAGATGAAGAAGGCAAGACACTCCCTGATGGGGAAAAAGGGGAAATTGTCATCGTGGGGCCAAGCGTCACGAGAGGCTACTTAGGTGAACAAGCCTTAACGGATAAAGTGTTCTTTGAATACGAAGGACGCCCTGCTTACCGCACAGGTGACGCAGGTGTGGCGCAGGATGGTTTGATTACGTGCCACGGTCGTCTGGACTATCAAATTAAGCTACATGGATACCGCATGGAGCTTGAAGAAATTGAATATCATGTAAGCGAGACAACCTATGTCAATGCTTGTGTGATTGTGCCGTTTCAGCCAAACGGGCATGTGGAGTACTTAATTGCAGCAATTGTCCCAACTGAGCATTCCTTTGAAAAAGAATATCAGCTGACAAGTGCGATTAAGAAAGAAATGGCGGATTCACTGCCTGCGTACATGATTCCAAGAAAGTTTGTTTATCTTGAGCAGCTGTACATGACGCCAAACGGGAAGGTTGACCGTAAAAGAATCGCGAAAGAGGTTCTTCTATGATTCCGTTTAGTTCATTCTTTTTCTTCATTCTAATTGGTATTCTTCTTTTGCCGACGATGATTCTTGGTCTTCGCGGCAAAAGAATGCAGGGCTACAACATGTTTGCAACGGTTGTGGCACTCGCGCTTATTTTCTCAAAGGATGCACATGGCGCTTTGCTGCTGTTCTTGTTTACAGTATGGCAAGTCTTGATCATCCGCCTATACCTTGCGTACCGGTTGAAGGCGAACAAGGCGTCTGTCTTCTATATGGCAGTGGTGGCATCTATTTTGCCGCTTGTGCTATCAAAGGTTTTACCGTTCTTTTTAACTCATCAGCCGCATCAACCGCCACCAATGAACTGGCTGAGCTTTTTGGGGATCTCGTACTTAACATTTAAAGGTGTTCAGTTAATTATCGAGACGAGAGACGGCTTGATTAAAAAGAAAATCCCGATTCACCGTTTGGTCTATTTCATCGTCTTTTTCCCGACGATTTCGTCAGGTCCAATTGACCGTTACCGCCGGTTTGAAAAGGATATGGATACACCGCCTGAAAAGGAAGTGTACAGTGATCTTTTATATGCAGGGATTCATAAAATTTTTATCGGGTTCTTATATAAGTTCATTATTGGTTATCTCATTCACACATATATTCTCATGAATATTCATCACATTAGCAGCAGTCACTTTGTTCAACAGTTAACGTATATGTATGCGTACAGTATGTATTTGTTCTTTGACTTTGCTGGTTATACAGCGTTCGCTGTTGGTGTGAGTTATATCATGGGCATTAAATCACCAGAAAACTTTAATAAACCGTTTATCAGCCGTAATATTAAAGACTTCTGGAATCGCTGGCACATGTCGCTATCCTTCTGGTTCAGAGATTATGTGTTTATGAGATTTGTGTTCTTTATGACAAAGAAGAAGTGGATCAAGAACCGGATGGCTGTATCAAATATTGGGTACTTTGTCCTCTTTCTATTGATGGGTGCTTGGCATGGTCTCGCCCTTCAATATATTATTTACGGACTATACCATGCAGTTGTGATGTCCGGTTACAATTTATTTGAGAAGTGGAATAAAAAGCACAAGTGGTGGCCGGATAATAAGGTCACAATGGTTGTGTCGATCATTATTACATTCCACGTCATTTGTTTCGGTTTTTATATTTTTTCAGGAAAACCATTTCATCATTAATGGATAAGGGAGTAGAAAATTATGGAATTTAAAAATCAAGTATACGGTATTATTGCAGAGGTTTGTCAGGATGACGTTGTGAAAGAAAATCCAGAGATTGCGATTTTTGAAGAAGGTCTTCTTGATTCATTTGGTACAGTTGAATTGCTCATGGCAATTGAAAGTCAGCTAGGAATTATGGTTCCAATTACAGAATTTGATCGTGATGTGTGGGATACACCGAATCACATTGCTGAGCAGCTGGCAGAGATGAAGTAATGAAAAAGCGTTTTTTTGGGCCGCTTATTTTAGCGGCTGTTCTATTCATTGGTGTTCTTCTTGTACCAAATACATGGCTCTCACATCTGATCCCAAAAGACAAATTACAAAAGTCAGCCACAGAATTAGATCCAGGGATGTTCCAAGGGCTTTATTTACAAGATGAAATGCTAAAAGATCCAACTTATTTGCCGATCTATGGGTCTTCTGAACTCTCACGTTTTGATCCATATCACCCTTCGAATTTCTTTCATGAAAATCCTCAAGGGTTTACACCTTATCTTGTTGGAAAAGGTGGATCGCAATCATTAATTCATGCCATGAACTTTGCAGCGCATATGGATGAATTAAAAGGGAAAAAGCTTGTGTTTATCGTGTCCCCGCAGTGGTTTGTCAAATGGGGATCAGACGAGAATCACTTTGCTCCTAACTATTCAGCGCTTCAGGCGCTTGATCTCGCTTATAATAAAGAAATTGATCCAGCTGTGAAAAAAGAGCTCATCAAAAGAATCATGAAGTTTAAGGCAGTAAAGAACGACATGGTCATCACAGAGCTTTTTAAAGCAGAGCTTTCTGGGAACAAATTCGCCTATGGCGCGATTTCTCCTATTGCAAAAATGTATTATGGCATGCTTCAAAAGAAAGACATGTACTATACGATCGGGTCTGGGCATGAGCGCAAGCTTCGTCCGTCTCCTTCAGTGAAAGGGAAAACATGGACTGAGCTTGAAAAAGAAGCGAGCGTATTAGGATCTGAAAAAGCAGGGGACAACCCGTTTTATATTGATCAGAGACTGTTTGACCGCAAGCTGAAGCCGATCATGAAAAAGATGAAGGATTCTCGTCGCGACAATTCTTATGCAGAATCACCTGAATATAAAGATTTCCAGATCATGCTGGATATTTTAAAACAGGCAGGGGCGAAGCCTTTATTTGTGACGATTCCCGTCAACGGAAAATGGTATGATTACACTGGTTTTCCGAAAGAGGGACGTACAGATTATTATCAAAAAATCAATCGTCAAATTCGAGATAATGGGTATGAAGTCGCAGATTTGACTTCTCATGAGTATGACCCATATTTCTTTAAGGATACGATTCATGTGTCGTATAAAGGATGGGTATACATCGATAAGGCGATCGAAAAATTTTACAAAGAGCAGTAGATTGCAGCAGCTTTCTGCTGCTTTTTGTTTGTCGAATGAGTGGATTTCTTGTATAAATAAGGTGGAAGGGCTATGCTGAATATGGAGGCGATACGATGAATCGTTCTGAGAAAAAAGAACTATTAAAGCGTTCAAAGAAGCATTTTAATGATCATGCCTTTTGGAAAAAGTTAAAAAAGACGGCACAAAAAGCTGGAGTTTCTCTTGTCTATGCTGTGTTATTACTTTATTATACATTGCAAAAACCCGAAGTACCGGTTAAAGCGAAAACCCTCATCATTGGGGCGCTAGGGTACTTTATCCTTCCGATTGATCTGATCCCTGATACATTGGTGGGGATCGGCTACACAGATGATCTAGGCGCCATCACATTTGCTCTGCTTCAAGTGGCAATGTACATTGATGACGATGTCAAAGGAAAAGCGAAAGACAGGCTTGGAAAATGGTTCGGTGAAAAAAGCGATACGTCTTTCATTGATCAAAAGCTTGAAGATGGCGGTATGCCGTCTGCTTAAAGAAAAGCCTCCTAACCGGAGGCTTTTTTCATTATCCTAAAAATTTCACGCAAACCGGATGCGGAACGGTGATGTCTGATTGTAAGACAGTGAGTCTACCGGTTTCTTTGTCACGTTTGTATAACACAAGGTTGCTAGATTCTTGGTTTGAACCAACGAGAAATTCTTCTGTTGGATCAAGGACAAAGTCTCTAGGCCAATTTCCTTCAGATGAAGCAATTTCAACGAGGCTTAGTTTGCCGTCATGATCTGCTTTGAAAATGGCAATGCTGTCATGTCCACGATTTCCTGCATACACAAATTGACCGTCAGAAGACACATGAATGGCGCTGCCTTGATTATTCTCTGTGAAGTCATTAGGAATGGTTGCGATCGTTTGGATCTCTTCGAAATGACCATCTTCAAAGTAACGAAGTACAATGACCTCTGAGCTGAGCTCTGTCATGACATAGGCCACAGGTTTCGTTGGGTGGAATGTGATATGACGAGGGCCGCTGCCTGGTTTTGTTTCAAATGTATGGGCAAGCTCAAGTTTGCCGTTTTCTTTCTTATACGTATAAATACCGTCTGTGCCAAGGTCAACAGCCACTGCAAATTGTTCATCAGGTGTCAAACCCATAAAGTGAGTGTGCGGTTTTTCTTGACGGTCTTCGTTTGGTCCAGTGCCTTCATGCTGCGCCTGTGACAGCGTGCGGATCACTGAGCCGTTTTCAGCATCAATTTCGTACATCTCTGCTGTTCCTTTATGATAGTTTGCTGTAAACGCTATTTTCGTTTGGCTGTCCACGCTGACGTGACAAGGAGAAGCCCCATCGGCAAGCTCTTGGTTGATGAATCGAAGTGCGCCGGTGTCGGCATCAATTTGATACGCAGCAAGACCGCCTTGTGCTCCTTCTTTCACAACAGCATACACAAACTTTTGAGAATCTGAGACAGTTAAATATGTAGGATTTTCAAGTTCTGCAGCCACTTCTACTTGTTCAATCTGCTGCTTGTCCGTATTTAAAGTAAAAGAATAGATTCCTTTGCTGTCTCCCTTTGTATACGTTCCGATATAACCTCTGATGTTAGCCATGTATTGCCCTCCTTCTATTAGATGCTCTCATTCTATCACAAATTCATAGGAAAACGCTTTAGAAAGGCATGCTGAAGGAAAAAACAAACGCAATAAAATCTCACAATACTCTTCAAAAACCGTGTGAAAAAATCTCACAAAAGCTTGTTCAAAAGAAAACCGTTCATGTAGAGTAAATAAATTGAAGAAAAAATACAAAAAATTTTAAGTTTTTTCATTCCTTGTCTAGCAAAGGTGTAAGCGTATACATTTTATTTTGATTAGTCTAAATTGTCTAATAATTTTAAAAATGCTGTTGACACTGTATGGAAAGCGGCGTAAGATGGGTTCAACAAAAGCAAACAGACACGCAGAGTAAGCGTGAGACACTTCAATATAAAGTGTCTGAAAATTCAACTACTTTTTGTTTGAAAGAGAGGGTGCTCACTGAAGATGGAAGACCAAAAGGAACAGTGGATCTTTTTAAACGATGAACTCGTGAAAAAAGAGGATGCGAAAATTTCAGTTTATGATCATGGCTTCTTATATGGTGACGGTGTGTTCGAAGGAATACGTGTATATAACGGAAATATCTTTCGAATGAAAGAACATTTAGACCGCCTGTATGATTCCGCTAGATCGATTATGCTGAACATTCCATATTCACTTGAGGAGCTCACTGAAAAAATGATTCATACAGTTGAAAGGAACGGCCTAAAAGATGCCTATATCCGCCTTGTTGTCTCAAGAGGAGCCGGTGATCTTGGCTTAGATCCAAACAACTGCGGGAGAGCCAACACAGTGATCATTGTAGAGCCGCTGGCCATCTTTCCAAAGCACCTATATGAAACAGGTATTGATATTGTGACAGTACCAACGAGGCGAAATCGTCCTGACGTACTAAGTCCAAAAGTGAAATCATTAAACTATTTGAATAACATCCTTGTCCGAATCGAAGCCCATATGGCCGGTGTGAGTGAAGCGCTGATGCTGAACGATCAAGGGTACGTGGCAGAAGGTTCTGCAGACAATGTGTTTATTTATAAAAAAGGTAAGCTCTATACACCGCCAGGTTATATCGGCGCTCTTGAAGGCATCACAAGAAATGCCATCATGGAGATTGCAGAAGACTTAGGCTACGAAGTGAAAGAAGAACCTTTCACAAGACATGATGTGTATACAGCTGAAGAAGTCTTCCTGACAGGAACCGCTGCCGAAGTCATTGCTGTTGTAAAAGTTGACGGTCGTATCATTGGCGAAGGAAAACCAGGGTTCCACACAAACAAACTTCTTGAACAATTCCGCGAGCGAGTCGTTGAAGAGGGAGAAAAAGTAGTCTTTACCGATGAGAACATTCACGCAAGCTAAATAGATATCGATAAACGTTGAAGAGGACTAGTAGCTTTAGAGTCAGTATCTACAGAGAGCCGGTGCTAGCTGGAAACCGGTGTTACTTTCTAAAGTGAACTCACCTCTGAGTGTCTGCTTGAAATGATAGTAGGGCAGACCGAGTGACATTGCATCACTCGTTACCAAAATGGATGAAAGATGTCCATGAGACGGCAGCATGATTTGCCGTGAACAAGGGTGGTACCGCGAAAAACAAAGCTTTTTCGCCCCTTTGACCTAGTGAAAAGTAGTGTCATTGTGGGGTGAGAAGGCTTTTTTATATGGTCTCATATCTCTATCTTGAATGGAAAAGGGTGAAAGGACTTGACTGAAGCAAGACAAAGAGGAGGAAATCAAATGGGGACAAATGTACAAATGGAGACGGAAAAATCAAATGCACCACAAACGATGAACGGTGCACTCATGTTAATTGAAGCACTCAAAAGAGAAAAAGTAGAAGTCATTTTTGGTTATCCTGGCGGAGCCGTTTTACCGATCTACGATAAAATTTACGATTCTGGTTTATTTCATGTCCTGCCAAGACATGAGCAAGGAGCGATTCACGCAGCGGAGGGATACGCAAGAGTATCTGGTAAACCAGGCGTTGTAATTGCCACATCAGGACCGGGGGCAACCAACCTAGTCACAGGAATTGCAGATGCGATGATTGATTCACTACCAATGGTTATCTTCACTGGACAGGTGGCAACTTCAGTCATTGGATCAGATGCATTCCAAGAAGCAGATGTACTTGGTATCACAATGCCAATCACAAAACACAGCTATCAAGTGAGACGTCCAGAAGAGTTACCGGGTGTCATTAAAGAGGCATTTCACATCGCAACAACCGGCAGACCTGGTCCAGTCTTGATTGATATTCCAAAAGATGTCGCTGGCATTGAAGGGACATTTGAATACGATCAGCCAATCGATTTGCCAGGTTATCAGCCGAAAATTGAGCCGAATTATTTGCAAATTCGCAAGTTAGTAGAAGCTGTAAGCAGAGCAAAGAAACCAGTTATTCTTGCAGGAGCTGGCGTTCTTCACGGCAAAGCGTCGGAAGAATTAAGGCAATATGTAGAGCAGCAACAAATCCCTGTCGCTCATACATTGCTTGGGCTTGGTGGATTCCCGGCAAAGCATCCTCTTTTCCTAGGAATGGCGGGTATGCACGGCACATATGCAGCGAACATGGCACTACATCAATGTGACTTACTCATTTCAATCGGAGCGAGATTTGATGACAGGGTAACCGGCAACCTCAATCATTTTGCAAAGCATGCGAAGGTGGCTCACATTGACATCGACCCAGCGGAAATTGGTAAAAACATTCACACCCATATCCCAGTTGTTGGTGACAGTAAGCTAGTGCTTCAAGAACTGATCAAGCAGGACGGGAAACAAGGTGAATCAGACGAGTGGAAGAGCCAGCTAAATCAGTGGAAGGAAGAATATCCACTCTGGTATGTCGAAAACGAAGCTGAAGGCTTTAAGCCTCAAAAGCTGATCGAATACATTCATCAATTTACAAAAGGTGAAGCCATTGTGGCAACCGATGTTGGGCAGCATCAAATGTGGGCTGCACAGTTCTATCCATTTGAAAATGCCGATAAATGGGTGACATCTGGTGGGCTTGGCACAATGGGATTTGGTTTACCGGCAGCGATTGGCGCGCAGCTAGCTGATCAAGAGGCAACGGTTGTAGCGATTTTAGGAGACGGAGGTTTCCAAATGACCCTGCAAGAACTTGCCGTTATCCGTGAGCTGAACCTTCCAGTGAAAGTGATTGTTCTCAATAATCACAGTCTTGGAATGGTAAGACAATGGCAAGAAATTTTTTACGAAGAACGCTACTCACATTCTAAATTTTCAGAGCAGCCAGACTTCGTGAAATTATCTGAAGCTTATGGCATTAAAGGGATCAGAATCTCATCAGACGAAGAGGCCCAAGAAAAGCTAGAAGAAGCATTAACGTCTAGAGAGCCTGTTTTCATCGATGTCAATGTAGCGAGAGATGAGAAAGTATTCCCGATGGTAGCACCGGGGAAAGGACTTCATGAGATGGTGGGGGTGAAACCTTGAAAAGAATTATTGTGTTGACTGTATTAAATCGATCAGGCGTACTGAACAGAATCACAGGCCTTTTTACGAAAAGACACTACAACATTGAAAGCATTACGGTCGGCCATTCTGAGATTCAAGATGTATCACGCATCACGTTCGTCGTCCATGTAGACCAGGAGAAAGACATCGAACAGCTGACAAAACAGCTGAACAAACAAATCGATGTTCTGAAAGTAACAGACATTACAAACCAATCAATCGTTCAGCGAGAGCTGGCTTTGATAAAAGTCGTATCTGCACCAGCATCTAGAATGGAGATCACGGGTGTCATTGAACCGTTTAGAGCTTCTATTGTAGATGTGAGCAGAGAAAGTGTCGTCATTCAGGTGACAGGTGAGTCTTCAAAAATTGAAGCACTCATTGAATTACTTAAGCCATACGGCATTAAAGAAGTCGCCAGAACTGGCACCACGGCCTTTGCGAGAGATAATCAGCAAAAGCCGCAAACAAATAAAACAATTTCAATTGTCTAAACAAAAGGAGAGAGTCAAATGGTAAAAGTATATTATAACGGTGATATTCAAGAAAACGTATTAAACGGTCAAAAGGTAGCTATCATTGGTTACGGATCACAAGGTCATGCACATGCATTGAACTTAAAAGAGAGCGGCGTAGATGTGATTGTCGGTGTGAGAAAAGGCGGATCTTATACAAAAGCACAAGAAGACGGTCATCAAGTATTCACAGTAAAAGAAGCAGCAGCACAAGCAGATGTCGTCATGGTATTACTTCCTGACGAACAGCAAAAGAAAGTATATGATGAAGAAATCAAAGATCAATTAGAAGCAGGGAATTCACTTGTATTCGCACACGGATTCAACGTTCACTTCCATCAAATTGTTCCTCCAAGTGACGTAGATGTGTATCTTGTGGCTCCAAAAGGTCCAGGACATCTTGTAAGAAGAACATATGAGCAAGGCGCTGGTGTACCTGCACTATTTGCTATCTATCAAGACGTATCTGGTCAAGCGAAAGACAAAGCACTTGCTTATGCAAAAGCAATCGGCGGAGCAAGAGCGGGCGTTCTTGAAACAACATTTAAAGAAGAAACAGAAACGGATCTATTCGGTGAGCAGGCAGTTCTTTGTGGAGGTCTTACTTCATTAGTAAAAGCAGGTTTTGAAACATTAACAGAAGCTGGTTATCAGCCAGAGCTTGCATACTTCGAGTGTCTGCATGAACTGAAATTGATCGTTGACCTTATGTATGAAGAAGGATTAGAAGGTATGAGATATTCAATCTCTGATACAGCGCAGTGGGGTGACTTCGTATCAGGACCACGCGTTGTGGATGCAAAAGTAAAAGAATCAATGAAAGCAGTCTTGACTGACATCCAAAACGGAACATTCGCGAAAGAATGGATTGTTGAAAACCAAGTGAATCGTCCACGTTTCAATGCGATCAATGCAAATGAAAATGAGCACCAAATTGAAATCGTCGGAAGAAAGCTTCGTGAAATGATGCCTTTCGTTAAACAAGGAAAGAAAAAGGAAGCGGTGAGCGTCGGTGCGAAAAATTAATTTTTTTGACACAACACTTCGAGATGGAGAGCAATCACCAGGAGTGAACTTAAATGCACAAGAAAAGCTAATCATTGCTAAGCAGCTTGAGCGCCTTGGGGTTAATATTATTGAAGCGGGTTTTCCCGCTTCATCCCGAGGGGATTTCTTAGGCGTACAAGAAATTGCAAGAACGATTAAGAACTGTTCAGTTGCAGGACTTGCACGATGTGTGAAAGGTGACATTGATGCTGCATGGGACGCATTAAAAGATGGAGCTCAACCAAGAATACACGTCTTTATTGCGACTTCTGACATTCACCTCAAGCATAAACTAAAGAAAACACGTGAAGAAGTGGTTGAACAAGCTGTTTCAATGGTGAAATATGCGAAAGAGCGCTTCCCAGTTGTTCAGTGGTCAGCAGAAGATGCATGCCGGACAGATCTTTCTTTCCTAGCAGAAATTGTAGAAAAAGTGATCGACGCAGGCGCAAGTGTCATTAACTTACCTGACACTGTTGGATACCTAGCACCAAAAGAGTACGGAAATATCTTTAAATATATGAAGGAACACGTTCCAAATATCGATCAAGTCATCTTGTCAGCACACTGTCATGATGATTTAGGAATGGCTGTAGCGAACTCACTTGCTGCCATTGAAAACGGAGCAGATCAAATTGAAACAGCTGTCAACGGTATTGGAGAGCGCGCAGGAAATGCTGCTTTAGAAGAAATTGCAGTTGCCCTTCATATTCGCAAAGACTTTTACCAAGTCGAATCAACCATTCAGTTGAATGAAATTAAGCGCACAAGTGATGTAGTGAGCAAATACTCAGGTATGATTGTACCACGTAATAAAGCAGTCGTTGGAAACAATGCATTTGCCCATGAATCAGGTATTCACCAAGATGGATTCCTCAAAGAAAAAACAACCTATGAAATTATCTCTCCAGAGCTTGTAGGCGTCACAACAGATGTGCTTGTCCTTGGTAAACACTCCGGAAGACACGCGTTTAAAGACCGCTTAAAAACACTCGGCTTTAAATTGACTGAAGAAGAAATCAATAAGTTCTTCGAGACATTTAAGAACTTAACAGAGAAGAAGAAAGAAATCACAGATGATGATTTGATCTCTATTATATTAGAAGAAAAAGTAGCAGACCGGAAAATCGGCTATGAATTTGAAAGTCTTCAAGTTCACTATGGGACAGAGCAAATGCCGACAGCAACAGTCTCTCTTAAAAATCAAGAAACGCAGGAAGTCATTCAAGAAGCAGCTACAGGTGCAGGCAGTGTAGAAGCTGTGTACAACACGCTTGAGCGCTGTATGGAGGAAAGAATTCATTTGCTAGATTATCGTATTCAATCCAATGGAAAAGGCAGAGACGCACTAGCGGAAGTATATGTCACTGTTTCAATAGAAGGAAAAGAAACAGCAGGACGCGGTGTAGCGCAAGATGTGCTGGAAGCATCGGCTAAAGCTTACGTCAATGCAGTGAATAGACATTTAATCTTTAAATCAAACCTAATAGAAATTGAGAAACATCACGCCATCTCATAAGAAAGGAGGAAGGGACTCATGAAAAAGAAAATTGCACTTTTGCCCGGCGATGGAATCGGACCGGAAGTCGTCACATCAGCCGTCGCTGTCCTGAAAGAGACAGCGGCTCAATTTCAACACGAATTTGAATTCGAAACAGCTCTCATTGGCGGTATAGCGATAGATGAAAAAAACAATCCGCTCCCTAAAGAAACAGTAGAAGTGTGCAAAAGCGCAGATGCGATTTTATTAGGAGCCGTTGGCGGACCAAAGTGGGATCAAAACCCACCAGAGCTTCGCCCAGAAAAAGGATTGCTCTCCATTCGCAAGCAGCTGGACTTATTTGCGAACATCCGCCCTGTCAAAGTATTTGATAGTTTGAGTGAGGCTTCACCGTTAAAACAAGATCACATTAGCGGAGTAGATTTTGTCATCGTTCGTGAATTAACTGGAGGCCTCTACTTTGGCGAACCAAGTGAGCGCTACACGGATGATGAAGGAAAAGAAGCTGCGGTTGATACACTTCTTTATACAAAGGAAGAAATTGTTCGTGTATTAAAAGAAGCGTTCGACATGGCGTTAACGAGACGGAAAAAAGTAACGTCTGTGGATAAAGCGAATGTTCTCGCTTCAAGTAAATTATGGCGGGATGCGGTAGAAGAAGTTGCATCCCAATATCCAGATGTCGCATATGAGCACATGCTCGTCGATAATGCCGCGATGCAACTTATTTATAAGCCCGCTCAATTTGATGTCATCGTGACAGAGAATATGTTTGGTGACATTTTAAGTGACGAAGCATCTATGATTACTGGCTCACTCGGCATGCTGCCATCTGCTAGTTTATCAAGCACCGGCCTTCATTTATATGAGCCGATTCATGGTTCAGCACCCGATATTGCGGGGCAAAATGTCGCAAACCCTCTGGCTACTATATTGTCAGCAGCCAGCTTGCTTAGAACATCCTTTGCTCTAGAAGAAGAAGCGGCTGCAATTGAAGCAGCTGTGGAAGCCGTTCTTGCCTCTGGCAAACGAACAAAGGACCTAGCATCAAAAGAGGGAACGTATGAAACGACTGATGATATCACGAAAGCCGTTGTAGATGCACTCAAACAACGTACGAAATCAATTGTATAAATAGAAATCTTGTTGAATTAGGTAGAGGGAGGAAAAGGGTTATGCCTCGAACAATCATCGAAAAAATATGGGATCAGCATGTTGTCAAAAATGGCGAGGGAAAACCAGACCTTTTATATATTGATCTGCACTTGGTGCATGAGGTGACGTCACCTCAAGCATTTGAAGGATTAAGACAAAAAGGGCGCAAGGTGCGAAGACCACAAAACACATTTGCGACGATGGATCACAACATTCCGACTGTGAATCGATTTGTGATCAAAGATGAGATTGCGAAGAAGCAAGTCAGTGCTCTAGAGCGCAACTGTGCTGAATTCGGGGTCCGTCTAGCTGACCTTCACAGTGTAGACCAAGGAATCGTTCATGTCGTTGGACCAGAGCTTGGTTTAACACTTCCGGGGAAAACAATCGTGTGTGGAGATAGTCATACATCTACTCATGGCGCATTTGGTGCACTTGCCTTTGGGATTGGCACAAGTGAGGTTGAGCATGTACTTTCCACACAAACACTTTGGCAGCAGCGTCCGAAGACACTAGAAATTAGAGTAGACGGAACGCTTCAAAAAGGGGTAACAGCCAAAGATGTCATTTTGGCAGTCATTGGCGCACACGGCGTGAAGTTCGGTTCAGGTTATGTCATTGAATACACTGGGGAAGTATTCAGAAACATGTCAATGGATGAGCGGATGACCGTTTGTAATATGTCAATTGAAGCAGGCGCAAGAGCAGGATTGATCGCACCTGATGAAGTGACCTTTGAATATTGCCGCGGACGCAAATACGCACCGCAGGGTGAAGATTTTGAAGCAGCGATCAAAGAATGGAAAGAACTAAGAACAGATCCGGGTGCGACCTATGATAAAACCATTGTTTTAGATGGAAATCATATTTCACCAATGGTCACGTGGGGAATTAACCCAGGAATGGTGCTCCCTGTGGATGCAGCCATTCCAGGACCTGAAGACTTTGCACAAGAAGATGACCAAAAAGAAGCAAAGCGTGCTTATGAATACATGGGGGTTCACCCGCATCAGCGTATTGAAGATATTACGATTGAGCATGTGTTTATTGGCTCATGTACGAACTCAAGAATGACTGATTTACGCCAAGCCGCTTCTATGATTGAAGGCCAAAAAGTAGCCGATCATGTCAGAGCGATTGTGGTTCCTGGCTCACAAAGTGTCAAACTGCAAGCAGAAGAAGAAGGTCTTCATGAAATTTTCCTAGAAGCAGGATTTGAATGGAGAGAATCTGGCTGTAGTATGTGCCTCAGCATGAATAACGATGTGGTGCCAGAAGGTGAACGTTGTGCATCTACATCAAACCGTAACTTTGAGGGACGTCAAGGGAAGGGTGCAAGAACGCATCTAGTCAGCCCGGCAATGGCTGCAATGGCTGCCATACATGGCCGATTTGTCGATGTCAGGAAGTTTAATCAAGAGAAAACAGTCGTGTAAGGAGTTGTGTCATAGATGGAGCCTTTAGTCACTCATAAAGGAAAAGCCGCTGTGCTTAACCGTATAAATGTAGATACAGATCAAATCATTCCGAAACAATTTTTGAAAAGAATCGAACGAACAGGATATGGCCGATTTGCCTTCTTCGACTGGCGATATTTAGCAGATGGCAGTCCGAATCCAGATTTTGAACTCAATCAGCCGATTTATGAAGGAGCCTCTATTTTGATCGCAGGCGAAAACTTTGGCTGCGGATCATCAAGGGAACATGCGCCTTGGGCACTTGATGATTATGGCTTCAAAATTGTCATTGCCCCATCTTTCGCCGATATTTTCCATCAAAACTGTTTTAAAAACGGGATGCTTCCGATCCGCCTTGATTATGATGTGTGGAAAACGTTTGCTGCATCATATGAAAACAAAGGATATGAGATGACAGTTGATCTGGAAAAACAACAGATTCAAGACCATGAAGGGAATGTTACTCCTTTCGATGTAGATCCACACTGGAGAGAAATGCTCCTGAATGGCTATGATGAGATTTCATTAACATTGTTACTAGAAGATGAGATTCAAGCATTTGAAGAGAAACGTAGCAGCTGGCTGCGTGCATAAACAACGAGAAGCCGTCCCCGTGGTGTGACGGCTTCTTTTTTGCATGAAAACCTCTCGTTACTTGTGTTTACTAACCTTCGTTGGTAAACTGATAAAAAATATGCGCCCGAAAGGAACGTAAGCATGAAACATGACAAGAAGAAAGATAATGTCATTTTGTTTCCTGGTCTGAAAGAAAGACTGATTGAAAAAGGAATGGCAGCATTAAAAGATAAACAGTATCAAGAGGCGCTTCACTTATTTTCAGAAGCGAAATCGTATGATGACGATGAAGAATCCGATATTCATCTCGGTATGGCGATTTGTTTTCTAGAGCTTGGTGAGCTGCAGGATGCAAAGCGAGTCTGTGAAAAGATGCTACATGAAGGATATGGACACTATTTCACTGTGCTTCAAGTATATATGACCATCTTAATTCAGCTGAAAGAGTACGAGGAAGTCAAACAAACAATTGAGGCTGTCCTTGAAGAAAATCACCTTCCAGCAGAAAGCGCGGAGCATTTTTATAAACTGCTTGAATTTAGCAGAAAGATGATTGAATCACCAGAAGAGATTTTAGACGAAGACGAGGAAGGCAGCGGAGAAATCAATATAGATGAAATGCTCGAGCGGCCAGAAGAGCAGGTGCAGTTCATCCATTCGCTGAAAGACCGAAACATCACGCCGCATATGGGTCTATTAAATACGATCCTACAAAAGCCTGATGGAAACCCTTTGGTCAAATCATTGATCCTGCAACTTCTGTCAGATCATGATGTGGCAAAGCCGGTTCATGTGACGAAGTTCGGTGATTCTTTAACGCTTGTTCCTTCTGAGGCTGTCAAGCCAGAGCAAATGCCACTGCTTCAGCAAGTCCTTCGAAAGCTCGATGACACACTCGGCAATGAGAACCCAACCCTTTACCAAGGAGTTGAAGAGTTATGGCGCCGGCACTTATTTGTGCTATATCCATTTCTTCCTAAATATACGGATCCGAATCTTTGGGCTGCGGCACTTCATAAAGTCGGCTATGAAATGCATGGGATCGAGATTGATCTCGAAGAATTGCATTTATTGTATGATTTTAACGAACGAGAGCTGAGAGAAGCTTGTACAATGCTGAAAGATATTGAAGAAATTTCTTATTTGTAATTTGTCGATTTAGTTGAAAGACGGACTTGTTATGTTATAATATAATGGTTGTATTTGTGCATATATCGTGCGGTTGTAAGATTCCAACGGTTGAAAGACGTTATGTATAATCAAGTCAAAAGTTGTATACATAAGACCGCTTCTTTAGCGGAGTGCGTGGTTTTTGATTGGACGAAGTCTTTATGATGCTTTAGAATGTAACAACGCACAATCTGAATAGATTTTTGGAGGGAAACACACATGTCAGTAAAATGGGAAAAACAAGAAGGTAACGAAGGCGTCTTAACAGTAGAAGTTGACGCTGAAACATTTAACAAAGCACTTGATGATGCATTTAAGAAAGTAGTAAAGCAAGTATCAATCCCTGGATTCCGTAAAGGGAAAGTACCACGTGGTCTTTTTGAGCAGCGTTTTGGAGTAGAATCTCTTTATCAAGATGCACTAGATATTCTTCTTCCAGTTGAATATCCGAAAGCAATCGACGAAGCTGGTATCGAGCCGGTTGACCGCCCTGAAATCGATGTTGAGAAAATCGAAAAAGGCGAAAGCTTAATCTTCACTGCAAAAGTAACAGTGAAGCCAGAAGTAAAACTTGGTGACTACAAAGGTCTTAACGTAGAAAAAGACGACACATCTGTATCTGATGAAGATGTCCAAGAAGAGTTAAAAGCTATGCAAAACCGTCAAGCTGAGCTTGTTGTCAAAGAAGAAGGCGCAATCGAAAACGGCGATACAGTTGTTCTTGATTTCGAAGGATTCGTTGATGGAGAAGCATTCGAAGGCGGAAAAGCTGAGAACTACTCTCTTGAAGTAGGTTCTGGTTCATTCATCCCTGGTTTCGAAGAGCAATTGGTTGGTCTTGAAGCAGGTGCAGAAAAAGACGTTGAAGTGACATTCCCAGAAGAATATCATGCTGAAGACCTTGCAGGTAAACCAGCTGTATTCAAAGTGAAAATTCATGAAATTAAAGCAAAAGAACTTCCAACACTTGACGATGAGTTCGCTAAAGATGTTGATGAAGAAGTTGAAACGATTGCTGAATTAACTGAAAAAACGAAGAAACGTCTTGAAGAAGCAAAAGAAAACGAAGCAGAAGGCAAACTTCGTGAAGAGCTAGTAGCAAAAGCTTCTGAAAATGCGGAAGTTGACGTTCCTCAAGCGATGGTTGACACTGAGCTAGACCGCATGATGAAAGAATTCGAACAACGTCTTCAAATGCAAGGGATGAACCTTGAGCTTTACTTCCAGTTCTCTGGACAAGATGAAGATGCGCTAAAAGAGCAAATGAAAGAAGATGCTGCTAAACGCGTAAAATCTAATCTTACTCTTGAAGCAATTGCTGCTGCAGAAGACCTACAAGTGTCTGATGAAGAAGTGGAAGAAGAACTTTCAAAAATGGCTGAAGCATACAACATGCCAGTTGAAAATATCAAACAAGCGATCGGTTCTACTGAAGCAATGAAAGAAGATTTAAAAGTTCGTAAAGCAATTGATTTTCTTGTAGAAAACCGTTAATATGGTGCATAATAATAAAACAGGGCGCGAGTGACTCGTGCCTTGTTTTGTACAATTTTTGACTTATCATCGCTTCTTTTGGAAACGATAGTGTAAGTCGCATCTTTCTGTCATACATATCTCAATGTGCAGTGTTACAAACACATCATTACCGTCTTTTAGGAAAGTATGGTAAAATGCATACATACTGGACCCAGAAGGGTAGCTGACTGTTAGCTACAGGCAAGTGAAGAAGAATAAGGGGTGAAAGAATGTTTAAATTCAACGAGGAAAAAGGTCAATTAAAATGCTCGTTTTGCGGAAAAACGCAAGATCAAGTGCGTAAACTGGTCGCAGGACCTGGCGTATATATATGTGATGAATGTATCGAGCTTTGCACGGAAATAGTTGAAGAAGAGCTCGGTACTGAGGAAGAAGTTGAATTCAAGGATGTTCCGAAACCTCATGAAATCCGGGAAATTCTTGATGAATATGTCATCGGACAAGAGAATGCGAAGAAATCCTTAGCTGTAGCGGTTTATAACCATTACAAGCGGATTAATTCCAACAGTAAGATTGATGATGTTGAGCTTTCGAAAAGTAACATTTCTATGATTGGACCTACAGGAAGCGGTAAAACATTACTTGCTCAAACACTTGCACGTATTTTAAATGTTCCATTTGCGATTGCAGATGCGACGTCTTTAACAGAAGCAGGTTACGTTGGGGAAGACGTAGAGAATATTTTACTAAAGCTGATCCAAGCAGCAGATTATGATGTAGAAAAAGCTGAAAAAGGCATTATCTACATCGATGAGATCGATAAAGTAGCAAGAAAATCAGAAAACCCTTCTATCACTCGTGATGTATCTGGGGAAGGTGTACAGCAAGCCCTTTTGAAAATTCTTGAAGGAACAGTCGCTAGTGTACCGCCTCAAGGTGGACGTAAGCATCCTCATCAAGAATTCATTCAAATTGATACAACAAATATCCTCTTCATTTGTGGTGGAGCCTTTGACGGCATTGAGCAAATCATCAAACGCCGCCTAGGTCAAAAAGTGATTGGATTCGGTGCGGAAAATAAAATTGAAGATCTTGAAAAAGAAGTCCTTCTATCAAAAGTTCTGCCAGAAGACTTACTTCGCTTCGGTTTAATCCCAGAATTCATCGGTCGTCTTCCGGTTATTGCAAGCCTAGAGCCGTTAGATGAAAAAGCACTTGTAGAAATCTTGACGAAGCCTAAAAATGCGCTCGTTAAGCAATATACAAAAATGCTTGAGCTTGATGATGTTGAGCTTGAGTTTGAAGAAGATGCTCTTAGCGAAATTGCGAAAAAAGCAATTGAGCGTAAAACAGGAGCTCGTGGTCTTCGCTCCATCATTGAAGGCATCATGCTTGATGTGATGTTTGATCTTCCATCTCGTGATGATATTGAGAAATGTGTCATTACTGGTGAAACGGTTGCTGATGGTGAGCCGCCACGTCTTGTCTTAAAAGACGGTACAGTCGTGAATAAAGATACAAAAACATCAGCATAAGCCCATTTGAATGACTCCTGAATCTTTTGATTCAGGAGTTTTTTATTTATCGTGGAAGTTGTGTTTATTCCGTCCAGCTCTAGGAAATACTAGCAGACAGAAACCAATACATAACGATAGATGAAGGAGGGAGCACCGATTGAGCTGGACAGGAATCGTATTATTCATACAACTGTTCTTTGGTATCGTCATCGGGTTGTACTTTTGGAACTTACTGAAAAATCAGCGCACACAAAAGGTGACGATCGATAAAGAATCGAAGAAAGAAATGGAAGCACTCAGAAAGATGCGATCCATTAAACTGAGTGAACCTTTATCAGAGAGAGTCCGGCCAAAGGGGTTTCAAGATATTGTAGGGCAGGAAGACGGTATACGTGCACTTAAAGCTGCCCTGTGTGGACCGAACCCGCAACATGTCATCGTCTACGGGCCGCCTGGTGTTGGAAAAACAGCTGCTGCCCGTCTAGTGATGGAAGAGGCGAAGCGTCACGCTGATTCACCATTTAAAAAAGATGCAGTATTTGTTGAGCTTGATGCCACAACGGCAAGATTTGATGAACGAGGCATCGCAGACCCATTGATTGGTTCCGTACATGATCCCATTTATCAAGGAGCAGGGGCCATGGGACAGGCAGGCATTCCGCAGCCGAAACAAGGAGCCGTCACACATGCTCATGGCGGCGTTCTCTTTATCGATGAAATTGGAGAACTGCATCCGATTCAAATGAACAAAATGCTCAAAGTGCTAGAAGATCGAAAAGTGTTTTTAGACAGTGCTTATTACAGTGAAGAAAATACGCAAATCCCGAATCACATCCATGATATTTTTCAAAATGGGTTACCCGCTGATTTTCGACTGATTGGCGCCACGACAAGAACACCAGACGAAATTCCGCCGGCTATTCGATCAAGATGTTTGGAGATTTTCTTCAAGGATTTGGATCAGCATGAGCTGAAAATTGTTGCAGCTAAAGCAGTCGAGAAAATACAGAAGGAATTAAGTGACGAAGGACTGAACCTGTTAACATCCTATGTGAAAAATGGACGTGAAGCGGTCAACATGGTACAGATCGCCGCAGGTATGGCTGTCACTGAAAACCGAAAAGATATTACGATCGCCGATGTAGAATGGGTCATTCATTCAAGCCAGCTGACACCAAGATATGAACAAAAAGTACCGGAAAAGCCAAAGGTAGGAGTAGTAAATGGTCTTGCCGTGTATGGACCGAACAGCGGGGCTCTGCTTGAAATTGAAGTGAACATTTGTAAAGCGCTTGAAAAAGGCAGTATCAATATTACAGGTATTGCGGAAGAAGAAAGCATCGGCAATCAGTCTAAATCGATCAGACGGAAAAGTATGGCGAAGGGCTCAGTTGAAAATGTCTTAACCGTGCTTCGAAACTTAGGCATACGAACAAATGAATATGATATCCACATTAATTTTCCGGCTGGTGCCCCGATTGATGGGCCGTCTGCTGGAATTGCGATGGCCACAGCCATTTTCTCAGCCATTCATCAAATCCCGATTGATCATTTAACGGCGATGACCGGTGAGATTGGATTACAAGGTCAGGTGAAGCCGATTGGCGGTGTCATACCAAAAATCAAGGCAGCCAAACAAGCGGGTGTCAAAACAGTGATCATCCCTTATGACAATCAGCAGTCGATCTTAAAAGAGATTGAAGGGGTGACGATTGTGCCTGTGAAGCATTTCCAAGAAGTGCTGGATCAGTGTTTGGTCAATCCGCCAGATGAGAAGAAAGATGGACTAGAAGAAGAAATGAAAAGGAAATCTGTTTAATCCCCATCTCATATGGGGATTTTTTAGTGAAATAGATCTTTTTTTCTTTTTCAAGATAAAAAGAAAGGGTATACTACGGTAAGATCATCATTTCTCAAGTCTTTTACATTGTACAAGACTGAAACAGGTATATTATAATGATTCATACTAGTGACGGAGGTGTCTATCAACATGGCAGATGAAATCAAAAAGAATGTTCCGCTCCTTCCACTGCGAGGCTTGCTTGTTTATCCAACAATGGTCTTGCATTTGGACGTTGGGCGCGAAAAGTCTGTTCAAGCATTAGAACAGGCCATGATGAACGATCATATGATTTTTCTAGCAACACAGCGGGAAATTTCAATAGATGAACCAGGTGAAGAGGAAATTTTCAAAGTCGGCACCTACACAAAAATTAAACAAATGCTGAAGCTGCCAAATGGAACGATCCGTGTGCTCGTCGAAGGCTTAAATCGAGCGCAGATCGAATCCTACATGGAGCTAGAAGACTATACGTCAGTCGATATTAAAGAGTTGACAGAAGAAGAATTAAAGGACGCAGAAGCAGAAGCACTCATGCGCACTTTGTTAGATCACTTTGATCAGTACATAAAAATTTCAAAAAAAATCTCAGCTGAAACATATGCAACGGTGACGGATATTGAAGAACCTGGAAGAATGGCGGATATCGTCGCTTCCCACCTACCTTTGAAATTAAAAGACAAGCAAGAAGTGCTGGAAACAGTCGATGTCAAAAAACGGTTGAATCGGGTCATCAGTCTCATTCACAATGAAAAAGAAGTGCTAGAGATTGAAAAGAAAATTGGCCAGCGTGTCAAACGTTCAATGGAGCGAACGCAAAAAGAATATTATTTGCGTGAACAAATGAAAGCTATTCAAAAAGAGCTTGGAGACAAAGAGGGGAAAACAGGCGAAGTCAGTACGCTTATGGCTAAAATTGAAGAGTCCGGCATGCCAGATTCCGTTCGTGAAACGGCTTTAAAAGAACTGAACCGTTATGAAAAAATCCCTTCAAGCTCTGCTGAGAGTTCTGTCATTCGCAATTATATTGATTGGCTGATCAATCTGCCGTGGGGCACATATACAGAAGATCGTCTAGATTTAAAGCTTGCAAGCGAAATTTTAGATGACGAGCACCACGGGCTTGAAAAAGTAAAAGAGCGGGTACTCGAATATCTTGCTGTTCAAAAACTAACAAATTCATTAAAGGGACCGATTCTTTGCTTGGCAGGACCTCCTGGGGTAGGGAAGACGTCACTTGCTAAATCCATTGCCAAATCACTCGATCGAAAGTTTATCCGTATCTCTCTTGGCGGTGTACGTGATGAATCTGAGATCCGTGGTCATCGAAGAACCTATGTAGG
Source organism: Bacillus sp. FSL W7-1346 (assembly GCF_038593335.1). Taxonomy (NCBI): domain Bacteria; kingdom Bacillati; phylum Bacillota; class Bacilli; order Caryophanales; family Bacillaceae; genus Bacillus; species Bacillus sp. FSL W7-1346. Next base: position 2,488,486 of record NZ_CP151988.1, on the reverse strand, counting down.
TGCGATGCCGGGCCGTATCATTCGCGGGATGAGCAAGGCGGGCACAATGAATCCGGTCTTTCTTTTAGATGAAATTGATAAAATGTCTTCTGACTTTAGAGGAGATCCGTCTTCTGCGATGCTTGAAGTGTTAGATCCAGAGCAAAATCATAACTTTAGCGATCACTATATTGAAGAGACATTTGATTTGTCTCAAGTGTTATTTATCGCAACTGCCAACAATTTAGCAACCATTCCGGGTCCACTTCGTGATAGAATGGAGATTATCACGATTGCAGGGTATACGGAAGTTGAAAAAGCAGAAATTGTGAAAGATCACCTTCTGCCGAAGCAGCTAAAGGAGCACGGATTAAAGAAAGGGAACTTGCAGCTTCGTGAAGCAGCGATTTACGATATGATTCGCTATTACACGAGAGAAGCAGGAGTCCGCGGGTTAGAGCGTCAGCTTGCGGCGATCTGCCGAAAAGCAGCAAGAGCAATTGTGGCTGAAGACCGCAAACGCATCACAGTGACGGAAAAGAACTTATCTGAATTCCTCGGAAAAAGACTTTACCGTTATGGTCAGGCGGAAACGACAGATCAGGTCGGCGTTGTCACAGGCCTTGCATATACCACAGTTGGCGGAGACACCTTGTCCATCGAGGTCTCACTCTCGCCGGGTAAAGGCAAGCTTTTGCTAACAGGTAAGCTCGGTGATGTCATGAGAGAATCTGCGCAGGCGGCATTCAGTTATATCCGTTCAAAAGCAGATGAACTGAACATTGATCCTCAATTTAATGAAAAGCACGATATTCATATCCATGTTCCAGAGGGGGCGGTTCCAAAGGACGGGCCATCAGCTGGTATTACCATTGCGACGGCTCTTGTATCAGCACTCACAGGACGTCCTGTTTCAAAAGAGGTTGGCATGACAGGAGAAATTACGTTAAGAGGAAGAGTGCTTCCGATTGGCGGATTAAAAGAAAAAGCATTAGGCGCACATCGTGCAGGACTGAAAACGATTATTCTTCCAAAGGACAATGAGAAGGATATTGATGATATTCCTGAAAGTGTGAGAGAAGGATTAACTTTTATTCCGGTTTCACATTTAGATGAGGTGCTTGAGAAAGCGTTAGTAGGAGAGGGAAGATGAAAGTAACAAAATCAGATATCGTCATTAGTGCGGTGAAACCAGAGCAGTACCCGAGCGGGGGACTGCCTGAGATCGCACTTGCTGGACGATCAAATGTTGGAAAGTCCTCGTTCATTAACTCATTGATTAATCGGAAAAATTTAGCGCGTACGTCTTCTAAACCAGGAAAGACCCAGACGCTTAATTTTTACATTATTAATGATATGCTCCATTTTGTGGACGTCCCCGGTTATGGCTTTGCTAAAGTATCAAAAACAGAGCGCGAAGCATGGGGGAGAATGATCGAAACGTATATTACAATGCGTGAAGAGTTAAAAGCAGTCGTCCAAATTGTGGATCTGCGTCATAAACCATCCGCAGATGATGTGAACATGTATGAATTCCTTAAATACTATGGAGTTCCTGTGATCATTATTGCGACAAAGGCCGATAAAATTCCAAAAGGCAAATGGGAAAAGCATGCGAAAGTCGTCAAACAGACACTCGACATCGATCCATCAGATGAATTAATCCTTTTCTCTTCTGAAACAAAAAAGGGAAAAGATGAAGCCTGGAATGCGATCCTTGCGAAGATTAACAGCTAAAAAAAGGCATCTGCTATGTGCAGATGCCTTTTTATTGTATAAGTTATTTCCTTTTTAAAAATAATAAGAGGAGACTGACGGCAATCAATACATATGGCCAGTACAATTCAAAACCGGAAGTAGGGATCGAAAGTGTGCTAAGTTGCTTCGTAATTTGTTGAAAGAAATAAAGGAATAGACCGAGTGCAATGAGAACAACACTTTCTATTCGATATTCCTTTTTCTGTGATGATTTCATCAAAAGTGCGAGGCCGATGATGAACACAATCATCGTAAATGTATCTGGCCAGTGTTCTAATTTCGGCTGAAGGATAAAGTGTAGCGCAAGGCCTGTCATGAGCATACCGATAAACACATGAGAGGTTTCCTGCTCCTTCTTTCCTTGATATAAGAAAGCAAGGCCAAAAAGCAGTACAAGTGTATACCATTTCTCCTGATCTTTCCAAATGTCAAATTGATCTCCTGAGAGAATGGCATATAGTGCTACAGTCAGCAAAGTGAGCGGCAGCAAAATAGATTTCTTCTTCAAAGATGTCACCTTCTTATAAGCAGATCATTTGTCCGCACGCGCCAAATCTGGTAAATTGCTTGAAGTGATGATATGGCATTCGATGTCGAACATTTTTCTACTATATCACAACATTTTTGAAATCTGTTCACAATTTTTATCCAGTTAAAAATGAATATATGTTATAATCATTATAAATAATAAATTCTATATTGTAATTATTATAAATTAGACAGGGCGTTGGGGGTGCAAGCTGAAGTTATGCATATTCTTGTTGTGGGTTTAGATTATAAAACAGCCCCTGTTGAGATACGGGAACAGCTGAGCTTTGAACCGAGCGAGCTCGGAACAGCGATGTCCAAGCTTAAAGAAGAAAAAAGCATTCTAGAGAATATCGTCATCTCAACATGTAATCGGACAGAGATCTACGCAGTTGTAGATCAGCTTCATACTGGTCGGTTTTATATAAAAAGATTTTTAGCAGATTGGTTCGGTTTAGAAAAAGAAGATGTCTCTCCATATTTGAAGTTTTATGAAAATGATGGAGCGGTTGAGCATTTATTCCGAGTTGCCTGTGGACTTGATTCTATGGTCATTGGTGAAACACAAATACTCGGTCAAGTGCGCTCAAGCTTTAAAGTCGCTCAAGAGGAGAAGACCATTGGTACCGTTTTCAATTATTTGTTTAAGCAGGCGGTAACAGTTGCGAAACGCTCTCATGCGGAAACAGATATTGCGTCTAATGCTGTATCTGTCAGCTATGCGGCAGTGGAACTTGCCAAAAAAATCTTTGGACGTCTTTCTGATAAACATGTCCTTATTCTTGGTGCGGGTAAAATGGGCGAGCTGGCGGCTCAAAACCTTCAAGGTCAAGGGATTGGTCAGGTAACAGTCATCAATCGAACGTTCGAAAAGGCCAAAGAACTGGCCGGCCGTTTTTCAGGAGAGCCTAAGAGCTTGAATCAATTAGAAAAAACTTTATCTGAAGCGGATATTTTAATTAGCTCTACTGGGGCTAAACAATTTGTGATCACAAAAGAAATGGTCGAAAAAGCGAACAAACAGAGAAAAGGCAGACCTCTATTCATGGTGGATATTGCAGTACCACGTGATTTAGATCCAGCTATTTCTGAAGTAGAAGGTGCTTTTTTGTATGACATTGATGATCTTGAGGGTATTGTGGCAGCTAACCTGAAAGAGCGACGTGCAGTAGCTGAAGAGGTGGAGCTTCTCATCGAAGCTGAAATTGTGGAATTTAAGCAATGGCTTAATACGCTCGGAGTGGTTCCTGTGATTTCTGCTTTAAGAGAAAAAGCACTCTCGATTCAAGCGGATACGATGCAAAGCATCGAACGAAAGCTTCCAAACCTCACAAATCGTGAAATGAAGCTGTTAAATAAACATACGAAAAGCATCATCAATCAAATGCTGAAAGATCCTATCTTAAAGGCCAAAGAAATTGCCGGGGAGCCGAATGCAGAGGAAAAACTTTTACTCTTTAAAGAAATCTTTGATTTACAGGTTGAAGATGAAGAGCAAAAGGCAGAGCCGATGCAGGTGGAGCAAGGGGCATTTCAGCTGTTTAAAACAAATATGGCACAAGGCCTTGCTACAGTTGCCAGTGAGTGATTAGGCGATGATGGAATCCATTGTAGCGAGACTAGGTGAAGCGACGATCTTGATCTATGCACTCAGTGTCTTGTTCTATTTCATAGATTTTCTTCAACACAACCGGAAGGCTGGAAAAATGGCTTTCTGGTTGCTTTCTATTGTCTGGCTGCTGCAAACAGTCTACATGTTTTATATTATGATGGAAACAGACCGATTCCCTGTGTTGAATGTAGCAGAGGGGTTATATTTTTATACGTGGGTGCTTGTGACATTGTCACTTGTTTTGACAAAAGTATTACGTGTTGAATTTATTGTGTTTTTTACAAATGTGATTGGTTTTTCCATGATGGCGATTCACACCTTTACACCATCCGATCTTCATTCTGCCGAACTGACGGGAAAGCTGACGAGTGAGCTGCTCGTCATTCATATTACGATGGCCATTTTATCATACGGCGCTTTTTCACTTTCATTTGCTTTTTCACTCCTCTATCTATTTCAATATCGTTTGCTGAAAAAGAAAAAGTGGGGAAAATGGCTTTTGAGAATTGAAGACTTATCAAAGCTTGATCACATGGCGTATGTCTTAAATATTATTGGCGTGCCGATGCTCTTGCTTAGTTTAATTCTTGGCATTATATGGGCATATATCTCGTATGATACGTTGTACTGGACAGATGCAAAGGTGCTCGGTTCGTTTATTATGCTGTTTTTATACGGCTTTTACTTATACATTAGACTGGTGAGAAATATGCAGGGCAAAATCGTGGCGCGATGGAATGTCGCTTCATTTCTTGTGCTGATGATCAATTATTTTCTGCTTGGTAGCTTATCAACCTTTCATTGGTTTCAATAATGATGAGTCTTAAGGGCATTGTCGGGAGGAAGACGTAATGCGTACAATTAAAGTAGGTTCTAGACGAAGCAAACTTGCGATTACACAAACAAAATGGGTCATTCAAAAGTTGTCTGAACTAAACCCTTCTTATTCTTTTGAAATTAAAGAGATTGTGACAAAGGGTGATCAAATTTTAGATGTGACCTTATCAAAGGTTGGCGGAAAAGGTCTGTTTGTTAAAGAGATTGAACAAGCAATGCTGAACCATGATATCGATATGGCAGTACACAGCATGAAAGATATGCCGGCCTCTCTTCCGGAAGGTTTAGTCATCGGCTGTATTCCTGAGCGTGAAGATGTGCGGGATGCGTTGATTTCAAAGGATCATCTCCGTCTTCATGAACTACCAAAGGGAGCGGTTGTGGGAACGAGCAGCTTACGGCGCAGTGCCCAGCTTCTTCAGAAGAGACCAGATCTTGAGATTAAATGGATCCGTGGAAACATTGATACGAGACTCGAAAAACTGAAAAATGAAGAGTATGATGCGATTATTCTAGCGGCTGCCGGATTGTCTAGAATGGGCTGGAGTCAAGAAGTCGTGTCGGAATTTTTATCTCCTGATACTTGCCTTCCTGCTGTGGGGCAGGGCGCATTGTCGATAGAATGTCGGGGAGATGACGAAGAGCTCTTGCAGCTGTTAGCTCAATTCACAAATGAGTATACAAAGAAAACGGTCCTTGCTGAAAGAGCCTTCCTTAAGCAAATGGATGGAAGCTGTCAAGTGCCGATCGCTGGTTACGCAACGATGAATGAGCGTGATGAAATTGAATTGACAGGTCTTGTGGCATCTGCGGACGGCCATACGATTATTCGAGAAACCGTAACAGGTACTGACCCTGAGGCAATCGGAACAGCATGTGCGAAGCAAATGGCGGATAAGGGAGCAAAAGATTTGATCGACAAGGTGAAAAAGGATCTGTCTTCCCAATGACGATAGCCAAATCGCTTTACGGACAGACGGTGCTTGTCACTCGAAATGAACGTCAAGCGGGTGCGTTTCAGCAGAAAATTGAAGCGCTGAACGGCCATGCTGTTTTAACCTCTCTTATCAGGTTTGAACCAACGCTGACAAAAGAAAAAGCGAAGGCATTTTTAGAAGATTTAGAAGCAAGCCATTGGCTTGTGTTTACGAGTGTAAATGGTGCGTCTTTTTTTCTTAGTTATATAGAGAAGCATCAATTACATCAAAGCTTATCCCACTTGAAAGTGGCGGCCGTAGGTGAAAAAACATCTGCCTATCTGATGCAGCACGGCCTAAAAGTGGATGTGGTTCCAGAGCGATTTATAGCAGAAGAACTGGCAGATGCTTTAATTGATCATGTACACCCAGAAGAATGTGTCTTTGTAGCAAAAGGCCATCTGTCACGAGATGTGGTGAAGAATACCCTCGTTCCGCTTGGCATTGATGTAAAAGAGTGGATTATATATGAAACAGTGAAGGATGAGGACGGAATTATCGCACTCAAGTCGGCAATGATGGAGCAATCATTTGATTTTATTACATTTACAAGCTCCTCCACTGTTCATTCTTTTATGCACGCCATGGAGGCTGATATCGATAGATTAGCTGCATCAGACACATGTTTTGTGAGCATCGGTCCTCTTACACAAGAGGCACTGCTTCAATACGGGATTTCTTCTGAAACCCCAGATACTTATACGATAGACGGGATGCTTGATTTGATGTGCCGTTTATCTGAAAGGAAGTTGAACCAATGATGAAATTTAACAGACACCGCAGATTGCGTACAAGCGCAGGAATGAGAGAATTGGTGAGAGAAACATTTTTAAGACCCTCTGATTTCATTTATCCCATCTTTTTTGTAGAGGGAGAGAATGTCCGGAAAGAAGTCCCTTCAATGCCGGGTGTCTATCACATTTCAGTTGATCTTGTGAAAGAAGAAGTCCAAGAGCTTGTTGACCTTGGGATTAAATCTATCATTGTTTTTGGGGTACCAGACCATAAAGACCATGTAGGCAGTGAAGCTTATCACGATCATGGGATTGTTCAAAGAGCAACGCTTGAAATCAAAAAGCATTTCCCTGAGCTTGTGGTCATTGCTGATACTTGCTTATGCCAATATACAGATCACGGACATTGCGGAATCGTTGAAGATGGAGAAATTTTAAATGATGAATCTCTTCAGCTCTTAGCGAAAACCGCTGTCAGTCAGGCTCGTGCAGGTGCAGATATCATTGCTCCATCAAATATGATGGATGGCTTTGTGCTTGCAATTCGTGAGGCGCTTGATGAGGCCGGCTTTGTTCATGTGCCTGTCATGTCATATGCTGTGAAATATGCAAGTGCTTTTTACGGTCCGTTTCGTGATGCGGCGCATAGCACACCGCAGTTTGGAGATCGTAAAACGTATCAAATGGACCCTGCAAACCGCTTAGAAGCACTGAGAGAAGCGCAGTCTGATGTAGAAGAAGGCGCTGACTTCCTGATTGTGAAGCCGTCACTTTCATACTTAGATATCATGCGTGATGTGAAAAATGAATTTACACTTCCTGTTGTTGCTTACAATGTGAGCGGAGAGTATGCAATGGTCAAAGCAGCAGCTCAAAATGGGTGGATTTCTGAAAAAGAGCTTGTTCTTGAAATGCTGACTAGCATGAAACGTGCAGGCGCAGAATTAATCATTACGTATCATGCAAAAGATGCAGCAAAATGGCTCTCAGAATAAAGAACGGATAGACAGGAGGACGTTGAAATGGGACGTAGCTATGAAAAGTCAAAGCAAGCATTTAAAGAAGCGCAGCAGTTAATGCCGGGTGGTGTGAACAGCCCTGTACGCGCATTTAAATCAGTCAATACAGACCCGATTTTTATGGAACGAGGCAAAGGCGCAAAAATATACGATATTGACGGAAATGAATATATTGATTACGTCTTATCATGGGGACCGCTTATTTTAGGGCATACAAATGACCGTGTGGTTGAAAGTATTCAGCGAGTAGCTGAACATGGTACAAGCTTCGGTGCTTCTACTTTAGTTGAAAATGAATTAGCTAAGCTTGTATCAGAACGAGTTCCTTCTATTGAGGTCATTCGTATGGTCAGCTCTGGAACAGAGGCGACGATGAGTGCGCTTCGTCTAGCACGTGGTTTTACAGGCAGAAACAAAATTGTGAAATTTGAAGGCTGTTATCATGGCCACGGTGATTCTTTGCTTATTAAAGCTGGTTCGGGTGTGGCAACGCTTGGACTTCCGGATAGCCCTGGTGTCCCTGAAGGTACAGCAAGCAATACGATCACCGTTCCATACAATGATTTAGAAAGCATCAAAGTCGCTTTTGAAGAATTTGGAGACGACATTGCAGGTGTCATTGTAGAACCAGTTGCAGGAAATATGGGTGTTGTCCCTCCGCAGGAAGGTTTCTTGCAAGGATTGAGAGACATCACTGAGCAATATGGCTCTTTACTCATTTTTGATGAGGTCATGACAGGCTTCCGTGTGGATTATCATTGTGCACAAGGCTATTTTGGCATTACGCCTGATCTGACATGTCTTGGTAAAGTCATCGGAGGCGGTCTGCCAGTTGGTGCCTATGGCGGTAGAGCGGACATTATGAGACAAATTGCGCCAAGCGGCCCGATTTATCAAGCAGGAACGTTATCCGGTAACCCGCTTGCGATGACAGCAGGTCTTGAAACATTAAAACAGCTGACACCTGAGTCTTATGAAGAGTTTAGACGCAAAGGAGATCGTTTGGAAGAAGGCATTTCAAAAGCGGCGATAGCACATGGGATTCCATTAACATTTAACCGTGCAGGTTCCATGATTGGATTCTTCTTTACAAACGAACAAGTCGTCAATTACGATACAGCGAAAACAGCTGACCTCGCTTTATTCGCTGAATTCTACAAGGAAATGGCTGATCACGGCATCTTCCTTCCACCTTCACAATTCGAAGGGCTGTTCCTATCAACTGCTCATACGGATGAAGACATCGAGTATACGATTGAGACAGTTGAAAAGGTATTTCAAAAATTAGCTCAGTAACCAAAAGCCGATATGGAGACATATCGGCTTAGATCGTTGACAAAGGGTTAAAATGAACTTTATTTTAGCCCTTTGTCTTTTTTTCAGCGTGAAAGAAAACCTTTGCAGTCTAGGAAGGACGAGTACTGGAGCGGAGCGAATTTGACATTCGTGAGCACCAGCGCGCAGGACTGACACCGAATGCGAGGGTTTGTCTACACGCTGAGCCGATATGGAGACATATCGGCTTTTTGCTTTGCATAAAACCAATCATATTTTCACTGCCTCCTTCATACACCTGTATTGACATCTAATTTTATTTTGAAGGATTAGATGAAAGGAGGACACCGACTTGTCTCAAAACAATCGATTACAGTTTTCGGTAGAAGAGTCCATTTATTTCAAAAACGGACAGGAAGTCAGTGAGCTGCTGTCAATTTCTCTCGATCCTGACATTCTCGTTCAAGAAGTGAATGATTATGTTTCCATTAGAGGTTCACTCGAGCTAACAGGAGAATACAACATAAATCAAGAGGAGCTAATGGGTGAATCCAGTTCCTATGCATCATACAGGCAGGCTGATGAGGTGAAGGTAAGAGAGGACGGAACGGCTGAGCTGCTGCATCAATTTCCGGTGGATATCACGATCCCCAAGAACAAAATTAGTCATTTAAATGATGTATTTGTGTTTATTGATGCATTTGATTACCAGCTGACAGAAAGTCGTTTGCTCACGATTCAGGCTGATTTGGCCATTGAAGGTCTGTTAGATGAAGGAACGCCTGAACCGCTTGTAGGAGAGCCATATGAATTTGTCCATCGTGCTGAAGAGGATTATGGCGATGTCACTTATGAATATCAGGCGCAGTCTGAATATGAAGAGCAAGAAATGCTGCCACGTGAAGAGCATGAAGAAAATGCAGAACAGCATGCCGCTTTGCAACATGAAGCGCGAACTGAACAAGAAGAGGATGAAATAGACATCGAGACGGTGATGGTGGAAGAAACAGAAGAAGAGGAGGAAAATGAGCAAGAAGAAGCCGTGGCGCTTGGGTATCGTTCCTTCCCAGAAGCTCAAGTACAAGAGCCGCCATTCTTTGACCCGCCTAAGCTGTTAGAAGAAGAGGAGCGGGATGATACGTTCTTTGAGGTGGAAGTGAGGAAAGACCCTGATGCAGAGAGCAAGGAAGAAGAAGAGCCGCCAGCTTATCCAGCCTTTGAATCACCTGCATATCAGATGGAACAGACACAGGAAGAGCGGGATGATAGCTATCATTTCGAACGATTATATGAACGTGAAGCACCAAAGGTGTATGAATCAGCTCAAGAAGCTGAGGAGTTTGAACATGACCAGAGAGAAGCGTCTGGCAGTGAGAATTCTCTTTATTTAACGAAGCTGTTCGCTAAGCAGGAGGAGGAAGATTTTTCTCGCATGAAAATATGTATAGTTCAGCAAGAAGATACGGTCGATCGTATTTGTGAGCGATATCAGTTGAATGTGCAGCAGCTCCTTCGAACGAATTCATTGTCGGTGGATGCAGAGCTTGAAGAAGGGCAGATTCTTTATATTCCTGAATATCAAAAAAGCAATGCATAGTATGAGATGATGGACCGAGAAAATGTGGTGAGAGAACGTGGATGAAATCCAATCTGTCCTATACGAATACGGGCTTGAGGCTGAATATATCGAACCTGTCAGTCCAGCAGTCGTTAGAGTGTATACAAAGCAGGGCGTATTTGCACTAAAGCGAGTAAAACCCCATCGACACATGCAGTTTACAGAGCAAATGCTTGAACTAGAATCAAAAGGCTATCGCTCGTTTGTGCCGATTTATCGCACGAAGAGCGGTTCCTTTTTCTCAAATCATCGAGAAAGCCAGTACACGTATTACCTCATGCCATGGCTAACGAATGAAAAGAGAGAAGAGCAGGACGATAAACATGAATATTTATTTCAAGAGATTGCAAGACTTCATAAACGAACAGAAGTCATGATGGACATTACTGAGCAGGAAATAGAGGCTCACTACACCCAAATGAAAAGCAAATGGGAAACAGAGAAAGACATGTATGAACGATTTATCGAGCGGGCAGAACAAACATGGTATATGTCGCCATTTGAGCTGGCTGCTGCTATGTACTTTTCAGAAGCGATGTCTGCAAGTGAATTTGCACTTGAACGTTTAGAGGATTGGCATGAGGAAATGAAAGACCAAGAGACGACACGTATTGTGTTAAACCATGGGCAATTGTCAGTCCATCACTTTTTGTACAATGATGTAGGTACAGGACATTTCACCAATTTTGAGCGGTCCAAAAAGGCTGCCCCCATATATGACCTTTTGACCTTTTACTATCGCACATTCAAAACCTACCCTACTCCTTGTCCTGAATGCACATCTTTGTTTTATACGTATCAAAAGGGAAATAAACTTCGTGAGGAAGAGATTCATTTGTTCTTGAGCTACCTCGCTTATCCGCAGGGTTTGTTTGATACGGTGAAAGCCTATGAAGCAGGCGGACAGGATGAGATGGAAAGTTGTCAGGAGCTGTTAAGGGCGTATTGGCAAATGAAAAATTCCGAGCCGACCGTCATGAAAATACACGAAATTGAGCAGGCTAGACGCCTTGAAGAAGAACAAAATGCCTCGTCATCAGAAGAGTGACGAGGTTGTTTGCTGTCAAATGTCTAACATGGGGTAATCGATACATAAGAGTGAGCCTGCAGCTTTCAGCTCTCTTAAAACCAATCAAGGTGAAAGGCGCAGGCGAGAAATATAAGAATTCCTAAGATGAGGACGTCAAATGTTGTGGGAAAAATGATCGTGCGAAAGCCTTGAAATATGGCAATCGGGAGAACGACTTGGGAGGCAACTGCCCGAATTTGTCTAAGCCATGGGGGGAGTGTGTAAGGATTGATCTTTTTCAAAATAAAACGCCCTCCTTCTTTATTTTGTTATTATCATATGGGCAAAGAGGCAAAGGGTGCCTGCCCAATTTGTATAAAGAAGAAGAAAAGCGGAAAAGATGATTGACGAAAACAAAAGGCATTTAGTAATATTAATAAAAGATGAGTATAAGCTGATGAACGTGATATATCGTAAGCGTGGATCAGGAAGAGTACGAGCAAGACCCTAAAGAGAGGGAAACCAATAGCTGAAAGGTTTTCTAGGATGCACTTGTTTGGAAGGTCGCCTGTGAGCTTAATTTCTTGAAACATGTAGTAGAGAAATTCGGGAGATCCCCGTTATCCTTTAGAGAGTACGGGACACGTCTAAGTGTTTCGTGAAAAAAGGTGGTACCGCGAAAAAGCTTTTTCGTCCTTTTATAAGGATGAGAAGGCTTTTTTTATGTTTCATCAGCCGAAAAAATGTGGAGGTAACACAAATGGAAACAAATAATCAAGAAATGCCAACAAAGTACGATCCAAATGCGATTGAAAAAGACCGCTATACGTACTGGCTTGAAGGGAAATTCTTCGAAGCACAAAATGACAAAACGAAAGATCCATATACAGTCGTCATTCCTCCACCAAACGTGACAGGAAAATTACACTTAGGGCATGCTTGGGATTCAACCCTTCAAGACATCGTGACTCGTATGAAACGGATGCAGGGCTATGATGTTTTATGGCTGCCAGGAATGGACCATGCGGGTATTGCAACACAAGCAAAGGTAGAGGCGAAGCTTCGCGAAGAAGGCGTGAGCCGCTATGATCTCGGACGTGAAAAATTTGTAGAAGAAACGTGGAAGTGGAAAGAAGAGTATGCCGATTTTATTCGCAGCCAGTGGGCGAAAATGGGTCTAGGTCTAGACTATTCGCGTGAGCGTTTTACATTAGATGAAGGCTTGAATAAAGCAGTTCGCCAAGTGTTTGTTCAATTGTATGAAAAAGGATTGATCTATCGCGGAGAATACATCATTAACTGGGACCCAGCAACAAAAACGGCCCTTTCTGATATTGAAGTCATCTACAAAGATGTGCAAGGTGCGTTTTATCACTTGAGATATCCGCTTGCAGATGGATCAGGTTCGATTGAAATTGCGACAACAAGACCTGAAACAATGCTGGGAGATACGGCAGTCGCTGTACATCCTGAAGATGAACGCTATCAGCATTTGATTGGGAAAACAGTTGTTTTACCAATTACAGGCCGAGAGATTCCAATCGTCGGGGATGACTATGTCGATATGGAATTTGGATCAGGAGCTGTAAAAATTACGCCGGCTCATGACCCGAATGACTTCGAGCTTGGAAACCGTCATAACCTAGAGCGCATTCTTGTGATGAATGAAGATGGCACAATGAATGGAAACGCACTTCAATACAAAGGAATGGACCGCTTCGAATGTCGTAAACAGCTTGTAAAAGATCTTCAAGAAGAAGGCATTTTGTTCAAAATTGAGGACCACATGCATTCAGTTGGTCACAGTGAGCGCAGTGGCGCTGTAGTGGAGCCATATTTATCAACACAATGGTTTGTGAAAATGCAGCCGCTCGCAGATGAAGCCATCAATCTGCAAAAAGGTGATGAGCAAGTTCAATTTGTTCCAGACCGATTTGAAAAGACGTATTTACACTGGATGGAAAATATCCGTGACTGGTGTATTTCTCGTCAACTATGGTGGGGACACCGTATCCCGGCTTGGTATCATAAAGAAACGAAGGAAGTATACGTGGGACTTGATGCGCCAGAAGATATTGAAAACTGGGAGCAAGATAACGATGTACTTGATACATGGTTTAGTTCAGCGCTTTGGCCTTTCTCTACAATGGGCTGGCCAGATGCAGAAAGTGAAGACTTCAAGCGCTACTACCCAACCAATCTGCTTGTAACAGGCTATGACATCATCTTCTTCTGGGTATCTCGTATGATCTTCCAAGGTCTTGAATTCACAGGAGAAAAACCATTTAAAGATGTCCTCATTCACGGTCTTATCCGCGATGAACAAGGGCGTAAAATGAGTAAGTCACTTGGCAACGGAATTGATCCAATGGAGGTTATCGACAAGTACGGAGCGGATTCATTGAGATATTTCTTAGCGACTGGAAGCTCTCCAGGTCAAGATTTACGTTTTAGCTTTGAAAAGGTTGAATCCACTTGGAACTTTGCGAACAAAATTTGGAACGCATCCCGTTTTGCTCTCATGAATATGGATGGTTTAACGTACGATGAGCTTGATTTAACAGGAGAAAAATCAGTTGCTGATCAATGGATTTTAACACGCTTAAATGAAACGATTGAAAGTGTCACACAGCTTGCTGATAAGTATGAATTTGGTGAAGTGGGCAGACATTTATACAACTTCATTTGGGATGATTTCTGTGATTGGTACATTGAAATGGCGAAACTTCCGCTTTATGGAGAAGATGAAGCAGCGAAGAAAACGACTCGTTCGATCCTTGCGTATGTATTAGATCAAACGATGAGACTTCTACATCCGTTTATGCCGTTCTTAACAGAAGAAATCTGGCAACATCTACCTCATGAAGGTGAGTCCATTACTGTAGCGGCATGGCCTGAAGTGAAGCCGGAGCTTTCCAACGAACAAGCTTCTGCTGATATGAAGCTGCTTGTTGAACTGATTCGTTCTGTTCGTAACATTCGCAGTGAAGTCAACACACCAATGAGCAAACAAGTCGAGCTATATATCAAAGCATCCACATCTGATGTACAGGAACGTTTAGAGAAGAACCGTTCATATATTGAACGCTTCACGAATCCAAGTGTGCTTGAAATTGGCACAGATGTCCCAGCTAGTGATAAAGCGATGACAGCAGTTATTTCTGGAGCAGAACTCATTCTGCCGCTTGAAGGTTTAATCAATTTAGACGAGGAAATTGCCCGTCTGCAAAAAGAGCTTGATAAACTGACAAAAGAAGTTGAACGCGTACAGAAAAAACTTGGCAATGAAGGCTTTATGAAAAAAGCGCCTGAAAGTGTCGTAGAAGAAGAGCGTGCGAAAGAACGTGATTATGTCGCAAAACGCGAAGCTGTTCAAAAGCGTATTGAAGAGCTGAAAGCATAAGAGTGAAAAGACGGCTCCTAATGAATTGGAGTCGTCTTTTTTGAAAATTTCGTATGAAATGAGAGATGACATTGTTTACAACCTATCATGAAGCCATTGAATGGATTCATAGCAGACTCGCTTTCGGTGTCAAACCGGGACTTGAACGAATGAAATGGCTGATGGACAGACTAGACCATCCTGAACAAAAAATAAAAGCGGTGCATGTAGCTGGAACAAATGGAAAAGGATCAACGATTGCATTTACTCGATCCATTTTACAGTCAGCGGGCTATTCAGTTGGAACCTTCACCTCACCATTTATTTTAACGTTCAATGAACGAATTAGTGTTAATGGGGAGCCGATTTTGGACGAAGAGTGGCTGAGTTTGGTGAACGAAATCAAGCCTTTAGTTGATGAATTAGATGATACAGAGTTTGGTGCAGCAACAGAGTTTGAGATCATTACAGCATGTGCGTTTGCTTATTTTGCCCATGTGCACCAAGTAGACTTTGTCCTCTTGGAAACAGGGCTTGGCGGAAGACTTGATTCTACAAATGTGGCAGCGCCCATCTTAACAGCAATTACGTCGATTGGTCACGATCATATGGCCATTTTAGGCGACACACTTGATCAGATTGCAGCAGAAAAAGCTGGCATTATTAAAACTGGGATTCCGATGATCACGGCCGTTCATCAAGCGGATGCTCTTACTGTGATTCAACACAAAACCGAAGAAAAGAATGCGCCGTTTATCTCGTTATATGATACTTGTACCTTTAAGGACCAGCAGCCGACAGAAACAGGTGAACGTTTCACATTCACTACCCCAAAAAGGGAGTACTCGCAGCTAGAGACAGGGTTAATCGGAACGCATCAAATGCAGAACGCCTCCCTTGCCGTTCTAATGATCGAATGGCTGGAGCAAGAAGGATATATCCATGTGCTAGATGAGCAAGTGTATGAAGGAATTCGGCAAGCGGTGTGGGCTGGAAGATTTGAAAAGATCCAAGATGAGCCTCTTGTTTATTTAGATGGTGCTCATAACGAAGAAGGAATGGACCGTTTAATCGAAACTGTACAAGCTCATTTTTCTAGTAAACAGGTTCATGTATGTTTTAGTGCGTTAAAAGATAAACCTTACAAACAAATGATCGAGAAGCTTGAAAGGATTAGTTCATCGATTCATTTTGTTTCCTTTGACTTTCCAAGAGCTGAGTCAGCGGAAAAGCTTTATGATTGCAGTCATTTAGAAGCAAAATCGTTTGATGAAGACCCTCGTGCAGTGCTTGACTTCATTCAGAAGAAAAGAGATGACCCTTCAGCAATGATTCTGGTGACAGGTTCGCTTTATTTTATCTCAGATGTACGAAGTCGTATTTTACAGTAAGGAAAAGACGCACATTGCTTCTATGCAGTGTGCGTCTTTTTTCTTTTGATATGTAGGAGAGGGGGAAAATCACTTTTTCGCAAGGTGATCAAAGGTGAATCGCTATGGTACAATCCGGTCTATTCTATTTCCGGAAGGAGTCACCTAATTTGATTGATTTTTTTATGTTTTTCACAGGCATGGTCATGGGGTCATTTTTTCATCTAGTTGGTGAGAGGCTTCCGATGAAGCGGTCCATTCTTTTTCCTCGTTCACACTGCGGAGCTTGTAAAGAGCCGCTTTCTTTTCACGACATGCTCCCGCTTGTTTCTTATATTGTATTGAAAGGGTCATGTAAGCATTGTGGAACCCGGCTCTCTTTGCTTTATCCACTGGTTGAGCTGTTGACAGGCGTCCTTTTTTTACTCGTTTATAGACATGCTGGTTTCTCTTATGAGGGCCTTTTTCTTGTGAGTCTATGTAGTTTATTCGTGATTGCTGTCGTGAGCGATCTTTTTTATATGAGAGTACCCAACGAGCTCTTTCTCTTCTTTTTTCCTCTTTTCGTCATATACCGCATGCTAGAACCACTTTTTATTTGGTGGGAAGGAGCGGCATCCCTTCTTATTTGTCTTCTTTTGTTTTATAGTTTAGAACATTTTAAGCCAAATAGTATGGGGGGAGCGGATGTCAAACTATTTGGTGTGCTTGCATTTTGCTTCGGATTTAAGCCGTTTCTGATCATTCTTTTTCTTTCGTCTGTCACGGGAATGGTTTACGCAAAGGTGTTTTCTTACAAGGCAAATGAACCCTTTCCTTTTGTTCCTGCCATCGCTTGTTCTTTCTGGTTTTATCTTTTTTGTGGTGATCTGTTAAACCCAATTCGCGATTTTTTCGGATGAGAAAATTGGCGAACACTTTTTGAACCTGCCGACAAAAGTCTTGTTCTTTTTTTTATTGGCTATGTTAAAGTGTGAAACAGAAAGAAGGACGGGTTACATTCGCGCTATTTCATTGGACAGAAAGGTCTTTCTTACAAACAATGTCAGAAAGCGGGGAATGACAGTGAAAAAAAGGCAGGCAAAAAAACAAGGGTTAAAGGTCAATATTAATGGCAAGGAAGAAATGCTGCATGGAGAAGAGCATCAACCTCAAAAACAGCAAGAGGATCAAGTGACGTTTTCGAACTGGGAGGAAAAGAGGCAGTCGGAACAGGAGACAGCCGCTTCCGAGGAGGAACCGTCCAAACCGAAAGAAGAAGATTTTCAATGGGACGATGCAGCTGATCACATTTACCATTCGGATCCAAAGGTCGTCACACCTTATCAAAAGAAAAAAGGTTCTTTTGACCAGAAGTTCAGTAAAAATCGCGGTCCCTTCAAACGAGTGATGACTACGATTGTGTTTGCAGTCGTTCTAGGGACAGGCCTCGGTGTATTTGCATTAAGTTTAAGTAAAGATGGGTCTGCCAATCCATCAGGAGGCGATCATATCAGCGTCTCAGCATCTGGAAGCGGACCTTCGGCGAAAGCTGGGGGAGATGCGCCACCGGCTGATCTTGCAGATACGTCAAAGGACAATGAAGGTGAAAAAAGTGCATCAGGTCATTTTTCAACCTTTGTGGTGCAGGCTGGAAAGTTTTCTTCTGAAAAAGGAGCAGATGACTTAGTGGACAGTTTAAAAGAGGCAGGATATGCAGGTAAAAAGGTATCAATGGATGATGGATATTATGTGATTGCCGGACTTGCCACAGAACAAGGGATGACAAGTGCCGTTGGGAAAAAATTGATCGATCAGCACTTTGAAGCATGGGGAGGAAAAGAGCTCTCGTTTCAAGTGCCGGATGAGCTGACAGGTTTAATAGAGAAGGCATCTGTCTTATCCTCTAAGATGATTGCAGGAGATGATGTGGATCAAAAAGAAGTCACTCAGCTGATTTCTGAACTCGAAAATGCCAAAACAACCGATGCACCAGCTAAAAGCAGTTTGCTGAAAGCTGTACAGCTTTTAAATGACCCATCTGCTGAAAATGGCTGGAAATCTCAGCAAGCGCTATTAGATCAACTAAATACGTAAAATCATGTTTTTAACAGCCAAACTAGTCAAAAAATGACTAGTTTTTTTCTTTTGCTTCCAACATAATGATGTAGGAACATGAAAATTGCATTTTCGTCAATTGTCGGTAAGATGTTCATTTGATAGGATGAATGGGTATCTTACTTCTTAGGCTAAACCCTGAAAGGATGAACAAACATGAACCAGTTAATACTCGCATCTCAATCACCTAGAAGAAAAGAATTGCTTGATTTAGCAGGGTTTTCTTATGACATTCAGGCAAGTGATTTAAAAGAAGAAATAAATCGAAACCTTTCTCCTGCTGAGAACGTCCAATGGTTGGCAGAACAAAAAGCAAATGATATTCAAAAAATACATCCCAAAGCTGTGATCATTGGTGCAGATACAATTGTTGCAATTGATGGCAAATGTCTTGGAAAGCCAAAAGACAAGAAAGATGCAGCCTCAATGCTTCAATTATTGTCAGGTAAGACACATCAAGTCTTGACTGGTGTCACGATTCAATCAGAGAATAGAAAAGAAACATTTTATGAACAGACAGACGTGACATTTTGGCCGCTTACACAAGATGAAATAGACCGCTATATTGAAACCAGTGAGCCTCTTGATAAAGCTGGAAGCTATGGCATTCAAGGAAAAGGTGCCCTGTTTGTACAAAAAATAGACGGTGATTATTTTTCCGTTGTAGGACTCCCTATTGCTAAAACAGTCAGAGTGCTTGAAACATTTGGTATCACCCCTTTTTGATGACGGGAAGGAATCAAAAAAGGAGTGTAGATCTTGAATCATTTCCCTATGCTGCTAAAGCATTTTCCTCATGATGAAAAGCCGCGCGAACGATTTGTCAAATATGGCCCAAGCAGCTTATCAAACCATGAACTTGTCGCGATTCTTTTGAGAACAGGTACAAAAAAGGAATCAGTTCTTCAAGTGTCCGCAAGACTTTTACAAACATTTGGTGGTCTTCGTTCTGTGAAGGAAGCTTCGATTGAAGAATTGTCAAAGATTCGAGGAGTTGGAAAAGCGAAGGCGATCTCTCTTTTAGCTGCTTTAGAACTCGGCACTAGATTACACCATCAAACGACGGACAATCGTTATGTGATCCGCACGCCGGAGGATGGTGCGAATTTTGTGATGGAAGATATGAGATTTTTGACGCAGGAGAATTTCGTTTGTCTTTATCTCAATACCAAAAATCAAGTTCTTCATAAACATACTGTGTTTATCGGAAGTCTAAATTCGTCGATTGTTCACCCGCGCGAAATTTTTAAAGAGGCCTTTAAACGTTCGGCCGCTTCATTTATATGTGTGCACAACCATCCATCTGGAGATCCGACGCCCAGCAGGGAAGATATTGAAGTCACACAGCGACTTTTTGAATGTGGGAAGCTGATTGGAATACAGCTGCTTGATCATCTAGTGATCGGTGATCAAAAATTTGTGAGTTTGAAGGAAAAAGGGTATTTGTAACACTTTTTTTTTCAATGTTTTACGATATAATAGAGTTTATGAGTTTTTCCCTAAAGGGAATTTTGGTTTAAGAAAGGAAGATACATACATATGTTTGGAATTGGTACAAAAGACCTTGGAATAGATCTTGGAACAGCGAATACGCTTGTTTTTATTAAAGGAAAAGGCATTGTTGTGAGAGAACCTTCGGTCGTAGCTTTGGAAACTGATACGAAGTCTATAGTGGCGGTTGGAAATGACGCTAGAAACATGATCGGTCGTACACCTGGTAATGTTGTGGCACTGCGCCCAATGAAAGACGGAGTCATTGCAGACTACGAGACGACAGCAACAATGATGAAATATTACATTAATCAAGCATTAAAAGGTAAAGGGCTTTTTGCTCGTAAACCTTACGTGATGGTGTGTGTACCATCTGGTATTACAGCAGTAGAAGAGCGTGCAGTCATTGATGCAACAAGACAAGCTGGTGCTCGTGACGCATACCCTATTGAAGAGCCATTTGCTGCGGCAATCGGTGCTAACCTTCCTGTATGGGAGCCAACTGGAAGCATGGTTGTAGATATTGGCGGCGGTACAACAGAAGTAGCCATTATTTCACTTGGCGGTATTGTGACATCTCAATCGATCCGTGTTGCAGGAGACGAAATGGATGATGCGATCAGCAGCTACATTCGTAAAACGTATAATCTTATGATTGGTGATCGCACGTCAGAAGCGATTAAAATGGAAATCGGTTCTGCGCAGCCTGACGTACATGATGAGATGGACATTCGCGGCCGTGACCTTTTAACAGGTCTGCCAAAAACGATCTCTATTACGGCAGAAGAAATTGCAAAAGCGCTTCGCGATACGGTGGAAACAATTGTCGATGCGGTCAAAATGACACTTGAAAAAACGCCACCTGAGCTAGCAGCAGATATTATGGACCGTGGAATTGTGTTAACAGGCGGCGGTGCATTGCTACGTAATCTTGACAAAGTCATTAGTGATGAAACAAAAATGCCGGTCATTATTGCTGAAGATCCGCTTGACTGTGTGGCGATCGGAACAGGGAAAGCACTAGAACATATTCACTTGTTCAAAGGAAAATCTAAAGATAATCGATAATTGGGCGTAAATAAAGAGGTGTAAGACATGCCGCAGTTTTTTATGAATAAAAGATTAATGTTGCTCCTTGTCTGTGTCATCGTACTGGTGGCCATGATTGGTTTTTCAGTGAAAAGCGGCAGAGGTGCTTCATGGCCGGAAAAATTAGTGGGGGATACGACAGGCTTTTTTCAAGGTGTCTTTCATAAACCATCACAATTTATTGCCGGTATTTATGGGAACGTACAAGATTTAAAGAACACATATGATGAAAACGAGCGTCTTCGAAAAAAACTTGATGGACAAACCCAATATGAGGCGAAACTTCAAGAACTAGAAGATGAGAACAAAAAGCTTCGCAAGCAGCTCGGATATGTGAACTCTATTCGTGACTACACGCCCATACTTTCAACAGTCATTGCGAGAAACCCGTCCCTTTGGGATAGTTTTGTCATGATTGATAAAGGGAAAAAACAAGGCGTTGAAAAAGATATGGCGGTCACCAATGAGAGTGGTGCGTTAATTGGGAAAATTGAAAGTGATAAGCTCAACAATTTTACGTCGACTGTAAGGTTGCTAAGCTCTACAGATCAAAATAATAGAATTTCAACGAAAATTTTTGCGAAAAAGGGCAAAGAAGAACTCAATGGAATTATTAACGGTTATGACAGCAAGAAAAAAATGCTGACAATGAACATTTTAAAATCCGATGCTGATGGGGATGTCAAAAAAGGAGATCTTGTTGAAACATCTGGAGCAGGGGGCGTATTCCCGCAGGGCTTGACGATTGGGAAGGTAAGCGAAATTGAGCCGGACCATTACGGACTGACAAAAATTATTTATGTAGAACCAGCTGCTGAACTCAATAATTTAGACCGCGTGATTGTTGTGAATCGCAGCACAAGTACGGCAGATGCATCTCAATTAACGAAGGAGGAAGGCTCGTGAAACGTGTCCTTCTTGCTTTCGTCATGTTGTTTATTTTCGTATTTGACAGTATTTTTGTCGATTTAGTGAAGCTCCCATTTGTTTCAGACAATCAAATTTTAGCACCTCATTTCATCTTACTCGCACTTGTATTTATGACAGCTTTTGTAAATCAAAAATATGGTGTGATTTATGGATTTGTCTTTGGACTTTTATATGATATTTCGTATACAGGTATTCTTGGTGTTCATATGTTTGGCTTTGGTGCGCTCTGCTATTTGTTAGCAAAAGCCTTCAAAGTCCTCCAAACGAATATGTTAGTCGTTGTCTTTCTATCGATGATTGCTGTTGCAGTGATGGAGTTTTATGTGTACGGCGTTCAAGCGACGATTCAACCAGGTATTATGCCTTTTAATACGTATGTCATCGAACGCTTTATTCCAACGATTCTTTTAAATACTGCTGCGTCTCTCATACTTGTTGTGCCGCTTAGGCTCTTTTTCATCAATGTGAAACAAGGACTGATCGACGAATAAAAGCAGGAGTTTGTCCAATTACGGCGAAATGAGTATGTTGTTGAGGTGAGCATCTTGAAAACTCAAAAACAGCAGTATGTGACAATAAAAGGTACAAAAAACGGATTAACATTACTGTTAAATGATGACTGTTCGTTTGAAGACCTTCTTTCTGGCTTGCGAGAGGTTCTTTTACTTGAGCAATATACAGACGGAAGAGAAGGACATAAAGTCAATGTGCATATTAAACTTGGTTTTCGATATTTAACAGAGGATCAAGAGGCGCGTTTAACTGAAGCGGTGTCTGAAAATGAACATCTCGTCATTCACTCTATTGAAAGTGACGTCATGTCAACTGAAGAGGCGAGACGTTTAAAAGCAGAGGCTGAGATTACTTCTGTAGCAAAAATTGTACGCTCTGGCCAGGTGCTTTATGTCGAAGGGGATCTTTTATTAATAGGAGATGTCAACCCTGGCGGAACCATTCGTGCAGGGGGGAATATTTTTGTGCTCGGTGCGTTAAAAGGTGTAGCGCATGCTGGATGTAATGGGAACAAACAAGCTGTGATTGCGGCATCTCATATGATTCCAACCCAGCTTCGCATCGCACAGGTGTTTAATCGTGCACCGGATCAAAAAGAAGATGGAAATGAAATGGAATGTGCTTATTTAGATATAGATGGCAATATGATCATTGAACGCCTGCAGCAATTGGCTCATATAAGACCTAATCTGACAAGGCTTGAGGGAGGAATGTGAAATTGGGCGAGGCTATTGTGATTACCTCAGGAAAAGGCGGCGTTGGCAAAACAACAACATCTGCAAACTTAGGCACAGCACTAGCAATTCAAGGAAAAAAAGTGTGTCTAGTTGATACCGACATCGGCCTTCGGAATTTAGATGTCGTGATGGGGCTTGAAAACCGCATTATTTATGATCTAGTCGATGTAGTAGAAGGAAGATGCAAGATTCACCAAGCGCTTGTGAAGGATAAGCGGTTCGAGGATCTTTTGTATCTTTTACCTGCTGCTCAAACAAGCGATAAAACGGCGGTAGAGCCGGAG
The DNA here is from genome assembly GCF_038593335.1 of Bacillus sp. FSL W7-1346. Lineage (NCBI taxonomy): Bacteria > Bacillati > Bacillota > Bacilli > Caryophanales > Bacillaceae > Bacillus > Bacillus sp. FSL W7-1346. The sequence goes on along the minus strand of NZ_CP151988.1, from coordinate 2,465,247 downwards.
CAGATTAAAGAATTAATTCAATCATTGAAACAAGACTTTGATTATGTTGTCATTGATTGCCCTGCTGGAATTGAGCAAGGCTTTAAAAATGCTGTATCAGGTGCTGACAAAGCGATTGTGGTCACGACACCTGAAATCTCAGCTGTGAGAGATGCAGACCGAATTATCGGCTTGCTGGAACAAGAGGATATTGAACCGCCTCGTTTGATTGTGAACCGCATTCGTACACACATGGCGAAAAATGGCGATTCGATGGATGTGGATGAAGTTGTCCATCATTTATCAATTGATCTTCTCGGCATTGTAGCCGATGATGATGACGTCATTAAGGCTTCAAACAATGGTGAACCGATTGTCATGGATGCTAAAAATAAAGTTTCCATTGCGTATCGCAATATTGCTCGCCGCGTACTAGGTGAATCTGTTCCTCTTCAATCCTTTGAAGAAGAAAACAAAGGGATGTTTGCAAAGCTGAAAGCATTTTTCGGTGTAAGAGCATAATGATTCACGTGAGATGAGACCGATTCGATGAGAATCGGTCTTTTTGTTGCATATCATATGAGGTCGCCACATAAAATGTACAAACTGTTTGTATGTAAAGGGTGATCTTATGAAAAGAGTGGACGAGTATCGAAAGAAAATAGCGCAGCGCCGCAAAATGAAGCAGCCAGCTGCTGCCCCTAAGAAGGCAGCTTTCAAGAAGAAAGATGATATTCCGCCATGGGTCATGTTAACAGAAGAAGAAAAGCATTCTGGCTCGGCTTCCTACGAGTCAACTTCTCATCAGCCGAAAAAATTTCGCCATCCGTTATTTCATTCAAATACATTTGTGCTTAAATGTTTACTTTCTGCCTCTCTTGTACTGATTGCCGCTATTTCATTTAAAGGACAGGCGGGGCCTTTTCAGCGGCTGAAGCCGATGATCAGTCAAACCTTTGAACAAGATTTTCAATTTGCCGCCGCCAACCGGTGGTTTGAGAAGACTGTCGGAAACCCACTTGCTTTTTTGACCGATAAAAAAGAAGGACAAAAAGACGTACAAGCCAATCAAGAGCTGGCTGTCCCTGCCTCTGGAAAAGTGCAGGAATCCTTTACGCAAAATGGTGCCGGAGTGAAAGTTGAAACATCTGCTGAAGCCATCGATAGTATGAAAGAAGGCTATGTCGTAGAAGTGAAAAAGAAAAGTGATACAGGGCTCACAGTCGTGGTGCAGCATGCAGATAACAGCTACAGCTGGTACGGTCAACTAAAAGAAGCTGATGTGGCTTTATACGATTTTGTCGATAAAGGGGAAAAAATTGGTCAAATTGCGCTTGATGAACAAGGCAAGGGGACATATTACTTTGCCATTAAGCAAAATGAACAGTTTATTGATCCCATTCAGGTGATGACCTTTGAATAGATGGCTGCTCATGCTGACAAAGGTCCATGTTCACCCGCTCCTTTGGATAGTCATGGCATTTGCCATGCTATCAGGTCAAATTAAGCCGCTGCTTTGTCTGCTCATTATCGTCTGTGTCCATGAGCTTGGACATGCAGCGGCTGCTTGTTATTATCACTGGCGGATTCGGCGGATTTTTTTACTGCCATTTGGCGGGGCGGTAGAAGTAGAAGAGCATGGGAACCGTCCGCTAAAAGAAGAGCTGGCGGTCATTTTATGCGGACCGCTTCAGCATGTCCCGCTCCAGCTCGTCGCCTGGCTTCTCATGGAAGCCTCACTTATCTCATATGACGTCTTTACGATGTTTACTTTTTATAATGTAGCAATTTTTCTAGTGAACCTTTTGCCCATTTGGCCGCTTGATGGCGGGAAATTATTCTTTTTGCTCTTATCTGTTTTTTACCCTTTCCAACAGGCACATGCCCTTGCAATAAAAGGATCTTTCATTTTTTTCGGTCTTTTGACAGCAGGGTTACTCTGTTTTGCTCCGCTGCAATTCAACGGCTGGATCCTGCTCACTTTTTTAGCCTACTCGCTTGTGATGGAGCACCGGCAGCGGCATTATATTAGGGTACGTTTTTTACTAGAACGTTATTACGGTAAAAAAGAGCAAAAGGTAGAGAAACTCATTCCGCTGAGAGCGGGTGCTGAGGAGAAAATATATGAAGTGATGGCGCGATTCCAAAGGGGCTGTAAGCATCCCATTATTATCGAACGGAATGGTGTGAAAATGAGCCAGCTCGATGAAAATGAATTGCTCCATGCTTATTTTTCAGATCGAAGAACCACCTCTTCCATGGAAGATCTTCTTTTGCCGTACTAATGGTGAAAATACATTGACATTCAGCGTCTAATTTGATATATTTTTTAATGTTATGGATATGTAGCACCCGTGCTACAACCGCGCGGAGCAGGTGTAAAGTGCCTATTGGCCCCCTGTATTCGGCGAGTCTGAGTTTATTAGGAGGTGCAGAGATGTACGCAATTATCGAAACTGGTGGTAAACAAGTAAAAGTTGAAGAAGGTCAAACTGTTTATGTTGAAAAACTAGCTGCTGAAGCAGGTGAAACAGTTACTTTCGAAAACGTATTGTTTGTCGGCGGAGACACTGTCAAAGTGGGTAACCCTTCAGTTGCTGGAGCAACAGTAACGGCTAAAGTTGAAAAACAAGGTCGCGGTAAAAAAATTACTGTGTTCAAGTACAAACCGAAGAAAAACAACCACAAGAAACAAGGTCATCGTCAACCTTACACTAAAGTTGTTATCGAAAAAATCAACGCTTAAGGCGTGTGAGTGATATGATCAAAGCAACCATTACTCGGTCGCCAGCAGATGAAAGCATTACGTCTTTTCAGATGACTGGACATGCCGAGTTTGCTGAAAAAGGTCAGGATCTCGTTTGTGCAGGTGTATCTGCTGTTGTTTTCGGGTCAGTCAATTCAATTATTGCACTGACAGGAATGGATCCACTACTTGATATTGGAGATGAAGGCGGGTATTTCTCTTTTGAACTGCCAGCTGATACAGATCCAGTCACCTTTGAAAAAGCCCAGTTGCTTTTAGAAGGCATGGTCGTTTCCTTAGAAACAATTGAACGAGATTATCACGATTATGTGAGAATATCTACAAAAAAATAGGAGGTGAACTTCATGCTTAGATTAGATCTTCAATTTTTCGCATCTAAAAAAGGGGTAGGTTCTACAAAGAACGGACGTGACTCTGAGTCTAAACGTTTAGGCGCTAAACGTGCTGATGGTCAATTCGTAACTGGTGGTTCTATCCTTTATCGTCAACGTGGAACGAAAATCTATCCAGGTGAAAACGTTGGACGCGGAGGCGACGACACTCTTTTCGCTAAAATCGACGGAACAGTTAAATTCGAACGTTTCGGTCGTGACCGTAAAAAAGTGAGCGTATATCCTGCGGCACAATAATTGCTAAAAACTCCGGTCATTGACTGGAGTTTTTTTCACTATTCAGGGAGCTTTTGCGCTTTTTACAAGTAGTACCGAAGATGATAAAAGAAGATGCACTCCATAAATATCAAAGAATGTTTGCTGACTTTGCCTCATTTTCTCCTATACGATCAGAAAAAACAACCTTTCCTCACATAACTAGTGTTTTTCTAAGCTGTCTTCTCTGTTATAATTCAGGGAGACATATTGATGATAAGACTCCTAAAAGAGAGACCAAACGATTGGGAGTGCGATAATGGAAGAGATACCAAGTAAACAAAACGAAAAATTAACTCACGTTGCATTAACGAATGAATTGATCCATCTGCTTAGTCGTTCAAGACACGACTGGATGAATAAATTGCAGTTAATCAAAGGCAACTTGACATTAGAAAAATATGACCGAGTGTTCGAAATAATAGAAGAAATGGTCATTGAAGCACAGCATGAATCCAAACTCTCAAATTTAAAAATTCCCCAATTGGCCTATTACTTTCTAACCTTTAATTGGGAGTCGCATTTTATCACCCTAGAATATGAAGTGCTTGGTGAAACCCGAGACTTATCAGCATATGAATCGCAGCTGCTAACGGTATCACGGGAGTTGTTTTCGATATTCGATCAATCAGTTTGCCAAAAAACTGAAAATCATTTAACGGTCACTTTCCAAACGGATCATGAAGAGAATGATGTGATCTTATATTTTGATTTCAAAGGAAAATTAACAAGTTTGGATGCGTTAAATGCGTTTCATGACGCAAACTATCCATGTATGAGTATAACGCAATTTCATGTGACGAATCATGAGTCCATGATTGAGCTTTGTTTGAGGCAAGAACGAGATATGTGATGCAGAGAAACGGAGGAAGTTATGTTTGTAGATCAGGTTAAAGTGTATGTTAAAGGCGGTGACGGCGGAAACGGTATGGTGGCGTTCCGTCGTGAAAAATATGTGCCAAAAGGCGGGCCAGCTGGCGGCGACGGCGGAAATGGTGCAGATGTAGTATTTGAAGTAGACGAAGGACTTAGAACGTTAATGGACTTTCGTTATAAGCGTCATTTCAAGGCGGACCGCGGCGAGCATGGAATGAGTAAAAACCAGCATGGCCGAAATGCGGAAGAAATGATTGTTAAAGTTCCGCCTGGTACAGTTGTGACAGATGCCGAGACGGAACAAGTGCTAGCTGACTTGACAGAGCATGGACAGCGGGCTGTGATTGCCAAAGGCGGACGTGGCGGACGTGGAAATTCACGCTTCGCAACACCAGCAAACCCTGCACCACAGCTGTCTGAAAACGGTGAGCCAGGTAAAGAACGTGACGTCATCTTAGAATTAAAAGTACTTGCAGATGTTGGACTTGTTGGTTTCCCAAGTGTCGGGAAGTCAACGCTGCTTTCGATTGTCTCTTCTGCGAAACCAAAAATTGCGGATTATCATTTTACAACGCTTGTGCCAAACCTCGGAGTTGTTGAAACAGACGATAACCGAAGCTTTGTCATGGCGGATCTGCCAGGACTGATCGAAGGAGCGCACGAAGGTGTTGGCTTAGGTCATCAATTTTTACGCCACATTGAACGTACACGTGTCATTGTCCATGTCATTGATATGTCTGGACTTGAAGGGCGTGACCCATACGAAGATTACGTGACGATTAACGAAGAGCTTGAGCAATACAATATGAGATTGACAGAGCGTCCGCAAATCATTGTAGCGAACAAAATGGACATGCCGGATGCAGCTGACAATCTAGCGGCATTTAAAGAAAAATTAACAGATGACTATAAAGTGTTCCCAATTAGTGCGATCACAAGAGAGGGGCTTCGTGAGCTCTTATTTGAAATCGCCAATCAGCTTGAAACAACACCAGAATTCCCGCTCTACAATGAAGAAGAGCTCTCTGATAACCGTGTGATGTACAAGTTTGATGAAGGAGAAGCAGCATTTGAGATCTCAAGAGATCCTGATGGTACGTTTGTCTTAACTGGTAAAGCACTTGAGCGACTGTTTAAGATGACAGATTTCTCAAGAGACGAGTCAGTGAAACGATTCTCTAGACAGCTGCGCGGAATGGGCGTTGATGATGCCCTGCGTGAACGTGGTGCAAAAGATGGAGACATCATTCGTCTGCTTGAATTTGAATTTGAATTTATCGATTGATCAAAAGGAGGGTCCAGTTCATGGGCTCTCCCGTTTTTAAAAGGGGAGAAAACAGGTGAAAGAAGAAACGTTCTATTTAGTAAGAGAGGATGTACTTCCGGATGCGATGCGAAAAACGCTTGAAGTCAAAAAGCTTCTCGATCGCAAAAAAGCGGATTCAGTTGCCGATGCTGTTCAAAAAGCGGATTTAAGCCGCAGTGCTTTTTATAAATATCGAGATGCTGTTTTTCCATTTTATACAATGGTCAAAGAGCAGATCATCACATTGTTTTTCCACCTGGAGGATCGGTCTGGGGCTTTGTCTAGGCTGCTGCAAATTGTGGCTGACTCTGGCTGTAATGTGTTATCCATTCACCAAACGATTCCGCTGCAAGGAAGAGCGAATGTCACCCTGTCGATCAGTACGGCCGGCATGGCAGATGATATCAATACAGTCATGAATCAATTAAGAAAACTTGAATTTGTCGAAAAAGTTGAAATTCTAGGTTCTGGGGCGTAAAAGGAGAGATCATAGCAGATGAAGCAATTAACGGTAGGTTACTTTGGACCAGAGGCCACATTTACTCATTTGGCTGTCTGTTCTTGTTTTCCAAAAGATGCAGAGCAGCGGGCTTATGCAACCATTCCGCAATGTATGGATGCCGTGTCAAAGGGAGAAGTAGATTTGGCGGTCGTTCCACTTGAAAATGCACTCGAAGGATCTGTGAACTTAACGATTGATTATTTAATTCATGAGGACGCTTTGTCCATTGTGGGCGAAATGACAGCACCGATTCGCCAGCACCTGCTTGTCCATCCATCGAGAGCGGAGAGCTGGGAGACATTAGATGTGATTCAGTCACATCCGCACGCCATTGCGCAGTGTCATCAATTTTTGAAGAGACAGTTTCCTAATATCCCGCATCGGCCAGTGGAATCAACAGGCTATGCAGCGAAATACATCAGTGAGCATCCAGATGAAGCTGTTGGTGCGATTGCGAATGAAATCGCCGCAAAAACGTACGGATTGACGATTGCGAAAAAAGACATTCATGATTATCCGCACAATCATACACGTTTTGTCATTTTACATAAAGAGGCGAAGGCATCGTTCCCAATGAATTCTGGTTTTTCTTCAAAGCCAAAAACGACCATTGTTGTCAGCCTGCCAAAGGATGATCAGTCAGGTGCATTGCACCGTGTGTTATCAGCTTTTTCATGGCGGAATCTCAATTTGTCCAAAATTGAATCGCGTCCGACAAAAACAGGCCTTGGACACTATTTATTTATCATTGATATCGAAAAAGAGATGGATGATGTACTTGTCCCTGGCGCCATTCAAGAATTAGAAGCAATTGGCTGTGAAGTGAAACTACTCGGCAGCTATCAAACATATGAATTAACGAATGAAAAATAGTGTCCTCTTGGGGACACTATTTTTTTAGTCTTTAATGAGAAATCCAGCGTCATCAAGCGCTTGAATGGCTTGGTCAAGCTGCTTTTGGCTGTATGAAGTAAGGGTATGTAAGTGTACGCCGTCTGTCAGCTCTGATAAGTAGGAGGCGCCCGTATTAGAAATATGATGAACGAAGTCAGCCACTTGTTTGCGCGTACTCACTCGAATAGAGGCCGTCAGCTCCCCGTAGACAGGGTGCTCAATGATCACGTCTTTCACCGTTACACCGTAGTCTACAATCAGTGTCAGCTCCTCTTCTGTACGATGAGGATCGTGCTTGCAAGCGATAATCTGTTCAATTTCAGTTTCCGGTGTATGCTGCGCCATATACACATAGCCTTGGCTTGTGGCAATAATGGGTTCGTTTTTTGCTTTGAGTAATGAAATATCTTGTACAATGACTTGTCGTGAGACAGCGGCTTTTTTAGCTAAAAAACTTCCGGTGAGTGGTGTATCAGTCTCTTGTAGCCACTTTAAAATGGCGTTTCTTCTATCTTCGCCAATGAGTTTTCTCTCTTGTTCCACGTTTTATGCTCCTTTCTTCTCCTTTTGCAAGCTCTCAAATGTATGCAAAAGCTGATCGATGTCATCCTTTGATGATCCTCGTCCAAATGATAGTCGAATGAATTGAAGGGCATCACGATCTGATACATGTAATGCCTTCACAGCAGGGGAAGGGTGGTGATAACCAGAAGCGCACGCACTTCCTGTGGATATACAAATCCCATGCCGGTTACAAGCTAACATTACATATTGTCCTTCAAACCCTTCAAAAAAACAACCAATAATATGAGGCAGCGTGCGGCGCTGGTCACTTTCTTGCAGCATGCGGACAGGCAGCTGCCTTTTTTTTAGCTGCTGAAGAAAATAATCACGAAGCTGAATATCTAGCTGTTGCTGTTGATCTATTTTCAGCATGATTTGCTCGCTTGCGGCTACAAAAGCACCGATGCATGGCACGTTCACTGTCCCTGGGCGTAGACCATTTTCCTGAACAGTATCTTGATATATAGGCTTCCAAGGGACATGTGCCCCCATATAGACAGCACCGGCGCCCTTAGGTGCATACACTTTATGACTCGAAATGGAGAGGGCATCAACCCCTAGTTCTTTAATCGACACATGCATTTTTCCGAATGTTTGCACTGCATCTGTATGAAAAAGAATGTCTCTTTCTTTTAAGAGCGTTGCTAATTCAGCTAATGGCTGAATAATCCCAGTTTCTGAGTTGGCATGCTGGATGGATACTAGTCCGGTTTCAGGCAATAGAGCCTGTTTGAGAATCTCCTTTGTGATAATTCCTTCTTGATTCGGTTCTATGACCGTCACCTTCACACCGAGACGCTGCAAGGCATTGACCGCATGATGAACAGAAGGGTGCTCTACTGATGTGGTAATGACATGCTGTTTATGTGGAGGTAGCCCATTTATGATCGATTGAATCGCAAGGATATTGGATTCAGTTCCGCCACTTGTAAAGTAAATACTATCAGGTTCGCCCCCTAGAATCGCTGCAAGTGATTGTCTGCTGTAAGCCAAGATTTCATTTGCTCTTCCTCCTGCATCATGCAGGCTGCTCGCATTTCCGTAACATTCTTTGCTCAACTGCTGAAATACATGCAGTGATTCCTCAGAAACAGGTGTAGAAGCTGCATAATCTAAATAAATCAAATCCATCCATCTCCTGTGTGAAAATTTTTTCTTGTATTTATTGTAGTGTTGTGTAATGATATGTGTCAAGACAGGTGTAAATGACAGGAGGGGCGATTGTGTCATCTATCAAAAAAGTCATTGTGGTGGGGTCGGGCATTGCGGCTCTTTCCTTTGTGAATACGATCTCAGAGAACTGCCAAGTCATCATGATGACAAAAAAACAATTTTCCTCTAGTAATTCCATGCTCGCACAAGGGGGAATCGCTGCAGCCTTTTCCGCACATGATTCTGTCGATCAGCATGTGCAAGACACTTTAGCTGCGGGGTGTGGTCACAATGATGACAAAACTGTACAGGAGATCGTCCGTCATGGAAAAGATCTTGTAAAGAAGCTCGTAGAAGAGGGCTGCCCATTTGATCGAGATGAAACGGGAATTCCGCAGTTAGGTAAAGAGGGAGCCCATACGACCCATCGTATTCTGCATGCAGGAGGAGATCAAACGGGAAAAACCCTCGTGCAGTTTTTGAAAGGGAAGCTCGGCTCACACATTCATGTATACGAAAATCATCATGTCATGGATCTATTAGTTCATGAAGGGGTATGTACCGGTGTTGTGTGGAAAGACGAAAAAGGTCATGTACATACAATGACCGCGGATGCAGTTGTATTATCCACTGGCGGCTGTGGATCCTTATATGAAACAAACACAAATGATCCGTCTGTGACAGGAGATGGTCTGATGATGGCCTATCGCGCAGGGGCACAGCTAGTAGATCTCGAATTTGTGCAATTCCATCCGACCCTTTTGACCACTTCAGGTAAAGCGATCGGTCTCGTATCAGAGGCAGTCAGGGGAGAGGGCGCCTATTTAGAAGATGAATCAGGCAGGCGGATCATGAAAGGAATCCACCCGCAGAGCGATTTAGCGCCTAGAGATGTGGTGGCAAGGACCATTTTCCATGAGCAGCAACTCGGTCATTCCATTTATCTTAACATCCGTGATATTCCGCATTTTTCTGCACGTTTTCCTGCGATTGCTTCGATGTGTCAGCGTGCGGGAGTTGATATGGCAAGCGGAAGGCTGCCAGTTTCACCCGGTATGCACTTTTTAATGGGTGGAATTAAGGTGAATGAACATGGAGAAACAACTGTTCCATCACTTTTCGCCATTGGTGAAGCAGCTTGTACAGGTTTACACGGCGCCAATCGACTGGCAAGTAATTCGCTCTTAGAAGGTCTCGTTTTAGGAAACAAGGCGGCACGGTATGTTGAGCGGTTGCAAGCCCAGCAAGATAAAAACCCTGCTCTTTCCATTCAAGAAGTATGGTCTGTCCCAACGGTGTCACAGGCTCAGCTCAGAAAATGGATGACAGCATATGCCGCAATTGTGAGAGATGAGAAAGGCTTACAGACTTTGCTCGATCATTTAGAACAAGTCTCTTTTCAGCAAATTAATGTGAAAAATATCACAAATGAACAGATCGAAATAACTAATCAATGGGCTTTAGCCATATGCCTTATCAAATCCGCATTACTCAGAACAGAAAGTAGGGGCGGTCATTATCGCATCGATTATCCAAATCGGCACGATGCTTCGTGGCGAGCAAAACAGATTGTACATGAACAGGGCCATATTTATACCGTAAAAAATGAAAGGATTGGTGCCAAATGGAACGTTTACAGTTAAAGCAAATGCTCACTCATTTTTTAAAAGAAGATATTGGGTTTGGAGATGTATCCGCTGATGCCATCTTTGGAGACAAGAAAGGAACAGCTTACATCATGGCGAAACAATCAGGCGTATTGGCCGGGACACAAGTCATTGATATGGGATACAAACTGCTGAATGAACAAGTTCAAACTGAGCTGTTTTTCCAGGAAGGTGATTGGATTCATGAAGGGGCTGTACTGGCACAAATAACAGGCCCCGTCAACGACTTGCTGAAAGGGGAGCGGGTGGTGTTGAATATCCTACAAAGAATGACAGGGATTGCTACACTAACGCATGAAGCATTAGAGCGATTAGCTGATCCATCTATTACGATTTGTGATACGAGAAAGACGACACCCGGTTTGCGCATGCTGGAGAAGTACGCAGTAAAAGTCGGAGGCGGAAAGAATCATCGTTTCGGCTTATCCGATGGTGTGATGATTAAAGATAATCATATTGCGGCTTGTGGTTCTATCAGGGAAGCTGTGGAGAAAGCAAGAGCATACGCCGGTCATATGGTGAAAATTGAAGTGGAAATTGAATCAGAAGCACAGCTGATGGAAGCCATTGATGCCAAAGCAGATGTCATCATGTTTGACAACTGCTCTCCAGACGAAGTGAAGCGCTTTAAACAAATGACCCCTGAAACCATATTGACAGAGGCATCAGGCGGCATCACGTTAGAGAATGTGGCTAACTACCGGGGGACAGGTGTAGACCTTATTTCACTTGGATTCCTTACACATTCTGCTCCATCATTCGATTTTAGTATGAATATGGAATTCAGCCATAAAGGGGGAACGACTCATGTCCATGCTTGATGTGTTAGCAGCACAGCATACAGCCATGATGCCAGATGAATATAAACAGCGCTCTTATGATGAAATGAAAGAGAGAGTATTAGAGATTAAAAGCGCTTTTGGATCAAAGCTTTTTATACCGGGTCATCATTATCAAAAAGATGAAGTCATCCAATTTGCTGATGTGACAGGTGATTCATTGCAGCTTGCACAAATTGCTGCTGACAATCACGAAGCAGAATACATTGTATTTTGCGGGGTTCATTTTATGGCAGAAACGGCCGATATGCTATCAAAAAAGAATCAGCACGTCTTTTTGCCAGATATGAGAGCAGGTTGTTCAATGGCAGATATGGCGAATATGAAACAAACAGACAGGGCGTGGGATCAGCTCACTGAGCTGTTTGGAGATACGATCCTTCCGCTGACTTATGTAAACTCAACGGCTGATATTAAAGCATTTGTCGGCAAACATGGCGGATCGACTGTCACATCTTCAAACGCTAAAAAAGTATTGGAGTGGGCGCTGACCCAAAAAGAGCGAATTCTTTTTCTTCCTGATCAGCATTTAGGGCGTAACACAGCCTATGATTTAGGGATTCCGCTAGAGGAAATGGCTGTCTGGGATCAAATAGAAGAAAAGCTCATCACCGACCAACCGCTTCATCGAATCAAAATGATTTTATGGAAAGGTCATTGCTCTGTTCATGAGAAATTTACCATTGAGAATATTGAACAAACGAGAAAACGTGACCGTGACATACAGATTCTTGTTCATCCAGAGTGTACGCATGAAGTCGTAAAGGCTTCTGATCTAGCTGGTTCAACGAAATTTATTATTGATACGATCAAGCAGGCACCAGCAGGAAGTAAGTGGGCCATTGGAACAGAAATGAATTTAGTGAAACGCATCATTGACCAGCACCCTGACAAACAAATCGAATCCCTCAATCCAGATATGTGTCCATGTTTGACAATGAACCGTATTGATCTGCCTCATCTACTATGGTCACTTGAAAGCATTGAAAAAGGGGAGCCGGTCGGTTTGATTCAAGTGAATGAAGAGACGACAAAAGAGGCATTGCTCGCTTTAAATAAGATGCTCACCATTAAATAATGAAGTGTCCCCTCCTATCAGAAAACAAGTTTTTATCATATTGGCTTGTAAATAGGCATAAATTTATGTTGAAACATATTGTACTTCTGACATAACCGCTACGTTCACGTTTTGCATAGGAGGGGAAAACGTTGAAAATTCATATTGTGCAAAAAGGAGACTCCCTTTGGAAAATTTCAAAGAAGTACGGAGTCGACTTTCAAGAATTGAAAAAATTAAATTCGCAGCTCAGTAATCCAGATTTGATTATGCCAGGAATGAAAATCAAAATTCCATCTAGTGGTGTTCCTGTCAAAACCGATCATCACAAAGCAAAAGAAATGCCAAAAGCAAAAGAAATGCCAAAAGCAAAAGAACACCCGTATGTAAAAGAAAAGCCAAAGGATGTCGTGCAAGTTCAAGATACGAAGCCGAAGGAAAAGCCGAATGAACCGGTACCTTATGTGCCACCAGTACCAAAGATTGAACAGCCAGTTTTTCCACAAGTTGATGTAAACTATTATCAGACGAATCTCTACCAGCCATTCACGCCTCCTCCCAAAAAAGAACATCATGAGAAAAAAGATCACGTTCATGATAAGAAAGATCATGTTCATGAGAAAAAGGATCATAAAGATCACAAGGACCATTTTCATCATGAAAATAAGGATCATTTCAAAGATGAAGTGGCAAAGGGATATGATCCATTCATTCATATCCCACATCAAAAAGAGGAGGGAAAAGAAATGGAGCATAGTAATTACCCAAACCTTCCTAATTTCCCGCAAATGCCGAATGTTGGAGGGGCAGCAGTAGGGGGCATGGCTGAAAATAAAGAGCATCACCACCATCATCAAGAGTCATATGATCCTTATTATGGTTATGGTCATTACATGCCAGCAATGTATCCATATCCGCAGCAAATGGTACCCGCTTCTCCTATTTTACCGGGATCAGGCCTTTGTTATCCGGTACAGCCGTATTATCACCATCACATGATGCCGTACCCTTACCCGGCGGCTCAGCCGTATTATCCTGCGTATCAAGCACCGGCTTATTATGGTGAAAATCATGAGCATCATGCAAACGACGGGCATCACTGGCACCACCATATGCATCCAAATGCAGGCGCGAATGTGAATGCCAATGTCAATCAAGGCTTTTATCCAAACGCTCCAAATGAAGCATATGGCAAGGAAGACTGCGGATGCGATGATGGTATGAAGCATCATCAACCATGGCCTGGACATTATCCAAACCCTGTTCCATATGGTCAAATGGGTGCTTATCCAGCACAGCCTTATATGCAGCAGCCTTATCAAAACCCATCTGTTTTTGCAAGACCAGAAGAAGACGAAGAAGATTAATGACACAAGGGACGATCTCAATCGTTCCTTTTTTTGTTTATAACTGACAGCTTGTTTTTGTCCTCAACTGTACATGCTAAAACAGAGCCTGTTTTGCGCTCATGAGATTCAATTTGTACAGGGGGTTTTTCGTTTGAGACAAAAATGGCAAAAAACAATCGCCTTAGTGCTTCTACCTATTGGATTAACGGCATGTGGTACAAATAACAATGCGGGTGTAGATACACGTCATAATCAATCAGGCCAGCCAGTTGGATACCACTCCAATCAACAGGCAACAGACAACAACCAAGATCATCAAGGACCGGTTTCTGAGCTTATGGAGGGAATGAACGGAAGAAATACAACGAATGTTGATTATCGTTCACGCCCTACACAGGATCAAGTGAGAATGCCACTTACTGGTGGAGATGGACGCTACAGTCATGGAGATATGAACTATCATAACCAAATGTCGTTCTCTGGCTACGATAAACAAGAGAACATCCAGCGTTCAAGAAAAATCGCCAACCGAGTGAACAAAATGAACCATGTGACAGACTCACAAGTCATGGTGACGGATGAAAATGTGTATATTGCTCTTAAAACAGATGGGCGCTTGACATCAGAGGGTGTATCACAAGTAGAAGAAGCAGCGACTCGTTATGCAGATGGAAGAGCTGTCCAAGTCATTAAAGACGAAGGCGCATTTACACGCTTCAGAGATATGAGAAAAACGCAATTTGAAACAGGTCAGACAGGCATGACCCGATAGGCTGGAATAAAAAAGGCTAAAGTTCATAACGAACTTTAGCCTTTCTTTAAAAATAAACTTTGATCCCGATATAAAATTCATAAAAGAAATAACAGCCAAATCCAAGTAATAAAATACCGGCAATAATGGAAGTCCACTTAATCATTGTTCGATTCATCACTTTTCTTGTTAGGGAAACAATCGTGAGAAGACCGATGTCATGAAGAAGAATCCCTGCCAAAATACCCGCAGCAGCCAATATAAATTCAGATGAATTTGTATTCGTATAAGCATCTGCCAGTACAGCACCAAACACAGATACCCAGAACACAAGGTTTCCAGGTGATACCGCGACGAGCAGCCCATTTCGGTATGTTTTAGCGAATGATTTATTCACTTTTTCTCCTGCTAAATGGATGTCTTGATCCGCATTTTTAATCGAATCGTAGGCAAGAATCATTAAAAAGATGGCACCGATCAGCCAGAGCGGAATTTGGATAAAGGGCAAAGATAAAAATTGAGCAAATCCAGCATATAAAGCCAAGATGAGCAATATATCGATGGTCATACCACCAGCGCCTACAGTTAATCCATGAAAGAATCCGTTTTTTAATCCCTGCTTTGTCATTTCAACCGTGATCGCTCCAACAGGTAGAGCAATTGAGAATCCAACGACGATAAATGTAAGAAATGTTTGCAATCGACTAGAACTTCCTTTGATTCATGTTTGTATAAAAATTCTCCGTTTAGATTAATTATACATACTAGGAGAAAAGGATCAATGATTATTTCTGATTTAATCGAAATGAGAGAGATAGATCGTGTATAGAAAGATGTATATCGTGAAGATCGTGTATTCATTGTAGGGGAAAGGAACTATTTTCCTGAAACTTCTTTTTTTCATTTCTCAGCTATGCTACACTGTTGTGGAAATCAATATAAGTGACTAGGGGTGCCCGGAAATGCGGGCTGAGAGAGAAGACAAGCTTCTTAACCCTTTGGACCTGATCTGGCTCGTACCAGCGTGGGGAAGTTGAAGATGATACATGTGCCATATGAATGGCATACATGTTTTTTTCTGACGACGAAACCAGGTTCTTTACATAGAATCTGGTTTTTTGCTGGTGCTGATTCCATCCTGACCGGTCACACGAAAAGAAGGAGAGAACAGCAAATGAATGAAAAGACAAATGTTCCATCAACGCAATCTTTATTATCAAACTTTGAAGGCAGTCGAAAGGTATATGAACAAGGCTCGAGACCTGACATTTTGGTGCCAAAAAGAGAAATCGTGCTCACAAATACAGTGACACAAGCAGGTGATATCGAAAATGAACCGATTCGTGTGTACGATACAAGTGGACCGTATACAGATGAGGAGGCTCATATTGATGTCACAAAGGGATTAAAGCGCCTGAGATCAGTATGGATTAAAGAAAGAGAAGATACTGAAAGCTATGAAGGGCGTCAAGTAAAGCCAGAAGATAATGGATATCGCTTGAATGGGAAAGAATCCTTTCAAGCTGCCCAGACAGATTTTCATCATATACCGCTCCGCGGGAAACAAGGTGCTTGTGTGACGCAAATGCATTATGCAAAAAAGGGGATCATTACGCCTGAAATGGAGTTTATCGCTTTGAGAGAACAGCTAAGTCCTGAGTTTGTTAGAGAGGAAGTGGCTAGTGGAAGAGCGGTCATTCCAGCGAATATCAACCATCCTGAAAGTGAGCCGATGATCATCGGAAAGAATTTTCACGTGAAAATTAATGCGAATATTGGCAATTCAGCTGTGACGTCGTCCATTGAAGAAGAGGTGGAGAAGATGACATGGGCAATTAGATGGGGGGCAGATACGATGATGGACCTGTCTACAGGAAAGGACATTCATACAACGAGAGAATGGATTATCCGCAATTGCCCAGTCCCAGTAGGAACGGTCCCAATTTATCAGGCACTTGAAAAAGTGAATGGAATCGCAGAAAATTTGACGTGGGAAGTATACCGAGACACATTAATTGAACAGGCAGAGCAAGGGGTTGACTACTTCACCATTCATGCGGGCGTCCTGTTAAGGTATATTCCGCTCACAGTCGACCGTGTCACAGGAATTGTTTCAAGAGGCGGAGCCATTATGGCAAGATGGTGTCTCGCTCATCATCAAGAGAACTTTCTGTATACCCATTTTGAAGAAATTTGTGAAATCATGAAAACGTATGACATTGCCTTTTCGCTTGGGGACGGGCTCAGACCTGGATCCATTGCGGACGCAAATGACGAAGCGCAGTTTGCAGAGCTGGAAACGTTAGGGGAATTGACAGAGATCGCTTGGAAACATGATGTACAGGTCATGATTGAAGGACCTGGTCATGTTCCAATGGATAAAATCAAAGAGAATGTCGATAAGCAGATGGAGATATGCAAAGAGGCACCTTTTTATACATTAGGTCCTCTAACAACAGATATTGCACCGGGATATGATCATATTACATCTGCGATCGGTGCGGCGATGATCGGCTGGTACGGAACAGCCATGCTGTGCTATGTGACACCAAAAGAGCATTTAGGTCTGCCGAACAAAGAAGATGTAAGAGAAGGCGTCATCGCTTATAAAATTGCTGCACATGCAGCTGATGTAGCAAAAGGACATCCTGCTGCTCAAAAGCGTGATGATGCCTTATCAAAAGCGAGATTTGAATTCAGATGGCGGGATCAATTTCACCTGTCACTTGACCCAGAACGAGCGCTGGCATTCCATGATGAAACATTGCCTGCTGAAGGTGCTAAAACTGCTCATTTTTGTTCCATGTGTGGACCAAAGTTTTGCAGTATGAAAATATCCCATGACATCCGCAACCAATCAGAAGAAGTGAAAAGAGAGATGGAGAAGAAGGCAAAAGAGTTTATCAATCAAGGCAGCCAAATCTATCAATCCTAAAAAAACCTCGCACTCCTCTAGTGCGGGGTTTTATAAAACGGCTGAAATGGCTTTTCTTACGAGGTGCAAAAATGCTCTTACTGCAATCGCCATCGTTTCAACACTTGGGATGAAGGCATCTGTTAAATGAAATAGAACTGTTTGTCTCTCTGGAGATATTCGTTTTTTCTTTTGTTTCATAAAGACAGCCTCCTTTTCATTCAATATACTTCTTTTGAAGCGTATCTAGATAGATATGTTGTGCGAATTTAAACAAAATTTAAACTTCTTGTGTTTAGAAGGAAAGAAGCAGGGGAAACGGATTGAATAGAGAATGAATGAAAAGAGCTGACCGATTCGGTTAGTGAACAAGACAGAGTGGAAGGTGATCTTATGATGAAAGTATTTAAGGTAACATTTCATATGAACAATGGGGAAGTGCTCGATTTCGAGCTGAAACGTCCAGCTACCTATGATGTGTATAAAAAAATTGAGGAAGCCAATCATTGGTTTAAGCTGAATAATGAAATCATTAACCTATTAAATGTGAATAGTATCCATGTAGAAACAGAATAAAACAGAAAGCCGCTCGAAAAGAGCGGCTTTCATTATGCAGTAAAATCATTTCGATTGTTCAGCTGACTTCGAGACAGCCAGTTTTTCTTATACAAATAGGCAATCACTTCAAGCCATAGACGCGGCGCTTTTTTAGGGAAAAAAGGTTTTTGATAATAGGTGTATGCAGCTTTTAAATCATCCCATTGATGACATGTTTTCGTTTGCGTGAAGCGGGCGACGTCAATGACCCTGACGCGGCCATCCTTTGTTAAAATTAAATTTCGCAGATGAATATCAGAAGGATTTAAACCTTTCGCGCGTGCTTCTTCTAGCGCATCATCTACTTGTTCAATCATTTGTTTTTTGATCGGAATTCCTTTTGTCAGGCATTCATAGAAAGTATAACCTTTAATATATTCCATTAAAATATATTGATCTCCAGACTCGTAAATTTCAGGATAATAGGAGGAGCCGGAAAGTTTTTCATAAATTGCAGCCTCTTTGCGGGCGATGTTTCGATAAGAAGGAAAAAAGACTTTTAACGCCATTTTTTTGCCGTCTTTTTTGTATGAAAATACATAGGCACTTCTTCCTTTGCCGCACAGCTCAAGCTCAGCCGGTTTAAAGACGAGCTTATTAAAACGCTTTTCTTCTTGATACTGAATCGATTCGGCTAATCTTTTGACATCTGACATTGACTTCACCTTCTTTGGTTTCAGTTTATGCGGCTGAAAAACGAATGATGAAAAAACCATGTGATTCGGTAGAGCAATGGATTGTATAAAACATAACATTTACGCACGAAGGATACAACGAAAGACGCTCAATATGTGTCAAGACATCGATTTGGTTAATGTTTAGCAAAATGGGTCAAACTACATATGTCATGCATCGATCTTATGTTCTAAAGAGGTGTAAATAGTGAAAGTGAAGATGAAATATTTCGTTACAGGACTTATCATGACAAGTGTACTCTTTTTCTCTGTTGATATGGAAGCAGCAGAACACTTGCAAAAAGAGTCAAAAACCATCAACGTTCAGCTTGAAAAGGTCTATCTAGACGGCGATGTAAGTATTGAAAGACAGCGGGCATCATTAGAAGACAAAGACACATTTTGGGCCCAGTATAAGGGCTGGACATTGGTAGAACAGCGAGAGGATTTTGCCCTTTTTAGAAAGCAAATTGACGATATATCGCCTTTGAGTAAAGCAAATGGATATATCGGATTATCAGAAGACGGCGTGATTTCTACGTTTCATGGAAGGCCTGACGGGTGGGCGGAGCCTATTCATCTCTTTTTTCAAATTGATACGTCCCGCTTGGAAAGTCATGTAGAGCAGCAGCTTGCACAAGGCATTCCGTTTCGAACAAAAGATGAATTTGAGCATGTGCTTGAAGTCATGAAACCTTACCGAAATGAACAATCGTTTTAATCGTATGACAGCTTGCTGGTGTGAAGACCGCAAGCTCTTTTTCATGGGTTGACGATGAAAAAAGGCTGAGCGAACGTATGTTAACTTTTATTACGGTTTTCTCTTCGATTTATGTTACAATGGAGAACAGTCAAAGAGGTGAAAACGGTGATAGAGTTTGTAAAAGGGACCATTGATTATGTGTGCCCGCAATATGTTGTCATTGAAAACGGCGGAGTGGGCTATCAAGTCTATACCCCAAATCCGTTTATCTATCGAGTAACAAAACAAGAAACGATTTATACGTATCATTACATAAAGGAAGACGCTTTTTCGTTATATGGATTCCAAACACGAGAAGAAAAAGCGTTGTTCACAAAACTGTTAAATGTCACAGGGATTGGACCGAAGGGTGCGCTTGCGATTCTTGCTTCCGGTGACCCTGGCGCTGTCATTTCAGCGATCGAACGAGAGGATGAAGCTTTCCTCATTAAATTCCCGGGTGTTGGCAAAAAAACAGCACGTCAGATCATTCTAGATCTGAAAGGGAAGCTCGCAGATGTGGTGCCTGAAATGATAGGAAACTTATTTAACCACGAGGATCATATCCAGATTGAAACGCAGCAAAGCGCTTTAGATGAAGCGGTTGAAGCCTTAAGTGTCCTTGGGTATGGTGATCGTGAAATCAAAAAGGTTCTTCCTTTATTAAAAGAAGAGAAGAATCTTACAACCGATCAATATGTGAAAAAAGCTTTACAAAAAATGTTGAAATAGGGTGATGTCTCATGGATGAACGGCTCGTCTCAACTGAAGCAGACAACCATGAATCAGCCATTGAGCAAAGTCTGCGTCCACAGACGCTTAGTCAATATATTGGCCAGCAGAAAGTAAAGGATAATCTCAGCGTATTTATTGAAGCTGCCCGAATGAGGCAGGAAACGCTGGATCACGTTCTTTTATATGGACCGCCGGGACTTGGAAAAACAACGCTTGCGTCGATCATTGCCAATGAAATGAATGTTCAGCTGCGTACAACGTCTGGACCAGCGATTGAACGCCCTGGCGATTTGGCGGCGATCTTAACATCTCTTGAACCTGGCGATGTTCTGTTTATTGATGAAATTCATCGCTTGCAGCGTTCAATAGAGGAAGTGCTATATCCAGCGATGGAGGACTTTTGTCTAGATATCGTGATTGGAAAAGGAGATACAGCACGCTCTGTGCGGCTTGATTTACCGCCATTTACGCTTGTAGGTGCTACAACCCGTGTTGGGCTTTTAACAGCGCCGCTTCGTGATAGGTTTGGGGTTCATGCAAGATTGGAATACTATGAGCAAAGAGATTTGGCTCACATTGTAGCAAGAACAGCCGAGCTGTTTGAGATTGGGATCGACATTCGTTCAGCTGAAGAGATTGCAAGAAGATCTAGAGGCACACCGAGGGTCGCCAATCGTCTGCTCAGAAGAGTGAGAGATTTTGCGCAGGTGCTTGGAAATCATGCGATCACACAAGACATTGCAGAAGATGCTCTTGAGCGTCTGCAAGTTGACAGACTCGGACTTGATCATATCGATCATAAGCTGCTTTTAAGTATGATTGAAAAATTTAGAGGCGGTCCTGTTGGACTTGATACGATCTCAGCGACAATTGGAGAAGAATCACATACGATTGAAGATGTGTACGAACCGTATTTACTGCAAATTGGTTTTCTGCAAAGAACACCAAGAGGGCGGGTCGTCACAAGAGAAGCGTATGAACATTTTCATATGGAGGTTCCGATTCGTGACTGAATTCCCTAAAATGTTGATGATTTTAGGTGGTGTCCTTTTTGCCGCAGGTTTAGTGTTTCAATTGGTTGGGAAACTTCCAGGCGATATTTTCGTGAAAAAAGGGAACGTAACGTTCTTTTTTCCTGTGATTACATGCATTGTCATTAGCATCGTCCTAACCATTTTACTCAATGTCTTCGGACGGATGAAATAACGTTAACTAGTTAACTACAGAATAGGTGAAGGAAATGAAGTTAGAACTATTTGATTTTGATTTACCAGAAAGATTGATTGCACAAGTGCCGCTTGAAAAACGAGATGCATCAAGACTGATGGTCTTAAATAAACAAACAGGTGGCATCACACATGATACATTCTCGCAAATCACAGATTACTTTCAAAAGGGTGATTGTCTCGTTTTAAACAATACACGTGTATTGCCTGCACGTCTGTTTGGAACGAAAGAGGATACGGGTGCTAAAGTGGAGCTGCTTCTTTTGAAACAAGAAGAAGGAGACAAATGGGAAACGCTCGTGAAACCAGCAAAACGTGTGAAAAACGGAACAGTCATTACATTTGGTGATGGACGATTAAAAGCGGTATGTACAGAAGAACTGGAACATGGCGGAAGAAAAGTTGAGTTTCAGTATACAGGCATTTTTTATGAAGTACTTGAATCCTTAGGTGAAATGCCGCTGCCTCCGTACATTAAAGAGCAGCTTGACGATCGTGAGCGTTATCAAACCGTTTATTCCAAAGAGGTTGGTTCGGCTGCTGCGCCTACTGCCGGTCTTCACTTTACAAATGAACTGCTGGATGCACTGAAAGCAAAAGGAGTGCATATTGCGTTTATTACGCTCCATGTAGGGCTTGGCACATTTCGACCGGTCAGTGCTGAACGCATTGAAGAACATGAAATGCACGCAGAGTTTTACGAAATGAATGAAGAAACGGCAGAAGAACTTAATCGCGTGCGCAAAGAAGGCGGACGGATTATTTCAGTCGGAACAACTTCGACAAGAACGCTTGAAACCATTGCAAGTGCTTATGATGGTGAATTCAAAGCGTCAAGCGGCTGGACGTCGATTTTTATTTATCCAGGCTACACATTTAAGGCAATTGATGGCATGATCACGAATTTCCACTTGCCAAAATCGTCTTTAATTATGCTTGTCAGTGCATTAGCTGGACGAGAACACGTCCTAAAAGCGTACAATGAGGCTGTAAAAGAGGAATACCGATTCTTCAGTTTTGGCGATGCCATGCTGATTCAATAACATCATACAACAAAGACAGGAGGGCTCATTTTTGTCGCAATTACCGATACGTTATGAGTTCATTAAATCATGCAAACAAACAGGTGCACGTCTTGGACGCGTTCATACACCGCACGGCTCCTTTGAAACACCTGTATTTATGCCAGTTGGTACACTGGCTACAGTGAAAACAATGGCGCCTGAAGAGTTAAAAGCAATGGAAGCAGGCATCATTTTAAGCAATACGTATCATCTATGGCTGCGCCCGGGGCATGACATTGTCAAAGAAGCAGGCGGCCTGCACAAATTTATGAACTGGGATCGAGCGATTCTAACAGATTCAGGCGGTTTCCAAGTGTTTTCTTTGAGTGAATTTAGAAAAATTGAAGAAGAAGGCGTTCACTTCCGTAATCACTTAAATGGAGATAAGTTGTTCCTTTCTCCTGAAAAAGCGATGGAGATTCAAAATGCGCTCGGCTCAGATATTATGATGGCATTTGACGAATGCCCTCCGTATCCAGCAGAGTACGATTATATGAAACGTTCTGTAGAGCGGACAAGCAGATGGGCAGAGCGCTGCTTAACAGCGCACCAGCGTCCAGAGGATCAAGGGCTGTTTGGCATTGTGCAGGGCGGAGAATACGAAGAGCTTCGTAAACAAAGTGCAAAAGATCTTGTTTCACTTGATTTCCCAGGCTACGCCATTGGAGGTTTATCTGTTGGTGAACCAAAAGATGTGATGAACCGTGTGCTGGAGTTCACAACGCCATTTTTACCGGATGACAAGCCAAGATACTTAATGGGTGTTGGCTCACCAGATTCATTAATTGACGGCGCGATTCGCGGTGTCGATATGTTTGACTGTGTATTGCCGACGCGAATTGCCAGAAACGGTACGCTCATGACAAGTGAAGGACGCCTTGTTGTGAAAAATGCTAAATATGAGCGTGATTTCAGACCAATCGATGAAAACTGTGACTGCTACACATGTAAAAATTACACACGCGCTTATATTAGACATTTGATCCGTACAAATGAGACGTTCGGAATTCGATTAACAACTTATCATAATCTTCATTTTCTGTTAAAATTAATGGAGCAAGTGAGAGAAGCTATCCGTGAGGATCGTTTAGGTGACTTTAGAGAAGAGTTTTTTGAGCGTTATGGCTTTAACAAACCGAATGCGAAAAACTTTTAACGCATAAACGAAAAGCTTTACAATGCTTTAGAAAGGGGTGAGATAGAATGGATGGTGGTATGGGTTCAATCATTATGATTGTTGTCATGTTTGCTGTGCTTTACTTCTTGTTAATCCGTCCACAGCAAAAGCAACAAAAAGCTGTGCGTCAGATGCAGCAATCTTTATCAAAAGGCGATAAAATCGTCACAATCGGTGGTTTACACGGTGAAATCGACTACATTGATGAATCAAAAGTGGTCATTAAAACAAGCGAAAACAACCGTTTAACTTTCGACCGACGTGCTATTAGAGAATTAGCTGACAAAGGTTAATCCTCCAATACATAGCGATAAAAAAAGAGCGATATCATTCGCTCTTTTTTTATTTGCCCCGAAGATTAACGCCAATCATTCCCCCTAGCATACAAATTCCCAAAAAGGCTGCATGATAGATGAATTGTTCTGGTGAAAAGGTTTCTCCAAACCCTAAATATTGAAATAAAAAGACAGTGAGTGAAAAGATAAAAGAGGTCATGGCGCCAATGAGCCAGCCTCGTTCCTTTGCTTTCCCTCCAGAAATCATTCCTCCTAGAAAAAGTGCCGCAAAGGACAAGATCATGATCATCCATTTAAACGATGATTCCTGCATACTTGTGAAGGTAAGCATCAGTGATACAAGTAAGCTTGTCACAATCATCACGACAAAAATAGCAATTAAGCCAGATAAAATGCCTTTTCCTATTTGTTTCGTTTCCTGCATGTGATTCGTCTCCTCTCCAATTGACCGAAGCTTGTCTTTTACTAAAATGTATTCACGGAGAAGAAAAAATAGACATGTTTCTCGTGATAAAAACCGAGGCTTTCTTTTCTACATAAATAAAGTGTTTTGACACAAGCTATGGTGGAGAAGGAGGGTTTACATCATATGCAGGACATCTTAATTATCTCCATGAGAACGATCATTTTATATTTTCTCATTTGGTTTATTTTTCGTTTAATGGGCAAAAGGGAGATTGGGGAACTGAGTATTTTAGATCTTGTTATTTTTATGATGATCGCTGAAATTGCGGTGCTCGCCATAGAAGAAGTTGAGGATCACATGTTACATACAGTATGGCCGATCCTGCTGTTAACCTTCATTCAAATCACCCTTGCCTATTTGTCATTAAAATTTCAAGGTGTCCGTCGTTTTCTCGACGGTAAGCCGGCCCTGCTCATCATCAACGGAAAAATAGACGAGGGTGCGATGAGAAAACAGCGATACAATTTTGATGATTTGCTGATTCAATTAAGAGAAAATAACATCGATAGTATCCAGGATGTCTCATATGCCATCTTAGAGCCTTCAGGAAAGCTCGCCGTTGTTGAAAAAGAAAACAAGCGCAAACATGCAGCGCTTGAGCTCCCGCTTATTGCAGACGGTGTGGTTCAGCATGATCATCTCAAGCAGATCAACCATGATGAACAGTGGCTGATAAAGGAGCTTGTCAAAAGAGGCTATCATGACATCGAGCAAATCTCTTACTGCAGCTTTAATCAGAAGGATTTTTATATTGATTTGAAAGATGAAGTGATCAAGAAAGAATGAGCTAAAGCAGCTTCCCAATAAACGGGATGCGGCGTAGCTCTTCTCGTTTCACTAGCCCAAGACAGATTAATAGAATGACATACAGCATGCACGTCAAAAAGATCATCATGACAAGCTCTAAAGGTGCGGAAAAGAGTCCGCTCGCTTGATGTTTCATCCATAAGCTGACCGCCCCAGTACCGATGATCACAAGGACGCAAAGTCCATATTCTTTTAATGGTAAATGAATAGGCAGTACTTTACCGACAGTTGCCGCATGGAGCAACGTGACAAGAACGATGCCGATGAGTATCGCAAGCGCTGCGCCCATAATGCCAAAGCTTGGCTGTGAAGCAAGAACAAAGATCATACCTGTTTTCACAACAGCTCCTATCAAACTGTTGGTCATCGCTGCCCCCGCTAAATTTAATGCTTGAAGGACAGCCTGCAGCGGCCCTTGAAAGTAATAGAGCAAAAAGAAGGGGGCCATGAATTTTACATAGACAGCGGCATGAGATGAACCATACATGAAGAGGGTTAAATTTTCTGCATACACGAAAAGGATAATACATGAAATGCCCCCGCTTAATAAACAAAGGCGCATCGCCTGCTTGAGCCGGTATTCGACCGTTTTGCGTTTGTTCTGTTCCATCCCCTCACTAATCGCTGGAACTAGTGCGGTGGAGAGAGAATACGTGATAAAACTAGGAAGTGTCAAAAGGGTGAGCGCAAGTCCTGTCAATTCTCCGTACTGCCTTGTTGCTTCCACAGCTGCATAACCGGCAATCGCAAGGCTTTGCGCGACGACAATCGGTTCTAAAAACCACGAGATATTGCCGATGAAACGGCTGCCTGTCGTTGGCAGGGCAATACTCATGAGCTGTTTAAACGTATCCTTCCCATCATGAATTGCCTTGAAAAAACGTTTTCGGATACGGATGGTCTTTTTATAACGAAAGGCAATCAGTAAGTAAGCAAGTGAAATCATTTCCCCAATGACAGATGAAATCATGGCGCCTGCTGCTGCATATTCAATTCCATAAGGCAGGAACGCTGTTGTACATACTGCCACGAGTGAAATTCTTGCGACCTGTTCTAGTACTTGTGACATCGCAAGCGGGCTCATTTGCTGTCTTCCTTGGAAATAGCCCCTTAACACACTAGAGATCGCAATAACGGGTACGACTGGTGTAATGGCAAGCAGAGGATAGACCGTTCTAGGATCTGTCAGCATATTTTCCGCCATAATAGGGGCAAACCATAAAAAGAGCGGCGTGAAAATCAGGCTGAGTGTTCCTGTTATCGCAAGGGACATCACTAGAATGCGTTTTGTTTTCTGTTTGTCACCACGGGCTTCTGCTTCTGCGACTAGCTTACTAATCGCAACAGGAAGTCCGAATTGAGTTAGCGTCACGGCGAGAAAAAAGGTAGGCGCTGCCATCATATAAAGCCCTACGCCTTCTTCACCAATGAACCTTGCAATCACAATTCGATTGACAAAACCCAATATTCTTGTAATAAAACCTGCTAAAATTAAAATAATCGTCCCTTTTAAAAACGTTTGCTTCGTCAAATCACAGATCACCTGCCTTCTCAAACGACATAGAATCATATACAATAAGATATGCGTGTATATCGTCCAAGCATGACAAGTCTCTCGATAAAAAACTGAAAAGGGGGAGCCTCACATTGACACAACATCCGGCTGCTATATACAAAGACCATTTAAAGCCTTTTCTGTTCAGTAAGCTTGAAGAATTCATCGTTTTGGGCTATAAAGATGTAGATTTAGAGGAATTATGGTCATACTTAGAGAATAAGAAGTGGAAGAAAAAACAAGAGTATCCGATTCATGAAATGGTTGCAGATATTTTATCTGTGAAAATTGGCGAATTTATGAACTATGCAACCGTTCAGTCGTTTAAAACGTCTGCTTTTTTGGACAGTGAAGATGGCAAGAATATGCTGGACGAACTGTTGAAATAAGCCATCTAAATGGATTCAGGTGTTTAAGGAGGAAATACATAATGAAAAAAGGGCGCATACTTGCGTTTTTCTTAGTGGTTCTGTTAATCGGAACTGGTGTGGGCTTATTAACGAAGCCCGTTGCGAAAGATATGACGCTAGGGCTGGACTTACAGGGTGGATTTGAAGTTCTGTATGATGTACACCCAGTGAAAAAAGAAGACAAGATCACAAATGGTGTTCTCGTCAGTACAGTAGAGGCTTTAAACCGAAGAGCCAACGTGCTTGGGGTCAGTGAGCCGAACATTTCGATTGAAGGAAACAACCGTATCCGCGTACAGCTTGCGGGTGTAAAAGATCAAAACAGAGCACGGGAGATTCTATCGACTGAAGCACAGCTTTCCTTCAGAGATACGAATGACAAAGAGCTTCTAAACGGATCTGATCTTGTTGAAAATGGTGCAAAACAAACATTCAATCAAACGAATGAGCCGATCGTGACGGTCAAACTAAAGGATGCGAAAAAGTTTGGTGACGTGACAAAAAAAGTAGCGGCGATGGCACCAAACAATCAGCTTGTCATTTGGCTTGATTATCATAAGGGAGATTCCTTCAAAAAAGAAGTCTCTAAATCAAATCATAAGTATGTATCTGCGCCGAATGTAAACCAAGAAATTAACAGCAGTGACGTACAAATCGAAGGAAACTTTACGGTTCAAGAGGCAAAAGACCTTGCGAGCATTTTAAATGCCGGCGCATTGCCAGTAAAATTAACCGAAAAATATTCAACATCTGTGAGTGCACAGTTTGGTGAGCAAGCACTAAACGAAACAGTCTTCGCAGGAATTGTAGGAATCGCATTTATCTTCTTATTCATGCTGTTTTATTACCGATTACCAGGTCTTGTTGCTGTCATTACACTGTCAGCTTATATCTATATCACACTGCAAGTCTTTGACTGGATGGGTGCGGTCATGACACTGCCTGGAATCGCTGCATTGATTCTTGGGGTAGGGATGGCTGTCGATGCCAACATTATTACGTATGAGCGGATTAAAGAAGAGCTCAAGCTCGGTAAATCTGTCCGTTCTGCTTTCAGATCGGGTAACCGCAGATCATTTGCCACGATCTTTGATGCAAACTTAACAAGTATTATTGCCGGAGGGGTTCTGTTCTTCTTTGGAACAAGCTCTGTCAAAGGATTTGCAACCATGCTTATCCTATCGATTTTGACAAGCTTTATCACGGCTGTCTTCCTATCAAGATTCCTTCTTGGATTACTTGTAGAAAGCCGTTATCTCGACCGCAGAAAAGGCTGGTTTGGGGTTCGTCAGAAAGACATTATTGATATTCATGAAACAACTGAAAATACTGAACCGAAAACACCATTTGATAAATGGGATTTCGTCAGCAAACGTAAAGGCTTTATGATTTTCTCAGCAGCCATTACCATTGCTGGAATCATTGTGCTGTCGATCTTCAAGCTCAATGCAGGTATTGACTTTGCAAGTGGTACTAGAGTTGATATTCAAAGTGACCATAAACTGTCAACAGAACAGGTGGAGCAAGATTTTAAAAAGCTAGACCTTGAGACAGACAGTGTTGTGTTATCGGGTCAAAAAGAAAATCAAGCAGCAGCTCGATTTGTCGGTGTTCCGAATAAAGAAAAAATCGCTGAAGTGAAAGATTACTTCAAAGATAAATATGGAACGGAGCCTAACGTAAGTACAGTGTCTCCGACGGTTGGAAAAGAGCTGGCACGTAACGCATTATACGCTGTCATCATTGCTTCGATCGGGATTATCTTATATGTATCTATCCGATTTGAGTATAAAATGGCGATTGCAGCGATTGTCTCTCTTCTATACGACGCATTCTTTATCGTTGCCTTCTTTAGCATTACGCGTTTAGAGGTGGATGTCACCTTCATTGCAGCGATACTCACGGTCATTGGGTACTCAATCAATGACACGATTGTCACCTTCGACAGGGTGCGTGAGCAAATGAAGAAACGCAAACCGAAAACGATCGAAGATTTATCGTACATTGTGAATTTAAGTTTACAGCAAACCTTTACGCGTTCTGTGAACACCGTGCTCACCGTACTTGTTGTGGTGATTGCACTTCTCATTTTCGGTTCAGCATCTATTACAAACTTCTCCATCGCCTTACTTGTCGGACTATTAACAGGGGTGTATTCATCCCTTTACATTGCGGCACAAATTTGGCTGATATGGAAAGGTCGTGAGCTGAAAAAGCCGGCTAAAATCGACACAGAACAAGATATTTAAACAAGAAAGACTGCCAGCTTGGCAGTCTTTTTTTCATGCATCATACTTGTCATCGTCACAACAATAAGATGATATGTAAAAACATTTCGGGTTTCATTGATCTTGAAATGGTCTTTTGCTATAATGACATACGTTTAGATCAGTATAGAAAGCAAGTGTCCGTTTGGGCATTTGGCTTTTATTCATTGGAGGGGCTGTTATGAAGGTTCGGGAAACTGAACTGCCAGGTATCGGTCACAAAGCCGAAATGATCACAAGAAATAATGAGAAGCTTGCCATTATCACACATGATGACGGCAGAAGAGAGATGTATCATTTTCAAGAAGATGATCACGAAGAATGTATTTCTGGTATCTTGCTTAGCGATGAAGAAGCAAGACAAATCTCGGCTATTTTAGGCGGCATGGTCTATAAACCAAAAGCGCTTGAGACAGTGGAGGTGGCCATTGATGAACTCATCATTGAATGGTTTAAGATTGAAAAGAACGCACCGGCTGTTAACCAGACGATCGGAGACCTGAGTGTTCGCCAAAACTATCAAGTAACAGTCATCGCCATTGTGAGAAAATCACATGAGAAAATTTTAAATCCAGGACCAGATACGGTGATTGAAGAAGGAGACACCCTTGTCATCTCTGGAGAAAGAAAAGAATTAAAGAGCCTCATTAAAGAAAAACTCAGCAGCTAAGCGCCCATGCTGATAGAAAACCTTCCGCCATGTTCTTTCGGTGTTTAAAAAGGACAAGAAAGAGGGAAGAATAAAAGAAAAAGCTTGGGGGATTTGTAGATGAATAAACAACAATGGACCATCA
Organism: Bacillus sp. FSL W7-1346; assembly: GCF_038593335.1. Classification (NCBI taxonomy): domain Bacteria; kingdom Bacillati; phylum Bacillota; class Bacilli; order Caryophanales; family Bacillaceae; genus Bacillus; species Bacillus sp. FSL W7-1346. The sequence goes on along the minus strand of NZ_CP151988.1, from coordinate 2,435,173 downwards.
TACTCGCATTTATTTTCGTATTAATTGTCTCAGTATTTGCTGTTATTAACGTGCGGCCTGTACAGGTAGACTACTTATTTGGAACGGCTGAATGGCCGCTGATCCTTGTCATTATCGGTTCTGTTCTTATGGGCGGACTCATTGTGGCTTTTGCGGGGATTTTCCAAATTGTGAAACTAAAACGTGAATTAAAAACATTAAAAGCTGAACATGCAGCCGCTAAAGCAAGCCCTGCTTCTTCTCATAAAAAGGCGGACAAAGACGTTCAAAAGAAAACGAATGTCACACCTTTAAAAGAACAGCCAGCGTCTTTTGACCGGAAGGAAAAATAATCTTCCAGTACAATTTCATAAAATAAAAATTGAAACCCCTCAGTCCACTCTAGTATAATAGTGTGGTTGAGGGGTGAATTTATGTTATTATCCAAAATGCGTTGGGAATATGAACATCCTAGCGAAGAAAAAGTGAAATCACTCTCTGAAAATCTGAATATTTCAGCGCTGACTGCATCACTTCTTGTACAAAGAGGGCTCGAAGAAGTAGAAGAAGCGAGGTCTTTTTTATTTGATCAAAAAGCCGAATTTCATGATCCATTCTTATTAAAAGGAATGAAAGAAGCAGTAGAGCGCATCAACAAAGCGATCGAAGAGCAGGAATCGATTGTGATCTTCGGAGATTATGATGCAGATGGTGTGACAAGTACGTCTGTACTTTTACATACACTTAAAGAACGATCTGCGAAGGTAGACTTTTATATTCCAGATCGATTTAAAGAAGGATATGGGCCAAACGAACAGGCTTTCCGATATATCAAAGAGCAAGGAGCATCGCTTGTTATCACCGTGGATACAGGGATCGCTGCTGTAAATGAAGCACGTATTGCAAAAGAAATAGGATTAGACCTGATCATCACAGATCACCATGAACCAAGCGAGGAACTGCCTGAGGCACTTGCAATTGTACATCCTAAGCAGCCTGGGTGTGAGTATCCGTTTAAAGAGCTGGCGGGTGTCGGTGTTGCGTTTAAAGTGGCACATGCACTCCTCGGTAAACTCCCAGTAGAATTATTAGATCTTGCTGCAATCGGTACAATTGCGGATCTTGTCCCGCTGCATGATGAAAATAGATGGCTTGCAAAAAAAGGCCTAATGCAGCTTCGTCAATCTAGAAGGCCTGGGTTAAAAGCGTTATTAAAAGAAGCAGGCGCCACTCTTGAAGAAGCAAATGAGGAAACGGTCGGCTTTCAAATTGCGCCAAGGCTGAATGCTGTTGGAAGAATTGAGCAGGCAGATCCGGCTGTTCATCTTCTCATGACTGAGGATATGGATGAAGCAGAAGAACTCGCTCGTTTTGTACAAGAATTGAACAAAGAACGGCAGAAAATTGTGAGTACGATCACGGAAGAAGCCATTCAAATGGTCGAAGAGACAGGCGCTGACCAGTCTGCTATCGTCGTAGCAAAAGCTGGCTGGAATCCAGGCGTTGTCGGCATTGTTGCTTCAAAATTGACGGATACATTTTCTCGTCCGGCGATTGTGCTTGGAATAGACGAAGAAACGCAGATGGCGAAAGGGTCAGCACGAAGTATTCCTGGCTTTGATTTATTTTTCCATTTGAGCAAGTGCCGTGACATCCTGCCGCATTTCGGTGGACACCCGATGGCAGCAGGAATGACACTTCAAGCGGATGATGTTCCTTTACTTAGGGAAAGATTGAATCAATATGCAAATGAAACGTTGACAGAAGAAGATTTCATTCCAATTCAACGGGTCGATGCAGTATGTAAAGTGGACGAAATGACGGTGCAAGCCATTGAAGAAGTGGGGCTACTGTCCCCGTTTGGCATGCAGAATCCTAAGCCGTTCATTATGATTGAAGACGCCCAGCTTGAAGACATCCGAACGATCGGGGCCAATCAAAATCACATTAAAATGTCACTAAAAGACGAAGACAAGCTGCTCGACTGTGTCGGTTTTCACCAAGGCAAGCTAAAAGAAGAACTTGTCCCAGGGAGTCAAATTTCTGTCGTTGGTGAGGTCTCGATTAATGAATGGAATAACCGAAAGAAACCTCAGCTCATGCTAAAAGACGCTAGAGTCGATGAATGGCAGCTGTTTGATTTGCGCGGGAAAAAAGATTGGGAAAAGAAAGTATCAACACTTGATCCAGCAAAAACGATGGTCTTCTGTTTTGACGAAGAAACAAAAAAGCAATCGGAGCTGGTGGATATTCCGATTCACCTTATTGATGCAGAAAATGTATCCACGTTTGATGTGCAGGAAAAGTATGTGATCTTTGCCGATGTTCCTGCCGATGAACACTTGCTCAAGCTGCTTTTAGAAAATCAACAACCAGCAAGAATTTATACGGTGTTTCAGCGGAAAGAAGATCACTTTATGTCCTCATTCCCGAGCCGTGATCAATTCAAATGGTTTTATGGGTTCTTGTTCAAACGGGGAAGTTTTCCTATTAAAGAACAAGGCATGGAGCTTGCCAAACATAGAGGTTGGACAAAAGATACAATCATTTTTATGACAAAGGTGTTTTTTGAACTCGGTTTTGTTAAAATAGAGAATGGTGTGCTGTCAATAGTGCGTGATGCCCCTAAAAAAGATTTAACCGCATCATCGTCTTATACAGCAAAACAACGATTGATGGAACTCGATCAAACACTAACATATTCCTCAGCCAAAGAGCTGAAGGAATGGCTGAATAGCATGATGAGCGAAGTCTCACCTGTGCTTTGACGTACGAGGAGGAAAAGGAAAAGATGGATTTAAAACAATATGTGACAGTTGTACCTGACTACCCAAAGGAAGGTGTACAATTTAAAGATATTACAACGTTAATGGATAAAGGCGAAGTGTACCGTTATGCAACGGATCAAATCGTTGAATACGCGAAGGAAAGAGACATTGATCTCATTGTTGGACCTGAAGCGCGTGGATTCATTATTGGCTGCCCTGTAGCATACGCACTTGGTGTAGGTTTTGCCCCAGTTCGTAAAGAAGGAAAGCTTCCTCGTGAAGTCATCAAAGTCGATTACGGTTTGGAATACGGTAAAGATGTATTAACGATTCATAAAGATGCAATTCGTCCGGGTCAGCGTGTACTGATCACAGATGATTTGCTTGCGACAGGTGGAACGATTGAAGCATCCATCAAGCTGGTTGAGGAATTAGGCGGCGTTGTGGCAGGGATTGCATTTTTAATTGAGCTGACGTATCTTGATGGCAGAAAGAAGCTTGACGGTTACGACATCTTGACGTTAATGCAATACTAATGGAGTTTTACGCAAAAAGCACTCAGTAAGAAGGGTGCTTTTTTCCTATCAAAAATCTTTTAGCGGACTTCTTCTCTTTACATCTATCGAATTTTTCTTGATAATAAACTACAATACAGTTTTCATTTAAAAAGGTGATTCCATGGCGAACGAACAAGTTTTAACGGCGCAGCAGGTCATTGATAAGGCAAGAGAATACCTGTCCGCTGAACATATTCAATTTATAGAGCGTGCATACGAATATGCTGAAAATGCTCACAAGGAGCAATACCGGAAATCCGGTGAGCCCTATATTATCCATCCTATTCAAGTGGCGGGAATTCTTGTTGATCTTGAAATGGACCCTTCGACCATTGCTGGCGGCTTCTTGCATGATGTTGTCGAAGACACGGATGTGACATTAGAAGATTTAAAAGAGCATTTTAACGAAGAAGTAGCCATGCTTGTTGATGGTGTGACAAAGCTCGGAAAGATTAAATATAAATCACAAGAAGAACAACAGGCTGAAAACCATCGTAAAATGTTTGTTGCAATGGCGCAGGATATTCGCGTCATCTTAATTAAGCTGGCAGACCGTCTCCACAATATGAGAACACTCAAACACCTTCCGCAGGAAAAGCAGCGAAGAATCTCAAATGAAACCCTTGAGATCTTTGCACCGCTAGCGCACAGATTAGGGATTTCAAAGATTAAGTGGGAGCTTGAAGATACAGCCCTCCGCTATTTAAATCCGCAGCAATACTACCGGATTGTGAATCTCATGAAGCGTAAACGAGCGGAACGTGAGGAATACTTGGACGAGGTTGTCAATGAAGTAAAAGACCGCGTGTCTGAGGTGAACATTAAGGCTGAATTCTCCGGCAGACCGAAACATATTTATAGTATTTATCGAAAAATGGTCATGCAAAATAAGCAATTTAATGAAATATATGATTTGCTGGCTGTTCGTATTTTGGTTGACAGCATTAAAGACTGCTATGCGGTACTTGGTATTATTCATACGTGCTGGAAGCCGATGCCAGGCAGATTTAAGGATTATATTGCGATGCCAAAGCCGAACATGTATCAGTCTCTTCATACAACGGTGATTGGTCCAAAAGGGGACCCGCTTGAAGTTCAGATTCGTACAGTGGAAATGCACGAAATTGCGGAATACGGAATTGCGGCACACTGGGCGTATAAAGAAGGCAAAGAGTCAGCAGAATCGACGGAAGAAGCCGTTTTCCAGAAGAAGCTGTCTTGGTTTAGAGAAATTCTTGAATTCCAAAATGAATCCACAGATGCGGAAGAATTTATGGAATCGTTAAAAATCGATCTCTTCTCTGATATGGTGTTTGTATTTACACCAAAAGGAGACGTCATTGAGCTACCGTCTGGTTCAGTTCCAATTGATTTCTCATACCGGATTCATTCGGAAATTGGAAATAAAACAATCGGAGCCAAAGTCAACGGTAAAATGGTCACACTTGATCATAAGTTAAAAACAGGTGACATTATTGAAATTCTGACATCTAAGCATAGCTATGGACCAAGCCAGGATTGGGTCAAACTTGCCCAAACCTCCCAAGCGAAGCACAAGATCAGACAGTTTTTCAAGAAACAGCGCCGTGAAGAAAATGTCGAAAAAGGCCGAGAACTTGTGGAGAAAGAAATCAAAAACCTTGAGTTCGATGTTAAAGACATCTTGACCGCTGAAAATCTGCAAAAAGTGGCTGATAAATTTAATTTCTCAAATGAAGAGGACATGTATGCAGCCGTTGGTTATAACGGAATTACGGCACTCCAAGTGGCGAATCGTTTAACGGAAAAAGAAAGAAAACAAAGAGATCAGGAAGAACAAGAGAAAACCGTTCAAGAAGTGTCTGTAGAGTCAAAACCATATCACGGGAAAAAACGGGAAGCTGGCGTGCGAGTGAAAGGCATTGATAACTTGCTTGTCCGTTTATCTAAGTGTTGTAATCCTGTTCCTGGTGATAGCATTGTTGGTTTTATTACAAAAGGCCGTGGCGTATCTGTTCACCGTGATGACTGTCCGAACGTGAAGACAGGAGAAGCGCAGGAACGGTTAATCCCGGTTGAGTGGGAGCATGAACAGCCTGCTCGAAACCGTAAAGAATACAATGTGGAAATTGAGATATTAGGATATGACAGGCGCGGCTTACTTAATGAAGTGCTTCAAGCAGTCAACGAAACCAAAACGAACATCTCGTCGGTTTCTGGTAAGTCTGATCGTAACAAAGTGGCGACGATCCATATGGCGATCTTTATCCAAAATATTAACCATTTGCACAAAGTGGTAGAACGCATCAAACAAATCAAAGACATTTACTCTGTTCGCCGATTCATGAATTAGAAAGGAAGTATATCGTCTATGAGGCTTGTTGTTCAGCGTGTGACGAGTGCATCTGTGAAAGTAGGAGAAGAGATCACAGGTGCCATCAATGAAGGCTATATGGTGCTCGTTGGTGTTACACATGAAGACACAGAAGAAGATGTGCATTACTTAGCTGAAAAGCTCGCACACTTGCGTATTTTTGAAGATGAAAACGGGAAAATGAATCTTTCGTTATTGGATGTAAAAGGAAGCGTGCTGTCTGTATCTCAATTTACTCTTTATGGTGATACGAGGAAAGGCAGACGGCCGAACTTTATGAAAGCTGCCAAACCGGATGTGGCGAATTCACTTTACGAATGCTTCAATGAAACGCTTAGAGAAAAGGGCATCCATGTTGAAACTGGACGTTTTGGGGCGATGATGGACGTCTCATTGACCAATTCGGGGCCTGTCACCATGTTGATGGACAGCAAAGAATAGAAAGACATTAGACTGTAGATAAACTCTTGCTGAGAGTTTGTTTAGAGTCTTTTTCTTTTGCGATCAAACAAAAAAGAGGCGCAGCGGCCTCTTTTTTCTATCGGAAATATTGTTTTAATCCTTCTGTCATTCCTTCTGTCACTCGTTCTTGGTAAGAGGCGCTATAAATGATCGCTTCTTCTTGAGGATTGCTTAAATAGCCGAGTTCATATAAAAGGGAAGGGCGCTTGTTTTCTCTTAAAACAAAATAATCTCCAAATTTGACTCCTTTATCAGGGATCTGTGATCGTTTTGCGACTTCCGTATGAACGCTTGTCGCCAGGCTTTGATCTTTGGATGCCTGATAATAATATGCGGTGCTCCCTCTGATACTTGGGTCCATAAAACTATCATAATGAAGACTAATAAATGCATCTGCATTTCGGTAATGTGAAGTGGCAACCCTCGATTGAAGGCTGATGAATGTATCATCACTTCGTGTTAAATAGACATTTGCTCCAGAAGCTCTTAACTTACCCGCCAGCAAATGAGCGGTTTTGATCGTGATATTCTTTTCAAATGCACCGTCTGCGCCGATCGTGCCGCTGTCTTTTCCGCCATGCCCAGGATCAAGAACAATTGTTTTGCCTTTTAAAGATCCAGTGCCAGACGATGAATCCTGCTGAGGTCTTGGTGCTTCGCTGCTATTTTTCTTTGTTTGAACGACCCAGCTCGCCACGTAGCCTGTTCCGCCGTTTGATAATGTCACCTCGTACCAGTCACCTTGTGTACGAACAATTTGATAAGCAGCTCCTTTTGTTGCTCTTTCTGCAATTCCAGCAGAGGTAGAAGCGCTTTTTCTAATATTCGTTCCATCATAAACGATGTACGCTTTCTGATGAGATGACGAAGAGGAAGAATTCTTTTCAGGTGCTGCACTTGTTCCTTGGTTTGAGACAATATAATAACTTGCAACCCAGCCTTTAACGCCTTTTGCTTCGATTTCATACCAGCCATTTTGCTCCCGTAAAATGGTGACTTGAGTGTTGCGGGAAAGTGAAGCGGCCACTTGTGCATTTGGTGCCGCCGATTTTCGAACATTCAAGCTTGATACGCCAACTGTGCCGGACTGTTTAGAACGAGCGGGCTCAGCTGAACTGGATGAAGAAGCGTTTTGTCCGCCAGAAATATAATCAGAGTGGACCCAGCCTTCCGCTTGTTTGTACGATATTTTTGTCCATTCGCCGCTTGTGTCCAGCTTTTTAGCGGAAGCGCCTTGCGGGAAAGTGCCAATGACTTGATAGGAAGTCCCTGGGCCTGTCCGAATGCGAAGGTCAGAGGCTGTTGACGTAATCGAACTGCTTCCTTGCGTACTTTGACCTTGCGTCTTTTGCTTAGCAGGCTTTTGTGCATCAGATGACTTGGTAATCAGCCATGAGACGACCCAGCCTTTTTGTCCGTTCGATAGCCCGATCTGTACCCATTCTCCTTGTTCAGTGAGAATGGGATAGCTTTCTCCTCGTTTCACAACTGCTGCGATCCCGTAGCTTAAACCAGGTCCGGTTCGCACATTGATTTCATCTGTTGCAACGACAGCTTGATCTGTTTGAGCCGTCGCATGTGTCATTGGCCAAGTGCTGGCAATGAGGACAAAACAGGTGAGCAGCAACATGATGTGATGGTGTGTTTTTAGATTCAAAACGGTGTTTTCCCCTCCCTTGTAAAACCGATGAATGTTAATTCGTTATGTAATGGATGAATTCCTTGCAGTTTCCCTAATAAAAATGAATCAATCTGTTTATACTAGATAAAAATGTGATAAAAGGATGTACAAACATGAGATTAAGCAGAAAATTAGGACGAGTGCAATATAATGGACATCGTGATATCGATCGCTGGCAGCACGACGAAATGGATCAACCAGGCTTCCTTGAAGAAACGGCATCTGAATACGGATGCACGTCAAAAGAAGAGCTGGAAAAGAAAAAGAGGCACGGCAAGGGTTGACAGAGTGGCAGCACCGACCTTATTATAATATAAATCAACACACTTGAAAATTTAAAATGTGGAACTGATGATAGAGAATAGTAGGGTAAATTGCGTGAGCAGAGAGGAATCGCCTTAGGCTGAAAGCGAATCCGCATGGCATTTATCACGAAAGAACACTCTGTAGGTTTCCTGCTGAACACTCAAAAAATGAGTCATTAGGCGGAGAACGTGAATCTGCGTTAAGGATTTGAGCGGGAACATGGCAAGATCATGTTCCAACTAGGGTGGCACCACGGGTATAACTCTCGTCCCTACTATACACATAGTAGAGGCGGGGGTTTTTTATATGTCCACATAAAAAATGAATGATGGTCGTAGGAGGACGAAAAATGAGTTTTAATATTCCAAGAGGCACACAGGATATTTTACCGGGAGAATCAGAACGCTGGCAGTATGTTGAACAAATTGCGAGAGATACATGTGCAGCCTTTCAATACAAAGAGATTCGCACACCGATTTTTGAGCATACGGAACTGTTTGCACGAGGAGTAGGCGAGTCAACAGATATCGTTCAAAAAGAGATGTACACATTTGAAGACAAAAAAGGACGTAGCATCACACTTCGCCCAGAAGGAACAGCTTCAACTGTCCGTTCTTATGTTGAAAATAAACTGTTTGCACAGCCTGCACAGCCTACAAAGCTGTACTACATTGGACCAATGTTCCGCTATGAGCGTCCGCAAACGGGAAGATATCGTCAATTTTATCAATTCGGAATTGAAGCGATCGGTTCAAAAGATCCTGCCATTGATGCAGAGGTCATTTCATTAGCGATGAGTGTGTATGAGAAAGCGGGTCTTTCCAACTTAAAACTCGTCATTAACAGCCTTGGTGACAAAGAAAGCCGTGCAGATTACCGTCAAGCACTTGTCGAGCACTTTGAACCAAGAATTGATGAATTCTGTCACGACTGCCAAATTCGTTTACATCAAAATCCATTGCGTATTCTTGATTGTAAAAAGGACCGCGATCACGAACTGATGGCAACGGCACCATCCATTCAAGATTACTTAAATGAAGAATCACGGACTTATTTTGAAAAAGTAAAACAATACTTAACCGATCTAGGCATTGAATATGTCGTCGATCCGAACTTAGTGCGCGGTCTTGATTATTACAATCACACTGCCTTTGAGATTATGAGTAATGCAGAAGGCTTTGGCGCGATCACAACATTAGCCGGTGGCGGCCGTTATGATGGACTTGTTGAAGGAATTGGCGGTCCTGAATCACCAGGTATCGGCTTTGCGATGAGTATTGAACGTTTCCTATCAGCGATTGATGCAGAGAAGATTGAGCTTCCTGTTCAAGACGGCATTGATTTATATATTGCGGCATTAGGAGATCAAGCAAAAGATTATGCTGTTGGCTTATTGAATCGCCTAAGAAAAGAAGGCATTTCAAGTGAAATGGACTATACAGGGAAAAAGCTAAAAGCACAATTTAAAGCCGCAGACCGCTCGAAAGCCAAGTTTATTGCAGTTCTTGGTGAAGATGAGCTGGCGCAGCAAATTGTAAATGTAAAAGATACGACAACGGGTGAACAAATTGAAGTGAAGCTTGATGAGCTGATTCAAATGATGAAAGCCCACCAGAAAGCGTAAAGAAGGAGTGGAATGTTTGTGTTTGGTAGAACTTTTTATTGTGGAGAAGTAACAGAAGACCAAATCGGTCAAACAGTTGTATTAAAAGGATGGGTACAAAAACGTCGTGACCTTGGTGGATTAATCTTTATTGACCTGCGTGATCGTACAGGCATTGTGCAAGTTGTCTTTCATCCAGACCAATCAAAAGAGGCTCTTGAGACAGCAGAATCGATTCGTAATGAATATGTCCTTGATATTAAAGGGACAGTGGTCGCAAGAGAAGAAGCCACGATCAACCCAAATTTAAAAACAGGCAAAATTGAAATTCAAGTCGACACGGTCACTGTTTTAAATGAAGCCAAGACGCCTCCATTTGTGATTTCTGATCAAGCAGATGAGGTATCAGAAGATGTGCGCTTAAAATACCGCTACCTAGATCTTCGCCGTCCTGCGATGTTTGAAACGATGAAAATGCGACATGAAGTCACAAAAGCATTCCGCCATTTCTTAGATGATCACGGCTTTCTAGACATTGAAACGCCAATTTTAACAAAAAGTACGCCAGAAGGTGCACGTGACTATCTTGTGCCAAGCCGTGTACACGAAGGAGAATTCTATGCGCTGCCGCAGTCTCCGCAATTATTTAAGCAATTGCTCATGGTGTCTGGGATGGACCGCTACTATCAAATCGCTCGCTGCTTTAGAGATGAAGACTTACGTGCTGACCGTCAGCCGGAATTTACACAAGTCGATATTGAAATGTCCTTTATGAGTCAAGAAGACATCATGACGCTTGCTGAAGAGATGATGGCAAAGGTGATGAAAGATGTCAAAGGTGTTGACCTGACATTGCCATTACCTCGTATGACGTATGATGAAGCGATGAATTCCTATGGTTCTGACAAGCCAGATACCCGATTTGACATGAAGCTTGTCAACATTTCAGACACGGTAAAAGACTCAGATTTCAAAGTCTTCAGCGGTGCTGTAAACAATGGCGGAGCTGTCAAAGCGATTAATGTCAAAGGGGCTGCAGCAAACTACTCAAGAAAAGACATCGATGCACTTGGTGCATTTGCAGCGAACTATGGTGCAAAAGGTCTTGCTTGGCTAAAAGCTGAAGGGACAGAGTTAAAAGGACCAATCGCTAAATTCTTTGATGAGTCAAAACAAGCAGAATTAAAAGAACAGCTTCAAGTTGAAGAAGGCGACCTTTTACTCTTTGTTGCAGATAAGACGTCTGTTGTCCATGATGCGCTTGGCGCACTTCGCTTAAAACTTGGCAAAGAGCTTAAACTCATCGATGAATCTGTCTTCAATTTCTTATGGGTTGTCGATTGGCCGCTGCTTGAAAAAGATGAAGAAGAAGGCCGCTTCTATGCTGCCCACCATCCTTTCACAATGCCAGTTCGGGATGATCTTGAATTAATTGAAACAAGTCCAGAAGATATGAAAGCTCAAGCGTATGATCTTGTGCTGAACGGCTATGAGCTTGGCGGAGGTTCTATTCGTATTTTTGAAAAGGACATTCAAGAGAAAATGTTTGGTTTACTTGGCTTTTCTAAAGAAGAAGCGTACGATCAGTTCGGCTTCCTTCTTGATGCATTTGAGCATGGTGTGCCTCCGCACGGCGGAATTGCGCTTGGACTTGACCGCTTAGTGATGCTGCTTGCCGGCCGATCTAACCTAAGAGATACCATTGCGTTTCCGAAAACGGCAAGTGCAAGCTGTGTTCTCACAGATGCTCCTGGCACTGTAAGCGCAGCGCAGCTAGATGAACTGAGTTTGGCTATTAAAACAAAAGTAAAACAGTAAAATAGGCGCATGTTTATAGGCATGTAAACGCTTGAAAAAGGGACATGCCTATGATATGCTTTCATCAACCAATAAATAAAGTCCTGATACGTACGGTGGTTACCTAGTTTTGACCGAACATTTTTTTCTACGGGAGCTTGCCTTTCCTTTCTGCATAAATGCCTCTTCTGAGGACTTATAAAGTGAGGAAGAAAGCACCCACCTGCATGGTGCGGGGTTCAAAACGAAGGAAAAGCTGGCGGCGTGATCGGGACTTTTTTGTGTTTTTTTTCTATTTGAGAAGGATGACGGAGAACGCTGAATATGATATGATTCTTTCGATTCATTTTAAATAAAGGTGGAGTGAGGCACTTGTTACATCAGTTTTCAAGAAACGAGCTTGCCATTGGCAAGGAAGGCTTAAATATATTAAAAAACAGTACAGTTGCAGTGCTTGGAGTAGGCGGCGTAGGTTCTTTTGCAGTAGAAGCCCTTGCTCGTTCAGGTGTTGGCCGTATTGTTCTTGTTGATAAAGATGATATTGATATTACAAATGTAAATAGGCAGCTGCCAGCTTTGCTATCAACGGTTGGTCAGCCTAAAGTTGACTTAATGCAGGCAAGAATTGCTGACATTAACCCAGAATGTGAAGTTGTTGCGCTCAAAATGTTCTATACAGAAGAAACATATGAACAATTCTTTGAGTATCCGCTCGATTATGTCATTGATGCATCAGATACAATTCATTATAAAATTCATTTAATGAAAGAGTGCCTGAAACGCGATGTGAACATTATTTCGAGTATGGGTGCTGCAAATAAAACAGATCCGACACGTTTTAAAATTGATGACATCTCGAAAACACATACAGACCCAATTGCGAAAGTCGTCAGAACACGCCTGCGGAAGGAAGGCATTCGTAAGGGGATTGAAGTTATTTTCTCTGATGAAAGTCCGATTGTCATTCGTGAAGATGTGAGAAAAGAAGTTGGAAATGATGAAGCGAAAATTCGTAAGGCACAAATGCCGCCATCATCCAATGCGTTTGTTCCATCTGTGGCTGGACTGATCATGGGTGGTCATGTCATTATGAAACTGTTAAAAGATATTCCGATTACACGTGTGAAAGATAAATAAACAGCCCGCCTGCATAGAGCAGGGGGCTTTTTTTATTTTTGCCGTCTTAAATTTTCATACACTTGCTTTAGCGCACCTTCAAATTTTCCAGTTTGCTTTGGTTCATAATATTGCTTGTTTTTCAGCGGGTCAGGTAAATATTGCTGCTTCACCCAGCCATTTTCATAATCGTGCGGATATAAGTAATCGGCGCCCCTTCCAAGTGCAGCTGCCCCTTTATAATGGGCATCTTTTAAATGAACGGGAACTTCACCCATTTTCCCCGTGCGAATATCATGCAATGCCGCATCAATCGCTTGGTAAGCGGAGTTTGACTTTGGAGAAAGACACAGTTCAATCACGGCATTAGCGAGTGGAATTCGTGCTTCTGGGAAACCAACTCTCTCAGCTGTTTGAACAGCGCTTAACACACGTGGCCCTGCCTGCGGACTGGCTAGGCCAATATCTTCATAAGCCATCACAAGTAATCGTCTCGAAATGCTTTCAAGGTCTCCCGCTTCAATGAGTCTTGCAAGGTAATGAAGCGCAGCATCTGCGTCAGATCCTCTAATGGATTTTTGAAAAGCCGAGAGGACATCATAATGGGCATCACCGTTTTTATCATGCGAGAAGCTCTTTTTTTGTAAACATTCTTCTGCTGCAGCTAGAGTGATCGTGATCTGTCCAGATTCATCCGCTTTTGTCGATAAGACGGCTAGTTCAAGCGCATTTAAAGCGGAACGCACATCTCCTCCGCATCCATTTGCAAAATGATTCATTGCCTCCTCATCAACTTTGACCGAATAACCGCCAAGCCCGCGATGTTCATCCTGTAAAGCTCGAGATAATGCAGCTTTGATTTGTTCTGTTTCCAGCGGCTTCAGCTCAAATATTTGTGTCCGGCTACGGATGGCTGGGTTAATCGCATGATACGGATTAGCTGTTGTCGCGCCAATTAAAATAATCATGCCATTTTCTAAATACGGAAGAAGGAAATCCTGCTTCCCTTTATCGAGTCTGTGGACTTCGTCTAAAATCAAGATGACCTGACCACTCATTTTCGCTTCAGCGGCGACAGCTTCCATATCTTTTTTGTTATGAATCACCGCATTCAATGTACGGAAGGCAATGCTTGTACTGCCAGCGATTGCAGTGGCAATGGATGTTTTGCCGATTCCCGGCGGTCCGTATAAAATCATCGAGGACAAATGTTTTGCCTCGACCATTCGTCTAATAATTTGACCTTCTCCAACGAGATGCTCCTGCCCAATAATGTCTCCAATATGACTTGGGCGCATCCGATACGCTAAAGGTTTCATGATTATCTCTCCTAAAGCAATGTCTTGTTTGTATAGAGTACCGAAATTTCTTCAAATAGAAAAGGGATGCGTCCTCGTTTTGAGCTCAGAACCCGCAAATGAAAGTTGGCTAAAAGTATGATATAATTGCTTTTGGTCTATATAAGCGTATATGAAATCAGAAAAATAATTGATGACATAGAAATAGAAAACGCAGAGGTGTTTAACTTGAAAATTTCTACTAAAGGCAGATATGGTCTGACGATCATGATCGAATTAGCCAAAAAACATGGCGAAGGCCCTACATCATTAAAATCAATCGCTCAAAACAATGATTTGTCTGAGCATTATTTAGAGCAGCTTGTATCACCACTTCGCAATGCACGTCTTGTGAAAAGTATCCGTGGAGCGTATGGCGGCTATGTGCTTGCCCATGAGCCAAACGAGATTACAGCCGGTGATATTATTCGAGTATTAGAAGGACCTATTAGTCCTGTTGAAGTGATCGAAAACGAAGAGCCAGCAAAGCGTGCACTTTGGATTCGTATTCGTGATGCAGTAAAAGACGTACTAGACAATACAACTCTTGAAGACTTAGCAAGCTATAAAGATGATGAGGATCAAGAGGCGTATATGTTCTATATTTAGATCAGAGGTGTACCGGAAATGGAACGTATCTATTTAGATCATGCAGCCACAACGCCGATGGATCAGCGAATTGTGGACAAGATGATGCCTTACTTTACAGAGATATTTGGCAATCCCTCTAGTATTCATTCATATGGGCGCGAGGCAAGAAAGTGGCTCGATGAAGCAAGGGAAGTCATTGCAGGAGAATTACACTGTAAGCAGCAGGAGATCATCCTCACAAGCGGGGGAACAGAGGCAGACAACTTGGCCATTACAGGTGTTGCAATGGCAAGGCAGCATGAAGGAAAACATATCATCACAACAAAAACTGAGCATCATGCAGTGCTGCATACATGCGAACGCTTAGAGAAGCTTGGTTTTGATGTGACGTATTTAGATGTGGATCACACTGGATTGATTCATCTTGATCAATTAAAACAAGCACTAAGAGACGATACAATTCTGGTGACCATCATGTATGGCAATAACGAAACAGGTGTGATTCAGCCAATTAAAGAAATTGGTCAACTTTTACACGAACACACTGCTTATTTTCATACAGACGCTGTACAAGCATTTGGGACAATATCAATTGATGTCACAGAACTTCATATCGACCTCTTATCTGCGTCCGGTCATAAACTAAATGGCCCGATGGGAACAGGCTTTTTATACGTGAATGAGCGTGTAAAACTTTCTC
Organism: Bacillus sp. FSL W7-1346; assembly: GCF_038593335.1. Classification (NCBI taxonomy): domain Bacteria; kingdom Bacillati; phylum Bacillota; class Bacilli; order Caryophanales; family Bacillaceae; genus Bacillus; species Bacillus sp. FSL W7-1346. The sequence goes on along the minus strand of NZ_CP151988.1, from coordinate 2,419,923 downwards.
CGCAGCTATTCGGAGGAGAACAAGAGAGAAAACGCCGTGCTGGTACTGAAAATGTGGCGGGAATCATTGGACTTGCAGAAGCAGTTCAATTAACAAAGCAAAATAGAAGAGAAAAAGCAGTGCATTATGGTAAGCTCAAAGAAGCGATGCTGCAAGTATTCGAAGAGGAATCACTCAATTTCTCTATCAATGGACATCCGAAAGAGACATTGCCGCATATTTTAAATGTCCACTTCCCGGGCGTTTCTATTGAATCGTTACTTGTGAACTTAGATATGGAAGGGATTGCTGTTTCAAGCGGGTCAGCATGTACGGCTGGATCTGTCCTTCCTTCGCACGTATTAAGCGCCATGTATGGTGAAGAAGCAAAAGAGCTGACATCCTCAGTCAGAATAAGCTTCGGTCTTGGAAATGAAGAGGAACATGTGAAGCAGGCGGCGCATAAGATAGCGGCTGTCGTGAAACGCCTAGCCAAATAAATGCTCCCTTTTGTTCGTGTGTGAAAAATGAAACAGCTAGGCACCTGAAGAACGAAACGCGCACGTTGTTTCATTGAAATTGGAGTTGATGAAGATGACAAAAAGACCTGAAGACACAAGAGTTGTGGTCGGTATGTCCGGAGGCGTCGATTCATCAGTTGCTGCGCTCATGTTAAAGGAGCAAGGCTATGATGTGATCGGCATATTTATGAAAAACTGGGATGACACAGATGAAAATGGTGTATGTACAGCAACGGAGGACTATGAGGATGTCATTCGTGTTTGTAACCAGATTGGAATCCCATATTATGCAGTGAATTTCGAGAAACAGTATTGGGACAAAGTGTTTCAATATTTTCTTGATGAATATAAAGCAGGCAGAACGCCGAATCCAGATGTCATGTGTAATAAAGAAATTAAGTTCAAAGCATTTCTTGAGCATGCATTGTCGCTTGGAGCGGATTATTTGGCAACAGGCCACTATGCCCGTGTCGACAGAACCGGCGATGAAGTGAAAATGCTAAGAGGTCTTGATACAAACAAAGACCAAACTTATTTCTTGAATCAGCTGACTCAAGAACAACTTGATAAAGTGTTGTTCCCAATCGGCGATTTAGAGAAAAAAAGAGTGCGTGAATTAGCGAAAGAAGCAGAGCTCGCAACAGCAACGAAAAAAGATTCTACGGGCATCTGCTTTATTGGGGAAAGAAACTTTAAAACGTTCCTTAGCCAATATTTGCCTGCACAGCCCGGTGTGATGCAGACAATGGACGGAGAAGTAAAAGGTGAACATGATGGACTCATGTATTACACGATCGGTCAACGCCAAGGACTTGGCATTGGCGGAAGCGGTGATCCGTGGTTCGTTGTTGGGAAGGACTTAGAGAAAAATATCTTATTTGTTGAACAAGGCTTCCACAATCCGCTTTTATACTCTGAAAGTATTTCAGCTGTTAACATCAGCTGGACTCGTCCTCATATTGTCGGCGAAAACGGTGAACTCACATGCACAGCAAAATTCCGATACCGTCAAGAAGACCATCATGTAAAAGTCAAAATGACAGGTGAGCAGGAAGCAATGGTGATCTTTGATGAACCCGTTCGTGCTGTCACTCCAGGACAAGCTGTTGTTTTTTATGATGGCGAAGAATGTCTTGGCGGCGGAACCATTGACGATGTCTTTAAAGATGGCCAAAAGCTGTCGTATGTGTAACATGTGTTAAAAACCTCAACGTCGCTGTTGAGGTTTTTTAATGAAAGGATGAAGAGAGCGAATGAATCATAACGAAATCGGTATTGAAGCTTTAAATCAAGGGAACATCGAACAGGCAGCTGAAGCTTTTACGAAAGCCATTGAAGAAAGCCCAAAGGACCCGGTTCCATATATTAACTTTGCGAATTTACTTTCAAGTGTTCATGAATTTGAACGTGCTTTGAACTTCTTTCAAAAAGCCATTGAACTTGATCATACAGCAGCTGCAGCCTATTACGGAGCAGGAAATGTCTATACGATGAAAGAAGACTTTATGAAAGCGAAAGACTATTTTGAGCAAGCGCTACAAGCTGGAATGGAAAACAGTGATTTGTTTTATATGTTAGGGCAGACACTGATGAAATTAGAGCAGCCGAAGCTTGCGATGCCTTATCTTCAGCGTGCAGTTGAGCTAAACGAAGAAGATAACGAAGCAAGATTTCAATTTGGTATGTGCTTAGCGAATGAACATCTGCTGGAGGAAGCGGTCGCAGTCTTTACTGAAGTGATTACGCGAGATTCGCAGCATGCAGACGCCTTTTATAATGCAGGCGTTGCGTATGCGTATTTAGAGAAAAAGGACGAAGCGCTTGAAATGCTAGGAAAAGCCATTGACGTGCAGCCTGATCATATGCTTGCATTGCATGCGCAAAAGCTAATTCAAGAGGCAGAATAACCGGAAGGAGGGAAGACCTGTGCAGGAACATCCAGATCAAATGAAGCTTGAAGACGAACCGTTTTTAAAAGGGACGGTTCAAGCCGTTATTTTCCATAATGAAAGTAATTTATACTCGGTGTTAAAAGTAAAAGTCATTGAAACATCAGAGAATTTAGAGGAAAAAACAGCATCTGTCACAGGCTACTTCCCAGCGCTTCATGAGGAGGAAACCTACACCTTCTATGGCAAGGTCACAAGTCATCCGAAGTTTGGCGAGCAGTTTCAAGCCACTCATTTTCAAAAGGAAGTCCCTACAACAAAACAAGGCATTATTCATTATCTTTCTAGTGACTTGTTTGAAGGGATTGGGAAAAAGACGGCGGAAGAAATCGTCGGCAAGCTTGGCAATCAGACGCTTCATCAAATTATGCGTGATCCGTCTGTTTTGTATGACGTCCCTCGCCTGTCAAAAAAGAAGGCAGATAAGCTGGCTGCCGCACTTCAGGAGCATCAAGGGCTTGAGCAAATCATGATCAGCCTGAATCAATATGGCTTTGGTCCTCAGCTTAGCATGAAAATTTACCAAGCGTACGAGAGTGAAACGTTGCAGAAAATTGAAGAAAACCCTTATCAGCTCGTCAAAGACGTAGAGGGGATTGGATTTATTAAAGCTGATGAACTCGGCGCTAGAACAGGGATATCTGGAAATGATCCAGAACGCATTCGTGCAGCCCTTTTGTATACCGTTGAGACAGCAAGCCTGCAGGACGGTCATACGTACATACAAACGAAAGATCTGATCGTCGAAACCCGTAAACTGCTGAATCAAACCGGCAATGACTACAAAGTGACTGAAATGGACGTTGCCAATCAGATCATTGCACTTGGTGAAGGGAAAGACATGATTATTGAAGATGAGCGCTGTTATCATCCGTCGCTCTTTTATGCGGAGCAAAGTGTGGCAAAACGCATTCAAAAAATTGTCGCTCAAACGGAATATGCAGATCAATTTCCTGAATCAGAATTTCTGCTTGCACTCGGTGAACTGGAGGAACGGCTTGGTGTCCAGTATGCACCAACCCAAAAAGAAGCCATTCAAAAGGCACTCATGTCTCCAATGCTGCTTTTAACAGGCGGACCGGGTACAGGGAAAACGACGGTCATTAAAGGGATTGTCGAGCTTTATAGCGATCTTCACGGCGTATCTCTTGACCCGGGTGATTATAAAAAAGATGAAGCATTTCCGTTCGTGCTTGCCGCACCAACTGGACGTGCTGCGAAACGAATGACAGAATCCACTGGGCTCCCTGCTGTGACCATTCACCGGCTGCTAGGCTGGAATGGATCAGAAGGCTTCTCACATGATGAAGACCAGCCGATTGAAGGAAAGCTTGTCATCATTGATGAATCGAGTATGCTGGATATTTGGCTGGCGAACCATTTGTTTAAGGCGATCCCAGATCATATTCAAGTCATTATGGTTGGAGACGAACATCAACTTCCATCTGTCGGGCCTGGTCAAGTGTTAAGAGACCTGCTTGCGTCACAAGCTATACCGGCAGTTACACTAACTGATATTTACCGGCAGGCAGACGGTTCAACAATTGTTGAGCTTGCGCATGATATGAAAAATGGTGTTTTGCCAAAGGATATTACTGCACGCTCGAAGGATCGATCCTTTATTCAATGCTCTAGTGACCAAATGAAAGAAGTCATCGAGAAAGTGGTCAGCAATGCTGCGCAAAAGGGTTATTCAGCAAAGGACATTCAAGTGCTTGCCCCGATGTATAAAGGAAAAGCAGGCATTAATGAACTGAATAAAATGCTTCAGCAAATTTTGAATCCTAAAAAGCCAAAAGGAAGAGAAATTCCTTTTGGTGATGTTGTCTACCGGACAGGTGATAAGGTACTTCAGCTTGTCAATCAGCCCGAGAATAACATTTTTAATGGAGATATTGGCGAAATTGTCTCGATCTTTTATGCGAAAGAAAACACGGAAAAAGAAGATATGGCGGTCATCTCCTTTGATGGAAATGAAATCACGTTTACGAAAAAAGATTTTCATCAATTTACACACGCTTATTGTTGCTCGATTCATAAATCCCAGGGCAGTGAATTCCCAATCGTGGTGCTGCCAGTCGTAAGAAGTTATTATCGAATGCTTCGAAGAAATTTGCTTTACACGGCCATTACACGAAGTAAAAAGTTTTTAATTTTGTGCGGTGAGGAATCAGCATTAGAGTGGGGCGTGAAAAATAATGAAGACTCCCTCAGACAAACGTCTTTAACCATGCGTCTTACTGAAACGGAAGAAATCATGGACGCTGAGCTAGCAGCCCTCCAAAAAGAACTTCCTTTCAGCGTACACGATGCCAATATTGGCATGGAGGGAATCACTCCGTTTGATTTTATGCAAGAGTAAATGGCTTCCTTCATGGAAGCCATTTCTTCGTATGAGTCATAGAGGAAACGCACACGATAAGACTGTTCCGAAAAGGTGGTTGATCACATTTTGAGAACATGTCGAGAGCTTGAAGGATTGACGATCTATACAGACGAGCTGTCTTATTCACTTGGGGCGATCAAAGATATTTGCTTTTTAGCCGGCGGCAGCTGCGGGGGATATGTTTTAGATGGGAAAAAGAAAGACTGTGCTTTCATTCCATTCTCAGCTGGCGACAAACTGACAGACAAAGGTCTATATGTGAGCTGCCAGAAGGGCATCGAGATAGATACCACCGCCCCATCCTTTTTCTTTTCGAAATTAAAAAAGAAAATGATCCGTACGCCAGATGGTGAAACATTAGGTGTTTTGGAAGATGTATACTTTTGCATGAATTCGGGCACAATCGTAGCATATGAACTCTCGGACGGCTTCTTTACAGAGCTATCAGGGATTCGAAAGCAGCTGCATGCTGCCGGAACCTTGATGGATGTTCAAAAGGAAGCACTTGTTCTAAACCGAACGTAAAGAGGTGCTGAATATGCTCATTTGCCCAAATTGCAAATGTAAAGACATCGGAAAAATTGGGGTCAATCAATATTATTGCTGGGGCTGTTTTATTGAATTGACACTGTCAAAAGGCAAAATATCTACTCACCAAGTGGAGGAAGACGGTACACTAAGCAGTTTAGACGACCTGTTTAGTGACGATGAACGTTCAATTCAACTATAAGTGTTAAGGGGGAATTTCGAATGGGCAAAATGACTTCTTCACTATTAACGCTTGGTGCAGGTGCACTCGCATATCACTTTGCAAGTCGATATGATATGCCATCTAAGCGGGATATGAAAAAGATGAGAAAACGAGTTATGCGAATGCTTTAAACAAAAAGGGACATCCACCATGAGCGGATGTCCTGTTTTTATGCCTGCCTGTACTCTAATCTCCGTGCAAGTAAGGACAAGCTGAAGTTAACAACAAAATACATCATGGCCGCCAAGAGGAAAATAGGAAGTAAATAAGATTGGCTTTGACCATTTAAAATCTGCGCGTGATGCAATAACTCTGGAAGGGCAATTACAACGGCAAGCGATGTATCTTTTAAAAGAGAAATAAATTGACTGACAATCGGCGGTACCATTCGGCGTAACGCCTGTGGCATGATAATCATTTTTAATGTTTGAATATACGTTAAACCAGAGGATCTGGCCGCCTCGATTTGTCCTTTATCAATTGATTTTAATCCGCTGCGAATGATTTCTGACAGCATAGCGGATTCAAACACGGTTAAAGCCGCAATGGCAGAGGCCGTGATGCTCAGCTTAATACCAATTTCAGGCAGGGCGAAATACGTAAAAAAGATGATCAGCAAAAGCGGTAGGTTCCGAACAGTTTCAACAATGACCGCAAGCACCTTTGATAAAATAGGGATTTGTGCGAACCTCAATGTGCCAACGACTAATCCGATGATAAAGCTTAAAATGATGGAGATAAAAGCCACTTTTAAGGTGACAGCAAATCCTTCAAGTAAAAAGGCGAGATGATCGGGCTGGTAGGCACCTATAAAATCCATTGTGTTTCCTCCTTTCTAGTGGCTTCGGGCTAATCTTTTTTCTAAATAACCAACGCCTAGACTAAGCGGAATGGTCAATAGAAGATAGAACATGGCAACAAAAATGTATACATCAAATGTCACAAACGTTCTCGAAGCGATAAGGTCTCCTTGGTACATCAGATCAAACCCTGCAATGACACCTAAAATAGACGAGTTTTTCACAAGGTTGATAAATTGATTCCCAAGTGGTGGAATGACAATTTTGATGGCCTGCGGCAGAATAATATATCGCATCGTTCCGCCATAGGACAGACCAGAAGCTCTAGCTGCCTCCATTTGTCCAAGCGGTACAGCTTGTATACCTGCACGAATGGCTTCAGCGATAAAAGCAGACGTATAAATGGAGAGGGCAATGGTTCCTGCTGTAAAGCCATCTGCCACAATGCCAAGTACCGGTAAACCAAAAAAGAACACAAAGGTGATCAATAATAACGGAATATTCCGAATAAATTCCACGTAAGCCGTCCCTAACCAGTTGAGCGGCCTTAGTGGCGCAATTCTCATAATGGCAATGAGTGTACCGATGAAAAAGCTTCCAATCAACGCAATGACACTTGCACCAATCGTATATTTAAACCCTTCTAAATAAAGATGGAAGTTCTCAGTTAAAATGGAAAACCGCAGCAATCAGTTCACTTCCTTCCTAATCAACAGAGGAGCCGGCAAGCGGCTCTCCTGAGGGTGTTGAGGTTGATCGAGTCAATTGATTATTCTTTGATCCATTTTTTATGAATCTTGTCATACTCTCCATTGTCTTTTAATGCCTTTAACGCTTTATTAATGGCTTCTGTCAATTCTTCATCGCCTTTTTTCACAGCGATGCCATAAGGCTCATCGGTAAATGTTCCACCAACGACTTCATAATTTGAATCTTCGTCTGCCATGCCAAATAAAATTGCATTATCAGTTGTCAGAACTTGCCCTTGATTTGATTTTAAGGCTGTAAAGGCTTCTTGGTAATTTTCAAATTCTAAAACGGATGCTTCTGGTGCCTTTTCGCGAATGTTTTGAGAAGAAGTGGACCCTTTCACTGCAAGCACCTTCGTACCTTTTTTAAGATCATCAATCGATTGAATGTCGCTGCCTTTTTTCACAAGCAGTGATTGTCCTGCTTCAAAGTATACGTCTGAGAAATTGACCTCTTTTTTACGCTCTTCTGTGATCGTCATTGTGGCAACAATGGCATGAATATCTCCTTTTTGCAGTAAAGGAATTCTTGTTTTAGATGTCACTTCTTTAAATTCTGCTTTTCCTTCATCACCGAGCATTTCTTTAGTGATCGCTTTTGCGATATCGATATCAAACCCTTCAATATCCCCGCTACTAGGATTTTTTAGACCAAATAAACGAGTATCGTTTTTCACACCGAAAACGATTTTTTTGTCTTTCTTAATGGCTTCTAATGAGCTGCCTTGTTTTGCATCGGTTGAGCCTTTCTCGGCAGAGCCGCAGGCAGCGAGAGCGATCATACAGCAAGTCATCAACAGTAATAGGCCAAAGCGTTTCATTTTTTTCATCAAATTCATTCCCCCTAGTGATTTAAAATACGGCTTAAAAAGAGCTGAGCGCGTTTCTCGCGCGGTTTTTCATAAAAGGCAGCTGGTGTAGATTCTTCAAGAATTCTTCCTTCATCAATAAACACAATACGGTCTGCGACTTCACGGGCAAAACCCATCTCGTGCGTGACAACGACCATTGTCATCCCTTCCCTAGCCAGCTGTTTCATCACATCTAGCACCTCACCGATCATCTCTGGATCAAGAGCTGATGTTGGTTCATCGAAAAGCATGACCTCAGGCTTCATTGCAAGTCCCCTTGCGATTGCCACACGCTGCTGTTGTCCTCCTGAGAGTCTAGAAGGGTAGGTGTCTGCTTTTTCAGGAATGCCAACTTTATTTAAATAAAATTCAGCTGTTTCCTTTGCTTCTTCTTTGCTCACTTTTTTAACCTTCATCGGCGCAAGCATAATGTTTTCAAGCACCGTCTTATGCGGATAAAGATGGAAGTGCTGAAACACCATCCCGATATTTTGCCTGATGAGATTGATGTTGGTTTTCGGATGCTGAACAGACACTTGATTGACAAGGACTTTTCCTTCATCAATGCTTTCAAGACGATTGATACACCTGAGCATCGTGCTTTTTCCAGATCCTGAAGGACCGATGATCACAACAACCTCACCTTTTTGAATATGTAGGTTAATGTCCTTAAGTACATGGAACTGGCCGTAATGCTTGTTGACTTCTTCGAATGTGATCATGAAGAACCTCCTCTTCTAATGATTGAGCTAAAGCGGATTCTAGCATAAATGAGGCGAAAATAAGAAAATAATGGAATATTTTCTAACGAGATTTTTACAGCAAACAGTGACTTTGGATGGAGCCGTATGTTTCATGTGTATTCATTTTTAACAAAGTTAGGACAAATTTTATTTACATGGATAATTGCAGAAGTTGGTTAAACAATAAGAAGAGAGGTGAAAAAGGTGAAGAAACGTCCGATCGAGTTTCTAATATATGCTGCAGGTGTACTGCTTGTCCTTGCGTCTTTACTCATTTTGGTTCAGCTCGACGAGTTATGGATGCCTATTTTTTTATTGCTCAAAGCGATTTTGATCCCGCTTCTTATCGCTATTTTTATTTCTTATCTTCTTTATCCAATTGTTGAAAGACTACATAAGCGAGGTTTGCCAAGGACGGTCAGTCTCTTATTGATATATGTGCTGTTTTTTGGCGGCATTGGTTTGGCTGTGTATAAAGGGGCACCGGTTTTAATCGCTCAGTTAAATGAATTGTCGGAGCAAATTCCCATGCTTGCCGAAACGTATAATGGTGCTTTATCACATGTTCATCGTCATACAAGCCACTGGCCTGATGGACTGCATGAACGGCTGGATCGTTTTATTGTCCAATCTGAGACGTATGCCGCAAATGGGGCAGAGCGGATGATTCTTAGCTGTAAAGTATTGCTTGATTACGCCTTAGTTGCTGCACTTATTCCTTTTCTTGTCTTTTATATGGTGAAAGATATGAACACGATGAAGCGGGCAGCATGGTATTTAACCCCGCCAAGCTTTCGAAAAAGGGGACATGCCTTTGTGAAAGCAGTGGATGACTCACTTGGGGATTATATTAGAGGGCAATTGCTTGTCTGTTCTTTAATTGGAGGTGCTGCTGCCATTGTTCTTTGGCTGTTTCATATTCCATATCCGCTTGTACTAGGTATGTTAATCGGTGCAACGAATGTCATTCCGTATTTTGGCCCGATTATTGGAGCGATCCCAGCTGTCTTTATCGCTTTTACCATCTCAGTGAAGTCAGTGATCATTGTGCTAATTACAGTAGCCGTGCTTCAATTTTTAGAAAGCAATGTACTGAGTCCGATCATTGTCGGGAGAAGCCTGCATATGCATCCTGTCGTGATCATGCTGGTGTTACTCGCTGGAGGGGAGCTGTTTGGCTTGATTGGAATGATTTTAGCCGTACCGTCCGCAGCCATTATGAGGGTCATTATTGTGCAATATATTCACATGAGACGAAGCGTTCATTGACAAGACGAGCCGAGTTGTCTATAATAATTTCGATTCATACATATTGAATTCAATGACGGACCCGAGTACGTTAAAAAGCTGTTGCAGAGAGAGGCTTTGTTTGCTGAGAAAAGCCTTATCAGACCTTTAACGGAAGCTAGTCCCGAGTGCAGATAAACACTGCCGCTCTCTTCCGGCGTTATCGGATGTGAAGGTGATAGACGCATATGTCTATAATCAGGGTGGTACCGCGAGAGCATCTCGTCCCTGTGTAAGTAGTTTTTTGCTTGCATAGGGCGGGATGTTTTTTCGTTTGTGTGAAGATTGAGAATAAAAAGGGAGGATTTATGATGAAAACTTTAACTTCAGCTCAAGTACGTCAAATGTTTTTAGATTTTTTTAAAGAAAAAGGACATGCTGTCGAACCGAGTGCGTCCCTCGTACCGCATGACGATCCAACACTTTTATGGATTAACAGCGGGGTGGCAACATTAAAGAAATACTTCGATGGCCGCGTCGTGCCTGAGAATCCACGTATTTGCAACGCACAAAAATCAATTCGTACAAATGACATTGAAAATGTAGGGAAAACAGCACGCCATCATACGTTTTTTGAAATGCTGGGCAACTTCTCTATTGGAGACTATTTCAAAGAAGAGGCAATCGAATGGGCTTGGGAATTCCTCACAAGTGACGAGTGGATTGGCTTTGATCCGAATCTGTTATCTGTAACGGTACATCCAGAGGATGAAGAAGCATATGTTCTTTGGAGAGATAAAATGGGTGTCCCTGAGGAACGAATTATTCGTCTAGAGGGCAACTTCTGGGATATTGGCGAGGGGCCAAGTGGTCCGAATACAGAAATTTTCTATGATCGCGGCGAAGCATATGGCAACGACATGAACGACCCTGAATTATATCCAGGCGGAGAAAATGAACGTTATCTAGAAGTATGGAATCTTGTTTTTTCTGAATTTAACCATAATCCAGATGGTACATATACACCGCTTCCGAAGAAAAACATTGATACAGGAATGGGTCTTGAGCGTATGGTCTCTGTGATTCAAAACGTACCGACGAACTTTGATACAGACCTGTTCATGCCGATTATTCGTGCAGTAGAAACGATTTCTGGAGAAAGCTATGGGGAGTCAAAAGAAAAAGACACAGCATTTAAAGTCATTGCTGACCATATTCGTACTGTTGCCTTTGCCGTCAGTGACGGAGCGCTTCCTTCTAATGAAGGCCGAGGTTATGTGTTAAGACGTTTGCTGCGCCGTGCTGTGCGTTATGCAAAAACGATCCATATCCACCGTCCATTCATGTATGATCTAGTTCCAGTTGTTGCGGAGATCATGAAGGATTTCTATCCAGATGTTCAAGCAAAAGAAGAATTTATTGCAAAAGTGATCAAAAATGAAGAAGAGCGTTTCCATGAGACACTGAATGAAGGGTTAGCCATTTTATCAGAAGTGATCAAAAAAGAACGAGACAATGGCAGCTCACAAATTTCCGGTAAAGATGTGTTTAAGCTTTATGACACATATGGATTCCCGGTCGAACTCACAGAAGAATATGCTGAAGATGAGAACATGACAGTCGATCGTGAAGGCTTCCAGCTAGAAATGGAGAAGCAGCGTGAACGTGCAAGAAATGCCAGACAAGATGTGGGCAGTATGCAGGTTCAAGGCGGGGCTTTAGGCGATATAAAAGCAGAAAGTACGTTTGTTGGCTACGAAAATTTAACTGCAGATGCTCGTATTATCGAATTGCTTCAAAACGGTGAAATTGTCACAGAAGCACACGAAGGGGAAACGGTGCAAATTTTATTAGATGAAACACCTTTCTATGCGGAAAGCGGCGGACAAGTGGCGGATAAAGGAACGTTAAAAAGTGCCGAAGCGATCATTGATATCAAAGATGTGAAAAAGGCGCCAAACGGCCAGCATGTCCACGAAGGAGTCGTCGTAAGTGGTACGGTTCAAAAAGGCATTGAAGTCACTGCAGAAGTCGAATCAGCGCTTCGAAAAGGCATTGTGAAAAATCACACAGCGACACATCTTTTGCACCAAGCGCTAAAAGATGTATTGGGCAGCCACGTTAACCAAGCGGGTTCACTTGTGAATGAAAACAGACTTCGCTTTGACTTTTCTCACTTTGGACAAGTAACAAAAGAAGAATTGTCACAAATTGAAAAAATCGTCAACGAAAAGATTTGGGAAGGCATTTCGGTTGCCATTGACCTGAAACCAATTGCTGAAGCAAAAGAAATGGGCGCAATGGCGCTGTTTGGCGAGAAGTATGGCGATATTGTCCGTGTTGTGCAAGTGGGTGATTACAGCATCGAGTTATGCGGAGGCTGTCACGTTCAAAACACTGCGGAGATCGGATTGTTTAAAATTGCATCTGAATCGGGTATTGGTGCTGGAACACGCCGTATTGAGGCTGTAACAGGTAAAGGTGCTTATGAAGAATTAAATGATCAGCTTGCGATTTTAGAAAAGGCAGCTAATGAACTGAAATCAAATACAAAAGATGTACCAAAACGCATCGCTTCCTTGCAGGCTGATTTAAAAGAAGTTCAAAGAGAAAACGAATCACTTCTTGCGAAATTAAGTCAAGCAGAAGCTGGCTCTATTTTGGAAAAAGTTATCGAAGTTGGCGGAGTGAACGTGTTAACTGAAAAAGTAAACGCCAAAGACATGAACCATTTAAGAACGATGGTTGATGAATTAAAAGCGAAATTAGGTTCAGCTGTCATCGTACTTGGTGCCGTTCAAAATGGAAAAGTCAACATTTCAGCCGGTGTGACAAAAGATGTCATTGAAAAAGGTCTTCATGCAGGAAAACTTGTGAAGCAGGCAGCTGAAATTTGCGGCGGAGGCGGAGGCGGACGCCCAGATATGGCACAAGCAGGCGGGAAACAGCCAGAAAAGCTTGAAGAAGCACTGGCAACTGTCGAAGAATCTGTCAAATCCGTTTTATAATCAGTCAATGTAGTGTAGAATAATGGTATTAGATGAGCGGTTAGAAAAAAGCTTGCTAGTAGAATGTTGGAAGAGAGGTGCAAGAAGCAGTGAGTTCATTTGATAAGACAATGAAGTTTAACTTCTCTGATGATTCAGCTGAAACCAATGTGAATGAAGTGCTCATAACAGTTTATGACGCACTCCAAGAAAAAGGATACAACCCGATCAATCAAATTGTCGGATACTTGCTGTCAGGCGACCCTGCTTATATTCCAAGACATCAGGATGCACGCAACCTAATTCGTAAACTAGAACGAGACGAATTAATTGAGGAATTGGTTAAATCGTACTTAGAGACACATAAAGAGGCGTAAAACATGAGAATTTTAGGCTTAGATTTAGGCACGAAAACCCTTGGTGTGGCAATCAGTGATGAAATGGGATGGACAGCTCAAGGGATTGAAACCATTAAAATTGATGAAGCAGGCGGAGACTTTGGTCTCAGCCGCCTGTCTGAGATCGTCTCGCAATATGGAACGGATAAAATTGTCCTTGGTTTTCCAAAAAATATGAACGGTACGGTCGGTCCAAGAGGCGAGGCCAGCCAATCATTTGCGAAAGTGTTAGAAAACACGTACAATGTTCCTGTTGTGCTTTGGGACGAGCGTCTGTCAACGATGGCAGCAGAAAAAATGCTCATCTCTGCAGATGTGAGCAGACAAAAGCGTAAAAAAGTCATTGATAAAATGGCGGCTGTTATGATCCTTCAAGGGTATTTAGACAGCTTAAATTAAAATGAGGTGAATCAAATGGAACACGGAGAAAAGCAAATTACAATCGTTGATGATAATGGAAATGAGCAGCTTTGCGAAGTACTATTTACTTTTGAAAGCGACCATTTTAACAAATCATATGTTCTTTACTACCCAATTTCTGAACAAGATAACGAAGAAATTGAAATTCATGCATCAAGCTTCACACCAAACGAAGACGGTGAAGATGGCGAATTAGAGCCAATTGAAACGGATGAAGAGTGGGACATGATTGAAGAAACGTTAAATACGTTCTTAGATCAAGAAGACGAAGAAGAATAGAACGAATAAAAGGCCTGTGAAGCAGATGAGAGTTATCTGCATGATCACAGGCCTTTTATTATTTATGGAAGCTTTGAAGTGATGGTTAACTTTTGATTATTTCGTTGTGCATTTTGAAAGTTAAGTAAATAAAGACCATGATCAAATGTTAAATGAAAATGATTTTCTTTCTTTAGTGAACCAATTTTTTTGATGGAATCGTTCTTCTTTTTAAGTATCGTGTAACCACTCTTTTTAGGTTCATCTGTTTCGACGAAAAATCGATTATGATCATCAATCACGATCGATCCGATATCCGAGTCAGTGTTCTTAATTAGTTTAGATTGTTTTGTGTTTATGTCATAAAAGATTAATTGGTTTTTATTGATTGTTCCTTCCGAGTCAGTAAAAGCCTTCTCGTAAACAAATTGATGATCGTTAATGAGTTGACTATTATTGATTAAACTTTGATTTAATGGGATTTTTTTAAGCGACTCAGTAGTCAGATTGTAAATGTATGCTTGCTGCTTTCCATTGTCTTTATTAAAAAAGAGAAGCTTATCATTGTGAACAGAGAGATGGGCGTTATTCATTGAGTCTAGTTTAAAGAGCTTTTTTGTCTGCTTTTTTTTGAGATCTTTCATATAAATATGAGTAGCATCCTTTTCTTCATCATGAGATATCCACACTGCACGATGACCTGTTAATTCAAGAGTGTCACTTAATGTCTCCGAAGTGTTATTCTTTTTGATCGACTCTATCTCTTGTGTGCTCAAATTCATGACGTAATAATTCATCTGTCCGCCTAATTCATCACTGTCAATCCAAACGACCCAGTCTTTATTAGCTTTTAAACCTTGAATGGAAGAACGCTCGAAAGTGGTTGTAAATAGTATGTTGCTTTTCTGTGTCTTTCTATTAAATTCAACTACTTTATTTGCCATCTTTGAAGGACTATGGTCATCTACACTTAAAAATAAACGATCTCCAATGGCTGAAACAGAGTTTGTCACAAGATAGTTGAGCATAGTTGTATGACCAAATTCTTTGTCCTCAATTTTAAACTCTATTTTATGATCTTCTGAAACGGTCTTTTTTTGACTACATCCGCCTAGATATAAAAGAGTTACTGAACCAATTAGTATCATTAAAATATAAAAGATTTTACGCAAAATGTGTTTCCTCCAGTATGTACTTTCACTAAGATATAGGTATTAATGAAATATATCCTTATCAAGAAAATAATAGCATTTAGTTAATCAGGAAATAAATAGATCTACAGTTAATTTAAGTTTAATTTAAAGACATGATGTTAATGCCGACATTCAATTTCAAGCCTAGAGGAATTAAAGTTTTATATTAAGTTAATTCTTTTTTACGTTCATTATGTCAACTTTAAATTATTTTAAGTTGACATAATGAACTGTACCTTATACTCTATTTTTAACAATGAATCGAGTGAGGGGTATGAAAATTGAAAATTCACGATATGATGCAAATGGCATTAATGACAGCAGTTATTGGGATGTTAGGATTGATTCCGCCTATTTTTCTTGCGTTTACACCTGTACCAATCACCTTACAAACCGCAGGTCTTTTGCTTGCTGGAGGGCTGTTAAAACCAAAGCAAGCGCTGATTAGTTTACTTCTGTTTCTTCTAATAGTGGCAGCAGGCGCACCTCTTTTATCTGGAGGGAGAGGCGGAATAGGGGTCTTTTTTGGGCCAAGCGGTGGTTTTTTACTTGCTTATCCAGTGGCTGCCTTTATGATCAGCCTGTGGCTGAACCGGCTGAAGAAAGTGACGGCCTTACGACTATTTTTGATCTATGCGGTATGCAGTATCGGGATATTATATATAAGCGGAATTCCCTTTCAAGCTGTGATGATGCATATAAAGATCACGCAAGCAGCTCTGTTCAGCGTCATTTATTTACCGGGTGATCTGATCAAAGCAGGGATATGTGCCGTCTTCACGGTGAAAATCATTCAAGCGATGTCATATCGAAAAAGGGACTTACATAGAGGGAGGCGAGCAGTTTGATGAGAATGACGGAAAGCTATGCAGCTCATGCAAAAGTGAAGCCAGGTCAGATGGCGATCATAGATGAAAAAGAGAAGATCACTTATGAAGATTGGCATGAGCGTGTGCAGTCATCTGCACAATGGTTAAAAGAAACGCCTCATCAGCAAAAAAGAGTCGCTTTTTTAGTATCAAATGGTGTTCCGTTTCTCCAACTATTTGCTGGCGCAGCTTCTGCAGGATGGACAGCGGTGCCTCTTGATCCGCGGTGGAGTGACAAGGAATGCGCAGAAAAGCTCTTATTAAGCGACGCGGACCTTGTCATTGTGGAAGATCGATATATCAAAAGGATTGAAAAGTACAAGCTGGACATGCCAGTGCTCTCTTTATCTGAATGGAAAGAAAGAATCAGCCTCAGCATAAACGTTCAATCGAACAAAGGTGAACCGGAGGAAGATCCTGCTTTTTATATGGGATTTACTTCAGGATCAACGGGATCGCCAAAAGCCTTTATAAGACGCCAGCAGTCATGGATCGAGAGCTTTCAAATGACAACATCCGTCTTTGGGATCACACATCAAGATCATGTACTGATTTTGGGCACACTTTTATCCTCTCATTTTTTATACGGCGCGATCAGCACACTTTATTTCGGGGGCACCGTGACATTGTTAGAAAAATTTGTGCCAGAGAAAGCAAAAAACATCTTAGAAAGAGGAGACATCACGGCTATTTATACGGTTCCGACCATGACAGAATCGTTACTGCAAATGGATGCTTTCGGAAAGAATCCGCTTCTTGTCCTGTCTTCTGGTGCAGATTGGGGAAACTCTTCAAAAAAACAGCTCGTCAACCGCTATCCTCACATCACATTTTTTGATTTTTATGGAACATCAGAATTGAGTTTTGTTTCCTATTTATCTTCTGATGACTTTCTGCAAAAACCTACTTCTGTCGGAAAACCTTTTCCTTCTATTCAGGTTGAAGTCAGGAGGGCAGATCAAACCGTTTGCAAGTCAAATGAAATAGGGAGAATTTATGTGAAAAGCCCAATGTCTTTTTCAGGCTATTTACAAGATGAAAAGCCGCCCGAAGAGTGGCTGACCGTATATGACATGGGGTGGCTCGACGAAGATGGTTACTTGTATATGAGCGGCCGAGAGAATGGCATGATTGTCTATGGGGGACTGAATATTTTTCCAGAGGAAATTGAGCGTGTGCTGAATGAACAGCCAGAGGTGAATCGGTCAATCGTGATTGGACTTCCTGATCCATATTGGGGCGAAATCCCTGTTGCCATTATTGAGAATGTACAGCAAACAAAAACCATTCGGCAAGCTGTAAAAGAAACATTAGCGGCATACAAAGTACCAAAAAAATGGCTCGTCACGGACAAAATGATCGAAACATCAGGAGGGAAAATCGCTCGTGCCAGTATGAAAAAGTGGGCGGAGGAACAATTATCATGCAAGCCGTGATCGTACAAGCGAAGCGGACGCCCTTCGGTGAGAAAAATGGAATGTTGAAGGATTACCAGCCAGAGCATCTAGCCGCGCCCTTGATCCAGCATTTTTCAAACGTGACCAAGCCAGATGACATCATTTTAGGCAATGTCGTCGGGGGTGGTGGCAACATTGCCCGTCTGTCCTCGTTAGAAGCAGGGCTTTCATTACATATTCCGGGTATGACCATTGATAGGCAGTGTGCTTCCGGTCTTGAAGCCATTAGAACGGCGTGCATCATGATTCAGTCGGGGGAGGGATCAATGTATATCGCTGGTGGAACGGAAAGCATTTCTCGGTCACCAATGAAAGAAAGGGCCCGCTTTTCTCCAGAGTGGATAGGGGACCCTCATATGGGGGAAGCGGCAGAGCTGACGGCGTCGAGATTTTCAGTTGCGAGACAAGAGCAAGATGACTATGCACTTTTAAGCTGGGAACGAAGTATAACCGCATTCAAGCAAGGAACGTATTCAGAAGAAATTGTTCCGATTAGCGGGATGAGTACAGATGAAGCGGCAGCTAAAATAAGACCGATTGCAAGCTTGATAAAGCGGGCAAAACCTGTCTTTTTACCAGGCAAAGGTACTGTGACTGTGACCAATAGCTGTAAAGAAGCAGATGGTGCAGCTGCCGTCGTTGTGATGGAAAGAGCGGAAGCGGAGGCAAAAGGCTTCAGCCCTATGCTGCGGTATATCGGGAGTGCCGTGACCGCTATAGACCCGCATTATCCTGCTGCTTCACCAATTGATGCAATCAAGAAACTTTTACATAAAGAACAGGTGAAGATAGAAGATGTTGCACTTTTTGAAATCAATGAAGCGTTTGCGCTCAAAGTAGTGCTCATTGCCCGGACACTAGGTATTCCTTATGACCGTATCAATAAAAGAGGCGGTGCGCTTTGTCTTGGGCATCCATATAGCGCCTCGGGAGCTGCTATGATGGTGAGACTGTTTTACGAAGCCCGCGCCCTACCGAATGGAAGCTATGTCATGGCTGCAATTGGAAGTGGAGGCGGTGTCGGTTTAGCCACACTATGGCAAGTTCTGTCATGACATGCATGAGCAAGTAATTGCCGAACTCCGTCGAATCATGTACTATAAAAGCTAGATGTGAGGAGGGCCATGCATGTTTTCAGAACAAAAGAAACGACCATTTTTTAAACGAAAAATGGGGATCGTCCTGTTATCTGTACTTGCTGTGATCATCATTGCAGCATTATCAGGTTTTTTATATGTAAAATCAGCACTCGGGCCGGTCGATCAAAAAAGCAAACAAACCATTAATATTCATATTCCAAATGGGACATCTGTCAGTGGAATTGCGAGCATTTTAAAAGAAAATGAGCTGATTTCAAATGACACGATTTTCACTTACTATGCAAAGTACAAAAAAGCATCAGGCTTTAAAGCGGGCTATTTTCATCTCAAACAAACAATGGATGCGGATCAGCTGATTCAAAAGCTGACATCTGGCGGGACAGATTACGCATTTCAGCTTGTGATACCTGAAGGGAAACAGTTGTCTGATATTGCAGCTATTATCGCAAACCAGACGAATTTTTCAGCGAAGGAAGTTGAAGCGAAGCTGGATGATCCAGCCTTTATTAAAAAATTGATGAAAAAATACCCGAAAACGGTGACATCACAAGTGAACGGGAAACAGGTCAAGCATCCGTTAGAGGGATATTTATTCCCGGCGACGTATCCGTTTTATCGTGAGGATGAATCACTTGAAACCATCATTGACACAATGATTAAACAAACAGATCAATATGTAAAAACGTATGAAAAGGACATGAAAAAGAGAAAGATGTCCATCCATGATGTCCTAACGATGGCATCCCTGATAGAAATGGAAGCAACTGAAAAAACAGACCGGTCAAAAATATCAAGTGTGTTTTATAACCGGTTGAAAAAGGATATGCCGCTTCAAACAGATCCAACCGTTCTTTATGCGCTTGGCGAGCATAAATCCCGTGTTTATTACAAAGATTTAAAAGTAAAATCACCATATAATACGTATACAAACAAAGGGCTGCCGCCTGGACCTATTGCCAATGCTGGAGAATCTTCTTGGAAAGCAGCACTCCATCCAGAGAAAACAGATTTTGTTTACTTCCTAGCAAAGAAAAATGGCGAAGTCGTCTTTACGAAAACGTTAAATGAGCACAACAAAGCGAAAGCGAAATACATCACAGGCAGCAACTAACGCCCATGTGAGAGGAAAAAGACTGTAGACAATGGTGAAATTGCCTGCAGTTTTTTTTCGTTGTTATATCCATTTTATAGGTTCGCAATTACCACATCTTTGTGGTAAAATATATCGGGTTGTTTTTACTTAGATGAACGAAAGATTGACGAGAAAGAGAGCTGCAGCAGGCAGGACTCTTCTTTTTCAGGTCATGAAGGAGCTAGACATATAATGACAATCGAAGATGATCAAATAAATGATTATATTGAAGATTTAATTGAGCCGAGTCCTGATGCCATCGCTCAATTAGAGGAGTATGCGAAAGAGCATCATGTGCCAATCATGGAAAAGGTGAGCATTGAACTGTTATTGCAGCTGCTTTCTTTGAAAAAACCGAAGAAGATTCTTGAGGTTGGGACAGCGATTGGCTATTCAGCGATTCGAATGGCAGAAGCTCTGCCAGATGCTGAAATCTATACGATTGAGCGAAATGCAAAACGTTATGAGGAAGCGACACGGAATATTGAAGAATTACATTTCAAAGATAGAATTCACGTGTTTTTTGGCGATGCGATCGAATCAGCTAAAACGGTTCAGACGATGGCGTCCTATGATGTGATCTTCATTGATGCGGCAAAAGGCCAGTATCAACGCTTTTTTGAGCTGTTTGAACCGATGCTGTCCGATGACGGAATGATTATTACAGACAACGTATTATTTAAAGGCTTAGTTGCGACAAATTATGAAGAAGAAATTGAAGATAAACGAAAAAAACAATTAATAGGCAAAATTGATCGATACAATCAATGGCTGATGTCAAATCCTGACTACCAAACGTGTATCATTCCGGTTGGAGATGGGATCGCTATTAGTACAAAAAGAGGTGACCAATCATGAAAAAACCAGAATTGCTTGTGACGCCAAGCAAGGTGTCGGATGTACTGCCGCTCATTGAAGCGGGTGCTGACGCATTTTTAATAGGTGAACAAACATATGGAATCCGTCTTGCAGGTGAGTTTTCAAGAGAAGATGTGAAACAAACGGTTCAACTCGCACATGCACATCACAAAAAAGTATATGTCGCCATGAATGCGATTTTTCATAATGACCGTGTGGCACTGCTTGGAGATTATTTAACCTTTCTCGATGGGTTAAACGTGGATGGTGTCGTTTTTGGAGATCCGGCAGTGATCATGGCCGCAAAAGAAACAGGTGTCAACCTGAATCTGCACTGGAGTACAGAAACAACTGGGACAAACTATTACACTTGTAACTACTGGGGCAGAAAAGGCGCAACACGTGCTGTTCTTGCCAAAGAACTCAATATGGATAGCGTGATTGATATCAAAGAAAACGCTGAAGTGGAGATTGAAATTCAAGTCCACGGCATGACCTGTATGTTCCAATCGAAACGGACACTTGTTGGCAACTATTTTGAATATCAAGGCAAACAAATGGACGTGGAAGGAAGAAATATGGAAGAAGGTCTATTCCTTCACGACCAGGAGCGTCAAAACAAATATCCTATTTTTGAGGATGAAAATGGCACTCACATTATGAGTCCAAATGATGTATGTATGATTGATGAATTAGAAGAATTTGTCGACGCAGGCATTGACTCATTTAAAATTGACGGAATTTTAAAGTCACTTTCTTATATGACAGAGGTGACATCCCTCTATCGAAAAGCCATTGATTTACTAGTGACTGATAAGGAAGCCTATGAAGATCAGAAAGATGAATGGCTGGAGCGTATTGAACAGATCCAGCCTGTCAACCGCTCAATCGATACAGGATTCTTCTTTAAAGAAACGGTTTATTAAGATAAAAGGAGGCAGAGGAAATGGCACTTTTAAAAGATGGAATTTCTGAAGTGATCGATGGAAAACGTGTCATTACAAAAAAACCAGAACTGCTAGCGCCAGCAGGTAACTTAGAAAAACTAAAAATTGCTGTGCATTATGGAGCGGACGCTGTTTTTATTGGCGGGAAAGAATTTGGACTTCGTTCAAATGCAGATAACTTTTCAATCGAAGAAATGGCAGAAGGTGTCGCATTTGCGAACAAATACGGTGCTCGCATTTATGTGACAACGAATATTTTCGCCCACAACGAAAACATGGACGGGCTGGAAGAATATCTTCAAGGGATTGAAGGAGCGGGTGTAGCGGGAATTATTGTCGCTGATCCACTCATCATCGAAACATGCAAACGAGTAGCTCCAAAACTTGAAGTTCACTTGAGCACACAGCAATCTCTTTCAAATTGGAAAGCTGTGCAGTTTTGGAAGGAAGAAGGGCTTGAGCGTGTGGTCCTTGCACGTGAAACAAGCGCCCTAGAGATTAAAGAAATGAAAGAAAAAGTGGATATTGAAATCGAAACGTTCATTCACGGGGCGATGTGTATTGCTTATTCTGGCCGCTGCGTGCTCAGTAACCATATGACAGCGAGAGATTCAAACCGCGGAGGCTGCTGCCAATCTTGCCGCTGGGATTATGATCTTTATAAACTAGAAGGCTCTGAGGAAGCGCCTTTATTCGGTGAAGAAGATGCACCATTTGCGATGAGTCCAAAAGATTTAAAACTCATCGAATCCATACCGCAAATGATCGAAATGGGAATTGACAGCTTAAAGATTGAAGGACGAATGAAGTCCATTCATTATGTAGCAACAGTTGTCAGTGTCTATCGTAAAGTCATTGATGCTTACTGTGCGGATCCAGACAATTTCGTCATTCAACAAGAATGGCTCGATGAATTAGACAAATGTGCCAACCGTGACACGGCTCCTGCCTTTTTTGAAGGTGTACCAGGAACGGATGAACAAATGTTTGGCATTCACGGAAAGAAAACGACCTTTGATTTCGTCGGACTTGTACTTCATTATGATGAACAAGAACAAATTGTCACATTACAGCAGCGTAATTTCTTTAAAGCTGGCGACGAAGTTGAATTTTTCGGTCCAGAAATCGAAAATTTCACATGCAAGATTGAGACGATTTGGGACGAAAAAGGGAACGAACTCGATGCCGCTCGTCATCCACTGCAAATTGTGAAATTTAAGCTTGATCAAAAAGTATACCCTAGCAACATGATGAGAAAGGGGAAATAACCGGCACATGGGGAAAAAACCAGTGGTGATTGGAATCGCTGGCGGCTCGGGTTCAGGTAAAACGAGCGTCACCAATTCCATTTACGAAAAATTTAAAGGACATTCAATCCTCATGCTTCAGCAAGATTTATATTACAAAAATCAAAGTCATATGCCATTTGAAGAGCGCCTGCTGACCAATTATGATCATCCGCTTGCATTTGACAATGACCTGATGATTGAGCATGTAGAAGCGCTGCTAAAGTACGAGTCCATTGAAAAACCGATTTATGATTTTAAACTAAACACACGTTCAGAAGAGACGGTACATGTTGAACCCAAAGATGTCATCATCGTTGAAGGAATCTTTGCTCTTGAAAACGAACGTCTAAGAAACTTAATGGATATTAAACTGTATGTGGATACTGATGCAGATCTTCGGATCATTCGCCGTATTTTACGTGATACGAAAGAAAGAGGCAGATCGATTGATTCCGTGATTGAACAATATGTATCTGTCGTCAGACCGATGCACAATCAATTCATTGAACCGTCAAAACGATACGCGGATATCATCATCCCAGAAGGCGGTCAAAATCATGTGGCCATTGATCTCATGGTGACAAAAATTCAAACGATTCTTCAAAACCGCGGAGAGTAAATGGTGGAGAAGAACAAAGACCTTTACGATGTAAAGGTCTCAGCGTGTAGACAAACCCTCGCATTCTTTGTCAGTCCTGCGTGCTGGTGCTCACGAATGACAAATTCGCTCCGCGCCAGTACTCGTCCTTCCTAGACTGCAAAGGTTTTCTATCACGCTGAAAAAAGAAGACAAAGGGCTAAAATAAAGTTCATTTTAGCCCTTTGTCAACAATCTGAGACCTTTACGACGTAAAGGTCTTTTCAACATCATGCTCTTGTAGTCAATACTTTAGTAATGGCTAGTCCGAAATCATTGGTGAGCAATGTAAGAAGCAGCCCCCTGAATAAAAGATTTGATATGATAGGAAAACAATGCTGCGAAATGGAGACAGGAAAATCACGATGGGATGCTGAAAGTTTCAGTTATTCCTGCTTTGTAAAAGTATATTAAAAAAACGACAAACAAATCATCACAAATTTTCAAACAATTCTTGATCAAAATGCAATTTTGTAATAATATAGCATAGACATATCGTACACTGACCATATTATGTATTGGAAGATGGAGAATGGATAAGCTATTCTTCTACATATGATCGAAATGGCCGAACGAGGTACAGGAGCTTCCTGTGCCTTTCCACAGTTTGTGCGATGAAGATAATACATCATCATGAGACCGCTGCTGTTCCTGCCTAATAAAAAGGCATAATAGTTGCATCTAAAAGGGACGCCATGTAAGATGGACTTTTACGAATATGGGACAGAAGGAATGAGGGCCGGAATATGTCCTCATTCTTGTATATTTCAGTCGTCACTCACATGCAGAAAGCTTGTATGATGAGGATTAATAGAAGGAGTGAATGATTCATGGCACAAGAGAAAGTATTTCCAATGACAGAAGAAGGAAAGCGCAAATTAGAAGAAGAGCTTGAATATTTGAAAACGGTTAAACGTAAAGAGGTTGTAGAGCGTATTAAAATCGCTAGAAGTTTTGGAGACCTCTCTGAAAACTCGGAATATGATTCTGCTAAAGAAGAGCAAGCGTTTGTAGAAGGTCGTATTACAACGCTTGATAATATGATTCGTAATGCCAAAATTATTGAAGATGAAGGTAACTCAAATATTGTTTCACTCGGTAAAACGGTGACATTCGTTGAATTACCGGACGGTGAAGAAGAGTCTTATACGATTGTAGGAAGTGCAGAAGCTGATCCGTTTGAAGGCAAAATTTCAAACGATTCACCAATTGCAAAAAGTCTTTTAGGCAAACAAGTAGACGACAAAGTCACGGTTCAAACACCTGGCGGAGAAATGTTCGTCCAAATTGTAAAAATTTCATAATTACGTTTATACGATGAACACCTCGTCAACAATAGGGACGAGGTGTTTTTATGCTGAAAACAAGAAGAATCCAATGGACAGGTGCCATTATTTTTATATTATTGCTCGGTCTCCTATTTAGATTAGCGGAAATTCAGTTGTTTTTCACAGAATCTTTTTCAAAGCTTGATATTAATTTGATCCAAGAAAGTGTCAGGCAGCGGACAGAAGAAGTAGTCATTTCAGACGGACGCGGCGAATTTTTAGATCGAAACGGCGAGGCACTTCTCACAAAGGAAGAGCCAGCGGTCATCATATTTCCATTCCTGCAATATGACCTCCCTCACTTAAAGCAAACCGCTTCTATACTTGAGATGAAAGAAGATGAACTGAAAAGCCAGTTGACAGAAACGAAGAAACCACTCATTTTAAAAGATGATATGACGAAAAAAAAGCTGAAAGACATCAATGATATGAAATATTCAGGTGTTTACGGCGTATATATGAAAGAGAAGGACAAAAAAAGACTTGCCCTCCACACATTAGGCTTCACAAGTGAGAATCCAGAACTCTTGAGAAAGCGTTATCCGGACAAAAAAGAACTTTCAATCCGCACTGAGATCGGTACATTCGGTTTGGAAAGTACATTTGACGAATTTCTATTACCAGAGCAAGACACAAAATTGTTATATCATGTGGACGGAAGGGGAAACCCTTTGTTTGGGATGGACGTCAAATATACAGCAGAAGCTCATTCGTTTTATCCGCTGCAAGTGCAGACAACTATGGACGAAGACATGCAGAGGGAAATGGAGAATGCTCTCAAAGCGCAAGGGGTTGAAAAAGGCGGAGCGGTTCTGCTCGACATTCAAAATAGCAGTGTGCTGGCGATGGCGAGTGTTCCAAATGTGACCAGCAAAAACCGGCATGAGGCAAGAAATTACATGCTGACCGCAATGGCTCCCGGTTCTGTATTTAAAACGGTCGTACTTGCCGCAGCGATTGAAAAAAATTTGAACCAGCCACAAACGATGTATGATTGTCGAAAGAATTTATATGGAGAGCCAGAAGGAAAGCAGGAAGTACTGAATCTGTCTGAAAGCTTTGCGCAAAGCTGTAATTATACATTTGCGACACTCGCTGAGCAGCTCATCCAAACAGATGATCAAATCCTTGAAAAGACAGCTTCAAAGCTTGGGCTTGTGGATCGAGCCGGCTGGGAAGGGGATGTATACCATAAGCAACAATTCAAACAGTTTGATCGTGAAGAAACAGGCAGTGTGTGGGGAGATAAAAGAGACAAGCATGTCAAAAAAGCCATTGCGCAAACGGCAATTGGTCAAAAAAATGTCAAAATAACCCCCTTACAAATTGCCAATATGATGGCAACGATTGCAAGGGGCGGAGAACGAAAAGAAGTGAGGATTGCAGATAAAGTGATGTATCAAAACGGAACAACGATGCTATCCTTTCAAAACAAACGACCTGATGGTGACAGTATTGACCGCTATACAGCTCAAACCTTGCAAAAGTACTTAAGGCAGGTGGTGACCTCTGACAAAGGAACAGGAAGAAGATTTCAAGACCTGCCGTTCCATATAGCAGGGAAATCAGGCACTGCCCAAACCGGCAGCAAAGATAAACAGGGGAATCCACTTTATCACAAGTGGTTTGCCGGATATTTTCCGGCAGAAAAACCAAAATACGCTCTCGTCGTTGTTCACCTTGATGAGGCAAGTGGCCGGGCTAAGACAAATGAAGCGTTTTATGATATTGTAAAAAAGGTCAATGAAATTGAAAAGAAACAGACATAGAACATCCCTTCATGTCATGTTAGAATAGTAACGACTTAGGGAACAGAGGCAAAGGAGTGCAGAGATTTTGAGTAGAAATTCTCGATTTGAACATCGTGATAAGCGCAGAAAGGCGAATATGGTGCTTAACATATTAATTGGTATCGTTGTGGTGCTTATTTTGGTTGTCGCATCGAGTTTGTTAATTTTTAATAAACCGAAAGATACAAATGTAGCAGACGAACCATCCAAAACAGCACCTGCATCGAGTGAAAATAAACAAAACTCAGAAGAAGATGTGAAAGATCAAAAGAAAGATACATCCGATGATGCGGATGCAAAAAAAGACGATTCATCTGACAAAAAAGACGATACAAAGAAAACAGATGATGAAGAAGAGCCAAACAAAGATGCGTTAAAAGATGCCACAGAAACAGATGGCGGTAAAACAAGTGACGTAGACAAAACATATGAAAACGATAACTGGGAGCCTGTAGGAACAGAGCAATCGGGATCACATACAGCAACCTATGATGCTAACTCAAAAGACTGGAAAGAAATGATCAAAGCCATGTCCTATGCGACAGGAATCTCAGAAGACCAAATGACTGTTATTTGGTTAGGAAATAACGGAGGACCTCAAGATGCAAAAGGAACCATCCGTGATAAATCAACAGGTGAACGCTACCGTGTAGAAATTACGTGGGTGGACGAAAAAGGCTGGAAACCTGTGAAGGTTGAAAAATTAAAATAAAATAAAAAAGATGCATGCAAAAAGGCTAAAATGAACTTCATTTTAGCCTTTTTATTCTTTTCAGCGTGATAGAAAACCTTTGCAGTCTAGGAAGGACTAGCACCGGCGCACAGACCTGACTGCCTACACGCTGATCTTTTTTTATGAGACATTCGCTTTAAAATGAACAACTGCTGTATACAAAATCTTATCATCAATGACAGTCGTTTGATGACTCACAGAATGAACAGTCAGCAAGATCGCCTGATTATGTTCAATTTGTTTTTGGATCTTTTGTTCAAGTTCTTTTAAAGACGTTGCTTCAAAAAATTCAATTTTGTCCTTTAAAAAATCCAGTTGAAAATCCATTTCATTCATCCCTCCATGCTCTAGATTCATCATAATCTCTCACATTCAAAAGGGCAAATATTTTTCTACCCCACCCAGTATTTTTTAGTAGGAAAGAATCAGAAGATGTGGTAGGATAAGAACTGTTCGACGGAATAAAACATACTATACGGATAGGAATAAATAGATAAAGTGGAGGGAAAGAAAAATGGGACGTGAGTTTCTTTCTTTATTTGATCATTGGGCTGAATCTTATGATGACACTGTAAGTGGTCATGACGAGCAGTATAAAGAAGTGTTTCGCCGGTATCCGGCCATTCTAAAAGAGATTACTCGCCGTGCAGGTCAACATGTCATTGAGTTTGGAAGCGGCACAGGAAACCTAACAGCGGCACTGCTTCAAGCAGATAAGAAAGTGTTTGGCGTTGAACCTTCAGAGGCCATGAAGAAAGCGGCTCTTCAAAAAGGAATACCAAATGTATTTCATGACGGGGATTTTTTATCGTTTCCATCTCCACCTTTTGAGCCAGATACGATCGTCAGTTCATATGCTTTCCATCATTTAACGGACGACGAAAAAAAACAAGCCATCCACACCTATGGCAACATCCTTCCCTCAGGTGGTAAAATAGTCTTTGCTGATACAATGTTTCAAAATCAAGCAGCACATCAAGCTGAAATAAACAAAGCGAAAGCCGCTGGATTCGATCAGCTTGCAGAGGATTTAGAAACGGAATACTATCCATCCATAGGTGTGTTAAAGCAAATCTTTGAAGAAGAAGGTTTTAGCACATCTTTTCATCAAATGAATGATTTTGTGTGGATCGTAGAAGCGAAGAAAAGGGAATGAAAGGATGTTTTTAATTTGAAAATCGCAGTGATAGGTGCAATGGAAGAAGAAGTGACGATTTTAAGAGATCAACTAAAGAATGCCACACAAGAAAACATCGCTGGCTGTGAATTTACAACAGGTGTTTATGAAGATAAAGAAGTGATTTTATTAAAATCAGGGATTGGAAAAGTGAATGCAGCGGTCAGCACAACACTTCTGCTTGACCGCTTTCAGCCAGATTATGTGATCAATACAGGATCAGCTGGCGGTTTCCATCACTCATTAAATGTAGGTGATATTGTCATCTCTACTGATGTTAGACATCATGATGTGGACGTGACGATCTTTAATTACGAATATGGACAAGTGCCAGGATTACCAGCTGCTTTCATCGCAGATGATCAGCTTGTGAAGCTGGCAGAGGAATCTGCTTCAGAAATCGATCATATTCAAGTGGCAAAAGGAACGATTGCAACAGGAGATTCATTTATGGATGATCCTGGTCGTGTCGCGTTTGTGAGAGAGAAATTTCCAGAGCTGTATGCAGTGGAAATGGAGGCAGCTGCAGTTGCGCAAGTTTGCCATCTATTTGAAACGCCATTTGTGGTCGTTCGAGCGTTGTCAGATATTGCTGGGAAAGAATCCAATATCTCTTTTGATCAATTTCTAGAGCAAGCAGCGATTCACTCAACAGACCTTGTCCTGCGTATGATAAAGCAAACACAATAAAAGAAGGGGTTTCCCCCTTCTTTTCCATACAAAGGAAGGGATTTATATGGCTGTCATACATGATATTACGGAATTAATTGGCCACACACCGCTTTTAAAACTGTCAGGGATGGGTGTGCCGGCAGGTGTTGATGTTTATGCAAAACTTGAAATGATGAACCCAGGCGGAAGTATTAAGGATCGCTTAGGTGATATGCTGATTAAAGAAGCGCTGGCATCGGGCAAACTGCGCCCAGGCGGAACCATTATTGAAGCAACTGCAGGAAACACAGGCATCGGGCTTGCGCTAAGTGCAAGAAAACATCAATTGCATCCGATCTTCTGTGTACCAGAACATTTTAGTCAAGAGAAACAACAGCTCATGAAGGCGCTTGGTGCAGAGATTATTCATACACCAAGAAAAGATGGGATGAAGGGTGCGATTGATCGGGCCCTTGAACTAGAGGCAAGCCTTGTCAATGCGTATTGTGTCTTACAATTTAAAAACCAAGTAAATCCATTGACTTACTATAAAACGCTCGGGCCAGAAATATGGTCTGACCTCCAGGGTAACATAGACGTGTTTGTAGCAGGAGCGGGCTCTGGCGGAACGTTTCAAGGCTGTGCTGCCTATTTAAAAGAGCAAAAAGAAGCGCTAAAAACAGTGATCGTGGAACCAGAAGGATCTATTTTAAATGGCGGAAAGCCGGGGCCGCATAGAACGGAAGGAATTGGCCTTGAATTTATTCCAGATTATATGGAATCGACTTTATTTGACGAGATTTATACCGTCAGTGACGATGATGCATTCCGAATGGTGAAAGAAGCAGCTGAAAAGGAAGGTGTTCTGATCGGAAGCTCGTCTGGAGCCGCTCTATTTGCCGCTTTAGAGGAAGCGAAAAAGGCATCACCTGGGACAGTGATCGTCACCATTTTTCCTGATAGCAGTGAGCGTTATCTAAGTAAAGGTATTTATGAGGGAGGAAAATAAAATGAAGCCAAAAACAATGATGATTCATAGTGGAATCACTGGTGATGAAAAAACAGGAGCCGTGTCTGTTCCTATTTACCAAGTCAGCACCTATAAGCAGCCTAAAGCAGGCGAGCACACTGGATATGAATATTCCAGAACTGCGAATCCAACAAGAACAGCACTGGAAACAGTCGTTCGTGATCTTGAAGGCGGGGCAAACGGCTATGCATTCGGTTCAGGAATGGCTGCAATTACAGCCGTGATGATGCTGTTTAACAGCGGAGATCATATCGTACTGACTGACGACGTGTACGGCGGAACCTATCGTGTGATGACAAAGGTGCTCAACCGGATTGGCATTAAAGCCACATTTGTAGACACAAGTGATCCTGAAGCGGTGAAAAAAGCAATTTTACCAGAAACAAAAGCCGTCTATATTGAATCACCAACCAATCCATTGCTGAAAATGACCGATCTACAAGCCATAAGCCGGATCACAAAAGAAGCTGGCATCTTGATGATTGTCGATAATACGTTTTTTACCCCATATTTTCAAAAGCCGATTTCATATGGGGCTGACATTGTCTTGCACAGTGCCACAAAATATTTAGGCGGCCATAGTGATGTGGTGGGCGGACTTGTCGTGACAGCTACTGAAGAGCTTGGTGAAGAACTGCACTTTGTTCAAAACTCTACAGGCGGTATTCTTGGACCGCAAGATGCGTGGCTTCTAATGCGAGGGATGAAAACGCTCGGACTAAGAATGGAAGCACATCAACAAAACGCGCAGAAAATCGCTGAGTTTTTAGAACAGCATCCTGCGATTACACGTGTCTATTACCCAGGTTTAAGCGCTCACCCAGGGCATGAGCTTGCAAAAACTCAAGCAACAGGCTTTGGCGGTATGATTTCTTTTGATATTGGAAAAGAAGAAAATGTCGACGTGTTTTTAAGCCAATTAAAATTGTTTACAATCGCAGAAAGCCTAGGGGCGGTTGAAAGTTTAATCTCTGTTCCTGCTCGCATGACCCATGCATCTATTCCAAAAGAGCGTAGAGAAGAGCTTGGCATCACAGATGGTTTAATCCGTATTTCTGTCGGTATTGAGGATATTGATGACTTATTACATGATATTGAACAAGGGCTCGACGCAGTAACGAATGGATAGATTTACATGTCCCTCGCTTTCTCTCACTATGGTAAGCTATCAATAGACATTGATAGCGGGAAGGTGAAACAAGTGAAGAAAAAGTGGGATGGTTTAGTGACAGATTACAAGCAATACGCTTTTATTTTGCTTGCTGTCAGCACCTTTTTATATATTGGTACGATTTTACCAAATCAGCACATAGAAGCATCACCAAAAATGCTGATGCTGGCAGTTGATTGTGTTTTCCTATTGGCTGCTTTCCTTTGCGTGAAACGTGCGATCTTTTTTCAAAAAAAGCTACAAGAACTAGATGAAGATTAAGCAAAAAGTCTCCTCATATGATGAGGAGACTTTTTTGATTACACTGGATAATCGGACAAGAATTACTGTAGAAATTTAGTCAAACACACAAAAATCATCTAATTTACTAAAAACAGGTTTACAAAATGGTGCTTGCTGGATATACTTACAAAGTAATAAAAAACGTAAAGGAGGCTGAAGAATATGTTATTCGTATCTACTTGTGATCAATTCAACAACCAATTTCATCATGTCATCAGCCTGTGGAAGAGCTCGTGTCCTTCCTTTACCTTTTACGGTTCACGCTACAAAACTGTTTAAGTAAACGAGGATTTCACGTATCATCCATCGCAGGTTAGAAGACACTGTCTTTTGATCTGCATTTTTGTGTGCCCGCAGGTCAACTGATAAAGAAGATCTGCGGGCTATTTCGCGTGCTGCGAACTGAAGGGAGGTGAGCGTATATGACAATCCATTTATTTTTTATTACTTTGACGATCCAACGTAAATACAAAGACATTGAAACCGTTCTTTATGAACAACAAGTCGAAACGTTTTATGAAGAAATGAAGCAGAAACAACTAAAGTACATGAACTAAAAAGGACAATAAAAACATGAAAAGGAGGAGATTGACATGTTTATGATGCTTGCAATGCTTGATTGTTATACAAGGGAGAAGGACCAGGTTTAGACACGCTCCACATTGATCACCTGCACATATGATAACCGTAAAAGGAGATTGTGAGGTGATCAATGAATGTCGATGTCACCATATATGAGGTTTCCATCAGTGGGGCACGGATATGCGTCTATTCCGCATTCTTTAAAGCACGGATACGGCAATCCATACAGAATGCAAAGAGAGCAAGAAGAAATGCTCAGACGCTATATGTACAATTATCCAACCTATTGGTATTAAAGAAAAGGAGCAGGAAACGTTATCGTTTCCTGCTCCTTTTACATTAGCAAATCCAGCTTGCACCGATGATGATTAACAAAATGAACAGTACAACAAGCAATGCGAATCCGCCTGCAAAACCGCCACCGTAGCCACCGCAGTAGCCTCCAGAATAACCGCCAAAGCCCATAATCTAGCACCACCTTTATCTAATCAAGATACATTCATAAAATATGCAGCTCATGCGGAAAACGAAATCAATCTGAGCACAATTAATGAAAATGCCTATTTGTTTAAATATTTTTCATGACGTGCGAAACATTTTCAGAAAAGTTGCCGTCTAATAAAAGACAAAGAAATTAGGACTAGGTCTTAACTTTTGTTAGGCGAGAGCCGATATGAAAAGTAAGAAAATTCGTAAATAGTTTTATTTACTGGTGTAAAGCAGGTGTTGACATTGATTCAAAGCTGGATTGGAAAACAAATGAGGGAACCAAAGGGCTTGTTCTCAAAATGGGTTGCCCGCTATATGGAAAAAAATCATCATAATATCAATCAATGGACGATTCAACTCTTAAATATACAAGAAAACGACCGGATTTTAGAAATTGGTACTGGAAGAGGTATGACATTATCTAAAGTAGCGGAAAAACTTGATCGAGGAAAAGTATATGGAATCGATGCTTCGCGTCATATGGTAAAATACGCGAAAAGAAAACATAAGAGGCTTGTCGAGCAGGAAAAAGCCGTTATCACACTTGGAAGAGCTGAGCAATTACCTTTTGAAGACAGATCATTCAATAAATTGTTCACAGTGCAGACCATCTATTACTTGCCAGATATCGAACAAGTTATGAAAGAGGTATATCGTGTTCTTCAAGTGGATGGAGAAGTATTCTTATCTTTTCAAAAGCAGGAACTAATGAAGGAACAAAAACGCTCACAGTCTCTTTCAACGTACAGTGAAGAAGACATCAGCTGTCTTTTTTCAGCGTATCACTTTAGAGACGTCTCTGTTTACCATTATGATACATACATCTGTATCAAAGCCTTAAAATGATGATGAAAATATTTCCCAGGTAATGAACAAGCAATTAAAAAAGGCTCTTCGTCAGAGGAGCCTTTTTGCATGCGATGAAATGGACCATTCGTCAATAAAAAAGACTCTTCACAAGAAGAGTCTTTTGCATTCATTTCATATGTAGGGGCCAGCCAGGTGTGTAAGGAATGATAGTATATATAAGGAATTTGTTTGTCGATTAAGGATACCTGTCTGGCTTATTCCTTATATCGACAATGTTCTGCAAATGTTTAGCTTTTTTTTCAATATTTTCTTTTTTATTTGACTGGAAAGTACATTTTTCTCTCCTAGATAGACATTTGTCACTTACTTTTTGAGTCAATGTGCGGTTAAAAGAAGGAAAAAGCCCGAGAAAGAGAGAATTTTGGGGAGACTTCATTTTTAAACAAAAAGGGAGGAATGAAAACATGTCGGGAAACAAAGGTGTCGTTTACAAAGGAGCAGGAAATGTAGCAGTTGAGGATATTGGATACCCTGATTTGGTTTTAAGAGATGGCCCTGGTGTACCTAAAGCCAATGTTGGACGTAAGTGTGAGCATGGCGTCATTTTAAAAGTGGTGACAACAAACATTTGCGGGAGCGACCAGCACATGGTAAGAGGGCGTACAACTGCGCCTGAAGGACTTGTCCTTGGTCATGAAATTACTGGTGAAGTCGTTGAAGTTGGACGAGATGTAGAGTTTATCCAAAAGGGTGATCTCGTATCAGTTCCATTTAATATTGCCTGTGGTCGCTGCGTCATGTGTAAAGAACAAAAAACCCATGTGTGTTTAAATGTGAACCCCGATCGACCTGGCTCAGCTTATGGATATGTAGATATGGGCGGATGGGTTGGCGGCCAATCGGAGTACGTCATGGTGCCATATGCTGATTTCCAGCTACTCAAATTTCCGGACAAAGATCAGGCGATGGAAAAAATACTTGATTTGACGATGCTTTCTGATATATTCCCGACAGGTTTTCATGGTGCTTATACGGCTGGCGTAAAGCCGGGCTCTACCGTCTATATTGCTGGTGCAGGGCCAGTAGGTCTTGCAGCAGCGCATTCCGCTCAGCTCCTTGGCGCTTCTGCTGTCATCGTCGGCGATCTTAATGAACAAAGGCTCGAGCAGGCGAGAAGCTTTGGCTGCGAAACGATTAACTTACGAAAACATGATCGAATCGGTGAACAAATGACAAACATCCTTGGAGAGCCAGAAGTCGACTGTGCGGTCGATTGTGTCGGCTTTGAAGCTTCAGGTCATGGAGATCAAGGAGAAGCACCAGCCACTGTTTTAAATACAATTATGGATATTACCAAAGTTGGCGGTAAACTTGGAATTCCAGGACTTTACGTCACAGAAGATCCAGGTGCTGTGGATGAAGATGCAAAAGTTGGATCTCTGAAAGTGCGAATTGGACTTGGCTGGGCCAAAGCCCATACCTTTGTGACAGGCCAAACCCCTGTCATGCAATATCACCGCAGCTTGATGAAATCTATTTTAAGCGGAAGAGCACAAATCGCCAAAGCCGTTAATGCAACCGTCATTTCCCTAGATCAAGCCCCTAAAGGATATAGCGATTTTGATTCGGGTGTGGCGAAGAAATTTGTGATTGACCCGCATGGCATGATTTCTAAATAATGATCCATCGAAAAAAACTTACAGGATTTTTCCTGTAAGTTTTTTTGTTTGTTACATATAAAAAGATGAAGCTTTTCTGCTACATTCCATGTCAATTGTTAGTCGTGCCTGAGTATATAATCCTCTGTTAAATCAACAAACGCCTTCAAAGCAGGAGACATCCATTTATTTTTATGCCAGAATAGTTGGATTTTCGTTGTGAGACAGGGTCCCATCCAATTGATTTTAATCATATGGCCTTCTGTTATTTCTCTTTTTATAGAAATTTCGGGAAGTACAGCAATTCCTAGACCAGCCATTACACATTTTTTTATGGCTTCTACATCTGCTAGTTCTAGTTTACTTCTCGGTTTTGCTCCTGCCTGTGTCAAAGAGTGTTCGAAGGCATAACGATAATCGCAGTCTTCGGTTAACAACAATCTTTGCTCGTCTAAATCGATAGGATATACTTTTTGTTTTTTGCTCAATGGATTTGTTGGACAGCATACAATCGCCATCGGTTCATCTTTTAATTCTTTTACAATTAAATGTGAGGATACGACAGGATTCATCGATAATAGGGCGACATCAATTTGTCCTTCCAGTAATAGATTTAAAACATCCTTTTCAGCTATTCCGGGACGAAAAATCAGTTCTACTTTAGGATACGTTGTTTGAAAGTCCGTTAAAATATGAGGAAGTCGATAGGTACATTGTGTTTCAGATGCACATATTCTCAAAATGCCGCTTGGCTCACTCATCCCACCAACAGCCTCTAATGCTTCTCCTGTTAAACCTAAAATCTTATCCGTATAATCTTGAAACTTCATGCCAGCTTCTGTTAAAATGACCCTTTTTCCAAGCCTTTCAAATAGAGGGGTTCCTAGCTCTTCTTCTAATGCAGCGATATTTGCTGTGATACTAGATTGAGCATAGCCAAGTATTTGTGCTGTTTTTGTAAAGTTTAATACTTTTGATGCTGTTTGGAACATCATCAGTTGCTTTATTTCCAACGTCAATCCCTCCTAAATCGGATGAGCCGATTGATGCAATCAGAAAACTTCTATAGATAGATCATAACATTTTTACTATGATAAAAGTAGGCGCTTTCATTATTTAGAATGTTCAGATTTTACAGGGGGGATGGCTTTGTTTGAAACGATTGTCAATTCAATAAATGACTTTTTATGGACATATATTTTAGTCGTTATGTTAATAGGGATTGGAATCTACTTTACGGTGAGAATGAAGTTTATGCAAATTGTCTTACTAAAAGAGATCTTCCGTTCTATTTTTGAAAAAGCCCCAAAAATAAAAGGGAGTCAAGACATTTCTTCAATGCAAGCTTTCTTTATCGGAGCAGCGACGAGGATTGGAACTGGAAATATGGCAGGTGTTGCTATTGCCATCACAGTTGGTGGTCCTGGAGCTATTTTTTGGATGTGGTTTGCAGCAGTTTTAGGGGGAGCTTCTGCATTTGTCGAAAGCACACTCGCTCAAATATATAAAGTGAGAACAAGTGATGGTTTTAAAGGGGGGCCAGGCTATTATATACAAAAGCAATTTGGACTGAAATGGCCAAGTAGGATCTTTGCCTTTTCTGTTATTCTTAGTTTTGGCTTGATTTTTAATGCAGTACAAACGAACACCATCACAAATGCCTTTCGATATTCATTTGGTATCAGTCCAATTGGTATGGGGGTATTCGTAACCATTCTTACGGCTCTCATCATTTTTGGTGGTGTAAAGAGAATTGCCCGCTTTACCCAAATCATTGTGCCAATCATGTCCTCGTTTTATATTATCTTAGCACTTTATGTGATAGTGACAAATATCGCTGATGTACCCGCAGCATTAGCAAGTATTATGAAAAGTGCGTTTGGATTAGAGCAAATGGTTGGAGGCGGAATCGGCGCTGCAATAATGAACGGTGTCAAACGCGGTTTATTTTCCAATGAAGCAGGAATGGGAAGTGCGCCAAATGCAGCAGCTGCTGCCCATGTTTCACACCCAGTAAAACAAGGGTTTGTTCAATTATTAGGCGTATTTTTTGATACATTAGTTGTTTGTAGTTGTACAGCATTTATTATTATGCTATCAACAGTAGAAACAGCAGGTGATTTGTCAGGTATTGAAATCACTCAAGCTGCAATGGCGCAGCATTTCGGTTCTTGGGCTAGTATTTTCTTAGCATTTGCGATCTTTACTTTTGCATTTAGCTCCATTGTAGGTGGCTACTATTACGGTGAAGCCAATATCGGTTTTATTCATCACAGTGTAACCGCGCTATTCGTGTATCGAATCACTGTTTTAATGATGATTATGTTTGGTGCTCTCGCCAACTTACAAATCGTTTGGACGTTAGCGGACTTGTCGATGGCGATTATGGCCATTGTTAACTTGGTTGCCATTGCGATTTTAGGCAAATTTGCTTTTGCGGCTCTAAATGATTACATGGGACAAAGAAAGGTAGGAAAGAACCCTGTTTTTTACGCTTCTACCATTCCAGGTTTAAAAGGAATAGAATGGTGGGGAGCAGAAAAACAAGCGATTAAATCAACAAATGAAGGGGTAGAAAATCAATGATAAATTTTGAATATGATTGTCATACGAAAATGATCATGGGGACTGGAAAATCTAAAGATATTGCCTCTATTGTAGAGGACATTGTATTGCCTAGTGCTACAATTATGATTGTAACTGACCCTGGTGTAAAAAGCGCAGGATTGGTGACGCCTATTGAAGCCTATTTGCAAGAAGCTGGTTATTCCGTTGTCGTCTTTGATCAAGTATCTCCAAATCCTAGAGATCATGAATGTCTAACGGGTGCAGAGCTCTTTAGAAAAGTACAAGCATCAGCGGTTATTGCGATTGGTGGAGGAAGCCCAATGGATACGGCAAAAGCCATTACTTTATTAGGTCCAAATGGCGGTAATCCTGAAGAGTATATAGCAGGCAAGAAAGCGTACACAAATGTATCACCCTTAATTTGTATTCCAACCACGGCTGGAACTGGCTCTGAGGTGACCCGTTCATCTGTGATTACGTTAGCTGCTTCACATAAAAAAATCACCTTAAAACATGCCTTGCTTCGACCAACTATTGCGATTTTGGATCCTGCTCTTACTTCTACGGTGCCAAAAAGTATAACAGCGGCAACAGGTGTTGATGCACTGGTACATGCGATTGAAGGCTATACATGTAAAGAAACAAACCCTATTTCTAAGGCGATGGGGGCAAGCGCAATGAAAACCATTGTGACCTATTTACCGAAGGCGTATGAAGACGGATCTGATTTAGAAGCAAGATACAAAATGCAGGAAGGCAGTTTACTCGCTGGCTTATGCTTCGGTTCCGCTGATGTAGCAGCTGTGCATTGTTTAGCCGAAGCGCTCGGAAGTCTTTATGATACACCTCATGGTATCGCAAATGCTGTATTTTTACCTTATGTCATACAATTTAATGCAGCTGAAAACAAATCATTGCACATAGAGCTTGCAAACATCATGGGCTTTGCAGATAAGACGGATGCAGATGATGTGGCGATTCAAAAATTAATGGATGGTATATATACATTCACAAAGAATTTAGGTATTCCATCACTAAAAGAATTATCTTATGTAAAAGTAGAAGATTTTGAAAAAATGGCTGAACTAGCAGAACAAAACAACTCTACAAAAAGCAATGTTCGTGCCGTTACGAAAGCGGACTACTTAGATATACTAAAGGCTGCTTTTTAATATAATCATACAGAAAAAGAGCCGAATAGAATGACTGAATGATAAACACAAACTTTCCTAGACTTTACACAAGAAGCAAACGACTATGTCGTCAATATGGAGAATTACAAATATACCACCCTCCTAATGTATGATTTAGGTGGTGGTTTTTCTATGTCCCATTTGACTAGGTATCATGTATACATGAGTGGTATGATAGACGACAACATCTCATGAGAGAAAGGATAGGATAAACGATGAATTTTCACAATAAAACAGTCGTTATCACTGGCGCAGCCAATGGAATTGGTGAATCGATCGCGTATGGCTATGCGAAAGAAGGGGCGCGTGTCGTGCTTGCGGATATTGACGAAGAGAAGGGCAAGCGCTTGGAAGATCAGCTGAAAAAGGAGTCCTTTGAGGCTTTTTTTAAAAAAACGGATGTGAAACAAGAGAAGGATATTCAAGACATCATGTCGGCTGCTGTGGCTCGTTATCAAACGATCGATATTCTCATCAATAATGCAGGGGTTATGTGTACAAAATCGCCTTATGAGCTAACGGTTGATGAGTTTGATCATGTGCTGCATACAAACCTACGAGGTGCTTTTTTATGTGCAAGGGAAGCGGCACGTTATATAAAAGAGAATCAATCAGGCGGTTCTATCGTTAATATCTCATCCACTCGCGCGACCATGTCAGAACCAGATACAGAAGCGTATGCTGCATCAAAAGGCGGGATATCAGCACTTACTCATGCGCTGGCTGTTTCCTTTAGTCAGGATCATATAACAGTAAACAGCATTTCCCCTGGGTGGATTGAAACGAAGGATGAGAAAAATTTGCGAGAAATTGACCATCAGCAGCATCTTTCCAATCGAGTAGGAACGCCAAAGGATATTGTCAAAGCTTGTTTTTATTTAACAGATGAAGACAATCAATTTGTGACAGGAACAGATTTGGTTGTTGATGGCGGCATGACTAGGAAAATGATTTATGCGGATTAACATGAAAAAAACATTGACGCCTTGACGGAGGCGCAGTACAATATGTAACAATTCAGCTGAAGATCGTGATGAAAAAAAGATAAAGCGCAAATAGAGAAGAGTATGTAATGGCTGCCTCACACAGAGAACTCCGTAAAGCTGAGAAGGAGCTGGGAAGCGTTACAGAACCAAGCCTCTTAGCTTTGCACCGGATTCATTGTGATGGTGGTGCAGCGGCATTCTCCCGTTATAGAGAAGGGTTAGCGATAACCTGCTGAGGTTCATCTGGTAACAGGTGAATGAACTGAGGTGGCAACGCGGAGTCAATCCCGTCCTCAAGACAGAAATGTCTTGGGGGCGGGATTTTTTTTGATGAAAAAAAGGAGGGCACTACGATGAAAAAACATTGGCGGGATATGAGCATGTTACTTGGAGCGATTGGTATTGCGAACATAGGAGAATGGATTTATATGATTGCTCTCCACCTGCTGATTTTTCAGGAAACGGGCTCCGTTCTTGCTGTAACAGCCGTCTATATGTTAAGACCTGTCTCGGCTCTTTTAACAAATAGCTGGTCTGGTAGTTTAATAGATAGACTGAATCAGCGGAATGTCATGATCAGTCTAGATTTATGCCGGGCCATTCTGATTGCTTGTTTACCCTTTGCCTTATTTTCAGGCCACTTATTGATCGTATATGTGATGCTATTTCTCATTCATATGGCACAAGCCATGTTTCATCCAGCTTCGATGGTGTATATGACAGCACTAATCCCGGCGGATAAACGAAAACGGTTTAATGCCATTCGATCTTTGCTTCAGTCTGGTGGATTTTTACTCGGACCCGCCGTAGCAGGGTTGCTTTTTCTCATTGGTACACCAGTCCTTTCAATTTATGTAAATGCAATCTGCCTTTTGATATCTGCTGTTTTGACGATGTGTTTACCGATTTTGTCAAAAGCAGCCGGGGCACAAAAGGGCTTTTCTCTCTCGGTATTAAAGGAAGATGCAAAACTTGTATTTCGTTTCAGTCTCACATCCAGGCAAGTGATGGCCGTGTATTTATTATTTAGTGCCGCCATCACAGTGCTGCCGACTGCCATTGACTCACTTGAAGCAGCTTTTGCAAAGGAAGTGCTGATGTTGACCAATACCGAATATGGGTTTCTTGTCAGTGTAGCTGGAGCAGGGATTATCGCAGGGGCATGTCTCAATACGGTCATTGTCGAAAGGCTGCCTATTTCAGTGATGCTTGGTGCGGGTAGTTTGTTTGTGGCTTTTGGATACTTGATCTATGCTTTTTCGAACACATTGACTATCGCAGCAGCTGGCTTTTTTGTTCTCGCTTTCTTTTTAGCATTTGCAAACACCGGTTTTATGACTTTTTATCAAACGAATATCCCGGTAGAGGTCATGGGGAGAGTGGCAAGTTTTTATGCGTTATGTGAAGCAGTTCTGACGATGATCATGACAGGAATATGCGGCGCATTGGCGCATGTGTTATCGATACGTACTTCTGTCATAATTGGCTGCCTATGTATGCTTCTTATTTGTCTGTTGCTATGTTTTGTCATTTTTCGTCCATTGACTGTCAAAAAAATAGTGCATCTTA
The DNA here is from genome assembly GCF_038593335.1 of Bacillus sp. FSL W7-1346. Taxonomy (NCBI): domain Bacteria; kingdom Bacillati; phylum Bacillota; class Bacilli; order Caryophanales; family Bacillaceae; genus Bacillus; species Bacillus sp. FSL W7-1346. Next base: position 2,378,405 of record NZ_CP151988.1, on the reverse strand, counting down.
CTTAGAAAATTAAAAAAATTATGTTATCATTATTTAAGTAAGTTAATTAAATTGATGAGAAAAGGAGTCTTACAAATGAAAGCACTACGCTGGCACGATCAAAAGGACATTCGACTAGAGGAAATTGACGAACCAACAGTTGCTCCAGGAAAAGTGAAACTGAAAGTAAAATGGTGCGGCATTTGCGGTAGTGATTTACATGAATATTTAGGCGGACCGATCTTCATTCCTGTGAACGAACCTCATCCACTTACAAAAGAAAAAGCACCCATTACATTGGGACACGAGTTCTCTGGTGAAATTGTAGAAGTTGGAGAAGGCGTGAGTAATTACAAAGTAGGCGATCGAGTGGTTGTTGAACCTATTTTTGCAACTCACGGGCACCAAGGTGCTTACAACTTAGATGAAAACATGGGCTTCTTAGGACTTGCTGGTGGCGGTGGAGGATTCTCTGAATATGTATCTGTCGATGAAGAATTACTTCATTTGTTACCAGACGAAATTTCATATGAGCAAGGTGCACTTGTTGAACCTTCTGCAGTTGCTTTATATGCCGTTCGTTCTAGTAAAGTACAAGCTGGGGATACAGCAGCTGTGTTTGGCTGTGGACCAATCGGTTTACTTGTCATTGAAGCATTAAAAGCAGCTGGTGCTACTGACATTTATGCAGTGGAATTATCAAAAGAGCGCCAAGAAAAAGCAAAAGAACTTGGAGCGATCATTGTAGATCCTTCTCAGTATGAAGATGTTGTTCAAGAAATCGCACGCCGTACAAATGGTGGAGTCGATGTTTCTTTTGAAGTGACTGGTGTACCTGTTGTATTGAAGCAAGCAATCCAATCAACTAGAATTTCAGGTGAAACAGTCATTGTAAGCATTTGGGAAAAAGGCGCAGAAATTATGCCGAATGACATTGTCATTAAAGAACGTACAGTCAAAGGAATCATCGGCTACAGAGATGTTTTCCCATCTGTATTAAACTTAATGAGAAAAGGCTATTTCTCTGCAGACACACTCGTCACGAAGAAAATCAAGTTGGACGATGTGATCGAAGATGGCTTCCATGCATTAATCAATGAAAAAGATCAAGTGAAAATTTTAGTCAGTGCTGAATAAGTAGGACGATAAAGAGAATGGCAGATGCCGTTCTCTTTTTTAACGTCCAAGAGATTTTCCGTACACGCTGACTCGTTTCTCTAACAAAGCAAAAGCGAGTTCAAAGAAAATACTAAGCATCCAATAGATCAAAGCAGAGACGAGATACGTTTCTAAAAACTTGTAGCCGTCATTTGCAATGATGCGAGAGATTCCCATGATTTCCAGTACACCAATTGTAAACGAAAGGGACGTGGCTTTTAACAGCTGAATGAGCTGATTCCCTAGGTTTGGCAGGGCAACCACAAACGCTTGCGGTAAAATAATGCGAATCATCGCCTGTCTGGTGGTCATGCCAACGATTTTCGCCGCTTCAAGCTGCCCTCTATCTACCGCAAGGAGTGCGCTGCGGACCACTTCTGTTAAATGTGCGGCTGAATGCAGGCTGAAGGTGATAAGGGCAACGGTAAGCGGGGAGACCATATCCGGGTGAAAGGTCAACCCAAAAGTGCTGTTCATTTTGGTCAGAACAAATGGAATGCCATAAAAGAAAGCAAACAACTGAACAATGAGAGGTGTTCCTCTAAAAAATGAGACATAGAGTGTGACCATCTGGCGGAGCACAGGGATACGAAAGAGGCGAATGAAAGCAAAAACAGATCCAATCAAAAGGCTCACAGCCATAGAAACAAGTGCAATCAATAAGGTAAAGGGAACGCCTTTTAGAATATGTGGTATTTGGTCAATCGCAAATGATATATCAATGGTTTGCATCAAATCGCCTCCTTAGCGTGACAGGCTGGTACGGCCTTTCACAAATTTTCTTTCCAGTAGCATCGTGATCAGTTCTATACTGATGCAAATCAGCCAATACACAATTGCAATGATAACGTACACTTCAAACATCCCTATCCCGTAGTTATTGCCTAGGATGATTTTGACCTGTCCCATCATATCAATGAGTCCGATTGTAAATGCAATGGCGGTATCTTTCACGAGATCAATGGTGTAATTTCCGAGGTTCGGAAGTGCAATGAGAAAGGCTTGCGGAATAATGATCCTCATTAATGCCTGCGTATCTGTCATCCCAACAATGTAAGCTGCTTCAAGCTGATCTTTCCCAACAGAGGAATATGCACTGCGAAAGACTTCAGATAAATAAGCGCCCGTATGTAACGAGAATGTGATCATCACAAATAACACACGATCCCAATGATTGATTTGAATTCCCGCCATGAGTAAAAGCTGAGGCAGGCCAAAATAAATCAGAAATAACTGAACAATGAGCGGTGTACTTCGTGTAAATGACAAATAAATGACCGCCAATTGTTTCAGCACTGGAATTTGTTTGATTCGAATGCAAGCAAACAGCAATCCGATGATGATGGCAAAAAACAATGACACCACAATCATAAGAAATGTGAGTGGCAGGCGATCAACCACCTGTAAAAAGATTCTTAGCCAATCTCCAGCTGTAAACGTCATGGCGCTTCCTTCCTTTCTTCATATTGATAGCCTTGCTCTGATATATAGTCAATATCTTGAAAGAAATCAACGCCAAACCATTTCTTCGCAAGATCAGGTAATGTTCCGTCTTCTATCATCTCTTGTGTCACTCGGTCCAATTCTGATGCTAGTTTCTTTTGACTAGGCTGTAAGACAAGATAAATAGGTTCCTTTGAGACAATGCCGCCCACTTTGACTTTCAGGTGAAGATGTTTTTGAATCGTATCAAAGGTCGAAATATTCATAAAAGCCGCATCGGACCTTCCACTTTCGACTCGTTTTAAATTGAGTTCGTTTGAAGGGCTTTCAATGGTCGTGAGCGGAATTTTCCGATCATTTTCTTCATTATATTGATTTAATATGGAACGAAGGCCGCCGCTAGGACTGACGGGAGCGAGCTTTTTTGATGTCATATCGTCTAGAGATTGAATATCTTGCTCTGATTCATTCACAATTAAACCTGTCATCGAATAGCCGTATGGAACCTTAGGATAAAGAAAGCGTTTTTCACGTTCAGGATTACTAAAAAACCAATTAGCCGCCATTTCAAATTTCCCAGCGCCGATCCCAATTAAATTGGATTCTTCCTCGCCAAAGATATAATCAAAATGTATGTGTGGCAAACGTTTCTCGACTTCATTTAAATAATCGATGTTATAGCCAATCGGTTCGTTGCGGTCATTTGTGGCTAAAAAAGGCGGATTGACTTCTGCGCTTAGTGCGACTTTGACAATTTGTCTGCCATCATCTGTTGTTGTTTTCACACTGCTACAGCCAATGAGAGAGAGGAGAAACAGAAGGATACTAGCGGCAGTGAATAAAGTCTTGCGCTTCATCTGTCTTCCTCCAATCCTTGCCACATCCCGCGATGAATTCTTGATAAAAATTGTTTCGTCCGTTCATGCTGAGGCTTCATCAGGACGTCTTCTGGTGAGCCTTTTTCAACGATTTCCCCATCTGCCATAAAGATCACTGTATCCGCTACATCCTTTGCAAACGAGATTTCATGCGTCACAATGACCATCGTCATGCCTTGACTCGCAATATCTTTCATCATTTCAAGGATTTCTCCGACCATCTCTGGGTCCAGTGCGGACGTTGGTTCATCAAACAAAAGCACCGCAGGATTCATGGCAAGCGCACGGGCAATTCCGATACGCTGCTGTTGACCTCCGGATAATTCACTTGGAAACGCATCTTTTTTATGAAGCAGCCCAATTCGCGTTAACAATTGCTCTCCGATTTTTTCCGCCTCTTTTTTAGACATGTTTTGAGACACAATCAATCCTTCTGTGATGTTTTCAAGTGCTCGTTTATTTTGAAACAAGTGATAATGCTGAAACACCATAGACGATTGCTGTCTGAGTTTTAAAAGATCTTTTTTTCGATATTGTTCAAATTGAATCGTGGCTTCTCCAACTGTCAGCGTTCCTTTGTCTGGGATATCAAGGCTGTTTAAACTGCGGAGAAGTGTTGTTTTTCCTGATCCGCTCGGTCCAATAATGGCGACCACTTCACCTTCTTGTACGGTGAAATCAATTCCTTTTAACACATGAGTTGACCCATAGGATTTATGTAGATTAGTAGCAGAAATCATAAAAGCATCACGTTCCTTTGACATATGTACTTAATATTGATAAAATTTAACACATTAAATCCTATAAGTAAAGTGTGTTTTAATAATACCTATTGGATAAATCGGATATGATAGATTGCGAGAAACAGAGGAGTTGGATACGTTTTGTCTAAAGCATTATTTGTCGATACAGATTTTCAAAAAAATTGGCTAAATCAACTAGAATCCCTTCGTGAAACGATCGAACATTCTGCAAAAGAACATGATGAGGGTGCCTATTTTCCTAAACAGAATATCGAATCATTAGTAGAACTGGGCTATACAACGTTGTCTCTGCCTGTTGAGTACGGGGGCGGGGGTCAATCTGTAAAGGATATGGTCCTTTTTCAAGAAACACTAGGAAGTATGGATGGAGCAACTGCCTTATCGATCGGCTGGCACCAAGGAGTTGTTGGTGAAATTTATGAAAAGAAACTATGGAATGAGAAGCAGCTGCAATTTTTTGCTAAAGAAATCAAGAATGGGGCTCTTGTGAACCGGGCCGTCAGTGAGGCGCAAACAGGGAGTCCAACAAGAGGAGGCAAACCTGGAACAACTGCAACGAGATCAGGAGATCATTGGGTGATCAGTGGCAGGAAAACATTCACAACGATGTCACCAGCACTCACATATTTTCTCGTCGGTGTATGGATCGAAGAAAAAGAAGCGATGGGCTTCTTCTTAATTCACCGTGATACAAAAGGTGTTTCTATAGAAGAAACGTGGGATGTTGTTGGCATGAGAGGAACAGAGAGCCATGATTTAATTCTAGATCATGTGGAAGTTCCAGATGACATGTTGGTTGAAGTGCAAAAAGGACCTCGGGGCGGTACGTTAAACCCTTGGATCGCACATATTCCTTCCTGCTATTTAGGGATTGCACAAGCGGCAAGAGACTATGCTGTTCAGTATGCCATCACCCATTCACCGAACAGTATTAGCGGAACGATTAGCGAACTGCCAAATGTCCAAACACTGATTGGAGAAATTGATTTACTACTAAAGCAAGCACGCCATGTCATCTATTCAACGACAACATTGTATGAGCAGCCAGAGAAAAGAGAGCTGTTAATCAATGAATTCGGTGCTGTGAAGCATACAGTCGTCAATTATAGTCTGCAAGTGGTCGATAAAGCCATGCGTTTAGTCGGTGCAAAAAGCTTAAGCCTTAGCTGTCCGCTTCAACGTTACTATCGAGACATTCGTGCTGGCCTTCATAACCCACCAATGGACGATATGACCATTTCGAAAATTGCAAAGCAAGCGATTGAAGAGAAAAAATGGAACGTACAATAAACAGAAAGCCGGATAAAACCGGCTTTTTTTATTGAAAAAAAGGACGACCGGCTCTTATTTCTGATCAGTCATCATGCTACAATCGATTGCAATCATGAGCAAAGAGGGTGATTGTTTGCAAAAAAAGAAGATGAAATGGCTGATTGCTGGCGTGATGCTTGCAGCACTTTGTATGAGCAAGCCTGCATCAAGTGAAGGAACATCTCCAAAATGGTCCGTCGATGAATTCATGAAAGAGCGGGAAGGCACATTTGTGATTCAAGAAGTAAAAGAAAAATCACCATGGGTGTATAACAAAAAAAGAGCGAACAAGCGCTTTGCACCTCAATCAACATTTAAAATAGCAAATGCCTTAATCGGACTTCAAACTGGTGCAGTTAAAGATGAATACGACATCAAATATTGGGACGGAGTAAAAAGAGAGATTGATAACTGGAATAAGGACCATACACTGGGCTCTGGCATGAGAGATTCAGTCGTCTGGTATTATCAAGCCATGGCACGTGACATCGGGGAAGAACGCATGGGCCATTGGATAAAAGCCATTCATTATGGGAATCAAGACATATCTGGCGGAATTGATCAGTTTTGGCTAAGCAGTACGTTGCGCATTTCTCCAGTAGAACAAGTCCATTTCCTTAAGCAGCTATATGAAGAAAGTCTCCCATTTGACCTATCGGTTATGAGAACCGTCAAACGAATGATGATACAAGAAGAAGAGAAACACGCCACGCTATACGGAAAAACAGGCTCCGGATCAGGAATCGGCTGGTACGCAGGCTTCATCAAACATGAAAACAAAACCTACATCTTCGCCACAAATATAGAAGGCACCGGACTAGAAGCAAAAGAAATCACCTATCGTATTTTGAAAAAATATCATTTGGTAGAAGCATCCGTTTAGGGTGCTTTTTTTTATGAGTGAATTTGGGGATATATTGATAAAAAGATGATACTTGGGTTAGTTTGAAAGGATGATATATTTTTAGAAAAATATTGAAACGTTATCTTAAATATATTATGATATATGACGTATTGTTACAAATGTTACAAATATATGATAAGGAGATTAATATGAACCTAAAAAGAAAAGTAAATTGGAGAAGAAATATTGCAGCGCTTCTGGCCTTTGTGATGCTTATATCAATGTTACCTTCTGACATTTTTGCAGAAGAACATGTAGAAAATACAAAATCAAGTCATAACAGCATGCCAGAAACAGACGATTCAAAAACCCTTGAAATAGCAGGGATTGATGAAGCTGAAATTGGTAAAGACGGAGAAGTTCTTTCGGAAAGAACAGCCAATAGCAAACTTTTCTATGAAGGAGAGGGAGTATTTACGCAAGAAGTATATCCTGACCCCATTCATATAAAAGAGTCACCAGATGCTGAGTGGGAGGACATCTCTCCAGAGTTAAAAGCAACTTCGAAAAAAGAAATAGAAACGGAAAATGCAAGGTTAGATTCAACCTTTCAAAAACAAATGAAGCAAGGGCTTTATGCTACATTCGAACACAAGAAGCATCAAATTGAATTTTCAATTTTAAAAGCTTCAGGAACAAACAAATCAGAAATTCGTTCCAAAGATACCTCTGCACAATTTAAAGAAAACACCAACGAACTTACATACGAAGAGGTATTTCCACATATTGATTTACGATCATTTACTTTTAATGAAAATATCAAAGAAGATATTGTACTCAAACGATATGATGGCTACAATTCTTTTACATTTAAAATAAAGACAGATCTAACTGGAGAAATTGAGGAAGATGGTTCTATTAGATTCTTTGATCAGAAAAAACAGACCATTTTTCAAGTTCCAAAACCGTTTATGACCGATTCAAATCTAGATGAAAAGTCAGGCGAAGTGGCTCGATCAGAAGATGTGAGCTTTGAATTGCAAAAAGAAGATGATGGCTATTTACTTCGTGTAACTGCTGATGAGAAATGGCTTAAGGATCCTGAACGAGTTTATCCTGTGTCTATCGATCCATCGACTTCTTTATCTGTTTCATCAGACACATTCATTATGAGTGCATACCCAACAACAAACTATTCAACATCTACGCAAAAATGGGATGCTAATCTGAAAAGTTATGTCCTGAAAACCGGTTATTATGATAAAACAACTGGTACAAACTACGCGTTCATGAAGTTTAATTCATTCAAACCGATTCAAAATATGAATGTAACAAAAGCGACGCTCAAAACGTATGTTGCTCATTCATATTACGGGACGAAAGCAACTGGTCTTTGGCTTGATACAGTGAATGCCAACTATGATCATACAAAGCTAACATGGAACAATAAACCAAGTTCTAAAAACATCGGTAAGGCCAACGTATATAAAGGACAATGGGCGAGTTATGATGTGACATCGACCATCAAAGCTTGGAATAGCGGAACAGCTAACTATGGCTTTAAATTACATGCTAATGGAAATGGACAAGACCATTGGAAAAAAATAATCTCATCAACAAACTCTACCAATAAACCAGTCATTGAAGTCACGTATACGATTCCACAAGCAAATGCACCAACTGTAAAAGGTTTTAGTAATGGAAATGGGACAGGTTACTTAAACTTAAGTTGGAAAAAGGTGTCTGGCGCAAAAGGTTACAAAGTGTGGCTATACAACGGAAAAGAATATGAAGCCATTTCAGTTGGAAATGTAGCATCATGGAGTACAAAAGGAAAGAATATTTGGCCGACAGCAAGTGAGATTGCAGCTAAGAAATATAAACTTCATTTAGATGGAAAAGGGGGGACAGAATTAGCAGTTGATCCTTCCCCGGTTTACAAAACCTCAGGTGGTAATTATGCGACAAGCAAAAATTATTGGGTAGCTGTAAGTGCGATTTTTGACCAAGGTGAAGGCGCAATGTCAGCAAAAGTAAAACCTGTCGTGCCGAATGTGGCTAGAGCGAAAGCACCTAGTACAAAAGGATTTAATAATAATAACGCAACAGGTTACTTTGATCTTTCTTGGACTTCAGTTTCCGGTGCGACCGGTTATAAAATACAAATGTTTAATGGGAAAAGCTATGAGACATTGGATCTCGGTAATCAAACATCATGGTCAACAAAAGGAAAAAAAGTATGGCCAACAGCTGCTGAAATTAAAGCAGGTAAATTTGCATTGCACCTCCAAGATGGAAAAGGGGCTGAGCTTCCAATTCATCCTGGTGCGACTTATAAAAATGCTGGAGGAGATGCGGCTCAAAAACATTATTCCTTCAGAGTGATTGCCTACAATAAAGATGGAGAAGCTATTGCTTCACCGCCATCTGGACCAACTTTACCTGATCTATCTAGACCAAAAGCTTTATCTGGATATGCTTATACGAATACGAAAGAGAGCCAAACAGGTTATATCAATTTACATTGGGACAAAGTAAAAAATGCAAAAGGATATAAAATTAACATCTATAATGGTAAGGCATATCAATCATTTGATGTTGGTGATGTCGATCATTGGACAACACAAAATAAGAATATTTGGCCGACTCCTACTGAAGTTACAAGTGGGAAATATGTGCTTCATACAGATGGTAAGGGCGGGGAATTAGCGCTAGACCCTTCACCAGTATATGAAAATGCGAATGGAAATTATAAAGGACGCAAGAACTACTCCTTTACTCTTTCCGCCTACGATGCAAATGGAGAAACCATTCCGACACCTGCCTTTAACCCGACATTCCATGAAGGTGCCGAATTCCTTGGGACAGAGGATTACTGGTCGATTATTGATATACCAGACGGCCAGCTGAATGGTGCAACTGGTAATGTGATTGTCAGTGAACAAGAAATGTCGATTGATGGAAGAGGACCAGGACTTGGAATTGGTCGAACTTACAACAGTTTAGATGCTGCTGACCACCTGTTTGGACAAGGGTGGTACGCAGATGTAGAAACTAGTATCACGCCAACAAAAGAAGGTGCCATCTATCTTGATGAGGATGCCACAACTCATATTTTTACAAAAAAAGCAGATGGTACGTATCAACCACCAACAGGTATTTTCCTTGAATTAACGGAATCAAAAGATGAATACATGTTAAAAACGAAGGATCAAACCTTTGCGCACTTTAGTAAAAACGGTGGGAAAATCACCAAGATTGTAGATGGACATAAAAATACAACGACATACAAATATAACGAAAACAATCAGCTCATATCAATGGAAGATGCATCTGGCCGAAAAATAACGATGGAATATGATGAAGATGGTCATATCACCTCGGTTCAAGGACCAAAAGGGAAAAAACTTTCATTTGAGTATGATGCAGGCTTACTAGTAAAAGTCATTGATTCAGATGGAACGAGTATCTCATATGAATACGACAAAGAAGGAAAATTGATTAAACAATTCTCTCAAAACAGCACAGAAGATCAGCCTGTTTTTACAGAATACCAATATGAAAATCACCGTTTAGTCAAAGCGATCAATGCAAAAAAAGAAACCTTTGAGTATGCATATGATATGTCTAAAAAGACACTCATGCTGACGCAGCCAAATGGTCGAAAAATACAGTATACGTATAACGAAGCAGCCAATCCAATTCAAGTTGTAGATGATGCGGAAGGTTTGAAGATTACGACCAAAACCAAATATGAAGGAAATCAAATCGTTGAAGAAGCGGATCCGAATGATGTAGAAAAAGGAAAAGCTACAGAAAGCTATTCGTATGACAAAAATGGCAACGTCATTCTGGCGAAAGATGCTTACGGGACAGAAACCTACGAGTATAACAAAAACAATGATGTTACTAAAGTGAAAGATACAGAAGGAGATATTACAGATATCGCCTACGATGGATTAGATGCTGTATCTGAAACGGATCAAAGTGGAAATATGTCTTCAGCCAGCATTTATGACTCGTACGGGAATTTGGTACAAACGAGTAAAGAACTTGCTGCAGGTGCGAGTATATTGAAAAATGGCAGTTTTGAAGATACGCTAACTGGCTGGAAGCTTACAGCATCTAAGGATGAAGGGAAATTAGCGCAAACAGCTGGGAAAAGTGGTCCGTTATCTGGCGGCAGAGTATTAGAGGTCAGTTCACAGTCGACCACTGAAGGAACTGAACTTGGCTATTCTTCTGCTACTCAAGAAGTGACACTAGAGCCAAATACGACGTATACACTTAGTGGGAAAATAAAGACAGAGCTAACAAAAGCAAGAGCATTTTTTAACATCGATTTAAGAGATACAAACAACAAACGAATTCAATGGATCAGCAACGGTTACAGCACATTATCAGGCAAAAACGATTGGACAAAACGCCAAGTCACGTTTACGACGCCATCTCATGCAGGTAAAGCTGTGATCTATATGGAAGTGGATCATCGAGATAAGGCTGGAAAAGGAAAAGCCTGGTTCGATGAGATTCAGCTGGAAAAAGGCGAAGTTTCATCAAGTTATAATCCAGTCAAAAATAATTCCTTTACGGATAAAACAACAAGCTGGAGTGGGTCAGGTGGTTCATTAGATAATGAAGAAGGCTTTAACGATGACGTTTCGTTAAAAATGACCAGAACATCTTCATCTCAAGCGAATGTCATCTATAAACAATCTGTCCCGATTGAACAAAGTGCGAATGATCAATCTGTGTATGTCACCTTGACTGGGATGTCTAAGTCTGAAGATGTCAAAGCCTCAAATGAAAATGATTACTCACTTCAAGCGTCCGTCACGTATACAGACGGCACAACAGGAACGTTTAATGCAAAATTCCCAACCGGTACACAAGAATGGAACCGAGCGGCGGTTGTCATACCAAAAACAAAACCATTGAAAAAAGTCGACGTTCAGATTGTTTTCCAAAAAAGCGCGATTGGAACGGTTTGGTTTGATGATATCCGTCTAGTAGAAGGTAGTCTGTTAACGAAAACTACTTACGACGAGAAAGGGAACTATGCTGTTAAAGAAGAGGATGAGCTTGGTTACTCATCTCAATCTGCCTACGACGAAACGGGCAAAAAGCTTTCAGAAACAGATGCGAAAGGCGAAAAAACAACATTCGAATACGACCAGGCAGACCAGCTGAAGAAAATCACTTTATCTAACGGGACATCCATTGTGAGAACCTACGATAAAGAGGGCAATGAACGGTCGAAAACCATTCGTGCTGATTCAGATCAGACGTATCAATTTGAATATGACCTGATGGGCAAATTGACGAAAACCATTGATCCTTTAGGAAATGTGTTAAAAAGTGAATATGATGCGAATAGCAACTTAATCAAAACCATTTCTGCTAATGGACATGAAGTGTCTCTCACGTATGATGGAACAGACCGAGTGAAATCAAAATCATACAATGGGACAGAAAAATATCACTTTAGCTATGATAAAAACGGAAACGAAACAACGGTTGTTAACAAAGAACAAAACACAACCAAAAACAGAACGTTCGACCAACAAAACCGCATCACAAAGTTAACAGAGCGTGGCAGCAGCCAAACTTGGACGTATCCAGCCAATTCAGATAAACTGAAATCCTTTGAGTGGACACACGGAAATCAAAAAGGAACGAACCAATTCAGTTACAATAAGCTTGATCAAATGACGCAGATGAAGGATTCGAGTTCTACGTATTCGTTTGATTATGATGAAAATGGAAATGTTCAGTCCTTTATTACAGGTAACGGCAGTGGTGCTAGTTTTGCTTATGATGAGCGCAATTTAATTAATGATTTGCACATTGGAACAAGCCAAGGGGCAACGATCCTAAACGAAGCTTACGAATATGATCAAAGTGGAAACAGAATAACGGTTGATCAAGGAAGCAACGAAAAGATTCGTTATGAATATGGAAAATTAGATCAATTGATAAAAGAAACTTATCCAGATGGCACGGTCATTGGATACACATATGACGGGTTTGGAAACAGAAAAACCGTCACGACTGAAAAAAATGGCACTAAAAAAACAATCAACGCATCATTCAACATCATGAACCAACTGACAAAAGTAAATGATGAGACTTTAACTTATGACAAAAATGGCAACCGAACGTCTGACGGACAATTCCTTTATGAATGGGATGCAGAAGATAACATAACGGCCATCAAGAAAAAAGGCGAAGACAAGCCATTTGTCACTTACAAATATGATGAGCGTGGATATAGAATTCAAAAAACAGTGAATGGAAAAGTCACCAATTACTTTTATGACGGCGACAGCCTGAATGTTTTATACGAAACAGATGGAGACAACGAAGTCACAAAAGCATACACATACGGTGAGAGTGGACAACTCCTTGCATTCACGCAAAATGGAAACAAATATTTCTATCACTACAATGCACACGGTGATGTCATGGCCATCACAAATAGTGCAGGAAAAATCGTTGCTGAGTACGAATACGATACATGGGGCGTTCCAACAAAGGTAAAAGAAGATGAAGAAGTAAAAGGAAACCCATATCGCTATGCTGGTTACCGCTTCGACGAAGAAACAGGACTTTACTATTTAATCGCCCGCTACTATGAACCGAGAAACGGCGTATTCCTATCACTTGACCCAGACCCAGGAAGCGATGGAGATGCACTAGATCAAAACGGATATACCTATGGAAACAACAACCCAGTCATGAATGTAGACCCAGACGGCCATTGGGTATGGTTTGTTGTCAATGCAGGATTTGCGGTATATGATGGATACAAAGCACATAAATCAGGGAAAGATTGGAAAGGTGTAGCGGCTGCAACCGTATCAGGATTTTTGGGTGGTGGAAAATTAAAGGGAGCGAAAAGGGCTTATAATTTTGCGAAAAGCAGTGGGAAACGAAAAGTAAAGAGTGTTGATTGGGACCATATCAAATCAGGTCACTCTGCAAAATCTAAAAAGAAAAATAAGGGGAAATTTAGAAGTAATAAAACATTAAAAAGAACTACACGGGATACCTTGAAGACGGGAAAGGCTAGAGCTGGGAATAAACCTGGCTCAACAGTTTATGAGAAAACTTATAAAAAATATGTTGGTGTCAATGGGAAAGGAAAAAAAACAAAGAGAGTTAGAGTGGTAGTCCAAAAAGATGGTACTTTAAGAACAAGCTTTCCATATTAGGAGTTGAGATTATTGATAAGTAAAATAACTACAGAGAAAGTAATTGATTTTCCAAAAGAAGATCTAATTTATTTTAATGTTGGAAGAGATGAGAAAATATATAAGGTATTTCTTATTGATGATCAACTAATACTTCAAGTAGTCAAGGATCATATTATTATAATGAATAAATCATTAAATGAACTTGATTCTGATAGCTATATTTATTTAATACAAGAAATAAACGATACCATTGTCATTGTGTTTGAACAAGATTATATATGTAAAATAAATTTTTTAGATTTAAAACAAAATAATATGGTAGAAATATGTTCATTTTTACTAGGTGTTAATACATTTCATCTGGATGAAAACGGATTATTATGGATTGGTATGTCAGAAGAGGGGATATTTGATGAATTAAATCCTAAGGGTAAAGGAATTTACTGTATTAACTTAATTATAGGAGAAATGTTATTTGAGGAAGAATTTAAAGGGATAATGTATGAATGCTCTTCAATACAAACTCTAGGTTCAGAACTATACACTAGCTATGAAGAAGAGCAAACAATTGTTATTTCAGCTTTTTCTTACGATTTAAACCCTGAAAATCAGTCATGTCAAAAAAAGAAAATGTACCACCTAGATAGAAAAGAATACAGGTACTGTGACCAACTATATGTTTCTGAGAGTCAAATCTTGTTATTTAATAATATGGAAAATAAACAGTATGCTTTTAAAATAGTTGACGATGAAACGTTTATTATGAAATTATTTTTAGATGGAATTGATCCCTCACAGTGTGATCCTACTTACAAAGTAGTTGGAGAATATCTCTATATTTTGGTAGGAAATAAGCTTTATAGAAGTAAATTAATGTAGCAGCAAGAATGTCATGAATTACTTTTAGTATTAAATTTAAAACCCTCTCTAGGAATTAGGGAGGGTTTTATACTGGAGGAAAAGTTGAAGAAAGTTAAATTAAACACGATGACCAAAGAATCTATCGCAGATATCGAAAAAGAAATAACAAATATCGCACTGAATCTAGTGAAAGAAAAACACGCAAAATTTAAAGATTTAGGTTTAACGATCAATGCTGAATTTGGACGATTCGTATATGGAAAAAAATATAGAGGGAGAGAAATTCAAGTCTCAGATTGTTTTACAGCAGGATATCATTCATCCATATATTTTTCAGTAGATTATCTAAATGGCGAAGAGTTTCATGATGGTGAAGAAGGTGATCAAGGCTATTGTATAGACCATCTTGATATTTGGATTTGTGTATCGAATAATCTCGTGAGCAAAAAAGGATATTTAATAGCATTTGAAAATGAATCAGATTTGCGGGGAATGATTATACCATTAATTGATGAATTGTATAAAGAAGCAACAGAAATTCTTCAAATCCTACGCAGCTAGGATTTTTTCAACCGGTCTAAAAGGGAGAGAAAAGGTGCTTTGATGGGAACAAGATAAAGTAGAGCATTTGTAGTAAAGAAAGCAAGTAAAGGAAAAAGAATGAGCAAACCATTCAAAGCCATGATGAATAAAATCTTATTAGGAGGCTTATAAGGAGTGCATTTCAAAAATATACAATTAATGTCAGATGAAGATCGTGGGAACTTAGCCAGCCAATCCCTTTGTATGACTGAAATGTTTTTATACGAATTAGAAAAGAAATTTCAAACGAAAGATTGTGAGGCTATTGTTTTGATATGTGGGCCTTTTAAAGACTACAAATTAATTAGTACTTCAAAAGATGAACCAGACATCTTATTTATAAAAAATACGTACGAGCTGGAAGTACCCTTCCGTTACAGTGAATTTGAAAATGCAACAAATAAGAAAAAGATCTTAGCAGATACTTTGGAAAAAGCGATACTCTATCTTTGTGAACTGAAGAATTGGGACAGTCAGCTAGTCAAAGCAACATTTAAGAAAATGAAGGAGAAGGAATATAAAGCGGAGATTAAAGGGAGAACAAAACTAAGTCCCGATAAAAAAAGAAAAGCTTACCCACTTATCGAATTAGATTTAAAACAGTTTACTCTTTATCTTGTAGTTGAAGACAATAAAAGAAATATCTTAGATAAAAAATTAATTGCTAAAACCGATACTTACTTAGAAGAAATTTCCTATCATATGAGAGAGCTTAAGTGGTTAACGGATCATGAAGTGGCACTTTTCAAACGTGCAAATAAAACAGTTTATACAAGTATACGTTTATCGTGTGAGAATAACCTAAAGAACACAATATATAAAGGGGGTATTCTAAATGGGCTTTTGGGAAGAAGTACATAAGAAAAAGAACATCATAATTGGTGATGATGGATTAGATATTTTTGAAGAAGCGATTGAACAATTCTATGAAATGACTGAGGAACATTTGAAGAGAAAGCCAACGATTGATGAGATGCTTTTGACAATTATGATGGCTTTAAACAATGGAGGTAGTCACTATTTTGATGATTTAAACGACAAAGAAGTAACGGATATTAAAATAACAACTAAAAAAGTAAAAACTTTAAGTAAAGTAGAACCAGGAGCTATATTTGAACTCCCATTAAAAGAAGTTGGGAAATTGAGCTATGCTTTGATCATTTCGGGTGAGGGGAAAAATCAATATGATGATATTTTAATCCAATACTATGATTTGTTTGTTGATGAAAGAATAGAAAAAAATGAGTTAAAACAATTGATGAAAAAAGAGAATGGACTATTTGTTGCAAATACAGGTCTGACAGGCTTTTTAGATGGTTCATGGAAAGTCATCACAAAAATAAATCAAGATTTTATAAAAGAAGAGGATCTTCAAAATCTGAAATTCGTGGAATACCGAGATGGAAATTATTACGTAAGCAAGGGGAAAGAAGGTCACAATGCACCTGTTATGGACTTAGAGGTTGCTGACCCCAAAACGGCTAAAATGATATTTAACCCGATTGGTATGCTTGGCGAATACACTATTATAAGCATTCTTTCATTATATTTTAAAGGTATGTCAATGGAGGATATTATTAAATATGAAATATAGGCAGTTTACAGCGTAAAATGAGTTTTGAGAAAGGAATGGTGTAATAAATGGCTGAACCCAAAATGCTAGACTGTTTAAATAAAATCCGAAATGTCTTAAAGGGGACGATCACAAGAGAACAAGTGTCTGATTGGGCTGAAATTTACGTTTCTGCAGACGATCCAGAAATAGACGATGATCAAGTTTGGGATATGCTGATTCTTTTAAGTGGCATTGATTTGAAAGATTCACCTAATTCTTACTTACATCCTGTAGAGGATTTGAATGACTGGTTAGAAGAATACAAATAGTTCCTATATATGAGCTTGCTAAATTCTTATGATTAAGCCCATTTATAAATAAAAGGAGTGACGCAATGTCCATGCATCCGAAAGAATTAGAAACCACCGTCCAATTACCTGCGAAAAAGCGTTATGACTATTTCATCAAAAAGATTGTTGATTTTGAAGAGGTTTGGTCATTAAGAAACGAGAAGGGGTGGGTGATGTCAGAGGATGAACATCGTGTACCGCAGCTTCATTTTTGGCCGACAGAGGAACATGCCGCTTATTGTGCGATCGACCAATGGGAAAAAACAGTCATTAAAAGAAGATATAGAGGAAGAATTAAAAAACTACTAGTTCGACAAGAGTGGAGGTAGTTGTTTGAAACGGCTTGAAGACTTATTTATTCGTTCAGAAAAAGAATTCAAATTCTATCAGAATTTAGTAGATCATGTGTTTGACACAAATAAAGAGCTGCCACAACAAGTTTTTCGTAAGACATTTGATTGTTTTTTGTTTCAAGAGTTTGATTGGGCATTGAGTGATGATATTTTACCAACCATAAAAGAGTTATCAACTGTTACACAAGATAGAGAATTTTTGACTGCAGTCCTTCAACCAGATCCAATTGATTATTATTTGAAGGAATTTGGTTATTATCATTGGCTGAAAGCGAGTGTGAACATTTCAGGTGAGGATTATGTAAATGCACTATGGATGCACCCAAAAGGTTCCATAGCGGATAATATAATCACGAATTCGAATATAGTTGTCTGGTTAGCTCATTCTTTGCAGTGGGCGATTTGGGCAGATAGAGATATGGAAATTTGTATCATAGGAATGGTATCAACAAAAGATTCTGTGAAAAATAGGTTATTAAAAGAAGGGTGGAAACCAATGGATCACCCTGTTTTAGCAAATTGGTTTGAAGGATTATTGAAGGATCAAAAAACATTCAATGATTATTACACTCAAATGCTCTCTCATTATGCGTCATGTTACAAGCGGTGAAATGGATTATTAATGACTGATGATAGACTTACCCGAAGATATGAAAGGAGCATAAAGTGAAACATTTGTTTATATCCGATCCAAAAGAATTTGAACATGTTCTATCGTTTGTTCATTCGCTCATTCACAGTACGAAGACATTCCCTGATCAAGTGTTGAAAACGAAAACCCCTCATTATTTATTCGAAGAATTCCATTGGTTGTTATCAGATGATGGTTGGGAAATGTTAAAAGGTTTAGCTTTGAATCATCATGATGACTATATACTCATGGCTGTATTAGATGAGCAGAAGAGCATGGATGATTATTATCATGATTTTGGTTATTATCCTTGGGTGAAAGTACCGTTAAACCTTACTCCAAGTGATTACCTCGATCTCTTAACGGATTATCCGATAGAGAGTGTAAATAATAGCATAATGGATATTGCTTCACGTGTGATATGGGTTTCCCCTTCTGCAAAATGGATCATTTATGGCGATAGAGGTTATGAGATAGGAGTACTAGCGATTCTTCAATTAGAACAAATGAATAAACAATTGTTAAAAACGTGGAGAATTTTAGATGAGATTGTATTAGGCTGGATTTCAGTTGTATTTCCGAATCAAAAACTTCCTGATGATTTTAGAAAAGAACTGATTCGAAATTATACTAATTTTTTGGGGAGTGAATGAGATGTTTAGCAGTATTGAGAAATGGATCGATTATTTAGATGGTGTCTGTGAGGTACTGGCATTCTCATTTGATTTTTTTCGTAAAGAACTAGTCATAAACATTAGTATAAGTGAAATAAATGATGCTCGGTATCATGAATTGCGATTTATGAATGTGGCGAGTCTTTATTATAATGGGGGTGAAGGTAATGATAGATTTGAAGAATTGATACAAGAAGAGATGAATTGGCAAATTTTTGAATGTAGTTACCATCCTAATGGGATAGGGAACCTTAAAAATGTACTTCTTGAAGAATTTGATTCAAATGCAAATTTTCTATTTAACATCAATGGGATGTTACCCGCAATAGAATCGAAAAACATATGTTTCGATTCACAAGAATTTATTTGCAGTGTATAGGAAGATCTCATTAGCGTCTAAATAAGAATTAAAAACAATGAGAGATTGGGGAAAAATCCATGAGAATCAGCCGTGATAAACAAGGTTTATTCGATGATGTAAAACAACGTTATCAATACTTATTAGATTCTGCTTATCCAGATGAAATCATCTCTTTTGAAGAAGAAACCGGTATGTACTCAGATGATTTTTATATGTTTTTTTCACTTGTTGCAGGCAGCTTAAGTTATGTGGTCGATCATAAACGAATACCGAAAAAACAGTTAAACGTGCTGCGTCAGTCATTTGAAGAGCAATACCCTCAAATCAAATCGTTTCAACACATCCTTGAATCGTATCCTTTATTACATTCCTATATCCAGTACCATGAAGAAACAAGAAAACGAATCATTGCATTTATACAATAACCTCTTGGAGGACAAACGATGACATGGTTTTTAAATGAAAAAATCCAGAAACAAATCCCTGATTTCGATATCAACCATCTAAAGCAAATCAATGAATTTCACTACTTTAAAGAGTATAATGAACATTACGACTTGATCAACTGTATTCATCTACACATCCCATACGAATCTGCAACCCATAAAGCAGACATTCATCTGAAATTTACCAACGTCTCTTCTGTTCAAATCAAAGATTTGGAGTTAACAAACGAT
Organism: Bacillus sp. FSL W7-1346; assembly: GCF_038593335.1. Taxonomy (NCBI): domain Bacteria; kingdom Bacillati; phylum Bacillota; class Bacilli; order Caryophanales; family Bacillaceae; genus Bacillus; species Bacillus sp. FSL W7-1346. The sequence goes on along the minus strand of NZ_CP151988.1, from coordinate 2,358,788 downwards.
TCCTCTCTTTTTTTGAACATTCAACTTTTGGATAGAGGCTGGGAATATTTGAATTACTTTGTCGAAGATTATGAAGAACAGTATTTTTCTTTTTATTGTGAAACGATTCAAGTCATACAAGTCGTTTCAAATGAATCGGGCTAGTCTCTCTACATATGTGCGAATGATGCTTTTCCATCCCAACATAGAAAGGTGCAATGACATTGAATCGAATGATGAAGTGGCTTTTATTTGCGGCAGTCATCGCTGGCTTATTGGTATGCGCATTCTTTGTGTTCCGTTTCAACCAGCCTAAGCCGACGACGAACATCCATTATGCAGACACACAAAACAAACAGCAAACACTCGATATGTATATGCCAAATGGAAAAGATGAAGACAAAAAGAAGAAGCATCCAGTTATGATTTATCTCCATGGCGGCGGCTGGACGGGCGGCGATAAGAATAGAGTCGCTTCAAAGGCTGATTATTTTACCGGTCAAGGGTATGTGTTTGTTTCAATGAATTACAGGCTTCACCCTGATGCCAACTACGAGCAGATGGCAGATGATACGGCGAATTCTATTAAGTGGGTGAAGGATCATGCAGATGAATATCAAATCGATTCGTCAAAAATCAATGTCATGGGTCACTCAGCGGGCGGTCATTTGACGGCGCTGGTTGCCACAGATTCGACCTACTTGAAACGTGTGGGGCTGTCGCCAAAAACGATCAATTCCATTGTTGTTCTAGACGGACCGTTAAACCTCAATCAATTTATACAAGCTATCCCATCGTACAAAAAAGTCTTTGGCAAACAAGAGGAGAATTGGACAAAGGCATCACCGGTCACTTATATGAATCAAACGAATGTACCGCCTGTTTATTTGGTCACAGGATGGGAAAATCCTGAGGTGTACCGATTTGCAGAAAAACTGAATCATGATAAAGGTTCTAAGTTTGTCTTTCGGGTTCATTCGCTGAGCCACAGTGATTTAAATAAATGGTTTGGATCTGACAGAGCGCCAAAAGAAGCGCAAGAGATGACAAAGGCTGTGATGGCTTTCGTCAAAAAACAAAATCAATAACAAAGACTGTATGCTAGGGCAATCCATTTTGCCGCAGTATATGATAAAGTGGTTTGAGATCAAAGGAGTGTATGTCGTTGTCATCACGTATGGAAAATAAAGTGTTCAATTGCGAAAAAGAGCTGACGCTGAATATTATCGGCGGGAAGTGGAAAATGTTGATCTTATGGCACCTTGGCAGAGAAGGGACAAAACGGTTTGGTGAGTTAAAGTCGTTAATGCCTGGGATTACGCAAAGAATGCTTGTCAATCAGCTAAGAGAATTAGAGGAAGATCACATTGTGCACCGGGAGGTTTATCCCGTCGTTCCGCCAAAGGTTGAGTATTCTCTCACGGAACTCGGAGAAAGCTTAATGCCGATTTTAGAGGCGATGTATGATTGGGGCAAACAATATCTCGACAGCAATTTTTTAAAGGATGATAAATAGAAAGACGATAGATGTAGACAAAGAGCTAAAATCATTTTATTTTAGCTCTTTGTTTTCTTTTCAGCGTGACTTGAAAACCTTTGCAGTTTAGGAAGGACGAGTACTGGAGTGGCATCACAACACAGACTTGACACCGAATGCGAGGATTTGTCAGTACGTTTAGATACTGGTCGAAAAGACAGTGTCTTTTTTGTAACCATATGCGAAAAAGTATAGTATGTAAAAAAAAAGTGCGTACTTGGATTGCTTCCATCCTGTTGTTATACTCATTTCATCGTTCAAGAAGCCCTATTCACAGAGCTCTTGAAGATGAGATGAAAAAACGGGAGTGAACGTTCATGAAATTACAATTAGCATTAGATTTAGTGAATATACCAGAAGCGATTGAGCTGATCAAAGAAGTAGAAGGATCGATCGATGTAGTCGAAATTGGAACACCTGTTGTGATCAACGAAGGGCTTCGTGCTGTAAAAGAAGTCAAACAGGCGTTTCCGAATTTACGTGTACTGGCGGATCTTAAAATTATGGATGCTGCCGGTTATGAAGTGCAGCAGGCATCTGAAGCTGGAGCGGATATCGTCACCATTCTTGCGGCGGCAGAAGATATGTCCATTCAAGGAGCGGTAAAAGAAGCAAAAGCAAGAGGGAAACAAATTTTAGTCGATATGATTGGGATCAAAGATATCGCCGGCCGTGCGAAAGAGCTGGATGAGCTTGGGGTAGATTATATTTGCGTGCACACAGGCTATGACCTGCAAGCGGTTGGTCAAAACTCATTTGCGGACCTCATGACCATTAAACAAGTGGTCAAACAGGCGAAAACAGCGATTGCAGGTGGTATTAAGCTTGATACATTGCCTGAAGTCGTCAAATTAAATCCAGATTTGATTATTGTCGGCGGCGGCATTGCGGCTCAAGACAATAAAGCAGAAGTGGCTGCGCAAATGAAGCAGTTGATTGCACAATCATGAAAACAAGTGACTATGTGAGAGCGATTCTAAGCGAGCTTTCTGAGCACTCGCCCGCGATTCAAGACGAACAAGGAGAGCAGCTTGTCAAAAGCATTTTAGCGGCTCGAAAGGTCTTCGTCGCAGGGGCTGGCAGGTCTGGTTTGATGGGAAAATCGTTTGCGATGAGACTCACGCATATTGGTCTCGAAGCTTATGTGATCGGTGAAACGAATACGCCTGCTTTTACATCTGAGGATTTATTGATTGTAGGGAGTGGTTCTGGCCGAACAGAGACGCTGCTTGTGCTCGCGAAAAAGGCAAGGGCGATTGGCGGAAGCGTGGCGTCGTTCACACTTTCAGCTGAGTCACCTATAGCTGATCTATCGGATGAAGTCATCTTACTGTCAGGTGCGCCAAAGGATCAACATGAAGGAAACCATCATACGATTCAGCCGATGGGCTCATTATTTGAGCAAACTTTGCTTCTTATGTACGATGCGGTCATCTTGAGATTGATGGAATTGAAAGAGCTCGACACCCATAAAATGTACGGTCACCATGCGAACTTAGAATAGCCGTGATGAAAACCTTTCCTTTTTTGAAGGAAAGGTTTTTTTAATACATGAAACTTAAAAAGAAGGACCACTTGACATAAAGGAATGGATGTAACTATAATAGTTACATCTTGAAAGAAAAAACGTAAGCAGTGGAAGGAAGATGAAGATGAAAGTGCAAATTTGGTCAGATATCGCCTGTCCTTTTTGTTATATAGGAAAAAAACAGTTGGAAACAGCGCTTGAGCAATTCCCTCATAAAGAACAGGTAGAAGTAGAGTTTAAAAGCTTTGAGCTTGATCCGAATGCACCTGTTGCAGTGGATTATGATGTGCATGATATGCTTGTCAAAAAATATGGCATGAGCCGCAGCCGGGCCATCGCGATGAATGAACAGGTGAAACAGGCGGGCAAGGAGAAAGGAATCGATTTTCAATTCAATCAACTCGTTTTAACAAACACCTTTGATGCCCACCAGCTCGCTCAATATGCTGGAAAAATGGGAAAAGGCGATCTCGTCATTGGAGAGCTGTTTCAAGCGTATTTTACAGATGGAAAGCATGTTGGTGATCGTCAAACCCTTTTAGATATCGCAGAAAAAGCAGGCCTTGATCAGAACGAAGTACAAAAGGTTCTAGACGGGCAAGAATTTGCAGACGATGTGCGAGAAGACGAAAAAGAAGCAAGACAGCTCGGGATTTCTGCTGTGCCTTTTTTCTTGATCAATGATCAATATTCGGTTGCTGGTGCACAGCCAGCAGATACGTTCCTTCGTGCACTTGAAACGGCTTGGACAGAAGAGGCAGCGCAAACGGAGAAAGCGGCTGATGCTTCATTTGAAGAAGCATGTGCAGATGGCGTATGTGCAGTGCCCTCGCCAAAAGAAGAATTATAATCGGCATTTTCCCTATCTTTGATAAAAGATAGGGATTTTTGTTGATTAATAATTAATACACCTTTATACTTAAGTTATCTTAATTATGAAGGTGATGACAGTGACATCCAAAACAACGATGATTCAAGAATTAAACCAAATCGAAGCGCGCATCCATCAAAAGCTCCGATTAGAGTTTGAAGAGTTATTTGTAGATGAGTTAACTGATAAGCAGCACATTGTCCTTGATTTCGTAGAGCGAAAAGGGGGAAGCTCACCTATTCAAATTGCTCAGCAACTAGGCATCACCCAAAGCGCTGTGAGCCAGTTGTTAAACACGCTTGAAAAAAAAGAATGGGTTCGCCGCAGCATCAACCCGCAAAATCGTCGGGAATTGCACGTTGAACTTTCTGAAAAGGCAAAGACGTACTTGGAGAATATGAGAAAGATAGAACTTGCGATCATTGAAAAATACTATTCAAAATTAAGCCTCGAAGAGATCAACACATTGACATCCATTTATACAAAGCTTGATCAATTGATTGTAGATCAAAATGAAGGGGAAGGATGATGATCCATTGATGATGCTCAAACAAGAAGTACAGCGAATTGCCTCTTCTTATACAGAGAAAAAGAAACAGGCACTGCTTGTGATCGGACTGATTCATCAAGGAGAAAGACACGTTTTTCATTTCGGAGATCACCCCATACGGCAGCGCGTCCAGCCTGAGGAGGTCATTTTTGAAATCGGCTCTATTTCAAAAGTCTTTACGACAAGTATATTGGCAAGCATGATTCAAAAAGGGCAGATGAAGCTAGACGATTCCATTTCACTGTATTGTCCTGAAATAAGAAAGAATCACCCCATTCAAATAGAACAGCTGGCAATCCATACGTCTGGACTTCCTTCATATCGTTTTCTCAGAGATTTACAACTAAGGTTCCTTCCAAAAGTGAGAAGAGATATGTACTGTCAATACTCCCTTGATGAATTAATGAAACTGTTACACTCGAAAAAATGGAATGAGCGAAAAGAATACCCATCTCGTTACTCCAATGTAGGGATGGGACTCCTCGGGTTGATCATGGGATGGTCTCTTCACAAAACATATGAAGAGTTGCTGACTGAATATATCGTGGATGAGCTGAAACTATCGAACACCTTTATTACGATCAAGGAGGACGTCAAAGAGAAGATGATCCTCGGTCATCAAGAGAATGGAAAAGAGGTTCCTCCGCTTCAGATGCTAGACTACCAAGGGGCTGGTGCGATTCGGTCGACGATCACTGATTTGCTTTCATTTCTCTCTGCACACATGAGTGCAGACGCCGCTTCTCCATGGAAAATGACCCACGAACCAAAGGTAAAGATAGGGAAAAACATGTCAATGGGACTCGGGTGGGTCATAGATGATACGGGGTTGATTTGCCATAATGGGGCAACTTCTGGTTTCTCCAGCTTCATGGGCTTCCGCCCGCATTCAAAAACAGGAGTAGTCGTCTTGTCTAACTATCGCAATCGTATCACGCAAGATTCTCCCGACCGAATTGCCTATGATGTGATGAATATGCTTGAACAAGAGCCTAAAGTCAAATGAGCCTTCTATGAAGAGGGCTCATTTTTTCTTGCGTTCAGCGCTTTAATCGTTTCACCAGGAACGAGTTCAGGCTCATAAAATGTTTGATCAGGGAGATTCTTTTTCCCTTGTACTTTTTTAATCATCCAGTCTGCCGCATCTCGTCCCATTTGCTCTTGAGGGTGTGTCAGCGTTGTCAGTTTCACATGGGCATTTTTTTGGGCAATATACGAGTTATCCTGTCCAATAATGGAAAGATCATCTGGAATAGATAAACCTATTTCACTACATACATTTGCTACTTCTAACCCGACTTCATCGTTATAGCAAACAAGGGCGGTTAGCTCATGCTGGTGCGCTTGTAAAAAGGTTTTGATATGATCCCCTAAATACTGCTTCGATTCTGTATCGAAAAAAAGGACATGTTCTGGTAGGAAATTGAGCTTCGCTTCACCGAGTGCCTGAATATAGCCTTTCATTCGATATTTTCCTTGTAAATCATCTGTTTTTGAAATCAGTCCAATGTGCTGATGTCCAGAGGTGATCAGCTCCTTTGTCGCTAAATAGCTGGACTTTACATCATCCAAACAAAGGAAGGGAACTTCTAACTGCTCATAGTAGGCATTGATCATAATAAGCGGGACATCCTGCTCTTTAAAGGATAGGTAGTACGAAATGTTTGGATTATATAAGTTGCTTTTTGTCGGTTCGACAATTAATCCGTCCACACCAAAGGACAGCATCATTTCAAGCGCTTTTTTCTCTTGCTCCACATCGTTATTTGTACTCGCCAGTAACAAAGAATAGTTCTCTTCATTTAATCGGCTTTCGATGCCCCGAATGATCGACGGGAAAATGTAATCGGATATGTATGTGGTGATGACGCCAATCGTTTTCATATGAGCATGTCCAGCAGGTTTTGTTTGATATTGATTGGTGACAAATGTGCCTGAGCCTTTTTCGCTTCGTAAAAAACCTTCACTCGATAATTCCAAGATGGCTTTTCGCACCGTATGCCGGCTTACTTGATACATCTCTTGTAAGCTTGATTCGGTTGGAATACGCTCCCCGATCCGGTAATCCCCTGTCAGTATTTTGCTTTTTATATCATCCATAATGATCTGGTACTTCTTTTTCATCGTTTCACTTCTTTCACAGTTGATCCTCTACTCGGGTTGAGAAGAACTTGTATGGACATATTCTAACATGGTTGCTTAATCAAAAACAGGCGCTTACAGTGTCTATCGTCTGTTCCTTAGAGAATATGAAAGTTTTTGTCTAATTGTGTATGCACAACTATATTTATTATTGACATATGTACGTACAAATATTATATTGTTTTTGTGCACAGGTAAAGATGAATCAAATGAAAAAGATATTTGAAACCGCTATCATCTTGGAGGTGAACAAAATGAATCGTGAAAAGACGGCCAAAGCCATTAGAGAAGGACGGACATCTTTGGGCATTGAATTTGGTTCCACACGAATTAAAGCGATTTTAATAGATGAAGAGTTTCAGCCAATTGCGCAAGGTGCATTTGAATGGGAAAGTTCTCTTCAAGAAGGAATATGGACGTACAATTTAATTGAGATCATTACAGGTCTTCAAGTGGCGTACCGTCAGATGAAAGAACAGGCAGCGCAATTGTATGGGGTGACGATTCAAACCATTGGCTCCATCGGGATATCTGCGATGATGCATGGCTATGTCGCCTGTCATCATACAGGAGAACTCCTCGTCCCGTTTCGAACGTGGCGGAATGGAACAACGACCGAGGCGAGTCAAAAGCTAACAGATGTATTCCAATTTCATATTCCAGAAAGATGGAGCATCGCTCACTTATATCAAGCGATATTAGGAGAGGAAAAACATCTGTCCCGGTTAGAGTATGTGACCACTTTGTCAGGCTACATTCACTGGCTGTTAACAGGGAAGCAGGCCATCGGAATTGGCGATGCGTCGGGAATGTTCCCCATTGATGAAAAAACGAAGGATTACAACGAAGTGATGCTTCATCAATTTGAAGCATTGATTGCAGAAAAAGGCTATCCGTGGAAGCTTCGTCATCTTTTGCCGCGCATCTATTTAGCAGGCGAAGAAGCTGGTGTGTTAACAGCAGCTGGAGCAGCGATTTTAGACCAAGGTAAACAGTTGCAGCCAGGTATCCCTTTTTGCCCGCCAGAGGGTGATGCAGGAACAGGAATGGTCGCAACAAACAGTGTGGAAAAGAGGACAGGGAATATTTCAGTTGGGACATCTGTGTTTGCCATGATTGTGTTAGAGCATCATCTAAAAGGTGTGTACCCAGAGGTGGACCTTGTCACGACACCAGATGGCCTGCCAGTCGCGATGGTTCATGCCAACAATTGTACAAGTGACCTCAACGCTTGGATGAATCTATTCAGAGAAGCGTTTGAAGCAATGGGTCAGCCAGTTGAAACAGAAAGATTGTACGAAACCCTATTAAATCAAGCTTTAGAAGCAGATCATGATGGGGGCGGGCTTTTAAGCTATGGCTATTATTCTGGTGAAAATATTACGAGACTAAAAGAAGGAAGACCCCTTTTTGTTAGATCTCCTCAAAGCCGGTTTACCCTTGCTAATTTCATTCGGACGCATCTCTTCTCTGCATTTGGCGCAATGAAAATTGGGATGGATCGTTTAAAAGCACATGAACAAGTCAAGATTGATCGCTTACTAGGACATGGCGGTTTATTTAAAACACCAATAGTTGGGCAAAAAATGGTCGCTGCTGCACTTGGGACACCTGTATCCGTCGTATCAACGGCGGGAGAAGGCGGTGCGTTTGGGATGGCGGTCCTTGCTTCGTATATGCTCAATCACCAGCAGCAAACACTGAGCCATTTTCTCAAGCATCAAGTGTTTGCCCATACATTAGAAGAGCTTATTGATCCTGATCCACTGGATGTTAAAGGTTTTGAGGCATTTATAAAGCGCTATCAAGAAGGACTCCCGATAGAAAAAGTAGCAGTAGAACATTTGACGCCACAGAAAGGAGCGGCACCTGTATGTTAGAGCGGTTAAAAGAAGAAGTGTTTCAAGCGAATCTAGATCTGCCAAAGTACGGACTTGTGAAATTTACATGGGGCAATGTCAGTGCGTGCGATCGTGACAGTGGACTATTTGTCATTAAGCCGAGCGGCATAGCGTATGACAAATTATCAGCAAAAGACATGGTCGTGGTCGATTTTGACGGTCAAGTGGTCGAGGGAGAATTTAATCCTTCTTCCGATACTGCCACACATGCTGTTCTTTACAAACACTTTGAGGAAATTGGCGGCATTTCACATAGCCATTCAATGTGGGCAACGGTATGGGCGCAAGCTGGACTTGATTTACCAGCAATGGGCACAACACATGCAGATACATTTTACGGACCTGTTCCGTGCGCTCGATTTCTCACAGAAGAAGAGGTGAATCGCGGGTATGAGGTGGAAACAGGACACCTGATCATTGAAACGTTTGAGAAAAGACAGATAGATATCATGGCGGTTCCTGGTATTTTGCTGCAAGGTCATGGTCCCTTTACGTGGGGAAAAGATGCAAAAAGTGCGGTAACGAACAGTGTCATTTTAGATGAAGTAGCGAAAATGAACCTGTTTGCAAAGCAATTGAACGAATATGCAGAGCCTCTTCCGCAGGTGATTTTAGATAAACATTATTTGAGAAAACATGGAACACATGCGTATTACGGACAAAAACCTTCAAGATAAAGAAAAGAGGGATTTCTATGTTAACAAGTCAGAAGAAAGAATGTTGGTTTGTCGTCGGGTCACAGCACTTATATGGGGACGAGGCACTGAAGCAAGTGAAGGCAGATGCGCAAAAGATAACAGATGCCTTAAATGAGAGCGGTTTGCTGCCTTATCCTATTATTCTGCAGGAACTGGCGGTTAGTGCGGATCAAATCACAGAGCTGATGAAAGAGGTCAACTATCGTGATGAGGTCATCGGTGTGATGACTTGGATGCATACGTTTTCTCCAGCAAAAATGTGGATACGTGGTACGTCTCTTTTGCAAAAGCCTCTTTTGCATCTCGTCACGCAATACTATGAAAACATTCCGTGGGACACGATTGATATGGACTATATGAATCTCCATCAATCGGCACATGGAGACAGAGAGTACGGCTATATCAATGCACGTTTAAATAAGCAAAACCAAATCGTTGCAGGTCATTGGTCGAAGCAGGAGGTGAAGCAGCAAATCGCTGATTGGATGGACGTTGCGGCTGCCTATCATGAGAGCTTCCACATCAAAGTGGCTCGGTTTGGTGACAATATGCGCCACGTTGCGGTGACAGAAGGAGATAAAATTGAAGCGCAGATCCAGCTGGGCTGGACCGTTGATTACTTTGGAATAGGCGACCTTGTGAACTATGTAAATGCCGTGGAAGAAGCAGAAGTTGATGCTCTGTTTGCTGAGTACTTAACGTTATATGACGTGGATTATGGGAGTTATTCGGCGGAAGAATGGGAACAAAGTGTAAAAGTGCAAGCACGATATGAAATTGCCATTAAACGTTTCTTAGATGAAGGCGGCTACAATGCCTTTACGACAAACTTTGAAGATCTACATGGCATGAAGCAGCTTCCGGGTTTAGCCGTTCAGCGGCTGATGGCAAAGGGATATGGCTTTGCGGGTGAAGGGGATTGGAAAACCGCCGCACTGGATCGTTTATTAAAGGTGATGAGCCATCATCAATCCACAGGTTTTATGGAAGATTACACATATGAAATGACCTCTGGTCAGGAAGCAGTGCTGCAATCTCATATGTTAGAAGTAGATCCAGCGCTTGCACATACAAAACCTGTCATTGTCGTGTCTCCGCTAGGCATTGGAAACCGGGAAGACCCAGCACGTCTTGTGTTTGATGGAAAAGCAGGCGAGGGCGTTGTTGTCTCCATTGCTGATTTTGGAACACATTTCAAATGGCTGATTCAAGAAGTGGAAGCCTTTGAGCCGCAGGAAGCAGCACCACATTTACCGGTGGCACGAGTCCTCTGGAAAATCAAACCGAACTTTCAAGATGGCGTCAAAGCATGGATTAAGCACGGCGGAGGTCATCATACAGTCGTATCTCTCAATTTAACGGTTGATCAAATTGTTCATTTTGCAAAGCTTGTGAATGCAGAATATGTGGTTTTATAAAGAAGGGTGAAATGCATTCTACTGTGAACGGTAGAATGGCAGGCAGAAATGAAAGCGGTTTATTAAGTGAGGGGGTCATCCACTTGGAGAAAAAAGTATCAAGTAAATTTATCTTCTTTTTCGGGTCCTTTGCAGGTATCTTATTTGGATATGATATTGGCATTATCGCAGGAGCAGAAGGGCACATTCAGGAAGAATTTCAGCTCAGCCCGTTATGGCTTGGCATCGTCGTTTCTTCATTAATGGGCGGGGCGATCATTGGTTCCATTTTAAGCGGTCTGATGGGGGATAAGTTTGGCCGCAGAAAGCTCATTTTGGTGTCATCGATTATCTTTTTTGTCGGTGCGCTTGGCTCAGCCATTGCACCAGAAGAAATCTCATTAACCATTGCCCGGATTTTCTTAGGAACAGCTGTAGGGACAGCCTCATCGCTCGTGCCTGCTTACATGTCTGAAATCGCTCCAGCTAAAATCCGCGGGAAATTGTCCGGCCTGAATCAGCTGATGATTGTGAGTGGATTATTGCTTAGCTATATCGTCGCATTTGTGTTTGAACCAATTCCAGACAGCTGGCGCTGGATGCTGGGAAGTGCTGCTTTATTTGCAATCGTGCTTTATATTGGCATGCTGAAACTTCCTGAATCTCCAAGATATTTAATTAAACACGGAATGGCTCATAAGGCACGTGAAGTATTAGGATCACTTCGTTCATCACGTGAAGAGATTGAAGCAGAAATGCAAGAAATTTTAGAAGTAGCAAAAGAAGAACGCTCAGGCATTCGTGAATTATTTCAAAAGAAATTCCGTATGGCTCTCTTTATTGGGGTCGGAATGGCGACACTCCAGCAAATACAGGGGGCGAACTCCATTGTGTATTATGCAACGAGTATCGCAAGAAATGTAGGTCTTGCTCCGCAAGTTGCCGCAGGTTTTACCGTCATTGTTGGAGTCATATTTGTTGTGACGACCGTGATCTTTTTACAATTCGTCGACCGGTTCGACCGCCGAACGATTCTCACAGTTGGGGGAACGGGGATGGCCCTGTCTTTCTTTGCACCAGCGGCATTAGGTGCGCTCGGAGTGAGTGAAGGCATATTAAACTGGGTCACATTGATTTCACTTTGCTGCTTTATTTTGTGCTATGCCTTCTCATGGGCACCGATCACATGGATTATCATTGGTGAAATTTTCCCGCTTTCTGTAAGAGGCATTGGAGCAGGTATTTCCTCTGCCTTTAACTGGACGGGATCATTAGCAGTTGGCCTTGTGTTCCCTATCTTAGCTGACCAATTCAGCTTTGGCGTGATTTTCTCCTCATTTGGGGTCATCTGCTTAATTGGCCTGTTGTTCACGCGCTTTGTATTAGTCGAAACAAAAGGAAGAAGCTTAGAACAAATCGAAACCGATATGGCTGCACGTGTCTAAAGAAAACCATCTATCCTGTGTGGATAGATGGCTTTTTTAATCAAGTATTTGTTTCAGTTCATCTGGCAGTAAATCCATTAATTGATCAGATGAGGATACGTCCAGTACTTCAAGAAGCGCATAATATTTCGCATAAATTTCACTCAGCTGATCAGGATGATTTGCTTCATATCGATTCAAGTGCAATTGCGTCAGTTCAAGTGCAATGTCCAGTTTGTTTCGTTCGATGGTTTGTGTTGTGTTGATCAAATCGTTCACCTCTAATTTTAAAGTTATTGAAAAATGTTATGGTGCAGTTCCGCAGCTGACTTTATATTCATGGTCTTCTACCTTTTTTGAATAACAGACGGAAGGCGTCATTCCCGTCTCACTTTTCCAAGCCTGCCAATACACATCATACAGCTGACCATATTGAGGGTCTACATCGTCCTTTTTTTGCAAAATAGCAAAATAGCTTTGGTAAGGGTAGCCTTCTTGATAAATGGCATGCCGTATCGCTCCTCTTTCAGTCGCATTTGTAAAAACCATAGGCGACAGCAAGGGAAGGGTGATAACTACGACGAGCAGGATGAAAAATGAAAAAAGTTTATGTCTTGTCTTCATCAATGAATGTCCTTTCCTTCACAAGAGATCATTTGTATAATATGTTAAAATTGTCCTATTGTAAAGGGTGATGAGACTACTAGATCACCAGCGGATTTTATCAAAAATAGACAAGCATCTAATCACTAATCGCGCCTCTTACATACGATAGAGTGTAAGTGAAAGACAACTTGAAGGGGTGTTGAGATGAGCCGGAATCGATTAGACAATTTTTTCTTTGGGCCTCGCAGAGGGAATCATGGAGAAGTTGAAACGGTTGTATCCCCTACACGTCAAATTGTCAACACGACAACAAATGAACAAACGATCAGAAAGATTCATCCAACTCATATCACAAACGTCAATAAAAACATCAAAAGAATTGAAAACTACTACCCTGTAACGCAATCTACTCGAAATGAGTATATTGTGGAAGAATATGACTGTGGCAGTGATATCAAGAATCCTTGCTGCCGCCCGGTCAAACGCTGTAAGTGGTAGTTTAATGGTAAAAAGAAGTGAGGCATCCTGTGATGGGATGCCTTTTGTACGTTTAACGCTCTATTTCATTTAGTTGTCCATGATCAAGCCCGAAAAAACGATTTCCTAATTCTGAATAAAGGTAGTGCTGATGGCTTGTAAATAAAACACATTGATCAGAGAATTCTTCTTTTAATAAAGAAATAGACTGCATTTGAGATGCCTCATCAAGAGATGTAAAAGGTTCATCAAGAATGATTAGTTCTGGTGATCTGGCCGCCATACAATTAAAGAAAAGCTTATATCTCATACCTAGTGAATATTGTTTGACAGGCATCTTAAGTGCATGAGTTAAATCAAATGCATCACAAAGCGAGAGAAAGGTCTTTTTGTATACCTCTTTTTCTGACTGATTCATTTTCCATAGCGACTGTATAAGATTCATATGCTCGATACCAGTCAGCGCATCATAAACCAAAGGCTTATCTGGGATGTACGCGACCAACCCTTTATAAAGAGCTGACCCAGGATGATGCTGTTCGTTGAGTAAAACCGTTTCGGATACTGAAGGAAGCAGACCTGCGATGATCTTTAAAAGTGTCGATTTACCGCTGCCGTTTTTCCCGATAATACAAGCACGATCACCTTCTTTCAGATGAAGAGATACTTGATCAAGGAGGGGTGAGCTTTCTTCAGTTGTTTCATAACGAAAAGATAGCTGAGACACTTGCAAACTAGCCATTGATAAATCCTCCAATAACAAAAACAGTGGTCACCAGCATATACAAGATGACGGTCGCAAGGGCGGCTTTTTTTGATCCTTTAGCATAATAAATGATCCCGTCATATAGGATGCGTAAAAGGTACAAGTTGATCAAAAACGAAACCGCTTGGATGAAGATAAAATAATGATCTAAATCGAGTACCATCACACAATAGATTGCTGCGCTATTCACTAATAGAAGAAACGCATTATAAAGCAAGATGACAAAATACATTTTGCGCAAAATAAACGTTTTATGAAAAAAGTACATATAAATTGAAGTCACGACAGTACCGAGAAAATTCAATATGAAATAAAGTGGGATTGTCAGTAAAAAGATAAATACAATGCTGGCTAATTGTTTTCCCGCAGATAATGGTTCCTCTACTAACAAATCAATGATGAAAAATGTTAAAAAAACAGTTGAAACAAATAAAGATAGTAAGACTAAGCCTATAACAGTTTTGGTCGATTGATGTTGGTTGAAAAATTGTTTAGGGCGTAGAAGTAGCTCCATAGAACCACATTCTCCTTTCTTCTAAGATAGATGTACATGGCTGACATATTCCTCTAAAAGAGAGGCAATCAACAAGAGCACTACAGCGGCAAAGATTAACTGAATCACAGTCCGAGTCAGCTTTCTTACATCAATGGCCTTACCTTTCATAAACCGGTAAAGATAAATAAATGGAAAAGCACTGACGATTGAAAAGAGGATCAAACCAAGAATCTCAACAAAAGCATGCGGCATGAGGCCAGTGAATAACTGCGGCACTTCATGATGGGCTATCAGAAACTGAATGAGTTTTCCGATGATATAGCCATTATAAAAAAGAATGCCAGCAGACATAATGCCGCCAGTAAAAGCCCCGATACCTAGAATGGCAAGTCCAACCTGTAAATTGTTTGAAAAAATAGAGAGAAAAAACATGTCTTTATCCTTTTTTAAATAAGGAATCTGATCATAAGGAAGGAGGCATCCAATGAGCAAAGCTGCAATAAATACACTGGCGTAAAGATAGCCGAGGCGTAGAATCAATCTATTCTCCGATAGAAAATATCTTATTTTTTTCAACATACTCAATTCCTTTATAAATGGTCTTGCGGCATAATATCCAGCAAATCACTGAAACGATCACAAAATATATAGCGAACAGCACGTTTACGAGCCCTGAGGATTGCTGCAATATAGGGAGAAAAGAGGTCAAAATCAAATAGTACATAAAAGGCAGAACAAGAAAGTTTCTGGCAAATGCCTGACCTTTATCGATGATCTCTAATTCCTCATTTGTTGTCCCTATTTCATGCTCATGAATAAAATTGAATTTCGTTGTGAATGGAAACAAGTACAGTTGGATTAAAGGAAAAATGAAAAAGCCAATCCCTAATGCCACCAGTTGAATGAGCATCTGAACATGAAACAGTTGATACACAGTCATAATAGATAGATTAATGAATAGTAAACAGAGTGCTGGTATGGAAAATAAACAATAAAATAACTGGATTTTTGATAAGAAAAACTGCAATAGAGATATTTGAGAAAGCTCGTAAAGCCAAATGTTCTTTTTTTCAGCACTTAAAGCAAAAATAGAAGGTGTCAGCATTCTCATCTCATAAGATTGATTCGCTAGTATCATAATATTGAGTGTGAATAGCAGCTGAATTTGCAAGGCTTGATGATCGATGATCGAGATCAATCCGGTAAAAACACCAATATAAAAGAAGGCTTCATATGACATGAACATATAATTAAACAATTCTTTAGATAGAAGCCACCTTTTTTCTTTCAACAGCTTGATGTCTTTTTGAATCAACACATTTTGTCTAAACAACAAACCCTGAATTTTATGCAGTACTTGAAAGTACCAATAAAATAAATCCCGAAAATGCTTTGAGCTTTGGTCTTGATCTTTTTCCGTTGGAATCCATCGAACAGGACTTCTCATGACAAGCGCACTACCTAGTATCACAACAATCAATGTAATAGGTGAATTAAAAAGGGCTTGAAATTGTAGAAAAACAGAGCCATCTGAAAATAAAGCATGATGCATTTGCTGAAGATCATGTTGATATAAAGAGATCAGCTTGTTTGAAAGAGTGATCCAAAACGAATCCTCTGCAAGCGATGAGATCGATTGAAATAGTTGCTGGAAGGTGTGATAAAAAGGGAAAATGATGTTTAATATGAGAACCCTTCCGAATAAGAAAAAAAGCAAAGCGATGCTTGCAAAAAAGAGGACACGAATGGCCCCGATTTTTTTTACGACGATGTTATAAATATAAGCACCGAATATCTTATTGCTGATGATAAATAGGAAGATACTTGTCAGCATCACATTGACATGTTTTAACCAGAATGCCAGATCGTGTGTTTGAACAATATCATATTGAAACAAAAAATAGATCAAATAAGTGCTCAAACTCGTAAACACAAGCCAAATCAATTCTGAAAACAGAAGCGTTTGAAAAAGTTGTCTAGAGGAAACAGGTGCTAGCTGTATCAATTCTTTAAAAGGAAGAAGATGAGTTCTTCTATAAGATTCAATTCCTTTGACGATAGAAAATAAAAATAAAAACATCACAAAAGCACTTTCCCATTCTATTTGATAGACGGGGGAGTAAAGAAATGAAGATATAACGAATACAATCATGCATCCGAATATGATATCAAGAATACAAGAAAAAAATATGTACTGTTTTGAAGAAAACGACTTGAGAAATGGAATTTTTCGTATAACGTACTGAGCGATATTAGAATACTGCTGCTCCAGTCTAATGGATAGAAGTAGTGATAATAAAGGATATAACATCTTCTCACCTGCACAAAAATTTAAATAGAAGGAGAACAGAGTCTCCTTCTATTGAGTCGTTAAATAAATTACCAAGCGATAACGGCTTTACGGCCTTTTTTCTTAATTTCGTTTTTAAGGTATTGACGAATTGTCTCTTTACCAGCCGCAGCAATAAGAGAAAGACCGCCTGAACCTACAGCAGTTAAAATGGAGACAATTGTAGTGACAGCTCCACCCGCTTCAACCACATTAAGAACCACAGCGGCAACACTGCCTGGAATACCAAATTCTTTTGCTAGATCAGCAACTGGCAGTACTTGTAGCGAGAAGGAAAAAAGAGCTAGCATAAGGAATCCTACTGCTAAAGCACCAAAAAGAACATGTAGTTTGATTTCATTTCTTGTTTCTGTCATATCAAATTCCTCCCTTTTTTGTCTTTTTATTACTATTCTATCTTATGATATGTTTTTGTTCATATCAATCCTTTTTTTTCTTTTTTTTCATGAATTAGTTATAGGTTAATATAAAATAAGTGAAAAGATAAGTGAGAAAAGAATCGTTTTGGATAGGAAATATCGAGTGAACATGATCAAAATGACCTTGTTTTCACAAAAACGAAAGAGAGCCTAAAAGTCTATAAGAAATGTGCTATATGTAAATGAACCAATATTCTTTGATCAAAAGCGCCTTTCAAGATAAAATTGGAAGTATCAATTCATTCTGATGGAGGCGATTTTCTGAATATTCGATTGTTAACACCAGAAGATGCTCAGGAATATGCGAACTTGAGATTAGAAGCACTCCGATTAAATCCAGAGAGTTTTGCTATGAGTTACGAGGAAGAGAAGCTAGATACGAAGAATAAATATAAGGCTCGTTTTGCCTCTACACAATCTATGTGGACATTCGGCGCCTTTCATCAAGGTCAGCTGGTCGGTTCGGTTACACTCATACAAGAAACCTTGCAGAAATTAAAGCACCGTGCCAATGTGGCAGCGATGTATGTAACGACCGGTGGACGCGGAAAAGGAATGGGGAAGGCACTTCTGACAAAAGTACTTTTTTTTGCACGCGAAAAAAAAGACATCGAACAAATATATTTAACAGTGGTCACAACAAACGACCCAGCCAAACATCTTTACAAGTCTGTTGGATTTAAGTCGTATGCGGTAGAGGAAAAAGCACTAAAAATAAATGGTGCTTATGTAGATGAGGAAAAAATGGTGCTATGTTTATCATCGTTTGGAGGGGATATAAATGAGCCAGCCAGTCATGCGCATCACGTTGATAGCCGGACCAAATAGTGAGCTGGAATCCTTTGCGCTTCGTGCAGCACTTGAAAACTTTGGCGCAAAAGTCGATATGCATTGGATAGGCAGACCGAATGACCTGATTAATGTTTTATCCGGGAGGAATAGAGGCGAAACGGATTTCATTCTTTTATCCTTTCACGGAGAAGAAGGAGCGTTTCTCATGCCGGAGTTAGGAGAAGATGTATACGAAGAGGGTGAGCCGAGAGGTGCTGCTTTTGGTGCGGATGACATAAAGCGGTATGCTTCGTTAAATGGAGTCCACATTATATGTACAGGCTGTACACTAGGCGAAAAAAAGTTGGCAGAAGCTTTTTTAGAAACAGGGGCGATATCCTATACAGCGCCCGATGACTACATTGATGGAAATGCGTCATTTATTTTTGTTCTCACCATGCTGTATGAGCTGGTGAACAACTCAAAGACAGTCAGAGCAGCTTTTGACCAGGCACGCTCTATTGATGAAGAAACAAAGTTATTCCAACTGTATATGCAAAAATAAGGGCTGAGCGATCAAGCCCTTTTTATATGTCTCTCGTAAAATATGTCGAAAATGTGACAAATGTGTTTTTTTGCAAACTAAAAAGGGGCTGTGAAAAGTCTATCCTACAAACACACGTCATCCAGACAGGACGGCATCACGAGAGGAGAATCATTGTGTCAACGAAAGGGAAGATCAGTCTCGTCCTATGTGTACTTGCGGTCGTCATCGGTATCGCTGCGTTTTATCATAATCAGCAAGCAAGCGGGACAGAGAGGAAAAAAGTAGAACAAGATGCGAGCTACAAACAAGTTGAAATAGTCACACTTGTGAATGACGGGAAATTCATGAGATATGCTGTCAACTATCCGCTGTTTCATCAAGAAAAACTAGATCAGGAGATCAAAAGATTTGCAGAGACAGCGTTAGAAAAGTTTAAAACATCATTTAGTCAAGCGAGTGATGTCAATGAAGAAAAACGATACGAATTAAACATCGATTATGAGATCATTCATTATGCCAAGCAAACCGTCGCAATCAAATTCAATACATATGAAGTGAAGGGCGGAAAGCAAGGCGTCAATCAAACGAAGGTGATGAACTTTGATTTCAAGAAACAGACATTTTTATCAATCAACGATATCTTTCTATCAAAGAAGGACAATCTTCAAAAATTATCTCATATGACTTTTGAGGAATTAAAAAAAGATCGAACGCTAGCTGAAAATCAGCCGCTGCTCAAACAGGGAACGTCTCCTGCGGCGAAGAACTATCAGTATTTTGCCATCAAGGATCGCTATATCGAATTCTACTTTCCAAGAGGACAAATCGCTCCAAATCATCAAGGCCCTCAAGTGTTAGCGATTAAGAAAACACTACTGAAAGGAATATTAAAACCTGAATATATGAAGAAAGAAATGAACAAAAACGAGAAAAAAGAACCGATTCCAACAAGAAAGATTGTGAAACTGCCGAAAACATCCACATTTCATCCGAATCAAAAAGCCATTGCACTCACATTTGATGATGGGCCCAATCCATCAACGACCTCAAAAATTTTAACAGCATTAAAAGAGAACAAAGGACATGCCACATTTTTTGTATTAGGCAGCAGGGTTCAGTATTATCCCGATATGCTAGGTGAAATTAGAAAGGGTGGAAATGAAATTGGAAACCATTCCTATAACCACCCTTTGCTCACAAGACTTCCTTTAAAACAAGCGGTCAAACAAGTAGAAGACACGCAGCAAATCATTGAAAAAGCGAGCGGGTTCACACCGACTCATTTTAGACCACCATATGGCGGGACAAACGGGCAAATCAACGAAGCTCTTCACATGAAAGTGACCCTTTGGGATGTGGATCCTGAAGACTGGAAATATCGAAACAGCCAATACGTCGCGGACTACATTCTAACTCATGCATCTAGCGGTGAAACGGTCTTAATGCACGACATCTATGACACCTCAGCCAACGCAGCCGTCACGATTATCAAAGAACTCACCAAACAAGGATATCAATTATTGACGGTATCTGAGCTTGAGCAGTGGAAGGAAGCGCGTGAGAAGAGAAATGAGCCGAATAGGTAATACCCCTTTTGGTGTGAATCTTAGTGGATTCGCATCTTTTTTTAAGCATGTCATGAAAATAAAGGGAAAATCTGTTAAGGTGAATATGAAGGGGGACTTCAAGTGGTATTGATAAGGTTTATTAGCCTCATTATGCTGACAGTAGTTAGTTTGGCTTTTGTCATAAACAATGTACCTGGTTTGATGCTGCCTATCTATATTCTCGCGATGATCGGGCTTATGTTCTGTCTCGGTCATATTGCGCTCCATTATCTACAGCGGATCAGATATATGTTATGTGATGAGAAACAATTGAAAGAGAATCAAATAAACAAACCTCCCGCTAAATGAAGGAGGTTTTTTACTTGTCGTTTTTCAATGATTTTCTCGTTTGACTCCTTGAATTGTCTCAAAAGAGAGACGATGTTCCTCGTAAATCTGATTTGGACAATCAGCAAGAGCATAATGATCCACGAGCTAAGCCTTCCAATCTTTCGTAACAAGGATACAGTATAATGAGAAAAGATTGATATGAACAGCTCGTTTTATATTTTCGACAATGGGTGAGGAGGATTCAGTTGAAGAGAGTAGACGTGGTGTCAGCTTTGATTTATGACATGGATGAACATATTCTCATGGTGAAAAATGTGAAAGGTTATTGGGAGTTTCCCGGTGGTGCAGTGGAAAAAGGAGAACATCTGCAGCCAGCTGTGATCCGTGAGGTGAGAGAAGAAACAGGATATGTGATTAAAGTAAATGAACTTCATTCTGTTAGAGAAATACTTTTTCAAGATAACATGCATCATGCACTTATTTTTACGTTTTTTGCGGAAATCATCGGGGGAGAGATGAATATTCTAGATCCTGATCATGATATTGAAGAAGTAAAATGGGTAAGCACCCAAGATGCTGAAAAATTAAATCCACAGTTATTCAGCATGTTAAAATTAAATAAACAGACGCGTGCATTTTACACATTTGAAGGAAAGAGAACAAGGGATCAATAAATGAACAAGGAGAGAATGGAATGTTTTTGTATTATGGACCAACCGGTGCTCCAGTGGAAAATCCGGGAGAAGAATGGATGAAAGAAATCTTCTTCCATAAGGATGAAGACTATTGGAAACAAGGGAATGGAGAATCTTCTATTGAAGTGGATGAAGATTGGGAAACGGAAAGTCTTGTTTTCTTTTATCATGAACCTTATGGCTTTTTTCTTATGAGATATCCAGATTTTTTGGTTCCTTTTAAAAAAGTAGAGAAGATAGAAACAATCAAGCATGTCGTTGCAGGCGCACCATTGTATGTACCTTCATGCAGCTACGTCGATCGACATCAAGCTTATGAAATCGTTCAACATTTTCTAAAAACAAAATCGATACCTGATAGTGTTGAATGGGTGGAGTTGAGGACGATTGAATTTCAGCAAGATCTATAAATTCTTACGGGGAACGAGAAGGAGAATAAAATGTGTCGTTTAGATGATACCATGCATGTACATGTTGGCTATTACGAACAGGGTCTTGATGTTGAAGGAGTGTTTTTTAAGAGTTTAGAAACAGGAAAGTGGCAATTATTCTTTGATCATACATGGTATGGGATAACGCTTTTAAAGCATTATGAAAAATATGAAGATTTAGGGCTGTTGATTGGCGAGTATTCTATTGAAGATGACAAAATTGAAGGTGAAGGAAATCAGCTGTTTGAGCGTTTTTTAAAAGAAAACGGGGTAGTGAGATAAATACAGAATGTGAAACATCACTCAATGAAAATGACGAGTGATGTTTTTTATGTTGGATACTGATTTTATAAAATTTTGCTCTATGTAATCTAAAGAGCATCTAATACAAATCTGCATTGATTGTTTAAAAATTCAAAAAATAGATAGACAAATGCTTGCAAGAATTGTATAGTGTTCTCATAAATCACTTGTCATACAAGTGAACAAGTAACTAAGAATATAAGATTGGATTTCAAATAATAAAATGAGGTGATCCAGTGAAAGATGTAAGTTTGGCGAATTTAAAAGCAAAAGCGATTGAACTTAGACAAACGGCGATTACGATGATTTATGAAGCGCAATCGGGGCATCCTGGCGGCTCTTTATCAGCTGCTGATATCATCACGGCCCTTTATTTCAAAGAGATGAATATCGATCCCCAAAATCCTAACTGGGAAGATCGAGATCGTTTTGTTTTATCGAAAGGCCATGTTGCACCTATTCAATATGCTGCCTTAGCGCTAAAAGGTTATGTCCCTTTTGAAAACGTATACAAATTGAGACAGTACGGTTCACCGTTCCAAGGTCATCCTGATATGAAGAAATGCCCTGGAATTGATATTTCAACAGGTTCATTAGGCCAAGGACTTTCTTGTGGGGTTGGTATGGCGCTTGCGGGTAAACGGGATGAAAAAGATTATCGGGTATTTGCGATGGTAGGCGATGGCGAATGTCAAGAAGGACAAATTTGGGAAGCGGTTCAAACCGCAGTCAAATATCGTCTTGATAATTTAATTGTTTTTGTTGACAATAACCGTCTGCAAATTGATGGTTTCTGCGAGGAAATCATGCCGCTGCAAGACATAGAAATGAAGTTTGAAGTATTCGGGTTTGAAACAAAGCGAATTGACGGACATTCGATGGAAGAGATAGTCGAAACATTGAATCAAGTGAAAAACATGAAAAATGGAAAGCCGAAATGTATTGTAGCAGACACGATTAAAGGCAAAGGCGTTTCCTACATGGAAAATATCTGCTCATGGCACGGTGTTGCGCCAAATGAGAAAGAGTATGAACAGGCATTAGAAGAATTAGCAGGAGGTTTGAGATCATGAGCCAAACTGAAAAAGCGGTCATTAAGAAAAAAGCGACACGTGAAGCCTTCGGTGATGAAATTGTTAAGTTAGGAAAAGAGAATCAACATATTTACGTGATTGATATTGATATCGGCAAATCATGCAAAACAGGAGAATTCATTAAGCAGCTTCCCAATCAGCATGTGAACGTTGGAATTGCCGAACAAAATGGTGCCGGGCTGGCAGCTGGTCTTGCGACAACTGGAAAAATTCCATTTGTAAGCACTTACGCAGTTTTTGGCTCGCTGCGCATGGCAGAGCAAATCCGTCAAGAAATATGCTATCCGAATTTGAATGTAAAGATTGCCTGCTCGCACGGAGGATTGACACCGGGAAATGACGGTGGAAGTCATCAAGCGATAGAAGATATGGGCGTTTTAAGAACATTTCCCAACATGACGGTCATCATGGGCTCTGATTACTATTCGACGAGAAAATTGATCAAAGAGGCAGCGAATACGTATGGCCCTATGTATTTGCGCTTTACCCGAGATGCTGTGCCGATGATTTATGATGAACATGAGGAGTTTGTGATTGGAAAAGCCAAAAAATTAAGGTCTGGCAAAGATATTGCGATCATTGCAAATGGTGATACAGTATACCTTGCTTTGGAAGCGGTTAAAAAACTAGAAGAACAAGGGATTGAAGCATCACTTTTAGATATGCATACGATCAAACCTCTAGATCGAGAGGCGGTTGTGGAGTGTCTCGATATTGGACGTATGATCACTGTAGAGGATCATAACATTTTGAACGGATTAGGCAGTGCTGTATGTGAAGTAGCAGCAGAAGAAGGTCGAGGAAAAGTCAAACGGATCGGAGTGCAAGACCGTTTTGGAGAATCTGCACCTTACGAAAAACTTTTAGAAATAAATGGAATAACAATCGAAAACATCATAAATACAGCAAAAGACATGCTGAACAATCACATTTGAAAGTAGGTTATTTACAATGTTTACATTAAACAATCAAGTAGCTATTGTAACAGGGAGCGGTTCTGAAAAAGGAATTGGCCGAACAATCGCTCTAACACTTGCTAAACAGGGTGCTGCTGTCGTGGTAGCAGATATCAATGAAGAAGGGATTCGCTTCACAGTAGAAGCCATTCAAAAAGCCGGAGGAAAAGCGTTAGGTGTAGTAGTAAATGTAACAAATAAGGAATCAATTGATCAAATGGTGGCTGTAACGCTTGAGGCGTTTGGCCGCATTGACATATTGGTGAATAATGCAGGTATTTCTCAAAAAGTAACCGTTCAGAACATGACACTTGAAGATATGACAAGAGTATTTAATGTAAATATGTTTGGTTTGTTCTTGTGTACACAAGCCGTGCTAGAACCAATGATCAAGCAGCAATATGGGCGTATTATCAACCTGTCTTCTGTATCGGCTAAAAGGGGAGGAGGCGTATTTGGAGGAGCACATTACTCAGCTTCCAAAGCAGCAGTATTAGGTTTTTCTAAAAACCTTGCCCGTGAAGTAGGGAAAGATGGTATCACAGTGAATTGTGTGACACCAGGCCTTGTGAATACGGATATTTGGAAGTCACTTCCTATCGATGAAGCCGAAAAAGTAATTGATAATATACCACTTGGCCGACCAGGTGAAACGAAAGAAATCGCAGCCGCTATTACATTTTTGGCTACTAAAGAAGCATCCTACATTACAGGAGAAGAAATCGATATCAATGGTGGTTCACATATGGACTAGTAGAAAGAAATGGAGCAGGCACATGAACATGCCTGACTCTATTTTAAATAAAAAGGAAGTAGAGTCACAGTCAAAATGATCGATGAAATGATATTTTGTAAGCGCTTAATAAAAATGTGTCATGCCATTTAGATATCTTCACGCAGTTGGACAAAGCAACTTGAAGGGGGAATCATGTTGAATCAACAAGCATTAGAAAAGTCGACGACTCGTAAAGTTACACTTCGCCTTATCCCATTTTTATCCTTATGTTTTGTTATCGCTATTTTAGATCGTGTGAATATTGGATTTGCTGCTCTTCAAATGAATGAAGATTTGGGATTTTCAAATGCTGTATTTGGACTTGGGGCTGGAATATTCTTTTTAGGGTATTTTTTATTAGAAGTTCCGGGAAGTGCCATTATGGCAAAGATCGGTGCGAGTAAATGGATCAGCCGAATTATGGTGACATGGGCAATTATTGCGATTTTCATGGCTTTTGTTCAAGAACCATGGCAGTTTTATACAGCACGTTTCTTATTGGGTGCGGCAGAAGCTAGCTTTTATCCATGTATGGTGTTTTATTTGAGCGGTTTTTATCAAACCAAACATCATGCCAAAGCCATTGCTGGATTTATGCTGGCGATTCCGGGAGCGAATGCCCTAGGTGCACCACTTTCTACATTTCTATTAGGTGTTGATTGGCTGGATATGTCTGGATGGCAGTGGCTGTTTATTTTAGAAGCGATTCCAGCACTCATTCTTGGAGTAATTGCATTCTTTTATTTGGATGACAAACTTGAAGATGTAAAATGGCTGAATCAAGATGAAAAAGAGTGGCTAATTCATGTCACAACAAAAGAAAAGCTTGAAAAAGAACAGGTCAAGCGATATACATTCACTCAAGCTTTAAAAGATCGAGATGTACTCATTTTATCGGCAGGCTATTTCTGCTGGATGGTTGGGTTTTACGGCATCAATATGTTTTTGCCGACAATCTCTAAAGGATTATCTGACACCATTTCCTTAAGTACGCAGGGAATGGGCTGGCTGTTAGGTTTCATGTATACCGTCGCTATCATTGTAATGGTGCTGGTCGGGAATCATTCTGACAAGAAAAACGAGAGGCGATGGCATGTATCTGCCTGCTTAACTGTCAGTGCGATGGCCATGATCATTAGCAGTTATATAGCAAATTCCAGTGTGATCTTATCCTTTGTGTTTTTAACCATTGCCTTGTGCGGAGCCTTTGGTGCTTATTCTCCATTTTGGGCCATTCCCCCTTCTTTTCTAACAGGAGCAGCCGCCGGTGGAGCGATCGCACTAATCAACAGTATTGGCAATCTTGGCGGTTTCTTTGGGCCATATATAGTCGGGTACATTAAGGATGTCACAGGTTCTTTTCACATCAGTATGATTTTTTTAGGTATTAGTATGATACTGGCTTCTTTTATTATTGTGTTTTTAGTTAAACAGTCAGGAAAAGCACTAGTTGTAAAAGCAAGTACAGAAAAATCCAGTATAGAAAAGTCTATTTAAACGAGGGTCATAAAAAAACTATGATGGAAGTAGTAAGGGGAAATATTGTGGTGATTTAGCTGTCAGGAGAAGTTCTGAAAGAAAACGAGACAATACATGAGGATAAAACGATTGGAGCTGAAATTTTCATGGAAAAAGAGACAAATGTACCACAAAATACGATCGTTTGCCGGGAATGTGGAGAAATCATTGACATCGCTTATGGCTCTGAAGGGGTTAAAGTCTTATACGGAATATGCGAAGGGTGCCGAGCATCGGAAAATAAATGAACTTAAAAAGACAAAGACGCATAACAGCAAGGCTTCTACTTGTTGTATGCGTCTTATTTTTCGATTAAATAAAAAGAAGCTTCTCATATCGTATTTGGAAGTGGAAGATCCTAGCTTTTCCAATATCGATCATATAGGTTTTGCATGTGGGCAGTCATACGTTTCACAGCTTCTGTTGCGTTCCGTTCTTCGAGTGCTTCTATAATCAGTTTATGCTCCTGAAAGTTGACCTCACGATAGTCAGAACGGGTAACGGTTCGATCACGTATAAACCTCCACATTTCCTGCTGCTTCATAGCGTTCGTAATGGAAGACATAAAGGTAATGAATAAATCATTATGTGACGCTTTTGCAATTCCCATATGTAGCTGCTCGTCAGTTGCCGGGACGTATACACCTGAATGTGTTTCTTCTTCCATCTTTTTGATGGTTTGTTTCAGTTCTAAAATATCTTCGTCAGTCGCTCTCAAAGCCGCAAAATGAATAATTAAAGGCTCGATATGCATTCTAGCTTCCACGATATCCTCAGGTGATGCTGATTTCATAGAGATAGACCCTTCATTGTGTATGGTCGTACTCTTAACGAAAACACCTTCTCCTTGACGTGAATAAATAATGCCATTCATTTCCAGTGCACTGAGGGCTTGTCTAACAGGTGCGCGGCTGACACCAAATTGTTCGCATAATTCCCTTTCTGAAGGAAGTTTATCTCCTATTTGAAAAGAGCCTAACTGTATTTCAGAAAGGATCTGATTATAAATTTGTATGTATAATTTTTTATTGGAAACAGGATTGAATGTAATAGAAATCACCCCTCTTTATTTGTCATACAAGTATATTAATTATATACTTTTCAGATTTGAAGGGCAAAAAAATATACAAAAACCATATTTAAAATTAAAAGATAATCCATAAATGGTAAGAGCCTAAACAAATAAAAACAGACCTTATAAGGCCTGTTCTGTTGCAAAATGTTTTCTATTAAAATTCCCTGCTCATTTCGCCTTCTCTTTCTTTAACTTCAAACCGGACCGGTCATGTAGAGCTGAATGGTATCAGTCACATCTTCATTTTCAGATGTTAAGAAGGCAATTAATGAAATTTCGTTGCCTTCTTTATCCTGACCGATGGGGTCATGCAGAGAGACGTCTTTTTTTGTTTTTTTTAAGTGAGCGTAAATGCATGAGGATTTCATTATTAAAGTCAAAAGGGGGGTGCAGAATTTAAAAATCGAATTTCACTTTTGCCCCATCATGCAATAATTCAGGTTCGTCATTTAGAAATACATCTCCTAAGTGAAGTGTGATTGAGCTCAAATCTGAAACATCATCTACAAGTAAAGGAACTACAACCATACCTTCATTTTCGACTTTACCATAAAAAGAACCAACACCTTTATCCGTATACAAATTAGACTCATTGACTTCAATTTGTTTTTTTGTATTAGTGGTAATAACTTTAACACCAGAAAACAAAACATCTTTATCGGAAGTGTTTTCAGTCGTGTAAGTGATTTGTATTCTATGATATTTATCTTTTTCATATTGATTATCAGAAAGAAGCTCTTTATCGTCTTCACCTAAATTACTGTATTCAAAAACTTTAATATCTTGTATTTTCATCTTAATAGGACTTAAATCTATTTCTTTTTGTTTGTTGTTTATCTTTTTTAAAGTCAGTGTTGACCCATTTTTATCTTTCTTCCACTCCCCAATCTTTGATAAGCGTCCTGACGTTGGTTTATCCTCTTTTTGTGCTGATTCTTTTGAAGCCTCTTTGCTCGTTTCTTCTTTTTTTGCTGGATCAGTTGAACTGTTAGTGTTACCGCAAGCAGTTAGAACTGCCATAAAGCATAAGAATAAAATTAGTTTAGCTTTTTTCATTAGTCTGCACCCTTCTATATACACATTTTAGTAATACAGGAAACATTATAATATAAAAAATATTAAATTGATGATTTTCGACAAAATAAGACAAAATAATTCATGACTTATAGCATGGGTTTAAAGTCACGAAACGTTCGGTGGTGAATTCGTATGTAACATTAAAAAGTGCTGATATTTCATTTGTGAAATTATTATAAGTCTGAATAGCTATTATTTTTCTAAACATAAAAGTTGAAATACAAAACTTATATGCAATCCGTTTGTCCTTCATTTTCCACAATTCTCTAAACAGTGGGGTGTAATCAGTTGATTTCCTTCATGTCTAAGTGCATGACCCAAAATTCATCACCAAAATCTTGCCATTGTTCTTGAGGGCTAAGGCGGCAGCTATTATCAAAAGAAATGCAGCGAGACAGTAGCTTAGTGCCGAAATAAAAAACAGACCTAATAAGGTCTGTTTTTGTTAGAAGTTAGGGGAAGTTCATTTTCACTTCCCCTTCTCCCGCTTCCGTTTCTCCTTCTCCGCCCGGTAAAACTCATGAAACATCTTCATCAGCGCGCGTTTCTCTATCCGAGATACATAACTCCTTGATATGCCGAGCTCCTTGGCTATTTCCCGCTGCGTTTTCTCTTTCTTTAAGTCCAAACCGAATCGGCCGACGATGACTTCTTTTTCCCGGCCGTCGAGAATGTCGATATATTCTTTTACTTTTTCAAGCTCCATGTTGAGCTGAATGGTATCGATCACGTCTTCATTTTCTGATTTTAAGACGTCAATTAATGAAATTTCATTTCCTTCTTTATCCTGACCGATGGGGTCATGCAAAGAGACGTCCTTTTTTGTTTTTTTGAGTGCGCGTAAATGCATAAGGATTTCGTTCTCGATACACCGCGCCGCATAAGTTGCCAGCTTTGTTCCTTTTCCAGAGGAATAGCTTTCGATGGCTTTAATGAGTCCGATCGTCCCGATGGAGATGAGGTCTTCAGCGTCTTCCCCGGTATTTTCAAATTTCTTGACAATATGGGCGACGAGCCGAAGGTTATGTTCAATCAGCATGTTTCTTGCGTGTTCATCGCCCTCTGCCATGAGGGCTAAGTATTTTTTCTCATCATCTCCCGAAAGGGGTTGTGGAAAGGCATTGTTTTTGACATAGGACACTAAAAACACCAATTCTTTGACCATCAATCCCATCGCTGTAAATACTCCTGCCACGATTTTCACCTCCACCATGTTTAGGCCGCTGCCTATATCCTCAAATGTATGTGAAGGAAGGATTGTCTGTGTCTGTACGATGAAAAAATCATCTTATTTGAAAGAAACGTGCTTCTGTGCGTATGTTTTTGCTGCACCTCTCATATGTTTGCGGTTTCTTTGCGGTGCTTGGCGGTCTAGAAGCGTGCTAAAATATGTAATATTAGACCGAAAAGGAAGGGGTTTTTTCGGAACATGGGGAAGGTTCTTTCTTCACATGTCGGTATGAAAATTAATGAATGGTATCGAATGATACGGCAGTTCAGTGTTCCAGATGCGGAAATCTTGAAAGCAGAAGTAGAAGCGGAAATTGAACGTATGGAAGAGGACCAGCATTTACTGATTTATTATCAGCTCATGTGTTTTCGGCACCAAATTATGCTCGACTATATACACCCTTCAAAATATCAACCTTTCTCAGTATCTAACCTTGTCGATAAAATCGAAAATTCCAATCATGAGTTATCTGATATGCTGCATTATTACCATGCATTTTTTCGTGGCATGCATGAGTTTAGTCAAAAAGAATATTTGGAGGCCGTCAAATATTATCGCATGGCAGAAAAACAGCTGTCTATGGTATTTGATGATATTGAGCAGGCCGAGTTTCATTTTAAAGTAGCAGAAGCCTACTATATAATGAAACAAACGCATGTCTCCATGCACCATATTTTAAAAGCGCTTGAAATATACGATCAGCATGATGCGTATTCCATTCGCATTATTCAGTGCCTCTTTGTCATCTCGGGAAATTATCAAGATTTAAAACGTAAAGATCGAGCACTGCCTCACTTGAAAAAGGCGAAACAACTCGCATCCGAAATTGATCACCCGCGCATTTATAGCTCAGCACTCTATAATTTAGGGAAATGTTACGGGGAGTTAGGTTATCGAGAAGAAGCAGAACGATATTTAACCAAATCGGCTGACCTCGCCAAAAAAGAGCTGCTTCCCACGCTGCCTCATACACTTTATACACTGGCCAAGCTGCTTTTTAGACAAAATGAGCAGACTGAAGCAAGGCGCATATTAGAGGATGGGAAATTGGCCGCAAAGAAGCATGAAGACCAGCTGTTCTGTCATATGTTTGAGTATCTGGATGCTTTATATGTTCAGGAAATCAATGAAGAACAACTGCAAAAAACCATTGATTATTTGGAAAAACTTAGCCTATACTCTTATATAGAGGATATCTCACTAGAAATTGCGACAGCCTTAGAAACCTCTCAACAATACCAGAAATCCAACCAGTATTATCAAAAATTGCTATGGGCTCAAAATCAAATCCAAGAAGGAGAGTGTCTGTATGAATTCTAAGCAACGTTCGACAGTTGAAGAGAGAAACCAAACGTGAGACAAAAAGCGGGCCTAATGGGCCGGCTTTTTTTATGTGAAAAAGAAGCGTAGACGATCACGAAACTTGAATGAATTCATCAGAAAGCGGGCAATTTAATGTGTAATGATGTTCTGTGGAGGCGGTCTGATGAAAGGGTTGCATATCTTGTTATGTATATTGGTATTATGCGTTTTTGTTCCTGATAACATAGAGGCGCGTACATTAAAAAGAATCGACCTAGAAAAAACGGGACGAGCCTTTTGGGACATGAGAGAGGAACGAAAAAAGATTGCGTTAACCTTTGATGATGGGCCTCATCCGGTATACACAAATCAAATACTAGATGTACTGAGAGAGCATGAAGTGAATGCCAGTTTTTTTGTCATCGGGAGCCGTATTCATGCATATCCCCTGCTCGCAGAGCGGATTGTGAGCGAAGGAAATGAGCTTGGCAATCATACGATGAACCATACGTATTTTGACCTTTTGTCATCGAAAGAAATCAAGCAAGAATTAAAAGAATCAGCGGCTCATATCGCTTCTCTCCAGCCTGGCGGACCCTTATTATTTCGTCCCCCGGGCGGGCGCTTGACGATGAAGTCATTCCGCATTCTTTCTAAGCAAGGATACGATGTCGTGATGTGGTCCTTTACGCAAGATCCGAAGGACTGGTCAAGGCCAGGTGCTCACAAAATTGCCAGCCGTATTATTGAGAATATTCAGGGCGGTGATATCATCCTTTTACATGATGGCGGAGGAAATCGTAAGCAGACAGTAGAAGCGCTGAAACAAGTCGTACCTGAACTAAAGAAAATGGGCTATGAGTTTGTGAAAGTGAGCGAACTACTGCACCATGACAGAGATTATCTGCCGGTTCAATTACATTAAGAAACAGTCATTCATTGAAACCAAAAGTCTTGTCGTTTACTATATGAAGAGGGCTTTTGGAGGTGAATGTTGTGAAGAAATTTGTTTTCCTTTTCATCCTGATATGTGTTGCGGCTGGGTGCTCGAAGCAGGCGCAGGAAAGTGTCATTGCATTTGGTGACAGTAACACAAGAGGATCGAACTGGGATTTTCGAGATTATCCCACATCTGAAAAATGGGTGAATCTCATGAAAAACGTCGAGCGCGGCCAAATCAAGGTACACAATGCCGGGATTGGCGGGCAGACAACAGAAGATGCGAAGCTGCGCTTTGAGCAGGATATTTTAAAACAAAAACCAACTTACGTCCTCATCATGTTCGGTACAAATGATGCGGCGATTCTAGACGGGAAACATCCCCGTGTGACCAAAAAACGATTTAAGGAAAACTTATCCTACTTCATTTCTGAAAGTAGGAAAGAGGGAATTACCCCGATCCTCATGACGTGCGTGCCTGTGGTGGAAGGAGGCAAAAAGGGCTTGTATTATTATTCTAGATATAAGTCATCTTATTTTGCTGAGAGAGGCGGGGCGAGAGCTTGGCAAAACTCATACAATGACATCACAAGACAAGTAGCTGAAAAACAGCAGGTGCCGCTTGTCGACAATTGGAAAGCGTTCATCCGAGAAGCAGGTGAAGATAGTGACAACGCCTTGATTCAGTCTGGCCTCATTGACCCTTCTGGCAATCATATGACACCAAAAGGGGCAAGAATCATTTATAACGAAATCAAAGAGCGTGATGTCATTAAACATTTTTAAAAGCAGGCCATCTGCCTAAACAAGACGATCCATCCAGCATAGTCTAACAGTATATCTTCCTAGAAGGAGGTAACTGATATGTGGGGATGTCCTTATCCTTACCCTGCGTGTTCGCCTTATCCAGCTCAAGGAGCAGGAATCGGTTACGCTTTTCTTGTTGTGTTCCTTGTCGTCATTTTGGTCGTAGGTGGAGGGTTATGGTTTTGGAATGAACAGCCTTGCAAATAAGACACCTCTTCTTTGATCAGAAGGGGTGTTTTTTACGGAAAATAGTAGTAAGCCTATAGCGCAAGTGATATAATATCAGTCACCTGAGTTTAAAAAAGGAGAGTGCTCGGGAGGCATGGTTCCTGGATATATGGAATTAAGAGGAAACAGAGAGCATATGCCCGAGCGAACGTCTTTTCATTTCTGTCTCAATTAATTCAATGAAGTCGCGATTTAAGTTCATTTCATTTGCTTTATAATACGATTCTATAAGTAAATCATCTGACAGCTTTTTCATACTAGAAACCCATATGATGGGAAAAACACCTCCCCTGAAAAAGTTGGCATAAAACTTGAGGAAAAGACATATCATCATAGGTTGATCGAATGTCTTTGAAGTACCTTTAATCTACCATGAATGGGAAACAAGAACAATCGTTCTGTTATCCACATGGTTAAGTGGATAACTTGTGGGTAGAGTGTTTATAATTGAATGAAAGCGTGATGAAATATAGGTGGATAATGTGTGTAAAATTATCCACACCTGTTGAAGGTCCTCATCATATGTCGAAAACTTTTTCGTTGTATTCGATAGACAGACAAATTGTGATTTGATTCGACACAATCGCTGAAAAACCAATGGAAGAAAGGGTGCAAATTGTGCTAAAGAAGTATTTCTTACCGGATGAATTTGTGAAAAGTATTTTCCACATTTCACCGCAAAAACTAAAAGAACGAAATGTAAAAGGAATTATTACAGATTTAGATAACACACTAGTAGAATGGGATCGTCCAAGTGCGACCCCGCGTTTAATTGAATGGTTTCAAGAGATGAAAGATCACGGGATACAGGTGACGATTGTATCGAACAATAATGAAAAAAGGGTCAAGCTTTTTTCTGAGCCGGTTCATATCCCGTTTATTTATAAAGCGAGAAAACCGATGGGAAGAGCCTTTAATAAGGCCGTCGCTGATATGCAATTGAAGAAAGAAGATGTGGTTGTCATTGGCGATCAGCTTATGACAGATGTGCTTGGCGGAAACAGACATGGCTTCCATACCATTTTGGTTGTACCTGTTGCGGCATCGGACGGATTTTTCACGAAGTTTAACAGGCAGATTGAACGCAGAATTTTAGGAGCCTTAAAGCGTAAGGGCCACATTCAGTGGGAGGAAGAGTAATAATGGAAAAGGTTGTTTGTATTGGCTGCGGTGTAGCCATTCAGACGGAAGATAAAGATCAATTAGGATATGCGCCGGCAGCATCTCTATTGAAAGAAGATGTGATCTGTCAGCGCTGTTTTAGGTTAAAGAACTACAATGAAATTCAGGATGTGTCTTTAACAGAAGACGACTTTTTAAATATTTTACACAGCATTGGCGAGACTGATTCTCTGATCGTCAAGGTCGTTGATATTTTTGACTTTAACGGAAGCTGGATTAATGGACTGAGCCGTATTGTTGGTGGTAATCCCATTTTACTTGTCGGCAACAAGGTAGATATTTTACCGAAATCCGTGAAAAAAGACCGTCTTGTTCAATGGATGAAGCGGGAAGCAAAAGAAAATGGGCTCAATCCGATCGATGTGTTTTTAATCAGTGCGAGCAGAGGACAAGGTGTGCCTGAGGTCATGGAGGCAATTGATCATTACCGTGAGGGCAGAAATGTCTATGTTGTCGGCTGTACAAATGTTGGGAAATCAACATTTATTAATCGCATTATCAAAGAGGTGTCTGGAGAAGAGAATGTGATCACCACATCCCAATACCCAGGGACAACACTTGATGCGATTGAAATCCCGCTTGATGACGGGTCTGCTTTATTCGATACACCGGGTATCATCAACCGCCATCAAATGGCGCACTATGTCGGCAAAAATGACTTAAAGATTTTAACGCCGAAAAAAGAATTGAAACCGAGAACGTTCCAGTTAAATGAAGCTCAAACGCTTTACTTTGGCGGACTGGCACGATTTGATTATGTAAAAGGCGGCAGAACATCCTTTGTCTGCTACATGCCAAATGAACTCAACATTCACAGAACGAAGATGGAGAATGCAGATGACTTATATGAAAAGCATGCAGGTGAGCTGCTTTCACCGCCATCAAAAGAGGGGATGGAAGATTTCCCGCCGCTCGTTCCGCACACTTTCACCATAGATCAGCCAAAAATGGACATTGTCTTTTCAGGATTGGGCTGGGTGACTGCGAATGATGCTGGAAAACAAATCAAAGTGTATGCGCCAAAAGGCGTGCACGTGTTTATGAGACGTTCGTTAATTTAAATGTTCAGAGGGGGAGAGACCTTGAAACCTTTATACGGAGTAATCGGTAACCCTGTTGGCCACTCAATGTCTCCGGATATTCATAATGCAGCATTAAAGGATGCTGGAATTGATGGACATTATCATGGCTTTCAAGTAGAAAATGATGACCTGAAAGATGCGATTAGCGGCATGAAAGCGTTAGGAATCAGCGGCATTAACGTCACTGTTCCGCACAAGGTAGAAATCATGAAGTACCTCGACAAAATTGATGTGACAGCTGAACGCCTTGGTGCCGTCAATACGGTGCGGCTCGAAGGAGATCAGCTCGTTGGGTACAATACAGATGGAGAAGGCTTTCTTCATTCATTGCTTGAAGCGTTGGATCAGCCGTTATCAGAGCTGTCATTTCTCCTGCTTGGTGCTGGTGGAGCAGCAAGAGCGATTTACACGACAATTGCTGAGTATGCACCGAAACACTTTGATATCGCCAACCGCACCATTGAAAAAGCTGAAGCTTTAATTGAAAGTGCCGATGGGAAAATCACATCTCGTGCCATTGCATTAAATACAGCAGAAGAGCGGCTTGGGGAATATGATGTCATCATCCATACGACCT
This sequence comes from Bacillus sp. FSL W7-1346, assembly GCF_038593335.1. Lineage (NCBI taxonomy): Bacteria > Bacillati > Bacillota > Bacilli > Caryophanales > Bacillaceae > Bacillus > Bacillus sp. FSL W7-1346. The sequence goes on along the minus strand of NZ_CP151988.1, from coordinate 2,323,159 downwards.
CGATTGGTATGTATCCGAATGTTGAAGAAACCCCAATTTCTTTAGCGAACGCAAAAAAAACAGCGGTCGTTTGTGATATTGTGTATAATCCAATAGAAACAAAGCTGCTAAGCGAAGCAGCCGGGTTAGGTTTGAAAACGGTCGATGGCGTCGGCATGTTTGTTGGTCAGGCGGTAAGAGCCTTTGAACTGTGGACGGGCATTACACCTGACGCCCGAAAAATGAAGTCAATTGTCATAGAGAAATTAGGAGGAACACCATGTTAAAAGGTAAGCAAAAACGTTTTTTACGTGCGCAAGCACATCATTTATCACCTATTTTTCAAGTTGGAAAAGGCGGGGTAAATGACAATATGGTCAAGCAAATTTCCGAGGCGCTTGAAGCAAGAGAACTTTTGAAAGTCAGCGTATTGCAAAACTGCGACGAGGACAAAACAGAGGTTGCAAAAGCACTTGTAAAAGGTGCAAAAGCTGAACTCGTTCAAACGATCGGAAATGTGATTGTCCTTTATAAGGAATCAAAGGAAAATAAACAAATTAAGCTGCCGTAAAGGTGGATATGATATGAAAAAAATAGGGTTGTTCGGCGGTACGTTTGATCCCCCGCATAATGGGCATTTGCTGATGGCAAGTGAGGTGCGTTTACAAGTAGGGCTTGATGAAATTTGGTTTATCCCAAATCACAAGCCCCCTCATAAAACGGGCCGAAAACGAGCAGAGAGTCATCACCGCGTAAAAATGGTGGAAAAAGCGATTCAGTCAAATCCTCATTTTCGAGTTGAGCTTATTGAAATGGAGCGGGAGGGCCCATCTTATACAGTAGATACAGTTGAGCTGTTGAAGAAGCGCCATCCTGAAGATGAGTTCTTTTTTATGATTGGAGCGGACATGGTCGAGTATTTGCCGAAATGGCACAGAATCGATGATTTGCTTCAGATGATCACCTTTATTGGGATGAAAAGACCAGGTTATGAAGGAAGTACGGCGTATCCTCTTTTGTTTGCAGATGTTCCGGCTTTTGATGTATCATCGACATTGATTAGGCAGCGAATGAAGCAGGGGAAACCTGTTGATTATTTGATTCCGAAAGCTGTTGAGTGTTATATAAAGGAGCATCATTTATATGAATCGTGAAGAAGCGTTAAACTGTGTCAAACAGCAGTTAACAGAGCATAGATATACACATACAATTGGGGTCATGGAGACGGCCATTTCATTAGCTGAACGTTTTGGTGCAGATGTGAAAAAAGCAGAGGTTGCGGCTATTTTCCACGATTATGCCAAATTTAGACCGAAAGAAGAAATGAAGGGCATCATCCAGCAAGAACAGATGAACCCTCTATTGCTTAAATATTCACCTGAGCTTTGGCATGCCCCAGTTGGTGCCTATTTGGTCAAAAAAGAAGTTGGAATTGACGACCGAGATATTTTAACAGCCATTGAATTCCATACATCCGGCAGACCGAACATGACATTGCTTGAAAAAGTTATTTATGTCGCCGACTATATAGAGCCAGGACGCCATTTTCCTGGTGTAGAGGAAGTAAGGGAGTTAGCAGAGCAGGATTTGGACCTTGCCTTGATTCAATCTTTAAAAAACACCGTCAGCTTTTTAATGAAAAAGAATCAGCCAGTTTTCCCAGATACACTTGCTACTTATAACTCACTTGTGCAAAAGAACAACTAAGGAGGAATTTTGATGGATGCATCATCAATTTTAAACATCGCAGCTGGAGCGTGCGATGATAAACGGGCAGAGGATATTATTGCCCTGAATATGCAAGGGATCTCACTTGTTGCAGATTATTTTCTCATTTGTCACGGGAATTCTGACAAACAAGTACAGGCCATTGCAAGAGAAGTGAAACACCTTGCAGAAGAAGGCGGCATCGAAGTTAAAAAGATGGAGGGCTTTGACGAAGCAAGATGGGTCTTGATTGATCTAGGAGATGTCATTGCTCATGTGTTCCACAAAGAGGAAAGAGGATACTATAACTTAGAGAAGCTTTGGGGAGATGCGCCGAGAGAAACGCTTTCGCTTGGCATTAACTCATGATTTATCAAGGGTTTGCAGGTGTGTATGATGAGCTCATGACACATGCCCCTTATGATGAATGGGTTCAGTGGATACAGCGGTATATCAAGCCAAATAGTGCGATTATCGATGTAGGTTGTGGAACTGGAGAGATCTCTCTTCGGTTAGCTGCAAAAGGCCACATGGTCACAGGAATTGACCTAAGTGAAGAGATGCTGGCATTTGCGCAGCAAAAAGCACAGGCTCATAAGCAGTCTATTCAATTTTTACATCAAGATATGAGAGAGCTTGAGGGGTTTGAACAAACTTTTCAAGCAGCGGTTATTTGCTGTGATTCTTTGAATTATCTAAAAAACGAAAATGACGTCAAAAAAACCTTTAAAAACATGTTTCAGCTTTTAGAGGCAGGTGGGGTTTTATTGTTTGATGTTCATACCCCTTATAAAATGGAAGAGGTATTTCCTGGCTCTACTTATGCCGATCAAGATGAAGAGATCAGCTATATTTGGCAGAGTGATCAAGGAGATCATCCATATTCGGTCATTCATGATTTAAGCTTTTTTGTAAAAGACGGAGACGTGTATGAGCGTTATGATGAAACGCACGAACAGCGTACGTTTCCTTTTGAGACATATGCAGCGTTCCTTGAGTCCGCTGGCTTTGAACAGATTGAAGTGACCGGTGATTTTACAAATGAAGCACCTCAAGAATGTGCAGAAAGATATTTTATTTCAGCGAAGAAACCAAAAACCATCGTTTAATGGAACGATGGTTTTTTAAAACCCTTTTTTCGCTTGTTGCGAAGATGTTTAATTTCTGAGATCATCAGTAAACACACTCGGTGGGTATTGATGCGCAACCGCTTCTACATCCTCATCGAACTTGTCATGAGTGTTCTGAAAAAGCTGATGGAACATATCTTGAACACCTGCTTCAAGTGCTTTAATGCCCTCGCCGGTGACGCCGCCTTTTACACACACCTTCTCTTGCAGTGTAGGCAGGGTATACACCCTTTTTTCAATCAAACGGCCAAGTCCTACAAGCATATCTTCTGATAGGGTGGTGGCTTCTTCTTTTGAAATATCTGTTTCTTCAACAGCGGCTTCAATCATTTTCTGAACAAGAAAGCTAATAAAGGCAGGACCGCAGCTGACAATATCTGAGGCTGCCCGTGTGATTGAATGATGAATTTCGATTGGTGTTGAAATGCGGGAAGCGAGTTGTCTGAGCGCTGCTTTTGTCGTGACATTGCATGATGAACCAAATGTTAAAAGTGATGCGCCTGATAATGCGCGGTTGGTGATGCTTGGGATCAGTCTGGCTGTTTGACAAGGAACAATGTCTTGAAGCTGTTCAGGATGAACCGGACTTGTAATGATGACAATGGTTTGCTGTTCTTTTAAAAGTGGGCTCAGCTCTTTTAAAAGCGGATAAATATCAAGTGGTTTGACACAAACAAAGATGAAATCTTTATCCGTTACAGCTCCTGAAAGCTGTTTCGTCACTTCGACCTCTGGGTGATTCTTTTTTATATTGAACGCTTTTTCGATGGTCCGATTTGTAATGGTGATGGATGAGGGATTGACTGCTTTTGATTCAATAAATGCCTCAGTAAGTATGGTACCCATGTTTCCTGTACCGATTAACCCTATATTCAAACGTTCTCCCTCCTTAGACGCATAGGATCTGTTATCTTCTAAACAGTATGTGAAGCAGCGTGAAAATATGATTGAAAGAAGCGTGAACAAGTGAAGCAGCTCATGTCATTGAAAAAATACAGTCTTTATCTGATAGCTGGTATCATCATCCTCGTCATCATCTGTTTCTTCTTTTTAGCAGGAAAAGAGAAAGGTGGCACAGGGCCAAGTGTATTGAAAGAACAACATGAAACGCAAGTCACCTTAGAAGAAAAACAAGAGAGTGCAGAAAAAGAGCCAACATCTATCGTAGTAGAGGTCAAAGGAGCTGTACGGAAGCCGGGCGTTTATGCATTTATGGCTGAGGACAGAGTTGAAGAAGCCATTAAAAGAGCAGGTGGTTTTACGAGCAAGGCAGATACAGTTGACATCAATCAAGCAGCAAAATTAGAGGACAGTATGATGATTTATGTACGAAAGAAGGGGGAAGGTGACAAGCAGGGACAAACAGCAGCGGTTGATACGCCGCCGGGAAATGAACAGAGTCAAGGGGTGAATGTCAATCAAGCTGATGCAGCGGAATTGCAGACCATTAACGGAATAGGCCCAGCCAAAGCGGAAGCCATCATTGCGTATAGAGAAGAACATGGAGAATTTCAGCAAATTGAAGATTTGGGGAATATTTCGGGTTTTGGAGAGAAGACCATTGAACGGCTGAAAAATCAACTGACGGTCAAGTAGAATTGACGGTATAGAAGCAAGGCATGTACACTTAATATCAACCATCATTCTGGAGGGATCAGCTCGTGGAGAGAATTTCATGGAATCAATATTTTATGGCTCAAAGCCATTTGCTTGCCTTGCGAAGCACCTGTGAGCGGCTAGCTGTTGGGGCAACGATCGTAAGAGACAAGCGCATCATCGCAGGTGGATATAATGGATCCATTGCCGGCGACGTGCATTGTGCAGATGTAGGGTGCTATGTCATAGATCATCACTGCGTTCGTACAATCCATGCGGAGATGAACGCTATTTTACAATGTGCCAAATTTGGTGCACCAACGGCTGATGCTGAAATATATGTGACGCATTTTCCTTGCTTGCAGTGCTGTAAAGCGATTATTCAAGCAGGTATTCGAACAGTGTATTATGCGAAGGATTATAAAAATCATCCATATGCTGTTGATTTATTTGAACAGGCCGGAGTTCAAACAGAACAGGTTGAACTAGATGAGATGATTATTGACTTAAAAAACCAAGAAAAATTAGCCTTTGTTGCGGATTTAATAGGCAAACTAAGTGAATCAGGACATAGCGAAACAGAAATTCGTCAAATGCATGAAAAGGCGAATCAATTATTTACTTCCTATGTTTAAGTATTTGCCGTTCGGGGCGATTTCAGCAGCTGTTGGAATTGCTCTGGCCGCATATCATCTTCATTTGTATTTTCTCCTTTTTCTTCTTGTATGTCTTCTTTTCAGTTTGCTGAAAAAAACACCCCAGCTCTTTCTAATGGTCAGTTTGTGTGGAACGATCTATATGCTCATTTTTATGGTGCATCAGTCTTTTGAAACGGATCATCCCGTACAAGAAAAATCATTTTCTCATTCGGTTGTGATTGAAACGATTCCGAAAATAGATGGCAATCGCTTTTCAGCGACTGTTTCATCAGAGAATCGTCGACTAGCGGCATTTTATACGATTCAAACGGAGCGTGAAAAAGAAGCGCTAAAAGATGTTGGGCCAGGTATGAGCTGTCATATGACAGGTGAGATGCGGTTGCCCAAACATGCAACCATACCGAATGGCTTTCAATATGATCAATTTCTAAAAACAAAAGGCATTGATGCTATTTTCCTAACGCAGTCTATGAAAAGCTGCACGAAACATGACAGCCCTTCACATTACCTTTCATCTATTAGGCAGAAGGGGTTGAAATTTCTAGAAGATCACGTTCCGAAGAGTTCTGTTGGGATTGTGCAGGCACTTATTTTTGGCGATCGTGATTTAATAGACCCTGATACATTAAGAGATTATCAAATGCTTGGCATCATTCATTTATTAGCCATTTCAGGACTTCATGTTCAAACATTGCTCGCTTGTCTATTTTGGTGTCTACTCCGCGCTGGCGTGACAAGAGAGACAGCGCGTATTCTTTTATTATCCTTTTTGCCGGTTTATGCTTGTTTAACAGGTGCTGCACCATCTGTGTTAAGAGCCTGTCTCATGGCTGGAATTTATTTAGTCATCACAAGCCTGCCAAAAGAAATGAAACAGCCTTCTGCGGTCGTGTTAAGTGCAGCGTTCTTGGTTTTATTAGCTATTCAACCACTTTATATATTTGATGTCGGTTTTCAGCTGTCATTTGTAGTGACATTATTTATTTTGCTATCCACTAGTATTTTATCAAAAGCAAAAAGTTCGGTAATGCAGTTATTCCTCATTTCCTTGATTGCACAGCTTGCTTCGCTTCCTGTTCTTTTATATTATTTTCAGCAATTTTCCTTGCTGAGTGTTCCTTTAAATATGATGTTTGTTCCTTTTTATACAATGGTTGTCATGCCTCTGTCCTTATTCTTTTTTCTTTTATCTATCATTTATCTTCCGCTTGGACAAACACTGTTTCAGCTGCTTGATTGGGTGATCCAGTTTAGTCATCAATTGTCAGCACATATGGCTGCTTACGATGGTCTTACTCTGATTTTTATGAAATCGACATGGTGGCATGTTCTCCTAGAGGTTTCCTCCATTGTTTTTCTATTCATTGTGATGGAATGTAAAACTTCTATCAAATCTTATTTTGTGCCGATTTTGATTCTCATTTGTGTGCTGGCTGTACACTATTTCACGCCGAATTTTCTTCAAAAAGGAGAGGTCACGATGTTAGATATAGGACAAGGGGATAGTTTGTTTATTCAGCTACCTTATCGAACCGGGCATATATTAGTCGATACAGGAGGCAGACTTTCTTTTGAAGAAGAGCCATGGAAAAAAAGACGTAAAGTATTTACAATTGGGGATCAAACGCTTATTCCATTTCTGCATTCTAAAGGCATAGCAAAACTTGATGTCCTCATCCTTACCCATGCAGATCAAGATCATATGGGAGAAGCGATGCGGTTAATAAAGCGAAATAAAGTCAAACGTCTTGCAATCCCAAAAGGCTTTGCTCGAAATCCAGAGGATGCGCAGCTTTTAAAGGAAGCGGCTGATCAAAGGATTCCTATAGATGAGTTAGAAAGAGGGGATCAGCTGAGAATTGGAGGACAAAAATTTGACGTTCTGCATCCCGCACGTGACCAGGTGACGAGTAAAAATAATGATTCACTGGTCCTCACCTTTATGCTTGGCGGCAAGCGTTTTATGCTGACTGGGGATCTTGAACAAGAAGGGGAGCGAGACATCATTCAAGCTTACCCCAAGCTGAGAGCGGATGTCTTGAAGGTTGGGCATCACGGGAGTAAAGGATCAACAAGTGAAGAATGGCTTCAGCATTTAAACCCGTCATATGCACTGATTTCAGCAGGTGAACGAAATCGGTATCACCATCCTCATCAAGAAGTTTTGAAAAAATTAAATGATCATCAAACAAAGGTGTATCGTACAGATATCGATGGAAGTGTGACCTATGAATTTCTTGAAGAGGATGGAACATTTTACGCTCATCCTCCATATGATATCTTACAAAATCAATAAAAAAACTGCCAAAACGGCAGTCATCTTGCATTCATGTAGTTAAGATCCAACGAGGTGTATCACTGTTGCCAAAATAAACATTGAGGCGAAAAATCCGAATGTGACGATAAAACCAACAGCTGAGTCGGTCACATCATTCCGCTTGCTTTGAACATTCTTTTCAAATTCATTCATTTTCATCCCTCCTGGCTATTTTTAGTATACTTGAACTCATTTGGAATTGCTAGAAGGTAAAGTAACCGTTTTCCATTTTCATGATCATTTTGTGAATATCGTCTGACTGTAAGCTGACCCGGGAGCTTACGTGAGACGTTTACTATAAATGAGGAGGCGGCACTTTCAGCTTCCTCTTTACTAATGTCTCTACACACTTTAGGATAGAGGAGGAAGTGAAAGAGAGGGATTTAAGCGAATGGTCTTTGAAGTATGGAACAATTTAAAAAAAGGGGATATCCATCCCGTTTATTGCTTATATGGAAAAGAAACGTATTTACTTCAAGAGACAGCTGCAAAATTGAGACAAGCTGTCGTCGACGAAGAAACAAAGGATTTTAATTACTCTGTCTTCGATATGGAAGAGGTGCCGCTTGAGCAGGCTGTGACGGACGCAGAAACATTTCCGTTTATGGGAGAGCGGCGTCTCGTTGTGATCAAGAACCCTTATTTCCTCACTGCAGAAAAGAAAAAAGAAAAGATCGAGCATCAGCTTTCTGTGTTAGAAGCTTATTTAGAAAAGCCAGCACCCTATACGATTCTCGTGTTATTAGCGCCATATGAGAAACTGGACGAACGTAAGAAAATCACCAAATTGTTAAAAAAGAAAGCGGCTGTGGTTGAGGCGAAAGAGTTAAATCCGAAAGAAACAACGGATTTCACCATCACATTAGTGAAAACAGAAGGAAAAACAATCTCTGCTGAAGCGGCAGAACAGCTTGTCATGTTATGTGGCGGGAGCCTGTCCTCACTTTTTCAAGAGGTTCGAAAGCTAAGTACATATATTGGGCAGCGAGAGGAAATTGAGCTGGCGGATGTCAATCAGCTCGTTGCACGAAGTTTGGAGCAGAATATTTTCGAATTGATTAACCAAATCGTGAACAGGCGCCGGTCTGAAGCGATGCAAATGTTTTATGACCTCCTAAAGCAAAATGAGGAACCCATTAAAATATTGGCACTCATTTCAAATCAATTTCGGTTGATATTGCAGACAAAGTACTTTGCTCAGCAGGGATACGGGCAAAAACAAATTGCGTCAAACCTGAAAGTCCACCCATTCCGGGTCAAACTCGCGATGGATCAGGCAAGACTGTTTTCAGAAGAAGAGCTAAAGTACATCGTCAAAGAGCTCTCCACGATTGATTATGAAATGAAAACGGGTAAAAAGGACAAGCAGCTATTATTAGAATTGTTCCTGCTTCGGCTATTAGGGGCTTGAACATAAAAAAACGACCTTCTCAAAAGAGGGTCGTTTTTGTTTAGATGTATAATTGCCAGTCTGTCCTTATGGCTGAGCCGTTCAGGACGGACGTACAGTTAAACAGGTGCCTCATCACTGAGGCGTTGCAAACATTATGCAGAAAGTCCGTTTACTTGTTTCGCAAGTCTTGATTTGTAACGCGCAGCTGCGTTTTTGTGTACAAGACCAGTTTTAACGGCTTTGTCAATGCGTTTTGCAGCAGAAGAAAGAGCAGCTTTTGCTTGCTCAGCATCGTTGTTAGCTACAGAAACTTCAACTTGTTTAATCGCAGTACGCATCGCAGACTTGATTGTTGCGTTGTGTGCACGGCGTTCGTTATTCGTTTTTGTACGTTTGATCGCTGATTTAATATTTGGCATGTGTTTCACCTCCTAAGATACAACCTAAACACAATTGTCTTAAGGTTAAATCTTCACAATAGAACAAATTGTATTCTATCAAACACACCTTTAGAATGCAATATAAATGTAAAGTATTTTTCATTGATGAAGCGCTCGAATGTTTCTTGAACGAGATGGAAAGACTACTGTTAATTACTTGATGGAAGGAGCCTTTTCATGAAGAAACAGAAACTCGATTTAAGCGCTTATCAAATCCGGACCGATTTGGCCGTTGAAACAAAAGAGATACTAGAACAAGAGAACGATCCGAATGTGGTCAAAAAGGACGGTATTCAAGGAATTGTTGAGAAGGAGAAGGAAGAGCATGGCATCCGCATCCGCACTGTGGAGATTACGACAGAAGGAGAAGAACTGACCGGAAAAAAGGCGGGGACATACTTGACGCTTGAGGCGCAAGGAATTCGGGAGAAAGACTCTGAGATGCAAGAAAAAGTGGTTGAAGTTTTTGCCCATCATTTTGCTCAGTTTTTAAAAGATCACGGCATTCAGGCAGATGCGAGCTGTCTTGTCGTAGGACTCGGAAACTGGAATGTCACGCCTGATGCTTTAGGGCCGCTTACAGTTGAAAATTTACTGGTGACACGCCATTTATTTGAATTACAGCCTGAGAATGTGCAGGAAGGCTATCGCCCAGTGTCTTCATTATCGCCTGGGGTCATGGGGCTGACTGGTATAGAAACAAGTGACATTATACAAGGTGTCATTGAACGATCTAAACCAGATTTTGTGATCGCCATCGATGCACTGGCTGCACGTGCAGTAGAACGGGTGAATACGACGATTCAAATTTCTGATACAGGTATACATCCAGGATCGGGTGTCGGAAATAAACGAAAAGAATTAAGCAAAGAGACCTTGGGGATTCCAGTCATTGCCATTGGTGTACCGACAGTGGTCGATGCAGTGACGATCGCAAGTGACACGATTGATTACGTGTTAAAGCATTTTGGTAGAGAACTGAAAGATGATAGACCTTCCCGATCTTTAGTACCAGCGGGTCTGACATTTGGGAAGAAAAAAGTGCTGAATGAAGAAGATTTGCCAGATGATGAAACGCGTCAATCCTTTTTAGGAATCGTCGGAACGCTTCCTGAAGAAGAAAAAAGACAGTTGATCCATGAAGTGCTTGCGCCGCTGGGACAAAATCTAATGGTCACACCGAAGGAAGTGGATACATTCATTGATGACATGGCGAACGTACTCGCCAATGGGTTAAATACAGCACTTCATCAAAAAATCTCTCAAGACAACATGGGTTCTTATAATCATTAAACAGTTCTACTTTCTCTAGCTCGCTCATAGTGTAATTACTAGAAAGCGTGCTGGAGGGAGTAAATCATGAAAAAAAGACCTCGCCGTCCTCGACAGTTGGTCGTTGCGATTAATGGAACAAAAGTAGTGAAGAGTATTTTTTTGTTTATTGTCTCTCTGGTGGTTGTGTTTGTCATGTCAGGGGCTTTGACGTCTTTAAAACCTGAGCTTAGGCCTCAAGCATCATTATATGGTGTGGCAGATGAGCTGTCAGGGGCATTCTTTGCAACTCTAATGGGGATGGAAAATCAATATTTTTCCTCAGCAGTCCCTGAAGATCAAAAAGGATTTCATTTCTCCGGGCTGTCACTCAAACTTGCCACAAGTATCAATTTAGAAGACCCCCGCAGTTTTCTAGGAAGAGAGCTGCCAGGCTTTGAACATTTTGATACAAAAATCATCCTAGCAGGTGAAGGTACAGACTATACGAATATGCCAATGGAATCGCCGCCTCCAAGTGAAGTCATCAAAGATGAAAAAGAAGCAAATCTAGCTGAGCTGGACAAGCTTGATGAAGATGAACCGAAAACGCCTGCAAAAGAGCCGAACCAGTCGACAGGAAAACGAAAAGCTGTATACATTTATCACACACATAATACGGAATCATATTTACCATTTTTAAAAGGAGAAACAAACCCAAACAATGCGCGCCACTCAAAAGTGAACGTCACCCTTGTCGGGGAGATGTTTGGTAAAGCGCTCGATCAGCAAGGAATCGGCAACACAGTGGATAAAACAGAAATTGAAAAAAGACTGCTGAAAAAAGGATTGAAGTATCCTCAATCATATAATGAATCCAGATTGGTTGTAAAAGAAGCTCTCGCTAAAAATGATGACCTAGATTACTTAATCGATATTCATCGGGATTCAAGAAGAAAGAAAGATACGACAGTAGAAATCAAAGGCAAGAAATATGCGAGAATCGCTTTTGTTGTAGGGAAGAAAAATCAAAGCTATGAGAAAAACTTAAAGCTGGCGACAGAGTTCCACCATTTGATGGAGAAAAAATATAAAGGACTTAGTGTCGGTGTGTTTGCCAAAGGAGAAATTGGTGATAATGGAATCTATAATCAAGATTTATCTGACAAAGCCCTCCTATTAGAATTTGGCGGTGTGGATAATAATATGGAAGAACTGAAAAACGCATCCAATGCAGCAGCTGATGTGTTCAGTGAAATTTTCTGGGACGCAGAAAAGGTAGACGGCAAAGCAAAGGATGAGAAAAAACGGTCTTAAGGTGGTGGAGGACATGGGCTCATTTATCGGAAAAACCATTATTTTATCGCTCGTATTGCTATTCGGTGTCTTTTTAGGAATGCAGCAAGCCAATAATGGCATGCTGCAAATGAAAGGGTATCATGATCCGCAATTAAAAGGGGTCTTCACTGTGCAAACGAATGATGATCAAGAAAAAGAAGCTTCTATCCTCGGAACAGCTGTCACACAAAAAGACTTAGCAGAAAAACAAAAGCAGCTAGAAGAAATGGAGAGCTTTAATGCCTTCTCTAAGGCCGGAAAAGCATTATCAGATGGTATGACGCATGCAGCCCGTACACTTTATGATTGGGTGAATGGTAAATAAACTGTTGTAAGCATCATGTTGGATGTTATTTCATAAGATATCACACCTTTTCGCAAAAGCCGCTAACCGATGAGCGGCTTTTCTTGATTTCGATTGAATCTTTACAGCCCTATTGATATAATCTAACCTAGCGCAACCCGCGTTTTATAGTAGGAGTGATAGATTGTGACAGATAAAGAAAAACGATTAGAACGGCAATCAAGAATTCGAAATTTCTCCATTATCGCCCATATTGACCATGGGAAATCCACATTGGCTGACCGTATTTTAGAAAAAACAGCGGCGATTACGCAACGAGAAATGAAAGAACAATTACTTGATTCCATGGACTTAGAGCGTGAACGCGGCATTACGATCAAATTAAACTCTGTCCAGCTGAAATATCAGGCGAAGGATGGAGAAGAATATATTATGCACCTGATTGATACACCAGGGCATGTCGACTTCACCTATGAGGTATCTCGAAGCCTAGCTGCCTGTGAAGGTGCAATTCTTGTGGTGGATGCAGCACAAGGCATTGAGGCACAGACACTTGCGAACGTTTATTTAGCTCTTGATAACAACTTAGAAATCCTGCCGATCATTAACAAAATTGATCTGCCGAGTGCAGAGCCTGAACGTGTAAGACAAGAAATTGAAGATGTCATCGGGTTGGATGCATCTGAAGCTGTTCTCACCTCTGCTAAGGCGGGCATCGGGATCGAGGATATTTTAGAACAAATCGTCGAAAAGGTGCCGGCACCAGCTGGAGATCCAGAAGCACCACTTCAAGCCCTCATTTTTGATTCTCTCTACGATGCGTATCGTGGCGTCATTGCTTACATACGAATTGTCGAAGGAACCGTAAAACCGGGTCAAAAAATTAAGATGATGGCGACAGGCAAAGAATTTGAAGTGCTTGAAGTTGGCGTATTTACACCGAAAGCAATGCCAACAGACGAACTCACTGTTGGAGATGTTGGCTATTTAACAGCTGCCATTAAAAACGTTGGTGATACACGAGTAGGGGATACGATCACAAGTGCGGTAAACCCTGCGAAAGAAGCTCTGCCTGGATATAGAAAGCTGAACCCAATGGTGTACTGCGGCCTTTATCCAATTGACACAGCGAAATATAACGACTTGCGTGAAGCGTTAGAAAAGCTTGAATTAAATGATTCTTCACTTCAATATGAGGCAGAGACATCCCAAGCACTTGGCTTCGGCTTCCGCTGCGGCTTCCTTGGCATGCTTCATATGGAAATCATCCAAGAACGGATTGAACGTGAATTTAAAATCGACCTCATTACGACAGCGCCAAGTGTTATTTACGATGTGTATATGACAGACGGAGAAAAAATTGTTGTAGATAACCCATCCAATTTGCCTGATCCGCAAAAGATTGAGCGAATTGAAGAGCCATACGTGAAGGCAACAATGATGGTGCCAAATGATTATGTTGGTTCTGTGATGGAGCTTTGCCAAGGAAAGCGCGGCAATTTCATTGATATGCAATATCTTGATGCAAACCGCGTGAGCATTGTGTACGAAATTCCTCTGGCAGAGATCGTATACGAATTCTTTGATCAATTAAAGTCCAATACAAAAGGGTATGCATCCTTTGATTACGAGCTGATCGGCTATCGCCCATCCACTCTAGTGAAAATGGATATCATGCTCAATGGCGAAAAAATCGATGCACTTTCCTTTATTGTTCACCGTGACTATGCGTATGAACGCGGAAAGATCATTGTAGAAAAGCTGAAAGAACTGATTCCGCGCCAGCACTTTGAAGTACCAGTTCAGGCAGCGATCGGTCAAAAGATTGTTGCTCGGTCTACCATTAAAGCAATGCGCAAGAACGTACTAGCGAAGTGTTATGGTGGAGATATTTCCCGGAAAAGAAAGCTTCTTGAGAAGCAAAAAGAAGGGAAAAAGCGCATGAAGCAAGTGGGTTCTGTAGAAGTCCCGCAAGAAGCATTTATGGCCGTGCTGAAAATGGACGACAGCACACCGAAAAAATAACATCCTCAAGGCAACCTGCTTTACAATGCTCGCCTTGACGTTTATAGTCGAAAACAAACGAAGAGGCCGCAGCGATAAACTGCGGCTCTTTACCTGTAAAGAAGGTGTCAATAATTGAAAGCAGCATACATTCACATTCCATTTTGTGAGCACATTTGTCACTATTGTGATTTCAATAAATTTTTCATTAAAACCCAACCTGTCGATGAATACTTAGCCGCACTTGAAAAAGAAATGCAGCACACGATCGATCAAAAAGGAGAGCAAGAACTAAAGACGATCTTTATTGGTGGGGGAACCCCGACATCACTGACAACCAGCCAGTTAGATCAGCTTATGGACAGCATTCACCGCGTATTAAAACCAACCAAAAACTTAAGCGAGTTTGCAGTAGAAGCAAACCCCGACGAACTATCGCTTGAGAAATTGAATGTCTTAAAATCAGCAGGCGTTAATCGGCTCAGCTTTGGTGTTCAAACATTTGAAGATGACCTGCTCAAAAAAATCGGACGGGTTCATCAAAAGAAAGATGTTCTCACATCTTTCGAGCGAGCAAGAGCAGTTGGGTTTGACAACATTAGTCTTGATCTGATGTTTGGTTTGCCTCATCAAGAGAAGCATCATGTCATGCATTCACTAGAGACCGCTTTTTCATTAGGTGCAGAACATTATTCGGTTTATTCGCTGATTGTCGAGCCGAAGACGGTTTTTTACAATTTAATGCAAAAAGGGAAACTGCATTTACCACCGCAAGAACGTGAGGCTGAAATGTATGAGCTCGTCATGGATGAAATGGAGCGGCATGGACTCAAACAATATGAGATTAGCAATTACGCCAAACCAGGTTTTGAAAGCCAGCATAACCTCACCTATTGGAGCAACGAAGATTACTTTGGTTTTGGCGCAGGAGCGCACGGGTATGTAGATGGCGTCCGTAATGTGAACGCTGGACCAGTGAAGCATTACTTAGAGCTAATTGATCAAACAGGGTTTCCATATAAGGAAACGCATCAGGTGACAAAAGCAGAACAGATCGAAGAAGAAATGTTCTTAGGTTTGCGGAAAATTGAAGGCGTGAAAAGTGCTCACTTTCAGGCGAAATTTGGAGCATCACCAGAAGCACTCTTTCCCGTCGTTCTTGAAGAATTAGCAGAAAAAGGTCTCATTGAACAGGATGAGATTGGCATTCGCTTGACAAGAAAAGGAAAATTGTTAGGGAATGAAGTATTTCAAGCGTTTCTCGGTGAGTTATAATTGACATTTTAATTTGAGTTTGGTAATTTTGTTTATACAATTAGCACTCGTTGAAAGAGAGTGCTAACAGGGGTGATGATGATGTTAACAAATCGTCAGCTTTTGATTCTACAAGTCATTATTAATGACTTTATTCGTTCGGCGCAGCCAGTTGGATCAAGGACTCTTTCCAAAAAAGAAGACATTACATTCAGCTCTGCGACGATTAGAAACGAAATGGCTGATTTGGAGGAACTCGGTTTTATTGAAAAGACCCATTCTTCATCAGGAAGAATTCCTTCCGAAAAAGGATATCGTTATTATGTAGATCATTTGCTCTCTCCGCGAAAACTGTCATCTAAAGAGCTTGTGCTCATCCAGTCAGTATTTCAGGAGAAAATTTTTGAGCTGGAAAAAACAGTTCAAAAATCGGCGGAAATTTTATCAGATCTCACAAACTACACATCGATTGTCCTTGGTCCAAAGCTAAGTGAAAATCGCTTGAAGCAAATTCAGCTTGTCCCTGTCCAGCCTAATAAAGCAGTAGCGATTATGATTACAGACAGCGGGCATGTTGAAAACAAAACCATTACCTTCTCTGAGCATCTTGATGTCTCCGATATTGAGAAGCTAATGAATATTTTAAACAGCCGCTTAGCCGGAGTCCCGATGGATCAGCTGAAGGACAGGATGTATAAAGAAGTAGTGATGCTCCTTCGCACGCATTTAAAAGACTATGATCATATTTTAGATGCGCTTGGTAACACATTCACTTCAACACAAAATGAATCAAAACTTTTCTTTGGCGGGAAGATTAATATGTTGAACCAGCCAGAGTTTCATGACATTGACCGCATTCGTTCACTCATGATGCTGATTGAACAAAAGAACGATGTCATGCAGCTGTTTCATCCAAATCAGCAAGGAATCACCATTAAAATCGGTTCAGAAAACAATTTGGAAGCAATGGAGAACTGCAGTTTAATCACAGCAACTTATGCGATTGATCAAAAATCACTCGGCTCCATCGCTGTCATTGGTCCAACCCGTATGGATTACGGGCGAGTCGTTAGTCTTTTGCATCATGTATCAAAAGACTTGTCAAACGCACTTTCCAATTTGTATGATGAGTAGGGTGATAAAAGGTGGGGGCATAGCCCCTTCGTATAATTGAATCTTTTGAGGGAGGTGAACACAATGTCAGAAGAAAAACAGACACCTGAGCAAGCAGCAGAGGTTGAAGCACAAGAAGAAGCAGTTCAAGCAGAAACTGAGGAAGTAAAGCACGATGAACAGTCTGCCTTCCAAGAGAAGATTGATGAATTGCAGCAGCTTCTAGATGAAAAAGAAAACAAAATTCTGCGTGTTCAAGCAGATTTTGAAAACTATAAACGCCGTGCTCGAACTGAAGTGGAGACCGTGCAAAAATATCGTTCTCAACATGTTGTCAGCGACCTTCTCCCAGCTCTCGACAACTTTGAAAGAGCGCTTGGAATCGATCCAGACAATGAGCAGACGAAAAGTTTGTTAGAAGGTATGCAAATGGTTTACCGCCAGCTGGTAGAAGCGTTGAAAAATGAAGGCGTTGAACCAATTGAAGCTGTCGGCAAAGAGTTCGATCCAAACCTTCATCAAGCCGTCATGCAAGTTGAAGATGAAAACTACGATTCAAACATCGTTGTAGAAGAATTGCAAAAGGGCTATAAACTCAAAGACCGAGTTATTCGTCCATCAATGGTAAAAGTAAATCAATAACTACATAATGGGAGGTCATCGAATATGAGTAAAATCATTGGTATTGACTTAGGAACAACAAACTCATGCGTTGCAGTACTCGAAGGCGGCGAGCCAAAAGTTATTGCAAACGCTGAAGGAGCACGTACAACACCATCTGTTGTCGCTTTTAAAAATGGAGAGCGCCAAGTAGGTGAAGTAGCGAAACGTCAATCAATTACAAACCCAAACACCATCATGTCTGTTAAAAGACATATGGGTACAGATTATAAAGTAGAAGTTGAGGGCAAGAACTACACGCCGCAGGAAATCTCTGCAATCATCCTTCAACACCTTAAATCTTACGCTGAAGCTTATCTTGGCGAAGAAGTAACAAAAGCGGTTATTACAGTTCCTGCTTACTTCAACGACGCAGAGCGCCAAGCAACAAAAGATGCTGGTAAAATTGCTGGTCTTGAAGTAGAACGTATCATCAACGAACCAACAGCAGCTGCACTTGCTTATGGTTTAGATAAAACAGATGAAGATCAAACGATCCTTGTATATGACCTTGGCGGCGGTACATTTGACGTATCAGTCCTTGAGCTTGGAGACGGCGTCTTTGAAGTACGCTCAACTGCTGGGGACAACCGTCTAGGTGGAGACGATTTTGACCAAGTCATCATCGATCATCTAGTGGCTGAGTTCAAAAAAGAAAACGGCATTGATCTTTCTAAAGATAAAATGGCGCTTCAGCGTTTAAAAGATGCTGCTGAAAAAGCGAAAAAAGATCTTTCTGGTGTATCTTCTACACAAATCTCACTGCCATTTATCACAGCTGGAGATGCAGGTCCTCTTCACCTAGAATTAACGCTAACGCGTGCTAAATTCGAAGAGCTTTCTGCAGACCTTGTAGAGCGTACAATGACACCTGTACGTCAATCACTGAAAGATGCTGGTCTATCTGCTAGCGAGATTGATAAAGTCATCCTTGTTGGTGGTTCAACTCGTATTCCTGCAGTACAAGAAGCAATCAAAAAAGAAACAGGCAAAGAGCCTCATAAAGGCGTAAACCCTGATGAAGTAGTTGCACTTGGTGCGGCAATTCAAGGTGGAGTTATCACTGGAGATGTCAAAGACGTTGTTCTTCTTGACGTCACACCACTTTCTTTAGGAATTGAAACAATGGGCGGCGTATTCACAAAGCTGATTGAACGTAATACAACCATTCCAACAAGTAAATCTCAAGTATTCTCAACGGCTGCTGACAACCAAACTGCTGTAGACATTCACGTCTTACAAGGTGAGCGTCCAATGGCAGCAGACAACAAAACATTAGGTCGTTTCCAATTGACTGATATCCCGCCAGCACCACGCGGCGTACCACAAATCGAAGTATCTTTTGATATCGATAAAAACGGTATTGTCAACGTACGTGCGAAAGATATGGGTACAGGCAAAGAGCAAAACATCACAATCAAATCTTCTTCAGGTCTTTCTGATGATGAGATCGAAAAAATGGTCAAAGAAGCAGAAGAAAATGCTGAAGCAGATGCAAAGAAAAAAGAAGAAATCGAAGTGCGCAATGAAGCAGATCAATTAGTGTTTACAACAGAAAAAACATTAAACGATCTTGAAGGCAAAATCGATGAAGAGCAAGTGAAAAAAGCGAATGATGCAAAAGATGCGCTAAAAGCTGCGATCGAAAAAGGCGAGCTTGAAGACATCAAAGCGAAAAAAGATGAGCTACAAACAATCGTTCAAGAATTAACGACAAAGCTCTATGAAGAAGCTGCAAAACAAGCACAAGCTCAGCAAGAAGGCGCTGAAGGTGCTCAAAAAGCAGATGACAATGTAGTGGATGCAGAATACGAAGAAGTAAACGACGATCAAGAGAAAAAATAATCACCTTTACTTTTGAAAAAGACTGCTGAAACGTACTCGTCAGAAAGTCAAAGTCAGGATCTCTTGGCTTTGACTTTTTTCTTTTCAACGATGAAAAGGAATTGAAAAAGATCAATTTAAAATGATACAATCGTATTTATGTGAGAAAATCGGGAGTGTGAAGAGATGAGTAAGCGTGATTACTATGAAGTGCTTGGCGTGAGTAAGAGCGCCTCAAAGGACGAAATCAAAAAGGCATACCGCAAGCTTTCAAAAAAGTATCACCCTGATATTAATAAAGAAGCTGGCTCAGATGATAAATTCAAAGAAGTAAAAGAAGCCTATGAAACCCTTTCTGACGATCAAAAGCGTTCACATTATGACCAGTTCGGTCACACCGATCCAAACCAAGGATTTGGTGGCGGCGGATTTGGCGGTGGAGGAGACTTTGGCGGCTTCGGCGGCTTTGATGACATCTTCTCTAGTATTTTTGGCGGCGGAGCCAGAAGAAGAGATCCAAATGCACCGCGTCAAGGAGCGGACCTTCAATATACAATGACCCTTTCATTTGAAGAAGCGGCATTTGGGAAAGAAGCAACGATCGAGATTCCCCGCGAGGAATCATGTGAAACGTGTCATGGATCAGGTGCAAAACCTGGAACACAGGCGAAGACATGCTCACATTGCGGCGGATCAGGTCAACTAAATGTCGAGCAATCCACGCCATTTGGTAAAGTAGTCAACCGCAGAGTATGTAACTACTGTAGCGGAACTGGTAAACAAATTGAACATAAGTGTTCAACATGTGGTGGATCTGGTAAAGTGCGTAAGCGTAAGAAAATCAATGTGACGATCCCAGCAGGTGTGGACGATGGTCAGCAGCTTAGAGTATCTGGTCAAGGTGAACCAGGTGTAAATGGAGGACCTCCAGGCGATCTATTTGTTGTTTTCCATGTGAGGGCGCATGAATTCTTCGAACGAGATGGAGATGACATCTACTGCGAAATGCCGCTTACCTTTGCGCAGGCTGCACTAGGTGATGAAATTGAAGTGCCGACATTACATGGGAAAGTCAAATTAAAAGTTCCTGCGGGCACACAAACGGGTACGAAGTTTAGACTCAAAGGAAAAGGTGTAAAAAATGTACGCGGTTATGGTCAAGGCGATCAGCATATCGTTGTACGCGTCGTAACACCGACGAATTTAACTGAAAATCAAAAAGATATCATTAGAAAATTTGCTGAAGTGAGCGGAAATAAACCGGACGAACAAGAAATGAGCTTTTTCGATAAGGTGAAACGCGCATTTAAAGGCGAGTAAGACGGATAAGGAGTTGGTAGTATTGAAGTGGTCAGAAATTAGCGTCCATACAACAAATGAAGCGGTGGAACCGATCACCAATATTTTGCATGAAGCAGGTGCAAGTGGTGTCGTGATTGAGGACCCGCTTGATTTAGTCAAGGAACGTGAAAATGTATACGGTGAGATCTACCAGCTCGATCCGAATGATTATCCTGAGGAAGGGGTTATCGTCAAAGCCTACCTTCCGATGAATAGCTTTTTGATGGAAACGGTAGATGAGATCAAAGAAGCCATCAATAATCTTCTTCTATACGATATTGACCTTGGACGAAATACATTGTCAATTTGTGAAGTAAACGAAGAAGAATGGGCGACTGCATGGAAGAAATACTATCATCCTGTGAAAATCTCTGAGAAATTTACCATCGTCCCAACATGGGAAGAGTACACACCCGTTCATTCTGATGAATTGATCATCGAAATGGACCCTGGAATGGCATTTGGAACCGGTACACATCCAACAACGGTTCTTTGCATTCAGGCGCTTGAGCGCTATGTGAAGGAAAACGACACGGTGATTGACGTTGGAACAGGATCTGGCATTTTAAGTGTTGCTGCTGCAATGCTCGGTGCAAAAGACATTCATGCATTTGATCTCGACACCGTTGCAGTGGAAAGTGCAAAGCAGAACATCGAATTAAATGGTGTGAGCGAGCAAGTAACGGTAAAACAAAATAATTTACTTGATGGGATTTCAGGTGAACGCGATGTGATTGTGGCCAATATCCTTGCAGAGGTCATCATGCGCTTTACAGATCAAGCGTATGATCTATTGAAGAAAGACGGTTACTTTATTACATCAGGCATTATCGGACAAAAGAAATTACAAGTCAAAACGGCTTTAGAAGAAGCCGGTTTTGAGATTGTTGAAGTGCTGTCAATGGAAGATTGGGTCAGCATTATAGCGAAAAAATAAAGCGAGTAGGTGTCAGGACACGTATGCAACGATATTTTATCGACCTCACAAAAGAAGAAGTGACGGAAAAGGGACACATCGTCATAAAGGGTGAAGATGTTCATCACCTTGCAAACGTCATGCGGATGAAAGCAGGAGAAGACATCCTTTGCTTAACGACAGACGGCTTTGAAGCGCTCAGTAAAATTGATACAATAACAAAGGAAGAAGTGATTTGTCACTTGGAAGGCTGGACGAATCAGAATCGAGAACTTCCGATCAAGGTGACGATTGCAAGCGGTCTGCCAAAAGGGGATAAGCTTGAATGGATTATCCAAAAAGGCACCGAGCTTGGCGCAAGTGCTTTTATTCCGTTTCAAGCGGCTCGTTCGATTACAAAACTTGACCAAAAAAAGTCATTGAAAAAACGAGATCGCTGGGAAAAAATTGCGAAAGAAGCTGCCGAGCAGTCTTACCGGAATATCATTCCGCGCGTTCATCCAGTATCAACATTTAAAGAGCTGATTCAACTGGCCGGTGAATTCGATAAATGTGTCGTTGCATACGAAGAATCATCGAAAGAAGGCGAGCAAAGCCGGTTTCAAACGGTGCTCCAACAGATGAAGGGCGGACAAACCTTATTAGTGGTTTTTGGTCCAGAAGGCGGTTTAGCAGAAAAGGAAATTGAAGAACTTGAAGCGCATGGTGCAGTCATTTGCGGGCTTGGACCACGCATTTTAAGAACAGAAACAGCTCCTCTTTACGCGCTTTCTGCTATATCTTATCAAACAGAGTTATTAAGAGGTGAATCATGATGGGAACAGTAGCGTTCCATACACTTGGCTGTAAGGTCAATCACTACGAAACAGAAGCCATCTGGCAGCTGTTTAAAGAAGCTGGCTATGAAAGAAAAGATTATGAATCAAAAGCAGACGTATATGTCATCAATACATGTACCGTCACCAATACAGGCGATAAAAAAAGCCGCCAAGTCATTAGAAGAGCCATTCGTCATAATCCGGATGGTGTCATTTGTGTAACAGGCTGTTACGCACAAACATCTCCGGCAGAAATCATGGCGATTCCTGGCGTTGATATTGTGGTTGGCACACAAGACAGACATAAACTGCTTGGTTATATTGAAGAATACAGAAGAGAAAGACAGCCGATCAATGGAGTTGGCAATATCATGAAAGCACGGGTCTTTGAAGAACTAGATGTTCCTGCGTTTACTGACAGAACACGTGCTTCGTTAAAAATCCAAGAAGGCTGTAACAATTTCTGTACATTCTGCATTATCCCTTGGGCTCGCGGATTACTGCGTTCTCGCGATCCAGAAGAAGTCATCAATCAAGCGCAGCAGCTTGTCGATGCTGGCTACAAAGAAATTGTATTAACAGGTATTCATACAGGTGGATATGGTGAAGATTTAAAGGATTATAACTTTGCTAAGCTTCTGAAAGAATTAGATGAACGTGTGGCGGGATTAAAACGAATCCGCATTTCATCCATTGAAGCAAGTCAAATTACAGACGAAGTGATTGAAGTGCTCGATCAGTCAGATAAAATTGTGAGACACTTGCACATTCCGCTTCAATCTGGCTCTAATACTGTACTGAAAAGAATGCGCCGTAAATACACAATGGAATTCTTTGCAGAGCGTTTAACGAAGCTCAAAAAAGCATTGCCAGGTCTTGCTGTCACTTCAGATGTGATCGTTGGATTCCCAGGAGAAACAGAAGAAGAATTTATGGAAACATACAATTTTGTCAAAGACCATCAATTCTCTGAGCTCCATGTGTTCCCTTACAGCAAACGGACAGGTACGCCTGCTGCAAGAATGGAAGATCAAGTAGATGAGAATGTGAAAAACGAACGCGTTCACCGCCTCATTGCTCTTTCTGATCAGCTTGCGAAAGAATATGCATCGGCATATGAAGGCGATGTCTTAGAGATTATTCCAGAAGAATCCTTCAAAGAACAAGACGGAACGCACAATCTGTATGTAGGATATACTGATAACTACATGAAGGTCGTATTTGAAGGAACAGAGGACATGATCGGCCGTTTGGTGAAAGTGAAGATTACGAAAGCAGGTTATCCTTATAACGAAGGACAATTCGTCCGTATAAGTGATGGCGTGCAGACGGATCAAGTGAGAATGACCTCATAATGAATGAAAAACCGGCAGCCATTAGGCAAGCCGGTTTCTTTTATGTTGACCGATTCGGAAGAAGGAACAAAATCAAGGCGTGAAAAGGGCGGATGAACGGGAAAAAGAGGAGAGAACTTGCAACATTAAACAGCAGACTAAAGTGCGCAATCTGCTGGGCAGGAGAGCTTGCTAAAAGCGCAACAAACTCTGTGATAAAGGCGAGAAAAGGAAGACATAAAAGAACACCTAGAACATTAAACACGACGTGTGCATACGCGGTTTGGCGGGCTGCATAACCGCCAGAGATAGCAGCCATCACGGCAGTAATACATGTTCCGATATTGGATCCTAAAACAAAGCTGATGCCTTCTTTTAGAGCGACAGTCCCTTCATTCATAAATCCCATCAAAATACCGATACATACAGAGCTTGAATGAACAATCGCGGTGAGAACTGTACCAGAGAGAAGAGCTGTCCAATCGGAATGCTGCATCATTTCAAGGAAACGCAGCGTCTCTGGCTGACTGGTCATCATCCCTGCAATTTTTGAAAAACCTTGAATGCAAAAAAAGATCATGCCAAGCCCAAATAAACTTTTTCCTGCATATCGAAAAGACTTCCTGCCCAAAATGATACATAAAAGACCGGCTGCAATCAGAACCCACATAAACACGTCCATCTTAATGGCAATAAATTCTGTCGTAAATGTTGAGCCGATATTCGTTCCAAGAATCATGGGTATGGATTTTTTAAACGTGAGAATGCCTGTACTCACAAAGCCGATAACGATGACCATAAACGCCGAACTGCTTTGAAGAACCCCTGTAAACACAATACTGACCAAGAATGCTTTGACTGGATGATCTGTAAAGAGAAGAAGAGATTTCTCAATACGAGACGACGTGAGCGTCATTAATCCTTTCCTAAGCAAACCCATTGCCCATAAAAAAATGAAAATAAGTGCACAAAAATAAATGATCGCCATCATAGAAAAGTCCTCCTCTTACCAATGAATATATGGACTTGTCTACCTGCTCATGACGAAAATATATTTCCAAATCACTTAGTTGACCTCAACCTAGGCTTATATTATAATGTCTAGGTACATGTTTTGCATGTATATCTTTTTTTAATGCAGTCGATTGGTGTATTCGGAGGGAGGGAAAGAGAATGTCAAAAACGGTCGTTAGAAAAAACGAATCGCTTGAAGATGCTCTTCGTCGCTTTAAACGCAGTGTATCCAAAACTGGAACATTGCAAGAAGCAAGAAAGCGTGAATTTTATGAAAAGCCTAGCGTAAAGCGTAAGAAAAAGTCTGAAGCTGCTAGAAAACGTAAATTCTAAAGAGGGTGGATTTTATGAGTCTTCTTGAGCAATTAAATTCTGATATGAAGCTTTTTATGAAAAACCGAGAGAAAGACAAGCTTCTTGTCATTCGTATGGTAAAGGCTTCACTGCAAAATGAAGCAATAAAGCTTAAGAAAGACAGTTTGACCGGAGATGAGGAACTAACCGTCCTTTCCCGCGAGATTAAGCAACGTAAAGACTCCCTCCATGAATTTTCGAAAGCTAATCGCTTAGATTTAGTAGATAAAGTTCAAAAAGAGATTGACATTTTAGACGTTTATTTACCTGAACAGCTTTCTGAAGAAGAACTGCAGGCGGTTGTGAAAGAAACAATCGCCGAAACCGGTGCTTCATCGAAAGCTGATATGGGTAAAGTGATGAGCGCTATTATGCCAAAAGTAAAAGGTAAAGCTGATGGTGCTGTGATTAACAGACTTGTCAGCGAGCAACTGTCTCAATAAAAAAGTATCCTTCTCATGTTAGAAGGGTACTTTTTTTATGCCTCCATAAACCTGTCATATAAAAATGAAACCTATGATACATTTGTAACGTATGTAAAGGAACGGTAAAATGAAAGAAAGAGAGGGGGGATCACCAAATAGATGAAAAAAATGAAAATTTCTATTGCTCTCTTCAGTTGTTTTATAATATGCTTGTTATTAGGGGTTCAATTGACCGCGAAATCAGCAGATCAGAAAGTTCATGTTATCCCAATTGAAGATACAGTAGAAAAAGGACTTTCTAAATTCATTGAACGATCATTTGAGCAGGCAAAGTCGGAACGGGCGAAGCACATCATTCTCGACATCAATACACCAGGTGGTGCAGTCGATGCGGCGCTTGAAATAGCCGATACCATTCGTGCATCCGATATCCCAGTGACAGCGTTTGTGAATCATAGAGCGCTTTCAGCCGGGGCATTCATTGCCTTAAATGCCGATCAAATTTATATGACCCCAAACGGAAAGATGGGGGCTGCTGCGATTATTGATGGTGAAGGCAACGCTGCCGATCAAAAATCTGAATCTCTATGGCTTGCTGAAATGAGTGACGCTGCTGAAAAGCAGGGGCGTGATCCAAAATATGCTCTTGCGATGGCAGATGTAGATATAGACGCAAAAGAAGCTGGTGCACCAAAAGGAGAATTGCTGACCTTTAACACAGATCGGGCACTTCAGTTCGGTTATGCAGAAGGAGAAGCGAAAAATATGGATGACTTGCTTCAGAAGCTGAACTTAGCAGATGCTTCTGTTCAATACGATGAAGTGAGCTTTGCTGAAAAGGTTGCGCGTTTTCTCACGCATCCGATCGTCATTCCTATCCTTTTATCCATCGCGAGCTTAGGGTTAATTGTTGAATTATATTCTCCCGGCTTTGGGGTCCCAGGCACCATGGGAGTCACAGCGCTTCTTCTATTCTTTTATGGTCATCTCGTGGCAGGTTTTGCAGGATATGAGACATTGTTCCTGTTTTTGGCAGGGATTGTGTTGATCATTCTGGAATTATTTTTGCCAGGGGGAATCGTGGGTGTCATTGGACTAATCTGTGTCGTTGTCAGCTTATTTTTAGCAGCTGGAAGCTTTACAGAAATGGCGATTTCCATCTTGATTGCCACTGCTGTTTCAATCATAGCAGTTATTTTATTGACAAAGGTGTTGGGGAAACGTATGAAATTTTTTAAAAAGTTCATTTTAACCGATTCAACCAATAAAGAAAGTGGTTATGTCTCAAATGAAACAAGAGATGATCTTGTAGGACAAATCGCAGTGACAGCAACAGCACTTCGTCCATCTGGTACGATTGTATTCGGAGACGAGCGCATTGATGTTGTGTCAGAAGGTGCTTTTATCGATAAGGATGAACAAGTAAAAATTGTGAAAGCGGAAGGCTCACGCATTGTCGTGAGGAAAGTATAGATATACTGATTTTATAGGAGGAATAAAATGGATCCATCTACTTTACTATTATTTGTGATTATCGCAGCAGGTTTGATCGTTCTATCGATCTTCTTCACCTTTGTACCGGTGATGCTGTGGATTTCTGCCCTAGCGGCTGGCGTAAGAGTGAGCATTTTTACACTTGTAGGAATGAGGCTTCGCCGAGTGATTCCAAACCGAGTGGTCAACCCGCTCATCAAAGCGCATAAAGCAGGTCTTGATGCGACGATTAACCAATTAGAAAGCCACTATCTTGCAGGTGGTAACGTAGACCGAGTTGTCAACGCACTGATCGCAGCTCAGCGTGCGAATATCGAATTGAACTTTGCTCGCTGTGCGGCAATCGACCTAGCAGGCCGTGACGTACTTGAAGCTGTCCAAATGAGTGTAAACCCTAAAGTCATTGAAACACCATTTATCTCAGGTGTTGCGATGGACGGGATTGAAGTAAAAGCAAAAGCACGTATTACAGTTCGTGCAAACATTGACAGACTTGTCGGTGGTGCAGGGGAAGAAACGATCATTGCTCGTGTAGGTGAAGGGATTGTTTCGACAATCGGTTCATCAGATAATCATAAAAAGGTTCTTGAAAATCCTGATATGATTTCTCAAACGGTTCTTGGTAAAGGATTAGATTCAGGTACAGCATTTGAAATTCTCTCGATTGATATCGCAGATGTTGATATCGGTAAGAATATCGGGGCGATCCTGCAGACAGACCAAGCAGAAGCCGACAAAAACATTGCACAGGCGAAAGCAGAAGAACGCCGCGCGATGGCTGTTGCACAAGAACAAGAAATGCGTGCGAGAGTTGAAGAAATGCGCGCGAAAGTAGTAGAAGCAGAGGCTGAAGTACCACTTGCAATGGCCGAAGCACTACGTGAAGGTAATATTGGAGTTATGGACTACATGAACATTAAGAATATCGATGCTGATACGGATATGAGAGATTCATTTGGCAAAATGACAAAAGGTCCATCTGATAATGAAAACAAATAAGCATCCTCTCACGCTTTAAGGAGGGAGCCCATTGGACATTCTATTTGAAAATCCGTTACTAATAGCGATTATCATCGGTATTATCTCTGCGGTCTTTGGGAAAATCGGCAAACAAGAGGAGAAGGAACAAAATAACCGGCAGCAAAAGCCGGCTCCTCAAAAGAAGGCAGAACAAACACGACCAGCCCCGGTCAAAACAGACCAGTTGGACGATTTTGGCGATGTACATGATCATGGCGGGATGAAGAAACAAGGTTCACAGTCCTTACAGGATCGTTATACAGCTACACTTGCCGAAATGGAAGAAAGAAAAAGCGAGCTGAATAAAGAGTTTCAATCGCTTGAAAGAGAACTTACAAGGCCAAAGGCAGCATCTGCTGGAATGAAGCCGAAAATGATTGAGAAACTCAACCAAGATACGGTCGTTCAAGGGATGATCCTTGGTGAAGTATTTGGAGAGCCTCGTGCGAAAAAGCCACATCGAACGATGAAACGGCCATATAAAAGATAAAGAAGTAAGCCCCCTCATCCTTAAGGGGGTTTTTTTGTTGCGTAATGGAGATTTTTCTTAGTCAAAATGATGAAACGGTTGTTTTACGGGATTCATTAGCATGATATGAACCGCTGAGGAATAGGATGATATAGAGGCTTTCTCATCAGTCTCACCATCTTTCAGTTTGATCTCATACACATGAGGTGGGAAGGGGTTCTTATTGAATGGGAAAAAGAAAAAATCAACTTAAAGCATGGCTGACAAGAACACTTGAAATCCCTCCGGACGTGATGATGGATCTTCCCCGTATTACGATGGTTGGCAGACTCCATATTTACATAGAGAACCATAAAGGGCTTTTACTTTTCAGTGATCAAGAGGTAAGGCTGATGCTCAAGCAAGGACAGTGCATTATTTCAGGAAAAGACTTTGTGATTAAAACGATTTTGCCAGAAGAGATCTTATTAGAGGGGAAAATCGATGAGGTCCGTTATATTGATTCTTAACTGACGGAGGGGAGAAACGTGAAGAACAAATGGTTTTCCTATTTTATTGGCAGAGTGGAAGTGGAGATAAGAGGAAGCGGTATTGAGCGGCTAATCAATGAGTGCACGAGACAGGGGATCACAATTTTTCAAGTGAGCCGCCGTCAAGACAGCGTGCGCTTATTTATTCGCCTCTCAGATGTACATGCCTTTAGAAAAGTGCGCAGACATCATGAGGTGAAATGTTCGTTTCATCAAAAGAAAGGGTTCCCGTTTCTTCTTCTATGGTCGAGAAGAAATATTGGCTTCACCCTCGGGATGGCTTTTTTCCTAGTGACGATATTGGCTCTTTCAAATATGGTGTGGAAAATTGAGATTAAAGGTGCGAATCCAGAAACAGAACACCAAATGAGAAAGCATCTGGACGAAATAGGGGTACAAAAAGGGCGTTTTCAGTTTCTCATGGGGACACCTGAAAAAATACAAAAGTCATTGACGACCAATATTCAGAGCATTACATGGGTCGGAGTTGAACTGAACGGAACGACGTTTCAAATGAAAGTGGTCGAAAAAAATGAACCTGAAAAGGAGAAATATACAAGTCCTCAGCACATCGTTGCCAAGAAAAAGGCGGTTATCACGAGAATGTATGTAGAAAAGGGAGAACCGCTTGCCCAGGTCGATGAGCATGTGAAAAAAGGGCAGATGCTCGTCTCAGGTTTAATTGGGAGTGAAGATCAGAAAAAAACGGTCGGAGCTAAAGCGAAAATCTATGGTGAAACATGGTACCGATCTGAAGTTTCTGTCCCTCTTCGAACATCTTTTGATGTCTTTACGGGTAAAATGAAGACAAAGCACAAGCTCTCCTTGTTTGGAGGCTCCATCCCATTTTGGGGATTTTCCTTTAAAAAAGATGATTTTCAGCAGCCGAAAATAGAAACAGAAGTTCATCCGCTTCATTTTTTGAATATGCAATTGCCGTTCTCCTATGAAAAGGAAATCACACGAGAAAGTGAAAAAATAAATCGAGAATACACAAATAAAGAAGCGGTTCAAGCAGGGATTAAAATGGGTAAAAAAGAAATAGAAGAAAAGCTAGGTCAAACAGGTGAGGTGAAAAGTGAAAAAGTTTTGCACGAGACAACAGGGAATGGTAAAGTTAAGTTAATCATCCTTTACCAAGTAATAGAAGATATTGTTCAACCAACACCTATTGTTCAGGGAGACTAGAGAATGACAGAACATTTACTTGAGATTCAACAAAAATTGGATAGCCCAAACGAAGCCATTGCTTTATTTGGCAATCAAGATGCTTATCTGAAACTGATGGAAAACGAGCTGAATGTCTCCATTATCACACGTGGAGAGAAAGTGTATGTTTCTGGTCAGGAAGCATCAAGAGATACTGTGAGCCGTTTGATTACATCTCTCTTACATCTCATTCGTAAAGGAATTGAGATTTCTGAGCGGGATGTCGTCTATGCCATTAAAATGGCGCAAAAAGACAAGCTCAATTATTTTGAAAATATGTATGAAGATGAAATTACGAAAAATGCCAAAGGCAAGTCGATCAGAGTCAAAACGATCGGCCAGCGTGAATATGCTGCGGCAATGAAAAAAGATGATCTGGTCTTTGGGATTGGACCTGCTGGTACAGGTAAAACGTATTTAGCAGTGGTCAACGCCGTACATGCCCTGAAAAATGGACATGTCAAACGGATTATCCTGACAAGGCCAGCTGTTGAAGCAGGAGAAAGTCTTGGCTTTTTGCCAGGAGATTTAAAAGAAAAAGTCGATCCTTATTTAAGACCGCTATATGATGCTCTGCACGATGTGCTTGGTAGTGATCATACGGAACGTTTAATTGAGCGCGGAGTGATTGAAATTGCCCCTCTTGCCTATATGAGAGGGCGGACGCTTGATGATGCATTTGTGATTTTAGATGAAGCGCAGAATACAACGCCAGCTCAAATGAAAATGTTTTTGACGAGACTAGGCTTTGGTTCTAAAATGGTCATTACAGGAGATATTACACAAATTGATTTGCCTAAAGGTATGCAGTCAGGCCTTGCAGCTGCAAAGGACATGCTTGCTGAGATCAAGGGTATCTCATTCATTGAATTAGATCAGACAGATGTGGTCAGACACCCGCTTGTGGCGAAGATCATTGGAGCATACGAAAAGCAAAAATGAACTGAGTGACCCGATCGCCTTAATCGGGTCATTTTGTTTCGATCGTGGTTTAAAGTAAAAAAGGAGGTACTTTCCTTGAGAAAGAATCAGAAAGGCAGTAAGCGCAAAAGGCTGCTGTCTAAAAAAGAACCTCAGAAAATGGAGCGCTCACGCTATTTAAACGTACTGCTATACGCTGGTTTAGCGGCCATCCTGTTTGTGGTGCTCTTCTTCCATGTAAAGCCTGAATCGCTCGACCTAGATTTGTTTTCAGTGAGCGAACAGACCATCTATTCTCCGTCTACCGTTGATGACCAAGAAGCAACAGAAGAAAAGAAACAAGAAGCAACGGATCAAGTGGAAGACCAATATACACTCAAAAAAGCGTATTCTGATAATCGTGTTGACCTCATTTCATCCCTCTTTGAAGCCATTAAAGAAGAGAAGAAAGCAGCAGCTGATGACAAAGAGAACCCGCCAACAGATCAAGAGATGGTGAAGCGTGTAAAAGAGAAACTCACAACCGATATGCAGGAAGCTGTTTCGGATCAATCGATTAAAGCACTGCTCCAAGCAAGTGACGAAAACCTTTCTTTTACAAAGGACTCCATCATCACAGTGGTCAATTCGCTCATGGGTAAAGAAATCACAGCTTCTAAGCTGCAAGATGAAAAGAAACAAGTGAAAGCAGAGCTTGAAAACAATTCGATTCCGTCAAAATATTTAAATGCAGCGAAAGAAATTGGTGAATTTGCGATTATTCCAAACTATGTATTTGACCCGGTGGCAACAGAGAAGAAAAGACAAGAAGCAGCTGATAATATCCAGCCGGTTCAAATCAAGCAAGGGCAAATTTTAGTGGAAGAAGGAGAGCTCATTGACCGTGAAGTGTATCGTAAATTAGAACTGACCGGTCTTTTAAACAGTTCCAATTTGTTTAAGCCTGTAAGCGGTCTTATCATCTTAATCGGTCTTTTCTTAGCGGCGATTGTCCACTCACTTGAATCGAGGAAAAAGTCGCTCGTCCATAAGAATAAATCGTTACTGCTGTACTCGCTTATTTTCACCATTATTTTAATCATCATGGAAGTATTCAGTCTCTTCCAGGAAACCAAATATACAACTATCGGCTACGTCGTGCCTGTGGCACTTGGCACGATGCTGATTAAGCTGCTGATCAATGAGCGGCTGGCGATCTTCTCCGGCCTTGTATTTGCCCTTTGCGGCAGTATGATGTTTAATCAAGGAGTAACAGGCGTCTTTAACTATGTCATCTGTGCTTATTATCTAATAAGCGGGATGGCAGGGATTTTATTTTTGAGAAAACATAATGCGAGATCAAAAATTTTGCAGGCGGGGCTTTGGGTAGCTTTGGTGAATGTACTTGTTGTGCTGTCAATTACGCTGATTCAAAATTCTTCTCCATCAGGGCTTGAAATAGGTGTGAACCTCATCATGGCGATTGTGTCAGGGTTTGCATCGGCTATTTTGGTTATTGGGTTAATGCCAGTCTTTGAGAGCATGTTTGGTATTCTTTCGACCATGAAGCTTATTGAATTATCGAACCCGAATCATCCGCTGCTGAAAAAGATCTTAACAGAGACGCCAGGTACATATCATCATAGTGTCATGGTGGCGAATTTAGCGGATGCTGCATGTGAAGCAGTCGGTGCAAATGGATTGTTAGCAAGGGTTGGAGCTTATTATCATGACATTGGAAAAACGAAAAGACCACAATACTTTATTGAAAACCAAATGAACATTGATAATCCGCACGACAAGCTTTCTCCTCAGCTGAGCAAGAATATTATTATTGCCCATACGACAGATGGTGCTGAAATGCTGAGAGAAAAGAAGTTTCCAGAGGAACTTGTGGACATTGCAGAACAGCATCACGGAAAGTCCTTGCTGAAGTTCTTTTACTATAAGGCAAAAGAACGGGATGATCAGGTGACAGAAGAAGAATTTCGTTATCCTGGTCCAAAACCGCAATCGAAAGAAGCGGCCATTATTTCTGTAGCTGACAGCGTGGAGGCGGCGGTTCGTTCGATGCATAATCCAAACCCTGAGCGGATTGAAAAGCTTGTGAAGGGCATCATTTCAGATAAGATGCAGGATGGACAATTTAGTGAATGTGATCTGACATTTAAAGAATTAAATATTATTAGCCAAACAATTTGTACAACATTAAAGGGGATTTTCCATTCTCGGATTGAATATCCAGATGCCCCGAAGCAGAAGGTGAAGTAAATGACATTGTTAATCGATTTAATAGATGAAACAGGACAAGTATCGAAAGAGCAGCTTGAAGAAGTGGAAAAGCTTCTTCAATTTGCTGCGGATGCTCTTGAAGTAAAAGATCAAGCAGAAGTATCAGTATCGATCGTTTCAAATGAAGAAATTCATCAAATTAATAAAGAATACCGAGGAAAAGATGCACCAACAGATGTGATTTCATTTGCCCTTGAGGAAGAAGGCGAAGGGGAAATTGAAATCATTGGAGCTGATGACATTCCGCCTGTACTTGGTGACATTATCATTAGTGTTGATCGTACGAAAGAGCAAGCAGAGGAATATGGACATTCCTTCATGAGAGAGCTAGGGTTTTTAACGATTCATGGTTTTCTTCATTTGCTTGGTTATGATCATAATACAGAAGAAGATGAAAAAGAAATGTTCGCCAAACAGACAAAAATCTTGGATGATTATGGCCTTTCGAGATCATCGTAAGAAGCGAACGCCGCTTGTCCGTTTTTTTCGGAGTTTTTATTATGCATTTAGAGGAATATGGCGAACTTTCTTGAATGAACGGAATTTTCGGTTTCACACAGTCGCAGCCATCATCGTGGTGATTTGCGGCTTTTGGTTTCACATTCATCCGGTTGAATGGATGATCATTCTGCTTTTATGCGGCGGGATGTTTGCGTTAGAACTTGTGAATACAGCGATTGAACATACAGTAGATCTTTTCACAGAAGAGAAGCATCCTCTTGCTGAGAGAGCGAAGGACGCGGCAGCAGGCGCTGTTTGCGTTTACGCCGCCATTTCGGTTATGATTGGGTTGATGATCTTCTTACCGAAGATCATGCAATAGAACAATATTACTATTTATTAACATTTTTAGAAATGGGCGTGAAAATGTCACGTGAATTATGTAAAATATAAATGTGACAGTGGTACCATTTCTTCTGAAAGTGGGAACTAGAATGAACAAACAAGAGTTGATTTCAGAAGCAGTCAAAGCAAGAGATTTTGCATATGTACCCTATTCTAAATTCAAAGTCGGTGCAGCATTATTATCGCATGACGGAAAAGTGTATGGCGGCTGCAATATTGAAAATGCAGCATATGGTATGTGTAATTGTGCGGAAAGAACAGCACTTTTTAAAGCGTACTCAGAGGGCATCACATCTTTTCAAATGCTTGCAGTAGTGGCTGATACAGATCGGCCTGTTTCACCATGCGGCGCATGCAGACAGGTCATTTCAGAGCTATGTGCACCTGATATGCCAGTGATTCTAACGAACTTAAAAGGTCATATATACGAAACGACAGTAAACGAACTATTGCCAGGCGCATTTTCACCGGAGGATTTAAATGACTAACGAAAGCTTCAAATCAGGATTTGTATCAATTATTGGAAGACCAAATGTAGGGAAATCGACCTTTCTTAATCGTGTAATTGGACAAAAGATTGCGATTATGAGTGATAAGCCTCAAACGACTCGAAACAAAGTGCAAGGTGTTCTGACAACGAACACGTCACAAACGATTTTTATCGATACACCAGGAATTCATAAACCGAAGCACAAACTTGGCGATTTTATGATGAGGGTGGCTCAAAATACACTCAAGGAAGTCGACCTGATCTTGTTTATGATCAACGCACAGGAAGGCTATGGAAAAGGTGATGAATTCATCATTGAACGACTAAAGCAAACATCGACACCGGTGTTCCTTGTCGTCAATAAAATTGACCAAATTCATCCGGATGAACTGTTCCTTTTAATTGATGAATACCGTACACGTTACCCATTTAAGGAAATTGTGCCAATTTCAGCACTTGAAGGCAACAACATTGATACGCTTCTTCAGCAAATTGAAGGTTATCTTCCAGAAGGCCCTCAATTTTATCCGGCAGATCAAGTAACAGATCACCCAGAGCGATTTATTATTTCTGAATTAATTCGTGAAAAAGTGCTGCATTTAACGAGAGAAGAGATCCCTCACAGTATTGCGGTTGCGATTGAATCGATCAAGCCAGATGAAAACGGCAAGATTCATGTTGCAGCGACCATCGTCGTAGAACGTGATTCACAAAAAGGGATTGTGATTGGTAAGCGCGGCAGCTTATTAAAAGAAGTGGGACAAAAAGCGCGCAGAGACATTGAATCACTTTTAGGCTCAAAGGTGTATTTAGAGCTTTGGGTAAAAGTGCAGAAGGACTGGCGTAATAAATCCACACATCTTCGTGATTTCGGATTTAGAGAAGACGAATATTAAAAACCGATACAGTTGTTAGTAGATCTGACAATGGTGCGGTTCGATTAGTAAAAATTGTTTATCATGAAATGGAGGTAGCCTGGTCAAGATAAAATTAATATGTTGGATGTAGCGTTGCTGCTTCTAATAAAGAAAGGTGGGGTTTTTATGTTGAATTTTACATGGAACGTATTTTCACAAACAGGAAGCGTTGACACGTATCTGCTTTTCAAAGAGTTAGAAAAGGAGAACCTGGAAAGACCCGATGTACTTGAAGAAGAAATAGCACGACTTGATTTTCCAATCTTATAATTCTTGACCCCCTCCAATGCTCGGAGTGTAGACAAATGCTCATTAAAAGTGAAGGAATCGTCCTTAGAACAACAGATTATGGCGAAACAAACAAAATTGTCACGCTGCTCACTAGAGAACATGGGAAAATTGGTGTGATGGCAAGAGGCGCTAAGAAATCGAACAGCCGCCTGTCAGCCATAAGCCAGCCGTTTTTATACGGAACCTTCCTGATCCAATCATCAACAGGACTTGGAACGCTCCAGCAAGGTGAAATGATGGAAAGCATGCGAACCATTCGGGAAGATTTATTTCTGACCGCATATGCCGCATATATGACAGAATTACTTGATAAAGGAACAGAAGAAAAGAAGCCAAACCCTTACTTGTTTGAACTTCTTCTTCAATCTTTACGCCATCTCAATGAAGGCACAGATGCTGATATTATTTTATTTATCGTAGAGGTCAAAATGCTGTCAGTGATGGGGTTGAAGCCTGAACTGGACCAATGTGTACACTGCGGTCAAAAAGAAGGGCAGTTCCATTTCTCAATTAGAGATAACGGATTCATCTGTAGGCAATGCTTTTCTAAAGATCCATATAAACTGCCCTTATCCCCAGCAGCAGCAAGACTGCTCCGTTTGTTTCATTATTTTGATTTATCAAGGCTTGGTCAGGTTGACGTGAAACCACAAACGAAACAAGAAATTCGTCAAGTGCTCGATCATTATTATGAAGAGTATTCAGGTCTTTATTTAAAATCAAAAAAATTCATGAATCAAATGGAATCCATGAAAAAGCTAATGGACGGTGAAAACAAAAGTTGACATCTCTCGTGACTTTTTGTAAGATCATCTAAGATCAAATATGTTGCATTGACAGAAAGAAGTACTTACGTATCAGCCATAAAAGCGACCTTAGGACGGTGTGAGCTAAGGATGGACACGTAACGAAAGGCATTCTTGAGCAACGTAAAACAAAGCGGCTGGGTGCTACGACACCAGCAAATAGGGTGGAACCGCGGGAAAAACTCTCGTCCCTATGTTTGCAAGGAACCTTGTGAGCATAGAGACGGGAGTTTTTGTGTTTTGCAAAAAGGTTCTAGGCCCCACCGCCATACATAGCGGATGGTGTAAAAAAGATGGAGGTGCGATCATTGAATATTCAAGACATGATTTTGACACTGCAAAAGCATTGGTCAAATGAAGGCTGCGTATTAATGCAGGCATATGACACAGAAAAAGGTGCTGGAACGATGAGTCCATACACGTTCCTCAGAAGCATTGGGCCAGAGCCATGGAAGGTAGCTTATGTAGAACCTTCAAGACGCCCGGCTGACGGCAGATATGGAGAAAACCCAAACAGATTGTATCAACATCATCAATTTCAAGTGATCATTAAGCCATCACCTGACAATATTCAAGAACTGTATCTAGAATCATTGAAGGCGCTTGGCATTGACCCGCTGAAACATGATATCCGTTTTGTTGAAGATAACTGGGAAAACCCATCTCTTGGCTGCGCAGGACTTGGCTGGGAAGTTTGGCTAGATGGAATGGAAATTACGCAATTTACGTATTTCCAGCAAGTCGGCGGTTTAGAATGTAAGCCAGTTTCTGTTGAAATCACATACGGAATTGAGCGTCTTGCTTCGTACATTCAGGACAAAGAAAATGTGTTTGACCTTGAATGGACAGATGGCTTTACTGTAAGAGATTTATTCTTAATGGCTGAATACGAGCATTCTGTGTATACGTTTGAAACATCTAATACGGATATGCTGTTCGATTTATTTACAACATATGAAAAAGAAGCACATAGCCAAATGGACAAAGGGCTTGTTCACCCGGCATATGATTATGTACTCAAATGTTCTCACACCTTTAACCTGCTTGATGCCAAAGGCGCGATTTCTGTGACTGAGCGAACAGGTTATATCGGAAGAGTACGTCAGTTAGCGAGAAAAGTAGCCAAAACATATTACGAAGAACGAGAAAAACTAGGATTCCCTATGCTAAAAGAGGAGGCGGCTTCTCATGAATAAACAAGATGTATTACTTGAAATCGGCTTAGAAGAGATGCCGGCTCGTTTCATGCCAGAAAGCACAAAGCAGCTAGGTGACAAAGTAAAAGCTTGGTTCACAGCACAAAATATTTCATTCGAAGACGTTGCTTTATTTAATTCACCAAGACGTCTAGCTGTACTCGTCAAAGGTGTTGCAGAAAAACAAGAGGACATCAAAGAAGAAGCAAAAGGGCCGGCTAAAAAGATTGCGCAAGACGCGGACGGTAATTGGACGAAAGCGGCCGAAGGTTTTGCCCGCGGACAAGGCGCTTCAACAGATGATCTGTATTTCAAAGACATCAAAGGTGTGGATTATGTCCATGTCCAAAAGTTTCAAGAAGGAAAACAAGTCAAAGACCTTCTTCCAGCATTGGGGGACATTGCCGCTTCATTGAGTTTTCCAAAGAACATGAGATGGGGAAGCGAGGATTTACGCTATATCCGTCCAATTAAATGGATTGTTTGTTTATTTGGTCAAGAGATCATTCCTGTCGAAATTGCAGGAGTGAAAAGCGGACGGGAGACTAGAGGACATCGTTTCCTAGGGACAACAGCCAGCATTGACACACCAGCTTCTTATGAGCAAACATTAAGAGATCAATTTGTCATTGTAGATTCAGACAAAAGAAAACAATTAATTACTGAGCAATTACATGCCCTTTCTTCCGAAAAAGGCTGGGTCATTCCAGTTGATCCTGAGCTTCTAGAAGAAGTGAACGATCTCGTTGAATATCCAACCGTTCTATTTGGTTCTTTTGAAGAAGAATTTCTTGCGCTGCCGGAAGAAGTGCTTGTCACGACAATGAAAGAGCATCAGCGTTATTTCCCTGTGAAAAATGAACAAGGGGAATTACTGCCGCACTTTATTACGGTCAGAAATGGAAACAGTGAGGCACTTGAAAATGTGGCAAGAGGGAACGAAAAGGTCCTTCGTGCACGTTTATCAGATGCGGCATTTTTCTATAAAGAAGACGAAAAACTCGTCATTGAAGACAACATTCAAAAGCTTGATAAAGTCGTATTCCATGAGAAACTTGGCACGATTGGCGACAAGCTGAAAAGAGTAACAGACATTGCCGTTCGCCTTGCTAGTCATGTGGGTGCAGATGAAGAAACGTCTAAACGCGCTGCAAGAGCAGCCAGTATTTCTAAATTTGACCTTGTGACTCAGATGGTCTATGAATTCCCAGAACTGCAAGGAATCATGGGTGAAAAATATGCTAGAGCACTTGGCGAGCATGAAGAAGTGGCAAAGAGTATCAACGAGCACTATATGCCGCGTTTTGCTGGTGACGATGCGCCGTCAACACTTATTGGGGCGATTGTTGCAGTGGCGGATAAGCTAGATTCTATTTGTTCATTCTTCTCAATTGATGTCATTCCAACGGGCTCTCAAGATCCTTATGGATTAAGAAGACAAGCGAGCGGTATCGTTCAAATCCTGCTAGACCGCCAATGGAATCTTTCATTTAAAGAGCTTTTAGCACTAGCTCAAGTAGAGACTAAACATGAAGTGGCTCTCATTGAATTTTTAACACACCGTTTGAAATATGTTCTCCAAGCAGAACATATCCGTCATGACGTGGTGGAAGCAGTCCTTGATGTTGAAAATATTGAACCATATGCGGTTGTGAAAAAAGCGGCTGTTCTTGAAGAGAGCGTGAAACAGGAGAGTTTCAAAGAAACGGCTGAGGCACTAGGCCGCGTCATTTCAATCAGTAAAAAAGGGGAAGACGCACAGATTCAGCCTGAACTGTTTGAAAATGAACACGAACAAAAGCTATTTGAAGCGTATCAGCAAGCGGAAAAAGCCGTCAACGAGTATATGGCAAAAGGTCAGTACCAATCAGCACTTGAAGCGCTAGATACATTAAAAGCACCAATTGTTCATTATTTCGACCATACCATGGTTCATGCCGATGATGAAAAACTGAAACAAAATCGTTTGGCACAAATGGTCAAACTTGCAAAAGTCAT
The DNA here is from genome assembly GCF_038593335.1 of Bacillus sp. FSL W7-1346. NCBI lineage: Bacteria > Bacillati > Bacillota > Bacilli > Caryophanales > Bacillaceae > Bacillus > Bacillus sp. FSL W7-1346. The sequence continues at coordinate 2,283,530 of NZ_CP151988.1, read as the reverse complement.
TCAATCATTTGCGAATATGAACAATTTAATTGTAAAATAAATACCTAAGAACGGTTGCCTTTTTCGAAGGGCAATCGTTTTTTACTCATTTAATTCACGGTTTTTGAGTGGATTTTTGTTTCATTCGGACAAAGATGCGCTATAATATGATGAGTTATGAAATTGATATACATAAAGTAAGGATTCGCTCTCTCTATTTAAAGGTGGTGAGTACAATCGAGTTAAATAAACGGCAAGAGCAGATTTTACAGATTGTCAAAGAGAATGGTCCGATCACTGGAGAGCATATCGCCGATCGGCTGAACTTAACAAGGGCTACCCTCAGACCGGATTTAGCCATTTTAACGATGTCTGGCTTTTTAGAAGCAAGACCAAGGGTCGGCTACTTTTTTACAGGCAAAACAGGCACGCAGCTTCTGGCAGATAAGCTGAAAAAACTTCAAGTGAAAGATTTTCAGTCCATTCCGGTCGTGATACACGAGAATGTTTCGGTTTATGATGCGATTTGTACGATGTTTTTAGAGGATGTGGGCACATTATTCGTTGTGGACGATCACTCTATTTTAACAGGCGTGTTATCAAGAAAAGACCTCCTTCGAGCAAGTATTGGGAAACAAGAGCTTCCATCTATACCTGTCCATATTATTATGACAAGAATGCCGAACATTACCGTTTGCCGCAAAGAAGATTTTATTATGGATGTGGCCAAGCACTTGATTGAAAAGCAAATAGATGCACTTCCTGTTATAAAAGATACGGATAAAGGCTTTGAAGTGGTCGGCAGAATTACGAAAACAAACATGACGAAAATACTTGTTAGCTTATCAGAGAACGAAATTATCTAATTACAGAAGACTGCGAGGGGATGTTATGAGTAATCGCGTAATTTTTGTTGTATCAGATTCAGTAGGAGAAACGGCAGAGCTCGTGGTCAAAGCGGCACTTAGCCAATTTGATGGCGGCTCATCCGACCATTCGAATATTAGAAGAATCCCATATGTAGAGGATGTCGGTACGATTAAAGAAGTGATTTCATTGGCGAAAGCAGATAATGGGATCGTTTGCTTTACTCTTGTTGTGCCAGAAATGCGCCAATTCTTAATAGAAGAAGCAGAAGCGAATGGCGTCGTGTACTATGACATTATCGGTCCACTTATTGATAAAATGGAGACGGCATATGGAAATGAAGCGAAACATGAGCCAGGTCGTGTACGTCAATTAGATGAGGACTATTTTAAAAAGGTAGAAGCCATTGAGTTCGCTGTGAAATATGATGATGGCCGGGACCCAAGAGGTATTCTAAAGGCTGATATTGTGCTGATTGGTGTATCGCGTACGTCTAAGACACCACTTTCTCAATACTTAGCACATAAACGCTTGAAGGTAGCAAACGTTCCGATTGTTCCTGAAGTTGATCCGCCAGAGGAGTTATTCTCAGTTGATCCAAAAAAATGCATCGGCCTGAAAATTAGTCCAGATAAACTAAATCATATCCGTAAAGAACGTTTAAAATCACTCGGTTTAAATGACCGTGCCATTTATGCGAATATTGAGCGGATTAAAGAGGAACTAGAATATTTTGAAAAAGTGGTTGACCGCATTAACTGTCAAGTTGTTGATGTATCGAATAAAGCAGTTGAGGAGACAGCAAATGTCATTCATCAAATGCTGACTAAAAGAGGTTCCGAATAAACTCAGGATGCTCCTCCTGGGTTTTTCCTATGGTGGGAAACGGGTAAACAAAAACAATAGCATATTTGCTGCATTTGTATTATAATAAAAAATTGTGATAAAATGATTGATTTTAGGTTTAAGTTAAGTCAAGAACGAATAAACTAATATTGGCAGAAGTCAAGTGATTCTGAACATAACTTTTCGACAAAATGAGTTTTACTGTTGATTGCTTTATGGGGGAAAAGTATGGTCTTTTTGCTTCTCTAAAGCAGGAATAAGGTGGAGGGATGGAGAATTAGTCACCTGAATGAACGTAAAAAAGAAAGGACGATTTATGTCGATGCAGATGCTTGTCCTGTAAAAGACGAAATCCTTTCTGTCGCATCTCAATTTCAAGTACCTGTGACTTTCATTGCTTCATATGAGCATTTTCAAACCAAACGATCACCACTTGAAGATTGGCGGTTTGTTGATACACATAAGGAAGCAGCAGATTTAGTCATTGCGAACTTAGCTGTCAAGCACGATATTGTTGTTACCCAGGATATTGGTCTGGCCTCCTTACTGCTTCCAAGACAAGTCATTGTTCTGTCTGAAAGAGGACGAATGTACACAAACGAAACAATTGATTTTGATTTGGAACGCAGGCATGTTTCCAGTAAACAGCGAAGAAAAGGTGTATACGGAAAAGGTCCCAAAAAGCTTTTAGAAGAGGATAAAAAGCGATTTATTGCCCAACTACAAAAAATCCTGTCGAATCATGAAGGATTTTTGAATTAAAAGGCGAATAATGTACGACGGAGTGTTATTAGGATGAGCAAACGTATACCAGATGAACTTTTGGAGCAAATCCAAAAAAACGCAGACATTGTCGAAGTGATTGGAGAATACGTACAGCTTAGAAAACAAGGTCGGAATTACTTCGGTCTTTGTCCATTCCATGGTGAAAATACTCCTTCATTCTCTGTTTCAGCAGATAAGCAAATCTTCCATTGTTTTGGCTGTGGTGCAGGAGGCAATGTATTTTCGTTCCTCAGACAAATGGAAGGCTACTCATTTATTGAAGCCGTTTCACATGTTGCTGATAAGTACCATATTGATTTGCCGGATCATGTAGCGAATGCGCAGATCAGTTCCTCACAGCAAGAGGATACAGCAGATCATAAAATGATTGAGGCGCATGAGCTTCTTAAGAAATTTTACCACCATTTGCTGGTAAATACAAAGGAAGGTCAAAACGCACTCGATTATTTAAGGTCCAGGGGCTTTACGGATGAAACAATTGCCAAGTTTGAGATCGGGTATGCTCTCGACTCGTGGGATTTCGTGACCAAGTTTTTAGAAAAACGAGGGTTTGATCCTGCGATGATGGAGAAGGCTGGTCTTTTGATTCAACGAGAAAACGGCACAGGTTTTTTTGACCGCTTTAGAGATCGTGTCATGTTTCCAATTCATGATCATCACGGGACGGTCGTCGCTTTTTCTGGAAGATCACTTGGTGATCAGCAGCCAAAGTATATGAATAGTCCTGAAACGCCACTTTTTCATAAAAGTAAGCTGCTTTATCACTTTCATGACGCGCGTATGCATATTAGAAAACGCGAACGTGCAGTCCTTTTCGAAGGATTTGCTGACGTCATCTCGGCTGTCACAAGTGGTGTTGGCGAAAGTGTTGCAACAATGGGTACGTCTTTAACAGAAGAGCACGTAAAGCTTCTTAGGCGGAACGTTGAAGAGATCATTTTATGTTATGACTCTGACACGGCCGGGTATGAAGCGACCATGAAAGCATCAGATTTGCTTGGAAAAAGAGGATGTAAAGTTCGCGTTGCCATGATACCAGATGGACTTGATCCAGATGATTACATTCGTAAATATGGCGGCGAGAAATTTAGGAATGACATCATAGATGCAAGTGTGACATTAATGACATTTAAGATGAATTTTTTCCGAAGAGGAAAGAATTTGTCTGACGAAGGAGACCGCCTGACTTACATGAAGCAGGTTCTCCGAGAAATTAGCCGATTAAACGGTTCCTTGGAACAAGAGATTTACATGAAGCAGCTGGCTGGGGAGTTCTCCATTTCACTTGACTCATTAAAGGAGCAATTGGAGCTTTTTGAAAAGCAGCAGAGACAAGAGGCCAAGAGCTCGCAAGAAGAAAATGGGCTTGAAAAGCGGCGTGCACATCTGTCAACACAGGTAAGACGAAAACGTCTAAGGCCGGCATATGAAAACGCAGAGCGAATGCTCCTTGCACATATGTTGAAAAATGATGACGTGATCCGAAAAGTGCTTGATAGGATAGGGTTTGAATTTAATATAGATTCGCACAGAGCGCTGGCAACATACATTTATGCATTGTATGAAGAAGGCAAGGAGCCGACCCCACAGCATCTGATGAACCGTATAGAAGATGATGTGATCAATCAGCTCCTGACGGATATTTTCATGATTCAAGTTGGAGACGAACTAAGTGAAGCTGAATTAAGTGATTATGTAAAAAAAGTGTTGAATCATCGGAATTTGTCAATGATAAAGGAAAAAGAACTAGAACGTGCAGAGGCGGAGAGGCAAAAAGATTTCTTCAAAGCGGCAACACTTGCAAAAGAAATTATTCAGTTGAACCGTTCGCTGAAGTAATACGTCTACTATTTATGACAAGACTTACGGCTGGCAATGAATCCTTTAATGGGAGGAGCATAAGACCGCAAGCATCTTGCCTTCATCATTATTTATTTTATTCCTATTTGCTCATTCTGTTTGATAGAGAGAGAAAGGCAGAGCAGAAGCAAATCGCAAGTTACTTTAGAATTCGTTGCAAGCTTTGGAAGGAGGGATCCATAATGGCTGATAAACAAGCCCACGAAACTGAAACTGAATTAACCTTTGAACAGGTGAGAGATAAGCTCACTGAAACGGGTAAAAAACGGGGCGTTTTAACATACGAAGAAATTGCAGAGCGTATGTCTAGCTTTGAAATTGAATCAGACCAGATGGATGAATACTATGAATACTTAGGCGAACAGGGTGTAGAACTCATCAGTGAAAACGAAGAGACTGAAGACCCAAATGTTCAGCAGCTGGCTAAGGCAGAAGAGGAATTTGACCTGAATGATTTAAGCGTACCACCAGGTGTCAAAATTAATGATCCTGTTCGTATGTACTTAAAAGAGATCGGGCGCGTCAATTTGCTATCTGCGAAAGAAGAGATTACGTATGCTCAAAAGATTGAAGAAGGCGATGAGGAATCAAAAAGAAGATTAGCGGAAGCGAACCTTCGTCTCGTTGTCAGTATTGCGAAACGTTATGTTGGTCGTGGTATGCTGTTCCTTGACTTGATTCAAGAAGGAAACATGGGGCTCATGAAGGCGGTTGAGAAGTTTGATTACCGCAAAGGATACAAATTCTCAACATATGCGACTTGGTGGATTAGACAGGCGATCACACGTGCGATTGCCGATCAGGCGAGAACAATCCGGATCCCGGTTCATATGGTGGAAACCATTAATAAATTAATCCGTGTTCAAAGACAGCTTCTACAAGATCTAGGTAGAGAACCAACGCCAGAAGAAATTGCGGAAGACATGGATTTAACACCAGAGAAAGTAAGAGAAATTCTTAAAATTGCGCAAGAGCCAGTATCTTTAGAAACACCTATTGGTGAGGAAGATGACTCGCATCTTGGTGATTTTATCGAAGACCAAGAGGCGACTTCTCCATCAGACCATGCTGCCTATGAGCTCTTAAAAGAGCAGCTTGAAGATGTATTAGATACGCTAACGGACCGTGAAGAAAATGTGCTGAGACTGCGTTTCGGACTAGATGACGGAAGAACACGCACATTAGAAGAGGTAGGAAAGGTGTTTGGCGTAACAAGAGAGCGTATTCGCCAAATTGAAGCGAAAGCTCTTCGTAAATTAAGACACCCAAGCAGAAGTAAACGATTAAAAGACTTCTTAGAATAGAAACCGGACGGATCTTGAGAGAGATCCGTTCTTTCTTCATCAAAATGAAAACGCTTTTTTGATCTGATTATATTTTACTGAATAACAAATGAATTTGCAACGTTCTTAGAGAAAAGATGTATAAAAAATACATCTAAATGTGCTGAAGGCTTCTTTTCTCATTTTGAATCATTTTTGTCTAATCTGTGAACTTGACCAAAGTTTTGTATCATAATTCGTTTACTTTTTGTAAAATTAAAGTAGAATTAGAATTGTTTGCATAGTCTCAAAGGGGTTTTTCACAAAGGGGAGGATGAAAGTAATGAAACGGAATCCACTTATACCATTCTTATTGATTGCCATTTTAGGTATTGGACTCACTTTTTTCTTATCAATGAAGGGGCTGAAAGATGAAGACAAAATTGCCTCTGGGGGCAAAGAGCAAAAGCAAGAAGAGACCGCAAATGCAACGCCGGAAGAATTGTATAAGCAGAACTGTATTAGCTGTCATGGGGAAAACTACGAAGGTGGCGCTGGTCCTGCATTAAAAGGTGTTGGCGACAAGCTTGAAGTAGCAGACATCAAGAAGAAAATTCAAGAAGGCGGAAATGGGATGCCGGGCGGGCTAATCCCGAATGAAAAGCTCGATGAAATGTCAGAATGGGTATCCAAAATTAAATAATAAAGCGCAAAAAGCTCTTTTTCATCAGAAGAGCTTTTTTCATTTGAAAACGACTTTTAAAAAGTCCATAATTTATATAAGATAGACAAGTATGAACATTAAAGAAAAGTAGTGATATGGATGAATGAAATGAATTTGTCAAAACGATTAAAAAGAGTCGCAGACTTTTTACCAAAAGAGGCGGTCTTTGCTGATATTGGCTCAGATCATGCCTATTTGCCATGTTATGCGATATTACATCATAAAGCATTGAAAGCCATTGCTGGTGAAATTACTGATGGACCACTTCAATCTGCGAAGCAGCAAGTACATAGGCTTGAATTAGATGAGCAAATTTCAGTCAGAAAAGGAAATGGCCTTGAAGTGATTGAAAAAGGCGAGGTAAATGCTGTCACGATTGCAGGGATGGGCGGAGCACTTATTGCAAGCATTCTAAATGAAGGTAAACACAAGCTTACAGGGCAGGAGCGGCTTATTCTTCAGCCTAATATTCATGCCCATCATATTCGTTTATGGCTCTATCAAGAGGGGTATGAATTGATGGATGAAGTGATTTTAGAAGAGGATGGCAAAATATACGAAATCATCATTGCCGAAACTGGCGACAAAGATAAAGCCTATGAAGGCATGTCGATTGAAAAAGGCATGCTCGTTGGTCCGTTTCTTGCCAAAGAGCAAAATGATGTCTTCCGGCGCAAATGGATGAATGAGCTTCAGCACATGGAGCATATAGAAGGCCAGATTCAACAAGCAGCGCCGACGGAAGAGAACAAAGAACGTCTGAAAGAGCTGAATGCGAAAATAAAAATGCTAAAGGAGGTTTTGACTGTTGGCTAAAACAGTGAACGGGCATGAAATCATCCAATTATTTGAGCAATTCTCACCAAAGGCATATGCGGTGGAAGGTGATAAAATTGGGCTCCAGATTGGAACGCTGAATAAAAAAGTGACCAATGTCATGATCACCTTAGATGTATTAGAAAATGTGGTAGATGAGGCAATTGAGCGGAAGGTGGATCTCATTATTGCCCACCATCCGCCAATTTTCCGTCCATTAAAACATGTGGCGACAGATCAGCCGGCAGGACGGATCATTGAGAAATGCATCAAACATGATATTGCGGTGTATGTAGCACATACAAACCTGGATGTGGCTGATGGAGGAGTCAATGACTTGCTTGCAGAGGCTTTAGAGCTCGGGGAAACAAAAGTGCTAGTTCCAACATACGAAGATCCAATTAAGCAGCTAGCCTTGTATGTTCCAGTGGAATTTGAAGAGGCCATCAGGACGGCTTTAGGAAATGCGGGAGCTGGCCATATTGGCAACTACAGTCATTGCGCTTTTTCAAATGAAGGGACAGGCAGTTTTCTGCCATCAGAAGAAGCTGTGCCATTTATTGGTGAGACGGGTAAATTGGAATTTGTGAAAGAAGTACGAATCGAAACCATTTTCCCAGCAAGTATTGAAAAACAAGTGATTCGTGAAATGATCAAAGCACATCCTTATGAAGAAGTGGCTTACAGTGTTCATACGACAGATCTTCCTCCTATTCAAAAAGGCCTTGGCCGTATTGGAGAATTAAAAGAACCTATGACACTTAAAGACTTCACTCAATTTGTGAAAACGAAGTTAGATGTGAATGGAGCGCGTTTTGTAGGAGATCAGGAAGCGGTCGTGAAAAAAGTAGCTGTGCTTGGAGGAGACGGAAATAAATATATCCATCAAGCGAAAAGAATGGGGGCAGATGTGTATGTGACTGGCGACCTTTATTTCCATGTCGCTCACGATGCCATGATGCTCGGACTGAATGTAGTGGACCCGGGTCATTACGCAGAAAAGATCATGAAAGAGGGCGTAAAGACAAAGTTAGAATCGCTATGTACAGATAAAAAATATGATGTGCAGTTCTTTGTATCAGAATCAAACACAAACCCGTTTCAATTTGTGTAAGCAAAAACGTCAGAGCATAGCAGCTCTGACGTTTTTTTATTTCTTTGTTTTCACGCGAGGTAATATCTTAGAAAGAGGAACCGTCCGTTCAATTTTCCATGTCGATTCATCATCAGGTTCGTAGTTTTCTAAGAAACGAATGACTTCTTTTGTAATAGGTGTTGGTGTGGAAGCACCTGCAGTAACGGCAACTGTTTTTACCCCTTGGAGCCATTCAAGCTTTAACTCACTGAGATCACCAATTCGGTAAGCCTGCGTTCCTGCAATCTCCATTGACACTTGCGCCAGACGATTTGAGTTATTGCTTTTTGGGTCGCCGACCACAATGGTCAGATCGGCTTGGCCTGCTTGCTGTGACACAGCTTCCTGACGTACCTGTGTCGCAAGGCAGATTTCTTGATGGTACTCGACGTGAGGATATTTTTCTTTAATGAGCTCCATCAGATCATGAACATCCCACTGAGACATTGTTGTCTGATTGGTGATGAGTAGTTTATCTGACGTTAAATCGAGCGCTTTAATATCAGCTTCTGTTTCGACAAGGTGGACTTTGTCAGGTGCAACACCGACGGCTCCTTCTGGCTCAGGGTGACCCTTTTTCCCGATATAAATAATGTCATATCCATCAGCTGTTTTTTCTGAAATGAGTTCATGTGTTTTCGTGACATCTGGACAGGTCGCATCAATGGCGACAAGGCCTTTTTCTTCTGCAATTTGACGGACTTCAGGAGATACGCCGTGAGCGGTGAAAATCACTGTGCCACTTTCAACCTGTTTTAAAATATCCAGACGGTTTGGTCCGTCCAGTGTGTAAATTCCATCTTCTTCGAAGGCATCTGTGACATGTTTGTTGTGCACAATCATACCTAATATATAAATTGGGCGTGGCAAGTTTTTATCAAGTGCGGCATTTTTAGCAATGACCATTGCATCTACAACGCCATAGCAATAGCCACGCGGCGAAATTTTAATTACATTCATTTATTCGTCCTCCTGTAGGGAAGTGCTGCTAGAGAAGAACAATATAAAAAGCCGTGAAAAACGGCTTTTGATCATTCTCTTCCTTCATTATAGCCAAAGTAAGCGCATATATCAAAGATTGTTATACATGGGAAACACTTCGCCTTTAAAAGATCACTAGACATATAGTTTCGGAATGGAACTACCCGATCTTTTTTTCGGTTTTACTTCAGGAGCAGTTGATGTGTGTACAGTCCCTTTTTTGACAAGGATGTCCTCTGGTTCTTCTTCTTTTCCTTCTTCTATTTCATCATCAACCGGTGCTGTTTGTTCGTGCGGAACGTCTGTTTCTGCAGTGATTTCTTTTGGTTCTTCGTCTGCATCATTCGTATTTGTTTCATCATCATCCGCACTGCCAAGCTGGCTATAGAGTTTAATCATGGCAGGCAAATTTCTGACTAAAGGACCGTATTGCTGAATCATAGGCGTGAATTGCTGCGCCATTCCGAGTACTTTTTGAACATTTCCTAACATGCTTGAAAGGTTCGCAGGGTTTGCGAAGCTCTGGATTCCTTGTAATCCCGCACCACCTCCAGCTCCAGAGATCCCTGCTCCTCCAGCTCCAGGAAGAAATTTTGCCAGCATGCCCTTAATTCCGGCGCCGCCTAGTGCTCGGCTTTCGCCTCCAGGAATGCCACCCATCCCGCGTAGACCGCCGCCTTGTACAGACGGAGAGCGAGGCATCATTTGTTGAAATTGGTTGCCTTGCCCTTGAAAAGGCTGTTCGATCGGAGCCTGCTGTCTCCGTTGAAAAATCCCGGGCTGACCGCCATTTCCAAGGTGCCGGCGTGAGGGACGATGCGGCTGAAAATCGCCCATAGGCCTTTGCCCTAACATACTTGTACCTCCCTTACTGCATTCTCTTTCTCTTCATAGGTTATGCAGGGAAGTATCATTTGGTTTCCTGTGAGAAAAGCGGACATGGTTTTTTTGCTGAAAATCAGCTATAATGAGGAGATGAGCAAAAAGGCATTGCCTTAAGGAGTGAAAACATGAAAGAAACGAAATTTACGACATATGAATTAAAGTCTTTTATTATAGATGCTATTCATGAACTGGGCTTTTATGAGCCGACTGATATTCAAAAAAGAATTATCCCTGCTGTTTTAAAAGGTGAAAGCGTGATTGGACAGTCACAAACAGGGACAGGGAAAACCCATGCGTATTTATTGCCGCTTATTCATTCAATTGATCCAAGCAAAGAGCAAGTACAAGTGGTCATTACTGCACCAACACGAGAATTAGCGAATCAAATTTTTAAAGAAGCACAAACGATCTTAAAAAATACGCCTCCAGAAGAAGAAATCAAGGCAAAGCTTTACATTGGCGGAACGGACAAGCAGAAATCCATTCAAAAGCTAAAGAATCAGCCGCACTTAGTGGTCGGCACTCCTGGACGTATTGCTGATCTTATTCATGAGCAAGCGCTGAATGTGTACAAAGCAACATCTCTTGTCATTGATGAAGCAGACCTTATGCTAGATATGGGCTTTTTAGAAGATGTGGATCGTATTGGTTCACAAATGCCAGAACAGTTGCAAATGCTCGTGTTCTCAGCAACTATTCCAGAAAAATTAAAACCTTTCCTCAAAAAATATATGGATAATCCGAAATATGCACATGTTGAACCGAAACGAATTACGGCTGAAAACATTCAGCATATTTTAGTTCCATCTAAACAACGTGATAAATTAAAATTACTTCATGAAATGGTGACGAATGTACAGCCTTATTTAGGGATCATCTTTGCCAATACAAAATCAACTGTTGATGAAATTGCCTCATTCCTACAGGAAAAAGGAATGAAAATTGGGGTACTTCATGGCGGTTTAACGCCTCGTGAACGTAAAAAAGTGATGAAACAAATTGAAGATTTGGAGTTCACATATATTGTGGCATCTGATCTTGCTGCCCGCGGGATTGATATTAAGGGCGTCAGCCACGTGATTAACTATGAGCTCCCATCCGATCTTGATTTTTATGTTCACCGTGTGGGAAGAACGGCTCGCGCTGGTTCATCTGGCATTGCAATGACCATTTATGATCTCGCTGATGAGGATGCACTCGTTCAAATTGAAAAAATGGGTGTTGTGTTTGAAAACAAAACAATTGTTCATGGCGAATGGCGAGATGCAGATGATCGTTTGAAGCGTCAAAGACGTAAAAAAGCACCAAATGAAATTGAAGAAAAAGCAAAACGTCTTGTCAGAAAACCGAAAGCCGTCAAACCTGGATATAAAAAGAAAATGACACGTGAGATGGATAAAATCAAAAGACAAGAACGTAGAAAGTCAAAGCGTAACGGAAAGTAGGGGGACACATTGTTGAAGATTGGATCACATGTATCCATGAGCGGAAAACATATGCTACTTGCAGCGAGTGAGGAAGCTGCCTCTTATGGTTCAAATACTTTTATGATTTATACAGGTGCACCGCAAAATACGCGCCGCAAAAAAATTGAAGATCTCAATATTGAAGCTGGACAAGCGCATATGAAAGAGCATGGTATGACAGATATCGTCGTTCATGCACCGTATATTATCAATATTGGGAACACAGTGAATCCAGCGACATTTGAGCTTGGAGTGGACTTCCTTCGCTCTGAGATAGAGCGTACAGAAGCGCTAGGTGCAAGACAAATTGTTCTTCATCCGGGTGCGCATGTTGGAGCAGGTGCAGATGCTGGAATTCAAAAAATCATTGAAGGTCTCAATGAAGTCATTGTGAAGGGGCAGGAGGTTCAAATTGCGCTGGAAACAATGGCAGGAAAAGGATCAGAGTGCGGAAGAAGCTTTGAAGAGCTTGCCCAAATTATTGACGGTGTGACACATAACGAAGCACTTTCTGTTTGCTTTGATACGTGTCACACGCACGATGCAGGTTATCCCATTGTGAGTGATTTTGATGGAGTATTAGAAGAATTTGATCGAATTGTCGGGATCGACCGAATCAAAGTTCTTCATATTAATGACAGTAAAAATGTACAAGGCGCAAGAAAAGACCGACATGAAAATATCGGTTTTGGAGAAATTGGTTTTGATGCCCTGAGCTATATCGTTCATCATCCACAGCTTCAAGATGTGCCGAAGATTCTAGAAACGCCTTATGTAGGTGAAGATAAAAAGAACAAGAAACCACCTTACAAATTCGAAATTGCGATGCTGAAAGAAAAGCAATTTGATGAAGGTTTACTAGATAAGATTACGGGTCAATAAAAAGTGCATGCAATGTGATGAGGTGCCGCTAAATGCGGCCCTTTTTTGCCTAATTTGTGAATTGATTAAACAGATCATTGACGGTCTGTGCTGTCTGTTTAGACGTAATCGCTTCCACTTGCTTAAGCAGCCGGTTGCGCTCTGCATCATTAAAAATATTGATGTTTTTCCCATTCATGAGTTTGGCGACCTCAGCAGCCTGATTGGATGTTAAGCTGACCCCATACTGTTTCGCATACTTTAACAAGTCATTTGCTGTGATCTGATTCAGACGCTGCAACACAATTTTTTGAATTAAAATCAATTCCATTCCTCCCCTCTGTATCAATGTATGGGCGAAAACGGAAAATGTGCAAAAAATTTTATTTTACTCTGTGAAATGATAAAATAGTAAAGTGAATAAAATGTTCATTGAAAACTAAACATGTGTAGAAGGGAGAACGTATGGCAAATAGTAAACAGCATAAAAAGGAATCAGTGCCTCATTTTATTTTGAGAATTTTTCTGATTCTAGTAGGAGCTGCATGTGCAGCAGTCAGCATTGAATTATTTTTAGTGCCAAACAATATTATTGATGGAGGCATCATCGGTATTTCGCTTATTTTGGATTATCTTTTTACGGATAACCCATTCATTAATTTCGCGACGATTGTTGTCATTTTAAATATTCCATTTATGATATCAGGATACAAACATATTGGGAAAACCTTTTTGGTTTCCACTGTGATTGGGATTGTCAGCTTGGCCGTGATTGAATCTTCACTTCATCATGTAGAGGCATTTACGACGCAGCCGATTTTAGCTACTGTATTTGGGGGGCTGTTACTCGGGTTTGGCGTTGGGCTTGTGATACGGAATGGAGGCTCAATGGACGGAACGGAAATCTTAGGAATTCTTCTGACGAAAAAAATTCCTTTCTCCGTCGGTGAGTTTGTCATGATCGTCAATGTGTTCATTTTTATTTGGGCGGGCTTTGTCTTCGGACCGGAGCAAGCTATGTATTCTGTCATGACATATTATTTGGCAATGAAAACAATTGATGCTGTCATTCAAGGACTAGATGAAACAAAAGCTGTCATTATCGTTTCGGATTATTATGATGAAATTTCAGATGCGATCCTTCATCGTCTCGGAAGGGGAACCACCAAACTTAGAGGAAAAGGCGGTTATACTGATGAAGAAAAAGATGTCATTTACGCCGTCGTGACAAGACTTGAAATTACGAAACTGAAATCTATCGTGTTTGAAATTGATGGTCAAGCCTTTATTACGATTATGGATACGCATGAAACAAAAGGCGGTAAATTCAAAACAGCCATTCATTAGCTTTTATTTTACTTTTTTATCTTTCTTTTATATAATGAAATGTATGTATGGACAAAGAAAATGGCTTTTGCCATTTTCTTTTTGTTGTATAAATCGTAATCATTCTTTTTATATTGGATTAAAGGTGGAAAGATTTATGGCAAAGCCAATTATTGAAATGAAGGACATTTCGTATTCATATGGACAGCGAAATGTCATCGATCACATTCATTTAACGGTAGAGGAAGGAAACTTTCTAGCACTTGTTGGACCGAATGGATCTGGTAAAACAACCTTATTAAAATGCCTGCTTGGCTTGATTAAACCCCAGCAGGGAGAATTGAAGCTCTTTGGCACACCTGCTCAAAAATTTAAAGACTGGGATCAAATTGGATTTGTTTCTCAAAAGGCGAATAGCTTTAATACAGGTTTTCCTGCTTCTGTATACGAGGTCGTGGCAAGTGGTTTAACGGCGAAGATTGGTTTATTCAAACGCATGAGTAAGCAGGATAAGCTTCAAGTAGATGAGGCCATCCGCTCAGTTGGCATACAGGACTTAAAACACCAAAACATTGGTGAGCTTTCAGGCGGGCAGCAGCAGCGTACATTTATTGCCCGTGCACTCGTCAGTCAGCCGAAGCTGCTTATTTTAGATGAGCCGACTGTGGGTGTAGACCAAAGAACAGTAGAAGGCTTTTATCAGCTGTTAGAAACATTGAACAAAGAAAAAGGAATGTCTTTAATTCTCGTTACACATGATGTAGGAACCGTTTCTGACAAAGTCACGCATGTGGCTTGTTTAAATCAGACACTTCATTTTCATGGAGATGCGGAAACGTTTGATTCGATGGATGATCAGGCGCTTTCTCAGTTTTACGGGCATGACATTCAAGTGATTCATCACGATCATCACCATCATGGGGGACATGAATAATGCTATTTCCATTTTTTCATTATGAATTTTTACAAAATGCGTTTATCGCAGGGATGCTGATCGGCTTTATTGCGCCCTTACTTGGTGTATTTATTGTCGTGAGAAGGCTCTCTCTCATCGCAGATGCGCTTAGTCACGTGTCACTTGCTGGGATAGCGGCAAGTTTATTCCTTGATAAAAAGTTTGGACTTTTGACAGGGGTTAGCCCGCTTTACTTAGGAATGGCTTTTTCTGTGGCTGGCTCATTGTTTATTGAACGTCTGCGCTCTGTGTATAAACATTATCAGGAGCTGGCGATTCCCATTATTTTATCGGGTGGTATTGGGATCTCTGTTATTTTCA
Source organism: Bacillus sp. FSL W7-1346 (assembly GCF_038593335.1). Lineage (NCBI taxonomy): Bacteria > Bacillati > Bacillota > Bacilli > Caryophanales > Bacillaceae > Bacillus > Bacillus sp. FSL W7-1346. The sequence goes on along the minus strand of NZ_CP151988.1, from coordinate 2,268,460 downwards.
TTTCACTTGCAAATGGTTTTAATACAGATTTGTTCAGTTATTTGTTCGGAAGTGTCAGTGCGGTTTCAAGGCTCGATCTTTGGATTATTGTTGGGATCTCACTTGTTGTTGTATTAGTGGTTGTGCTCTTGTATAAAGAATTGTTTTTGCTTTCTTTTGATGAAGAACATGCGAAGGCTTCTGGTATTTCAGCGAAGTGGATTCATTTTATTTTTATTTTAGTTGTTGCACTTGTCATCGCAGCATCGATGCGTATTGTCGGTACACTCCTAGTGTCGGCACTCATGACACTGCCTGTTGCGGCAAGTATTCGGATTGCCAAAGGGTTTAAACAGGCGATTTTCCTTTCCATCTTATTTGGGGAATTGTCTGTCATGGTCGGCTTGATTTTAAGTTATTATCTTGATTTAGCGCCGGGTGGAACCATTGTGATGCTGTCTATTTTGATTTTAATCGGGTGTATTAGTATTGGGAAATTCAGAAGGGGGAATCATCATGAACGTACAAGAAGCGCTTGATTTATTAAAGGAAAAAGGCTATAAATATACAAGCAAACGTGAAGATATGCTTCAATTGTTTTCTGATTCTGATAAATACTTGACCGCTAAAAATGTATTAACAGCTTTAAGTGAAGATTACCCAGGGCTTAGTTTTGATACGATTTATCGAAACCTGTCTTTATATGAAGATCTTGGGATATTAGAGACAACGGAATTATCAGGGGAGAAACTGTTCCGTTTTAAATGTTCGTTTTCCCATCATCATCATCACTTTATTTGTTTGACGTGCGGTAAAACAAAGGAAATCGACGCTTGCCCTATGGACAAGCTTGATGCTGATCTAGAGGATTATCACATTAGCGGACATAAATTTGAGATTTACGGAACGTGTCCTTCTTGCGAACCGAAGGAAGTTCATTCATGAAAGAAGCCAGCCGATGGGCTGGCTTTTTGTTTTGTCATGTTGAAAACGTTTTACAAAGGATAACTGTTTCATTAAAATGAGAACAACAGATCATCTATAGAAGCAGATTTGAGTCTTTAGAAATAGGGGGAGGGGTCAAAAGTGGCGTATTATATCGTATTCGATGTAGGCGGGACAAAAACAAAGCATGGGGTCATGGATCGACATGGTGAGCTGATCACGAGCGGCGACTACGAAACAAACTGCCGGCAGCTTGAGCCGTTTTTAGAGGACATGGAGAACGTGGTGAAAGAGTATCAAAGGACTTGGGATATCAAAGGGATTGCGATGAGTCTTCCGGGTTTTGTTGACAGTCAAACGGGTTATACGGAATTTGCAGGAGCGATTATTGCTTTAAATGGCCAAAATGTCAAAACGCTTTTGGAAGAAAAAACATCACTTCGTGTAGAAGTAGAAAATGATGCGAACTGTGCAGCTCTGGCTGAAAAATTTAGTGGTCATGCGAAAGAGTGTGACAGCTTTATATGTATGACGCTTGGGACTGGTGTCGGCGGCGGTATTTTTGCTGGTGGCGAGCTTGTGCGCGGTGCCTCTTTTCGCGGCGGTGAATTTGGCATGATGCTGACAGAAACAGAAAACGGTCAGTTTACGACACTCAACAGCAGTGCTTCGACAGCTGGATTGATACGAAGCTACAAAGAGCAGCAGGGACTTCCACAAAGTCAGCAAATAGACGGTCAAGAGATCTTTGAAAAAGCCAAGCATGATCCGGCCATTGAGAAGATGATCGATCAGTGGTACAAGCGAATCGCAATTGGCATTTACAATGTGGCAACAGTTCTCAATCCAGAGAAAATTCTCATTGGCGGGGGCGTGAGTGCAAGGCCCGATTTGATTCCAAACATTGAGAAACATTTACATACTTTGCATGCATGGAAAAACATACAGGTGACACTGGAAACGTGCTATTACTTCAATCAGGCAGGTATGATGGGTGCACTTTATCATTTTTTAATAAAAGAAGGACATCATCGTACAATCAAAAAGCCGATACATTAAACGTATCGGCTTCAGCGTGTAGACAAACCCTCGCATTCTTTGTCAGTCCTGCGTTCCGGTGCTCACGAATGTCAAATTCGCTCCGCTCCAGTACTCGTCCTTCCTAGGGCTGCAAAGGTTTTCTATCACGCTGAAACGAAGACAAAGGGCTAAAATAAAGTTCATTTTAGCCCTTTGTCAACAATCTGAAGCCGATACATTAAAAACGTATCGGCTTTTGATCTGTTTTAGTAAGCAGTTTGCAGACGCTTTTCATACTGTTTGATCCAATGGGATGCTTCTTGCCAGTTATTCACGCGAATGATCCGTTCATCAATTGGCATTTGATTATACGGTGAGTTAAACAGAATCACTGGAATGTCAGCTTCTTTTGCAATCATTGTGGCATTGCCATGGTGATCTTCAAAAAACACATCGATCTTATGTTTTTGAACAGCTTCCACCTTATGATGTCCGCCAACAAGCTCGATATCGTCATAATAGACATGATTCTCCTCAAACCATTTGTAGGTGATGTCTGAGTGATGCTGCCTTCTGGCTGTGATATAAATCAATTGATGATGATGTTTCATTTGATTGAGGATTTCTTTTGCACCCTCGGCAGGCTTTGCCTGTTTATAAATAAGAGGCTCATACTCATTCATCCAGCCCCAAAATTCTTCATTTGAAATCTTTAAAAGCTTCGTCAAATCATATTCCGTCATATCATCTAGTGTGATGTCACATTGAAACGACTCATTTAAGTAGGGGACAAAGGTGTCCTGCGCCGTGACTGTGCCATCGATATCAATTCCTAAACGTAACATGCCCACACTCCTCATATTTATCCTCTTAAAGTGTAACATAATCAATTCACAATTCCAGCAAGTTTTAGCAAACATGAAACAGACATTTTTGCTCATACTAAAAAAGCTCCTTTCTATTAACCAAAAGGGGGAATTGATCATGGAAAGAGACGAAGATTTCAGAAGAAATGATCGTGAAATCGACACACACTTTAGTAATGATGATGGCTATTTAGAGGAAACAGCTGCTGAAATAGCAGAGCCATATCAAGCATCAAGAGATCGTGAAGACAGAAGAGAACGTGACCATGTAGGTGACGATTCAGGCAGTAAGGGGATAGGCTATACAGCACTCGCGATTGCGATTATCTCATTATTTGTCTTGCCGGTGCTATTAGGGGTAGCGGCAATTGTCGTTGGTTATATTGCAAGAAGAAAAGGAGCACATGCGCTTGGCGCGTGGTCAATCGGGATCGGAATCGTTTCCGTCATCCTCGGCATCTTTATCACCCCGTTCTTTTAACAGGACAGGAACAGAAAAACGCCTGACAGTGATGTCAGGCGTTCTTTGTTATGCGTTCGCTTGTTTTGCTTTTTCAGCTTCCATTTTTGCATAATGTTCTTCAGCGATTTTATCGATTTCTTTTTTCAGTTCTTCGACCATTGTTTCTTCTGGCACTTTCCGAACGATTTCACCTTTGCGGAATAAAAGGCCTTCACCTCTAGCGCCAGCGATGCCGATATCAGCTTCACGCGCTTCACCCGGACCGTTTACAGCACATCCGAGAACAGCTACTTTGATCGGTGCTTTAATTTTAGAAATATATTCTTCGACTTCATTTGCAATGCTAATGAGGTCAATTTCAATTCGTCCACAAGTTGGACAAGAGATGAGTGTTGCTGCATTTGATGCAAGGCCAAATGATTTTAATAATTCACGTGCCACTTTGACTTCTTCGACCGGGTCAGCACTTAATGAAATACGGAGTGTGTTACCAATCCCCATATTCAAGATTGCGCCAAGACCAGCTGCACTTTTGACCGTACCTGCAAATAACGTACCTGATTCTGTAATCCCAAGATGAAGAGGATAATCAAAGGCTTTTGCTGCTTTTTCGTATGCCTCAATCGCAAGGTTTACATCAGATGCTTTCATACTGACAATGATGTCATGAAAATCTAGGTCTTCTAAAATTTTAATGTGATGCAGTGCACTTTCAACCATACCATCTGCTGTTGGATAGCCGTATTTATCAAGAATCTTTTTCTCGAGTGAACCGGCGTTTACCCCAATACGAATTGGAATGCCTTTTTCTTTTGCCGCTTTCACAACAGCTTCGACTTTTTCTCGTCTTCCGATGTTTCCTGGGTTGATACGAATTTTGTCTGCACCTGCTTCAATCGCTTTCAGTGCAAGCTTGTAGTCAAAATGAATGTCGACAACAAGGGGAATGTTGATTTGTTTTTTAATGTCCGCAATCGCATTTGCTGCACGCTCATCTGGGCATGCGACACGCACGATTTGACAGCCAGCTTCTTCTAAACGTTTAATTTCAGCTACTGTCGCTTCGACATCATGTGTTTTGGTTGTCGCCATACTTTGAATGACGACTTCATTGTTTCCACCTATAGTTAAAGGTCCCACTTTGACGGGACGCGTTTTTGTACGATGTGTGACTTCACTCACTTGTCAATCGCTCCTTAGTGTACATGCAATTCGTTTGCAGTGTACGACGTGTTTTACATCTCATATTGTAACAGTCTCTTTATATGAATGACAAGGAATTAACGTTTTATCTCTTATAGACCGGAAACTTGTATGTGCTGCCTGCCCGAATTTCGTTCGCTTTGACGCCTTGATTCAGTGCTTCAAAGTCTTCGATCACTTCATCTAATGGCTTACTTGTATGTACGATAGAGACGACGGTTTGACCTTGTTTAACAGTGACAGTTTTATATGCCTGTTTTTCAGCTGTTTGAAAGGCGCTGGCGGGAACAGCAGGGCCTTCCTGAACGGGGATCGTTCCATTTTTCAAATCAAAAAAGATAATAAAGAGGACAAACAAACTGACTAGTAAAAAAATAATTCGCCGCATTTTACTCACCGCTTTTAAGAGTTTACTTCAGTGTATGTTTGTCCCTGAGTTGATAGAACCAAAAAGAGTGAAAAAGCTAGGGAAGGGCGGTTCTAGTGAGTTCTAGTATGACTTGTAATCGGAAAAATCTTTGATAAGCCGAAGCGCTTTCTTTATTATGATAAAATAAAAAAAGGGGGAGAGTATATGAAGAAAATCAGTCAGAATATATATGTAAGAACACTAACAGAAAGTGATGCAGAAGCTCTATTAACACTTGAACGAGAGAATCGCACCTATTTTCAGCAATTTACACCTTTGGTTCAGGATGATTTTTTTACTGTACCTCGTCAAAAGGAACGGATTAACCGTAGTATGCAAAGGCGTGCAAAAGATGAAGCCTATATGCACGGTATTTTCTTAAATGAAACAGATGCATTAATTGGAACGATCTCACTCCATTCTGTTGAAAGAGGACCGATTCAAGGGGCTTTGCTTGGATATGTACTTGATGAAAAGCAAGGCGGGAAGGGGTATATGACAGAGGCGATTCGTTTGATTATCGATTATGCCTTTTATGAACTGTACCTTCACCGTATTGAAGCTGGCGTAAAACCATCTAACATTGGTTCCATTCGTGTGCTTGAGAAGACAGGGTTTGAAAATGAGGGACTTCATCGTAAAAAAGTAAAGATCAATGATAAGTGGGAGGATCACTATATGTTTGCGATCATCCATCCAGATGAGTCATAGGGTCAAAACAAATAAAAAAGCTCCCCAAAATGAGGGAGCTTATTTTTTTGCAGGTATTTCTTTAACGACAAGATATAAGAAAATAAAGTTAATCACCCAATTTAATAAAAATGAGTTCGCAACCGGCGTGTTTAATGCACTCATGATGGCGAAAAAGACGGTTGTTAATGTGAGTGAATAGGCAGAGAGCTTCCAAAGCATTTGAAAGGACAGCTCTTTTTGCTGCATTCGTTTAATAAATGTGCCAAGCATGGCTAGGAATGTTGCGCTGATGAACATGAGAGCAGCAGTAGATAGGTACAGCAGGACACAAATGACAGGGATAATGATCGCTTGATTCTGGTTTGTGACGCTGGCAAGTTCATCTTTTGTGAGTGTTCCGCCAAGCAGCTGGTATGGAATATCTGTCATTTGTCCATCAATGGCAATCACTGCTTTTTCTTTTAATAACGCAATGGCTGTTTGTTTTGATTCAAGCTCACTTGATTTTATTTTTTCAGCGGGATCAAAGATAATCGTGATGCCGTTTTCTTCTTTTTCGATCGGCGTGCTTTGGTCCGCTTGAAGCGTTCCTTTTTCAATGGAAAAGTCGGGTAAATCTTTTTTAATCACATGCTGAAATCCTGACATCGCATTTGAAATCTCTTGGCTCATATGATAGCCCTGGGGGACAGCTGCGATGATCGAAAGGATAAAGATGAATAAAATGGCCTTTCCAATCCCAGTAAAACGTGCTCTGGCAATATCTTTTGGTGAATAAATTCCTTTTAACAATAAACTAAATACGTTCAACCGATTCACTTCCTACATTCTTTTCTATTTCTCACATTGTATCAATGTCTATCCATCCAGTACAAGTACGGCCTTCATTACTGGTTAAGATAGAAGGAATGAGGCATAATGTATACAGCATATAAAAAGGAGGCGGCAGCGGATTGGACGTGCTGTATTGGATTTTGATCGGCTGTGCATTTATCATTGCGTTTGTGGGACTTGTCTATCCAATCATTCCTAGTGTGGTTTTCATGGTTCTTGGGTTTATTTTATATGGGCTCTTTTTTAGCTTTGAGAAATTGACGCTCACCTTTTGGCTCATTCAAGCCATGTTTACAGCTGTGTTATTTGCCGCGGATTATGTCTCCAATCTGATTGGGGTGAAACGCTTTGGCGGCAGCCGGGCGGCCATTTGGGGAAGTACCATTGGGCTTTTAGCCGGTCCTTTTGTGATTCCGATTGCTGGAATTATCATTGGTCCATTTATCGGCAGTGTCATCGCAGAGCTGCTCGTTCATCAAAAAGATCTGAAGACAAGTGTGAAAGTGGGGCTTGGCTCATTAATTGGTTTTGTGTCAGGCGTATTTGTAAAAGGGTTGATTCAAGCACTGATGCTGGGAATCTTTTTGTTTTATGTGCTTCGCTAAATGGAAAATCGGTGTTTAACACTCTTTCTGAAGGGTTAAATACAAAATAAACACTGAAATGTTTCAGATCATGAGCAATAACGTTGAAACAAGCCGTTTCTTTTGATACTCTTTGATTAGGGTGAATTGCTTGCTTACTAAGGAAGCATTTCAGTACATACATTTCTAAGGAGGAATTTAACCATGGCTTTTAAACTTCCAGAATTACCATATGCTTACGATGCATTAGAACCACATATCGACAAGGAAACAATGACGATTCACCACACAAAACACCACAACACTTATGTAACAAACTTAAACAAAGCAATCGAAGGTGTATCAGCTCTTGAAGATCAATCAATTGAAGAGCTAGTGGCTAACTTGAACTCTGTGCCTGAAAACATTCGTACAGCTGTACGTAACAATGGCGGAGGACATGCGAACCACTCATTATTCTGGACGCTTCTTTCACCAAACGGTGGCGGCGCACCAACTGGTGAACTTGCAGATGCGATCGAAAAAGAATTAGGCGGATTTGAAAAATTCAAATCTGATTTCGCTGCAGCAGCTGCAGGACGCTTTGGTTCTGGTTGGGCATGGCTTGTTGTGAACAATGGCAAACTTGAAATTACAAGCACACCAAACCAAGATTCTCCTTTAACTGAAGGAAAAACACCAATTCTAGGACTAGACGTTTGGGAGCATGCTTACTACCTAAACTACCAAAACCGTCGTCCTGATTACATTTCAGCATTCTGGAATGTTGTGAACTGGGATGAAGTGGCTCGCCTTTACAGCGAAGCTAAATAAATGATTTGATTTGAAAAGACCTGCTTCTCTCTGAGAGCGGGTCTTTTTATATTTTCCCTCCTTTTTTTACATATCTGCCTTTTGATGAGACAGACTATTGTGTAGAAAAGGAGAATGAATGATATGAGCAGATTAAAGAAAATGTTCGGGGACATGGATGTCACAAGAGATTTATTGCTCCTCCTCACGATTGGCGGATTATACGCACTTGCGATTGCGCTTTCGAATACGTTTGTGAACGTGTATTTATGGAAACAGTCTGGGCGATTTACAGACCTTGCGATTTATAACTTGGCAATTGTTGTCCTTCAGCCCATTACCTTTTTATTTGCTGGACGGCTCGCTAAAAAAATAGATCGTGCATTTGTCCTTCGTTTCGGTGTCATCTTCTTAGCCGCTTTTTACTTAATTGTTCTCATGGCAGGAGAGCAAGCGGCAGCTCGGCTCGTGTTATTAGGCAGTGTGCTTGGAATCGGCTATGGTTTTTACTGGCTTGCCTTTAACGTGCTTACTTTTGAGATTACTGAACCTGAAACAAGGGATTTCTTTAATGGATTTTTAGGAGTGCTTACCTCTACAGCTGGTATGATTGGGCCGCTCATTGCAGGAATTGTGATTTCTCAATTAACGGATGATACAGGCTATACAGTGATTTTCACTTTATCGCTTTTTTTGTTTTCACTAGCGGTGGTGATGAGTTTTTTCCTCAAGAGGAGACAATCTAAAGGAAAATTTATCATTAAGCAAATTTGGAAAGAGCGCCATGCGGACGAGAATTGGCGTAAGATCACAACTGCTCACTTTTTTCAGGGGCTCCGTGAAGGCGTGTTTGTCTTTTTAATCAGTGTCTTTGTGTTTATTGCAACAAACAGTGAGCTTGCTTTAGGCACATTTGGTCTAGTCAATTCAGGTGTTGCCTTTTTTGCCTATTTTTTTGCTACCCGTTTGATTAAGAAAAAATGGCGTAAAAAAGCGATTATGTTTGGCGGGCTTATTTTATACGGCGCTTTATTTTTAATCGTCTTTCACTTGTCCTATGTATCACTGCTTATGTACGCAGTAGCCATTGCGATCGGCTACCCGCTTCTGCTAGTTCCGTATGTCTCTTTAACTTACGATGTCATCGGTCATGCCAGATATGCAAGAAAAGCCCGAATTGAATATATTGTCGTCAGAGAACTATTTTTAAATGCAGGGCGTATTTGTTCGATTGTCTTTTTTCTTTTATCTGTTACCTTACTGGGCGATCGGCTTGGGATTCCTGCTTCACTTGTCGTACTGGGAGCGGGGCACACCCTTATTTATTATTTTGTAAAGGACATTCATTTAAAAGAGAAAACAGCTGATATAGAAGAGGCTGACGGTCAAAAGCCTGTTTCTCAAACGAACCTTATGAAGGGAGAAAGGTAAAATTTCTTACCAATGGAACATCAAATTTCTAGATAAATGATAGAAAAACCGCTAAAATGATGATGGCACCTTTTATACACAAAAAGGGGTGCCATTTCTTTCTTGATAGAAAAGGTGATGTGATGAGAAACAAGAAAAACAAAAAAGACGCAAAGGAAGGGCGCAAAACACTTCCGATCCGGCTGAATTTATTATTTTTAGCTGCGTTCATTATTTTTACCGGTGTTGTGGTCAGACTCGGTTTTGTGCAGATTGTGAATGGAGAAGATTATAAAAAGCAGGCAGAAAAACAAGAAGACGTGAATGTCAGCTCGTCTGCTCCGCGAGGAAAAATTTATGATCGAAACTATAACACGATTGTCAGCAATAAAGCGCTAAATGCCATTACATATACGAGAACCTCGACGACTTCACAAGAAGAGCGGCTCAAAGTGGCAACAAAATTAGCGGATATGATTCACGTAAGTACGAAGAAAATCACAGATCGTGATAAAAAAGATTTCTGGATCTTAACCCATCCGAATGAAGCGAAAAAGCTTGTTCAAAAAGAAGCCGATTTAAAGGGTGACGATAAGGTCTCTGATGATAAACTATACGAGCTCCAGCTGAAACGCATCACAGACAAGGAATTAAATCAACTGACGAAAAAAGATTTGCAAGTGCTTGCGATTAAAAGACAAATGGATGCAGGCTATGCACTTACGCCTCAATTCATTAAAAATGAAGATGTAAAACCAAGTGAAATTGCTTACGTCTCTGAGCATTTGGACGAGCTGCCAGGTGTAGATGTCACAACAGACTGGTCACGCAGCTATCCTTATAAAGGACTTCTCCGCAGTATGCTCGGCAGTGTGTCTTCAAGTGATGAAGGTCTTCCGTCGTCACTGCTTGAACATTATCTATCACTCGGCTACAGCCGAAATGATCGTGTAGGAAAAAGCTATCTTGAATATCAATATGAAGATGTCCTGCAAGGTCAAAAAGAAAAAGAACAAAGTACAACAGATAAAGAAGGCAATGTCACAAGCTCTAAAGTGTTAACAGAAGGAAAGAGCGGGAAAGACCTTGTGCTGACGATTGATATTCAGCTGCAAAAAGCGGTGGAAAAAATCATCGAAAAGAACTTGAAAAGTGCGAAGCAAAGAGGCGGAACAGAACTTCTTGATCGTGCGTTTGTTGTCATGATGGACCCGAGAAATGGGGAAGTACTCTCGATTGCGGGTAAACAGATTACCAATAAGAATGGGTCATACAAATTTGATGACTATGCACTAGGAACGATGACATCATCATATGCGATGGGATCAGCAGTAAAAGGGGCAACTGTGCTCACAGGTTATAAAACAGGCGTCCTTCATATTGGAAGCACCCAATACGATGAACCGCTCTATATCGCTCAGTCACCGCCGAAAAAATCCTATCAAAATATGGGACTCATTAATGATTTAACCGCACTAGAGCGTTCATCAAACGTGTATATGTTTAAAACAGCGATTGCAATTGGGAAAGGGGAATATCGTAAGAATCAGCCGCTCCCAATTGATACAAAGGCGTTTGATACGTTCCGTTACAATTTTAGTAAATTTGGTCTTGGAGTAGAGACAGGTATTGACCTGCCAAACGAAGCAACTGGCTATCGTGGAACATCTACACAATCTGGTCTGTTACTTGACTATGCGATTGGACAATATGACACGTTTACACCGCTGCAAATGGCGCAATACGTTTCAACGATTGCCAATGGCGGCTATCGTTTACGTCCTCAGCTCGTAAAAGAAGTGAGAGAGCCAGATCCGCAAAGAGGCATTGGGGCTGTAACGGAGTCCGTCAAGCCGGATGTACTGAATAAGCTCGATATGACAAGTGATGAGATCAAACGCGTACAGCAAGGATTCAAGCTTGTGATGCAGAACCCAAGAGGGACAGCATATTCGAACTTTGGCAACAAAAAATACAATCCAGCTGGCAAAACAGGGACCGCTCAATCATTCTATGACGGCCCGATTAAAAGCAAACGCGGCACACCAACATATAACACAACACTTGTTGCGTATGCGCCTGCTGATAATCCAGAAGTAGCGATTTCAGTTGTCGTGCCTTGGGTGTATCAAGATTACAACCAGCGCTATCCGATTACAAATGATATTGGTGAACAAGTATTAGACAAGTACTTTGAACTGAAATCGAAACAGGAAAGCAATGATACACAAGCGAAGAACAAAAACAAAATTGAAAATGAAGCAGAAACAAATAACTAGACCTATTCTAGGTAAAAACGCTCACTTTTTGTGGGCGTTTTTTTATATTTTCTTCAAACTTTTCGATTTAAATTGACAAAAATCATAAAAAACCCCGCAATTTCTCTACAAATCTTCGACATTTACAAAACCTTAACATTCCATTTAAACGAAATTAATAAAGAACCTTTAATGTATTACTCGTAGGACAAATTATTCAGGGGGTATTCTTGAAATGAAAAAGAACAAATTATGGCTGCTTACTTTCCTTACTATCGCATTGTTAGCATTCGTCACAGCATGCGGAAACAGCAGCTCAAGCGGAGATTCAAAAGACAGTAAAGGAAATGCTTCAAACAAAGATGAGGCATCAGGTTCCATTACCATCTCAGGATCATCTGCGATGCAGCCTTTAGTTCTTGCGGCAGCAGAAAAATTCATGGATAAACATCCAAAAGCCGATATTCAAGTACAAGCCGGCGGTTCAGGAACAGGACTTTCTCAAGTATCAGAAGGATCTGTACAAATTGGGAACTCAGATGTATTCGCAGAAGAGAAAGACGGAATCGACGCAAAAGCTTTAAAAGACCACAAAGTAGCAGTTGTTGGAATGGCCGCAGCTGTTAACCCTGAAGTTGGTGTCAAAGACATCACAAAGGACGAATTGAAAAAAATCTTCACTGGTAAAATCAAAAACTGGAAAGAGCTTGGCGGGAAAGACCAAAAAATCACACTTGTGAACAGACCAGACTCATCAGGAACTCGTGCAACATTTGTGAAATATGCACTTGACGGCGCGACACCTGCAGAAGGAATCACAGAGGATTCTTCAAACACAGTGAAAAAGTTGATTGCAGAAACACCAGGTGCGATTGGGTACCTAGCATTCTCTTATTTAACAGATGACAAAATTACACCGCTTAGCATTGATGGTGTGAAACCAGAAGAAAGCAATGTAGAAAGCGGTAAATATACAATTTGGGCATACGAGCACTCTTATACAAAAGGTGAGCCAGACGGTTTAGCAAAACAATTTTTAGATTACTTGATGAGTGACGAAGTACAAAAACAAATCGTGAAAGACCAAGGCTACATCTCAGTCTCTAATATGAAAGTAGAAAGAGACGCAACAGGCAAACAAACAGATAAGTAAAAGGTCTTGAATTGATGATGAAGGAAAAGTGGAGCTTTTCACTTTTCCTTTTATGACATTCATAGGAGTGTAGAAAAAGATGAAACAGATAGAACATACAGAAGCGAGCGATCGACTGATCAGCTCGAAAAAAAATAGGCAAATGGATGAAGTAAGAGGAAGTATTTTGGTGAAATTTTGCGCATTCTTAATGATTGCTGTATCAATTGCCATCACAATCTTCCTTGGCATTAAGGGTTTACAATCTTTCATCGTAAATGGTGTAAGCCCAATTGAGTTCTTAACCAGTATCAATTGGAACCCTACAGCAGAAAATCCGCAATACGGCGCATTTCCGTTTATCTTTGGTTCAATCGCTGTCACGCTTCTATCAGCACTTATAGCAGCACCGCTAGGCATCGCAGGAGCGATCTTCATGACAGAAATTGCACCTGCATGGGGACGGAAAATTCTCCAGCCAGTGATTGAACTGCTTGTAGGGATTCCATCCGTTGTTTACGGATTCATAGGTCTTACAGTATTGGTGCCGTTTATTGGACACTTTAAGTCAAGCGGTTCAGGGCACAGTGTTTTAGCAGGAACGATTGTCCTTTCTATTATGATTCTGCCAACTGTTACATCCATTGCAACTGACGCAATGGCTTCACTTCCAAAAAGTTTACGTGAGGGATCGTATGCATTAGGCGCAACAAGATGGCAAACGATCAGACGTGTTCTTGTACCTGCAGCGCTTCCGACATTAATGACAGCAGTCGTGCTTGGAATGGCAAGAGCATTTGGAGAAGCCCTTGCCGTTCAGATGGTCATTGGAAACACGCGTAATCTACCAGAAAGTATTATGGACACAGCTGGTACATTAACAACCATTATTACGTTAAACATGGGACATACAACGTATGGAAGTGTTGAAAACAATACACTTTGGTCAATGGGACTTGTCCTTCTAGTTGTATCATTTATGTTCATACTCATTATCAGATACTTGTCATCTAGGAGGAAGATTTAATGAATAGCAAAATGACCGATCGTTTTGCCACAATCGTTTTTGGATTATGTGCCGCCATTATCACGGCGATACTTGTTGGCTTGTTTTCTTATATCATCTTCAACGGTGCCAAAGAATTAAATTTTGACTTTTTGACTACCCGCTCAAGTGCGATTGGTTCTGGTGGCGGTATTAGGGATCAGCTGTTTAACTCGTTTTACATTCTATTTATTACGATGCTGTTTACCGTGCCTCTTGGCGTGGGCGGCGGGGTGTACATGGCAGAATATGCACCTCAAAACAAAGTGACTGATTTTATTCGTACATGTATTGAAGTGTTATCGTCTCTGCCATCGATCGTCATCGGTATGTTTGGTTTGCTGATGTTTGTTAATTTAACAGGATGGGGCTATACGATCATCGGAGGAGCCCTTGCGCTGACTGTCTTTAACCTGCCAGTGATGGTCAGGGTGACTGAAGATGCACTTCGATCTGTACCGAAGGATCAAAAGGAAGCATCGCTTGCGCTCGGTGTGACAAAGTGGCATACAGTGAAGACGGTTCTGATCCCAGGTGCGATTCCATCCATTATTACCGGAGCGATTTTAGCATCGGGAAGAGTTTTCGGTGAGGCGGCTGCTCTTCTTTTCACAGCAGGTCTTTCAACACCGCGTCTTGATTTTACAAACTGGAGTCCTTTCTCCGATACGTCACCACTGAATATTTTTAGACCGGCAGAAACATTAGCCGTTCATATATGGAACGTCAATACACAGGGAATTATTCCAGATGCAGAGGCCATTGCAAATGGTGCATCAGCCGTACTTGTGCTCTCTGTATTAGTATTCAACTTAGCAGCTAGATGGCTTGGTTCATTTATTCATAAGAAGCTTACGTCAAAATAAATAGTGAGAGGTGTGAAGGGGATATGGTTCAAATGCTAGCAGAAAAAAAAGAGATTGCAGCAAAAAAGGCTCCACTTCAAGCGGAACAGATTCTACAGGTGCAGGATTTAAGTATTTATTATGGTGAAAAAAGAGCAGTCAATCAAATTTCATTTGAAATTGAAAAAAATGCAATCACTGCATTAATCGGCCCATCAGGGTGCGGAAAATCGACTTTTTTACGCAGCATTAACCGCATGAACGACCTAATTCCAGGTGCACGAAGTGAAGGGGCGATCATGTACGAAGGGCTAAATATTTTGGATGACCGTATTAATGTGGTGAATTTAAGAAGGGAAATCGGGATGGTCTTCCAAAAGCCAAATCCATTTCCTAAATCCATCTATAATAACATTACGCATGCACTAAAATATGCGGGTGAAAAAAGGAAATCAGTGCTTGATGATGCGGTAGAAGAAAGCTTAACAAAGGCAGCGCTATGGGATGAGGTCAAGGATCGCTTGCACCGCTCTGCCTTATCATTATCAGGCGGCCAGCAGCAGCGCCTCTGTATTGCACGTACCCTTGCGATGAAACCTAGCGTGCTTTTATTAGATGAACCGGCTTCTGCCTTAGACCCGATCTCAAATGCAAAAATCGAAGAATTATTATCGGAATTGAAACATGATTATTCGATTGTCATTGTCACACACAATATGCAGCAAGCGTTACGTGTATCTGATCATACAGCCTTTTTCCTGAACGGTGATCTAGTGGAATACGATGCGACTGAACGTATCTTTACACGTCCTGCGCAGCAAAAAACAGAAGACTATATTAATGGTCGATTCGGATAAGGCGGGTGGATTTTGATGAATGCAGTAGCAACTGAAACAGCCAAAAAAGAAGTGTTTCGTGTGAATGATATGAACCTTTGGTACGGACAGCATCACGCACTGAAGCATATTGATTTAGACATTAAAGAGCATGAGGTCACAGCGATTATCGGTCCGTCCGGCTGCGGAAAGTCAACTTTTATAAAGACCTTAAATCTCATGGTCAAAACAGTGCCAGGTGTGAAAATCACCGGGGATATGATGTATAACGGTGACAATATTTTAAAAGGCCGTGTCGATCTAGTGGAACTGCGTAAAAACGTCGGGATGGTCTTTCAAAAAGGAAACCCATTCCCTCAATCTATCTTTGATAATGTCGTCTACGGGCCAAGAATTCACGGGGTGAAGAGCAAGCAGCAATTGAAAGAAATCGCTGAAAAAGCGCTTCGTGATGTTGCCCTTTGGGATGAAGTGAAAGATCGATTAAGTGCGCCTGCATTAGGTCTTTCCGGCGGTCAGCAGCAGCGTCTTTGTATCGCAAGAGCCATTGCCACAAGCCCGGATATTCTATTAATGGATGAACCAACATCTGCGCTTGACCCTGTTTCAACATTAAAGATTGAAGAATTGATCATGAAACTGAAAGAGAAATATACGATTGCCATTGTGACGCATAATATGCAGCAAGCGGCAAGGGTATCAGACCGAACAGCGTTCTTCTTGATGGGCGAGCTTGTTGAGGTCAATGATACGAATGTGATGTTCTCAGAGCCAAATGATCAAAGAACAAATGATTATATATCAGGACGATTTGGATAATCAAAAACCCCCTGGAGGTCAATGCCGCCAGGGGGTTTTTGATGTTATTTTGTTAAGGCTTTGACGATTTGTTTGAATGTCATACCTGTTTTTAAATTGAATTTGCCGGCACGAATTTCTTTATGGTAGCCTGCGTCTATCACGTAATCATTAAAATCTTTAGACGAGTTGATGATTCCGTCCTTTTCAAGCATGTCTGAAACATCACTTGTGCTCATACCGTTTTTAATCACGAATTTAACCGTTTTGCCTTTTGGCTTGTCCGTTGTTTGTTTATCGTTCTGAGAATCGCCGTCTTCATTTGCTTTCAGCGCTTTTTCTTTATAATCAAGAAGTTGTTGATATGTTTCACGGCTGACGGAGACTTCTTTTTTAGAGTCTAAGTAATTTTTCACGTCAGTGTCTGTCACTTTCGCTGCGAGGGTTTCTTTTGTTGTAGAATCAGCTGCCGCTTCATCTTTTCCAGTAAGGAAAAAGACGATCGCCAGAACACCAGTTGCAAGAATCATACCTGCTGCAAACGTTTGGATGCTTTTTTTCGTCATACAAGCACCCTCTCGTTGTCTTTAATGATCATGTTCACATCTTCTACAGATACATGCTCAGCGCGCGCAATCGCCTCAGGAGACATGCCATTTTGATGCTTTGAAATGATTTGTCTTGCAATAGATGGATCAATTTCTGAATGCTTGCGGACAACGATGTTTGTTTCAAGCAATTCTTCTTCAAGAACCTTCATTTTCTTTTTCAGTTTATAGATTTCTTGCATTGCAGATAGTTGAAGTGTTTCAAGTTCCTGTTCGACTTCTTTAATCGGCTCTCTTTGAAAATATGAGAATGCAATCAGTACAATACTGACAACAAGCAATCCGATAATTGCAATTTCCATGTTTCATCACCTTTTATTCATATTTTAATGCTGAAAGCCAAAAAAGGCTCTCATGATTGTTTCAGACAGTTTTCGACCCTTCTTTTTTATACCATAAAAAAGCTAGTTTCAAAAGGAATTGCTGAAAAAATCACCTTTTTTTCATCATTTTTCTTTTTATAGGGAAACCAAGTATGAAAACCTTGCCCGCTGTTAAAATAAAAGAAGACGGATCAGATGAAAAAAAGCTGTGGAACAAAGAGGGGGTTCTCATGTATACAGTACGACAAAGAACGTGTTTTTATAGGGGAGAAGGCGATTTTTCATCACATGACCAGACAATATGGATCAGGATGCGGGGGGAATGCATTGAAAAATGAAATTGGTGAAAAAACATTCTAGCATTCCTTAGCTAGAAGTGGTATTATAGTTAGGTCTGAATGTGAATTGATTTTAGTTTGGAGGGAAAAACATGCGCGTAAATATTACTCTAGCTTGCACTGAATGCGGTGAGCGTAACTATATTACTAAAAAGAATAAGCGAAACAATCCAGATCGCGTTGAATTCAAAAAGTATTGCTCACGTGATAAAAAACAAACTTTACATCGTGAAACAAAGTAAGCAGCAGGGAATTTTCCTGCTGTTTTTTTATGATGGGAGATGAACCTGTATGAAAAAGGAGCTCCGCCTTCAAACATTGGCCATGCTTGAGCAGTTAAGCACTGAAGAGTTCAATCGCTATGCTTCTCTACTTCATGAACACGTGCTGCAGCTGTCAGAATGGAAACAGGCGAAAACGATTGCTTTGACTATGTCTAGGGGAAAAGAAATACCGACAATGCCTCTGATTGAAAAAGCGTGGGAAGAAGGAAAAACAGTTTGTATTCCCACCTGTTTTCCGAAAACAAAAGAGATGGTGTTTTATGAATATACACCTGAAACAAAGATGACATCCAGCTACTTTGGACTATTGGAGCCAGACCCTCTTGAGTCTACAGCTGTACATAAAGAAGCCATTGATTTGATCATTGTTCCTGGGGTGTGCTTCGATCAGAACGGCTACCGGATTGGGTTTGGTGGGGGCTATTATGATCGCTACTTAGCGGACTACCACGGCGTAACCATTGCCCTTTGTTTGTCTTTACAGCAGACGAGGCATATTCCGGCTGAAGCGCACGACATACCGGTATCTATGATTGTCAGTGAAAAAGGTACGTTATATCAAAAGTGAAAGCCCGCTCATTGTCCAAAAACGGGCTTTTTGTGTTGAGATCTTTTCATTAGCTCAGGGCATTTTATCTAGTAGGAGTCATATATTGAAAAAATTTCGAGGAAAGAAAAGATACTTCCGTAATTTGTGGGAGGAAGTGAATACTTTTGACTTACAACTCGAACATGATTCATGGGTTTATTTTTGGCATACACACCTTGATTTTTTTGGAGTCGGAAAAATAAGAAGAGAGTATATCAAAGCGTTCAAAGATTTAATCGACCTTCATCAATTTGGCGGTTCTTATGATCAATCAGAGTGTGAAGAGGTCTATTATATCCAATCAAAAGAACAAGGGATTAGAGTGTGAAAGTAGATCGCATGGTAAGAGATAAAAATGATGGTTCATGCATAAACAAATCCTATTTAAGCCACGATACGAACATAGGAGGGAATATGATGAATAAAATGATTTGGAGCATTGTGTTCACACTGTTTGCATTCGTTCTTGTGCAAAATCGTTATCGGCTCATGAATTTGATCTTAGGTCAAAACCAAGTGCGTCACTTTTTTATTAAATGGCTGATGAAAATCCCATATTTTCGGACGAAATTTATTCGCCAAGCATTCTAATCCCGCAAAAGCCGGGATTTTTTTGTTGAGAAATGCGTATAAGAGTAATTCTTGCTATAATAATGTAAAAAATGGAGCGCGAATGAATGAATGTCATAGATAGTCTATTTTGGCGAGTGATTGATGAACTCAGACAAAAAGGATACGAGATGATTCAAAGCCCGTACCCAGAAGATGAAATCTTTTTTGAAGCACCACGAAACTCAGGATATGATCTCATCCGTCTATATAGAAGAGATGTGAATTTTAGACAGGAGATCGTTCGAGATATGGAAGAGCAGGCTTTTCGGATGAATCAGTTGAGAGAAGCCATGCGTAAACGTTCTCTCCATCTCCTGCAGCTACAATTTACAGCTGATCATCCAGTAGATGATTGGGAAGACATAAACGGTCAACCGCAAAAACAGCAAAAGGTGACGGTGACACCTGTTTTACTGAATGAAGAAACCCTTCAAAACGATGGACACGAGCTGCAAAAATGGCTGAATACATCACTTTCGATTGATGTAGAAGAGGCGAAAGCAGATACAGCCGAAGATGTGATGCAGCTTAAAATGAACGTGCTTCAGGCATTTCAAGATCAGGAAAAGCAGCGTGAACGAGAACGGGCCGTTTTTCAAAATGGCAGACCGATTTTTACCTATATGTTAATCGCAGTCCAAGTGGTGATGTTTCTTTTACTTGAATTATCTGGTGGAAGTACCAATACAGCCACTTTAACAGCATTTGGTGCGAAAAATAATATGCTGATTTTAGAGGGTGAATGGTGGCGTTTTGTGACACCTATGTTTTTACACATTGGTTTGACGCATTTACTCTTTAATACATTTGCTCTTTGGTCCGTTGGAGCGGCTGTTGAGAGAATTTATGGTTCAGGAAGATTTTTGCTCATTTATTTAATTTCCGGCATCTTTGGCTCCATAGCGAGCTTTGTGTTTAATTCAGCCATCGCAGCAGGAGCATCAGGTGCGATCTTTGGCTGTTTAGGCGCATTGTTATATTTAGCGATTTCTAACCGGAAGCTCTTCTTTCGTACGATGGGGACAAATATTATCGTTATTATCCTCATCAATTTAGGGATAGGTTTCACTGTATCAGGGATTGATAATGCAGGGCATCTTGGGGGGCTTGCTGGCGGATTTTTAGCCGCTTTAGCGGTCCGTCTTCCTAAACAGTTTCAGCCTGTCAAAATGCTTCTTGCTAGTCTTCTTCTCCTCCTTATTGGCGGCTTTGGATTGTATACAGGGTTTCATTCAGACGATCAAAAAGAAGCGGCGGCAACTAGCGAGGCAGCGAGTTTATTTGATGAAAAGAACTATAGCGAAGCAAGTCAGCGTCTAGAGGAATATGTAAAGCAAAAGGATGCCTCAGCTGAAGCACTTCATATATATGCGCTTTCCGAAGCGCAGCTTGGACATCTTGACAAGGCCATTGAGTATTTGCAAAAGTCGCTTGAAAAAGATCCTAATGAGCCGAATAAATTGTATCACTTATCGTTGTTATATGTAGAAAAAGGCGAGACAGCGGAGGCAGACGACTTCATCAAAAAAGCATTAAAACAAGATCCGCAAAATGACCAATTTTTAAAGTTGAAACAATATATTGAAAACACTCAAACACGTTGAATGACTTGACTGAAAGCGTATTTATGAATACGCTTATCCTATCTGTTGATTTAGAGAAATGGTGAAAATAATGAAAACGTTATATGATGTACAGCAGCTGCTCATGAGATTTGGAAATTACGTGTATTTCGGAGATCGTGAAGTGGAATTAGAATTTATGGCAGATGAATTGAAGGAAATGTACACATCGGGCATCATCGATCGAACTGAATGGTCAAACGCAATGACCATCCTTCAAATGGAACTAGCCAAATTAAATCGAAAAACAATGTGAAGGTGGAGGACATATGACAGGGGATTGGTTTGTAGGAGTTGATCTTGGCGGTACGACAATTAAGCTTGCGTTTATTAATCTTTATGGTGAAATTCAGCATAAGTGGGAGATTCCTACGGATAAATCTGGGCAGACAATTACAGTCGACATTGCCAAGTCAATTGACCATAAACTAGTTGAGATCAGCATGCCGAAATCAGCCCTAATTGGGATTGGTATGGGGGCACCGGGACCAGTGGATAAAGTATCCGGAATTGTCTATAAAACAACGAATCTGGGCTGGACAAACTATCCCTTGAAAGACCATTTAGAGGCAGAGACAGGACTTCCATCTGTCATCGAAAATGATGCGAACATTGCTGCACTCGGTGAAATGTGGAAGGGTGCAGGTGATGGCGCCAAAAACATCCTGATGGTTACACTGGGCACAGGGGTTGGCGGCGGTATTATTGTCAATGGAGAAGTGGTTCAAGGCGAATCAGGTGCTGGTGGAGAAATTGGTCATATTTGTGCCGTTCCATTTCAAGGAGCACCATGTAACTGCGGGAGAACAGGCTGTATTGAAACCATTGCGTCTGCCACAGGTATCGTCCGAATCGCAAAGGATTCATTACAAACAAAGAGCCATACATCATCACTTGGCTCACTTACTTCGCTGTCTGCAAAGGATGTATTTGAGGCAGCAGAAAACGGAGACGAACTGGGGATGCGTGTCGTAGATGAAGTGACAACCCATCTTGGTCTTGTCCTTGCGAATCTGGCTAGTGCCTTAAACCCAACAAAAATCGTCATTGGCGGGGGTGTATCTAAAGCGGGCGAGCTTCTTCGCAGTAAAGTAGAGCGTGTCGTCAAACATCATGCCTTCCCGCCATGTGCTGAGGATGTTGAAGTGGTAATTGCCTCACTAGGAAACGATGCAGGCGTGATCGGCGGTGCATGGATGGCAAAAAACAAGTGGCTGTCTTGAACAAAAATGTCATAATGATGTCATTTTTATTAAAATCAGCGATAGATAGGCATGAAATTGAATGATTAGCATATTCATAAGTTTGTCATGGGGAAAAAGACATTGATTTTCCATCATAGACAGGATAAGATATACTTTAGTTATTTTTGAAGAAGCACCAATAATTGGGGATGTCCCTAACCTGAGTGCGTTTTTAGCATAAGGAGGTTACAATGCGAAAGAAAAGATTAAAGGCGATTTCATTTTTACTGATTGCGACTTTGTTAATGTGGGTGAAAACCTATGTTATCTATAAATCTAGCTTTAATATCAAAATTGAAAATTTCATGCAGGAATTTATCCTGTTTATTAATCCGCTTAGCTTTCTCTTGTTTATCTTCGGTATCGGTTTATTCTTTAAAGAAAAAAATCGCAATCGATATATCATTGTGACGAGTTTTGTTCTGACATTTATTTTGTTAGCTAACATTGTATTTTATCGATTCTACAGTGATTTTCTAACCATCCCCGTCCTATTTCAAACAAACAATATGGGTGACCTCGGGTCAAGTATTACCTCTTTAATTGAACCAGTTGATTTTCTGATGTTTGTTGATATCATCATTTTAATTTGGCTCTATAAAAAACAGCCTTCCTTTAGAACAGATGTAACGATTTCACGTAAGGGACGTGCAGCTTATTACTTATTTGTGGCAGCCACTTTCTTTTTTAACCTTGGTTTGGCTGAAACAGAAAGACCAGAGCTGTTAACTCGTTCATTTGACCGTGAGATGCTAGTGAAAAACATCAGCTTATATAACTTCCATATTTATGATGGGGTTCTGCAATCGAAGCAATCCGCTCAGCGAGCACTTGCCGACAGCAATAGCTTAACGGAAATTGAAAACTATGTAAGCGCAAATCAAACAGACCGTAATGAAAAGACGTTTGGTCAAGCAAAAGGACGAAATGTCATTCTAGTATCGCTTGAGTCTACCCAGAGCTTTGTGATCAATGAAAAATTGAATGGGAAAGAGATCACGCCGTTCTTAAACAAATTGATCAAGAAAAGCTATAATTTCAGTAATTTCTATCATCAAACGGGTCAAGGGAAAACATCCGACTCCGAGTTTATTGTTGATAATTCACTCTATCCGCTTGGAAGAGGAGCTGTATTTTTCACAAATCCAAGCAACGAGTTCAAAGCCGCACCTGAGTTGTTAAAAGAGGAAGGCTATCATTCTTCTGTTATTCATGCGAATAACAAAAGTTTCTGGAACCGTGACCTGATCTATGACAGCTTTGGCTACGACAAATTTTTTGATATTAAATCATTCGATGTAAATGAAGAAAATTCAGTTGGCTGGGGACTAAAAGATGGTCCGTTTTTTGAGCAGTCAGTGGATTTAATGAAAACGATCCCGCAGCCGTTCTATACGAGATTGATTACATTAACGAACCATTTTCCATTCGACTTAGATGAAGAAGATAAGCTCATTGATGAATATGACTCAAAGAGCAAAACGTTGAACAAATACTTCCCTACAGTGCGTTATCAAGATGAGGCACTCAAGCTTTTCTTTAAAAAAATGAAGGAAGCAGGGTTATACGATAACTCCATTTTTGTGTTATATGGGGATCACTACGGGATTTCTGAAAACCATAACGAAGCAATGGGACAATTCTTAAACAAAGACATTACACCTTTTGAAGAAGTTCAGCTTCAAAAAGTACCATTTGTTGTACACATTCCTGGTATCACGGATAAACATCCAAAAGAGATTGATACAGTTGGCGGCCAAGTGGATATCCGTCCAACAGTCATGAACCTTCTAGGAATCGATACAAGTAAGCAAATTCAATTTGGTCATGACCTATTATCAAAAGATACAAATGACTTCACAGTGCTTCGAGATGGAAGTTTTATTACGAAGGACAGTGTTTTCACAGCTGGTGTGTGCTACAACAAAGAAACGGGTGAGCCGAGAGAAGATGAGTCTGGTTGTCAGTCTTATGAAGAAAAGGCAAAGCAGGAGCTTCAATTCTCTGATCAAATTATCTATGGAGATCTCCTTAGATTTTATGACCGAAACAACTCGGACCATTCACCATCTAAAAAAGAAGATGACACTGAGCTAAAAAAGGCGTCTTAATTTAAAAGAAAACCTCTGCTATTTACATGCAGAGGTTTTCTTTTTTTACTTACTGGTTCATATAGTGTGAGAGGGGAGGGATGTAAATGAAAAAGTCGTTTGGCACAATTGAATGGCATCTGGGTGAAGCAAGGAAGGAGGATGTGGCAAAGCAGCTTGGTATAGGGAAAGAAGCTTTCCGTTTGTCCAATCAATCAAATACGGATCACCTCCTTTTACCGGGGTATAGACTTCCAGAAGGGACCCATTCATTTCAATCGGTAGGTGATGTGCAAAGCTTCATTGCGCCTTACCGGCTCCAGCAATCAGATGATTGGATCAGCGGAATATTTGAATATGATAGCGCTCACTTAGAAGGAGAGCTTCAATATTTGAAAGCTGTTTTTCCTTTTCTTCAGATGAGTGTGATTGGTCAATCAGTGCTTGATACGCCCATTTATGAAATCCGTACGGAGCCTGTACAACATTTACATTCCATACATGTTAATGCCTCTTTTCATGCAAATGAATGGATCACGACCTCCGTTTTATTAAAATGGCTTAAATCACTTTGTTTAGCGGCCTCTGACCCAGTGCAAGCAAGACATCATGAAGCGGTTCGTATATTGCAGACCACTGCTTTGTCTATTGTCCCCATGGTAAATCCAGACGGTGTTGATTTGGTTCGCAATGGCCCAGAATCTTTAGGTCTGTGTCGTGAGGAGTTCGCGCCGCTAAATGGTGGATTTTCCGATTATCGAGAATGGAAGGCGAATATTCGAGGAATTGATTTAAACAATCAATTTCCTGCTTATTGGGAAATCGAATATTATCGTAATAAGCCGAAGGCACCGTCTTATAGGGATTTCCCAGGGCATCAGCCGTTAACAGAACCAGAAGCGAAAGCAATGGCACATCTCGCCTTGCGAAAACGCTTTGACCGGCTAATTGCCCTTCATACACAAGGAGAAGAGATATACTGGGGGTTTCTTGGCCACGAACCAGCCATTTCAAAAGAGACGGTCGAACGGTTAGAACGGGTGAGCGGTTACAAAGCGATTCAATATCTTGATAGCTATGCAGGTTATCGAGATTGGTTTATTTATCAATGTAAAAGTGAGGGCTATACGGTGGAACTTGGGCGAGGTAAGAACCCGCTTTCTATGAGTCAATTTGATTCGATCTATGAAAAAACAAAGCGGTTATTGTGGGAAGCATGTAAGTATTAAAAGCACCTAATTGGTGCTTTCAGCGTGTAGACAAACCCTCGCATTCTTTGTCAGTCCTGCGTGCCGGTGCTCACGAATGTGAAATTCGCTCCGCACCAGTACTCGTCCTTCCTAGGGCTGCAAAGGTTTTCTATCACGCTGAAAAGAAGACAAAGGGCTAAAATCAAGTTCATTTTCGCCCTTTGTCAACAATCTTTTAATACGTTCAAACCAATCAATTTCTTATGGTCAATAAAAACCGTGCTGATGTGATTGACGAGAGCATCCCTGTAAGCTATTGTGAAAGAGTGGATGTAAAAAAAAGGATATGAATTAGGGAGATGTCGATGATTGAATGCTCAAAGCCTGTGGAAACGGAATTTTACTTATCTATTTGTTTCTAAAATGTGTAAAATTACTGCTGATAGTTTATCTTTTAACACCATTTTGTGGCTTTTAGTGCTAGGGGGAAAAGGAGCAATTGGAACAGCATTTTTTATTGCCGTTAGTTTTGTCCCTCAAGCCATTATTGGGCCGTTTATTACCCCAATGATGAAGCCGCATCAATTGAAATTTTGGATGTGCTTTGCTGATTTAACTCGGGCGGCGATTATACTTGTGATTGTGGTGAGTTACTTTTATGATTTTTCTCCTTTGGCACTCATCATTGGCGGTATGTTGCTGCATTCAGCGACTGGTGGTTCCTATGAACCAGCTTCGGTGTCCATTATTCCAAAGCTTGTGCATGAAGATGTGATACAAAAGGCGAATGCAACCATTCAATCAGCCAGTCATGTGGTCAGGCTTGTGACTGTGACGATTTGTGGTGTCATGATTGCATTTGTAGGGGTAGGATATACAATGCTTGTGATTATTCCTCTTTACCTCATGTCCGCTTTGCTGGTTTTGCTGATTACATATAAAACGGAAGCGATCATGGATAAAGGTAAAAAAGGATTATCATACGGAAAACGATTAATAAGAGGATTTTCACTTGTGAAAAGTCATCATATTTTGTTTCCATTAGCCATTTTTTGTGTCTGCTCCAATTTTGCTGCGGCACCGTGGGAGGCATTGTCGGTTATTTATTTAACAGAAGATTTACATAGTGGACCAGTAGTATATTCATTCATCAAAGTGACCACGGCATTAGGTGCATTTTTGATGGGATTCGTTTTAACAAAGGTGAAAGTGAATCGATACGGTCTGTTGTTTATCGGGGCAGGGATCGTTGATGGAATTGCATTTTTCATTACAGGGATGAATGCCTTATTACCACTTGTGTTTATATCTGCATTTGCCTTAGGTGCAGCCATCAGTGCAGTCAATGTACCTGAGCATACGATGATTCAATTGTCAGTAAAAGCGGAGGATCAGCCGCAAGTGTATGCGATTATTAACATGATCTCGTATTTAATGATACCGTTAGGCGCTCTCATTGGTGGCTATATGGCGACGTTATTCGGTTCAGGATATGTCATTGCAGCTGGTGGACTGATCGAAGCTATTTCAGGTATATGCTTGCTCCTTTTCACAAAGATTGGGAAGGTAGAGAGAGCAGATTTGACGATAGAACGGGACAAACCAAGCTTAAACGCCACATGATGATGGCATTTTTGAATCACGATGGGTTACAATGAGAACGAGAAAGAAATAGGATGTCATTGAAAGGAGCAAGAACCATGGCGATAGCAGATGTCACCATCATTCCAATAGGCACTGATACACCAAGCGTGAGTGCATATGTAGCAGACGTACAAAGACTGTTAGAGGGCTTTCAACAAGAAGGGAAAATCAAATATCAGCTCACACCAATGAATACTTTAATTGAAGGGGAGCTATCCGTTTTATTTGAGGTCATTCAGCGTATTCATGAAGCTCCATTTGAAAAGGGTTTACATCGAGTAGCAACCAATATCCGCATAGATGACAGAAGAGATCAAACGACCACCCTTTCAAGCAAATTAGAAAGCGTGAATAAACATTTGAATCAATAGAAAAAGCCTGCTGATTGCAGGCTTTTAGCGTGTAGACAAACCCTCGCATTCTTTGTCAGTCCTGCGTGCTGGTGCTCACGAATATCAAATTCGCTCCGCGCCAGTACTCGTCCTTCCTAGCTGCAAAGGTTTTCTATCACGCTAAAAAGAAGACAAAGGGCTAAAATCAAGTTCATTTTCGCCCTTTGTCAACAATCTGAAAGCCTGCTGATTGCAGGCTTTTAATGTGCAGTTGGATAACCGCTATAGATGATGGTCATGACGGTAAACCATCCAAAAACCAAAAATGTGGCGCCAGCGAAAGCAATGGCTAGTACGTTCACTTTTTTGAGTGAGCGATAGATGCCGAGAGCGGCTAAAATCGTGACTAGACCAAAAATAATGACGAGCATCATATGAAAGTCCCCCTTTGTCATCAATCCCCTTGATTTCCTTTCTTTTCATTTTAACCGTTTTCATAAAGCTTGTCGAGTACATTCAAGTTGACGATTGTTTGAATTTTTATTGAATAGCCTTCATAATAAAAAAGAATGAAAAAAGTAGTAGGTGATGAAAATGAATTGGAGAAGAATGCCACTAGGCTATGTGCAAGCGAACGCATATATTTGGAAAAATGAACAAGGAGAATGTTTAATTTTTGATCCAGGCGGCGAAGCGCAAAAGCTAATTTCTTATGTGAAAGAAAAACAGCTGAAACCTCTTGCTGTCTTATTGACACATGCCCATTTTGATCATATTGGTGCAGCAGATGAGGTGCGTCAAGAATGGGGAATTCCGCTTTATGTCCATGAAAAGGAAAAAGAATGGCTGACAAATGCTCAGCTAAACGGTTCAGCTCGACTAATTGGTAACGGAATTACGGTCAAAGAAGCTGAACAATTGATTACGTCAGAAGGACCTCTTCAAATTGGATCGTTTACATTAGAAATGTTCCACACACCAGGTCATTCACCTGGCAGTGTGTCTTACTATTCAGCGGAAGAGGGATTTGTGATTTCTGGTGATACTTTATTCCAAGGCGGTATCGGGAGAACTGATTTAACGGGTGGTAATCAAGACGTGCTACTTCAATCGATACATGACAAATTGTTGTCATTGCCAGAATCAACTCTTGTGTTAAGTGGACATGGCGAGGAAACAACTGTGCTTACAGAACAGGAGCAAAATCCGTTTATCAATGGGTTTTCTTTATAATAGCACGCACGAAAAAAGCATCTCTTTCAAAAGAGATGCTTTTTTCTATTAATGTCCGGTACCGGGAACCATGATGAAAATCGAATAATATGTAAATCCGGCAAAGAAAATCGTCAAGTACGCTCCGAAAATGTAAATATACATTCTTTCGGATAAATTCAAGTAGGATAAAAATACAAAAAGAACGGTTTGACCGAAGAACAGCAAGGATGCATCTTTCATATGTCCTAAATAGAACATGACAGCAAAAATACCCGTCCAAAAGCCAAGAACGCGGAACATGCGATTCATTTCTTTCCCTCCCCTTAAAAAACCCCTTTGATTCATATTATAGCTGATGATCACTTGTTATGTAAACATTTACATTTTTGACAACGTGTGAACATTCATTCTTTCGTTAGAAAAAATTTTTTTGAAAAAGTGATGAAAAAGTGTTTATGCCTAAATGCATGAGGGTACTTAGTCCATAAGAGAAAAGGTTAACGACCTAAGGAGGAAGACTAATGAGTGACATTACTTTTTATTCATACCCAAGCTGCACGTCTTGCCGCAAAACAAAACATTGGTTAAAGGCGAATCAAATTGATTTTAAAGAGCGTCACCTTTTCAGAGAAACGCCAACACTAGACGAATTAAAAAAAATCCTATCCTTAACAACAGAAGGAATGGATGAAATTTTAGCTACTCGAAGCCAAGCTTTTAAAAGCTTAAATTTAAATATTAATGATCTAAAAGTAAATGAGGTACTTCAGCTTCTCATTGAAAAGCCAAAGCTGCTTCGGAGACCTATTATCATTGATGGAAATAAATTAGTGGTCGGCTATAATCCAGGAGAACTCATGAAAATTTCAAAAAAGAAAGCGATTCATCAATCGGTTTCCTAATCAAAAACGAAGATCAGCTGAATGATGTTTCAGCCGTCTTCGTTTTTGTGCTGAACTGGGCTAGCTGGGTTCGAACCAACGATCACGGAGTCAAAGTCCATTGCCTTACCACTTGGCTATAGCCCAATATGAAACGTGTAATGCTATTGTTCACCATCTGCGGTCATTTATACATAAAAAGTTGGTTGTCACTAGTTGTAAGTGAAAAAGGAGCGAACGACAGAAATGAAAAATGAAAAATCTGAGCAATTATATGAATTTATTCTTAAAGAAGCCCCTGTCATGACCGAAGAATGGCTGAAAACAAGAACAGAAGAAGGCTCATTATATTCCAAACATGCTTCAGAGGAGACAGAAAAGAAGCTGAAAGAACAAAACACAGCATTTATTCAAACGATTGCAGCAACGTTAGTCACGCTATCAGATAAAGTAGAAGACCATCTAAAAAAGTGGTCAGTTGATATTGCCCGCGATCGAGCTGTTCATGAAGTACCTTTATATGAAATCATCGGACAATTTAAGGTGTTCCGCCACATTTTTTGTTCCAGAATTGAGACCTTTACACAACAAACGGAGCTTGAAGTGACACTCAAAGATGTGTGCGATTGGAATCAGCATTTTCACGCAACATTTGATGACATGATTGCACGTTTATCAGAAGAGTATGACCGCGTGACAATCAATCAGCTTAATGCACAAAGAGAAATGATTCAAGAGCTTAGTGCGCCTGTTATTCCAGTTTCAAAAGAGATCGGTATTTTGCCGCTGATTGGTGAAATTGATACGTACCGGGCGAAAATCATTTTGGAATCAGTACTA
Organism: Bacillus sp. FSL W7-1346; assembly: GCF_038593335.1. Classification (NCBI taxonomy): domain Bacteria; kingdom Bacillati; phylum Bacillota; class Bacilli; order Caryophanales; family Bacillaceae; genus Bacillus; species Bacillus sp. FSL W7-1346. The sequence goes on along the minus strand of NZ_CP151988.1, from coordinate 2,238,536 downwards.
GAACAGGCATCTAGACTGCGTCTAACCCATTTATTTATTGATATATCTGGCGTTCCTGTTGTTGATACAATGGTTGCTTATCAGCTGTTTAAAGTGGTTGATAGTGCGAAGCTGCTAGGAATTGAGACGATTATATCAGGCATTCGCCCAGAAATCGCTCAAACTGTAGTGAAACTCGGCATTGATTTCTCAAAAGTAAATACTGAACACAGCCTTGCAAAAGCTTTAGAAAAAAGAGGATTTCGTATCTTTGAAGAGCAGCAGCAAGAAGCAACGTGAACCAAAAAATGTTAATAAAAGTAACGGGTCCGTTGACGAGGAGAAACAATATAATGAGCATATGAATGAGATGACCAATTCGCATACAGATTTGGTCTCTTTTTTTTATCCATAAATCAGACACGAAAGGATATTCTTTATCTTCAAATCAGTAATCTATTAAGGAGGATTAAATTTGGAGACACCTTGTAACAGATCATCCAGAATGAAAGAACCAAATGAAATAATCATCAAAAAGAGGTGCCAATAGCACTTCTTTTTTATTTTTTCCTCTGAACAGAACCCGTTGTTGTAAAAGTCAAATTTTTTGATAAGTCCTTCTGTTATTTATAGATGAAATACACCTCAAATTGAACATTTTTAACCCTTTTCAGTCATGAAAACCATGAAATACGCTTTTGTCAGGCACGTTACGCCATCATACAATATGGTCACTGAAAGGAGTGAACAACTTGTATGGTATTGAATATTTGGGGCAAGAGCTGTTAGAAGAGGCGTGCCGAATGAGAGCATCTGATGTGCATATTGTTCCGAGAGAAAAGGAAGCTTCAGTCTCTTTTCGTGTAGACGCTGACCTCATTCAGCAGCGGATCATTGACAAAAAGAGTGGAGAGCGGCTCATTGCTCATTTCAAATTTTTATCTTCTATGGATATTGGTGAAAGAAGGAGACCACAAAATGGGTCATTGGCTGTGATGCTAAGACGCGGTCAAGTGTTTGTTCGGCTTTCTACATTACCGACTGTAAATGATGAAAGTTTAGTGATTCGGATTTTACCGCAGGATCATGTGCCGAAAACAAAGTATTTGTCACTGTTCCCGAAGGCTTCAGCGAGATTATTATCGTTTCTGAATCATTCGCATGGGCTTATTTTATTTACTGGACCAACAAATTCAGGGAAAACGACAACACTTTATTCATTGATCCAGTTTGCCAAAAAACATTTTAATCGAAATATTATTACCCTTGAAGATCCTGTGGAAACAAGAAATGAAGAAGTGCTGCAGGTTCAAGTAAATGAAAAAGCTGGTATCACGTATGCGGCAGGTTTACGCGCTATTTTAAGACATGATCCAGATATGATTGTGCTTGGAGAAATAAGAGATGCGGAAACAGCCAGAACAGCTATTAGAGCAGCTTTGACAGGCCATTTAGTCATGAGCACACTGCATGCAAAAAATGCAAAAGGAGCTCTTTATCGAATGCTCGAATTTGGTGTGACGATGAATGAACTCGAACAAACAATGGTTGCCATTGCTGCTCAGCGGTTAATCGAACTCGCATGTCCATTTTGCGGCGAAACGTGTGAGCTTTATTGCAAACTAAATCGGCCAGTCAGACGAACAAATGTATTTGAATTGCTTTACGGAAAGGAGCTTGGTGAGTGTATCAAAGAGGCAAAAGGAGAATACGCTCATTCGTCATACGAAACACTGCAAAGATTAATTCGGAAAGGAGTGGCACTCGGCTATTTATCAAAAAGCACATATCATCGCTGGGTTTATGAAGAAGCGAACCTCTAAAGCCTGGTCTAAAAAAGAACAAGCTGAATTCTTATCGAAACTGGCTCAATTGATTCAAGCTGGATATACATTGGTTGAGGCATTAACGATGGTGAATATTCAATTATCAAAAAAACAGCAACAGCGATTAACGCCAGGTATTCAGTGGCTGCTTGAAGGGGAGCCTTTTTACGTTGTACTTGAGCGACTTCATTTTCAGCGGGAAGCCGTCGCTATTCTTTGTTTTTCAGAGAAACATGGCAGCCTAGCGCGAGCTCTTGAACAAAGCGCCCGTTTTTTAGAGAAAAAAATCATGCAGGTAGACACATTCAAGCGTATGTTACGATATCCGATTTTTCTTATGTTTACGGTTTTTGTTGTGCTCATCATTGTTCAGCAAATGATCGTCCCTCAATTTTCTTTATTATATTCATCTATGAATACAAGCATGTCATGGCTCATTCAAGGAATGTTTGGCCTCTTCCAATTCCTACACGCTTTTCTGCTCATGATCGGTTGTATATGTATCTGTCTTTTTGGATATTATGAGCTCTTTTTTAAGAAAAAATCGACCCTTGAGAAACTGAAAGTCATCAGCAGGCTGCCGGTGGTATTTAAAGGGGTGCAGCTGATGCATACGTATCTTTTTTCCCTTCAGCTAAGCGGACTTCTTCAAGCTGGGTTATCGATTTATGAAAGTTTGCAAGCTTTTAAACGGCAGACCTATTTACCCTTCCTTCAAGAAATGTCTGAACAAATGATAGGAGAGTTAAGAAAAGGTGAGAGTATGGAACATCAAATAAGCCGGTCTCCTTTTTTCGAAAGGCATTTTGCGGCTGTCATTAAGCATGGGGAAGCAAGTGGGATGCTAGCGAGAGAGATGTACACATATAGTCAATTTCTTTTAGAGAATGCAGAATTGAAAATTGAAAAATGGGTTTCATGGCTGCAGCCTGTCATCTATGGCTTAACAGCATTTCTTATACTCATTGTGTATTTATCTATTCTTTTACCAATGTATCAACTAATGGAACAAGTGTGAAAAGGAGGACTAAGGCATGAATGATAAAGGATTTACACTGTTAGAAATGTTAATTGTCATGCTTGTGATCTCCATTCTTTTATTGATCACCATTCCAAATATCACTCGGCATCATCAAAGCATTCAAGCAAAGGGCTGTGAAGGGCTGAAATCAATGGTGAGTACACAGGTAATGGCATATGAATTAGAGCATGACGGCAAGACGCCATCTTTAGCTGAATTAGAAAAAGAAGGCTATGTCAAAAAAGGATTAACTTGTCCAAATGGAAAAGCAATTTTCATTCAAAACGGCGATGTGAAAAATGAATAAATCGCTTTTCCAGGAGAAAGGATTTACACTCATTGAGCAGCTCTTGATCGTCATGATTTTCTCTATCTTATTATCGATAATAGGTGGAAAAGTGCCCAATGTATTAGAAAGTGCTGAAGCAAAAAAGCAAGTGAACTTGCTAAAACAAGATCTTCAATTGGCATCTTATACTGCATTTATTAAAAAAACACGAGTAACTGTTGAGTTTCACCCGCCCAATGTATCTTATCAAGTCATCGAGCAGAATAGTGAGCAGATCATTGCTTCTAATCCACATAAAAAAGGCACCATCAAGCAATCCACATTTCAAAAAGGCCTTCACTTTAATAAAAACGGACATCCAAATAGCGGCGGTTCTCTCATTGTTCAATTTGGCAGTCAAATATATAAACTCACGATTTACTTAGGGAGCGGGCGGATTCATGTTCAGCAACAATAAAGGATTTAGTACGTTTGAGATGCTCTTTTCTTGCCACCTCTTTCTATTTGCTGCTCTTGTGCTCGTGCCATCCTTTGAAAAACTGACAATAGGGAAAGAAGAATTAAGAGCCAAACTGGAAGCTTATCAAATTTTACATGAGTATATGAATAAAGCTTTTATAGAAGGTCAAAAGAAAACAAGTACAAAGAAACGAGGCGAGATCACATATGAATTTATTTGGGGTCAGGAGAAGGGATGTGTTTCATACAAAGTACAAAAAAAGAAGACGATTTGCTTTCGACATTTGGAGCGATGAACAAGGCTTTACACTCGCTCAAGCAATATGGCAATTGCAGCTATTTTTGCTGCTTTCTGTTGGCTGCATGCTGCTTTTATCAATTGTTGAAAAAACTCATCCGTTTGCAGAAATCAACAAATTTTCGCAAATGGAGTGGAAACAAACGGTCCTGCAATTAGAGGAGGATCTAAATTGTGCTGTCGCTGTAAGAGCGGTGAAAAATGGAACAGCTCTGGAGTATATTTCAAGTCAAGGGCGAGTGGTGACGATTGAGCCGTATCAAGAGATGCTTCGTAAACGAACGGATCAGGCAGGCCATCTCCCTTTATTACAAAAGGTGAAACAATTCCATGTAAGAACAAAAGAGCAAACCACCACTCTCCAAGTCACAGATGTATTTGGTCAAGTACATGAAGCTGTTTTTTTCACTTACAAAGGAGTGATTCCTAAAACGTGAAAAGAGAAGACGGGTTTATTTATCCTCACGTACTTGCTGTCATTCTTTTATTTTTATTGATTCTAGGCTCAATGACCATTGGGTTTCAAAAAGAGTTGAAAAGTGCAGAGCTCACAATTTCTTTTTATCAAAAACAGCAGTTATTTCGTTTAGGTCTAAGTGAAGCTGCAAACAAATTAAATCGTATTTGTAATCAGCCATTGAGCCCAATTGTCACAGAAGAAGGTCGAGTGACGTTGAAGCGAATTGGGTGCGATCACAGAAAAAAGCTAGTCCGCCTCTTGGTTAACATCGAGACAAAGGGTGGTGTAACTGACGAGCGGGAACTAGAGATGAATAAGGAGACAGGAGAAATCAATCAATGGATCAGCACTCATTAGCGAGTGTATAAAACGATACTCTTCTTGGTAACACTTTAAGGAAGAAGAGGTGAGTGTTCGATGAAGACAAATGATTATGTAAAATATATGACGCAGGAAATTATTAAATATATGAATACACCACGTGACGAGCGGAAAGAACATAAACAGGAAAAAATGGAGACGAAACCACCATTTTCTCAGCGTTTATTCGGTGTTCTGCCTTTTGGCTTCTCAATGATGCTAAAAAAACGTCAACGTCATCGACAAAAGTAAAAAGCCGCCAGCAGGCGGTTTTTTTAATGCCATTTTAGCTGTATTCTTCCACAACAATGACTTTATTGACCTTGTTCGAGTAAGGGTTATAGGAAATGGTGACATATACCCCAAATTCTTTGGCCTGATCTTTCAACGTAATATGATATTGCTTCACGGATTCTTTCTCCCGGTGCCGATCCCACACTTTTTGTTTGAATAAAACATGTGCTAACGGATACCGTTTTTTTGCTTCTTTGACTGCCCTTGTTTCCCATTGATCTGCGGCAGAAGTGATTCCTTTTGCCTCCGCTAGATGGGCGCTTTGGATCAAAGGGCTTAACAGTAAACTGAGCATGATCATGATTCTTCCATAATTCAACTAACATCACCTCACCAATTATTATCCTGACCAAATCCTGCACTTTTATGTAAATTTTTAAGAAGTACAAATGTCACAGAAAAAAATATTGAATATGGCGAAAGAATGAGAAAATGGAAGAATTTTCTCGGTAATGTTCTTGTTTAAGAACAAAATGGACTAATTTGACGTTTTGGATTTTATAGGTAATTCCTTATACTGAGTGTAGTCGTTCTTTTTAAAGAACAATTGTTCAAGGAGTTGAAAGATTCAATGAAACAGCCGCTCTTTGTACTATTTTGTGCTATTTGTTTGATTTTCACTTCTTTTTTTATTACGTCTACTAATGCTTCTTTTAACGATGTTGAGCATTCGAATTTTGTCATGAAAACATGTGAAAATTTCGAAGAGACAGATCAGCATTGCCAGCCAAAGAAATGGGATAGAAGCCATTTGAAACTGATCGATCAAACGATCATTGAGGGGACAGTCTGTGCGCCTCAAAAGCTGAGCATGTCACTAAAAAATATTGGACAACCCATCGCGCACTCTGAATGGAAGTGGGAACTACATAAAGTAGAGAGTGTTCAGATGCCATTACAAGATGGCCATGTTATTGAAAAAGGTGCTATACAGTCCCTCTCATCAGAAGAAACGACGACTGTCACGTCAGGTAAAGCAAAAACAAATGGAATCTATGTGTTTAAAATCTATTATCCTAAAGGGTTTGGTGGTTCTGAAAAGCCATTCTTTACGTCTCAACATATGCAGCTTTCGAATTGTCAAGAAAAGGTGTCCTAAAGGGGACTAGTCTTTTGAATGAAACATGATATGTAAAGGGGAGAAAGGTATGAAAAAGTGGATGAAAATGTCTGGGAGTATTCTTTATGCGCTGGTCTTCACGATGATGATTGTGTGTATTATTGTCGTGTTGTCATCAAGAACAACAGGAGGAGATCCTCAGATTTTTGGTTATGAGTTCAAGCAAGTATTATCTGGATCAATGGAACCTGAATTTTCGACTGGTTCATTGATTGTCGTGAAACATGTCACCTCACCTGAAACACTCAAAAAAGGGGATATTATTACGTTTCAAACGAAGCAAGACCAATCCTTTGTGACTCACCGCATTGTTGGGGTGAAAGGAAAAGGAGTAAATAAAGCCTTTGAGACAAAAGGAGACCACAATATGTATCAAGACGGCACGCTCGTCAAAGCGAATCAAGTGACTGCGCAGTATACGGGCGTGAACATTCCTTATGCAGGAAAGCTTCTTTCGTATGCAGGAACTTCTGCTGGGACCGCTCTTTTGCTCATTATTCCAGGGGTGATGCTGCTTGTTTATTCAACCATTCATTTTGTTGGTGCTGCCAAACATCGAAGACATACGGCTGAGTTACATATGTCAGAGGAACAAGCATAAATTTTCGTTTGTAACCTAAATCAGGTTTCAATAAAACAATTTATTAGGGGGTTCAATCATGGCAATGAAAAAATCAATTCGTTTAGGTGTTTTATCGGGAGCATTAGGTCTTGCTTTAATTGGAGGGGGAACGTGGGCTGCATTTAATGATGTTGAGACGGCAAACGCGGTCTACTCTACAGGAGAGCTGAACCTATCTGCAAAAGAGAATTCCGGCGCCATCAACCTTGCGAACATAAAACCCGGTGACCGTATAAAGAAGGAATTTAATTTTGAAAATAAAGGGTCTCTTGCAATTAATCAAGTGCTGATGAGTCTTGATTATAGCCAGTTTCAAGATGGAACATCAGCGAAAAATGGCGGGAAGAATACAGCTGAAGAATTCCTCAGCCAATTTCAGGTGAGTGTTCTAACGGTTGGAGCCGAAGGTGGGAATGGATACCCGAAAAATATTATTTTAGACCATGCAAACCTGCTTGACCTGCATCTATTAACGTCAAAGCAGGATCAGACCGCATTTGAAAAGCTTCGTCATGCCGTCGATGAGAAGTTTTTACATGAAAGTGGTAAAATTAATGTTGCCACCGTTGATGGATCAACAGCTCCAGAGTATGACGGCATTCCAAAGAATCCGTTTGATTACGATAAAATGGAAATGATCATTGAATTTGTCAATGACCAGACGAAGGATAAAGCGGGTCACTATATCCAAAATAAATACCAAGGCGATGCGATTCAAGTTGATCTTTCCTTCGAAGCGACTCAGTGGAATGGTTTAACGATCAATCCGAAAAAGCATACGGATGAAAAAGGCTACGTGAAAGAAAACGAAAAAGCACACAGCGAAGATAAAAAATAAAGTCAGTCTTTAGACTGATAACAAGATCTGCATAGCAATTGGAGGAGTATGCGCTAAAACATGCGCATTACTCCTCTTCTTGCTTTTTTTTCCAGATTTGATAATCTAAAAATTCACGAAATTGCTTTTTAGAAACCCCTGATGTCATTGCATCTCGAACTAGTTTTTCCCATTCACTATCTAATTGACCATCGTATTCGGTTTCATCATTTTCGTTTAACAGTGTATGAACCGAGACGTCCAGAACAGCGGAGACTTTTTCAAGAAATTGAATGGAGGGGTTTGTTTGCAAGTTTCTTTCTATTGAACTTAAATAAGACTTCGCTACCCCAGCCTTTTCGGCCAGTTCTGATAGTGAGTAGCCTTTTTCATTGCGGTATTGTTTAATACGCTGGCCAATCAATGTCATCACCTTCCTTTCGATATTATAGCACATTCAGAAAGGTTTGATAGAATGACTTCTTGCCATAGGGGGAGACTCAGAGGACTTTTTGCGTGATTTGAGAAAATGACGGACTTCTTCAACTGTTAGTCCTGCTTTGCGCGCTTCGCGTAATAATTGAACCCATTCACTGTCTAATAACTTCGTTTTCTTTTCCATACAAATACCCTCCTAAAATACTGAATCGTGTATTTCAGGCACTTAACGCATGAAATGGAAAAACACAGGTGATAAGACCTCATAGATTGCTTGCGTCATGTTTCCGCCCAATACAAACAGACAAACGTTGCTTTTGATTGATCGAAAATTTGATATCACATGAAAGGGAGGGAGACTCGCTAAGTCAGCCTCCTCTTTTTTGCTGTAAGTAAAAAAGTCCGCCATTTTCAATCGTAAGACTGATTTTTGGTTCGTATAAAGTTTTAAGTGCTTGTCTTTCTATTTCATATTCTACAGATGTGTCTGAAGTCCCTTCATAAAATTGGTTTAAAAGTTTCGAGTCTTCTTTCCACTTTTGAACAGCTCTTACCGCCCAATCATCCGGCTCTTCATTGGCATAACGTTCCATCAGGCTGTAAAGCCGTTTGACGCCGCTCTCTGGCTTAATCATCGTACTCATTGTGAAGCAATAATCAGGAATTTGAGACGATAGCTCACGTGCTTCTAGCTTCTCTTGAAATTGTTCGATGACTTCTCCGCGTATTAGATGAAGTCCAAGAGACAGCAGTTTATCTTTTTTACGGTCTGCCAGATAGGATATTTTGACATTGAGACCAAGCCACGGCTCCAGTGCGATCTGGCTGTTTGTGAGCGGTCTGACTTTTTCGTACAGCCGAATAAAACGGCCTTGCTGTTTTACAGCCTCGAATATTTGGAATAAACGAGGGGAGCCGAAGTGGACAAATTCTCCTTCGACCGAGTCATCAGCTTTTTTTTGATCGGTGATCAAAGTCAATTGCCGCGGCTCAGGTACGCCTCCCGTTTTTTCGAGCCAATGCCAATAAAAAGGGCGGTTCATGATCAATTTATCCATTTCGATTGTCAGTTGTACGGTCAGGTGCCCTGCACTTTCTTCAAGTATGTCGCATTGATTTGCCTGAAAGAAACGGAGAAGAAATGTGTGAATCTCGCGCTGCTCCATTGGTCAACTCTCCTTTATGAACCTTGCTGTCTTTCTTCTAAAAGCGGTGTTTGTGCTTCTGTTAAATAGGAAGCAAATTGGGTTAATTTCTTTTTCATGTCTACGTCAGACTCGTGCTGGAAGAGAATTTGATGCAATTCTGTTTCAGCATCTTGGATATCAATTCGGGTTAAAATATCATCTAGATCGCCAATGACGTTTTCAAACAGCTGAATTTTTTCATATAAAAGTTTTAAAATATGTTCTTCGACTGTCCCGCTAGTTGCCATATTGTAAATGTGGACATCCCGCTCTTGACCGAGCCGGTGAATACGTCCAATTCTTTGTTCCAAGCGCATTGGGTTCCACGGAAGGTCGTAGTTGATGATTTGGTTGCAAAATTGAAGGTTGATCCCCTCGCCGCCTGCTTCTGTTGCGATGAGCACTTGCGCCCGCTCTCTAAATAAATCTTTCATCCAGTCTTTTTTACTCCGTTTAAACCCGCCTCGAAAAGGAACCGAACTGATGCCGTTTTGCTGGAGAAACCATTGTAAATAAATTTGTGTCGCGCGGTATTCAGTGAAAATAATGACTTTTTCATTTAATTGCTGAATGAGTTTAACGACTTCAAGTGCTTTAGAATTTTGTTCTACCTGGTTGATTTTCTCCATGATTTGCATCATAGCAGAAGCGCCTAGAATGTGTTTTTCCTCTTCTTGCATTTTTTTGATGGTCATATAGACGGCCTCACGGCTCGAACAGCATTCTCGTTCTAAGGTCATAATTGAAAACATGTGCTTCGTATAGGAAGGGTTTTCTTTTAACTGACAAATTTCATCATATAATGCTTGTTCTGTTGGGGAGAAATCAATAGAAATTGTCTTCACATGACGCTTTGACCACTCGATGCCAGTGTCTTGTCTCCGGTTCCGAATCATGACTTTATTGACTAACTGTTTTAACCGGTCATGGTCTTCAAGTTGAAGATCTTTTTTGGCAAAGAGGTCTTTAAATTGTGTTTCATTACCTAAATGGCCTGGCTTCAACAGCGAGACGAGATTAAAAATTTCTCCTATCCGATTTTGGATAGGTGTGGCTGTGAGCAGTAGGCAGAACTTTTTATTCAAATTTCTCACAAACTCATAGTTTTTCGTTTTATTGTTTTTCAGTTTGTGTGCTTCATCAATAATGACCATATCGTAGGAGATGGATAAGATCGTGTCTCGATGCGGCTGTCTTTTGGCTGTATCAATTGAGGAAACCACAACATCGCACTGCTCCCACACATAGCTCTTCTTTTGCTCGACAGCATCTATGTAAAATTTCGTCCGCAGTTCTTGTACCCATTGGGACACAAGGGAGGCGGGTACGAGAATGAGAATCTTTTTGGCAAGTCCGCGAATCATGTATTCTTTGATAATCAGTCCTGCTTCAACGGTTTTTCCAAGACCCACTTCATCTGCTAAAATGGCTTTCCCATTCATCTCTTCTACGACTCTTCTAGCGACTTCGAGCTGGTGTTTTAAAGGAGTAAATGCAGGCAGGTGCGCAGGTGCTTGCAGTCCTTCAAATGAATCAATGGCTGTCACTTTTTGTACCTGTGCTGCTAAACGGTACATATCCCAATTCGCCCAGGGACCGTCTGCTGTAAGCCGCTTTTGAAATTCACTTGCCCATTTTTGATCAAATATCGTTTGAATATTCAATGTGACCGCCTGCCTTTCTGGTAGAGTGATGATAAAATCGTTCTGTTTTTAAACGCTTCATTTTTTGATAGCGATTTAAAAGATGTTATATATCAATAAAAGCGAACGATAATGAATGATTATTTTAAAAATGTTAATGATTTTTCTGTTGCTCTTCATCCATTTCTAATGGTAGGATGTTGGTAAGTGATCTAGAGAATAAGTCACCCATTTTGATAGTATGTCCAATAAAGGTGAAGAATATGAGCGGATGATGGTATGGGGAGAGACCTAGCGGTTATTTTGCACTGACAGGCGCCGAAGGAGCAAGCTGAATTGGTTCAGTGAATCTCTCAGGCAAAAGTACTCTTACCGGACGCAACTCTGGAGAGTGTTTGCGCAGCGATTTTTAGCAAACCACCAAAGGGGAAAACGCACAATGATGTTGTGCTGTAAACTTTCAGGTGCAAGGACAGAGACTTCTTTTTGATAAAAGGGAGCGCTCTGTCCTTTTTTGCTGTGATTTTTTTCTGAAAATTCAGCTTGTGATGTGCACTGTAAGAAAAAAGGGGGAAACGATTGATGTTGAAACGAACACCGCTTTTTCATGCGTATGAAACGTTTGGCGCAAAAACCATTGACTTCGGGGGCTGGGAATTACCTGTCCAATTTTCTTCCATTAAAGAAGAACATGAAGCTGTTCGAACAAAAGCAGGGCTGTTTGACGTGTCTCACATGGGTGAGGTGGAAGTCACAGGTCAGGGAGCCCTTCCTTTTTTACAAAGGTTATTAACCAATGATCTGTCAAAGCTGACAGACGGTAAGGCACTATATACAGCCATGTGTTATGAAGATGGCGGAACGGTGGATGATCTGCTCGTCTACCAAAAAGAAAAGAACAACTATTTACTTGTGATCAATGCTTCAAATATTGAAAAAGATGTGGATTGGCTGCTTAAACATCAAGGTGAGGAAGACGTTTCGATTAAAAATGTCTCTGATCAAACCGCCTTGTTAGCCCTTCAAGGACCTCTTGCTGATGACATCATCAAAGATGTTGCGGATGAAGAGGTAACGTCATTGAAGCCATTTACGTTTTTATCAAAAGCAATCATTGCGCAAAAAGAGGTGCTTGTATCAAGAACCGGCTACACAGGAGAAGATGGCTTTGAAATCTACTGCCAGTCAGAAGATGCTGTTCACCTTTGGACCGCTTTATTAGAAGCCGGACAGCCGAAAGGACTGATCCCATGTGGACTCGGTGCACGTGACACCTTAAGATTTGAAGCAAGACTCCCGCTTTATGGCCAAGAGCTCACGAAGGATATTTCTCCTTTAGAAGGCGGCATTGGTTTTGCTGTTAAAACGGATAAAGAAGCAGATTTTATCGGAAAAGATGCACTTAAAAAACAAAAAGAAGAAGGACCAAAGCGAAAGCTTGTCGGGATTGAAATGATAGATAAGGGGATTCCGCGGACAGACTATCCAGTCTTCTCAGGAGATAAGCAGATTGGTTTAGTCACAACCGGTACACAATCTCCAACATTAAAGAAAAATATTGGGCTTGCCTTGATTGAAACATCAGAGGCGCAGCTTGGGACAGAAGTGGAAGTGCAAGTTCGCAAAAAACGTCTAAAAGCCAAAATTGTCGCCACACCATTTTATAAAAGAGCCAAATAACGAGGAGGAATAGAGGATGAAGCACAGGTATTTGCCGCAAACAGAGCAAGATCAAAAAGAAATGCTGGATGTCATCGGTGTTCAGTCAATTGATGAGCTTTTCTCAGATATCCCAGAGAAAGTCAGATTCAAAGGTGCGTACAACATTAAAGAAGCCGCATCAGAAACAGAGCTAGTGCGGGAATTGTCTCGTCTTGCTGCAAAAAATAAAGATACAGTGGCCTATGCCTCGTTTTTAGGTGCTGGTGTGTATGATCATTACCAGCCTGTGATTGTCGACCATGTGATTTCACGTTCTGAATTTTATACAGCGTACACACCTTATCAGCCTGAAATTTCTCAAGGTGAATTGCAAGCAATCTTTGAATTTCAAACAATGATTGCTGAGCTGACCGGTATGGATCTTGCCAACTCCTCGATGTATGATGGCGGAACGGCATTAGCTGAAGCGGCGATGCTGGCTGCAGGACATACAAAGAAGAAAAAGGTTGTGGTCTCTGAAACGGTTCATCCTGAATCAAGAGCGGTGCTGAAAACATATGCGAAAGGACAGCATATTGAAGTCGTCGAGGTACCTGCGCGAAAAGGTCAGACCGATCTAGCTGCATTAGAAGAAGCTGTCTGCGAGGAAACAGCAGCGGTCCTTGTACAATACCCAAACTTCTTCGGTGTTGTTGAACCGTTAAAAGACATTGAACCGATTGCACATAAAGGGAAAAGTTTATTCATCGTCTCAAGCAACCCGCTTGCACTTGGTTTACTGACACCTCCAGGAAAGCTTGGGGCAGATATTGTCGTTGGTGATGCGCAGCCATTTGGCATTCCAGCTGCATTTGGCGGACCTCATTGTGGATATTTTGCTGTGACGAAAAAATTAATGCGGAAAGTGCCGGGGCGTTTAGTCGGGCAAACAGAAGACGAGAACGGTGTGCGAGGATTTGTGCTGACCCTTCAAGCGCGCGAGCAGCATATCCGAAGAGACAAAGCGACTTCAAATATTTGTTCGAACCAAGCATTAAATGCGTTAGCCGCTTCTGTTGCGATGACGGCGCTTGGGAAAACAGGTATCAAAGACATTGCCTATCAAAACGTACAAAAGGCCCATTATGCCAAGACGCAGGCAGAAAAACATGGGTTACAGGCTGAAATAGAGGGCGCTCATTTTAATGAATTTGTGTTGAAACTGAATGAACCTGTGAAAGAAGCGAATGAGCGATTGCTTGAAAAAGGAATCATCGGTGGATATGACTTGGGACGGGATTATCCAGAGCTTCAGCAGCATATGCTCGTCGCTGTGACAGAACTAAGAACAAAAGAAGAAATTGATACGTTCATCAAGGAATTGGGGGATCGTCATGAATAAACAAGATCAGCCGCTTATTTTTGAATTATCCAAAGAAGGAAGAATTGGTTACAGCCTGCCTGATTTAGACGTACCTGAGGAGAAGCTCCCAGATTTATTTGATGAAGCGTATATCCGCCATGAAGATGCGGAGCTGCCAGAGGTTTCTGAACTGGATATTATGCGTCACTACACAGCATTATCTAGGCGTAATCACGGTGTCGATTCTGGCTTTTATCCTCTAGGCTCTTGTACGATGAAATATAATCCAAAGATTAACGAAAAGGTGGCACGTCTTGCAGGTTTCTCGAACGTGCATCCACTTCAAGAGGCAGACACTGTGCAAGGTGCATTAGAGTTACTTTATGATTTAGGTGACCATTTAGAAGAAATTACAGGAATGGACGCCGTGACATTACAGCCTGCGGCAGGAGCACATGGCGAATGGACGGGGCTCATGATGATTCGTGCATACCATGAAGCAAGAGGAGATCATAAACGAACAAAAGTCATCGTGCCTGATTCTGCTCATGGAACAAATCCCGCATCTGCAACAGTGGCTGGATTTGAAACGATTACGGTGGCATCTAATGAACATGGGCTTGTCGATTTAGACGACCTGCGCCGTGTTGTCAATGAAGAAACGGCGGCTCTCATGCTCACAAATCCAAATACACTTGGCCTTTTTGAAGAAAATATTTTAGAAATGGCTGAAATCGTCCACGGAGCAGGCGGGAAGCTCTATTATGATGGAGCGAACTTAAATGCCGTATTAAGCAGAGCAAGACCGGGGGATATGGGATTTGATGTGGTTCACTTAAATCTTCATAAAACCTTTACAGGTCCACACGGAGGAGGAGGCCCTGGTTCAGGTCCAGTTGGCGTGAAAAAGGATTTGATTCCATATTTGCCAAAGCCAGTGCTTGTGAAGAAAGAAGGTCGTTATTTCTTTGATTACGATCGTCCAGAATCCATCGGCCGTGTGAAACCGTTCTATGGGAACTTTGGTATCAATGTCAGAGCGTATGCGTATATCCGCTCTATGGGACCAGACGGCTTAAAGGCTGTAACTGATCATGCGGTGTTGAATGCAAACTATATGATGCGCCGCTTATGTGCTCATTATGATTTGCCATTTGACCGCCACTGTAAGCATGAATTTGTCCTTTCAGGTAAACGTCAAAAGAAACTAGGTGTGCGGACACTGGATATTGCCAAACGATTACTTGATTTTGGCTATCATCCGCCAACGATTTACTTCCCGCTCAATGTAGAGGAATGTATCATGATTGAACCAACTGAAACAGAATCAAAAGAAACCCTTGATGCATTTATTGAAGCGATGATTCAAATTGCAAAAGAAGCGGAAGAGAACCCAGAAATCGTACAGGAAGCACCACATACAACCGTTGTGAAACGAATGGATGAAACAAAGGCTGCACGGAATCCAGTGCTGGTTTTTGAAAGAAAATAAAAAGACTCATGGGGGGCAATAGCTCCCAGAGTCTTTTTTGTTAGTTCTTTGTTTTAATGCGGCCGCCCCATTTTTTAAAGCCGCCCTTTAAATTATAAATCTCACGACAGCCATTTTTACGTAACGTTTGAGCAGCCTTTCCGCTTCTCAAATTATTTTGGCAATAGAGATAAACAGGCTTGTCAGGGCGTATTTCATTTTTGCGCTGCTTTAATTGTGAAAGGGGAATGTTTCTTGCGCCTAAAATATGTCCACCTTCAAACTCATTTGGTTCTCTCACATCAATGAGTTGGGCTTTGCGGTAACCTTTGATAAATTCTGCTTCCGTCAGCGTTTTCATAATGCGCTGCTGATAAATGTAACTGCCGATGGAATAAAGAACGAAAAGTCCACAAAGTGAGAGGACGATATAGTTGAATATTGGCAATACGACTCGACTCCTTCTTGAGCATCAGCACAGTCACCTGTCTGATGGTACGTTTTAGACAAATACTATTATAGTAAAGCAAAAGAAACTTGTCATCATAAATGGTAAGAATTATTTTCAATTCCTTCCCTATTTGATAGACTGATGAAGAGAGAAAATCGGTGGTCACCACCGTCATCTAACGTTGACTACGTAAAAGAGAAGGGATTTTATATGCAAAAAGAGAAATGGTGTTTCATTGATACAGGAAACCAAGACCCTGCCTTTAACATGGCAATGGACGAAGCCTTGCTTTATTGGCATAGCGAGAAGCTGATCCCGCCTGTGATCCGTTTTTATGGTTGGAATCCAGCGACATTATCTGTTGGATATTTTCAACATGTTGAAAAAGAAATCAACATGGAAGCGGTTGAGCGCTATGGTCTTGGATTTGTTCGCAGGCCTACAGGAGGCCGCGGCGTTCTTCATGATCAGGAATTGACCTACAGTGTCATCGTGTCAGAAGAGCACCCAGAGATGCCGGCGACGGTGACAGAGGCATACCGCGTCATTTCAGAAGGGATTTTAGAGGGCTTTAAAGAACTGGGACTCGATGCGTATTTTGCTATTCCTCGTACAGAAAAAGAAAAAGAAAGCTTAAAAAATCCAAGATCGTCTGTATGTTTTGATGCGCCTTCATGGTACGAGCTTGTTGTAGAAGGCAGAAAAGTAGCAGGCAGTGCGCAAACAAGACAAAAAGGTGTGATCCTCCAGCATGGCTCGATTTTAATTGATCTTGATGAGGATAAATTGTTTGATTTATTTCTTTATCCAAACGATCGGGTGAGAGAGCGGATGCAGCGCAGCTTTAAAAACAAAGCGGTGGCGATCAATGAAATTTCAGATCGAACATGTACGATAGACGATGCGCGTGTTGCATTTAAACGAGGGTTTGAAAAAGGATTAAATATCGAGCTTGTGCCTTATGAGCTGACAGATGAAGAGTTGGCATTTGTTCATCACCTCGCCAAAACGAAATACGCCACAGATGATTGGAATTACAAGCGTTAAGACGAAGGACTCTTCTTGTTTTTTAATGAGCGATGGTGTAGAATTGTTATGATTATTAAGTAAAGGTGCATTTTGGAGGGGTTTTATGACTACACCTAGTATGGAAGATTATATTGAACAAATTTATATGCTGATAGAAGAAAAAGGATATGCAAGAGTATCTGATATTGCAGAAGCCCTCGCTGTCCATCCCTCCTCTGTAACAAAAATGGTTCAGAAGCTAGATAAAGATGAATACCTCATTTATGAGAAATATCGTGGTCTAATTTTAACCCCGAAAGGCAAAAAAATTGGAAAACGTCTCGTATACAGACATGAACTGCTAGAGCAATTTTTAAGAATCATTGGTGTAGATGAAGAGAAAATTTATGATGATGTAGAAGGTATTGAGCATCATCTCAGCTGGAACAGCATTGACCGCATCGGCGATCTTGTCCAATTCTTTGAAGAAAACGATGAGCGATCCGTTCAGCTGAAAGCGATTCAAAAGAAAAACGAACAAACAAATCAAGAATCTTAAGAAAAAGGACACCTGTCGAAGGGTGTCCTTTTAAATTGTTGACAAAGGGCTAAAATGCACTTTGTTTTAGCTCTTTGTCTTCTTTCCAGCGTGAAAGAAAACCTTTGCAGCCCTAGGAAGGACGAGCATCGGAGCGGAGCGAATTTGACATTCGTGAGCACCGGAGCGCAGGACTGACACCGAATGCGAGGGTTTGTCTACACGCTGAAAGGACACCCTTAGCATGGGTGTCCTTTTTGAATATAGTTCTAATGAAAGGCAAATGCTCCTACACTATTAATAGTGTGACAGAAAAGGGGGCTCCTTGATGAAGATAGATGGTGTGTTCTCAGGTGGAGGCATTAAGGGTGCAGCACTTGCAGGCGCCTATGAAGCGCTTGAAGCAAGAGGGTTTCAATTTGTCCGTCTCGCTGGAACAAGTGCGGGAGCGATCATTGCTTCACTCATCGCAGCGGGTTTTACGAGTCAGGAGATTCGGGAGCTGTTAGACGAAATGGATGAGCATCAATTGCTTGATCGAAGGTGTCAATTCATCCCGTTTAAAATGCTCAGGTGGGTGTCTATTTATTGGCGTCTTGGCCTTTACAAAGGTGACCGTCTAGAAAAATGGCTGACAGACGTGTTAAAACGAAAAGGCGTCACCGTATTCGGGGATCTGAAAAAAGATACGCTCAAAATCGTCGCTTCTGATTTAACAAATGGCAAAATCCTTGTCCTTCCAGATGACCTTCCTTCCTATGGGTTAAATCCAGAACGGTTTTCTGTTGCCAGAGCCATTCGGATGAGCTGCAGTCTGCCGTATTTTTTCGAACCTGTCAAACTGAGGTCTTCAAAAGGAATTTGTACCATAGTGGATGGCGGCGTGCTCAGCAACTTTCCCATTTGGCTATTTGCAGAAGAGAAAAAAAGACCGTTTGTCGGTGTCACATTAACCCCAAACGAAAAAGAACGCCCTCAACATTCCATCCGCAATGCGTTTGAATTGTTTGGCGCTCTATTTGAAACGATGCGTGGTGCTCATGACGAAAGACATATTGCCACAAAACACGAACGTCATATTATTTTTATTCCTGTAGAACACGTCATTGCCACTGATTTTCAGCTGATGACAGAAAAGAAAAAGGCGCTCGTCGATCTAGGCAGACAGAAGGCCGAGCAATTTTTAAAGAGCTGGACATTTTAAAATAAGGCGCGATTTTTCTTTTTGTTTTTCTTACCTTCAATGACTGTCAAATGTGTTTGGCTTTTCTTTTTGAGAAGGACGGGCTTCGACTTGTGGTCAGTCGGCACGCTTCGCAAATGAGTGACCCGGTTTTTCATCTGGCTTTTCGTTTTTGGTTTAGGCTGCTGGTAGCGACGTTTTGATTGTTTGACTGCTTTACGATAAAGATTTCCTTCTGTTCCAGTTCTTCGATTCATCAGCCATCTAAATAAGAAAAATAGAACCGCTCCAACGATCACAACTGATAGCAGCATTGTAAAGAGTCTGCTTGGATTCGTTGTGAGTAAATACACAAATCCCAAAACACCTAAAGCGAAAATAATGGTAAAAGCAGGATGTACTCGGCGATTCATAACTGTCCACCTCCGAAAGAATTTACCGGATTTATAAACTAGATCACTTGATGAGCAGAATCTGATGCTTGTTTCGCAGATGCTTCCTCTAAACGAAGAAGTTCATTAAAACTTGCAATGGCTACCTCGACTTGATCATCAGAGGGTTCTTTTGTTGTGAGCAATTGCAGCCAAAGGCCAGGATAGCCAAGCACTTTAAGCACTGGCACGTCACGGAGTTTGTTTGTGAGCTGAAGCACTTCAAATGAAATGCCCAGAACAACCGGGATAAGCGCCAAGCGATTCAGAACTCTCACCCATAAAGGATCTGTCGGTACGAGTAAATAGACGAACATGCCGACAATGACAGTGAATAAAATAAAGCTGCTGCCGCATCGATAATGCAGGCGAGATTGGCTTTGGACATTTTCCACTGTGATGTCAAGATTCTGTTCATAGCAGTTTATGACTTTATGTTCTGCCCCATGATATTGAAATACCCTTTTAATTAAAGGGGTCATGGAAATAAAGTAAATATAGCCTAATAACAGGATCAATTTAAAGAATGTTTCCACTGCAATTTGTGCGAAGTTTCCAGAAAACACCGGACGCACAAGTTCAGCTAAAAAGACAGGCACTAAAGTAAAGACAAATTTACTAAAAAGAAGAGAGAGAACTCCGATCACAGCAATGCCGAAGATCATTGATAATTTCGAGCTTTTTTGTTCTTTTTCAAGAGAATGATCTTCAGAAGGATCTAAGTCATAGCGCTCGCTGGAGAAGTTTAAGTGCTTACTGCCGTTTGCGCTTGCTTCAACAAGTGCAGCAACACCCCTGACAAAAGGGATTTTCTTAAGAAAGGCGGTTCGTTTATTGGAGGTCCGGGGAAGCTTTAAAAACTCAATCGACTCATCCTTACGCCGAATCGCTGTCACATAGTTCATTTTACCTCCGAACATGACACCTTCCACAACTGCCTGCCCTCCATATGCTGGAGGTTTTGTTTGATTGGACATATTTCATCAACCTGCCTGTTTCCTGTAATTTACATGCATTTCCTTATACCTTTATTGTACAGGAAAAGAGGGGAAATCACTAGCTCACAGGTCGATTATCTACTAGAATTCTATCTACCTCTTTTTAGCCAGTATACCCTGTTATAAAAATTTTACACTCTCGCACGGAAATCCTTTTTTTTCATGACATTTTGGACATACTACTTGCTGGAGGTGTTCATATGAAACGTGATGAAAAGAAAAACCAAGAAGAAAAAAATCAATCAGTACAAACGTCTTCAATGGTGGCAAGGGCAGCAGCCACAGGTTTTGTCGGCGGAGTTTTTTGGGGCTTTATCGGATTTCTGACCCATGTGTTTCATTTTTCAGAGGTGAGTCCAAATATGCTGTTGCAGCCATTTGTGCTTGGTGAATGGAAAAAAGGCGGACTTGGTACATTTATGAGTATTGTACTTTTAGGGATTTTATCTATTGGGGCAGCCTTTATTTATTATGGACTGCTCAAACGGATCAAAGGTTTTTGGATGGGACTGATTTATGGAGGGGTTTTGTGGCTGCTTGTTTTTTATGTATTTAATCCTATATTCCCCGATGTGAAGCAAGTGCAAGATTTGCAGCAAAGCACCATTGTGACGACATTTTGCCTATATATTTTATATGGCATGTTTGTCGGATACAGTATTTCATTTGAATACAATGAATTAACGAGTCAGAAGCTTGCAAGGGCACTCGGGAAAAAGACAGAATAAAGTGTAAATCCACCATTCATATGATAAAATTATTTTTGGAAACGAAAGGTTTCTAAGGAAAAAGAAACAGACATCGATATAGAGTGAATTAGGGTGAAGGAGTGGTCATATGCCTCATTTTCTAGTGCTGAATGGGCCCAACTTAAATAGGCTCGGCAAGAGAGAGCCAGGAGTTTATGGAAGTAAAACATTAACAGATTTAGAAACAGATTTGTTTCAGTTTGCAGAAAGAGCAAATATTCAATTGACGTTCTTTCAATCGAATCACGAGGGAGATTTGGTCGATGCGCTCCATGAAGCAGAAGATCAGTACGATGGCGTCGTGTTTAACCCGGGTGCTTTTACCCACTATAGCTATGCACTGAGAGATGCCATTGCAAGTATTACGTTACCTGTCATCGAAGTACATATCACAAATGTTCATAAAAGAGAGGAATTCCGCCATCATTCGGTTCTTGCTCCAGTATGTCAAGGTCAAATCGTTGGACTTGGTTTAGAAGGATATAAATTGGCGATTCGTTATTTAGTCAGTGAAGGGGGAGCAGTATCATGAAACTTGAAAAACTAAGAAAACTTTTAGCCGAATTAGACATAGATGGTTTAGTGATTACGAGCAGCTTTAATTTACATTATATGACGAGTTTTACTGGATCAGCCGGTCTTGCCATCGTTTCAAAGGATCGAGCCGCCTTTATTACGGATTTTCGTTACACGGAGCAAGCAAAGGATCAAGTAAAGGGCTATGACATCATTGAACATAAAGGAAACATTGTGGAAACTGCTGTCCAAACGGCAAACGAATTTGGGGTGAAACGTCTTGGTTTTGAACAAAACCATATGACATTTGCCACCTACCAGCAGTACTCGGGGAAAGCAAGCGGTATCGAGCTTGTTCCAGTCTCAGAATCAGTTGAAAAGTTGCGCTTGATTAAGTCTAATGAAGAGATTAAGATATTAGAGGAAGCTGCGAAGATTGCAGATCATGCCTTTGATCATATTCTCACGTACATCAAGCCGGGCCTGACAGAAATTGCGGTCATGAACGAGCTTGAATTTTTCATGAGAAAAGAAGGGGCAGAAGGATCTTCATTCGATATGATTGTTGCCTCTGGCGTTCGTTCAAGCCTGCCACACGGGAGAGCGAGCGAAAAGGTGATTGAATCTGGCGACTTGGTGACACTGGATTTCGGTGCCTATTATAAAGGCTATTGTTCAGACATGACTAGAACCATTGCTGTAGGAACACCAAGCGACAAATTAAAGGAAATTTATCATATCGTATTAGAAGCAGAAAACGCTGGTGTGGATAAAATCAAGCCAGGCTTAACAGGAAAAGAAGCTGATCGCATCACACGAGACATCATTGAAAAGTATGGCTACGGTCAATACTTCGGGCATTCGACTGGACATGGTCTTGGTATGGAAGTACATGAAGCACCTGGCCTTTCCTCGCGCTCAGATGTCGTGTTAGAAGAGGGAATGGTTGTGACAGTTGAACCAGGCATTTACTTGCCGGATGTCGGCGGCGTGAGAATTGAGGATGATATTGTCCTGACAGCTGACGGCAATAAACGATTGACCCACTCACCGAAAGAACTTATCATATTATGATGGTGAAATGTAGGAGGATGACAAAATGATTTCAGTAAACGATTTTCGTACAGGCCTGACAATTGAAGTGGACGGCGGTATTTGGCGTGTAGTGGATTTCCAACACGTAAAACCAGGAAAAGGCGCAGCGTTTGTCCGTTCGAAACTGCGTAACCTGCGTACAGGTGCGATTCAAGAGAAAACATTCCGTGCAGGTGAAAAAGTAGCGAAAGCGCAAATTGAAACAAAAACAATGCAATATTTATATGCAAATGGCGATCAGCATGTATTCATGGATACAAGTTCATACGAACAACTTGAACTAAGCGAAGCGCAAATCAAAGATGAGCTGAAATATTTGCTTGAAAATATGTCGGTTCAAATCGTCATGTACGGTGATGAAACACTTGGAGTAGAACTTCCAAACACTGTAGAACTAGAAGTAGTAGAAACAGAGCCTGGTATTAAAGGCGATACAACATCAGGTGGATCAAAACCTGCAAAAACAGAAACTGGTTTAATCGTGAACGTTCCTTTCTTTGTGAACCAAGGTGATAAACTAGTGATCAATACATCTGACGGTTCATACGTTTCAAGAGCGTAATGAACAGAGAGACTGTAAACCTCGTGTTTACAGTCTCAGCGTGTAGGCAAACCCTCGCATTCTTTGTCAGTCCTGCGCGCTGGTGCTCACGAATGTCAAATTCGCTCCGCGCCAGTACTCGTCCTTCCTAGACTGCAAAGGTTTTCTATCACGCTGAAAAGAAGACAAAGGGCTAAAATCAAGTTCATTTTAGCCCTTTGTCAACTATCTGAGACTGTAAACCTCGTGTTTACAGTCTTTTTTTATTTGAAAAATAGGACGCCTCGTTATGACACCCCTTACTCTATTCTCTCATCCATCTCTCTTCCTTTTTAAAAACAAGACTACTTCTAGCTAGTGAAGCATATAGTGTAAAAAAAGCTGGAGGTTCTATATGAAACAATTTCTCCCGGGTATACACCCATCAGTTGCTGCCATGGCAGGGATGAGGTTTTTATCTGCCTCGATTGAACTGACGGCCGCCATCCTCATTTTAGTGACTAATGATGTGCGTAAAGCGGTTGTCATCAATAGTATATTAGCGATCATCGGGCCGCTCATTTTTATTATCACGATGACGATTGGAATCTACCAAATTGCAGGGCAGTTATCCTATGCGAAGCTTGTGTTTATTTTCATTGGTGTCGTATTTATTCTTGTTGGAATTTATAAGTGAAATGGCTTGGCATAATTAACGGCATGCATCATACATTTTAGAGAAGAAAAAAAGGAGGGGAATTCGTTGCGGAGTTTGTTGGATATTCTCCCGCACTCAATTGGACAAGAACTCAGCATGTTAAAAGAAGCAGAGTGGGCGCAAATAGAAGAAATCCGCATTCGCACCGATCGCCCAATTGAGCTGATGCAAGGAGGAAAACCCCGCTTTCTTTCCTATCATACAACAGGTGAAGATGCGGCTCAGCTATTAGGCAGGCTCAGTAATTACAGCATGTACACACTTGAGGAAGAGTTAAAACAGGGCTATATCACCATATCTGGCGGACATCGGGTTGGGCTTGCTGGAAAGGTCATCGTCGAAAATGGATTCGTCAAAGGCTTAAGAGATATTTCTTCATTTAATATTCGCATCGCAAAAGAGAAGATCGGAATTGCTCTGCCGTTTCTCCCTTATTTATATGAAAAACATTGGTGTAACACACTGATTATAGGTCCGCCGCAAACCGGGAAAACGACATTGCTGCGTGATCTAGCACGTCTTGTCAGTACAGGAACAACAACCATTTCTCCTAGAAAAACAGGGATTGTAGATGAACGATCTGAAATCGCAGGTTGTATAAGAGGAGTGCCGCAGCATTCTTTTGGGCACCGGATTGATGTACTTGATGCGTGCCCAAAGGCTGAAGGGTTAATGATGATGATCAGGTCCATGAGCCCAGAAGTCATCATTGTCGATGAAATCGGAAAAAGTGAAGATGTACAGGCACTGCTAGAAGCAATCCATGCTGGAGTCACCATTATCGTCTCAGCTCATGGGTATTCTCTTGAAGACTTATCTAAACGGCCATCATTTGAACCGTTATGGCAGCTTCGTGTGTTTGATCGATATGTGGAATTAAATAGAGAAAAAGGGCCTGGCACAATCGGACGGATATTTGACCAAGAGGGACAAGAGCTGAAGAGGAGGCGGGGAGTGGACGTATGTTAAAGCTTATTGGTGCTATTTTCATTGTTGCGGCTACGACATGGGGAGGATTCGAGTTTGCGAAGCGGTACAGTGATCGGCCAAAGCAAATCCGCCAGCTCCGGTTTGCACTCCAATCTCTTGAAGCTGAAATTATGTATGGTCAAACACCTTTAGCTAGAGCCGCTGACCAAATTGCGTCCCAAGTAGGACCGCCTGTGAATCGGCTATTTGAACAATTTGCAGAAAAACTCAACGTTGGAACCTTTTCTGCGAGGCATGCATGGAATGAAAGTCTAGAGGATGTATGGAAAAAAACCGTATTAAAAAAAGGCGAATATGAGGCGCTGAAGCACTTTGGAGAAACCCTTGGTCAGCATGATGTGACGGCTCAGCAAAAATATATCAAGCTAGCTTTAGGCCATTTGGAATCAGAGGAAAAAGAAGCTGAAGTTGCCCAAGCGAAAAATGAAAAAATGGTGAGAAGTCTTGGTTTTCTAAGTGGGTTACTACTGATTCTGTTATTGATGTGAGAAGAAGGGAGTCGAGAGCATGGGCGTTGATGTAAACGTCATTTTCCAAATTGCGGGAGTGGGTATCGTCGTGGCTTTTCTCCATACGATTTTAGATCAAATGGGGAAAAAAGAGTACGCACAGTGGGTGACACTGCTTGGATTTATCTACATTTTATTTATGGTTGCTACCATTGTGGATGATTTGTTTAAGAAGATTAAAGCCGTATTTCTATTTCAAGGATAGGGGAGGGCTTACAAATCGAAATTATTCAAATTGTTGGACTTGGTTTAATCGCTACTTTTCTAGCATTAATCGTCAAAGAACAAAAGCCAACCTTCGCCTTTATGCTTGTTGTGTTTACTGGGTGTGTCATTTTCCTTTATTTAATCGATCAAATCTATGCCATTATCTCCATGATTGAAAAAATTGCAGCAAGTGCAGGCGTCAATATGAAATACGTTGAAACCATTTTGAAAATCATTGGCATTGCCTATATTGCAGAATTTGGTGCCCAGCTCACAAAGGATGCTGGACAAGGCGCCATCGCTTCAAAAATAGAGCTTGGCGGCAAAATTCTTATTTTGGTCATGGCGGTACCGATTTTAACGGTCATCATTGAGACGATCCTAGGTATGATCCCGTCCATGACTTGATGGAAAAGAGGTGATGATGATGAAACGGGTGACAGCTGTGCTAGGGTTTATGATGTTCTTTTGGATGATCGTTCCGTATGCAGGTGCAGAAGAAAGTGTGCCTTTATCAAGTGAAGAACCGGTCGCAGAAGAAGTTGCGGGTGGACAGGCTGATGCCTTAGAGCTTCATTCTATCAGTGACTTTTGGGAAACGATATTGGACGAGTATGGCGGCTTTCTGCCTGAAAGCCAAAAAGGTACAGTGAAGGAAATGATCGATGGCGATAAAGAGCTGTCTCCCCAAACGTGGCTGAAGGCTTTTGTTCATTATCTGTTTCATGAGCTGATTGCCAATGGAAAGCTCTTAGGTACACTTATATTACTCACCATCTTTTGTTCGCTTTTGCAGCTTTTGCAAAATGCGTTTGAACAAAGCACTGTTAGTAAAGTTGCATACGCTCTTGTTTATATGGTGCTTATCATTATTGCATTAAACAGTTTTCATGTTGCGATCTCTTATGCAACAGAAGCCATTCAAACGATGACTAGTTTTATTCTTGCTCTTATTCCTCTTTTATTAGCACTTATTGCCTCATCAGGCGGGCTTGTCTCAGCCGGATTCTTTCATCCTGTGATTTTGTTTTTAATGAACACGAGCGGTGTTTTTATTCAATATGTCGTTCTTCCGCTCATCTTTTTATCAGCGATCTTGAGCATCGTCAGTACATTGACCGAACAATACAAAGTGACCCAGCTTGCCCAGCTGTTAAGAAATGTCGCCATTGGCGGGCTCGCTGTTTTTTTAACTGTATTCCTCGGCGTCATTTCAGTACAGGGGGCATCTGCTGCTATCACGGATGGCATCGCTCTTCGCACAGCCAAGTTTATTACCGGAAATTTCATCCCTGTCCTTGGCAGAATGTTTACTGATGCGACAGATACCGTTATCAGCGCCTCTGTGCTGCTGAAAAATACGGTTGGCCTTGTAGGCGTTGCCATTTTGATTTCAATTGCGGCTTTCCCAGCGATTAAAGTGCTGTCGCTCGCTCTGATTTATAAATTGGCCGCTGCGATTCTTCAGCCTTTAGGGGGCGGGCCGATTATTAGCTGCCTTGATGTCATTTCAAAAAGTGTTCTTTATATATTTGCTGCATTAGCTGTTGTATCGCTTATGTTCTTTTTAAGCATTACCGTTATCATCACAGCTGGCAACCTCACCATGATGATGAAGTAAGGAGGGGACACCATTTGAGTTTTCTCACAGAATGGATCACAAGTATTATCCTATTTATTTTATTTGCGATTGTGATTGATCTTTTGCTTCCCAATTCAAGCATGCAGAAGTATGCAAAAATGGTCGTCAGCTTACTGTTAATTGTGGTGATGCTCAATCCGATCTTTGCGTTATTCCGGGCAGATCCTGACCAAATTTTCTCAGAAATCATGAAAGGGAAGGACCAAGCGCAATCAGAAGAAATAAAAAATCAGATGAATTTAGAAAAAAAAGAAATACAAGCTTCACAGCGTGCATATATTTTAAAGCAAATGGCTGTCCAACTAGAAAAAAGCGCAAAGGAGCCACTGGAGAAGGAGAGCTATGAAATGAAACACGTAGAAGTGTTGGCAGATGAGGAGCACCTTGATCAGAATATGGAGGCAGATCAATTTCGCATCAAAGCAGTCCTTGTCCCGCTCACAGGTGATGCTGTAGAAATGGTGGCAAAGGTCGACATTGATCTCTCCAGGCAAAAGGAGGAAAGCGCCGAGACGTCAGCAAAAGAGATGGCGAGGGTGAAAGAGACGCTTGCAGATGTTTGGAATACAAGGCCTGAACACATTGCGCTCAACATTGAGGGAGGTGACGCAGCAGATCATGAATAACAAGGACTGGAGACAAAAACTGAAATCAATGTTCCAAGCACCTGAAAAAGGTGAAGGGAAACCAAAATTAACGAAGCACCATTACTTACTGCTTGTCTTCATCATCGGCGTGTCATTCATGTTAGTCAGTCAAATTTTGTCACCGCCATCAAGCAAACAAGAGGCTGCTGTTCCTGCGTCTAAAAAAACATCCTCAGAAGAGCAGGCGGTGTTCAAACCATCCTCTTCAGGTAAGTCAAACAACTCGATAGAGGATGTTGAACAAGAATACGAAAATCAGCTGAAAGAGATTTTAGAAACGATCATTGGTGTTGAGGATGTATCCATCGTGGTAAATGTAGACGCAACTTCTTTAAAAGTGTTTGAAAAAAACAAATCCAATAAAAGCACTACGACCGAGGAAACAGACAAAGAAGGCGGCGTGCGAAGTGTCACGGATCAAACAAAAGAAGAAGAGGTTGTCATTATTAAAAATGGCAATGAAGAAACACCTGTTGTTGTCCAAACGAAAAAGCCAGACATTCGAGGTGTCCTCGTTGTTGCTCAAGGAGTAGACAACGTTCAAATAAAGAAAACCATCATTGAAGCGGTTACACGAGTGCTTGATGTACCGAGCCATAGAGTGGCTGTTGCCCCTAAAAAAATCAAGGAGGATTCGGAATGATGTTAAAAAAACAAACGGTTTGGCTATTAACGATGCTAAGTTTAGTTGTCGTATTAAGTGTGTACTATATCATGTCCCCACAAGGTGAGAATGCTGTGACAGTAGAAGATACAAAATCAAAAGGAATGGAAGAGAAAAAGGCTGAGCCAGAAAAAGGGACTGATAAAGGAACCGAAAAGAATGCAGAAGAGAAATCAACTGACAAAGAAACCAATGCGAAACAAGAAGATGTTGAAACAAGTGGAGAAGAAGGAAAGGCTGTTTCAGAGCAGACCGACGATGAACTTTTCACAACCTACAGACTTGAACTGGAAGATAAGCGCAGCAAGCAGCGTGAAGAGTATAACGAAATCGTGTCTAGCGATGATGCAACAGCGCAAGAAAAAAGTGAAGCTTATGATCAAATGACAGCGCTTAGTGAGGCAGAAGGAACAGAGCGTCAGCTGGAGACATTAATCAAAACAAAAGGATATAAAGATGCGCTCGTCAGTGCAGAAGGAGATAAAGTGAACATCACGGTTCGTTCTGATAAAAAATCAAAGTCCCAAGCAGCAGATATTATTGATTTGGTCACAAAAGAAATGAGAGGGCTTGATAACGTAGCCGTCACTTTTGAGCCATCGAATCAATAAAAAATGCACAAGCGCCCTTTTCTGAAAAGGGCGTTTTTTCATGCGGGTTGACGCCCTTTTTCAGGTGCTTGCGCGAGGTGTCTCATCACATTAATAGTTGAATTCAACGAAATCCTCCTGTAAGATGGTTATAGTATGTACTTTTAGTACTAGCCTATAAAAAAAGATAAATCCATACATAGGGGTGCAAATCCATGTTAAAAATTGAAGAGATTCATGAACTAATTAAATTAATTGACGAATCAACAATTGATGAATTTACGTACGAAAACGAAGGTGCAAAAATCAAGTTAAAGAAAAATAAAGAAGTCGTTCAGCAAGTTGCGGCACAAGCACCAGTGGCTCCTGTCCAAGCAGCTCCAGCTCAACAAGCTCCTAAAGCACAAGCTCCAGCTCAGACCGAAGCCCCTGCACAAGAGAAAGCCGCGTCTGAAAACCTGCATAAAATCACATCCCCAATGGTTGGCACATTTTACGCTTCTTCTTCACCAGAAGCAGATCCATATGTGACAACAGGTTCTAAAGTGAAGGAAAACTCAGTTGTATGTATCGTTGAAGCGATGAAACTGTTTAATGAAATCGAAGCAGAAGTAAAAGGCGAAATCGTCGAAGTATTAGCTGAAAACGGTCAGCTTGTAGAATTCGGACAACCCCTCTTTCTAGTGAAAGCAGAGTAAGGAGTACGATCATGATTAAAAAGCTATTAATTGCAAACAGAGGAGAAATCGCAGTTAGAATCATCCGTGCTTGTAAAGAGCTTGGAATTGAAACAGTTGCGGTATTTTCTGAAGCGGATCGTGATGCGCTGCATGTTCAAATGGCTGATGAAGCATATTGCATCGGACCGACTGCTTCAAAAGATAGTTATTTAAATGTGACAAATATTGTCAGTGTGGCAAAACTAACAGGTACAGATGCCATCCATCCAGGATATGGTTTCCTTGCTGAAAATGCAGACTTTGCAGAGCTTTGCGAGGAATGTAATGTCATCTTTGTTGGACCAACTGCGTCAGCAATTTCCAAAATGGGAACGAAAGATGTGGCAAGAGAAACAATGAAGCAAGCTGGTGTTCCAATTGTCCCTGGTTCTCAAGGAATTGTAAAAGATCTTGATGATGCTGTTTCAACAGCAGCTGGTATTGGGTATCCTGTCATTATTAAAGCAACTGCAGGCGGCGGTGGTAAAGGTATCCGTGTGGCTCGCACAGAAGAAGAGCTCATTAACGGTGTCACCATCACGCAGCAGGAAGCAGCACAAAACTTCGGGAACCCAGGTGTCTATTTGGAGAAATTCATTGAAGACTTTAGACACGTTGAAATTCAAGTCCTTGCTGATCAACATGGAAATACTATTCACTTAGGTGAACGTGATTGTTCTATCCAAAGAAGAATGCAAAAGCTTCTGGAAGAAACGCCATCACCTGCACTAAATGCAGATATTCGTGAGCAAATGGGTGAAGCTGCCGTAAAAGCAGCCGAAGCTGTTGAATACACAGGTGCCGGAACGGTTGAATTCATTTACGATTATAATGAAGAGAAGTTTTACTTCATGGAAATGAATACACGTATCCAAGTAGAGCATCCTGTAACGGAAATGGTCACTGGTGTTGATTTGATCAAAGAACAGATCAAAGTAGCTTCTGGTGAAAAGCTTTCCCTTACTCAAGAGGATGTTGTATACGAAGGATGGGCGATTGAATGTCGTATTAATGCAGAGAACCCTGAGAAAAATTTCATGCCTTCTGCTGGTGAAATTAAAATGTACCTTCCGCCAGGCGGTTTAGGAGTACGTGTTGATTCTGCCGCTTATCCTGGTTATGTGATTCCGCCATATTACGATAGTATGATTGCGAAAGTGATCACATATGGTAAAACGAGAGAAGAAGCAATTGCAAGAATGAAACGTGCGCTTCAAGAATTCGTCATTGAAGGAGTCTACACAACGATTCCATTCCACCTCAGATTACTAGAGCACGAAACATTTGTGAGCGGTAATTTTAATACGAAGTTTTTAGAAACATATCAAATTATGAAATAATAACAGCTTTCGGAGGTGAATGATCGTGTCAGAAAACAATTTGCTTGAAATGAACCTTGATGAAGATCAATTGGGAAAAGTGCAAATTGCGCCAGAAGTGATTGAAGTCATTGCTGGGATCGCTGCATCAGAGGTCGAAGGAATTGCGGAAATGCGCGGCAACTTCGCTGCTGATGTGGCAGAACGCTTTGGGAAGAAAAATCACCGTAAAGGTGTGAAAGTAGATGTCTCTGATGAAGGCATCACAATTGATGTGTATTGTGTGGTTGAATTTGGCCTATCCATTCCAAAGGTATCCACTGCTGTTCAAGAAAATATCCGTCAAACCCTTTTAAACATGACGGCCTTAACAATTAATGAAATCAACATTCATGTCGTCGGCATTCAATTTGATACAAAAACAGCTGAAGCCGAAGTTGATCAAGAAATGTAAAAAGGGTTGAAGTGAAACCAAGGAGGCATTGCCTCTTTGGTTTTTTAAAGCCTATTTTTGGGAAAATTCAACATGATGATTACGTCACGCATGGAGTGATTCGTTTTTCGTCACAGCTCGCATGGATCTTGGTGCGACTGCGGTCAAAATATGTTATGATCTCTGTATGGCTTAACGACAAGCGGATAAAGTGGTTAAAGGAGTAAATAATGAAAAGAAGAACTGCAAGAGAAAAGGCGCTACAAACATTATTTCAAATTGATGTCAGCAATATTGATCCGAAAGAGGCCATTACACATGCGCTGGATGAACAAGAATCAGATCCTTTTTTCGAGGAACTGGTTTTCGGTGTGCTCGAACAAAAGGACAAGCTCGATGACATGATTTCACAGCATCTTGTGAATTGGAAACTTGATCGTATTGCGAACGTAGACAGAGCCATTTTAAGGCTGTCTGTGTACGAAATGGTATATCAAGAAGATATCCCGGTGAGTGTTTCAATGAATGAAGCCATTGAACTGGCTAAATTGTTCGGTGACGATAAGGCGCCGAAATTTGTAAATGGTGTACTTTCAAACATTAAAAACGACCTAAAGCAGTAATAGGAGGATTCGACATGACAGCAACAATCATCGATGGGAAAGAAACAGCAAAAGAAAAGCGTGAACAATTAGCAAAAGAAGTAGAAGAGCTAAAACAAAAAGGAGTCACACCTGGTCTTGCCGTTATTCTAATCGGTGATGATCCGGCTTCACTTTCTTACGTACGCGGGAAGAAAAAAGCAGCAGAAGCCATGGGCATGCATTTCCAGCTTGATCATTTAGATGCTTCTTTAGCAGAAGAGGAATTGCTAAAGATGATTGATCAGTACAATGCAAATGATCAATTCCACGGAATTCTTGTTCAGCTTCCACTGCCAAAACATATTTCTGAAAAAGCCGTCATTGAACGAATTTCACCAGAGAAAGACGTAGATGGTTTTCATCCGCTAAATATCGGGAAAATGCTACTTGGGGAAGACACATTCCTCCCTTGCACACCAGCAGGTATTGTTGAATTATTGAACAAAACAGGTGTGGATCTCTCTGGCAAAGAAGTGGTCGTTGTAGGACGAAGCAATATCGTCGGCAAACCAGTTGGACAATTGCTACTAAACGAAAATGCAACCGTCACCTACTGTCATTCAAGAACGGCGAACATTTCAGAACATACGTTAAAAGCGGACATTTTAGTTGTTGCCGTCGGTCGAGCAAACTTTATTAAAGCTGACCAAATTAAAGAAGGCGCTATTGTCATTGATGTAGGAGTCAATCGTCTAGAAACAGGGAAACTTGTAGGGGACGTTGACTTTGAAGCAGCAAAAGAAAAAGCTTCATACATCACACCAGTCCCTGGCGGAGTGGGTCCAATGACAATTACGATGCTTGCACACAATACGGTTAAATCAGCAAAACGTACATTATCATAAGCTTGATCCATTCATCCACCTGCGTGCTGCCGGTGGATGAATGTGCGTTTTTGAAGAGGAGGAATACGTCATGAGTGAAAAAGCCTTTGTGACGGTCACAGCCCTTACAAAATACATAAAAAGAAAATTTGATGTTGACCCTCATTTAGAAGATATTTGGATCAAAGGTGAGTTATCAAATGTGAAGATTCATTCAAGAGGGCATGTTTATTTCACCTTAAAGGACGAAAATGCACGTATGCAAGCCGTCATGTTCCAGCGCTCCGCGTCCAAGCTGCCTTTTTCACCAAAGAGCGGGATGAAAGTGTTCGTACGAGGCGGAATTCAAGTCTACGAACCGAGCGGAAGCTATCAATTATATGCAAAAGAAATGCAGCCTGATGGTGTTGGTGCTCTTCATCTTGCCTATGAAGAGCTGAAGAAGAAACTAGCAAGTGAAGGCTTATTTGATGAGCGCTATAAAAAAACAATTCCTGAATTTCCAGAGGTTGTTGGTGTTATTACATCCCCAACAGGAGCAGCTGTTCGAGATGTCATTACCACGATCAATCGGCGCTATCAGCAGGCCAAGATCATTGTGCTTCCGGCATTAGTCCAAGGAGAAAATGCTCCGCGTTCGATTGTGGAACGGATTAAAGAAGCCAATGAAAAACAGCTTTGTGATGTCTTGATTGTCGGGAGAGGCGGAGGATCGATTGAAGAACTTTGGGCCTTTAATGAAGAAGCAGTCGCAAGAGCGATCTTCGCATCAGACATTCCAATCATTTCTGCGGTTGGGCACGAAACAGACTTTACCATTAGTGATTTCACTGCAGACATGAGAGCACCCACACCAACAGGAGCAGCAGAACTAGCTGTTCCAAGCACCGCCGACTTAATCGAACGAATCAAATCAATCGACATTCGGTTAACAAGAGCGGTAAAAAATCGAACGTCACAAGCAAAAGACCGTCTTGTGGCACTTCAATCCTCCTATGCTTTCCGTTTTCCAAAACGATTACAAGAGCAAAAAGAGCAGCAATTCGATATGGTATTTGATCGTTTTCAAAAACAGCTGACAAGACAAATGGAACAAAAACGCAGTCAACTTGACCGCCAAACATATAGACTGAAGCCGCTTCATCCAAAAGAGCAGCTGCTTCAGGCGAAAAAACGTCACGCCAATGAAACAGAACAGCTCGTTCGGAGCATGAATGTGCAAATGAAAACAATTCATTCGCAGTTCCAATCGGTTCTTGGTAAACTAAATGCATTAAATCCGCTTCAAGTCATGGAAAGAGGCTATAGTTTAGCCTATAAAGAAGATGAGCTCATTAAAAGTGTGAATCAAGTAGAAACGAAGGATCAACTGACGATTACAATGAAGGATGGACGTCTGATTTGTGAGGTTATTGAGAAGGAGGGCAATCATCATGACAGAATCAAATAAACAAAAAGAAGAACAAATGACATTTGAAGAGGCCATGAAAGGACTTGAAGAGATTGTGGGAAAGCTCGAAGAAGGCGATGTACCGCTAGAACAAGCTATCCACTATTTCCAAGAGGGTATGACGCTCTCAAAACTTTGCCATGAAAAATTACAGCATGTTGAAAAGCAAATGGATTTCATTTTAAAAGAGGACGGTGAACTGGCTCCTTTTTCAGTGAAGGAGGCAGATGCTGGTGACAAGTAACTTAAACGATTTTTTAACAACACGAAAACAAGCAATTGAAGACTATTTATTTACATATGTGCAAGAATTGTCTATTCCAGAAGAGCTGAAATCTTCTATGCTTTATTCTCTGAAGGCTGGCGGAAAAAGACTGCGTCCTGTGCTTGTTCTTGCTCTTTTAAATGCGTATGGGAAAAAGGAAGAAGACGGTATACCAGTAGGTTGTGCAGTGGAAATGATTCATACGTATTCCTTGATACATGATGATCTTCCTTGTATGGACGATGATGATCTGCGCAGAGGAAAGCCGACCAACCATAAAGTATACGGCGAGGCAACAGCCGTTCTTGCAGGTGATGCGCTGCTCACTGAAAGCTTCCGTCTGATCACATCGCAATTATCTGACGATGTACCTGCTGATCAAAAGCTTCGAATCATCGATGAACTTGTTACATCAGCAGGTGCACTCGGAATGGTTGGCGGGCAATTTGATGATATGGAAGCAGAACAGAAACAAATCCCTCTTTCTGAATTAGAATCGATTCATGCCCGCAAAACAGGAAAGCTACTCACCTTTAGTGTGGTTGCTGGTGCGATACTGGCAGGTGCACCTGATGATGAGATCGGAAAGCTGAGAGAATTCAGCTATCATATTGGCATTGCTTTTCAAATCCGTGATGATATTTTAGATCTTGAAGGCAGCGAAGAGAAAA
Organism: Bacillus sp. FSL W7-1346; assembly: GCF_038593335.1. Classification (NCBI taxonomy): domain Bacteria; kingdom Bacillati; phylum Bacillota; class Bacilli; order Caryophanales; family Bacillaceae; genus Bacillus; species Bacillus sp. FSL W7-1346. Next base: position 2,203,467 of record NZ_CP151988.1, on the reverse strand, counting down.
TAGGAAAGCGGATCGGCTCCGATACAGCAAATGAAAAGTCGACATATCCTTCTTTATTAACGCTTTCAGGAGCAAAAGAAAAGCTGGATGAACATATCACTCGTGCGAAAGAAATTGTCTCAAATCTTGAGTTGGAGCAAAACTTGCTGCATGATTTATGCGATCTGATTGCCTCACGAGATCACTAAAAACAGCCTAGATTTGAGGGTCCTCGAGCAATTGTGGTAAACTGTAAACAGTTTATCATGATGAGACAACTCTTATTCCTGAATTGGTTTTCATAGGAATAAGGCATTATATATGTAGATAGAAATTTTGTTGAAAGCGAGTTGATCCTGATTGGATCTTTTATCAATAAAAAATCCAACGTTTCTAAAAGGAATGTCAAATGCAGAATTAGAGGAGCTGAGTGCGGGCATTCGCACGTTTTTAATTGAGTCGTTAGCGAACTCTGGTGGGCACATTGGTCCAAACCTTGGTGTCGTTGAACTTACTGTTGCACTTCACAAAGTATTTGACAGCCCGAAAGACAAATTTCTTTGGGATGTTGGACATCAGTCTTACGTTCACAAGCTGTTAACTGGAAGAGGCGCCGAGTTTGATACACTTCGTCAGTATAAAGGGCTCTGCGGGTTCCCTAAACGAAATGAAAGTGAACATGATGTTTGGGAAACTGGACACAGTTCAACCTCATTATCTGGTGCAATGGGAATGGCGGCAGCGCGTGACATTAAAGGAACAGATGAATACATTCTCCCGATTATCGGCGATGGTGCACTAACCGGCGGTATGGCGTTAGAAGCACTGAACCATATCGGGGATGAAAAAAAAGACATGATTGTGATCTTAAACGACAATGAAATGAGTATTGCGCCAAACGTTGGGGCGATCCATACAATGCTTGGCAGACTACGTACAGCTGGTAAATACCAATGGGTAAAGGACGAGCTTGAATACTTATTCAAGCGTATCCCAGCAGTAGGAGGGAAGCTTGCTGCAACAGCAGAACGTATCAAGGACAGTCTGAAATATTTGCTTGTCTCTGGTATGTTCTTTGAGGAAATGGGTTTTACTTACTTAGGACCAGTAGATGGACATTCCTATGAAGATTTGTTTGAGAATCTTGAGTACGCAAAGAAAACAAAAGGCCCGGTTCTCCTTCATGTCATCACGAAAAAAGGAAAGGGCTATAAGCCGGCCGAATCTGATAAGATCGGCACATGGCACGGAACAGGACCATACAAAATCGACACAGGTGACTTTGTAAAACCGACAGCAGCCGCACCGTCATGGAGTGGTCTCGTCAGTGAAACCGTCAGAAAGCTGGCACGGGAAGATGAGCGGATTGTCGTGATTACACCTGCAATGCCTGTTGGCTCAAAGCTTGAAGGGTTTGCAAAAGAATTCCCAGAGCGAATGTTTGATGTTGGAATTGCAGAGCAGCACGCTGCAACAATGGCAGCTGGACTTGCTACACAGGACATGAAGCCATTTTTAGCGATTTATTCAACGTTCCTCCAAAGAGCCTATGACCAAGTTCTGCATGATATTTGCCGTCAAAATCTCAATGTGTTCATTGGAATTGACCGTGCAGGTCTTGTCGGTGCAGATGGAGAAACACATCAAGGTGTGTTTGACATTGCTTTCATGCGTCATATGCCGAATATGGTTCTCATGATGCCAAAGGATGAAAATGAAGGACAGCATATGGTCAACACAGCCATTCAATATGATAATGGCCCAATCGCCATGCGCTTCCCGCGTGGAAATGGACTAGGCGTCAAAATGGATGAACAGCTGAAAACTATCCCAATTGGTTCTTGGGAAGTTCTTCGTCCCGGGAAAGATGCTGTCATTTTAACATTCGGTACAACCATTAAAATGGCGCTGCAGGCAGCAGAAGAACTGCAAAAAGAAGGTAAATCAATCCGTGTTGTCAATGCACGTTTCATTAAGCCTCTTGATGAAGGCATGTTAAATGAGATACTGTCTGAAGGTTTGCCAATTTTAACAATAGAAGAAGCGGTGCTTCAAGGTGGATTTGGCAGCAGCGTATTAGAATATATTCACGACAAAAAAGCGTCTCATATAAAAGTAGAACGTATGGGCATTCCAGATGAATTTATTGAGCATGGAAGTGTTGATGCGCTACTTGAGGAAATTGGACTGACGAAAACGCAGGTTGCTGAAACGTTACGTGACCTGTTTCCCGCAGCACCAAGAAAAGGAATTGGATCATGACATCAAAGAAAGAACGACTTGACGTTTTATTAGTCGAACAAGGACTAATGGAAACGAGAGAGAAAGCAAAACGCGCCATTATGGCAGGGATCGTTTATTCAAATGAAAACCGTTTGGATAAGCCAGGAGAAAAAATCGCTCGTGATACCCCGCTGACTGTGAAGGGGAATCCGCTGAAATATGTCAGCCGAGGTGGGCTAAAGCTCGAAAAGGCACTTCAAGAATTTGATTTAACCGTTGAAGGAAAGCTTTTAATTGATATCGGCTCATCAACAGGGGGATTTACAGATTGCGCACTCCAAAATGGAGCAGTCAAATCCTATGCTGTGGATGTTGGCTACAATCAGCTTGCGTGGAAATTACGACAGGATGATCGGGTGATCGTCATGGAACGCACCAACTTCCGCCATTCTGTTCCGGCAGATTTCACCGAAGGATTGCCAGAGGTTGCATCTATTGATGTATCATTTATCTCGCTCAAACTCATTCTTCCCGCATTAAAGCATATTCTTATCCCAGGCGGCGACTGTATTGCGCTAGTAAAGCCGCAGTTTGAAGCGGGCAGAGAGCTTGTTGGAAAAAAAGGCATTGTGCGAGAACCTTCTGTACACCTTGGTGTGCTAGAAGAAATGAATCAATTTGCTGCAAAAGAAGGCTATGATGTAAAGGATGTTTCGTTTTCACCCATTACAGGCGGAGATGGAAATATCGAATTTCTCCTCCACTTGGTCCTGCATCCCGATCAAGAAGAGAATACGGCACTTCCAGTATCTGAACTTGAAAAAGTCGTCAAAGAAGCCCATGCCGTATTGAAAGAAAAGAAAAACAGTCCTGAGCCGGCTGACACATGAATTATTGAAACAAAAGGAATAATAGCTCGCTATTATTCCTTTTAGATTGTTGACAAAGGGCTAAAATGAACTTGATTTTAGCCCTTTGTCTTCTTTTCAGCGTGATAGAAAACCTTTGCAGTCTAGGAAGGACGAGTACTGGCGCGAAGCGAATTTGGCATTCGTGAGCACCAGAGCGCAGGACTGACAAAGAATGCGAGGGTTTGTCTACATGCTGAACGGAATAATCGCTCGCTATTATTCCTTTTTACATGGTCAAAAGATCAGAATTGACCGTTTCTCACGTAATGCTTGTTTTTTGAAGTGTGCATCATATAACATAGAACGTAAAGACAAACTGAGATTCTAACGCCTAGGGGGGTCAAAATGAACAAAGGTCAAAGACATATTAAGATTAGAGAAATTATCGCAAGCCAAGAAATCGAAACACAAGACGAATTAGTCGATATTTTGAAAGCGGATGGATATAACATCACACAGGCGACCGTATCAAGAGATATCAAAGAACTGCATTTAGTCAAAGTGCCAACAAATAATGGAACATATAAATACAGCCTTCCTGCAGATCAGCGGTTTAACCCGCTATCGAAATTAAAGCGTTCCTTAATGGACGCATTTATTAAAATGGATGCTGCCAGTCATTTAATCGTTCTAAAAACAATGCCTGGGAACGCTCAAGCCATCGGTGCTTTAATGGATAATTTAGATTGGGAAGAAATTATGGGAACCATTTGTGGGGATGATACCATCTTAATCATTTGCCGCACGCCAGAGGATACGGATACCGTTTCGTCTAAAATTTTAGAACTTCTATAAAGAGATCAGGTTTACAAAAAGAGGTGTCAAATGAGTGTTAGCAGAACTAACCATTAAAAACTTTGCAATCATTGAGGAGTTAACGGTTTCGTTTGAAAAAGGACTCACAGTTCTAACAGGGGAAACAGGTGCCGGAAAATCAATCATGATTGACGCTGTCTCACTTCTCGTAGGGGGAAGAGGATCATCCGAATTTGTCCGTTATGGCGAAAAAAAAGCAGAGCTGGAAGGTCTTTTTCTTGTACCAGCAGATCATCCTGTATTTGCCCTTTGCGAGGAGCAAGGAATTGATGCATCTGATGAAATGATGATTCTTCGCCGTGATATCAATCAAAGCGGGAAAAGCATTTGCCGCATTAATGGTAAGCTTGTCACCATCTCGATTTTAAGAGAAGTTGGCCGGCTTTTGCTTGATATACATGGACAGCACGATAATCAGCTGTTAATGGAGGATGAAAATCATTTGCATTTGCTTGATCAATTTGGAGCAGATGAAATTGCACCTGCTCTCTCGCAGTATCAAGAAGCGTATGATCAATATATGAAGACGGCGCAAAAACTCAAACAGCTGTCTGAAAATGAACAAGAAATGGTTCATCGGTTAGACTTATTGCAATTTCAGCTGGAAGAGATTGAAGCGGCACAATTAGAGCCTGGGGAAGATGAGAAGCTTCAAGAGGAACGTCATCAAATCAGCAATTTTGAAAAAATCTTTTCCTCGCTTCAAAATGCATATAATGCTCTGCGTAATGAGCAGGGAGGACTTGATTGGGTTGGGATGGCTTCAAGCGAGCTTGAGCAAGTTTCTGAAATCAACGACGATCTGAAAAAGCTCTCTGAGCAAGTGTCAAACTCCTATTATTTATTAGAAGATTCTACTTTTCAAATGCGCAGCATGCTTGATCAATTAGAATTTGACCCAGCCCGTCTTGATTTTATTGAGTCTAGACTAAATGAGATGAAGCAGCTGAAGCGAAAATACGGCACAACCGTTGAGGAAATTTTAGAATATGCGGCTAAGATTGAAGAGGAGATAGACCAAATCCAAAATCGAGACAGCCATTTGCAGACACTTAAAAACAAACTTGATGCGATAAGCCGGGATGCATTGCTTGAAGCGCTCAACGTGTCAGAGCTCCGTAAAAAATGGGCGAAAAAACTGGCGAAGCACATTCAAGCTGAATTGAAGGATTTATATATGGAGAAGTCTTCTTTTGATACCGCTTTTACGATTCGATATGCACCTTTTGGCAGTACGGACTGCCCGCTTTTAGATGGAAAACCCGTACAGCTCGGGAAAAATGGCATAGATCAAGCGCAATTTGTCATTTCTACAAATCCGGGTGAACCGATGAAATCTTTGTCAAAAGTAGCATCTGGAGGAGAAATTTCACGTGTCATGCTGGCAGTGAAAAGTATTTTCTCAGCGAAACAAGAAGTGACGTCCATTATATTTGATGAAGTGGATACGGGCGTTAGCGGCAGAGTCGCACAAGCCATTGCTGAAAAAATTTATAAAGTAGCAGCAGGCTCACAAGTACTCTGTATTACCCATCTTCCGCAAGTCGCAGCAATGGCTGATACACATCTTTTTATTTCTAAACGCGCTAAAGCTGGTAGAACAATGACGAACGTCAAACCACTAAGTGATGATGAAAAAGTGAGTGAAATCGGCCGAATGATTGCTGGTGTAGAAGTCACTGAGCTCACAAAACAGCATGCAAAAGAATTACTGCACCAAGCAAATGATGTCAAAACGACAGGGTAGCTGAAACAACAGCTGCCTTTTTTATATTGTCTCATATTCGCCGTATATACGCATGAAATCGTCTTTTTCTTTTATCAATTTATCCAATCATTTTCTAAAGGTGCCGGTTATAAATCCTCGCTAAGAAGGCAAAAGTAAAGATGTAGCCAAAACATTAATGTTCTGGTGTGGGTAAGGAGCGAGGAGAGTGAAAAATGAATGCCCGAAAAGATGAGAAAAGCCATTGGTGTGATTCTCCTTGTTTCTTTAATAAGTACAGGGTTTATGAGCATAGTGAAGGAATATATCAGCATTCCAACAACTGTCGCAGTATTTGAACACGAGAAGCATTCGATTGATACATCAATTGAAGCGTCAGCCAATGCTTCTTCACCAGCCTTTAGTCTTTCAGAGAAAAAGAATCAACTTGAAGTAACGGGACAAAAGGCGGGAAAAGCCGAAATTGTTTATGATTTTAAAGGATTTCCTATTAAGAAAACAAAAGTCGATGTTCTTCCCGAATTAAAAGTCATTCCTGGAGGACAATCCATTGGCGTCAAACTCCACTCTGTCGGAGTTCTCGTTGTTGGTTTTCATCAAATCACAACAGCAGACGGCAAAAAATCACCAGGTGAAGCTGCAGGCATTCAATCAGGGGATATGATCATTGAGATCAATGGTCAGAAAATGGAGAAGATGAATGACCTCACCCCATTTATTCAGAAAGCCGGAAAAACGGGGGAAACCCTTCATTTACTCATAAAAAGAGACCATAAAACCTTTCAAACGACATTAACACCCGCGAAAGATGCAAGTGAAGGTACTTATCGAATCGGTCTTTATATTCGTGATTCCGCAGCAGGAATCGGGACGATGACCTTCTTTGAACCATCTTCTAAAAAATATGGCGCCCTTGGGCATGTGATTTCTGACATGGATACAAAAAAACCAATCGTAGTCGACAATGGTGAAATTGTCAGATCAACCGTCACATCCATTGAAAAAGGGACAGGAGGCAACCCTGGAGAAAAATTGGCCAGGTTTTCTTCCGAAAGAAAAACGATAGGTGATATTTCACGTAACAGTCCATTCGGTATATTTGGTACGTTAACCGAAAAACTTGAAAATCATGTAGCAGACAAACCACTTCCAGTCGCATTATCAAATGAAGTAAAAGAAGGTCCAGCCGAAATATTAACGGTTGTGGACCATGATAAAGTAGAGAAATTTGATATTAAAATCGTCAGCACAACACCACAAAAATTCCCGGCAACAAAAGGAATGGTGCTTAAAGTAACAGATGAACGCTTATTAAGCAAAACGGGCGGGATCGTTCAAGGAATGAGCGGTAGTCCGATCATCCAAAATGGCAAAGTCATTGGAGCGGTCACTCACGTGTTCGTCAATGACCCGACAAGCGGATACGGCGTACACATTGAATGGATGCTGTCAGAAGCAGGAATTGACCTTTATCAAAAAAACAAAAAAGCAAGCTGATGAAAAACTGCCGCGAATCTTCCGGCAGTTTTTTTCTACCCTTTCTTTCTCTTCCATCATGTTATAAAATAAGGAAAAAGAGATTTTTCGACAAAATGGAAAACAGTGTGTTGTCAAATTGCAATAATCGTCGATTCATTAAGAAAAACGTAGAAAAAGCTAGATAATGCTCTATTATTCGGAAAATTAAACTTTTTTAAAGGGGATAGCATGGTTTTGTCGAATTGAACACTCAGAAGAGAAATGCAAAAGACTAAGGAATCGACATTGGGGAGGAAAGAACGTGGAGAAAATTAAAGTGTGTGTAGCTGATGACAATCGAGAACTTGTTGGCCTTTTGACAGAGTATATTGAGGGACAGGAAGATATGGAAGTACTTGGCGTGGCGTATAATGGTCAGGAATGTCTGACATTATTTAAAGATAAAGAGCCCGACGTTCTCCTCTTAGATATTATCATGCCTCATTTAGACGGTCTTGCTGTACTGGAACGCCTCCGTGAAAACAATGAAATGACTAAACAGCCAAGTGTCATTATGCTGACGGCTTTCGGACAAGAAGACGTAACGAAAAAAGCAGTCGATTTGGGCGCATCCTATTTCATTTTGAAACCATTCGATATGGAAAACCTCGTAGGTCATATTCGTCAAGTCAGTGGAAACGGCACACAAGTCAGCCATCGATCTTCATCTATCCAAAACAGTGTCCTTCGCAGCAAACCTGAACCGAAACGTAAGAACTTAGATGCGAGCATTACGACGATTATTCATGAGATTGGCGTGCCAGCTCATATTAAAGGTTATTTATACTTAAGAGAAGCCATTTCGATGGTGTACAATGATATTGAACTACTCGGCAGTATTACAAAAGTATTGTACCCAGACATTGCAAAGAAATTTAACACGACAGCCAGCAGGGTAGAACGAGCGATTCGTCATGCCATTGAAGTGGCTTGGAGCAGAGGGAATATTGACTCCATTTCGTCACTCTTTGGCTACACAGTCAGCATGTCAAAAGCCAAACCGACCAATTCCGAATTTATTGCCATGGTAGCTGATCGTCTGCGTTTAGAGCATAGAGCAAGCTAAGTCAACGTCCATAAAAAAACGTTTCTTCAATGAGGCGTTTTTTTATTTTCGTAAAATATTGCTAAAAAATGGTTATGTTGATAAAATCATCTTTAATGTTTAAATTGGACAAACGGGCTGCTTTATTTTCAGAATAAAATGAAAAATAAAGCATGAAAGAAATGAATAGGACATAAAATAGTGGTAATCAGCTACGCTAATCAATTGGCTTATAGAAGAAGAAAACGCTCATTCGTAAGAAAAAGGATGAGAGGAAAAGGTCTTATGTAATTAGTAAATAAAGTAAATGAGATCGAAAGTTCTATTTCTATTGACCCGATTGGTTGGCGTTTTAAAGTCACTGGCTTCTTAGAGATTGTGCCATTTGAACTGAATATTCCCATTGTCGAATTTAATAATTTTCACATTCTTTTACTATGCTATAATAATGAAAAGAAGAGGGTGAGGTTATGGGAAAGCTGAAAATCCACTCTGCTGAGGTTGCGAACGAAATTAGCAAGTGGACGAGGGTCATTTCTCAGAATGACCTAGAAAAATCTGCTGTCTATAAAGAGAAAATTCAGAATTTGCTAAAAAATACAGATGAGGATCGAGAAGTTCTTCTTTATTATCAGCTAGTCGACGGCAGACATGAAATGTTACTTGGAAATATTGAAAAAGCCAATCAGATTATGAAAAGTGTCGGAACGCTGGATGAAAAAGCAGATGACATTATTAATTTTTATTTTTACTTTTATAAAGGCCAATATGCTGCCTATGTCAAAAAATATGATGAGGCGATTAGTTTTTATAAGATTGCTGAGCAGCGGCTAAAACGTGTGAATGAAGATCTTGAAGTAGGAACTTTTCATCATAAAGTCGCTTCCATTTATTACGAACTGAAGCAAAATTTCATTTCCATTAATCATATTAAAAAAGCCATTGATACGTTTAAAGCGCATGAAGAATATACCGCACAGGCGATTGACAGCTTAATTTTACATGCAAGCAACTGTATTGATTTACTACAGTTTGATGAAGCTGAGGAAAAGTACCAAGAGGCACTTGAGAAAAGTAAGCGCATTAACAATGAAGTGCTGATTGGGAAGTGCTATCACAATTTAGCGGTTCTTTATTACGCAAAACCTGATTATGAAAAAAGTGCGCAATACGCCAAAAAAGGGATGAGCATTCAAATTCATCGCGACAATAGCCATTATTTCATCCAATCTTTATATGTTCTCGCAAATGCCTTAGTTCATTTAGGAGATCATGAGGCGAAAGAATATATTAAAGAGGGGATTCAATATAGCTGTGATATCCAAAATAATGAATATATAGTAAAATTTGAAATTTTGGATTTGATGTGCGAAAATAGTGGAGCAGCAGACGTATTCTCTGAAAAATTAGACTACATAGAAAAAAATAGATTATATGTGGAGCTTGAGGATTTGTCTGAACAAATATCGAAATACTTCAAGGAACGAAATGATTATCAAAATGCCATTCGTTTTCTTGAAAAGAAATTCGATGCACAAATACTTCAAAAGAAAGTGGAGGTTATCTTATGAAAAAGTTGTTGTTAGGTGTAACAATCGTTACAGCAGTCGCAGTTGTTTCTTCCCTTTTTGCTCTTGACGCAGAGACGACAGAGCAAGCCATCAGAGCGATTACGTGATCGAATTTACCTGTCAACCTCTTCTCTCTTATTAGAAGAGGTTTTTTTATGTGCTCAAACTGGCAAAACGAAAACAGACACGTCATAATATAGGTAATCATCATATTTAGAGGTGGCATATGACGAAAATTTTTGCACATAGAGGCTTTAAAGGAAACTATCCAGAGAACACCATGATTGCCTTTGAGCACGCACTCCATTCTGGAGCGGATGGGATTGAGCTTGATGTTCAGCTCACCAAAGACGGCAGACTAGCTGTCATTCACGATGAAAAGCTGAACCGAACGACCAATATGAAAGGGTTAGTGAAAGACTATACATATGAAGAGTTAAAAAGAGGAGATGCCAGTCATTCTTTCTATGAAGAAACGGGTGCGGTCTCCATTCCTCTATTAGAAGAAGTATTAGAGCTAGTGACGCAGAGACCATCCTTTATGATCAACATTGAATTAAAAAACTCTATTTATCGATATCCAGGGATTGAAGAAAAAGTAAAAGAGCAAATTGAGCACTTTCAAATAGAGGATCGAGTGCTTGTCTCATCATTTCATCACGGCAGCTTAGCTCTTTTTCACAAGCTGATGCCGCACATTGAACTGGCGGTCCTCACGATGGATGTGATTCATCAACCGGACATGTATTTAAAAACAATCCCGGCAAAGGGCTACCATCCGAATATAAAGGGCGCTGGGGTGACAAAAGAAGTAGTATGCGCTCTCCATGCGGACCAACAAGTGATCAGACCGTTTACTGTAAACAGTGAGAAGCAAATAAAAAATATGTTGACCTTGGGTGTTGATGGAATCTTTACTGATTTTCCTGATCGAGCCGTCAAAATAAGAGAAGAAATGAAATAAAGACCTGCTATCAACAGCGGGTCTTTTTCATGATTACCTTTGCTTAAAACGAGTTGTTACTTTATTTCGTTTACGGTCTCTATATAAAATAAATCCTGCAACAACATAAAGACCTCCCCCTAAAAATAACAACCCTGCAATTCCTTGCAGCCATAAATATGGAAATGGTGCAATGATGATGCCGAAAACAGTGTCACGCAGCAGCTTAATGCCAAGTGCTGCAAAGGCTCCAGGTATTAAAATAATCACTAATGCCAGTATTCTCCCCATCAAATGTCCCCTTAAACGTCATTTACTTCCATTGTCTAATTCAAAAAATATTTTGTCAAGAAAGGAAAACGTGGTAATATAGGTGTTGTGCAATTTTTTGCAACGGAAAAATATGGTGTGCAAAATTTTTCATATAAAGGGGTAACGGGATGCAGAGAGTCTTGATTGTCGGTGCAGGACAAGGTGGATCAGCACTGCTTGAAACATTGCTGAAAACAAATACGGTTCAAATCATTGCGATCGCCGACCTTGATCTCGAGGCACCGGGGATGGATGAAGCGAAAAAGAATGGAATTGAGACGACGACGGATTGGAAAGAATACATAAAAGATGACATTGATATCATCATTGAAACCACAGGCAGTTCTGCTGTACTGAAGGAACTAATTGAACAAAAACCAGAGCATGCTGTGATTGTGCCAAGCTCGATGGCATATGTCATGTCAGAATTAATGGCAGAGAAACAACAGCTTATTCAAATATTGAAGGAACAAACCTATAAACATGACCGCATTTTTAATGCAACGAATGATGGCATGATTTTTATTAATATGGATGAAGAAGTGGTCCTGTTTAATCGATCGGCTGCCAAAATGGTGGGGTGTTCGCAAAAGGATGCGATTGGCCGTCACATTCGAGAAGTGATTCCGAACACGAAACTTCCCGATATATTAAGGTCAAGGGAGCCGGAATTTAACCAAAAGCAATTTTTGAATCAGCAAATTCAAATTGTGACCACCCGTCTGCCGATTATTGATGACGCGGGGAGAATGTTAGGTGCTTTATCCATCTTTAAAGACATTACAGATGCGGTGGAGCTTGCGGAAGAAGTGACAAACCTCAAAGAAGTAAGAACGATGCTTGAGGCGATTATTCAATCATCAGATGAAGCCATATCGGTTGTCGATGAGCAGGGGAAAGGTATTTTGATCAACCGTGCTTATACGAAAATGACCGGTTTAACGGATAAAGAGGTCGTAGGTAAACCAGCTGGTGCTGATATTTCCGAAGGGGAAAGCATGCACTTAAAGGTGCTTGAAACAAGAAGACCTGTTCGTGGCGTCAGAATGAAGGTTGGTCCAAATAAAAAAGATGTCATCGTCAATGTAGCACCTGTTATTGTTGACGGCATTCTAAAAGGCAGTGTCGGGGTCATTCACGATGTATCCGAAATCCAATCATTGACGAATGAATTAAATAAAGCAAGACAGCTCATCCGAACACTTGAAGCAAAGTACACATTTGAAGAAATTATTGGAGAAAGTGAACAAATGCTTGTCGCACTTGAGCAGGCAAAACTGGGCGCAAAAACGCCGGCAACCATTTTACTCCGCGGAGAATCAGGTACTGGGAAAGAGCTGTTTGCGCATGCCATTCACAATGAAAGTGATCGCAAGTACAACCGCTTTGTCCGTGTCAACTGTGCTGCCTTATCAGAAACTCTTTTAGAGTCAGAACTGTTTGGCTACGAGGAAGGAGCGTTTTCTGGTGCAAGGCGAGGCGGGAAAAAAGGGCTGTTTGAAGAAGCCAATCAAGGCAGCATCTTTTTAGATGAAATCGGTGAAATGACGCCAAGTACACAAGCGAAATTGCTGCGTGTCATGCAAGAAAAAGAAATTGTTCGGGTAGGCGGAACGAAAGCGATACCGGTCGATGTGCGTGTGATCACAGCGACAAATGTCAATATTGAAAAGGCGATGGCAGAAGGGAAGTTCAGAGAGGATTTATATTATCGAATGAATAGATACCCGATATCGATCCCACCGCTCAGACAGCGTCTCGAAGATATTGAATCATTAAGTAAACGCCTCATCCAGAAGATCAATTTAGACTATGGGCGAAACGTCAGCGGCTTAACAGATCGTGCGCTTCATAGACTTCGATCATATAGCTGGCCAGGCAACGTGAGAGAGCTTGAAAATGTGCTTGGACGAGCGATGATCTTTTTGAATCCGCAAGAAGAATGGATCGATGAAGCGCATATCGCCTTCATGGAGTCAGACGAGCATGAGGAAAAAGAGCAGCAGGAACTGGCTGTTAGTCAATTTGAGGGGGAGACGCTCTCAGATGCTGTAGAAGCATTTGAAGCGCAGTTGATCAAACAAACCCTTGAAAAACATCAATTCAATCGCACAAAAACAGCGAAAACGTTAGGGATCAGCATTCGAAATCTTTACTATAAAATGGATAAGTATCAGCTTGCAAAAGATAGCATGCAGTAACATGCACGTAACCTGCAAGAAATTGCATAATTTCTTTGCGGAAAGGCTTATTTTTCACACATTTCAAGCTGGCACGGAACTTGCATATAAAAAGAGGAACCGAGCACAAGGAAAGGTGGGCAAGTATGAAGCTTGACGATCTGATTATCAAAGCCTCGCAGCTGCAGAATAAAACAGCGGCTGTGGCTCATGCAGAAGACGAAGAAGTGCTTCATGCCATCAAAATGGCAATCGAACGAAAAGTCGCTCGCTTCCTGCTGGTTGGAAACAAACGCAACCTAAAGGAGCTAGTCAAACAGCATGAGATTAATGAAGACTGGATAGATATTATTCATTCAGATTCACCCGAAGAATCTGCCAAAATTGCCGTTCAGGCAGTAAGTGAAAATCATGCAGATATTCTCATGAAGGGGCATGTCCCGACAGCCGTACTGTTAAAAGCTGTCCTAAATAAAGAATATGGGCTTCGGACAGCGAGTGTCCTTTCACATGTTGCAGCCTTCGAAGTACCGGGCTTTGACCGTTTTATCTATGTGACGGACTCTGCGATGAACATTGCGCCTGATTTAAATATGCTGAAAGAAATTACGGTGAATTCCGTTCAAGTCGCACAAGCTGTCGGAAATGATATGCCCAAAGTGGCGGTATTATCAGCGGTAGAAGTCGTAAACCCAGCGATGGATTCGACGCTCACAGCTGCAAGTCTTGCGCAAATGAATCGAAGAGGTCAAATTTCTGGCTGCCTGATTGATGGGCCGCTTGCTTTAGATAATGCCATTTCTCAAACGGCAGCTTCTCATAAAAATATTACGAGTGATGTGGCTGGTCATGCAGATATTTTGCTTGTGCCGACCATTGAAGCAGGCAACATTCTTTATAAATCTCTCATCTACTTTGCTCATGCAAAAGTGGGAGCTGTGGTGGCAGGAGCGAAAGCACCGATTGCTTTAACAAGCCGGTCTGATTCAGCTGAAAGCAAGCTCTATTCAATTGCACTTGCCATCTGTACATCAAATTAAGTGAAAGTATTAGGAGGAATAGAAAATGGAACTTTTTAAATATATGGAACGATACGATTATGAACAGCTTGTATTTTGTCAGGATGAACAGTCTGGTTTAAAAGCCATCATTGCCATTCATGATACAACACTTGGGCCAGCACTCGGCGGAACAAGAATGTGGACATATGAAAATGAAGAAGCAGCGATCGAAGATGCCTTGCGTCTTGCAAGAGGTATGACTTATAAAAATGCGGCGGCAGGGCTTAACCTTGGCGGCGGTAAAACGGTCATCATTGGTGATCCGAGAAAAGACAAGAATGAAGAAATGTTCCGTGCTTTTGGCCGTTACATTCAAGGATTAAATGGCCGTTATATCACCGCTGAAGATGTCGGTACAACGGTAGAAGATATGGATCTTATCCATGAAGAAACAGACTTTGTCACAGGCATCTCTCCTGCATTTGGTTCTTCAGGAAACCCATCTCCAGTGACTGCTTACGGTGTATATAAAGGGATGAAAGCAGCTGCAAAAGCAGCATTCGGTACAGATTCATTAGAAGGAAAAACAATTGCCGTTCAAGGTGTTGGAAACGTGGCTTACAACCTATGTAAACACCTGCATGAAGAAGGCGCACAGCTTATCGTCACTGATATCAACAAAGACTCAGTTCAGCGAGCTGTAGAAGACTTCGGTGCAAAAGCGGTAGACCCTGATGATATTTATGATCAAGAATGTGATATTTACGCGCCATGTGCACTCGGTGCAACCATTAACGATGTGACGATTCCTAAATTAAAGGCAAAAGTCATTGCAGGTGCAGCGAATAACCAGCTGAGAGAAACACATCATGGAGATCTTATTCATGAAATGGGCATTGTGTACGCACCGGATTATGTGATCAATGCAGGCGGTGTGATTAACGTTGCAGATGAGCTTTATGGCTATAATGCCGATCGTGCAATGAAAAAAGTAGAAGGCATTTACCAAAACATTGAGCGAGTGATTGAAATCTCTAACCGTGATGCCATTCCAACTTATAAAGCGGCAGACCGATTGGCTGAAGAGCGAATTGAAAGAATGCGCAAATCAAGAAGCCAATTCCTGCAAAATGGTCAACATATTTTAAGTCGTCGCTAAATGGATGAATGAGTTGAAACGGAGGTTTTGTTTTTGCTGACAAAAGAATGGCGTATTCTCACGATTAATCCTGGCTCTACCTCAACAAAAATCGGTGTGTTTCATAATGAACGATCTATTTTTGAAACGACATTAAGACATACAGATGAGGAAATCAAGCAGTTTCCTCATATCATTGATCAATTTTCATTCCGTAAAGAAACCATTTTGAAAACACTGCATGAACAGGGGATGAACATCTCAAAGTTTGATGCAGTTTGCGCACGCGGTGGTCTTCTTCGTCCGATTGAAGGTGGCACATATGAAGTAAATGAGCAAATGGTTGAAGATCTAAAAGAAGGGTATGCTGGCCAGCACGCCTCTAATCTAGGCGGAATTATTGCCCGAGAAATTGCACTTGGCCTTAACATCCCAGCTTTTATTGTTGATCCCGTAGTCGTAGATGAACTACAGCCAATTGCTCGTATTTCAGGACTGCCAACAATTGAGCGGAAAAGCATTTTTCATGCGTTAAATCAAAAAGCAGTCGCAAGAAAAACGGCTGCTTCGTTTGGAAAGCGTTACGAAGATTTGAACATGATCATTACCCATATGGGCGGCGGAATTACGATTGGTGTACATCAAAAAGGAAAAGTCATTGATGTGAATAACGGTCTTCATGGCGAGGGTCCTTTCAGCCCAGAGCGGGCAGGAACTCTTCCAACAGGTGACCTTGTTAATTTATGCTTTTCTGGTGAATATTCGCAAGAGGAAATGCTCAAACGCATTATTGGCGAAGGCGGTCTTGCAGGCTATCTTGGTACGACAGATGCAGTAAAAGTAGAGCGCATGATCGAAGCAGGTGATGAGCGTGCGGCGCTTATTTATGAAGCGATGTGCTATCAAATTGCCAAAGAAATCGGTGCGGCTAGTGCGGTCTTAAAAGGAGCTGTAGACGTCATTGTGTTAACAGGCGGCCTTGCCTACAGCAAACAAATTACGTCAAGCATTAGAGGATACATTGACTGGATTTCAGATGTTGTTGTGTACCCAGGTGAAAATGAATTGCAATCCTTAGCAGAAGGGGCGCTTCGCATCTTAAAAGAAGAAGAATCACCAAAAGAATACCCAAATGATCAAAAGGCGGAGAAAGGAGTGACAAGTCATGGCAACTGAATATGACCTCGTCATTCTTGGTGGAGGCACAGGCGGCTATGTAGCGGCCATTCGTGCCTCTCAACTTGGATTGAAAACAGCAGTCGTAGAAAAATCAAAGCTCGGTGGAACATGTCTTCATAAAGGCTGTATCCCATCTAAAGCGCTGCTTAGAAGTGCAGAAGTCTATCAAACGGTCAAACGTGCCGCTGATTTTGGCGTTGAAGCAAGCGGAATTGCCTTACAATTTGCAAGCGTACAAAAAAGAAAAACAGAGATTGTCGACAAATTAGCAGGCGGCGTCAAACACTTAATGAAACAAGGAAAAATTGATGTATACGAAGGAATAGGCCGTATCCTAGGCCCTTCAATCTTTTCGCCAATGCCAGGCACCATCTCGGTAGAAATGGCGAATGGCGATGAAAATGAAATGCTGATTCCTAAGCAGGTCATCATTGCGACTGGATCAAGACCGCGCGTCCTGCCCGGACTTGAAGCGGATGGAACACACATCCTTACATCAGACGAAGCACTTGAACTGCAAGAACTCCCTCAGTCCATGCTGATTGTCGGCGGAGGCGTGATTGGGATCGAATGGGCTTCCATGCTTAACGATTTTGGCGTAAAAGTCACAGTGATCGAATTTGCAGATCGCATTTTGCCAACAGAGGATCAAGATATTTCTAAAGAAATGGAAAAGCTTTTAACGAAAAAGGGCATCACCTTAGTGACAAATGCGAAGGTTCTGCCAGATACTGCCGAAAAGCATGAGAATCTGGTCAAGATCCAAGTGGAACAAGGTGGAGACACTCAGTCGTTTGAAGCAGAGAAACTGCTTCTTTCAGTTGGCCGAGTGCCAAACGTGGAAGGCATAGGTCTTGAAAACACGGACATCCAGACAGAAAATCATGGCATTGTCGTGAATGAGCATTACCAAACGAAAGAGTCGCATATTTACGCAATAGGTGATGTCATTGGCGGTCTTCAGCTGGCGCATGTCGCATCACATGAAGGCATGATTGCAGTAGAACATATGGCTGGTCAAGATCCAAAGCCGCTTGATGAAACGCTCGTGTCTAAATGTGTTTACTCTCACCCAGAAACCGCTAGTGTTGGACTGACTGAACAGGCGGCAAAAGAGCAAGGCTACGAAGTCAAGATTGGGAAGTTTCCCTTTATGGCCATCGGAAAAGCGCTTGTATTTGGAGAGTCTGATGGATTTGTCAAAATCATTGCTGACCAAAAGACAGATGATATCTTAGGGATTCATATGATTGGTCCTCATGTAACAGATATGATATCTGAAGCTGGATTAGCCAAAGTATTAGATGCAACTCCGTGGGAAGTGGCGCAGACGATCCACCCGCACCCAACCTTGTCAGAAGCAATTGGCGAGGCAGCACTGGCTGTTGACGGAAAGGCGATCCATTTTTAATCAAGGAGGGAAACATGATGAGTAACATGCGTCATCAGGAATTAGGATTATCAGATGAACAAGCGATTGACATATATAGAACCATGCTTTTAGCAAGAAAAATTGATGAACGGATGTGGCTGTTAAACCGTTCTGGAAAAATTCCATTCGTCATCTCTTGTCAAGGACAGGAAGCGCAGCAAGTCGGTGCCGCTTTTGCCCTCAATAGGGAAGAGGATTACGTTTTACCTTATTACCGTGATATGGGGGTTGTCCTTGCATTCGGGATGACGGCGAAAGATTTAATGATGTCTGGTTTTGCGAAAAAAGACGATCCAAACTCAGGCGGGAGACAGATGCCAGGTCATTTTGGGCAAAGATCAAACCGAATTGTGACTGGATCATCGCCTGTGACAACACAGGTTCCTCATGCGGTTGGCATCGCACTTGCCGGGCGTCTAGAGCAAAAGAATTTTGTTAGCTTTGTGACGTTCGGTGAAGGCTCTTCAAACCAAGGAGACTTTCACGAAGGCGCCAACTTTGCTGCGGTGCATAAGCTGCCTGTTATTTTCATGTGTGAAAACAATAAGTATGCGATTTCTGTCCCGTATGACAAACAAGTGGCATGTGAGCGTATTTCAGATCGTGCAATAGGGTACGGAATGCCGGGTGTGACGGTTGATGGAAATGATCCGCTTGAAGTGTATGCAGCGGTCAAAGAAGCGAGAGATCGTGCGGCAAGAGGCGAAGGCCCAACATTGATCGAAACCATTTCTTACCGGTTAACTGCGCATTCAAGTGATGACGATGATTCTAGCTATCGAGAAAAAGAAGAAGTGCTCGAAGCAAGAAAGAAAGATCCGCTCATTCAATATGAAACGTACTTAATCGAAGGAAATGTCATGACTTCTGAAATGAAAGAAGAGATGACAAAAGAAATCATGCAAATCGTAAACGAAGCCACTGATGAAGCGGAAAACGCAGCTTATGCCGATGCAGAAAGCGCACTTCGTTACGTGTATGCGGAGTAAGGGGGAAGAAAAATGCCTGTTATGTCATATATAGACGCTATTACACTAGCGATGAAAGAAGAAATGGAGCGAGATCCGAAAGTGTTTGTGCTCGGAGAGGATGTCGGGAAAAAAGGCGGCGTATTTAAAGCAACAGCGGGTCTTTACGAGCAATTTGGAGAAGCGCGCGTCATGGATACACCTCTTGCCGAATCAGCGATTGCAGGTGTAGGTATTGGGGCTGCTATGTATGGAATGCGTCCGATCGCGGAGATGCAATTTGCGGATTTTATTATGCCAGCCATCAACCAAATCATTTCAGAGGCTGCAAAAATTAGATATCGTTCCAATAATGATTGGAGCTGCCCAATGGTCATTCGTGCTCCTTACGGGGGCGGCGTACACGGGGCGCTTTATCATTCACAATCTGTCGAAGCCATTTTTGCCAATCAGCCAGGCTTAAAGATTGTGATGCCTTCTACACCTTATGATGTCAAAGGGTTGTTAAAAGCCGCAGTGCGTGATCCAGATCCTGTATTGTTCTTTGAACACAAACGTGCATACCGTCTCATTAAAGGAGAAGTGCCTGAAGAGGATTATACGCTCCCTATTGGAAAAGCGGATGTGAAACGAGAAGGCGATGACATTACGGTCATTACATATGGCCTTTGTGTTCATTTTGCCCTCCAAGCAGCAGAGCGCCTTGCGAAGGACGGAATTTCTGCTCATATTCTCGATTTACGTACAGTGTACCCGCTTGATCAAGAAGCGATTATTGAAGCGGCATCAAAAACAGGGAAAGTACTCTTGTTAACAGAAGATACAAAAGAAGGAAGCATCATGAGTGAAGTAGCTGCCATCATTTCAGAGCACTGCTTGTTTGATTTAGATGCGCCAATTAAACGTCTAGCAGGACCTGATATCCCTGCAATGCCTTATGCACCGACAATGGAGAAATTCTTCATGGTTAATCCGGATAAGGTAGAAGCTGAAATGAGAGAACTAGCGGCGTTTTAAGAAAGAGGAGGGTTTCAAAGTGGCAACTGAACAAATGAAAATGCCTCAGCTTGGTGAAAGTGTAACAGAAGGAACCATTAGCAAATGGCTCGTTTCACCTGGCGATCATGTGAATAAATACGATCCGATTGCGGAAGTCATGACAGATAAAGTAAATGCAGAGGTTCCATCATCCTTTACAGGAACAATCACTAAACTAGCGGCTGCTGAGGGTGAAACACTTCAAGTAGGAGAAGTGTTTTGTGAAATTGAAGTAGAAGGCAGTGCGCAGCAGAGTGCGAAAATAGAAGAGACGCCTGCGCAAGATGAAGCACCAGAACCTGACCAAACAAATGTGGATCAGAGTCAAAAGAAACGATACTCTCCGGCAGTCCTGCGTTTAGCAGATGAGCACGGAATTGATTTAGCGACTGTTCAAGGAACGGGAGCTGGCGGCAGAATCACAAGAAAAGATTTGCTGAAGCTTATCGAAAGTGGAGGCGCACAAGAAACGGCAGCACCTGTGAGTGAAGGTACGGGTCAAACAGAACCTGCGAAGCCGTCACAAGCAAAAGCGGCTCCTTCCATCTCTTCAATGCCTGGAGATGTTGAACTGCCGGTCACTCCGATTAGACAGGCGATTGCCGCAAACATGCTAAGAAGCAAGCATGAAATTCCACATGCCTGGACGATGATGGAAGTGGATGTGACAAACCTTGTGACAAGAAGAAATCAGCTAAAAGATCAATTCAAAGCAAAAGAAGGCTTTAATTTGACGTTCTTTGCATTCTTTGTCAAAGCAGTGGCTCAGGCCTTAAAGGAATTCCCTGAAATGAACAGCATGTGGGCTGGTGATAAAATTGTTCAAAAGAAAGCGATCAATGTCTCCATTGCTGTTGCGACAGATGACGCTCTTTTTGTCCCAGTGATTAAAGATGCGGATGAGAAAACGATTAAGGGAATCGCCAAAGAAATTCATGAACTTGCTTTCAAGGTCAGACAAGGCAAACTGAAGCAAAGTGACATGGAAGGCGGCACTTTCACTGTGAACAACACAGGATCATTTGGTTCGGTTCAATCAATGGGGATTATTAACTATCCGCAAGCAGCCATTTTACAAGTAGAATCTATTGTAAAGCGCCCGATGATTGTAAATGGTATGATTGCCGCAAGAGATATGGTGAATCTTTGTCTTTCATTAGATCATAGAGTACTCGATGGTCTTGTATGCGGTAGATTCCTGCAAAGAATCAAACAAATTCTTGAAGGCATTGACGAAGAGACGTCCGTCTATTAAGCTCATTTATATGTCCCCTTCTCACAATGAGAGGGGGATTTCCACATCAATCAGAAAGGAGCGATGAGATGTCTGGACTAGATTTTTTTGCTTTTCTTACGATCGGTCTGATGTTTATCACAGCCATTGCGTTCGCTTTTCTTCGGTATATTTCCAAATCACGCAATCATCCTGAACGCTTACTGCTCATCATATCAATCGTTTCAATCATTCAAATCGCCTATTGCTTGTTGATGATAGGAGGATTTAAAGGAGTCGCCAATAGTTTATTAGGCATTTCCCTTCTGATAGGTACACTGCTAGGGTATGCACTTGAATATTTATACAGACGTTATATCAAAAAAACGCCCGCATCGAAATGATGCAGGCGTTTTCTTTATTCTGCTGGAACGATAAAGGTCAAATGCTGTTTTAATACTTCAAGGGAAGAAGGAGCAGTCATGTATACTTCTCCATCTGTATCTGCATCCATTTCCTCTTTAGTATGAATATGAATGCGGGATGCTTGTATAAGAGACAAGTCACCTTTAAAATCCTCTAGCTCTTCGCGGTTCATTGAAAAAATCTCTTTTAAAGCAGAGAAACTCGTATTTCTGCAAATTAAAATTTCGGCTTTTCCATCATCAATTGAAGCATTTGGCAGATCTATTTTATTTGTACCGATAAAGTGCCCATTCATGACAAGGACAATCACAGCTTCTTCTTCCCAGTTTTCCTCTTCCGTTTCAATGTGTACGTAGAAAGGTTCTGTCTGCTGAAGGGTTCGAAGAGCGCTCGTGAAGTAGCTGATTTTTCCGAGGACAGCTTTTTCTTTATCATTAATATTGTTTGAGGTATCTGCGATGAGACCAATCCCCCAAAAATTTAAAAGGTATCGATCCTCTGCTTTGATTAAATCGACCTTTTTTTCAGTGCCATCTATCACCATTTGAGCGGCCTTTGGCATCTGCTGAGGGATGCCCAGCGTTCTAGAAAAGTCATTGCACGTCCCGCCAGGTAAGATCGCTACAGTCGGCCTTTTTTCTAAACCGCCAATTCCATTCATACATTCATGGACGGTTCCGTCTCCACCTAGTATAATCAGCAATTCAACCGACTCATCCATCTCACGGCAGAAATGATAGGCATCATTCGGCTGTTTTGTAGGCTTAAGGATGAGTTCATCAATATGTAAAGAAAGAAGAGGCACTGTTTGACCTAGTGTTTTTTCCATGTTTTTTTGTCCAGCATTTCCGTTATAAATGAGTATCGCTTTTTTGAATTGTGCCATCACGCAGTTCTCCCTTTCATCACTTTATTATCACTTTTCCCCAATTCCACAGGTCATAAACGACGTTTGAAAAAAGTGAAGGGGGCGAAACAAGACATTTGCCCGCCGGCGTTTTCCTTGATATGATGTAGTTAAAATGGTTTGGTACGTAGAAGGAGTGGACGGTTATGAATATTGATTTTAATTTATTTATGAATGATATTGTGAAACAAGCACGAGAAGAGATTAAACAGGCAGGTTATACGGAACTGACAACAGCTGAAGAAGTCGATGAAGCGCTGACGAAAAAAGGAACGACACTTGTCATGGTGAATTCAGTGTGCGGCTGTGCAGGCGGTATTGCTAGACCAGCGGCTGGTTATTCTGTTCATTACGATAAGCGTCCAGATCAATTGCTCACAGTGTTTGCTGGACAGGACAAAGAAGCAACCGCAAAAGCACGTGAATACTTTGAAGGCTTCCCGCCATCTTCACCATCGTTTGCTCTATTAAAAGACGGGAAAATCATTAAAATGGTCGAACGTCACGAAATCGAAGGACATGAACCGATGGAAGTGGTGTCAAAACTTCAAGCCGCTTTCGATGAGTATTGCGAAGAAGTGTAACATGTTACTTTTGAATGAATCATTTAGAGGCAGTCCGGTCTTTTGATCGGTCTGTTTTTTTGTTTTATATGACATAAGAATCAAAAAAATTTTAGCAAAATACTATTGCATATCAAAAAGAAAGTGTTTAAAATACATTATAGTGAATAAATATTCAAATCTACTCATGATTTTAAATACTAGGAGGCATTATCATATGAAAAAGTGGTTATTATTACTTATGACAGCTGGTCTTGCAACTGCATTAGCAGCATGCGGAACTTCTTCTAATAATTCAAACGCATCAGGAGACGACAAAACACTCATTATGGCGACTTCAGCAGATTATCCGCCATTTGAATCAAAAGACGGTGATAAAATTATCGGTTTTGATGTCGACCTTGCTACAGCTCTAGCGAAAAAGAACGGCTACAAGCTAGAAATTCAAGATATGGACTTTGCAAGCCTCGTGTCAGCTCTTAAAACAAATAAAGCTGATATTGTGCTTGCAGGCATGACACCTACTGAAAAACGTAAAAAACAAGTTGATTTCTCAGATGTTTACTACAATGCTGAAAACTTGGTTGTATCAAAAAAATCTAGCGGTATGAAAACAGAGAAAGATTTAAAAGACAAAACGGTTGGCGTTCAATTAGGTTCTATCCAGCAAGATGAAGCAAACGGATTGCAAAAGAAATATAACTTAACAGTTGAAGATCGTAATAAAATTTCTGATATCATTCAAGAAATTAAAGCAGGCCGTTTTGATGCAGCTATTATTGAAGATAAAGTAGCGGCTGGCTACTTGAAAAAGGAAAAAGATTTCCAAGCATTTGGATTGAATAGCTCAAACGAAGGTTCAGCCATTGCATTCAAAAAAAATAGCGACTTAACAGCGAAATTCAATAAATCTTTAAAAGAAATGAAGGATAATGGCGAACTTGATAAACTCATTAAAAAATGGTTTGCTGATGAAAAGTAAGTCAGGAAAAGGATCAGCGTCATTCATGAAAATCAAGTAGAAAGCGCTGAAAAGTTCAACATGTGTTGAACTTTTTTCCTGTTTATTCTTTGATTTTATCTGATGGAAAAAAGGAGAATATCATGATGGATTTTAAAGATGTCATACCTCAGATGCCCTTTATTTTAGAAGGTCTTAAAGTAACGCTTTCTATTGTTGTGGTATCACTGTTTCTTGGTTTTATTTTAGGAATCTTATTAACGCTCTGTAAAATTAGTGTATTTAAGCCACTTATCTGGCTAGCCGATTTTTATACGTCAATCTTCCGAGGCACACCGCTTGTGCTTCAGCTTTTGATTATTTATTTTGGTCTTCCTCAGCTGCTCGGCTTTCAAATTGATCAATACTGGGCAGCTGTAGCCGCCTTTTCACTAAACTCGGCGGCGTACGTATCTGAAATCATTCGTGCAGGAATCAATGCCATTGATAAAGGGCAAAAAGAAGCGGCCGTTGCTTTAGGTATCCCGTATGCTAAAATGATGAAGGACTTATTGCTTCCGCAAGCATTCAAAAATATTTCACCAGCACTTGTGAACGAAACGATTACACTGACAAAAGAATCAGCGATTGTCACAGTCATTGGACTGGGCGATGTCATGAGACGAGCCTATCAAGCAGGTGCCGTCACCTATAACTATCTTGAACCGCTTATTTTTGCGGGTCTCATCTATTATGTCATCGTGCTTATTCTTACCTTCGTCGGCAAATCGGTGGAAAGGAAGTTAAAATCAAATGATTAAAATAGAGAAACTCACAAAATCTTTCGGTAAAAATGAAGTGTTGAAAGGGATTGATAC
Organism: Bacillus sp. FSL W7-1346; assembly: GCF_038593335.1. Lineage (NCBI taxonomy): Bacteria > Bacillati > Bacillota > Bacilli > Caryophanales > Bacillaceae > Bacillus > Bacillus sp. FSL W7-1346. The sequence goes on along the minus strand of NZ_CP151988.1, from coordinate 2,178,560 downwards.
CACAATTAAAGAAGGCGAAGTGGTAGCTGTCATCGGGCCATCTGGTTCAGGAAAATCAACATTTCTTCGCTGTATTAACTTACTTGAAAAACCGACTTCTGGAGTGATTACGATTCAGGGGACGGAAATTACCAATCCAAAAACAAATGCACTAAAAGTGCGCGAGAATATTGGTATGGTGTTTCAACATTTCCACTTATTCCCGCACAAAACAGTGCTAGAAAATATTACGTATGCGCCAATGAATGTAAAGAACCAATCGAAGGAAGACAGCATCAAGCAGGCAGAGGAGCTTTTAAAAAAGGTTGGACTTTTAGAGAAAAAAGATGATTATCCGAACCGGCTGTCAGGTGGTCAAAAGCAGCGTGTCGCCATTGCACGTGCCCTTGCGATGACACCAGACATCATGCTTTTTGACGAGCCGACGTCTGCTCTTGATCCAGAAATGGTAAAGGAAGTATTAGAGGTCATGAAAGAGCTCGCTCAATCTGGGATGACGCTGATGATCGTCACACATGAAATGGGCTTTGCAAAAGAAGTAGCAGACCGTGTGATCTTTATGGATGATGGGAAAATTGTAGAGGATGCCAATCCTGTAGAATTCTTTGAATCTCCGTCTTCACAGCGTGCTCAAGATTTCTTACAAAAAATATTATAATGAAAAAAACGAGGAGGAGACTTAACATCTCCTTCTTTTTTTGATTATAATGGGGAAAGTAAAAAAAGTTCATCATTTCACAAAAGTAGACAGAAAAGAGTGAATCACATCATGTTTAAAATCGGCTACCGAACGCTGAAAACAGCATTAGGAACAGCTCTAGCCATTTACATTGCACAAATGCTCGGTCTGCAAAACTATTCAGCTGCCGGCATTATTACGATTCTTTGTATTCAGGTGACGAAAAAAAGGTCACTCCTCGCATCTGGGGCCCGCTTTGCCGCATGCAGTCTTGCCATCTTATTTTCTTATTTATTTTTTGATCTGATTGGGTATCATCCTTTTGTCATTGGACTGATGCTGCTCGTCTTTATTCCAACAACGGTCTTGCTTCGGATTAAAGAAGGGATTGTCACAAGTTCAGTGATTATCCTTCATTTGTATATGTCTGGAGGCATTACGCTTCATCTCATCTGGAATGAGCTTTTACTCATCACCATTGGTGTAGGGGTCGCACTCATTATGAACCTGTATATGCCTAGCGTTGATAAAAAGCTGAAACAATACAGTGAACAAATTGAAGCGAATTTTGCGAAAATCTTTGAAGAAATCGAGCAATATTTAATGACCGGAAAACAAGACTGGACAGGAAAAGAAATTCCAGAGACGCATCAATTGATTAAAGAAGCGAAGGCTCTTGCATACCGTGATGTTGAAAACCATGTCTTAAGACATGAAAATCTGTATTATCATTATTTCAACATGAGACAAAAGCAATTTGAAATCATTGAGCGTGTGCTTCCGAAAATTACGTCCATTTCTGTTACAACGGAGCATGGGCAAATCATTGCAGAATATATTAGAGATTTACGAGAACATATTCACCCAGGGAACACGGCGCATAAGTTCTTAAGACGCCTGATTGATATGAAAGAAGAGTTTGATGCACTGCCGCTTCCGCAAACACGTGAAGAATTTGAAGCTAGAGCCGCACTCTTTCATTTTCTCGGGGAAATGGAACAATATTTGGTGCTGAAAAGTTATTTTAAAGGGATGAAAGAATAAAGACGCATGAGTTCCTCCTTCATTGGTCAATCTAATGAAAAAGGAGGAGCCTATGCGTCTTTTATTTTATACTGTGCTGACCATGTCCCTTTCACCCATCTGGCCGCTTGGGCAAAACCCGCTTCCAGGAGACCCGTATGTCATTATTAATAAACAAACAAACGAGCTTGCGTATATTGATCATGGGAAAATTCAAAAAGTCTACCCGGCTTCTACTGGCAAAACAGCTGATTTAACGCCAGAAGGTGAATTTACGATTATGATCAAAGCGAAAGATCCTTATTACAGAAGAAAAAATATTGAAGGCGGCGCAAAGAATAACCCACTTGGCCGAAGGTGGATTGGATTTGATGCGCGAGGAACCGACGGGAGAACCTATGGCATTCATGGAACAAGTGATGAGACATCGATAGGGAAATTTATTACGGCAGGCTGTGTACGTCTTCATAATCAAGATGTAGAACGGCTATTTGATCAGCTTCCAGTTGGTACAAAGGTATGGATCACGACATCAAGCGATGCATTTGAAAAACTGGCCAAAGACAAACAGGCCATTCGTTAAAAAACGAATCACCTGCTTGTCTGCTTTTTTATCAACACTTTATAAAAAGGCTGCCGCTCCTGCTAAAAGTGAAGAAATTAACAGTAAGCTAATCATGAGCAATACCATAAATTTCATGAATTTCTGAGACATATCGCACCCCTATAATCAAATGTTTTTGCGACGAGCGCACCTTTCTTTATTCTAGCTCGTTTTTACGCAGGCGACAAGTGATGTACAAAGGAAGTGAACGGATGAATCAAATCGATCATATAGCCATTGCCGTTTTTTCAATTCAAAAAACAGCACGTACGTTCTCCAGGCTGTTTAACTGGGAATTTTCAGACATAGAAGTACTTCCAAATCAAGGGGTCAAAGTATCTTTTGCTTCCCTAGGTGATCTGCACATTGAGTTGATTGAACCGATGTCGGATCACAGCACATTACATACCTTTTTAACAAAAAGAGGAGAGGGGCTTCATCATATTGCATTAAAGTCAGGTGACATTCAGGCTAATCTCAGTCAACTTGACAAGCTCGGCATGCAACTCATTCAAAAGGGCGCACAAAATGGTGCGAACGGAAAGCGCATTGCGTTTATTTCACCAAAAGAAACGTCAGGTGTGCTAATTGAATTGTGTGAGCCTTTGAAAGGAGAGAAACAGGAAGATGCATGAATCGTTCAATGACTTGTCTGAATGGCGCGAGAAAGCTTTAAGGGGCGGCGGTGAAAAACGAGCAGCGGCTCACCGAAACAAAGGAAAGCTGACTGTTCGGCAGCGGCTTCATGAACTTCTTGATGAAGGCAGCTTTATGGAAATTCAGTCATTTGCTAAAGGCTGCCGCTCAGAGCATTTAGGGGATGGCGTTGTCACTGGGACGGGACTGATTCATGGGAGACAAGTAGGTGTTTATGCACAAGATGCGACCGTGTACGGGGGTTCGCTAGGGGACATGCATGCGAAAAAAATAGCGGCTTTAATGGATTTGGCTGCTAAAAATCAAATGCCTGTTATCGGTCTAAAAGACTCAGGTGGTGCGAGAATTCAAGAGGGTGTGGTATCATTAGAGGGATACGGTCAGATTTTTAAACGGAATGTGCTGTACTCTGGTCAAATTCCGCAAATATCCGTTATTTTAGGCTCCTGTGCGGGAGGTGCAGTTTATTCACCTGCACTGACGGATTTTGTATTCATGACGGAGCAAACAGCTCATATGTTTTTAACTGGACCGAAAGTGATAGAAAAAGCAACAGGAGAGACGGTCTGTCCTGACCGGCTTGGAGGTGCAGCAGTTCAGCATCAAACAAGCGGGAATGTGCACTATACAGGGAAAGATGAGAGAGACGTGTTAAAAGCAGTTCGAACGCTTTTAACGTACATACCAACGAAACGACGGCCTGTCATTCATCGTAAGGTGCAAAAGCATGATGCGAGCGATCTTGGGAACATCTTGCCAAAGGAGCCATCACGTACTTATGATGTCAAACAAGTGGTGACAGCGATCACCGACCACGGCTCATTTTTTGAAACGCAGCGTTGTTTCTCCAAAAATATCGTCACAGGTTTTGCCAGATTACAAGGGTCTTCCATTGGTCTTGTAGCCAATCAGCCTAAGGTGCTGGCAGGAAGCCTTGACCTCGATGCTGCTGATAAAGCGGCTCGTTTTATTCGATTTTGCGATGCATTTCATATTCCCATTTTAACCCTTGTGGACGTTCCTGGATTTTTGCCAGGGGAGAAAGCCGAGCATGCAGGCATTATCCGCCACGGCGCAAAGCTTCTGTATGCGTATGCTGAGGCGACCGTTCCAAAAATCACTGTGATTTTGCGAAAGGCATTTGGCGGTGCATACGTTGCGATGAATAGTAAGGGCTTAGGTGCTGACTTTGTGTATGCATGGCCAGAGGCAGAAATTGATGTCATGGGAAAATCGTTTGCAGACGAAATTGTTCATCCTGCTTTGCGTGAGGTGGACAATGAACCTAGTGTCATGAAGGCAGCACAATTAGGATTAATCGACGATATTTTAATGCCAGATGAAACGAGAGAGCGGCTCATTCGCTCATTTGACCTGCTTCGCAGTAAGGAAGAAGATAGACCGTTAAAAAAGCATGGAAACATGCCGCTATAAGAGGAGGAGCTTCATCATGATCAATGAGAAACGCTTATTAGACGAATTTTTAGAACTTGTTCAAATCGATTCAGAAACAAAACATGAAGAAAAAATTGTTGAAGTCCTAAAAGAGAAATTTACTGATTTAGGGCTTAATGTAGTTGAAGATGATTCAAAAGAGACAACCGGCCACGGAGCAGGCAATCTTATTTGCACACTTGAAGGGAATCAAGAGGCAGATACGATTTATTTTACTTCTCATATGGATACAGTTGTACCAGGTAATGGTGTTAAGCCAGTCATTGAAGACGGCTATGTCAAGACAGATGGCACAACCATTCTTGGTGCTGACGATAAAACAGGGCTTGCTGCAATGTTTGAAGCGATCCGTGTCCTAAAAGAGAAAAATGTACCGCATGGCAAGATTGAATTTGTCATTACAGCTGGTGAAGAATCAGGACTTGTAGGAGCAAAAGCGTTAGATCCGAAACTGATGACAGCAAAATATGGTTATGCGCTTGATTCAGATGGCAAGGTCGGTACCATCATCGTGGCTGCGCCAACACAGGCGAAAGTACGTGCAACCATTTACGGAAAAACAGCTCACGCAGGTGTGGCACCTGAAAAAGGCGTCTCTGCGATTACGATTGCATCAAAAGCGATCGCCAGCATGCCGCTTGGCCGTATTGATGAAGAAACAACGGCGAATATTGGCCGCTTTGAAGGCGGAACACAAACGAATATTGTCTGTGATCAAGTGGATATTTTGGCAGAGGCACGTTCTTTAGAACCGGCAAAAATGGAAGCGCAAGTAGCGAAAATGAAAGAAGCCTTTGAAAAAACCGCTAAAGAAATGGGCGGAAGTGCCGATGTACAAATTGACATCATGTATCCAGGCTTTAAATTCTCACACGGCGATCAAGTCGTTGAAGTGGCGAAAAAAGCGGCTGTGAAAATTGGCCGTCCTTCAGAACTACAGACAAGCGGGGGAGGCAGTGATGCAAACGTCATTGCTGGAAATGGCATCCCGACCGTCAACCTAGCTGTTGGATATGAAGATATTCATACGAAAAATGAGAAAATGCCGATTGAAGAATTAGTCAAGACAGCTGAAATGGTTCTCGCCATTATCGAAGAAACGACAAATCCATCGTAAAGGCAGGAGACTCTGTGAGCACGCAAAAGATCATTATTTTCCAAGTGGGACAAGAGGATTTTGGTATCAGCGTAGAGCATATACGCTCGATTGAGAAGGTCCCTTATTTACAAGAAGTATCGAACCTTCCAAAAGAGATTAAAGGACTCATGTCGTTAAGAGGAGAGGTCATTCCAGTCAGTGACACAGGTGTCATGTTGCACGGAAAACCTCTGGATGTAACCGAACAGTCTAAGGTTCTACTATTTGAATTAAACGATCAAATGATTGGCTGCCTTGTTTCTGATGCAAAAGATATCATTGATATCGAGCTAAGTGAGATCAAGCCATTTCATATGAACACAAAAGCATCTGAATATTTCTTCGGCGTCGTTGAGAGAGAGAACAAGATGATTTTACAAGTGGACCCTAATAAGTTTCTAGGGAAAATTGAGGATCTTGATCAATTGCCTGAGCGATTGAAAGAGGAATTGGCATAAACAAAGGCCCCTTATCCATGGATAAGGGGTCATTTTGCGTGCCGGAGCTCACGTTGTTGCGCTCTACGTTCACGCTGAATAGAAGACAAATAAAGCCCCCTTATCATGTTTAGGTAAGGGGGCTATAATTTATTCAGCTGCTGGGTTAATTGAATCGTTTGCCGCAGCTTTTGTTTTTGATTTTTGGTACATCACATTTAAAATAATCGTTTGAATGGTGAGTAAAAGTCCACTTGTCATCCAATATAAAGGAAGAGCAGCGGGAGCATTAATTGATAGAAACAGCATCATGACTGGGAAAATCATGCCCATGATTTTTGCTTGTTTCAGTGCAGCTTCTGTTTGGGTGCCTGATTGCTTTGCGAATTTTTGTGTGACGTAAAATTGTAAGAAATACATGGCCCCTGCAAAGATCGCCACCAAAAGATCAGTTTGTCCTAAGTTAAACCATAAGAACGAATGTGTTGCGATCTCAGGTGTTGAGCGGATTGCTGAGTAAAAGCCAAGAACAATTGGGATTTGAATCAGCATCGGCAGACAGCCCATTGCCAGCGGGTTCACATTGTTGTCTTTATATACTTTCATCATTTCCATTTGCAGTTCTTTTTGTTTTTCAGGTTCTTTCGTTTTTTTCAATTTGCTTTGTATTTGGTCAATCTGAGGTTTAACGAGTGCCATTTTCTCTTGCATCACTCTTTGCTTTTTAAATTGGTTTGCAAAAAGCGGGAAAATAAGCAGCCGGACAATCAATGTCACGAACATAATAGATAAACCGTAGTCATCATGGAAAAAGTTCGCAAGCCAGATAATCAACTCAGAAAAAGGCTGAACAAAATAATGATGGAAAAACCCATCAGAGCTTGTATTTGTTTGCGCACTGGCAGCAAATGCCGGTGACGCTACCATCATAAAAAATAAAGTCGTACAAATAGTCAATAAACGTTTCAATTCATTTCCTCCTCAATAATAAAATCTAATAAGAGAGAGGAAGCGAATGGTCTTCATCATCATTTGATGATCTTTTCATTCGAATGACTTTACTAATCCAAGTTGTAATGCGATCATATATGATAAACAGAAAGTCTGTTCGATTCAAACAAGATGCATCCAACTCTTCTAAACGATGTCCTCCGAGGTGCTCGTTCATTCGGCAGTCTTTTAATAAGAAAGCAATACCGATGGCGGTCAGCGCTGGAAGAATAATCGTAAAGAATTCAACAAGGAAAAAGACTTCATTGAATGTATCAATAATCATGATTATCACATCCATTTCATTACTCACAGTGTACTATACACCATATGAAATGTCTAATGGAACAAACAGGTGAAATCACGGTGAAGTGAAGGAAAGTAGATCACCTAAGGAGGCAAGCAAATGGCTGATTCTCAAAAGAAGGGGCGAATCATTTTTCATATTGATATGAATAGTTTTTATGCATCGGTAGAAATGGCGTATGATCCTTCTTTGAGAGGGAAACCTTTAGCCATTAGCGGAAATGCAAAAGAGCGCAAAGGGATAGTTGTGACCTGCAGCTACGAGGCAAGAGCACTCGGGGTGAAGCCGCCGATGCCACTCTGGGAAGCGAAGCGGCTATGTCCGGGACTGATTGTGCGTACACCCAACTTCGACCGGTACCGCAGCTCCTCACAAGAAATGTTTACTATACTAAGAGAATATAGTGACTTAGTTGAACCCGTTTCAATTGATGAAGGCTATATTGATTTAACCGATACACCTTATGCTGAGCATGCCGTGAAAACCGCTCATGATATTCAAACGAGGCTCGTAGAAGAGCTCATGCTTCCATCGAGTATTGGCATTGCACCAAATAAATTTCTAGCGAAGATGGCGTCTAATTGGAAAAAGCCAATGGGCATTACCATTTTGCGTAAACGAGATGTCCCGACAATGCTCTGGCCGCTCCCTGCAGGTGACATGCATGGGGTTGGACAGAAAACGGCAGATAAGCTGAAAACCATCGGAATTCATACAATTGAAGATTTAGCGAAAGCGAATGAATATGCGCTGAAAGAGTTATTAGGCATCAATGGACCGAGGTTAAAGCAAAAGGCAAACGGAGAGCACGACGGCATTGTCGATCCAGAAAGAATATACGAATTTAAATCTGTCGGCAATTCTTCCACTCTTCCTCACGATTCTGATGATACAGATGAACTCGTCTCATTAATAGAGAAACTGTCGCAATCGGTGAGTGCCAGATTACGAAGAAAAGAAGTGATGGCAAACCGGCTGCTCATTATGATTCGGTATGCAAGCTGGAAAAATATCACACGGAGCGTCACACTCACGAATCCAACTGATCGAAAGGAAGATCTATTTGAGGCGGCAAAGCAGCTATTCCTAAAGCATTGGAATGACCAGCCAGTAAGACTTTTAGGCGTGACGGGGACCGATCTTGTGGAACGAAAATCAGCCGTCAAGCAGCTTGATTTATTCTCTTATACAGAAGATGCAAAAGACGAACCGCTCCAATCTCTTTTAGACGGACTGAAAGAAAAATACGGTAAACCACTTATTCAAAGAGGAGTGACCATTAAGGAAAAAGAGAGCAAAACAAGTGGTACAAGTTTTAATAAAGACTTTTTTCAGGACGTAAGAGGAAATGACTAGTCTGAAAACTTGATAAAAGAGGTGATGTTGTGGTAATTTCAAAGGGTACATCATTTCAGCAGTAATCAATATAGTGTGTTAGAAGGGACGTCAGAATTATGTCAAAACAACAAATCGGTGTCGTTGGACTAGCCGTTATGGGGAAAAATCTTGCCCTAAATATTGAAAGCCGCGGTTTCTCCGTGTCCGTTTATAACAGATCTAGCAGCAAAACAGAAGAGTTTCTTCAAGAATCACAAGGGAAAAACGTTGTAGGCACATACAGCATTGAAGAATTTGTTCAATCGCTTGAAACGCCGCGTAAAATTCTTTTAATGGTAAAAGCGGGTGCAGCAACAGATGCAACCATTCAATCATTATTGCCTCACCTAGAGAAAGGTGACATTTTAATTGATGGTGGAAATACATATTACAAGGATACACAAAGACGTAACCAAGAGCTTGCGGAAAGTGGTATTCACTTCATTGGTACAGGTGTTTCTGGCGGTGAAGAAGGCGCACTTAAAGGTCCTTCTATCATGCCTGGCGGTCAAAAAGAAGCGCACGAGCTAGTGAAACCAATTTTAGAAGCCATCTCTGCGAAAGTAGATGGTGAGCCTTGTACAACGTATATCGGTCCAGATGGAGCAGGACATTATGTCAAAATGGTTCATAACGGTATCGAGTACGGAGACATGCAATTGATCTCTGAATCATACTTTATCTTGAAGCATGTGGCAGGATTGTCAGCAGAGGAGCTTCATGAAGTATTCTCAGAGTGGAATAAAGGCGAGCTTGACAGCTATTTAATTGAAATTACAGCTGACATTTTCACAAAAGTGGATGAAGAAACAAATCAGCCGCTTGTGGATGTGATCTTAGATAAAGCTGGACAAAAAGGAACTGGGAAATGGACGAGCCAAAGCTCTCTTGATCTAGGTGTTCCGCTTCCAATCATTACTGAATCTGTTTTCGCGCGTTACATTTCAGCAATGAAAGATGAGCGTGTTGAAGCAAGTCAATTAATTGAAGGTCCTAAGCCAGCGCAATCAGCAGAGAATAAACAAGAGCTGATCGAAGCGGTTAGAAAAGCCCTATTCATGAGTAAAATCTGCTCATATGCACAAGGTTTTGCGCAAATGAAAGCAGCGTCTGATGAGTATAACTGGGATTTGAAATACGGTGAAATTGCGATGATCTTCCGCGGTGGATGTATCATTCGTGCAGCCTTCCTGCAGCAAATCAAAGAAGCATATGACCGTAACCCTGAATTGAAAAACCTATTGCTTGATCCTTACTTCAAGGATATCGTAGAAAGCTACCAATCATCACTTCGTAAAGTGATTTCACTTGCAGTAGAACAAGGTGTTCCTGTTCCTTCATTCTCAAGTGCACTAGCTTACTTTGATAGCTATCGTACAGCTGTCCTTCCAGCTAACTTAATTCAAGCACAGCGTGACTACTTCGGCGCACATACGTACGAGCGCACAGATAAAGAAGGCGTCTTCCATACTGAATGGATGAAATAAGTATACAACCTCAAAAGACCTTACCTTTGGTAAGGTCTTAGATTGTTGACAAAGGGCTAAAATGAACTTGATTTTAGCCCTTTGTCTTCTTTTTAGCGTGATAGAAAACCTTTGCAGGCTAGGAAGGCCGAGTACTGGAGCGGAGCGAATTTGACATTCGTGAGCACCAGCACGCAGGACTGACACCGAATGCGAGGGTTTGTCTACACGCTGTGACCTTACCTTTGGTAAGGTCTTTTTTGTGTTTACATCTATTCGGCTAAAAATCCGAAAAAGAGGGATGCTAAGTAAAAAAGAACAGAAAGTAGGGATAGAAGTGGGCATTTTATATGCACTTCTCCCAGCGATATTTTGGGGAAGTATTGTTCTCATCAGTGTCAAACTTGGCGGGAATGCCTATCAGCAAACACTCGGCATTACCCTCGGCGCTTTTTTGTTTTCAATCGGCGCCTATTTGATCAAAATGCCGGAACTGACACCGCTTATTTTTGCGGTTTCCGTTATCTCTGGGATCTTTTGGAGTATAGGGCAAATGAATCAGCTTTCAAGTGTCGCCTTTCTAGGGGTGTCAAAGGCTGTTCCTTTATCAACGGGTATGCAGCTTGTGAGCACGACATTATTTGGTGTCATCGTCTTCAAAGAATGGCAAACCATGACGGTCATACTTATTGGTTCTTGTGCCATTTTATTTATTATTGCTGGCGTTGTCATGACATCACTTGGTCAAAAAAAGAGTGGCGGTAACGAAGGCGGCAATTTTAAAAAGGGAATCATCATTTTGCTCATCTCAACCGTAGGCTACGTCGGATATGTCGTCATTTTAAGATGGTTTCATATAAATGGTTGGTCTGCGCTCGTTCCGCAATCTGTCGGCATGCTGCTTTCAGCGTTAGCGATTAGTCTAAAGCAAGACCCGTTTAGTAAATATACATTCAGAAATATCATTGCTGGTCTTGTGTGGTCGACAGGAAATCTAGGGCTTCTTTTGGCGATTCCACTCATTGGCGTAGCAGTAAGTTTTTCCATGTCTCAAACAGGAATTGTCATCTCGACTTTAGGCGGTATTTATTTATTAAAAGAGAAAGCATCTAAAACAAGCTTTGTTATTGCAGGCTGCTTGATGATTATCGCAGGTGGTGTGCTGCTAGGTTTTACAAAATAGGAGGTTAAACGAATGTATCCAGATTTGGAAGGAAAAACAGTTCTCATCACAGGAGCAGGTACAGGGATAGGTCAGGCGATGGCGCGCCGGTTTGGACAAGAAAAAGCCAATGTAGTGATCAATTATTTCTCCGATAAAGAAAACCCGGACGACACGATTGCTGAGATTCAAAAAAGTGGCGGACAGGCTGTCAAAATTCAAGGGGATGTATCAAAAGAAGAGGATATGAAGGCGATGATTGATCAAGCTGTTGATACATATGGCAGTCTTGATGTCATGATCAATAATGCAGGAATTGAAAATGAAGTTCCTTCAACTGAAATGACGCTAGATAATTGGAACAAAGTGATGTCTACCAATTTAACAGGTATGTTTTTAGGCTGCCGTGATGCATTAAAGTATATGACAGAACATGGGATCGAGGGGTCGATTATTAATATGTCATCGGTCCATCAGCAAATTCCGTGGCCTCATTTCGTCCATTATGCAGCAAGTAAAGGAGGCGCCAAGCTTTTGACAGAAACGCTGGCACTAGAATATGCCCCTAAAAAAATTCGCGTAAACAGCATTGCACCAGGTGCAATTGATACCCCCATCAATGCCGAAAAATTTGATGATCCAGCATTGAAAAAGGGCGTCATTGAGCTGATACCAATTGGCTATATCGGAAAGCCTGAAGAAGTGGCAGCATGTGCTGTCTGGCTTGCATCAAAAGAGGCGAGCTATGTGACAGGGTTGACGTTATATGTAGACGGCGGTATGACCAAGTACCCGGGATTCCAAGCAGGAAAAGGATAATCGTGATGAACACGGGCTGGGCTCAGAGGATAACACAACATCAAATTATGATCTAGTATGTTGTCATGCTAGTGAAAAGCGTGAGCATAAACATTGCACACGCTTTTATCCATTTAATCGGCTTATTCAAATATGGCTTCTTTGTTCTTCACGATGATGCCTACTTTCGTTTTGACACGAGGAACGCCATCTTTTTGAAGATAATCATATAAAATGGGTTCTATTTCATTGATATCTGTACGAAGTATTTTAGGTGATAACTCCTCGATAAATGGATCGTTTTTAACTGCTAGACAGTTCGCCATTGTATCGAGTGCAATTAAACTGAAAGGTCTTCCTTTGTTTAGCCAAGATTTCATTCTGAGCCATGTTGGAAAGCATGCTGATGCCAACCTGCCCCAACTGTCGTTAAAAGAGGAGCAATGAGACTCCATCCAATCAAGTATGTGATGTGAACGGAAACGATATAGGCTGGAGAGAGCCATCATTGGCAATTCCTTTTCACTTACACATTTCAATTGATCAAAAATACGTCTCATTCCTTCCTCGGCTGGTAAACTACTGGCTGCTGCCCAAGAAAGCGGATGAAAAAATTTATCGGCATCATTCTCCCAAAGCTCTCTTACCCAATCCGAAGCTGCAGTACCTAAAACATCAGCTGCGATCTCCAGCATTCTTGATTTGACTTCATGATTTTCCGTTCCATAAAATCTAGCTTTTACAGACATCAACATTTTTTGTGTATCGTGTTTTTTCAGGGCATTGATGACATCGTATTGAAGAAACCATCTTGTGATTGAGAAATCTAATAAAGACTCCAAATCATGTTGAACCGCTTGTAATGTGGGTATTTTCTCTTCTGCTGTGACCAATACATCTTCTTCTGGCTGACAAGCCTCTCCGTCTTCTTCATAAAAATCATCGTGCAATAAAAATTTCTTTGGAGAGTGGATGATCGCTAAGTGATACCATTCAATTGGCCGTAAAGAATAGGTTAAGAGCCGCCTGTGACAATCATTGCATAATCGATAAGGCTGAGCTGGTTCATCAGAAATTTTTACAACATCAATCTTGTTTCTTTTACAGGCTTCACACAAATGAGTGACTGCCATGATATCCACTCCTTTTGATTGCAAAGATATGAATAGATTCGAAAAGTAGCAGCAAAAGACGTTTACCTATCCATCAAATTGAGTGGGAATAGAATCTGTTTCCATCTCTGGGCAGTTACTTCTCATGATTTATGGGATGAAAAATTGGGTTTTTGAATGAGCTAAGTCATTAGCACTTATTTTAACAAAGTTCTCAAAGACTGTCTTCTGAAGAAGAAGCTACTTTATGGTTCATTCGGAGAGTATTTTTTAAAAGAAAAGGGGTCTCGTTCATATCTGGATGAGATCTTTTTTGTTCTGAAAGCTTGTTGTGAGTATTGATACGGTCATTTTTAAAATAAAATACAGACATATATAATTAAATGTCTAGACATTTAAAAATAAAAATATATAATATTAACTGGAAGCGCTTTTATTACAACAATGGGGTGAGAGAAATGAAACGTATTTTATTAGCATGCAGTTCAGGTATGTCTACGAGTTTACTAGTCACAAAGATGAAGGCACATGCTGAGTCTATAGGGGAAGAAGCAGAGATTTGGGCAGTCGGACAAGACCAAGCGAGAAAAGAAATGGCACATGCCGATGTTGTATTAATTGGACCGCAAATGAGCTTTTTAAAAGGGGATCTTCAAAAAGAAGCTCAAAAATATGGGATTGAAGTAGAGGTCATCGATATGCAGGCGTATGGGCTAGCAGATGGACAAAAAGCGTATGAACAAGCGGTTTCATTGATGGGGGAATCTTAAAGGATGGAAAAGAAAACACTCGAAGGACTCACGGAAGAACAAATCAGTTTTCAATTGATCTTACACAGCGGAAATGCACGAAGCAAATTGCTTCAATCTCTTAAACAATTTAGAGAAGGTCATGAAACAGTAGCATCTGACCTTCTCAAAGAAGCGGAAGATGACTTGCGGAATGCACATGATATCCATTTTCAAATGGTACAGCAAGAGGCAAGCGGAGAAACGATTTCATTCTCCTTGCTGCTCATGCATGCCGAAGATCATTTCATGTCAACGATGACGATAAAAGAGCTTGTGGGAGAGCTCTTACCGATATTGCAATCACTGAAACAATAAAGGGTGTAAACAAGGGGGGAAACCAATGTTTGATAAAATAAGTGCGATTTTGGTTCCGATTGCTGGGAGATTGAACAACAATCGCTATCTAGGGGTATTAAGGGATGCCTTTATGCTTGCGTTCCCATTAACGATTTTTGGTTCCATCATGGTCGTATTAATGAATCTGCCATTTTTAGATAAGATCATGAGTCAAACAGCACTGGAAGGTGTTCAGTCTGCACTGAATATTGCACCTAGTGCGACCATCAGCATTATGAGTGTGTTTGTTGTATTTGGGATTGGCTACTATTTATCGAAAAGCTATGATGTGGAAGCTGTCTTTGGCGGTGTGATCGCTTTAGCCTCTTTTCTGCTCCTTACGCCATTTTTACTAGAACAAGAGGGCGGTGCATCCATTGCAGGCGTCATCCCAGTCGATCGTTTGGGCGCAAAGGGAATGTTCCTTGGAATGATCACAGGCTTTTTGTCTGCTGAAATTTATCGCTATTTTGTCCAAAAGAAATTTGTCATCAATATGCCGCAAGGGGTTCCGCCAGCTGTTTCTAAGTCTTTTGCTGCACTCATCCCGGCTACTTTGACACTCACAACCTTTTTACTGATTAATATCATCATTACACAAGGGTTCAAAACCAACATGCATGACTTGATTTACAATGCGATTCAGGCGCCGCTTGTCGGACTTGGAAGCGGTATCATTCCGACCTTGATCGCTATTTTCTTTATACAAATTCTTTGGTTCTTTGGGCTCCACGGCCAAATTATTATCAACTCTGTCATGGACCCGATTTGGAATACATTGTCCATTCAAAATCTAGAAAGCTACACAAAAACAGGTGAGGTTCCGAACATCATCAGCAAGCAGTTTATCGAAATCTATACAGTGGGTATGGGTGGAACCGGTATGACGCTAGCTGTTGTGTTTACGATTTTAATTTTTCTTAAAAGTAAGCAATTGAAACAAGTAGCAAAGCTCGGCTTAGGACCAGGTTTATTTAACGTCAATGAACCCATTATCTTCGGTTTACCGATTGTGATGAACCCGCTTATTCTCATTCCATGGATTTTGGCGCCAATGGTGATTACTTGTATTTCTTATTTTGCGATGGCCGCAGGTATTGTGCCGCCTCCGACAGGCGTGAATATTCCATGGACAGTACCGATCTTTATTAGCGGAGTCATGGCAACAAATTCATTAGCGGGCGGTCTGCTTCAGCTGTTTAATTTAATGATTGTGTTTGTCATTTGGTTCCCGTTCCTAAAATTTATTGATCGTATGAATGTGAAAAATGAAAAAATAGTCACGACAGAAAAAACGAAACAAACAAACATCAAAGGTGAAGGAGACTCAATACATGTCGATGGAAACTAACAGTCAATCATATACATTTCCAGAAGGTTTCTGGTGGGGATCTTCTGCCTCTGCTACGCAAACAGAAGGCAGTTATCCAGGAGATGGAAAGGGACCGAACATTTGGGATCACTGGTTTGAAAAAGAGCCGAATCGTTTTTTTCAGGGCGTCGGTCCAGGTGTGACCTCGCAATTTTATCGTAAATACAAAGAGGATATCCGCCTCATGAAGGAGATTGGGCACAACTCGTTTCGTCTATCTATTTCATGGTCACGCCTTTTACCTGAGGGAAAAGGGGCCGTTAATGAAGAAGCTGTGGCTTTTTACAATGATGTGATCAATGAACTGATAGCGAGTGACATTGAACCGTTTGTGAACTTGTATCATTTTGATATGCCAATGGCGCTTCAGGAGACGGGAGGATGGGTAAACAGGCAGGTCGTAGACGATTATGTCAGCTATGCGACATTGTGTTTTCAGCTATTTGGCGACCGGGTGAAAAAATGGTTTACCCATAACGAGCCGATTGTTCCTGTAGAGGGTGGATATATGTATAGCTTCCATTATCCAAACGAAGTTGATTTCCAAAAGGCAGTGCAAGTTGGATATCATGAGATTTTATCAAATGCTAAGGCCATTGCGGCTTATAAAGAGATGAAGCAGGATGGGAAAATAGGCATTATCCTGAACCTTACTCCTTCGTATCCGCGAAGCCAGAATCCGCGGGATGTCGAAGCAGCTGAGATGGCTGACGCCTTCTTTAACCGGTCCTTCCTAGATCCAGCTGTGAAAGGACATTTCCCTGAAAAGCTAGTGGAAGTGTTAAAGAAAGAAGGATTGATGCCGGCTATGGAGGAAGGAGACCTTGAACTCATTCAAGAGAACACGATCGACCTTCTCGGCATCAACTATTATCAGCCAAGAAGAGTGAAAGCAAAGGAACACATGCCTCACCCTGATGCACCATTTATGCCAGATCATTATTTCGATTCTTTTGAAATGCCGGGCAGAAAAATGAATGTGTACCGCGGCTGGGAAATCTATGAAAAGGGTATTTACGATATATTGAAAAAAGTCCAGAAAGACTATAGGAATATTGAATGCTTTATTTCTGAAAATGGAATGGGTGTTGAAGGAGAAGAGCGGTTTCAGGATGAAGAAGGAATGATTCATGACGATTACCGCATTGATTTTATTTCTGAGCATCTTAAATGGGTGCATCAAGCCATCCAAGAAGGAAGTCAAGTAAAAGGCTATCATCTGTGGACGTTTATGGATAATTGGTCATGGTCGAATGCCTATAAAAATCGCTATGGATTTGTCTCAGTGGACCTTAAGGAAGACGGGAAACGTACCATCAAAAAAAGTGGCTACTGGTTTCAATCGGTTTCAGAGAATAATGGTTTCTAATCAAGATACTTGCTCTTTCCTTGAAAAGGGCAAGTATTTTTCTTATGTAAAGATGAAAAGGGTTGAAATGAAAGTGGCTCGAACCTTTTAAGCGCACTAGGCTTAGTGTAGAATGAGAGGAAGGCTAGAAAGCGCTATAATAGGATATGAAAAAACAAGTCAGTTGGTGGTGTGAGATGACAAAGTACGAACTCATTTCAGAAGAAATTAGAAAAAGAATAGGAACAGCATATTATCCAGAAGATCAACCCATTCCAGATGAAAACTCGCTTGCCGCTGAATTTAAATGCAGCAGAATGACGATGAAGCGTGCGCTCGATCTTTTAGTGGCGGAAGGGCTGCTCTTTAGAAAAAGAGGTCATGGCACATTTATTGTGAAGGCAGCGCTAAATCAAGGTGCGATCAACGTATCAGGTCATGAAAATAAAGGGTTCACGAAAGTGATGGCAGATAAAAACGTGACGAGCCAAATCATTCGCTTTGATGTGCATTTTCCAAGTGAAGAGGTGGCAGCTCATTTATCCATTGACTCAAGCACACCCGTCTATGACATTATTCGGCTCCGTTTGGTGGAAGAAGAGCCATATGTATTAGAAAAAACCTTTATGCCTGTCAATGTCATTAAGGGAATAGATGAAGAGGTTTTATTGGGGTCTATCTATAGCTACATTACAAACACACTTCATTTAAAAGTGGCAGGAGCGCACAAAAAAATTAGAGCGGCTAAATCAGATCAGCTTGATCAGCAATATTTAGGCTGTGACCCTACGGATCCGGTGCTAGAAGTGGAGCAGGTGGCTTATTTAAACACAGGCCGGCCGTTTGAATATTCCTTTAGCCATCATCGCTATGATAAATTTGATTTTTCAACGGTTGAAATTACGAAAACACGACTTTAAAAAAAGAGCAGAACCCCCTCAATCGGGAGACTGCTCTTTTTTCGTTGATTTTATATATTCCACCAGTGATATCCATCTTTTTCAAGAAGCTGATCTGCTTCTTTTGGTCCCATAGAACCAGCAGGGTAATTTGGTTTTAACGTTTTGGTTTCAGCCCATTTTTCTGAAATTGGATCAACAAAGTTCCAAGACAGTGCCACTTCATCCCAGTGGGCAAAGTTTGTTGCGTCACCTAGCAAACAGTCATAAATCAGCTTTTCATACGCTTCTGGTGTATTCATGATGTCGTTGTAATTTGTTTGATAGTCCAGCTTAATTGGTTTAGCATACGTTCCGCCATCAAGCTTGCGAGCATTCAGGTGAAGGGTAATGCCTTCGTCTGGCTGAATGTGAATCACAAGTAAGTTTGGATGCATGGAATTCCCGTTTCCATAGTACAGGTTCATCGGAATGTCTTTAAATTGCACCACGATTTGAGTGGATTTCTTTTCTAGACGTTTTCCTGTACGAATGTAAAATGGTACCCCGGCCCATCTAAAGTTATCGATGAGAAGTTTTCCTGCAACGAATGTTTCTGTGTTGGAGTTTGGGTCCACATTTTGCTCTTCAAGATAGGAAGGAACCATATTGCCATCAATCGTTCCTGCATCATACTGTCCGCGGACAAAGAATTGATCCACTTCATCTTTCGAGAAAGGACGAAGCGCACGCAATGCTTTCCGTTTTTCGCTACGGATTTCCTCTGTATTGAGCTTAATCGGCGGCTCCATGGCTAGTAGTGCAACCATTTGAAGCATATGGTTTTGGACCATATCTCTCAGTGCACCAGAACTCTCGTAATATCTCGCACGGTCTTCGACGCCTAATGATTCACTCGATGTGATTTGAATGTTTGAAATATAGCGGTTTGTCCAAAGCGGTTCAAAGATCGCATTCGCAAAACGAATCACCTCAATGTTTTGCACCATCTGTTTACCAAGATAGTGGTCAATACGATAAATTTGATCCTCTGTAAATGCATCTCGGATCTCTTCATTTAATGTTTTGGCACTAGGGAGGTCATGACCAAACGGTTTTTCAATGACAAGTCGAGACCATCCAGTCGTTTCTGATACGCCTTCACTTTTTAAAAACTTCGCAATGGTTCCGAAGAATTCCGGTGCCATCGCTAAATAGAACATCCGGTTATTTGGGATACTGTATGTATCTTCAAGACCAGAAAGAAGTGTGTTCAGTGCTTGATAGGAAGCAGGGCTTGAGACATCAAAGTCATGGTAATAGAAATGAGAAATAAATTCCTCTGCTTTTGCTTCTGCATCATCAGAAGAGACCGATTCTTTTACCACAGCTCTTAGGTCTTCATGAGACCAAGGACGACGTCCAACACCTACAACAGCGAATTGATCTCCAAGCTTTCCGCTATGATAAAGTCTATGTATAGAAGGGTAGAGCTTGCGTTTTGCAAGGTCTCCTGTTGCGCCAAAGATGACAATGACTGCTTTTGGATAGTTAGTTTCTGTATTCACGAAAAGTACCTCACTTTATTCGTAGCATTGTTGTAAAAACCGAGAATGTATGTACATTTTCTTTATTTTAAAGGTTCATTGTTCGTAAAGCAAACATTTGATTCGACTTTTTCTGCCCAAGTTTGACTTTTTTCAAAAATTCCGCTGAATTCACATTTATCCTGTCTTCATGTATTCTATATGAATGAAGAGATTGTATACCGGCTGTAGGAGGAAATCGTAATGGAACTGCTCTTTTTAGGAACAGGTGCAGGCATTCCTGCAAAAACAAGAAACGTCACTTGCACTGCGCTGAAGCTTTTAGAAGAGAGAAAAGCCGTGTGGCTTTTTGATTGCGGAGAAGCGACGCAGCATCAAATATTACATACAACGATTAAACCAAGAAAAATTGAGAAGATCTTTATCACGCATATGCACGGTGATCATGTATATGGTCTCCCAGGTCTGCTTGGCAGCAGGTCCTTTCAAGGCGGAGAGGATAAATTGACGATATATGGTCCAAGCGGCATTAAAGCTTTTGTAAACGCGGCACTTTCAGCGACGCAAACGCATTTGACTTATCCGCTGCATATCATAGAAATAGAGGAAGGGATCGTTTTTGAAGATGATACCTTTCAAGTAGAAGCAAAACGAGTGTCTCATGGGATCCCAGCTTACGGTTATCGGGTCGTGGAAAAAGATGTACCCGGTGCACTAAAAGCCGAAGACCTAAAAAAAATCGGTGTAAAACCTGGACCTTTGTATCAGAAGTTGAAAAATGGGGAAACCGTTACACTCGAAGATGGAAGAATGATTGATGGAACCGATTATTTGGAACCCCCTAAAAAAGGGAGAATCGTTGCATTTTCAGGAGATACCCGTTTGTGCGAGAATATAACAAGGCTTGCCAAGAATGCGGATGTGTTAGTCCATGAAGCAACATTTGGGAAAGAAGATGCAGAACTAGCCTATAATTATTATCACAGTACGACAGAACAGGCAGCAAAAACAGCGCAGGAAGCAGGCGCAAAAAGACTGATTTTGACTCATATTAGTGCACGGTACCAAGGGGAAGAGTCAATGAAACAATTACTCAAAGAAGCCCGCGATATATTCCCGCTGACTGAAGCTGCACATGATTTCTTTTCTTTTCCTATTGACCGTACCCTGTAAAAATTGGATGAATCGTCAAAAATAGTTGTGTGATTTTTTTGATATTTATGATGACGCTCTTTTTCAGGTAGTGGTAAAATGGTGAAGAAAAAACAAATGACGAATTACACTATGAAGAATACGGGAGGCACAATCAAAGATGAGCGGTTTTACAGCGTTAAGTGAAGCAGAATTAAATGACCTATATGCAGCACGACAAAAAGAGTATGAAACGTACAAAAGTAAAAACTTACACTTAGACATGTCTAGAGGGAAACCTTCACCAAAACAGCTCGATTTATCTATGGGCATGCTCGATGTCGTGACATCAAAGGATGCAATGACAGCTGAGGATGGTACAGATGTGCGAAACTATGGCGGCTTGACAGGCCTTCCTGAAACAAAGAATTTTTTTGCAAGTGTGCTCAATCTGAAGCCAGAACAAATCATCATTGGCGGTAATTCTAGCCTAAATATGATGCATGACACAATTGCCCGTGCCATGACTCACGGCGTATATGGCAGCAAAACACCTTGGGGCAAGCTTCCAAAGGTAAAATTCCTAGCACCAAGCCCAGGGTATGATCGTCATTTTGCCATTTGTGAGCATTTTAACATAGAGATGATTACGGTAGATATGAAGTCGGATGGACCTGACATGGATCAGGTAGAAAAATTGGTTGCAGAAGATGAAGCCATCAAAGGGATTTGGTGTGTACCGAAATATAGCAACCCTGACGGCATTACGTATTCAGATGAGGTTGTCGACCGTCTTGCTTCCATGCAGACAAAAGCAGACGACTTCCGTATTTTTTGGGATGATGCCTATGCAGTCCACCATCTAACAGATACGCCTGATACGTTAAAAGATATTTTTCAAGCAGTAGACAAAGCAGGACATGCAAACCGTGTGTTTATGTTCGCCTCTACTTCTAAAATTACGTTCCCAGGCTCGGGTGTTGCACTGATGGCATCTAGTCAGGACAACGTCAGCTTTATTCAAAAACAGTTATCAGTTCAAACCATTGGGCCAGATAAAATCAATCAATTAAGACACCTTCGTTTCTTCAAGAATCCAGAAGGATTGAAGGAACATATGAAAAAGCATGCAGCGATTATTAAGCCGAAATTTGACCTCGTTCTTTCGATCCTTGATGAAAAGCTTGGTGGAACAGGCATCGCTGAGTGGCACAAACCAAATGGCGGATATTTTATTAGCTTAAATACACTCGATCATTGTGCAAAAGCTGTTGTGCAAAAAGCGAAAGAAGCCGGTGTGACACTAACAGGTGCAGGGGCGACATATCCTTATGGAAACGACCCGCTTGATCGTAACATCCGTATTGCGCCAACGTTCCCAACGCTTGAAGAACTAGAGCAGGCGATTGACATCTTTACGTTATGCGTTCAGCTTGTCAGCATTGAAAAGCTGCTGTCTGAGAAAAGTCAATCAGCACCAACGGTATAATGAAAAAACTCCTTGACTGATGTCCGGTCAAGGAGTTTTTGTTTTTAGTTGGCTGTTTGATAATAAGTGGCAGGCTGTTTTGCTGCACACCATACATCATAAATCGCAAGCTGCACAATATGTGGTTCATCGTGATGAATATAGTGCGAGCTGTTCTGCGCCTGAATCCATCCGCTTTGGGATGACAATGTGAGCATTCGTTTATGAAGCCTGAGCCAAGCTTCATGTGCTGGATGAAACAAGCGGCTTTTGCCTGATGAAATGACAAGAAGGGGCATCATCCCATAATGCGTTTGCTCCTCTTTGGTCGTACGCAGCATTTGCTCAAAGTCCTCATGTGTACATTCTGCTGTGAACTGCGTCATATATGAAGTGCGTTCTTCCTTTGATAAGAGCGGCAGAATGACCTGCTCTTGCTCCTCACTTGCTGGGTCTAGAAGGACCATACCGATAACATCTTCTTTTCTGCGGCTTGCCCATAAGCGGCTGACAAGAGAGCCAAATGAGTGCGCCACAATGAGAAATGGCGGCTGAATATTGGCTTGATGTAAGAGTGTATCTAAATCATCCGCAAGATCATGCAAAGTTCTTCCTTCTTTGCTTTCGCTGCTTTTTCCATTGCCTAAACGGTCATATAAGAAAACACCAAGCTCTGGGTCAATATCACGAGCGATATTCGCCCACGTATCGCCTGAAATTCCATATCCTGCTTCAAAAATAATGGTGGCTTCCTTTTTCCCTTGACGATGCCTTGTATAAAAGTGATGTCCATCTATATGATACGTTCTTTCAATCAATGCCGAGTTCATTCTTCCATCTCCTCTAAGTGGTTCTTTAGCTAAAAGACGGCACAAAAGGCAAAGATGTTTCTCTTAAAAACAAAAAAGATGCCTATTTCAAAAAATAGACACCTTTTTGCTTAGAGATGTTACCAAGCACGATCGTATTGGCGCGGGCTTTCGATGGATGTACGAAGCTCTTTAGCGGCTGTTTTTGGGAAATACGGATCCCGTAAAAATTCTCTGCCGATAAAGATCAAGTCAGCACGCTGATTTTGTAAAATTTCTTCGGCCTGTATACCAGATGTGATCATACCGACAGCGGCTGTTTGGATGCCGGCACCTTCTCTTATTTTCTCAGCAAAGGTGACTTGGTAGCCGGGGAATGTGTTAATACTGGCTTGCACCACAGCGCCTGAGCTCACATCAATTAGATCGACTCCTTGCTCTTTCAGCCATGCGGCAATGCCAATATAATCTGCAATATCTAGTCCCTTTGTTGTGTAATCAGAAGCGGATACACGGACAAATAATGGTCCATCCCACACTTCATTGACTGCATCAACCACTTCTCTCAAGAAGCGATAACGATTTTCTGGTGAACCGCCATATTCATCTGTCCGGTGATTGGCAAGCGGTGAGAGAAATTCGTTAATCAAATAGCCATGCGCACCATGAATCTCAATGATGTCAAATCCAGCTTTCTTGGCGCGGACAGCGGCATCTTGAAACGCCTGAACGGTGTCTTTTATTTGATCGATAGACATCTCAAGAGGTGTTTTAGATTGCTCGTCAAATGGAATGCTGGATGGAGCAAGAATGTCACCATCTAGCTCAGCCTTGCGTCCTGCATGGGCTAGCTGGATGGCGGTTTTTGTTCCGTACGCTTTGATTTGTTCGTTTAATGAGGCAAACCCTTCAATGTGCTCATCACTCCAAATTCCGAGGTCCTGATCACTAATTCTTCCCTCAGGTGAAACAGCACTTGCCTCGACCATAATTAATCCGGCCTGACCTTGCGCGCGGGAAACATAATGTGCAAAGTGGAAAGGCTGTAATTTTCCATCACGGTCATAGGATGAATACATACACATCGGGGACATGACGATGCGGTTTTTGAGTGTGACACCTTTTAATGTCCAAGGTGAAAAAAGCTTTGTTTCCAATTAACTTCGCCTCCTCATAGAATGGTATAGCCGATTATAACAGTCATTCAAACATTCGTCATAAAAGGTGCTCAAACCATATAGCTTTTGAACATGATTTTGTATAATGAAAGATATGGACATCAAAGGGGGATAAACGGATGAAATGGCAAACGGAAAGTGAACTAAAGGAGCTACTCACAGCTCTGATGCAGTATGAAAGCATATCTGGTACAACGGGAGAAGTCGCATTAGCGGAATATTTATATTACTTGCTGAGGGAGCGGCCATATTTTGAGCAGCATCCTGATCACTTGGCTTTGCATCCAATGAAAGATGGCCGATATTTTTTAACGGCACTTGTCAAACGAAGTACGCTGCCACATACTGTTTTACTCCTCAGCCATTTTGATGTCGTCGATACAGAGGATTACGGAGAATTTCAAAATATGGCGTGTAAGCCCGAAGAGTTAATGGCGTCCTTTTCTCAAAAAAGTGCACTTCTTCCAAAAAGGGCAAGAGAGGATTTAGCTTCAGGTGACTGGCTGTTTGGACGAGGGTCCATGGATATGAAAGCAGGCCTGACTGTCCAGCTTTCCATGCTGGAAAGAGCGATGGCGGGGAGGTTTGAAGGAAATATTCTGCTCGTCACAGTGCCAGATGAAGAAGTGAATTCACAGGGGATGCTGGAGGCTGTTCCGAAACTAAAGGAGCTCAAGCAGAAGTATGACCTTGAGTATACCGCTTGTTTAAACAGTGAGCCGATGTTTGAAAAGTATCCCGGGGATGCGCACCAATACATCTATACAGGTAGTATAGGGAAGGTACTTGCGGGATTTTTCTGCAAAGGAATTGAAACACATGTAGGTGAGCCCTTCTCAGGATTAAATGCAAATTTTATGGTATCTGAATTAAACAGGCTGTTAGAACTGAATAGTGATTATTGTGAGGAAGTAGATGGTGAAGTGACACCGCCTCCGACCAATTTGATGCAAAAGGATTTGAAAGAAGCTTACTCTGTTCAAACGCCTCACACGGCTGTTTCTTTATTTAATGTGCTGATGATGAACCGCTCTAGTGAAGAGCTTCACGGGCTCCTCTATGAAACTGCGAAACAAGCAGCAGCTCAAATTGAAGCCAATCTCAAACAGAAAACCGCTGCATTTCAACGATTTAAACATTTTACACCCATTGATACAAACATCACGGTGTTAACGTATCATGAGCTGTACGAAAAAGCTGCTGAACGATCCGGAAAGCAGGAGGTCGAGCGAATTGTCAACTACGCCTTTGCCAACCGGGGTGAGCTTGGGGATCGTGATTTTTCAACCAAAATTGTATCAGAACTGACGACCCTTTGTAAGGAAGATGGAGCACTGATTGTGTTGTTTTATAGTCCACCATTTTACCCATCTGTTTCTTCAACAAACGATCTGCATATTCAAACGACCTTAAAGAAGATTCAAAGAGAAGCAAAAGAGATCTATGGAATCGAAGTAGAAGAAGTCAAATATTTTCCTGGTTTATCTGATTTAAGCTACTTACAGCTTGAAAATCAAGATATAGAGGATTATACAGCCAACATGCCGCTATACCAAAAAGGTTACTCGTTACCACAAGGAGAAAAAGAAGCTCTTAACGTTCCTGTCATCAACGTTGGTCCATTAGGAAAGGATGCGCACAAATGGACAGAACGGCTGCATGTCCCATTCACTTTTGGCGTTTTGCCGTCGCTCTTACAATCAACAATTCATGCTTTATTAGAAAAGAATTAAGTGAAAGCTCTATCATCATGATAGGGCTTTTCTTTTTGATATCCATCACCTTCTGTCTAAAGAAATAGAGTATGATATAGAATAATACTTACATATATTTGAAGGGGGATTGTGAGAGTGAAAACAGGAGTACTAACAAAAACAGAGATCATGACATCACTTCATGAGAGTTTGCGTAAGCTTGAGGAGTTAGTATGGACATGTGATGAGGCTACATTAGATGAATCTTTTGGGGAAGGCAAGTGGTCGATTAAACAAATTGTTGGACATTTGTATGATACAGAAGAAGTCTGGTCAGAGCGGATAGAGCAGGCAATATCAAATGAGCACACGCTTTTCGCATCATATGATCCAGAGATATATGTGAAGGGAAGAGCTTATGAAACGTATACCGCACAAGAGGTCAGTGCATTGATCGAACGCTTAAAAGAGAGCAGAAACAAAACACTACAACGATTAGAAAAGGATACATGGGATTTTTCAGGTCTCCATCCTGAAGAAGGGATGATGACAGTCCAAATATTAGCTGAAACCATTGCTTTACATGAAATTCATCACCTCGATCAAATCAAAGCCATTATGTCCATGAGAGCATCGAGTGATAGATGAAAAGCACCTGTCATCAAGGCAGGTGCTTTGCTCTCTTACTTATACGTACTCGCTGAAAACATATCGTTTAATTCTGCTGCACGTTTTGTCGCTGTTTTCACACAATCGACAATCGCTTCTTCAAATTGATAGGAAGCAAGGGTATTAAGTCCTGCTTCTGTCGTTCCGCCTTCGCTCGTAATTTCTTTGCGCAGTTCAGCAGGTTCCTTACCGCTATCCTGAAGCATATTTGCAGCGCCTGCAATCATTTGACAAATGAGCAATTTCGCTGTCTCTTGGTCCATCCCAAGTTCCGATGCACCTCGCTCCATTCCTTCAATCAAATGATAAATAAAGGCAGGACCGCTGCCGGCAATGGCTGTGACCGCATTCAGCTGTGATTCATCTAAAACCGTCACATGACCGATCGTTTCAAACAGCTGAACTGCTTTTTCCTTTTGCGCCTCTGTGACTTCATCACTGACAGCAATGCCAGTAGCTGATTGTTGTATGGCTGCTGATGTATTTGGCATCGCACGAACCACCGCCGTTTTTGCGCCAGCATAATGCTGAATGGTTTCAATAGAAATGCCCGCTAAAATAGAAATAATCAGCTGTCCATTTAAATGGGGCCTTACTTCAGAAATGCCACTTTCCGCATCTTTTGGTTTTAAAGCAAACACCAGCATATCGGCTTCTTCATAAATAAAGGAACGCGCGAAATCTGTTTTGACTCCATAACGTGCATGTAATTCTTCTAATCGTTTTTCATTTGTTTTATTTGTGACAATGATATCTTCATTTGACATAATGCCGCTCTTTAAAAGACCTTTAATCATAGACTCGGCCATTGAGCCTGCACCAATAAATCCAATTTTACTCATAAGCTGCTCCTCCTTGTAGAAAATAAAAAAACCTCTCGTCTGCAAAGGACGAAAGGTTTTTCGCGGTACCACCCTCAATTAGCATGCAATCATACATACTCAGCTCTAGTCCCTTAACGCGGGAAACGTTTAGGTTTGCCTAACAGCTCAAAGGGCAGGTTCAGCAAATAAGAGGATGGTGAAGTCTTACAGCCGGCGGACCTCACTCTCTTACATCGTTATTTTGCTTACTAATCCTTGTCATCGCGCATCTTATATTTGTTGTTCATTATGCAACGATGGACAAGTTTGTGTCAATAGGGAAAGATAAAAAAATGACCATCTAAACCGCATGACAGTCTGCCCTTTGCAAGATACAATGAATAAAGAAGAGGAAGTTCAGATGATCTATGAGTCAAAAAGCAGGAGATGACGTATAAAAGTGAAAGAAGAAATGATTCAATTATCCATCCCTACACCGTTTGCGGTGGGGGATGTCCATGCATATGTATTAAAAGGCGATGCCGTGACCTTAGTTGATTCCGGACCGATGACACAAGAGGCGCAGCATGCCTTTGTCACGCAATTAAAGGAACATCATTTATCAATAGATGATATTGATCAAGTGGTTTTGACACATCATCATGCAGATCATGTCGGTCTTTTAGATCTGATGAAACCCCATGTCCGTGTCATCGGACACGAGTTAAATGAGCCCTATATTAGTCAGGATGCAGCGTTTAAACAGCGTCAAATCCATTTTATGAATGATTTTTTTCAGCAGTTAGGTGTGCCGCTTCGTCAAGGTGAGTGTGAAAGAATGGTGAGGCAGTCCTATACATATTCTTGTACGGCACATGTCGATGACGTCATAAAAGAAGGCGATCGTTTGAAGGGACATGAGCATTTCCAAGTGCTGGAGACCCCGGGACATGCACAATCTCATCTCTCTTTTTTAGATGAAACAACAGGGAATTTCATCGGCGGTGATCTGCTGCTTACAACCATTTCTTCCAATCCGTTAATGGAAGCGCCAATGAAAGGAACAGAACGTCAAAAATCGCTGCTTCAATATAAAGCATCACTCGAGCGTTTATTGCATTTGCCCATTCAGGCGATTTATCCAGGGCATGGCCAGCTCATTACCTCTCATCACGAATTGATCGAAGAAAGATTTAAAAAACAGGAAAAACGGGCAAATACGATGTATCAGCTGCTTCAACGAAAGGAAATGACCGCCTTTCATCTTTGCCGCACCTTATTTCCGGGCCTGTATGAAGAAGCATTATTTCTGACAATGTCTGAGACAGTCGGCCAGCTTGATGTGCTTTTAGCGGCTGGACAAATTGAAGAAGTGCAAAAAGACGGAACCCTCTACTATCGAGCAACTGAAGGAGTGAAATAAATGGGGCGACTAACAGGAAAGAGAATATGGATTACAGGTGCTTCAGGCGGTATTGGTGAAAAGATGGCGTACTTGGCAGCAGCCGAAGGAGCAGAAATCATTGTGTCGGCAAGACGAATTGAAAAGCTCGCAGGTGTAAAAGAAAAGATTATAAGTGCTGGCGGCGTATGTCACATCGTTCAGCTTGATGTCAGTCAGCTTGAGGACATTGATCAAGCCTATCAACAAGTGGGTGCTGTTGATATTTTGGTGAACAATGCCGGCTTTGGTGTGTTCGATCTCGTCGAAGACGCATCCATTGAAGAAATGGTGTCGATGTTTGAGGTCAATGTCTTTGGTTTAATTGCCTGCACAAAAAAGGTCCTTCCTGAGATGAAACAAAGAGGGAAGGGGCATATTATCAATATTGCGTCACAGGCAGGCAAAATTGCCACCCCTAAATCCGCCATCTATTCCGCATCAAAACATGCGGTTCTCGGATTTTCAAACAGCCTCAGAATGGAGCTGGCAGACAGCGGAATTCATGTCACAACCGTCAATCCAGGACCGATTGCCACAGACTTCTTTACCATTGCAGACCGCAGTGGTGAATATGTTAAAAATGTTGATTTTATGATGCTCAGTGCTGACAAGGTAGCAGGGAAGGTCGTATCCGCCATGATGACGAAAAAAAGAGAGATTAATTTACCAGGATGGATGAATGCTGGCAGTAAGTTGTATCAATTATTCCCGTTTTTATTTGAAAAAGCAGCACGTAAAGCGATGATGAAAAAATAACAAAAAAAGAAACCGGTCACAGGCTGGTTTCTTTTTTTGTTTGATGGGGCTTAATATTGGTGACGCCAAAGACATTGCCATCAACATCTTCGAAGCTAAAACCGCCTAAGTCTGGGTCAGCTAATATTTGAATATCCGATACGGTGACGTTATGCTCGCTTAAATACTGGTGAAATTTTTTTAAATTCTTCACAAATAAATCAATCATACTATGCCGAACTCCTGTAAAAGAGTTCATAAAGTAGATTCGTTTCTCGTGTTTTGTTTTGACGAGATAAAAAGAAGGTCCCTCGCCATGAGTAAAAGTGAGCATAGCGGCTTCTTCTGATTGATGTAGAACGATCATCTCTAAAATCTGGTCATACCAAGAGACAGCCCGGGGGATATCAGTCACAGGAATTTCAATAGTAGCAATTTGTTGAATGGTCAATGGCTTCACTCCTTTTTCTATATCCGCCTTGCCGCTTGCTGAAGTGGATCCCATACACTGTTAAAAGGGGGGGCATAGCTAATATCTAAATCTTCAAGGTCTGTCACAGTCAGCCCTTGATAAAGAGCCGTTGCCATGACATCAATTCGTTTATCAACACCTTCTTTACCGATGATTTGTGCGCCAAGCAAGGTGTGATCATCGCTTCTGTAAATCAGTTTCACTTTCATTTTCTCTGCATCTGGGTAATATCCAGCGTGGTCAGTGCTGTCGATGGTGATGGTGGAGAAAGGAAGGCCCGCGTCTTTTGCTTCTTTCTCTGATAAACCCGTTCGCCCTGCTGTCACGTCCATAAATTTCATCACCGCTGTGCCGGTGACGCCTTGAAACGCGCGGTTTGTTCCTGTCATATGAAAGCCTGCGATTCTTCCTTGTTTATTTGCTGTCGTGCCGAGCGGAATATAGTCCAGTTCTTTTTTGATACGGTGATAGGTCGCTGCGCAGTCCCCCGCCGCATAGATATCTTGTACATTCGTCTGCATGTATTCATTCACAACGACTGCACCATTTTGAAGTCGCTGAATTCCTGTGCTGTCTAAAAAGGATGTTTGCGGAGTGACGCCAACGGCAATGATGACCATATCTGTTTCAATGGTCTGTTTGTCTGTTTGAACAGCTGTTACATGTGTCTTGCCCTTTAATTTTTGCACTGTTTCACCAAGTACCACGTGAATGCTTTGATTGTCCGCTTCTTCTTTCAGATATTTTGCCATATCGGGATCAAAGCCTGGCCCAAGTGTTGCACCCCGCTGAATGATATGAACGTCTTTGCCTAGCGCTTTTAAATTTTCTGCCATTTCTAAACCGATATATCCTCCGCCGATGATCGTGATATGTGTGACGTCTTTTTTGAGATTGTCTAAAATAGACAGCGCATGCGGGATTGTTTTTAATACGTGGACACCTTCTAATGAATGACTGTCTAGATCAAGTGTGACGGGGCTTGCTCCTGTCGCAATTAACAGACGGTCATACGTTTCTGTAAAGGGCTCTTTTGTTTTAGAATGAATACCCGATACTGTTTTTTGCTCTGGATCAATTGAGGTCACTTCGTGTAAGCATCTGGCATCAATTCCGTATTTGTCACGAAAGGTGTCAGCGCTGCGTGCGATGAGTTTTCTGTGATGATCAATGAGACCGCCGATCAAGTAGGGGAGTCCGCACTGTCCATATGAGAAAATCTCTCCTTTTTCAAAAGCTACAATTTGCGCGTCTGGATCCTCCCTATATATTTGCATAGCGCAGCTCATTCCTGCTGCATCTCCGCCAATCATCACATATTTCATTTGGTGTGCTCCCTTCTATCTATCAAACTGAATACTCTTATTTACCCTCATTTTCCTTTATTTAATGCTTTTTTTTCGCAAAAGAAGCAAACTTTCGTTGAAAAATAAAGACAGCGCCTTCATTTTAAGCTACAATCGGATTATCGTCTTTTTGGTTATGAGTTTAGTTTAGATTGGTGGGAAAGACTTTGGGTGACGAACGACTAGATTTTAATACACTATATACACGCCATACGAGAGAGGCATGGGCCGCTCTTGGAGAATATATGCCGGTATCTGTTTCAGAAGAAGAAGTGAGAGCACTTCAAGGATTAAACGACTACTTATCGCTAGAAGAAGTTCGAGATATTTACATACCGCTTATTCGTTTTCTGACATTACATGTCTTTGCAGAAAAACAAAAAAATCAGCATGTCAATGCTTTTTTAAACTACCCGCATCATGCGAAAATCCCCTTTTTAATCGGGATTGCAGGAAGTGTGGCCGTCGGAAAAAGCACGACAGCACGTATCATTGAAACACTTTTATCAAGGCTTGGAGATGGGCTGAAGGTGAGTCTCGTGACAACAGACGGCTTTTTGTATCCACAAAAAGAGTTAAAAGATCGAGGGCTGATGGAAAAGAAAGGCTTCCCGGAAAGCTATGATGTTAAAGCGCTTCTTTCGTTTTTAAATGAATTGAAATCAGGGAAACAAACTGTGCATGCACCTGTATATTCACATCTTACCTATGACCGGCTTGAAGGGGTGTATGAGACAGTAGAAGATGCAGATATTGTGATCATTGAAGGGATCAATGTGTTGCAATCACCGGCACTGGATGATCTGAAGGATGAGCCGCGCGTGTTTGTATCAGATTACTTCGATTTTTCGATTTATGTAGATGCCGCTGAGACGCAAATTCAATGCTGGTATAAAGAACGGTTCCGTTTGCTGCGGGAAACAGCCTTCCAAGATCCTGAATCCTTCTTTCATCAATACAAAGATTTGTCGGATGAAGAAGCAGATCAGATGGCAAGCACGATTTGGAATACAGTGAACCGGCCAAATTTATATGAAAATATTTTGCCGACAAAATATAGAGCCGATTTGATTTTAAAAAAAGGCGATCAGCATAAGGTGGAAGAGATCGCCATCCGCAGGGTATAAAGAAAACCGCTCAATTGAGAGCGGTTTTAGATTGTTGACAAAGGGCTAAAATGAACTTTATTTTAGCCCTTTGTCTTCTTTTGAGCGTGATAGAAAACCTTTGAAGTCTAGGAAGGACAGCTACTTTTACGGAGCGAATTTGACATTCGTGAGTACTAGCGCGCAGGACTGACAAAGAATGCGAGGGTTTGTCTACACGCTGAAACCGCTCAAATTGAGAGCGGTTTTTTAATGACCTCCACTTACTTTCACAGCCACGGCAGCCGCCGTTCGTTTTTTTAGGCGGTAGTATCCGATAAGTAAAAACGGAACGCCTGCAGCGGTGACAATCGCCAAGACTGAAAAAATAGAAAGGGGATGGGCTGCGCCAAATAAGTCAATACACAATCCTCCGACAAACGGTCCGACGACGCTACCGAGCTGAGAAAACCCCATTGCGCCGAAGTATGATCCTTTCACTTCAGGTTTTGCAATATTGTCTACAAACAGATCCATCATCGCAAAGAGCAGCACTTCACCAATCGTAAACACGACAATGATGAAAGCAAGCGTACCGAGACTTTGTGAAAAAGCAATGGCAAACAAACTGCCTGCTAGAAGCACGTTCCCAGTCGTTAATGACAAAATCGTTGAATAGCGCTTAGCGATCATAATCAGCGGGTACTGAACGACAATGACAACCACTGCGTTTAAGGATAAAAGATACCCAAACAGTTTAGGGCCATCCTCAATCATAGGGGATGCCGATAAATATTGAGGCAGTGTTGAGCTTAGGTGTGAATAGCCAAATGAACATAAAGTAACGCCAATGAGGATGATGCTAAAGACCGTATCTTTCTGAATAATGGAAAGAGCTTTTTTGACGCCGATTTGTTTGGTGCTTTCTGGAGCAGCCACTGGATGCTTTTGAAATTGCCATGCCAGCGTTAACCCATACAACAAGTAAATGAGGGCAGCGACGAGAAATGGAAAAGTCGTTTTTGATGACCCGAGATATAAGCCAAGCAGCGGGCCGAAAATGACACCAATGTTAATGGCCGTATACCGTAAGTTAAAGACAAACAACCGAATGCTCGATGGGGTGACATCGGATAAGAGTGCTTTAGACGTTGGTTCAAACAGCGCCCGGCACAGTCCATTTAAAGCATTCATAAAAAAGAAGACCCAAATGGCATCTGCAAATGCGAAGCCAACAAAGACAAGTGTCCAGCCAAAGATGGATAAAAGCATGACCTTTTTTCTGCCGATTCGGTCGGAAACATAGCCGCCGTAAAAACTCGCAACAATCCCAATAAGAGAGCTGACGGCAATGATCAATCCAGCTGAAGAGGCTGAGGCGCCTTTGACTTGTGTCAAATAAACGGCTAAAAAGGGAATGCTCATGGATGTCGCCATTCGGCCAAATATCGTGCCGATGATGATCGTCCAACTAAGTGGATGTAAAGTGCGTAAGTTATTTTTCATGCTGTGTCTCCCCTGAGTTTGTAAGATGTTCCAATCATACATGAAAAATTGTGCAAATTAAATACACAATTTGATGGAGGAGTCATCCGTCAAATGACAGAGAAGCTTGAACTGTTCCGTTCATTCGAAGAGCATATGCCTCGTTTTCAAGGTTTTAAGCCTTGATGGATCATAATTTTTTCAGAAAAACGAAGCGGGTTTTTCAATGATCATGTTTTCGTTTTGCGAAAATCAATTGAGATCGATGGCAATAATTTGATGTAAGGAAAGGTTTAGAACATCTTCGTCATTCACGATTTTCATTTGGCGTGTTTCATAATGAATGGCTTTCACCCAGCCCCAAAACTGTGCTTTCATGCCTGATGAGACATATGTCACGCAAATCGCTTGATCCTCGGTAATCGACTGTGTGATCAAAACATTCATTTCCTCTAGCTGATCGGAGCTGAGCGGTAGAGGTGTATATTCTTTTTTCTTTCGTTTTTGAGCAAGTAGTTGCTCCCGGTGCTCTGGTAGCATCATTCGGCTTGATTCCCACATGATGTTGTATCCAGGTGTTAATTTATTGGGATTCATGCTTGTTCGCCTCCGTTATTTGTAATGCCCGCCAATTTTTTCGGCGCGGTGATATACCTGCCCTGCGCTTGTCAGTGACGAAGCATGCAATAATGCCGCAGGTCCATATTTCAGATGGATTTCATCAAATACTTTGCTGAGTTGATCTTTCTTCAAATGATGATCAAATAAAGTCAGCTGATAGTGGCTGTCAGGCTGCAGCTGTGAGAGGGTAATGCCTACACTGCGAATGGGCTGGCCATCCCAGTGCTGCTGGCATAGCTGAATCGCTGCCTCTGCAATATCTGAGCCATACTGTGTCGGTGAATGAAGCTTCATTTGTCGATGAAAGCCTGTTGGATGTGAAAAATCAGCCCCTCTTACACCAACAGACACCGTTTGACCGAGATAATGCTTAAAACGTGCCCGCCTAGCGACTTCCTCACTCAATTCAAGAAGAGCGACTTTGATCTCCTCAAAAGATGCGTAATCACGGGGAAGGGTCATATGATGCCCAACGGCTTTTTGTTGATCATGTGTGTGAATAGTGACTGGGGAGGGATCGTGTCCTAAAGCTGTTCGCTGCAGAAGCTCCCCATTGATTCCCCAGCGTTTTTTTAATCGGTCTAACGGATAAGTAGCAAGTGTGCCAATGGTACTGATACCCATTCGTTTCAAATGATGCTCCATTCGTTTGCCGACGCCAAATAATTTTCCAATTGGAAGCGGCCATAAATCAGCAGCAACCCGGTCGGCACTCAGTTCGTAGATGCCGGATGTGTTTTTTTTGGCAAAATGGTCACAGGCCATTTTAGCGAGCACTTTATTAGGGCCGATGCCCACACGTGCGTAAATGCCAGTCTGATTCATAATCGTTGTTTGTATATGTTGAGCGATCTCATGTGGAGAGCCGAATAGTGTAAGACTGCCTGTAATATCAAGAAACTGTTCATCAATGGAATATGGCTCGACAAGGTCTGTGTATTGTTCAAGCAGTTCTGTAATCATGACAGAGACATCGAGATAGCGCTGCATACGTGGACGTACAACCACTGCTTCAGGACATTTCTCCTGTGCTTCCCATAACCTTGATGCATTTTGTACGCCACGTTTCTTCGCGAGAGGGCAGGCTGCCAGGACGACTCCGCTTCTTCGTTCTGGATCTCCAGAGACAATGAGCGGCACATTCTCCCAATGAGGCGCCTCCACCTTCTCAACTGATGCATAAAATGACTGCATATCCACAAGTAGAATGGTTCGTTCATTCATTGTACTTCACCTCTTAGAACGTATGTTCTGTATCTATTGTAAACAACATGAGGTGAAATTCATACTGGTAAATCATTCAAAAGCTGTCCATACAAAAAAGACGAAGTGGTGAACACTTCGTCTCGTCTGCTGCAACGATTGTTAGGCATGTGCCATGTTGTGGAATGTTTGGAGCGGTTCAGAACGCAGACGATAAGCCATCAGCTTTTTCTTTGGCTTATGTGTAAACTGCCGAACCACATCCACATGGTCATCATAATGGAACAGATAAAGGGTGACATCATGTTTCCCATGCTTTGTTTGCATAGTAAGCGGCGCTGGCCCTTCATTCGGATGAAGAAAGCGTTCTTCATCACCAGGGTAAATATAATAGCGTTCAATAAAGATCGCATCATTAAAATGTTGAATGATTTCAGATGCTCGCTGCTCATCAAGCGAACGACCTTGAAAAGTAATATTTGTTTGCTCACTTGTTACTTTAGCATGTACGGCGTAGCGGCTAAAAAGGCGCTCAACAACACCAGAAGGCAAAGAGGTGACAAGCAGCTTTAAAAGACTAAATACAACAAGCGAAATAACAACCCAAACCAATCTCATCATCTCCAATAAACATTTGTACCTTTTCCTATATGAACCATCTTAACATAACAAATGAATGAAACTTTCGCACAAAAAGTGAACTTTTTGAAATAAGTGTGAAGATTTAAAAGGAGATGGCGGCTGAAAGACGAAGAACCAACAAGTGAACATGAAAAAGACGGGCATACTGTCTTTACAACCATTTGATCAGACAGTAGACTATTGAAACAATCGCATTTTTGAGAAAAAACGCATCAAAGGAAAGCCAAAATGGAAAAAGGGGCGAGGCCATCATGATACGTCAAGTGAAACCGTCAGATTTTTACGCAGTCACATCCGTCATTCAAAGCTGGTGGGGAGGCAGAGATTTGCGTGCAAAATTGCCAAAGCTCTTTTTTGAACATTTCCAGCAAACAAGTTTTGTTGTCGTTGAAAAGGGAGAGCTGATCGGCTTTTTGGTTGGCTTTTTATCGCAATCTCATTCGGATGAAGCCTATATTCACTTTGTTGGCGTCCACCCAGATCACCGTAAATTAAAGATAGGCAAAATCCTCTATCAAGCTTTTTATGAAGCGGCTGAAAAGGAAGGAAGAACAACCATTAAAGCTGTCACAGCTCCTATCAATAAAGTCTCCATTGCTTACCATACAAAACTCGGGTTTCAGATAGAAAAGGGAGATAAAACAGTAGATGGCATCTCAGTCTTTTCAGATTACGATGGCATTCATGAAGACCGTGTGTTATTTGTGAAGAAGCTGGAGGCAATGAAATGATTGTTCATTTAGATCACACAATAAGTGATGTAGCAAAGCAGATCTTACATATTCAACTAGCTGCATACCAACAAGAAGCTGAACAAATTGGCTATGCTGATCTTCCGCCATTAAAAGAGACCATTCAAGATGTCATGAAAGCAAAAGAGCAATTTATTGGTTTTGAGCAAGATGATCTCTTATTAGGTGTAGTCTCCTATGAAGAGCTGAAAGATTGTTTGATCATTAGTCGATTGGCTGTGCATCCAAAAGCGCTAAAGCAGGGTATTGGAACAAGACTTATGTCCACAATCATGGAAAAGAATGTCCCGATAGAGCTGACCACAGGGCAAGAAAACACCCCTGCAAAAAGGCTATATGAAAAATTAGGTTTTTTTGAAACAAATGTGATTCATGTGGCAAAAGAGCTCACCCTATCAAAAATGAAATGGACACTGCGACGCAAGGTTGAGGTTGTCGAATTCAAAAAAGAATGGCATGAAGAATTCCGTCAAGAAAAGCAGCGACTCAAGCAAATCATTCAAAAGAGCTGGATAGAAGGATACCATATTGGCAGCACGTCAGTTACAGGACTTGTTGCCAAACCAATTATAGATATATTAATAGAAGTAAGCGATATAGAAGAGATTGATAGGAAAAAAGAGAGATTTGAACACCTTGGATACGAAGTGCTCGGTGAAAATGGTATAAAAGGGAGACGTTTTTTTCAAAAGGGTGGCTTGAATCGTACGCATCATGTCCATGTGTATGAAAGGAATCATCCTGATGTGAAAAGACATTTATTGTTTCGAGATTACTTAAGAGTCCACCCAGAACGAGCTGTAGAGTATGCGTCTGTCAAGGAACAATTAGCAAATCAGTATCCGGAAGATATACAAAGCTATATGGCGGGAAAGAATGAAATCATAAAAGAAATAGAAAATGAGGCATATCGCTGGGATAAAGAAGGAAGAGAGGGAGCTCTTAAATAAGCTGCCTCTTCATCTCGTTAATTAGGAAACTGAACATTGCCTTTTACAATATAGGCCTGTGAAGCAGCAGTAGATGGAAGAGCGGGTAATTGATCCTTTACTATGACCCCGCGAATATCTGTGATTCGAACAGGAAGAGATGTAGACCCCATATGAAAGCCAAGGAAATGGTTGTAGTCTGTCTTTTCCATGTTCACCCATTTTCCATCTTTGTAATATTCCATTTTCATAACCGGATATTTATGATTGCGCACTTGAATCGCAGCCCACCACTCACTGCTACCTTCTTTTATTCTGTAAGCTACATTTCCGCTAATCGGTGCTTTTATAATTTTCCAACTAATCGGGATTTTCCCATCTTCCATATTGCCAATTTTGGTAAAGGCATTAGGAGAAAGATCAAGAGCTCCTTTTGCTCCTTCTGGATATTTATCGGTTACATACACAACGGTTTTTCCTTTTGGCCCCGTTACTTCAAGGTAAGCCCCTGCAAGTGCCGCATTTACCCCTTTATAGTTATAGTCATGGGGATTTAAAGCTGTAATTTTCATGTCAGAGGGAATAGGATCTAATAAAGCGGCGCCCCCTGAGTAACCAGATCCCGTATAAGTCGCATAGCTTTCTCGTACTTCATCAAGGATAGATGCCGCTTTCATGTTTGGCATAGTGAAACTCAACATCAATATCAGCGCCCCGATAAAGCAGAGAGATAATCTTTTTTTCACGATCTAAAACCTCCTGTTTCTTCTTTTTAAAATTGATAGCGTCATCAGTATAATTCTAAAAAACAGGATGCAGAAAGAGCCAATAGATAGATATAATCCTAGTGAGAAGAGCGTGTATTTCAAAGAGTATGACTTTCGGATTTAGTCGTGTGTCATGTTTTATGGTGTTTTATGTGTTACAATGTAAGCATCAATTTAAAAAGGATGTTCGCCATGTATATTCACATCACAGAACTGGCTAAAACATATATAGAAAAACAGCAAACAGGAAACGAGACGAAGGAGTTACTGCTTCGCTACGATTCAGAAGGTTGTGGCTGTGCAGTGAGTGGCGTACCAATGCTTTGGTTAACAAGTGAAAGAACAGGTGAATGGGAACCACTTAAAAATAGCCAACATTTAAAACTATATATACACACAGCACAAAAGGTGTTTTTTGACGAGGAAATGACGATTGATTTTAATGAAAAAGCCAATACACTTATGTTGAAAAGTCCTCAACAAATACTCAGCCCGAGAATGGGTATACTTGTAAAGTAAGGTGGAAACGTAGTGGATCAAAAGCTGAAAGTGATACAAAATACGGCACAAAATAAAACGTGGGTGTCGTTTTTAAATAATAATCATCCATATAGCCTTTTGCACTGGTCAATCGGTGGAATGGATTCAGTAAAAAAGGACGTCTGGCTTCTCCAAGATGAAGTCACATTTGAAACGGAAGAATTTCCAACGCTTGAATTAGCAGTCAGTTGGATAAAAGAGAATATGGAACACGTAACAGATGTGTTATAAGCCCTTTGCTGAAGAGGGCTTTTTTTTGTGCCATCATCATCTCATCAAACAGGAGAACTGTCTAATTTGAAAAATGAGATTTTTCAACGATAAAAAGTCATTTTTAACAAACATTTCGACAAAATGAGAAAAGTAGAAAGAGAAAAATAGAGACTGTAAATGCCGAAAAATCGGCAATGGAAGCGGTTATTGCGGGATACCGAAAACTTTACGAAAAACGACATTTCATATTTCTTCCATTCGAGGAAATATGATAGAATACAACATGTATCGTACATGAGGAGGGAGGTGCTAAGGTGAATTGAAGCTCAAGCTGTCATCGCCTCAGGTTGGAATCAAAATAAACGAATGGTATAGGCAGATTTGCGGATTTCATGTCATGAAAGCAGAGAAGCTAAAGGCCGAGATCGAGCAGGAAATCCTTGAGATGGAGCAAGATCAGAACTTGCTGCTTTTTTACCAGCTGATGGATTTTCGACATAAGGTCATGCTTGAATATTTTGAACCGGCAAAAAAAGCCTCGAATGATGAGGAGATTAAGAAGCTTCTAGAAACGATTGAACATTCGCAGACCAAATTAACGGATATGCTTGAATACTATGTTCATTTTTTTACAGGAATGTTTGAATTTGAACAGAGAAACTATTTGAGCGCCATTGCTTATTACCGTTCCGCAGAAAAAAAGCTCAATCTCATATCAGATGATATAGAAAGAGCAGAATTTTATTTTAAATTAGCAGAAATATACTACCACATGAAACAAACCCACTTTTCGATGCACTATGCTTTGCAAGCGTTAGATACGTACTCTGCCTACAGAACGTACACGCTGAGAATCATCCACTGTGAATTTGTCATCGGTGCAAACTATGATGATTTGAAATGCTATGAACATGCATTGCCCTACTTTAAAAATGCTCTAAAGCGAGCACGCTCAATTGGAAACCCTCGAGTCATAGGTTCGGCCCTTTTCAACTTAGGTAACTGCTATTACCAAATGAACGATCTTGCTACAGCAAGTCGCTATCTCAAAGACTCTCTTGAAGTGTTTGAAAAGGAGAATTTAACCCATCTGAATCGCTCTCTAGACCCACTATTTATGCTGACCCAAATCCTGTTTAAACAAAAACAAATAGAAGAGTCGTTAACCCTCTATCAACAAGGTATTATGAAAGCCTGTGAATTAGAAGATGAAATTTACATCTGCAAGTTTCAGTTTTTAAAAGCATTATACGTTGATGCAGAAATAAAAATCATAGACGATACATTAGATTTGTTGGAGGACAAGCGTTTATACCCAGATATTGAGGAACTGGCACTTGATGCGGCTCATTATTATAATGAGCTTGGATTATTTGAAGTTTCTACCCGGTATTACGAAAGGAAAATTCAAGCCATATCAAAAATTCAAAATGGAGGTCATTTATATGAAAATGAGTTTGATAGTTCTTTTATTGGCAGCAACTGCAGGGTTATCGGTCATGAGTCAGCAGCAATCGGAAGAGAGCCATATGGAGCTGGCGGGCAGACACCATACAACAGTGGTGACTATCGTATAAGTTAGCAAAAAGAGGAGACGAACGGCTGTTCATTCTCCTCTTTCATTTTGATTGAATTGAAATGCTTCCAGAAATGCTTCGACCTCTTGTTCATAGACTTCCTTATTGTCACTATAAGACATCGCATGCGCACCATGTGGCGCAATAAATAGCCGTTTATCACCTTTTTTGCGTGCGTATAACTGCTCGCTTTGCTCACAAGGGATATAGTCATCATGGAGGCTATGAATAAAAAGGATAGGTTCTTTCACCTGGTCGATTACATCAAGTGGAGAAACTTGTCGAATGCTGTATCCGTCCCGCCATTTCAACACTTGATCACTTAGTGGAAGAATCCACTGTCCTGAAAGACGAAAATCTGTTTTTAATCGATACAGAAGCTGATCCTCAAAAGAAGCAAAAGGACAATCAGCGATGTAAAAATTAGCGTTTGCATCCGGTTTTGCAGCATATAATAAAGTTGTGACTGCGCCCATCGATTCTCCGTGTATCCCAATGATTGCTTTTTCCCCAAGCTTTTTTCTCAGCCACTTGACGACTTGAGCCAAATCTTCTTTTTCATAATATCCATAGCTCGTTGTTTTTCCGCCGCTCATCCCATGTCTTCTATGATCATAAAGCAGCACATTCCATCCAAGCTTTTGGAATAATTTCATATACTTCACGGAATTGATCAAACTGACGGTAACCCCGTGACAAAGAACGATGGTGCGTGTTGTATGAGGGAGCGGTACAAAATAGCCATGAAGATCGTAACCAAATGCTGAAGGAATACAAACTTTCTCTTTTTGCAGCTGTTGAAACTCCTCGTGATGATAGTGCCCTTCATCTGATTCTCGTTTGATGAGCTCTTCATCCGTTAATTTTCGTATATACATCATTTTATTGGTAAAAAAAATGCCGATTGCAGCGAGTGGAAATAATACCAAGGCGAGTATAGCGAGCCATTTCTTCTTCAAGCTGATTCTTCCTTTCCGAAGGGTTTCTATGAAGATCATACCACATGTTGGGAGTTTGGCGTGACTCTTGCTGAGCAACTAAAACGGATGATACACTAAAGCAAAAGGAGAGAGGCAAAGTGAAAAAGACCAATCAAGATCAAGCAAAGCTAAAGGACGGCATAAAGGATGATGTGAAACAGCAGCTCCTTCAAATGAAGCAGAACCTGGCCGCCGAGACAGAAAAAAGAGAAGAACAAAAACGACAAGACCTCCTTCGGCAACAGAAAGAAAAAGAAAAAAATAAAAGCTTCTCAGAGCTGCTAGATGAAAGTCATTTAGACTGGAGAAAGTATAAAAGTTAAAAAAGGGAGCTGCGATGCTCCCTTTTTTATGTTATATCATTGAGATGAATACATACTACATGAGCCTGAGAAAACACGTCTGACTCCCTCGTATCACTTCATTTCATAATCGCACCAATAGGGTTGTACATTCAAAATAAAACATAAGTGACAAGCTGTTCTTCCATTTGTCTTCTATTGATTCAAACGATGCGTCTCATACACAGACTGTTTTGTGAAATATGACAAAGCTTTAACTTCTTGGTCGCTTAATGAACGTGCATTTGCCGCTGCCACATTTTCTTTTAACTGTTTCACCGAGCTTGCGCCAAAAACAACAGAGCTGACTGCAGAATGCTTAAGCAAGTATTGAATGGACAGCTCTGTCAGTGATAGGTCATAAGCGACTTTCTTTAACGAAGGAATGATTTGCTGAAGCTCTTCAAATGAATAGTCAAGATACCCGTTCTTTTGAATCGCCGCACTTGCTTGCGAAAGGGATTTTTCAGTTAATAATCCTTTTGCTAAAGGACCTCTTGCCACGACACTAATGCTTTGTTCTTCAAGAAGAGAAAACCATTCTTCTGGGCGGCGGTCGAGTAAACTATATTGCATCATCACACTCACGATGTTTGATTTTTTGGCGTATTCTTTAATGACATTTGGACGGATCGACGATATGCCGTAATAGCGAATGACACCTTCTTCAACCAATTCTTCAAATGCCTCGATGGTTTCGTCAATTGGATCGTCAATTGTGCCGCCATGCAATTGATATAAATCAATATAATCTGTTTGAAGTCGTTTCAGGCTTTGTTTCACTGCCTCTTTTATATATGCTTTTGAAGGATCCCAGTCCCAGCCAGGTTTGCCTTTTTCAAAGCGGTTGCCGCCTTTTGTGGCCAAAATCAAATCTTGGCGTCTGTTCTTAATGGCTTCCCCGACGATTTCCTCATTTGTTCCAAAATCATATAAATCAGCTGTATCCAAATAGTTAATCCCAAGATCAATGGCTTCATCTAATAAAGAGAGCGCTTTTTCTTTTTCAGTCCCAAGGGACATACATCCTAGTGCCGCCTCACTAACCAAGAGATCAGAGGTGCCAATTCGTCTTTTTTTCAATTCAATCACACTCCTATCCTTTCACATTAAGTGAAACAATTCTGG
Organism: Bacillus sp. FSL W7-1346; assembly: GCF_038593335.1. Classification (NCBI taxonomy): domain Bacteria; kingdom Bacillati; phylum Bacillota; class Bacilli; order Caryophanales; family Bacillaceae; genus Bacillus; species Bacillus sp. FSL W7-1346. The sequence goes on along the minus strand of NZ_CP151988.1, from coordinate 2,135,071 downwards.
AATTCAAGCTAGGTGATTTCAAAAGGCGCATTGAAGCAGGCATCCGCATTTTGGCTTCTCTTAAAACATCTATGTTAAAATGAATGAAGTAAAAAGTGAAAGTAGAACGAGGAGCTGACAAAATTGAAGGACTTTGAAGAAAAAACATTATCGTCAAAAACATTATATAACGGAAAAATCATTGACTTGGTTCTTGAAGATGTAGAATTGCCGAACGGAAAACCAGGCAAACGCGAAATCATTAAACATCCAGGTGCAGTAGCAGTCATTGCACGTACAGACGAAAATAAAATCATTTTGGTCAAGCAATACCGTAAAGCACTGGAGAGAGCCATCGTTGAGATTCCGGCTGGAAAATTAGAAAAAGGAGAAGAGCCGGCACATACAGCACTGAGAGAATTAGAAGAAGAAACAGGTTATACAACTCAGGCGCTCCAAAAGCTGACCGCCTTTTATACATCACCAGGGTTTGCGGATGAAATTGTTCATATCTACCTTGCTGATCAGCTGGTCCCGCTTGAAGAAAAACGAGAGCTGGATGAGGATGAATTTGTCGAAGTGATGGAAGTCTCACTAGAAGAAGCACTGCAACTCATCGAAAAACAACATATTTATGATGCAAAAACAGCCTATGCCATTCAATACTTACAATTGCAAGAGGTACTTAAGTCTACAAAATGAGGGAATTCTTTGCAGATATCCATATTCATATTGGTCGAACAAGAACAGGCAGGGCTGTCAAAATTACAGGTGCAAGGTCACTGACCATTGACCAAATTCTCATTGAAGCGTCTCAAAGTAAAGGGATGGGGATGATTGGTGTGATTGATGCACAATCTCCTGAAGTCCTAGAAGAATTGATAGAAGGTGTAGAGGAAGGCACGTACACTGAACTAAGCGATGGCGGTTTATCATTTGGAAAGACCGTTTTGCTTTTAGGCAGTGAGCTAGAAATCAATGATGACCAATCAAAAGGTCCGATTCATGTGCTTGCCTTTATGCCCACGCTTCGTAAAATGTCTGAGTTTTCCGCATGGCTTTCTCTTCATATGAAAAATGTGCATTTGAGTTCACAGCGGTTATATGTGGATGGGAGAACGCTTCAGCATAAGGTGAAGGAACTAGGGGGATTATTTATTCCTGCCCATATTTTTACGCCGCATAAAAGTTTATACGGTAAAGGGGTCAATACGTCTTTAACCGAAGTATTCGATCCAGAACTCATTGATGCTGTTGAGCTTGGCCTTAGCTGTGATACATCTATGGCTTCCCAGCTAAGTGAGCTAAACCGCTATCCTTTTTTAACAAATTCAGATGCCCATTCTTTAGGGAAAATTGCGCGAGAATATACGAAGATCCGAATGGATCATGCCTCCTTTGCTGAATTTGAGCTAGCGCTTCAAGGAAAAGATGGCAGAAACATCACTGGAAATTATGGGCTCGCTCCGCGGCTCGGAAAGTATTATCATACGACCTGTGAGAAATGCGGGGTAAGACCTGACAGTCAGGAGCAAGAAAAGTGCCAAGCATGCGGCCATACCCGAATGACAAAAGGGGTGAGTGAGCGGTTAAAGGAGCTTGCTGACCAAGAAAGTGACAAAGGAATAAGGCCTCCTTATGTTCACCAGCTTCCCCTTCATTTTATTCCTGGTGTTGGAGCCAAAACGTTAGAAAAGTTAAAAGCTGTCTTTCATACAGAGATGAATATTCTTCATCAAGCAACAGAACAAGAATTAAAAGCGGTCCTGCCTGAGAAAACAGCCGATTACATCATCAAAGCAAGAAGAGGTGAAGTTGGACTGATCGCTGGCGGAGGCGGGGTCTACGGTAAGGTGGATATCAATCATGAATCAACTTAAATGGACATGTCACACATTTGAACAACTGTCTAAAGAGGACCTTTACTTGATTTTAATGGAAAGGGTAAATGTGTTTGTTGTAGAACAAACATGTCCTTATCCTGAAATTGATCATCGTGATCAAGAGGCGCTGCATGTCATCGCCAAAGAGAACGGCACGATTGTCGCTTATTGCCGCATTTTCCAAAGCGGGATCATGTACAAAGAGGCATCCATTGGCCGTGTCCTTGTGACGAAGACCGGCCGGAAAAAAGGTTACGGGAAGATCCTGCTCGATCAGGCGATAAAAAAGCTCAGTGAATTAGGCGAAACAAAGATTAAAATCCAAGCACAGGCTTATTTGAAATCGTTCTACGAATCGTTTGGCTTTGAAGCTGTCTCAGATTGTTATGATGAGGATGGAATTCCGCATCTTGATATGGTGAGAAAAGAAAGATAGGCGTGTATACGTCTATCTCAGCGTGTAGACAAACCCTCGCATTCTTTGTCAGTCCTGCGCTCCGGTGCTCACGAATGTCAAATTCGCTCCGTGAAAGTAGCTGTCCTTCCTAGACTGCAAAGGTTTTCTATCACGCTGAAAAGAAGACAAAAGGCTAAAATCAAGTACATTTTAGCCTTTTGTCAACAATTTGAGATAGACGTGTATACGTCTATCTTTTTTAGGTGCTTTCATGTATCATAACGACAACGAAAGGGGTTTTGCGAAATGGGAAAAAGCAAAGCAAAGAAAAAGAGAGAACACCTTCAAAGACAGCACAGCCGAAATCCAGAACAATCGAGAGGAAATATGCCGCATTTTAGTACACACGAAAGAAAGACAAAAACAAAACAAGAAGCCTTGCAGCATATGATGAAAAAACATAAAGGTAGGAATGCTTATGATCGCTATGAACAGGATCATAAGCATTTTTATTTTGCTTTTTTGTGACAAGTAGATCAAATAATTGGAAAAATTTTAAAAAATAGGACAAACGGTCGTTTCTTTTTGTCTAAAAATGTAGTTAAATGACAAAAAGAAATGAAAGGGAGAGTGGGTATCGTGAAGGTCAAATCATTTGGAGCAGGGCTTTGTATGGCAAGTATGCTACTGGCATCGATGACATTCGGCGCATCAGATGTATCTGCAAAGGATCAAGCAAAAAAAGAGTATATGATCGGTTTTTCTTCTTCCGTTCAAGACAAAACACAAAAACAGCTTGTTGAAAAAGCCGGCGGTCATGTGAAAGAATCAATAGAGAAAATAGATATGATGAAAGTTTCGTTGAACGAAGCATCAAAAGAAAAACTACATCAAGCAAAAGAAGTTACTTTTATTGAGGAAGACCAAAAAGCAAAAACAAGCGGTCAAAGCGTTCCTTATGGCATCAAAAGCATCAAAGCACAAAAGGTACATAAACGAGGATATGCCGGACAGAATGTCAAAGTAGCTGTTCTTGACAGTGGAATCGACGGCAAGCATGAAGATTTACATGTAACTGGTGGTGTCAGCTTTGTTCCAACAGAGTCCGATCCGCTCGTTGACCCGCATGAACACGGAACTCACGTTGCAGGCACGATCGCAGCATTAGATAATAAAGTAGGCGTCGTTGGTGTGGCACCAAAAGCTTCGATCTATGCGGTGAAAGTGGCAGATGAAAATGGTGACGGCTACTATAGCTGGATCATTAAAGGCATTGAATGGGCGATTGAGAATGAGATGGATGTTATCAATATTAGTATGGGGGGAGCAAGTGAATCGGAGGCGCTGAAAGAAGCGGTAGATCGAGCTTATGACAACGGGATTCTCATTGTCGCATCTGCAGGAAATGCTGGGAGCTACGGGTCACTTAATACGATAGATTACCCGGCCAAATACAGCTCTGTCATGGCAGTCGCATCTGTGGATCAACGAAAGCAAAGAGCCTTTGATTCCTCTGTTGGGGAAGAAGTGGAAGTATCAGCACCAGGTGTTTCAACATTAAGTACCATTCCTCATAACGAATATGGATATAAGAGTGGAACGTCTATGGCATCACCTCATGTAGCTGGTGCTGCGGCAGTCATTCTATCAAAACATCCGAATCTGACAAATGATGAATTGCGTGAAAGGCTGACAAAAACGGCAACAAAACTTGGCGAACCTTTTTATTATGGCGCTGGGCTTGTGAACGTACAAAAAGCTGCACGATAAAGGAAACGAGAGAGCGGTGTACAGCTGCTTTCTCGTTTTTCTTTTTATAAAACTGTCATGTTTCGTCTGCTCTCTCATAGAATCTAGTAACCTTTACTATTTGGGAGGAAGGCGCATGCGGAAAAAGTCTTGGAAAGAACATCTTCTTCAGCACGTGAAAGATCATGTATCGATTTATTTGTTTGTTTCTGTACTATTTTTAATGGGCGTCATTTTTGGAGCCATTATCGTCAATAGTATGACAATGAGTCAGAAAGAGGATTTATTCTACTATTTAAATCAATTTTTTGGTCAACTGACGAATGAGAAAGCAGCAGAATCAAAAGAAATGTTTTTGCAAAGCTTTTTACATCATATGAAATATTTGGGCCTCATGTGGATACTCGGAATTTCCATCATTGGCCTGCCGCTTATTTTTCTTATGATTTTTTTAAAAGGGATTGTAGTTGGGTTTACTGTCGGTTTTTTGGTCAATCAAATGGGGCTTAGCGGTTTTTTTCTATCTTTTGTCTCGGTGCTTCCTCAAAATATCTTGCTCATTCCAGCGTATTTAGTGATCGGAACTTGTGCGATTGCGTTCTCCATTCGTTTAATTGGTCAGCTTTTTATGAAAAAAACCATCAGTCAAGCGCCAATCCATTGGTTTGGCCGGTATGCTTCTGTTCTACTGATGATTTTAACCCTCGCTGCTCTTTCGTCCTTTTTTGAATCATACTTATCATTCATGCTGATGAAAAAGCTGGCAGGTGTTCTGTTTTGATGATTTTATAATCGTTATTAAATAATAATCAATTTATTTATCAATTTAAAATGATTATAGTTGGCTCTCTGCACATCATTTGATATAATGATCAAGTAATGTGGCGTAGGAGGGAAAGTCAATGGAAAATCGGATTGATCGAATTAAGAAACAGCTTCATTCTTCCAGCTATAAGCTCACGCCACAGCGTGAAGCAACAGTAAGAGTACTGCTTGAGAATGAAGAAGACCATTTAAGTGCAGAAGATGTATACCTCCTCGTAAAAGAGAAGTCTCCTGAAATTGGTCTTGCTACTGTTTATCGGACGTTAGAATTGCTTACTGAACTGAAAGTTGTTGATAAAATTAACTTTGGAGACGGCGTTTCGCGATATGATCTTCGCAAAGAAGGAGCCGCTCACTTCCATCACCATCTTGTCTGCATGGAATGCGGGACAGTCGATGAGATAGAAGATGATTTATTAGAAGATGTTGAAGAGATTATTGAACGCGACTGGAAATTTAAAATTAAGGATCATAGATTGACATTCCATGGTATTTGCCACCGGTGTCATGATGATGAATCCGGCAAATAATCCGAATTGGAACCTTTTCATTCAAGATGAAAAGGTTTTTTGCATGTTCGCTGTATATTCCTTGTCCCACCTGGCATATGCTGAAGTAATGAGAACACGAGAAAGGACATGAAGAACATGCGAAAATGGCTCAAAACAACAGGGGAAGTAATGAAAGTATTTATCTTGTTCACTGGTTTTACCGTCCTGTTCTATTATGCTATGATATGGATAAATTCAGAATATGAAAGCTATCATCGTTATGATAAACCAGAAGGTGCAGCGATAAAAGTGATGGAAATGGATCAGCCGAAACAAGACAGCTGGCAGGATCGATTGATTTATTTTTATCAAAACGGGGAGTAGAAACCATTGAAGGATCAATTATCCGACTTTATTCATTTTATGACAGTAGAGAGAGGACTCTCTGAAAATACCATTGTCTCTTATAAAAGAGATTTACAGAACTATTTGTCTTTTTTAATGACGCATGAACAATTGACAGATGTAAAAGACGTCACACGCCTTCATATTATTCATTATTTAAAACAGTTAAAAGACGAGGGGAAATCGAGTAAAACGTCCGTCCGTCATCTATCATCGATACGCTCCTTTCATCAATTTTTGCTCCGTGAAAAAGTGACAACAGATGACCCGTCATGGAACATTGAATCACAAAAAACAGAGCGGAAATTACCGAAAGTTCTATCATTAGATGAGGTAGAAAAGCTGCTCGATACACCTAAGCAGCAAACACCATTTGACTACCGTGACAAAGCCATGCTCGAACTTTTATATGCAACAGGTATTCGTGTAAGTGAAATGCTTGATCTGACTCTTGCGGATGTGCATCTGACCATGGGGTTTATCCGCTGTTTTGGAAAAGGAAGAAAAGAGCGGATTGTGCCTATTGGTGAAGCTGCTGCAAGTGCGATTGAAGTGTATATAGAAAAAGGAAGAAACAAGCTGCTCAAAAAACAGCCGGCCGATGCCTTATTTCTGAATCATCACGGAAAAAAAATGTCGCGGCAGGGCTTTTGGAAGAACTTAAAGAAACGAGCCATAGAAGCAGGTATTCAAAAAGAATTGACGCCTCATACGCTCAGACATTCATTTGCGACACATTTGCTTGAAAACGGTGCGGATCTTAGAGCCGTACAGGAAATGCTCGGACATGCCGATATTTCTACTACACAAATTTACACACATGTCACAAAAACAAGATTAAAAGACGTGTATCACAAATTCCATCCAAGGGCATAAGTAAAGCATGGCACGGTGAACGTGTATCATGCTTTTTTATGTTTGGACCGTTTATGGTTGTCAATTGACTTGAAAACGGTTTATACTTGAGATGTCTGACCTCTCCAGTTGTGAAAGGTGAAAGGACAAGAATATTGAAGGAGGCGCTTTTTTATGCCTGATTATCAGTATAAACGTATTTTCCTCATTGTGATGGATTCAGTAGGAATCGGGGAAGCACCTGATGCTGCTGATTTTAATGATGTAGGTGCAGATACACTTGGACATATTGCTGAAAAAATGAACGGGCTTCATATGCCGAATATGGCGAAGCTTGGGCTAAGTCATATTAAAGAAATTAAAGGAATTCCAGCGGACGAAAAACCGCTTGCGTATTATGGAAAAATGCAAGAAGCATCCAATGGGAAAGACACAATGACAGGACATTGGGAAATCATGGGTCTTTACATCGACACACCATTTAAAGTCTTTCCAGACGGCTTTCCAGATGAACTGTTAAATGAATTAAAAGAAAAAACAGGGCGCGGAATCATTGGAAATAAACCAGCGTCTGGTACAGAAATTCTGGATGAGCTTGGCGAAGAGCACATGAAAACAGGCGATTTAATCGTTTATACTTCAGCAGATTCTGTGCTGCAAATTGCTGCACACGAAGAAGTTGTGCCATTAGACGAACTTTACCGCATTTGCGAAATCGCACGTGAACTGACTTTAGATGAAAAATATATGGTAGGGCGCATCATCGCTCGTCCATTTGTCGGGGAGCCGGGGGCATTTGTCAGAACACCAAATCGTCATGACTATGCATTAAAACCATTCGACCGTACCGTCATGAATGAATTGAAAGATGATGGACTTGATGTCATTGCGATCGGAAAAATCTCTGATATTTATGATGGTGAAGGAATCACCTCTTCACTCAGAACGAAATCCAACATGGATGGAATGGACAAGCTAGTGGAGACGCTGAAAACAGACTTTACTGGGCTGAGCTTCTTAAATCTTGTCGACTTTGATGCGCTTTATGGGCATAGAAGAGATCCAGAAGGCTACGGTAAGGCACTAGAGGAATTTGACGCACGTCTACCTGAAGTGTTTGATCTATTAAAAGAGGATGATCTGCTTGTGATCACAGCAGATCACGGAAATGACCCGGTTCATCACGGAACAGATCATACAAGAGAATACGTTCCGCTTATTGCTTACAGCAAAAAGCATCAAGAAGCGAATGAGCTGCCAACAGCGAAAACATTTGCTGATCTTGGGGCAACGGTAGCAGATAATTTTAAATCAACGCTGCCAAAATACGGAACAAGCTTTTTATCTCAACTCAAATAGGGGGAAATCGCGTGGGAGCACAGTTTTCAGAAGCGGCGGCATATATTAAACAAGCATCGACATATGTACCAACAGTTGGATTGATTTTAGGTTCAGGTCTCGGCATTTTAGCCGATGAGATTGAAAATCCAATCAAATTGAAATATGAAGATATTCCTGGATTCCCTGTTTCAACAGTAGAAGGGCATGCAGGCCAGCTCGTCATTGGAACGCTGAAAGGCACGGTCGTTTGTGCCATGCAAGGACGTTTCCATTACTATGAAGGGTATGATATGAAGCAGGTGACATTTCCTGTCCGTGTGATGAAAGAAATCGGCATTGAGACATGTATTGTGACAAATGCAGCGGGCGGTGTGAATACATCCTTCCATCCTGGCGATCTCATGCTGATTACAGATCATATCAATATGATGGGGACCAATCCGTTAATTGGACCAAACGACAGTCAAGGGGTTCGTTTCCCTGATATGTCTGCACCGTATGATAAAGATTTGTTGGCACTTGCAGAGAAAACGGCTAAACATTTAGGCATATCTGTGCAGCAAGGGGTTTATGCAGGAATGACAGGTCCTTCATATGAAACGCCGGCAGAGGTTCGTTTCCTCAGAACGCTTGGCGCTGATGCAGTCGGTATGTCGACTGTGCCAGAAGTGATTGTAGCACGTCATGCAGGCATAAAAGTACTTGGTATTTCATGCATCTCTAATGCGGCTTCAGGTATTTTAGATCAGCCGCTTTCTCATGATGAAGTGATCGAAGTGACGGAAAAAGTGAAAGCAAGTTTCCTTGATTTAGTGAAAGAAGTTGTCAAACAACTCTCATAGATCGTGTGAAAAAGCCTTCTGTTCATGAAACAGAGGGCTTTTTTTTATGGCAATCAAACGATCTCTGAATAAAACAGCCTTTATGAGGAAAAAATAGAAAGGATTACGATAATGGAGGTCTGCCACTTGAAACGTCATATATGTGCATTGTTTACTTTAATGATCCTTATCTCAATGGTTTCACCATCAGCGATGGCAAAAGAAAAGATTGAAAAGCCAGGAGAAAAACAAACATCAGAATTGGCGCATGAAGCCAAATCAGCGATTTTAATGGAACGTGACACGGGAAAAGTGCTTTACAACAAAAACAGTGATGAAAAGCTTGCCCCTGCAAGTATGACCAAAATCATGACGATGCTTCTCATCATGGAAGCGATGGATCAAGGGAAATTAAAAATGACTGATAAAGTAAGAACGAGCGATCATGCAGCATCTATGGGAGGCTCACAAATTTTCCTTGAACCGGGAGAAGAAATGACGGTTAAAGACATGCTAAAAGGCATTGCGATTGCGTCAGGAAACGATGCTTCAGTTGCCATGGCAGAACATATTGCTGGATCTGAAGAACAGTTTGTTGAGCAAATGAACAAAAAGGCAAAAGAGCTTGGGCTCACCTCAACGGTCTTTCAAAATCCAACAGGACTTCCTGAAAAAGATCATTACAGCACGGCTCATGATATGGCAAAAATGGCAAAAGAGCTGTTGAAATATGAAGAGATCACCAAGTTCACAGGTGTATACGAAGACTATCTTCGTCAGAACACGGATAAAAAATTCTGGCTTGTGAATACAAACCGTCTCATTAAATTTTATCCAGGTGTGGATGGGGTGAAAACAGGGTTTACAGGCGAGGCAAAATACTGTCTAACGGCATCCGCTAAAAAAGGGAACATGCGCGTCATTGCTGTTGTATTCGGCGCAAGTACACCAAAAGACAGAAATGCCCAAGTCGTCAAAATGCTGGATTACGCCTTTAGTCAATATACAACGCATCCTCTGTACAAGCGTGGTCAAGACGTAGCAGAGATCAAAGTGAGCAAAGGGAAAAAGAAAAAAATTCAGCTTGTCACGTCAGAACCGATCTCTCTTCTAACGAAAAAAGGTGAAAATGTCGATCAGATCAAAAAAGAAATTAAATTATCTCAAGATGTCACAGCCCCATTTTCAAAAGGAACGAAACTTGGCACCATCATCTTGAAAAAAGATGGAAAAGTGCTTCATGAAAGTCCTGTTGAAGCGAAAGAAGATATGGAAAAAGCCGGTGTTTGGACGTTCTTCAAACGGGCGATGGCCGAATTTGTTAAATGGAAGTAAAAGGTGAAAGACTGCTGCAACTGGCAGTCTTTTTTGCTATGAACGAAAAGAACATCTAAATGTGACGAATGATCACTAGTTTTGTCATGGTGAAGGATTTGCATGTGAAGAAAGAGAAACATTCTTTATCCGAAAATAGAGCAAGGAGGAAGAAAAGATGAGCCTTGGTATTGATTTTCAAATAAAAGAGAGCGTACTTTGCATTCGGTTGACAGGGGAGCTTGATCATCACTCCGCAGAGACATTGAGACAAAAGGTGACGAATTATTTGGAAACAGAGGACATTCGCCACATCGTGCTGAATTTAGCTGATTTATCGTTTATGGACAGCTCTGGCCTCGGAGTGATTTTAGGAAGATACAAAGAAATTAAACAACTTGGCGGTGAAATGGTCGTCTGTGCGATCTCGCCAGCGGTGAACCGTTTATTTGATATGTCCGGCTTGTTTAAAATTATTCGTATGGAGCCTTCAGAGCAAACTGCGCTGCAAACATTGGGGGTGGCATCATGACAAATGAAATGAATCTGACTTTTTCTGCTTTAAGTCAAAACGAATCCTTTGCGAGAGTAACGGTGGCAGCATTCATCGCTCAGCTCGATCCAACATTAGATGAGCTAACAGAAATCAAAACCGTTGTATCAGAGGCGGTCACGAACTCAATCATTCACGGGTATGACGGGAATCCAGACGGCAAGGTACACATTAGCGTCACGCTGGATGACCATATTGTGTATCTGACGATTCGAGATGAAGGTATGGGCATTTCAGATCTTGAGGAAGCAAGGCAGCCGCTTTTTACGACGAAACCAGACTTAGAGCGTTCCGGGATGGGTTTTACGATCATGGAGAACTTTATGGATGATGTCATGGTGGACTCATCTCCAGAAATGGGCACAACAATCCGCTTAACAAAGCATCTATCAAAAAGCAAAGCGCTTTGTAATTAAGGAGCTGCTCATATGGATGTGGAGGTAAAAAAGCAAGCAAAAAAAGCACAGCTGTCTAATGATGAAGTGAAACAGCTCATCAAAAAAAGCCAAGACGGAGATCAACAAGCAAGAGACCTCCTCGTAGAAAAAAACATGCGTCTTGTTTGGTCCGTTGTTCAGCGCTTTTTAAATAGAGGATATGAACCAGATGATCTGTTCCAAATAGGCTGTATTGGCCTGCTGAAATCTGTTGATAAATTTGATTTGTCTTATGATGTGAAGTTTTCGACCTATGCCGTTCCAATGATCATTGGTGAAATTCAGCGTTTCATTCGTGATGATGGAACCGTCAAAGTCAGCAGGTCCTTAAAGGAACTTGGAAATAAAATTAGGCGGGCAAGGGACGAATTGTCTAAATCTCATGGACGAATGCCGACTGTTCAGGAAATCGCTGAATATCTGGACATCACACCTGAGGATGTTGTCCTCGCTCAAGAAGCGGTCCGCTCACCATCATCTATTCATGAAACCGTGTATGAAAATGACGGCGATCCGATTACGTTGCTCGATCAAATTGCCGATCATTCAGAAGAAAGATGGTTTGATAAAATTGCGCTAAAAGAGGCGATTAAAGAATTAGAAGAGCGTGAGAAACTGATTGTCTATTTAAGGTATTATAAAGACCAAACACAATCAGAAGTAGCAGAAAGACTCGGAATTTCCCAAGTGCAAGTCTCACGGCTTGAAAAGAAGATTTTAAAACAAATCCAAATGCAAATGGATCAAAAAGACAGCTAGCCAATTTGGCTGGCTTTTTTTGTGTGGTAATTACCGGTAAATTAAGTTCTTTCAGTATGAGAACCATTTTTCACCACATACTATTTTTAACCCATCGTATAGGAAGTGACTTGGATGGACGGACAAATCTTTATTCGGCTGCGCCATCGGATTAAGACTGGTAATGATCAGCTTATTTATTTAGAGGATATTGCCCAAATCACTGGAGATGACAGTGCTGTGCAAAAGCTGAGCAAAATGCCGATATACCATGTCAGTAAAAAGGATCGTCACATCGTTGTGTTAGATATCATGCATGTGGTCAAAACGATCAAAAAAGCGTGGCCTGACATCGACATTCAAACGGTCGGAGGCTCAGAAGCCATTGTTGAAATAGACACAGGTAAACGCCAACTGTCGCCCGTATTATTCGTGTTTGTATGGCTCCTCTTATTTGTCGGAGCGGCCCTTGCCATCATGAATTTCCATGAGGATGTTAGTATGCGGCTTGTTCATATCCGCCTTTACGAGATGATTACTGGAAACACGGTTGAGCATCCTTATTTATTACAAATTCCATATAGCTTTGGACTCGGTTTTGGCATGATTTTATTTTTCAATCATGTGTTTAAAAAGCGTTTAAACGAAGAGCCAAGTCCGCTTGAAGTGGAAATGTTTAAATATCAGCTCGATCTTGATCATTATGTCGCACTCAATGAAAACAAAGAAACATTGAAAGATATCCATGATCGGTAAATGGCTTTTTGTGGTGCTTGTTGGGCTCGGCGGCGGTTTAACGGTAGGGGCAGGATTTGTGGCGTTTCTCACAGTGCTTGGTATTATCCCTCGATTAATGCAATTAACGAAAACGCAGCGTTTCATTCAAGGATATGAGGCTGCCGTGATAAGTGGAGCGGTCGTTGGCGGCTGGGCTACTTTAAGTCAAGTCCATTTGCATTTATCCAAATGGCTAGCGCTTCCGATCGGTCTTTTATCTGGCATTTTTGTCGGCATGCTTGCAGCCGCACTCACTGAAGTGTTAAATGTACTTCCTATCTTAACGAAAAGAATTGGAATGGACGGGAAAATAGTGCTGCTGCTCATGGCCATCGTCTTAGGAAAGGTGTTTGGCTCGCTATTTCATTGGCTTATTTATATTTAAAAATGTGGAGGGAACAACACGTGTCAAGTTTAAAAGAGAACTATCCATCTAAAGTGAAAACGTATCAGCCGAAACCTCCTTATGTACTGAACTGCATCAAGGCTTTTCTTGTCGGCGGTTTGATTTGTGCGATAGGCGAGGGATTGCAAAATTTCTATATTACTTTTTTTGATTTTAATGAGAAGACAGCAGGGAATCCAACGGTGGCGACCCTTATTTTAATTTCTGCTATTTTAACTGGTATTGGTATTTACGATAAAATCGGCCAGTTTGCTGGAGCGGGATCAGCTGTCCCGGTGACAGGATTTGCAAATAGCATGACAAGTGCGGCTCTTGAGCATAAAAGTGAAGGGCTTGTGTTAGGTGTAGCGACCAACATGTTTAAACTGGCTGGGAACGTTATTGTGTTTGGTGTCGTCTCGGCATATGTCGTAGGGATTATTCGATACGTCTTGGAAAAGATGTTTTCGTAGGAGGAATAAAACGTGAAACTAACAGGTAAGCAATCTTGGGTATTTGAACACAAGCTTTATGTGAATGCGGAAGGAACAGCTGCAGGACCGAAAGAAAAAGAAGGCCCAATCGGTCATCTCATTGATAAAACCTATGATGAAATGCACTGTTATCAAAAGAACTGGGAAATGGCTGAAAGGCAGCTCATGGATGATGCCATATCAATGGCCTTATCAAAAGCGAATTTGCAAAAAAGTGATATTGACCTTCTGCTGGCAGGAGATTTACTGAACCAAAACGTGACTGCCAACTATGTGGCAAGAGAACTCAAAATCCCGTTTCTTTGTTTATTTGGTGCCTGCTCCACATCAATGGAATCAGTCGCGATTGCCTCAGCGCTAGTAGATGGTGGCTTTGCCAATAGAGCACTTGCTGCGACAAGTAGTCACAATGCGACGGCAGAGCGGCAATTTCGTAATCCAACAGAATATGGCGGGCAAAAACCCGATACAGCCACAAGTACAGTGACAGGGAGCGGTGCTGTCGTCATCAGCCAAGAACCTTCCCAAATTCAAATTACAAGTGCCACCGTCGGACGGGTGATGGATCTTGGGATTACAGATCCATTCGATATGGGTTCGGCTATGGCGCCTGCAGCGGCAGACACAATCAAACAACATTTAGAAGACTTAGGAAGAACAGTAGATGATTATGATCTCATCCTAACAGGAGATCTATCTGGAATTGGATCGCCTATTTTAAAGGATCTTCTCAAAGAAGATGGCATTCAGCTTGGACGGAAGCATGATGATTGCGGATTAATCATATACACACCTGATCAAAATGTATTCGCTGGAGGCAGCGGCTGTGCCTGCTCAGCTGTCGTGACATTCAGTCACATCTTTCAAGAAATGAAGGCAGGGAATTTGCAAAGAGTATTGGTTGTGGCAACCGGGGCGCTTCTCAGCCCAATGATGGTTCAGCAAAAAGAGACCATTCCAACCATTGCGCACGGAGTTGTATTTGAGCGTGCAGGAGGAGAAAGCTAATGGATTATTTGATTGCTTTTGTTGCAGGCGGACTGATTTGCGTGATCGGCCAGCTTTTACTTGATGTACTGAAACTCACACCGGCACATGTCATGACGACCTTTGTTGTGGCGGGGACGATTTTAGACGGGTTTGGTATTTATGATAAATTTATTGAATTTGCAGGAGCGGGTGCTACCGTCCCTATCGTAAGCTTTGGTCATAGCTTGCTTCATGGGGCGATGCATCAGGCTGATGTCCACGGATTTATTGGAATTGGAATTGGAATTTTTGAGTTAACCTCTGCTGGAATATCAGCTGCGATTTTATTTTCATTTATCATTGCACTTATCTTTAAACCGAAAGGATAACCTAATATGGGGCAAAGACGCAAAGTCATTTTAGTGACAGACGGAGATATATATGCTGCCAAAACGATTGAGCTTGTCGCAAAGAAAGTCGGCGGAAGATGTATTTCCAGCTCAAAAGGGAATCCGAGCAAACGAACAGGACCAGAACTGGTCCAGATGATTTTAAAAACGCCATATGACCCAGTGTTTGTCATGTTTGATGATTCTGGCTTAACAGGTGAAGGAACAGGGGAGACGGCGATGAAGCACGTAGCACGTCACCCTGAAATTGAAGTGATTGGCGCCATTGCAGTGGCATCTAAAACCCATCAAGCGGAATGGACAAAGGTACATGTCTCCATTGACCGGGAAGGTGAACTGACAGAATACGGCGTTGACAAACATGGACTTCCAGAAATGGAACCACACAAAATGAGTGGAGATACAGTGTATTGTCTCGATTCACTACAGCTTCCGATTGTTGTCGGCATTGGAGATATTGGCAAGATGGGACGGAAAGATGATCTAAGCAAAGGGTCCCCCATCACAATGAAGGCAGTCGAATTAATTTTAGAAAGGAGCGGTTTCCATGAAGAAAGACAAGGTGCACGTGTACCGAGATCCGAAGAAAAATGAAGATTTTTTCAAAGACAATGTCGGGATGGGTCTCAGCTTTGACCTTGGCGTTCGGAAAATTTATGTCCATGATCAGGAAATCCAGCTTTACTATGTAAATGGATTATGTGATACACAATATGTGATCTATTTATTAAAAGAACTGATTGAAATCAATGATAACGAACCTGAATCAGATGATCTTGCACGTGTGGTAGAAAACCGTCTTGTCAATCAGCAAGTCTCAAAAGTTGAAACGCTTGATGAAGCAGTGGATCAAGTGTTGTCTGGACTTGTGGCAGTCGTTGTCGAAGGTGAAAATTACGCATTTATTATTGACGTCAGGAGCTACCCTGGCAGAATGCCGGAGGAACCGGATACAGAAAAGGTTGTCAGAGGTGCAAGAGACGGCTTTGTTGAAAATATCATTGTGAACACAGCACTCATTCGCAGAAGAGTGCGGGATGAAAAACTGCGATATAAAATGCTTAAAGTAGGTGAGCGTTCTAAAGCGGACGTCTGTGTTTGTTATATTGAAGACATAGCTGACCCTGATCTTGTTGATATTATCGAAAAAGAAGTGTCTGGGATTAAAGTTGACGGACTGACGATGTCTGATAAAACAATAGAAGAATTTATCATTAAGCAAGGATATAATCCCTTCCCGCTTGTGCGATACACCGAGCGCCCAGATGTAGCCGCTAACCATATATTAGAAGGGCATGTCATCATCATTACGGATACATCTCCTAGTGTCATCATTACACCAACCACTATTTTTCATCATGTTCAACATGCTGAAGAATACCGCCAGGCGCCAGCAGTTGGGACTTTTTTAAGATGGGTGCGTTTTTTAGGCATCTTATGTTCTACTTTTCTTTTGCCGATCTGGTTTCTTTTTATTCTAGAACCGAATCTTCTGCCAGACAATCTAAGCTATATTGGATTTAACAAACCTTCTCATATCCCTGTCATTCTCCAAGTATTCCTTGCTGATTTTGGGGTGGAATTTTTACGAATGGCGGCGATTCATACGCCGACCGCCTTGTCGACTGCCATGGGCTTGATTGCAGCCGTTTTAATTGGACAAATTGCAATTGATGTCGGTTTATTTACACCAGAGGTCATATTATACGTCTCGCTAGCAGCCATCGGCACATTCACCACTCCAAGTTATGAATTGAGTGTCGCTAATAAAATCATCCGACTGATCATATTAGCACTAGTAGCGATCTTTAAGCTGAATGGATTGATCATCGGTTTTACGCTGTTACTTATTTATTTAACATCCATTCGTTCCTTACAGACACCTTATATGTGGCCGTTCATTCCTTTTAATGGAAAGGCTTTGTGGCAAGTGCTCATTCGGACGTCTGTACCTGGCTCAAAAGTAAGGCCAAGCATCGTTCACCCTCAGAACAGATCAAAAATTCCGCCAAATTCTTAACGCTCGTTGAAAGTGGCTGAAGATTGTGATATTGTATTTTTAACTTTGAGAAACGGCAAAAGGCAGCTTGTGCAGCTGTCTTTTTTCAGCCGAGGCGGAGAAAGAGGGAATGACATTGTATTTACACGGCACTTGCAGACAAAATGAACTCGGACATTTAGAAATTGGTGGTGTTGATGCCGTTTCTTTAGCTGAAACGTATGGGACACCACTTTATGTATATGATGTGGCTTTAATACGGGAGCGTGCAAAAAGCTTTCAGAAAGCATTTATTGAAGAAGAACTAAAAGCTCAGGTGGCATATGCGAGTAAGGCGTTTTCTTCTATTGCCATGTTCCAGCTGGCAAAAGAAGAAGGCTTATCACTTGATGTCGTTTCAGGCGGGGAGCTGCACACAGCCATTTGTGCCGGGTTTCCAGTAGAAAAAATTCATTTCCATGGTAACAACAAAAGCAGAGAAGAATTAAAGATGGCACTAGAGCACGGAATTGGCTGTATTGTCGTTGATAATTTCTATGAAATGACACTCATTGAACAGCTTGGTCAAGAGCTGTCAAAACAGGTGAAAGTACTACTCCGCATCACGCCGGGTGTTGAAGCACATACGCATGACTATATCACAACAGGTCAAGAAGATTCAAAATTCGGTTTTGATCTTCATAATGGACAAGCAGACGAAGCAGTCAAACAAGTACTTGAATCAGAAGTGATCGAGCTCTTAGGTGTTCATTGTCATATCGGCTCACAAATTTTTGATACGGCTGGTTTTGTCCTTGCGGCAGATAAAATTTTCTTGAAGCTAGATGAATGGAGAGAATCATTTGGCTTTATTTCCACAGTGCTGAACTTAGGCGGAGGCTTTGGCATCCGTTATACAGAAGAGGACGAACCACTTCCAGCAACTGAATACGTGGAGAAAATTATTCAAGCGGTGAAAGAAAATGTAGCCCGCTATGAATTTGAGATGCCTGAAATTTGGATTGAGCCAGGCCGCTCACTTGTTGGAGATGCGGGAACCACTCTTTATACGATCGGCTCATCCAAACATGTACCTGGAATTCGCGATTATGTAGCCATTGACGGCGGAATGAGTGATAACATTCGACCTGCTTTATATCAAGCGAAATATGAAGCAGCGAGCGCCAATAAAATGAGCCAAACGCATGATCAAACGGTGTCCATTGCAGGGAAATGCTGCGAGAGTGGAGATATGCTCATTTGGGATATTGATCTGCCAGAGTTATCACAGGGAGACTTGTTAGCTGTCTTTTGTACAGGAGCTTATGGCTACAGCATGTCAAACAACTATAACCGCATCCCGCGCCCGGCTGTAGTATTTGTAGAAGATGGGGAAGCGCAGCTTGTCGTTGAGCGTGAGACATATGAGGACATTGTCAAATTGGATTTACCTTATCAATCAAAAGTGAAATCATCGACTTAAAAAAAGCTGCCTGATCATCAGGCAGCTTTTTCTATGACATTTATTTTCCACCAGTAAATACAGAGACGATCGCATTCCAAATGGAGACAAAGAAATCCCAAATCTTCTGTAGAAGGTTTTTCCCTTCATCTGATTCTATGAATTTTGTAATCTTGTCTTTTGCTTTATCAATTTGAGATCCGACTTGTTTCCAATCGATATTGATATTTTTCATTTTATCGAAGAGAGAGACAAGTTGATCTTTTTGGTCCTGCGTCAGATTTAAGTTCAAATCAGAAGCGGCTTGATCTACTTTTTCTTCCACTTCTTTTGTTGTTTTAGGAACTCCATTTTTGGCAATGTCATCTTTGATTTTTGCAATCAGGGCAGAAGCATTGTCTTTTCCAATAGAGTCACCCAATTTAGATGTTGTTACAAGCTCTTCGTTAGCCACCTGTTTCACATCTTCGGGAATGGCTTTGTCGCTTGACACTTCATAGGCTTTTAATAAACCTGTCAGTGCTGCTGTGCCAGATACTTCAAACGGCGCCGTCACGACAACCTTTGCATCTTTCACGCCTGCGGTCATTAAAGCATTTAAATACATCTCATCTGTAATGGTCTTAATGTTATGTGTATCCACGGTCAGACCCGCACCTGATTTTTCAATGGTGATGGATGAAGATGATAATGCTCGAGTCCCGATTTGAGAACGAGGGATATACTTTCCTAAATATTCGTGCTCTTCTTTATTGGTTACTTCAATTTTTGTCGCATTTTCAGGTGGATTCAACTCGTCAAGCACCTTCTGGCGATCAGCCGGTGTTAAGTCTTGCCCGAGTGTGACGATGACATCGCCGACAGCTGCATCCGCTAAGCTGACTTTTGGCGCACCAATCAGTAAAAGGAGCGCTGCCATCATACCAAGCATTGTTTTTTTAAACATGTTGACCTCCTTCAAGTCGAAAGCGTTTCTCGATGGTGAGAAACTCATCTTTTGAGTACATGATTTGAATCGTACTCCATCATATAGACGTAACAAATCAGTCTGACGTTTCAATTTTCTTTTAAAGATGTTTGAAACCTCCAATATGATGAAGTGATTTGCTCAGTCTGTGATCATTTCCTTAGGAGAAAAGGATCAAGCTCTTTTATTTTATCAATGATGGCAAAAGAGGTAAATCACATTAGGTAAGCAGGGGATGTTTAACATCACCGAAAATGTGCTATAATGAGCGTTGTTTAACCTGAAAGGAGAATGTGAAAAATGGCGAAAAAAGGATACATACAATTAACGAATGGAAAGAAAATTGAGTTTGAACTTTACCCAGAGGCTGCTCCAGGTACAGTAGCAAACTTTGAAAAATTAGCGAATGAAGGCTTCTACGACGGATTGAAATTCCACCGCGTGATCCCAGGGTTCGTAAGCCAAGGCGGCGATCCGAACGGTAATGGAACTGGAGGACCTGGTTACACAATTAAATGTGAAACAGAAGGAAACCCTCATCAGCACGAGAGAGGTTCATTATCAATGGCACACGCTGGTAAAGATACTGGCGGCAGCCAATTCTTTATCGTACATGACCCACAGCCGCACTTAAACGGTGTTCACACTGTTTTTGGCAAAGTAACATCTGGTATCGAAGCTGTTCTTGATATGGAACAAGGACAAGGCATGGAAAAAGTCGAAGTGATCGATGCTTAATCCAAAACACCGCTTAATTGCGGTGTTTTTTTATTTTACATCTGATGTTCCTGTGATCTGTGCCGTGAAGCGGTAGGTGATCATCCAATATAAAAGGGCTAAGGCGCTGATTGAGGCTCCAAATAGACATACCCCATTCCAGCCAGCGTTTGCGTATATGTTAGTTGATACAATAGAACCGAGCGCACTGCCGAGGGAATAAAAAATCATATAAGCAGCAGTCAGCCGGCTTCTCGCCTCAGGCCGGACCATGAAAATCATACTTTGATTGGTCACATGAACGGCCTGCACAGATAGGTCAAGAATGATGATACCAACGATTAATAAAATGAGGGAATATTCAGTGAAAAAAATAAAACACCATGAAAAGAGTAATAGGACAAGGGCGATGCACGTTGTTAACTGTCCTAAGCCTCGATCAGCAAGGCTTCCAGCTCGAGCGGCACCTAATGCTCCGGCAACTCCAGCAAGGCCAAATGCACCAATCGCCGTATGTGACAGATTGTATGGCGTAGTGCTGAGAGGCAGCACAAGTGAAGTCCACAGCGTGCCAAACACAACAAAGATCAGAAAACCCAGTACGCCACGAATACGTAGAATTCGTTCTTGTCTGAACAATATAAACATTGAAGCGAGCAAGTTCACATAGGATATGGAGACTCTCTTGCTGTCAGCACGCGGAAGATACCGGTACAACACGCCAGTAATGATCAGCATCATCACGCCGGAAACGAGATAGACTGATCTCCAGCCGGCGAGATCGGTTAGTACACCAGCAAACGTTCGTGCGAGAAGAATACCAATCACAATTCCACTTTGAACCAAGCCCACTATGCGGCCACGTTCTTCAGGAGCGGCCCATGTCGCTGCGAATGCTACGAGTACCTGAGTGACTACAGCAAGCAGTCCCACCGCAGCTAGTCCTATGAATAGGACGGTGGCGGTAGGGGCGATACCGACTAGAATGAGAGATAACACGGAAACTAGCATTTGAGCTACGATGAGCCGCCGTTGGTTGAACAGATCACCAAGTGGTACGATCAGTAGCAGTCCTAGCGCATAACAAAGCTGAGTAATCGTAATGACCATACCAATGGATGAATAACTGATACCAAACTCGGATGCGAGAGAGTCTAATAATGGCTGTGCAAAGTATATGTTTGCAACTGCCATCCCGGAGGCTGTCGCAAACAGTAGAGCCATATTGCGAGTCATCGTTGATCGGGTGTTTATTTGTAAATGAGTTGTTTCCAGATCAGAATGTTCAACGGCATTCATTTTTTCTTTTTTCATGCATGTCAGCAGCTCCTTTTGTACTGAAAAGTATAATATACTGATTGGTATAAAATGATTCCTGTTAAGGATAACCAGAGAAACGTTTTAAAGTCAAGATGATGTAGTGAAGATCTAGTCAATTTGACAATGATATGTCAATAAAATAAAATGATAATATACCGATGAGTAAAAAACGTTATAAGAAATAGATGATTGATTTAGTGAAGAGATTTTTATGATAGAAATGAGGGTTGATAATGGTTCGACAACGGGAATTTGATGAGGAAAAAGCGTTAGATGAGGCCTTGTTGCTTTTTTGGGAGAAGGGGTACAGAGCGACTACATTAAGCGACTTAACTGCAAAAATGGGAATACAGCGGCCAAGCTTATACTCAGCGTTCGGTGATAAAGAGGAATTGTTTGAAGCAGCATTACGCAAATATACAACTCAGCATGCTGCCCACATTCGAACAAAACTTCAAAACAATCTATCTGTAAAGGAAGCATTTCATACATTATTTGCTGAATTAGTAGAAGAGGAATATGGACATGGGCCGAGTAAAGGGTGCTTCTGCATCAATACAATAGTCGAGCTTGCCCCACACGAAGAGAAGTTTGAAATTCTCACAAGAGAGCATCAGATGTATCTTTCGGTCATTTTTGAAGAAAAAATTGTACAAGGTATTCGCTCGGGTGAGCTCGAAAGCAGTCTGAATGCCAAAGCCTTAGCACAGGCGCTGGTTGTTTCTTTTATTGGACTTACAGTTCTCATGAAATCTCGCCCAGAGCGTTCATTTGTAGATCATTCTGTAGCGACGATCCTATCCATATTGAAATAAATAGTCTATATAAAGAAAGCGTATTTTGATCCATTGATTAAAACACGCTTTTTCTTTTAGGGTGTGATGGACACGTTTTTGTGATATGATAAGAGAACAAACATTCGTATTCGTGAGTGTCACCATATGTAGCTCTAAAAATAAGTGGAAGTGCACATCTAAAAAGCGTGTGATCATGCTGAAAGAAAGCAGGAGATACTTTGAAACCATTAACAAAAGAAGAAAAAAACCAGATGATGATTGCTATTCAACGTTACTTTGCCGAAGAACGAGAAGAGGAGATTGGTGAATTAGCAGCCATCAATCTATTAGAATTTATCACAAAACATCTTGGAAGCTACTATTATAATCAAGGGGTTCGTGACAGCCGAAATATCGCTGTTCAAAGATCTCAATTGTTAGAGGAAGATCTATTCGCATTAGAGAAAAGAATATAATCAAAAAGCTCGTCTTTCTTGTTTACCCTGCTAACAGATAAAGAGGAAAAAAGACCCCCTTAATAAAGAACGCATATTCGTATCATATGTAATGATGAAAAGGTGGAACCAAAAGTCCATTTGAATCGTTATATAAGTAACCATTAATGAAAATCAGCTTTTTTGGTTTTATTTCATCAAAAGAAGGAATAGAACATACAAATAGGCGAAGTGCAGATGATGGAGGTTCTAAATATGGGGAAAATCAAATTAAAAATCGCAATCTTATTTGTTTTACTGCTTTGTTTAGGCGCAGGTTATTTATACATGAATGGCATGAAAATTGAAGATGTGCCAACAGCCATTGGCGAAAGCTTAACAAATAATGACAAAGATTACACAATCTATGAATATACCATTACAAAAATTGATGGTGATGAGTATTACGGTCAAGCCAAAAATGGCACGAAAATCATTTTTAACGGGAAGAAATTTGAAGATGATGTGGCCGATCTGAAAAAAGGCGATCGTATTAAAGCATACTTTAGTAATGAAAAAAGAATAGACGGTCTTATAAAAGTAGTAAAAGTCGTCAATTAACAAGTCTCCTTTCCTATAGGGAGGCTTTTTTATGAATAAGTGAATAAATCTTGATTGTTGCATTTGACCACAAGGATCGCTATAATAGCCCCTAAGGACAGCTAAATATCGATTGTATCCTTCGGGGCAGGGTGAAAATCCCGACCGACGGTAATAAAGCAAATGCTTTACAGCCCGTGACCCGTTAATTTATTAACGGTTGATTCAGTGAGAAGCTGAAGCCGACAGTGAAAGTCTGGATGGGAGAAGGATAACGAAAGCTATGTATGAACAAAAAATATGTGTTGATCATAGTTTTATTTCTAATGCAAAAAAACCACAGCCCCGGAATTTTTCCGGGGCTTTCTGTATGTCAATATAGTCATCGCATGCAGTGTTTATTAAGTGATCCCTCATCTTGTATGGACCATAAAAAGCGACGAAGGTGTTCAATCGATCACATGTCCCAAACATCGCTTTTTCATAAAGTGAGAAATACAAAAGAAAGAGAAAGGGAGGATCACATGTTTACGGGGATTATTGAAGAAGTGGGTACAGTTCAGTCATTGAGCAAAAGATCCGCAGATGCCATGGAAATCATCATCAAGTGCAGTCGTGTACTAGAAGATGTTCACCTAGGCGATAGTATCGCCATCAATGGCGTTTGTCTCACTGTCACAAGCTTCACAAAAGAACAGTTTGCGGCAGATGTGATGCCTGAGACGGTCAAAGCGACATCACTTGATCAGCTTGCGCCAGGTAGCCAAGTGAATTTAGAGCGAGCGATGTCATCAAATGGACGATTCGGCGGTCATTTTGTTTCAGGCCATGTTGATGGAACGGCTGTGATTACCCGTGTAGAAAAGAAGAGTAATGCCATTTACTATGATTTGAAAATGGACAAGACCCTCACAGATATGCTCACAAAAAAGGGATCGATCGCAATAGACGGCGTCAGCTTGACTATTTTCGATTTGCGAGATGCTCATGTGACAGTTTCTATCATTCCACATACGCTTGAAGGAACTATTTTCCCGACTAAATCTATGGGGGATGTAGTAAATATTGAATGTGACATGATCGGTAAATACATTTATCGCTTTTTAACAAAAGAGCAAAACGAAAAGCAGCCATCACGATTAACCCCATCATTTTTAAAAGAGCACGGATTCTAGGAGGCGATTGTATGTATCATTCAGTTGATGAGGCAGTAAATGCCCTGAAACGAGGAGAAATGATTATCGTAGTAGATGATGAAGACAGAGAAAATGAAGGAGACTTTGTGGCACTTGCTGAGCATGCAACGCCGGAAGTCATTAACTTCATGGCTTTACATGGAAGAGGTCTTATTTGCACACCAGTTCATGCCTCGATTGCGAAACACTTGGATCTGCATCCCATGGTCGAGCGAAATACGGATGCACATCATACAGCATTTACAGTGAGCATCGACCATACGTCAACGACAACTGGTATAAGTGCTTTTGAGCGCTCAACGACCATTTTGGCCATGTTAAATAAAGAGTCAAAACCAGAAGATTTTGCCCGCCCAGGTCATGTTTTCCCTCTTATTGCGAAAGAGGGAGGCGTAGTAGAAAGACCAGGTCATACAGAAGCGGCCGTTGATCTTGCTAAACTTGCGGGTTCAGTGCCAGCGGGTGTCATATGTGAAATTATGAATGCAGATGGAACCATGGCCCGCGTACCCGAACTGCAAAAAATTCAAAAAGAACACGATTTAAAGATGCTGACGATTGAAGCATTGCAGGCATATATAAACAAGCAAACAACGACAATGAAAACAAAATAAAAATCACAAAAAAGGATGATGAACATATGAATACAATACAAGGGAATGTAGTAGCAGAAGGATTAAAGTTTGGAATCGTCGTCGCTAGATTTAATGATTTTATTACAAGTAAATTGCTAGATGGAGCAGAAGATACATTGCTCAGACACGGAGCAAACGGTGACGATATTGATGTCGTGTGGGTGCCAGGGGCTTTTGAAATTCCGTATATGGCAAAAAAACTAGCAGAAACAAAAAAATATGATGCAGTCATTACACTTGGAACCGTGATTCGCGGGGCAACATCCCATTACGATTATGTTTGTAATGAAGCGGCTAAAGGAATCGCACAAAGTGCCATCTCAACAGGGGTGCCGATTATCTTTGGTGTACTGACAACAGAATCTATTGAACAAGCCATTGAAAGAGCCGGTACAAAGGCTGGAAATAAAGGCAGTGAATCGGCTGCAGCTGCTATTGAAATGGCCAACCTAAATCGAACGTTTCGTTAATTTGATGAAAAAGAGTTTAAAAACAACCTAAAAGTGTTTATAATGTGTGATGAGCAAGTGATTCATAAGACATTTGCTGGAAAATAGGATAATTTTAATATTGAGGGGTATATATGTTAATTCGTTACAAGAGGTCTTTTGAAAAAATTGCCATGGGACTCCTGTCCTTTATGCCGGGTGAGAAAGACGTCAAACAGCTTCAGCAGACGATAAAGTCGTATGAAATGGATGAAGATCGGCAGCTGTTCCTTTGGAAAGATGGTGAGGATATCGTCGGTGCGATTGGTGTGCTGAAAACAGACGACCAAGTACAAATCGAACATATTAGTGTCAATCCGTCCCATCGTGACCAAGGCATCGGCAAGGAAATGGTATTAGCCGTGGAAGAAGTATTCAAAACGAAAACGCTCATTCCAAATGAATTAACGCAAGGCTTTTTTCATAAGTGTCACAGTGAAACAAACTAAATATCACACATGTAAAAGCAGAGGTTATATGTCTCTGCTTTAGATTGTTGACAAAGGGCTAAAATGAACTTTATTTTAGCCCTTTGTCTTCTTTTCAGCGTGATAGAAAACCTTTGCAGCCCTAGGAAGGACGAGTACTGGAGCGGAGCGAATTCGATATTCGTGAGCACCGGCACGCAGGACTGACACCGAATGCGAGGGTTTGTCTACACGCTGAAGCAGAGGTTATATGCCTCTGCTTTTTTTACGTTCCATCTGCTTTTCACGTTCAAGCAATACGTCCGTTCGATCACGCAGTCTATGCTTTTCAATTAAGAATGTATGGGATAAGTTGCTCTCCTGTCCGAAGGTTAAGCCTTCTTTTTGGGCCATCTCTTGGCATAAAGAAAGAAGCGTTTCATCTCGGATTGGCAGCATCACACTTTCGTAGGGCATGTCTTCATCGATTTTCTTTTTCAGTGTTCTCAGCAGCAAAAGAAATGCCTCTTCATCAAGACCTAATTCTGTTAGTATGTTCCGGTCCGAATCTAATATATGAAGGCTGTTTGAAATCAGCCGTTTTGCTCCTTTTCCATTCCCTCGTCTTTGATGATACAAAGCAACAGCAAGCTGAATGAGACCCACCCAGTACTTTTTGCGCTGATGAGGAGGATCTTCTTTCCAAAATTCTTCAAGAATTTCATGACACTCAAAATAATCTCTTGTCGTATGAAATTCATGTAAAAAAGCCACGTACGCTTTAGGATACACAGCGGTCAACTCCTTTTCCACTATCAGTCTAACATACCGAAAAGAAAAGAAGAAAGAGCGCCCCTTTATGAAAGGACGCTCTGTTTCTTTAATAAACCCAAGCCGCGCCAACGATGATCAGCAAGATGAACAGCACAACAATAAGCGCAAATCCTCCGCCGAAGTAATAACCATCTCCCATAATGTTACGGCCTCCTTTTTCATCAGTTCTGATTACAATGGTATTCTATGTATAAATGCCCTCATTGGTATGGGCGAATCCGCTGTTTTTCTTTTTTTGCCTGCTGCCTCATGGTCGAAATTATATTGGACGAGAGCTTTATCGTGTCTTATACTAAAGGTTAGCCGATGAAAACGGTACTTAGAAGACAGTAGAAATGGTGAGAAAAGAATGCTGGAATATCAGGTGAAAATAGATTCGTTTGAGGGTCCTTTGGACTTGCTTTTACATTTAATTAACCGTTTGGAAATTGATATTTATGATATTCCCGTCGCTAAAATTACGGAGCAGTATTTATTATATGTCCACACGATGAGGGAGCTTGAACTGGATGTTGCAAGTGAGTATTTGGTGATGGCTGCAACCCTCCTGAGCATTAAAAGCAGAATGCTTCTCCCAAAACAAGAGGAAGAGCTGTTTGATGAAGACCTGATGGAAGAAGAAGAGGACCCTCGTGATGAGCTGATTGGCAAATTAATTGAATACCGCAAGTATAAAAATGCAGCGCAAGAACTGAAGGAACGTGAAGAAGAGCGGCAAAACGCCTTCACAAAACCACCAAGTGATTTAAGTGAATTTGCAAAAGAAGCAGAAGCGAAGGACACAAACTTACACGTCACGGTGTATGATATGTTAGGTGCGTTCCAAAAGGTATTGAACCGCAAAAAAATAACAAAACCAGCACCATCAAAGATTACAAGACAAGAAATCCCAATTGAAGACAAAATGAATGAGATTATGAACCATTTAAGAAAAACAAAAAAGCGGACCAATTTCATGACTTTATTTCAACATGATCAAAAGGAACACCTTGTCGTGACGTTTCTTGCTGTTCTCGAATTGATGAAAAGCCATCAAATCATGCTGGAGCAGGAAGGAAACTTTGAAGATATTTATATCATAGGGAGTGAAACGATTCATGACGCTTGATATCGTGAATTGGAAAGCCATCTTAGAAGCGCTGCTATATGCAGCAGGTGACGAAGGCTTAACAAGAAAACAGCTCATGTCTGTTCTTGAAGTTGATGAGGCAGCGTTGCTTGATATTATGTCTGCCGTAAAGGAAGAATATCAAAAACAAGAACGAGGGATTGAGCTTATTGAATATGCAGATTCATATATGCTGCTGACGAAAAAAGAATACAGCGTATATTTAAAAAAATTAGTAGAGACACCATCGAAAGGTTTGTCACAGGCAGCGCTAGAAGTGCTCGCCATTGTCTCGTATAAACAACCGATTACACGCAGCGAAGTCGAGGAGATCAGAGGCGTTAAATCAGAACGAGTGCTGCATAGTTTAGTGGCCAAAGCACTGCTCTGTGAAGTAGGACGTGCCGATGGACCGGGACGAGCGATCCTTTATGGGACAACACCTACCTTTTTAGAGCAATTTGGTTTAAAAGCCTTAGATGAATTACCGCCACTTCCAGAGAATGTGGAAGCAGATGGGGTGCAAGAAGAGGCTGATCTCTTTTTTGAAAACTTCAATCAAACATTTGAAGAGATAAAATAGTTCAAAATAAGGAAAAATGTATGATAAAATATAACAAAGATTTTAGGTCTAAAACCTTTGTTTGAAAGATAAAATGGTGACAAAGCCATGAGGGGAAGGTAAACACGAAACAAATGGCACATATGAATGTAAAGGCTCAAGTTGATCAAGCAGGCGTTTTTTTATCAAAGGTTGCAGTTGAAGTGAATGATTTTCTGAACGAAGCTACCTTATCAAGCTTGAAACGATTAAACCCGGAAGCGGAAGCCTATTATTGTGACATATTAAGTACATTGCGGAAGCTTGCAGTTTATAGCGAGGATGCCGCAGCGGTTTGCAGGAAAATCGGGCAGCAGCAGACATTCCCGCAGCAAGCCGCACAGCAGACGCTTCATCGTATTTATCATCAATGTATTGAAGAATTTTTTACGCCAAAAAAGGATACATGGTATGAAGATAGCCGTTCAGCCTATACAGGAAAAAGCTGCATTGTTTTCCATCATGAAGTATCGGCTGAAGTCAAACGTTTGTTTTCTTCATTAGAAAAAGAGTTTTTAACGATGAGAGAAGAGCTGGAATATACAACATCTCATCAGCAAATGAAAATGGTATAAAGAAGACAAGGCAACTCTCACATGAGAGTTGCTTTTTTTTATGGACGAGGCATCATAACTTTTTCAGCCGCGCATACACTTGTACAAAACGGACAAGGACGTGAATGAACATGCCCTATTTAAAAATTGGAACAGCAGTCCTTCTTCTATTGACACTCTTACTGCCTTTTTCCTCACACGCTCAAGCAGACATTTCATTATCGGTGAGTGCGAGAAGCGCCATTTTAATAGATGGACAGTCAGGCAGAGTCCTATTTGGAAAGGACGAGCACGAAAAAAGAAGAATCGCCAGTATCACAAAAATTATGACGGCTGTATTAGCCATTGAATCAGGAAAAATGAACGACATGGTCAAAGTGTCAAAACGTGCGATTCAAGCGGAAGGTTCTTCGATCTATTTAAAGGAAGGACAGAAGGTGAGCTTAGAAGACTTGACATACGGGCTCATGCTGCGCTCTGGAAATGATGCAGCTGTTGCCATTGCAGAACATGTTGGTGGCAGCTTAGAAGGCTTTATTTTTATGATGAACCAAAAGGCCTCTGAACTAGGCATGGAGAATACGAATTTTCAAAATCCGCATGGACTCGATGATCATAAAAACCATTATTCATCAGCTTATGATATGGCAATCTTAACGAAATACGCCATGAAGCATCAGCAATATCAAAAAATTGCCGGTACCACCTTTTATAAAGCAAAAACAATCGAAGGTTATTGGAAAAATAAAAACAAGCTGCTCACTGGTTTGTATCAATATTCGACTGGAGGGAAGACAGGATATACAAAACTTGCAAAACGCACACTTGTCTCCACAGCTGCAAAAGGAGATGCTGCGCTCATTGCTGTGACGATTAATGCACCGGATGATTGGAAGGATCATATCTCAATGTTTGAGTATGCATTTGATCACTATAAAACGTATGTGCTTGCTGAAAAAGGCAGGCTCGCTTCGTTAAAAGGGACTTTTTACGAAAAAAAAGCGTTTATTAAGCGGGATGTGGACTATTTTCTAAATGAGGATGAGAAAAAACTAGTGGAAATCGAAACGGAAATGCTGACGCCTGAAAAGAAATGGGAGAAAAACAAAGAAGCGATCCCAGATGTAGTAGGGAAAATGACGTTCTTACTCGATGGTCAGGTGATTGAGCAAGTCCCGATTTTTTATGAAAACAAACGCAACCGAATGCCTCAAAAAAGCTTTCAAGAAATGTTTAAGTCTGTCTTTCAGACATCGATAGGCGGATCTTCATGGTCAATCTGATCTGGGTATTCCTCACGGTCATCGGTCTTGTCTATGCAATGTTTAACGGAACGATGCATGAAGTGAATGAAGCGGTCTTTAAAGGATCAAAAGAAGCGGTCACCATTTCAATTGGGTTGATTAGTGTTCTTGTATTCTGGTTAGGATTGATGAAGATCGCAGAAGAAGCGGGTTTGTTACATTTCTTTAGTAAATTATGCCGGCCCTTTATCTCAAAACTATTTCCTGAGATTCCTGCGAATCATCCAGCAATGGGGTATATTCTATCCAATCTCATGGCGAATTTCTTTGGCCTGGGGAATGCCGCTACACCACTTGGGATTAAGGCGATGGAGCAGATGAAAGTACTAAATGGCGGAAAAAATGAGGCGAGCCGGTCGATGATCACTTTTTTAGCAGTCAATACATCTTCTATCACACTTGTGCCAACGACTGTCATTGCCATTCGTATGACCTATGGCGCAGATCAGCCAACAGATATTGTAGGCCCAACCATTTTGGCGACACTTATTTCAGGTATCGGTGCGATTATGATTGATCGCTATTTCCACTATCGCAGAAGCAGGCGGGGGTGATCTTGTGGCATTTATTAACTGGCTGTCACTTGCTTTGATTCCACTGATCATCGCAGGAATATTGATTGCAGGGACGATTAAAAAAGTACCGACGTACGAAACATTTGTAGAAGGCGGGAAAGAAGGCATTCAAATTGCCTTTTCAATCATTCCATATTTAGTCGGTATGCTAGTCGCCATTACGATTTTCCGTGCATCAGGGGCACTTGACTTTGTCATGGAGTTATTAAAACCTGTGTTTACAGCGATTGGTGTTCCTACAGAAGTGGTGCCGCTTGGGCTTATTCGTCCTATATCAGGAACAGCGGCGCTTGGTATGACATCAGACTTAATTGCGACTTATGGTCCAGATTCTTTTATCGGCAAGCTTGCCGCCGTTATGCAAGGGTCAACGGATACGACCCTTTATATTTTAACTGTCTATTTTGGAGCAGTTGGTATTAAAAAAATGGGAGATGCACTGAAAGTGGGGCTGCTTGCAGACCTGATTGGGATCATTGCATCGATTATTATCGTCAGTTTGTTATTTAGCGGCGCCTAATCAGGTGCTTTTTTTATTTCGTGGATGGAAAACAGCTTTTTTGTTGAAATTAGACAGATGAAACGCTTATTTTTCCACGAATGCTTGTTTGTTTCAAGCCAAGCAAGTAAGATAGTACATGAGGTGAAAGACAAATGGAACGTTTACAGAAAGTAATTGCCCATGCCGGCGTCGCTTCTAGACGAAAGGCTGAAGAATTAATTAAAGAAGGACGAGTTACCGTTAATGGTGAAACAGTGACAGAGCTCGGAGTAAAGGTGGGCTCTTCAGATAAAATTGAAGTCAATGGCTTAAAGCTTGAAAGAGAAGAACCGGTTTACTTTATGCTTTATAAACCGCGCGGCGTCATTTCAGCTGCCGAGGATGATAAAGGACGCAAAGTCGTGACAGACTTCTTTGATGATGTTCCGCAGCGTCTGTATCCAATCGGCCGGTTGGATTATGATACGAGCGGTTTAATTTTGATTACAAATGATGGCGAATTTGCCCATAAGCTCATGCATCCGAAATATCAAATTGATAAAACGTATGCAGCGAAACTAAAAGGCATCCCTTCAAAAGAATTGCTTAGAAAGTTAGAAAAAGGAATCATGTTAGACCATAAAAAAACAGCACCTGCCCGTGCCAAAATGCTTTCGATTGATAAACGAAAGCAAACATGTATTGTGCAATTAACCATCCATGAAGGCAGAAACAGACAGGTTCGTCGCATGTTTGAAGCAATCGGCCACGACGTTTTAAAACTCAAAAGAGAGCAATATGCTTTCCTTCATATTGAAGGCATGAGACCAGGAGATCGCAGAGAATTGACGCCGCATGAAGTAAAACGCCTAAGAGCGATTGCGGATCATGGGAAAAGCGCTTTTTAATTTTCACATAAACTTCAAAAAATGAAGAAGCATCAAAAGAAGGAGAATGCTATAATTTACCTGAATGTCTATGGGGAAGGGGTACTTCAGATGAAGAAAAGACGATTTTTCATACGGACGGGCATTCTCCTCGTGATGCTTGCTGCACTATGTTATACGATGTATAACTCAGTATTTGCCAAACAGGATCAAGTCAAAGAAGGATCTATTGCGCCTAACTTTGTCCTTCAATCGGTAGATGGGGAACGGATTGAATTAAAGGACTTAAAAGGCAAAGGCGTCTTTCTCAATTTTTGGGGTACATGGTGCGGTCCATGTAAGCAGGAATTCCCTTATATGGCAAATCAGTATGAAGTGTTCAAGGATCGCGGTGTCGAAATTGTTGCCGTAAATGTGGGAGAATCCAATATTGCTGTGAAGAATTTTATGGATGCTTATGGCGTGAATTTTCCTGTTGCCATGGACAAAGATCGTCAAGTGACAGAGGCATATGATATTACGCCGCTGCCAACCACATTTTTAATTAATCCTGAAGGCAAAGTAATCAAAGTCATAAAGGGAACGATGACAGAACGTAATGTCTATGAATATATGAATTTGATTAAACCAAAGGGGTCATAGAATGAAAGAGGTAAAGTGCGAGTGTGGACATATTAATCCAATCGGTACTGTTCTATGTGAATCATGCGGGAATCCCATTGCAGCAAAAGAGAAAAATTCATCAAAGCTGCTTGATATGAGATATGACGGCAGTGCAAGACGCTCGCAAACATACAACAAAACGATTGTTGATAAAGTATGGAACTTTTTTTCTTCCGTAAAAGTGGGTGTGTGGCTCATTGTCATCACACTGTTAGCTTCTTCGCTAGGAACTATTTTTCCGCAGGAGCGGTTTATTCCGCCAGGTGCATCAGCTTCCACTTATTATGAGGAGCAATATGGGTCGTTTGGCAAGTTATATTACATCCTTGGATTCCATGATCTTTATAATTCTTGGTGGTTTTTAGCCCTTGTCGCATCTATCGGAATTTCCCTTGTGATTTGCAGCCTTGATCGAGTGATTCCACTTTATCGCGCACTCAAAAATCAAGGGGTTGTCAAAAAAGAAGGCTTTATGAGAAGGCAGCGTCTTTTCAGCGAAACAAATCAAACATTAGATCAACATACATATGAAGGCATCGTTAGTAAAATGAAACAAAAGCGTTACCGCATAAGAGAAGAAGATGGACATATTTTAGCTGAAAAAGGCCGCTTTTCCCGCTGGGGACCTTACGTCAATCATATTGGATTAATTATATTTCTCATTGGCTCCATGCTTCGGTTTGTCCCGGGAATGTACGTGGATGAAACATTATGGGTAAGAGAAGGCGAAACGGCACCAATCCCAGGGACGGGAGGCCAATACTTCTTAAAGAATAATGCGTTTTCAATTGACCGCTATGAATCTGAAAAAGAAAAAGAAGTCTTTGAAAATGCGATTGAAAAGGCTGGCGATGGTCAAGTCGTCAAAAGCTATAAAACCGATGCCGTTTTATACAAACGTGAAGGGGAAGTTGTTTTTGGTGAAAAGCCAAAGCTAAAGCAGGTAACAGAACACGATATTAAAGTGAATGAACCGCTTAAGTTTGACAATTTCTCATTATATCAAGTGGATTTTAAACAAAATGAACTCGATCAAATGGTC
Source organism: Bacillus sp. FSL W7-1346 (assembly GCF_038593335.1). NCBI lineage: Bacteria > Bacillati > Bacillota > Bacilli > Caryophanales > Bacillaceae > Bacillus > Bacillus sp. FSL W7-1346. Next base: position 2,101,219 of record NZ_CP151988.1, on the reverse strand, counting down.
TTTCAGCTGATTCGAAAAGATACTGAGAAATCTTTCGGAACAGTGAAGATTAATCTGCTGGAGCCTAAGTCAGAATATGATCTTGGTAGCGGTTACAAAGTCAAGGTAATGAGTTATTTGCCTGATTTTTATTTTGACGAAGATGGCACACCTAGTACGAAAACGAGGAATCCGAATAATCCTGCGTTCGTATTTGAAATGATCTCTCCTGAAAAACCAAAAGGTGAAAAAAGCTTTGTCGCGATTCAAGAGACAGTTGAGGCTTCTGATAACAATCTTTATAAAATGAAATTTGACCGGGTTGAAACAAAAAACGTGACAGGTTTAACGGTTCGAAAAGACTTAACACTCGGGGTACTTATTGTTGGCGGAATCATCTTTATGATCGGTGTCGTACAAGGGATGTACTGGCAGCATAGAAGAATCTGGCTGTCGGCAAAGGATGGAAAAGTATTTGTGGCAGGACATACAAACAAAAACTGGTTCGGCTTAAAGTCTGATCTTAAGGTGTTGCTGCACGACAGTGGCATCAAACAGCCAGTAGATCAAAAAGAACTGCCTGATACAACAAGTATCAGCAAAAGCAAGGGGGAAGGGTTAGATGGCGGCAGTCAGTGAAAACCTGTTATTTGCAGCTTTTCTATTGTATTTAGCGGCAGTTCCTTTTTTTGGAGGGGCCATTAAAGGAAAAAAGAAAGAAGAGGGTCCGCGTAAAAATAAGGCGGCACTTATCGGCATAACGCTCACCATCATCGGTTTTTTGAGTCAATTTGGCTATTTTATTTCAAGGTGGATCGCGTCTGGTCACGCACCAGTCAGTAATCTGTTTGAATTCACCACAGCCTTTGGCATGATGCTGGTGCTCGCATTTATTATTTTATATTTTGTCTATCAAGTGTCTGTGCTAGGTTTATTCACACTTCCAATCGCTTTATTAATCATTGCTTATGCAAGCATGTTTCCATCGGATATTTCACCGCTGATTCCTTCGCTTCAAAGTAATTGGCTATATATTCACGTCACGACAGCGGCGCTTGGTCAAGCCATTTTGGCGATCAGTTTTGTGGCAGGTGTGATTTTTCTTTTGAAGCATGTCGATCAAACAAAACCGGGGAAGAAAACCTTTGGCTTAGAGCTAGTCATGTTTATGATTGTGGTTACTCTTGCATTTATCGCTGTCACGTCCATCTTTAGAATGACAGGGTATGAAGCGAAATTTAATTGGGTAGATAAAAATAAAGAAGAGAGCGTCATGGTCTATGAGCTGCCTGCCTTAGTAGGGCCTCATAAAGGAGAACTTATCACAAAAGATCGTTTAGAGCCTGTAGTTGATCTGCCGCCTGTTTTTTCAGGTAGAAAGGTGAATACAGTGCTGTGGTCATTTGGCGTTGGGCTAATCATTTATGGACTGCTAAGATTGATCATTCGCAAACGACTAAGTGCGCTGCTTCAGCCGCTCGTAAGACAGGTGAATCTCGATTTAGTCGATGAAATTGGGTACAGGGCTGTTTCCATAGGATTCCCTGTATTTGCGTTAGGCGGCCTTATTTTTGCGATGATCTGGGCGCAAATTGCTTGGACGAGATTCTGGGGATGGGACCCGAAGGAAGTATGGGCTTTAATTACATTTTTATTTTACGCCGCCTATCTCCACCTTCGGTTATCACGAGGCTGGCATGGTGAAAAGTCCGCTTGGCTTGCTGTGATCGGATTTGCGATCATTATGTTTAACCTCATCTTTGTCAACCTAGTGATTGCGGGGCTTCATTCTTACGCGTAATCGCATGAAAAAGGCCAACTTTTATGATTCGATTCGGCTTTTTGTTAAAATGTATGTAACAACGGAGAAAGCAGGAGGATTGTCTAATGGAACACACAACTCAAACGAAAATATTAGTCGTCGATGATGAGGCAAGAATTCGCCGCCTTTTAAAAATGTATTTAGAACGGGAAAATTATGAAATTGATGAAGCGGAAAATGGGGATGAGGCCATTCAAAAAGGACTTCAAACCGATTATGACCTCATTTTGCTTGATTTAATGATGCCTGGGACAGATGGGATTGAAGTGTGTAATCAAATCAGAGATAAAAAAGCCACACCAATTATTATGCTGACAGCAAAAGGTGAGGAAGCTAACCGTGTGCAAGGCTTTGAGGCAGGAACGGATGATTATATCGTCAAACCTTTCAGCCCGCGTGAAGTGGTTCTTCGTGTGAAAGCACTGTTAAGAAGATCGTCGCAAACGTCATACCTTAATACTGGAACAACCACAAAAGATGTTCTCGTATTTTCTCATCTATCCATTGATCATGATGCACACCGGGTCACAGCAGATGGAAAAGAAGTCAGCCTCACGCCGAAAGAATACGAACTTTTGTACTTCTTGGCAAAAACGCCGGATAAGGTCTATGACAGGGAAAAGCTTCTCAAAGAAGTGTGGCAGTATGAATTCTTTGGGGATCTGAGAACAGTGGATACCCACGTCAAAAGGCTTCGCGAAAAACTAAATAAAGTGTCACCAGAAGCAGCGAAAAAAATCGTGACAGTATGGGGTGTCGGGTACAAATTTGAGGTCGGCGCTGAATGAAGCTGTGGAAAAGTGTCGTAGGAAAGCTATGGTTAACCATTCTTTTCCTCGTACTCATTGTTTTATCGATTTTAACTGTGCTTCTTTTAGAGTTCATTGAGAATTACCATGTGGAAGAAGCAAAGTCTGATTTAACACAAATGGCCAACAAAGTAGCAGTCATTTTAGAAAGCCATGAGGATCAATCACTTGCAAGATCGATTACATCAGAACTAGCTGATAAATTGACAAGTATCGCGATTGTTCAAGAGGATGGACTAGAATGGTATTCGTCTGAAAAAGGCGGGAAGCTTCCTGCGATCACAAAAGAACAAATTGAAGCAGACAAAGATTTGAACAAAGCACTGACACAACGAAAAAAAATCAGTAAACGAGCTGAATCTGATACAGGCAATCAGAAGGATGAACGCATTGTAGTAGGTGTTCCTTACGAGGCGAACGGAAAGAAAGGGATGGTTTTTCTTTCTCAATCCCTTCTTGCTGTAGAGCAGACAACAAAACATACGACGCGTTATATCTTCCTCGCAGCCGGAATTGCGATTGTGCTGACAACAATTTTCGCTTTCTTCTTATCTACTCGTGTCACCTATCCTCTCAGAAAGATGAGAGAGGGAGCACAAGATTTGGCGAAAGGGAAATTTGATACAAAGATTCCTATTTTAACGCAAGACGAAATTGGGGAACTGGCGATCGCCTTTAATCAAATGGGTAAGCAGCTTAAATTTCATATAACCGCTTTAAATCAAGAAAAAGAACATTTGTCCAACATTCTCAGCAGTATGGCAGACGGTGTCATCACGATCAATATTGATGGGACGATCCTTATGACAAACCCTCCTGCAGAAAGATTCTTGCAGGCTTGGTATTACGAGCAAAATATGAAGATCAAAGATGGGGATGAACTGCCGCCAGAAGCGCGTGAATTGTTTCATACTGCCGTCAGTACGGAAAAAGAGCAAATGATCGAAGTCACGCTGCAAGGGCGTACTTGGGTTCTTCTCATGTCTCCGCTTTATAACCAGCAAGATGTCAGAGGAGCGGTAGCGGTACTTCGCGATATGACAGAAGAGAGAAGACTGGATAAGCTAAGAAAAGACTTCATTGCAAATGTTAGTCATGAACTCCGCACACCTATTGCTATGCTGCAAGGCTATAGTGAAGCGATTGTCGATGACATTGCCGGATCTGAAGAGGAAAAGAAAGAGATTGCCCAAATTATCTATGATGAATCACTTCGAATGGGGCGTCTTGTGAATGATCTTCTCGATCTCGCACGTATGGAAGCTGGTCATATTACACTGAATCTTGAATCAACTGATACAGAAGAGCTGACTGAAAAAATTTACCGTAAATTCCTTGGAATTGCGAAAGAAAAACAAATCAACCTGACGTATGAAATTCAAGTAGAAGAACCGTATTTTGTATTTGATCCAGATAAAATAGAACAGGTTTTTACAAATCTCATCGATAATGCCATTCGTCATACACCAGAAGGCGGAGAAGTTCACTTCTCAGTTCAATCGGTGGAAAATGGGCTCAAGATGGATGTGAAAGATTCGGGAAGCGGCATTCCTGAAGAGGATCTCCCGTTTATTTTTGAACGGTTCTATAAAGCAGATAAAGCAAGAACAAGAGGACGTTCCGGTACGGGGCTGGGTCTAGCGATTGTGAAGAACATCGTAGAAGCGCATCAAGGCTCCATTCATGCACATAGTAAAGCTGGAACAGGTACTCACTTCACTTTCTATATTCCGAAAAAAAAGCAGGAACTCGTCTAATCTTGACGAAGAATCTTGTTACATGAGAAACACTTCTTTTCGAAAGAAAATGAAGTGTTTTTTCTATTTTCATATTTTTAAGGAGAAGTTAAACTAAAAGCCCTTTCCAAATTGTCGATCTTGTAATATATTTGTCATAAAGTTGTAATGTAACGTTTTGTGAGAGTCACTCGACAAAAATAAGTGAACGGAGGGGTTTCCTATGCATGAAACCTTTCAAAAAATATATGATTCGTACCATCAAGATTTGTACCAATTTTTATTTTATATGGTAAAAGATAAAAATCAGGCAGAGGATCTCGTGCAGGAGGTTTACATTCGGGTACTTCACTCATATAAAACTTTTGAAGGAAGAAGCAGCGAGAAAACATGGCTGTTTTCAATTGCAAGGCATGTGGCAATTGACTGGTTTCGCAAACAGCAAACTATCAGACAACGGGTGCTCGGCACGTTTGATTGGGATAAACAGGATGTAAAAGATCCAGACCTGCTCCCAGATGAATTGGCTGTACAGGATGAAAATATCAAAGAAATTTATGCCGCACTTGATCATTGCACCATTGATCAACGAGCCGTCATCATTTTAAGGTTTATCCAAGGCTACTCAATCATGGAGACGGCCAAGGCGCTAAAGTTCTCGGAAAGCAAAGTCAAAACAACGCAGCACCGAGGCCTGAAAGTGCTCCGAAAACATATGGAGCTTTTGAAGGAGGAGCTAGTGAATGAAAACGAACAGGTCCAATTGGAGCGAAGAACGAATTAAAGTATTACTCAGTCAGCTTCCAAAGGTGGAGGACAACCGTTCATCTAAGCAGATTTACCAGCAAATGCTGATGGCAAGCGGGAAGAAAAAGAAAAGTGCCAGATGGATCGGTCCAGCGGTCGCAACCGTTGTGGTCTTATTTATGGCGTTTTTGATTTCTCCTCATTTATTTCAGCCGGCTGCTCAAGATATAAAGAAAGTGAAAATGGACTCGAGTGCTGAAAAAGGACAGGTGAATGCTACATTAGAGGCGGTAAAAAACACAAATGATCCTTCACATGTTGCTTATGCATCTGACAAAGAAAAGTATATGACGATTTCATACATAGATGAATCGACTTCTCAAGTTGTCCCAATCAGTATTCAAAAAGAAAATAAGCATGATAATGTGCAGGCGCTTCTTGATACATATGAAAAACTTGAGCTGCCTGAAATGACAAAACCTCTTCAAGCTTATATGGATATGGTGGATGTGAGTGAAAAAGGGGATACACTGATTTTTCAGCTGAAAAATGATTTGTCTCTTGATACATTAAAAGAAGCCAATCGTTTTAAAGACATGGTCAAAGAAACGTTAAAATGGAGCCAATATAAACAAGTACAGGTGAAGTCTGTCAATGGCTCGCACCTTCAATTAGGGACGAATGGCCGTCTTGGTACCATTTCAATTAATAAACAAACAAAACACGCTTACTACGTTTTAGAAAATAAGAGCGGGACATTTTTGGTGCCGTCAAAAGATGATTATCCATCTTATAAAGATGCAGTAGAGGCGATGAAGCGGGCGAATGATGCAGGACTCGATCCACTCATTAAAGAAGAGCCTATTAAAAAAGTGACATCAAAAGGAAAACATGCAACCATCACGTTTGGAGCATCAGCACAATTAACGGACTCAATTGATCATATTTTACTTATTGAAGGACTGCTGCTCACAGCGAAAGATTTTGGTTTTACAGATGTCACGATACAAAATGCAGGAACAGATCAAGTAGGCCCATATGAATTAAAAGAACCGCTAGAGGTACCGGCACTGCCAAACCCAGTTGTTATCAAAGAACGCTAAAGGACGCAACTTATTGCGTTCTCAGCGTGTAGACAAACCCTCGCATTCTTTGTCAGTCCTGCGCTCCGGTACTCACGAATGTCAAATTCGCTCTGCTCCGGTGCTCGTCCTTCCTAGACTGCAAAGGTTTTCTATCACGCTGAAACGAAGACAAAGGGCTAAAATCAAGTTCATTTTAGCCCTTTGTCAACAATCTGAGGACGCAACTTATTGCGTTCTTTTTTCATGTATAGAAAAGGGCTTCCTTGAGGTATACTAAGCTGTCATGAAAAGAACTTCAAAGAAGGGAAGTCACTGATGAAAAGGTATTGCTACATATGTGCTAGCTGTTTCTTGTTCTTGGCCTTATCACCGTTTGCCCATGCAGAGAAAACAACCGAGTGGGTGGAACCAATCAAAGGTGAAGTCACTGATTTGTTTGGGACAAGAGGTGGTTCGCATAAGGGGTTAGACATTGCTGCACCAGAAGGAGAATCCATTTTGGCTGCTAGCGAAGGTGTGGTTACTCGTTCCTATGTATCTGCTACATATGGTGAAGTTGTATTTATTCGGCATCCAAATGGATATGAAACCGTCTATGCGCATTTAAATGCGCGTTTTGTGAAGAATGGTGACCATGTACAAACAGGGCAGCCGATCGGCATCATAGGCAACACAGGCGCTTCTAGGGGCACTCATTTGCATTTTGAGGTGCACAGGGGTAATTGGTCAGTTAGTAAAGAAGATGCAGTAGATCCGCTCACAATCATTGCAAGAGATCGTTTCCAAGAGCCAGCCCTTCATGTAGATGGATATGAGAAACATACATATGTCATACAACGAGGGGATACTCTCTGGTCTATAGCTAAAGCACATCAAATGACCGTTGATCAATTGAAGAAAATCAATGCACTGACAACGCATCTCATACGGACAGGTGAACGTTTAATCGTTTCAACAAAATAAACCTCATGCTTTTGCATGAGGTTTACCATTTTTTTATAGGTCAATCAGACGTACAGAAAGAATATCGCTCACTTTAGTTAACGTTTGGACAATTTCATCTTCAAGGTGCTTATCAAAAGAAAGCATCATGATGGCTTCGCCGCCTTTTTCTTTACGGCCTACTTGCATTGTCGCAATGTTCACATCGTGGTCGCCTAAAATCTTTCCAACTTGACCGATCACACCAGGTGCGTCAGTGTGCTGAATATAGACAAGGTGTCCATCTGGGTAAAAGTCAATATTGAAACCATTAATAGAAACGACACGTTCACCTAGATGCGGGATATACGTTGCTTTTAATGTAAAGGTGGAAAGGTCACCTTTGACTTCAATGGAAATGCTGTTCTCATAGCCAGATTCGCTTGAAGAAATTTTCTCGCTAAAGCTAATGCCGCGTTCTTTTGCCACCATACCAGCATTGACTTCATTTACAGTCGAATCGACACGCTCTTTCAAAAAGCCAGAAAGCAGACTTTTTGTAATAAATGATGTTTCGAGTTTTGCGATAGATCCTTCATATGAAATGCTGACTTCTTTTACAGGTTCTCTCATCGATTGAGAAACAAGACGTCCAAGTTTTCCTGCAAATTGATGATAAGGCTGGATTTTCTTGAACTCGTCTTTTGTCATCGCTGGTAGATTAATAGATGACATGACCGGGAGTCCTTTTGCAAATTGAAGAACTTCTTCAGAGACTTGTGCCGCTACATTTAATTGTGCTTCTTTTGTAGATGCACCAAGATGCGGAGTGGCAATGACGTTTGGATGATCCACAAGTGGATTCTCAGTAGGTGGTTCTACTTCAAATACATCGAGAGCAGCCCCTGCGACATGACCATTTTCAAGTGCTTCAAGAAGGTCTCGTTCGTCAATGATGCCGCCGCGTGCACAGTTCACTAGACGAACACCTTTTTTCGTTTTTGCGATTGTTTCTTTATTGAGAAGTCCTCTAGTTTCTTTTGTTAAAGGTGTATGTACCGTAATAATATCTGATACTTCAAGCACTTCATCAAGTGATTTTGCATTGACACCAATTTTTTCGGCACGTTCTTTTGTAAGGAAAGGGTCAAATACGTTGACGGTCATGCCAAATGCTCTTGCACGCTGGGCGATTTCACTTCCAATTCTGCCTAAGCCAACAATCCCAAGAGATTTTCCGTAAAGCTCAGCACCGACATATGCGCCTCTGTTCCATTCTTTTGATTTCACAGAAATATTCGCTTGAGGAATATGACGCATGAGAGATGAGATCATCGCAAACGTATGCTCTGCCGTTGAAATCGTATTCCCATTTGGTGCATTGATGACAATCACACCGTGTTTTGTTGCTTCATCAATGTCAATGTTGTCGACTCCCACACCAGCACGGCCAACAATTTTTAATGAAGTCATTTTTTCATAAAGTTCTTTTGTCACTTTTGTGGCACTTCTGACAAGTAAGGCATCAAACGTGTGTAATTCATCTTCTGCTTCTGTTACATTTTTTTGAACAATTTCAACAAAATCTGATTCTAATAGTGGTAAAAGACCATCATTGCTCATCTTATCTGAGACTAATACTCGAAACATCGTAAGATTTCCTCCTAAAATAAACGTCATAAATATCTGATAATTTACCATATTCCTTTTCACTGTGTCAATCAAATTAAAGCAGTAAAGCGAAAAAGAAAACACGAACATTTTTTAGTGTATTGATCAAGAATGGACACCTTTAAACAAAAGATACCCAATTTTTACGCATTTGTCATTATAAATTTTAGGTTTTTTACGATTTCTTAAAACTGATGAATTTGCTCAGGATTTTTATCTGTACAAATGCTCATATATCATATATAATGATGTCGAATTGAATAATGATCAATCTTCGGGGCAGGGTGTAATTCCCTACCGGCGGTGATGAGGCATAGTCTCTAAGCCCGCGAGCCTTTTTTGGCAGGATTCGGTGTGATTCCGAAGCCGACAGTATAGTCTGGATGGGAGAAGATGGAGGTTCGTAAACGTTGAAAACATGTCTGTTTATACGTTTATTTGTGTAGCCTAAATTTCCCGCTCCTGTGTATGTATTCAGAGCGGTTTTTTTGTGGCTAAAATTGAACAATCCTCTTTTCGAAAGATTTGATCGAAAAGGAGAGAGAATATTGAATCAAAGTAAAGTAAAACGTTTAGTTGTCATCAGCATGCTTAGCAGTATCGCATTTGTATTAATGTTATTGAATTTCCCTTTCCCTGGGCTTCCTGGGTATTTAAAAATTGATTTTAGTGATATTCCTGCGATTATTGCGATTTTAATTTATGGGCCAGGTGCTGGGATTGCTGTTGAAGCTTTAAAGAATCTACTGCACTACCTCATTCATGGTAGCATGTCCGGTGTGCCTGTGGATCAAGTAGCGAATTTTACAGCAGGTGTACTATTCATCTTACCGGTGGCTTTTATTTTTAAAAAGATTAAATCAGCAAGAGGGTTAGCATGGTCCATGATCCTCGGAACATTACTCATGACAGTCATGATGAGCATCTTAAACTATTTCTTGTTCCTTCCTGCTTATACATGGTTTTTGAATGCACCCGTCCTGTCAGATCATGTGCTAAAGGCAACCATTACAGCAGGGATCTTGCCTTTTAACCTGATTAAAGGAATCATCATCACCATCGTCTTTAGTTTCATTTTTGTCAAAATGCGTCCATGGTTTGAAAATAAACGTCGACTTCAAAATAGTTAATATAAAAAAAGCCCCTTTTAAAGGGGCTTTTATCCTATTCATGCTTAAGTGGATCACCATCGAAAGTTTCGTCCGCAACTTTAATTGAGTCAGTTGGGCAACCTTCAAATGCATCAAGCATATCTTCTTCAAGTACTTCTGGAACTTCTACAGTCCCCTGATTGTCATCAAGCGTGACAAATGCAATGCCTTCATCATCATAATCATAAATGTCTGGAGCAGCTGCACCGCATGCGCCGCAAGCAATACATGTGTCTTTGTCTACAATTGTATATTTTGCCATGTTAAAAAAATACCTCCCAGATTGTTCGATGGAACAAATGGTTTAACCTTTTTAGTTTCACCGATAAAAAACCAATTTCCTCAAACCTTATTGTAATGATTTTAAATTCACATTTCAACTGTAAAGTGATTGAGAATGCTTATCACATAAGGGTTTGTTCATAACTTTCCCCCATTAATTGAGTTTAAACATTTCTTCTTCAATGAAATCTGTTAAAATAAAGGGAGAAAATATTCGAATTTTGTCAGGAAGACAGGTGCTTTGGTCAATGACGATTCATTACTTGGATGTCATGTTGATGGACAGCGTACATAAATTGAACGGCGAACGCTCCATTAGTGCTGTCTACCATCTTTTTAAAGGAAAAAAATCATCACAAACGATACAGGATGCAAGTTTGTTTCAGCTTTCTAGCTACTTCGGCTGCTATCCAGCTTTTACGAGGGATCAGTTGAACCGCTCTGTACAAAGGCTAAAAGAGCAGCACTTCATCAGAAAGACAGGGGATACATTCATCGCCACAGATGCAGGAATAAGTATGCTCAGGCAGTGTTTCACTGAAAAACCGATGCCAGTTTATTTTAATGGTGCCAAGTATCATGATAAAGCAAAGGTGTTATGGATGAGACTGTCTTTACTTGTGCAGGTCCTTTCACATCATGCAGCGGGGTCACAACACTATGTGCCGATTCAAAGAGATATATCGGTTCAAAACTGGACAAAATCCTTCTTCTCGCAATATCACCAGAAGAAAAAGCTTTCTGAAGATATCCATCATGAGCTTGAAACACTTCTTGCTCATTTAACTGATCAAGAGGCACTGCTTTTTGTTTATTCATTGACTTCCAATGAAAGAATCGGACGGACGTACCAGCAAATGGCGGAATGGATGAAAGAAGATGTATGGTATGTTTACTTGCTTTTTTGGAATGTGCTCCATTATTTTATTCAATGTGCGCAAAAAGGTGAGGCACCGATCATCCAGCGAATGATAGATGATCTTCAATTCAAACGTGTGCTTACCACCTCTACCCATAAAACGCTTGAGCTTGTACAAAAAGGGTTCAGTATTGATCAAATTGCTCATATTCGTTCATTAAAAAAAGCGACAATTGAAGATCATATTGTAGAGCTCTCGATACATGAGCCGAGCTTCTCGATCGAACCATATGTCAGTAGTGAAGCTCAACAGGCGATACATGAGGTAGCCGGTCAGCTCCAAACCAACAAGATGAAGCTGATCAAAGAAAGTCTCGAGCATTCATTTACTTATTTTCAAATACGATTGGCATTGACAAGGATGGTGAAAGCAAGTGGATAAGCTTCATCAGACGCTGATGCGATACTTTGGTTATGATGCCTTCAAAACAGGTCAGGAGGACATTATTCGAAGTGTACTTCAACAAAAAGATACGGTTGCCATGCTTCCTACTGGTGGCGGGAAGTCACTTTGTTATCAAATTCCGGGCTATTTGACAGACGGGTTAGTGCTGATCATTTCACCTCTTTTATCACTCATGGAAGATCAAGTAGAACGCATGAAAATGCGCGGTGAAAAGCGAGTGGCTGCGCTTAACAGTACACTGTCCTTTCAGGAAAGAAGACATATTATTCGGCATTTGCCATCATATAAATTTTTATTTGTCGCACCTGAGGCGCTTATGTCAGAGGTATTGGTAGAGCAGCTCAAAGCGATGCATGTGGGTCTATTCGTTGTAGATGAAGCTCACTGTATATCGGAATGGGGACATGATTTCCGCCCGGAATATTCCAAGCTTGGGGAATGGAGGGAAGCGCTCGGTAATCCTGTCGCCTTAGCACTAACGGCAACTGCGACGAAACAAACCTTAAAAGATACTGTGCAAACGTTGCGGCTAGAGCATCCAGATGTTCATATTCATTCAGTCAACCGGCCGAATATTGCACTATTAAAAGAGGCGCATGAAACGAAAGAAGCAAAAGAGAAACGAGCACTTGAGTTTGTGGAAACCCTTCAAGGGCCTGGGCTGATTTATTGTCCGACCCGGCAAATGACAGAAGATATCTCACGTTTGGTGAAACAAAAAACGCATCAACGTGTAGAGTTTTATCATGGCGGAATGGAGTCAGGAGACCGCATGCTGATCCAGCAGCAATTTATCAGTGGTCAAATTGATCTCATTTGCTGTACAAGTGCTTTTGGAATGGGAATTGATAAAGCAAATATACGCTTTGTGATTCATATGAGTCCGCCTCAGTCAATTGAAGCATTTATGCAGGAAATTGGAAGAGCTGGACGGGACGGGAAAAATAGTGTGAGCGTTCTTTTATATACAGAAGAGGATGCGGATATTCAAAGTCATTTGATTCAAGCAGAAGGTTTTGATGATCCAGAAATTGATTTTTTCTTAGCTCGAGTATCACAAATGCCGATCAATGATGAAAAGAAATTACGTGAACAATTGATGGAAGCAGGGCTTCAGGAGACGCGCGCGCGAATGCTCTCGCATTATTACACGATGTACCAAACTGAACAGCCCCGTTTACTCATGAAGAAGCTGAAAGAAAAGCTGCAGGATAGACAAACAGAAAAGCTAAAAAAAGTGTGGCAGTTTAAAGAGCATATCACTGGCCATCGCTGCTTTAGGCAATCTTTGTTATCATACTTTGATGAGCAGCTTGATCTAACGGAGGACGCTTCCTTTGGGAACTGCTGCTCTTCATGCGGACTTGACCTGTCTGATTACGAAAAAAAAGATCAACCATTGGAGCTGAATGAAATGAAACACTGGAAGACCGAGCTGGATCGTCTGTTTCACCTGACAAAAGAGGCGCAGCATTGATTGAACAACATCGCCGTATTATTGAAAAATTAACCGATCGACAAGTAGTAGAACAGTTGTATTTTACACAGCTGCTCATGCTGATTGTCTCTTTTTTACTAGGGATGTTTATGTTTGATCATTGGACTGATTTTACAGCCCTATGGCAGATCCGAGATATGCGTATCCTGACTTACGGAATTGGCGGCGCTTTGCTTGTGATTATTGTCGACGCTATTGTCATGAAGGTGTTTCCGGCTCATATGTATGATGATGGCGGATTAAATGAAAAAATGTTCAAAAACCGCAGCATCCCGCATATTGTTTGGTTAACGCTGCTCATTGCCTTTTCAGAAGAAATTTTATTTCGCGGGATCGTTCAGCAGCAATTTGGACTGGAGATCGCAAGCATTGTGTTTGCACTTCTTCACTTTCGCTACTTGTCAAAAATACTCTTGTTTATCCTTGTGGTTTCTATTAGTATTTTTTTAGGACTTTTATACGAGTGGACAGGGAATTTATTCGTTCCTGTCATGACACACTTTGTCATTGACTTAGTCTTTGCAAGTCAAATTCGTTTTAAATATTGGGGGAGGGATGAACATGGAAGAAATGTCGAGAATGAAGAGAAAAAAGCAGCAGCTGACAAACATCCATGATGAGGATGTAGAGGAAAATCTTGAAGAAGAAAAAGTGCACCCTTCAGATGACTCTCACTTTCCTACACGAGAAGATTTTCATGAATATAAAAAGCAGCGAACTAAAAAAGTGCGTAATCCATTGTTTACGACACTGGCTATTATCTTTCCTATTATTGTCGTCACGGTTTTCTTCCTGTTGATTTATTACACATCAAAGGAAATTAATGATAACAACAATCAAGGTGTTTATATTGATAAAACGTCGAGTGCTGACACAGATCCAGTCCCGTCAGCACTTGTTGAAACAAAAAATGATTCAAGCGCTGACAAAGCGGATGCGTCTGATGATGAGAAGAAAAAGAAAGATGCTGATAAAGAAAAGCAGCGTTCAAAAGAAAAAGCAGAGCAAAAGAAAAAAGAACAAGCCGCTAAAGAGAAGGCTGAGCGTGAAAAGGCCGAAGCTGCAAAAAAGCGTGAGCAGCAACAGCTCGCTCTTCAAAAACAGCAGGAAGAGAAAAAGCGAAAAGAAGCAGAAGAGAAGAAGAAGCAGGAAGAAAAACCTGTTCGTGTCGTGCAGCATACTGTTGGACCAGAGGAAAACTTGTATCGGATTTCCATGAAGTATTATCAAAACCGATCAGGGGAAGAGAAAATTCGAGCTTACAATCATTTAAAAGGAAATAGCGTGTACAGCGGGCAAGTATTGAATATCCCATTAGAAAATTAATATTTGACATGAATGAATCGAAAAGCACATACATATGTAGAAAAAAGGGACAAGGGTGTATGTGATGACATTGCACGCAATCAGCCGCTATATGGATCAGCCGACACAGAAAATGATTGAAACATTGATCAAAAGGAAACGCAAATACGAGGGATTTGCAAAACAATGCAAAAGGTGGCAATGGACAGCCCTTTTATCACTTGCGATTCTTCTGTTTTATTTTGTGATAACAGCTAATAGCGGGGGCTCCCTGCAGCCGGAAGCGATGATTGCCACATTGCTTGGCCATGAGGTGTTTCTGTTTTGGATCATGGCTGAAGTGTTTGCTTTTTACGCATCGTATTATTATAAGAAAAAAGAAGAAAAGGCTGAGGATGAATATCATAAGCTCAGATGTGAAATTATACAGAAAAGCACAGATTTATGGCCTCAATCAAATCAATGGAAAGAGCGCGAGGCCGTTTTTCACTTCATGCAGACGCAATATGACATCAATCTCTATTATGAAAGTAAATAAATGAGCAAAAGACGTTTAAACAGTTGAAACGTCTTTTTTCATTCAAGCGTCCTATAAAAGAAAGCTGATACAAGGGAGTCATTCATAATGAAATATGCCATCGGATTTACTGCTGCCATAGCAGCTGTGACAACAGGTGTGTGTGTAACAGCGAAAATGGTGAAAACGGCAAAACAAAACAACATCAAAAAGCATTACTTTACAATAGAAGGACTGCAGTCAGATCGACCTGCTGTCATTTTCTTTATTTCTGATACACATCGCCGTCTAATTAGTGATACTTTATTAGCGGAAGTGAAAGAGCAGCAGCCTGATGTCATTATGATCGGCGGGGACTTAGCTGAAAAGGGAGTCCCTTATGCTAGAGTCGAAGAAAATGTGAAACGTTTAGCAAGGATTGCCCCGGTGTATTTTGTGTGGGGGAATAACGACCATGAGCTGCATCAGCAAAAACTCAAAGACATCCTCCATACCTATCAGGTGACGACATTGCAAAATGAGACGACTGTGTGGGATTTTGAAGGACAGCCCATTAAAATAGGCGGAATCGATGATATCCGGCTTGAAAAAGCAGATTATGAAGCGATTCGGCCGGAGTTTGTCAAAGAAGATGTGAATATCCTTTTATCACACAACCCAGATGTGCATCACTTGATGAGTGAAGAAGAGGGAATTGATCTTGTTTTGAGTGGTCATACCCATGGGGGTCAAATTCGTATTGGGAAATTTGGTCCGTATGAAAAAGGAAGAACAGGCCAAGTCAAAGGTGCTTTCTTTCTGATAAGTAATGGTTACGGAACAACAAAGATTCCGATGCGTCTTGGAGCAGAACCAGAAACCCATCTGATCTATTTAATGCCGCTAAAAACGCGCTAAGTTGATGCCCCATCAATATTTTCCATAAAAGTCACCGTAAGCATAGCTTCATGCTTGTCTTCCGTCTTGACACAGTGTAAACTGAATACAAAATTAAGAACCTATGACTCATCATCTCATATACTACAGTATGATGTGTGTTAGAAGAGGCAGGAGGGAACGTTATGCGGCTAGAGCGTCTGAATTATAATAAAATCAAAATTTTTCTCACACTAGATGATCTGACAGACCGAGGTCTTACGAAAGAAGACCTTTGGAAAGATTCGTTCAAAGTTCATCAGCTGTTTAAAGACATGATGAACGAAGCGAATCAGGAGCTCGGTTTTGAAGCGAATGGACCGATTGCTGTTGAAGTATTTTCTCTTCAGGCGCAGGGGATGGTCGTCATTGTGACAAAGAGTCAGCAGGAAGATGCTGATGATGAGTTTGATGAAGATTACATTGAGATGCAAGTCAAGCTCGACGAGAGCAAGCATGTGCTTTATCAATTTGCCTCGTTTGAAGATGTGATTCAACTGTCCCATAGTTTAAGTCGTATTGGACTTTTAGGGGGTACAGTTTACCATTATGAAGGTCAATATTTTCTCAGCCTAGATGATTTCGAAGAACTGTCTGCAGATACGGTCATTTCTATTTTAGCGGAGTTCGGTTCACCGACGACATTAACCATTCACCGGTTAAAAGAATACGGAAAAGTGATCATGCAGGAAGATGCAGTGAAAACGATTCAACTGTATTTTTAATCACTTTTTTCTATTATATTTAATACTGTTGTGATGAAACAACAGTATTTTTTTATATCCATTTTTATATTTATAAACGCTGATATTTTATTTTGATAAAAAACGCTTTTTACCTTTGCTTTACCAGTACGAAGGTGTATACTATTGCTTGAAAGGGAGCAGTAGATCATGAAAGATTTCTAGGGGGTTTATTTTAATGGCAGCCGATCAAAACGCCGCTCATAACGCAGAAGATAAGCTAGATGTTTTAAAGTCAACTCAAACCGTCATACATAAAGCGCTTGATAAATTGGGCTATCCGCAAGAAGTGTATGAATTGCTGAAGGAGCCAATTCGCCTATTAACGGTCAAAATTCCAGTACGTATGGATGATGGATCGGTGAAAATTTTCACTGGTTATCGTGCGCAGCATAATGATGCTGTCGGTCCAACAAAAGGCGGAATTCGATTCCACCCGAACGTTACTGAAAAAGAAGTAAAAGCGCTTTCAATTTGGATGAGTTTAAAATGTGGTATTGTGGATCTTCCTTATGGCGGAGGAAAAGGCGGTATTATCTGTGATCCAAGAGAAATGTCATTTAGGGAGCTTGAAAAACTAAGCCGCGGCTATGTTCGCGCAATTAGCCAAATCGTTGGACCAACAAAAGATGTTCCAGCACCAGATGTGTTTACAAACTCTCAAATCATGGCATGGATGATGGATGAGTATTCTAGAATTGATGAATTTAACTCGCCAGGATTTATTACAGGAAAACCAATTGTTCTTGGAGGCTCACACGGACGTGATACTGCAACGGCAAAAGGTGTAACGATCTGTATCAAAGAAGCGGCGAAGAAAAAAGGAATTGACATCAATGGGGCTCGTGTTGTCGTTCAGGGATTCGGAAATGCAGGAAGTTACTTGGCTAAATTTATGTATGATGCCGGAGCGAAAATCGTAGGAATTTCAGATGCTTACGGCGGTTTGTATGATGAAGATGGTCTCGATATTGACTACTTGCTTGACCGACGTGACAGCTTTGGAACCGTCACTAAATTATTTAATGATACAATTACAAACCAAGAGCTGCTTGAGCTAGATTGTGATATCTTAGTACCTGCAGCCATTGAAAATCAAATTACAGAAGATAATGCGGCGAACATTAAAGCCAAAATTGTCGTAGAAGCAGCAAATGGACCAACGACATTGGAAGGGACAAAAATTCTTTCAGATCGTGGTGTACTGCTTGTTCCAGACGTACTTGCAAGTGCGGGTGGAGTGACTGTTTCTTACTTTGAATGGGTTCAGAATAACCAAGGGTTCTACTGGACAGAAGAAGAAGTAGAAACTCGTTTAGAAGATATGATGGTGAAATCATTTAATAATATTTATGAAATGGCGCAAAACCGCCGTATTGATATGCGACTAGCAGCATATATGGTCGGTGTACGTAAAATGGCTGAAGCTTCTCGATTCAGAGGCTGGATTTAAGCGACTTATTTGCATCGCGCCTTAAAATCTCCTATCCTTAAATAGGAGATTTTTTTATGGAATCATGCAAAGAATCAAACAGCCCAGCAATTGTTATTGCAGTGAAACGACAGGAGTGGAACAAATGAAACAAGAAAAAGCGATCATAATAGGAGGAGGCCCGTGCGGTCTATCAGCTGCCATTGCATTCAAGCAAATTGGGATTGATGCACTTGTGATTGAAAAGGGCAATGTGGTCAACAGTATTTATCATTACCCTACACACCAAACCTTCTTCAGTACAAGTGAAAAGCTTGAGATCGGTGACGTCGCTTTTATCACTGAAAATCGGAAACCCGTTCGTATTCAGGCGCTTTCCTATTACCGAGAGGTGGTCAGACGAAAAAGCCTTCGTGTGAATGCTTTTGAAAAGGTAAACGCTGTGACGAAAAAAGATGGCCATTTTACCGTGAATACATCAAAAGACGACTATACATGTGACTATATTGTGATTGCGACTGGCTACTATGATCATCCTAACTATATGAATGTAAAAGGGGAAGACCTTCCTCACGTGTATCATTATTTTAAAGAAGGACATCCCTACTTTGATAAAGATGTGACGGTGATCGGCGGGAAGAACTCTAGTGTTGATGCTGCCCTGGAACTTGTGAAATGCGGAAGCAGGGTGACGGTTTTATATAGAGGAACTGAATATTCATCCAGCATCAAACCTTGGATTTTACCAGAGTTTGAAGCGCTTGTTCGAAATGGCACCATTCGAATGGAGTTCGGTGCAGAGGTGAAGGAAATCACAGAACAGGATGTTGTCTTTACAAACCAGCAGGGCCAAACGGATCGAGTGAAAAGTGATTATGTGTTTGCGATGACAGGTTATCATCCTGATCATTCATTTTTAGAAAAAATGGGTGTAACAATCGATCCAGAATCAGGCCGCCCAGCATTTAATGAACAAACAATGGAAACAAATGTAGAAGGTATTTTCATTGCAGGGGTTATTGCAGCTGGTAACAACGCCAACGAAATTTTCATTGAAAATGGAAGATTTCATGGCGGGTTGATTGCAGAAGAAATCAACAAAAGAATCAACGGGTAAAAAAAGAACTGGGTCCTTCTAAGGGATTCAGTTCTTTTTTATGTAAATTGGGATTATATAGAAGATTATTTTTGGGAAAATGGGCTCGAGTCATATAAAAAAGGGGTGATTCGTGGTACGATAATAAAGGATAATGTAGGGAAAGAGGTCTGATTATGATCGCAATCATTTCAGCAGGTTTAGCTCCCGGCATCGCACTTTTAAGTTATTTTTATTTGAAAGATCAATACGACAATGAGCCGGTTCATATGGTCATCAGATCTTTTATGCTAGGTGTCATACTTGTGTTTCCAACCATGTTTATTCAGTATGTCCTCCAAGAGGAAAATATCGCCACGAATCCTATCGTGATTTCATTTGTAACATCGGGTTTTTTAGAAGAATCATTAAAGTGGTTTATTTTAATGGTCAGTGTCTATGCGCACGTACAGTTTGATGAACACTATGACGGGATTGTCTATGGAACAAGTGTCTCCCTTGGATTTGCGACACTTGAAAATATTCTGTACTTAGTTGGTCATGGGGTAGAGTACGCGTTTACACGTGCCTTGCTGCCTGTATCAAGCCACGCTTTATTTGGTGTGGTGATGGGGTTTTATATAGGTAAAGCTCGTTTCTCTGATAAAAAAGAGCAGCGAAAATGGCTGATTCTCTCTTTAATACTTCCTATCCTTTTTCATGGCTTATATGATTTCATTCTTCTTGGCATGAAAAATTGGGGATATATCATGTTGCCGTTCATGATTTTTTTATGGTGGTTTGGTCTGCGGAAAGCCAAAAAAGCCCGTGCGGTGAAGATGGTACAAATTTAAATTGGAAAACGTCCTATACGTCTTTAGGGCGTTTTTTGTCTTTTCCATCCAATTCCCTCCTGTGATGAATGTATAAAAATAGGGATCGGAAGAAACATATATTCAAACATCAAAAGTACAGGAGGATCAAATATGGACAAAGCTCGTTTCATGAAACAAATCGTCCTTATCTTCTCAATTGTTCTGCTCGCGTCTTCATTGATGACAGCTGAAAAAAGTGAAGCTTTCACAAATCAAGTGATTCAGCGGGGAGCTACAGGAGAAGATGTCGTCGAGCTCCAGGCAAGGCTCCAATACAATGGTTTTTACAATGGAAAAATAGACGGGGTGTATGGCTGGGGAACTTACTGGGCCGTGCGCAATTTTCAAAGCCAGTTTGGTGTAAAGAAAGTCGATGGACTCGTAGGGGAAAAAACAAAAAGCCTATTAGTTCAAAAGACGAAATACTATAAAGAGTTTGTGCAACAGCAGTTGCAAAAAGGGAATCAGTTTACGCACTATGGCGGGAAACCTCTTGATCAGCAAACAAAGGCTCCTGCGCAAAGAAACACGCAAAAAAAGACAGCACAAGGTGCAAAAGAGAATCAAAAAAGTCAAAGCGGAGGAAACAGCTCGTCTGGAAAGCAGTCAGGAAATGGTCAAGCAAATCAAACGCCGAAACAAACAGCAGCCAACATGCCAGGTGGTTTTTCAAGCAATGACATTCAGCTCCTTTCACAAGCTGTTTATAGTGAAGCGAGAGGTGAACCTTATGAAGGACAGGTAGCGATCGCAGCCGTCATCTTAAACCGTTTAAACAACCCGACCTTTCCAAACACGATTGCTGGTGTCATTTTTGAACCGCTTGCGTTTACCGCTGTAGCAGATGGACAATTTTATATGGCGCCAAATGAAACCGCTAAAAAGGCAGTATTTGATGCCATTAATGGCTGGGACCCATCTGAAAGCGCCGTTTATTACTTTAATCCTGATACAGCGACAAGCCCATGGATTTGGGGAAGGCCACAAATTAAACGAATCGGGAAACATATTTTCTGTGAATAAAAAGAGGTGTAAATAAATGATCAGAGGAATATTGATTGCTATTTTAGGAATTGCTGTCATCTCAACAGGATACTGGGGCTATAAGGAGCATCAAGAAAAAGATGCAGTGCTGCTTCATGCAGAGAACAACTATCAAAGAGCCTTCCATGATCTAACGTATCAAGTCGATCAGTTGCACGATAAACTTGGCGCAACACTTGCGATGAACAGCCAAACATCTATATCTCCAGCACTTGCAGATGTATGGAGAATGTCATCAGAAGCGCATAACAATGTCAGCCAGCTTCCGCTCACATTGATGCCTTTTAACAAAACAGAAGAGTTTCTAGCGAATGTCGGTGACTTTAGCTATAAATCGTCACTTAAATCTTTATCAGATGAACCATTAAACAAAGATACACACAAAACCATTACCACTTTATATGATCAAGCGGCAGATATTCAAAACGAACTTAGACAAGTGCAGCATCTCGTACTCAACAAAAATTTAAAATGGATGGATGTTGAAATGGCACTGGCTGATGGAGATCGAAAAAACGACAACACCATCATTGACGGATTAAAAACCGTTGAGAGAAATGCTGATGCGTTTGCAGATGTTGATCTTGGTCCTACAAATGTGTCAACTGAATCAGAAACGCAAGGCTACAATCACTTAAAAGGGCAAAAGATTTCAAAAAAAGAAGCGATCCGTATCGCCCAGCAATTTGCGCCTGACCATAACAAAGATTTCAAGGTGAGAAAAAGTGGGAGTAAAACGAACCGTGATGTCTACAGCCTGTCAATGTCAGACCCAGATAGCCGAGCAAACTTTTATTTAGACTTGACTGAAAAAGGCGGCCATCCTGTCTATCTTCTTCAGAACCGTGAAGTGAAAAAACAAAAAATCAGTTTAAATGATGCCTCAGAAAAAGCACTAAGTTTCTTAAAGAAGCATGGATTCGATACTGAATCATTTCATTTAGATGAGAGTGCGCAATTTGATAATATCGGCGTATTTACCTATGTCCCTTTACAGAATAACGTATTGCTTTATCCAGATAGCATTCGAATGAAAGTCGCTTTAGATGATGGAGAGGTTGTGGGATTCTCAGCGAAAGACTATTTAATGAATCACAGAAAACGTGACATAAAAGCACCAAAGATTTCTCAAAAAGAAGCTGAAAAGACCTTAAATAAACATGTGAAGATTGAGGATACACATGTAGCTCTTGTTCAAAATGATATGTCAGAGGAAGTTCTCTGCTATGAGTTTTTAGGAACCATTAAAAACGACACATACCGAATGTTTATTAATGCAGATACTGGAAAAGAAGAAAGAGTAGATAAGCTAAAAAATGCAGAACCTATATATAAAGACCTATAGAAAAGGAAGCGAGGAAAAGGCGAATAAGCCTTTTCCTTTTGTTTTATACATGGTTTAATATAAGAGAGGATACGATTTCACAGATGAAAAGAGTGATGAGGAATGTTACAAATAGGGGATGCAATCACAATTGAGTATGTCAATGAGAACAAAGAAGTGAAAACTGCAAAATCGAAAGTTTTGGAAAATAATAACGATGATATTTGCATTAATTATCCAGCTGATAAAGAAACGGGGCGCACGATCTATTTAAATCAAGAAACAGAAATCACCGTCTTCTTTTTCGATGAAAATCAAATTCCATACAAATGTACAAGCAAAGTCATTGGGAAAAGAAAAGAAGATATCCCTATGATTGTCGTTTCGATTCCGCCAAAAGAAGAAATGATTCGGCTTCAGCGAAGAGAATATCTTCGAGTGGATACGATGGTGAAAGCGTCCATAACGCAAAATGGTGAAGAAACCTTCGACACATTTATTGTCAATATGAGTGCTGGCGGTGTAGCAATTGCTGTTCCAGAAGGTGTCTCACTAAAAGAATATGGCGAGGTCGTCACAGAGTTTGAACTTTCACTTAAAGAACCAGTGAAAATTAAAGCGATTGCAGAAATGAATCGTGTTTATCAAGATGATCAGACCGGGAAAACAAGAGCGATCATGGAATTTACTGAAATCACAAACGACCACCAGCAACACATTATGAAGTACTGCTTCCAGCAGCAGCTTCTAACACGTGTGAAAAAAGTATAAGAATAAAGGTTGTCAAAAGCTTCCATACTAGAGAGAAAGAATCTAGCGTTGGAGGCTTTTTGTATGAAAACAATGGAAAGATGGCTATTCAAAGCAGTGCTCATTCAGCTCATTCTGCTTTTGGCGGTTCAGGTCACCCTTCACTTGACGAAAGGAGAACTATTTTTGTCAAAAGTCGTACAATACGAGGGTGTGAATAACATGAGCATTGAAGATTGGATTGAGACATTTAAGCAAAAGGATTGATAGAAAATTCCCCCGTTTGAGCGGTGATCGTGTTACAATTCATAAGGGAGATTCAATCAAGGAGAGGTATTATGAAAAAGAAATTATCTATCGCAATTGACGGTCCTGCTGCAGCAGGAAAAAGCACTGTGGCAAAAATTGTCGCAGCGAAAAAATCATATATTTATATCGATACAGGTGCGATGTACCGCGCAATTACACTTGCAGCACTCAATCAAGGCGTAGACCTTGAAGACGAACAGGCACTTGATGCGTTATTGAAAAACACAGTCATTGAACTTGTGTCAACTGACGAAGGTCAAAAAGTACATTTAGACACGATTGATGTCACAGAAGACATCAGAACAGACCGTGTGAGCAATCAAGTCTCTGTTGTTGCAAAGCATCGAGCTGTTAGGGAAGAAATGGTCCGCAGGCAGCAAGAGCTGGGGAACCGAGGCGGTGTCGTCATGGATGGAAGAGACATTGGCACGCATGTTCTTCCAGATGCAGAAGTGAAAATTTTCTTGCTTGCGTCAGTAGAGGAAAGAGCAAAACGTCGTTTTGAAGAAAATCAGAAAAAAGGCTATGATGTCAATTACGATCAGCTGATCGAAGAGATTGCAAGACGTGACAAGCTTGATTCTGAGCGGGAGGTATCACCGCTGAAGAAAGCAGATGACGCCATTGAAATTGACACGACTTCTCTTTCTATTCAAGAGGTTGCAGGTAAAATTTTAGATGCAGCAGAGCGTGTAGAAAAACAGTAAGAAATTTTAGAAAACTTTTATAAGTTAGAGGTTTATCTCTTGACAAACAAGGTCTTTTATTAGAAGTTTATACTAATACTATTTTTATTGATCATTCAAGCAATTCTGTTGATTTGAATGTTTCTATAATACATATTCGGCTGGCAATCATCATGCTAAGGACACATATTCACCCAGTCGTTTTAACTAAGCTGTGTAGGTTTGGACCAAGGAGGTTATCGAAATGACAGAGGAAATGAATCAAATCGATGTTCAGGTACCAGAGGTTGGAGATGTAGTGAAAGGGATTGTTTCTAAAGTTGAGGACAAGCATGTCAATGTAGATATCGTCAATGTGAAACAACCTGGGATCATCCCAATCAGTGAATTATCAAGTCTTCACGTTGAAAAAGCATCAGATGTCGTGAAAGATGGCGACGAGTTAGAGCTTAAAGTAACAAAGGTCGAAGACGATGCTTTGATTTTATCGAAACGTGCTGTTGATGCAGACCGCGCTTGGGAAGACCTAGAGAAAAAGTTTGAAACAAAAGAAGTATTTGAAGCAGAAGTAAAAGACGTTGTCAAAGGTGGTCTAGTGGTCGACATTGGTGTTCGCGGATTTATTCCTGCGTCTCTTGTTGAGGCACACTATGTAGAAGACTTCACTGACTACAAAGGAAAAACACTCTCGCTTGTTGTGGTAGAGCTTGACCGCGAAAAAAACCGCGTGATTCTATCGCATCGTGCAGTCGTTGAGCAAGAACAATTAGACAAGAAGCAAGACTTCCTGCAAAAGCTTGCAGTAGGCAGTGTGATTGATGGAAAAGTGCAGCGTCTGACTGACTTTGGTGCATTTGTTGACATTGGCGGCATTGATGGATTAGTTCACATTTCTCAACTATCCCATGCGCATGTCGAAAAGCCATCTGACGTTGTTGAAGAAGGACAGGAAGTAAAAGTCAAAGTTCTTGCTGTTGACCGCGATAACGAACGTATCTCACTATCTATTAAAGAAACATTACCAGGACCTTGGAGCCAAATTGGTGAAAAGGTAAAACAAGGTGATGTTCTTGAAGGAACCGTTCAACGTCTTGTGAGCTTTGGAGCATTTGTTGAAATTCTGCCAGGTGTAGAAGGACTTGTGCATATTTCCCAAATTTCACACAAACATATCGGTACTCCTCAAGAAGTCCTTGAAGAAGGGCAGACTGTGAAAGTGAAAGTGCTTGATGTCAATGAAGATGAAGAGCGCATTTCACTTAGCATTCGTGAATTAGAAGAGAATCCTGAAAAACAAATCGAAGAGGATTACCGTCAATATCAGGCGAAAGAAGAAAATACAAGCGGATTCCAGCTTGGTGACCTGATTGGTGATAAACTCAATAAACTAAAATAATTTGGTGATCAAAATTGACGCGAGCAGAAAGAAAGAAACAGCATATTGAGCATGCTTTGTCGACTGGCCAGCATGCAGCAACAGGTTTACAAGATGTTTCCTTCGTTCACGCCAGTTTACCAGATCTTGCGACATCACAAATTGATACACATACGACAATTGGCGGACTGACTTTCGGTTCGCCAATTTTTATCAATGCAATGACTGGTGGAGGCGGAGAATCGACCTATGAGATTAATCGCTCTTTATCTATCGCAGCGAAGGAAACCAATATTCCAGTAGCAGTCGGATCACAAATGGCTGCACTGAAAGATGCAGACGAACGTCGTACGTATGAAGTGGTTCGACAGGTGAATCCGGATGGACTCGTTTTTGCCAATTTGGGCAGTGAGGCGACAATTCAGCAAGCACGGGATGCCGTTGACATGCTGGAGGCAAACATGCTCCAAATTCACTTAAACGTGATTCAAGAGATCGTCATGCCTGAAGGAGATCGTGATTTCAGAGGTGCTGTTGAGCGGATCGCAGCCATCACTGAATCAATTGAGGTACCTGTTGTCGTCAAAGAAGTTGGATTTGGGATGAGTAAGGAAACAGCAAAGAAATTATTTGATGCTGGAGTTGCTGCTGTTGATGTAGGTGGATTTGGGGGAACAAATTTTTCTAAAATCGAGAACCTGCGCCGTCAAAAAGCACTTCGCTATTTTGACCAGTGGGGAATTCCAACTGCAGCGAGTTTGGCTGAAGTACATACAGCCTTTCCAGATCAAACCGTCCTAGCTTCTGGAGGCATTCAAGATGCACTTGATGTGACAAAATCAATTGCTCTTGGTGCGTCTGCCGCTGGATTAGCCGGCTTTTTCTTAAAATCCCTGACGAGTGGAGGAGAAAAGGGCCTCATCTCTGATATCATTGATCTACAAGATGATGTGAAGATGTTGATGACAGTACTTGGCATGAAAACAATTGAGGAGCTAAGGCAAGCTCCGATTGTGCTTACAGGGGAAACAAGTCATTGGCTGAAAGAAAGAGGCGTGGATACTACGTACTATAGTTTAAGAAATAAGAAGACAAAGGACTAAATGAAATGTAGCCCTTTGTCTTCTTTTCAGCGTGAAAGAAAATTTTTTTGTCTATGAAAGACAGCTGCTTTTTGCGGAACGAATTTGACATTCGTGAGCACCAATGCGTAGGACTGACACTGAATGCGAGGGTTTGTCTGCACGCTGAGACATGTGGTGATCACATGTCTTTTTTTATTGATTTCTTTTGCGAGCGTCTTCCGGGCCTTCTAAAGTTGTTGCCCCTTTGTGATGAATGGATTGATCGCGATCAGATTCAACTCTTCTTGACGCCTTTAGGCGTTTTTCCTGTCTATCCTTACCCATTATACATCCCTCCTCAACTATTAGGGTGTCACCTCTTGTTTATTTCATGCAAATCCCGCACCTTCTCATATGTTTAAAAATTGGAGATTTTCCCATAATGTAATTGAGGTGATGAGGGTTGGAGGCATTGTACTATTATTGGTCAATATGGTTCGTTTGGATTATGGTGACATTTATCATGGAGAAAAGCACGTGGCGCAATGTGCTGGGCGTATGTGTTCTCATTCATATTATATGCAGTCATGTCATGGTTTCTATTTTAGACATGAGGATCAATGCAGGATTTTTGATGACCTTTTTATATGCTTGCATGTCATTCGTGATCTTTCGGCCTGCTCATCGAATCATGCGAATCATGCAATTAGGTTCCATGGTCAGTGCGTATGCCTTTTTTATGATTTTTGCATTATATGATCCAGTTTGGTTCACGATAATAAAGGTGGACTGGGTTGTATTTGCCTTGCTGATCTTGATGTGTTTAACATATGGGCATCAGTTAACGGAACGGATCACTTTATGGATGATGGCTATATGTCTGGGGGAAGCCCTTTATGCGCTTACGATTCATCGCCTCACATCTTCCATTGTCATAGGAGATCTCTCGTTTCTTTCCATGGCTGTTCAAGGAGCTGTCTTTCTATTAGGTGTAGGTCAGCTTGAAAAACTCTTGAACACCCGTTCATCTAGAAAACCAGTAAAAGGGGCTGCAAAATCAACATGACAAATTACACGTTTCCTGTGATTATTGGTGTCATCTTTGGGATGGCGGCTAGGCTCTATATGCTAAGAACTGATTATCGGCAATATCCCACATATATTCATGGACAAGTGATTCACATTGCGCTAGGTTTTATCGCATCAGGGCTTGGTGCTATTATTATGCCTGCGCTGATCCAGGAAGAATTCACTGCAATTACCTTTCTGACGCTTGCAGCCACGCAATTTCGTGATGTGCGTAATATGGAAAGAAATACATTGACCCAAATGGATTCGTATGAGCTTGTCTCACGAGGCAGTACATATATCGAAGGCATTGCGATCGCCTTTGAAAGTCGAAATTATATTGCCATTCTTACTGCCCTTATTACAACGACCGCCTGTATTTTCTTTTCGCTCGTCGTTGGGACAGTGGTCGGTATTCTTTGTTTTTTCATGGCAAAACTATTAATGTCAGGGAGCCAATTAAAGGATATCGTGAATATTCAAAAAGGGGAACTTCGTTTTGACGGCGCAGGACTTTACGTAAATGATATTTACATTATGAATATCGGGCTGCCTGAAAAGCAAAAATTGATTTTAGAGCATGGAATGGGGTTCATCTTGACTCCGAAGAATTTTAACTCGGCCACAACCATCGCAAACCTTGGGCAGCGGCAAGCTATCTTATTTGATTTATCCAACGTGCTTGGTGTATACCGAGATTCTGGTGAACCATCGCTTTGTCCGCTCGCAAAACGTGATCTGAATAATGGCACACTTGGCGTATTCATTTTACCGCAATGGCAGCGTGAAGATTTGGCTGTCCGTGTATTAGAAGAGGTGCCTATTTTAGAAAATGCCATTAGAATGCCGACAGATTTCATTAAAAAGAAAGTGAGGTAATAGGGCATGGCGAACACCATTGAACAATTTATATTGGCTGTGGCGACAACAAATAAAGAGCGGGTCATTGGCGGAACAGCCGTTTTTTTCTGTGAAAATAAAGAAGAGCTCGACATGTATGCCATGAATTTAGAGGCCATTTTAGATGGAATTGCACACGGTATTGGAGAAGATCTTTATTTGATTGTCAAACATTTTTAAGTTATTCATTGTGGTCTGATTAAAAATTGATATAATATATAAGTTGAACCCTTCATGTTTGAAGGGTTTATTTCATAAAACTGAATGAAAATTATAAATCCCGGTTGAAACATGATGATGAACATATTGAATCGCGGCTGGATTGAAAGGAAGGGTACTATGGGTAAACCTGTCGTAGCCATTGTTGGAAGGCCCAACGTTGGAAAATCTACAATTTTTAATCGAATCGCAGGCGAAAGAATATCGATTGTAGAAGACACACCTGGTGTAACAAGAGATCGAATCTATAGCTCTGCTGAATGGTTAAATTATGACTTTAATTTAATAGATACTGGTGGAATTGATATTGGAGATGAGCCGTTTTTGGCGCAAATTCGCCATCAGGCTGAAATCGCAATGGATGAAGCGGATGTTATTATCTTTATGGTCAATGGAAGAGATGGCGTCACATCTGCGGATGAAGAAGTCGCAAAAATTTTATATCGCACGAAAAAACCTGTCGTACTTGCTGTCAATAAATTGGACAACCCTGAAATGAGAAGCGACGTGTATGACTTTTATGCACTTGGATTTGGCGAACCGTATCCGATTTCTGGAACACACGGACTCGGTCTAGGTGATCTGCTTGATGCTGTCGCAGAGCATTTCAAAAACTTACCAGATACACAGTATGATGAAGAAGTGGTACAGTTCTGCTTAATAGGCCGCCCAAATGTAGGGAAATCCTCTTTGGTGAATGCGATGCTCGGTGAAGAACGTGTCATTGTCAGCAACATCGCTGGTACGACAAGAGATGCTGTAGATACAATGTTTACGTACAACCAACGTGACTTTGTCATTGTTGACACAGCCGGTATGAGGAAAAAAGGGAAAGTTTATGAAACAACAGAGAAATACAGTGTACTCCGTGCGTTGAAAGCCATTGATCGATCGGATGTTGTCGCTGTTGTACTTGATGGTGAAGAAGGCATTATTGAACAGGATAAACGTATTGCCGGCTACGCACACGAAGCGGGTAAAGCCGTTGTGATCATTGTGAACAAGTGGGATGCTGTTGAAAAAGACGAGCGTACAATGAAGGAATTTGAGCAAAACATTCGCGAGCATTTTCAATTCCTTGATTATGCACCTGTCTTATTCATGTCTGCTCTTACGAAAAAGAGAATTCACACGTTAATGCCAACAATTATTACCGCTAGTGAAAATCATGCGATGCGCGTTCAAACGAACATTCTAAACGATATTATCATGGATGCCGTAGCAATGAACCCAACGCCGACCCATAACGGACAGCGTCTGAAAATTTACTATGCAACACAAGTGGCGATCAAACCGCCGTCCTTTGTTGTGTTTGTAAATGATCCAGAACTTATGCACTTTTCTTATGAGCGTTTCCTAGAAAACCGAATTCGAGATGCATTTGGTTTTGAAGGAACACCAATTAAAATATTTGCGAGAGCGAGAAAATAAAAAGGGTGAGCAGGATGAAGAAAATTTCAGTACTTGGAGCAGGGAGCTGGGGAACAGCTCTTGCGCTTGTATTAGCTGATAATCATCATGATGTACACATGTGGGGACATAGACAAGAATTAATTGATCAAATCAATGAGAAACATGAAAATCATGATTACTTGCCTAATGTTGCATTGCCAGCGTCTATTCAAGCGACAACAGATATGAAACAGGCACTAGAAGGGACAGATGCGATTATTGTCGCTGTGCCAACAAAGGCCATTCGAGAAGTATTGAAGCAGGCAAATGAGTTTGTTTCGTCAAAGGTGCCATTTGTTCATGTTAGTAAAGGAATTGAACCAGATACGCTTCTTAGAATTTCTCAAATGATTGAACAAGAAGTCCCAGAAGCAAAAAGAGAAGCAGTTGTTGTCCTGTCAGGACCAAGTCATGCTGAAGAAGTGGGTCTGCGTCATCCGACAACTGTTACAGTTTCATCAGAACATATTGAAGCGGCTCAATTTGTTCAAGATTTGTTTATGAACAACAACTTCAGAGTGTACACAAACCCTGATGTGATTGGGGTGGAAATTGGCGGGGCGCTGAAAAACATCATCGCTCTTGCGGCAGGGATCACAGACGGACTCGGATATGGCGATAATGCGAAAGCAGCGCTCATCACAAGGGGTCTTGCTGAAATCGCCCGCCTCGGCACAAAAATGGGAGGAAACCCTCTTACGTTTGCCGGATTAACAGGTGTTGGAGATTTGATTGTCACATGTACAAGTGTTCATTCGCGTAACTGGCGCTGCGGGAATTTACTCGGTAAAGGATATAAGCTCGAAGAAGTGCTTGAAAAAATGGGGATGGTTGTCGAAGGCGTCCGCACAACAAAAGGCGCTTATCAGCTCTCCAAAGAATACAAGGTCAGCATGCCGATTACAGAGGCTCTTTACGGCGTCCTATTTGAAGGGAAAAAGGTAGACGATGCTGTAGAATCCTTAATGGCACGTGTGAAAACACATGAGATGGAAGACCTTGTGAACATGTTCGAAAACCAAACAAAGTAATTGGAAGACTGAACTTAGGCGTGTAGAGGATGCAAGAAGGGGCAGACTTGCATAACATAACAATGAAGTTTGAATAGAGCTTTGCCTCTACAGAATGAGGAAAAATAGTCGACCTAATGACTGAAGCAGAGTCCCCCTCTTTGCTTCAGTTTTTTTATGCACTTTTTTCTGAATGATTGGAAAAATGATTGATATTTTACTTAATTTTGGTTTAGAATGAAATATAAACGCTTACAATTCGTTTGTATTAAAGGGGGACAGGCACGATGAGTTTTGCTTTAATCAAGATGTGGTTTGCGCTTGGTTCAATGGGGCTCATGTTTTTAGCCGTTGTAACCATTTATCTGAGTAGATTTAAGCTGAAGAGCCGGTTTCTGAAAATAACAGCCTCAACTGTCGCGTACAGCTTAATGCTCATATCAGGTGTCATTGTGTTTTTAGTTGTATTTAGCGGGCCGGTCAATGAATAAAGAAAAAGGAAGAATGTGATGATCAAAGCAAAAATCAGTGTCATGCTGTTAACACTTATTTTACTTACGGGGTGCCTCTATCCAGAGAATCGCAAAGCTGAAAACCGCGTGCCATATAAAGAGCAGCTGCAAAGTGTGCAGACAGCGATTGAAGACTTTCAAAAAGCGACAAATGGCCTTTTACCGATTGAAACAAAAGAAGGCGACACACCTATTTATCAGAAGTATGTCATTGACTTTAAGCGTCTGTCACCAAGATATTTACACGATGTACCGTCGACATCTTTTGAAGGCGGGGGCGAATATATCTATGTCCTCACAGACGTCGAACAAAATCCAACGGTGAAACTGCTTGATGTCAAAATGACACAAACGATCAGTGAATTACGTCTGAGGATCAAAATATATCAAGATGAACATACATATCCGCCATATGGCAAAGTAGTATCCAAAGATTTATATACGTTAAATGAAAAAAAACTAGGGTTAACAGCACCGCCTACAGTGACGAGCCCTGTCACGGGGGAATCACTTCCATTACTGATTTCCTCAAATGGCGAAATCTATGTTGACTATCGCAGTGATTTTGCCCAGATTTTGAAAAATACGAAACAAAAGCTGAAACCAGGTGAAAATATTCAAGATGTCTATTGGCAGGAAACCCCGTTTGTACCAGCGTTTTCTGTTCCATATACGATCAACAAAAAAGGTGAGCCGGCTTTTTTAGAAAAAAAGACGTCATAAACAAGAATGAACCTTTCTCCTCTGCATATAAATGAGGAGAAAGGTTTTTTTATGGCTAAACATACTCTCAAAACAAAAAAGGTGTCATATTCAAATAGGACAACGTCATACACATATATTGTCCTGACACCTTTCAAGCACCGTTTGATTGAAGTATAGAGTATTTTATTTGAAAACGAGGATAGCAAGTCCGGGAGGGGATCACTTGGAAAAAGTCGATATTTTCAAGGATATCGCTGAACGAACAGGAGGCGATATATATTTAGGAGTCGTTGGAGCTGTTCGTACAGGGAAATCTACGTTTATTAAAAAGTTTATGGAGCTCGTGGTGCTCCCGAATATCAATAATGAGGCAGACCGTGCAAGAGCACAGGATGAATTGCCGCAAAGCGCAGCAGGAAAAACCATTATGACCACAGAGCCAAAATTTGTGCCAAATCAAGCGGCATCCATTCACGTGAGCGACGGCCTGGATGTCAACATTAGGCTTGTCGATTGTGTAGGCTACACCGTGCCTGGTGCACGCGGGTATGAAGATGAAAATGGTCCGAGAATGATTAATACGCCGTGGTATGAAGAGCCAATCCCGTTTCATGAAGCAGCGGAAATTGGTACACGCAAGGTCATTCAAGAGCATTCAACCATTGGTGTTGTGATTACAACAGATGGATCAATTGGGGAAATCCCAAGACATGACTATATTGAATCAGAAGAACGTGTCATTGACGAACTCAAAGAAGTTGGAAAGCCGTTTATTATGGTGATCAACTCTGTGAGACCTTATCACCCTGAAACAGAAGCACTGCGGCAGGAACTTAGTCAAAAATATGATATTCCTGTACTCGCGATGAGTGTCGAAAGTATGAGAGAACAAGACGTTCTCAGTGTACTTCGTGAAGCATTATATGAATTTCCAGTGCTTGAGGTGAATGTGAACCTGCCAAGCTGGGTCATGGTACTAAAAGAAGATCATTGGCTAAGAGAGAGTTATCAGGATTCAGTGAAAGAAACCGTCAAGGATATTAAGAGATTAAGAGATGTTGACCGAGTGGTAGGTCAGTTCAGTGAATTCGATTTTATCGAAAGAGCGGGCTTAGCAGGCATTGAAATGGGTCAGGGGATCGCAGAAATTGATCTGTATGCGCCGGATGATCTATATGATCATATCCTAAAAGAAGTGGTTGGTGTGGAAATTAGGGGCAAAGATCACCTTCTTGAGCTCATGCAAGATTTTGCACATGCGAAAACGGAGTATGATCAAGTGTCTGACGCTTTGAAAATGGTGAAGCAGACTGGTTACGGAATTGCGGCACCAGCTTTGTCAGATATGAGTTTAGATGAGCCGGAAATCATTAGGCAAGGATCAAGATTCGGCGTCAGATTAAAAGCAGTCGCGCCATCTATTCATATGATTAAGGTAGATGTAGAAAGTGAGTTTGCGCCGATTATCGGAACAGAAAAACAAAGCGAAGAGCTCGTCCGATACTTAATGCAAGACTTTGAAGATGATCCGCTTTCGATCTGGAATTCCGATATATTTGGACGCTCACTCAGCTCGCTTGTCAGAGAAGGCATTCAAGCAAAACTCTCGCTGATGCCGGAAAATGCAAGGTATAAACTAAAGGAAACGCTTGAACGAATTATTAACGAAGGATCAGGCGGTCTGATCGCGATTATTCTATAGGATGTGAGACCTCTCATTGATGGGGGTCTTTTTTTGCGTGCGGGTGAAGTCATAAAAAGACAATTGTATAAAGATTAGTCAGATTCAGGCTGAAATTAGGAATATTCGTTCGCAAAAGTGCCCTTAATCCTTGACGAATAAGGATTCTTCCCTTTAAAATGCTTGATATGGTATTTCATATGTGTTAATCTACTTACAGAAAATCTTCACTTTGTTGGACAAACATTCCTTCAAAGAGAAGTTTTCTAATGAAAAGCCATGTATGACGCTTTCTAGACGCTCTTTTTTTTCAAAAAAAGTGTATAGAAAGAAGATGAATTGTGAAGAAATGATAACAATCTATTGAATGCATATTTTTGGGAGGAGGTGAAAGGCATGAACAAGACAGAACTTATTAACGCGGTTGCTGAAGCAAGCGAGTTATCTAAAAAAGACGCGACAAAAGCAGTTGATTCTGTTTTTGATACAATTTTAGATGCACTTAAAAATGGTGACAAAATCCAACTTATTGGTTTTGGTAACTTTGAAGTACGTGAGCGTTCAGCTCGTAAAGGACGTAACCCACAAACTGGTGCAGAGATCGAAATCCCTGCAAGCAAAGTACCTGCTTTCAAACCAGGTAAAGCACTTAAAGACGCGGTGGCAGGTAAATAATCGTTATGTGTAATGATCCTATTGAAGGAGTTATACATATACAGTTTCACACTGGTCTAGAAAAGCCCCTTTGATAAGGGGCTTTTCCTTTTGAGTCAAATGGTTTGTTTAGAACGCTCTCCTTTGCTTTTAGGATCTGAAGTGTGCTAGAATCTGAATGAAATGTAATCGCCTTTGGAGGATATAATACATGAGTGAAATAAATAAAGAATTAATCGAACACGCAGTACGCAATATATTAAAAGCAATCGGAGAAGATCCAGATCGTGAAGGACTTCTTGATACCCCAAAACGAGTAGCAAAAATGTATGAAGAAGTGTTCTCGGGATTAAATGAAGATCCAAAAGAACATTTTAAAACCATTTTTGGTGAAGATCATGAAGAACTCGTTCTTGTCAAAGATATTGCTTTTCATTCAATGTGTGAACACCATCTTGTGCCATTCTATGGCAAAGCCCATGTCGCTTATATTCCGCGCGGCGGAAAAGTAACGGGACTCAGCAAGCTGGCAAGAGCAGTAGAAGCCGTGGCAAAGCGCCCGCAGCTTCAGGAGCGCATTACATCAACGATTGCAGATAGTATGGTGGAAACTTTAAATCCACATGGTGTGATGATTGTCGTTGAAGCAGAGCATATGTGTATGACGATGCGCGGAGTGAAGAAGCCCGGCGCTAAAACAGTCACTTCAGCCGTACGCGGTACATTTGCAAATGATGCGGCAGCAAGAGCAGAAGTGCTTTCATTTATTAAAAACGACTAATCCATAGATGGAAGGTGAACAGATTGAGTGAAAATAAAGCATCTGATTTTGTGGTGATTAAAGCCATTGATAATGGTGTCAATGTGATCGGCTTAACTAGAGGTTCCGATACAAGATTTCACCATTCCGAAAAGCTCGATAAAGGTGAAGTCATTATCGCGCAATTTACTGAGCACACATCAGCCATCAAAGTGCGGGGCGATGCTGTCATTCAAACAAGCTTCGGTGAAATTCAAAGCGAAGCAAAGAAATAACGCACGACTATGCACTTGATAGCATGAAAGTCAGGCCTGATATGGTATAATAAATCTTTATACAATGTAGAGAGCTACATATGAAACTGTAATTTTTGGGACAAGGGTGATATCTTTGCAAGACATCTACGGAATTTTATCTAATCTGAATATAAAATTAAACAAAAAGCTTTCTCATCCTTATTTGGCGAAGCATTTGCGTGCGCCGCTCATCGATGAAGATAAGCTCCTTCTTTTTCATGCAATGTTTGATGAAGCTCAAATCGATGCTGAGAAAAAAGAAAATTATATTTTAACGGCGATGCTTGTGCAAATTGCCCTTGATACCCATGACGAAGTCACAACTGCTGCAGCCATCAAACAAGACGAGTTCAAAAATCGTCAGTTGACCATCCTAGCAGGAGACTATTTCAGCGGTCTCTATTACTCTCTTCTCTCTGACATGAAAGACATTTACATGATCCGCACTCTCGCCACGGCGATCAAAGAGATTAATGAACATAAAATTAGACTATATGATCGATCCATTCAAGATGCAGCCCACTTTTATAAAAGTGTTGCTACAGTAGAATCTGCGCTATTCCAAAGAATTTCTGAGCACTTTCAATTGACGCATTGGAATGAAATTGCAAGTCGCTTCCTTGTTTATAAACGTTTTATGAAACAAGCAGAAGACGACAAACATTTAAAACTTTTTTTGAACGATAGCTATACGGACGCCTATACATGTTTTGACAACTTTGAGAATGAAGGCTATGAAAAGGCCAAACGATCAATCAAGGAGCATCTAGTTTCATCTCCGATCGTTCAAAAAGAGCTATTAAATCGCTTGGATCATATGAAAAATGAACCTGCGTACCATCAGAAAGTGGAAGAAGGGTAAGTCATGCAGCAATCAAAAGAACAGCGAGTACACGGTGTATTTGAAAAAATTTATAAAAACTATGACCAAATGAACTCTGTCATTAGCTTTAAACAGCATAAAAAATGGCGCGATAAAACAATGAAGCTCATGAATGTTCAAAAAGGAGCCAAAGCACTAGATGTATGCTGCGGAACTGCCGATTGGACGATTGCGCTTGCAGACGCTGTTGGAGAAACAGGCGAGGTCAAAGGCCTTGACTTCAGTAAAAATATGCTGAGTGTTGGCGAAACGAAGGTGAAAACAGGCGGCTACAATCAAATTGAGCTGCTCCACGGCAACGCAATGGAGCTTCCTTTTGAGGACAACTCATTTGATTATGTCACAATCGGTTTTGGCCTTCGAAATGTCCCTGATTACTTAACAGTGCTAAAGGAAATGACACGAGTGGTAAAACCCGGTGGAATGGTTGTCTGCCTTGAAACATCACAGCCTGAGATGATTGGGTTTAAACAAGGGTATTATGTCTATTTCAAATACATCATGCCGCTCTTTGGTAAGCTGTTTGCCAAAAGCTATCAGGAGTATTCATGGCTTCAAGAATCAGCCAAAACATTCCCTGGCATGAAAGAACTGGCGTCTCTTTTTGAAGAGGCCGGTCTGTCTGATGTCTCGTATCATCCATTTACAGGCGGTGTAGCAGCAACACATATCGGAAAGAAGCTTTGAATAAACGATATTTGGGTGAAAATAATGAAACTAAAAGCAATGATTTCTTTTCTAAATCATGATATCGATATAATTGAAAAAGAGCTTGAACAAACCGTTCGCTCTGATTATGCATTATTAAGTGAAGCTGGTCTTCATTTGCTGCAAGCGGGCGGAAAACGAATCCGCCCCGTTTTTGTTCTCCTTTCAGGCATGTTTGGTGACTATGATATTAATAAAATTAAATATGTAGCCGTAGCGCTTGAATTAATTCATATGGCATCACTTGTCCATGACGATGTCATTGATGATGCAGAACTGAGAAGAGGAAAACCGACGATTAAAGCAAAATGGGACAACAGAATTGCGATGTACACGGGGGATTACTTATTTGCAAGATCACTCGAGTACATGACGAAAATCAATCACCCAATGGCACATGAAATTTTGTCAAAAATGGTCGTCGAGCTCTGTCTTGGGGAAATAGAACAAGTCAAAGATAAATACAACATGGACCAAAACCTTCGTACATATTTAAGAAGAATTAAACGAAAAACAGCCTTGCTTATTGCAGGCAGCTGCCAATTAGGTGCGATTGCAGCTGGAACAGATGAAAAAACACATAAAGCCCTTTACTGGTTTGGGTACTATGTTGGTATGTCGTACCAGATCATTGATGATGTCCTTGATTTTACATCAACTGAAGAAGAATTAGGTAAACCTGTTGGCGGGGACCTTTTACAAGGAAATGTCACTCTTCCCGTTTTATATGCGCTTCAGAACCCGACGTTAGAAGGTCAGTTGAAGCTGATCAATAGTGAAACGACGGAAAAGCAGCTGAAACCTGTGATTGAACATCTCAAACAAACAGATGCGATCGACCGTTCCATTCGAGTGAGTGAAATGTATTTGAAAAAAGCATTTGAACAGCTCGATCAACTTCCGCGCGGGCGGGCTAAATCTTCATTAGCGTCGATTGCAAAATATATTGGTAAACGAAAATTCTGATCAACGTTTCGTTGGTTGGTTTTTTTGTGAAATTTTTTGTCAAAAATTGATTATTATAAAAAAAAATGATACGATCACTTTGTAACAATGTAAGCCTATACATACATAACGACGGGGTGGAAAACGTATATGGACAAAACATTTCTTATGGTCAAACCTGATGGTGTGGAAAGACAATTAATCGGTGAAATTTTGTCAAGATTCGAAAAAAAGGGGCTTCAGCTTGTTGGAGCAAAGCTCATGAGCATTCCAAAAGAAGTAGCAGAAACACATTACGGAGAGCATAAAGAAAAACCATTTTTCGGTGAATTGGTTGACTTTATTACGTCAGGACCTGTATTTGCGATGGTATGGCAAGGTGAACAAGTCGTAGACGTAACAAGGCAGATTATCGGAAAGACAAATCCGAAGGAAGCGCTTCCGGGAACGATAAGAGGTGACTATGGATTAACTGTTGGCAAAAATATTATCCATGGCTCAGACTCACCAGAAAGTGCCGAAAGAGAAATCAACCTTTTCTTTAAACAAGAAGAACTGACAAATTGGGATCAAACGATCTCAAGCTGGATTTATTAATGTTCAAGCCAAAGTGTTCATCAAATGATCACTTTGGCTTTTTTATATTGAGATTTCTATACGAATTTTCGCATGAGATGATACAAATTTATGATAAAAACAGCTATACTAGGACAAAGATAGATGAGACAGGAGAGGACATTGATGGATCAGTATCAAGTATTTGTTGGAAAATGGAAAAAACTAACTGGGGTAGATCTGAACTTATATAAAGAAGCACAAATGAAACGAAGATTAACATCCCTTTATGATAAAAAAGGATATAAAGATTTTGAGGCATTTGCGTCTGCTCTTGAAAAGGACAAAGCGCTATTAGATGAAACGATGGATCGAATGACGATCAATGTGTCAGAATTTTACCGAAACTATCAGCGCTGGGAAGTACTTGATCAAAAAATCCTGCCGTTGCTTTCAAAAAACAGTGGCACCCTAAAAATATGGAGTGCAGCTTGCTCTACTGGAGAAGAGCCGTATACACTCTCAATGCTGCTATCAAGCCATCCGCTTGTGAAAGACTTCCAAATTATTGCAACGGATATTGATGATAAAGTCTTGCAATCCGCGCAAAAAGGAAGATATCATGAACGATCTTTGCAAGAGGTGCCAGATCAAATCAAGCAAAAATATTTCACAAAAGAAGATTCTTCATTTTACACGGTGAAGGATGAGATTCGAAAGCACATTCAATTTAAGAAACACAACCTTTTAGCAGATCCATATGAAAAACAGCTGGATCTCATCGTGTGCCGAAATGTCCTCATCTACTTTACAGAAGAGGCGAAAGAAGAAATTTACTTAAAAATGAGCAGCAGTTTAAAGCAAAACGGCGTATTATTTGTTGGTTCTACAGAACAAATTTTTCACCCAGAAAAGTTTGGATTAACCTCTGCTGATACTTTCTTTTATCAAAAGAAGGGGTAGTAGCTGACTTTTTAGTAGGAAGTGTGTTATCATAGTTTTACTTAAAAGCGTTAATGCGATGAAGGGAGAATAAGTCATGAGGTACTTAACAGCAGGTGAATCACATGGTCCACAACTGACCACAATTATTGAAGGAGTTCCAGCGGGACTTTACATAGAGCAGGATGACATCAATTATGAACTGGCTAGAAGACAAAAAGGTCATGGCCGCGGAAGAAGAATGCAGATTGAAAAAGACCAAGCGAAAGTGTTAAGTGGTGTTCGCCACGGGAAAACATTAGGTTCTCCTATTGCACTTGTTGTTGAAAATAATGATTGGAAGCACTGGACAAAGGTCATGGGTGCAGAGCCAATTACTGAAGAAGAAGAGAGTGAAATGAAGCGTCAAATCTCTCGTCCAAGACCAGGGCATGCGGATTTAAATGGTGCGATTAAATATGGTCACCGTGATATGAGAAACGTATTAGAGCGCTCATCAGCACGCGAGACAACGGTTCGTGTAGCAGCAGGTGCAGTAGCGAAACAAATTTTGGCTCACCTTGGAATCAAAGTGGCTGGTCACGTCCTTGAAATTGGTGGAGTAAAAGCTTCCCATACCGCTTATGAATCTATTGAAGATTTGCAAAAAGTAACAGAAGAATCACCTGTTCGCTGCTATGACAGTGAAGCTGGTCAAAAAATGATGGATGCCATTGACGAAGCGAAGAAAAACGGCGATTCAATTGGTGGTATTGTCGAAGTCATCGTTGAA
This sequence comes from Bacillus sp. FSL W7-1346, assembly GCF_038593335.1. NCBI lineage: Bacteria > Bacillati > Bacillota > Bacilli > Caryophanales > Bacillaceae > Bacillus > Bacillus sp. FSL W7-1346. Next base: position 2,060,717 of record NZ_CP151988.1, on the reverse strand, counting down.
GGGATGCCAGTTGGAGTCGGCAGCTATGTGCACTATGACCGCAAACTGGATAGCAAGCTTGCAGGCGCAGTACTGAGTATCAACGCTTTTAAAGGTGTTGAATTCGGTATTGGCTTTGAGGCAGCTTCTAAAAATGGCAGTGAAGTTCATGATGAAATCATCTGGGATGAAGAAAAAGGCTATACGAGAAAAACAAACCGCTTAGGTGGTCTTGAAGGCGGAATGTCAACTGGCATGCCAATCGTCGTAAGAGGGGTTATGAAACCAATCCCAACCTTATACAAACCATTGCAAAGCGTGGATATTGAAACAAAAGAACCTTTCTCTGCAAGTATTGAACGTTCTGACAGCTGTGCTGTTCCAGCCGCAAGTGTTGTGGCAGAAGCAGTCGTTGCATGGGAAATCGCCAATGCAGTGGTTGAGCAGTTTGGTCTTGATCAAATTGACCGCATTAAAGAAAATGTGGACAAAATGCGCCAGCTTCAGAGGGAGTTTTAATGAAAACACTGGAAGTGAAGACGTCTTCAGCCACTTATCCTGTATATATCGGTGATGGGATTAGACAAAATATCGTAGACTTGATTACTTCCACTGGGCGATCCTACACGAAGCTCTTTATCGTGACAGATTCAGCCGTCGATGCCCTTTATGGAGATGAAATGGTTCAATTACTGAAACAGAAATGGTCTGTACAAAAAGTAGTGGTGCCAAACGGAGAACAATCAAAATCTTTTGCACAGTTTGAGCAGATTCATACGAAAGCCATCCAATTTCAACTCGACCGCTCCTCATGCATCATTGCATTAGGAGGCGGGGTGATTGGAGACTTGGCTGGCTTTGCTGCTGCCACTTATATGAGAGGCATTGATTTTATTCAAGTACCAACCACGCTGCTTGCACATGATAGTGCAGTCGGCGGAAAAACCGGAATCAATCATCCGCTCGGCAAAAATTTAATTGGTGCGTTTCATCAACCGGCTGCTGTCATTTATGATACAAGTATGCTAGAGACACTCTCACCAATAGAGCTGAGATCAGGCTTTGCAGAAGTGATAAAACATGCACTGATTTCAAGTGAAGTCTTTTTATCAGAACTGATGTCCATTCGTTCGTTGACAGAATTATCAAAGGATGAACTGGCACATATGCTTTATCAAGGGATTCAAGTGAAAGCATCCATTGTTCAAGAAGATGAAAAAGAACAAGGTGTGCGGGCATACTTGAATTTAGGTCATACACTAGGGCATGCCATTGAAGCGGAGTATGGATACGGTGCGATCACGCATGGAGATGCCATTGCAATTGGCATGCAGTTTGCTTTATATGTCAGTGAAAAAGAGCAAGGACTCAGCCTAGATCGTGAGAAACTTAAAGTGTGGATGAAAGAACTAGGGTTCCCAGTACAAGTCACACAAACGATTTCAACCAAAACATTTGTCGATCGCATGATTGGTGATAAGAAGGCAAGAGGCGGGAGTGTTCAGTTTGTTTTGCTAAAACAAGTTGGAGACGTCACCCTGCAATCTTTCACAAAAGATGAGCTGTATCACTGGCTCGAAGAATGGAAACGGGAGGAGGGCTGTCTATGATGTTTCGCGGGATACGCGGGGCTACAACTGTGACAGAAGATACAGAAACAGAAGTGTTAACCAAAACGAAGCAGCTGCTAGAAGCGATCATTTCAAAAAACCAAGTAGATCCAGAGCGTGTCGTGCAGATCTTGATTTCAGCTACACAAGATATTCACTCTGTTTTTCCAGCAAAAGCACTCAGGCAGTTTGAAGGATGGACCTATGTGCCTGTCACTTGTATGCAAGAGCTTGACATTGATGGAGGTCTAAAGAAGTGTATTCGCGTTTTAATGACCGTTCAGACAGATGTCAAGCAGGAAGACATCCAGCATGTATACTTGGAAGAGGCTGTCACGCTTCGGCCTGATTTACAGTTGACAAAAAACAAGGAATTATAATACGATATGAACAGCCGAAGTTTACACACAGGTGTGAACGGCATTGCAAGCTTAGAGAAGATGAGAATGAGACTAGGGTAGTTGAGATGAGTAGAGTTGAGCAGAGATACGATACTTCTATTTAATCATACTGCCTAAAAGAGCGAAGCCTCTTTTAGGCTTATTTCGTATACTCAAACAAATCCTCAAGATGTCCCCTCATTCTCCTTAATTCCATTTAAGGAGTGTGCTTATGAAATCCCAATCAAACCTTACCCAATTTTTAAGAGACAGTCAGTTTTACAAAACCATCCCGATTGTTGAAACCATTACAGTTGATACGCTCTCACCCATTCAAATTGTTGAGAAACTGAAACAGGATATTGTGTATTTGCTAGAAAGCAAAGACGAATCTTCTAGCTGGTCGAGATATTCCTTTATCGGATTACATCCTTTTTTAACATTACATGACGAGCAAGACCATTATATTGCTCGTGACGCTGCAGGAAAGTCAGTGATGCAAAAAGCGGAGCTGAAAGAGTTGCTTGACTGGATGAAAGAGCAATATCAAATCAAGACACCTGAAATTGATATCCCATTTACTGGCGGAGCCGTAGGGTACTTAAGTTACGACCTCATTCCCAACATTGAGCCGTCTGTCAAGCCGCATCCGAATGCATCAACAACAGATAATTGCACATTATTTGTTTGCCAAACAATGATCGCATTTGATCATGAAACAAACCAAGTTCATTTTATTCAGTACACGCAGCTGAACGGTCATGAAACAGACGAAGAAAAAATTCTGGTTTATCGAGAAAATCAAAAGCAGCTTGAACTGATGGTACAGCAGCTTCATACAAAAATTGATATGAAAGAATTGATTATCTCAGGGAATATGAATGAATCCCCTTCGTTTGAACAGGTGACGTCTACCTATGAAAAAGCAAAATTTTTAAAGGATGTCGAAAAAATCAAGGAGTATATTCGAGCGGGTGATATCTTCCAGGGTGTACTTTCTCAGCGTTTTGACATTCCAGTGACAGTGAGCTCATTTGAATTATATCGTGTGCTTCGGATCGTCAATCCATCACCGTATATGTATTTTATGAAATTAAAAGATCGAGACTTAGTGGGAAGCTCGCCAGAACGATTAATCCATGCGAAAAACGGTCACTTAGAAATCCATCCAATTGCTGGTACAAGAAAACGAGGAATGACAAAAGAAGAAGATGATGCACTAGCAAGAGAGTTGCTCGATGATGAAAAAGAAAAAGCAGAACATTACATGCTAGTGGATCTGGCTCGAAATGATGTGGGGCGTGTAGCAGAATACGGCAGTGTGTCTGTCCCAACTTTTACAAAAGTCGTGAACTTTTCGCACGTCATGCACATTATTTCTATTGTGACAGGGAAGCTGAAGCAGGATACACATCCAGTAGACGCGCTTATGTCCGCTTTTCCAGCAGGCACATTGACAGGCGCCCCAAAAATTAGGGCGATGCAATTATTAAACGAAATGGAGCCTGAGCCAAGAGAGACGTATGGCGGCTGTATTGCCTATATTGGTTTCGACGGCAATATCGATTCCTGTATTACCATACGCACAATGAGCGTCAAACATCAGACTGCTTCTATACAAGCAGGTGCCGGCATTGTCGCTGATTCCGTTCCAGAAAACGAATGGGAAGAGACATGTAATAAGGCAGGAGCACTTCTAAAAGCCATTCAGCTTGCTGAACATATTTTCTCAGAAAAGGAGAGTGTGCCAAATGAATCAACGACTATCAGCTCTTGTTAATGGAGGAAAACTATCAGAAAAAGAAGCGAATGGCCTGATGCATGATATGATGAGCGGCTCGTTAACAGATGCTGAAGTCGCTGCTAGTCTATCTATTTTAGCGCATCGAGGAGAAACAGCCGAAGAAATGACAGGCTTCGTGAAAGCCATGAGGCAGCATGCAGCACCAGTAGAAAGGTCACTTGATGTCGTTGATACGTGCGGTACAGGAGGCGATGGTTTATCAACATTTAATATATCAACAGCCGCCGCCATCGTTGCTTCGGCTGCTGGGGCGAAAATCGCCAAGCACGGAAATCGTTCCGTTTCCTCTAAAAGCGGGAGTGCTGACGTGCTAGAATGTCTTGGTATTCAAATTCAATCCACACCTGAAGAAACAAGACGACAAATACAGCAGAAAAACATGGGCTTTTTATTTGCACCGCTCTATCATTCTTCTATGAAACAAGTAGCCGCTGTACGCAAGCAGCTCGGATTTCGGACGGTATTTAACTTATTAGGACCGCTTTGCCACCCGATGCAGGCCAAAAAGCAAATCATCGGTGTGTATGCAAAGGAAAAGGCAAAGCTCATGGCGAAAGCTCTTGCTCCTTTAGAGCCAGAACATGTCCTGTTTGTTTGCGGAGATGATGGGCTGGATGAATTAACCATTACAGCAAATTCATACATCATTGAACTCAAAAAAGGTGTCATGACAGAATATACGTTAAACCCAGAAGACTTCGGACTTGAAAAAGGGCATTTATCAGACATTCAGGTCCAATCACCAGAAGAAAGCGCCAAATTGATTCAGAATATATTGAATTATCAAGCAGGTGGAGCGCCGCTTCATATTACAGCGCTTAATGCTGGGGCCGCATTATATGTGGCAGGAAAAGCAGAGAGTCTGATGGCAGGAACAATGAAAGCATTAGAAACGATCAAAAACGGATCAGCTAAAGAACAATTAGCCCGTCTAAAACAAAAAACGAAAGAGGAAGAGATCTATGCTTAATGAAATTATCGCCCGTAAAAAAGAACATGTGCAAACCTTGCAATTACCTGAGGAAGGACATTATGAAAGACAATCATTTAAAGAAGCCCTTATGAATCCTCACCGCTCGATCGGACTGATTGCTGAGGTGAAAAAAGCGTCTCCTTCCAAAGGCATCATTCAGCCTCATTTTGATCCTTTACAGACAGCAAAAGCATACGAAACATCAAATGCAGATTGTTTATCTGTCTTAACGGATGAACCGTTTTTCCAAGGGAAAAACGAATATTTGTCTCTTATTAAAGAACACATCACACGTCCTATTTTAAGAAAAGATTTCATTATTGACTCTATACAAGTAGAAGAATCGAAACGGATAGGGGCAGATGCCATTTTATTAATTGGAGAGGTGCTTGAGCCGCAAAAGCTGTATGAGCTCTATACAGAAGCGAAAGAAAAAGGAATGGATGTCCTCGTTGAAGTACATGCAGCACATACACTAGAAAAGATCTTACACCTATTCACTCCTGAGATCATCGGTGTGAACAACCGGAATCTCAATACGTTTACAACAACTGTTGAACAAACAAAAGAGATCGCGCCACTTGTTCCAAAAGACGTATTACTAGTAAGTGAAAGTGGCATAAAGACATTTGATGATCTGACCTTTGTGAAACAGCACGGAGCAAATGCCGTTCTTGTTGGTGAATCTTTAATGAGGGAACAATCACAGGAGAAAGCCGTTCAGGCATTGTTCGGAGAATGAATAGGATGAAACCTTATTTAAAATATTGCGGGGCTGTCTCACAAGAGGATGTCGCATGCATCTCGCAATCACAAGCGGATGCCATCGGTTTTATTTTTGCGCCGAGTAAAAGACGGGTTGATCCAGATCAAGTGAAACACTGGCTGTCACAAGTAAAATGTAAAAAAGAGATCGTGGGGGTATTTGTGAATGAAAAAACACCAAAAGTGTGCGAGATTACAAACAACCTCCCCTTAGATATTGTGCAGCTTCATGGTGATGAGACGCCAGAAGATGCAAGCGACATCAAACAACAAACGAAGGCGCTCGTTTGGAAAGTGTTCCATCACGAACCCGATGTAAACGACACACTTGAACATATGACGGCATTCGCTCCAAGTGTCGACGGTTTTCTCATTGATGCGAAAGTGAAAGGAATGAGAGGCGGTTCTGGAACAGCTTTTGCATGGGAGGCAGTGCCTTCATATGTTCAGCTTGCAAAACAACTGGGGAAAACTTGCGCCATTGCTGGCGGGATCACGCCAGATACCATAATAGATCTGCTTGCTTTTGGTCCAGACGCCATAGACCTTTCAAGCGGTATAGAAGAAAACGGGAAGAAAAGCAGTACAAAGATGAAAGCGCTCGAAGAAAGGATGTTGAACCATGTACGCATATCCAAATGAGATTGGCAGATATGGAGAATTTGGAGGGAAATTCGTTCCTGAAACGCTCATGCAGCCACTAGAAGAGATCGAACAAGCTTTTCGTGAATTAAAAGAAGACCCTGCTTTTCAAAAGGAATATATATCGCTTTTGAAAAACTATTCAGGCAGACCAACTGCACTCACATATGCTGATCAATTATCGGCATATCTCGGCGGTGCTAAAATCTATTTAAAAAGAGAAGATTTAAACCATACAGGCGCTCATAAAATTAACAATGCGCTTGGGCAGGCACTGCTAGCGAAAAAAATGGGGAAATCAAATATCATCGCCGAAACAGGAGCAGGTCAGCACGGTGTAGCTGCTGCAACAGTGGCCGCAAAATTCGGTTTATCCTGCACTGTATTTATGGGAAAAGAAGATGTGGAAAGACAATCACTCAATGTGTTCCGAATGAAACTACTCGGCGCTGAAGTCATACCTGTCACAAGCGGGAACGGAACATTAAAAGATGCAACCAATGAAGCCATCCGCTATTGGGTCCAGCATTGCAGTGACCACTTTTATATGATCGGCTCAGTCGTTGGACCTCATCCGTATCCTCAAATCGTCAGTGAATTTCAGCGGATGATCGGAGATGAGGCAAAAGCGCAGATACTTGAAAAGGAAGGGCAGCTTCCTCATAAAGTCGTTGCCTGTGTTGGCGGAGGGAGCAATGCGATAGGGATGTACCGGGCGTTCTTAGATGAAGAGGTCGATATCATTGGTGTAGAAGCTGCTGGAAAAGGAATCGACACTCCGCTTCATGCAGCGACCATCACGAAAGGGACAAAAGGTGTCATACATGGATCTTTGACATACTTGATTCAAGACGAATTTGGTCAAATTATTGAGCCCTATTCCATTTCAGCTGGATTAGACTATCCGGGGATCGGGCCAGAGCATGCGTACTTGCATGCGAGCGGCCGGGTTCAATATGTGAGTGCGACAGATCAAGAAGCACTAGATGCGTTAAAGCTGCTCACAGAAAAAGAAGGAATCCTGCCAGCAATCGAATCTGCACATGCTTTAGCCAAAGCGTTTGAAATGAGCCAGAACATGAGTGAAGACGACATTGTCCTTGTCTGCTTGTCAGGCAGAGGAGATAAGGACGTGCATACATTAATGAATGTGCTTGAAAGTGAGGGTGAAACAAAATGATCACATTTCAATTAGAGCAAGGTCAGAAATTATTTATTCCCTTTATTACAGCGGGTGATCCATCAGAAGAGATCACCATTGATTTAGCCCTCGCGCTTCAAGCAGCAGGGGCACATGCGATTGAACTAGGTGTGCCGTATTCTGATCCGTTAGCGGACGGCCCTGTCATTCAAAGAGCTTCTAAAAGAGCGCTTCATCATGGTATGAATATCGTAAAAGCGATAGAATTAGCAGGAAAGATGAAAAAAAACGGCGTAAAAATTCCTGTAATTCTATTTACGTATTATAATCCTGTGTTACAATTAGACACAGAATACTTTTTCGCTTTACTGCGCAAAAATCATATTTCGGGACTCTTAACACCCGACTTGCCTTTTGAAGAGAGCAGCGAGCTGCAGAAGAACTGTCAAGCACACGACATTTCATATATATCACTCGTTGCACCAACAAGCAAGGAACGATTAGAAAAAATTGTAGAGCAGGCAGAAGGTTTTGTGTATTGTGTTTCATCTCTCGGCGTCACAGGTGTCAGACAATCTTTCGACGCATCGATTACAGATTTTATTCAACAAGTGAAAGAGCTGAGTCAAATACCAGTTGCTGTAGGTTTTGGTATTTCAACAAGAGAACAAGTAGACTCAATGAATAAAATGAGTGATGGTGTCGTTGTCGGCAGTGCGCTTGTCAAAAAAATTGAAGAGCTTCAAGAACAATTAGTAGCAAGTGATACACGCCAAGAGGCTTTAAGAGAATTTGAAACATATGCAAAAACATTTAGTCCCCTCTATTCATTCAAATGAGGTGAAACATTTTGCAAATCAAAGATCAATTAAAACAGCTAAAACCGTATCAACCTGGGAAACCAATTGAAGAGGTCAAAAAAGAATATCAATTAGACAAAATTGTGAAATTGGCTTCAAATGAAAACCCTTTTGGATGTTCCACACATGCAAGAGAGGCCATACAAGCTGAACTTGAACATTTAGCGATTTATCCAGACGGATACAGCGCAAGTTTAAGAACGGAACTGGCTGAGTTTCTTCAAGTAAATGAAAAACAATTAATATTCGGGAATGGCTCAGATGAACTTGTGCAAATTATTGCTAGGGCATTCCTTGATCAACATACAAATACGGTGATCCCATCTCCGTCATTCCCGCAATACCGTCACAATGCAGTGATTGAGCATGCAGAGATTAGAGAAGTACCACTTCTAAATGGTGGAGCTCATGATCTAAAGGGAATGCTGGATGCGATGGATGACAACACAAAAGTCGTTTGGGTGTGTAACCCGAACAATCCGACAGGAAATCATTTGTCAGAATCTGAGCTCGTATCGTTTTTAGATCAAGTGCCTGCTCACGTGCTTGTCGTTCTAGATGAAGCATATTTTGAATATGTTCGCGCGGAAGACTTTCCGAACAGTTTATCTCTATTAAAAGCCTATCAAAATGTCATTGTACTGCGCACATTCTCTAAAGCATATGGACTTGCGGCACTTCGAGTAGGTTATGGGGTTGCTTCAGAGGAATTGATTACCGCCATTGAACCTGCGAGAGAGCCATTTAATACAAGTCGTATCGCTCAGGCAGCTGCACGTGCAGCCATAAAAGATCAAGACTTCATTCAATCGTGCAGGGAAAAAAATGAAGCAGGTCTCAAGCAGTATCAAGAATTTGCAGACCGCTTTGGATTATTTATCTATCCGTCTCAAACAAACTTTGTGCTAATTGATTTTAAAAGAGATGCTGATGAGCTGTTCAATGCACTTTTGAAAAAGGGCTATATCGTTCGATCTGGTCAAGCTCTTGGATTCCCAACTTCTTTACGTATTACTGTTGGAACAAAGGAGCAAAATGAAGAAATCCTAACTACACTTGCCGATTTATTACAAGGCATTCGTGCGTAGCATAACAATGAAGTCATATCCTGTTTATGGGATATGGCTTTCGTTGTAACTCATCCAATATACATATAAGCTATTGAAACAGCTTGTTTAATTTTCGCGAAAAATCAGGTGATGAACATGAATGAAGCAAACGAAACCATATTAATCGCTGGGCTCGGTTTAATTGGTGGTTCTATTGCACTGTCGATTAAAAAAGAATTTCCACATAAAAAAATTGTAGGCTATGATGTCTCTAAAGAACAAATGATTGCTGCAACAAAACTAGGGATCATCGACGCGACTGCCGAGTCCTTTATAGAAGGCTTAAAAGCATCAGCAACGATTATTTTGGCAACGCCAGTACAACAAACCGTCAAAATGTTAAGTGATATTGCAGCATCTGGAATTGAAAGAGAGCTCACGATTACGGATGTAGGGAGCACAAAGCAAAAGGTCGTTCACTTTGCTGAAAAAACGTTGCCTGATCATTACCAATTTATTGGCGGGCATCCGATGGCAGGATCTCATAAGTCAGGTGTCATTGCAGCGAAAGACTTTTTATTTGAAAATGCATTCTACATTTTAACGCCAGCAAAGGTAACAAGTCGTCAGGCTGTTGACCGTTTGAAGGATCTGCTGAAGGGAACCAATGCTCATTTCATTGAAATGACACCCGAAGAACATGATGCTGTGACAAGTGTGATTAGTCACTTTCCACACATCGTCGCTGCCAGTCTTGTGCATCAAGCGCATCATTTTGAAGAAGAATTTCCTCTTGTAAAACGGTTTGCTGCAGGAGGCTTTCGAGATATTACCCGTATTGCATCAAGTAATCCTGCAATGTGGCGCGATATCCTTTTGCATAATAAAAACAAGATTTTAGACCGATTTCATGAATGGAAAAAAGAGATTGACCGCATTGAATCCTTTGTGCAACAAGAAGATGCTGAGGGGTTATTCTCTTATTTCCAAGAGGCCAAGGAATATCGCGACGGCCTGCCTTTAAGGAAAAAAGGAGCGATCCCTGCTTTTTATGATCTTTATGTCGATGTGCCTGATCATCCTGGTGTTATTTCGGAAATTACAGGATATCTAGCAAATGAAAACATTAGTATTACAAATATCCGTATTATTGAGACGCGAGAAGACATTAACGGGATTTTACGCATCAGTTTTCAAACAGATGACGATCGAAAGCGGGCAGAACTCTGTATAAAAAATAGAGCAAATTACGATACATTTTATGCTGATTGAGGTGAGGAACATGAAAATTCATAAAAGTGCTCCTATGAATGGAGAAATTCATATTCCAGGAGATAAATCCATTTCTCATAGATCTGTGATGTTTGGCGCTATTGCTGACGGGACTACAGTAGTAAAAAACTTTCTTCCTGGCGCTGATTGTTTAAGCACGATTGATTGTTTTAGAAAAATGGGTGTCGACATCGAACAAAAAGGTACAGATGTTGTCATTCATGGCAAGGGACTAAAAGGACTTAAAGAGCCGAGCGATATTCTCGATGTTGGTAACTCAGGCACGACCATTCGTTTAATGATGGGAATCTTGGCTGGCTGTGAGTTCCACAGTACGCTGATCGGAGACGAAAGTATTGCCAAAAGACCGATGAAACGGGTAACAGGTCCGTTAAGACAATTGGGAGCCAAGATCGATGGTAGAGCAAATGGTGAATATACACCGCTTTCTATTCGTGGGGGCAATTTAAAAGCTATCTCTTATGAGTCTCCAGTTGCCAGTGCCCAGATTAAGTCGGCTGTCCTTCTAGCTGGACTGCAGGCAGAAGGAACAACGACGTTAACTGAACCGCATAAATCAAGAGACCATACCGAAAGAATGTTATCAATGTTTGGTGTCTCGCTACATGAAGATGCACAAAGTGTTTCAATTGAAGGTGGACAAACGTTAAAAGCAACAGATGTATTTGTCCCTGGAGATATTTCTTCAGCTGCATTTTTCTTAGTGGCTGGATCTATCGTTCCAAACAGCCGGATTGTATTGAGAAATGTCGGTTTGAACAAAACGAGAACTGGTATTATAGATGTGCTAAAACAAATGGGTGCAGACCTCGACATTCAAGAAGTGGATGCTAAAGGCGGAGAACCGTACGGTGATTTAACGATCTCTACCTCTTCATTAAAAGGGATCGACATTTCAGGTGATATGATCTCTAGACTCATCGACGAAATTCCTATTATTGCGCTCCTAGCTACTCAAGCAGAAGGAACAACGATCATTAAAGATGCCGCTGAATTAAAAGTGAAAGAAACCAATCGTATTGATACAGTCGTTTCAGAACTTAAAAAACTAGGTGCTCATATTGAAGCAACAGATGATGGAATGAAGATTCATGGTAAAACGAGCCTTAAAGGCGGCGCAGTCGTCTCAAGCTACGGAGATCATCGAATTGGTATGATGTTAGGAATTGCGGCATGTATAACAGAGCAAGCAATCGAGATTGAAGATACAGATGCAGTACGTGTATCTTACCCAAATTTCTTTGAACACATTGAATACTTAACGCAAACAGTCTGAGGATTTCCTCAGGCTTTTTCTTTCCTTTTGCATATTTGAAAGAACTATAGCATAGCTTGTCTCAAGGTGAAACCTTGAAAAAGAGCATTTTGCTGATTCAAAAACAATTTTTTAGCGTATTCGGTTTACAAATCGTCAGTTTAGTAAAGTATTGATTGAAAAAGAGTCTTCAAAACACAAAAATGGCTTCATGTTAAAAGAGCAACATATTTGCTGGATATGCAGCTGTCGATTATGATATGAAGTAACAACAGTTTAGGTTTTTGGAAACAGAAAGGAACGGTTTGATTTGAATAGTTCATTACAAGAAGCCATAAAATTAGTTGAGGCGGGTGAGACTGAAAAGGGACTCCAAACACTTGCTCAAGCAGAGAAGCATCTTCATGATGAAGAAAAAGCGCAGGCAGCTCAGTTATATTATGACTGGGGAGATATTGATAAAGCACGGAATCTCATTAGTGATTTACATGATTTATATCCAGAAGAAACAGGATTAACCTGTTTTTATGCAGAGCTTTTAATAGACTCTGACGAAGAAGAGAAGGCAATAGCAGTTCTTGAAACGATTCCTGAAGATGACGATGCGTATCCAGAGAGTTTATTGTTAATGGCAGATTTGTATCAAATGCAAGGACTATTTGAAGTCAGTGAACAAAAGCTTTTAAAAGCGAAAGAGTTACTACCTCATGAAGCCGTCATTGATTTTGCTTTAGGGGAATTGTATTTTTCTCAAGGTCTTTCAAAGAAAGCAGCCGACTATTTCTACAAAGTGGCCGATCAACAAAATGAAATTGGCGGTGTCAATGTATATCAGCGGCTCGCTGAATCATTAAGCACAGCTGGAGAATTTGAAGATGCCCTTGAATGGTATGAAAAGGCTGTAAAGGATCAAGTGGATCCAAATACACTTTTTGGCTATGGATTTACAGCGATGAGGGCTGGCAGAACGAAAACGGCTATTCAGCAGCTTTCTGAACTAAAAGATATTGATCCTTCGTATTCGTCACTTTATATGCCTTTAGCCAAAAGCTATGAGGAAGAAGGACTATATCATGAAGCTTTAGAGATAGTAAAAGAAGGAATTAAAGTGGATGAGTATAACAAAGAGTTATATTTATATGGGGCAAAGATTGATTTGAAAAATGGCCATTCGGAAGATGCGAAAAAATTGCTTCAAGAAGCACTTGCTCTTGATCCAGGATATATTGAAGCGGTTCAAACGCTGCTTGCGATCTATTTAAATGAAGAGCTGTTTGATGAAATTCTGGATGTGATTAAAGAGGTTAAAAGCTTTGGGGAAGAAGATCCAAAATGGAATTGGTATGCTGCTTCTGCTTCTGTCGGACGAGAAGAATACGATGAAGCCGCTGAGTATTTCAAACTTGCTCTGCCTGATTTTGATGAGGAACGTGACTTTTTATATGAATATGCTTCGTTCCTTTTAGAAGAAGGCAGACAAAAAGAAGCCTTGCCGTTATTACGAAAAGTTCTTCAGAAAGATGGCACGAATGAAGAAATTGAAGAAACGATTTTAAGAATTGAAGACGAAATTTCCTTATAGTTTGCAGGAATGAAGAACTGGTTTGTTGAATAATTCATGTATAGCAATTTAATTTACGATAGAGGAGGGAATAACATGCAGACCCCTGTTTCTGTCAATGAAAAGAAGGAATTTATCCGGTGGTTCTTAAACCATTATCAGTTAAAGCGAAGAGAGTGTGTTTGGATATTAAATTATTTAATGAGTCACGACTCTTTGATGGAAAAGGTTCATTTTGTAGAGCAAGCCGAATTTTGCCCAAGGGGAATTATTATGTCAACACACTGTGTGGATGAAGTTCCCTTTAGATTTTATAAAGAAAATATCATGACGACAGATGCAGAAAAATCATTTCATGATATTCGTTTGAATAAACAGCAAGATTTATTTATTCAATTGAATTTCCGATCTGCATATCGTTCGCCGGAATATGCCGCTGTACTTGAAACAAACCCTCATATTCCTAAAGATCTTTATGAAAATGAAAAAGATAAAGATCTTGCTGAGAAAGTGCTAGAGCATTCTATCGCTACTTTCCAAAAAGAACGGCTGATGAAAGAAATCGATGAAGCGCTTGACCGTCATGATCAAGAAACATTTAATAAGTTAGCAAAAGAATTAAGCCTATTATCATAAACCAAGCCAATAAGCCTTGCCCTATACAGGCAGGGCTTATGTGATGAAAGAGGGGAACTAGATGAAGTTTCAGGCGGAGGATGCGGATCTCTTTTTACAATCTAAAGATTACATTGATACCGCTATCATTCCATTAGTTGGGATAAATGCGAGCCATATCAAACAAACCGTGTCTTTAGGTGAGTTTACAATGCTTGTGGCAGAAGATCTTGAAAGGCAACTGAAAGGCAGAGTGTTTCTTTTTCCTCCACATACATATTTAGAAGTAAATCATCGTAAGCAAGAAGACATACTTGCAGTAAAACAATCATTGCAAGAACATTTTCAGCATGTTGTGTTTATCACATCTGATAATAAATGGAAAGAACAGCTAGAAGTGAGCGAATCGGCATTTATATTGCAGTCTGTTCCGCTTGAGCATTTAAAGGTCAATTTAAAGCAAAAAGTCATTCAAGACAGTGTAGAACAAATTTTGAACTTTTTGTTACAAAAATGGAACCCGTCATAAAAACCCTTACATTTGCATTGTACATAGCTTTTTAGGCTGTTGACCTTGTGAATAGATTGATATATTATGAGGGTGTCCTAGTTTTATGAAATTTTTTCTAATTCAGTTATAAAGTAGCTGACGACCTGAGGGGGGGAGAAAAAAATGAGCGAGAAGAGACATGGAGTGTCCAGGCGTCAATTTTTGAATTACACGTTGACCGGCGTGGGGGGATTTATGGCCGCTGGAATGCTCATGCCTATGGTTCGCTTTGCGCTTGACCCTGTGCTAAAAGGAACAGAGGATCAGGATATGGTTCAAGTTGTCAGTGTAGATGAACTGACAAGAGAACCGAAGCGCTTTGACTTTAAAATTGATCAAGTAGATGCATGGTATGAGTCAAAGGAATCTAGGTCTGCATGGGTGTACAAAGAAGGGGATGACATTGTCGCTTTATCGCCAATCTGTAAACATTTGGGATGTACAGTGAACTGGAACAGTGATCCGAAAAATCCAAACAAATTTTTCTGCCCATGCCATTATGGGCTGTACGACAAGGATGGTACAAACGTACCCGGAACTCCACCGCTTGCACCGCTTGATCATTATAAGCAGCAAGTGAAGGACGGATACCTCTATCTTGGAAAAGCTGTGCCGAAAGGGGAAGGGTAACGATGCTTAACAAGATTTACGATTGGGTAGATGAGCGGCTGGACATCACACCGATATGGAGAGACATTGCGGATCATGAAGTGCCAGAGCACGTCAATCCAGCACATCATTTCTCTGCTTTTGTGTATTGTTTTGGCGGTTTAACGTTTTTTGTGACGGTCATTCAAGTCCTTTCGGGCATGTTTTTAACGATGTATTATGTACCGGATATTAAAAACGCATGGGAATCTGTCTATTATTTGCAAAATGAAGTGGCATTTGGACAGATTGTAAGAGGGATGCACCACTGGGGTGCGAGTCTAGTCATTGTTATGATGTTTTTACATACGCTGAGGGTCTTTTTCCAAGGGGCGTATAAAAAGCCTAGAGAGCTAAACTGGATTGTCGGTGTGCTCATTTTCTTTGTGATGCTTGGACTTGGTTTTACAGGATATCTTTTACCGTGGGATATGAAGGCGCTATTTGCGACGAAGGTTGGTCTTCAAATTGCAGAGGCGACACCTTTCATTGGGAAAGAGATTAAAACGCTGCTTGCAGGTCATCCTGACATTGTAGGTGCACAAACGCTGACGAGATTTTTCGCTATCCATGTCTTTTTCTTGCCAGCGGCATTATTTGGGCTGATGGCTGCCCACTTTATTATGATTCGTAAGCAAGGAATTTCTGGACCGCTGTAAAATTTTGCGTTTGATGAATGTTCAATGAGGAGGGGATGACTTTGCATAGGGGAAAAGGGATGAAGTTTGTCGGAGATTCCAGAATACCGGCAGAAAGAAAACCTAACATACCTAAAGACTATTCCGAATATCCGGGAAAAACCGAAGCCTTTTGGCCGAACTTTCTTTTAAAGGAATGGCTTGTGGGTGCTGTTTTTTTAATTGGATTTCTTGTCCTAACTGTTGTTCATGCACCTCCGCTTGAGCGGATGGCTGATCCGACAGATACGGGCTATATTCCGCTGCCAGACTGGTATTTCCTATTTTTGTACCAGTTGTTAAAATATGAGTTTGCTGCAGGGAGCTATACGGTAGTTGGCGCAATGATTATGCCTGGAATTGCGTTTGGTGCTCTTTTACTCGCACCATTTCTTGATTCTGGTCCTGAACGCAGGCCATATCGAAGACCAATTGCAGTTGGGATGATGATTCTTGCAGTTGGTGCAGCAACCTATTTAACATGGGAATCTGTTGCTACTCATGACTGGGAAGCAGCTGCGAAGCAAGGTGAAATCAAGAAAGAAGCAGAGATTGATACCTCAGCTGAAGAGTATAAAATCTATCAAGAGCAGACATGTATCTCCTGTCACGGAGATAATATGCAAGGCGGGGCAGCTGGACCGTCACTTGTTGACAATGGTTTAGCACCAGAGGAAATTGCGAAAATCGCTGTAGAAGGTAAAGGCAACATGCCTAAGGGCATTTTTAAAGGCAGCGATGAAGAACTTGAAAAGCTCTCGAAATATTTATCTGAGGTCAAATCTAAATAATTCAGTTGTTTAAATGCAAGTACAAGGATATACTCAAAAGGAGAAAAAAGCTGGCGCTGTCAGCTTTTTTCTGATTTTAACAGATCGTGAGTGAAGAGAAATATGAGATGGATTCAATATTTGCTAGCCACACGCTACATGCTTGTGCTGGTGCTCATTGTCAACTTTCTTGGTACTGTGTACGGCTACTACTGGTATATCCCGCAGCTCGTTGAGACGCCGGCTATCTTTTTACCTTTTGTTCCAGACAGTCCGACGGCAAGCTTTTTCTTTTTATTTGTATTACTAGCCTTTCTAATGAAACGCCATGCTCCTTATTTTGAAGCACTGGCCCTTGTCACCTTGATCAAATATGGATTATGGGCTGTAGGGATGAATCTTTTCGTGCTCGTTTCTGTTGATGATTTTCCTTGGGAAGGATATATGCTAATTGGTTCGCACTTTGCGATGGCGGTACAGGCTGTGTTATTTGCGCCGTATTATCGTTTTCAAATGCGTCATTTGGTTGTAGCAGGCATATGGATTTTACATAATGATGTGATTGATTATGTATTTGGAATGATGCCGCGTTATTCTATGCTTTCTGCCTATTCAAATGAGATCGGCTACGTGACGTTTTGGTTAAGTATTGCCGTTCTTCTTGTTTCGTATTATCTTGTCATCTCGAAAAAATCGGTCAAGCTTGAACTCCCTTAACAATGTTGGTCTAACCTTGTCCTTTTCTTCATACGCTGTATGGAGAAAGGCTAGGAGGGACTTGCATGAAACGAAAGTCAATCGCGATGATTCTATTATTATTTCTTGTCTTGCATCCAGCTGCTGCAAAAGGTGAGGAAACAACAGCTGCTAAAGCGCTGCAAGAATTAACGGAACTATCAGATTCAATCTTTCAATTAACGAGACAAGCTAAATATGATGAGGCATTACAAGTTGCATTGTATGCTGAAAAGACATTTAAAGCTGAGAATTGGCGCGGAACTTTGACGAATACGCAGGTTCGGCAAATTACACTTGGCTATCAAGATATCATTAAAGGACTCCCGCAGGAAGACTTAAATGAGCGCGAAAAACTTCGGTATGCCTCTCAGTTTAGAATGCTTCTCGATGCGATACAATCAAATTCAGAACCTCTTTGGGGATCTCTCGAGAAGCCGATTATGGGGTCTTTTCCGACATTAAAGAAAGAAGTAAAAGATCCAGAATCGACGACGTTCTATGAAACTTGGAATGAGCTGGTTTCATTGTATGATATGATTTATCCGAGTTTAACCATTGATATCTCGCCTGAAAAGCTGCAAACGATTAAGCAGCACATGGAAGTAATTGAACAAGGTGAATTTTTAAAAGCATCGAGTGGGACAAAGCTTGAGCGTCTCACGAAACTCGAAGAGGATTTATCAAGTGTGTTTGCGAACGTTGATCAAGATGAAGCGGATCCATCGCTTTTATGGGTCATTTTAACAACAGGAAGTATGATTTTACTCACTTTAACGTATGTTGGGTTTAGGAAATACCGTGCTGAAAAAGAAAAAAAGCAAAAGAGACAAGCCGATTATCCAAAGTCATAAAAAAAGAAGCACCGTTATCGGGCTTCTTTTTTAATGGGGATTGAGCGGCTTTTTATGTTCATCTAATGTGAAGCCTTCACCAAGTACGTCATGCACGTCACTCACTGATACAAAGGCATGAGGATCGACGGAAGTTACGACGCTCTTGAGGTGGACAAGCTCATTTTTTGGAACGACGCAGTAAAGGACGTTGCGTTCCTGTTTCGTATAGGAGCCGACACCCTTTAAAATGGTCACTCCACGCTCCATTTCCTCTGTGATTTTCTTTTGAATGATGTCATCCTTTTCAGAAATAATCATCGCTCCTTTGGCAGCGTAAGCGCCTTCTTGCATGAAGTCGATGACTTTTGCAGCAACAAATACGGCAACAAGTGTATACATGGCTTCTTTGTAATTTAAATAGGTGAGAGAGATGGTAATGACGCACGCGTCGAAGATAAACATCGTTCTTCCCATTGCGACTTGATAATGTTTGTTGATCAATCTTGCAATAATGTCAACGCCGCCTGTTGTCCCGCCGAATTTAAAGATGATTCCGAGGCCTGTTCCGATAAACACACCTGCAAAAAGTGCGGCTAAGGCTAAATCGTGCTGAAGAGGCATATGTATTTGAAAGCGCTGGAAGATGGCTAGAAAGACAGAAAGACTGACGGTTCCGACAATTGTATATGTAAACATGGTTCTGCCAAGCATTTTCCAGCCGATAAAAAAGATCGGAATGTTTAACACAAGGTTTGAAATAGATGGATCAATGTGAAATAGAAAATATAAAAGCAGTGTGATACCTGTAAATCCGCCTTCCGCCAAGTTGTTCTGCATATTAAAATGAACAAGGCCGAAAGAAAAAATCGCAGATCCTATTAAAATAAATACGATATTTTTAAGACGAATTTCTTTTAGCAAAAGATCACTCCTTTTTTTGCTTAGACAGCGATAATATTATATGGTATGGAAGAGAAACAAGCAAACTGAGTTTTAAACATTTGTCAAATATTTATGATTTCGCTAACATGTAAGAGATGGATAGGAGGATGAGCTTCATGACGAATGAAAAAACGCTGCGTCACGTGCAGCAAGAAGTCGATGATTACATAGGACAATTTAAAGAAGGCTATTTCAGCCCGCTTGCCATGATGGCCCGTCTGACAGAAGAATTAGGTGAGCTGGCAAGAGAGGTTAACCATTACTATGGAGAAAAGCCGAAAAAAACAACGGAAACAGAGAAAAGCATGGAAGAAGAAATTGGTGATGTGCTATTTGTGTTAACATGCCTTGCCAATTCACTCAATATATCACTTGAAGAAGCCCATGATCGTGTGATGCATAAATTCAATACAAGAGACAAAGACCGCTGGACGAAAAAAGAAGGGAAGTAGAGAAGATGACGAATCAAACCATCAAAGTTGTAATCGCTGGAGCAAGAGGAAGAATGGGGATAGAGGCTGTCAAGCTGGCAGAAGAAACAAGCCATTTTGAACTAGTAGCAGCACTTGATCACACACATGAGGGGAAAAAGCTATCAGATGTGCTTCATACAACATCTGATGCGCCCATTTATACGGATATTGACGTGTGTCTTTCAGAAACAGCACCGGATGTATTAATTGATTTGACGACCCCAGAAATCGGTAAAGTACATACAAGAAAAGCCCTTGAACATGGCGTACGTCCAGTTGTAGGCACAACAGGTTTTTCAGAAGACGACCTAAAAGAACTTCAGCAATTAACAGAAGAAAAAGGGATAGGCTGTATTATTGCGCCTAACTTTGCTGTTGGTGCTGTTTTAATGATGAAGTTTGCCAAAATGGCAGCGAATTATTTTCCTGATGTTGAAATCATTGAGCTTCATCATGATAAAAAATTGGATGCTCCGAGCGGTACAGGATTAAAAACGGCTGAAATGATTGCTGAAGTAAGAGAAAGCAAAAAGCAGGGGCACCCTGAAGAAAAAGAACTAATCGAAGGTGCTCGAGGAGCAGATTATGATGGCATCCGCCTTCACAGCGTAAGACTTCCAGGCATGATTGCACATCAAGAAGTGCTGTTTGGAATGGACGGACAGACGCTCACGATCCGTCATGATTCTTATAACCGTGCATCATTTATGTCAGGTGTGAAGCTTTCTGTTGAACAGGTGATGCATATTGATCAACTCGTCTATGGCTTAGAAAATATTATCGACTAATAAGGAGTGGACCCCTGATGAACATTGCTTTAATCGCTCACGATAAGAAAAAAAGTGACATGATTCAATTCGCCATTGCGTATCGAGATCTTTTGGCAGATCATACACTTTATGCAACAGGAACCACAGGTTTAAGAGTGAAAGAAGCGACTGGGCTTCCCGTTCATCGTTTCCAATCAGGACCACTTGGAGGGGATCAGCAGATTGGTGCCATGATTGCTGATAATGCAATGGATCTTGTGCTCTTTTTTAGAGACCCTCTCACTGCACAACCGCATGAACCGGATGTATCTGCACTCATCCGGCTTTGCGATGTGTATGCCATTCCATTAGCGACCAATATGGGGACTGCCGAAATTTTAGTCAGGAATTTAAATAAAGGTACGTTTGATTTTCGAGATGTAGCAAAAAACGGAGGAACACATGAAACCACTTGATATCCTTGCATTCGGTGCCCATAGCGATGATGTAGAGATCGGTATGGGTGGAACGATTGCAAAATACGTAAAAAAAGGGGCACGTGTTGGGATTTGTGACTTGACTCAGGCTGAATTATCTTCAAACGGAACGGTTGAAAGCCGAAAAGAAGAGGCCAGAGCAGCCGCTGACATTTTAGGCGTCACGACTCGAATACAGCTCACGCTGCCAGATAGAGGACTTTATCTGAATGACGAAGCGATGAAAGAAATTGCAGGTGTCATCCGAACATACAAACCAAAACTTATTTTTGCCCCGCACCACCAAGATCGACATCCTGATCATGGTCATGCGGGTTCACTTGTAGAAGAGGCCGCTTTTTCTGCAGGTATACATAAATTTGAAGATTCATACAAGCAGCCAGCGCATAAAATAAGCCAGATGTATTATTACATGATTAATGGCCACCATCGTCCAGATTTTGTGATCGATATCTCAGACGAGATGAACCAAAAAATTGATAGCTTACATGCGTATAAAAGCCAATTTGTCAAAACAGAGAGTTCAGTGGAGACACCGCTTGTAAATGGTTATATTGATTTTGTCAAAATGAGAGAGTCGATGTATGGAAGGGAAGTCAATAAACTTTTTGCAGAAGGGTTTCTGACAAAGAAGCCACTTTTGATGGACGATGACTTACTTGGGGGGTAATTATGAAAAAATTGAAGATCGGAATCACTTGTTATCCAAGTGTTGGCGGATCGGGCATTATTGCCACAGAGCTTGGAAAACGTTTAGCTGAAAAAGGGCACGATGTTCATTTCATTACCTCGAGTATTCCGTTTAGACTCAATAAAGTGTATCCGAATATTTATTTTCATGAGGTGGATGTCAATCAATATGCTGTGTTTCAATATCCGCCTTATGACCTTGCACTGGCAAGTAAACTCGCAGAAGTGGCAAAACGAGAGAAGCTTGATATTATTCATGCGCATTATGCGGTCCCTCACGCTGTCTGTGCGTTCTTAGCCAAACAAATGACTGGACAGTCTGTCAAAGTCGTCACCACCCTTCACGGGACGGATATTACGGTTTTAGGCTATGACCCATCTTTAAAGGAAGTCATCCGGTTTGCGATCGAATCATCTGACCGCGTAACGGCTGTATCACATTCATTAGCTGCGCAGACATACGATCTGATTAAACCGAATAAAAAAATTGATACGATCCATAATTTCGTCGATGAGCGTGTATATTTGCGTGAAGATCACGAAGTGCTGAGGACGCATTATGGTCTTCTGCAGGATGAGAAGGTCGTCATCCATGTATCAAATTTCCGTAAAGTGAAGCGGGTGCATGACGTGATCCATGTGTTTAAACAGATTTCTGAACAGGTGAATGCAAAACTGCTACTGATTGGGGACGGACCTGAAAAATCGGTTGTTTGCGAGCTTGTGAAAAAGCTTGGATTAACGGACCGCGTGTTATTTTTAGGCAAGCAAGAGAAAGTGGAGGAGCTCTATTCGATTAGTGATTTGAAGCTGCTGCTTTCTGAGAAAGAGAGTTTTGGTCTTGTACTACTTGAAGCAATGGCATGCGGAGTACCTTGTATAGGAACAGACGTTGGAGGAATTCCAGAGGTGATTGCACATGGAGAGACAGGATTCCTTGTTCCGCTTGGTGATGTAGATGGAGCAGCAAAACATGCCATCTCTATTCTGAAAGACAATGCGCTCCATCAGCAAATATCGATGGCAGCCAAGTCTAGTGTGGAAGCCAATTTCTCTTCTGACAAAATTGTGAGAGAGTATGAAGAGCTTTACTTAGAATTGATCGAAGGTGATGTTGAAGATGAATGAACCATTCACGCATGCGATCCCTATTTTACATACACTGCACGAACATGGGTATCAAGCTTATTTTGTCGGCGGTGCGGTGAGAGATGTCCTTTTAGGCAGGGAAATTGGAGATATCGATATTGCGACAGATGCCACACCTGATGTGGTGGAGTCTTTATTTGATAAAACAGTAGATGTCGGCAAAGAGCATGGCACTGTTATTGTGTTACTTGACGGGGGCAGCTATGAGGTCACTACGTTTCGGACTGAATCAGAATATGAAGACTTTCGCCGGCCTAAAGAAGTGGCGTTTATTTCATCACTAAAAGAAGATCTTTTAAGAAGAGATTTAACGATCAATGCAGTAGCCATGGATATTCATGGTGACATCATTGACCATGTAGGCGGCAAGCGTGATATTAAGCGAAGACGGATTCAAACGGTTGGAGATCCTGCATGCCGCTTTCAAGAAGATGCGCTTCGGATGATGAGAGCGGTGCGGTTTTTAAGCCAGCTCGGATTTGAGCTTTCTAAAGAGACGGAAGAAGCAATGAAAAAAGATAAACATCTGCTTGCTAACATATCTGTTGAACGCAAAAAGATCGAAATGGAAAAACTTTTAAAAGGCCGCTACTGTGAGCAAGCCATCAAGGTGCTCATCTCCACCAAATTGTATGAAGAATTGCCTGGCCTCAAAAAGGATCAGCTGAATGAAACGTTCCAAGCTTTCCCGTATTATTTATTGGATGGGTTAGATGAGGTGTGGGGAGCCTTTATCCATTTACTTGGTCTAGATGGGGCGGAGGCGGTGTCCTTTTTAAAAGAATGGAAGTTATCAACGAAACTTTTAAAAGAAGCCGTTGCCATTAGCAAATATGTTGATTGTGACTGGGATGCGGAAAAAATGTTTGAAGCTGGTGAACATGTCCTGCTTTCTAGTATGAAAATCACGCAACTCAAACATGAGCGCCGCATTTTCTTTGATGAGCTGGAGGCGGCGAAACGTTCATATGATGCGTTGCCGATTAAACAGCTTCAAGACCTTGCAGTGTCAGGAAAAGATTTGATGGCCTTTCGGCAAAAGCCAGCTGGTAAATGGATTGCAGAAGAGCTTTCTTCTGTAAAAAAAGCCGTTTTGCAAAACCAGCTTGAAAACCGAAAAGAAGCCATAGAGGAGTGGCTCATAGCGTGCGATCAGCGATTAGAAAACGATTAATTGAACTATTTACAGCATCTGAGCAAGATTTTGTCTCAAGCCAGCAAATATGTGATGAGCTTGGCTGCTCCCGAACGGCGGTATGGAAGCATATAGAGGATTTGCGAAAAGAGGGATATGAGGTCGAAGCGGTCAGAAGAAAAGGATACCGGCTGCTTCGTAAACCGGACAAAATTAGTGAAGACGAAATTCTGTTTGGTTTGGAAACAGAGCTGTTTGGCCGGCATATTTACTTTCAAGAAGAAGTCGCCTCAACTCAGCTCATTGCCCATGACTTCGTCAATAAAGGAGCCCCGCACGGCTCGCTTGTTGTCAGTGATCATCAGACAAACGGAAAAGGCCGCCTTCAAAGAACGTGGCATTCACCAAATGGGACAGGCATTTGGATGAGTTTGATTCTCCGGCCGGAAATACCGCTGCACAAAGCGCCGCAAATGACGCTTTTAGCATCTGTCGCGATCGCTGAAGCCATAGCGCAGCAAACGGGTCTCAGTCCATCAATCAAATGGCCAAACGATATTTTGCTAAACGGAAAAAAGGTCGTTGGTATTTTGACTGAATTAAAAGCAGAAGCTGACCAAGTTCACGCAGTCATTATTGGTCCAGGCATTAACGTGAATCAGACGGCTAATGATTTTCCTGAAGAATTAAAGGATGTTGCGACGAGTTTGCAAATGGAACTGGGTGAAAAGGTAGACAGAGCGGCATTGATTCAAACCATCATGTCCACCTTTGAAAAAAGGTATGATGAATATATGACTTATGGTTTTGCTCCGATCAAACAATTATGGGAATCGTATGCGATGACCATTGGAAAACGTATCATCGCACGCACCGTCAATGGACAATATGCTGGAACGGCGCTTGGGATTAACGATGAAGGCGTTCTCTTACTCGAAACGGAGGGCGGAATCCAAAACATCTACTCCGCTGACATTGAGATCAAGTCAACTTAAGTGGAACACCCGGCACATTTTTGATATACTTCGTGTGGGCAGTATCTGAAAAAGAACTGTACCTGTTAGGAAGAAAAATTCGATAAATTTCTGCCTTGATCCTAAGGGACTTGGACAGAGGGATGATTCGTCTGCACATGAGAGATAAAAGCGTGTGAGATCAGACAAGCCATCTCCTCTCCAGAATGAGGAGGAACAAATGAAGACAAAGTTAGATTTTTTCAAAATGAAAGAACAAAACGAACCTATCGTGATGCTGACAGCATACGACTATCCAGCTGCAAAGCAAGCGGAAAAAGCGGAAGTCGACATGATCTTAGTTGGTGACTCACTTGGGATGGTTGTCCTTGGACTTGATTCCACAGTGCAAGTGACGATGGATGATATGATTCATCACACAAAAGCAGTCAAAAGAGGAGCAAAAGACACATTTGTTGTGACGGATATGCCATTTATGTCTTATCATTATTCATTAGAAGAAACGATGAAAAATGCAGCACGCATTATGCAAGAAAGCGGTGCTGATGCATTAAAGCTTGAAGGTGGAGACGGAGTATTTGAATCCATCCAAGCACTTACAAGAGGCGGTATTCCTGTTGTAAGCCATTTAGGGCTCACCCCTCAATCAGTAGGTGTCCTTGGCGGCTATAAAGTGCAAGGAAAAGACAAAGAGAGTGCACAGAAATTGATTGAAGATAGTCTGAAATGTGAGGAAGCAGGCGCCATCGCTCTTGTGTTAGAGTGTGTACCTGGTGAACTGACAAAACGGATTACTGACATGCTAAAGATTCCTGTGATCGGAATTGGGGCAGGATCTGAAGCAGATGGACAAGTTCTTGTTTACCATGATGTGGTAGGGTACGGCGTGTCTAGAACACCTAAATTTGTGAAACAATACGCGCAAATCGATGCTGTATTAGAAGAAGCGCTCATACAATATACAAAAGAAGTAAAAGCACGCACATTCCCAGAGGATGCTCATACCTTTCATATGAAAGAAGAAGTCCTTGATGGTTTATATGGGGGGATCAAGGAATGAAGGTTGTCTCCCATATTCATGAACTAAAAGACATGATCAAGCAGCATCAAGAGAAGCAGCATTCCATTGGATTTGTCCCTACAATGGGTTTCCTTCATGAAGGACATCTTACGCTTGCAAAAGAAGCAAGAGATCAAAATGACATCGTGGTGATGAGCATCTTTGTTAATCCATTGCAATTTGGACCGAATGAAGACTTTGAATCCTATCCAAGAGATATGAAAAGAGACCAGCGTCTTGCTGAAGAAGCTGGAGTAGATATATTATTTACACCTGATGTGAAGGAAATGTACAAAGACGAGCCATCGATTACGATGACTGTCCAAAAGCGTACAGACGTCTTATGCGGGAAGAAACGCCCAGGACACTTCGACGGCGTTGTCACGGTGCTCACAAAGCTGTTTCACCTTGTCGCACCAACCAATGTATACTTTGGTCTAAAAGATGCACAGCAAGTCGCTGTTATCGATGCGATGATCAAGGATTTCTTTTTCGATCTTCACCTTGTGTCTGTTCCTACTGTTCGAGAAGAAGACGGTTTAGCGAAAAGTTCAAGGAACGTGTATCTGTCAGAAACAGAAAGGCAAGAAGCACCTGCTTTATACCGGGCATTAAAAAAAGGACAGACAGCTGTAGAAAAGGGTGAACATGATATAAATCGTATTTATCAATTAGTGGAAGAAGAGATTCTTCAAACGAGTGGGGAAATCGATTATATTGACATTTACTCCTACCCAGAGCTTGAACCCCTTCAGCACTTAACGGGCCAAGTGATCATTGCCACTGCTGTGAAGTTCTCCCGGGCAAGACTGATTGATAATGTGATTTTCCATGTTCCTGAAAGCGGTGAAAAACATGTATAGAACTTTTATGACCTCGAAACTTCATAAAGCGACAGTGACTGAAGCAAACTTACACTATGTAGGCAGTATTACCATCGACGAAGATTTGCTTGATGCGGCAGGCATGATGGCAAATGAGAAAGTGCAAATTGTCAATAATCACAATGGTGCTAGACTTGAAACATATATCATCCCTGGAGAAAGAAAGAGCGGTGTCATTTGTTTAAATGGTGCGGCAGCAAGATTGGTTCAGCCAGGAGATGAAGTCATTATTATCGCTTATGGGATGTTGTCAGAGGAAGAAGCGAAATCGCACACACCTAAAGTGGTCGTGTTAAATAAACAAAATCAAATTGAACAAATGATTGGGCAAGAGCCTGCGAGAACGATTTTATAACGCACGCTCACATGGAAACAGAACAGTTTCATCAAAAGGAAGCTGTTCTGTTTCAGCTATATTGCCCAGAGTGTGTTTCACTATGAGTGGAACGAGGAATTGAGGTGTCCATTTTATGACCGATCAAAGGTTTGTTGTCGTTGATATTGAAACCACCGGGAATTCACCAAAAAAAGGTGATAAAATCATTCAAATTGCTGCGGTGGTCATTGAAAATGGACAAATTGTCGAACGGTATTCAAAATATGTGAACCCAGGGAAAACGATTCCTGGATTTATTGAACAGCTGACAGGTATTAAGCAGCACATGGTTGATGACGCGGTGTTTTTTGAGGACATTGCCCAAGAGGTGTATGATCTCATACAGGGCGCTTATTTTGTTGCGCACAATGTTCATTTTGATTTGAACTTTTTAAACGATGAACTAAAAGCATGCGGGAAAAATGAGCTGGATGTGCTAGCGATTGATACGGTTGAAATTTCTAGAATTCTTTATCCTGAGCTTGAAGGTTATAAGTTAACTGAATTAAGCGAAGAGCTCATGCTTCCACATGACCACCCGCACAGGGCGGATAGTGATGCGGAAGTTACTGCCATGTTATTTTTAACCTTATTACATCAATTAAGGAATACACCGCCAAATGTGTTAAAACAGCTGCGCAGATTATCCTCTTATCTTCTAAGTGATATAGGACTTTTAATTAAGCAGCTTGAAACCAATCACACGAGTCAGGATGATTCGCTTGTAGAAGTAGGATCTTTTGCTGTGAAAGATGTGACCAATCCTATCACTGAATCGACATATGCAGTAGGCGCTGACGACGAGCAGCTGTTTGAGGAGATAAAAGAGAAACTCCCTCAAACATTAGAAGGCTATGAAGTAAGAGAAGGCCAGCTCACGATGATGAACAAAGTAAGAGATGCGTTCCATGAAAGAGCTTATGCGTTAATTGAAGCGGCGCCAGGAATCGGGAAAACACTCGCTTATCTTATACCAGCTGCTTTAGAAGCAAAGAAATCAGGAAAACCTGTCATTATCAGTACATATTCTATTTTACTACAGCAGCAAATGCTTCAGCGCGATGTTCCGCTACTCAAGCAATTGCTCCCATTTGAGCCAGCCGCCTGTGTGTTTAAAGGGCGGGCACATTATATTTGTTTAGATAAGTTTGAGCATGTGCTGCATGAGGAAGATGATAACTATGATGTTGTCTTAACAAAAGCGCAAATTTTAATGTGGCTCCTTGTCACTGAAACAGGTGATTTGTCTGAACTGAATTTACCGTCAGGAGCTGCAAATATAAAAGACCGTATCTCTTGTGTACACATGCCATTTACATCGAAAAAACGCCGTTTTAAAGAACATTGTTTTTATGAACGGGCTAAACGAAAGGCTCAAACCGCTGACTTAATTTTGACGAATCACCGTCTGCTTTTATCCCAAACGGAAGGAGCCTCTATCTTTCAGGATGCAGACGTCTATGTGATTGATGAGGCCCACCAATTTGAAAAAACAGCCAATGAAACGCTAGGTGACAGTGCGTCTTATATCCAGCTTCATGCGAAATTAACGCAGCTTGGCTCTTTGCATGGCGGGCTGCTTAAGAAATTGAAAAAGAGATTTCATGGGGCAGGTTTATCAACTGACACCTTTATTGAAATGGACGAGTATCTTCAGCAGTTGCAGATGGAAAGTGACGCATTTTTTAGTACCGTTCATTCTTTTGTCAAAAGGACAAAACCAAAAGCGGACATCAATCGTCTCATTCATAGAGTCCGTCATCATTCAAAACATGCTCAGTGGGTCCGAATTAAAGAATCAGCGAGTAAGCTTTGTTCATTATTGATTGCTTGTGAGAAACTGTATGAGCAGCAAAAAAATGAGCTGCTTCACAAAAGTGATCAGTTCATAGATCAGTTTGCATTTGAAGCAGAAGAATACGATCAAGTGATGTCGTTTATGCAGACATTCTGCAGTACGCTGTACCGGTTTATCTTTGAACCAAACAATGATGAAACCGTTTGGATTGAGATTGATGCAAAGGGTGCCAAGAATGCTGTCTTTATGCACGCGCAGCCGCTAGATACAGGGGAGCTGCTAGCTGATCGGTTCTTCATGAACAAAAAAAGCGTTGTCCTCACATCAGGGACGCTTACCATCAATCAACGCTTTGATTATTGCTTGGAACGTTTTGGCCTGCAAGATTTTTACCCACACCTTGTCCAAATTGATTCACCTTTTGAACTTGAAAAACAGCTTAAGGTCGTTGTACCGGCTGACATGCCGCCGATCACAAACCGTGATGAACGCGATTATGTGAAGCAAGCTGCAACATATATTAAGATCATGGAAAAGCAGGATCAAGCGAAAATATTGGTGTTATTTAATTCACATGAGATGTTAAAAGCAGTGTATGAAGAGCTGAAATCAGAAGGTATGCAATCGGCCTTGTTTGCTCAAGGTTTGACAGGCGGGAGCCCTGTAAAATTGACAAAAATGTTCAAATTGGCGAAGCAAGCCATCTTGCTAGGAACAGGGACTTTCTGGGAAGGTGTGGATTTTCCTGGCTCAGAGCTAACGACCGTCATTATGGCAAGGCTTCCTTTCCGACCGCCTGATTCACCGCTCATTGAAGCAAAATGCGAAGCGGCAAAAAAACAGGGGAAGAATCCGTTTAAAGCCGTCGCTCTCCCGGAAGCTGTGTTAACTTTTAAGCAAGGAGCCGGCCGCTTGCTGCGCTCGGAAAAAGACATCGGAACATTGCTGATTTTAGACCGCCGAGTGAAAACCGCTTCGTATGGAAAACTATTTTTAGAATCACTTCATCATGCGCCAGTTCACGAGATGTCCAAAGAGTCGCTTGAGGCGTATATAGAAAAGCTTAACAACGAAAAGCCGCTGTCATAAGCGGCCTTTCACTGGTGTGGGTTTGGAGTTAATTTATCGTAACGGCTTTTTATGTTCCGTTGTAAAAATAGTATCGGTTCTCACATTGAAAAGTATGACTAACAATATTTACGTACCGAGGAGGAATTAGAAGTGGAAAGTAAAATAGAGGTACTTTCAACTGTTCAAATTAAGCATTCAGAAGACCTATACAAAATCGTCGATTTGCTGAACAGAACGCTTAAAAGGGAAGATCTTATGTTTGGATTAGCATTAGAT
Source organism: Bacillus sp. FSL W7-1346 (assembly GCF_038593335.1). Classification (NCBI taxonomy): domain Bacteria; kingdom Bacillati; phylum Bacillota; class Bacilli; order Caryophanales; family Bacillaceae; genus Bacillus; species Bacillus sp. FSL W7-1346. The sequence continues at coordinate 2,030,500 of NZ_CP151988.1, read as the reverse complement.
CAAGAAGATCAAAATCAAGCGATATTTACCATATATCGCACATAGGGGAAGCTTGACATGAAAAAAATAGTTTGGATTATTTCATCCGTTGCTGCGCTCGTTTTACTCATTGGCATCATTAGCTTTTCGTGGATTTATCAAATGGCCATGGGTCAAAAAGAAGAAGGTCATGAGGCAGCGATTGAACGAGCAAAAAAGCAAGCATCATTAGCACAAGTAGAGCAAGTGGATACCTTTGTTGGGAAAGAAAAGCAATTTATTGTGGAAGGTAAAAACAAACAAAACGAAGCGATCTATGTGTGGGTACCTGCCAGCAAAAAAGAAAAAGTCATTGCTAAAAAAGCTAAAGAAGGCATTACTTCAAACCAAGCAGTACAAGCCGTTCAAAAGGAGAACACCATTTCTAAGCTAAAAAATGTTCAATTAGCACGAGAAGGTGACGTCCTCCTTTGGGAAGTAACGTACTTAAATGAGAACAACCAATATAGTTTCAGCTATGTTGATTTTACGACAGGACGAGTGGAAAAAAATTTAACACCGTAGTTTCTTCTGTCTTGCGTTGACCATGCTGATTTAGAACGGTTATAATAAAATGTATGAAAAAAGAATCACACCGATCTAACAAGGTGAGTTTCTTTCTGGCTTTGGAGGGAAATATGTTGAAAACAACTATTAATCAAGTGTTTAAACACGTCGATGAAGAAGTAACAATCGGCGCATGGATTGCCAATAAACGTTCAAGCGGGAAAATTGCATTCTTGCAGCTTCGCGACGGGACAGGCTTTATTCAAGGAGTCGTTGTAAAAGCAGAGGTAGAAGAGGAAGTCTTTAAGCTTGCGAAATCAGTGACACAAGAGACATCGGTCTATGTCACAGGACAAGTAACAAAAGACGAACGTTCACCACTTGGTTTTGAATTACAAGTGAAATCCATTGAAGTGATTCACGAAGCAACAGATTACCCAATTACACCAAAAGAACATGGAACAGAATTCTTAATGGATCACCGTCATTTATGGCTGCGTTCTAAAAAACAGCATGCCATTATGAAAATCCGTAATGAAATTATTCGTGCTACATATGAGTTTTTCCATCAAGAAGGTTTCGTGAAAGTGGATCCGCCAATCTTAACAGGAAGTGCTCCAGAAGGAACAACAGAGCTGTTTGCTACTAAATATTTTGATGAAGATGCATATCTTTCTCAAAGTGGACAGCTTTACATGGAAGCTGCTGCGATGGCACTCGGAAAAGTATTCTCATTTGGTCCAACATTTAGAGCAGAAAAATCGAAAACAAAACGTCATTTAATCGAGTTCTGGATGATCGAGCCTGAGATGGCATTTGTTGAATTCAATGAGAACCTTGAGTACCAAGAAAATTATGTGTCTCACGTTGTTCAAAGTGTACTTGAAAACTGTAAAGTAGAACTGCACACACTTGGCCGTGATACAGCAAAATTAGAAAACATCAAAGCACCATTCCCGCGCATCACATATGATGAAGCGATTAAATTCTTGCAGGATAAAGGATTTGATGACATCGAATGGGGAGATGACTTCGGTGCGCCACATGAAACAGCGATCGCCGAAAGCTATGATAAACCAGTCTTTATCACTCATTACCCAACCTCATTAAAACCATTTTATATGCAGCCTGCACCAGACCGTGATGATGTCGTCCTTTGTGCAGATTTAATTGCGCCAGAAGGCTATGGCGAGATTATCGGCGGTTCTGAACGTGTTCATGATTTAGATCTGCTTGAAGCAAGACTAAAAGAACATGGATTAGATCAAGAAACGTACAAATGGTACACAGAATTAAGACAATATGGTTCTGTACCACATTCAGGTTTTGGTCTTGGACTTGAACGAACAGTTGCTTGGATTAGCGGAGCGCCGCATGTGCGTGAAACAATTCCATTCCCAAGATTATTAAACCGTTTATATCCTTAAGACGTGAAAGCCTCCAATATATGGAGGCTTTTTCAAACGTCTTAAGGGCAGCACGTATGAGAAAACGTGATATACTGAAAGTGAAGAGGTGTATCCGATGAAAAGGCAGCAATTTATAGATATGCAGAAAATGGGTTCGACCAGTTTGCCTAATTTGCTGATTGCCCATTATGAGCAATTAGGACTGAATGAATCACAAATGATGGTCATGTTAAAGATTAAAATGAATGAAGAACAAGGTGTCTTTTTTCAAACATTTGAAGAGCTTTCACATGGTATGACCATTTCGGCCGAAGAATGTGCTTATATGGTGCAGTATTTGATTCAAAAAGGGTTTATTTCGATCCAGCCGTTTGAAGACAGGTCTGGTATTCAGCATGACCGGTACTCGGTAGAACCCTTATGGGGTGTGCTGTATGACTTTTTAGAAGCAAAACAGGCGAAAGACCTGCAAAAGAATCATGTGCAGGCTGAAAAATCTTTATATGCGCTATTTGAAGATGAGTTTGGCAGACCACTTTCTCCTCTTGAAGGGGAAACACTCTCGATCTGGATGGACCAAGACCATCATGATGCTGAAATGATTCGTCTTGCTCTAAGAGAAGCCGTTTTATCCGGAAAATTAAATTTTCGCTATATCGATCGAATATTGTTTGAGTGGAAAAAGAAAGGGCTGAAAACAGCGGAAGAAGCGAAAGAGCATAGCCAACATTTCCGTTCGCAGCAAAAAGCCCCACCTTCAAAAGAAGAAACATCTTCATATAAAAGACAAGTTCCTTTTTATAATTGGCTGGAACAATAACCAATAAAGGAGAAGGCATGTTATCAAAAAAACAAATCAATGAATGTTTAGATATTATAGGAGATATGTTTCCAGAAGCTGAGTGTGAGCTTGTTCATTCCAATCCATTTGAACTAGTGATTGCTGTCGCACTCTCAGCGCAATGTACAGATGTTTTAGTGAACAAAGTGACCAAACATCTATTTCAAAAATATAAAACACCAGAAGACTATTTAAGTGTGCCGCTTGAAGAGTTGCAGCAGGATATTCGTTCGATCGGTCTTTATCGTAATAAGGCAAAAAACATTCAAAAATTAAGCCAAATGCTGATTGAAGATTATGGCGGTGAAGTGCCAAGAGATCGAGATGAGCTAATCAAGCTCCCAGGGGTTGGGCGGAAAACAGCAAATGTCGTTGTATCTGTCGCTTTTGGAATTCCCGCCATTGCAGTAGATACACATGTCGAGCGCGTCAGCAAACGACTTGGGATTTGCCGCTGGAAGGATTCTGTTCTTGAGGTAGAGCAAACCTTAATGAAGAAGGTGCCAAAAGAGGATTGGTCCGTGACCCATCATCGTCTCATCTTTTTCGGCAGATATCACTGTAAGGCACAGCGGCCACAGTGTGAATCTTGTCCACTTCTTGATATGTGCAGAGAAGGGCAGAAGAGGCTGAAAAAAGGGCTGGTGAAGCTGGCATGAGCGGAGCAGCTGTTTTCACCTCATATGTCGAAAAGCTAAAAGAGAAAAAGGTAGAGATAAGCGGCGAAAAAAAGGATATATTAAGAATCAATCCACTCGCATTTGATCTATCTTCAGAACCTTTACTAGATGAGCAACCGTGGGAGAAAACGGAAGAATTTGTTCCTTTGATGTTTGATCTGTGGAATGAATTAAAAGACAACATGCTTCCTCGCTTTCAAACGAGAAAATCTCGGTGTGAAGAGGATGATATGCTGCAAGGCATTGTCAGTATGATTGCAATGTTTTACTGGATCAAAGGAGAGAAGCTTCAAACCGTTGATTGGGAGCAAATTAAACAACAGACGTTTCCAGTAGCCCCTATTAACTGGACAGAACGATTAGAGTTTATTTTGCTTAAACCTACTCAATATCATTGCTTTATTCAATTGGACGAGTTATACACAGAGCTCAAAAAGCAGTATGGAAAATATGAAGCACTCAGAAAGTTAAAACAAAATCGTTAAAAAAGCACTTGCCACATAGGGCAAGTGCTTTTTTGTTATTCGTCTTCTTTGCGAGAAGTAGAATTTGACTGAGTATTTGAGCTTTGAGAATTGGCTTTCTCGTCGTCTTTCTTTTTATCTTTATTGGCATCGCTCTGTGAGTTGCTGTTTCCATTTGTACTGTCTGAGCCATCACTTGAACCACCATTGCCGTTTTCGGTATTTCCGCCTTGATCTTTTTTATCATCAGGCTTCTGTTCATCAGTGCCACCTTGGTTTTGATTATCATCAGTTTGATCTGTCTGCTCATCATCAGGTTGCTGTGGCTCTTCTTCTTCTTTGTTCTCATCATCTGCTTTTTCTTCCTCTTCTTCGTCATCTTTAATGGTGAGGAAGGTAGAAGCCGCTTTACTTGTGACATCGTCTACAGTCGCTGTCACTTGGAATTTATAGGTGGATCCTGGCTTCACATCAGAGATGACGGCTTCTTTAGAAGAGCTGTTTTGAATGTCTTTATAGCCGCCATCATCGACCGCTTGCTTTACATTAAATGTTGCATCTGCATCGTCATCATAACCCCAAGTGAGTGTAATCGATTTTTTCTCTTCATCATACACCGCTTTTAAGTCAGATGGTTTGTCAGCTTCTTTCTTTTCATATGTGTCAGAAACTTTTGTTGGGACAGTTCCTTTGACGAAGTATTCCGTTGTCTTCTTATCACTTGGTGTGTTTGGTCCAGCTAACTTCGCTGGATCTGATCCTTTTTCAACCGTTGCTTCAACGACACTGTCTGGCTTTTCAAATGAGCCGCTTCCATCATCAATTTGAGAAATTAATTTCTGGAAAACAACTTTGGCAACACGTTGTTCATAATCCGTAAGCCACATTTTGCCGTCTGCATCTTTTGAGTTGCCGATTCCAGTCCACACAGCTGCTGTGTATTGCGGCGTGTAACCGACAAACCATGAATCTTTCGCACCGCCAGAAGGGATGTTGTATTTATTAATATCATCTTGTGTAAAGTTGGTTGTACCTGTTTTACCAGCTACTTGAACATTCGGTACTTGTGCGAGTGTACCTGTTCCAGATTGTACAGCAGTTTTCAGCATATCTGTGATCATAAATGCAGTGTAATCACTCATGGCTGCTTTAGAGTCTGGCGTTAAGTCAAGCTTCGTCCCGTCATTAAATTCAACAGACGTTACAGCATGCGGTTCATTATAGTATCCGTTGTTACCGAATGCACTAAATGCACCAGCCATTTTAAGAGAAGAGACACCTTCGTCAAATCCGCCGATTGAGTAAGACTCAGGAATGTCAGAAGGTAAGTCCAAACCTAAGTTATTGGCGAATTGAACAGCATTATCTGTACCAGCTTCTTGGAAAGCTTTTAAAGCAGGGATGTTTCGTGATTGTGCCAAAGCACTTCTCATCGACATTTTCCCTAAGTGTCTTCTGTCAAAGTTGTTAATTGGTGTACCGTTAGAGTACGTATAAGGCGCATCATCAATTTGCTGATATGTTGACCATTTTTTGTTTTCAATTACAGGGCCGTAATCTAAAATTGGTTTGATTGTAGATCCCGGCTGGCGTTTTGCATCAGTGGCATAGTTAAAGCCGCCGGCTGGTACATCACGACCACCGCCAATGGCACGAATTTCACCATTTTTTGTATCTAGCAGGGTGACTCCAGCTTGCATACCTTTCGTAAATCCGGCTGAATCCCCATTGATGATGTCATCCAGATGATCCTGTGCTTTTCGATCAAGAGAAGTATAGATTTTTAATCCATCTGTTGATACATCTACTTTGGCTTTTTTCTGTACTTCTTCCATGACTTCTTCAATATAAGCAGAGTACTTACTTGAGTTTTGACTCTTATATTTATCAGCTGAAACAACCGTTTTGCTGACAGGTGTTGCTTTTGCTTCCTCATACTCTTTTTCTGAAATATAGCCTTGTTTTTTCATTAGGCCTAAAACGATATTACGACGTTTTTCCGCTGCCTCTGGATGTTTCACTGGGTTATAGGCAGATGGACTTTGCGGCATACCTGCAAGTGTGGCAGCCTGTGCAACAGTTAGTTTATTTAAATCTGTCACTCCGAAAAATTGTTCAGCTGCTTTCCCAACACCATAAGCATAAGGAGAGAAGAAAATACGGTTTAAATACATTTCTAAAATTTCATCTTTAGAGTATTTTTGCTCAAGCTGAATCGAGAGCCATACTTCCTGTACTTTACGTTTTAACGTCTTTTGATTGTTAAGCAGGGAGTTCTTCACAACCTGCTGTGTAATCGTACTTCCACCTTCTGCTCCAAAACCGTCCTCGACGTTTGCGACAAGAGCACCGCCAATACGGATAGGATCAATCCCGTGGTGTTTATAAAAACGTGCATCTTCAGTTGCAATAAACGCGTCTTTTACCACGTCGGGTATATCTTTAATCGAGACATACGTTCTTTTTTCCGCCCCGACTTCTGCAAAGACTTTTTTGTCTTTATCGTAAAGTTTTGAAGAATACGGCGTTTTTAGCTTGCTATCATCAATAGAAGGAGCGCTTGATGCAAAAACGGCAAAAGTTGTGATTCCGGCTACTAAACAAAGAAGACCGATCACGAGTAAAGATAAAAATATTTTTTTAAATAGACCTGCTTTCTTTTTGCCTTTTTTGTTCTTTTGCTTCTTATTGTTTTCTTGACTTGCTTTACGTCGCTGTTCACGACTTGTAAATTGATCAGACATCACATCTCAACCTTTCGTGTTAAACCTTTTTCGAACGTAAATGTTGCTTCCTGTCATCCGAAAAATGAAGTGTCTCCACTACTTTAATATAATCAATTCTTGGCGAATATCCAAGTGTCATGAGGTGACCTGCTTCCATTAATTCATCTTTGCTAATGGATTTACGGCCGTTTTGCTGCTGCCGCTCCCAAAAGAAGAAGAGGTCAGTAGCGGACAAATAATAAACGGAACCAAATGCGGATATAATAACAAAACAAATACCGCCTTGCTTTTCAACCTGTTTCATATGCTCAATTTGATGGTCGTGGAAATTTTTGAGCGGAAACGAGGTGGTGCTTTTGGTTTCCTTTGCTTCAAAATCGATATAACGCCCTTTGTATACCCCGTTGTAGTCTGTTGTGGAGGATTGTTTAAAATAGGCTTCTTTAATGACAGCAGCGCTTCTTTTTGGATAATCCACATTGACAATTTGAACAGGGGTAGGCTTTTTATGAATGACTGCGATCCCGTTGACCAAATAGTACTGGTTCGTTTCATTTAAGTCAGCTTCAAGCGTCATCCCGCGGTTACTATAAGATGATTCGCCGCTGATTCTTTTTTTTGTCCCAATTTGTTGAATGGGCTGATACGATTTTCCGTTAGGATACCGAATCATCAAGTTTCAGCCTCCTTTTAATGCATTTTGTATTGGAGAGATCACCATGTTGTCACAACAAGAGCACATGATTACCCAGCATATTTTACATGAAACGAAAGCGAAAAATAAGGACAACCTGACAAGGACAAATGCGTACAAGCGCTTTTATGACCGTCATCCAGAGATGAAATGGTCTCTGCTTGCTTCTTTTGTCTCCAGAAATGCTGGATGGTCGATGACAGATTTAAAAGGCGAGCTCTTCCATCCGGGTTTAACGGATCAGCAAGGGCATCTGTTCTTTACAGCATATGAAAGAGCGAATTGGCTGATCTTTTCAGATGCTTACCCGCAGCTTCTCTTGTATGAATGGTCAAAAAGGTGCCGCAAACCTTTATTTCATCTGCTGCCCCATTTCGGTGTGTCTCGTTTTATGAGCGCTGAGTGGGAACGATTTTGGCAAAAGCGTGACACAGAGCGATTGCTGCATGCACTCATCATAAATGAACAATATACTATACAATCTCCTATTATACAAAATCCTCTCCTGAAAAAGAATGTTTTTCACTCGATTCAATATCTTTTCAGCGAGTGGGCACATTTTCAAACCGTCGTTTTTCCGACAGTAGACGGGCATTTGTACGGCTTAACCATACGAAAGTTTTCCCAAGTAAAAGAGCGCATTACGTTAGGGAAAAAACTAGCAAAACTATTGTTTCGAGCCGATTTGTTTTCGGATTTTTATCATTTTTTGCATACCGTGCCGCATACGGGATCTCGATTTGATTTTGAACCGTTTTTAGGGATTGCGCGAAGGTCAAGCCCTTTCCTCAGAACAGTGTATCCAGTCATGACACATTCATTAGACGATCAAAGGGAAGATTGGTTTCAAAAGAAATTGAGTCCATCCTTGTTTGAAGCAGAGCGTTTACCAAAACAAATTGAGCTGACCGACTGGTATTTTCATAAAAAAAGGCAGCTTCGTTTTCTTTTCTCATTAGAACACTATTTTTTGCATAAATAAAAAGCAGGGGGTACCTGCTTTTTTTACGTGGATGGACGGTTAGGGCCGCCGAGCTTTTTATCAAGCTGATCTGTACTGTTTTCTTTCCCTTTTGTTTTTTGCTCTTTTGGTGCTTGCTGCTTTTTCATGACATCTACCTCCTTTGTCCTTAGAATTTACACAATCGGACGCGATCATACAAAGAAGGACAAGCACGTGTCGAAATGGAAGAAATTGCGCTTATCTTCACTTAGATTGGCGATTTAGTTCTAGTTTTGTCATGTATGAAGGAGGGAGTAAAAGAAAAGAGAATGTAACGAGAGATGATAAAGGAGGAATCTGATGATGAGCGAATTTGTATCAAAAGAATCCATTATGCAGTTGTTAGAGGAAATTGAGCGAAAGATTGATGAGGTGGAAGAAGAACTGTCTTTAGCTGTCAAAAAAACAAAAAACGCTGCCGTAGAGGAGCAAGAACAAATCATTGACCGTCTTGAATCTGAAGTGAAGGAATGTGAATTGAAAATTCATGCAGCAGAGTATAAGCTGGCGGCAAGACCCGCATATCACGCCGGATAGCTTTTCTATTTGAGCAATAAGTAAACGTTTGATAGGATGGTTCATAGAGGTGAACACTTTGGATAATCAAACATTACTGAAACATACACAAGAGTTGATCACGTGGATCGAAGAAGCATACGAGCAGTACCTTAAGGGAAAGGCAGAAGAGGAATACCCAGTTTATGATTTTTACAACGATATTCAACCGGCCGTTGTCAAATTTGATCAGCAAATGGAAGAGTGGCTTACTGCTGCTACCTCATTTATTCATCAGGCCAAACCTAGATACTTACATCAAGAACAGCTTGAAGCCGTCCAAGAAAATGGAAAAGAGGTTGTGCTGCAATCTTATTTTGGCAAACAGCATGCACCTCGTGTGAAAAATTTAGTTGAGTCAGTGATTTATACACTGAACCTTTTAATAGAAGAAATCAACAAACGCAGCTGATGAAACAGTCTGCGTTTTTCTTATGGCTGCTGTAGGCACATCTTCTGCTTCCTGAACATAATATATCATTGACTTCAATATGTTTTCAGAGCGAGAGGAGCGAGATACATGTTCCCTTATTCAAACCAGCCATCTTATGAAATGAATCAATTTCAGCAACGGCCTTTTCCGTATCCAGATATGCAGCAGCCTCCGCAGCCTCCAGAATATTTCATGCCCCCATATCAAGGTGAAATGAACCAGCCGCCGTCTGCAGGCTATCAGCCGCCTTTTGGATATCAGGAAAACTTCCAGCCTTATCAGCCGCAGCCTGAAGCAATGAATCAGCCGCAAATGCAGCCGCCGGGCATGATGCCTATGCAGCAACCTATGAATCCTTATCCTTTGCCAAGGCCACAAAAACAGCAATCATCTCAATTTAAAAGTGTGCTGTCACAATTTAAAAAAACGAATGGGCAATACGATTTTAATAAAATGTTTGATACTGCTGGACAAATGATGAGTACAATGAATCAAGTGGGCTCATTGGCGAAAGGATTTACTAGTATTTTTAAAGCATAGCAAAACCCAATAGATATACATCTATTGGGTTGTTTGTTTTGGCGCAGTCACACGAAGTGATTGATCTTTCCAAACGCTCTTCATATTGGTTTCATCTATTTTTGCAGGCATTAAAATGGTTTTGGTAAAGCTCGAATAGGAGGAAGTCGTGTCTGTTTTGATTTTTTCCTGTACCGATAAGTGTAAATATTGCGCTTTCACTTCTAGTGCGATATCACCTTCGACAAAATGGTCTGGAAATCGAATCTCAATATATACATATTGATCATCTTCTGTCACATCGGTTGTAATGGATGCAAGTGAATGGCTCGTGGTCATCAGCGCCTCTGCACTATTTAAAATGTCATGAAATGGCGATGATGCAAAAAATTGTTCAATCGCTTCATATAGAATGTCTTCATTTGCTAACAACTCGTGTTTCTTTTCACTTTCATGTTTCATTTGAATCACCTCTCATCTACAGCCTATGCAAAAGGGGCTCAGGCGGTTATCAATTGATGAGAGGAAAAAATTATGATTAAATAGTGTTGAATGAAGCAAGGTGTATGGGCGTGAAGATTTATACGCTGAATAGATCTAGAAGCAAAGCTTGAAGGGAGCAAATGAACATTGCTGAAAAAATTATTCGGTTTCGGAAAAAACCAAGATGATGTAAAGGAAGAAGTCATTTATTCTCCAGTGGATGGAGAGTTAATGGATATGACCGATGTACCAGATCCCGTTTTTTCTCAAAAGATGATGGGAGACGGCGTAGCTGTAAAACCAAAAAACGGCACCATTGTGTCACCAGTAGATGGTGAAATTATTCAACTCTTCCATACAAAACATGCAATTGGGATTCGAACACTCTCGGGGCTTGAGCTTCTGATTCATATCGGACTTGAAACGGTTGGATTAAATGGTGAAGGCTTTGAAGCACACATAAAAGAAGGGGATAAAGTGAAAGCAGGTGATCCTCTCATTACGTGTGATTTAGCGCTGATTGAAGAAAAAGCGGCAAGCACAGTGACACCAATTGTCATCATGAATGGTGATTTAGTAGAACATCTTGACAAAGAACCTAAGGGCTCTGTAGAAAAGCAGACGTCCAAGCTTTTTACAGTGAAAATGAAATAATCCAAAAAACTACCCTGAGTTGATAGGGTAGTTTTTTGATTGAGGACATTAATCCTCCATTGGAACCCAGCCTTTACTTGCTTCCATGACAGTCCATAAACCCTCTGGAATCATGTACTTGTCTTTTTGACTGCGTTTAATGACGGTTTCAATCTCGTTTTCTCTGCCTTCTTTAATCTTTACTGCCCAATCGGGATCAACAATGACTTCTCTTGCAACAGCAATGAGTGGAATCCCTTGATTGTATGCATTCAGTGCATCCTCAGCTGTAATGACGCTGCCGACGCCGATGAGTGGAAGCGTGTCACCACAGCGCTCTTTTAATAATTCCATCCGCGTCTTACTTGTATCAGCACCACGTCTTGCTTTAGCGTCAATCTCCATTAAAGAAATATGCAAGTAATCAAGGTTTTTTGTCTTAAGTACGTCCACTAAAGTAAATGTTTCTGTCATGGTTAAACCAGGTGTTTCTGGTTCTTCAGGTGATAATCGATACCCAAAGATAAATGGTTTTGTTACATGCTCTTTGATTGCTTCTTTCACTGCATCTACTACTGCAATTGGAAATGCGAGACGCTTTTCTTCGCTTCCGCCCCATTGATCTGTACGCTGATTACTATGCGGGGAGTAGAATTGCTGTAATAAATATCCGTTCGCTCCATGGATTTCGATCCCATCAAATCCCGCTTGGATTGCGCGCCTTGCTGCTTCTTTAAATGAGTCGATGATGTGAGGAATTTCTTCTTCTGTCAAAGCTCTCGCAATTTGTTTTCCATCTTTAAATACATCACTTGGCGCAACGACATCACCGTTTGGGACTAAATGAGGGAGAGCCTGAGAGCCGCCATGATGAATTTGCATAATGGCTTTTGTTCCTTTCGCTTGAATCGCAGAAGCAAGCTTTTGAAGGCCAGGTATATCTTCATCTCTTGCAATAGAAGGCTGTCCTTCAAACGCCTTACCATCTGGCGTCACGTTTGCACATGCGGTGATGACCATGCCCATTTCGCTTGATCTAGCGGTAATAAAATCAATTTCTTCCTTTGAGATCGTGCCATCCTCATGAGAACCGAAGTGTGTCATTGGTGCAACGACTAAACGGCCATCAATAGAGGCACCCCCTGGGAATGTAAAAGGTTCAAATAAAGGCTTAAATTCGTTTTTCAATCTGATCATCTTCTTCCTTGATAAAATCATTTCACTATAGAAGTGTAATAGATATTGTTACAACACATCAAAATATTTGCTCACAAGCGGTGCATCAAAAAATTGCCGCCTAGTCATGCAAACAAATATTCGGTACACTAGAATGAGAGGTGGATACCAGATGAAGAAGAAAACAATGAACGAACTCATAGAAGATTTAAAAAAAGACGAACAGGTCGAGCATTGGCATGAAATTGAAGCGAAGCCTGCACTGACTTCTCCAATTCCTGAAAGAGTAAATGACAGGCTCAAAGTGGCGCTTGAAAAAAGAGGTGTGAGCGAACTGTACATTCATCAAAAGGAAGCCTTTGAACGTGTGATGGATGGTGAGAATGTGGTGACTGTGACACCTACAGCTTCAGGTAAAACGCTTTGCTACAATCTGCCAGTTCTTCAGTCGATCGCAGAAGATCAGACAAGCCGCTCCCTCTATTTATTTCCAACAAAAGCACTTGCGCAAGATCAAAAAAGTGAATTAAACGAAATCATTCATGAGATGGATGTTCCAATTCACAGTGAAACCTATGACGGGGACACCTCCCCAGCGATTCGCCAGCGCGTCAGACAGGCAGGACATATTGTCATCACAAATCCAGATATGCTGCATTCAGCGATTTTGCCTCACCATACGAAATGGGTCAGTTTATTTGAGAACTTAAAGTATATTGTCATTGATGAGCTTCATACATATCGAGGCGTGTTTGGCAGTCATGTCGCCAATGTCATTCGCAGACTAAAGCGAATTTGTGCATTTTATGGAAGTGACCCGACCTTTATTTGTACTTCAGCGACCATAGCGAATCCGAAAGAGCTTGCAGAGCAGCTGACCGGAAGCAAGGTGCATCTCATTGAACGAAACGGAGCACCTAGCGGTAAAAAGAATTTTGTCTTTTACAACCCGCCAGTCGTCAATAAGCCATTAAATATTAGACAAAGTGCGGCCACTGTTGTGAATCAGCTCGCTAAAACATTTTTAAAAGAAAAAATTCAAACGATTGTTTTTGCTAGAAGTAGGGTAAGAGTTGAAGTCATCCTAAGTCATATTCAAGAACTAGTGAAAAAAGAAATTGGTCCTAAATCGATCCGTGGTTATCGCGGGGGCTATTTGCCGAAAGAGCGGCGCATGATTGAAAAAGGCTTAAGGGAAGGAGACATTCTCGGTGTTGTCAGCACAAACGCACTAGAATTAGGAGTAGATATTGGACAGCTAAAAGTCTGTATCATGACCGGATATCCTGGCAGTGTAGCGAGTACGTGGCAGCAGGCTGGACGAGCTGGAAGGCGTCATGAGGAAGCACTCATTATCATGGTCGCAAGTTCATCGCCACTTGACCAATATATTGTCAGGCACCCTGAATACTTCTTTAACAGACCACCTGAATCGGCAAGAATCAATCCTGAGAACCTTATCATCCTAGTCGATCATCTAAAATGTGCGTCCTACGAGCTACCGTTTCGAGAAGATGAACAGTTTGGCAGTATGGAAGTAGAAGAAATCTTGCAATACTTACATGAAGAAGGGGTTCTTCATTTCAGCGGGAACCGTTATTATTGGTCAGATCAATCGTTCCCGGCTCATGGCATCAGTCTGAGATCTGCAAGTCAGGAAAATGTCGTCATTGTCGATCAATCCGATGTAGCGAACGTTCGAATTATTGGGGAGATGGATCGATTCAGTGCGATGACCTTACTTCATGATGAAGCGATTTATTTACATGAAGGGGTTCAGTATCAAGTGGAAAAGCTAGATTATGAGCATCTTAAGGCTTATGTGAAACAAGTCGATGTAGAATATTATACAGATGCGAATTTAGCAGTTCAGCTCAAGGTGCTTGAAATTGATCAAACAACAGAGAAAGCGGCGGTATCTGTTCACTACGGTGATGTGACCGTCAATGCAATGCCGACCATTTTCAAAAAAATTCGATTATCAACTGGGGAAAATATTGGTTCCGGCCCGATTCACTTACCTGAAGAAGAGATTCATACGAGTGCTGCTTGGTTTGAATTACATGAAGCAGAGCGGACATTTGAAGAAAAAACACTTGAACAGCTCTTGCTCGGTATTGCCAATGTTCTTCAGCATATTGTTCCGGCGTTTGTCATGTGTGACCGTTCAGACATTCATGTTATTTCTCAAATAAAGGCAGCCCATACGGGGAAACCGACCGTATTTTTATATGATCATTACCCAGGTGGAATCGGTTTAAGTAAAGAGGTGCAGGCTCGCTTTGATGAAATTGCCCGTGCAGCCACTCAGCTGATTGAGCGATGCAGCTGCGAGAACGGCTGTCCATCTTGTATTGGCATGGAAATGAAAGAGATTGATGGAAAAAGCAGGATCATTCAATTGATGGCAGGATTTTAAGGGAAGGGGGAATAGACGTACTCATGTCATTAAAAGGAAAATTAAACAGAATGAAAAAACACCTGTCGCACAATCAGTCAGATGAAAAGCGTGTGGCAGTAAAAGAGGGACAAACGCACACTGTGACGGCTGAAACCATTCCATTTCTAAAAGAGTGGGGGGAATTAAGTGCAGCTCCTTACTACTTTGAAGACTCTTTCTGCCTCATTCGGGAAGTGACCTATCCACTTGACCATCAGCATGGGCGATATTCATTTGCAGAACTGCCGGAGATGGTGAGTGCATGGAACAAAAGTGAGATTCAGCATTCTCTTTCTGCAAAAGGCTACAAGCCTCACGAGCTATTTTTCTTCGATACAGAAACAACAGGACTATCTGGCGGAACGGGAAATATGATTTTTCTGCTTGGGCATGCGAGAGTTTATTCAGATAAAGTGGTGGTAAAACAACATCTGCTCACGAATCCAGGAAATGAAGCGGCACTTTACAAAAGCTTTCTTAGTGAGGTGGATGTCGAATCACTTGTGACATATAATGGGAAATCATTCGACTGGCCTCAAGTCAAAACGAGGCATACATTATTACGTGATCAAATACCTGCTCTACCTGAATTTGGTCATTTTGACCTTCTCCATGGGTCAAGGAGATTGTGGAAACATAAATATGAGCGTATGGCTCTTTCGGTTGTAGAAAAAGAGGAACTGCACGTCAATCGAGAGGGAGATACACCGGGGTTCCTCGCACCAATGATCTATTTTCACTTTTTAAAGGAACAAAACCCGAAACTGATTGAAGGAATTTTGACTCACAATGAACTTGATGTCTTATCGTTAATCAGTCTCTACATTCATTTGTCTAAAAAAATCTTATCCAAAGATGCGGTGAAGGAAGACGATGAGAAATATGCATTAGCTAAGTGGCATCTTGCTCACCGTGATGTGCAGGAAGCAACAAAGCACCTGCAAGAATTAACGGGAGCAGCGTTTGAGCATGCGGATCAAGCAGCTTATGATCTATCATTACAGTACAAGCGGTTAAAACAATGGGATAAAGCGGCATGCATATGGAGGCGTCTATTTGAATCAAGTGATGTTCATTTAAGATTAAAAGCGGGTGTAGAGCTAGCAAAGTATGAAGAACACCGCCAAAAAGATCCAAAAGCAGCCCTTTCCATTACCCAAACATTGTTATCACAACCGTCTTTAAGTGAACGAGACATTGTGGAACTTGACAAGCGAGAAAAGCGGCTCTTAAGAAAAGCTGGGCAATGAAATTATTGCCTGGGAAAGCGCAAAAAATGACAACGTTCGGCTCTCGGCCGAAAATAAAAATTGTTTAGCACTTTTATTGTAGAAAAGTCACGAATCCTGTAAAATAACGTTAGATATTGAATGAGGAGCGTAGAGCATGTATAAGGGTCTTTTCTACTTGTTTTTTCTTGTTGTCATATTGGTCGCGTTTGTGTTTTCAAACTATAAAGATGTTTTTCTTGCAAACTTTTAAAATAGGTTAATGCATTAGTACATGTACACCTCTTGATTCATACATTGTTAATGTAAGAAAATCAAGGAGAGGGGAATGCTACATGTACCATCATCATCATTGCAATCCAAATGTTACACAGCCAATTGTACATCCAACGAATCACTGCTGTACGCATAGTGAGTCAACTACAATTGTGCCGCACATCCACCCGCAGCATGTAACAAATGTTCATCACCAAAATTTCCAACATGTTCACTACTTCCCGCATACGTTTTCTCAGGTGGACCCGGCAACACATCAACACTTTAACTGCGGTGGACCTTGCTGTAACAGATAAAGTGAAATGGGACTTTTATAAGTCCCTTTTTTTAAAAGCAGGTGAAAAAATGAAAATTATTGCTGTCACAGGGTACAAGCCATTTGAGCTTGGGATCTTCAAACAAGACGAGCCTGCACTTCAATACATAAAAGCGGAACTTCGGAAAAGGCTGACGGCACTCATTGAAGACGGGCTGGAATGGGTGCTCATTTCAGGTCAGTTAGGTGCAGAAATATGGACAGCTGAAGTGGTCTTTGAGCTTCAAGAGGAGTTTCCAGATTTAAAACTTGCTGTCATTACACCATTTTATGAGCAGGAAGAGCGCTGGAATGAACAAAATAAAGAGCTGTATGAAGGCGTTCTTGCACAAGCTGATTTTGTAGAAAGTGTCACGCATAGACCGTATGAAAGTCCGGCACAATTTAAACAAAAGAACCGCTTTTTTATTGAAAAAACGGACGGCCTTCTCGTCTTATATGATCCCGAGCACGAAGGCTCGCCAAAATATATGATCAAAGAAGCTGAAACCTATACCGACTACCCAATAATGTATATCACAATGGATGATTTAAGAGCACAGGTTGAGGCGGAAGATCCGTTTTTTGACTAAAAGCAAGAGAAAATTTGACAACGTCACTTATTTCTGAAAAAATATACTATGAATTCACGATATGAGGTGAAAAAGATGCTTGCTGATAAAGTAAAGCTTTCTGCGAAAGAAATTTTAGAAAAAGAATTTAAAACAGGTGTCCGAGGGTATAAACAAGAAGAAGTCGATAAATTTCTAGATATGGTCATTAAAGACTATGAGACATTCCATCAAGAAATTGAAAAACTCCAACAAGAAAACCTTCACTTGTCAAAACAGCTTGAAGAAGCGGTTGAGCAAGGGAAAAGACAGCCTGCACAGTCCAATACAACAAACTTTGATATTTTAAAAAGACTATCTAATCTTGAGAAACACGTTTTCGGCAGCAAACTTTATGATTGAGTAATACCAAAAAAGCTTGTGTCAGATGACATTGTCGTTTATAATAACGCATGTTGATTAACGTTCGGGTAATCGCTGTAATGCTTTGACATTGCAGAGGAAAGTCCATGCTCGCACGGTGCTGAGATGCCCGTAGTGTTCGTGCCTGGCGAAAAAATAAGCCAGGGCAGCCTGGGAAAGGCTGACGGCAGGAAAAATGCCTACGTCCTTTTAGGATATGGCAAAGTATCCTTGAAAGTGCCACAGTGACGAAGTCTCACTAGAAATGGTGAGAGTGGAACGCGGTAAACCCCTCGAGCGAGAAACCCAAACTTGGTAGGGGAACTTTCTCAAAGGAACCAAACGGAGAGAAGGACAGAGAATTCTGTAGATAGATGATTACCACCTGAGTACGAGGCTTTTGCCGTTTGTAGTACGATGGAACAAAACATGGCTTACAGAACGTTATATCCGTTATCATAAACATGATGAAATCAAAGCTCTCCTATTTCTACATATGGAGAGCTTTTATCTTGATTAAGAAAAGAACGAGAAAACAGGTGATAAACAAATGAAAACCTATACACTCATCGCAACAGCGCCAATGGGAATTGAAGCGATTGTTGCAAAAGAAGTAAGAGACCTCGGGTATGAGTGCACTGTAGATAACGGAAAAGTTATTTTTCAAGGAGATGCGCTTGCCATCTGCCGTGCGAATCTATGGCTGCGTACAGCAGACCGAATCAAGGTCCAAGTTGCTGAATTTTCGGCTAGAACATTTGACGAGCTTTTTGAGCAGACAAAAGCCATTGACTGGGCCGCATTTTTACCGAAAAATAGTACATTCCCTGTCATTGGTAAATCTGTTAAATCTCAGCTTGCCAGTGTGCCGGATTGTCAGCGTATCGTCAAAAAGGCTATCGCGCAAAAACTTAGATCATCTTACAACATACAGTCTGAATGGCTAGAAGAGACGGGTCCTGAATACAAAATCGAGGTAGCACTATTAAAAGATAAAGTATTGCTGACGCTCGATACGTCTGGTGTGGGTCTTCATAAACGTGGATACCGTGCAGATCAAGGAGGCGCGCCGATTAAAGAAACCCTTGCAGCGGCGCTTGTCTTATTAACGAACTGGACACCTGACCGTCCGTTTGTCGATCCTTTTTGCGGATCAGGCACAATTGCTATTGAAGCAGCGATGATTGGACAAAATATTGCCCCTGGATTTAACCGTGAGTTCGCATCTGAATCATGGGAATGGATCGGTGAGGACGTTTGGAACAAAGCACGCCTTGAAGTAGAAGAAAAGGCGAACTATGATCAGCCGCTTCACATTATCGCGAGCGATATCGATCATCGTATGGTAGAGATTGCGAAACTGAACGCAGAAGAAGCTGGACTTAGTGAACTGATTCAATTTAAGCAAATGCAAGTGAAAGACTTCCAAACAAAAGAAGAGTATGGTGTAATTGTCGGAAATCCGCCTTACGGTGAACGTCTCAGCGATAAGCCAGCTGTGGAAAAAATGTATCAAGGCATGGGCGAAGCATTGAAGAACCTAGATACGTGGTCCATTTACATTTTAACGTCACATGAAAAATTCGAAGAGTGTTTCGGAAGAAAAGCGACGAAAAAGAGAAAACTGTTTAATGGATTTATTAAAACAGATTATTATCAATACTGGGGAAAACGCCGACCTAGAAGAGAAACAACTGAATCATAATAAATGTCCACACCACGAGAAGGTGTGGATTTTTTATGCTAAAAAGGTATAAGTCTTCTCGGGACGGAATAAACTGAACTTGATTTTAAAAAAAGAGGTGTCTTCATGATTCATTATGATCAATTTCAGTTAATTCAAAAAGCACTCGCTTCAACAGCCCGAGAAATAGAAGGGATTGAAACAGGACAATCTGCTAAACTTACGGCAGCCATCGAGGACTTAGCAATGGCTCAAAACTACATAGACCATTCAGAGCACGCGTTTTTAATGAAGGAAAGCTACCAGCATCGCCTGCGCTCTTAAAAAAAGATTGTCATACCCCAGCATAAATGGTACTATTGAATGTCTGAATGATTCAAAAGTTGGGGGTTGAAGCAGGTGACAGCGTCTCGTTTGCCTTTTTCATTAACAAAAGAACATAATTTTTACGAAGAACTGGGCAACTGGATTGGTGATGTGTTTTATGACATTTTGCCAGAAAAGGGCTTTGATCTTCGAGATGAACAAATATTCATGGCTTTTCAGTTAGAAAGAGCCTTTAAAGAAAAAAGTGTGATGTTTGCCGAAGCTGGGGTAGGCACAGGCAAAACAATCGTTTACCTTTTATTTGCGGTCACATATGCAAGATATACAGGGAAACCTGCGATCATTGCATGTGCAGACGAAACGTTAATTGAACAGCTCGTCAAACAAGAAGGTGATATCTATAAAATTGCCAATCACCTTGATATTCAAATAGATGCGAGATTAAGTAAATCGCATGATCAATATTTGTGCTTAAAGAAACTAGAGAAAACGATGCAACGTGAAGATGATGAGAAGTGGCTCGACATTTATGAATCGCTTCCTTCATTTGTTCATGAATCTCATGGGATGCAGACATTTTATCCGTACGGTGATCGAAAAGAGTATCCAGAATTAACAAATGATGAGTGGTCAAGAATTGGTTATGACTCTTTTCAGGACTGCTTAACGTGCGACATGCGGCACCGCTGTGGCTTGAATTTATCAAGAGACCATTACCGAAAAGCCACAGACCTCATCATTTGTTCTCATGACTTTTACATGGAGCATGTATGGACAAAGGAGTCACGTAAACGTGAAGGACAGCTGCCGCTCCTTCCTGAGCATAGCTCTGTTGTATTTGATGAAGGACATCTTCTTGAATTTGCAGCACAAAAAGCGCTAACATACCGAGTGAAGCAATCAACACTAGAGACGTTTTTGGAACGTCTTTTGCAAAATGATATTCGTGAAGAGTTTGCAGAACTTGTTGAAGATGCACTTGCAACAAACGATCAGTTCTTTTACCTCTTAAAAACGAATGCCAAAGAAATCAAAGGATCACACCGTCTTGAAATTGGTCGTGTAGATGAGGTGAAGCGTTCAGCAAGTGAATTATGTGATTTGCTTGAGAAGATTGGAGAAGCGCTCGTATTTGAATCAGAGATGTACACAATTGATCAATATGAATTGTCTGTTGTGGAAGAGTACATTGAACAGATGGCGTATTCTCTGTCGCTTTATCAGAAAAATGCCATTAGCTGGCTGGAGAAGCAGGAATTAGATACAACCTTTGTCGTCATGCCAAAAACGGTAGCAGAGGTGCTTGGTGAAAAGGTATTTTCACAAAAAATCCCTTATATTTTCTCATCTGCTACGTTGTCTGAAAATCAATCATTTGATTATTTAGCTGAAAGCCTTGGGATCAAAGATTATTTATCCATGAGTGTGGCTTCGCCGTATGATTATGAGGAGCAAATGCAAATGTATTTCCACGGAATTCAGCAGCCAATGACAGAGTCAGATGTAAAAGGTCAGCACGTGCTGGCTCAGGTAAAAGAAAATGGCGGTCGATCTCTTATTTTATTCCCTTCATTTGATGAACTGCATGTATTTAGAAAGCAGCTCGATGCATCAAATGAATCACTGCCTTTCCATGTGTATTTTGAAGGAGACGAGGAGATCAGTACCATTGTTCAAAAGTTCCAAGCGGATGAAACATCTGTGTTATGTTCCGTTCACCTGTGGGAAGGGCTGGATATTCCAGGACAGTCTCTAACAAATGTGGTTATTTGGGGACTTCCATATCCACCGCATGACCCAGTATTTGAAGCAAAACGGAATGAAGCGAAAGATGCATTTACTGAAGTGGACCTTCCATACATGCTGCTTCGTCTAAGGCAGGGCATTGGGAGACTGATTCGGACAAGCCAAGATGCTGGCAGCATTCATATTTACTTTGGCAGTCAGAAAGATATTGAGCTACAAAGTAAAATTGAATCCGTTCTTCCAGTGAAGCCAGTGATCTCTTAATGATAGAAAACCATTCAATAAGAGGAGGATACGATCAGCGTATCCTCCTTTTTCATTGACAAAAGAACATTTATTGAAGTAGCCTTGAAACGTACATACATATTTTATTGATTGGGGGAACGAACGCATGAGTCTTGAATCAAAAGAGAAAGCGTTTTATCAATTACTAGGAAAAATCGCCCATTATACAGAGGCGCTTCATTTACTTTATTGGGACTCTCGAACACAAGCGCCTAAAAAAAGTGCTGATTTCAGAGCAGAAACCATCGGTCAATTATCCAGCGATATCTTTAATATGAAGACTTCTGATGAAATGAGAAATCTTCTTGATGCATTAAATAAAGAGAAAGAAAAGCTTTCAAAAGACACGCAGAAGGCACTCGAATTATCGCAAAAAGAATATGATGAAAACAGCAAAATTCCAAAAGAAGAATTTAAAGAATACTCCATTCTACAATCAAAAGCAGAACATGTTTGGGTAGAAGCAAGGGAGAAATCAGATTTTTCACTCTTTGCACCCTATTTAAAACAGCTGATTGATTTTAACAAGCGTTTCATCCAGTACTGGGGCGTGAAAAAAACACCATATGATGTGCTGCTCAATAATTATGAGCCGGATATGACGGTTGAACAACTCGATCAAAAATTCGGTGCACTTCGAGACGCCATCGTTCCTCTCGTGAAAAAAATTGAAGCTTCACCAAATAAACCGGATACTTCGTTTTTATCGAAAAGCTTCCCGATCGACAAACAAAAAGAGCTGAGTCTCTTTTTCTTAAAAGAGTTAGGGTATGACTTTGACGCAGGACGACTTGATACAACGGTTCATCCATTTGCTGTGACATTAAGCAGAGGGGATGTACGTGTGACGACGCGTTATGATGAGTACGATTTTCGCATGGCGATCTTTGGCACCATTCATGAATGCGGCCATGCCATTTATGAACAAAATATTGATGAGGCACTGAGCGGAACGCTCTTATGTGACGGCACATCAATGGGTATTCATGAATCACAGTCTCTTTTCTTTGAGAACTTTATCGGCAGACATGAAGATTTCTGGAAAACGTATTATCAAAAGCTGCAAGAGGCATCTCCTGAACAATTTAAAGATGTCACTTTAGAAGAATTTGTGCATGCGGTGAATGAATCGAAGCCGACTTACATTCGAATTGAAGCAGATGAACTCACGTATCCGCTTCACATTATTATTCGCTATGAGATTGAAAAAGCCATTTTCAATGAAGATGTAGCCGTTGAAGATCTGCCAGCGTTATGGAATGAAAAATATAAAGCATATCTGGGCATTACGCCGCCTAACGATGCGCTTGGTATTTTGCAGGATGTTCACTGGTCTGATGGTAGTTTTGGTTATTTCCCTTCATATGCACTTGGTTATATGTATGCGGCGCAATTAAAGCAGCAAATGATCAAAGATTTACCAAATTTTGATGAACTGATTCAAAATGGGTCTTTTGCACCGATAAAAGAATGGCTAACTGAACATGTCCATCAGCATGGAAAACGGAAAAAGCCATCTGAAATCATTCAAGACGCAACTGGTGAAGAATTAAATGTTCAATACTTAATTGATTATTTAACAGATAAGTACACGAAACTGTATTTATCATAAATGAAAGGCACCCTTTGATCAAAAGGGTGCTTTTTTGCTGCTTGAATATTCTAAAAACGAACGTTTAAAGCTTAATGATTATTTAAGTTCGGTATTTTTCTAGAAAAGTGCTTTCCAAGCGTCTGAAATCTTGTTATAATTTGAACACTATAACACTCATATAATCGCGTGATAATGGCACGCAAGTTTCTACCGGACACCGATACCGTCCGACTATGAGTGAGCAAAATGAAACAGCTTTTGTATGAGCTGAAGATCCCGTGGATCGTTTTCGCATTGCTTGCTCCTTAATGGACAGCAATGCTTTTTTTATGCAAAAAAATGAAAGTTGCTAATATGCTGGGAGGAAGAATGATGGAATTGTTACGTCAAAAGATCGAGAACGAAGGAATCGTTCTGTCAAATCAAGTGCTAAAGGTAGATGCTTTTTTAAATCATCAAATTGACCCTGTGTTAATGCATGAGATCGGTCAAGAGTTTGCTAGATTATTTAAGCATGATGGAATTACTAAAATTATCACAATCGAATCTTCTGGTATTGCACCTGCTGTCATGGCTGGACTTGCCCTTCATGTGCCAGTTGTTTTTGCCCGAAAGCGGCAATCACTGACTTTAACGGATAACCTTTTGACAGCAAGTGTGTATTCTTTTACCAAAAAAGTAGAAAGTACGATTGCTGTCTCTAACACGCACCTTAGTGAGGATGATTGTGTGTTAATTATCGACGACTTTTTAGCAAATGGAGAAGCCGCTAAGGGACTAGCTGCAATCGCAAAGCAAGCGAAAGCAAAAGTAGCTGGTTTTGGAATTGTTATCGAGAAATCATTCCAGCCTGGAAGAAAAGAACTTGTGCAAATGGGCTATAGAGTCGAGTCACTCGCACGTATCGAATCGCTCGAGGAAGGAAAAGTCACGTTTGTACGCGAGGTACAATCATGAGTGCCGCTAAAAAAGCCAAAACCCTTTCGCTAGGGATACAGCATGTACTGGCGATGTATGCAGGTGCGGTTCTTGTCCCGCTCATTGTTGGAGATGCGCTTGGGCTCACGCCAGCCCAGCTGACGTACTTAATTTCGGCAGATATTTTCATGTGCGGTGCCGCCACACTGCTTCAAGTATGGAAAAACCGCTTTTTTGGCATCGGTTTGCCTGTTGTACTAGGCTGTACATTTACTGCGGTATCTCCTATGATTGCGATTGGCTCTAAATATGGAATTTCGTCTATATATGGAAGTATTATCGCCGCAGGGTGTATTGTCATTGCTCTTTCATTTTTCTTTGGAAAGCTTGTGAAATTCTTCCCGCCCGTTGTCACAGGTTCCGTCGTCACGATCATTGGAATTACCTTAATTCCGGTCGCCATGAACAATATGGCAGGTGGTGAAGGAAGTGCAGACTATGGTTCTTTTGAGAATCTTGGACTTGCTTTTCTAGTGTTGTTTATTATTGTCCTTCTCTATCGATTTACAAAGGGATTCATGAAAGCCATTGCCATCTTAATCGGCATTCTACTTGGGACAGCAGTAGCTGCTTTCTTAGGGAAGGTGGAGACAGCAGAAGTGGCGAATGCACAAGTTTTCCGCATCATTGAGCCTTTTTACTTTGGGCTGCCTACTTTTGAATTTGCACCAATCATGACAATGACATTAGTTGCCATTGTGTCATTAGTCGAATCAACGGGTGTATACTTTGCGCTCGGAGATTTAACGAATCGTTCATTAAAAGAGAAGGATTTAGCAAAGGGATATCGTGCAGAGGGAATTGCCGTTTTATTAGGCGGTATCTTCAACGCTTTTCCATACACAGCCTACTCCCAAAACGTTGGATTGATCCAATTAACAGGCGTGAAGAAAAATCAGGTCATTGTGGTGACAGGTGTATTATTAATGGTATTTGGCCTTTTTCCTAAAATCGCGGCATTTACAACGATTATTCCAAAATCCGTTCTAGGCGGTGCAATGGTCGCCATGTTTGGAATGGTCATTGCGTACGGGATTAAAATGCTCTCACGCGTCGATTTTGCCAAACAGGAAAACTTGCTCATTGTCGCATGCTCAGTTGGCATCGGGCTCGGAGTAACGGTTGTGCCGCAAATGTTTGAGCATTTGCCAGAATCAATTAAATTGTTAACAAGTAACGGAATTGTCGCCGGAAGCTTTACCGCTATTTTGCTTCATATTATTTATCACATGATTCCTTTTAAAAAAGAAACAGAGCAGGAGCTAATGGAAGAACCTAAGCAATCTGTTATGTAATCACTTCTCTTTGGAGAGCTGAAAGCCCGCATCCTTTGGATACGGGCTTATTGTGATTAGTGCTATTAATGTTGTACCGGAGGCATTGTTTCGTTAATGACTGCAAATGTATAGCCCCTTGCTTTTAGTTGTGTAATCAGGCTATCTAAATAGTTCGTGGTAGAGGGTTGATCATGCATTAAAATCACTTTTGGTTCCCATGGTTTATTTTTCTCAAACATTTGCAGTTGATTCAATACCTCTTGAACATATTGTGAGTTTTTATATCTCCAGTCAAGGCTATCAATCGTCCAATCCCAGTAAATGAAGCCATATTGGTTTAAGCGTACTTTTTGATCATATGTTAAATTTGGAACACTGCCATAAGGTGTTCTCACAAGACGGGTGTAAACGCCTGTAACAGAAGCAAGAATGAGCTGAGCTTCTCTCATTTCATTTGCGGGAGACTCACTGTTCTGATAAAAGCGGTTTATATCATGCGTCATGCCATGAAGCCCTAATTGATGTCCTTCTTGATAAAGTCTTTTCACAGTTGCTTGGTGAGCTTGGATTTGCGGTCCAAGCATGAAGAATGTCGCCTTCACTTGATGTGCTTTTAAGATATTTAACAGCTGATTTGATGTAGCAGAAGGGCCATCATCAAATGTTAAAAAGACCGTTTTATTCGTTGTCTGTTGGTTTGGATTGGTCTTAAATTGTTGATCCAATGTTCTTGCAGAATGATCTTTTGCTTTCAGACTGATACTTGTGTCTCGGAAGTCACTGCTAGTAACAATTGTTGCTTGCCCATTTGTCGCCTGCAAATGGGGCTTAGACATATCCCAGATAAAAAAGAGAAACAGTGTAAGAAGCACTAAACCAATTATCTTCGAGAGAAATATCGTGTTGTAGGGTGTTTGTTTTTTGGACACCTTTTTCATGACAATCACTCCAATCAATTAAATTTTGTGCCGAATCATGTAGTAGATTCTGTCTTTTTTCACTGTTTTTCATGGTGCTCATATTGATTAAGTGTACAGGAAAAAAACCCCTTTTCATATAAAATCATCAAATAAATTAGCATTTTATGGTTATTTATTTGTGTTGATCAGAAAAAAAGGTGATCCATTCATGTTTAAATGAAAGGTGGGGTTTGTCTACGGTTCTTCTCATTTGAGAGGTGTTTTTTTGCATAAAGCTATGTTAAATAACTCTATTAATAATCGGTTGAAGGGATTTTTGTTCTTTAGATATAAAACTAAGATGAGAGTGAATGGTTAAGAATCGTATTGAATGACATCAACCAAGAAATAGATCTAAACGAATAGGATGATTGTTGAAATCTGTCTGCTCTCTCCATATGGGACCTATGATAAAGTTGGTTTATTAACATTCTCCAAATGGGTGTTAAAAGGTGGGATAAGTAAATGTTGGGATTACCAAGAGGGGAAGTTTTTTTAGTGCCTTGGTCTATGGAGTGGAAAAACGAATATGAAAAAGAAAAGCGCCAGATAATAGCTGATATTGGTCCATACACAATCAATGTACATCATATTGGAAGTACGGCAGTAAAAGGTTTAAGCGCTAAGCCAATTATTGATATTGCAATTGAAATAGAACATTTTTTTGATGGAGAAAAATGTGTAATAGCGTTGGAAGGACTCGGTTACTCATATAAAGGAACAGACGTATTACCTGAAAGACACTACTTTAATAAAGGAGAAACACGAACACATCAAATCCATATGTATCAAAGACATAATAAGTATTTACTTGAACAGTTAAATTTCAGAGATTACTTGAGAAATAATGAGCAAGCTAGAAGTGAGTACCAACAGCTTAAACTTAAATTATCAAGATTACATGGAAATGACAAACACAAATACGCACATGAAAAAACTGCTTTTATTAAGTCAATCCTCGAAAAGATTTAGGTGAGGGTTTGCTCTTAAGATGTTCATAAGGGAGGTCATGTCACAGAGGAACTCCCAATTAACGGAGTTCTTTTTTTTCATTAAATCACCGAACATAAATTGCATAAAAAAAGCAGGTTCGCTTGGCTTGGAACGAACCTGTGAAGGAGGAAAACTACATCATGTTTTCACCTATATTATCCAATATTTATCAATTGTCGTCAAGACAA
This sequence comes from Bacillus sp. FSL W7-1346, assembly GCF_038593335.1. Classification (NCBI taxonomy): domain Bacteria; kingdom Bacillati; phylum Bacillota; class Bacilli; order Caryophanales; family Bacillaceae; genus Bacillus; species Bacillus sp. FSL W7-1346. The sequence goes on along the minus strand of NZ_CP151988.1, from coordinate 2,003,114 downwards.
AAAGTTAGACGGAGGAAAATATTTTGACTGAATTGTGTCGTTTTGGCATGTATATCCTTTTTTTGATTGGGGATATTAACCGAAAAAAGAGGTGAAGCCGATGGCATACATTCTTTCAGTTGGAACAAGTCTGCCAAAACATCATGTGGATCAGCAAGCAGCTGCTCAATTTGCAAGGTCTCAATTTAAACGATCGTTTAAAGATATTGATCGGCTATTAAAAGCTTTTAATAATGGCGAAATAGAGAGCAGACAGTTTGTACAGCCTATTGATTGGTATCAAGAACATCACTCTTTTGAAGAGAAAAACAACCTCTATATCGAAAAAGCATTGGCACATGCGAAAGAAGCCGTTTTTCACTGTCTGCATGAAACAGCGTTCCTTACAAAGCCAGTTCCTTTTGATGAGATTGATGCTTTGTTTTTCATCTCCAGTACAGGGTTATCAACGCCAAGTCTTGATGCAAAGCTGATGAATGTTCTTCCATTTTCTCCTTATACGAAACGAGTGCCAATTTGGGGGTTAGGCTGCGGGGGCGGGGCGGCAGGCTTATCCCGAGCTTATGAATACATCAGGGCGTATCCAGAAGCGAAAGTGCTCGTTGTTGCCTGCGAGCTTTGCAGCCTCACTTTTCAGCCGCAAGATCAATCAAAAAGCAATTTAATTGGAACCTCGCTGTTCGGTGACGGGACTGCGGCCGTTCTTTTAACTGGAGAAAAGGCCGCCTCTAAGTATACGCGGTTAAAAACGGTTCCTAAAGTGCTTGGCACGCAGTCAGTGACCATGAAAGATTCTGAGGATGTGATGGGATGGGATTTTACCGCCGACGGATTTCGAGTCATCTTCTCACGTGACATTCCGTCCATCATTTCTGGCTGGTTAAAAGAGCAAGTGGATCACTTTTTACATCAACTAGGGTTTTCAACAGAGGATGTATCCGTATTTCTTGCTCACCCTGGAGGAAAAAAAGTGATTGATGCCTATCTTGAAAGCCTATCTTTACAAGAGCATCAGCTATTTTCTTCAAAAGAGGTTCTGAAACAGCATGGAAACATGTCCTCTGCCACCGTTTTATATGTCATGAAGCATTTTCTTGAACATCAGTCACTAGATGCAGGACAGGTGGGGCTTTGCGGAGCACTTGGTCCAGGCTTTTCATCAGAATTATTGCTCATGAAATGGGAGGGGCTCTCGTGATGATTTTCTGGATAGTGATTGGCATTTTCATTTGTCAGCGCCTCATTGAAGTGCTTGTGGCGAAAAGAAATGAAAAGAAGGTGAAGGCGATCGGAGCAATTGAATTTGGTGCAAGCCATTATCCTTATATGGTCGCTATGCATGCAGCTTTTTTCCTCTCGCTTATTGGAGAGACATGGCTGCTGCATCGTCAACCGTCTCGTTTTTTCCTATTGCTGCTTGTGTTCCTTCTTGCTACCCAGGTGATTCGGTACTGGGCACTATGTTCACTTGGGACGTATTGGAATACAAAAATCTTAGTCGTTCCAAATGCGATGATTGTGAAAAAGGGGCCGTATCGCTGGTTAAAGCATCCTAACTATGTGGTGGTGGCGATTGAACTGATGTTCATTCCGCTGCTATTTAACGCATTTATTACTGCCATTTTGTTTACGTGTTTAAATGGATGGATGATGATGGTCAGAATACAAACAGAAGAAAAAGCACTGAATCAGTATTTATTAAATTAATATTGAAAATCATTATCAATTGTGCTACACTTTCATTAATGATAAACATTCTCAATCATGAAGGATGGACGGTGATCACATGACAATGATTTTCTTACTCGGTACGGTCTGTGTATACAGCTTATTGATTGGCTTCGTATTAAAAGGTGTTTCAAAAAAATCTGCTTCCTGATTGCAGTCCATTGCGACTGATCGGGCAGCAGATTTTTTTATTTCCTCAGATCAGAAGAAAAATCTCTTTATTTTGTGTAAAATGGTACACATACATAACTGACTTTTCTAAAAACAAAGGGGTTTATCGTCATGAAAGACTTGTCTATTCGAGATTCGCTCGTTCAAACTACAGGTGCTTTATATCAAAGCCTTCTGAAAAGGGATGATCACGAGCGCGCAGCCAAACTTGCATCTATTATGAAAAAGGAAGCTGAAGAAGAAGTATATATCGCATTTACCGGCCACTATTCTGCTGGTAAGTCATCACTAGTGAATCATCTTCTTCATGATCACATCCTGCCCACAAGCCCAATTCCAACGAGTGCAAACTTGGTTGTTGTCAGGAAAGGGGTCAGTGAAGTTCAGCTCCATACGTCTGATGGACGCTTTGCAAAAATGAGCGGTTCTTATGATAAAGAAGCGGTGCAGCGTTTTTGTAAAGATGGGGAACAAATTGAGATGGTGGAAATTAGCGGTGATTATAGTGGACTTGAAGAAAAAGTGGCACTCATTGATACGCCGGGAATTGATTCAACGGATCATGCGCACTTTTTATCCGCTGCTTCGATTCTTCATCAAGCGGATGCTCTTTTTTATGTCGTTCATTATAACCATGTCCATTCTGAAGAAAACATTCGCTTCATTCGCTCGATTAAAGAGAAAGTGCCTAATCTTTATTTCATCGTCAATCAAGTGGATCGGCATGATGAACAAGAGACAACTTTTGAAAACTACAAAAAACAAGTCGTTGAGATGCTTTTAAAAGAAGGCATTGAAGAAGAACATCTATATTTTACTTCTGTGACGGATGAGGCACACCCAAAAAACGAAATGATCCGTTTAGTGAAGAAGCTACAAGAATTACAAACCATGCCTAAAGCATCACTTCGAGCCTATACAGAGCAGAAAATCGAACATGTTTTAAAAGAACATATAGACTCGTTAAAAGAAGAACTGCATGAAGAGGACCTTGATAAGCACCTTCAAGAAAAAAGGAATGAAGTGAAAGAACTAGAAGAGAAACGCCGATTTATTGAAAATGGTGCAAAGCAGGTAGAAGATGAAGTGTCTTCTGAAGTAGAGAACATCTTAAAAAATGCAAACCTCACGCCATTTAAGATGCGAGAGCTTGCAAGTGACTATATCGAATCAAAAGCACCTGGCTTTAAAGTGGGTTTACTTTTTGCCAAAAATAAAACCGAGCAGGAAAAGGAAAAAAGGGCAAGTGATTTCTTAGCAGATGTAAAAAAGAGAATGAAAGCGGAAGTTGACTGGCACATTGCCGAGCTCTTCAAAAAAGAAATAAAACAGCATCAGCTTGGGGAAGCGTTATTAGACAAAGCCATGGCATTTGAGACACCTATTGAAGAATCCCTGCTTGAAAAGGTCATTCACCAAGGGGCAACTTTTTCTAACGAATACGTTCTTCAATATGCAAAAGATGCTGGTGAAGCATTGAAAAGACAGGCAAAACAGCAAGCGCTTCAATTGATTGAACAGATGATTGAGACCTTGAAAGACCAGCTCAAGAATGAACAAGAGAAGCAAGAGGAAAAATGGAAACAAGCGAAACAAGATCTTCAGAGGCTTGAGGGGTACAACGAAAAAAATGAAAAAATAAGACTAGATATTCAGCATTTATGGGATATTTGGCAAAACGGAACGGATGAGCATATCCCAGGCGACTGGTTTTATGCGAAAAAGCAATGGATGCAGCACGACCAGCTGGAGAAGAATCGCGCATCAATTCATGTTGAAGAGAGCGATCAAGCTACTGAACGGACAGAGCGCGATCAATACCGCCAATCGCAGCATTTAACAACAGCACAATCGATTGCACAATTTAAAGAGCTTTCCCGCATTTTATCGCCTTTAGATATTCTAAAGTCTCAAAGAGATTCCTTTGAAAAACGAACAGAACGGCTGCAGGCAAAAGAATTTACACTCGCTTTATTTGGCGCTTTTAGTTCTGGAAAATCTTCTTTTGCCAATGCGCTTGTTGGACGGAAGGTGTTACCATCATCTCCTACGCCAACAACTGCAACAATTAACAAACTGACACGACCTACGGAAGATCATCCTCATGAAAGTGTCAAAGTGGTGTTTAAAACCAAGCAGGACATTCTAGAGGAACTCGATCAGATTCTTGGATTTTCGATCACAACAGAAAAAGGAGATTCGTTTAAGGCAAAGCTGGAAAGAGTACTGAAAAAACGGCAGCTCGAACAGGATCACCGAATCATTGTAGAACATTTTCTACAAGCCTATGCCAAGTTTCATGATGACATTGACAACCAAACCAATTTACATGTCACACTTCAAGAATTAAAGCCTTATGTAGCGGAAGAATCTGTTTCTTGTGTGGTGAAGGAAGTGACGGTGTATTTAAGTACACCTTTGACAGATAAAGGACTGACGATTGTCGATACACCAGGTGCAAGCAGTATGAATAAGCGTCATACAGAAATCGCCTTCCAGTATATGAAGGATGCAGACGCCCTTCTTTATTTAACGTATTATCAGCACTCTTTCTCAAAAGCTGATCGCTCATTTTTACGGAAGCTTGGACTCGTAAAAGATTCCTTTAGCATGGATAAAATGTTCTTTATCATCAATGCAGCTGATTTGGCTAAGGATCAAGCAGAGCTTGAAACCGTATTTGACTATGTACGAAGCGAGCTCACAAAAGAAGGCATCCGCAATCCAAACCTGCATCATGTGTCTAGTAAGGAAGAGATCGAAGGGAAAGAGCCGACATCTTATAATCAATATGCAACACTGAGAAAACAGCTCGACTATTTTATTGAGGAAGAATTAACGAAAGATGCCATTGAACTTTTGCATTTTGAAGCTAATACATTATGTACAACGGTCGATAGACTACGTGCGACCTTGCATCAATCAGAAGATGAGAAAGAAGCTGAAAAGAAAAACATCAAGACATCCTATGAAGCCATTCTCGAAAAAATGCAAGACGTGAAACGGTCTAAGCTTGTGACCGAAAGCGTAAAAAAAGACGTGCATGAACAGCTCTATCATATTGTACAGCGGCTTTCATTATTTGCGAATGATCTATTAAAGTCGGCTTTTTATCCTGGCATATCTCAAGGGAATTTTGGTCAGCAGTTAAAAATGGCACTTGAGAAAGCGTTAAAGGAGTATGAATTTGAATTTGTGCAGGAGCTCAAGGCACTTGATATCCGAATGGAATCGTTTATCCACCATTATTTCCAAGAGGAGTGGGAAAAAGGGATGCAGGCTGCATGTGCGGAAGATCCTTACTTTTCTCTCAGCCTGTCAGCCCCTGAGGAGAAAAATGCTGAGCTAAAACAAATTGAAGTCGAAGCAGAGATTGCACCATTTGAGCCGCTTTTAAAGAAACAAAAATCAGCGAAAGCCTTTTTTGAACAAAATGAAAAGGCTACGTTTATTGAAGCCATTCGAGATGTTCTACATCAAATGACAACACGTTGGGCAGATAACGAAAAAGAAGAGTTGCTGAGCAGATATGAACAGCTAGTGAAGACCTATACGGAAAGGTACGAACAAGATGCTCTCCAACAGCTCAATGAGCAAAAACAGACATTTATGACGAGCCTTACAACAGATGCTGAAAAACAGGCGATCATTGAACAAGTTTATGAACAAACAAATGAATGGAAGAACCAGTTGAAAACGATATGATTCATGATAGACTATATAAAAAAGAAAGCAGTTGATAGACGATGACGAGCGTACACGAAGAAATTTCTGCACATTCACAGAAACAACATGCCCACATCCAATCTTTTCTTGCACTTGAACAAAAAAGAGAGCAGGCGATTGAATCGGCTGTGAAAAAATGTGAACACAATGAACCATTTTCAACAGATGAGATCAACGCCATTACGTCTAAAATGAATGAGCTTGCCCGAGGCGGAATTGTTCCGCTGCGTAAACACGTGACGATTGAGATGGTGGAGGAATACACCCAGCGTAAACAGAAGTAAAGAGTAATTTTCTCATTTTTGGTCATCTTAACAAATGAACCAGAAAGGGGAATGATCATGGCAAAAAAGCAAAACGTAAAGCAGCAGGAGGAGCGCATGCCGAAGGAAAAAGACATGCCATCCTACGCAGAAGCGGAAACGAAAAAAATGCAATATGGTAAAAAGTAATCGGGCTGCCTCTTCTTTATCAAAAGAAGAAGGCGCCTTTTTTATGTTCGTCTCGATGTTCTATGATAGAATAGGAGTATTGTTTATAAAAAGGGAGTTTAGATGAATGAATAAACACGTATTACTTGTAGATGGAATGGCACTTCTTTTTAGGTCGTTTTATGCGACGGCTGTCCATCGCAATTTTATGATAAATGATCGTGGTGTGCCGACAAATGGAGTGAATGGTTATTTGAAGCATTTGTTAACAGCTGTCCAAACATTTGAGCCGACTCATATCGTATGCTGCTGGGATATGGGGAGCCAGACATACCGGAACGAATTGTTTCAAGATTATAAAGCCAATCGAGGCGAGGCGCCTGTTGAGCTTATCCCGCAGTTTGATTTAGCAAAAGAGGCGACAGCAGAACTTGGGATCATGAACATTGGTGTGAAAGGTTTTGAAGCAGATGATTGTATTGGAACGCTTGCATCTATCTATCAAAACGAAGCACATGTGACCGTCTTAACAGGAGATAAAGATTTGCTGCAGATCTTGAATGAACAAGTGACCGTGGCTTTAATGCAAAAAGGCATCGGGAATTATAAGCATTATACAAAAGCCCTTTTTGAAGAGGAAATGGGTATATCTCCAAAGGCACTGATTGATATGAAAGCGCTGATGGGTGATACTAGCGATAATTACCCTGGTGTAAAAGGAATCGGCGAAAAAACAGCATTGAAATTTATTCAAACGTATGAAACGATTGATCGACTGTTAGAAAATGTTCATGCATTAACGGCAGCTCAGCAAAAGAAAATGCAAGCAGGATTAGAAGATCTGAAGCTATCTCGTATACTGGCAGAAATTAAATGTGATGTACCACTCAGCTGTCCGATTGACGAAACAAAAATAAAAATGGACCCAGAGCGGGCAGCGGCAATGCTTCGCTTGCATCAAATCAAAGGGATCGAACCAATGGTTAACCGCTTAAGTCAATTAGGAATCAGTTAAGGTTAGAAAAAAAGAAAGGACTAAAATCAAGTTCATTTTAGCCCTTTGTGTTGCTTTTTTTCGCCTTATTTTCTAATTGCGATATTGGCTGTTTATCTTTTGTTTGCGCATCACCTTGAGGAGTCGTTCCGTTTGTGACACGGCCTCTGTTCTCTTTATCCAATTCGTATCACCTCACCCATTAGCATAACCAAAAGAAAAGCGATTCATCCTTTTGAAAGGTGAATCGCTTTTCTAGCGAGCTGATCAGCCACTTGATTTTCCTTGCTCGGAATCCACTTAATGAAAAATAAATCAAATTCGCTTTGAAGCTGCAGCATTTCTTCGATGAAATGACGAAAAGATGGATTTTTAGCAAATCCTGCATTGGCTGCACGATCCACTACTTGTGAATCTGTGCGGAAAGAAACGGTCCGGAATCCTTTTTCTACGCATATTTTCATGCCTTCAATGAGCGCAGAAAACTCTGCTTCATGATTGCTCATGATGCCAAGAGGAATGGAGAAAGACTCAGCTTTTCCGTCATATTTCAAGAAAATGCCGATGCCAGATGGACCTGGGTTTCCGGCACTAGCACCGTCAATATATATTTCAGCTGGCAATTTATTTCCCCCTTTCATCAATCGGAACCATTTTTTTCGCCGCATAGGCATAAGGTGTGCCAATGGCAGCGACGATAAATTTAATCACATAAGTCGTGATGAAAATTTCGATCCATATATGGAATGGGTAGGTCCCAAGAAAGGCAATAGTTGTGAAAACGAGTGTATCAAGCAGCTGGCTAATCATTGTACTCCCCGCATTTCGCAGCCAGAGCGCACCATCTGAAGGAAATATCCGGCGAATAAACGAATATACATAAACATCTAACATTTGACTGATGATATAAGCAGCAAGGCTACCAAGAGCGACCCTTGGCATAAAGCCAAATATCGTTTCTAATGATGATTGGGAAATGTCAGATGGAGCGGGATGGAAAAGCAAAGCCTCCTGCATGACAACAGTTAATGTTAAAAGGGTGGCAAAGCCAATCCAGACAGCTTTTTTCGCTTCGGTTTGTCCATATTTTTCATTGAGGACGTCCGTTGCAAAGAACACACTGCCGTATAAAATGTTGCCAAGTGTTGCCGTTAAGCCAAATAATTCAACGGTTTTGACCACTTGTAAATTGGCAGCAACTGTTGCAAAACCAATCCAGACAAAAAGCCCCATCTTGCCAAATCCTTTATAAAATAGAAGAACAATGATAAAATTAATGATCGCAAATAAGATCCAAATACCTTCATTAAACAAGTGACATGAACTTCCTTTCTAAATGTAAAATGTAACTTTTTGATTATAGCATAACGAACGTTTACCTTAAAAGTATGGGAAGGCGATGTGATCAATGAAACTAAGAGCGCACTATACAATGAAAGTGAAATCGATTGGGTCCATTGCTTTTTTCCAAGAAGATTGGATGGAGCTCAAAGAGGCCTTGCTTTTAGCAAAACATATAGACAAAAAAGAACCGCAGTCACTTTTATCTTTTGAAGATGAAAAGGGTGCGATGTGGTCGACGAAAGAACTTGAAAAGCTAAACGAAGAACTTAGGCTTGAACCCGATCAGCTTCAGGTCTATTTTGATGCGAGTTTTCGCAAAGAAACAGGTGATGCTGGGCTTGGAATTGTCGTGTATTATCAGCTCGGACAGGATGCATACCGGTTAAGGAAGAATCAGCCTTTTCAGAGCACCACGAACAATGAGGCGGAGTATGCGGCTTTATTTGAAGCGGTAAAAGCTTTAAAAGAACTGGGAGCCAGCAGAAACTCTGTTACGATTAGAGGAGATTCTCTTGTTGTAATGAATCAGCTCAAAGGGGAATGGCCTTGTTATGATGATATACATAACAAATGGCTCGACCGAATTGAGGCTGCGATCAAAGAGCTGAAGCTCACGCCAACATATGAAGTCATCGATCGTAAACAAAATGCAGAAGCAGATCAGCTTGCCAGACAGATACTTGCAGACGTCCCCATCGAAAGTAAGTTGAAATTAGAAGCAGACGGAGCTGAATAAAGTGGATAAAAAAACAGCAGTAAAAGAATTAACAGATCTTCAAGACACGTATTGTTCAGATTGTTTGATTAAGAAGCACTTTCGTAAAGAATTTGGTAAAAAATACGCCCACTCCTTTTGTATACAGCAATGCACGGTAGGAGAGAAGATCAAACAATACGGGAATGAATTACTCAAAAAATAAGCGTACACTCCGGTTTTCCTCTAGATGTATCATATGCTCACGAAAAAAAACGAATAGAATGTGTAAAAAAAGAACATATTCTGAAAAATGAGCCGATATAACTATAGAAAGTTTTGGTTGAGTTACTTTTTGACTAAGTGACGGATAATAGAGGAAAAGGGGAAGGCCGGCATGGATAATAAGGATTTTGAAACGGTATTACATCGGACATTTCAAGAGGTGTACAGTGATCTAGAGCAACTGGTAGATGTAGCAAAGAAGGGAAGACCTTTTCTCGAAAAAGATATCTCTGAAATTGAACAAAGATTAAAGCAAAATATTTTAGCGATTGAAATTCAGCTGAAAATCAAATAAGAGAGGCATACGCCTCTCTTTATTTTGTCGTTTCATCATTGATTGAGTTGATTAGATTTTTGTTACGTTTGCAGCTTGAGGTCCACGATTACCTTCAACGATTTCAAAAGAAACTTCTTGTCCTTCTTCTAGAGATTTGTAACCGTCACCTTCGATAGCTGTGAAGTGAACGAATACGTCGTCTCCGCCTTCAACTTCAATGAAGCCGAAACCTTTTTCATTATTGAACCATTTTACTTTACCGTTTTGCATATTGCTTTTTCCTCCTAGTACTGTAGCACACCTTTTGGCATACTAAAAAAAATTTTTCATCACCTAACGACTTAAGAAGTTGTTAAATGATGGTTCCACTATACACCATCAAAAGTAAAGCGTCAAGCAGACAAGCCAAATTTTGAGCAGAATGTTTGATTTTTTTGTTTTTTTAGTGAATGACATTTATCTATAAAACGTCCTAATCTCATGAAACCTAACGTATAACTTGTCCGTATATAGTAAAAATACAGAAAGAGGTGCGTCATGAATCGTTACACAATTGAGGAGTTTGTTCAGAATACGCAGCAAGAAGACAAAGGGGAAGGGGTCTTTGAACTTGAAACACCAAGATTGTTAGAAATTAATTTAACGGATACCATTTGGGCAAAAACAGGCTCCATGGTTTCATATCGCGGGAAAATAAAGTTTGAACGTGAAGGTGTGTTTGAACACGGTGTGTCAAAGATGTTCAAAAAAATGTTATCAGGAGAAGGAACCTCTTTGATGAAGGCCACAGGTGATGGAAAATTATATGTAGCAGACCAAGGGAAAAAAATCTCGATTCTTCGATTGGCTCAAGGGGAGTCTATTTTCGTTAATGGAAACGACTTGCTCGCATTTGAACCGTCTGTTCGGTGGGATATTAAATTAATGAAAAAGGTGTCTGGCATGCTTGCAGGCGGATTATTTAATGTCAAACTTGAAGGACCAGGTCTTGTGGCAATCACAAGTCATTACGAACCGCTGACGCTGATTGTTCAGCCAGGTGATTCTGTTTATACAGATCCGAATGCGACGGTCGCATGGTCAGGAGATTTGCAGACTGAATTTGTGACAGATGTATCGTTCAAAACGTTTATTGGCAGGGGAAGCGGAGAGTCCATTCAAATGAAGTTTAGCGGAAGTGGCTTTGTTGTTGTTCAGCCGTTTGAAGAAGTATATACAACGAATGGAAATCAAGGTTAAAAGAAAAAAGGTGTCCGTCATTGACGGACACCTTTTTATGATGATGCTTGAGCATACGATTTGTTGCTCATGATCAGATCTGATTGTTCGACGATATCTTCTAAAATGGTTTGAGAAGATTGTTTTAAGTGTAATTTTTTGATGTTTTGTTTCATGGATTCTAACTTTTCTTCGTCTTGCAGCAAGTTGGTGACAGATTCTAAAATGTCTTCGTGTCTGTTGATGACAATGGCAGCGCCGTAATCTTCAAAGAAAAGAGCATTTTCTTTTTCTTGTCCTGGAACAGGTTTGTAAAGAATAACTGGGACACCAATTGCTGTTGCTTCTGTTAATGTAATCCCGCCCGGTTTTGTAATCATACAGTCCGTTACTCTGAACAATTCATCAATTTGTTCCACATATCCAAGCGCCTTCAATTGATTTGGGTGTGCTTGTTCAAGTTCGCTAAGCGATTGCTTCAGCGCTGCATTCTTACCGCACACAACAACAATTTGTACTTCACTGTCAAGAAGAAGTGCTTCACACAGTTCCTTCACATTTTTTAGTACACCATGGGCACCCGCCATAATGAGAAGGACTTTTTTGTCTGATGATAATCCATATTTTTTATAGATGATCGATTTAGGCACGTCTACTTCAAATTGTGGTCTAATCGGAATGCCTGTTACCTTGACATCGCTTGGATGTGTGCCGATTTCTACTAGCTTTTGTTTCACATAATCGGTTGCAACATAGTATCGGTCAATGTTTTCATGTACCCAAATTTTATGAAGACAAAAGTCTGTCATCACATTAAATGTTGGAATGACTTTACCTGTTTTGTTTCGGTATTCAGGTACAACAATCATCGGGAATGTAATGATGATGATATCCGGATTGTGTAATTGAATTAATTCATCAAGACGCTTATTTCCCATCTTTAAATAAATGTTAAATTTGCGTTTATTGTAAATTTTATCTACACCGTAATAAAACAAGCGATAAAATTGTTTCCCAATGGAGAAGCTCTTTAAATATAAATATTGAGTCACTTCGGACACAATGGGATTTGATTCTTGATACAAATTAGAAACTATCACATGTTCAAACCCTTGGGATTTGCATTCATCATACAGTGTTTTTGCAACCTGCATATGTCCATTTCCATAATTTGCGGTCAAGATTAATATTTTTTTATTGGTATTCAAGAATATTCACCTCAAATGTAATCAACAACAACAAAACTTCGTACGAAAACTATAAATCTCATAGGTCTACATATACATAAAGATAACATATAAACAGCGAGAGCATATCATTCGTTACGAAAGAATTAAACTAATTTTAAAAAACAAACAAACTAAATTGATAATGGAAGACAGAGCCATTTGTATTTTAACACATTTTAAGCATTTATCATCAGACTACAGTCTATTTTATTCCCACACATATGGTGTTTCTTGATAAACATAGTAATTAAGCCAATTCATAAACAGCAAAGTAGCATGGGCTTTCCAGCGGTTCACTGGAACTAATGTGTCTCCATCTTCTATGAAATAGTGGACGGGTTTTTTGACTGTATCATGTTTCAACAAATCTCTTTCATATTCCTGCTTCAATGTATCTGTATCGTATTCAGGATGTCCAGTTAAAAATACTTGTTTATCATCATCTGAAACAATTAAACAAACACCAGCTTCCTCAGACGTGCTCAATATTTTTAGATTCGGCGTGTTTTTTAATTGTTCTGTATTAATATCTGTATGCCTAGAATGTGGGACATAGTATACTTCATCGAAACCTCTTACTAATCTTTCTTTTTTCTCTTTGACAAGATGTTCAAAGACACCGAATTTTTTCTCTGGAAGCTTGATTTTTTCAATGCCATAATGATGATAAAGACCAGCCTGTGCCCCCCAGCATATATGGAGAGTAGACGTCACATTCGTTTTACTCCAGTCCAAAATGTCCTGCAGTTCTTTCCAATAGGAAACTTCTTCGAAAGCTAAATGCTCAATTGGTGCACCTGTAATGATCATGCCATCAAATTTTTTATGGCGAATCGAGTCAAAGGTCGTATAAAATTCATCTAGATGCTCTCTCGATGTATTCTTCGGTGTATGTGTACTTGGAATCAAAAATGTAAAATACACTTGCAAAGGAGAATTTCCGAGCATTCTCAGCAGCTGCGTTTCAGTTTGTATTTTTTTTGGCATTAAGTTTAAGATCACGATATTCAAAGGACGGATATCTTGTTTGAATGCCCTTGTCTCATCCATGACGAAAATGTTTTCGCTCTCTAGTATTTGTTTTGCCGGCAGATGAACTGGTATGTTAATAGGCAACTCGCCACCCCCTGAACCAAAGCTAATTTCACTTCATTATAGGAACTTTCTGGCGATATTTCAATGTTTCAATTATGTTACAATGAAAAATAGAGCAAAAAAGAAAGCTGTTTCTGTCAAAAAAGGAGGCCCATTAATTATGATCACAAAGCATTTATCAGATATTGACATTGCCCAAAAGGCAAAGCTGAGACCGATTCAAGACATCGCAGCAAAATTACAAATACATGACGAAGAATTAGAATGCTATGGTTTCACAAAAGCGAAAATATCTTTGACTATTTTTGACCGTTTAAAGGAACAAAAAGAAGGAAGTGTGATTCTTGTGACTTCGATCAACCCAACGCCAGCAGGTGAGGGGAAGTCCACCGTAACAGTTGGCCTCGGTCAAGCCTTCGAGAAAATTGGGAAAAAAGCGATCATTGCCATGCGTGAACCTTCACTAGGTCCCACAATGGGTATTAAAGGCGGTGCAGCTGGCGGCGGATATTCACAGGTGTTGCCTATGGAAGAAATTAATCTTCATTTCACAGGGGATTTTCATGCGATTACATCTGCACATAACGCTTTATCTGCTTTTATTGATAATCATATCCATCACGGAAATGAGCTTGGAATCGACGCACGCCGAATTGTATGGAAACGAGTGTTAGATTTAAACGATCGTGCTCTAAGACAAGTGGTCGTAGGACTTGGCGGTCAATTAAATGGGTACCCTAGAGAAGATGGATTTGATATTACGGTTGCATCCGAAATGATGGCCATCCTCTGTTTAGCAGACGACTTAAACGATCTAAAAAAACGTCTTTCTTCTATTGTTGTTGCCTACAATCAAGAAGGTGAACCGGTCACAGTTGGAAATCTAGGATATGAAGGCGTATTAACCTTGCTATTAAAAGATGCGCTGAAACCAAACCTTGTTCAAACGATTGAAGGAACTCCAGCCCTTGTTCATGGTGGTCCTTTTGCCAATATTGCACATGGATGCAATAGTTTAATTGCCACAAAAATGGCGGCAAAACTAGCAGATTACGTCGTAACAGAAGCGGGATTTGGTGCAGACCTCGGCGCGGAAAAATTTCTTCACATCAAAACAAGAGCCGGTGATTTTAAACCAGGCGCTGTTGTCATTGTAGCAACTGTCAGGGCGCTAAAAATGCATGGCGGAATGCAGAAAACAGAGCTCAAGGAAGCAAATGCACAGGCTGTATTAGAAGGTATACATAATTTAGAGAAGCATATTGAAACAGTGCAAGCCTTCGGTCTACCATACATCGTTGCAGTGAACCGTTTTATTACCGATACAAAAGAAGAAATTCAAGCAATAGAAAACTGGTGCGAAACGAATGGACATCCAGTCAAAGCCGTCAATGTATGGGAAGAAGGGGGAGCTGGCGGCGTAGCACTTGCCGAAGAGCTCACGACACTCATTGAAAAGAATGAAAACAGCTTTTCTTATTTATATGAGGAGCAAGATTCCATTGAAGAAAAGTTGTCAAAAGTCGCCAAAGTGGTTTATGGTGCAGACGGCGTCAACCTTACATCAAAAGCAAGAAAGCAGCTAGCTGCAATTGAGAAAAATGGCTGGGCCCATTTGCCGGTTTGTATGGCAAAAACGCAATATTCACTATCGGATGATCCGGCTTTAATCGGCAGACCAAAAGGCTTCACCGTTACGATTCGAGAGTTAAAACCATCTGTAGGAGCAGGTTTTATCGTTGCACTAACAGGAAGCATTCTGACCATGCCAGGTCTCCCTAAAAAACCTGCGGCACTTGAGATGGATTTATTAGAAGACGGCAGTGTGACTGGACTCTTTTAGCAGAAAGCATAAAAAGCGATTTTCTAAAAGAAGCATGTTACGATAGGAAAAAGTGAATCCTAGGAGGCTATGAGATGTCAATTTATGATATTCAGGTCAAGACCATTAACGGTCAGGAAAAATCAATGGCAGATTACAAAGGGAAAGTACTGATCATCGTGAACACAGCGAGCAAATGTGGACTGACCCCTCAATTTAAACAATTACAAGAGTTATACGATCAATATCATGAAAAGGGCCTTGAAATTTTAGGATTTCCGTGCAATCAATTTATGAATCAAGAGCCAGAAGGGGAAGAAGCAATTCAAGAATTCTGTTCGTTAAACTATGGTGTGACCTTCCCGATGTTTGCAAAAGTAGATGTCAATGGTGACAATGCGCATCCGCTTTTCAAATACTTAACGAGTCATGCGAAAGGTGTGCTTGGTACAAAAACGGTGAAATGGAATTTTACAAAATTTATCGTTGACCAAAACGGAGAAGTGACTGAACGATTTTCTCCTAAAACACCACCGAAAGAATTAGAAAGCTCCATTATCGCTCTTTTGGAGAAATAAGCATGAATTTGAGTAAGCAGCAAGAACAATTGGAGGCAGCTGCCTCCTTTGTTTCAAAACAGCTAAAGAATGAACCGACTGGACACGATGAAGCTCATATCAATCGTGTGCGCCAGCTTGCCGTCCATATTGCACAACAGGAGGGCGGGTCGCTTTTTGTCATTGAAATGGCAGCGATTATCCATGATGTCATTGATGACAAGCTGTCTAGTGAATGGAAGCTTTCACCGCATGATCTCAAGCAGCAGCTCCTTTTGTGGGAAGTGGACACGCAAGATATTCGCTATATCATGGATATTATTACAACGATGTCTTTTCGTCACCGGCATATGCAGCATAAGCCAGTGACATTAGAAGGGGCCATTGTTCAAGATGCAGATCGGCTAGATGCGATAGGTGCAACTGGGATTGCAAGGGTGTTTACATATGCAGGTGCAAAAGGGGAGCCTCACTATACAGAGGGTGCTCACCAAGGCACAGTACTTTTGCATATGCAAGAAAAGCTGCTTCAATTAAAAAACTTGATGAACACACGTGCTGGAAAGCAGCTGGCTCATGAGCGGCATGAGTTTATGTGTCTATTTATTAAGACATGGAAAGAAGAATGCGGCCTTACAGATGAGTAGGGTCTTTATGTGTGTAAGGAGGATGTATAGATGAAAATAACTGCCATAGAACCAACGCCAAGCCCGAATACAATGAAAGTCATTTTGACAGAAGCGCTTGCAGGCGGTAAAAGCAATAACTACAAAAAAGATCAAAAAGACGAAGCGCCAGAGATGATCAAGCGCATTTTAACCATTGAAGGTGTAAAAGGTGTTTACCATGTAGCCGATTTCTTAGCGGTTGAGCGTAATGCGAAATTTGACTGGCAAGGTATTTTACAGCAAGTCAGAGAAGCCTTTGGACAAGAAACAGAAGGTCTTCAGGGAGAATCGCAGTCAGGTGATGACACATTTGGAGAAGTCAAAGTGTTTGTTCAAATGTTTAATGGGATTCCGATGCAGGTGAAGCTGACAGACGGTGAAAGAGAAGAACGATTTGGAATGCCTGAACGTTTCCAGGCAGCGATTTTAAAGCTAAGAAGCAGTTCAGATAATGTTGTATTTGAACGTGTGTGGAAAGAACATGGCGTACGTTTTGGAGAATTTGCTGATATCGGTCAAGAAGTCACAGAAGAGCTGCAAGCTGCATATGACGACGAGCGTTTATCCCGTTTAACAGAGGCAGTGAAGGAAGGTCAAGAGGCTGTAGATAAACAAGTGAACCGAAAAGCATATGATGTGACAGAAGAGATGCTGCGTGATGAAGATTGGAAGAAACGTTTTGCTCATTTAGAGCAAATGCAGCCAGAGAAAAAAGATATACCTGTTTTAATGAAAGCGATGGAGGACCCAAAAACATCGATTCGCAGACAAGCTGTTGTGAATGCTGGCATGATTGAAGATCCAGACATTTTGCCTATTTTGTATAAAGGGCTTGAAGATAAAACAGTGACGGTTAGAAGAACTGCTGGAGATTGTATTTCAGATCTTGGTGATCCTAGTGCGATTGAAGCGATGATCCAAGCCTTAAAGGACCCAAGTAAGCTTGTCCGCTGGCGTGCGGCCATGTTCCTTTATGAAGAAGGTGACGAAACAGCACTCGAAGCTTTAAAAGAAGCGGAGCAGGACCCTGAATTTGAAGTCAGTCTTCAAGTGAAAATGGCCATCGAACGAATTGAGCACGGAGAAGAAGCAAAAGGCTCTGTGTGGAAGCAAATGACAGAAAGTAGAAAAAATGCATCAGAATCATAAGACGATGAGACAGCTGCCAATAAAAGGCAGCTTGTTTTCTGAAAAGGGCTTTTTTATTGGCAGAAAAATTTTTTTAGAAAAATTATTTTGAATATTGTTGAAATATGAGAAAAAACTCTATATAGTAGTACCAATATAGAATATTGGAGGTCAGATTTTATGACACAATCCTTGCTGAGCACTTGCTTCAGCAGAGAAATCAGTCACTATCTATTATAGGTGGCTAAATAAACAGAAAATTTGTAAAATAAAATCAACTCAAAATCATACAGTCAACAAGACTAGTAGTATAGGAGGCTTTTTAAACAGATGGCAGAACTTCGCAGTAATATGATTAAACAAGGAATTGACAGAGCACCTCACCGAAGCTTACTAAGAGCAGCTGGGGTAAAAGATGAGGATTTTGGCAAGCCGTTTATTGCCGTATGTAATTCCTATATTGATATTGTCCCAGGGCATGTCCATCTTCAGGAATTCGGAAAAATTGTGAAAGAAGCCATTCGTGAAGCTGGCGGTGTTCCATTTGAATTCAATACAATCGGGGTAGATGATGGTATTGCGATGGGGCATATTGGGATGAGATATTCATTGCCAAGCCGTGAAATCATTGCTGATTCAGTAGAGACCGTGGTGTCTGCACACTGGTTTGATGGCATGGTTTGTATTCCAAACTGTGATAAAATCACGCCAGGTATGATGATGGCTGCCATGCGTGTGAATATCCCAACTGTATTTGTCAGTGGTGGACCGATGGAAGCTGGGAGAACAAGTGACGGCAGAAAAATTTCGCTTTCTTCTGTCTTTGAAGGCGTAGGCGCATACCAATCAGGGAAAATTAATGAAGAGGAATTAAACGAATTAGAGCAGTTTGGCTGTCCAACATGCGGATCTTGCTCTGGTATGTTTACAGCAAACTCAATGAACTGTCTAGCAGAGGCGCTTGGGATTGCTCTTCCTGGAAATGGAACCATTTTGGCGACTTCACCAGAACGAAGAGAATTTGCGAAGAAGTCAGCAAAACAATTGATGGAGCTAATCAAAAAAGACATTAAACCACGTGATATTGTCACGGAAAAAGCGATTGATAACGCATTTGCTTTAGATATGGCACTTGGTGGTTCAACCAATACAGTTCTTCATACATTGGCGATTGCAAACGAAGCAGGCGTTGAATATTCACTTGAGCGTATCAATGAAGTCGCAGAACGAGTGCCGCATTTATCTAAACTTGCTCCAGCTTCAGATGTATATATTGAAGATTTACATGAAGCTGGCGGAGTGACCGCTGCACTAAATGAATTGTCCAAAAAAGAGGGGGCTCTTCATTTAGATACCATGACCGTCACAGCGAAAACGTTAGGCGAGAACATTGCAGGTCATGAGGTAAAAGATTATAACGTCATTTATCCAATTGACAAGCCATTTACTGAAAAGGGCGGCTTAGCCGTTTTATTTGGAAACCTTGCGCCAGATGGAGCAATCATTAAAACAGGCGGTGTACAAGACGGCATCACACGTCATGAAGGACCTGCGATCGTATTTGAATCCCAAGAGGAAGCACTTGAAGGAATCATTAATCGAAAAGTAGAAGCAGGACATGTTGTCATTATTCGTTATGAAGGACCTAAAGGCGGTCCAGGTATGCCTGAAATGCTAGCACCAACTTCACAAATTGTTGGAATGGGACTTGGTCCAAAGGTTGCTTTAATTACAGACGGACGATTCTCCGGTGCTTCTCGCGGATTGTCTATTGGACACGTCTCTCCAGAGGCAGCAGAAGGCGGCCCGCTTGCCTTTGTTGAAAATGGTGATCATGTCGTTGTTGATATCGAAAAACGCATTTTAAGCGTAGATGTCCCGGAAGAAGAATGGGAAAAAAGAAAAGCAAACTGGAAAGGCTTTGAGCCAAAAGTAAAAACAGGTTACCTTGCCAGATACTCAAAACTTGTGACATCAGCCAATACAGGCGGAATCATGAAAATTTAATGTGAAATTGATCATTTGAAAATTGGCTCTCTCTATAGTATCCTTTATTCACAACATAAGGATTATAGAGGGGGCTTTTTTATGTCAATGGCATATGAAGAATATATGCGTCAGCTCGTCGTACCAATGCGCCAAGAACTGACAAGTGCAGGGTTTCAAGAATTGACGACTGAAGAAGAAGTAGAAAAAACGATGCAGGAAGCAGAAGGAACAACATTTGTTGTCGTCAATTCCGTATGCGGATGTGCTGCCGGTTTAGCACGCCCTGCTGCTACTCAAGCTGTCATGAAAGCAGAAAAAGCACCAGATCGAATGGTGACGGTCTTTGCTGGTCAGGACCGGGAAGCAACGGCTAAAATGAGAGAATACTTCACAGGTGAGGAGCCATCTTCTCCATCTATGGCACTTTTAAAAGGAAATGAACTCGTTCATTTTATCCCGCGTGACGAAATTGAAGGTCATGAAATGGAAGATATTATGAAGAACGTCTTATCTGCATTTGAAAAACATTGCTAATACAAATGTTGAAATGTCCTGTGATCCATCAGGGCATTTTTTCTTGATTATGATGGAGGAACGTCATGCTCATTACAACAAGCTTTAGAGCAAATGAACAAACAATTGAAACGGCAAAGGCCCTTGCAAAGGACTTGCATGGTGAGTATATCGAGCGGCGCAAACAATCTGTCAAACAGCTTGCGATCAAGCGGGGGGATGTACTGGTTGTTGGGAAAGAACGATTTGAATGGTATCAGCCAAATGGTGAAAAGTTCTTTTTCCATCCAAGCTCAGCGATGTTTAGGGTGAAGCGGGTTCTGCGAGGGGAAAAAGATCCATTAATAGAAGCAGCACAATTAAAGCCGGGCGATTCCTTTTTAGATTGTACGCTTGGCTTAGGATCTGATGCGATTACCGCAAGCTGCGCTACAGGAGCCAATGGAAAAGTGTCCGGTATTGAAAAAAATCCAATGACGGCATTGCTTGTTCGAGAAGGACTCAGCACATGGGAAACGGGTGTGAAAGAGACAGACGAAGCGATGAAACGGATATCTGTCATCAGCGGGGATAGTATTGAGCAGTTAAAGAAGCTCCCTGATCGATCCTATGATATCGTCTATTTTGATCCAATGTTTGAAGAAACCATACAAGAGTCTGCTAGTATGATGCCGCTTCGTCATGCAGCTGAGCATCATTTTGACCATGAAACCGCTGTGAAAGAAGCAATGAGAGTGGCTAGAAAAAGAGTGGTTTTAAAAGATCATTGGAAAAGCACACGATTTACCACTGATTCCTATCAATTTCAGGTGATGAAACGTAAAACCGCCCATTTCCATTACGGATATATCTCAATAGAAGAAGACAAATCAACAAAACTTTAATCACTCTTAACAATTAAAAAAGCCCTATTTCAGGGCTTTTAATCGGTGATCTCCATATAGACAAAATAAAATAACGTCAGCAAGGAAGCTGTGATGAAAAACCCTTCAAGCATATCCATTCCTCCCAAATTTTAGTCGTCGTTACTGTCATTGTAAACGTTTTATCATGAAAAAGAAAGTCTCAACTCAATGACCAAATTGAATGACTGAAAATTCATTATATGCTAGAATAGCAGTATGATAACTTATGGAAGGAATTAGATATCATGAAAATGTGGATGAGAAAAACGCTTGTTGCACTCTTTACGATTGCGACTTTTGGTTTAATCTCTCCTCCATCGGCTTTGATGACAGACAAGCCATCTGAACTTTCTTCATCTGATAAAGCACCTTATACAGCAGTTTATGATACATCAGATGATACGCGCAGCTGGGAATTATCGCAAGAAGACAACAAAGAGCGGGTAGACCCCTTTGAGCAATATAAGCAAGAGGTTCTATCAAGTGCAGAAAACCAATCCTTTCTCAAATTTGGTCGTAAAATCACACCTGTCATTGAGGACGAGTATAGAGAAGAGATTCAACCAAAAATTGAACAAGTGTTAACCGACTTTTTAACAAATTTCAAAGATGACGAAAAATTTCAAGATGTTGTTTTAACTGATCAGCCTTCAAGCGGAAATGGGGAAAAAATCTTCCACATTTATAATAGAAAGACTGGAGAAGATTTGCTTCGTTTTCATGTCAGGAGAGATCAGCCGCCTCATAGCGGATATTGGTTTAACTTTCACTACCATACAGCAGAAGATGGATTCCAGACGCATCATGAACTCGGTAATATTTACTGGGATAAAAACACCCCGCCGAGCTGGATGAGCCACTAGAAGGAG
This sequence comes from Bacillus sp. FSL W7-1346, assembly GCF_038593335.1. Lineage (NCBI taxonomy): Bacteria > Bacillati > Bacillota > Bacilli > Caryophanales > Bacillaceae > Bacillus > Bacillus sp. FSL W7-1346. The sequence continues at coordinate 1,981,471 of NZ_CP151988.1, read as the reverse complement.
ATGTCATGCCAATTGAAAAAGTATACAATGAACGAAATGGTTCGTATTACAAAACAGATGTTAAACGAGCGTGGAGTGAAAATAGAAGATATTGCACACATTGTGCTGAAACTCCAAGAGAAATACAACCCAAATCTTCCACTTAGTGTCTGCATTGAAAATGTTGAAAAAGTGCTGAATAAAAGGGAAATTGTCCACGCAGTTTTGACAGGACTTGCGCTTGATCAGCTGGCAGAAAAAAAGCTTTTGCCAGAACCTTTGCAGCATTTAGTTGAAACAGATGAACCGCTATATGGAATTGATGAGATTATTCCGCTTTCCATTGTCAATGTATATGGATCAATCGGTTTGACCAACTTCGGTTATCTAGACAAAGAGAAATTTGGTATTATTAGAGAATTAGATGAAGGTCGTCCTGGTGAAGTACACACTTTCCTTGATGACCTTGTCGCTGCGCTTGCCGCCGCCGCCGCAAGTCGCATAGCTCACTCTCACCAAGATATTAAGGACGAAGAGCAGGATCGAGTGAATCAAGCATAAAAAAGAAAAACATGTCTGCTCATCATGCAGACATGTTTTTTTGGTTTCAACAAAAGCAGAAATAAGGTAAACTACAACAAGAACATAAATAAAGGATGAAAAAAATGAAACAATACAAAGAGTTATGCCGTCATGTATTACAGCACGGGGATGAAAAAGGTGACAGAACAGGAACGGGCACTATCAGCACGTTCGGTTACCAAATGAGATTTGATTTACAGGAAGGGTTTCCTTTATTAACAACAAAGAAATTACACCTGAAATCAATCATTCATGAGTTACTGTGGTTTTTAAAAGGTGATACAAATGTCAAATATCTTCAAGAAAATGGTGTCCGTATTTGGAATGAATGGGCAGATGAAAATGGAGAGCTAGGGCGTGTGTATGGTGCGCAGTGGAGATCATGGGCGAGTGGAGACGGAGAGACAGTAGATCAGATCAGTAAGCTGATCCATGATATTGAGAATCATCCTAATTCGAGAAGATTGATTGTCAGTGCGTGGAATCCAGGAGAAATTGATCAGATGGCGCTGCCTCCTTGTCATTGCTTGTTTCAATTTTATGTATCAAACGGTAAATTATCGTGCCAGCTCTATCAACGTTCGGCAGATATCTTTTTAGGTGTGCCTTTTAATATTGCTTCGTATGCACTTCTAACGATGATGATTGCCAAAGTGACAAACCTTGAGCCAGGAGAGTTTATTCATACGCTAGGAGATGCTCATATTTATCAAAATCATCTTCCGCAGGTCAAAATGCAGTTAGAGCGTGAGGAGCGCACACTTCCGCAGCTTCGCATCACTAGAGATGTCAAAAGTATTTTTGATTTTACGTTTGATGATTTTGTGCTTGAGAACTATGATCCACATCCGCATATTAAAGGAGAAGTCAGTGTATGATTTCCATGATAGTGGCGACAGGAAAAGACAGAGTCATTGGCAAAGATAATCAAATGCCTTGGCATTTACCCGCTGATTTAGCGTATTTTAAAAAAGTCACAAGTGGCCATACCATTGTCATGGGCAGAAAAACGTTTGAATCAATTGGACGAGCACTGCCTAACCGCCGGAATATCGTGTTGACCACAAGTTCTTCTTTTCAAGCTGAAGGATGCGAGGTAGTCCATTCAATCGATGATATTTTAACCATTGCGAAGACTGAGGAAGAATTATTGATCATTGGCGGGTCTAAGCTGTATGAGGAAATGATGCCATACGCAGATCGTCTATATATCACGCACATTCATCATTCATTTGAAGGCGACCGTTTCTTCCCTTATTACGATGAAGATGATTGGACGGTTGTATCACGTGAAAAAGGCCATCGTGACGAAAAGAACCCCTACAATTATGAATTTGTCGTCTATGACAGAAAAGAAGGATAAGTGAGTAGGAGGAGTACGGTTGTTTCGTTATTGGTTTTTAACGATTTATGTTGTTGTATCCTTTTTAAAAAGTATAAGGCATTTGTATGATCATGAATTAACGGATCCACGCATTTCCTATACGAAACGAATGCATCTCATCCATGAGCATGCAAAAAGGTTTGCCAGAGGGTGTATTGATCAATCAGGATCGGTCATGACCATTCATCAGCAAAAAAAGCTGCCAGATGGCCCTGTTATTTATGTCACAGAAGCACATCATCCAGTGACGACGACATTGCTGATTGGTCACTTAGAGAAGCCATTTGCTTTTATGGCAAAACCGCATCTGTTTCGCTATCCCATCTTAAAACAATGGTTGAAGAAGATGGCGGTGATCAAGCAGAATCAATCTGATGAGGCGTTATTAGAAGAAGCAAGAGAAAGAGTTCTATCTGGCCAGAGTCTGTTGCTTTCTGAACAGTATCGTGTCATGGCAGAAACGCTTGCTGAAGAATGTAACTGCTCACTTGTTCCGGTTGAAACAAGCGGCACAGACCGTCTTTTAACAGGGAAGATCGTCAAAAGACTTCGTCCAGTTAATGTCGATATCCATATAAAAGCACCGGTCAAGATGAGTGATTACGCACAAAAGCGCGCATAGCAAAAACCAGCATCCGAATGTGGATGCTGGTTTTTTGATCATGCTGGGATGTTGACGCAATAAAATAGAATGCAGAAGAACATGGATGCACTTCCACCGAGAACAAAGCTGTGCCAAATCGCATGATGATAGGGAATTTTCCGCCAAATATAAAAGATCGTTCCGACTGAATACAAAATACCGCCTAATAGTAAGAGGCTGAATCCAGCTCCTGTTAATTGAATGTACAGAGGTTTAATTGCGATGATAATCATCCAGCCCATTAATAAATAAACAAGGGTGGATACAATGATAAACCGTTTGACGAAAAAGATTTTAAAAACGATACCGCCTGCAGCAAGCGCCCATACGATTGCAAGAAGAGTATAGCCAAGTGCGCCTTTTAATGGGCCAAGCAAAAATGGCGTATATGTACCAGCAATCAATACATAAATCGCAGAGTGGTCAAGGATTTCAAATACATCTTTTGTTTTTTTGTGCCGAATGCTATGAAGCAAAGTAGAGCTTAAATAAAGCAGCAGCATCGACGCGCCAAATATCGAAAAGCTAATAATGTCAGTGACAGTGCCGTATTGAACAGCGAATAAAACGAGAAAAACAATGGCGGGAATGGATAAAATGACGCCAATGCCATGTGTAATCGCGTTGGCAATTTCTTCTTTTACAGTAAACAATGGATGTCCTCCTTTATTGAACCGGTATATAACCATCAAGCGACTTCAGAAATGAGAGACCTTCAAGTGTAATCTTCGTTCCAGCTCTGCCTTTCCCTTTCGTCACATAGGCTTTTTTCTCAAGATCATCTAATCGACTCCTGACTTGTTGAGGGGTCAGCGGGATGTCGCCTTGTTTGCTTAACTCAGACAAGATACGTCTGCTGGCTGCTTCTCCTTTTTCATTTAGAGACTTAATGGCTTCGAGTAAGAAAACAAATTCTTGTTTCTCCATAAGCGTGAGCTGGTGTTCTTCTTTTTTACCTTTACCAGCTGTTTGTTGAGGTAATAATACAAAAGGTGGCAAGTGATGCAAGAAAACTGTTTGCCCTTCGAGGATCGCGGCTGCATAATGAACGATATTTTTGAGCTCCTGGACATTCCCTTCAAACGAATATTGCTGTAAGACTTCCCACACACTTGAGTCGATGTCAGGCGTCATGTTCAGTTCCTGAAAGAAAGCAGCGGTTAAAATAGGAATATCTGTTTTTCGATCTTCTAAGGGCGGGAGAGGGATATGAAGCACATTGAGCCGATAAAACAGCTCAGGTAAAAAACTGGACGAAACGCTCATCGCCTCTAATGATAAAGACGAAGAAGCAATGATTTTTGTTGCAGGAGAAACGTCGAGAAAACGAATGACCTGATGCTGCATAGGAATACTAAGTGCGCTGACTTCGTCTAAATAAATCACATGATTTGCCGCATGAGTAAATGCTTCCTGCAAAGTCTCTTCATCTACAATGGGGCAGTAGATATGTTTCATCGAAGCCTGCGAAGCAAATGAATGGGCCATTTCTTGTGCAAAGCGTGATTTGCCTGTTCCAATTTCTCCTGTGATCAACACAGGCTGATCGTTTTTCGTGAATTGTTTTGCCAAATGAATGGCGTGTTTTATATCTTGGTGTTCTCCATATATATTAGCAAACGGATGTGTGGTCATCGAGCGATTCCTTTCTTTTGGTTCTAATTGGTTTTATTATAACACCCAATTAGAACAAATGTATAGAAAAACGAAAAAGTTCATGAAATTTATCTCCGATCCATGATCTATTGGTTTATTTTTTGAATATTCATGTTATAATGACAAATTAAATAAGGTTAAAGAGAAAGGATCTTGTACATGAAACCGTTGCTCAAAGAAAACACGCTAATTCAAGTGAAAGACATCTTAAAAGCCCATCAAAATTTGAAGGATGTAGTGATTCATACACCACTTCAAAAAAATGAGCGACTTTCTGAACGATATGAATGTAATGTCTACTTAAAAAGAGAGGACCTGCAGGTTGTTCGTTCTTTTAAATTAAGAGGCGCTTTTAATAAAATGAGCCAGTTGCCAAAAGAAAAACTAGAAAACGGCATTGTTTGTGCCAGTGCAGGAAATCACGCACAAGGCGTTGCCTATTCTTGCAAATATTTAGGTATCCACGGGAAAATTTTTATGCCTGCTACCACACCAAGGCAAAAAGTATCTCAAGTGGAGCTTTTCGGAAAAGAATATGTTGACATTATCTTAACCGGAGATACCTTTGATGATTCGTATCATGAAGCAGTCAAATGCGGAGATAAGGAAAAGCGGGAATTTATCCATCCATTTGATGATTTAGATGTCATGGCAGGACAAGGAACAACTGCTGTAGAAATATTAAATGATATCGAAGTGGAGCCTCACTTTTTATTTGCAAGTGTTGGGGGCGGAGGTTTGTTATCTGGCGTTGGCACGTATATGAAAAATATCGCACCAGAAACAGAAATTATTGCAGTCGAGCCACTTGGTGCTGCCTCACTTCATGCTTCCCACGAGAAAGGGGAGGTTGTCACACTTGATTCAATAGATAAGTTTGTAGATGGAGCAGCGGTTCAGCGGATTGGCGAAAAGACGTTTACATCGCTTCAGTCTGTTGTCGATAAGATTAGTCTTGTACCAGAAGGAAAAGTATGTACAACCATTTTAGAGCTGTATAATCAATGTGCCATTGTAGCTGAGCCAGCGGGTGCTTTACCGATCGCAGCTTTAGATGCACATCGTGAGGAGATTAAAGGGAAAAATGTCGTTTGTATTGTCAGTGGAGGCAATAATGACATTGGCCGAATGCAAGAAATCAAGGAACGCTCCATGATTTATGAAGGACTCCAGCATTATTTCATCGTTAATTTTCCGCAAAGAGCAGGTGCTCTCAGGGAATTTTTAGATGAAGTGTTAGGGCCAAATGATGATATCTCACGCTTTGAATATACGAAAAAGAATAACCGAAGCAAAGGACCAGCGCTTGTTGGGATCGAATTGAAAGAAAGAGATGACTATGCAGCGCTGATTGACCGAATGAATAAAAAAGGCTTCCACTATGTTGAAGTGAATAAAGATCAAGATTTATTCCACCTATTTATTTAGGCTTAACAGATAATTGGAAAAGAGGATTGATCGTTTGTGCTGCTCAAAACAATATGTTTTAGACGGATGGATGGAGCTCAGATCAAGGTAACAGAAGTCCCTGTTTTAAAGGGAGATGAATCCTATGGTTTCATGCTCACCTTTAGACTTGAAGCTTTCTTGAAAAAAGTCTATGTATCTAAGGGAAAGAGGCATGTGTACTCTTTCAGGGAGGATGTGAAACGTAACGTCAAGTGGAGCACATATGAACAGATCTACCAAGAGCCTACACTAAAACACAATGCGTAAATTGGAATCTTTGCCAAAGAGAGTGAGCGGCCATTTTCAAATGGGGGCTACTCATCTTGGCAAGGATTTTTTACATGAAAAGAAGAAAATGTGACAATTTCAAAAACGTTCTGACAGTTGTTTTCAAGTATGCACGAAATAAGGTAATATCATATGTAAAGACTAAGACAGCAAGGATGAGACGATAGTGAAACAAATTAAAATTGTAACAGATTCAACTGTGGACCTTCCGCAAGAAAAAATCAATGATCTTTCCATTCATGTCATTCCGCTCAATATCTCCATTTCTGGGGTTGATTATATTGACCGAGTGAACATACAACCAGATGAATTTATTGAAAAAATGGAGGCCGCTGAGGAACTGCCGAAAACGTCTCAACCTGCGATCGGTCAATTCGTCGAATTATATGAAAAACTGACGGCAGATGGAAGCGAAGTCATTAGTATCCATTTAACTGGTGGGATGAGTGGTACGGTTCAAACTGCTGAAAGCGCTTCTAAAATGGTGGACGGGAATATCACTGTCATCGATTCGAATTTTATTTCCTATGGTTTAGGGTTTCAAGTCACCAAAGCAGCAGAGCTTGCAAAAAAAGGGGCAAGCCGTGATGACATCCTCAAAGAAATGGACAAAATTCGTCTTAAAACAAAGCTATTTGTCACAATCGATACATTAGAAAATCTCGTGAAAGGTGGACGAATTGGAAGAGGAAAGGCGCTGATCGGTTCACTTCTTCATATTAAACCAATTGCCAGCTTAACAGACGGCATATACACACCAGAAGCGAATGTGAGAAGTTACTCCGCTCTTGTCCGCTATTTGACAAAACAGTATGTACAGGCGGTGAAAGGGAAAACCGTTCAGGCCGTTGGGATTGCACATGCAGACGCATTAGAACTTGCAGAAAAGCTTAAAGCAGCACTGCTTGATCATACACCTGATGCACTAGTTGACATCGCTTATACAACACCGATTATTTCCTGTCATACTGGTAAGGGCGCTATAGGCTTTACTTTTTATACCGATTGATTGAAAAGGGGATGTAATGGTCATGTATACAAAAAGGGGAGCCTTATTTGGTGCGCTTACGATTATAAGCGTGCTTCTTTTAGTCTCATGTTCAAATGGACAAATCAAGGATGCATTAAATTATCAAATCCAGCCGTTTGAGTATCAAAACCAGGATGGTCAAAAGGTGTCGCTCGACGATTTAAAGGGGAAAGTCTGGGTGGCAGATTTTATTTTCACAAGCTGTGAAACGATTTGCCCGCCGATGACCGCACATATGACAGAGCTACAAAAACGGTTAAAAGAAGAAAAATTGGATGCGCACATCATTTCATTTAGCGTCGATCCAGAGGTGGATTCACCGAAAAAGCTAAAGGAATTTGCAAAAGCATATCCATTATCCTTTAAAAATTGGGATTTTCTCACTGGTTACTCGCAGTCAGCAATTGAAAAATTTGCAATGAAAAGCTTTAAGACGATTGTGAAAAAACCTGAAGACGAAGACCAAGTGATACATCAATCTCTGTTTTTCCTCGTTGATCAAGAAGGAAAAGTGATGAAAAACTATGATGGTGTTCAAAATACGCCATATGATGAAATCATCAAGGACATCAAAACACTGAATCGAAGCTAGCATAAGGATGTTCAAATGAGCGAAAACATGATACACTTTTTTAATCAGAAAAAGGAGGGACATCATCGTTTGAAGGCTCGTTTGATTTTGATTGTGATGTCTCTAGCTTTTGTTCTTTCTGCATGTTCCGCGCAAGAGGCTGGCATAAAGGATAAACTAGAAGACACACAAAACGTAAAAGAACATATTACGATCGCAGCGGTTGGAGATTCCTTAACAGAAGGAATCGGAGATCAAAATAAAAAAGGGTATGCCGGCATCACCCGTGACAAGATAGAAGCGGTGGACGGTGTACAGTCTGTTACATTAAAAAACTATGCCATTAAAGGCAGTAGAACGGTAGATTTATTAAAAAGATTAAAAGAAAAAAAAGTGCAGGATGGACTGAAAGACGCTGATTATATTTTCTTTACGATCGGCGGAAATGACTTAATGCATGTCGTCCGTCAAAATGTGCTCAACTTGACATTTGCTCCTTTTCAAAAAGAGCAAGGTCCTTTTGAAGAGCGTTTTAAGACCATTCTTGCTCAATTAAGAGAGCATAATGACCATGCAAAGATCATGTATGTCAGTATGTACAATCCTTTTAAGTTCAGTTTGTCTGAGCTGAGAGATATTGATGAGGTCGTCAAAGACTGGAATGCTGCTGCCGAAAAAGAACTAAAAAAAGACGGCAATGCTGATATGATCGATGTAGCAGATTTATTTGAAAATGATCAAGATGAAAAATTACTGTCAGATGATGATTTCCACCCAAACCAAAAGGGGTACTCTCTTATGGCAAATCGTTTATTCTCAGAAGTGAAAAAAGAAGGACTGCCGAAGGAATAGGGTGAAAAGATGAAAAAATGGAAGAGTTTATTTTTTATTTTACTGTCAATTAATCTATTGATTGTTCTTGTATGCGGTATTTTTATGCTGCTGCCGAGCGATCAATCCGCTTCGAAAAAAGAAGTGAACAGCGAGTATGCTTTTAACATTTCTAGTTCAAAAGAATCGCTCACCAGCTTTGTCAATGATTATTTAAAAAACCAAGGATCAAGCGATATGCCCGACTTTCATGTTGCGATTGACCAAGATGTGAAAGTAACAGGTGCAATCAAAGCTTTTTCTTCAACGATTAATGCAAATGTATCATTTACACCATCTGTTGAAGATAATGGGGATGTTCTGCTGAAAGTAGATGACTTTTCAATTGGACAATTAAGCATCCCAATCAGTTTTGTTTTAAGCTACATGGGTCAATTCTATGAACTGCCTGATTTCGTTCATGTGAAACCAGACCAAAAAACGGTGGAAGTGCGCCTTTCAGAAATGCCGCTGACGAATGATATGTATGTCAAAGCGAACAAAATTGATCTTGAGAATGATGAAATTGAATTCTCATATTATCATCCAAAGCAATAGAACGTGTAAGTCAGGAGTGAAACGATGAAGCGAGTCTATCAATATTTTAGTTTACTGTCGCTCTTATTTGCTGCATACTTTGGCATGACAGCTGCCTCTCATTTAAAAGCAGAAAATATCGACCAGTTTTACTTAAATATCGCCTATTGTGCATTATTTTTAGGTACCATGATTCTTGCTTTTGATTTTCAAAAACAAGAAAAAGCTGAAGATGTCTCGTAAAGAGCCTTTTCCATTTGGAAAGGCTCTTTTTACATTTGGTGAGACAAGACGACTTTTGCCATTAGCTCTGGCTCTCCGTTTGCAAATCCATGAAGTAAAATAAGATAGGCCCGCTTTGTTTGCAGGTGAACTTTCGGAATATCTAGCAGTACACTTTGAGTACCGGCAGCTTTTAATTCAAAGTGATACTTATTCGGAGAGAAGTGGTGGGTTTGGGTGCCGTTTACATATCCGAGCTCCTTTGATAACATGCCTTGATCTCGTTCATATATATCAATGAAAGGGAGGTCTGGTGACAGCTGGATAAACGTGAGTGCTGATAGCTCATCTTGCTTAATCAGCGAGTCTTGCTTTTCTGTGAGCAACGCAAAGCCGGTACGAGCTCCTGTGATACATAGCGTGTAAGTCTCGTTTCCATTAATCATCATACGAGAAGAAAGAATTTTTTCTTTTGTAGCCAGCTTGAATACTTCTATCTCATAAACACCCTCATCCCATTCCATATAAGCAGACAGCTGACCGTATGGTAGCTTTTTTTGGATTGGCTGTTGATTTACAAATACAGCAAGCTCACTTAAATCCGGTGCAGCGTGAAATAATCGAATAACAGCTTTGGAAATGGTGTTTCTCGGATGGTATGGGGGAAAGGTAGCTAATGGACGATATAGAAATTGATTCATCTCGTAGAGCTGCTGCACGTCTTTATCCCTTCTTTCTCTGCAATGTGTTTTTTGTAGCGTATGCAAGAAAGGGACGATCTGTATAGGCAAAAGAAACATAGAAAAAAGCCTGACAAAAAGTGTCAGGCTCTCGTATTAAGAAGGAGATGAATATTGATGATATTCAGCCAACTTAATGAACGTTTTTTCATCCTCAATTAATCCGCAAACGCCGCACTGGACTTTGATTTTCGGTCCTTGATAGTTCATGTGAAAAGGAGAAAGCTGATCTCCTTCATATGTTTCGACAATAGCTCCAGTTGCTGGATCAAGTTTTACAGGTTCTGAATGCTGCTCGATGAGATTAAAACGCGTTCTGTTGGTTTTGCAGTTCGGACAAAGATATGGACTTGTCATGGTTCATTCCACCTTTTTATCCGTAGCATGTCCTCCACGCTAAAATCTATGCTTAATCCTTTTGACTTTTATCCAGCTTTTTAAATAATTTGATCATCGTTTTCAGTTCTTCATCCTCAAATGATTCAAATCGTTCCATGAAGTATTCTGTTTTCTTTTTCTCAAAATGCTCAGTAATTTCCTTACCCTTATCGGTTAAGTGGATTTTGATGATGCGTCGATCCTCTTTTGAACGGATACGAGTGATCCAGCCTTTTTCTACAAGTGTGTCGGTTACAGCTGTAATATGGCTTGCTGATACACCGAGAATTGAGGCGAATTCCGTTACTTTTTTTGCGCCTTGTTCACGCAGCAGATTTAAAATGAGAAATTCATTCCGAGATAATTCGTTTTCAAGCAGGCTGTTAATTTCATAACGTATTTGCTTAAATACGGTTCTCAGTAAAGTATCCATTTCATACATCATTTGTTTTCTTTGTTCCAATCATTAAACCCCCATTATATTTTAAGATACGACAGAAAGCTTTCTTTTGTTTTTAGGTATACAAGTCGTATCATTTTCATTATTTTTTATCATGTTATAATATGATGATACCATTTTTTAAATGAAGGGGGCACTAATATGTCTGAAAAACAAGAATTAGCCACATTTGCTGGAGGCTGTTTCTGGTGTATGGTTAAACCTTTTGATGAACAGCCAGGCATTATCAAAGTTGAATCAGGGTATACTGGCGGACATACAGTGAATCCAACCTATGAGGAAGTATGTACAAATACGACAGGCCATAGAGAAGCCGTTCAAATTACCTTTGATCCAGACATTTTTCCGTATGAGAAGCTATTAGAACTATATTGGCAGCAAATAGACCCAACAGATGATGGAGGACAATTTGGTGATAGAGGAGAGTCCTACCGTACAGGGATTTATGTTCACAATGAAAAACAAAGGCAACTTGCAGAAACATCAAAAGAGCAGCTGAGCCAAAGTGGAGTTTTCCAAAAGCCAATCGTGACAGAAATTTTAAAGGCTAGTCCTTTTTATCCTGCTGAGGAATATCATCAGCATTATTATAAAAAGAACAAAATGCACTACGAACGATACCATGTCGGTTCGGGCAGAGCAGGTTTTATTCAATCTCATTGGAGTGATAAATAATGGCTAACGAAAAAGAGCAGCGCATCAAAGAATTAAACCGAATGCAGTACGAAGTGACGCAAAATAATGGAACTGAGCCGCCATTTCAAAATGAATTTTGGGACCATAAGGAAGAGGGCATTTATGTAGATATCATTTCAGGCAAACCATTGTTTTCTTCTTTAGATAAATTTGATGCCCATTGCGGCTGGCCAAGTTTTACAAAACCGATTGAAGATCAAGAGGTAGAAGAGAAAGTAGATACGAGCCATGGCATGGTGCGGACTGAAGTTCGCAGCAAGACGGCCGACTCTCACCTTGGTCATGTATTTCCTGACGGCCCAGGGCCAAACGGTCTTCGGTATTGTATTAATTCTGCCGCTTTAAAGTTTATCCCGAAGGATGATCTTGAAAAAGAAGGCTATGGTCATTTGAAACACATCTTTCAATAATTGATTTAAAAAATCGTCACATGGAAGTCAGCTGCTTCCGTGTGACGATTTTTTTATTTTTTATGGTGGGTATGATGTAATTGTTCAATGATGTGAAACAGTTTCTCTTTTGTAATGAGCGGTGCTTCGTTCGATGTGTAATGGGTCAAATGGACTTTTTGAAAATGAGGGTGAAGATGTGGTCTTGGTAAAATGGCGTAAAATTGTTCATGTTCAAACAGTGCATCTGCCTCGTGAGGGAATGTGAGCTCCTCGTGAAGTTTTTCTCCAGGTCTTTTGCCGACAACGAGAATATCAGGAGAAGGAACGTTGATCTGACCGGCATATTCATGAAATGCTTTCAATAGATCAGCCAGCTGTAATGACTCCATCTTGAGAATAAACGTTTCGCCGCCTTTCATCATGATAGCTGCTTCAAGCGTGAGAGATACAGCTTCTTCGATAGACATAAAAAAGCGTGTCATCTTAGGATCAGTTACAGTTAGAGGTTGTTCATTTAACAACTGTTGAAGCATGATGGGGATGACGGAACCTCTTGATCCAAGCACATTGCCAAACCGGACAGAGCAAAACCTCGTTTTCTGATTTGAAATACTTTCATTCGCTTGAAAAAACAATTTTTCTGAAATTAATTTTGTAGCTCCCATGGCATTTGTCGGAGAAACCGCTTTGTCGGTTGAAATGTTGACAACATGACTGACTTCATGTTCAAGTGCTGCTTCGATGACATGCTGTCCGCCGATGATGTTGGTTTGGACAGCTTCAAACGGATTATCTTCGCAGGTGGGTACTTGTTTGAGTGCAGCTGCATGGAAGATGATATCTACCCCTTTGACAAGCTGCCTGACGCGGCTTGCATCCCTCACATCTCCAAGTGCAAATACAACCTCTGGATGCGCCGCATATTCATTTTTCATCATGTATTGTTTACTGTCATCTTTACTGAAGACAATGACCTTTTTAGGAGAGCAGGCTGTTAATTTTTTCACAATCTGCCGGCCAATCGAACCCGTACCGCCTGTGACCAAGATGATTTTGTCACGAAAAAAGGTCTTCAAACTCGTTTCTATTTGTTTGGACATATCTAATCCCCCAACTCTCATTTCTCTACTTTGCATCATATGTGAAAGAGAGGAAGACGTTTGAGGAAAAGAACCACTTCATGCATAAATTAGGTGAACCAATTATAACCATCTGCTTGACGACTTAATAGAATATGTAGAGATAGAAGATTAAGTAGAATAGCGAGGCACCTGAAGACTTCAGTACGGCGATCAGTTCAGCTCTCAGAATGTATTCACTGATACTGAGCTGCGCGAGGGGAGAAGATCATACATGTATAGGGGAAATCGTATTTTAGCCATGATCCCAGCTTTTAGCAGCAAGCAGGGGCATCATGCTGAACACATTCGCGTATTGGCGGAGCGGCCGCTAATCTATTGGACCATTCAGCCATTATTACAAATGATTGAATTAGATGAAGTCATCGTATCTTCAGAGGATGTGAATACTCAAATCATTTCGTCCCACTATGGAGCAAATGTCATTGAACTGCCAAGCACACATGTGACGGAACAAACACCTTCTTTAGTAGCTGTGAAGCATGCACTTGCTTATTTAGAACGAGAGGGAAAGACGTTTGATATTGTTTTGTATTTGCATCCAGCATCACCACTAAGGCAGACGGCAGATATTGAGAACTGCTTGCAGCTTCTAGTAGAGGGAGGATATGATTGTGCGGCTTCTTTTACAGAGGCGTTAGAAAATCCAAATGAAACTTGGACACTTCATGACACCAATGAAGCCAGCCTGTATAAGGACAATCATTATTTTTTTGTACCAACTCAGGAGCACCCTTATACGTATGGACGTTTAAATGGAGCTGTCTATGCGTTTCATGTTCCATATGCAAAAGAATGCATTCATTCCTTTTTAGAAGGATCTGTTGGTGCATATATGATGGATCATGCGCAATCGCTTGTTGTGAAAAGTGAGGAAGATCGGAAAAAGGCAGAGAAGATTTTATTGGCTCGACAAGATGCAGAAGGAACGGCATAAGATGATGGCAATTAGAAAAAGCGCCCGGTCATAGGGCGCTTTTGACTATTTCATAAAGTCTGTATGGCAGCGTATCAAATGTGTTCCAGCGAACGACTTGCTCGTAATTGTTCTCTGCAACCGATTGTCTTTGCTGAGGGTTTGTTACATAGTGCTCGACCTGCTCAATCAAATCGTTTTCATGTGTGTAAAAAGCGAAGCTTGAAAATGCCTGTGACGGTTGTAGATCTGTCAACTGAAAGCCTCCGCTTGCAGCGATATCAAATGCTCTGTTGTTAAGACTCATATTTTGAACATTGGCTTTGTTTTGATTATAGGCAAATTGCGCGGGCCTGTGCGGATTCAGAACAATGGCTGATGTTTGATAGATGTCTGCCATCTGCTCGGGACTCAGCCAGTGGGTCATCAGTGAGAGATCACGATATTGTCTGCGTGATTTATTCAACACGCGATGCCACTCTTTTCCTGCTACGAGAATGCGCCATTTGTTTTGATGTAAGAGTGTATCGATGGCTTTGATACGGTTTGGATAAGGGTAGCCAATGAGTGCAATGTCATAAATGCACGATTCATGTGGTGATTCTTTTTTCTGAAATACGTGTGTATTGGTTGGAATGGGAAAGTAGTGCGCGTGATCAGCGCCCATTTGTTTGTAAAATGACAAAGCACCTTCGTCAATCGTTAAGATCAGCTGTGCATCACTTACGCATGCAGCTGACACATCTATATAAAAAGGGTCTTCTGTCATCCACAGTACAACGGGGATCTTTTCTTGTTTGAATTGATGAAGCAGTTCTGTTGGAATATGATCACCGATCATCATGAAAACAAAATCCGGAGAAAATGTCCGGATTTTGTGCATATAAGCGGGTAGAGTTTCCCTTTCCACCTTGATGCATGAAAAGGGGGAATCAATGAAGCTATCTTCTATCCATTGATCAAACATCCGATAGATTCCACCGTAGCCAGAGCTGATATAAAGAAGCTTCATGATGGCCCTCTCACATTAAGATGTGAACGTAACACTTTCTACTTTATCTACATCTAATAGAGTCGTTGCAGAGCCTGTAGGTGTCACAGAGCTTTCTTGTGTGACGAAAACAACACCTGTTGAAGCATCGAATGATACGAATTGAACGGGTCCGATTAAGTCACCTGAGTCCATGACAATGCTAATGACTGTTCCAGGTGCAAGTCTTGCAAAAATCCATCTTGCTGGTTGAGATACGTCGAGTGTTGTAGCAGAATCTGAAGGTGATGCTTCAGCTGCTACCTCACTAAATAAATCGTTCAATTTTTCTTCCACTTGAACTCCTCCTTCTTCGAGATTAACTGTTAACGCATGACTAAGCGGTTTGAAAAACAGCTTTAACAGCTCTTTTTTTAATTCGGCACGCTTTTCGCTCATGTTTTCCCCATCCTTTCTTCATCCATTCAAACACACCACTATGTATATGCCGTTCTCTTTTTTTGGTATAAGCAGAATGCTCATTCCTTGTTCTTTTTTCATTTAATGACTTCACACATTTTTGAAAAATGTTTTCAAATGCTGATGCTAAATGAAGTGATCCTCATACTCTAGTAAAGATCAAACGAGAAGAAAGAGGGAATCTGAATGGAATTTGAACAACTATTAAATGGCTGGAACGAAGAATTACTAGAAACAGAAGGAATACTTGAAGTTGTGTTGATTATACTTCTTCTTCATCTTTTAGAAGAAAGTGAGGAAGGGAGTGCGTCAGAGATTAAAGAATTGCTACGCCCATGGCTTGAGCTCGGCATTCCGCTGCCGCGTGTTCATTTAGTCAATGGAGATGTGCTGCAAAACGTGGTTGTCGCACAATTGTTTGACTCAGTAGCAGTCTTTAAAAATGCGACAAATCAGCTAAGAGTAAGTGTTCCTTATGTGAACATTGTCAGCTGGGGGGCTTTTTAATCTATTTAAAAAAGGATAATGGTCATGAAAGTATCAGTGATATTAACAAGCTACAACAAACCTGATTTCATTGAACGTGTGCTAAAGAGTGTGGTAGAACAAACGTATCAGCATTGGGAGCTTTTGATCATGGATGATGGCTCTGAACAAGAAACGATCCAAAAGATGCAGCCTTATTTAGTGGATAAGCGCATTCAATTGTATTCTCATCAAATTCATCCTGCAAACCGGCTGAAGACTGTACGTTATGCAACGCTAATTAATGAAGCATTAACACGTATAACAGGTGAGCTGGTTTGTTATGTAACTGATGATACAGTCTACAGAAAAGATCGTTTAGAGAAAATGGTCGAGGTTTTTCAATCGAAGCCTCACATAGATATCGTCTATTCCTCGCAACGTGTCGTGCATGTGAATCAGCATTTGGTGGAAACGGCGAGCTTCGTTCGAGAAGCAGATCAAGTGTTGGAGCATGCATCCTTTCAAGTCGACCATTGCTCTGTTATGCATAGAAGCCGGCTGCTTTCGTTTATTCATGAAAAATACGGACAATACTGGGCCGACGAACCAAAACATTGGCATCATGCTGACTCTGTGTTTTGGATGAGACTGAATCATTTTGCTGCGTTCTTTCCATTACAAGAAGTACTAGATACCACATATAAAACGCCACAATCATTCCATCATATGTTTTCGAGTATGCCCTACGATTTAATTGACGGAACTGTGATTGAAAGAGATGGCGATTATTATCAAATCGCTCACGGATGTCTTCATCAAATTGACAAGCGCTGGGTGAATGAAAAGAACAGGCGTGCGATTCGTGTTCCTTCCTTATGTACGATGAAATATGAAATGAACGAGCCGCTGACAGTCCCAAATTATACAGTCGTCACCGCAGATAACGGCAGAACATTTTATTATATTGAACATCAAACAAAAAGACGGTTTGCTTCAAAACGTGATGTGCAATATTTTCAGTTTCACCAAAAGGAGATATACACGGTCACAAAACACCAGCTGGAGACGTTTAAGGATGGCAAGATCATTCAATTATCTCCTATATTCAGCCCGCCAAATAGACGGCTGTTTAAATGGAAACAAGATGTCTATTTATTTGTGCATGATACCTTTTGCCGAATTGTCCCTGAGGTAGTGAAAATATTTGCGTTTTACCATCAGCCAATCAAACTACAACCTTCTCAATTTGCATTTTTTCAAGAAGGAAAGCCAATTGTGCCGCTGTATATGGAGTCACTTCAGGAATTTGACTTGTCTCTTTATCAGATGTCAGGACGAAAGCACTCCTCCTAAGAGGGGTGCTTTTTTTCGAATTGACGAAAAAAGCAGGAGATCGACAGGAAAAAGCGAAACGTGAAAAGGATAGGGGAACACGTTGAATATCATCAAGCCGCTGGAAATTGGGCAAAACGTGCCGGATTTTCGGCATAGAAAGTGAGGGGGAAATAGTGGGGAAGGTTGTCGAAAGAGCGGATTGGTTTGAATTAATTTTAGAAGCCATCGATGAAGCGATTCACGTTGTAGACGATCAAGGGGTCACCATCTTTTATAATCATAATGCAGCGAAGTTCGACTGTTTAGCGAAAGAAGAGGTGATTGGCAAGTACATACTGGATGTGTATCCTTCATTAACTGAAAAGACAAGTACACTCATGCATGTACTTAGAACAGGAAAACCCATTTATCATTCTTTGCAAACCTATTTGAATAAAAATGGAGAAAAAATTGAGACCGTCAACACCACACTGCCGATTATAGAAGGCAGCAAGTTAATTGGGGCGGTAGAAGTAGCGAAGGATGTGTCGAAGCTGTCAGCGCTTTCGAATCGTTTAGATCAAAAAAAACGAACGGATGGTGCCGCGGAGACCACTCAAATGCTCGATTTTTCTTCATTTTTAACAAATGATCCACACTTAAAAGAGATGCTGGAGAAAGCGAAAAAAGCTGCTGCATATCCTTCATCGGTTATGGTCTTCGGGGAAACTGGGACAGGAAAAGAGGTACTCGTACAAGCGATTGTTCATGCATCTGATCGGAAGGATCAAGTCTTTATCCCGCAAAACTGCGCTGCTCTTCCAGAATCGCTGCTTGAAAGTCTTTTATTCGGGTCTGTCAAAGGAAGTTATACGGGCGCAATAGATCGCAAGGGGCTGTTTGAATTAGCAGATGGTGGTACGCTTTTTCTTGATGAGCTGCAAGCGATGCCGCTTACGCTTCAAACAAAATTACTGCGTGTGTTAGAGGATGGTGTTGTCCGCCGGATAGGTGATGCAAAGGCGGTTCAAGTAAATGTCAGAGTGATTACTGCCCTCAATATCGACCCATTTGAAGCCGTTAAAAAACAAATGTTAAGAGAAGACTTATTTTATAGACTGCATGTGTCATCATTTCATATCCCGCCGCTTCGCACAAGGAAGCATGATATCCAGTTGTTATCCCGCCACTTTATTC
Organism: Bacillus sp. FSL W7-1346; assembly: GCF_038593335.1. Classification (NCBI taxonomy): domain Bacteria; kingdom Bacillati; phylum Bacillota; class Bacilli; order Caryophanales; family Bacillaceae; genus Bacillus; species Bacillus sp. FSL W7-1346. Next base: position 1,963,110 of record NZ_CP151988.1, on the reverse strand, counting down.
AAACGTATCATCAGCAATTTTCTAAAAACGTCAACCGCCTTTCAGAAGAAACTGTCCAAGTATTTATGGCCCATCAGTGGCCAGGGAATGTCAGAGAATTAAAACATACGATCGAGCATGCCGTCTTGATGATGCCAAAGGAAGCAGAAGAAATCACCCCAGCATATCTCCCTGCCCATTTGCGGACGCATCAGATAGAAAGTCATCCGCCAGAGTCCTCATTAAAAAGTCAAGTGACGTCATTTGAACAAACGCTGATTCAAGAAGCTTTAAGACAGCACGCAGGGAATATTAAGCAAACGGCAGCCGCTTTAAAAATTCCTCGACAAACATTGCAGTATAAACTAAAAAAATATACAGATGCCGAAAAGTAGGCACTTCAAACAGGTGAATGTGACGGAAAAGCTCCTTTTCTAAAGAATAGGGGCATTTTCCCATGTTGGCACATAACTTGCATAGTATAAAGTGAATGCTGATAGGGGGAATGGATATGAATCAAAAACTGTATCAACCTGCGCGACATTGGAAGGACATTGAACTTTGGAAGGACGTACCCGAGGAAAAGTGGAACGACTGGATTTGGCAGCTGACGCATACGGTCAAAACGCTAGAAGATTTAGAAAAAGTCGTGAACTTAACAGAAGAGGAAAAAGAAGGGGTGAAGATTTCCACGAAAACCATTCCACTCAACATAACACCCTACTATGCCTCACTGATGAATCCAGACGATCCAAGATGCCCAATTCGTATGCAGTCTGTACCAATTGCAGAGGAGCTTCATAAAACAAAATATGACCTCGAAGATCCGCTCCATGAAGATGAGGATTCACCTGTTCCAGGTTTAACGCACCGCTACCCAGATCGTGTGCTGTTTCTTGTCACAAATCAGTGCTCCATGTACTGCCGCTATTGTACGAGAAGGCGCTTTTCCGGTCAGATCGGGATGGGCGTGCCGAAAAAGCAATTAGATGCCGCCATTGGATATATTAGAGAAACCCCTGAAGTGCGGGATGTGTTAATTTCAGGCGGTGACGGGCTGTTAATTAATGATCAAGTGCTTGAATACATTTTGAAAAACTTACGAGACATTCCTCACGTTGAAATCATTCGAATTGGAACACGTGCACCGGTCGTGTTTCCGCAGCGAATTACAGATGAATTGTGTGAGATTTTAAAAAAATATCATCCTGTTTGGCTGAACACTCACTTTAATACAAGCATTGAAATCACAAAAGAAGCGAAAGAAGCGTGTGAGCGCCTTGTCAATGCTGGCGTCCCTGTTGGTAATCAGGCGGTGATCCTAGCAGGAATTAACGACAGTGTTCCAATTATGAAGAAGCTGATGCATGATCTCGTCATGATTCGCGTCAGACCTTATTATATTTATCAATGTGATTTATCTGAGGGGATCGGCCACTTTAGAACACCGGTTTCAAAAGGCCTTGAAATCATTGAAGGCTTAAGAGGACATACGAGTGGTTATGCCGTGCCAAGCTTTGTTGTAGATGCACCAGGCGGAGGAGGTAAGATCACCTTACAGCCAAATTATTTATTATCTCAAAGCCCAGAGAAAGTGGTCCTGCGTAACTTTGAAGGTGTGATCACCTCTTATCCGGAGCCAGAACATTACGTCGCCGGCCAAGCAGATGCGTATTTTAATGAAATCTATGAAGAAAAGAAAGAACCCGCCATTGGCATAACTGCTCTATTTGAGGATGAAGCAAGATCCTTTACGCCTGAAAATTTAAGCCGAATGAAACGAAGAGAGTCTTATGAAACGAATCCTGCACATGATACGCTCAAAAACAAACGTGAAAAACGAGATGAATTAAAAGAGAAGAAATATCAAGCCCAGCTCAAAAAAGAACAAACCGTAAAGGAGGAGAAATAACGTTGCTGACATGTGATTGGTGTGAGGAGAAGAAAGCGAACGCAGGACAGACCACAGTCTATTGGGAACTCATCACGGGCACACAATCGATTGAGATTTTGGAAACGCCTTCGATTTCTTGCACGCATTGCGGGATGACGTATCAGAAGGATGAGACAGTAAAAGAGATAGAAGATCAATTAATTTTAGTCGATCAAACAAAACTTCCAGAAAAAATCTTATATGAAGAATTAATGAGCATGGAGCGGTTATTAAAGCGTAATTACTTTGATTTTTCTTCATAAGTTGTACCTCCGCCTATACAAGTCATCAAATTCCTGTATAATATAACAACAAAATAGAGTGTCGCGGAGGGAAAAACAGGTGAAGTCGTTTTACCATTATTTAATGAAGTATAGACATCCAAAACCGAAGGATGAAATCAGTCATTTTGCAAATGCTGCTTATGAAGATCACAGCTTTCCTAAAGCATCCACTGATTATCATGAGCTATGTGCCTATTTAGAGTTAAATGGGGACTATTTAAGCTCCATGACGACATTTGATGAGGCTTTTGAGCAATACGAAGTAGAAGTCAAAAAAAAATAACACACACACAACCGCTTGTTCCGTATGGAAGAAGCGGTTTTTTCATGAAGAAATAAAATGGCGTTTTGCATGGTGTGGTTGCCCATGCAGAATTCCTTGCGCCGGCATACGATACGTTAAGACCAAAAGTCGGGCAAGGGGGAGACAGAATGAAGGCGAAAGCACCAAAATATAAAGTAGGGGATATTGTCGTCGTTGTCATGTACGGCACAGTTGGAACGATAACAAAAGTCCATCAAATTGACCAACATTATCTATATGAGGTCAATCATAATGAGGTGCTTTATTTTGAAACATCACTCCAGCTTTACGATGAGTACGACGGGGTGATTGTAGATACAGAAAAGCTGGACATTGAATATGAGTTCCTCATTGGCGATGTTGTATATGTAAAGGATTACGGGAAAGAGCTATTTAAAATCATTGGCCATCGGACTGAGATATGGCGCTACCTTGAAGATGGCTGGGAAGATGTCATTTATGAACTGACAAGGTTAAAAGACGGAGAATGGCTGGAAACAGAAGAAGAAGACTTGACGCTTGTCCTAAGAAAATATGAGATGGATCAGTTTGTTCATCAGCTTCTTTTTGTGCATTACGTTGGAGAAACCTCAAAAGAAATAGAGGAAGATATGGTGCAAACCGCTCTATTACAGTTAGAAGAGAAACAAGAAAGCGAAGCATCACTAGAATTTCTCGCTGTATCTATAGTGGATGAGCTTCTTGATATTTACAATGATTATAAAATTCTCTATGAATTTTTCAAAGACCCAGAATATAAGGATATGATGGACTTTATTTTGGAAAGTTTAAACGAGCATTTTGGTTAAAAGAAGACTTGTCCTAACACGAATAAAAAGTAAGGAACACAGAAAAAAGCAATCACATAAAACCATCCCCTCAAGATACGGCCCATCACCTGATCAAAAGTATGTCCATCTAAAATGCTTAACCATTTCATTGCCTCATGCCCCTTTTCTTTTCGTTTACTGCATTTATATGTATGGAATGAGCCATTATGACAAACTGTAATAAAAATAAGGCGACGTTCATACATCATAAAAAAGGAGGCGGAAAGCAATGAAAGAAGCAGATTTGGTGATTGATACAGAGGAAATTGCAGAATTCTTCTACACGGAGCTGGTCAAAAGAGGGTACATACCATCTGAACTGGAAACGTTTGAGCTTGCCGATATTACATTTGAATATATGCTGAGGAAAGCAATGATAGTTGAAGAAGAGGCGTGGTAGGCACTATACTTTGAAGAGATTCTGAGTAGAAAGGGAGGGAAATTGGTTCGCGTGTATGTCATCATTTTTTTCCTTTTGTTTGGCGCCATCGCAGCGCTTATGGTGTCTGGCATGTTCCAGGAGTTGGACAACCAGATCATCTTATCGTTTGAAAACATCAGACTTCCTTTTTTAAATGATGTCATGCTGACTTTGACTGACTTTGACTGACTTTGGTATCAGTGCGCTGCTTGTCCCAATCATGCTCATCTTTAGCGTGGTGCTGTTTATGTATAAACGCTACCACTCTATTATGCTGCTTTTTCTACTATATATAGCAGAAAAAACGGTCAATCATGAACTGAAAGGACTGTTTGCTAGAGAGCGTCCAGCCTTTGATCATCTAGTGAATGAGACCTATTACAGCTTTCCGAGCGGTCATTCTATGAATGCAGCAACGATCTATCCATTTATCGCCTATCTATTCATTGAAATGGTTCCGTGGCTGAAAAAGAGACAAAAAGCAGTCTACATGGTGACAGGGTGCTATGTGCTGATGATCGGCATCAGCAGGATGTATATCGGTGTTCATTATGTCACTGATGTAGCAGGGGGCTTTGCGATAGGACTAGCTTTATTTCTCATATGTAAAAAGATTGACGAAAAATTGTCTGTCATTCGACAAAAATAGAAGAAGGAAATTCATAGATCCCAGCCAATTTTATATAAAAGGGGAGGGATTTGAATGCAATTGACGTTGAGATTTTTTCAAAAGAAACCTTCAGCTTATCACTTAACCATCTACCAAACACCTGAATATGGTGCAGAAAGCGGACATCAGCCTGTGTACCGGACAAAGATTGGCGGCAGGACACACCTTGATGTACTGGAAAAAGCATTCTCGACATTTAATGTACAAGATACAGTCCCTAATGATTACAATGCACGGTTTATCACAACAGGGGATATCGTTGTGATTGATGACCAGAAAAAAGGGAAGTGCTACTACCAGCTCTTTCCGGCAGGATGGAAACGCAGTGAACGCCTAATGACGATGAGTTAAATATAAACGACGATGCCAGCTTTACTTTCAGCTGGTATTTTCTTTTTTGAACGCAATCGTTTATAATAAATGGGACTAAACACATGTTAAACGTAAGTGGAGGCTAAAAAATGAGTGTACATATTGGAGCAGAAAAAGGACAAATTGCAGAAACGGTATTGCTGCCAGGCGATCCGCTTCGTGCGAAATATATTGCAGATACATACTTAGAAGATGTTGTGTGCTATAACGAAGTGCGCGGCATGTATGGTTATACTGGAACATATAAAGGAAAACGCATTTCTGTACAAGGTACTGGAATGGGCGTACCGTCTATTTCGATCTATGTGAATGAGCTGATCCAAAGCTATGATGTTCAAAACTTAATCCGTGTTGGCTCTTGCGGAGCGATCAAAAAAGATGTCAATGTACGTGACGTTATCTTAGCTCAAACATCATCAACAGATTCTCAAATGAACCGTGTGGCATTTGGACCGATTGATTACGCACCATGTGCTGATTTTGGTTTACTGAAAAAAGCCTACGACACAGCAGAAGCGAAAAATGTAGCTGTGCGTGTTGGGAATGTATTTACAGCAGACCAGTTTTATAATGAAAAACCACTTGAGCTGATGGACCAATATGGAATTCTAGCGGTCGAAATGGAGACAACGGCTCTTTATACGCTTGCTGCAAAATTTGGCAGAAAAGCGTTGTCGATTCTGACAGTGAGCGATCATGTGCTAACAGGAGAAGAAACAACTGCTGAAGAGCGTCAAACGACATTTGACGAAATGATCTTAATTGCACTAGATTCTGTTTTATAATAGTATAAAGGGTGTGCTACGATGTAGCGCATCTTTATTTTTTTAGTAGAGCAAAAGGAAGGTATGTCATGAAGAAAAGCTATAAAATACTCTCAATCGCATCGATTCTTGGTTTGACGGCCGCATTATCAGGCTGCCAGTTGCTGGATCAGAAAAGCGGTACCACTGAATCTAACAAAACAAACGAACAAAAGAACGCAGCAAGTTCATCATCCCAGCAAAACTCAAACGATACGGCAGATTCATCTAATCAAGAGCTGACGTTAAAGAGTGAATATTTCAATGACATCAAGGTAGTGAGCGGACTGAAGACCATTCAAAACCCTGAAAATGTGCTTGCTTTAGTGAACAAAGAATATGCACTGCCAGGAACCTATAAACCTTCTGATCTCGTTGTACCAAAAGTGGAATTCTCTTTTTCAGAGGATATTGAAAAACGATATATTCGAAAAGAAGCAGCGGAGGCACTTGCGAAGTTATTCAAAGGTGCTAAAAAGGAAAACTTTGAGCTAGCTGCAGTATCTGGCTATCGTTCCTATGACCGTCAAAAAGTCATTTTTGATAGTGAAGTGAAACTAAAAGGGAAAGAAAAAGCCCAAGAAGCCGTAGCCTTACCAGGCGAAAGTGAACATCAAACAGGTTTAGCTATGGATATTTCCTCAAAAAGTGCCGGCTTTGAAATCTCTGAAAAATTTGGTGAAACACCTGATGGTAAATGGGTAGCCAAAAACGCTTATAAATATGGCTTTATCATCCGTTATCCAAAAGGGAAAGAAGACATCACGAAATATGAATATGAGCCGTGGCACTTGCGCTATGTAGGGAAAGAAGCTGCAAAAGCGATGCATGATCATGATTTAACTTTCGAAGAGTATATGAATAAAGTGAAGAAAATATAAACAAATAAAAGGCCTCCCGAAGCTGGGAGGCCTTCTTTTATACGCCGTTTTAAAAAAAGAACAAACCTGCTAAAGCGAAGCCGGTAATAAAACCGAGACCGATGCCATAAGCTGCACCCCAGCCATAATAACCTCCGTAATATCCATAACCAAAGCCCCCGCGGGACCCGCCGACTGGCCGGATATAAACTTTGCGGTTTGACACCCGCTCAATACGTCCAACATGTACTCTGCCATTTCGATCAGTAATTCTAGCTACTTTCCCCATATGCTGCTGACAAAGTTTATAGTAGCGCTCCATGTTTTTCCTCCTTATGACAAACTCTTTTCACTCTTATCCTATGCGAAAGACTTCATAGAGTTTGGACAAAACATATAGGAGATTCGCTCATTTTATACTGTACATTCAAATACAAGGTGACTCAGGTGTTCTCGGTGTGTTTGAATCAGGTCATAGTGTGTCTGCAATGTATCATAAAGAGAAGGTGGTATTTGATCTGATAATTCCATTTCGGTCGGCTCTTCCTGCACCATGTGTTCATCAAATGAGAGAATCTGAATGTCACGGAATCCTGCGGACGCTAACTGTTTTTTCCATTCAGGAAATGAAAAGAGGGAGTGAAACCCATAAAACTCCCGAATGGTTGCCTGTTCTTTTGAGGGGAGCGGCACTTTTAACACAGCCTCATTTGCGATCAATTGCTTTCCAGGAGCAAGCACCCGTTTGATCTCAGCAAGCGCAGCAGGTAAATGGGTGAAACTTAAAACAGATTCACTGATCAGTAGAGAGAACGAGTCATCTGAAAATGGCAGGTGTTCGATCGATGCTTGCTGTGCACGGAAAGGTAGTTGTTCCCGCTCGAATCGCAGATTGGCTTTTTCAATCATCAAAGGGTGTGTATCAATCGCCTCTACTTCATAACCTAAATGTCCTAGATAGGCGGCTGTTTGTCCTGTGCCGCATCCAACATCCAGTATACGATCGTCAGACGCCAAGTGAAGATGCTCAATCATCGTTTTTGTTAGCTCAATTCCGCCAGGATGGGCACCTGATACACCAAAATAGGCAAGCATTTCTACATAGTCACTCATGGAATCCCTTCTTTCTTTATCATGTTTCTCTCTAAAGATTATGCATTGCAAGGCGAAATGGCTTATCTTTTCAAATAGAAGTTTGATCCTTTGGTTGACGGATGAAGAATCGTCCTTGATAATAATGAAAGGAGATAAAGGTGGTGTTTTTTTGAAAAAACAATTCAAGTTCGTGATAGCCATTCTGGTGACAGCAGCGCTTTCCTCAGCGATTACATTTGTGATCACAAAACAAGGTGCTGTCAGCGTTTCAGGAGATGAGAAGTTTAGTAAACTCATGGCTGCATATACGAAGGTAAAAAACGAGTATTACGAAAAAACGGATGATCAAAAACTAGTAGACGGTGCGATTCAAGGAATGATTGCATCACTTGATGATCCATACTCTACATATATGGATCAGGAGGAAGCCGAAGGGTTTAACAACACCATTTCATCTTCATTTGAAGGAATTGGTGCACAAGTAGAAGAGAAGGATGGACAAATTTTAATTGTCGCACCGATTAAAGGCTCTCCTGCTGAAAAAGCTGGTTTGAAACCTCATGATCGTATTTTAAAAGTGGATAGTAAAAGTACAAAAGGCATGTCAGTGAATAAAGCCGTTTCTCTTATCAGAGGGAAAAAAGGAACGGATGTCAAACTGCATTTGAACCGACAAGGTGTTGGAAATGTGGATGTCACGATCACAAGAGATACGATTCCACTTGAAACGGTGTATGCAAAACTAACAAAAGATAAAATAGGCGAAATCCAAATCACGTCTTTTGCTGAAACCACGTCTAAAGAGTTAGATAAAGCGATTGATGACCTCGAGAAAAAAGGGGCAAAAGGTTTTGTCATTGATCTGAGAGATAATCCAGGCGGCATTATGACAGAAGCAATTGAAATGAGCAATGACTTTATCGATAAAGGAAAAGTCATTATGCAGGTTGAGGAAAAAGGAAAGAAACAAGTGTACAAAGCGGAAAAAGAACGCAAAGTTCATCAGCCGACAGTTGTTCTTGTAAACGGCGGTTCAGCGAGTGCTGCTGAAATCATGGCGGCAGCTCTGCACCAATCCTCTAGCATTCAACTTGTTGGAGAAAAGACATTTGGTAAAGGGACTGTTCAAAATGCGCAAAGCTACAATGATGGTTCTAGTGTGAAATTAACCATTGCCAAGTGGTTGACACCAGACGGGTCTTGGATTCACAAAAAAGGAATTGAGCCACAGGTGAAAGCATCTCTGCCGAGTTATGCGAAGCTGCCATACTTAAGTCCGAAAAAGACGTATCAACTGAATGATGATGGAGATGAAGTCAAAGCGGCTCAAAAAATGTTCCAAGCGCTTGGCTACAAAGCAAAAGCCAATGGAGAATATGATCAAGCATTCCAGTCGGTCGTGAAAAGTTTCCAATCAGATCACGATCTGAAGGCTGATGGTATTCTGACAGGGGACACAACGACGGTACTGATGACAAACATACAAGATAAGCTCAAGAAAAATGATACGCAAATGAAAAAAGCCATTGAAGTGTTGAAAAAAGAAATGAAATAGAAAAAGCAGTCCTCATCAGGGGACTGCTTCAAATTGTTGACAAAGGGCTAAAATGAACTTTATTTTAGCCCTTTGTCTTCTTTTCAGCTCAGCGTGATAGAAAACCTTTGAAGTCTAGGAAGGACGAGTACTGGAGCGGAGCGAATTTGACATTCGTGAGCACCAGCACGCAGGACTGACAAAGAATGCGAGGGTTTGTCTACACGCTGAAGCAGTCCTTATCAGGGGACTGCTTTTTTCTTGTGTTATGCTTTGTTAGCCACAGGTTCCGTTGTTTTCCCATTCTTTTCAAACAAATCACTTGTCACAGAATTAGATGCGACATTCTTCTGGAAGAATGGATTCAATATCAAGATGACCACAACGTTTGCTAGTAAACCGAGAAAGCCTTCATAAAGGCCGAATGTCATTTGTGTCATATTCGCTGTAAAGGTCACGATAATTCCTACGATGAGCCCCGCAATCGTTGCTTCTCTCGATTGTTTTTTCCAGAACAAGCTGATGGCAATGGCTGGGAAAATTTGAACCATTCCAGAAACACCGATCAGCTGAAGCGTGACGAGCGCAGTCGGGAACAGCATACCGAATAAAAGAGCAAGACCGATCACGATAAATACCATCGAACGTGTAATGATCGTTAACCGTTTAGGTGACACATTTGGATGGATTAAATCACGGTACAAATTATTGGCAAATAAATTCGACGCCCCAATGGCCATGATCGAACATGGAATGAGAGAAGCAAGTGCAATCGTTGAATACGCAAGCCCCTGCATCACGCCGCCATATGACGTCTGAATTAAATGAAGAAGAGCAAATCTTGGATTTGTATCTTCCGGTAAGACTAAAAAGGCAATGAAGCCAAGGAAGATGACCAAAATCAATACAATGTTGTAAAGAGGTAAAAACATACTGTTTTTACGGATGGCATCTGCGCTTTTGGCTGTGAAAACACCAGTTGCTGCATGAGCCCACATAAATAATGCGAGTGCAGAAACACCTGATGCGGTAATAAACCACAAAATGCCTTTAGGGCCGCTTTCAGGAATCGTCAGAAGCTGTGGAGCTTCCTTAGCTAACGTATTCATCATTGGTGTCCAGCCGTTAAAATGAATAATCGGGAGGGAAACGACCATAAAGAGCATGATCACCCAAACAAGAATATCTTTAATAATGGCTGTATATGTAGGACCTTTAATACCACTGAAAAATGTATAAAGTGCAACTAAAATAAATGAAATCATAACAACTGCATTCACATTAATATAACTCGTTCCAGCGACAGTTAACGTATCTTGAATCCCGCTGAGCTGAAGACAAATGTATGGAATGAGCATGAGTACACCAACAATGGCAATCAAACTAGATAACAGTTTACTGTCAAATCGCTCACGTGCATAGTCAGCAAGTGTTGTCAGCTTGTGATTTTTTGCAACCGTCCAAAGTTTTGGTAAGAAGAAATACGCAATAAAATAAGCAAGAACTGAATAGGGGATAGCGAAAAAAGCAACACTTCCCGCTGTATAAGCTGTACTTGTGAGCCCTAAAAAGGTATAAGCAGTATATAAGTCTGCGCCAACAAGGAACCAGACGAGAAGCCCGCCAAATTTTCTCCCGCCAACAGACCATTCTTCGACTGATTGTCTTGATGATTTATCACGACCAGCGGCAAAACCGATGACCACGACGATGAAAATGATACTTGCAGTAATCAATAAAGCTGTTAAGTTTCCTTGCATTCGTCAGTTCCTCCATTTGAATGTTGCATCCTGTAAATGATAAATGTGCAAACGGGTGTGAGTACAATCCATAGTAAGAGCCAGAAGTGGAAAAAAGGCAGCCCGATGACAAATGGATGAATACGATTCACAAAGGGGAGCAGTGCAAGCTGTCCAATGAATGGAATCGCGATGAGTAGCGCCAGTATCAGTTTTTTGTTCATGTTTTCCTCCTCTAATATTTTGTAATTTCATAATAATAGCAGTTGTCAGATTAGATCACAAGACCATTTTCAGAAAAAACAATCATTTTTATGAATATCATACTAATATAACGCTTTCATTTTTAAAAAGAGGTAAATAGTGAAGAATGAGAAAGGAAGACTTAAAAATAAGTATGGAAAAATAATATTCAGAGCAAATAAAAAAGCCCCAGCATGACGCTGAGACTGTGCCGTTTTTTATAGGAAATCAGATACTTCTTCGATGTCAAAACGATTGCTTTTGTGAGCTTCTTTTGCTGCTTTCCCGACAGAAATCAACATCACTGGTTCGTATCGACCACTCACATTGAATTCTTTTACGTACGCTTCTTTGCTGAAACCGCCCATTGCGCATGTATCATATCCCATTGCTTTCGCCGCAATCATTAACTGCATAGCAGCTAACGAAGCGTTTGAATACGCAGCTTCACGTGCATATTGCTCGCTTTGGTAAGCACCATTGATTTGCGTCATCAATGTTTCTTTAATATCTTCTGTGATGAAGCCTTGTTCTGCTAGCTCACTGTAGATTTTTTCACCCTTTAGATTGGCTTCAAGGTCACCTAGCACAGCAATCACAGCTGATGCTTGAGAGACTTGTTTTTGGTTGTAAGCAATTGGAAGAAGCTTTGCTTTTGATTCAGCACTATGGAACACAGTGAAATGCCAATGCTGAAGGTTCCAAGCAGATGGTGCTTTTGTTGTGATATCAAGAAGCTCTTTTAACTCTTCTTTTGTCATTTCATGAGTTGTATCATACTCTTTTACTGAAGCTCTTTCTTTTAAAATGTCAATCGTTTTTTGATCGCTCGCCATATGGATATTTCCTCCCGTTTTTGCAAATAGTATGGTACAATAAATAAAAAAGTGAGAAACTTACTTATTGTAACTAGAGATATATTTTAAATTGTACACCGTTAGTTTGTCAAACGATTATGAAAAGAAAGGCTGAAATATATGGAATTTCAATTATGTCCAAACATTCAGCAAGCTTTTTTGCTTCTTGGCAAAAGGTGGAATGGTCTCATCATTCATGTATTGCTTGATGGTCCGAAGCGGTTTAAAGACCTGACGGACATTATTCCATCCATCAGTCAAAAAATGCTCGCAGAACGCTTAAAAGAGCTTGAGCAAGAAGGAATCATAAAGCGCACTGTACTTCCTGAAACGCCAGTCAAAGTCATCTATTGTCTAACCGAAAAAGGGAGTGCATTACATGGTGTGTTCGGAGAAGTATCGCGCTGGGCAGGGGAGTATGCTGGATCTCATGTAAAAAAGGAGCAAGCCTAGTTTTAGGTTTGCCCAAACGTTTTGTCTCCTAATGAATATGCTGATGTTAGGCACATGACAAAGGAGGAGAAAAGCATGTACCCTCATACTCCGTATTTTCGAGGCGGTGCCCCTGGCATTCCGCCATATGAATCTAGAGTCCCTTTGTTTTTTGGTTTTGGCGCTCCTTTAGTCGGCGGACTGCTTGGCGGATTTCTAGGAAGTGCGATTTTTAATTATCCTCGTCCATATTACCCGCCACCACCACCGCCTGTTCCACCACCTTATGGCGGCGGATATCCACCATATTATTAAGAAAAAAGAGTAAGCCTGCTTCCATTTCAAAGCAGGCTTTTTATAATGGAATATCAATTTCAGAAATGCCTGGATCATCATGCTTTAAAAACATAATTTCTAAAATACCATCTTGATACGAAGCCTTCGTTCCTTTTCTTTTCACAGCAGCAGGCAGGACAACCTTCTTTTGTTTATTCTCTTCAGGAAAATGATCAATAAACAGCAGATTGGCTGTATGTTTGATTTTTACTTTCTCCGTGTTCGGACGATCGAGCTCTATTTTGACAAACACGTGATCTGTCGTCTCAAATACTTCAACATTCGGCTCTTTCTTTTTTTTATCGTCTGTCTCTCTTTCTTTCTGCTTCTGAGACAGCGGATCCTGAAAGGGGAATTGAGCAGAATAATTGGAGCCGAAAACACTTTCCATGACTTGATTGACATATTGCTCAACGTCTTTAGGATCTGAATTTTTTAACGCTTCTTTTGAAAATTGCTTTTGAAAAGGAAATAATCGGTTCCAGTCAAACATGCAAATCATCCTTTCTAAATGCCCTGAATTAGTATATGCCCATAAAGTGATGTGCGTGCTATAATATACGATAGGTTTAGAAAGGAATGGTTAGATTGAACGAACAGCAATCAAAAGGTGTCTTATATACGGCTGCATCTTTTACATTATGGGGGTTATTCCCATTATATTGGAAGCTGATGGAGCATATTTCGTCAGGCGAAATTTTAGCGCACAGAATCATATGGTCCTTTGTTTTTATGTGCGGTATTCTTTTATATTTAAAGCAAGTCCGTCCAGCGATGCAGACTGTGAAAGGTCTGATGATAGATGGAAAAGCACTTTTTTCATTACTTTTATCGGCTATTTTAATTTCGGTCAACTGGTATGTATACATTTGGGCTGTAAATCACGATCTGATGCTGGAAGCGAGTTTAGGGTATTATATTAATCCGCTTGTATCAGTTTTACTAGGCATCATTTTCTTAAAAGAACGACTGAATAAAATGCAAACCACCGCCATTCTCATTGCTGCAGCTGGGGTCATCATCTCAACTGTTCAGTACGGCTCATTTCCTGTCGTGGCTTTCGTATTGGCTTTTAGTTTTGGGTTTTATGGACTGATTAAAAAAAGGATGAGTTTTACGAGTGCCATTGGATTAACCATTGAAACACTGCTTCTTGCACCAGCTGCGCTTGTTTACTTATTCTTCTTCTTAAAAGAACCTGTTGTCACGATGAATCCGAGCAGCTTCGGCTCTCTTGGGCTATTATTTTTTGCAGGTGTCTTTACAGCTGTACCGCTTCTTTTATTTTCTGAAGGAGCCAAAAGAATTCCTTTATACCAAGTTGGTATTTTGCAGTATATTGCACCAACTATTACACTCTTTTTGGGGCTGTTTGTGTATCACGAACACTTATCTGCAGCAAAAATCGTGACATTCCTCTGTATTTGGGTGGCGATTTTACTATTTACAACCTCTCAACTCCGAATGAAAAAAACAGCGAATTCTCATTAAAGAGACGAAGCAGTTTGCTTTTTTTTGCAGGCGGATCATGTCATAATAAGTTGTTACCAAAACTGTAGAGGTGATCACATGTCATCAGTCGATGAGCTTGCACACGCTTATCAATCTTTATGGAAAAATCGGCAGCTTGATGTAGTGGATATGACTTCATTACACGAGGCGATACGAGATGATTTGCTTGATGCACGCACCCATCCTCGCGCAAGAAAGTCATTACATCAAAAGTATGTACTCGCTGTGGAAAGAATTTTAGAAAGCACGATTGAACAGGGTCATCAACTACAGCTGATCAGCTTACATACGAAAAAGCTGCGAGAACTAATTCAAAATGAAGGAAGGAACCACTCATGAAACCAATTCAAACGGAAGATGTCACAGCACATCTTGAATCGTTTTTAAATCGGCCAGTCTTCGTTCATCTTGAAACGACAACTGGTTCTTATTCAGCTCATGTGAATGAGCAAAATATGACGGTCGTGGCGTATATCCGCAACGCAAAAGTTGTCTATTCACAGGCAAAAATAAAAGGACAAGGTCCATACCGTGTCGGAATGAAAACAGAAGATGGCTGGATTTACGCAGAAGGTTTAACCGATTACGTGTTTGATGAACAAGGTCGCCTGCTGTTAGCAGGACACCTGCCAGACGGAAAACTAGCGATCTCATTACAAATTAGTGAAACACCATTTCAGGTGTAGGAGAGAGGGGAACAGTGATGAACGAACATGTACTTGTGATGCTGCCTCACCCCGACGATGAATCCTTCGGGGTCGCAGGGCTCATCGCGCAAAGCAGAAAACGTGGAATTCCAGTGACGTATGCATGCGGGACACTTGGAGAAATGGGAAGAAATATGGGAAGTCCAACTTATGCTAACCGTGAGACACTTCCTGAATTAAGAAAACAGGAATTAATCAATGCATGTAAAGAAATGGATGTCACAGACTTGCGAATGCTTGGTCTTCGAGATAAAACGTTGGAATTTGAAGATGATGAGTATTTAGCGGATGTGATGGAACGCATAATTGATGAAGTGAAACCAACTCTTATTGTCACGTTTTATCCAGGTCATGGCGTACACCCTGATCATGATGCGACAGGTGAAGCGGTCATTCGTGCTCTATACCGCAAGAAAAAAGAAGACCGTCCTGTCACATACTGCATGGCCATTACGAAAAATCGAGAAGAAGTGCTAGGAAATGCCGATATTGTGATTGATATTACGGATGTAGCCGATATCAAATTAAATGCACTAAGAGCGCATAGAACACAAACAGAAGGCATGCTAAGAGAGCTTGAACAAAAGCTGAAAAACAAAGAACCAGTCGTTCAAAAATGGTTTGATGAAGAAATTTTCTGGACGTATCAATGGAATGACTAAATGAAAGGCAGCTGACTGAAGTCAGCTGCCTTTTCCTGTTGTATCAGAATGCATACGTCTTTCAATCAACCTGAGACGAACAAATAGGACGATGGCACCTGCGGCAAGCCCAGTAATCAGCCCAACCCAATAACCAAACGCTCCAAATGAGGTATACGTGCCAATCAAGTAGCCAGCTGGAAGGCCGATGACCCAGTAAGAGACAAACGCAGCAATCAGTGTGTAATTCACATCTTTATAGCCGCGCAGAGCCCCTTGAATGGGTGCAGCGATCGCATCAGACAGCTGGAAAAAGATCGCATACATCAAAAAGTGCTGTGTCATTTGTAAAACAGCTGATTCAGTTGTATATAAACCAGCGATCTCAGGTCTAAATAACAAGATGAGTGCTGCAGTACATAATGAGAACAAAACAGCTGTTGCAATGCCAATATAGCTGTAGCTTTTTGCGTCTTTATACCGCATGGCACCGGCTTCAAAACCTACAACAATCGTTAAAGCCATTGAGATACTAAGCGGCAGGATATATAAAATAGAAGCAAAGTTCATCGCTGCTTGGTGACTGGCGATTGTCACGGTATCAAAGTGACCCATTAAGAGCGTGACAGCTGCAAAAATACTTGTTTCAAAAAAGATCGCAAACCCAATAGGGATACCGATTTTCAGTATTTGACCCATTCGGGAGACGTTAAAACGAGGTAATGTCTGAAACAACCGAAAGGATGCAAACGGTTCGGCTTTGATGACAATACAAATACTCATGATGAAAATCGCCCAATACGTCAGCGCAGATGCAAGACCAGCCCCTGCACCGCCAAGCTTTGGAAACCCAAAGTTTCCAAAAATAAAGAGATAATTTAAAACAAAATTAATAGGAAGTGCGGTTAACGTAATGAACATCGTCACACGTGTTTTTCCTAATGCATCAATGAACGATCTCATGACTGAATAACCAAAAAGCGGGATGATCCCAATAGCAAGGAAGCTGAGAAAATGACGGGCAATAGTTTCTACGGATGGTTCAAGCCCAAGTCTCCCTAAAATAAACGGAACACACAACGATCCAATAACAATCACCACGATACTTAAAAGAAAAGATAAATAAATGGCCTGGAAGACTGCACGAGGAACGTCTTCCCTGCGGCCGCCACCCATCAGCTGAGCCACAATAGGGGTAACAGCCATTAAAATGCCAGCGAGGCCAGTATAAACAGGTGTCCAAATGCTCGAACCGATCGCAACACCTGCTAGGTCTTCTGCACTCACTTTTCCAGACATCACCGTGTCTAAAAATGTGATGAGCGAAAGACCTGCTTGTGTAATTAAAATCGGAATCAATATGGTTAAAAATTGTGACAGCTTTGCTCGAATACTATTCGTTTCTCTCATCATAAGTTCCTCTCTGAACAGAAATAACGAGAGGAATTATATCACGCTATGTAAAAAAATCAATTCTCCGTCGGATTATTTTTCTTTGAGGGCTTCGTTTTTTTGAACATTTGGGCATAAATAAAAGAAAGACTGACAACACCTAAAATGCTGCAAGCATATTGAATCACTTTTTGAATGGTCATATTGAATTCACCTCCATACAAATAGAATGTGCACAATTTGTTATTTTATGACACAAGCGAAAGAAGGAGGGACATGGTGAGATGATCAATCGCACAAATGAAGAAGCGATGTTTAAGTTAGAAATGAAATCTCATTTAACGCAAATTATGATGGATGCAAGGAAAATCGTCGAATCGCTTGACCAGACGGAACAATGCCTTCTTTGTGAACTCGAATCATTGCATGATCAGTTTAATGAAATGCATGCAGAGGCTTCCTCGTTTTATTTACAAGCATATATGGAAGAATTCACACCAGGTTTTGCTCAATTTTCTTTAGCCATTGAGAACTTATCAAAACAAAAGCATGGCGCACTGATTGTGATTCAAAGGAGAGATGAGGTGGAGGATTATATACAAAAAGGGACAAACCTCCATGCGAAAATTAGCGCATCATTAATAGAAAGCATTTTCTATCCTGGAAACCCACTTCATGATGGCGCCCTTTTAGTAAAAGAAAACACGCTTGTTTCCGCTGCAAACGTCCTACCGCTCACCTCAAAAAAAGTCAGCCCTTCTCTAGGCACAAGACACCGGGCAGCCATTGGACTTTCTGGCATGACTGATGCCCTTGTTCTTGTGGTATCAGAAGAAACAGGGAAAATGTCGTTTGCGAAAGAAGGCGTCCTCTATCCGTTAACTGTAAAAGACCAAGAAATCAGAAAGTAAACATGAACACAGCATTCTTCTTTGGGAAGGGTGCTTTTTTTATTGAGGAGAAAAAACAGGCAATTAAGTAAAAAGTCATTTGATACAGAAAAATTTGTCATGTAGAATAGAACTATGAAACTAGCAACGTGCTTGTTTTGACAAATTTCTAAACGTCAACTTAAAAATTCCTTAAAAATTGTTTATAAATACAGCAAACAGCCGATAGAAACGATATGGCTTTGTTTTAGCATTTTGAGTTTGCTGCTCTAAAACCTATTTAGTATTGCCCAACGTCTTCATGTCGAGTAATATTATAGAAATAAAGATAAAATAGTGCAAGAGAAGCAGAACCATTAAATGCTAAACTCAAAACTAGTACATAAGTCTTATGGGACGAAATCATGAAAGGCGGAGATTCATCTATGAAGAAAAAAGTAGTAACCGGCCTCACAGTTTCAGCGATCGCGGGCTCAGCTGTTATTGCTGCACCGGCAGAAGCACAGACGATCAAGGTGAAAAGCGGTGACTCACTTTGGAAGATTGCCGAACAGTACAACACAAGTATTTCGGAACTTCAATCTCTTAATCAATTAAAAACGACGATGATTTTTGCAGGACAAAGCTTAAAGATTCCTGGTGCAAAAAGTTCAAAATCCAGCTCATCAACAAGTTCAAAAGCAACGAAATCAAGTGCTTCAACAACATCTAGCTATACAGTCAAGCTTGGGGATTCATTATGGCTGATTGCGAAGAATCACAAAATGTCAGTTGCAAGTTTGAAAAGTTTGAACAGCTTAAACAGTGACCTTATTCGTCCTGGACAAAAGCTGAAAGTGTCTGGAACGACGAAAACGAGCGGCAGCCAGTCCTCAAATTCAAACTCAACATCTAATTCCAGCTCAAGTAACAAATCAACGAATTCTAATAGTTCATCATCAGCATCTAGTACATATAAAGTAAAATTAGGCGATTCACTATGGAAAATTGCCAATTCGTTAAACATGTCGATTGGTGAAATTAAAACATTGAACTCGCTAAAATCTGATATGATTTATCCAAATCAAGTATTGAAGGTAAAAGGAACGGTGACGTCAAAACCAAGTCAGCCGAAAGCACCTGCTCAACCTAGCACGCCTTCAAACAGCAATCAGTCTTCAAGTAGTAAAACAACATCTTATACGGTTAAATCAGGTGATTCATTATGGAAAATTGCGAATCAGTTTAAGGTGCAGGTTCAATCAATCCGCACAGCAAACAGCTTGAAAAGTGATGTGCTGAGAATTGGACAAGTATTAAAAATCAACGGAACAGCTTCCGGTTCAACTGGATCTAATGGTTCTACGTCAAACGGTTCAACAACACCGGTCAACAATAATAAAACTGACGTTCCAATGAATGCAAAAATCACGACAATGATTCAAGAAGGTAAAAAACTCACAGGCATTCCTTACAGATGGGGTGGCAATACACCAGCTGGATTTGATTGTAGCGGCTTTGTTTACTATCTCATTAATAAGGTTTCATCAGTATCTAGATTGAGTACAGCAGGATACTGGAATATGATGACGCCTGTCAGCACACCACAAGTTGGAGATTTTGTTTATTTCACAACGTACAAAGCAGGTCCTTCTCATATGGGACTATACCTAGGTGGAGGAGATTTCCTTCATGCAAGTGACAGCGGAGTAGGAATTTCAAACTTAAGCAATCCTTATTGGAAAAAAGCCTACCTAGGCGCAAAACGTTTCTTCTAAAAAAGCCGATTTTCGGCTTTTTTTGTTTGCCCGTTGCTGTGATTGTCCATACTGATATCAAAAGGGGGCAGTCATAAATGAAAAAGTCAGTGTGGATGATCATGATATGTTTGATCTTTACCGCATCAGCATGTCATGCACCGCCGAAAAAAGAAACGACAGAAGAAACAAGAGAAGTTGCCGCACCTAAACAAGCACCAGTCACAACGTCACTCATAAACGAAAGCGGGCAAAAAATAGGGAGCATTGAAATAAGAGAGTCCTCAGAAAATGGGCTGGATCTGCATGTGAAAGCGAAAGGACTGCCACCAGGTCCTCACGGCTTTCATATTCATGAAACAGGAATATGTGAAACGCCAGATTTTGAAACAGCAGGTGCACATTTTAATCCGACCCATAGAGAGCATGGCTTCGACAACCCAAAAGGGCATCATGCTGGAGATATGCCTAATTTAGAGGTAGGGGCAGATGGACAAATTGATGTTGTCGTGAATGTACCAGATGTGACGTTAAAGGGAGGCCCAAATCAATTAATCGATCAAAACGGGCGAAGTTTCATCATCCATGCAGAAGCAGATGATTACTTAAGCAACCCTTCTGGCAACTCAGGGAAACGCATTGCTTGCGGAGCCATCACAAAAGAAATGGTAAAATAACAGAAGACGAACCTTTATGTATTGAGTGCATAAAGGTTTTTTTAGTATACTTGGTGAGGAAAATGATCGAAGAGAGGAATTAATCATATATGTTTAACCAACCATCACTCCCAGAAGAAATTCAAGCAATGATCGAAGCAAAAGGAAAAGTTCTCGAAGAAGAATTTCGTCCGCTTATCGGAACAGGCGGCTATGAATCACAAGATACGTCTATTATTCAAGATGCCATGATTGCACTTGCCCTAGGAAAAAATGTTCTGTTAAAAGGACCGACGGGCTCAGGTAAAACCAAACTAGCAGAAACTTTATCCGCTTTCTTTCAACAGCCGATGCACAGTGTAAACTGCTCAGTTGACCTTGATGCAGAAAGTCTTATTGGCTATAAAACCATCCATAATGATGGACAAGTTGCTTCTATAGAATTCATTGAAGGACCCGTTACAAAAGCAATGAAAAAAGGACACCTTTTATATATTGATGAAATCAACATGGCAAAACCAGAAACACTGCCTATTTTAAACGGTGTGCTTGATTACAGAAAAATGATGACAAACCCATTTACAGGTGAAGTCGTTAGAGCAGAAGAAGGTTTTGGCGTGATTGCAGCAATCAATGAGGGATATGTGGGGACAGTGCCGCTCAATGAAGCGCTGAAAAATCGTTTTGTCGTCATTGAAGTTCCTTACATTGGCGGTGGCATTTTAAAAGAAGTACTGCACACTCAATCCGTATTAAAGGATGAGCGTTTAATCGATCAATTCGTACAGCTCTCATCAGATCTCATCGTCCAAGCACACAATGGACAGGTCAGTGAAGAAGCCGCATCCATTCGCGCACTGTTAGACACATGTGATCTTGCGCAATATATTCCGCCGCTTCGTGCAATTGAACGAGGAATTGTAGAGAAGCTAGAAGATGACCGGGAAAAAGCAGCGGTAAGAAATATCGCTCAAACATTATTCGAGTGAGGTTCTGACTTTTGAAATTCATCAAATTTAATGACAGCAGAATCGATTCATTTCTATTTATGGAATTAACGGATTTAGCCAAAACACTTGCCAAAAGTGATGATGTGGAGCTTGAATACGGTGTTCAATCGTACTATGAACCGTTTGAAAAGAAAATTTTCATCAGCCATTTTTGGGATGATCGTCATCAAGAGGATATGATGGCAGGCTTAAAAAGTGATGTGTTTCTGCGAGCAGTAGGGACAGTGTATAGCGATCTTACAGTATTTGAAGACATCATTCGCTATGCCCACACATTATCCATTCCTGATGTGTGCAAACAATTGTTTATGCTGTTTGAAGATATCCGCATTGAAGAGCGGATTAAACGTGACCGCCCAGGAACAAAAAAGGTATTTAAACGAAGAAGAGAGCTTTACAGACGTCACTTTAAAACACAATTAACGATTAACCAAGAGCGTAGTATTTTAACAGATGCACTCTTTTGTGCGATATACGTGAAGCTGACAGCCGAATCTCCGCTTGAAGAAATTCCACCCCTTCATGAGCGGATAGATCCAATGATTCCGTTTATTGAGTCGAGTCTTGAACGTGTATATGACGCACGCTCGACATCTGATATCGCCACTATTGTGAAGGAATTGACAGAAGGCTTCGATGAGCTCCTTGAAAAGGATATGCTGAATACATACTTCTTCTTCCCAGAATTGGACTATGAAAAAGCGGCAAAAGAACCGCTTTTCCATGACCTCAAAAGAAAGCCTAAATTAAGTGAGGATATAAAAGTCGATCGGGAAAAAGAGGGGGATGAAGACATCCATAATGAATATATGGAAGTATGGCATAGAGAAACAGAAGCACCATCTAAAAGTTTCCTTCAATTTGATTTAGAACACGGTGGTAAAAGCGATCTCGGTAAAGATGCGGCAAGAGAAGGTGACGATGGAGATCAGGCGCTTGGAACGGTTCAAGGTTCAGCCAAACAAACCCATCGAAAAGACTATTCAAAGCTTGAAGCACTAGAAGAGGCAGAAGGAGAAGAAAGCGGGGCAGATGCGCATGAGAATGGAAAAGAAAACAAATATGCATTTCCAGTCATGATTTCACCAGAACCTCCTTCACCAGAGCAAGTAGATGTGTACAAGCAGCACGCAAAGGCAATCGAGCCTTATCAGAAACGCTTAAAACAAATGATTCAAAAAACACTTGAGCATAAAAAATCATGGCCAAAAACAGATCTTCATGCAGGACGTCTCAGTAAAAAGCTCATTCGTTATTTTACAGAGTCCAACCCTCGACTATTTTATAAAAAACAAGCGCCATCTTCTCAAATTGATGCTGTGTTCACTTTATTAGTTGACTGTTCTGCAAGTATGTTTGACAAAATGGATGAGACAAAAAAAGGGATTGTTCTGTTTCATGAAGCTTTAAAATCAGTGCAGGTACCTCATCAAATTGTAGGGTTCTGGGAAGATACAAATGACGCAACTGAAACAAGTCAGCCGAACTACTTTAACACCGTCGTATCGTTCAAAGATTCCTTATTTGACGCAGGACCATCCATTATGTCACTTGAGCCAGAAGAGGATAACCGGGATGGATATGCGATTCGCCAAATGACAAAAATGATTTTAAAACGAAGAGAAGAGCAAAAGTTCCTCATTGTTTTCTCAGACGGAGAGCCGGCTGCATTCAGCTACGAACAAAATGGGATCGTGGATACACATGAAGCGGTTCTCGAAGCGAGAAAAAAGGGAATTGAAGTCATCAATGTGTTTTTATCCAATTCTCCGATTGAAGAGGCGCAGATGAAAACGATCCAAGATATGTATGGCAAGTTCAGCATTTTTGTACCGGATGTCGATACATTGCCAGATGTGCTATATCCATTACTCAAGAAATTGCTGCATAAAAGCATTGGGGCATAAGGTTTTGCCCCTTTCTTTAAAATATTTTTCGGAATGATTTAAATTTTTTGTTTTTCTTTGAATTTTTTATCTTTAATTGAACAAAGAATGTAGAAAGTAATCCGAAACAGTGGTAGAATATGATTGGAAGCGTTTTATTACATAAATTTGGTCATTGTGTTCTGGAAGTTATATCGAGATAGTGTTCAATCACTTGATGATCAAAGTTGGGGGTAGTGTTCAAAATGTTTCAAAATGATGTGAAACAACCGTTGAGTTGGGAAGAATTTCATGGTCCGAACCTCGGCTACGTGCTCGAGCTCTACGATCAATATGTCCAGGATCCTACTAGTGTTGATGAAGACATAAGAGGCATATTTGATGAACTTGGTGCACCACCGAGTGAAATGAAGGAGGAAATTGGGAAAAAAGAAAATAGCGTAGTTACTTCTGAACAAATCCAAAAGATAGCATCAGTCGTTAAACTGGCAGAAGACATCAGAACGTATGGCCATTTAAATGCTTCCGTCAATCCTCTTCGCAAAGAAAAGGAATTACAAGAGCTGTTTCCATTAAAGGAATACGGTTTAACTGAAGAAGACGTTAAGAATATTCCAATATCAATTATTAGTCCAGATGCACCTAAACACATTTCAAACGGCATAGAAGCCATTAACCATTTGAGAAATACGTATAAGCGTACCATTTCATTTGAGTTTGATCATGTACATGACTTCGAAGAGCGCAACTGGCTCTCTAAATCTATTGAGTCTGGTGAATTATTTAAGAAAAAACCAGCAGATAAACTAGTTTCTGTACTCAAAAGATTAACAGAAGTCGAGCAATTTGAGCAGTTCCTTCATAAAACATTTGTTGGACAAAAGCGTTTTTCTATAGAAGGATTAGACGCACTTGTTCCAGTACTTGATGAAATTATATCCGAGTCTGTTACACAAGGGACTTCAAATATTAACATTGGAATGGCACATAGAGGCCGTTTAAATGTATTAGCACATGTGTTAGGAAAGCCATATGAGATCATTTTCTCAGAATTCCAGCATGCGCCTAATAAAGAGCTTGTACCATCAGAAGGCTCTATCGGCATCAGCTACGGATGGACAGGGGATGTAAAATATCATCTCGGTGCTGACCGCCAAATCAAAGATGAAGATACAAAGAGTGCAAGAGTCACACTTGCCAATAACCCAAGTCACTTGGAATTTATTGATCCGATTATTGAAGGAAGCACTCGTGCTGCTCAAGAATCGCGTACTCAAAAAGGCTATCCAGTTCAAGACGTTGAAAAAGCGTTAGCCATCTTAATTCATGGGGATGCTGCATTTCCTGGAGAGGGAATTGTCGCAGAAACATTAAATTTAAGTCAATTAGTCGGCTATCAAGTGGGGGGAACGATCCATATCATTGCCAACAATATGATTGGATTTACCACAGAAAGCAATGAATCTCGTTCAACGAAATACGCTAGTGACCTTGCAAAAGGTTTCGAGATTCCAATTGTTCACGTCAATGCAGACGATCCAGAAGCTTGTTTAGCAGCTGTTCAGCTGGCGGTAGAATACCGTAAACGGTTTAAAAAGGATTTCTTAATTGACTTGATTGGCTACCGCAGATATGGCCATAACGAAATGGATGAGCCTTCTACTACTCAGCCAATGCTGTACGATGCGGTCAGAAAGCACAAAACGGTCAAGAATATCTTCGCAGATAAGCTTGTCACTGAGGGCCTTCTGTCAAAAGAACAAAGAGAAGAAATTGAGCAGGCTGTCACGGCAAAAATTGAAGAAGCTTATAAAAAAGTACCTTCAAAGAAAGAACATACGATTCAAGAAATCGAACTGCCAGAGCCTGTATCTAACGGCTTCCCTGCAGTTGATACATCTGTAGAGTTTGATGTATTAAGAAAGCTGAATGAAGAATTAATTAGCTGGCCGAAAGACTTCCAAGTATTCGGTAAGCTAAAGCGGATCCTTGAAAAACGTGCAAAAGTGTTTACAGATGATCGCAAAGTGGAATGGTCACTTGGTGAAGCACTGGCATTTGCATCTATATTAAAAGACGGTACGCCGATTCGAATGACCGGACAGGATTCTGAGCGAGGCACATTTGCTCAAAGAAACCTTGTTCTTCACGACAGTCAAACGGGTGATGAATTCATTGCTCTTCATGAACTGAGTGATGCAAATGCATCATTTACAGTCCATAATAGTCCACTGTCAGAAGGCTCTGTCATCGGGTTTGAATATGGTTATAATGTCTATTCTCCTGAAACATTAGTGATTTGGGAAGCTCAATTTGGAGACTTCGCAAATGCGGCTCAAGTGTATTTTGATCAATTTATTTCAGCAGGCCGCGCCAAGTGGGGACAAAAGTCAGGGCTTGTGATGCTCTTGCCACATGGATATGAAGGACAAGGTCCAGAACATTCTAGTGGAAGAACAGAACGCTTCTTGCAATCAGCTGCTGAGAATAACTGGACAGTTGCGAACCTGACAAGTGCAGCTCAATACTTCCATATTCTTAGAAGACAGGCGAAAATGCTGCTTCGTGAAGAGATTCGTCCTCTTGTCATCATGACACCGAAGAGTCTGCTTCGAAACCCGAACACATTATCCGAAGTCCAAGAACTAACAGATGGACAGTTCCGTCCAGTTCTTGAACAGCCGGGCCTTGTGCATGATCATGAAAAAGTAACACGCCTTGTGCTATCGAGCGGGAAGGTATCGATCGATATTAGTGATCGTTTTACTCAAATGGAAGACTCAAAAGATTGGCTTCATATTGCGAGAGTGGAACAATTATATCCATTCCCAGCCAAAGATATTAAAGCCATTTTATCAAAACTGACGAACTTAGAAGAAATCGTATGGGTGCAAGAAGAACCGCAAAATATGGGCGCTTGGGGATATATTGAGCCATATTTACGTGAAATTGCATCTGAAAAAGTAAAAGTACGTTACATCGGCCGCAGAAGACGTTCAAGTACGGCTGAGGGTGATCCAACTGTTCATAAAAAAGAACAAGAACGAATTGTATCTGATAGCTTGACTCGCAAAAACTAAGGGGGAAATGAAAAATGGCGGAAATTAAAGTACCTGAACTAGCGGAATCAATCTCGGAAGGAACAATTGCTCAGTGGCTAAAACAGCCGGGCGATTATGTTGAGCAGGGGGAATACCTGTTAGAACTTGAAACAGATAAAGTCAATGTCGAATTGACAGCTGAAGAATCTGGTGTTCTAAAAGAAGTACTGAAAGATTCTGGTGACACTGTCCAAGTTGGAGAAGTCATCGGAACGATTGCAGCAGGTGAAGCTGGCGGAAGCGAGTCCGCAGCTCCAGCACCTGAGCAAGATTCTGCACCAGCTTCGAAAGAAGAACCAGCAGCTGAACAAAAAGAAGAGGCAGCAAAAGAAGAGCCGAAATCTGGTAATGGCAGAACGATCGCTTCTCCAGCAGCTAGAAAACTAGCAAGAGAGAAGGGGTTAGACTTATCTGAGATTCCAACCGCAGATCCGCTGGGCAGGGTACGAAAGCAGGATGTAGCTTCTTACCAAAAGAATGAAGCTCCTGCAAGTGCACCGAAAGCCGCGCCAAAAGCAAATGCTGCGGTGCAAAATGATCAAGCAGGGAAACCAGTTGAGCGTGAAAAAATGTCACGCCGCAGACAAACCATTGCAAAACGTTTAGTTGAAGTTCAACAAACGGCAGCGATGCTGACAACATTTAATGAAGTCGATATGACAGCTGTCATGGATCTAAGAAAGCGTCGCAAAGATGCCTTCCTTGAACAAAACGATGTGAAACTGGGCTTCATGTCCTTCTTCACAAAAGCAGTGGTAGCAGCACTTAAAAAATATCCACTTCTCAACGCAGAAATTCAAGGTGATGAGCTTGTCATTAAAAAATTCTATGACATCGGTATTGCTGTAGCCGCCAATGAAGGGCTTGTGGTACCAGTTGTCCGTGATGCAGATAGACTATCATTTGCAGGAATTGAAAAAGAAATCGGTCATCTTGCGAAAAAAGCAAGAGATAACAAATTATCGCTCAATGAATTACAAGGTGGATCATTCACGATCACAAACGGAGGAACATTTGGTTCTCTGCTTTCAACACCAATTTTAAACAGTCCTCAAGTTGGAATTTTAGGTATGCATAAAATTCAGCTTCGTCCTGTTGCAATTGATGAAGAACGCTTTGAAAACCGTCCAATGATGTATTTAGCTCTTTCATACGACCACCGTATTGTCGATGGTAAAGAAGCTGTTGGGTTCCTTGTCACGATTAAAAATCTACTTGAAGATCCTGAACAGCTATTGCTTGAAGGATAATCGAAAGAAAAAGCTAGTACCGATGAGGGTACTAGCTTTTTTGGTCTTTATTTTCTGGGTAGCCTCTTTTTGACCAAAATGTTGCCAGCCAAGAGCCAGATAAATTATGCCATACGCTAAAAATGGCACTGGGGACGGCGGCAAGCGGAGAAAAATGTGCGGTCGCAAGGGCTGCGCCAAGTCCAGAGTTTTGCATCCCTACTTCTATTGAAATTGCTCGTTGAGAAGGAATGTCCATTTTACACCATTTTGCAATGAGGTAACCCAATAATAGACCAAGAGCATTATGTAAAACAACAACGGCAAAAATAAGCAGTCCAGACTGCAGAATCTGTTCTTTGTTTGCGCTGACAACAGCTGCAATGATGGCGACAATGCCAGCAACAGATACAAGTGGGAGTGCTTGTACAGCATACGTCACTTGTTTTTTAAAAAACAATTTGACGATGACACCTAAAATAATCGGAATTAAGACAACTTGGACAATCGACAAAAACAAAGCACCCGGTGATACAGATAACCAAGATTTTGCAAAGATATAAATGAAAACAGGGGTCAAAATGGGAGCAAGTAGGGTCGAGATCGTTGTCACGGCAACAGATAAGGCCGTATTTCCTTTCGCCAAAAAGGTCATTACATTGGATGCAGTCCCGCCTGGACAGCAGCCGACGAGAATGACACCAACAGCGATTTCAGAAGGCAAATGTAACCCATAGGCCAATAAAAATGCTATGAGTGGCATAAGTGTATACTGCGCTAAAACCCCGATCAATACATAAAGAGGCTTTCTAAAAAGCTCTTTAAAATCTTCAGAAGACAGCGTCAGCCCCATGCCAAACATAATAATGCCCAGTAAAAAAGGGATATAAGGTCCAATCAAAGAAAATGCCGCAGGAAAAGTAAAACCTAGACAAGCAAAGACAATGACCCATATAGCGAATGTTCTTCCTGCAAAGTGACTAATGTGTAAAAGGGTGTTCATACTATCTTTCAACTCTCTTTCTTTTCATATCTTTTCTATTTTAAATGAATTTTCTGAAAAAACAACCTATGATTTTGTAATGGGTGTTCATAATATTATTATGTTAACTAATAAAACCCACATAGTAAATGAACTATGTGGAGTATGCGATCAAAAAGGTGTCCATTTCACTTGTTGAGCCTGTTTTAGTCTTGCTTCTGGCTCACGCCAGTCAACGACATTCCACCACCGGTCTACATATTGCGCCTTTTCATTTCGATATTGGAGGTAATAGGCATGCTCCCACACATCAAGAGCAAGAAGGGGGATGATGTCCCATTGTGAGAGGAACTGATGGCGTTCTGCTTGTAAAATGTCTAAACGCTGAGATCGAGGGGACCATACAAGAATCGCCCATCCGACACCTTCTACTTGTTTGGCAGCAGCTGAAAAATGTGACTTGAACGCCTCATAGCTGCCAAATGATTGATCAATGAGACGAAGCATTTGACCAGTAGGTTTTCTTTTCCCTGAAGGACTCATGGAAAACCAAAAGATACAATGTAAATAATGTCCTGCCCCATGAAAGGCAAGCTCACGTTCCCAATGCTTGATCATGGTAAAGTCGTTGGTTCTTCTTGCTTTTTTTAGCGCAAGTTCAGCTTGATTTAGACCATCAACATAAGTTTGATGATGCTTTTGATGGTGCAAGTACATAATTTCTTTTGAAATATAAGGTTCGAGAGCGTCATACCGATAAGGCAGTGGTGGTAACTGATGATTTCCAGCTGCTACATCGCGCACTTCTTCGTGTGGATGCTGCATGTCTTCTGCAATCCTTTCGGCTAGTTCGTACCATTCTTGTTCACTGGAATCATCATCCTCCATTTTGAGTCGTAAATGTTCCACTTTTCGATGGATATTATCATCTTGCCACACATGTTGAATCGTGCTAAGCCACTCTTTGAGCTGTGAGCGATATTCTTCTTTATTCATCTATACGCCTCATTTCCTCTAAAAATGTAGAACAAGCCATCATCGGAAACACAAATGGGTAGCTATGATAGGTGATGTAAAATTGTTTTGGCAGTCCAATGCCGACCGGATAGTACATGGCTTCTTCAGTATGGTGATGGTTCACTAAAAAGGAGACAGCTTTCAAAATGGCTGCGTTATTTGCTTTCTCATATTGGAGGAGCGCCTCTGTCGCCCATGCGGTTTGAACCACTGTGCCAAAGGGAAGCGGGACATAGGTTTTCAGTTCTGCACTTTTACACGATTCTCCGAAACTGCCATCTTCAAGCTGAATCTGCTTTAGGAAACGGCACGCTTTTTGCACAGCAGGGTGTGAGGAGGGAATGCCAGCCGCTTTCAGTCCTGTTAACGCTGCCCAAGTTCCATAAATATAACAAACACCCCATCTGCCAAACCATGATCCGTTTTTCTCCTGGTGGTCAATGAGCCATTTTACACATCGATCTTTTTGCCTGAGAATCGTGGGTGAAGCAGTATCTTTTTCTTCTAAACCAATCAAATGGAGCACACGACCAGTAATATCAGGAGTTGACGGATCAATCGCCGCATCCTCCGCAGATTCAAGCGGAAGGTGACGAAGCAGAAAGTGATCTTGATTTTTTTCAAAAGCAGAAAAGCCGCCATCACGGTTTTGCATGGAGAGAAGCCAGTCATATCCTCGTTTCCACTGAAGTGGAGCGTATTCCTTTGGGAGCGCTTTTAACACAATTTGCGTGTCATCACAATCAGGATTATTCGTATTGATATGTGAGAAACCAAAGCCCCCGGGAGCAGCATGACGGTTATGAACTGCCCAATCCGCTTTCTTCATTTGCTGCCGGTCTATCAAATAGGTGAAGGAATTCATGATCATGGGATCTTCTCGTTTTCTTCCTGCTCTTTGAGAAGCGTAACTGACAAGCGCTGTATCCCACACAGTCGAGGTGGAATTCTCAGCATATATCTTGCCTTGACAGGAGGTGACGAGCTTTTTCATACCTCTGACTGCTTTTTGGATGAGATGATGTCCAGGGGAGTACCCAAGGCTCATGAGGGCATAGACCATAAAGATGGTTGCACTTAAGTAACTGTACAGCGTCCCATCTTTTTCAAAACGGTCAAACATGTATCGCTTTGCCGCTTCATATCCGAAAAAGTCGAGCCGGCTGTCGAGGGCTGTATATGACCGCATATACATGAGGAAGTCATCAGTCGAACGTTCTTCTCTTGCCATAAACCAGTCAAATGGATTTTTAGACATGGTTTCATCAAGATGGGCTAATGATGGAAACGCAGCATGAGAGGTATACCGTTTGTTCAGTGCGATCATCATGGGTACAAAATGAATCCTTGCATAGGCACTAAGGTGGTAGAAGTGTAGCGGAAAAGACGTAGGGATGAGTAAAAAGGAAAGAGGTGCATAGAAGTAGGGCCAAGGGTGCATGCCATTTACGGCAAGCATCCACTTTGTCATAAAATGAACGTTCTTTAGGCCACCTTTTGAGCGAATATATTGTGCTGCTTTTTCCATATGGGGCTCGTCTTTTTGAAATCTGCCAGATGCGAGCATGCCGCAATAACCTTGTACTGTAGCTGTGAGATGTCCCGACTGGTCATGATACAAAGAAAAGGAACCATCTTCATTTTGTTTGGCATGTATTGCTTCGGCCAATTGATGGATCATTTGCTGATCGGGGTCACCAACGGCTTTTAACAGCATAATGAAAAAAGCATTTGTCATCATAGGTCCTTCAAAGCAGAAAATAAATGCGCCATCTTCTCTTTGTCTGCGTTCTACCTGCATGTGCAGTTCATCGATATATTCGTTGACTCTCGTTTTAAAATCTTGCATTCGGCCATGCTCCTTTCCTTTATCACTATATTCAGGAGTCGGCCTGTCACATGACAGCTCAAAAAAAGCCGATGACATCGTCACCGGCTCAGCGTGTAGACAAACCCTCGCATTCTTTGTCAGTCCTGCGTTCCGGTGCTCACGAATGTCAAATTCGCTCCGCTCCAGTACTCGTCCTTCCTAGACTGCAAAGGTTTTCTATCACGCTGAAAAAAAGACAAAGGGCTAAAATCAAGTTCATTTTAGCCCTTTGTCAACAATCTGAGCCGATGACATCGTCATCGGTTTTCTTAAATGATTAGTCTTGCAGATTAATCCACACGCTTTTGACTTCTGTATAGTTGTTAAGGGCATATGATCCCATTTCTCTGCCAAGGCCTGACTGTTTATATCCGCCAAACGGGGAGGCGGCATCAAAGACATTATAGCAGTTGACCCAAATGGTTCCTGCTTCTAGGCGTGCAGCGATATCGTGGGCATGCTTTAAGTTTTCTGTCCAAAGTCCTGCCGCTAACCCATAGTCAGATTGATTGGCCCGTTCGACCACTTCATCAATGGAATCGTAAGGAATCGCAGATAGAACTGGACCGAAGATCTCTTCTTTTGCGATTGTCATTTCATCTTCTACATCTCTAAAGACAGTAGGGGAGACGAAATAGCCTGCTTCATAAGGGCAGTCACCACCGACTACAGCTGTTGCACCTTCTGACTTCCCTTTTTCGATATAACCTAACACACGTTCATGCTGCTCTTTACTCACTAGAGGCCCAATCTGGGTATCATGATGAAGACCAGCTCCTTGTTTTAAGGATGTCGCATATTTAGCCATTTGATCGACGACTTCATCATATTGGCTCCGGTGCACAAAGACCCTTGATCCTGCACAGCACACTTGACCTTGGTTAAACATCACGCCGTTTAATGCACCTGGAATGGCTTTCTTTAAATCGGCATCTGGTAAAATAATATTCGGCGATTTTCCGCCAAGCTCTAAAGTAACACGCTTGATGGATTTGGCTGCTTTCTCCATGATCAATTTCCCAACACTTGTTGATCCAGTGAAAGCCAGCTTATTGACATCAGGGTGATCGGTTAATGCTTCACCGGCTGTTTCACCGAATCCAGGAACGATGTTAATCACGCCTTCTGGGAATCCGACTTTATCCACTAATTCAGCTAAATATAAAGCAGATAGCGGTGTTTGTTCGGCTGGTTTTAAAACAATGGTGCAGCCTGTTGCTAGTGCAGCACCCATTTTCCACATGGCCATGAGGAGCGGGAAGTTCCAAGGAATGATTTGTCCCACAACGCCAACAGGCTCATGGCGGGTATAATTAAAATATCCCTGGCTGACAGGAAGGGTTTGTCCAGTCATTTTTGTGGTCCACCCTGCATAATAGCGCATGTGCTCAATGGCAAGAGGGATATCCGCATTGGTTGTTTCATTAATTGGTTTTCCATTATCAAGTGTTTCCAGCTGAGCTAGTTCTTCTTGGTTTTCTTCCATTAAATCTGCAAGCTTAAACATCAAGCGGGCACGTTCGGCTGCAGACATAGAACGCCAAGGTCCATGGAACGCCTTTTTAGCAGCTTTTACTGCCTCATCAATGTCGGCTGCACCTGCTTCATATACATCAATAAGGGTTTCTCCTGTGGCAGGGTTAGGCGTAGAGAATGTTTTGTTATCATGACTTGTGACAAACTGACCGTTAATGTAGAGTTTTTTCGTCCCTTGGAGAAAAGATTCGAGTTTTGAACTGATTTGAAGTGTTGTAGAGCTCATAAATAAACAAACCTCCTTAAAGATATGGGTTTTGTTATGCGAGTTCTAGGTGGAAAAAGTGGACATGAAGCATTTTGTATACGCACACATATGTAAACGTATACATTTATCATATTACACGACATGTTTGAAAGCAATCGATAACACTCATTGCATTTCATGAAAAATTGGCTACAATAAATGTATAGATGAAAAAAGGAGTTTTTAAATCATGATCCATCAAAATTGGCAAACGGCTGAAACGGTAAAACAAGTAAAATGTGTACATACAAATGCGAAAAAATATATGGTTGACCGGGCATTAACGGTTGGACACACATATGATGTGAAAAATGAAACAGAGGAATTCCTCTTTGTCGTTGATAATACGGGTAAAGTAGGCGGGTACTACAAAGAGTATTTCGAAGACAATTCTGCTGAATGATTTTGATGGTCATCACTCATACTAAGAAAAATAGTAAAGGGTGATGAAGATGAAAAAGCAACAGCAAGAAGAGCAGAAACATCAAAATGCTTGGCATGACAATGAAGATGCTGATATGGCGATTACACTTGAGCAAATTTCTGATGTGTATGCCGAAGGAACGATTGATACCCCGAAAGATGAATAGTCATTTAAAACAGTGATTTTACATAATCACTGTTTTTTTATGGTCTCATAACGAATGATTTCTTGAAAAAAACTGAAACTTTTTTCCTGCTTTAACAGTCTAAATAAGTAGAGGAAAGAGCATCGGATCAAAAAGAAAAAGTTAAATGAAATTTAATCTATTCGTAATGGAATAACGACGATTTATAGCGTATTCTATAAGTGAGAATAAAACGTACCCACAGAGCCGTGTGGCCGTTTTGTCATAAAGGAATTTGATGCAGGAAGAGGGGGTTTACGTGGGTATTTTTTCTGTCAGTAAACAAAATGATCATAAAAAATTCGAATCCTTATTAATTGAAGGAGAAAGAATTGAGGCTGTTTACAGACTGCGTCACGACCAAATTTGTTTCACTAATAAACGACTGATCTTTGGCGATAACCGCGTATTTTCTAAAAAGAAAGTCAGGGTCTCCTTGCCGTATCGATCAATAGAAAGTTTTGCCATTCAAGAAGCTGGCGTGTTTGATCAGGACACTGGTATGCTGCTTGTTACAAGCTCAAAAGTATTTGAACTCGATTTTTCTAAAGATACAGATTTGAGTGACGTGCAGGCCATTTTAACAAAACATCTTTGCTGATCAACGATGCGATTACATAGATCACATGCACTTTTCTCATTCTTTGTTCTTATTTTTATCTATCGCACATCTCTTGAGCTTTTCCCACTACAGTGGGGAAGGCTTTTTTCTATTCATGTGTTTGAATCACAACAAAAAAGGATAAAGATGAAACAGATACAGAAAGGAGAATGAACAATGAAAGTATTAGTTGCTGGAGCAAACGGACATACAGGGAGACTTGTCATTCGATATTTAAAAGAAAAAGGACATGAGCCGCTTGCTCTCATTCGAGATGAAAAACAAGCAGATGCGCTAAAAGAACTTGGTGCAGCGCCTGTCATCGGTGATCTTGAAGAGGATGTGACAGATGCTGTGAAGCAAGCAGAAGCTGTCATCTTTGCAGCTGGTTCAGGCTCAAAAACAGGTGCAGATAAAACCATCGCTGTTGATCAAGAGGGGGCAAAACGCCTCGTTGATACAGCCAAAAAAGAAAATATTCAGCATTTTGTGATGCTGAGTTCTTATAATGCCGACGATCCTCATCAAGGAAAAGGACAAGGCAGTATGGAAATTTATTATGAAGCGAAAAGAAAAGCCGATGAACATTTAAAACAGTCTGGTCTTTCTTACACCATTGTGCGGCCAGGAGCACTGCTGCATGAGGAAAAGACAGGGAAAATAGAAGCGGCGGCTCATATTCCAGACGATCGTGACATTGAGATTTCAAGAGAAGATGTAGCCACTGTCTTAGTGGAAAGCTTAACGGAATCCAATGTGAAAAATAAAGCCTTTGACTTAATCAAAGGTGATACACCAGTAGAAGAAGCACTTCGCAATCTTTAAATGAAGAAAGCTGCTGCCAAAGGCGGCGGCTTTTTTGATGTTTTCATTTCGCATGGAGCGGGAAGGTAAAGAGAAAGGAGTGATTGACCGTGAGCTTAACGAAAGAGCAAAAAGCTGATTTATATGAAAGACTTATTCAATTAAAAGAAGATGTGAAAGGATCAAAAAAGAAAGAAGAATCCATGCTGGCCGAATCGAATGAGATTTCAAATGGTGTTGGAAACCATATCGCAGATCACGGAAGCATCTATTTAGACCGCATGACCGAACAGACGCTGGATCAAGTCGATGATCAGCTCGAAGGTGAAATTGATGCGGCGCTTAAGCGGATGGAAGACGGAACATATGGAATTTGTGAAAAAACAGGAAAAGACATTCCATATGAACGTTTGAAAGCAGTACCCTATACTCGTTATTCAATTGATGCAAAGAAAAATGAAGAAACCAATCAAGATCCAAATGAATTTGACCGTTCGTTCTCTGAGCAAATGCGTGATTTAACAAATAGAGAAACAATGGATCAATTACATTCAGATACGTATGAAAGGCTAGAAGAAGAGCAAGATGTTGATGTAGATGAGGAAAAATAACATGATGAGAGGAATTTATGTTTTCTCAACATAATGTTTTCCTACGTCTACATGGACAAAAATCTTGTATACATGAGTATTTTTTTAGAAAAAACATATCTTGAAATTTAATAAACTTTCGTGTAGTATAGTTTAAAGGCTGCGATGCGCGTAATGTTAATTAAGTTTTAACCTTTAAGCTGTAATAGGGAGTTTTATATTGAAGCCGGAATGTCACGCCTCCTTCGAGAGGAAGACAGGAACGTTTCTGCAAACACCCACTTTGAGGAGTGGTGGTTTAAAACTTTCTTACTTAGATTACGGCATCCGCAGCTTTTCCTAGGATGATTCAAGCCATTTTCCATTTTTGGAAAATGGCTTTTTATTTTGTCCAAAAGACGATTTTGAACAGACCGAATGTGCATGTACAAATGTATGTTAAAATAGACAAAACAAACGACGGAGAGGGAATTGGATGTTACAACAAGCAGAAGCACTTCTTAAACAATATTATGGCTTTGATGCTTTTAGACAAGGACAAAAACAAGCCATTGAATCGATTGTGAATAAACGGAAGGATACGGTCTGCATTATGCCGACAGGCGGAGGGAAATCGGTTTGCTACCAGATTCCTGCTCTTATGATGGAAGGAACGACAATCGTTGTATCTCCGCTTATTTCTTTAATGAAAGATCAGGTTGATGCGTTAAATGAGATGGGAATACGATCGTCCTTTTTAAATAGTACACTTTCAGCAGGTGAAATGAATACAAGGCTGAAAAGATGTGAACAGGGGGAGTATGATTTGCTTTATATCACCCCTGAACGCTTACAAAATGAACGTTTTTTTCAGCTGCTTGATCGATTGACGATTCCTTTAATGGCTATTGATGAAGCGCACTGTATATCTGAGTGGGGACATGATTTTAGACCGAGTTATCGCTTTATACAAGAATGTGTAAACAAGCTTTCAAAAAGGCCTGTTATTGTAGCATTAACAGCCACTGCTACAAAGAAAGTCCAACAGGATATATGTGAGCAGCTTGGCATGGACGAAGAAGAAACAATCTTTACTGGTTTTGCTAGAGAAAATTTGTCTTTTCAAGTGGTGAAAGGGCAAAACAGCGACCAATTCATCACACAATATATGAAGAAAAACAGTCTTGAGTCAGGCATTATCTATACAGCCACACGAAAAGAAGCAGATCAAATTTATCATCGTCTAAAAAAGCAAAAGATCAAAGCGGGTGTTTATCACGGAGGATTAGATGATGAAGTCAGAGAAGAACAGCAAAATCTTTTTTTAAATGATGATATTCAAGTAATGGTAGCTACATCTGCATTTGGTATGGGGATTAATAAGTCTAATGTACGTTTTGTCATTCATCATCAAATTCCAAGAGATATTGAAAGTTACTACCAAGAAGCAGGACGTGCCGGGAGAGACGGGCTTGAAAGTGAATGCATTTTGCTGTTTTCACCGCAAGGCGTACGCGTGCAGCGCTTTCTCATTGAACAATCAACAGAAGATGAATTGCGGTATCAGCATGAATTGCTCAAGTTGAGACAAATGGTAGACTACTGTCATACGGAACAGTGCCTTCAGCAATTTGTGATGGATTACTTTGACCAATCATCAAGTGCCCCTTGTCAAAAATGCAGCAACTGTCTAGACGAGAGAGAGCGTGAAGACGTCACGAGAGAAGCACAAATGGTTTTGTCGTGTACCGTTAGAATGAACGAACGATTCGGAAAAATGATGATTGCTCAAGTATTAGCCGGCTCTAAAAATAAAAAAGTGCTTGATTTTGGTTTCGACCGGCTCCCTACTTATGCTTTAATGAAACAGCATTCAGCCCAACATATCAGTGATTTCATTGAATTTTTAATTACAGAAGAGTATTTACACATGTCTGAAGGAGCATTTCCAACACTAAAAGTGACACAAAAAGGAAAGAAAGTGCTAGTGGGGCAGGAGACCGTCTATAAAAAGCAGGCGATTAAGGCAGAGGCTATTCAAGAAAATGATGCATTATTTGAGCAGTTAAGAATGGTCAGAATGAAGTTGGCAAGAGAGCAGGGCGTTCCGCCATTTGTTGTCTTTTCTGATCAAACATTGAAGGAAATGTCAGCAGTAGAGCCTAAAACAGAAGAAGAACTTTTAAATATTAAAGGTGTCGGAGCACAAAAAAGAGAGAAATATGGAGATGTTTTTTTAGAAGAAATTCGTTTATTTATAGAAAAAGAGAAAAAATAAAGAGTTTGAAGAAGGAAAATAAATTTTTTTCGTTTCACTTGGACGCGTTTTCATCATGATGATTTCCATCCCTACAAAACCTTGATATGGTGCGGAATTGAGCCATTTAGTGGGCTGATTTACCAATGGAGAGAGATGTTTCATGTAAAGGAACTGTAATCTAAAACATATCGTTTTGTTATTGAAATGACATTTACATATGTTACGATAGCACTCGTTAGCCGCCATAAAAAGCTAACAAGGGAGGATTTACTTTATGAAGAAGACTATTATGTCCTTGGTTGCTGTTGCAGCAATCTCAACAACAGCATTAGGAGCACAGCAAGCTTCTGCAAAGGAAATCACTGTACAGAAAGGTGATACACTTTGGGGAATCTCTCAAAAAAATGATGTGTCTCTAAAGGACCTAAAGGGTTGGAACAATTTATCTACAGACATGATCTATGTAGGAGATAAATTGACAATCTCTTCAAAAGAGAAAACTCAGGAGCAGTACAAAGTCCAGAAGGGGGACAGCCTCTGGAAAATCGCTCAAAAATTCAATGTGTCAATTAGCGATATTAAGTCTTGGAATAACTTAAACTCAGATATAATTATGATTGGTTCAACACTAAGTGTTGCTGGTCAAAGCTCAGCTCCGGTAAGCTCAGAACCTGTTCAAAAACAGGCACCTGTCCAAAAAGAGCAAACAACGAAAAAAGCTGCTCCTAAAAAGGAAACAGCTAAAGCAGAATCATCTTCTGCTAGTCAAAGTGTTCAAAAAGAAATGACTGTAACGGCTACGGCTTATACAGCAAATGATGGTGGCATCTCAGGTATCACTGCAACAGGGGTAAACTTAAACAAAAACCCAAATGCAAAAGTAATCGCAGTAGATCCTAATGTCATTCCATTAGGAAGTAAGGTTTATGTTGAAGGCTACGGTGAAGCCATCGCAGCAGATACTGGCGGCGCAATTAAAGGTAACAAAATTGATGTACACGTACCAAGCAAATCCCAAGCTAAAAATTGGGGCGTAAAATCAGTCAAAGTGAAAGTACTTAACTAGTAGTCTATTGTTTTTGGAAGAAAGCATCAGGTGGCGGCCTGATGCTTTTATTATACCTTTTTTTGGGCAAAAATACACATATTTTTCTGAAAAATTCGCATTTTCGACAAAAACCAGCGTATAAGCCCATCTCAACGCTGGTTTTTGTGTCGTTAGCTGTCCACCCAATAAATTTCTCCGCTTTGCTCTTTCCAATTAATTTGGACATCAAAATGGTGTTTTTCATAAAAATGAATCAGGCGGTCCACATGATTCCAATCTCTTTTGACGAGATCCCCAGTAATGACTGGAATGTTTTGCTCTCTTGCGATTTCTTTTAAATGCTTCATACAAATGGATCCATAGCCATTATCAGGCGGGCCTTTAATATCGGCAATGTGAATCTTTCCTTCTTCAGGATATTCCGCGATCAAGGAAAAATCAGATTGTCCGCGAAAAGCTTTTTCACAATCGCTTAACATGATTTTGCACGTATCTGCATTCTCAATTGCAGAGACGATCATCCATTCATCTTCCTTCGCTTGATCAATGCCAATAATCTTTGCTTTTTTTGAAATATCTTTTATATTTTCTTGCATTCGATACATTTGGAACTGCAACTGCTGTAATTCTTGCTCTAATGTCTTCACATCTTTTGTTGTTTCCTGTAAGATTGACAAGTCTATTGCTCCTTTCATAGAAGAGTTGATAAAAACCACACAAATTCCCATTCTAAAGGAAGTGTGTGGATCTTTCAAGCCGCTAGAAGGCAGGCAATCGGCAAGTTTGTCTAAAATTCGACGAAGACAGCGAATTCATTGACTTTAGAGAGAAAGTTAAATAACATACTCTTAGTCGGAACTAATAAAGAGAGGTTTTCAAACATGAACGAACAGAATCAAAAACCGAAAAATTTCACCGGCATTGTTGTCTTTTTAACAATTGCCATAAACGGCTTAATTGCTTTATTATTTTTCATGCCAAAAACAGATAAATTTAGTCATCTGGATATTACATTTCTGCCGTTACTGAATGCCGTGATGAACAGTTTTACGTTTATCTTTTTACTTTCAGCGCTCATTATGATTAAACAAAAGAACATTAAAGCCCATAGACGATTTATCTTTGCGGCTTTTTCAACCACACTTGTCTTT
Organism: Bacillus sp. FSL W7-1346; assembly: GCF_038593335.1. Classification (NCBI taxonomy): domain Bacteria; kingdom Bacillati; phylum Bacillota; class Bacilli; order Caryophanales; family Bacillaceae; genus Bacillus; species Bacillus sp. FSL W7-1346. The sequence goes on along the minus strand of NZ_CP151988.1, from coordinate 1,922,965 downwards.
TTAATTTCGTATGTGACGTATCATTCAATGGCAGCTGATACACACTTTGGGGGAGAAGGAATCATTCGTCCGATTTACTTCTTTATTCTCATCACACATATCGTCTTATCTGCCGTCATTGTACCGCTTGCACTGATCACTCTCTTTAGAGGCGCACAAATGCAAGTCGAACGTCATCGTAAAATTGCCAGATGGACCATGCCTCTTTGGCTCTATGTCAGTCTAACAGGTGTCATCGTATATATTATGATTTCTCCATATTACAGCTAACGTATGTCCATCTGGACATACGTTCTTTTATTTACAAGATGAAGTGCTTTGGATAAAATGGGAATTGGGTATCCGACTTGCACGGTATCTTCCCACCTATAGAATCACATCATGTCTGGCCGTTTGCTCGTTTGGAGAACACAATTGAACGAAACGGGGGTTATATGATGACTGAACAATTGCAGTACAAACCGGGGCTTGAAGACATTGTGGCAAGCGAAACGTCAATTTCGTTCCTAGATGTCCAGCAAGAAGAAATTGTGATTCGCGGTTATGACCTCATCGAGCTGGCACAAAGCAAGACGTACTTAGAAACAGCCTATCTGCTCATTTATGGAAGATTACCAGATGCAATGGAATATCACCAATTTCAGCAAGATATTTCCTCACAAACAAGCTTACATCCAACCATTCAAACCATTTTGACAAAACTGCCAAAAACCACTCACCCAATGGATGCCATGAGAACGTGTTTATCTGCTCTTGCAGGGTACGATGAACAACTGAATGATCGATCAGAAGCATGCCAACAAGCGCGTGCTGTTCGATTACTTGGCCAGCTGCCAGCGATTGTTGCGGGAAGCTATCATATTCTCACACAAGACACCACACCTACTCCAGACCAGACCAAATCCTACACTGAAAACTTTCTAGCGATGTTAACAGGCCGCACTCCGGCACAAGACGAAATCAAAGCATTTGACCAAACGCTCACGCTTTATAGTGAGCATGAGCTGCCGAATTCAACATTTGCAGCAAGAGTCATTGCATCTACTCATTCTGACATGTATGGTGCTTTTACTGGAGCGATTTCTTCATTAAAAGGTGACTTACACGGAGGCGCAAACGAAGCAGTCATGCACATGCTGCTCGAAGGCAAAACAACAGAAGGTTTCCTTGCGCTCATCGAACGTAAATTAGCCGCAAAAGAAAAAATGATGGGTTTTGGACACCGGGTATACATGAGAAAAATGGACCCAAGAGCGGCACTTTTAAAACGATCGTTGAAAACGCTTACCGAATCAAAAGGAGACACGACGCTTTATGACATGTGCGTCGCAGGCGAGGCATACATGAAAGAAAAGAAAAACCTCTATCCAAACCTTGATTATTACGCAGCACCTATTTATTACGTGCTCGGCATTCCTATTTCACTTTATACACCGATTTTTTTTGCTGCGAGAGCAAGCGGATTAGCAGCGCATGTCATCGAGCAGCATTCACACAATCGGATTTTTAGACCGAGAGTAAGGTATTTAGGACCAAGAGGATTAAAAGTCTCAAATGATGATGGAAAAACGGGGGAATGAAGATGAATAAAACAGCAGTAGCCAATCAAACAGATCAACTATTAGAAGATATCGCAGCTTATGCCGTGGATGGAGAAATTACGAGCAAAGAGGCCATTGAAACAGCTCGGTATGTACTCATGGATACACTAGGCTGCGGAATGCTGGCGCTCAACTTTCCAGAATGCACGAAGCATCTTGGACCCATCGTACCTGGAACTGTTGTCCCTAACGGAGCAAGAGTGCCCGGCACTTCATTTGTATTAGATCCTGTTCAAGCGGCTTTTGATATTGGCTGTATGATTCGCTGGTTAGATTATAATGACACGTGGCTTGCACAGGAGTGGGGCCATCCATCAGATAACCTGGGCGGGATATTGGCTATAAGCGATTATATCAGCAGAACACGCCTTGCAAACGGAGAAGAGCCGCTAACGATGAATGACGTACTGCATGCGATTGTAAAGGCACATGAAATACAAGGTGTGCTTGCTTTAGAAAATTGTTTGAATCGAAATGGCTTGGATCATGTTCTTTTTGTCAAGGTGGCATCAAGTGCAGTCGTTTGTGCAATGCTTGGCGGAACGAAAGAAGATGTGCAGCATGTGTTATCACAAGCATTTGTGGATAATTCACCGCTTAGAACGTACCGGCATGCCCCAAACACAGGATCAAGGAAATCGTGGGCAGCAGGGGATGCCACAAGCCGTGCGGTGAGACTAGCGATGATGACATTGAAAGGAGAAATGGGCTATCAAACGCCCCTCAGTGCAGAAAAGTGGGGATTTGAAGACGTGTTAATGAAAGGAAAACCACTCACACTTGCCCAGCCGCTCGGGTCATATGTGATCGAAAATGTACTCTTTAAAATTGCTTATCCAGCAGAATTTCATGCGCAAACTGCCGCTGAGGCCGCTGTCATTCTACATGACGCGGTAAAAGACCGTTTAGATGAGATTGACAGAATTGAGATTACGACACATGAATCAGCCATTCGAATTATTGATAAAAAAGGACCGCTTTACAACCCGGCAGACCGTGATCATTGTTTGCAGTATATTACGGCCATTGGGTTAATCTATGGTGAGCTGACCGCTGATCATTATGAAGAAGAAACGGCGCAGAATCCGCTCATTGACCGTTTGCGTGATCAAATGATCGTCAAAGAAGATAAACAGTATACAGAAGACTATTTAGATCCGAAAAAGAGATCAATTGCAAACTGTGTTCAAATCTTCTTTAAAGACGGAACGATGACAGATCGAATCGAAATTGAATATCCGCTTGGTCATCGCAGAAGAAGGCAGGAAGGGATCCCGTTGCTTGAAAAGAAATGGGTATATCATTTGAAAACGAGATTTCCACAAAAACAAGTCGATCAAATTGTTTCACTTTGCCAAAATCCCAATCAATTAAAAACAACGACAGTACCAGCATTTATGGACTTATTTGTCATATAAGGGGGAGCTAGTGTGTGGATCGTGAATGATGAAGTAAATCAAGCTGACTTAGCCGCAGCTTTTAAAGAGCAAATGCACAAATCCGCTTTATTTCAAATTCCAGGCGTTCACGATGGAATGTCTGCGCTCTATGCGAGGAAAATGGGATTTCAAGGGCTTTATTTATCGGGTGCCGCTTTTTGCGCAAGCAAAGGGCTTCCTGACCTCGGTATGATTCATTCCACTGAAATGGCAGAAAAGGCAAAGGAAATCATTCGAGCTTCTCAGCTGCCTCTTTTAGTTGATATGGATACTGGCTATGGCGGGGTATTAAATGCAGCCAGGGCAGCAAAAGAAATGGTGGAGAGCAAGGTAGCGGCTGTTCAAATTGAAGATCAACAAATGCCGAAGAAATGCGGACATTTAAACGGAAAATCACTCGTTTCTGTAGAAGACATGATGGCGAAAATCAAAGCGGTCAAACAAGCGGCTCCTACACTTCTCGTCATCGCAAGAACGGATGCCAAGTCAGTAAACGGGATGGAGGATGTCATTCACCGGGCGAATCTCTACCTAGAAGCAGGAGCAGATGCCATTTTTCCTGAAGCGCTGATCACAGCAGAAGATTTCACGTATGCTTCAAATAATATAAAAGGGCCGCTTCTTGCAAACATGACAGAGTTTGGAAAAACACCTTATTATCATGCAGACGAATTTTCTATGTTTGGCTTTCAAATGGTGATTTATCCAGTGTCATCCTTGAGAGTTGCTGCAAAAGCGTATGAGCGTTTATTTACAGAGATTAAAGAAAAGGGGACGCAGCAGGGAATGCTGGAGGACATGCAAACGAGAAAAGAGCTATATGAAACGATTCATTATGATGAATATGAAGAAATGGATCAGCATTTAGCCAAAACGATCCTGCCGGAAATCGGGAAAGAGCATTCATAAGATGAAAAGAAGACAAAGGGCTAAAATAAAATTCATTTTAGCCCTTTGTCAACAATTTGAAGCACTTCCGTTTAGGAAGTGCTTTTTTTTACGATGATGGTGTGGATGATGAAGCCAATTTCATCTTTTCTTCAACTGTTTTCGTTTTTTCTTTTACTTTTTCAGCATAAGTGAAATCACCGTAGCAATACGGATAGCGGAAGTTATCTTTGTCGCCCCCGCATGTATAGACTTCAGGGTTTCGCTTCACTTGCTTTTTGGAGTATTGCTTTGCCAATTTTTCGGAATGTTTTCCCCCGTTTTTTGCAACAAAATCAATATAGCCGATTCCCATGTTATAGCTTTGAATAATGGTTTCCAAATCAACGCCTTTTTTCTTCCCATGCTTGTACATGGTTGAAAAATGATGGACTCCTTGTTTAATGCTTTTCTGAGGGTCATTGATTTCATTTCGTTTCAAACCAAGAGATTCAGAGGACTGCATTGGATCTCCGCCTCTGCCTTTTGATTCTTGATACATCATACCGAGAATTAACGCGGTATATTGATCTAAATCTTGATCTCTTAACTCTGTTTCTACAAGCGGTTTGTAATCATCCAATCTCGACAAAACAATTGATTCCGTATCAATCGGCAGCTTTTTTAACTCCTTTTGATTAAAGGAAATGACAATGGCCGCTAATACGCAAACAAACAGAAAAATCGTGAAACAGCCTGAAATGGCAAAACATCCTGTTTTTTTCTTTTTCAAGGTCAGTTCACCCCTGTTTTGCCCCGCTTTTAAAAGGGAAGTACAGCCTTTATATTATGCCATATCCTGCACAGGATACCAAGTGAAAACCTTATATTCAATCATAGCCAAACGTAAATTCTGTTCTTGTTTTCAGTCTATAGCAGAAATAAACAAAACCGATCATGAGCCACACCATGCCGATGATTAATGCATTTGTACTGATGCTTGTTAAGAGCCAAATACAAAAAGCCGTTCCGCAAAGAGGGATGATGGCATACCTCAGTGTGTTTAATACACCTCTTTGTTTTTGTTTGATGAAATAGTAAGCGAAAACAGACAAGTTAACAAACGTAAATCCAATTAATGCCCCGAAGCTGATAAACGAGTAAATGACCTCAAGCTCACCAACAACTGCGGTTAACGAGAAAACACCAATTAATAAAATATTAAATACAGGCGTTTTCAATGTTGGGTGAATATAACCGAAGAAACGCTTTGGTAATGATTGATCTCTTCCCATCGCATACAAGAGTCTTGCGGCACTCGCATGTGATGATAGGGAGGAAGAGATGACAGCGACCATGGTGCCGGCTAAAAAGAATGAGTGGAGAAACGCGCCGCCCACAAATTCCGCAATTTCAAGTGATGCCGCATCTGGATGCTTGAACTGTTGAAAATTTGGAAACACCTGCTGTAAAAAATAAGAGGTGAGGGTAAACAGCACACCTCCAATGGCGACCGTTAAAAATATGGCGAGAGGAATCGTTCTTTTTGGCTTAATTGTTTCCTCAGACATAGTCGAAATCGCATCAAATCCTAGAAAAGAAAAACATAAAATCGTCGCGCCGGAAAAAATAAGGGCGGGATCTAAGCTTGCTGAATAAAACGGGCGGGTTGACAGTATCTCTCCCGTGCCTGCATGCTGCGTGAGCCCATAAATAATAAACCCAACAAATGTAACAGCGACAATCACCTGAAAGGTCACAAATAGCGCTGTAATGTTGGCTGTAAGACGTATACCGATTACATTGACAGTCGTTATGGCGATAGCAAGTATGATGATCCAAATGTAATGAGGTACATCAGGAAAGGCTGCGGTTAAATATGCACTTCCGATTGCAAAATTCACCATAGGCAAAAATAAATAGTCCAGCAATAGTGTCCAGCCTACAAGGAAGCCGACGTGAGGATGAATACTTTTTTGCGCGTATGTATATGCAGATCCTGCTTTTGGAAAAGCCTTCACCATATTCCCATAGCTAAGCGCTGTCAATAGTAATGCCAGTAAAGTAAAGATATAAGCTGCAGCAACGTGTCCTTTCGTCAGCTGAGCAACAATGCCGTATGAATCAAATACGACAAGTGGGTCCATATAAGCAAGCCCGATCACAACAAGCGGAAAAACAGTCAGGCTGCGTTTTAGTCTTGGCTCTTCAGTCAATTTGCCTATCAGCTCCTCTAAAAAAATGTATAAATAATGCTCATTTTAAAAAGAATGCTACCACGTGTCAATGCTATTTGAATAAATCTTTTTTCAAAAGGTGTGGAAGCTTTGCATGCTACACGTTTTGGTATATGATGATACATAGAATAAGTCGTGAGTTGACTGACAAGAAAGGTGAAGCGAAATGAAGGAAGAACTGAATACAAATCAAGAACAGGAACGGATGGAGCTGGACGAAGAAAGTCTATTTCTTGTCTCCCAAACATTTAAAGCCTTATCTGATCCGACGCGTATTCGTATTCTGCATTTGCTGTCTCAAGGTGAACATTCAGTAAATGATATAGCAGAAACACTAAACCTTATGCAATCAACCGTATCTCATCAGCTGCGCTTTTTAAAAAATCTTCGTCTCGTGAAATCTAGACGAGCAGGGACCTCGATTTTTTACAGTCCTGAAGATCAGCATGTGATGGAAGTGCTTGAACAAATGATACACCATGCACAGCATGATTGAGAAAAAACCTTCCTACTTTTATATAGGAAGGTTTTTTATGCATGATGTACTTGGGTTGATCGTTTATTTGCTTTCATCATTTGATAAGAAAACACAATATAGTAAGCCGCTAGAAGGAAAAAGCTGAGTATTGTCAGCGCATCATCGCTGACAATATGCTGATACAATTCAACGATATCCATTTTGGTGATCGCATGTGTTGTCAGATTGACCGATTTAAATGCAAGCCTAGATAAAAACAAACATAAAATAAAGCTTTCAATCCATTTACTTGTTTTCATATACAGCCGGCCATTTTCTAATTTCATCTGAATCGTCTGATAGGCGTGGATGGCGAGACTGCTCCCGAAGATCATGCCAATGACGGCATAGATAAAAATACTGTGATTTTGCCATCCTTCTGATAAGAGAATAAGGGCAGTCAGACTAAATACATACATTCTCATGAAAAGATTTACCGGGCGCACAAGCTGATAGCGTCTCATTCGATTCATTCGAATGATGATCCAGACGAGCATGACGATCCCGATCATGAACAACTGCCATACGTGATGTGTCATGATGCAACCTCCTCCTGCACAGGCAGGGATGTAAACGAATGCTGGCTGTTACTTATCATTACCATTCTTTCTTTTTTTATCAAATCAAAACCTATATTTATGAAAAAGAGGAAAAGTCATGAAAATCGATCGCATTTTGTCCATTGTGATGATACTGATTAGCAAACGGCAAGTACAGGCGAAAGACCTCGCTGAACTACATGAAGTGAGCGTAAGAACCATATACCGTGACATTGATACGATTAATCAAGCGGGGATTCCAGTTGTCACAAAACAAGGCGCAGGGGGTGGAATTTCACTCGTTGACGACTATCGTCTAGAGAAAAAATTATTCACTGATGATGATATTGAACTGATTTTAACAGCTCTTGAAAGCATTACGAGTGCATACACCTTTAAAGAAAGTGAACATGTACTAAAGAAAATGAAATCCCTGATCCCGCCTCAAAATGAGAAACAGCAACATGTCTTTATTGATTTAAGCTCTTGGGGGAAAGACAGCTACTTAGAAAAGAAGCTCCAGCTCATTCATACCGCTGCCTCAGCGCATCAATATATCCAGTTCACCTATCGCAATGCAAAAGGCGAAGCACTTCCTAGAAAAGTAGAGCCTTATACACTTGTCTTAAAAGGAAGACACTGGTATTTGTATGCGTATTGCTGCGTGAAAAAAGCGTTTCGTCTGTTTAAACTCAAAAGAATGTCAGACCTTATCACGCATTCAGTATCTTTTCTTCCTAAACGAATAAAAAATGAAGACAAGCCTTGGAATGATTCTTGGCATGAAGAACCTTCCGTCAGTACACTAACGCTCAGGTTGACTCAAGATTTTGTTGGTAAAGTGAAGGAATGGATAGATGAAAATGAATTCACCGTATGTGCAGATGGTACGTATCTTGCCACAATCACTTTGCCTCAGGATGATTGGTTATATAGCTTTCTTTTTTATTTAGGGCCAGATGTCGAGATTGTCTCTCCGCTATCCGTTCGGGAAGCATTTGATCTAAAGTTGAAACAATTTCAAAAACCAAAAGGAACTTGACACAATGTTGTCAGGTTTCTTTTTATATGATGGAAAAAAAGGAGATGAGAATGTATGTACGATATCGTGATTTTACAGAAACAATGGATCAAGGGATTATCTGTTCGAACAACAAATGAAATGGAGCAAACAAACGAGCGGAAGATTGCACCGCTTTGGCAGCAATTTTTCACGCAGCAGCTCGACGGAGGCCATGCGCCAGTCATAGGGCTGTATTCAGATTATGAAAAGGATGAAAATGGCGCTTATTTGTTCACAGCGGGGCAATTGGTTGACCAGCAGCTAGCACAAGATGCAAAAGAGATTCCAGGCTCTACCTACGCAAGATTTCAAACGAGAAAGGGCCCGATTGAAGAGGTTGTGTTTGAAACATGGCAGCAGATTTGGAGTTGGGATCAGCGTTATTTGCGAACATATACTGGCGATTTTGAATGGTACGACGAACGATCAATTGATCCAAAAGAAGCGCAAGTTGATATTTATATTGCAGTCGATGAAAAAATAGTTGCTAAAACTAATACTATTAGTTAATATAAAACTAACGACATTAGTTTTAGGGGGAAACAAGATGAGATTGACAACATTTGACCGTTTGCACCAGCTTACACTCATGCCACGTATTTTTCCGGTAAATTGTTATGTATTTGAGGAAGAGAATGAACTCATCTTAATTGATGCAGCTTTGAAAATGGCAGCAAGCTCGATAATTGAATTTGCACATCAATTAAACAAACCCATTAACAAAATTATTCTGACTCATAGTCATATGGATCATATTGGCGCACTAGATGAAGTGAAAAAGGCTTTTCCAGAGGCAGTTGTTTATTTATCGAAACGAGATGCTCGCCTGTTTGCTGGCGATTTCTCTTTACTTCCTGGTGAACCGAAGAAAAAAGTCAAAGGCAGTTTTTCAAAAGACATTCTCACAAAACCAGACGTGCTTGTTGAAGAAGGGGACGAGATTGGGTCACTGAAAGTCATTGCCACACCAGGACATACACCAGGAAGCATCTCTTTATACGATGAAAAGTCAGGGGTTGTCATTGCGGGTGATGCAGTTGTGACAAAAGGCGGTTTATTTGTAACGGGTGAGTTTCGCTTCACCTTCCCATTCCCGGCTTTTGCCACTTGGGATGCAGAAACAGCACTAAAAAGCGCTGAAAAATTACTGGCACTTCGCTTGTCTTGTCTCGCAGCAGGACATGGTGATCTTATCATAGAGCCTGAGGCAAAGCTCAGAGCTGCTATCGAAAAAAGGAAGCATCAGCTACAAAAGGGAGGACAGTAAGCCATGTCTCCAAGAATGGGTATCACACAAGAAAAAATTGTTGAATCTGCCATCGAATTTGTCGATGAGGAGGGCTTTTCCGCTTTGACCATTGCTACATTGTCCAAACGGCTTAACATCAGACCACCATCTCTTTACAACCATATATCCGGTCTTCATGAAATACAGGCAGCTCTTGCTGTTAAGGGGCTGACAATGCTTTGTGAGGCCGGCAAACAAGTTACAGCGGGGCTGGAAAAAGAAGACGCTGTTTTAGCATTTGCAAGACAATATGTTCAATTTGTTCGTCAGCATCCCGGCCTTTATGAGGCTGCTTTTTCACATATGAATGAAAAAGAAGTCAGTGTGGCTGCAGAGAATCTTGCTGATTTTGTCCAATCCATCATGTCTCGTTTTGGTGTAAAAGAAGAGGACATGACGCATGTCGTCAGAGGGCTTAGAAGCTTACTGCACGGCTTTGGAGATATTTCAAACAAAAAAGGATTTCAACGGAAAGAGCAGCTTGAAGATAGTGTGAGCTATGCGGTCCGTCTTTATATTGCAGGCATCAAAGAGCAAGAAGATCTGTCTCATTGACAGGTCTTTTTTATGTATCGAACCGACATGATGAAGGAGATGTAAACAAATCAAAACATTTTTTGGGCAAAAAACCAATAAAGATTTGACAGTTTTGTGAAACATGGTATGCTTATTATGTGAAATAATTCACATAGAGGAGTAGAGGCAGATGAAAAGAAAGCCTGTTTATGTGGAAACAACCATTCAAGCACCTATTGAAAAAGTATGGGAGTATACGCAAAATCCAAAGCTTCATGAACAATGGGATTTGCGATTTTCGACCATTTCATTAAATGGACCTAGTGATGAACAGCCCCAATCCTTTTTGTATGAGAAACACCTTGGATTTGGCATTAGTGTAACTGGGACAGGAGCGTATCGAACGAGCGTGAAGGATGAGCGTCATGAAAGAGCATCCTCACTTCAATTTAAATCATCACACCCTTTGTCTTTCATCAAAGAAGGCGGAGGGTATTGGAAATACATGAAAACGAATGATCACATTGTGTTTCAAACGCAATTTGATTATGAAACAAAGGAAGGAAAAGGGTGGAAATGGGCAGACCGGTTCTTTTTTCGGCCAATGATGGGGTTTATGACTGCCTTTAGCTTTGGCGCATTAAAGACGTGGCTTGAAAAGGGAACGCATCCCCGTTTGCTGCTAGAGAGAACACTTGCCCATTATGGCATTTGTTTGTTGTTTGCCATCGTCTGGTTATGTCAAGCGATCATTCCTTTTTCACCTTCTGCTTTTGATCATAGCACCGGATTTCGATTGTTTTATGCGCTATTAGGTGTATCATGGCTCATGCCTAAACTGCCAAAAAAATATATATTTATCCTTCAAAGCATTTTTCTGCTACTGATGCTTGGTATAGGGATTTTATCGCCAGAAACGACTCTGCACGAGCCGCTGGTGCTGAGTGCATTTTTCATTTTATCCGTTGCAGGAATGATCAATTTAAAAGATTGTGTAGATGTGTTTTCAATCAAACGAAAAAGGGGAGGTAGACATGGTCGTTCATCATCATCAAGTAAAGGACTACGATAAGCTGCATCCAACATTAAAAGAACGTTATAACCGCGCGTTTACGGCCGAAGGCATCATGGAGGAAATAGGAGGCGGGACAAAGCTCATCCGATTGTTATTCAAAATCGGTCCATTGTTTCGCTGTTTTTTTCCTGAAAGAGGGCGAAATATTCCCTTCCAAATTGAGAACAAGTCTTTTACGACAAGTAAGGGAGAAGAAGGGATGCACTGGTTTCGAACGTTCTATTTTCCTGACAAGGAAAGACATTTTGATGCAGATATGATCATTGATCAGAAGAGCCATCAAGTACTAGACTACTTTGGAAAACCTAGGCTTCTTGTGTCAGAGCTTCATTTTACAGTCACGGAAAAAGGATTCTTGCACATTCAATCAGGTAAGCAAAAGTTTTTGCTGTTTGGGCGGGAGTGGCCACTGCCTTCTTGGCTTTATGGTGAATCTGATGTAACAGAAGGGTACGATGAGCATGCAGGTGAGTATACGATTGATGTTCAAGTGAAAAATCGCCTTTTTGGCACTCTTTTTACTTATAAGGGCCGGTTTACGGAAAGGGTGTCACCTCATGAATAAATGGCATTTGATGTGTAGCATCATGTTGATGGCTTGCTTTCTCGTTACACGTTTGACGACAGCTCCCATACCAGAATTTTTTGTTTTGATTGCGATTTTATTTTTTCTTCCCGCTTTCTTACACTTTTTTTATCAGGAAGAGAAGAAACGGCAGCAGAAGGGGCTGATCGGCTTCATAATGAAAGCCTTTCCAGTAGCAGCTCTATGTGCAACAGGCGCATTCATCTATCATTCTCTCTGGCTTGCATTGGGATGGCTTTTCTTTACAATGATTCTGGCTTTATTTGGTTTCACCCGTTTGCTGAAAAGAGGAGCCCATCCGCTTCATGAGCTGATGATCGATGGCGCATGTATGTATATCGCTCTAGGTGGGCTTTGGTTCTGGCTGTACATAGCAGATATACAAGTGATGACATTTTCACCGATGATTGTTCTTTTGACCGCTATTCATTTTCATTATTCGGCTTTTTTTATCCCAATCTTTTATGGATTATTGGGGAGGCAGCGCAAAAAAGAGACGACGCTATACAAAGTGGGTGGCTGGGTTATTTTACTGTCGCCAGTGATGATTGCTGTGGGAATCAGCTATTCTCGCCTGTTTGATACGTTCAGCGTCGTTCTTTATGTGATCGCACTTTATTTGTATGGAATTTTATGTATGACAACTTCTTTTCGTTCAACTGTCGCAAAAGGGTTCGTTGTGTTTTCTAGCATCATGTTAATGGGAACCATTGTCCTATCATTCCTTTATTCTGCCGGAATGCTTTTACATGTTACCTACATCAGCATGGATCAAATGATTTGGTTTCATGGCAGTATCAATGCAAGTTTGGTTATTTTACCAGGCCTCATTGGATGGTTGATTGAAAGACCAGCTGATCGATTGAAACAGAAGGATTTTCCGGTATCGAGAGTTCACGGTCGTTTTCAGGTCATGTCTTTTCAACAAGACGACATGCAGCATGATGAGAAGATTGGTTTAGTCGATTCTCTTGACCAATTAAATGGAAAGGCATTTTCAGCAGAGAGTGTGTCACCTGTTATTCGCAGATTTTATGAGGACCCGATGTCCTTTACGTTAAAAGCAGCCGTCTGTTTTCATTGGTGGGTAAGGCCGTTTGTCTTTTTGCTTCAACCTGTTTTTAGACAAATAGGACAGCTCTATTTAGGGTCATCACGAATGCCATATGAAATGCCGGGGAGTCTTTCAAGATTTCAACATCCTCTTGAAGAAAGGAAGAATGTACGTGTGTGGATCAGGCGCAATGAGAAAGGCGAGCAAGTCTTTTATGCGCTCTATGCCCAGCACCATGATGAAGAGACAGTCTATATGAATATTGCTTTGCCGCTTCCTTTTTCACAGCTTACGGCAATTTTAAAACCTTTGAATGAAAAGGAAGATTTTCTATTAAAAAGTAAAAGTCCAAATGGCAGTACGGGTGATGAAGGATTGTATTTGCATACGTCTTTCATCACCATGAAACTGCCAATGGAAGAAAGCTTTCATATGAAACCGGAGACGGAAAAAAGTCTCACAGCAATTCATCAAATGAAGCTATTCGGTATTCCTTTTTTAACGATTCAGTATCAAATCGACAGTGAAAGCCACTCATCTTAATCAATGATGTCGCATGGTTCACCGTGACGAATGATGTTCACAATCGCTTGCCCATCACTCGGATGATGATCTGCATACTGTACTGGCAGTAAAGCAAAAAATACATAGTAGACTGAGAAGTAAGCAAATTGATAGAAAAATTGATGTTCTGGCAGGAAATCGTTGGCGATCATTGTGTTCAATATAAGAACACTGAGCAGGTTGCATAATGATCCGCCTAAGTAGACAAGAATGTGTGAGAAACGGTTATTTCTCCTCATTTCTTCATAGTGGCAAAATGCATCAAGAAAATAGATTCTTCTAATTTCAACGACGCCTATTTTCAATACTTTTTTGCCTCGGCCAAGCGCAAACGAAACCTTTGCTCCAAACAGCCAGGCGACTACAATATGGCCCAGCTGATGCAAGATGGCAACGATAGGAAGAATGACGAAAAACGACCAGCAAAACGTCCACATATCTGATAATGTAAACAAGTGTTAACCCTCCCTGAAATATTCGAGAGGAAGCAGTAGGATTATTTGCCATTTTACCGAATTCATTTTCATGATGCAAACATTTAATAGACTACTATAAAATGATTATGTAAACTAAAAAGGATTTTCAATCAATAGGCTTTTTAACCCTTTCTTTTAGAAGAGTAGGGTGTGCTACAATTAAGAAATTAGTGGAAAACAAGTGGTCATCTAGCAGAAGAAAAATGTGACCTTTTTTATGAAAGATTGAAAGGGAGAGAGATTCTAATGGCAGATATTGAACAGTTTTTAGCGTTAGACATTCGTGTTGGGACGATAGTAGAAGCAGAGTTCTTTGCAGAAGCGAGAGTGCCTGCTTTCAAGCTGAAGATTGACTTTGGGGATGAGATTGGCATAAAACAATCTAGTGCACAGCTGACAAAACGATATCAGGCTGAGAATCTCACTGGGAAACAAATTATTGCAGTGGTCAATTTCCCGCCAAGAAGAATTGCCGGGTTTAAATCAGAGGTGCTTGTCTTAGGAGGCATGCCGTCAAAAGAAGACGTTGTCCTGCTTGCCACAGATGAGCCGGTTGAAAATGGCACCAAAATAGGGTAAGAAAAAAGACATCTTCATCAGAAGATGTCTTTTGCGTATTGAGGCGGAATAACCACACGCCACATTCGTGTGTGTCTCAAAGAGACGTGTTACCCGACTTACACAATTCAGCTCATCGCTTGATTAATATAGCATGGGATTGGTATGAATGCAACCATTATTTGAGTTCTCTTTGTTTTTGGAAGATAAAAAGAAGGTTCATCTCCTCATATCATAGAAAAAATGACAAGAAATCAATTATTTGGATTATTTTTTCAAAAAATATTGAAAAGTCAGATCATATTTTATAAAATGAATTCATCTTAGTTTGTTTAATCGATAAACTAAGATGGCGATCATCTATTGTTTAAAGCACATGATTTGCTGCTATGTGGGCTAAGCTGAAAGAAAGAGCTGTTCAGCTTCATTTTTACAACGAATTGAAAGCGCTTTATTTTTGACCTATTGATTGCTGCTGCCCTGCACCATCTGTCCGTTAGAAGAGGCTAAGTGAAGAAGGGAGAAAACTCATGGTGAGTGAGAATTTAAAGAAGATTCGTATGTCTGAAAAAGTGGGGTATGCTTCAGGAGATTTCGCATGTAATTTAATTTATGCAACTGTCTCTACGTATCTATTATTTTTTTATACGGATGTGTATGGATTATCAGCAGCAGCAGCAGGGACGATGTTTTTGGTGGTTCGGGCCATTGATGCGCTTGCAGATCCGTTTATTGGGGCGATGGTTGACCGAACGAACAGCCGTTTTGGCCGGTTTAGACCTTATTTGTTATTTGGTGCGTTACCTTTTGCCGTTCTTGCTATTCTTTGTTTTACGACACCGGATTTTTCCGAAATGGGAAAACTCATTTATGCGTACATCACGTATGTTGGTTTATCGCTTACATACACGTTCATCAATGTTCCTTATGGTGCTTTAACTTCCGCAATGACAAGAAATAACCAAGAGGTCGTCAGTATTACGTCTGTTCGTATGCTTTTTGCAAATCTCGGTGGTTTAGTTGTTGCTTTTTTTGTTCCGTTTCTTGCGACGTTTTTGAGTGATACAACAGGAAATACAGCACTTGGCTGGCAGATCACGATGGCATTTCTCGGCGTACTTGGGGGCGGATTACTGATTTTCTGTTTTAAAAGTACGAATGAGCGCGTCACGCTTCAAAAGCCAGAGGAAAAGATCAAGTTCAGTGATCTCTTTGTCCAGTTACGAGTGAATCGTCCGCTTGTTGTGTTAAGCATTTTCTTTATCATTATCTTTGGTGTGAACTCGATCAGCAACTCAGTCGGGATCTATTATGTGACGTATAACCTCGGCAGAGAAGATTTAGTGAAGTGGTACGGCCTGATTGGCAGTCTGCCAGCTTTAATGGTGTTGCCTTTTATACCTAAGCTGCACAAACTATTAGGAAAGAAAAAGCTGCTGAATTATTCATTATTGCTGAATATTGTAGGCCTTCTTGCCTTACTTGTGATCCCACCGAGTCAAATCACTTTAATACTTATTTTCAGGCTCGTTGCGGCTGCAGGGAGTATTACAGCAGGTGCTTACATGTGGGCACTCATTCCTGAAACCGTTGAATATGGCGAATATAAAACAGGGAAAAGAATGGGTGGACTGATTTACGCAGTGATTGGCTTCTTCTTTAAATTTGGGATGGCCTTAGGCGGCATCGTTCCAGGGCTTGTCCTTGACCGATTTGGTTATATTGCAAATCAAGTGCAAACACCAGAAGCTTTACTGGGCATTTTAATCACGACAACGGTGATTCCTGTATGCTTACTCATTTTAGCGATGGTTGATATTAATTTTTATAACCTAGATGAAGAAAAACATAAAAAAGTCATACGAGAGCTTGAGAATAGAGATAAGGTGTATATCGATCATATGGACGACTTTAAAATGTAGCTCTCTGAAAGAGGAGGAAGTTCAATGAACATTACCAATCCAGTGCTCAAAGGGTTTAACCCTGACCCAAGTATTTGCCGTGCGGGAGAGGACTATTACATGGCGGTTTCTACATTTGAATGGTTCCCGGGGGTGCAAATTTATCACTCGAAGGATCTCGTCAACTGGCGGCTCGCCGCGCGTCCCTTGCAAAAAATTTCTCAACTCGATATGAAAGGAAATCCAGATTCCGGCGGGGTTTGGGCGCCGTGTTTAAGTTATGCGGATGGTCAGTTTTGGCTCATCTATTCTGATATTAAAGTAGTAGATGGTCCGTTTAAGGATGGTCATAATTATTTGGTCACAGCTGATGCAGTAGATGGCGAGTGGAGCGATCCGGTTCGACTCAATAGTTCTGGGTTTGATCCTTCCTTGTTCCATGATCCAAGCGGAAAGAAATACGTGTTGAATATGCTGTGGGACCATCGAGAAAAACATCATTCTTTTGCAGGTATAGCCTTGCAGGAATATAGTGTATCTGAAAAAAAACTAGTTGGTGAGCGGAAGGTCATTTTTAAAGGCACGCCAATCAAACTGACAGAAGCCCCGCATCTTTATTACATCAATGATGTCTATTATTTATTAACAGCTGAAGGGGGCACGCGTTACGAACATGCAGCCACAATCGCCCGTTCCTCGCGTATTGATGGGCCGTACGAGGTTCATCCTGACAACCCAATTTTAACGGCTTTTCATGCGCCTAGCCATCCACTACAAAAATGCGGGCATGCTTCCATTGTACAAACGCATACAAATGAATGGTATATGGCTCATCTGACTGGCCGCCCAATTCATTCAAGTAAGGAATCCATTTTTCAGCAAAGAGGCTGGTGCCCTTTAGGAAGAGAGACAGCCATACAAAAGCTTGAATGGAAAGATGGCTGGCCGTATGTGGTAGGCGGAAAAGAGGGGCTCCTAGAGGTTGAAGCGCCTGCGATGAGCGTAAAAGAGTTCTCTCCAACCTATCACATAGTCGATGAATTTAAAGATTCATCGTTAAATAGACATTTTCAAACATTAAGAATCCCATTTACGGATCAGATTGGTTCAGTGACGGAAAATCCTCATCATTTAAGGCTGTATGGGCAGGAATCTTTAACGTCTAAATTTACCCAAGCATTTGTTGCGAGGCGCTGGCAAAGCTTTTATTTTGAAGCAGAGACAGCGGTTTCCTTCTTTCCGAAAAACTTTCAGCAAGCGGCAGGACTTGTGAATTATTATAATACGGAAAATTGGACTGCACTTCAGGTGACTTATGACGAGGCGCTTGGCCGTATCCTTGAATTATCTGTGTGTGAAAATCTGGCCTTTTCTCAGCCGCTAATTAAAAAAATCATCATCCCAGACGAGATTCCGTATGTGTATTTAAAAGTGACCGTTCAGAAAGAGACGTACACGTATTCTTATTCTTTTGATCAACAAGAGTGGGAAAAAATAGATGTACCGCTTGAATCGACTCATTTATCAGATGATTTTATTCGAGGAGGGGGATTCTTTACAGGGGCTTTTGTCGGAATGCAGTGCCAAGACACAAGCGGCGAACGTCTGCCTGCCGATTTTAAGTATTTTCGATACGAAGAAACAACTGAATAAAAAAAGACAACACTCTAAAGGCTGTCTCTCTTTAACATGTATTCCATTATGGTGAAGGCGTGACATCACGCAAAAAAGCTTCAGTGACAAGAGATGTCATCCCTAAGGCTGGTGCGTTTTGTCCTAATGATGAAGGAAGCAGCTCCACCCGTGAGCTGAATTGTGCATCCATTCTAGAGGATACTTCATCTTGAATGACACTTAGAACGGCTTGCTCAGATTCAATGACCTTGTTTCGTAAAATAACGGCTTGTGGGTTGAAGGTATGCAGAACGTTTGTGAGACCTACCCCGATGTAAAAGCCAAAGTTACGCAAGGCATTGAGTGTTTTCATATCATTTAACTTCGCCAGCCGCTCAATATCTTGATAGGTGAATGGCTGACCATCTGTTTGGAGCGATTGGAACAGTGCCTTCTCAGATGCATACAGTTCCCAGCAACCACGATTTCCGCAGCTACATGTCGGTCCATTAAAGTCGATCGTCATATGTCCCATTTCACCAGAAAAACCGTTTGTGCCTCTATATAAATGATGATTGATAATGATGCCTATTCCAATACCAGTGCCGATACTTGCATAGATCAGATGGTCATAATGTTTAGCAGCACCAAAGATTTTTTCACCGTACGCACCGGCATTTGCTTCATTCTCGATAAAAACCGGTACTTGGAATGTGTCTTGGAGACTTGTTTTCAGATCGACATTTTTCCATTTTGAATGAGGCGTAAACACAATTTGTTCATCTGCATCGACCAGACCTGGTATACAAATCCCAATACCAATTAGCCCGTATGGGGAAGAAGGGATATGTGAACGTAACTGCTGAATCAATTCAATTAAAATACGGACGGTCACTTCAGGTGTGCTGGATGGGAGCTTGAGCTGCTCATCATGAATCATCGACCCTTCAAGGTCTGTTAAAATGCCGTTGACATAATCAACACCGACATCAATGCCGATAGAGTAACCTGCACGTTTATTAAACATGAGAAGCACGGGTCTTCTTCCGCCGCTAGATTCGCCTTGACCGATTTCATAAACAAGATGTTCTTTCATTAATGTACTCACTTGAGAAGAAACGGTCGATTTATTTAACCCAGTGCGTTCAGATAATTTTGCTCTGGAAATTGGTGCATGGTGAAGAATTTCGTTTAGCAATAGCTTTTGATTTATTTTTTTCACAAAGTTCTGATCCGCAATATCCATTGTATCCACTCCATTTGTTTCGTCTTTAGATTAAGTGAAGAAAAGCCATTTTTTGTCGTGTTTATTCTCTATAAAACATGCTTTTCACTTTATTATAACGAAAATATTTCTAAAAAACTAAAAAATATGGAAAATTCAAAGAGATTAGTTGGTCAACTTGTTCATTTGTTTGTTGAATCAACTTACTAAGTGAATATATAGGGGGAATCACTTATGGTCAAATCAAATATGACTTCGTTAAGTAGTTTACAAGGGATTGGCAACATTCAATATGAAGGAAAACATTCAAAGAACCCATTCGCATTTAAATATTATGATCCGAGCGAAATGATTGGCGGAAAATCAATGAAAGATCACCTGCGATTCTCCGTCGCTTATTGGCATACATTGACTGCTGATGGAACAGACATGTTTGGAACTGGCACGATGAAAAGGGCCTGGGATTCTTATAGTGGAATGGATTTGGCGAAAGCTAGATTGGAAGTGGCCTTTCAGCTCTTTGATCTATTGGATGTTCCGTATTTTTCATTCCATGACCGTGATATTGCACCAGAGGGCGACACGCTTCAAGAGACCAATCAGCAGTTAGACATCATCATAGAAAGAATGAAAGATTACATGCAGCAAAGCGGGGTTCGGCTTCTATGGAACACGGCTAATATGTTTAAGCATCCAAGATTTGTTCACGGTGCAGCGACATCCTGTCATGCAGATGTATTTGCCTATGCAGCAGCACAAGTGAAAAAGGGCATCGAAACAGCAAAGGAACTCGGCGCAGAAAATTATGTTTTCTGGGGAGGACGAGAAGGTTACGACACACTGCTGAATACAGATATGAAAAGAGAGCTTGACCATTTGGCGACCTTTTTGCATATGGCGGTCGATTATGCAAAAGAAATTGGATTTACAGGTCAATTTTTAATTGAGCCAAAGCCGAAGGAACCGACTACTCATCAATATGATACGGATGCAGCGACATCGATCGCCTTTTTAAAACAATATGGATTGGATTCACACTTTAAATTAAATATCGAGGCCAATCATGCGACATTAGCGGGTCATACGTTTGAGCATGAGCTGCGTGTAGCAAGAATTCATGGACTGCTCGGTTCCGTTGATGCCAACCAAGGAAACTCCCTTCTAGGATGGGACACAGATGAATTCCCAACGGATTTATATGCCACAACACTCGCCATGTATGAAATTTTGCAAAATGGCGGACTTGGAACAGGCGGTCTCAATTTTGATGCAAGAGTCAGAAGAGCCTCCTTTGAACTGGAAGATCTTCTGTATGCCCATATTGCGGGGATGGATGCATTCGCAAAAGGGCTGCGGGTGGCTCATAGACTCATAGAAGACCGTGTGTTTGAAGATGTGATCAAGCACCGGTACCGCAGTTTTTCTGAAGGAATTGGACGGGAGATTTCAGAAGGAAAGGCAAACTTTCATACATTAGAAGAATATGCACTGAAACATCCGCTCATCAGAAACGAATCTGGCAGAGAGGAACAGCTGAAAGCCAGATTAAATCAATATTTGTTAGAAGATTAATGGAGCAGGTGGATGTTTTGAAGGAGTGAACACATGAAGTATGTGATGGGAATTGATCTTGGAACGAGCGGAGTCAAAGCGATATTAGTAGATGAGAGCGGGAAGGTATGCTGCGAGACAACTAAATCTTACCGCCTCATTCAAAGCAAACCAGGTTATTGTGAGCAAAATCCTGAAGACTGGGTAGAGCAGACGATGGCCGCGATGACAGAACTTATGGAGAGAAAGCCTGTTCAGTCAAGGCAAGTAGAAGGCATCAGTTTTTCTGGACAAATGCACGGACTTGTTTTATTGGATGAATCCCTTCAAGTGCTCAGGCCTGCCATCTTGTGGAATGACACAAGAACAACACCGCAATGCGTGCGCATGACAGAAAAGCTAGGAGGCAGGCTGCAAGCGATCACAAAAAACCAGGCGTTAGAAGGATTTACACTGCCAAAGTTGTTATGGGTAAAGGAACACGAACCAGAAATTGATCAACGAATCCATTTGTTTTTACTTCCAAAAGATTATGTCAGATATCGATTAACCGGCGCTATTCATATGGACTATTCTGATGCGGCTGGTACGTTACTGTTGGATATTGGAGAACAAACATGGAGTGAGGAGATTTGCAAAACCTTTGATATTCCGCTTCGTATTTGCCCGCCGCTCGTTTCGTCGGAGGCGGAGGTTGGAACACTCTTGCCACAGATCGCAAAGGCAACCGGGATGACAGAAGATGTGAAGGTTTTTGCGGGTGGAGCGGATAATGCTTGCGGTGCCATTGGTGCCGGCATTTTATCATCAGGTCACACACTATGCAGCATTGGCACATCAGGTGTCATTCTTTCCTATGAAGAAAATCATAACAGAGAGCTGAATGGAAACTTGCATTTGTTCCATCATGCAAAAAAAGACGCTTTTTATACAATGGGAGTCACTTTGTCAGCAGGTTATAGCCTCGATTGGATTAAATCTTTACTTGCTCCAAATGATTCGTTTAAAGACCTTTTAGCCGGAGCAAAGGATATAGCGCCTGGCGCAAATGGATTGCTATTTACGCCATATTTAGTTGGGGAAAGAACGCCTCATGCAGATTCAGTCATTCGTGGAAGCTTCATTGGATTAGACAGCCGGCATGAAAAAGCGCATATGGTTAGAGCTGTGCTTGAAGGAATCACTTTTTCATTAAATGAATCGATCGCTTTATTCAGGCACGCGGGAAAAAGCATTGATTCCATCGTGTCTATTGGTGGAGGTGCGAGAAGTCATACATGGCTTCAAATGCAGGCAGACATTTTTCAAGCTGAGGTGATACAGCTTGAAAATGAGCAAGGGCCCGCGTTAGGTGCAGCGATGCTTGCAGCAGTTGGATGCGGCTGGTACGAGTCACTTGAGGCGTGCGCGGATCAGTTTATCCATCAAGCAGCCGTATTTACACCAAATCAACAGCATGTCGATGTATATGATCATCTCTTTCGTTTGTATCAAAGCATTTATACAAACACAAGAGACATTCATGCGGGTCTAGAACAGTATCGATAATCTAGTAGTGAGTAGGGGCATGAAAGGAGGTGATGAATTCATTTCATCTTAGAGATGACAGAATTAAAAGGATGAAAAAGGAGAGGAATGGACGATGAATTTGAGAAAATTAAGACTGTTGTTTGTGATGTGTATTGGACTGACGCTTATACTGACGGCTGTACCAGCCCATGCGAGAACCATTACGAATAATGAAATGGGTAACCATAGCGGGTACGATTATGAATTATGGAAGGATTATGGAAACACCTCGATGACACTCAATAACGGCGGGGCATTTAGTGCAGGCTGGAACAATATCGGAAATGCTTTATTTAGAAAAGGGAAAAAGTTTGATTCCACTAGAACTCACCATCAGCTTGGCAACATCTCCATCAATTACAACGCAAGTTTTAACCCAGGCGGGAATTCCTATCTATGTGTCTATGGCTGGACACAATCTCCATTAGCAGAATACTACATTGTTGATTCATGGGGCACATATCGTCCAACAGGAGCGTATAAAGGATCATTTTATGCTGATGGAGGCACATATGACATTTATGAAACAACCCGTGTCAATCAGCCTTCCATTATCGGGATCGCAACCTTCAAGCAATATTGGAGTGTACGTCAAACGAAACGTACAAGCGGAACGGTCTCCGTCAGTGCGCATTTTAGAAAATGGGAAAGCTTAGGGATGCCAATGGGGAAAATGTATGAAACGGCATTTACTGTAGAAGGCTACCAAAGCAGCGGAAGTGCAAATGTGATGACCAATCAGCTGTTTATTGGCAACTAAAAAAGTCAAAGAAAAGAGCCGGGAGCAAAACTCCTGGCTTTTTCTATCATAATTTTTCAACTTCGACTCTGCCGGAAAAGAACGTCGCACCGCCGCCCATATCTGCCAAGCGATCAGGTGTGAGGCCATTCACCAAATGTTTTTTGCCTTTTTGGTCTGCCCATAATCCCTGGCTGACAACAACACCAGATAACACATTTTGTCCGACTGACACGATCAGCTCGCATTCTCCTCGATGATTCAGCACACGAACCATGTCCCCATCTTCAATCTGTCTTTCTTTTGCATCTTGTTCATTCATATGAAGCTTCGGAAATTTCTCTAGCTTTTGATGCTTCTCATGAAGAGAGAAGGTGGAATTAAGAAAATTATGGTTTGGTCCCGGTATAAACGTTAGTGGATAATCACTTTCCTTGAATAAAGGTACATAGGTTGGAAGGGCTGGATATCCATCTTTTTTCATTTGTTCAGAGTAAAGCTCAATTTTCCCGCTTGGGGTAGGGAGCTTTAAATCTTTGAAAGGCCCTCGTTTTGCTTTGATCCACTTTTTCTCTTTTAACGCTTGATATGAGATGTTTTCATAGTGCGGATTTTCAGGATGATGAAGAGCTTGTTCCATTAGTTCCGCATCTGTGTCTTTAAAGGCTTCATCTTCAAAGCCCATCGCATGAGCCAAAAGACGAAACACTTCTGTGTTTGATTTGCTTTCTCCATAACGTTCAATAACAGGTTCTTGAATTTGAATGTAATGATGCCAGTAAGAAGTATAAAAATCCTCGTTTTCAAAGGCAGATGTCGCTGGCAGAACAATATCTGCATAAGTGGCTGTCTCTGTCATGAACAAGTCATGGACAACCGTAAATAAGTCTTGCCGCATTAAACCGTCTCTTACTTTATTTGCTTCAGGTGTCACAACAGCCGGGTTGCAAGAGTAGACAAAAAGAGAATCAATAGAAGGTTCTGCGTTCGTTAGCACGCTGCCCAGCTGATTCATATTAAATGTTCTAGGTTCGCGTTCCTTTAATAATTCCGGTCGCTGAAGAGCGGTTTCATTATAACTAAGAAAAGAAGAGTTCGATTTCATCGCACCGCCGCCTTTGTGCAGCCATTGACCGGTGAGGGCAGGGAGACAGGAGATGGTTCGAATACTCATGCCGCCATTATCGTGATGCTGTAGCCCGTTGCCAATACGAATGAGAGACGGCGTTGTCTCTGCGTACATTCTCGCAAGTGTGATGATGTCTTCTTTCGGGACACCCGTGATTTGTTCAACTGTTTCTGGATCATACTGCTTCACATGCTCGCGAAGTTCATTGTGACCGACCGTGTAAGTCTCTAAAAATGACGCATCTGTGCGGTCTTCTTTAAAAAGGACATGCATGATCCCAAGAGCTAGCGCACTGTCAGTGCCAGGGCGAAGCGGAATGAACCAATCTGCCATCCGGCCCGTTTGGTTTTTGTGCACATCAATGACGACAATTTTAGCCCCTTGCTTTCGAGCTTTTTGTGCCAACGTGATTTGATGCATATTGGTTGAAACCGCATTGATGCCCCAAAAGATAAATAGTTTCGTGTGAATGGTCTCTTCTGGGTCTGTCCCGATGCTTGCGCCCATTGTATATTTATAGCCTGTTGTTCCGGCTGACTGACAAATGGTTCGGTCTAGCTGACTTGAGCCAAGTCGATAGAAAAAGCGGCGGTCCATTCCTTCTGCATTGAGATTCCCCATATTCCCATAGAAGCTGTAAGGCAAAATGCTTTCTGGTCCTTTTTCTTCGATCAGCTTTGTCCATTTTTGACGAATGGTTTCAATCGCTTCTTCCCACGTAATTGGAGCAAACTGCCGGTCACCTTTTTGACCTACACGTTTTAATGGTGTTGTCAGACGTTTTTCATCATATAAACGAGCTGTGACATTCCGCACTTTATTGCAAATGTTTCCTTGAGTGACTGGATGATCTGGATCTCCTTGAACTTTAACGATCTTTCCGTTCTCTTTATGGATTAAAAGACCGCACTGATCAGGGCAATCTAACGAACAAACTGATTTGAATATTCCGTCTTTCATTGTTGTGTAATCGGTCATACGTTTAGCTTCCTTTCCGAATTCCGTGATCACTGTACATATGGATTTTATTTTAGCATGTTCAGACGAGGAAGGTAAGGATAAGCATATGAAAAAAAGCCCCTAATGAAAGGGACTTTTAAAAACGGGTGACCTGCACAGGGAATTCTTTGACCCCAAACACAAACGTGCTTTGAATCGGTTTCAGCTGATCTGCCGCACAGGTGATTTCCCGAAACGTACGGAGTAAAATCTCAAGTGCTAGATGAGCCTCAAGCCGGGCGAGAGGGGCACCAAGACAAAAATGGATGCCGAAGCCAAAGCTCAAATGTGGATTTGATTTTCTGTCAAGACGAAACGTATCTGGATCGTCAAACTTCCGTTCATCACGATTTGCAGATGCCACCCAGCTGATAAGATAGTCTCCTTTTTCAATGTGAGAACCGGCAATCTGAACATCCTCTGCTGCAACTCGCCCAATCGCTTGAACAGGCGGATAATAGCGTAGCGTTTCTTCTGTCAATTGAGGAATGAGAGACAGGTCTTGCCGCACTGATTCGGCGATATGCTGCTGCTCTGTTAAAAGACGTACGGCATTTGTGATTAAATTCGTTGTTGTTTCATTACCAGCAACGAGTAAGAGTATACAAAAGCCAAGTAGTTCATTTTCTGATAAACGCTCACCGTCAATTTCCGCTTGGATGAGTAGGGAGATTAAATCATCGGCTGGCGTTTCTTTTCGTTTTTGGATCAAATGAGCAAAGTACGCTGACAGCTCTTTTTCTGCTTGTTTTTGCATGTCGACAACGGCTTGAATAGCTTCTTTTGAATCATCTTTGGCTCCTGCAACTAGAGCATCTGAATGCTTTTTGATCAGCTCTCTGTCTTTCACTTCTGCACCGAGAAGCTCGGCGATGATCATGACAGGTAGGGGAGCGGCCAGATCTTGCACAATATCGAAGGTCCGTTGATCCTTTACTTGATTTAATAGATCATGGGTCAAGTCTTTGATCTTTTCTTCTATTTGTTTGATCGCTTTTGGCGTGAAGGCTTTATTGACGAGTGCTCTCATTTTGGTATGTTTTGGAGGGTCCATTGTTAAAATACTCGTTTTAGATGTACTTCTTCCTCGCTGTGATGAAAACACTTTTGGCTGCTTCAGAACGGACTGAATATCAGCATATCGAAAGAGATCCCAGCACTTTCTCGTTTCATCGTATCGAATATCACCCTGCGATCGTAATTCATTGTAGATAGGGAATGGGAAAAGAAGGTCATCAGTAGATCGGATTTCTTTCATTGGGATGACATTGACGTAATTTTCTTTTACTTTCATTATGAACGCTCCTTTTTCTCTTGTTTCCCTTTCACGGTATCACCACGAAAAACGCATTTCAACGGACATGTTTTCTAAAATATGTCAATAGTCTAATCGAAAGATTCAAACACATTCATCCTATAGGAAAATAGAAAGTCATCAAAAATGATAGCGCTTTCTAAAAACTAGAATTGAAGTCACCGAAACCAAAAATAAAATGGTGAATTCAGTCGAACGAAAGGGTACTATGATTCAAATCTATATAGTTCTTTTGATCTAAATTGATGATTTAAAAAAACACGGCTAACATACATACCGCAAGCTGTTCAGCGTGTATTCGGGACTTTTGAAAAGCGCTGGCTCTTTCTTGACACGATTTCTCATCATGTTACGATAACTAACGTGCGAAAAACACGAACAAAAAGCGAACAAGGGAGAGGATCAATATCATTGATCAAAAGAAAGTTGCTTTCATTGGAGCAGGTTCTATGGCGGAAGGAATGATTGCAGGTATTGTGCGATCAGGTCAGATGCCGCTAAACCAAATTTACGCAACAAACAAGCAAAATAAGCAGCGATTAAACGAACTAACGAAACGCTACGGAATCCAAACAGCCACAATGGATTCATTTCCTTTTGAAGAAATGGATATGTTGATCCTGGCGATGAAGCCAAAGGATGCTGAAACAGCACTTGAATCATTAAAACCTCATATTCAGAAAGATCAGCTCATCCTGTCTGTACTTGCAGGTGTGAAATCATCGTATATTGAAGACATGCTGCATGAAGGGCAGCCTGTTATGCGAGTAATGCCAAATACGTCAAGTACGATTGGGGCGTCGGCGACCGCTTTATCTGCTGGACGTTATGTGAAAAATGAACATGTAAGCACGAGTCGGGCTCTTTTATCTGAAATGGGAGAAGTGTATACCATTCAGGAAGAGCAAATGGATATTTTCACAGGAATTGCCGGAAGCGGTCCAGCTTATTTTTATTTCTTAATGGAAAGAATCGAAGAAGCTGGAGAAGAAGCTGGCTTATCAAAAGAAATGTCCCGTCAAATCGGTACACAGACACTTCTCGGTGCAGCGAAGATGCTGCAAGAAACAGCTGAAAACCCTTCTGTCCTCAGAGAAAAAATTACGTCACCTAATGGAACAACTGCTGCAGGACTAGATGCATTAGATGATTTTGGCGGAGGAGAAGCCATCAAGCAGGCCGTCAAACATGCCGCCAATCGATCAAAAGAAATAAGTGAACAGCAAAAACAAAAAGTAACGATATAAATAGAGCCTCAATACAGGAGTGATAAGGTGTACGCAGATAAAGAGAGAAAACGAATTGTTGTGAAAATCGGAAGCAGCTCTCTTACTAGCTTTCAAGGTGAGATTAGTTTAAAAAAACTAGAAAACCTCGTCAATCAAATTGTAAAACTCAAAGATGAAGGACACGAAGTCATTTTGGTCTCATCTGGTGCGGTTGCAGCTGGTTACCGAAAATTAGGATTTATTGATAGACCGAAAACACTGCCAGAAAAACAGGCGTCTGCCTCAATAGGGCAAGGGCTTTTAATGGAGTCATATTCTACTTTATTTTTATCGCACGGTTATATTGCTTCACAGCTATTAATTACAAGAAGCGATTTTTCAGATGAAACGCGCTATCAAAATGTGCGAAATACAATGAATGTGTTATTAGATCGAGGGATCATCCCGATTATTAATGAAAATGATACAGTGACGATCAATCGGTTGAAGTTTGGAGATAATGATACATTGTCTGCAAAAGTAGCTGGACTGATTGATGCGGATTTCCTCGCTATTTTATCTGATATTGATGGCTTGTATGAAGATAACCCTCATACAAACCCGAATGCGAAGAGAATTCTAGAAGTCACAGAAATCACAGAAGACATCGAAGCAGCCGCTGGAGATGCGGGAAGCAGCGTTGGCACAGGCGGAATGAAATCAAAACTCGATGCCTTTAAAATTTCAATGGCCGCAGGCATCAATGGCTTTTTGGGAAAAGCCGATACGCCTCACATTTTAGACAAAGCCATTAATGGGACAGAGGACGGCACTTATTTTACAGCTGACGAAAATTTAGCGCCGCTGAATTATAAAAAACAGTGGATTGCTTTTCATTCTGGCCCAAAAGGCGAAATCGTTGTTCAAGAAAAAACACAGGAGCTTCTCATGCATCGTGAGAAAAGTCTGGATTCTGACGGCATAGTCGATGTAAATGGTTCGTTTAAAAAAGGCGATGTAGTCCGTATTTTAGATCAAGATGAAAGAGAAATAGGGCTTGGCATTGTCAATTATGCGTCCGACGAACTCGCACTCAACGGTGACTTGCTACAGGATGAAGTGGTGCATGTCGTAGATCTTGAAGCATTTGTTTGTCATTTAGATTTATCAATACCAGTTTGCTAATCATAAGGGAGGAATTTCATGACACTGACAGCTGAAGTTGTCACATCGGTCAAAGAAAAAGCGAAAAAAGCAAAGCACGTATCAAAAAAACTAGGTTTACTTCAAACAGAGGAAAAAAATGAGGCGCTACTGAAAATAGCAGAAACGCTCGAACAGCAAAGTGATTTTATTTTACAGGAAAATCAAAAGGATTTAGAGGCAGGAAAAGAAAAGGGCTTCTCTGAAGCATTAATGGATCGATTAATGTTAAATGAAGAGAGAATTCATGAGTTTGCGGAAAGTTTGCGGCTTGTGACGAGATTAACAGATCCTGTTGGAGAAATATTGGATGAATGGACTCTTGAGAACGGCTTACATGTGAAAAGCCGAAGAGTACCGCTCGGCGTGATCGGGATGATCTATGAAGCGAGACCGAATGTCACTGTCGATGCAGCAGGGCTTGCCCTCAAGGCAGGCAACTCAGTGATTTTAAAAGGCGGTTCCTCCGCTATTTCTTCCAACAAAGCCATCGTCCGCGTCATTCATGAGGCATTGGATCAAACAAAGATCCCTCGTGATGCGGTACAGTTTATTGAACAAACAGACCGTTCATCGGTTCAAGCGATGTTTCATCTAAAAGAATGGATCGATGTTTTAATTCCGAGAGGCGGGGCTTCTTTAATCAAAACCGTTGTAGAAGAATCGACCATTCCAGTTCTTGAAACAGGGACAGGGAACTGCCATATCTTTATTGATCAAACAGCGAATGTAGAAAAAGCCATTCAGATTGTCATCAATGCGAAAACAAATCGTCCGGCCGTTTGTAATGCGCTTGAGACTCTGATCGTTCATCGCGATTGGCTGAAAGAAAATGGTGCAGCATTGAATGAAGCACTGCTTCAGCACCAAGTCACTGTGCACGGGGATCAAGACGCTCAATCCTTCTTTTCCGAAGCGGTTCCTGCGGAGGAAGTGGATTGGACAGATGAGTATTTAAGTCTTGATCTTGCGGTGAAAGTCGTTGACTCAATTGAGGGCGCCATTCACCACATTGATCAGTACGGAACCAAACATTCAGAAGCCATCGTAACAGAGGATGAAAAAAACGCACAAATCTTTCTAAACGAAGTCGATGCGGCTGCTGTTTATCATAACGCATCTACACGTTTTACAGATGGCGGTGCACTAGGATATGGCGCTGAAATTGGCATTTCTACTCAAAAGCTGCACGCAAGAGGGCCAATGGGACTTCCTGCACTGACAACAACAAAGCTGCTTCTATCTGGTGATGGTCAGATTAGAAGCTAGAATGAATGTAACGAACACTACCTTTCTAACTTGGGGTAGTGTTTTTTTAGTGTATGAGAAAAGAAGAGAGAAAAAAGGGGAACGACATGGAAACGATGCTGAAGCACTGACAACTCTTGAAAAAGAAGACAAAGGGCTAAAATGAAGTCCATTTTAGCCCTTTGTCAACAATCTAGTTTTTTTATGAACTTGAACGGTCTTTTTTCATGACTTTCTCAAATTTGAAAAATTCAAATGTCTCAGGCGCTAAAGGGTCATTTTCTTGATTCTTCTCATGAGGGAAGCTCGGATCTGGATGGTGTAAGTGATAAAACTCAACAATCTGAAACCCGCATTTGTTCACATAAAAATGAATGTTGCGCTTTTCAAAATAAGGAGTGACAACTTCCCACACCTTCGTTTCTGGATATTGCGCCTCAATGGCTTTCCATGCTGCCTGACCAATGCCGCGGCTATGAGATGATGAAGAGATATATAATAGGTCCACCGAATTGCGGTGTGTATGCGGGTTGATTTTTAAGACAACCCCTCCTGCCTTTTGACCATTTAGTAAAATATGATAGACAAGGTTCTCTGTCGAATAAAAAGATTCATCAATCGACTCATCAGGAGGAATTGGTCCACCTTCTGCATCGCCAAATGCATCAATGATGCCAGCTGTGAAAGCATCTTGCAGTTCCTTTTTCATCAAAGGGAAGTCTTCTTGATTTGCAAGTGATAATGTGACTTGATCTTGTGCGATTTTGTTCATGTGTAAATCCTTTCTCCACATACGTGGTGTTTATGCATGTTATCATAAAGGATGGAGTAACTCCATAGTCAAGAAAGGAGCCCTAAAAATGATGAGCGATGGTCAAAAAACATTTTTAACTGGAGAATTTGCGTCATTATTTGAAGTGAAAAAAGATACACTGCTCTATTATGATAAAATCGATTTGTTTAAGCCGGCAGGTGTTCAGGAAAATGGGTACCGTTATTATACATTTGAACAGTTTGATCATTTCATGGCCATTCAATCCCTTCGTGCTGTTCAATTTCCGATCAAACAATTAAAACAATACTTTACTGAGCCTTCTCAGGAGAAATTGCAAAGCCTTGCGGTTGAGCAAGCAGAAAAGGTCGGGGAGGAGATCCAAAAACTACAGGATATTCAATCTTTTCTTTTTCGTGTGATCGAGACAACGAATGAATTATCATCAGTGAAAACAGGGGAGGTCTTGTTTCAAGAACTGCCAGAAGAACCGATCGTCCTCAGTACATCAAACCCAATTGATTCAAACACACCTATAGAAGAAATTTCTCGAATTGTAGGAGAATTTCTGAAAGGGATTGGTATTAAAGGTGCGGCGGCAAATGGTTCTATTTTAAACAAGGAGCAGTTTTTGCAGCGTCATTATCATCAATCTGATCGGCTGTTCTGCCGAATGGAAGGACCGGATGCAGTCAAAAAGCCAGCGGGTCTATATGCAGTCATGTATCAACAAGGAACATATGAAGAAATGGAGACTGCCTATTCACGTTTATTAGATCACATCGAAGCAGAGGATATGATACTGGATGGGGATGTCTTTGAGGAGTATTTACTTCATTCTCTGATGTCTAAAAATGAAGCGGATTACATGACGAAACTTAGTGTGAAAGTCAGAAAACGGGAAGCTTAAGGCATCACAAAAAGGATAGACAGGCATTTTTACATGCTGTCTATCCTTTTTGGTGCTGTTTAACCGACTTGGT
Source organism: Bacillus sp. FSL W7-1346 (assembly GCF_038593335.1). Lineage (NCBI taxonomy): Bacteria > Bacillati > Bacillota > Bacilli > Caryophanales > Bacillaceae > Bacillus > Bacillus sp. FSL W7-1346. Next base: position 1,891,129 of record NZ_CP151988.1, on the reverse strand, counting down.
TTTCGGCAAATTGACTCATATAGAGGTCTGCATAAAAGCCTTTTTCTTTCAAAAGCTCACGATGAGTTCCTTTTTCAATGATCGTGCCATCTTTCATAACTAAAATGAGATCGGCATCTTTAATCGTTGAAAGTCGATGTGCAATGACGAAGCTTGTTCTGCCGTTCATTAATTCATTCATCGCTTTTTGAATATGCATCTCTGTCCGTGTATCGACACTGCTTGTTGCTTCATCTAAGATTAATATCTTCGGATCAGATAAGATGGCACGGGCGATGGTTAACAGTTGACGTTGACCTTGTGAGAGGTTGCCGGCATCTTCTGTTAAGAGTGTGTCATATCCATCTGGAAGGGTGCGGATGAAATCGTCTGCATAGGCATGTTTAGCGGCCTTCAACACATCCTCTTTTGAAACATGCGGTCTACCATATGCGATGTTGTCATAAATTGTGCCTTCAAAGAGCCATGTATCCTGAAGAACCATCGCAAATAAGTCACGTACTTGCTCTCGGCTGAGGTCGGTTGTTTTTACGCCGCCAATGCGAATGGAGCCTTGATCTAGCTCGTAAAAGCGCATTAACAGATTAATAATCGTTGTTTTTCCAGCGCCTGTTGGCCCAACAATGGCAACCGTTTGTCCTTCTCGGACTTGTAAATTCAAATCTTTAATAATGGGTTGATCTTTCTCATAACCGAAGTGAACGTGCTCAAAGGCCACATCTCCAGAAAGGGATTTAAGATCAATCGCTGCATCTTCTTCCGCATGTTCTTCTTCCTCATCCAGAATTTCAAACACCCGTTCAGCTGAAGCGATAGCAGATTGAACTAAGTTTGCAACACTGGATGCTTGCACAAGCGGCTGCGACATTTGCTGTGTGTATTGGATAAATGCTTGCACATCCCCAACACGAATATTCCCGTTAATGACAAGAATTCCGCCAGCAACACTTACCGCCACATAGCCAAGATTCCCAATAAAGGTCATCATCGGCATCATTAAGCCGGAGATAAATTGTGCTTTTCTTGAAGATTCATATAGTTGTTCGTTTAATTGATCAAATGTATCAATGGCTTTCTTTTCATAGCCATACGCACGAACCGTCTGATGTCCTGTGAACATTTCATTAATATGTCCATTGATCATCCCTAGTTCTTTTTGCTGTGCTTTAAAATGCTTTTGCGAAAATGATGTAATGCCTCGAATCGCAAACAAACTGAGAGGCAGCGTCAAACAAACAAGCAGTGTCAGCAGCGGACTGATGAAAAGCATCATGACGACAATACCAATGACTGTAATAACAGATGTGATCACTTGCGTGAGTGCCTGCTGTAAAGAAGTATTAATATTATCAATGTCGTTCATCACCCGGCTCAGCGTGTCTCCGTGTGTTGTTTTATCAAAATAACGAAGAGGGAGACGTGTAAGTTTGTCACTCGCTTCTTGTCTTAGTTCAGCAATGGTCTGCTGCGAGACACCCGCCATTACATATTGCTGCACGAATGAGAAGAGAGATGCCACGACATATAATAGAACAAGCAACAATAAAATGCGTGAAATGACATCGAATTGAACACCAGTTCCTTGTGTAAAACTTTCAAATAGGGAAGAGGTGGCATCCCCAAGTAATTTTGGACTGACAACATTAAAAACGGTTGAACCGATCGCTGCAATCAGGACAATGATCAGCTGAAATTTTCTCGGTTTTAAATAGCCCGTTAAACGAAGAAGTGTTTTTTTAAATTCCTTCGGTTTTTGTACTGGGCCCCTTGGGTGACCGCCTTTATGTCCCATTCCAGAAGACATTTTTTTACTCATCCTTGCTCCACCTCCTGACCTTCCTGTGATGCGACTATTTCTTGATAGACAAGGTTATCTTTCAGTAACTGTTCATGTGTACCGATACCTGCTATTTTTCCATCATCTAACACAATGATTTTATCGCTATGCTTCACTGTGCTGATTCTTTGAGCCACAATAATCAAAGCAGCATGCTCTTTTTCAGCTTCTAGCGCTGACCGAAGTTTTGCATCCGTTTTGTAATCAAGGGCAGAGAAGCTATCGTCAAACAGGTAGAATGCAGGTTTTCTTACGAGTGCTCTTGCAATCGAAAGACGTTGTTTTTGACCGCCAGAGAGATTCGAACCCCCTTGGTCTATCTCTGCGTGAATTCCGCCATCTTTTTGCAAAACAAATTCTTCGGCCTGTGCTGTCCGCAGTGCCTGCCAAATCTCGTCATCTGTTGCATCGCGTTTGCCAAAGCGCACATTATCAGCAATGGTTCCGCTAAATAAAATGGCTTTTTGAGAAACATAACCCATCTGACTTCTCAGTTTCTCTTGAGGCAATTCTCTAATATCGACACCATCTAATGTAATTTTTCCTTCTGTGGCTTCATAAAAACGTGTCATCAGCTGAAGAAGGGTCGTTTTCCCGGAACCTGTACTGCCGATGATCGCCGTCGTTTCACCCTTTTTGGCTTCAAACGTCATGTCTTGAACGGCTGGTTTTTCAGCATTTGAATAATAAAATGACACATTCTCAAAGCGAATGGACTGGGCTGGCTGATCAAATTTAGTGACAGTCTCTTTTTTGTCTTTAATTTTTGGTTCTAGATTTAACACTTCATTCATCCGTTTAGCTGATGCCTGAGCTCTAGGCACCATAATAAAACTCATAGACAGCATAATGAGTGCCATTAAAATCATCATCGCATATTGAATGAAGGCGATCAGATTCCCGACTTCCATCTGTCCGGCATCAATCCGATTAGCGCCAATCCAGACAATGCCGATATTCGTGAAGTTCATGATAATGAGCATAAAAGGGAACAAGTACGCCATTAATCGATTGACCTTAAGACCAGTATCCTTATACGATGTATTGGCTTCTTGAAAACGTTCCTTTTCGTCATCTACTCGGTTAAACGCACGAATGACCCGAATGCCTGAAAGCGACTCTCTCATAATCAAGTTCAGCCGGTCCGTTTTTTTCTGAAGCTGGCCAAAGAGGGGGATCGCTTTTCTTGATACCAAATAAATGAACCCACCAAGAAGGGGAAGAGCTGCTAAAAAGATGAGAGATAACACAGCATCTCTAGATACAGCCAAAATAATTCCACCAACGAGCATTAGAGGCGCCCGTGTCATCATTTGTAAGATCATGATCGTGACATCTTGAACTTGTTTCACATCATTTGTTGATCTTGTAATAAAGGAAGATGTCCCGATTTTTTGAAATTCTTCTAATGAGAATTGTTCGACATGCACAAACAGCTGTCTTCTCATATCACGCCCGAAGCCTAGAGCTGTCTTAGATGACAAGTAGGACTTCCAAATCGTGAGCAAGATGGCAAGTAAAGAACAAGCCACCATCCAGCCCCCAACCTTCCATATATAAGCGACATCTCCTTGGACGATCCCGACATCAACGATATCTGCTGTAAGCGTCGGTAAATACAGCTGGAGCATACTGCTTAAAAAGGTGAGAACCACAATGGACACAACGGATAGCCGATAGGGCTTTAAAAACGATAAAATTGATTTCATACGATTACCTTTCTTCCATATAGTCTGTTGTTCTGTAACTCATCATATACAAAGAGGGATTATTTCTACAAATGAAATGTCTTGTTTTAGTGAATTATTTATATTGTTCAATTTTTGAAAAGAAGTCTTTTACAAACATATAAAAATCATGGGCAGAAGGAGACATCTCTCTTGATTTAGACGCAATAATTCCGACCGTTCTTCTCACTTGAGGGAAATCAATGGGAATTTTCACTGTAAATCGCGGTGTTGTTTCATAAAAAGCACTTTCGGGTAATAAGGTAACGCCCATACCCGCTGACACAAGACCTTTAATGGCATCCAAATCTTCTCCTTCAGATGAGATAGTAGGCTCATAGCCAGCCTGCTTACAGGCATCAACCGCAATTTGTCTCAGCACATACCCTTCAGGAAATAAAACGAAATGGTCTTTTCTCAAATCACTTAAATGAATACTTCTTTGCCCGCTAAAGGGGTGACTAATAGGCAAAAGGGCATAAATGCTTTCGGAAAACAAGATATTTCCTTCTATTTGAGGATCGTTTGTCGGGACGGGTCCTAAAAAGGCAAGATCAATGTCTCGATTTTTGACAGCTTCAATCAGAAACTTATAGGAACCTTGACGAAGTAAAAAATCGACCTCTGGATATTCCAGCTTAAATGCGGAAATGACAGAAGGGAGCACTTGGCTTGCTAGACTTGTAGGAAATCCAATGTTCACTGTCCCTTTGTGGGGGTCTAAGTATTCATCAATTTGTTCTTTGGCGTAATCTATCGCTTTTAGGGCAGTTCTCACATGGTCCAAAAATTGTCTGCCGATTTTCGTTAATTTGATATTTCGTCCTTCTCGTTCGAATAAAGCCACTCCAAGTTCTTCTTCTAAATTGGCAATCTGCCGGCTGATGGCAGATTGGGCAACGTGTAAGTTTTCAGCCGCTTCTGACACGTGTTCACGGTCAGCAACTTCTACAAAATAACGTAATTGACGAAGCTCCATTTTTGCACTTCACACCCATCTATCTCAAAAAGAGATTGTTTTGATCTAAATTATATATTGTTTATATTAATTTGAAAACTTAAAATAAGTTACAGAGTTTGTGAGATTTTATTACTGTGAAAAAACGGATCTTTTAAACGGGGGAGAGAAACGATGACTTATAATCAACTACCACAACCACAAGGTCTCTACCGTCCTGAATTTGAACATGATGCATGTGGAATCGGACTGTACGCCCATTTAAAAGGGGAGGCGACACATAGCATCGTCAAAAAGGGATTGCAAATGCTGTGCCAGCTTGATCACCGCGGCGGGCAAGGCAGTGATCCGTATACAGGTGATGGTGCCGGATTAATGGTACAACTGCCAGACGCTTTTTTTAGAAAGAACTGCCAAGACTTTGCACTTCCTGAAAAGGGCCGTTACGGGGTAGGAATGGTGTTCTTTTCAAAAGATGATGATGCCAAAACGCGTCAAGCGATCGAACAAAAGATCAACGGCTTCATTAAACAAGAAGGGCAAACATTAATTGGCTGGAGAACGGTCCCTGTTGATGCTGGGAAAATTGGAACGGTTGCAGCGAAGAGCTGTCCGGTTGTCCGGCAAGTGTTCATCGGAGCAAACGACAACGTAACAGACCGTTTGTCATTTGAACGAAAATTATACGTCATCCGCAAGCAGGCTGAAAACTGGGGAACAGCAGAGGAAAAACAATTTTACTTTGTCAGTCTGTCTAGTCAAACCATTGTATATAAGGGGCTTTTAACATCAGATCAAGTTGATGCTTTTTATCTTGATCTACAGGATGAAACATTTGTTTCTGCATTTTCACTCGTTCATTCAAGATTTAGTACAAATACATTCCCGACATGGGAACGAGCGCATCCAAACCGTTACTTAATTCATAACGGAGAAATCAACACATTAAGAGGAAACATCAATTGGATGAGAGCAAGAGAACAACAATTCGTATCTGAAGCCTTCGGAGACGATTTAGACAAGATTTTGCCAGTGCTGAATGCAGACGGAAGTGATTCATCCATTTTAGACAATGCCTTTGAATTTTTCGTGCTTGCAGGGCGTACTCCTGCTCATACAGCGATGATGCTGATTCCTGAGCCGTGGACGGAGAATACGCACATGTCAAAAGAGAAACGGGCATTTTATGAATACCATAGTTCGTTAATGGAGCCATGGGATGGCCCAACAGCGATTTCGTTTACGGATGGTAAACAAATCGGCGCCATCTTAGATCGTAACGGATTAAGACCCGCGAGATACTACGTGACAAATGACGATCATATCATTTTCTCATCTGAAGTTGGCGTCATCGACACGAATGAAGAAGATGTGAAGTATAAAGACCGTCTTGAACCAGGTAAAATGCTGTTAATCGATTTAGAAGAAGGACGCATTATTTCTGATGAAGAAGTGAAATCTTCGATTGCGAATGAACTTCCTTATCAAAAATGGCTCGATGAAGAAATGGTTCACGTCAATCGCTCGGAAGAAAATTCAGAAAATTCTAGTATAATGAGTGATTTGTTAACGCGTCAGCGTGCTTTCCATTATACGTACGAAGACATTCAAAAGTATTTAATTCCTTTACTAGAAGAAGGCAAGGACCCAATAGGCTCGATGGGAAGTGATACACCGCTTGCTGTGTTATCAGATCGTGCGCAGTCGCTGTTTTCTTATTTCAAACAGCTGTTTGCTCAAGTGACGAATCCGCCGATTGATGCCATTCGTGAACAGCTTGTCACATCGACCATGACTTGGTTAGGTGCTGAGGGAGATATTTTACATCCAAATGAATATTCATGCCGAAGAATTAAACTTTATACACCCGTTTTAACAAGCGGGCAGTTTAACGGCTTGAAAACGATTGTTCATAATGCCTTTAAAAGCAAAACGATTCATACACTTTTCACTGATGACCTAAAACGTGGTCTTGATGCGATGTTTGAAGAGGCAGAAAAAGCCATTCGTGAAGGGGTATCTTTATTAATTCTTTCCGATCGTGATATGACGGAAGAAAAAGTGCCGATTCCACCACTTCTTGCATTGAGTGCACTTCATCAGCATCTTGTGCGTCAAGGCTTACGAACAAAGGTGAGCTTAATCGTCGAATCTGGAGAAGTAAGAGAGGTTCATCATTTTGCCGCACTGATTGGCTACGGCGCAGATGCGATCCATCCGTACCTCGTTTACGAAACATACAAACAGCTTATTGCTGAAGAAGCGATTGCGATTAGCTTTGATGAAGCTGTCACAAAGTTTGGGAAAAGTGTGACTGAGGGCGTAGTTAAAGTAATGTCTAAAGTGGGAATTTCCACTGTCCAAAGCTATCGAGGCGCACAAATTTTTGAAGCAGTCGGTATTAGTGAAGATGTCATCCAGGCGTATTTCACAGGAACAGCTTCGCAGTTAGGCGGTATTGATCTTGACACCATTGCAAGTGAAGCAAAGCTTCGTCATGAGGCTGGGTATCAGGCATCAACTGATCAAACGCTAGAATCAGGCAGTGAATTCCAGTGGAGAAAAAATGGAGAGCATCATGCCTTTAACCCAAAAACCATTCATACCCTTCAGTGGGCATGCCGCAACGAAGATTATGATTTATTTAAGCAATATACGAAGGCAGCGGATGAAGAACGAATTGGTTTCCTTAGAAATCTATTTGCTTTTCGTTCAAAACAAAAGCCAGTTCGTCTGGAAGAAGTTGAATCTGCTGAATCCATTGTACGCCGCTTTAAGACAGGTGCGATGTCATTTGGTTCATTAAGTAAAGAAGCGCATGAAGCACTAGCGATTGCGATGAACCGAATTGGCGGCAAAAGCAACAGCGGAGAAGGCGGGGAAGACCCTGCACGCTTCACAGTAGATGAGCACGGGGATGATCGCAGAAGTGCAATTAAACAGATTGCTTCTGGCCGCTTTGGTGTGAAAAGTCATTATTTAGTCAATGCAGATGAACTGCAAATTAAAATGGCGCAAGGTGCAAAGCCTGGAGAAGGCGGACAACTGCCAGGGAATAAAGTATATCCTTGGGTCGCAGACGTACGTGGTTCTACGCCAGGTGTTGGCCTAATCTCACCACCGCCTCACCATGATATTTATTCAATCGAGGATTTGGCTCAATTGATCCATGATTTGAAAAACGCAAACCGTGACGCACGCATCAGTGTCAAGCTAGTTTCTAAAGCTGGCGTTGGAACGATTGCAGCAGGTGTTGCAAAAGGGACAGCTGATGTCATCGTAATTAGTGGATATGATGGCGGTACTGGAGCTTCTCCGAAAACTAGTATTAAACATACAGGACTTCCTTGGGAGCTTGGATTGGCAGAAGCGCATCAAACCCTTGTCTTAAACGGCCTTCGAGAGCGAGTCGTTCTTGAAACGGATGGCAAATTAATGACAGGACGCGACGTTGTCATGGCTGCGATTTTAGGAGCAGAAGAATACGGCTTTGCGACAGCTCCACTTGTCGTATTAGGATGCGTCATGATGAGAGCATGTCATTTAGATACTTGCCCAGTCGGAGTCGCTACTCAAAACCCAGAACTTCGCAAAAAATTCATGGGTGACCCTGATCACATTGTCAACTTCATGATGTTTATTGCAGAGGAAGTAAGAGAAATTTTAGCTGAACTTGGCTTTACATCAATGGATGAATTGATTGGGCGTACGGATGTCTTATCAGTAAGTGAAAGAGCAAAAGCACACTGGAAAGCAGGACAGCTGAACCTTGAAACCCTGCTATATCAGCCAGAGGGACCACGCACATTCAGAACGCCGCAAAATCATAAAATTGATGAATCACTGGATATGAATGAGATTCTCCCTTATGTACAGGAAGCGCTCGATCATCAAACACCGGTTGATCTGTCACTAAACATTCGCAACATTCACCGTGTAGCTGGAACGATTACGGGCAGTGAAGTGTCTAAGCGCTACGGAGAAGAAGGTCTGCCAGAGGATACGATCACACTTCGGTTCACTGGTTCAGCTGGACAAAGCTTCGGCGCATTTGTTCCAAAGGGGATGTCTTTATATTTAACAGGTGACTCAAATGACTATATCGGCAAAGGACTCTCTGGAGGCAAAATTGCTGTCAAAACATCTGATCACTTTGTACAAAATGGACATGAGAACGTGATTGTCGGTAACGTTGCATTTTACGGCGCGACAAGCGGAAAAGCGTATATTAACGGTCGTGCAGGTGAACGATTTGCCGTTCGTAATTCAGGTGTCAATGTGGTCGTTGAAGGAATCGGTGATCACGGCTGTGAATACATGACTGGCGGACGTGTTGTCATTTTAGGTGACGTTGGGAAGAACTTTGGCGCAGGGATGTCTGGCGGTATCGCTTATGTGCATACATCCGATGCAAAACAGTTCAAAAGAATGTGTAACATGGAAATGATCATGTTTGAAAAACTCACAGATCACGAAGAAGAACAAGAAGTGAAGCAAATGATTCAGGAACACCTTGATTATACAAACAGCTCAAAAGCAGCAGCGCTTCTAGAGAACTGGGCACAAGAAAAGAATCAATTCATTAAGATCATTCCGAGAAATTACAAAATGATGCTTCAAAGCATTGAGGAACAAAAACAAGCAGGCCTCAGCCACGAGGAAGCTGTTATGTTCGCATTTGAAGCAAACACAAAACCGAAAAATAAAGAAACGGCAAACGGGCAAAAAGCAGCCGTCGCTCATTAAGAAAGGGGAGAGGACAATGGGCAAAGCAACAGGTTTTATGGATTATAAAAGAGAAAAGCCAAATGAACGTGACCCTCTCACTCGTCAAAATGACTGGAAAGAATATTCAGCTCCTTATACAGATGAGGTATTGAAACAGCAGGGTGCTAGATGTATGGATTGCGGAACACCGTTTTGTCAAATTGGGATGGAGATCAGGGGCGGCGTTTCTGGCTGCCCGATCTACAATTTAATTCCAGAATGGAATGACCTTGTCTACCGGGGCAGATGGAAAGAAGCGCTTGAAAGACTACAAAAAACGAACAATTTCCCTGAATTTACTGGAAGAGTATGTCCAGCACCTTGTGAAGGCTCATGTACCGTCGCGATCAATGATCCAGCAGTATCGATTAAAAATATCGAACGGACGATCATTGATAAAGGTTTTGAAAATGGCTGGATTACACCAAGAATTCCTTCAAGCCGTACAGGGAAAAAGGTTGCCATTGTCGGATCAGGACCAGCAGGACTGGCAAGTGCAGACCAACTAAACCAAGCAGGGCACGCTGTAACCGTGTTTGAACGATCTGATCGTCTTGGTGGACTGCTCACTTATGGTATTCCGAATATGAAGCTCGACAAAGAAGTCGTTGAGCGCAGAGTTAAACTGCTAAGACAAGAAGGCATTGACTTTGTGACCAATACAGAAATTGGTGTGGATATCACGGCTGATGAACTGAAAGAGCAATTTGATGCGGTCATCCTTTGTACAGGTGCACAAAAGCAGCGTGACCTGTTAATTGAAGGCAGGGAAGCAAAAGGGATTCACCTGGCAATGGATTATTTAACACTCGCAACAAAAAGCATGCTTGATTCAGGATTCAAAGATAAAAACTTTATTGACGCAAAAGGGAAAGACGTCATTGTGATTGGCGGAGGAGATACAGGCGCTGACTGCGTCGCAACTGCACTTCGCCAAAAAGCAAAAAGTGTTGTTCAATTCGGAAAGCATCCAAAGCTTCCAGATACACGTGTAGGGGATAACATGTGGCCAGAACAGCCTTATGTCTTCTCTCTAGATTATGCTTACGAAGAAGCACAAGCAAAATTTGGAGAAGATCCGCGGCAATATTCGATTCAAACCACAAAGATTGTGGCTGATAAAAATGGGAAGTTAAAAGAGCTTCATACCATTCAAATGGAAAAGGTGAAAAACGAGCAAGGGAAGTTTGAATTTCATGAGATTCCAGGAACAGAGAAGGTATGGCCAGCTCAGCTAGTCTTTATTGCGATTGGTTTTGAGGGAACTGAACAGCCGCTAGTGAAACACTTTGGCGTGGACAGCAAAAACAATCGGATTGACGCAAAATATGGGGAATATACGACGAATGTAGAAGGCGTATTTGCAGCGGGAGATGCAAGACGCGGTCAAAGCTTGATTGTCTGGGCAATTAACGAAGGCAGACAAGTGGCGCATGAGGTAGACCGTTATTTAATGGGGAGTTCGGTTCTGCCAAAATAGGTCAAACAAAGGGTGTTTACCATATATAGAGAAAAGCCATGACCAAAGAGTGGTCATGGCTTTTTATGATTCAGATATGGTTGGCTGGATAATGACTTTTTTACGTTTGAACTGGGAGACAACCAAACAGAGGAAGACAGCAAGAACAAAAAGAGAAATGGTCAAAAAGCCAAACGTATAGGAGCCCGTCATTTCTTTTAAACTGCCAAGAACGTTTGGTAAAAAGAATCCCCCAATGCCTCCTGCAGCCCCTACAATTCCAGTCACAATCCCAATTTCCTTATGAAACACTTGCGGCACAAGCTGGAACACCGCCCCATTCCCCATACCAAGACACATCATTCCGACAAATAAAAGCGCAATGACCACTGGTAAAGCAGGTAGACTACTCACTGCCCCTAAACAGATACCAATCAAAGCAAATAAACCGAGCAGTACTTTCATCCCGCCAATTTTATCGGCAATCAAACCGCCAACTGGCCGAAAGAAGCTGCCTGCCGCCACACAAAGCGTCACAAAATCACCGGCATGAATTTTTGAAATAGCATATTGGTCCACAAAGAAAATACTCAAGAAACTTGAAAGTCCGACAAAACCACCGAATGTAATTGCATAAAGAAGACAGAAAAACCACGTTGTCTTTACTTTAAAGACTGAAAAATAGGACCGAAGCGGCTGAGGGGCCGGCTGGTTTGGTGCATCTTTTGCTGTGAAAATAAAAAACAAAAAGACGAAACTTAAAGGAATAAGAGCGAGCCCCATCACTGTATGCCAGCCATACATCTCCGCAAGCCTTGGTCCAAAGAGTGTCGAGATCAGTGTTCCGCTGTTTCCGGCGCCGGCAATTCCCATCGCTACCCCTTGTAAATGAGGAGGGTACCAGCGGCTTGCCATCGGTAAAGCGACCGCAAAACTCGCACCTGCAACCCCTAATAAAATCCCGATCAGTACTAGCTCTGAAAGGGTTGTACCACCGAAAAATCCCCATATAAGCGGAATGGTGGTCAAAATCATGCCCATCATCGCTGTTTTTTTAGGTCCCATTCGGTCTGTTAATAGGCCTAGCACAATTCGAAAAAAAGATCCGGATAAAATCGGAATGGCTACAATCATGCCTTTTTCTATTGTCGATAAGGCAAAATCTTGTGCAATAAAAGCACCGAGTGCCCCCAGCAAAACCCAAATCATGAAACTCACGTCAAAATATAAAAATGAACCAAACAATGTCTTAGGATGACCACTAGAAGTCAATTCTGAGAGTTTCACAAAACCCCTCCTTTATTTTGAATTTTCTGACTTAAAGATAGCGAGTTGATAGAAGGAATGGAAGTGTTGTGTTAGAAAAAATGACATGGATAAACACTTTTTTACAAATGTGTGCCATAATCTATGGCAAACATTGCTTTGGCGCAAAAAGCTAGAAAGGTTGATCTCACATGGCAAAACGTAAACTCGTGTTTATCGGAAACGGCATGGCGAGTATGAAATGTATCGAACATATCGTAAAGAAACAGCCAGAACGCTATTCCATCACGATCATTGGAAAAGAGAAGCACCCGGCCTACAACCGAATAAAACTTTCGTCAGTTTTACAAAAAAGTGAATCGTTGTCTCAAATTGAACTAAAGCCAAAAGAATGGTACACCAAACATGACATCACCATCCAAACAGGCGAAGCAGTTGTCCACATCGATACAAAGCGTCAATTGCTCATGACAGAAGCACGCCGGAATATCCCGTATGACAAACTGGTTATCGCCACAGGCTCATCGCCTCATTTTCTGCCTATACAAGGCGTATCCAAAAAAGGGGTCTATGCTTTTCGTACGATTGACGATTATGAGGCCATTTACGCTGATTCTTTACGCTATGAGCGTGCAGCAGTCATTGGAGGTGGTGTACTTGGTGTGGAAGTGGCCGCTGGTTTACAGATCGCTGGACTGAAGACAACCTTGATTCATCACACGGATTGGCTTATGCAACGCCAATTAGATGAAACAGCTGCAGGGCTTTTGTCTCAACAATTAAGTCGCAAGGGGATTCAGGTAAAAACAAATGCTCATACGATTGCATGTTTAGGAAACGAGAGAGTAGAAGGCGTTCTGTTAAAAAGTGGAGACATCGTGGATGCTGATCTCGTGGTTTTCACAACAGGGGTCCGTCCGAATATAGAGCTTGCAAAACAGCACGGCATTCATACAAGAAAAGCCATTGTTGTAAATGATGTCATGCAGACAAACGTTGAGAATATTTATGCTATTGGAGAATGTGCAGAGCATAAGGGGATGGTGCACGGTCTTGTGCAGCCTATTTATGAACAAGCAAACGTGCTTGCGAATCATTTATTAGATGAACTGGTCACGAATTTACCTCCTGCCATTTATTCAACAAAATTGAAAGCAAATGACATATCTATTTATTCTGCTGGCAGTATTGTAAACCGATCCCCCTCCGCTTCAGTGGTGACTTACTTAGATGAAGAACAAGAAGTATATAAAAAACTAGTGTTTGAACATGATGTGCTCACAGGCGTTGTATTAGTTGGTCAACTTGAGAGAGCTGAGCAGCTTTTGCAGGATGTAAAAGTGGGGCGTGATAAAAGCGTAGTCATGAAATCGCTGAATGAAGAGCAGATATCCCCTTTAGATTCATTAAAAGCAGAGGATCTCATCTGCCAATGCCACACGGTGACGAAGGGAGCGATATTCAAAAGCATATCGGTCCATCACCTGACAAATTTAGAAGAGATAAAAAAACAGACAGGGGCCGCAACGGGCTGCGGAGGCTGTCAAGAGCTTGTTCGTGCCTGCTGCTATGTCTCATCAAATCAGCTAACGGAAGCACTGGACACGTTTTGCTCGTGCACAAATGTAGAGAAACAGACCATTTTTTCGTATATAAAAAATCAGCATCCGCTGAATGAAGAGCAAGTAAGAAGACAATTTAATTGGATGACAGATAACGGCTGTGACAAGTGCCGAGCAGGCATTCCATACTATCTTGAGCAGTTTCAAGATCTTTTCGTAAAAGACAGCCCATCAGATCATGAGCACATACTAATGCCTCAGTTATATGGTGGCCGTCTTGATCTGACATTTTTACAGATGATAACCGGATTATTAGAGCAAAAGCAAATTCAGCACGTAGAACTAACGGAGAATAAACGAATTCGGCTGATCGGTATTTCACAAGAGGCCGACCATATTGTAAAAGAACATGGACACATCATGCCACAAGAAAGCAAGAGACTTTCTCATGTTCTATCATGTGATTGTCGTCACGATCCATCTGTCACAACACTTGTCATGGAGATCGAAAGACAACTAGAAAACACGCTTTTACCTGCAGTCACATCGATTCATATCGCTGGTCCTTCCTGCGTATGTCATTTCAGCCCCATCTATGACATCTGCATCAAGAAGCAGCTGGATGAATGGGACATTTATATAGGAGGCAGCATACGTCAACCTAAGGCAGGTCAGCTTTTTTATTCTGTGAGCCGAACGGATGAGCTGATTCCTTTTTTAAAAGCACTGCTTGAAGACTATAGAAAACGTGCATATTTTCAAGAATCTATTGGAGACTGGATCCAAAAAAACGGCAGCATTTCCATCCGAGAAAAATTGCTCGATGAGGAAATGAGAGAAGAGCTCTGCGAGCAATTTGAGCAAAGTAGACAAAAGGGTGTGAATGTATGAATCAATCTTTTTTACAATATGTGCAGCAAACATCAGAGCAGCAAGAGCGAAAAAGGGTGTTCCCATCTCAATGTCCGTTTTGCAGTATGCAGTGCAAAATGCAATTAGTCGAGCAGCACGCAGAAGGGCGAACACGCTACCAGACGATAGGTATTCATAATCCAACCACGTTCGGCAGGATCTGTATGAAAGGGCAGCATGCCCACCAGCACGCACTGCACAAGGAACGATTGAATCACCCCCTCATCAAAAGAAACGGTCAATTTGTCAAAGTGACTTGGCAAGAGGCACTTGACGAAATCAAAGCACGCACTCAAACCCTTCAGACGGAACATGGGAACGATGCTATCAGTGTGTATGGTAGTGCATCGATTACAAATGAAGAAGCTTATTTACTCGGAAAATTTGCAAGGGTCGCCCTTAAAACGAAATACATTGATTACAATGGAAGACTGTGTATGTCTTCAGCAGCAACAGCAGCTAACCAAACATTTGGACTTGATCGGGGTCTAACCTTTCCGCTTCGTGACATCAAGCATGCCCGGGTTTTACTATTGGTTGGAACCAATATAGCGGAATGTCAGCCGACCCTCATACCGTATTTGGAAGAAGCTAAAAAGAACGGGGCATTTCTCATCGTGATCGATCCGCGAAAAACAGCAACAGCCAAACTAGCTGACTTACATGTCAGCTTAAGGCCTGGGTCAGATGCTGCACTCGCAAATGGAATCTTACACGTCATGCTTCATGAACAGTTACTAGACGAAGAATTTATTAAAAAACGAACATCAGGTTTTCAAGAAATGAAACAGCATATTTCACACATGTCCCTGCAAGACATTACGCAGCAAACCGGTGTATCGATGAAAGTCATTCAAAAAATAGCGAGAAAATTCGCCCGCGAAAAAACAGGCATGATTCTGACTGCAAGAGGCATTGAGCAGCAAATAGACGGGACAGCATCCGTTCGTAATTTCCTGAATATTCTGCTTGTTACTGGGAAGATTGGCCGGATTGGGTGTGGCTATGGTGCCATTACTGGGCAAGGAAATGGACAGGGTGCAAGAGAGCATGGACAAAAAGCAGATCAGCTTCCTGGTTACCGTGATATCACAAACCCAGTACATAGAAAAGAAATGGCCGAAATATGGAAGATCGATGAAAAAGAACTGCCTGGAAAAGGTGTATCTGCTTTTGAAATGTTTGAAAAAATGCAGAAAGGAGAGATAAAAGCGCTCTTTTTAATGTGTTCTAATCCTGTTCAATCAGGTCCGCATGCAAGCTTTATCAAAAAAGCCATCGAGCAGCTGTCCTTTTTTGTCGCAATTGATTTATTTATCTCTGAGACGGCTGCACTCGCAGATGTTATTTTACCAGCTTCGTCATATTTAGAGGACGAAGGGACCATGACGAACATAGAAGGACGCGTTACGCTGAGAGAAGCAACCTATCCACTCAAACACCAAAGAAAGCACGATTGGCAAATCATTTGTGATATAGCAGCAGTATTAGGCAAAGGCGGCTCTTTTTCTTTTTCATCTGCAGAAGACATCTTTGAGGAATTGAGAACAGCAACGAAAGGAGCCAAAGCCGATTATTCCGGTATGACCTATGACAGGTTAAGGAAGACGCAAGGCATATTATGGCCCTGCTCTCATTTGGAAGACCGAGGAACAGAAAGACTATTTGAGCATCAATTCTCACATCCTGATAAATTAGCAAAATTTGCAGTCGTTGCACATGGACAACAGGGTGCAAAAGAACCAGTCAGTCCAGAATATCCACTCTATTTAACGACCGGCAGGGTGATGGCTCATTACCAAACGGGCGTTCAAACAAGAAAAAGCACCTCTCTTGTTGCCCGGCAGTTTGAAGCTTATGTAGAGCTTCATCCTGATACAGCCGAAGCTTACGGGATTCAGCACGGGGAACTCGTCACCATCCAGTCAAAACGAGGTAGTGTCATCATGAGGTGCCACATAACAGATACCACCCGAAAAGATACTGTGTTTGTTCCATTTCACTGGAATAAACATCAATCAATTAACCTATTAATTGGTAAACAGTTAGATCCACACAGTAAAATGCCAGGTTTTAAATATTGTCCTGTACAGCTGTCAGCCTACAAGAATTGAAAACTATGTGAGAAATTTTAACATGTATTTTCCATCTTTGTTTAGATTATGGTACTTTCTAAAAAACGATCACATGAGGGGTGTTTTTCATGAAAGAAAAACTCGTATTAGTAGGGAATGGTATGGCTGGTATCCGAACGCTCGAAAACATTTTAAAAACAGACAATGAACGATTCGACATGACTGTATTTGGAACTGAGCCGTATCCTAACTATAATCGGATTCTTTTATCGAAAGTTCTCCAAGGGGATACAAAGACAGAGGATATTACGTTAAACGATTGGAATTGGTACAAAGAACATCATATTCAGCTGTTTACAAATGAGACCATTGTGAAGATCGATCCAGACAATCAAACCGTTATGAGTGATCAAGGACGGACCGTGCATTATGACCGTTTAATTTTAGCGACAGGGTCCCTCCCGTTCATCCCGCCCATTCCAGGGAGCGATAAAAAAGGGGTAACAGCTTTTCGTACATTACAAGACACAGAGGAAATGGTCAAAGCATCTATGATGTACAAAAAAGCAGCCGTCATTGGAGGCGGGCTCCTTGGACTTGAAGCCGCGCGTGGTCTACTAAACTTAGGAATGGAAGTGACCGTCATTCATCTTGGCTCTCATCTAATGGACCGGCAGCTCGATCCGGTGGCAGGTCAGCTTCTGCAAGCAGCTTTAGAAAAACAAGGCATGAGCTTTCTATTAGGAAAACAGACAAATGAGATTTTAGGAGATACAAGGGTAGAAGGGCTAACATTTTCAGATGGTTCTACATTAGAGACAGATATGGTGGTCATGGCAGCAGGAATTAAACCGAATCACAAGCTTGCCGAAACGAGCGGCATTGAAGTGAACCGGGGGATTATCGTCAATGATTTCATGGAAACAAGTGTCCCGCGGATTTACGCAGTCGGAGAATGTGTTGAACATAGAGGACAAACGTACGGTCTTGTTGCGCCATTATACGATCAAGCAAACGTGCTTGCGAAGCATGTTTGTGATATGGCCCCGACGCCTTATGAAGGATCTGTACTATCGACACAGCTAAAAGTATCAGGGGTTGATGTATTTTCAGCTGGAGATTTTATCGAAAACGATGAGAAAAAAGCGATTAAAATTTTTGATGAACAGCAAGGTATTTATCAAAAACTAGTCTTCCAGCAAAACCGATTAGTCGGCGCCGTCATGTTTGGAGAAACAAGCGATGGACCACGTTTATTCTCGTACATTAGAGAAGGTGTTGATATGTCAGATATGGAAAAAGTATCTGTCTTAACATCAAATGAGCTGGCGCAAGAAAACACGATTGAACAAATGGCAAACGACCATATCGTTTGTGGCTGTAATGGTGTCTCAAAAGGTCAAATAGTGGCAGCTATTCAAAAAGAAGGCCTAACGACTATACAAGAGGTCAAGCAATGTACAAGTGCTTCTCGGTCATGCGGAGGCTGCCAACCTGTTGTGGAAGAGATTTTATGGCACACTTTAGGCGATGATGCAAACCGCACTGCGCAAAAAGAAACCATCTGCGCCTGCACCACCTTATCAAGAGATGAAGTGATTCATGAAATAAAAGAGAAAGGTTTGCAGCATGTCAAAGAAGTGATGAATGTACTTGACTGGGAAACAGAAGAAGGCTGTTCAAAGTGCCGGCCTGCACTGAATTACTATTTAGGGATGATGTATCCGCTTGACTACAAAGATGAAAAAAGCTCGCGATTTGTGAATGAACGAATGCATGCCAACATCCAAAACGATGGTACCTATTCGGTCGTTCCACGTATGTACGGAGGCGTGACAAATGCTAATGACCTGAGAAAAATAGCGGATGTCGTTGACAAATATGAGATACCGCTTGTGAAAATGACTGGAGGGCAGCGAATCGACCTTTTAGGTGTCAAAAAAGAAGATTTACCAAAAGTATGGGCTGATTTAGATATGCCGTCTGGTTATGCTTACGGAAAATCATTAAGAACCGTCAAAACTTGTGTTGGAGAACAATTTTGCAGATTCGGAACGCAGGATTCCATTTCTCTTGGGATCGCACTTGAAAAGAAATTTGAAGGACTTGCCACACCGCACAAAGTCAAAATGGCCGTATCAGCCTGTCCAAGAAACTGTGCTGAATCTGGGATTAAAGATCTTGGCATCGTAGGTATCGATGGGGGATTTGAATTGTATGCTGGCGGGAATGGAGGGACACATTTACGAGCTGGAGACTTATTAATGAAAGTAAGTACAGCAGAAGAAGTAGAACAAATGGCCGCAGCCTACCTTCAATATTACAGAGAAACCGCAAATTATTTAGAGAGAACATCCGCTTGGGTTGAACGGCTTGGATTGAATCATATCCAAACGGTCCTGCTAGATGACAAGAAACGTGCAGCACTCATCGAAAGAATGGACATCGCACTTTCAACTTATGAAGAACCGTGGCAAGAGATTCGAGAGAACGAAACAGAAACAAGACAATTATTTCAAAAGGCAACTGCTTCCGTCTAAATCAATTGAAGGGATGAGATCAGATGACAGTTTCAATTGTAAAAGTTCATATTGGTACAATATCAGATTTTCCATTGCAGCTAGGGAAAACAGTCGCAGCCGGTCCACTTGAATTAGCTGTTTTTCAAACCTCTAACAAGCAGTTCAAAGCCATTGAAAATCGCTGTCCTCATAAAGGCGGTGTACTAGCTGAAGGAATGGTGAGCGGAGATCATGTCTTCTGTCCAATGCATGATTGGAAAATCAACCTTTCATCAGGAAATGTTCAAGAACCAGATCATGGATGCGTGAAAACATATGAAGCATTGGTTGAGGGAGACGACGTCTTTATTTTACTGCCTTCATAAATGGTTTAGAACCTTCCTTTCCTGTACATGCTGTAAGTACATGCAGTGAGAAAGGAAGGTATATGTGTGCCATTTTTTAATATTTTGATTGAACTCTTTATCGGATTTTTCGCTTTATTTTCCATTACAAAGCTATTAGGGAAAACACAATTTGCACAAATCACGCCGTTTGATTTTATTTCTGCACTGATTTTAGGGGAGATGGTTGGTAACGCCATTTTTGATCCAGAAGTCAGCGTGCTACATATCCTTTTTGCAGTTGCAGTCTGGGGCGTTTTAATCTACACAGTTGAATGGCTTTCACAAAAATTCAAATCCATTCGCGCTTTTTTAGAGGGAAGACCGACTCTTGTGATTGATAAAGGAAAGATTCACTACAATCGATTAAAGAAAAATATGCTTGATTTAAATCAGCTGCAGACGCTGATTCGAGCGAAAGGGCATTTTGCTCTTAATGAAATTGAATTTGCCATTTTGGAAACGGATGGGTCTGTGAGTGTGCTTCCGAAAATGAAATATGCACCAGCTACAGCCGAAGATGTGAACGTGAAAGGAAAAGAAGTCACATTGCCTAGAACGTTTATTATCGACGGAGAGATTTTAAAAAAAGATTTAAAGGAAGCTGGATTTGATGAAGCGTGGCTGAGAGAGCAATTGAAAAAACAGCACATATCCTCCTATAAAGACGTCCTATTTTGTGAATGGATTGAAAATGAAGGAATTTATGCGATGAAATATGAAAAAACATCCACAACCTAACACAGTGGATGTTTTTTTGTGTTTTTTTGTTTTATAACTGAATAGGATCAAAAAGAATACGTCAATGAAAACGTTCACAATATAAGGGGGAGATGTGTGATGAAGTATGGAAAACGACTGCTGATGATGGTATTGGCCTTACTGCTTTTTGACTCAGCTTATGCGCAAGCAGCTGGACACAACCATCAAACAAACCGCGTGCTTATTGTCGACCAAAAAGGAAATGGGACATTTCGAACGGTTCAATCTGCCATTGATGCGATACCAGTGAACAATCAACAGCAAACGACGATATATATTAAAAATGGTGTGTATAAAGAAAAGATTCTCCTTCCGCAAAATAAGCCGTATGTGTCCTTTATTGGAGAAAATCAGTATCAGACGATTCTGACGTATGATGATACAAATGCAAGCAGCGGGAGCACAACCAATAGCTCTAGTACAATGATTCGGGCAAATCATTTTTACGCAGAAAATATCACGTTTCAAAATACAGCTGGCCGAAACGCAGGGCAGGCGGTTGCCCTTTATGTATCCGGGGACCGGGCTGTGTTTAAACACGTACGTGTTCTCGGTTATCAAGATACACTTTATGCCACAGGCACAGGGAGACAATATTATGAAGATTGCTATATCGAGGGCACGGTTGACTTCATCTTTGGTTCAGCAACGGCTGTATTTAAAAGAGCTGAAATAAAAAGTCTTGGAAATGGATATATTACAGCGGCATCCACAACAGAAGCGCAAAAGTATGGCTACGTTTTTATTGATTCCACGTTAAATAAAGGAACGTCTGCGTCTCAATCTGTGTACTTAGGCCGTCCGTGGAGACCTCATTCGGCTGTCACGTTCCTCCAAACAAAAATGGATGAACATATTAAAGCTGAGGGATGGCATAACTGGGAGAACAAAGACAACGAAAGAACGGCTAGATATCAAGAATATGGATCAACGGGCGCAGGGAGTCATGTGGCAAACCGGGTGAAGTGGTCAACGATATTAACAAAAAACGAAGCAAGTCAAATCACCGTTCAAGCCGTGCTTAGCGGAAGCGATGGCTGGAATCCTGAAAAAAGGTAAAAGAGGCTTGTCAGTTTTCGTCAAAGAAAGCTGACTTTTCTGTTTAAAAAACCTTTGAGAACAAACGTTCTTTTGTGTATAATGAACATAATCTGCTAAATTTGGCTGCTTTTCTAAAAAGGAGGGATTGCGTGAAACGTTTCTCACAGGTCATGTTTTTACAACTATGTATTTTGTCGATGTTATTTCTCCCTTTTTCAGTGAAAGATGAACAACTAACAGCTCATGATGATCAATCAAAATGGATCACTTCTTTAGACGAATTCATTCGAACAGCACCTGATTTAGAGGGCGCAATTGCTGGCATCAGCGTACGCGATACTTCTGACACTTCTCTTCTTTATGAACATCAAGCGGACATCCGTCTGACTCCTGCTTCTAATATGAAATTACTCACATCTGCTATCGCACTCGATCTACTGGGTGAAACACACACTTTTCCAACAGACGTTTGGATAGATGGTTCAATTCACAAAAAAACATTGCACGGCAATCTTTATCTCCGAGGCTCTGGAGACCCGACATTGTTAGAAAGCGATTTTGCCGCATTAGCCAAACAAGTCAAAAAGGCCGGAATACATACGATTCGTGGACAGCTTGCAGCTGATGATACTTGGTTTGATGACACAAGGTATTCCATCGATCTGCCGTGGAGTGATGAAGATCAATATTACGGCGCTCAAATATCTGCTCTTACTGCTTCACCGAATGAGGATTATGATGCAGGGACGATCATTCTCGAAGTTAAGCCGGGAAAGAAAGCAGGGCAGAAGGCCAGCTATGAGATGATCCCGAAGACTGACGTCGCTCAAGTTGTCAATCAAGTGAAAACTGTGCCAGAAGGCGGAAAGAAGAAAATATCTTTTAAACGCTCTCACGGTACAAACAAAATTACACTGACTGGAACGATTCCGCTAAAAGCATCCTCGTCTAAACAATGGGTCGCATTATGGGAACCGACAACGTATGCTTTAGACTTAATGAAACGAGCATTAAAGGCTGAGGGGATTCAGCTGAAAGGACCACTCAAAACAAAACAAGTTCCTAAAAAAGCGAAAAAAATCGCTTCCCATACATCAATGCCTTTATCCGATCTTCTTGTTCCGATGATGAAATTAAGCAACAATACACATGCAGAAATTCTGTTAAAAGAACTTGGGAAGCGGGTAAAGAACAAAGGGAGTTTTGACAAAGGGCTTGACGTGCTGAATGAACGTCTTCCTGCCTATGGCATAGATGCATCTATGACTGTGTTGAGAGACGGATCAGGCATATCACCGATTAACCTTGTTTCTGCAAATCAATTCACGTTATTTTTGACAAACATTCAAAAGGAAAAATGGTTTAACACCTATGTCCATGCACTTCCGTTAGCTGGGGCAAGTGAGCGTATGGTGGGAGGTACATTAAGAAATAGATTGAAAGAACCAGCTACACTAGAAAAAGTGCGTGCAAAAACAGGTACACTATCAACGGTCAGCACACTATCTGGATATATTGAAACGCAGAGTGGAAAAACGCTTGCTTTTTCCATCTTATTGAATCATCTCGTTGATGACGAAAAAGGAAAAGAGATAGAAGACCGAATTGTCAGCATGTTAGCTGAGGATCTTTAGACAGAGAAGGAGAACCATCATGACGTTAGATAATAATCAATCTTTAGTAAAAACCATGTCGATCTTTCTAATTCCACTTTTATTAAGCAATATTTTGCAATCAATTGGACAGCTTGTTTCCATTGTGCTTGTCGGTAGATGGATTGGAGAGGATGCAGTAGCTGCGATTTCGGCATTCTTTCCACTTTTCTTTTTACTTGTTTCTTTTTCCATTGGGATTGGATCAGGGAGCTCGATCCTGATTGGACAAGCATACGGAGCAAAAAATGAGCAGAGGTTAAAGGAAATTATCGGTACAACGCTTTCGTTCACCTTTTTAATCGGACTTTCTTTAGCTGTCATTGGAGGTTTTTTTGCCACAGATATTTTACATTTGATGGGGACACCTGCAAATATTGTGGAGGAAAGTGCGGCATATGCCAGAATCCTATTCATCTCCATGCCCATCTTATTTCTTTATTTTGTCTATACAACTTTTTTACGAGGAACAGGAGATTCGAAAACTCCATTTTATTTCTTAATGATTAGTACAGGAACAAATATTTTACTGCTACCGATCTTATTATTCGGCTGGCTTGGTTTACCGGCATTTGGTTTATATGGTGCTGCGTATTCTTCTGTGATTTCTACAATCGTTACGTTTATCATTCTTCATATCTACCTTTATAAAACAAAGCACCCGCTGCGCATTGATGCGTCGGTTAGAAAGCATCTATTGATGAAAGGGGATTTATTAAAAACGCTATTAAAGTTAAGTATCCCTTCTAGTATTAATATGATTCTCATTTCTTTATCAGAAATTGCTGTCATTTCTTTTGTCAACGATTATGGATCACAGGCGACCGCAGCTTATGGCGTTGTTAACCAAGTCGTAAGTTATGTACAGATGCCCGCAGTGAGCCTTGGTATTGCTGTTTCTATCTTCGCCGCACAATTCATTGGCGCAGGAAACATGAATCGTTTGAAAGATGTCATTAAAATTGGGCTGGGGCTAAACTTTGCGATAGGCGGATTGATTATTATTTTCGTCTATATTTTCGCACCACAAATTTTATCTATCTTTTTAACAGATCCTGCAACAATTGATGTTGCATATAGTTTGGTCGTGATCACCCTATGGAGCTATCTCATTTTTGGAACAGCACAAATCGTTGCAGCCACAATGAGAGCAAGTGGCACAGTTCTATGGCCGACCATCTTTAGTATTTGTTCCATTTGGCTTGTTGAAGTACCAGTGGCTTATGTGCTATCACACCATACATCGCTTGGGATCAAAGGAATATGGATAGGATATCCTGCAGCCTTTTTTGTAAACTTATTGCTCCAATACGGCTATTATCGACTGGTATGGAAGAAAAAGCAGATCGTTGCACTTGTCCAATCATAATGTGAGCCTATCATCTGGCATATACATACGAAGATCGATTACTTTGTAGGGGGTCTGATCTTCTATGTTTTTAAATCAAAGAAGTGAGCTCAGTTCGTATGATATCGGTGACTTCACTTATGCCGGACCAGATTTTCAAGTCTTGACGTGGGGAGAAGGAACAACGCTGAATGTAGGGAAGTTTTGTTCCATCGCAAACGAAGTAAAAGTTTTTCTTGGTGGTGAACACCGAACAGATTGGGTCACCACATATCCCTTCAATCAAATTTTCACAGATGCTGCCCATATTAAAGGACATCCACGATCAAAAGGGGATGTGTGTATAGGGCACGATGTTTGGATTGGATATGGAGCAACAATCATGTCAGGAGTACAGATAGGAAACGGGGCAGTCATTGGAGCAAATAGTCTGATTACAAAAGATGTGCCTCCATATGCGATTGTCGCAGGGAACCCGCAGCGGCTCATGAAATATCGGTTTTCTTCGGATATCATTGAAAAACTTCAGTTATTAGAATGGTGGAATTTAGAGTTTTCTTTCATACAGTCTATTTTTCACCTTTTGCAATCTCCTGATATTGACCATTGTATAAGCGTAATTGAAGATAGAAAAAAGAAAGGCTGACAGAGCCTTTCTTTTTTTATCTTCGTCTCACTTAGCTGAGTCTAATGATGGTAAGCGATGCACCGGTTGCACCACCACCTATTAGAATGGCTGTTACAACCGCTCCGAAAAATTGTAATGAAATTGTATTTCCTGCTGTTAAATTGACAATAACTGTATTGCTCATAAAAGTTGTGGATACGGCAGAGGACTGAATTGAACCTGGAATAGCAGTTGATCCATTCAACCATAGCCTTGTGCTCACTAAAAGTGCAGTAGTGGTATTTACTTGATATGTGATATAGTATTTACCTGTTTGCTGGACTGTGAATGTATCATTTGAACCATTCGGCGTAAATCCATTAATATTTTGATTACTTGGTAAAGCAATGTTCGTACCACCAGCAATAGTAATGATTGTAGGACCTGTTGTATTTCCAGCATAAAGTGCCGTATCAGTTGGACCGCTAGCTCCAGTGGCACCAGTGATTCCGGTGCCTCCAGTGGCACCAGTGATTCCGGTAGCTCCAGTTGGACCGGTGCCTCCAGTGGCACCAGTGATTCCGGTAGCTCCAGTTGGACCGGTGCCTCCAGTGGCACCAGTGATTCCGGTAGCTCCAGTTGGACCGGTGCCTCCAGTGGCACCAGTGATTCCGGTAGCTCCAGTTGGACCGGTGCCTCCAGTGGCACCAGTGATTCCGGTAGCTCCAGTTGGACCGGTGCCTCCAGTGGCACCAGTGATTCCGGTAGCTCCAGTTGGACCGGTGCCTCCAGTGGCACCAGTGATTCCGGTAGCTCCAGTTGGACCGGTGCCTCCAGTGGCACCAGTGATTCCAGTAGCTCCAGTTGGACCGGTGCCTCCAGTGGCACCTGTTGGACCAGTAGGCCCGGTAGGCCCGGTATCACCAGTAGGTCCGGTATCACCAGTTACACCAGTCGCACCGGTAGGCCCAGTATCTCCAGTTACACCAGTGGCACCTGTAGGTCCGGTATCACCAGTTACACCAGTCGCACCGGTAGGCCCAGTATCTCCAGTTACACCAGTCGCACCAGTAGGACCGGTATCTCCAGTAGCTCCAGTAACTCCGGTGGCACCAGTAGGCCCGGTAGGTCCGGTATCACCAGTTACACCAGTAGGCCCGGTAGGCCCGGTATCACCAGTTACACCAGTGGCACCAGTAGGCCCGGTATCTCCAGTAGCTCCAGTAACTCCGGTGGCACCAGTAGGCCCGGTATCACCAGGCTCCAGTATCACCAGTAGGCCCACCAGTAGCACCAGTGGCTCCGGTCACCGGTTGGACCAGTAGGTCCGGTATTTCCAGTGGATCACCAGTTACACCAGTGGCACCAGTAGGCCCGGTATCTCCAGTTACACCAGTCGCACCGGTAGGCGGTATTCCAGTTGCACCCGTATCACTGTTGGACCAGTAGGTGGCACCAGTAGGCCCGGTATCACCAGTAGCTCCAGTAACAGTTACACCAGTGGCTCCGGTGGCCCACCAGTAGTGGCCCGGTATCTCCAGTAGCACCAGTGGCTCCAGTAGGCCCGGTATCTCCAGTTACACCAGTGGCACCAGTATCCAGTATCACCCGGTTGGACCAGTAGGTCCGGTATTTCCAGTGGAGTAGGCTCCAGTAGTTACACCAGTGGCACCAGTAGGCGGTATCTCCAGTTACACCAGTGGCACCAGTAGGCCCGGTATCTCCAGTATCACCGGTTGGACCAGGTCCGGTATTTCCAGTGGATCCAGTAACTCCGGTGGCACCGGTTGGCCCAGTATCACCAGTAACTCCAGTCGCACCAGTAGGCCCGGTATCACCAGTTACACCAGTGGCACCTGTAGGTCCGGTATTACCAGTTGCACCAGTCGCACCGGTTGGACCAGTAGGTCCGGTATCACCAGTTACACCAGTTGCACCAGTCGCACCCGTATCTCCGGTAGGCCCGGTATCACCAGTGGCTCCAGTAGGTCCGGTATCACCAGTTACACCAGTGGCACCAGTTGCACCCGTATCTCCGGTAGGCCCGGTATCACCAGTTACACCAGTAGCACCGGTAGGTCCGGTATCTCCAGTTACACCAGTGGCTCCGGTAGGCCCAGTATCTCCAGTTACTCCAGTGGCTCCGGTAGGTCCAGTATCACCAGTTACACCAGTCGCACCGGTAGGTCCGGTATCTCCAGTTACTCCAGTATCTCCAGTTGATCCTGCTGCAGCCAGTAATGTGTAGTCTGGGGAAGTATCTGGTGTACCTGTCGGTGGTGCAGTATTTACTACATACGTACTGCCATTAAAGGTCACTACTTGCCCTACCGGGTAAGTAGGACTTACTACCGGATCAAACGCTTCAATTCCTGTTAATCCTACACCGGTAGGCCCGGTATCTCCAGTTACTCCAGTGGCTCCCGTAGGGCCAGTAACTCCAGTAGCACCAGTAGGTCCGGTATCACCAGTTACACCAGTGGCTCCGGTAGGCCCAGTAGCTCCAGTAACTCCAGTAGCACCTGTTGGACCAGTAGGTCCGGTATCACCAGTTACACCAGTGGCACCCGTAGGGCCAGTATCACCAGTTACACCAGTGGCTCCGGTAGGCCCAGTAGCTCCAGTAACTCCAGTAGCACCTGTTGGACCAGTAGGTCCGGTATCACCAGTTACACCAGTGGCACCAGTTGCACCCGTATCTCCGGTAGGCCCGGTATCACCAGTTACACCAGTAGCACCGGTAGGTCCGGTATCTCCAGTTACACCAGTGGCTCCGGTAGGCCCAGTATCTCCAGTTACTCCAGTGGCTCCGGTAGGTCCAGTATCACCAGTTACACCAGTCGCACCGGTAGGTCCGGTATCTCCAGTTACTCCAGTATCTCCAGTTGATCCTGCTGCAGCCAGTAATGTGTAGTCTGGGGAAGTATCTGGTGTACCTGTCGGTGGTGCAGTATTTACTACATACGTACTGCCATTAAAGGTCACTACTTGCCCTACCGGGTAAGTAGGACTTACTACCGGATCAAACGCTTCAATTCCTGTTAATCCTACACCGGTAGGCCCGGTATCTCCAGTTACTCCAGTGGCTCCCGTAGGGCCAGTAACTCCAGTAGCACCAGTAGGTCCGGTATCACCAGTTACACCAGTGGCTCCGGTAGGCCCAGTAGCTCCAGTAACTCCAGTAGCACCTGTTGGACCAGTAGGTCCGGTATCACCAGTTACACCAGGCACCCGTAGGGCCAGTATCACCAGTTACACCAGTGGCTCCGGTAGGCCCAGTAGCTCCAGTAACTCCAGTGGCACCCGTAGGGCCAGTATCACCAGTTACACCAGTGGCTCCGGTAGGGCCAGTAGCTCCAGTAACTCCGGTGGCACCGGTTGGACCAGTATCACCAGTTACACCAGTTACACCAGTGGCACCAGTAGGCCCGGTATCACCAGTAGGTCCGGTATCTCCAGTGGATCCAGTAACTCCGGTGGCACCGGTTGGACCAGTATCACCAGTTACACCAGTCGCACCAGTAGGCCCGGTATCTCCAGTTACTCCAGTGGCTCCCGTAGGGCCAGTAACTCCAGTGGCTCCCGTAGGGCCAGTAACTCCAGTAGCACCTGTTGGACCAGTAGGTCCGGTATCACCAGTTACACCAGTCGCACCGGTAGGCCCAGTATCTCCAGTGGATCCATTGGCACCCGTAGGTCCAGTATCACCAGTAACTCCAGTCGCACCAGTAGGCCCGGTATCACCAGTTACACCAGTCGCACCGGTAGGTCCGGTATCTCCAGTAGCTCCAGTAACTCCGGTGGCACCAGTGGCACCCGTAGGTCCAGTATCACCAGTTACACCAGTGGCTCCGGTAGGCCCAGTATCTCCAGTAACTCCAGTGGCACCCGTAGGTCCAGTATCACCAGTTACACCAGTGGCTCCGGTAGGCCCAGTATCACCAGTTACACCAGTGGCTCCGGTAGGGCCAGTATCACCAGTAACTCCAGTAGCACCTGTTGGACCAGTAGGTCCGGTATCACCAGTTACACCAGTGGCACCAGTAGGCCCGGTATCTCCAGTAGCTCCAGTAGGCCCGGTATCTCCAGTAGCTCCAGTAACTCCGGTGGCACCCGTAGGTCCAGTATCACCAGTTACACCAGTCGCACCGGTAGGCCCGGTATCACCAGTTACACCAGTAGCACCAGTCGCACCGGTTGGACCAGTATCACCAGTCGCACCAGTGGCACCCGTAGGGCCAGTAGCTCCAGTTACACCAGTAGCACCGGTTGGACCAGTATCACCAGTAACTCCAGTCACACCAGTAGGCCCGGTATCACCAGTCGCACCGGTTGGACCAGTATCTCCAGTGGCTCCAGTATCACCGATTGGACCAGTAGCTCCAGTAACTCCGGTAGGCCCAGTAACACCAGTAGAACCTCTTTTTACAATCTTATTATTTGTTTTTTTTCGTCCTTTTGCTTTAGCACAAGTGCTGTGATGTTTAACAATTTTTTTCTTTTTACATTCTCGTTTAAGAAGAGGGCAATCATCAAATGTAGGTCTATCGTGACGAGATTTTCTGTAATGAGGTTGCCAATCATGATTTTTTCCGCAAAAGGGACATTTGTTATCGTACTGGTTATACAAATTCCCCATCTCCTAAAAGTTAATATTTTATTCTATGTGGAAATTTAAAAAGCGGAATTGAGCTTAATGATATTTTTTAGTTCGAAGTTCATCGAATCAAATCATTTAAAAGTTAAATCGTTTTATGTTATGGTGTTGAAAGAATGAAACTAGTATGATTTTTGAAAGAAATGGGGCATCATGTATGAGTCAATCAGTTTTACAACGTGCAGCATATTCCGTGTTAAATTTATCCTCTGTAACAGAAGGTGGCACAATCAAAGAGTCATTTGAACATAGTATGGATTTAGCAAAAAAAGCTGAGAAGTGGGGCTACCATAGATATTGGCTTGCGGAGCATCATAATATGGAAGGGGTTGCGAGTTCAGCAACATCCGTCTTAATTGGATATATTGCCGGAGGGACTGAAAAGATCCGGGTTGGTTCTGGGGGGATTATGCTTCCAAACCATTCTTCACTCGTTATTGCAGAACAATTTGGAACACTGGAGACTTTGTATCCAGGGAGAATTGATTTAGGTCTTGGCAGGGCACCAGGAACAGATCAGTTAACGGCAAGGGCACTTAGACGTAATCTTCATAATGGGGAGGATTTCCCTGAGCAGCTTGAAGAACTTCGGCAATATTTCAAACCGACTGGTCAGGTCAAAAAACATGTAAGAGCCGTTCCGGGAGAAGGATTGGATATACCAATTTGGCTTCTTGGTTCAAGTGGTTTTAGTGCAAGGCTTGCAGGAGAACTGGGACTGCCATTTGCCTTTGCGGCACATTTCTCCCCTAAAAATACCATTCCTGCTTTAGAATTATACAGACAGTCATTTCAACCTTCAGATGTGTTAAAAGAACCTTATGCGATGGTTGGTGTGACGGTTTTTGCTGCTGATCAAACAGAGCGGGCTGAATATTTGGCGACGTCTCATTATCAGCGCTTCTTGAGCCTCATTCGCAATACACCAGGAAAACTCAAAGCCCCTGTTGAAAGTATGGATGGGCTATGGAGTCCATATGAGAAGGCGATGGTGGACGAACAATTAAGTTCGACGATGATCGGGGATAAACAAAAGGTGAAAAAAGAGTTAGAAGCCTTTATTGAGGCGACTCAAGCAGATGAAGTCATGATTAATTCTGATATGTTTGACCATCAAGAAAGAATGCGTTCTTATGAAATCATTGCAGAGATATTTCAAGAGGAACAAGAAAAATAAGAATAAAAAAAGAACTGCCAAGAGCAGTTCTTTTTTATTTATGCTTTAGTAAACACGCGAAATGGTTGTCCAACTGGCAGTACTGTACGACCAAAATGTGTATTCAGCACAACAGCTGCAGAACCATAAAATGAAAGAAGAGAAATAATCAATTCTGCAATACCAGCCATCGTATGAGTCACATCGTACATCACACCAAACGAGCTTAGGGA
Source organism: Bacillus sp. FSL W7-1346 (assembly GCF_038593335.1). NCBI lineage: Bacteria > Bacillati > Bacillota > Bacilli > Caryophanales > Bacillaceae > Bacillus > Bacillus sp. FSL W7-1346. Next base: position 1,860,205 of record NZ_CP151988.1, on the reverse strand, counting down.
CAGGCCAATGAATAAGAAATCAATAAAGACGAAAATCAAAAACAATACTTTATGTGTTTCCATTGCACCGATCGTCATAAATAAGCTGAAAATCAAATAACCAATAAAAGCAAAACCTAGTTGTTTTGGGTCCGCAGCTCCCGCAAGCGTTTTCCCAAAAACGCCCGCTTGAATGAGCCAAGTGGTTCCAACGCCCATCCAAAAAAGACCGAATGCGCCGAAGGCAGTGGCTCCAAAAATATTATGATGCTTTGAATCTTGTATGGACGCAATCAGCTGCGCGATTCCTCCAAGGAAGATAGCCCAAGGTAAAATAAGGGATGTGCCATCTGTGATTCCTAGTTTTTGTGAAGACGCAACAAGCGTCACCATTGCTAAACCAAACAAACCAAGTGGTGTTGGGTCTGCGATTGATAATCGAATTGCTTGAACATTCTGTTTTTCCATAATGACCTCCTACAATTTGCACTTACAAAAGATACTCGAATTCGATAGAAACGTCAAGCTCTTTTTTAGTAGACACTTGCAACGTCTTCCAAATAAATCTATATTTAATACAATACATCATACATGTGATAGAAAAAGAGGGATGAGAATGAGTAAAGGCTTAGCTGGAAAGACCATTGCCATATGCGGAACAAGAAAAACAGAAGAAATGCGTACACTTGTTGAAAAGCAAGGAGGACAAGCTGTTATTCGTTCTCTTCAGGGCACTGTATTTTTAGCCAAAGAGGAATTGAAGCCAGGCATAGAAACCTTTGTAAAGAAGGGAGCTGACTGGGTCATTTTAACAACGGGTATCGGCACAGACACATTAATTGAAAGTGCAGAAGAGCTGCAGCTTGGAGAAGCTTTTATGAACATTTTATCAAGTGCCCATATCGCTTCAAGAGGATACAAAACGTTTGCGGCTCTAAAAAAACACGGCATTCAGCCAGATGTTTCTGATGAAGATGGAACCGTTCGTGACCTCATTTCAAAGTTAGAAGACAAAGAACTTCAAGGTAAACGGGTCATGGTGCAGCTTCACGGCGAAAATGCACCAGCTCTCATTGATTTTTTACATCACAAGGGAGCAGACGTTTTGCAGCTCATGCCATATCAGCACACGCCCCCTGAACCAGAGGCGGCGGACACTTTGCTTCAAGAAATGAAAGAAGGGAAGGTCCATGCCGTTTGTTTTACAACCGCTGTTCAGGTTCATGCCTTTTTCAAACTAGCAGAAGAATGGGACAAAAAAGAAGAACTGCAACATCTATTCGAGCAGAATGTATTAGCTGTAGCTGTTGGAAAAGTCACAGCTGAAGCTTTAAAAGAAGAGGGGATAAGCCGCATTCTAGCCCCTTCACTTGAAAGAATGGGTGCAATGATTATGGAATTATCTCAATATATGAAAAAACAATCGACGCACGCATAGAAAAAACGCCTTTCACATGACGAGTGAAAGGCGTTTTCGTTAGATTGTCCGTTTTCGATTTGTGCGAATTTTTTTCAAAACGAAATACAGTACGATGAGAACGATGGCAATGACCATAATTGGTGTTGTATACGTGTGAGCGACACTTTGAATGTGGTCCCATTTTGTCCCAAGCTGCATTCCAAGATAAATAAATAGGATGGACCAAGGGATGGCGGCTAATCCGGTCAAAAGAACAAATTTGAGAAATGGCATCTTTGCAATACCAGCTGGAATTGAGATCGCGTGGCGCACGACTGGGATAAAACGAGCTGTAAATACGACACCAGTTCCATATCGGTCAAACCAGCGTTCTGCCGTGGCAATATGATGCTCATGGATGAATAAATACTTCCCATACTTTGTTAAAAAAGGTCTTCCGCCGTAAAGGCCGATCCAGTAAATAAAGCACTGGGCAAGTGTTCCTCCAATAACCCCAGCGATGACGGCTCCAACAAATCCTATGCTTCCTGTTGACACCATATATCCGCCGTAGGCAAGTACAATTTCACTCGGGATAATTTCAATCATCAGTCCAAGTGCAACACCTGCGTAACCAAGGCTTGTCAGCCAGGTTAAAATTTCATTAAACAAGGTTCCCATTCATTTCACTCTGCCTTTAAATACGAATTTTCTTCAAGCATCCTTATAAGAGCCTATGCTTGTTTTGCTTCTCTCATGAGTATGCTTTGCATATATGCTAGCATGGCTGTCCGCATATCATGACGCATCAATCCAATTTCAGCCGCTGCCTTAAATGAGCCCAGCTTATCACCAACGTCAAATCTCATCCCATCTAATTGTTTTGCATAAATGGGTGATTCATGTGCAATGATTTTCAGCGCATCTGTCAGTTGGATTTCGTTCCCGGCACCTCTCTCAATTCCTTGTAGAATAGGAAAAATCGATGGTGTTAACAGATACCTGCCCATCACGGCTAAATCGGAAGGAGCTTCATGAATAGCTGGCTTTTCCACTAAGTCTGTGACTTCAAACACTTGACCGTCTACTCTAGCTGGTCTTATCATACCATACTTACTGACATCTAGACGATCCACTTGCTGGACGCCAATGACCTCTCTTTGTTTGTCTTCAAAGACTTCCATGAGCTGAGAGAGTGCAGGTCTTTCTGACACCATGACATCATCACCTAAAAGGACCGCAAAAGGATCATTGCCAGTAAAATGACGTGCACATAATACCGCATGTCCAAGACCTAAGGGCTCCTTTTGACGAATATAATGAATATTGGCCATATCCGCAATATGTTTGATTTCAGCTAACTGTTCATTTTTCCCTTTTTCAAGCAACGTGTGTTCTAGCTCAATCGAACGGTCAAAGTGATCTTCAATCGATTTTTTATTTCTTCCTGTGATAATTAGTATATCTTCAATGCCTGATTGAACAGCCTCCTCAACTATGTATTGAATGGCGGGTTTGTCGATAATCGGCAGCATTTCCTTTGGCTGTGCTTTCGTTGCGGGTAAAAAACGTGTGCCTAATCCGGCTGCTGGTATAACGGCTTTTTTGATATTCATTGAATCATCGCTCCATTTCTGATGGTTTATTTTCTGATGGAAACACCCATAGGCGGCTTCCGGTAAAAGTGATCATCATGCCAAGAAGGGTACCAATCGCTTTACTAATGAATAATGAGAAACCTGCTTGCTGCATGACATATAAGACAACATAGGTGAGGAGGCACGCTGCGCCGTTGACTGTGGCCCACTTGATCCATTCCCACTTGTCAGCTTTCTTTTTCACTTGGAACGTCCATTTTCGATTCCAAACATAACTGTTCAGCATTCCTGCGGTATAGGACAGGCACTGTGCAAGAAAAGAGGGAACAAAGCAAGCAGTTAAAAAAAAGAAGAACAGAAAGTCAATCATTGTATTGCTAGCGCCTACAGTTAGAAATGCGGCATAGGTCCGAATATTTTTCTTTGTCATGCGAAGGATCATCACCTCCTAGTGTTTGAGTGGGTGTATGAATACTGTACAAAAGCGAGTTGACGAATCAGTGAAGAAAAGATGAAAAAAACATGAACAAGCGATATCTGTTTTTTCACCAGCTCGTGATATAATTTGTAAGATGAAACGAACGGTGGTGCACATGCATGTATTTAACAATTGGAGAAACAGCTGAATACTTAGAAGTATCTGAAGCATATGTTGAAAAATTAATTCAGCAAAAAAAGATTCGTTACGTATTTGACGGGGAATCGTATCTCATTTATCAAGGGCAGTTTCAAACCCATATGAAACAGCTAGAACAATATAAAGAGCTCATTCAAGACATCTTAAATGAACCAATCCCTGAGGACCCGGACGTAAAAGATGAAGATTAAAAAAGACTGTACGAGAAGGGAGAACCTTTTCATACAGTCTTTTTTATTGGCTGACACCCGTTTGGACAATGTTCATATGACAATTCACTTGGACATCTGTATCAGGGTAGATTTTTTGCCATTTCTCCGGTGTCATGGCTTTATCTTTAGAACGATATCTCAAACCAAGTCCAAGCGGATCAATTTTTTGCTTTTTAAAGGATTGAACAAGGTCTTTTCCTTGCTGGGCCACACGCTTCTCCACTTCTTTTTCAACATGCTGCAAGATAGAAGGCGTATCGATTTTTTTTGATTTCATAAATTCTTTCAACTCACCTTTCAGCTTGATATCAATGGTGATATGAGGCTTTTTTGAAAGGTTTTCAGTTGGTTTAATGTGATAAGACACATGTGATTTGATATTTTCAATGACAACATGGGTTTTCTTTGTGTCATTAAATCGAAACTCATAAATCCCATTTTTATGATTTTCAATCATCGCTTTAAACGTAAATGTATCTTCCCCTGGAATATGCCCAACCATTTTTTCTTGATCAAAAAGAGCGACACCCGACACTTTAATAGAGTTGCTTGTATTTTTAATGTAAGGGAGGTAGGCATCCACGCCTTTTGCCATCATCTGATTCATAAAAATATGCTGATTGGTCACAGGTTGATTGCCATTTCGCATGTTTTGGGCCAGCAAATCTGAAAGATATACACCGATATTTAAGTTGGTTTGATTCATCTTTGTATACAACAAATCTTCAACTTCTCCGCCTACTATGGCAAATACTTGACGGGACCCAATGATCGGATCACGATAAATGTAATTCATCAAATCAATCATACCCACTTCTTTCGCCAGCTTTTCACTTATTAAAATCACGAGTACTTGTCCCATGACAACGGGGAAAGGCGATTTTTCCGACACAAGAAACTGAATATTACTAATGGTATTTGACTTAGCACTTACAATTTGGTAACTGCCTTGTTCTTCGCTTTTAAAAACAGGGAAAACAAAGAAGCCCTTCATTTCTCCATCATCCAATAAGTCAAATCCCGCTGCCTGCGAGATACTTAATTCATCTAAGAGACGAGGCTGTGCACAGCTCGTTAAGAAAAGGCTCAATAACATGAGACACACGAGAATATAATGTTTCATGCGCGTTTTTTCACCCACCTTTTTTTCAGCAGCAGCCCAATGATCATACATCCAGTCAATCCATATATGAGGATATATCCGCTATATTCCACCCATTTATTAAACGTCTCAAAAGAGGTGGCCTCGATCAAAAATGAAAACATGACGAGAATGAGAAGGCTGAGAACAATTAACGTCATGCGTTGGCTCGTGTGAAACACTTGTTTTGCCATTCTACTGGCTGCCCATAATGGAATGGCGATATTTGGAACGATAAGCAAAAGCCATAGGGACACTTCAATAAATTCAAAGCGCTGGATAAACGGAAGTTTGACAATGCTGGTTAATGTCAATGTTGGCCATTTCGTTAGTTCGAGCTGAGCACTTGAGTAGTACGCTATAGAGACGAGAAATACAAGCAAATTCAGGCATGTAGTCAGCAACACTCCCATATGTGCAAATTTTTGCGACGTTTGTGCTTTTTTAATAAAGGGATAATAGACAAGCAATGTTCCAAAACCAAACATGGATAAAGAGGCATCTTTGACCCCCATCATGAGTTGTGAAAATGAATGATCAAACATGGGGAACATAAAGCGGATGTGACTATATTTCATGACATAAAAGCAGATAAAGGTCATCCAGTACGTTAGGACAATGCTAAAGAATGCCCAGCCAGCGATTGTTCTAAATCCGCCTGTGTGAATGTAATAGACGAGGATGAGCAGCACTGATGCAAATAGAAGACCGGGAATTTCTTTAAACAGCCAAACATGGATTACATCCATATAATGAACAAGCACAATCAAAGATAATGAAGAAAAATACAAAATGTAGAGAATGTTGATGAATTGTCCAAGCCATTTACCAAACACAGATTGCGTAATGTCACTAAATTCGTCAGTAGGTGCTTTTTTAAACAAAAAGTAAATGAGGAAGATCATCAAATTGACGCTTGCACCAGCAATTAAAATGGCGATCCACCCATCATTATTAATCGTCCGGACCAGATTCGTCTGGAAATTTAAAATACCAACACCAACTTGATTGGCATTGATCAGAAAAAACACAAAAAAAGGGGATACTTGAAATTTTTCTTTCACAGAAGAAGAGCTCATGCCTTCACTTCCTTATTCATAAAAATCATTTTTCCCCTTACGGCCTTGCTTTGGCTTTTGGCGGTGTATCGTTTCATTTTGCGGGCGTAAATTTTCTGGACGTTTTTTCAAAAAGCGGAGTTGGGGCCGAATCAAACTACCTTTTAAATCGGCCAATCGAAGTGGAAAGATTGGCTCTAAGTAAGGCTGGCCTATAGACGTTAATTTCATTAAATGTGTAAGAAGAAAAGCCCCCATTAGCGAAATCCCTAGCGCTCCCCACACTTGTGCAGCAAAAAGGAATGGGAAACGTAAGAGACGAATGGTTGTCCCCATTTTATATATAGGGGTGACAAAAGAGGCAAGAGCTGATAATGCGACAATAATGAGCAGGATATTACTTGTTAATCCCGCTGCAACCGCAGCCTGTCCGATCACAATACCTCCAACTATCCCGAGCGTCTGTCCGACTTTTGCAGGAAGGCGAGACCCGGCTTCCCTAAGTAGCTCAATCGATATCTCTAAAAATAATGCTTCAATAATAGGCGGAAAGGGCACGAGATAACGTGATGCTACGATCGTTTCTAATAAATCCTTGGGAATCAGTTCATAGTGAAACGTTAAAACAGCTACATACAAAGGGGTTGCAAAAATAGAAAATATCACTGCAAAAATGCGTAACAGCCGAAAGGAGGATGCTGCGATCCAAGACATGTTATAGTCTTCCATTGTAGAAAAATACTCGAGTAAAATTGTAGGTGCAAGCAGGGTATGAGGCGAACCGTCAACCATAATGGCTATTTTTCCTTCCGTTAAACCTGAGGAAACCCTGTCTGGCCGTTCTGTATTTAAAAACAATGGAAAGATTGTATTGGACACATCATAAAGCATTTGCGCAAGATAATTAGAATCTAGAATTTGGTCATAGTCAACATCTTGAATCCGCTGAAGAACGGTTTCAATGTTCTGCGGGTTGGCGATATTCTCTATGTATACAACGGCTACTTTCGTTTGAGAAAGGGTACCAACTGTGTGTTCAACTACTTTAAGGTCAGGAGTGGGCAGCCTGCGCCTAATCAAGTTTAAGTTTGTGTCCAGCCCTTCCACAAATGCTTCCTGCGCACTAATGATTCCGAATTCAATCTCAGGCGGGCCCACTTGTCTGCCTTTCTTTTCTTCAATCGGCAAGAGAAGCGTATTGCCCCAATCTGTCTCAATCCGAACAGCAATACTGCCTCGATGAAGAGCTTCTTCCACTTTTTGAAGGTCCTTCGTAATCACAGCTTGTTCAATTGGGATGTGTTCTTTCAACTCTTCAAGGGTGGGTGTTAGATGCAATTGTTGAATAAAAGGCAAGATTTGTTCATGAAGGAGATTGCCATTAATTAAAGATCGAAAAAAAGAAATTCTGTAAAGAAAACCTCCGGAACTTGATAATTCATTGATAAAATCAGAAGAGCGCGATAATGCTTCAAATACTGAATTCGGGTCTTTCTGTTTTGATTTGTTTTTCTTCAGCACTTGAACCATCTCCTTCCGCGATTTGCCTCTATTATCCAACCGATCTTCTGAAGATATGCATAAAAAAAGCGTTCAGCTTCATGAACTGGACGCTTTTTTTCCATATTGAACGGCTTCTAATAAAAAGTCAGCCAGATGAATCGCTCTCATGCTAGGCATATGTCCTGCCTTTTTGACGCCTGCTGCCATTTGTAGTTGACAGCCTGGATTCGACGTCACAATGGCAGCTGCAGCTGTGTTGTTCGCTTCCGTCATTTTATGATCTAAAATTTGCATCGACATGTCTGGCTGCAAGATATTGTAGATTCCTGCAGATCCGCAGCAGCGGCCAGCATCTTTCATTTCTTTAAACGTTACCCCTTGAATGGCTTTCATGAGCACCCTCGGCGCCTGTTGTACATTCATCCCATTTCGTAAATGACAGGAGTCTTGATAGGTGATCACTTGCGCTGGCAAAGCCAGTGGCAAGTGGCGGTGAAATTCCAGCTCTACAAGGATGCTTGAAATATCGGTTATTTTCTGTGAGAAGGCTTTACTTCGTTTTTGAAAATCTGGGTCATCCTGAAGCAAATGACCGTAATCACTTAAAAAGGCGCCGCAGCCGCCCGCGTTCATGACAATCGCATCGGCATCTGTTTCCTCGAATGCTTCAATATTCCGCTTGGCTAACTGTTTTGCTTGGTCTTTTTCTCCGCTATGACCATGTAGCGCGCCGCAGCACGTTTGTATAGGAGGAACGATCACATCGCAGCCTGCCAGCTGTAAGAGATGAATGGTCGCTTTGTTTGTGTTTGAGAAAACTGTATCCATTAAACAGCCAGTAAAAAACGCCACCCGTTTTTTTGCCTGACCAATGGCTTTATATTCATTCAAACGTTTTTTCTTTTTCTTTTGAGGCGGCACCTTTGGAAGTGCCTGTTCCATCAACTGTAAATGGGAGGGAAGCACCTTCAGTATGCGCGTCTTTCTGGCGGCTGTTTGCAGACCAGATGTTTGATAAAATCGAAGAAAACTAGCAGCTTGTCGCATACGACTTTGTGACGGAAAGAGACCTTTAAACACAACACGTCTCATCAATTTGACGGGAAACGATTGTTTTTTATGTTGTTGAATAATGTCTCTTGCATCTTCTAGCAGCTGTCCATACTTGACGCCAGAAGGGCAGACTGGTTCACATGCACGGCAGCCAAGACAAAGATTAAGGGAATGTTCAACATCTTCATCTGGTTCAATGACGCCATCTCTTACAGCTTTCATTAACGCAATTCGGCCCCGAGGGGAGTGCGTTTCTTGTTGTCCAGATTCAATATAAGTAGGGCAGGAAGGGAGGCAGAATCCGCAGCGCATGCAATTAAGCAGCTCCTTTTCATCCATTTGCTCCTGAAACTGCTGCTGGATCTCTTTTTGCTTAGAAGAAGAACTCATGAGACCACCACTCGCTTTCTTGAGGCTTTTCCAAACACTTTATCTGGGTTCATGATATGTGCAGGGTCAAGTGCCTGTTTAATCGCCTTCATGGCAGCGATTCCTTCTTTTTTGACCTTCAGCTCCAAATAGGGCGCTTTCATAAGACCCACGCCATGTTCGCCTGTAATCGTGCCGCCAAGTGCAACGGCTTTTTCAAAAATGGCCTGAAAGGCAGCTTCTACCCGTTTCATTTCTTCTTCATTTCTTGCATCTGTCGCACAAGTGGGGTGTAAGTTGCCATCACCTGCATGACCAAACGTACAAATGTTCACCTTATACTTTCGTGCAATGTCTTCAATTGCACGAACCATATTGGCAATTTCAGACCGGGGAACGGTAGCATCTTCTAAAATCGTTGTAGGACTTAATCGAGCGAGGGCAGATAAAGCAGAGCGTCTCGCTGTTAAGAGAGCACTTGCCTCTTCTTCTGAATGTGCAATCTTGACGCTTGTAGCCCCGTGTTGCTCACAGACTTCTGCGATTTTTTGGATATCACGAGAAACAGCTTCAGGGTTGCCGTCCTGTTCAATTAATAACACAGCTTGAACGTCAGTAGGCAGGCCGATGTTCGCAAAATCTTCAACGACTTCAAGGGTCGGCTGATCCATAAATTCTAATGTAGCAGGAATGATACGCTCAGCAATGATGGCCGATACAGAAGTCGCAGCTTCTTCAAGGCTTTCGTATAAACAAAGCATTGTTTGTTTCGTTTCTGGGAGCGGTAGGAGCTTTAGCACCGCTTCTGTGACAATCCCGAGTGTTCCTTCTGAACCAACGAACAATCGAGTCATATCATATCCAGCGACATCTTTTGCAAGCTTTCCGCCTGTTTTGATGATGTCACCGTTTGGCAAAACCACTTCAAGCCCAAGGACATAATCCCTTGTCACTCCATACTTTAATCCCCGCAGTCCCCCTGAATTTTCGTTAATATTGCCGCCTAATGTGGAAATTTTCATAGAGCTTGGGTCTGGCGGGTAGAAAAGACCTTTTTCCTCTACTTGATGAATCAATTCCTGCGTAATTAAACCAGGCTGCACCGTTGCGGTTAAATTTTCTTCGTCTATTTCTAATAATTGATTCATTCTAGTAAAGAGAATTACCAATCCGCCCTGAGTAGGGCATGTTCCTGCGCAAAGATTCGTCCCTGAGCCTCTTGGGACGATCGGCACCTTGTATGAGGCGCACAGTTTCACAATTTGCTGCACTTCTTCAGCCGTGTGAGGCCGCACGATCGCATCTGGCATCTGTTGAAAATTTGGTGTCGCATCATAAGAGTAGGCAAGACGATCCGCCTTGCTGTCTTGGACATTGGGCGCACCGACAATCTCTTTTAATTGATTTGAAAATTCTGAATCTAGCATATGCAATCACTCCCGCTCATTTAACGTCTCGTTTCTACCAGTATAAAAAAAGAACCGTCACATGACTATAGACGATTCTACAAAATATCAGGCTGTTTTATCGTATTTTTTGTATCATGATCTAAAAGCAGCAAGGCCAAATAAAAAAGCATCGCATCTTGCATGCGCTTTGGATCAAGTGTCGTTAAATCCTGAATCCGTTTTAATCTGTAATGAAGTGTATTAATATGGACATGCATAGCTTCTGCTGTATGTTTCAATGAGTAATCCGAAGCGATGAGTACCCGCAATGTTTTCACTAGTTCAGGATAGGGGAAAAGGGACGCAATCGTTCGATCAAGAAACGCATCTTTTGTTTCCTGACTGATTTCCTCCATAAAAAGTTCAAGCGTCAAATCTTCATCAAACACAATGGGTGTATCAGCATGTGCCAATTTTAAAGCGCGAAAAGCTTGATGAAAGGACTGCTTCATGACATGAGAAGCTGCTGGTTTTCCTGCCCCCATTAAAATCCTCGATGGTGACAGCGCTGTGAGCGCAGCATGAATATGGAACAAGCGCTTGTGCCATGTTTCTCGACCATCTGGTGTGGCTTGTAGCATGAGCAAAAAACGTGCATGCCCCCAGCGCACAATGATCTCCTGATTGGTGAGTTGCAATTTGTCCTTCATCAGTTTGTATTGATCCTGCTTCATAAACGTTTCGTCTTGACAATCAATGAGAATAGCGACACGCTGCTTGTTGACATCAAAGCCAAGCCGCTGCGCCTTCTCGGTCATTCCAACCGCTGTCTCTGGCAGATGAAGCCAGTCGAATACAAAGGCTTCAAGCTGCCGTTCATCTGTTTCCGTTTCTTGAAAGCATTCATGCTCTTGAATGAGCAGCTCCGTCATTTTACGTAAAATGTCGCCAAAAGGGGAGACATGCCTTGGGTCACCTGTCATTCCAATGACCCCAATGACTTCTTGTTTAAAATAAATAGGCAGATTGATACCGGCTTTGACGCCTTTCATCTGCAGCACATCATCCTTTGTGAGAATTCGTTTCTGCCCTTCTAAGGATGTGACATATGCTCCTTCATGAAATTGACCAATGCGTGCTGGATCTGTTGCAGCAATAATGGTACCGTTTGTTTGTGTGATGATGATTTCTTCCGTCAGTACCTTTTTGACCTCATCTACGATTTTTTCTGCCAGTGTCATTGTGAGCAAAACGGTCCCCTCCGAGATGTTTCTTTTTACACTATCATACCATCATATGCTCAGGCATATCTTTCTTTTCATGTGTTATGCTAAAATAAAAAACGCATATGAAGTAGATGAAAGGAGATACAGTCATGTCACTGCAAAATCGCTTACAAGATTTATTGAAAGAAGGGCAGGCGCTCACCGACTTTGAATATAACAAAGCCGCAAGTCAAAATTGGCCGCTAGAAGGGGCAAAAATGACAGAAGAAGCACGCTTTGCAGATGTTTATATAGAACGTGTAGACAAGGAATCGGAGGAAATAATTCAAACAGAAAATGCTTCCTTTTTAAATACACCTCTTACATACGTAAAAAAACAACAAAAAGAATTCATTTATATCGAGTCGAAGTGGTTTGATGTGGTGAGAGCCGACGGACTTGCCATAGAATGGGATGAAGTATTTCAGACGTATACCGTGTTATTCGGATTGAAGCGTCCTAAAAAAGATACTGGATTACTAAAAGAGATGCTCTCAACATTAAATGGTGCTCAGCTTCAATTTAATGGGCAAGACGGGTTATTTGATGTCAACATTCCGCTTCTTGAACTAGAGGACATCAAAGAAGATACACCTTTGATTGGTGTGATCTCAGCAGTGTACCGCTATTTATTCAACTTGCTCATGCAGCTTGAAAATGAATGAATCAAAAAACGGCTCACATTCCTGAGCCGTTTTTTAGAGCCATCCTCTTATGAATTGAGCCTCACCCATCCCGAAGCTCCAATCGGCGTCTCCATTTTCCACGATGGAGATCATCACATCCGTCTTGGCAACCCCGCATTCTTTTTCTACACGTTCTGCGATTTGTGCATAAAGCTGTTCCTTTTGCTCTTTCGTCCGCTGTTTACTGACAACACTAATGACAACAAGATCTTTTGTTCTCGGATAACCAAGCCCAGTGTCTTCAATCATCATCTCTTCAGGGCGGTGCTGATGAACAATTTGATAGCGATCTCGTTCAGGTACCCCAAAGGCATCAACCATTGCTTCATGGCAAGTGTCCAGCAGTTTTTTTAATTCCTCTTTTGAACGGCCTTCTATCACGTCAAATCGTAACAACGGCATCAGGTCAACCTCCAAATATGTGTTAAATGTACAATCATAATGTAACCAACACTTCGCCGTTTCACTCTTTTGCGCATAAGAAAAAAGCCAACACATTGGCGCTTGGCTTTTTCGCTCTGGACTAAGGCGTGACAAACTTCACATCATGCTCTTTTCCATATTGAAGGTAATCTTCATTTGGTTGTTCATTCGTCACGACGATGTCTATGTCTTTTAAGTCACAAAACGTGGTTAAGGCATAATGGTCAAACTTACTATCATCGACTAATAAAAAGGTTTTGGCGTTTTTTTCAACGAGCGTTTTTTTAATATCTGTCTCAAGCGGGGAGGAATTCGTGACGCCATGATCAATGGATAAACCAGTTGATGCAATAAATGCTTTATTGACATTGTATGCTTTTAGACGCTCAACACTTTGATAACCAACGAAAGAATTTGTCTTTCGCTCTAGCATACCCCCGGTTGAAAAGATGGTGAGGTGTTCATAAGGCATAGCCTGTGTAATGAAATCCACGTTATTTGTCACAACGGTAATCTGTTTCTCCTTCAAATAGGGAAGCATCTCCAGTGTCGTTGTACCAGAATCAACAAAAATCATATCACCATGTTCAACAAAAGCGGCGGCAGCCTGTCCGATCATTTGTTTTTTACTCAGCTGACGAGTCTTTCGCTCCTGATACACCACCAACGTTGAGTGGTTCACAGCGACGCCGCCGTACACTTTCTTTAGCACGCCGGATTCTACCAATGCTTGTACATCTCGGCGTATGGTGTTTTTTGAGACGCCAAAATGCGTCACAAGCTCATCAAGAGAGGCAGATTCCCGGTCAAATACATACTCTTTTATTTGCTGAATACGTTTTGTTTTTATCATGCTACAATCTCCAATCAATACGAATATGCTGATTCTATTATAACAATAATTCCACGTAAAAGATGTCACTGATCAACATGGGAGAATTGAATGATCTTTTTCTCTTATCTTTTCTCATTTTTCATAAAAGCGTATGATAGAGAAAAGAGGATAGAAAGGATTTTCACTTCTATGAATGAGCACAACATACAATTTTCAAAGCTAGCAAATTTTAGAGAGGTAGGGGGACTCCAAACAACGGATCAGATGGTCATCAAACAAGGAATGATTTATCGATCTGCCGATTTATCACGTCTCACGAAGCAAGACATATTGACGTTCTCAACACTTGGAATTCAAACGATTTGTGACCTGCGTACAAGCTCAGAACGAAAATCACACCCGCCAAAGATCATGGAACATGACAAAATTGTTCATATCCCTATGCAGCCTGACAGCATGATGCCTAGCAAATGGACCATGTTTCGTATGCTGATAGCAGAAGGAAAATCTCTATCCTTTACACCGATCATGAAAGATGTATATCAAAGCATGCTCTATGAGCGAAAAAAAGAGATTCAGCAATTGTTTACATTACTGTCCGATGAAAAAAATTATCCGCTTATGCTTCACTGTACAAGCGGAAAAGACCGTACAGGCTTTTTATCTGCTCTTATTCAATTAGCAGCGGGTGTGCCGGTGCATACCGTTTTAAGTGAATACATGCGTTCCAATGAAGGCGTGAAAATGCTAGTGAAAAGACAAGAACGATTTGTTCGCATGATGAGTTTATATCGGGTGTCAAAAGAACAAATTCAGCCCCTGCTCGGTGTGCAGCAAGATTATCTTGAAGATGTACTGAATGAGATGATGGATACATACGGAAATGCAGAGCGGTATTTAGTAGAAGCCTGCGACGTCCCTAAAGCTCAGCTGCTTAAAGTAAAAAACATCTTGCTTACACCATCTGCTGGCATTCCATCACAAAACGCAGAATAAACTTAATATGAGGTGATGCAAACCATGCTGAAAAAGATCAGTATGACGGTTCTGACACTAGTTTTCATGGGTGTCTTCTTATTGATTCCGTCTAGCAGTCTAGCTCGTTCGATGCCAAAAGGGAAGCTTGAGAGCACAAGAGAGATGCGTGCAGTGTGGGTCGCATCAGTTTATAACTTAGATTGGCCTTCAAAGAAAGGACTGCCCGCAGATGAGCAGAAACAAGAGTTCATTCAACTGTTAGACGATATCAAAGCGATGAATATGAACGCCGTCATCATGCAAATTAAACCAACAGCAGATGCCTTTTATCCATCGAAATTCGGGCCATGGTCTGAATATTTGACTGGTACACAAGGGAAAGACCCTGGATATGACCCGCTTGAATTTATGATAGAAGAAGCACATAAACGCGGTCTTGAATTTCATGCTTGGTTTAACCCTTATCGAATCACTATGAATCATACCGATCTCAACCGGTTATCAGCCGATCATCCTGCAAAAGCACACCCTGAGTGGACCATCGCCTACGGAAATCAGCTTTACTTTAATCCAGGCATTCCTGATGCTCAGGACTTCATTGTTGACGGGATAGAGGAAGTAGTGAAAAACTACAATATTGATGCGGTGCATATGGATGATTATTTTTACCCGAATAAAATCGCTGGTGTGCCATTTCCAGATCAAGAAACGTATGAAACTTACGGGAAGAAGTTCACTCATATAGAAGATTGGCGAAGGGATAATGTGAACGAGCTAGTGAAGCAGATCAATGACACCATTAAGAAAGAAAAACCGTATGTGAAATTTGGCATTAGCCCATTTGGTGTATGGCGCAACATAAAAGATGACCCAACCGGTTCAAACACAACTGCAGGGATGACCAATTATGATGATTTGTATGCTGATACAAGAGAGTGGATACAGCAGCACCATATTGATTATATCACCCCGCAAATTTATTGGAGTATCGGCTTTCAGCCCGCTGCCTATGATGTGCTGACGAAATGGTGGTCAAATGAAGTGAAGGGGCAGCCTGTTCACTTGTACATTGGTCAAGCGACGTATAAAATCAATCAAAACAGTGATCCTGCTTGGTCTGATCCTGAGGAGTATTTTCGCCAGATCGAGCTGAACAGGCAGTCACAGCTCGTACAAGGAAGCATGCATTTTAGTCTGAAAGATATCAATCGGAATCCCTTGAATGTAAAGAAACGATTAATAGAAGAAACCTATAGCAAACCAGCTCTCATACCAGAGATGCCATGGCTTCATCAAAAAGCGCCAAAAAAACCAATCATCCAATCTGTGAAAAAGACAGAGGATGGCGCAGTTTTACAGATACAAAATGATCCGCGCTCTAGTGCATCCTATTATGCAGTCTATCGATTGTCGAATAAAGGGACATACGAATTTGTGCAAACGGTCAGAAAAGAAACAGGTTCCTTCACACAAACGAAAGACATTTTAGCCAATCAAAAGAAGAGCTATACCTATAAAGTGACGGCACTCAATCGCCTTCATCATGAAAGCAAACCTTCTACAAAAACAGTAAAATAACAAAGACAGCATAAATGAGGGTTTTCCTCCATTTATGCTTTTTTGCTTTCTCTATTTTTCTACTATTTTTATTTTAATTTTCTGAATTCAATCAAGCTTGGCATGAAGCAGCTATTTCAATAATAAATATGATAGAAAAGCGCCAAAGGGGGAAGCAAAATGGATTTTGAATTAACGAAAGAGCAGCAAATGATCCGTCAGATGGTCAAAGAATTTGCAAAAACAGAAATTGCACCGCACGCTCAAACTGTTGATGAACAGGCAGCATTTCCCGTAAAAACATTTCAAAAAATGGGGGAGCTCGGTTTTATGGGTATACCCTTTCCAGAGAAATATGGAGGATCTGGAGGAGATACGATCTCGTATGCACTGGCAGTCGAGGAAATTGGAAAACAGTGTGCGAGTACAGGTTTAAGTTATGCCGCAGCGGTTTCCTTAGGCGCAAGTCCACTTTATTACTTCGGGACGGAGGAGCAAAAGATGGACCATCTTGTTCCATTAGCCTCTGGAACAGCGCTTGGCTCCTTCGGATTAACAGAACCAAACGCCGGATCAGATGCAAAAGGAACAAAAACAAAAGCCATTCAAGACGGACAAGAATATGTCATCAGTGGGGAAAAGTGCTGGATCACAAATGCCAATTATGCCAGAACGATTATTGTCACCGCTGTAACAGATCATGATGAAAACGGACGTCCAATCATCTCTGCCTTTATTGTGGAGAAAGGGCAAAAGGGACTGTCGATTACAAATCCATATGACAAAATGGGGGTTCGCGGTTCAGATACGGCTGAAATCATTTTAGATGAAGTGCGTGTACCAGCGCATCATATATTAGGAGACAAATCGAAAGGATTCAAGCAATTTTTATATACATTAGACGGCGGACGAATTTCCATTGCAGCCTTATCTGTCGGAATTGCGCAAGCGGCACTTGATGCTTCACTTTCCTATGCAAAAGAAAGAAAGCAATTTGGAAAGACGCTCTCATCCTTCCAGGCCATTCAGTTTAAGCTGGCGGATATGGCGATGCAAATAGAGCTTGCAAGACAAATGGTCTGGAAAGCCGCTTGGCTGAAAGATCAAGGCAAACCATTTACAAAAGAAGCGGCCTATGCCAAACTGTTTGCTTCAGAAATGGCCACAAAAGCAAGTCTTGATGCGGTCCAAATTCATGGCGGAACAGGCTATATGAAAGAATGCGGTGTTGAACGGCTTGTGAGAGATGCCAAGCTGATGGAAATCGGAGAAGGAACCTCTGAAATTCAGCGGCTCGTGATCGCAAGACAGCTGTTAGCGTAATACCTTAATGAAAACGCTTACTAAACATAAGGGAGGAAAGCAATGATGTCGATTCACCCGCAAACGATTGGCTCCCTATTAAGAGAAAAAAAAGAACAGCACCCAGCACATAAAGCCATTGTTTACCCAGAACGTTCTTTACGTTATTCGTACGAAGCGTTTTATCAAGAGGTCAAGGCAACAGGTAAAGGTCTCATGGCATTAGGGGTTCAAAAGGGAGATCACATCGCCATTATGGCACCAAATATACCTGAATGGCTCATTCTTCAATTTGCCTGCGCCTCCATTGGTGCTGTTCTTGTCACTGTGAATACCAATTTTCAATCACAGGAACTCGCCTATTTACTCAAGCATTCTGACAGCAAAATGTTGTTTATTGTAGACGGCTTTAAAGAAACGTCCTATGTCAACATGCTTGAAGAGCTGATTCCAGAACTTCAAACCGCTCATCAAGAGGAAATCACTTCCACACAATTTCCTTATTTAAAAAGATGTATCTATATCGGTCAGCATGTACCAAACGGCATGCTCAGCTGGGATCGTCTTCAAGTGGCAGCCAAAAGAACCGAAGATCATGAATGGGAGAAGCGAATGAATGAGCTCACGCCTGATGACGTTATTAATATGCAGTACACTTCAGGCACAACTGGCTATCCAAAAGGCGTCATGCTCAGCCACACAAACATCGTCTGTAATGCGAGTCAGATCGCAGATTGTATGAAATTAACAGAGCAGGACCGTATGTGTATCCCAGTACCGTTTTTTCATTGCTTCGGCTCTGTTCTTGGTGTACTTGCTTGTCTCACAAAAGGGGGAACGATCATTCCACTTGAATCATTCCATCCAGAACGAGTCCTTCAAACAGTAGAAAAAGAAAAATGCACGGTTCTTCACGGTGTACCAACCATGTTCATCGCAGAGCTCGATCATCCAAATTTCCACTCTTATGACCTGTCCACATTACGAACGGGGATTATGGCCGGTTCACTCTGCCCATCCCACGTCATGAAAGCAGTCATTGAAAAAATGGGACTGAGAGAGCTCACGATTGCCTATGGTCAAACCGAAAGTTCACCCGTCATTACCCAAACAAGAACGGATGATTCGTTTGAAAGACGCGTTCAAACGGTCGGGCGTGCGCTTCCTCAAGTTGAAGTCAAAATTGCTTTACCAGGGACATCAGAAGAAGTGCCAAGAGGACAGCAAGGAGAGCTTTGTACAAGAGGTTACCATGTCATGAAGGGCTATTATAAAAACGAAGAAGCAACAAATGAAGTCATTGATGAGGACGGATGGCTCCACACAGGGGATTTAGCTGAGATGGATCATGACGGATATGTGAAAATCACAGGCCGGCTCAAAGATATGATCATCAGAGGCGGAGAGAATGTGTACCCAAAAGAGATTGAGGATGTCCTATACACTCATCCTGCCATTCTTGACGCACAAGTCGTTGGTATTCCTGACGAGACATACGGCGAGGAAGCAGCCGCATTCATTCGGCTGAAACAAGGGAAGTCGGTCTCAATTGAGACATTAACGAGCTATTGTCAGTCACAAATGGCACGCTACAAAATCCCGAAATACTTTTTCATTACAGATGAGTACCCAATGACCGCTTCAGGCAAAATTCAGAAATTCCGCTTGAAAAAGCAGGCGCTTGATCTAATAAAGGAGTGAAGGCAGCGATGTTTGAACAAGTATTGATCGCCAATCGAGGCGAAATTGCCCGTAGAGTGATTCGGACATGTAAACGGCTCGGAATCAAAACCGTTGCCGTTTATTCAGAGGCTGATCAGCATGCACTCCATGTGCAAGAAGCAGACAGCGCCTATTATATCGGTGGTGCTAAAGTTTCTGAAAGCTATTTAAACATGGAAGCAATCATTAAAGTTGCCAAACAAACAAATGCTGATGCTATCCACCCAGGGTATGGTCTTTTATCAGAAAATGCGGCATTTGCTGAACGCTGCCGGAGCGAAGGCATTGCCTTTATTGGCCCATCTGCACAAGTCATTCAGCAGATGGGAAATAAAATTGAAGCGAGAAAAACGATGGAACAAGCGGGCATTCCAATCGTTCCTGGTGTTTCAGCCCCGCTCCATGATGCAGACGAAGGTGTTCATAAAGCACAGACACTCGGCTATCCCATTATGCTAAAAGCATCGAGTGGTGGCGGTGGGATTGGTATGCAGCTCGTCCGCAATGACGAAGAACTGCATCGAGCGTTTGAAGGAAATCAAAAAAGAGCACAAAGTTTCTTTCAAGACGGTACGTTGTACATGGAAAAGGTGATTGAACACGCACGGCACATCGAAATTCAAGTTCTTTTTGATTCGTTCGGTCACGGCGTTCACTTATTTGAAAGAGATTGTTCACTCCAAAGAAGACATCAGAAAATTGTTGAAGAGGCACCAGCCGTCTGTCTTGAAGAAACTGTGAGACAGCAAATGGGACAGATGGCCGTCAAAGCTGCCAAAGCGATTGGGTATGAAAATGCGGGCACGATTGAATGTTTAGTCGATCAAAACCAGCAATTTTATTTCTTAGAAATGAATACGAGATTGCAAGTAGAACACCCTGTCACTGAAGAAATTACCGGGATTGACCTTGTCGAGGAGCAGCTAAAAATTGCAGCATTAGAGCCCCTGTCCTTCAGCCAAGAGGATATTCATCAAATTGGGCACGCGATTGAAGTTAGAATATACGCTGAAGACCCTGTGACATTTTACCCTTCGCCAGGCACGATCACTCGGCTTTCTACACCTGATGCCCCATATATCCGTCATGAGTCAAGCGTAACGAGCGGAAGTGTCATTACCCCATTTTACGATCCAATGATTGCGAAAATGATTGTGTACGGTGATACTCGAAAACTCGCCATAGAACGATTAAAAGCAGCATTACAAGCATATGAAATAGAAGGGATCAAAACCAATGTACCGCTTTTAAAGGAAATGGCCGAATCAACTGCCTTTTTACATGGCAGCATCACAACCGATTATCTGATGAAAAAAAGGGAGGAAAACCGTTCATGAAAACTGTCACGATACAAATGGCCGGAAACTTATGGAAGCTTCTTGTGAAACAGGGTGATGATGTGCAAAAAGGACAGGAAGTCGCCATCTTAGAATCGATGAAAATGGAGATTCCCATTGTTGCAGAAGAAGCAGGTGTGATCAGTAAAGTGTATAAGGCGGAGGGGGACTTTGTTGACGAGGGAGAGGTACTTTTAGAGCTGACAGAATAGGGGGAAAGCCGCATGGCATTACCAAAAAACGTGCTCATTAGAGAGGTCGGCCCGCGCGATGGCCTGCAAAATGAATCCGTTTGGCTGGACACAATGGAGAAGCGAACATGGATCCATTTACTCGAAGAAGCCCATCTTCCTTATATTGAAGTCACCTCATTTGTTCATCCGAAATGGGTTCCAGCCTTAAAAGACGCCAAAGAATTAGCCCAATCATTAAACAAAAAAGAGGATATTACCTATGCCGCACTCATCCCAAATGAAAAGGGGTTAGCTCATTTTTTTGAAGCAAACCTTGAGCTAGGGGCTATGTTTATCTCAGCGAGTGAGACACATAACAAAAAGAATATGAATCGATCTATACAGGAAACATTGCCTGTGATCAAACAAATGACAGCCGATTTAAAAGCAGAAGGACGGCAAACGCGGGCCTATATTTCAACCGTGTTTGGATGTCCTTATGAAAGACAAGTACCGATGGACCAAGTGCTGCGATTAACGGAACAGTTGCTGTCCTTCGGCATTGATGAAATATCACTTGGGGATACCATTGGGGAAGCCCATCCGCTGCAAGTAGAAAGACGGTTAGACCTTTTACTTGAACGCTTTCCTGCTGATAAAATCGCGCTTCATTTTCATGATACGAAAGGAATGGGGCTTGCCAATATTTATACAGCATTAAAAGCCGGCATCACCATGTTTGATGCCTCTAGCGGGGGGCTTGGCGGCTGTCCTTATGCACCTGGCTCCAGCGGAAACGTGGCGACAGAAGACGTGGTACACATGCTTCACAAACTCGGGATCGAAACAAATGTCGACCTCCCTCGCTTGATCAAAGCGGCTGAATGGATTGAAGCAAAAGTGGATCGAACCCTGCCAAGTCACTGTTTACGCGCTTTTCAGTCTCACACTACTTGATAAAGGGTGAATCACATGACATCATTGGTCCATTTTTCAATACAAGATGATCATATTGGCATCATGACATTAAATAGACCAGCACAAGCCAATGCTCTATCAGCTGCTATGCTAGAGGAAATTAACCAAACGATTCAAGAAATCAAACATGATGAAAACATCCGCTGTTTGCTCATGACAGGAGCTGGCGCTAAAGTTTTTTGCGCAGGAGCAGACTTAAAAGAACGGCGATTGATGACAGAACAAGAAGCCAAAGAAGCTGTTCTGACCATTCAGCAAACCTTTACAGACATTGAATCTTTGCCCGTTCCTGTCATTGCCGTGATAAACGGACACGCACTTGGCGGAGGTCTTGAGCTCGCGCTCGCCTGTGATCTCCGCATCGCAAGAGCGGGTGCAGCGCTCGGCCTGCCGGAAACAGGACTAGCTATCCTGCCGGGAGCAGGGGGCACACAAAGACTTCCGCGCCTGATCGGACCCGGGAAAGCGAAAGAAATGATCTTCACAGGCACTTCTTTACGAGCAGAAGAAGCCGTTCAAATCGGACTGATTGAACGTATCTCTACAGTCGATTCACTGATGAATGATGCTATCACATTCGCAAAACAAATCACCAAGAATGGACCGATTGCTTTAAAAGAAGCAAAACAAGCCATTCAATCCAGCCTTGATCACGATTTGCAAACAGGGCTGACGAAAGAATACGAAGCTTATCTGCGGCTAATTCATACAGAAGATCGACTAGAAGGTCTCAAGGCTTTTCAAGAAAAACGAACGCCTCATTACATTGGCAAATAGTAAGAAAGGGGAATGTTTATGATCGAAGAATATGAATTAAATAAACAACGAATTGAAAAGGGCGGGGCAGAACGCTACCATCAAAAAAACAAAGAAAAAGGAAAATTATTTGTCCGTGATCGGCTTCATTTGTTATTAGATGAGGATTCTTTCATTGAAGATGCCATGTTTGCAGAGTGCAAAGATGAACATTTACCAGCAGATGGTGTCGTCACAGGAACCGGGCGTATGAATGGGCAGACTGTTTGTGTCATGGCAAACGACTCTACGGTTAAAGCAGGATCGTGGGGCGTCAAAACAGTAGAAAAAATCATTCGAATTCAAGAAACGGCCGAGAAGCTCAATTGTCCTATGCTGTATTTAGTCGATTCTGCGGGTGCAAGGATCACCGATCAAATCGCCATGTTCCCAGGCAGAAGAGGAGCAGGGCGCATTTTTTATAACCAAGTCAAGCTGTCTGGGCGCATTCCTCAAATTTGTTTACTATTCGGTCCTTCTGCAGCCGGTGGTGCCTATATCCCTGCTTTTTGTGACATTGTCGTGATGGTCGAAGGAAATGCCTCTATGTATTTAGGCTCGCCGCGAATGGCTGAAATGGTGATCGGTGAAAAAGTATCACTTGAGGAAATGGGCGGTGCGAAAATGCATTGCAGCATTTCTGGATGCGGAGATATATTAGCCAAAACAGAGGAAGAGGCCATTCAAATTGCACGTGATTATTTAACCTATATGCCTGCCAACTATACAGAAAAACCAAAAACGACAGCAGCAAAAGCACCTAAACCATCTAACATCACCATCCAAGACTTAATTCCTAAAGGCCAGAATACCCCATTTGATATGTATCAACTCATCGATTTACTGATTGATGAAGGGTCATTTTTTGAAATCAAAAAGCTGTTTGCCGCAGAGTTAATTACCGGCTTTGGCAGAATGAACGGTCAGCCTATCGGTCTCATTGCCAATCAGCCAAGAGTAAAAGGCGGCGTATTATTCCACGACTCAGCTGATAAAGCCGCCAAGTTTATTC
Source organism: Bacillus sp. FSL W7-1346 (assembly GCF_038593335.1). Lineage (NCBI taxonomy): Bacteria > Bacillati > Bacillota > Bacilli > Caryophanales > Bacillaceae > Bacillus > Bacillus sp. FSL W7-1346. The sequence continues at coordinate 1,836,805 of NZ_CP151988.1, read as the reverse complement.
AGCTCTGTGATGCCTTTCATATCCCGCTGCTCTTTCTTGCGGACATACCAGGATTTATGATTGGAACAAAAGTGGAACAAGCCGGCATTATTCGTCATGGGGCAAAAATGATCTCCGCTATGTCAGAGGCGACCGTTCCGAAAATATCCGTCATCGTCCGTAAAGCATACGGAGCAGGACTATATGCAATGGCAGGCCCTGCTTTTGAGCCAGACTGCTGTCTCGCTCTTCCATCGGCGCAAATCGCTGTGATGGGTCCAGAAGCCGCTGTAAATGCCGTCTATGCAAATAAAATTGCAGAACTACCGCCCGAAGAGAGGGCTTCATTTATACAAGAGAAACGGAAGGAATACCAGGAAGATATGAATATCTATGAGCTTGCCTCTGAAATGATTGTCGATGGCGTCATCCCATTTGACCGTCTAAGAACGGAACTTTGTCATAGATTACTAGCCTATTCATCGAAAGACATGACATTTACGAAACGAAAACATCCGGTCTATCCGGTCTAAAGGGGGCAGTCCTCATGATCAACCTGAAACCAGAATGGATACCGGAAGAAAAGCAGAGCCAAAAAACACGTTTGCATCAGTGGATGAAATCTCTTGGTTTTTCTACGTATGACTCATTCTATCAAGCCAGTATTGCACGCACAGACTGGTTTTGGAGAGAAGCGGAAAAGGCGGTCGGCATTCAGTGGAAAAAACCATATGAAGCGGCATTAGGTCACCACTCATTGATGTGGCCGAAATGGTATCAGGGCGGCACACTTAACATCACCGAAACGGCTGTGGACAAATGGGCAGAAAAAGAAGAGACGAAGCATCAGCCCGCCATCATTTGGAGCAATGAAGCCGGTGAAGAAAAGAAATGGTCATTTCTCGAACTTCAAGAGAAAGTGAGCCGTCTTGCAGCTGGCTTTTTGAAAGAAGGACTTCAAAAAGGGGATGTAGCCATCATCTATATGCCAATGCTTCCAGAAACGGTCGCCGTCATGCTTGCCTTTACAAAGATTGGTGTTATTTTCAGCCCAGTCTTCTCAGGCTATGGAAGCGAGCCACTCGCTGTACGCATTCGTGCGTCAGGCGCATCCATTGTCGTCACAGCGAATGAAATGATGCGGCGAGGGAAAACGATCAACATGCGGGAATGTGTGGCGGATGCCATCAACAAAACAGCAACTGTGCAAAAAGTGATTGTGCACACTTCCTCTCATACCGGATATCAGGGCGATGTCCTGCTAAATGATTTGTTACAAGAACAGCCGATCACCGGCGCGACCTATGTCACAAATGAAGATCCGCTGATGATCTTGTATACGTCAGGCACAACCGGCACACCAAAGGGAGCCGTTCATACACACGCAGGCTTTCCGATAAAGGCAGCTTTTGATGCCGGGCTATGTATGGATGTGGCAAAAGGAGACCGGTTGTTTTGGCTGACTGATATGGGCTGGATGATGGGGCCATTCCTCGTCTTTGGCGGCTTGATCAATGGAGCTGCCATCGTTTTATATGACGGCGCTCCCGATTATCCAGATGAGCAGCAGCTCTGGTCATTCATCCATCAGAAGAAAGTCACTCATTTTGGGCTTTCCCCTACATTTGTTCGTTCTGCGATGCAGCAAACGATTGATGGGGTCGAGCTATCGCATGTCAAAGCCATTATTTCTACAGGGGAACCATGGAATGAAGCTCCGTGGCAATGGTTATTTCACACCATTGGTCAAAAGAACATCCCCATCTTAAATTATTCAGGAGGAACCGAGGTTTCTGGTGGCATTGTAGGCAGTACGCTGCTTCGTCCCATCAAACCGATTCTCTTTAATGCGGCGATCTTAGGAATGGCGGCAGATGTATACAATGAAGCTGGGCAAAGCGTGATGAATGAAGTAGGGGAGCTTGTGGTGAAAAAGCCATGGGTCGGCATGACATGTGGTTTTTGGAACGAACCGGAGCGTTATGAAGATACGTATTTCAAACGATTTGATGGTGTATGGACACACGGAGATTGGGTCATGCAAACAGAGGACGGAGAATTCCACATCACCGGCAGATCGGATGATGTCATTAATACAGCAGGGAAACGTATCGGGCCAGCTGAAATTGAATCCATCCTTACATGGCATCCTGCCGTGCATGAAGCCGCTGTGATTGGGGTAAAGGATGAGGTGAAAGGGGAGGCGCTCGTCTGTTTCATCGTGACCAGTCCTCATGCTTTTGAAGAAGCAACCCTTATCCAAGAGCTTTCAGCCCATGTTGGTTCACATGCTGGTAAAGCGCTCACACCAAAAGAAGTTCATCTCATTTCAGCTTTACCGAAAACAAGGAATGGAAAAATTGTACGACGTTTACTGAAAGGGGCGTATGAAGAGCAGCCTTCACCCGATCTATCTTCATTAGACAATCCAGATGTATATAAGAGTCTGACCGAATACTTGAATAAGAGACAGAAAAAATAAAAAAGACAGGATGGTTCCTGTCTCAGCGTGTAGACAAACCCTCGCATTCGGTGTCAGTCCTGCGCTTCGGTGCTCACGAATGTCAAATTCGTTCCGCGCCGATGCTCGTCCTTCCTAGACTGCAAAGGTTTTCTATCACGCTGAAAAGAAGACAAAGGGCTAAAATCAAGTTCATTTTAGCCCTTTGTCAACAATCTGAGACAGGATGGTTCCTGTCTCTTTTTATTGCACATGAAAATTTGTTCCATCTGTTGTCTCTTTCACAATCCCTGCACGAATGACATAATCGCCGAAATGTTCATTTTCTTCTCGTTCTTTTGCGTAGCGGGGGAGAATAGAGCCAAGTTCTTTTAGAATGTCTTCCTCACCCACATTTTCACGGTATAATTTACTTAATCTGCTGCCATCAAATGCGGCACCAAGATACATATTATACTTACCAGGTGATTTTCCGATAAATCCAATTTCTCCAAGCGCATGACGAGCACAACCATTTGGACAACCAGTCATTCGAATGGTGATTTCTTTATCACTTAATCCGTTTTCTTCAACGATGTCTTCGATTTTATCAATCAATCGTGGAAGGTAGCGCTCTGCTTCAGCCATCGCTAAACCGCAAGTTGGCAAAGAGACACAAGCCATTGAGCTGCGGCGCAGGGCAGAATGCTGCTGGCCGTCTGATAAACCAAACTTCTGAATGAGCTGTTCGATTTGTTTCTTTTTATGAGTTGTCACATTCCCAATGATTAAATTCTGATTGGCGGTTAGACGGAAGTCACCCGTATGCACCTTGGCAATTTCACGGATGCCTGTCATCAGCGGATAATCATCATAATCTGTGATGCGTCCGCCTTCTACAAACATCGTATAATGCCATCTGCCATTAATGCCTTTTACCCAGCCATAACGGTCACCGTTATGATCAAAGTGATAATCTTTTGCCTCTAAAAGAGTAAACCCAAGACGGCGCTCAAGTTCTTCTTTTACATTCTCAAGACCAAGGCGGTCCACCGTATATTTAAAGCGGGCATTTTTTCGCACGGAACGGTTTCCGTAGTCACGTTGAATGGTGATGACTTGTTTGGCAATTTCTACGACTTGTTCAGGTGTACAAAAGCCGATGACCTTTGCAAGCTGCGGATAAGTCGCTGTATCACCATGCGTCATACCCATTCCGCCGCCAATTGCGACATTAAAGCCGACCAGTTGATCGTTTTCGATAATGGCAATAAAGCCTAGATCCTGCGAAAAGACATCAATGTCATTAGCAGGAGGGACGGCCACGCCAATTTTGAATTTCCTTGGCAAATAAAGCGGACCATACATCGGTTCAACTTCCTTATCTGGCGTTGCCGCAACCTTTTCCTCATCAAGCCAAATTTCGTGATAAGCTCTTGTTTGCGGGAGCAGGTCATCACTTAATTTTTTCGCCAGCTCGTATACATCATGGTGCACTTCTGATTGATAGGGGTTTGAAGTACACATGACATTCCGGTTTACGTCGCCGCAAGCTGCGATCGTATCAAGCATAGTAGAATGAATGTCTTGAATGGTCTTTTTCATGTTCCATTTTAAAATACCGTGAAGCTGAAAGGTTTCACGAGTAGTCAGCTTTAACGTACCGTTTCCGTATTTGTGAGCAAGCTCATCCATCACAAGCCACTGCTTAGATGTGGCGATTCCGCCAGGCAGACGGACACGCAGCATAAATTGATAGGCAGGCTCAAGCTTTTGTTTTTGTCGTTCATTTCTCAGATCACGATCATCTTGTAAGTAGCTGCCGTGATGCTTCATCAGACGGTTGTCATCATCCGGAATTCCCGCTGAAATCGGATCAAGCATCACTTCTTTTAACGTACCCCGTAAATAATCACTTTTTTCTTTGATTTCCTCTACGTCGCTCGGAGGTCCATCCGGCGCTGTTAATGCTGTCTTCACCATGTAAGTAAAAGCTCCTTTCTTTCAAGCATCAAATCAATAAACGTCACGCTGATAGCGTTTTTGTTGCTGTAAGTTGGCAAGATAGCTTTCTGCTTTTTCTTTGCTCATCGCACCTTCTTCTTGAATGATGGATAGAAGGGTATTGTGGACATCATGCGCCATATGCTTTTCATCTCCGCAAATATACACGTAAGCACCTTGCTCAAGCCATTCAAATAATTCTTTGCTTTGTTTCTTCATTTGGTGCTGGACATATACTTTTTCCTCAGTATCTCTTGAAAAAGCCACGTCCATTTTCGTTAAGACGCCATCCTTTAACCACTTTTGCCATTCCGTTTGGTATAAGAAATCCGTCACAAAATGCTGATCACCGAAGAATAACCATGACTTTCCGTTTGCACCCATTTCCTCACGTTCCTGCATAAATGAACGGAAAGGAGCGATGCCTGTGCCTGGTCCTACCATAATGATCGGTGCATCTGGATCTTGAGGAAGCTTAAAGTTTTGGTTGTGCTGAATATAAACAGGTAACGTATCACCTGGCTGCAGGCGCTCTGCACATAAAATCGAACAAACACCTTGGCGTTCTCTGCCGTGCGCATCATATCTGACAGCCCCTATCGTCAAATGAACCTCTTCATCATTTGCTTTGAGACTGCTTGCAATGGAATAAAGGCGTGCAGGGATTTTTCTTAAAATGGACGTGAAATCTGCGGCGGTTCCTTCAAAAGGACCGAAATCACGAGCCGCATCTACTAGGTCCCGGCCTGCGATATATTCTTTCAGTTTTTCTTCGTTTCCTTCTTCTAAAAGGGCATGCAAGGATTCACTTTTTGTCAGTTCAGCGATCTTTTGAAGAAGTGGTTTTGTTAAAACCGTGATCTCAAAATGAGAGGTGAGTGCTTCTTTTAAAGGAAGAGTGTCTCCGTTTTTATGAACGGTGACGGCTTCTTCTGCATTCCATCCGCATGTTTGAATCAGTTCATCGACAAGTGCAGGATCATTTGTCGGGTAAATGCCAAGGCTGTCACCTGGCTCATACACGAGGCCTGAACCTTCAAGCGAAAGCTCTAAGTGACGTGTTTCTTTATTAGATCCACGCCCATTTAGGTTGATATTTTCAAGAACTTCAGCATAAAAAGGATTCGTTCTTGAATATTCAGAAACGGCTTGATTGTTGACTCCCGCTGATTCTTGCGGAATTGATACAGCTTCACCTTCACTCAAAGAAGAGGCAACACCTTGAAGCCATTCTGAAAATGGCTCATCATAATCAAGGTCACAGTCCACCCGGTCAAACAGGCGTGTACCGCCAAGCTCTTGGAAGCGTTCATCAAATTCTTTTCCTGTCTGACAGAAGAATTCGTACGAGCTGTCACCTAATGAAAGAACAGAAAAGCTTAAGTGATCGAGCTTTGGCGCTCGTCTGCCGTGAACATATTCATGGAACGAAAGGGCATTATCCGGCGGATCTCCTTCGCCATGTGTGCTGACAATGACCAGTAAATTGTTTATTTTTTTCAGATTATTCGGTTTAAAATCGGACATAGAAGAGAGCGTCACTTGAAAGCCTTTCTCTTCAAGATGCTGGGCTGTCTTTTTTGCTAACCCTTCGGAATTGCCTGTTTGCGACCCATAAAGCACGGTCACATCTTTGCTCACAGGCTGGACAGGTGCTGCGGCAGAAGGCGCCGAAGTGACAGCTTCTGAGCCGGCAAGCGCTGCCTGCGCTGATAAATAACCAGTAAGCCAAATTTTTTGCTGTTCTGTTAAAGTCGGAAGCAGCTGATTGAGTAACTCTGCCTGCTCCTGGCTAAACGGACTGTTCAATACATGAAGTTGCAACAATATCCACCTCACAAGGAATATAAACATAGATTAATTCGATAGGAATTATATATATAGGTTCAATTTGAACTTTACCGAAAGTTTGCCATTAAGTAAAATATATAATATTGATTGTCATGATTAAGATTTCTAATAGCTGTGCAAGGTGAAATGAACATGTTTAGTCAAGGAGGTAATATGAGTATTATTAGAGATTTAGAAGATCCAAAAGTTAAGTTTAAGTTAGCAAAGAATGTGTCAATCCATAGAAAGGAATTAGAAAAATTAAATCTGAGTCAAATTTCTGATTTACGAATTTATGCGAAAGATAAATACGAAAGAGCTGCCAATTTTTCTACAAAAGCTTCAATTATTACAATAACAATTGTGCCAATATTTTTATTTTTGAATTCTTACTTTAATTCATATTTTAACTTTGGATTAAATTTTATTTCTAGAAAATACAATTCTAACGATCCGAAATTACTTGATAGCTCACATGAGCAGCAGAATGATTTTGATAAACTTTCATTCAGTATATTTGATACTTATTTATATTTTGCTTCAAGTATTTTAATAATTGTTTTTATTGTTCTTCTCATTAGAAGATTTGATGTTTCCAAAACAAATAAACTTTTCAATTTAATTGATGAAATATATTTAATGAAATTAAAACGAGAGGAAAAATTCCAAGAGGATTATAAACAATTGCAAAAGATAAGAGCTGTGAATTGGAGAACAATCTCTTTTGGTTATTATTCTGATCGTTTAGAGATTTTGATGAAATCTCCAAATCTAAAAGAAGCTGAATTTTTTATGTTCTATGAATTAGATCATATTAAAGAAGTTGAAGTAATTTTGGGAATTAGTTAAAAATTAAATTCTCGATTATTCATCAAATAATACTCTTCTTTTTGATAAGTATTATCATTATAGATAAGAATAAATAGGAGAGTATGAGATGTTCTTAAAATTCGAACTGGGTTCTTATTGTTAAATAAAGAAAGGAGAAAAACCTTAAGGTTTTTCTCCTTTCTTTATTTACGCCGTTGGAAGTCCCATCACAGCTTTCACTTCTAAATATTCTTCGATACCGAAGTCTCCCCATTCTCTTCCGATACCAGACTGCTTAAAACCGCCAAATGGGGCAAAGTAATCTGTTTCAGCATTGTTAATGGTGATTTGACCGGCACGAATATGTTCAGCGACAAATTTTAATGTTTTTTCATCTTGACCAACAACATACCCGGCAAGACCATACACTGTATCGTTGGCGATCTCAAGGGCATGATCGAGGTCTTGATACGTGATCACACTCATGACTGGCCCAAAGATTTCTTCTTGCGCAATGGTCATATCATTTTTCACATTGGTGAAAATGGTATGCTTGGCGAAATATCCTTTATCGATTCCGTCTGGCTTTCCAGTTCCCCCAGCAAGAAGGGTAGCACCTTCTTCGATTCCTTTTTCAATATAAGATTGCACCGTATCCCACTGCTTTTTAGAAACAAGCGGGCCAGTAGCGTGATCTTCTCTCGGATCACCAACTGTAAACTTCGGCAGGGCGTTCAGCAGCGCTTTTTCAAACTTGTCTTTCATTGATTCTGGAATCAGCACACGTGTAGCTGCAGAACACACTTGACCTGTATTCATTGCAATATGATGAATGGCTGTTTCTGCTGCTTCGTCCACATCTGCATCGTCTAAGACGATAAGAGGGGATTTTCCGCCAAGCTCAAGTGCTACTTTCTTCACATTGTCCGCTGCGTTTTCCATAATTTTAGAGCCGACGGCACCTGATCCTGTAAATGAAACGAAGTCAATATCAGGGTGTGAGCTAATGCCGTCGCCAATCACGTCACCCGTTCCGTTTACTAAGTTGAAGACTCCTTTCGGTACACCTGCTTCATCAATAATTTCTGCAAGAATCATCGCAGCAAAAGGGGTAATTTCCGCTGGCTTTAAGACAACTGGTGAACCTGCCGCAATGGCACCCGCAATTTTAAGAGATGTCTGATTCGTCGGGAAGTTCCACGGTGTAATTAATCCACTGACACCAATCGCCTCTTTTATAATCGTATGTCCACCACGATCTTCGGTAAATGTATAAGATTTCAGTGCTTCCGCTGCTTTAGAAAAATGTTCATAACCCATTTTGTAATGAACTTCTTCGGACACTTTCAGCGGTGCACCAAGCTCTTTTGTCATCACTTCTACAAGTTCATCCTTGCGTTTTTCGTACCCGCGCACAATGTTTTCCAGCATTTCTACTCGTTCATTTCGAGATGTTTTTGAGAAAGAAGGGAAGGCGGCTCGGGCTGCTTTGACTGCCTTATCTAAATCTTCTTTCGTTCCTAAACTAATGGTGCCAATGACTTCCTCTGTCGCAGGGTTAATGACCTCCGTCGTTTCGTTTCCTGTTGATGCGACCCATTCTCCATTAATAAAGTGTTTCTCTTGATTTCTCATTCTGACATGTCTCCTTTTTATATGTGATTCAATCCAATATTCTGTTTTCAGCTCATATAAAACTGTACCCACTGTGAAAAATCTAAAACGGAGAAACTGCATGAGAAAAAGTTTCTGATATAATACGCAAAGTGGGACATATGTCCTTTTCAACATGAGGGCATCTATCATTTAATGGAACTAGACTGAAAAAAGAAGGAGCTTTTGAACGAATGAAAGGTGTTATTTTCGCATTATTAGGAGGCGCTTGTATTACACTGCAAGGCGTAGCCAACGCCAGAATTAGTCAAGATATCGGGACGTGGCAGGCGGCAACGATCACGCAGCTGACAGGGTTTATCATCTCTCTCGTCATTTTACTCATCGTACGGGATGGCCACTTTAAGGAATACAAAAAAGTGCAGCCTCTTTATTTAATTGGAGGTGCATTTGCAGCCATTATTATCTTTAATGAGGTCACTGCCATTCAAATCATTGGTGTGACACTCACCATCGCTGCTTTACTTATCGCACAGCTTGCGTTTACCTTTGCCATCGATGCAAAAGGATGGTTTGGTGTTCAGAAGAAAAAAATGAAATGGCCCCATTATGCAGGCATCTTTTTAATGATTGCAGGCGTCATCATCTTAAAACTATAAAGGAGGGCATCAGATGGAGGAGCTGCATGATGAATCTCTTTTTTCCTCTTATATGAAGACGCATCAGTTACAGAATGTCTTTCATCAAAAACTCATCTCACATGTGAGCTTGTGGCGCTATCAGCAAGGTGAGCTGGTTTGTTCAAAAGGGGATAAAAGGGAGTATATGTACTTGCTGGTGAAAGGAAAATTAAAGATTTTCACCACCACAAAGGAAGGAAAAACATTTATTCTTTGCTTTAAAAACCCACTTGAGGCGATTGGAGATATTGAATACGTTCAGCAGACAGATATGGTCAATACAGTTGAAGCCGTTACAGAAGTACATATGCTCAGGATTTCTCATCAAGCCCTCATGCGGCATGCAAAGGACGATCCACGAGTTTTAGCCTTTTTGCTCAAGGGCATCACAAACAAATTTTATACAAAATCAAATGATTTAAGCTTCCACCTTTTATACCCTGTAGAGGTCAGGCTTGCAAGCTATTTATTGTCTGTTTTAACAGGTGATGATGACGCGCGTGCACGGCCGCTTCGCCTCACGGATGCAGCGAGCTTAATTGGAACAAGCTACCGCCATATTAATCGGGTCATTCAGCAGTTCCAAGAAAAAGGGCTGATTGAAAGGCGAAGAGGAAAGATTACGATTTGTGATCAAAAAGGGCTTTTAGAAATAGCAGAACACAATATTTATGAATAGAAGAAACGAAGGGACTTATATATGATCATAGGAATAATATTAGCTGTCACTGCTGGGGCACTTGTCAGCTTACAAACCATTTTTAATAGTAAAGTTAATGAGCATACAGGCTCTTGGTCAACAACGACGCTAGTTCTAGGAATGGGCTCTATTGCTTCACTTTTGATGGGTCTTTTGTTAGAAGGAACCGGCATGTTTCAATTAAGGCATATGGAGGCCTGGTACTGGATAAGCGGAGCCATCGGGGTAGGCGTTGTCATCTGTCTTGTTCAGAGCATCAAACGTCTCGGTCCCACTTATGGAATCTCGATTGTTCTCACCTCCCAGCTAGGTTGTGCGCTTCTATTTGATTCGCTTGGCTGGCTTGGGTTAGAAAAAGTAACATTTTCTTTTACAAAATTATTAGGTGTACTTGTCATTGTGGCAGGAATCCTCGTATTTAAGTTAACCAAGCTTGAACCAGTAGAAGAGGAGCAGTCAAAAGAAAAAGGGCTGCCACAAAAGTAGCTGCCCTTTTATTTAAATCAACCGCCGCCATAAAACCGTTATGGTAGATAAACCAGTTAAAAGGAGCCTTTTCATGAAAGGCTTTTTTTTCTGTCCATAGTCGCTTGCTTTATATTCTGTTCGATCTTTCGCTACGAGAACACTATAAGCGATTTTTCGTTCGATTGCTTCCGTAAGAGATAACGCAAATGGTGCACTATCAATCACCAAAATCGATTCAGTATTTAAAAAGCTGGATCTTGCATCTAGATTATATGTTCCAATAATACTTAAGTTATCATCAATGACCATTGATTTCGCGTGAATTGAATACGGCCCTTGATATTCATACAAATGAACACCCGTTTTCATGAGTTCCTTTTTCGTGCTTAAATATCCTGCAAATGCTAAAGGGTTTGGTGTCGCTGTAAGAGAATTTGTCACGACCGTCGTTTGAATATCACTTGGTAATGGCGTGAGTCCGTCTTTCATTGGCCGTGTCGGTATGACATAAGGCGTCTGGATCAGAACCGAACGCTTTGACCGCTGTGCGAGATCGTTTAACTTTTTCAAGACGAGCGGACGTTTATTTAAGCGTTCCACTGGATTTGTGAAAAATGCAATCTGCTTTGCACGAATGGCGTCTTTTGCCCAATCATATGTGGACGTGACAAAGGGTTCTTTTGTACGAATGGCTTCCTGATAAGATCGAAGTAGCTGTTTTCTTAGCTTTTTTCCTTTTTTCGCTTTTGCCTTGGAAAATACATCTTTTGTTCTTTTCGTAAAATCATGATTCCACAAATAAACGAAATACTGCTCCATTTCATCTAATACTTTTCCTTTTTTGGCGTTGTACAGCAGCACATCTCGGTCATACGCAAAGTCTTTCGGCGGCTGATCTGCAAAGTATTTATCACCAATATTTCTGCCGCCCATGACAGCGACCCTGCCATCTGCCAAAAGAAGCTTATCGTGAAGGCGGTTATGCCACGTCCATGGCTTGAACAAACGAAAAGGCTCATAAAAACGAATGGCCATATTCGGATGATTCGCCACAGCATAACGCAAATGCTTCAGCGGTCCACGCAGGCTATGGCAAATGCCATCTAACAACAGCTGAACTTTTACTCCTCGATCAGCCGCTTCAATTAAAGCACCAAGCACCCATTCGGCGGTTTTTCCTTTTTGAATGGAATAATAACTCAAACGAATGTTCTTTTTAGCCTCGCGAATCATTTGAACTCTCACTTGACCCGATTCAAACCCGTCATCAAGCAGCATGACTTGATTTATGCCTTGGTCGTCTCCTGAGATGGAAGAAGCTTTATAGATGCAATGTTCTTTACATGTTTTTTGAAACGGTAAATAAAACAAGACAAATGCGGTCAAAAATACATACACCACATATAAAAGGATCAGAAAAAACAAGAATTGAAGCACAGTGATCAACTCCTTTCACACAAACCGTTCTTTTTCTTAGCTTATGTTAAAAACAAAATTTCACTCATTCAGCTTTCTAATGAAAAATACAGGATAAAAGAATCACCTTGTTTTCATAGGGCATTTAATTATAGTATGAAATGAGTAAGGGGGAATCGCATTGAATGAACCATTATTTAACATACCAAGTGATGTGTATCAAACGTTAAGTGAAACAGAACGTTATTTACTGCATTATATTCACCAGCATTTAGAGGATATCTCCACCTTATCCATCGTCACATTAAGTGAAAGAGCCAACGTGTCGACAGCGACCATTGTCAGACTGATGAAGAAAATCGGATACAATGGCTATACATCCTTTAAATATCGATTGAAACAAGAAAAGAAAATGACAGATGATAGTGATCAACTAAAAAATATTGACGAAGACATCAAACTAGCCATTCGAAAAAATGAAGAAGAGGTCTTAAAGACGATTCAACTGCAAAGTATTGGGCAAATTGAGGATGCAGTTCAAAAAATCCACGATGCGGACAAAATTTATATTTTTGGCAGAGGCTTCTCAGAGATGATCGCCAAAGAGATGACCATCAAATTGCAGCTCATCGGAAAAACATGTGAAGTTCATGACGACCCGAATATCATTCGGCTCAAATCGCGTGACATTGATAAAAACGAACTTGCCATCTTTGTTTCATTAAATGGAGAAACGTCGGAACTAGTAGAAGCCTGCCAAAACCTCAGTATGAAGCAAGTCACGACCATTACGGTCACAACTAGAATTGATTCTACATTAAGTAAAATATCAGATATGACACTCGTCGGATATAAAGGGGAACAATCATTCTTCCCAGATTACGAAGTCAGGTCCCGCCTGTCGCTTCATGTCATTGCCCGCATTTTACTAGACGCCTATGTGATTCGGATGAAATAAACACTCAAAAAGCCTTCCACACTTTATGATGGGAGGCTTTTTACCGTGAAAACCTTTACACAATCTGAAAACATTTTCACTGAATCGTATGAGATACTTTCTTTAGAGAAAAGAAAGAAGGTGAAACCAATTGATTTATACCTGCACCTTAAATCCTGCTATTGACCTATATATTGCATTAAAAGAAATGCGGGCAGATACAGTCAACCGCACGGAAGATGAGGATTATCAGCCGAATGGAAAAGGTGTTAATGTGTCCATTATGCTAAAGAAATATGGCTTCACCAGCACTGCATTAGGATTTATTGCTGGGTTTTCAGGTTCATATATTGAACAATCGTTAAACGATCTCTCCATTCAAACTGATTTTATCCCAGTGGATGGGATTACACGCATTAATGTATTTATTAACACAACGGAAGAATACAAGCTTGTGAATCAAGGACCTGCTATTGAGGCAAAAGCGCTTGATGCCTTTCGCGAAAAAATCTCGACCATTCCAAAAGGCAGCATCTTCATTATGTCAGGCAGTCTGCCTAAAGGCGTTCCTGCTAGCATTTTCTCAGAGATAGCCGCTATTTGTCATCAAAACAACGTGAAATTTATTTTAGACACAAGCTCTAAAGCGGTTTTAGAAACACTTCAATACAAACCATATTTACTAAAACCAAATGAAGAAGAGATGGCCGCATTTTTTGGAAAAACCTACCGTTTATCAGAAACAGAACTCGTTGAATCAGGGCGAAAGCTGATCGAGATGGGTGCAGAGCAAGTACTCATTTCCCGAGGAGGGGAAGGAGCACTATTCCTTACAAATGAAGCCGTATTAAAAGGAAATGCACCAATAGGAACGGTCGTAAATACGGCTTGTTCTGGTGATGCCATGCTCGCTGCATTCCTAAGTAAACAGCTGGAAGGACAACCTTCGGAAGAATGCTTACGCTACGGCATTGCAACAGGGGCATCTACCGCCTTTTCAAAAGGGTTAAGTGATTTACATGACATTGATTCATTAATTGAGCAAATACACATTCAGAACATATAAGGGGGAGTTCACATGAGCCGTAAGAAAATTGTCGCTGCCACTGGCTGTCCAACAGGCATTGCGCACACATTTATGGCAGCTGAGGCATTAAAAATCGCAGCTGAGCAATTAGGGGTCGACATCAAAGTTGAAACGCATGGTCAAGTAGGAATTGAAAACGCTTTAACTGATCAAGACATTTTGGAAGCAGATGGCGTTATTGTTGCAGCGGACAAAGATGTGAATACAGATCGTTTTCACGGCAAACCACTGATTGAAGTGCCTGTAGCGAAGGGTATCCGCACGCCAAATGAACTGATTCAAGGCATTATCAATGGAGAAGCACCCGTTCATCAAGTGAAAGGAAGAGCTTCTGGAACAGAAAAACCATCTACGTCTTCATCCGCTCAACAAAAGTCAGCGAATAAGTGGATACACACCATCTATAAGCATTTAATGAACGGTGTATCACACATGCTTCCATTTGTTGTTGGGGGCGGTGTCTTAATCGCTTTATCTTTTCTATTCGGTATTTACTCAGCTGATCCTCAGCATGAAACGTATCATCCGTTCGCTGCCTACTTGAAAAACATTGGCGGGCTCGGCTTTAGCTTAATGGTGCCTATTTTAGCAGCGTTTATCGCTGATTCAATCGCCAAACGCCCAGGGATGGTTGTCGGATTTATCGGTGGCCTGCTTGCAAACGATGGAGGCGCTGGATTCTTAGGTGGTATTATCGCAGGTTTTGCAGCAGGGTATATCATCGTACTTCTTCAATTCCTGCTTCAAAAATTACCAGCATCACTTGACGGATTAAAATCAATTTTCATCTATCCTGTTATCGGTATTTTCTTAATTGGGGCTGTCATGACCCCGCTATTAGTTCCAATTACAGCGCTAAATCATTCATTAATGGATTTTCTCTCATCAGTTCAATCCACAAATCCATTGCTTTTAGGCTTAATTGTTGGAGCCATGTGTGGATTTGATATGGGAGGACCTTTTAACAAAGCAGCCTATGTCACAGGAACGGCTTTACTCGCAGAAGGTAACCTTTACTTCATGGCAGGGGTGTCAGCAGCATGTATTACACCACCGCTTATCATTGCGATTGCCACAACGATTTTCCGAAAACATTTCACACCACAAGAACGAAATGCTGGGATGATCAACTATATTCTCGGAGCGACTCATATTACCGAAGGAGCCATTCCATTTGCAGCCAAAAACCCAGTCGTTGTCCTGCCAATTATCATGTTTGGCTCGGCCATCTCTGCCATTTTGACCTATCTGTTTGGCGTACAGGTTCCTGCTCCGCATGGTGGATTCCTTGTCTTACCAGTCGTCACAGGGGCATTTCAGTGGGTGCTTTCCATACTCATCGGCTCACTTGTAGGTGCGATTCTATACGGACTTTACCGCAAGAAAATAGACAAACCCGCAGTTTAATAGGGAGGAAGAGAAATGATGGAACATATTTATATGAATCTACATGAAACGGCTTCTTCACAGGCTGGCGTTTTCGCAGCCATAGCTGACATTGCCTCTGAAGCAGGGATTTGTACATCTCCTGAGGCAGTCAAAAAAGGACTAGCTGAAAGAGAAGCTCTTAGTACAACCGGCTTTCAAGATGGATTTGCCATTCCGCATACACAGTCAGACGCCATTCAAGTACCGGCACTCGTCATCGTCCGTACAGAAACCGGAATCGAATGGGACGCTTTTGATGGGAAGCCTTGCTTTTTCTTCTTATCCTTACTCATCCCAAAAAGTGAAGCAGGAACCACTCATTTACAAGCACTTTCTGCTCTTTCACGCGGCTTAATGGATGAAACGAAACGGCAAAAACTGCTCGAAACAAGAACAAATGAAGAAATGCTCACTTTATTAAAAACAGAGATTCTGACGAGAGAGGATGTTTGACTATGCCTTTACTTTCCACAACACCTATGCTTGAAGCAGCAAAAAAAGAAAAATACGGAATTGTCGCATTCAATGTACATTCCTTTGATAGTATTTACTGGGTACTCGAAACGGCAGCTGAATTAAAATCACCTGTCATTTTGCAAACAACGGTTGGCACGGTCCAATCGCTTGGTGCAAAAGCCATTGCAGATACAGTAAAGGCGGCAGCTGATCAATACCAAATCCCAATCGGCCTTCATCTCGATCATTGCACTGATTTTGATGTAATTCTTACTTGTATACGAGCAGGATATACATCCGTGATGATCGATGCTTCCATGCATTCATATGAAGAAAATGTACGTCGCACAAAAGAAGTGGTGGACCTTGCCTTAAAAGTAGGTGTAAATGTAGAAGCCGAGTTAGGCAAGGTAGGCGGGGTAGAAGATGATATTGTCGTGGATGAAAAGGATGCTCAAAAAGCCATTCCATCTGAATGCCGTCAATTTGTAGAAGAAACTAGTGTACCTACTTTAGCACCTGCGATCGGCACGGCCCACGGCATCTATAAAGGGGTGCCGGATATCGACTTTGACCGCATTGAACAAATTGCAGCGCTTGTCGATGTACCACTTGTCCTTCATGGTGGTTCAGCTGTACCAGATGAGGATGTCAAAAGATGTGTCGCACTCGGTATGGCAAAGGTCAATGTGTCCACTGAACTGAAAAATGCATACTCTGAAGCGATTCGTGATCATTTCTCAAACGAACCTGAAAGTTTAGATCCGCGTATGTATTTACAAAAAGCAAAACAAGCAGCCAAAGACATGGTCACATCTAAAATAAAGATCGTTGGCAGTGAAGGAAAAGCCCAACTTTTATATCAATAAAATGAAAAAAGCAGAGCGATGCGGCTCTGCTTTTTTTCATTATTCGCTTTCTTTCATTTCATTTGATGTACGTACTCGTGCATTTCCCATAAATACGACCGTAATCGCCGCAAGTGCAATCGGGAATAAAGCAATCATAAATACATATGTAATACTTTGTGACATCGCATCAATCACTTTATTTAAAATATCAGGCGGAATTTGTGAGCGTGCCCCCTCTTGGAAAATGGCTTGTGGGTCACCAACTTGAGAAGAAGCTCCTTTCATTCCGCTAAAAGCATCTGCTAAACGATTTGTCAGGACATTGGTTTGTATCGTTCCAAAAATCGTCACGCCTAAAGTCATCCCAAGTGATCTCATGAACGAATTGGTAGAATTAGCACTGCCGCGGTAGCGCGGAGAGAGATCATTCATTGAAGCAGATGGCAGAAGGGAGAAGCTAAATCCAACACCAAAACCTGAAATCATCATAAAGAGCGTAAGCCACAATCTTGCTGTATCTGGCGACATATTGGCAAGCAGTAGCATCCCAGCAAAAAATGAAATCACAGAGATAGTCATTAATCGTCTAAAAGGTACTTTCGTCTGCATCGTTCCACCAATCATACTGCCAATCACAGACCCAATCATCATCGGTGTTAAAATGAACCCGGCACTTGTTGCAGATTCACCGTACACCGCCTGGACGAAAATAGGAATAAAGACAGCTAGAATAATAAACGTCCCGCCATATAAAAACGCCAAAATTTGAGATGTCGCAAACAAACGATTTTTAAACATCCAAAATGAAATAATCGGTTCTTCGGCCTTTCGTTCAACAATGAAGAAGATGGTGCCGAAGACTACAAACACAGCAAATAGTGTCAAGATTTGAACAGAATCCCATGCATACGATTTACCGCCAAGCTCAAGGGCGAACATTAAACTGACAACCGCAACGACAAGTGTAATGGCACCTGACCAGTCAATTTTCTGCTTACGATGCTCGAGCGATTCTTGATAAAATTTGGCGATTAAGAACACACTGACGATACCAATTGGTACGTTAATATAAAACACCCAATGCCAGCCGATCGAATCCGTAATAATTGCTCCTAACAGCGGTCCTAATACACTGGATAGACCAAAAACTGCACCAAACATACCGGACATTTTCCCGCGTTTTTCTGGCGGGAAGATATCAAAGATAATCGTGAAAGCGATCGGAAGAAGAGCACCGCCTCCAAGTCCTTGAATCGCACGGTAAATAATGAGCTGATCCATTGTTTGTGCGATGCCGCACAGCGCAGATCCAATTAAAAAGAAAATAAGTCCAAACAGAAAAAAACGCTTTCGACCATACATATCTGAAAGCTTTCCATAAATCGGCATACCGGCCATCACTGCCACCATATAAGAAGCAGTCACCCAAGCAAATTTATCAAAACTGCCCAAATCGGCGACGATGCTTCCCATTGCTGTTGCGACAATGGTGTTGTCCATCGCTGCCATAAAAATCCCTAACAGCAACCCGACGACAACAAAGCGAGTGGATGCCTTGCCTTTATCCACGTGATTCATTTCATTTACCTCCTGCTTACGTTCTCTCATTATTTTTGCTATGATCAACTTAACCATAAAGTAAGAGAACATTTATCTTGATGATCAAGATAAATTGATTTTAAAGGGAGGAGAACAAGTTGTCAATAAAGAACGAGGCTGAAGACAGAGCGGACCAGATCATACATACGATGAGACGCCTTGCTACACGAACAGTCCTATTTCACCAAGCAGCCGCTCAATCGCTCGGCCTTTTCCCAACAGATCTCAAATCAGCAGATTTGTTAAACGAACTTGGACCACTCACAGCGGGGGAATTAAGTGAAAAAACAGGCCTTAGCTCCGGTGCAGTCACAGCACTCATTGACCGGTTAGAAAAAGCAGGCTACGTCAAAAGGGAGAAGGACCCAAAAGACAAGCGAAGAGTCATCATTGTTCCATTAACGGCTGGGAAATCACAGGTGAAACAACTCTTTCTATCTTTATCGGCATCCACCAAAAAACTCACAAATGAATACAAGCCAGAAGAATTGGATTTAATCATTCAATTTATTTCAGAAGCAGCTGAAATCATGGATCAAGAGCTGCAATTGCTTAAGTCTAAATCGTAAGAAAGCACACTGATGCGTTAACTACACCGAAATAAGTAAAGCGAGAAATGAACGAAAACAACAAAGATGCTCTCATTGCATCTCTAAAAAGAAAAAACAAAAAGTTGGAAGAGGAAAATAGGCAATTAAGAGAGCAACTGAAAGTAGCATATGCAGATGTCTATAAAAATTTATAAGAGAGAATAACGTTCACCCTCCTTCAACTAACGGAGCAGTATAGCGCAAGAAGAAGTTGCTGAAATAATGATAAGTATATTAGGATGCTTATCCTAAAAAGGGGAGGTATAACAGAAAGTGGAGATTATAAAGTTTAAGGAAACTGATACAAAAGAGATTATTTCATTGTTTTATGAAACAGTTCATTCCGTAAATTCAAAAGATTATTCCCAAGTACAATTGGATGCTTGGGCACCAAGAGATGAAAAAGAATCTAAAATGAATTCTTGGAAGGAATCATTGGAACAAAATATAACATTTGTTGCTAAAGTGAATGATAAAGTTGTTGGTTTTAGCGATTTAACGCATAACGGGTACTTAGATAGACTATTCGTTCATAAAGATTATCAAGGACAAGGTATAGCCACAGCTTTAGTTGATATGCTCGAATCTGAGGCAAAGAAACTAAAGCTTTTAGAAATTGATACCGAAGCAAGTATCACAGCTAAGCCATTTTTTGAACATCTAGGTTACAAAATTGTTTGTTCACAAACTGTGGAAAAAAAGGGGGTTAAGTTGGCTAATTTTAAAATGCTAAAAAAAATAAAATAATCATTTTTTTGTTATGCTAACAGGTGCGTTAGTTTAAGAAGAAAGGGTATAACATATTCGTTATATAAAATATGTTATACCCTTTTATTTATTTAACTTTTTTCAATAGTAGAAAAGATATAATACATTGCAGAGGTGATTCAATGAATGAGAGCTCTAGTTATTTAAAGAAGTTAGAAGATTTTTTAGGTGGGACATTTCATCAGGATATTGATTCACCAGAGGAAGTGTTAGATGAGTATATCCATCTAAGTTACAAAAAACCTCCAATGAACCACCAATCTTATTCCCATGCTTCTTTTAATAAACAAATACCTCTTTCGATTTGTTCAAGAGAAAGGTTTGCGAAACCGAGCAGTATGTGCGGTTGTACAGGTGGATTTCCGATAAATAAATGACTTGTAGGATACACTTTAACATGCTGTTGAAGAGCTTTTTCAATTAATTCTTTTTCGGAATAGGGAGTGTATATACGTAACATGATATATAACCCTGCATTGTCACCAATGATCTCAATCTGCTCTCCAAATAGATGGTGAACTTGTTGAACCAATAAATTCATTTTCCTTTTATAAGTATTGCGCATACGCTTAATATGCTTTGTCCATTCCCCACTTTTCATAAATTCAGTCATGGTCAGTTGGTGCAATAAAGAAGCATTATGTTCGAAATGTTCAAATTTACTCATATAGATATTGATTAATGAATCAGGTAACACCATATATGCTAATCGTATAGCTGGTAGAAATGCTTTCGAAAACGTACCAAAATAAATGACATGTGCAGCATCTAAAGAGGCTAAAGCAGGAAATGGTTTTTGTCCATATCGAAATTCTCCATCGTAATCGTCCTCTAATAAGAAACCGTTTTTTGATCGTACCCATTGAATCAATTCAATTCTTTGTTGAATCGATAGTGCAGTACCAGTAGGATATTGATGTGAAGGTGTGATATACAATAATTTCCCCTTTTTATGTACAAGTGGGTCCAATAATACACCCTGTTTTAATGCAGGAATACTCTCCATTTCAAATCCATGTAAATGAAAGACCTCCCGTACACCGCTATAACCAGGGTTTTCAACAATCATACTAGAAAAACGTTCTTTTAATAGAAATCCCAAATACAACAGTAGTTGCTGTGTATTACTTCCAACGATAATATTTTTGGGGTTAATGATCATACCTCTCGCTTGAAATAAATAATCAGCCAGTTCTTGTTTAAACCCCGGTTCTCCAAAAGGTTCTCCATATTGAAAGCTAATGGATTGCTGCAGCACTTTGTTGGAAATTTGCCGCCAAACTTTTAAAGGGAATTGTTCCTCATCAACAGTACTTGCTTTGAAATCAATGAAATCGATCAATTGTATTGGTTCATTTCTAGGTACTTCTGAAATAGAGGTTTGAAGAAATATCGGTTCAAATTCATTGACACTATAGCTTTTACGCTCATTGGCTTGAATATATCCTTCAGCTAATAATTGATCATATGCTTGTAGTGTAGTGTGGCGACTAACACCTAGGTCATTGGCTAGTGAACGAATGGAAGGAAGATTTTCTCCTGTTTTTAACTTTCCCTCCTCGATTAATTTTTTAAATTGCTCATAAATTTGTTTATATTTTGGTTGATTGGCACTGAAAGGGAAAATATAATGTTTCATTTCTTCATTCCTCCCTTCTGACATTTAATAAAGTATAAATCTGTACATTTTTACATGTCAGAATATCGATTATTATACTACTAATTGATATGAAAAGGGGATAGAAGAGTGGATATAGTAAGAGCTAATGAAAATGATTTAAAACAAGTTTCGGTTCTATTTGATCAATATCGCCAATTTTATAAACAGACTTCTAATATAGAAGGTGCTTATCATTTTCTAGTGGAACGATACCGTAAACAAGAGTCTATTTTGTTTGTTGCAAAGCAAGGTGAACAATATGTAGGATTTGTACAACTGTATCCCACATTTTCATCTGTTGCGATGAAAGATGCGTTCATTTTAAATGATTTGTTTGTTATAAACGATTTTCGTCAAAAGGGAGTAGGTAAGGAATTGATGAAAAAAGCATTTTCATTTGCAAACGATAAAGGAACCCGATTTATCTGTTTAGAAACAGCGACTTCTAATATAAAAGCACAACAATTGTATGAAAAAATGGGGATGACAAGCGATTCTTCAACTCAGCACTATATTTATTATTGGGATTGAACACAGAAGAATGAAGTTTTGGTATGGCAGAAAATTCAATATAACTCGGTCAAAAAAAGATGAATATGCTTTGTCAGAGACGGATCAGCAAGCTACAATGGCATTGTACACTGAATTGTTTGCAACAAAATGACGAAACAGCGATTCCTATGGATTTTGTCAAGAAAGACTTTAAAAAACACAAAGGGGGGTAATTTTATTGAATTCTTATGATGAAGATCTAATAAAGGATTTGGAATTAAAAGACCTTCTTAAATATGTCAAAGTACATAAAAATCCAAAAATTTATTTAGACTTAATAGAACAAAAATTTGATTTTGCTGGTTCAAAAATAGATTGGTTACAAACCAATAAACATTATAGTAAGAGCTCAAATCATGAATCGTTACTTTCTGATGCTCTTCTCTTTATAACTGAATTAAAAGAAAAATATTTAGATAATAACTTACAAGTAATTTACATAGGGGATAACCTTACAGAGTTTGGGTACCAGTTTGAATTAAAACATCTAGAAGAGTTACTAGTCTATTTTTTAGATATCCCACAGCACCACTACTTTATATCATTAGAAGGTGATTGGAGTATTTGTATTTCATTTGAAAACGATTTGGATTTCGGATTTAGTTTAAACAAAAAATAATTTTAAGCGTCACATATAGGAAAAATAAAAGATGAATAAGAAGTGAAAAAACCTTGACTGGCTTTATACCATTCTAGGTTTTTTGCGTTTATTCGTCCTCAAACACGTAAAAGAAGACAAAGAGCTCTTTGTATACAAGTCTCAAAGCACACTCAAACGAGTGTGCTTTTTCTTATAACAAAAGAACACCCAAAAACCTGCACAACATTTACTGAAAACATTTGGACTTCTTTGACTCATGCGAGTTGATTAGACTTATAACCAAAGGGAAGAGGGGAGGGATTCCAACTGCACTTAACCAAAAGGGGCACGACTTTATTATCGATGCTGCTTCACACGACCACTTATCTATCAATTGAAGATTTACAGAATCGACTGAATGTCTCTACTCGAACGGTCTACGCTGAAATCAAACGAATGAATAGTTGGCTGGAAACCCATCAGCTTAGTGGCGTCCAGCGAAAAGATCAACGAGGCTACTATTTACATCCACACGAGAAAGAAGTCATTATCGAAAAAGCTGACACTGTTCTTGTCGGTCATGACTATGAACCATGTGTAAAAGAAAGACGTGCCATCTTGCTCCTATCCATTGCATGCAGTGAAAAGCATCTAAAAATTGATGATTTTATGGAGATGACGAAGGTAAGCCGCAATACACTGCTTGAAGATATGAAACAACTAAAAGAAGCACTTTCAAAACAGCAGCTTACACTTCATTATCAGGCGGCCAGTGGCTATTTAATTTCAGGAGAAGAAAGAACAATTCGGTTGGCGCTGAAACCTTATATTCATTTCATTCGCACCATGATAAAAAATGAAAAAACGTTTCCATCGGTTTGGTTAAAGGGTCCTATCTCATATAAGAGAATACATGATCTCCTTCAACAATCCGAACAAGATCTGAAGCTTGAATTTGCAGATGACATGCTGGATCAGCTGTCTATGGATCTCTTTTTCTACTTTAAACGGATGAAGCTAGGACGTGCTGTACACATTTCAACAGAAGAAAAACGGACACTGCAGGAAACAGATGAATGCTTGGCTGCTATTCGTTTCATGGCGCAAATTCAAAAAGAAACCAGTCTTTTGGTTCATGATGATGAAATCTATTTTCTTAGCACCTTATGGCTCAGTGCCAAAAAACAAAAACTTCCAACAAGTCAAAAACCAGAAGAACATCTCATTCGAACCATTGCGAGACAAATGATCATGGACTTTCAGCGTTATGCGTGTATTTCCTTCCAGGAAGTAGAAGTCTTGGAACAAAACTTAACCATGCATTTAATTCCGGCCTATTATAGGCTCATCTATCACATTGAGATCATCAATGAATTAACAGATTCCATGAAACATGCACAGCCAGAGGTGTTTGACATCACGCAAAAGGTTGCTTGCCATTTAGAGAAGGCAGCCTGTTCAAAGATGAGCGATCATGAAATTGCCTATGTGGCGATGCATTTTGGCGGCTGGATGAGAAGAGAAGGGATTTCATCGATTGCGAAACGTTCTGTTTACATTGTCTGCGGAGAAGGAATTGGCACCAGTCACATGCTGAAAACGCAGCTTCTTGAATTAATCGGCTACATCGACATACGCGGACTGTTATCAAAACGTTCATATGAAGAATTAACATCCATTGATGCCGACTTTGTTGTGTCAACGACACCTATATCGTTTAAAGGAAAACCTGTTCATCTCGTGCACCCGATTCTCACTGCTTATGAGAAAAAAACATTGCTTCAATATGGAGAAGGCTCAGAACCTAAGCTTGATGAGCACCATGTGAATGCTTTATTCAATATCATTCAGCAGCATACCATCGTTCAAAATGAAAAAGCATTGCTTCATGACTTGAAGGAGCTGCTTCATTCCACATATGTATCACACCAGAAAGGGTGGAAACCAGTGTTAAACGATTTATTAACAGAAGAAACCATTCAGCTCCAGCAAACAGCAGACACATGGCAGGAGGCCATTACAAAAGCAGCGCAGCCTTTGCTTGATCAACAAGCGATTCAGGAAAGTTATGTGAAAGCGATGATCCAGTCTGTTCATCAAAATGGCCCTTATATTGTGATTGCGCCACAAGTGGCAATTCCGCATGCCAGACCAGAGGATGGCGTGAACAAATTAAGCATGTCACTTATGTCATGTCATCAACCCGTTTCCTTTTCAAAGGATGGAAAAAAGCAAGTTCGTCTCATCATTGTATTAGCTGCCATTGACAGTATGACCCACCTGAAAGCACTCAAACAGCTGACGATGCTGTTAAGTGAAGAAAAACGGGTGAGACAATTGATTGAAGCAGAGGAATTAGCAGCCATTCAACAACTAATCAATCGATTTTCACAAGTATAAAGGAGGAAAAAGAAAATGAAAAAAATTCTTGTTGTATGCGGAAACGGTTTAGGAAGCAGCTTTATTGTTGAAATGAATGTCAAAAAGGCATTAGAAGAATTAGGACTTTTAGCGGAAGTGGATCACACCGATCTCAGTACAAGCAAAAATGAACAAGCAGACCTCTATATTGGCGCAACAGACATTATCGATCAGCTGGATGACGGCACAAGAAAGGTCGCTGGATTAAATAACTTGTTAGACCAGGAAGCCATTAAAGACGTCCTTCGTAAACACATATAATCGACGGAAAAAGGGGGATTCACATCATGATAGAACTGATCATGAACGATATATTGGGCACACCCGCAATTCTCATCGGTTTGTTTGCACTCGCTGGTTTACTTTTGCAGAAAAAGTCAGCTGCCGATACTGTATCAGGCACCTTAAAAACAACAATGGGTTTTTTAATATTAGGAGCGGGCGCCACAGTCGTATCTGATTCACTTGGGGTTTTCAGGAAGATGTTTGAAGCAGCCTTTCACATTCAAGGGGTTGTCCCAAATACAGATGCCATGGCGGCCATTGCCCAAAAGGAATTCGGTACACAGACAGCGCTCATTATGATTTTTGGCATGTTGGTCAATTTGCTTTTGGCAAAATTCACACCCTTTAAATACGTCTTTTTAACTGGGCATCATACGCTATATATGGCGGCTATGCTTGCAGTCGTTCTGTCAACAGCCGGCATGCAAGGAACACTGCTGATCACCACTGGTTCAATCGTATTAGGTGCGGCAATGGTCATTGCTCCCGCAATCCTTCAGCCGTTTACAAGGAAAGTCACTGGAAGCGATGATCTGGCACTCGGTCATTTCAGTACGTTCGGCTATTTTACAGCGGGAATGATCGGCAAATGGGTCGGGCGCCCAGAGAAATCAACGGAAACCATTCAAGTGCCTAAATCACTCGGTTTTCTCAGAGATACATCGGTGGCTATCTCCATTACGATGGCTTTGCTTTTCTTTGCGATTGCACCGTTTGCGGGAATTTCATATATAGAAAACATTAGTGGTGGTACGAACTTTGCTGTCTTCATTCTCATTCAGGCCATTACCTTTGCTGCTGGGGTGTACATTATTTTAGCAGGTGTACGGATGGCCATCGGGGAAATTGTGCCTGCTTTCAAAGGGATTGCCGATCGTTTCGTTAAAGGGGCAAAGCCGGCACTTGATGCGCCAACTGTTTTCCCATTTGCTCCAAATGCAGTGATCATCGGTTTTTTATGCAGTTTTGCAGGAGGCATCGTGTCTATTTTCCTTCTTCCTTTGTTTGGTTTAACTGTCATTGTTCCTGGACTTGTGCCGCACTTTTTCTGCGGTGCGACAGCGGGCGTATATGGCAATGCAACGGGGGGAGTGAGAGGTGCAGTCGCCGGTTCCTTTGTGAATGGAATACTCCTTTCATTTTTGCCAGCTTGTTTACTTCCTGTGTTAGGCACTCTTGGCTTTGAAGGGACAACATTTGGAGATACAGACTTCGGTATCATCGGAATCTTGATTGGATTGATCAAATTTTTATTTCATCTTTAAAAAGGAGGCATTTCAGGATGACAGCTATTTTCTCACCTTCATTGATGTGCATGGATTTAACACACTTCCGTGAACAAATTCAGCTTCTGAACACAAGGGCAGACCGTTATCATGTCGACGTCATGGATGGTCATTATGTAAAAAATATGACCTTATCACCCTTTTTCATTGAACAACTTCGGAAACTGACAGACGTTCCGATTGATGTTCATCTAATGGCCGAACAGCCTCAGGAATTTTTAATTGATGCATGTATTGATGCAGGCGCAACGATGATTTGTTTACATCCAGAAGTGGTGCAAAAAGACGTTTTTCGAATCATTCGGCATATCCAAGAAAGAAAGTGTGAGGTCGGCTTTGTTCTCAATCCCGCCACACCAGTTGCAGCATTAGATGCTTTTATTCATTTAATAGACCGGGTGACGATCATGACAATTGACCCAGGGTTTGCGGGTCAGCCTTTTATCAAAGAAATGCTTCCGAAAATGAAAGAGGTGAAAGAAATCAAAGAGAAGCGGGGATACTCATTTTCAATTGAGGTAGACGGCTCTTGTAATGAAAGCACGTTCCGGTTGCTTGCTGAGGCAGGAAATGAAATTTACATCATCGGCACCTCAGGTTTATTTGGACTTCACGAAGAATTAGATAAAGCATGGGAAATAATGAAGCAATTGTTCGCAAAAGAAACAGCCACAATGAAATCACTTTAGTAAAAAAGAGGATGAAACCCATCCTCTTTTTTACGCAATTTTACTAAATGAGCTATCCCCTTATCAAAACATACTCAAAAACTTCAAAAAAGCACAAATTTATAATTGAAAGCGCTTTATTTATGTGTTATTCTTCAAATATCTTTAGTAAACATTTAGTCAAAAATGATGAGGAGTTTGCCTATGACTACACTCAAAGATATTGCTCATGATGCAAAAGTATCCGTCTCTACTGTATCCCGTGTGTTAAATGGCGACCAAACGCTTGCCGTTTCACACGCAACAAGACAAAACATCCTCGACATAGCCAAGAAATTAAACTATACCCCAGTCAGAGCAAGAAAAGCCGATCAAGCAGAAGTAAAAAGCCCACCCGCATCCCCAGTCATCGGTGTCGTTGTCGCCCAATCCATTGACGAAGAATTAAATGATCCTTTTTTTTCATCGATTCGAAAAGGAATTGAAAAAGAATATGCCAAACAAGGTCTGTCCACTCTCCATACCTTTCGCCTAAGAAACATGGATAAAGGGGCGATACTAAAGGATATTGACGGTTTGATCGTCATTGGACGAATCAGCCCTGATACGGTTGAAAAGATGACAAACCGAATGGAACATATCGTTTTCATCAATCATTATGCGGATGAAGATTTGTATGATTGTGTACATGTGGATTTTGTCAGAGCGGCAGATCGTGCCATTCGTCATCTGCAATCTCTCGGCTATACACATCTAGGATATATTGGCGGGAAAGAGAGGGAGCATTATTTTGAAGGAAATGCTGTGATTGAGGATGAAAGACAAACAACGTTTATCAAAAGAATGCAAGAAGCGGGAACTCTTCATATGAATGACATCCACATAGGCGAATATTCGATGCAAGAAGGCTACTCACTTATGCAAAAAGCCATTCAGAAAGGAAATCTTCCAGAAGCCTTTTTTATCGGAAGTGATTCTATGGCAATAGGCGCTATGCGTGCGCTACATGAAGCCGGTCTTCGTGTACCTCAAGATGTCTCAATCGTGGGGTTTAATGATATCGAAGCCGCTTCCTTTTCAAGCCCGCCGCTCACAACGGTTAAAGTATATACAGAACAAATGGGGGAAGTAGGTCTAAAGCTTTTGCTTGAGCGGATAGAGGGAAGAAAGCTTCCCCTAAAAGTCGTCGTGCCAACAAAGCTCATGCAAAGAGGCAGCACATGCCCAATTCATGAAAGGGGGTGAACGAGCATTTCAGCAAACAAAAAAGAGACAAAAAAGCAGGAAGGGAGCTGCTGAGCATGATGGCCAGATCATGCTGAAAACAACGCAGTTCACCCAATTGCTCTCTTATCTCTTTGAAAAGAATAGAATTCCAGTATAATGGACTTCTTTTGTTTCCGCAACCGCATGAATTCTACCGATAATCGTCTGAATTTTCAGTAATCAAAAGGAGGAAACGATGAGTAAAAAAATTCTGATGTTGTGTGTAGCTCTAGTTTTGTCGATGATCTTGTCTGCTTGCGGCAATAACGGTGCGTCTGAAGCAAACGGGAAAGTGACCTTGACTCTATTCTCCACAATGAGTAACAGCGGGGAGAGAAAGGCATTTGAAGAAGTGATCCGTGATTTTGAAAAAGAACATCAAAACATCCGAATTGATGCCAACTTCCCTGGCAACAGCTATGAAGATATGATACGCGTCAAAATGGGCGCAAACGATATGCCAGACCTATTTGATACACACGGCTGGGCCAAGCTGCGATATAGCGAATACGTGGCTGATCTAAAGGAGATGGACTGGGTAAAACAACTCGATCCTTCACTCGATCAAATTTTAAAAGACAAAGACGGCAAAGTCTATGCCTATCCGCTGAATCAAGCAAAAGACGGACTTAGTTTTAATGCCAATCTATTAAAAGAATATGGCATAAAAGTTCCTAAAACACTGAATGAACTGAAAAGTGCTTTACAAACTGTCAAAGAAAAAAGTAAAGGAGACGTTGTGCCGCTCTGGATCCCAGGAGGCGATAATTCAAATATTGCCCAAGTCTTTGATGAGCTGGCAACGCCTTTACTCATTACCGATCAAAAACATCAATACGGAAAAGACCTTGAAAATGGATCATTTGATTGGTCTCACTATACACCGCTTGCACAGTTTATGAAGGAGCTGAAAGATCAAGACCTTTTAAACAAAGATGTACTCACGGCGAAACTATCCCAAGCACCTGAGCTGATGGCACAAAACAAAATTGCTTTCACCTTTGTGGGAGGATCTTTAGGACCTGAGGCGACTGAACTCAATCAATCGATCAAAGTAGGCACCATGCCCGTACCAGCTATTCATGAAGGAGATGAGCAAAGCTGGATTGGCGGGGAACGCTTTACTGTTGCGGCATGGAAAGACTCAAAGCATCTAAAAGAAGCAAAACAATTCATTGACTTTTTAGCAAAGCCTGAAAACGCAAAAAAAATCGCAGAGGGCACTTCCTCTGAAACGGCCTTAAAAGAAGTCAAAGCCAAAAACTATTACTCTACATTTTACGAGCAATATGAAGATATTAAGATTGAACCCTATTTTGATCGAAAATACTTACCGAGCGGCATGTGGGCTGTCATGGCAACGACCGGTCAAGAATTATTAGCAGGCTCCATCACACCGGAACAACTATCGAAGAAAATGGAAGAGGAATATAAACGTCTGAAAAAACAATAGCAGGCTCATGCTGAAACAGGAGTGAAGCCAATGAGTGACATCACAAAAGAAAACCAGGCGGCGACATTTACCTCTTTTCCAAAACAGAAGATGAAAAATAGCCAAAATTCTTCACTTTGGTGGATGTATCTGCCTGCTGTTCTAGTTGTCAGTGCCTTTATCATTTATCCCTTTTTTAACGGGATTCAGCTCTCTTTTACAAATTGGAACGGTTTCTCACAACAGTATGAGTGGATCGGACTGGATCAATACAAACGATTGCTGCAAGATCCAACTACATGGCTTGTTGTGAAAAATACCCTTCTTTACGGCATCGGGAGCACCATCTTACAAAATATGATTGGTCTTGGATATGCACTCTTATTAAATCAAAGTTTAAAAATGAGAGCCATCACAAGAACCGTGATCTATCTACCCGTCATGATCAGCCCGATTGCTATGGGCTATATTTGGTATTTTGTCTTTGCGTACCAAGGTGGTGCTTTAAACGACGTTGTTACCTTTTTTGGATTTGATCCAATGAACGCACTTGGTAATCCGCAGCTAAACACTTGGATCATTGTGTTTGTGAATACGTATCAATTCGTCGGGATTGCCATGATCATTTATTTAGCAGGACTCCAAAGCATACCTAAAGATTATTATGAAGCAGCACAACTCGACGGAGCTTCAGGTCTTCAGCAATTTTGGCGAATCACATTACCGCTTTTAATGCCATCTATCACCATCAATGTTGTGCTCAATGTGATCGGTGGACTTAAATTATTTGATGTCATTGTCGCCCTCACTGGCGGAGGACCCGGAGATTCCTCGCAATCGATGTCGACTTTTATGTACGATCTGTATTTCAAACGGCAGGATGCAGGCTATGCAGCGACGCAAGGTGTCTTCATGGCTGTCATCATCCTTGTCGTTAGTGTCGCAGCGCTCATTTATTTCAAACGAAAGGAGACCGAGGTGTGATGGATAACGCCTATAAACGAAAGAAAAGATGGTACTCCTTACTCGCCCTTTTGATCACATTGCTGCACCTGATTCCATTTTATATTTTAGTCACGACCTCTCTAAAGGGGATAGGAGATTTTAGCTCAAAATGGTTGTTCCCATCAACGCTTCATTTTGAAAACTTTCTGATGGCATGGACAGATGCTCAGCTTGGCCAGTCCTTTTTGAATACAGTGATCATTACGTTCAGCTCGGCTGCCCTACTCATCATCTTTGGATCACTTGCCGCCTATCCGCTTGCAAGAAGAGGAACAAAGCTGAATCAAGCGGTGTATCTCTTATTCATTTCCATTATGGTCATACCGCCGCTCACAGCCCTTGTCCCTTTATACAAAATGGTTGTACAAATTGGCATGATGAATACTTATCAAATCGCTATTTTAAACAATGTTGCTGCTTTTTTGCCACTGACGATTTTTCTATATGCCGGTTTTATCCGGTCGACGATTCCAAAGGAGCTTGAAGAAGCCGCTCGTATTGATGGCGCGGGAACACTCAGAGTCTTTTTCACCGTCGTTTTTCCGCTGCTGAAGCCGATTACCGCTTCTGTTTTAATCATTGCCTGTGTGTATATTTGGAACGACTATCAATTTGCCATCTTCTTTCTGCAAGATAAAGAGATGCATACACTTACAGTCGCCTTATCCAATTTCTTTGGTCAAAATCAACACCAGCTCCAGCTCGTTGGCGCCGCTGCTCTTATTGCGATGCTGCCAATGGTCACGATGTTTTTACTTTTGCAAAAATACTTTATCGCAGGGCTGTCTCAAGGCTCTGTTAAAGGGTAATCCAACCTTGATGTAAAAAGGAGTGTCGTCTATGTCTAAAATTACATTTATCGGTGCAGGAAGTACCGTGTTTGCTAAAAATATATTAGGAGATTGTCTGTTCGTTCCCGCACTTGCCGGCTTTGAATTTGCGCTATATGATATCGACCATAACCGGCTGAAAGAATCAGAAACGATGCTACGTCACTTAAAAGAGAACTACGGTGCACATGTGACCATTCAGTCGTATCACAACCGGAAAGAAGCCTTAAAGAATGCGAAATATGTCATCAATGCCATCCAGGTAGGAGGCTATCAGCCAAGCACTGTTATTGATTTTGAGATTCCAAAAAAATATGGATTAAGACAAACGATTGCGGATACGGTTGGCATCGGCGGTATTTTCCGCTCACTTCGAACCATTCCCGTGATGCTCGACTTCGCAAAGGATATGGAAGAAGTATGTCCACACGCCTTATTATTAAATTACACGAATCCAATGGCCACATTGACTGGCGCTATGCTGCGTTATACTCGGGTTCAAACGGTTGGTCTTTGCCATAGCGTACAGGTGTGTACGAAAGATTTATTTCAATCACTTGAAATGGACCATGAAGGCATTGAAGAAAAAATTGCCGGCATTAATCACATGGCATGGTTATTAGAAGTGAAACGGGACGGTCAAGACTTGTATCCAGAAATCAAAGCAAGAGCAAAAGAAAAACAAAAAACGCGGCATCCTGATATGGTTCGTTTTGAACTAATGGATAAATTCGGCTACTATGTCACCGAATCCTCAGAGCACAATGCAGAATATCATCCGTATTTTATCAAATCTCGTTATCCAGAACTGATTGGACAGTTTAACATTCCGCTCGATGAATACCCAAGACGCTGCGAGGAACAAATCAACAATTGGAATACGATGAAACATGACCTTGTGGGAAACACACAAATCACGCATACGCGCTCTAAAGAATATGGTTCCCGTATCATTGAAGCGATTGAAACGAACGTTCCCTTTAAATTTGGTGGAAATGTACTGAACACAGGAGGACTCATTCACAACCTTCCTGAAAAAGCCTGTGTGGAAGTGCCATGTGTTGCAGACCGGAGCGGTATCATGCCATGTTATATCGGAGAGATACCTGAACAATTGGCTGGACTCAACCGGACCAATATCAGCTCACAGCTCATGACGATTGAAGCTGCAATCAGCGGCAAAAAAGAACACATTTACCAAGCGGCATTATTAGACCCGCATACAAGTGCTGAATTATCAATTGGTGACACCATCAAACTATGTAATGAATTAATTGAAGCACACGGGGAGATGCTCCCGGCTTATACAGAGCCAAGTCAATACGCAATTTCTTCTAAATAACTAACATAAACAGTCTTAACCTGATGCACCTGGCATCAGGTTTTTTTAGATCAACAAACTGATCATTGACTGGAAGCGTTTTTAATATTATGATTTTTCTAAAGTTAACCAACAGTTAACCAAAAATATATCATCAATTGATTAACATGATCATGACACACAGACAAAACGACCTAAAAGGGGGGACAGATCTTCGGAACCAAAAGAGCTAGAAGGTATAGACTTCACATGTTTTATCAGAACGTAAAGCAAAACTGTGGTTTCATTTGACAAAGAGTGTATACAGATGAAGGCCCCTTAGATGAGACAATGACGATAAATCAACACACGATTGCATCACAATCCAAACAAAGAGGAGAGCGGGAACATGACCAAAACAGATGTACAAACGTTGAAAAATTATATTGGCGGACAATGGGTGGACGCCGAAACGAACCAAACGGAAGCTGTTTATAATCCAGCTACTGGCGAAATCATCGCAGAAGTACCACTTTCAACAAAAACGGATGTAGAACATGCAGTCCAAGCAGCACAAGAAGCGTTCACCACTTGGTCTAAAACAGCTGTTCCCCGGCGCGCACGTATCTTATTTAAATACCAACAGTTACTCGTAGAGAAATGGGATGAGTTAGCTGAACTCGTCACGCTGGAAAACGGAAAAAGTGTAACAGAAGCAAAAGGAGAGGTGCAGCGAGGAATTGAATGTGTGGAATTTGCCGCTGGTGCACCAACCTTAATGATGGGGAAACAACTGCCTGATATTGCGACTGGTCTAGAGTCTGGCATGTACCGCTACCCAATTGGCGTCATCGGTGGCATTACCCCTTTTAACTTTCCGATGATGGTCCCATGCTGGATGTTCCCGCTTGCCATTGCCTGCGGAAATACATTTGTCTTAAAACCTTCAGAACGGACGCCAATCCTTGCTGCACGGTTAGCAGAACTATTTGAAGAAGCAGGACTTCCAAAAGGTGTGCTCAACATTGTCAACGGCGCTCACGATGTAGTAAACGGTCTGCTTGAACATGAAAAGGTAAAAGTCATTTCGTTTGTCGGCTCTCAGCCAGTCGCAGAATACGTCTATAAAAAAGGGACATCACATGGTAAACGTGTCCAAGCACTTGCCGGTGCAAAAAATCACTCCATCGTCTTGAAAGATGCTGATTTAGAATCAGCCACAAAACAGATCATTGGTGCTGCTTTTGGATCAGCAGGTGAACGCTGCATGGCAGCAGCCGTTGTCGCAGTGGAAGAAGACGTGGCAGACGACTTGATTCAACAATTGGTCGATGAATCCAACCAGCTTGTCATCGGAAACGGAATAAATAAAGATGTCTTTCTCGGACCAGTCATTCGGAAGGAGCATAAAGAACGAACTCTTCAATATATCCAATCAGGAATTGAAGAAGGCGCAAGCCTGATTCGTGATGGCAGACAAGATAACGAAACAAATGGAGAAGGGTATTTTGTCGGACCAACGATCTTTGATCATGTCACAAATCAAATGAAAATCTGGCAGGACGAGATTTTTGCCCCAGTCTTATCCATTGTCCGTGTCTCATCACTCGCAGAAGCAATCGACCTGTCCAATCAATCAAAATTCGCAAACGGCGCTTGCCTTTACACAGACAGCGCTTCAAGCATAAGAGAATTTCGTGAAAACATCGAAGCCGGCATGTTAGGCATTAACATTGGTGTCCCTGCTCCAATGGCTTTCTTCCCATTTTCCGGCTGGAAAGACTCCTTCTACGGAGACTTGCACGCCAATGGAACAGATGGAGTAGAGTTTTACACGAGAAAGAAAATGGTGACCGCTCGTTATATATAGCCTACATTTATTAAACATTGAGGAAGAATGCAGCTCCAACATGGAGACTGCATTTTTTTGTTGTCTTCTAGTTAAAAAGTAAGGGTTTTCATCGCACTCTTTACAGGGATTCACAGGGAGAAATCATTCTTTGTATTCATTCTTCATCACGAAACATCAACATAATTTGAAATTGGGCCTAAACCCCAATATCAGGAAGATGAAAACAGGAGGAAATGACACGATGAGGACGAGGATGAAGTGTAGCGTTTGTTTATTGATCTTCACTTTGGTACTGAGTTGTTTGCCGGTATATGAAGCAAATGCGGCAAGCACTCCTATTGCCAAGCAAGTAGGAAATGCAAACCCGCTCATTGATCATCACTTAGGAGCAGACCCGTTTGCGCTTACCTATAACGGAAGAGTGTACCTTTATATGTCGAGTGATGACTATGAATATCAAAGCAACGGAACGATTAAGGACAATTCATTTGCAAATCTGAATAGAGTATTCGTCATCTCTTCGGCGGATATGGTCAACTGGACCGATCACGGAGCGATTCCAGTAGCGGGGGCAAATGGGGCAAACGGCGGCAGAGGCATTGCCAAATGGGCAGGCGCATCATGGGCCCCATCAGCAGCGGTAAAGAAGATCAACGGAAAGGATAAATTTTTCCTTTATTTCGCTAACAGCGGCGGAGGGATTGGAGTCCTTACAGCAGACAGCCCGATCGGCCCATGGACTGATCCGATTGGAAAACCACTCGTTACGCCAAGTACACCTGGCATGTCCGGAGTTGTATGGCTTTTTGATCCGGCCGTATTTGTAGATGATGACGGTACGGGTTATCTATATGCCGGCGGAGGCGTTCCAGGCGGTTCCAATCCAACGCAGGGACAATGGGCAAATCCTAAAACAGCAAGAGTCCTGAAGCTAGGTGCTGATATGACAAGTGTGGCCAGTAGCGCATCCACCATTGATGCTCCTTTTATGTTTGAAGACTCAGGGATGCATAAGTATAACGGAACCTATTACTATTCCTATTGCATCAATTTTGGCGGCTCACATCCTGCTGATAAACCACCTGGTGAAATCGGCTATATGACGAGCTCAA
This sequence comes from Bacillus sp. FSL W7-1346, assembly GCF_038593335.1. NCBI lineage: Bacteria > Bacillati > Bacillota > Bacilli > Caryophanales > Bacillaceae > Bacillus > Bacillus sp. FSL W7-1346. The sequence goes on along the minus strand of NZ_CP151988.1, from coordinate 1,800,899 downwards.
GTCCGATGGGACCCTTCACGTATAAAGGACACTTTCTAAAAAATCCGGGTGCTTTTTTTGGTGGCGGCGGTAACAACCATCATGCGGTGTTCAATTTTAAAAACGAGTGGTATGTGGTGTATCATACGCAAACCGTTAGCTCTGCATTATACGGAAGCGGCAAAGGCTATCGCTCTCCACATATTAATAAGCTTGTGCATAATGCAGATGGCTCCCTTCGAGAAGTAGCAGCCAATTATGAAGGAGTGAAACAGCTATCTAATCTGAATCCATATCAACGTGTTGAAGCTGAAACATTCGCTTGGAATGGACGCATTTTGACAGAAGCCTCGTCAGCACCAGGAGGACCAGTGAATAACCAGCATGTCACCAATATTCAAAATGGCGATTGGGTCGCTTTAGGGAATGTAGACTTTGGTTCCAATGGCGCTAGAACATTTAAAGCCAATGTCGCATCGACAGTAGGCGGGAAAATAGAAGTACGCCTTGACAGCGCAAACGGCAGACTGGTCGGTACACTGAATGTCCCTTCCACCGGTGGAACACAAAACTGGCGGGAAATAGAAACAGCGATTAACGGCGCATCCGGAGTGCACAACGTATTTTTTGTCTTTACCGGAACAGGCGGGGGAAATCTATTCCAATTTGATTCTTGGCAGTTTACTCAAAGGTAGCGAATAAAGGTGCTTAAATGTTTGATAGAGGAGTGGGAAATTTGATGTCATGTATAAAAAAACCAATGCTTGCTTTATTGGTGTGTTTCACCATGCTATCTGTCATGTTCATAGGCCCCGGAGTAGCTGAAGTATCAGCAGCTGACGCAAACATTAACCTTAATGCAGAAAGACAAGTGATTCGTGGTTTTGGCGGAATGAACCATCCAGCTTGGATTGGTGATTTGACAGCACCACAAAGGGAAACCGCCTTTGGCAATGGACAAAATCAGTTAGGGTTTTCCATTCTTAGAATTTATGTAGACGAAAACAGAAACAATTGGAGCAGAGAAGTCGCGACGGCCAAACGAGCGATCGAGCATGGTGCTCTAGTCATTGCTTCCCCTTGGAATCCTCCAAGCAGTATGGTTGAAACATTTAACCGGAATGGATCACCTGCCAAGCGGCTTAAATACAATCAATACGCAGCATATGCTCAGCATCTGAATGATTTTGTCACTTACATGAAAAACAACGGAGTCAATCTTTATGCCATTTCTGTTCAAAACGAGCCCGATTATGCACACGAATGGACATGGTGGACACCTCAGGAAATCCTGCGATTCATGAGAGAAAATGCCGGTTCTATTAATGCACGTGTGATTGCACCAGAATCCTTTCAATACCTTAAGAATATCTCAGATCCTATCTTAAACGATCCGCAGGCGCTAAGGAATATGGACATTCTCGGCGCTCATCTATACGGGACCCAAATTAGCCAGCTTCCTTATCCTCTTTTCAAACAAAAAGGGGCAGGAAAAGAGCTATGGATGACAGAAGTCTACTACCCGAATAGCGATAACAATTCAGCGGACCGCTGGCCTGAGGCATTAGGGGTATCAGAGCATATTCACCATTCAATGGTGGAAGGGGACTTTCAGGCGTATGTGTGGTGGTACATTAGGAGATCATACGGTCCTATGAAGGAAGATGGAATGATTAGCAAGCGTGGATACAACATGGCGCATTTCTCCAAGTTTGTGCGACCAGGTTTCGTCAGAATTGATGCAACGAAAAGCCCTGAACCGAATGTTTTCGTCTCAGCCTACAAAGGAAACAATCAGGTCGTCATTGTGGCGATTAATAAAAACAATGCAGGGGTCAATCAACACTTAGTCGTGCAAAATGGCTCTGTTTCTCAGGCGTCTAGATGGGTGACGAGCGGCAGCAGCAACCTTCAACCTGGAACTGACTTAAACATATCAGGAAATCAATTTTGGGCTCATCTCCCTGCTCAAAGTGTGACAACATTTGTGGTCAAACGCTAGAGAAACACGAAAAGCCAATTTTCTCATTAAAAAAGAAAATTGGCTTTTTTCTGTGTAAATAGAAAGTTGATTTTTCACGACGTCAACACTTTGGGTATAATAATAACAATGACTTCAGGAGAGTGATCATCATGCCAAAGGTTCAAAGCAAAGTATTGATTATAGATGACGAAAAAGAAATTTTAGAGTTAATCCATACCGTATTAACAAGAGAAGGCATTGACCAGGTGTTAACAGCTTCAACTGCCCGTGATGGGCTCACGCAATTTCATCAAGAACAACCAGATCTCGTCATACTGGATATTATGTTGCCAGACGGAGAAGGCTACGATATTTGCAAACAAATCAGAGATGTCTCGCATGTTCCGATTATCTTTTTATCAGCAAAGGGAGAGGAATCAGACAAAATTGTAGGCCTTGCCATTGGCGGCGATGATTACATTACAAAACCGTTCAGTCCAAAAGAAGTCGCCTACCGGGTAAAAGCCCAGCTAAGACGGTCATCATACGTACAGCTTTCTCAAGCGGAGCCCGTGATCAAAAAAGGCCCATTTGAGTTAAACGAGCAGCAAGCCGAACTGACGAAAAACGGAGCGGCGATTGAGCTCACTCCGAAAGAACTTATGTTGATGACTTATTTCTTGCAGCATCCGAATCGCGTCATCAGTAAAGAAACGCTTTATCAAACGGTTTGGGGAGAGGATTTCTTCGGTTCTGATAATACGGTAATGGTTCATATACGAAGACTGCGGGAAAAAATAGAACATTCCCCATCTACACCAGAATTTCTCGTGACGGTCAAAGGGCTTGGCTATAAATTTGTCGTAAAGGATGCGTAAAGATGAAATGGCGATTAACAGGCAGATACATGGTCTCTGTCATTATCGTGACCATTATCACGGTCTTTATTAACTTATTTGGATTCATGATATGGCTTGTACTACAAGCCAGCAGTCAGCAAAACGAAGAAAATACGCCGGAAACCTTCACAAGAACATTTGAACAATACATCACCTTGTCTGATCAAAATATCACTGTGAGTAAAGAAGGACAGCAAGCCTTAAAACAACAAAATGCGTGGATTCAAATATTAGACGAAAATGGACAAGACGTCTATCATGCACTAGCACCTAAAGGCATAAAGAGCAAATACACACCTATAGAAATTGTAAACTTACATAAATATAAAGATAAGCAATTGATGTCGACGATCTATGCTGGAGGGAAAAATGGAAAGGGTAAGGAATACAGCTACTTCATCGGATTTAAGGACCCTTCCATCGGAAAATATTTATTTTCTTTTGATACGAAAGAATTAATAGCGCAATTCAATATCGGGACGATGATTTTATTATCGATTGATGCCATCATTGCCTTATTCATTGGATACTTATTCAGCCGGCAACTCATCAAACCGCTCGGCCGTGCCATTTATGGCATCCAGAGGCTCGCAAACGGAGATTATACGACGAAGCTGCCAACGAAGGGGATATATAAAGATGTGTTCTATAATGTCAATCACTTATCAGAGCAGCTCGCTTCAAGCCAAAAAGAAAAAGACAAATTAGAGCAAATGCGGGAAGAGTGGATCAGTCATATTTCTCATGATATTAAAACACCATTATCCTCTATTCAAGGCTATGCAGAAATCATGAAAGATCCAAATTATCCTATTTCAAATCAAGACATTAGACATTATGCCAGCATCATAGAGAATAAATCATTGTACATCAAAGATGTGATGGAGGATCTCAATTTAACAACAAGGCTGAAAAATAACGACGTGATGCTGCATAAAGAACTGGTGAACATTGTGCCATTGCTGCGTGAAACGTTAATTGATATCCTCAACGATTCGAGATATGCAGATCAGACCATTGAGCTACAAACGAATGTAGACAAGCTCATGCTGAATATTGATACGATCCTCATACGAAGAGCGGTCACCAATCTCATTTTAAATGCCCTTGTTCACAATGATGCTGATGTGAAAATCATTGTACAGCTTGAACAAAAAGAACATACCCACATCACCATTCAAGACAACGGCAAAGGAATTGAAGAGGCAGAGCTAGAAAAAGTGTTTGATCGCTACTATAGAGGGACGAATACTGGAGGGGCACATGCAGGCTCAGGTCTTGGAATGGCGATTGCAAAAGATATCATCCAAAAACACGGGGGAGATATTACAATACAAAGTATGATAGGAGAAGGAACAACGATTGATATCCAATTACCCGCTTAAACGGACATACAAAAAAACGGTTCTGCTCAATCACAGAACCGTTTTTTCTAACTCTTATTCTGAAAACACTTTAATGCCTTTCACAATGTTCCAAATGAAGAAGTAGATCGCCACAAGGAATGTCACAGCATACGTTGCAATTAAGAACGGACCAGCATGACTGATATCGTTCATGCCAAGTAAACCTGAACCGGCAATACCAAGACCGAAAATCAAATAAGGAATAATATGTGTCCATAGTGATTTTTTTGCATGGTATTTCACTTCGTCTTTTCCTAAGAAATAAACGATAATCGGAAATAGAAACGGTGCAAAAAAGATACTGAAGTAACATAATGAAGACAAAATTTTATTTTCTCTCAAAGCTTTTCACCTCTATGATTGATTTAGAAGAGGGGACCATTTGACTCACCCCTCAATTCCTTACAAACCCATTGTACAACCTCAACCTTAACTCGTATTAATCCGAACCTTACAGCAACCTTAAATATGTTAAACTGTAAAAAGACAAGGAAAGATAAAATGATTCTGGGTATTTCAATCTATTTTTTCGAAAAAACAGTTGACTTTGGTCATCCCTCTATTTAAAATAAAGTCGTAACCGATGCAGGAGTGTTACTGATATGATCAGGCACCACCAAGTCAGGTAAACAAATTGTACATTTGTACGTTGTTTGCTGAGATTTTGGTGTTTTTTTATGCTTTTTTAGCATTTTAGGTAAGGTGGGATGAGGATGTTCACCGTCGTTAAAGTTTTAAATAATAATATCGTATTAGCTCTAACAGAGGCTCAAAATGAAGTCGTTGTGTTTGGAACAGGAATAGGTTTTAAAAAGAAGAAAGGTGATACACTTGATGAGAGCGCTGTCAGTAAGACATTTTATTCTGATCAGACGTCTCCATTAGAATCTCAACTTGCCGCTATCCCAACTGATATCCTTTTATTAACTGAAAAAATCATTCGCGTAGGCGAAGAGATGTTGAATAAGAAGTTAGGTTCCAGCGCGCTCTTTTCGCTATCCGATCATCTCACCTTCGCTATTCAAAGGCACGAAGAAAAAATGGCGTATGAAAACCCCATTGTGTGGGAAATTCCACATCTCTATTTTCAAGAATATCAAGTCGGGAAAAAAGCACTGACAATTATTCAAAAAATGATGGGCATTTCTTTTGAAGATACTGAAGCTTCACTCATTGCCCTGCATTTTGTAAACGCTCAAATAGATGGTCAGTCTATGGGAGACACCATTAAGATGACTCACCTGACGAAAGAAATCGTCAAAATCATTCAAAATATTTTCGAGATGATATTGGATAAATCATCCATTAATTATTCTAGGTTTATTACCCACTTGAGATATTTTATTGTCAGGCAGGAAACCAATCAACCACCGCAGCAGATGGATGACTCGTTAAAAGAATTAATACAGGATCGTTATATGAAGAGTTATGCCTGCGGATTGATCATCAAAGAAATGTTAAAACGAGAATTCAATTGGAATGTGACAGAAGACGAACTTGTTTTTTTAGTCATCCATATTGAGAGAATCACAAAGGAACACCAAAAAAATAAATGATTTCTTTTAGGCGTGTTATGAAAAAGCATTAACCTAAACAAATCTCCATGAGAAAGAATGATCTTTTCTATGGTGGATTTTGTTTAGGTTTTTTTTGTGAAAATGAAGGGGTGAAAGCATGGAAAACAAAGAATTGGCTGGAAAAATTGTGAAATTAATTGGTGGAACCGAAAATATATCTCAAAGTTGGCATTGTATCACACGGCTAAGATTTAATCTCAACGATGAAAATCAGGTAAAAGTAGATGAGCTGAAAACATTAGATGGTGTTTTAGGTGCTCAATTCCAAAGTGGACAGTTCCAAGTCATTATTGGAGCAAAGGTAGCAGAGGTTTATGAGGAAATCGATCATCTGGCCGGTCATAGTAGCAATGATTCTGCTCCTGTTAAAAACACGTCAAAGATGAACCCAATTGAAGTCGTATTCGATGTGATCAGCGGGATTTTCACACCTATTTTGCCAGCGATTGTTGGTAGTGGATTGATCAAAGGAATCATGGCACTGTTCGTTAGCTTAGGCTGGCTGACGGAGACAAGTTCTACCTATCAAGTACTTCAAATTTTTTCAAATGCTGTCTTTTACTTTTTACCTTTCCTCATTGCTTATTCGGCAGCGAAGAAATTTAAAACGCGAGAATCTCTTGCGCTCGCATTAGCAGGGATTTTACTATATCCAACGATGATAGAAGGTGCAGCAAAAGGAGCAGATCCGTTAAATTTTTTAGGGTTAAGTATTCCACTAAATAATTACACATCTTCTGTATTACCAATTATTTTAGGTGTGCTATTACTAAGTTTTGTCGATAAGTGGATAACAAAAGCGATCCCAAAATCCTTAAGTATCGTATTTACACCGGTACTGAGCCTGATGATCACGGCTCCTCTTACACTGGCTTTTATCGCTCCTATTGGGAACGTTTCTGGGCAATATTTAGAAATCTTTTTCACTTCTTTGTTCAATTTCGCTGGTCCGATTGCCGGTTTATTAATGGGGGGCCTTATGCCACTCATTGTGTTAACTGGAATGCATTACGCATTCTTCCCAAGCACGTTAGCCAGCTTTGAAAAAGTGGGTTACGATATCATGCTGCTTCCAATGAATTTCATTGCGAATATGGCACAAGCAGGCGCTGTGTTAGGTGTCATCATCCGCACCAAGCGGGTAGAAACAAGGTCTTTAGCGCTTTCGACATTGCTTCCTAGTTTCTTCGGGATCACAGAACCAGCCATTTATGGAGTCACACTTAGACTAAAAAAACCTTTTTATGCTTCATTAATTGGCGGCGCAGTCGGTGGATGTTTTTACGGTTTATTTTCAGTTAAAACGACAGCCTTTTCGATCCCAGGCATTACTTCACTGCCAACTTACATTATGAAAGGGACAAATAATTTTCAGCTGGCTCTGATTGGAATCGCCTTTAGCTTCATCGTGTCACTTCTCATCACCATTCTCCTTGGATTTCAGGAGTCTGTCACGGCTTTTAACGAGCAAGCTGCAGAAAAGCCAAATCACACTGAGAGTACAGAGAATCAACAAATGTCTAAGCAAACAAACCCTTATGAAGTTCAAGCACCTATGAGTGGAAAGGTCATTCCTTTATCTGAAGTGAATGATTCCGTGTTCTCAAGTGAAATGATGGGGAAGGGAGTCGCAATTTTGCCTGATAAGGAGGTGGTACAAGCACCGTTCTCAGGAAAAGTAGTGACTGTTACACCTACTAAACATGCCATCGGACTCGTTTCAGATGATGGGATTGAATTATTGATCCACGTGGGGATTGATACCGTCAGCCTAAATGGCCAATTCTTTGATGTACTGGTAAAAGAGGGCGATAAGATAAAGACGGGGGATCATTTATTATCGTTTGATATAGAAGGCATTCAATCAAACCATTTAGATGTAGTGACACCTATTATCGTCACAAATTCAACGCAATACCTTGATGTGATTCATACAGGTGACACTCATGTCACCGCAGGTCAAAATAAGCTCTTAATGCTTATTCACTAATATAAAGAGATAAAGAGAAGGGATGATTGAAATGAAAGAATTAAAAAAAGGATTTTCAGATAATTTTCTATGGGGTGGCGCAACTGCTGCCAATCAAATAGAGGGCGCATACTTAGAAGGTGGCAAGGGCCTGTCGACATCAGACTTTGCTGCATATAAAGATCCTTATGAAAAAGGAAAAGTGAACAACTTTACTTTCGATGTGAGTTCAGCTGAATTAACAAGATACAAGGAACAACCCGATGAATTTGATTTCCCGAAAAGACGCGGAATCGATTTTTACCATCGATATGAAGAGGATATTGCACTATTTGCAGAGATGGGCTTTAAAGTGTTTCGCTTGTCTATTTCATGGGCAAGAATCTTTCCAACTGGTTTAGAAGACAAGCCGAACGAAGAAGGATTGGCTTTTTACGATAACGTATTTGATGAGTGTGCGAAATATGGAATTGAACCGCTAGTCACGATGTCTCACTATGAAATGCCGATTACTTTAACAGAGAAATATAATGGCTGGATGAGTAGAGAGCTTGTCCCGTTGTTTGAAAAATATGCTCGCGCCATTTTAGAAAGATATAAAAATAAAGTGAAGTATTGGATTACATTCAATGAAATGAATATGAACCTCAACAGCCTTTACACCGGTGCTGGAATTTTAGAGGACCTAGTAGACCATAAATTACAGGCTGCGTATCAAGCATCACATCATCAATTTATCGCCAGCGCTCTCACTGTGAAGGCTGCAAAAGAAATCATTCCAAATGTCCAAATTGGCTGTATGATAAACCAAATTGAAGCCTATGCAAAAACAACGAAACCAGAGGACCAGCTGCAAGCGGTAAAATCGAACCAATTGAATATGTTCTATCCGGATGTTCAAGCTAGAGGTGAATATCCAACATACATGGTGAAATATTTTGCTGACAACGACATCAAACTTGATATCGAAGAGCAGGATGAGCAAATTTTGAAAGAGGGCATCGTTGATTTTGTGGCGATCAGCTACTATATGTCCCACGTAGCAGAAGCCCGAGAAGATGCAGCCGAGCTAGCGGGTACATTTGATAGTCCGATCAAAAATGAGCATTTGGAGTTATCACAATGGGATTGGCCAATTGATCCAATGGGTCTGCGCATTTCATTAATTAAACTGTATGACAGATACCAAAAACCTTTATTTGTTTGTGAAAACGGACTTGGCGCAAGAGATACATTGACACCAGACAGAGAAATTCACGACGATTATCGAATTGATTATTTAAAACAACATATTGAACAGATGAAAGAAGCAGTCAAAGAAGGTGTCGACTTAATGGGGTATACACCATGGGGTTGTATTGACTTAATTAGCTGCGGAACATCTCAAATGAGTAAACGCTATGGTTTGATCTATGTAGATCAAGACGACAGAGGGAATGGGACATTAAATCGTTACAAAAAAGATTCCTTCTACTGGTACAAAAAAGTGATTGCAACAAATGGGGAAGATTTATCATAATCCAGATAGAATGATGATGACACCATTGCATCCGCCTTAATTGGCCGGGTACGATGGTGTTTTTTTGTTTACCGAAAAGTAACCTCAATTATGTCATAGCAAGCGCTAGAGATCTCTTTGCTACAATCATTTGATAACAAAAGTTGGCCGAAAAATGTTTCACCTTGACCTTGAAGTATAGTTCAACCTTTATAATGTACATATAGTAAAACAAAATAATAAAAAAGGAGTAACGATGGAGTTGATGACTAGAGGAGAACTTGCCAAAAAAACAGGAGTAAGTCCTGCCGCAATTCGTTACTATGAAGAGCACAACATATTACCTGCTCCAAGACGACGTTCAAACGGTTACAGATTCTATACAGACGACTATGTTGTGAAAATTCAATTGATCAAAGATGCGAAAACGCTCGGTTATTCATTAAAGGAAATAGCTGAAATTATGGACATGCTAAGTCAAGACATAGACCTTGATACCCTAAGACAAATTGTCCATCTTAAACATGAAGAAATTGAAAAGAAAATTAAAAGCCTTCGTCTCATTCAAGACCTTTTATCTAACTTATTAAAAACCCCTGAAAAAAAAGTACAAGTCTACTTGGAATCATTTCGTGTTCCGAAGCAGGATGATCAATAAACCTATTGGGTGAAGGAGAGAAAAAAATGAGTGTAGAAATGTATCATGGTGAACGTTCTAAAGAAAGTATTCAATTTGAAACATTATTCGCTTCGCAAAGTAATAAAGAGAGTTTCTCTAGTATCGAACAGACAAAAAAATTTCTTGAGCAAAAAGGAATTGAAAATACGCAGCCTTATGCCATTGGAGATGATGTGAAGTTAATCAGTGAGGTACAAGAGCAGACATTCGAAGGCATGCAAGTTTTCACATTGAATGAACAAGCATCACAAAATCAAAAAGTCATTCTCTATCTACATGGTGGTGCGTGGACAAATCAGCCTTTGAATGTCCATTGGTGGTTCATGGATAAAATGGCGCAATCACTAGGTGCGAAAGTAGTCGCTCCTATTTACCCAAAAGTACCTCATTATAGCAACCAGGATACGTATCCGAAAATGCTTAACCTATATAAAGACCTTCTGAAAACTGCTGGAAGTGCCAATCAATTGACGATCATGGGAGATTCAGCTGGCGGAAACATCTCACTTGGTCTTGCGCACCTTTTAAAGAAAGAGGATCTGCCGCAGCCGAAGGATATCGTGTTACTATCTGCGTGTGTGGATATGAGTATGAGCAACCCTCTCATATTTGAATATGCAAAAAAAGATCCGATTCTAGGTCATGAAGGAATGGGAGTCATCACAAAATTGTGGGCAGCTGATCAAAGTCTCACAGACCCATTGATTAGTCCGATTTACGGTGACTTTAAAGGGCTCGGGAAGATCACTCATTTTATCGGAACACATGATATGTTATATCCAGATGCCATAAAGCTCGATGAAAAACTATCAGCACAAGGAATGGACATCAAAACCTTTGTTTATCCTGAAATGCTGCATGTGTTTGTTGTCATGCCAATTCCAGAAGCGGCAGATGCTCTGAAGAAAATCATTCAAGTGATCAATCGATAGGGATTCAGTTCACACCTAGAAAGGGTAAATGTTCTGATGTAAATAAGGGAAAAGGTTGCTTACTTGAAAGCAGCCTTTTTCAATTGAATATGAAATAAATTCAAAATGGCCATTCACTACAGATTAAACGGTCTTTTGGCTGGTTAGTAAAGGAGAGTGAAGTTCAGTTCATCACCTCATGTTTGATATAATACATACGAGCAGTGAGGCGAAAGGGGAAACGCGATGAAAACGTTTGATCTATCACAAGAAGATATCGAATTAATAGACGAAGCAAAAAAGAAGATAATCAGTCTTTATGAAGATGACAAGCATCATGTAGGAGCAGCTATCCGGATGAAAACAGGAGAAATCATATCAGCTGTCCATATAGAAGCCTATATCGGACGGGTAACTGTTTGTGCAGAAGCCATTGCGATTGGCAGCGCTTTATCGAATGGATACAAAGATTTTGATACAATTGTTGCAGTGAGACACCCTTATTCAGATGAAAAAGATAGAAGAATTAGAGTAGTCAGCCCTTGTGGCATCTGCCGAGAGCTCATTTCAGACTTTGGACCAACATGTTTTGTCATCCTTGATATGGATGGGGAGCTGGTCAAGGTGAAAATCGAAGAACTCATTCCGCTCAAATATACTAGAAGCTGATGTACGACATAAAGATAAAGTAGGAAAAGGGATGTAGCAAACGTTACATGTGATCCTTGCTACATCCAAGATGACTGAAAAAGCGTTCAACAAAAGCGGCCCCATGTATGTTCTCCATATATTTCGTGTTAAAAATATACTGTTCCATTTGTTCAAGCTTCCGCAGACTCCGCACTAGTATTTTCCGATCATGATCAGACAGAGTAGGATCATCATCTATCTTCTCTAAGGCCTTTTTCACACGTGCAGATACATGTTCAACATATAAATGGTTTTTGGATGCTGGCGGAATACATACCGCTAGGTCACAGCCTAAAAAACGAACACCATCAAGGGTGCAGTTTTCAAAATTGGCGATCAGCTTTTGTTTGCCATTTCCCTCAAACGTTATATCTATTAGCTTACCAGCAAAGGTACAATTGACGATGTTCGCTGCCTGTAAAACACGGTCATTGAATCTACAATTAGAGAAAGTACAATCGATAAACGTAGCATTCTCCAATGTCATTCCCCTCATATCGCAGGAAGAAAATTCGCAATTGGTGAAGACAGCTTCGTTTTTGCCAATGCCCACAGAGCGCAAGTCTGAATGACTAAAAGTACAATGATCAATCGTACTACCGGCAAAAAATCTCGCATTCGTCAGATCACACGTATCAAATACAAGATGATCCAAGTGACAGCTCCAAAAAATAGGAAAACGAACATTTGAGTTGATGATTGTCGTTCTGCTGATTGTTTCGTTTTCATACCTGGTCACATCAGAAAATGCTTCGTTGTCTACTGATATACCAGACTCAAGTCTTCTCATCGCTATCACCCTATCATTTCTTCAGAAATTTTTCACCATCATGATGTTCATTCAGCAAGTTCATTTTCCATCAGCTCTTGTCTTTGACTCAAGATTATATCACAATACGATACTCAGCCAGCAAAGAACCGATATTCATTTTCATGATGAAAGGAGCATAAAAGAACGAAAAGGTTTGACACATTTCCAGAACCAATCGGTAGCTACATAGGAATCCAGATGGATTTTGAGTAAACGACAGGCAGAAGATGTAAGGTACGTAGCCGATCATCTTCACAAACTAAACTCTGGAGAGGGGAAACTGCTGATCCTAACCTTTTAATGAATCGGTTTAAAGTTGAATATCTTACTTCATTCATAAGAAAAAAGAGCAGTCAACAACCGCTCTTTTTTCGTGTGTTAATCTTAATGCGTTTTTAATGGACCTTTTGTGATATGAGTCAGCTCAGCGTTTATATTAAAGATTTTCGCATTGATGTCTGTTATGCCAAAGCTAGTGATTCTTTTAGAATGCATATCGAGATATGTTTGAGCTTCTTCTTTTGTTTCAAATAAATAAATTCCGCCAGCCTCATTTTTCTCAGGACTCTCCGTCCATATCTTCCATATGAACCCATCCTCTTCATTAATACTTCTCGCTAAATCAGAAAACTCTTTTGCCAATTCATCTCCGAAAGGGCCATTCATCTTAAAATCTACTTGTAATACGTAAGCCATCGTTATTCTCCTTATATTGAAGTTGTGAAATACTGTTCTCCTAGAACTTCTTTCATTTGGAACGATTCTTGTGAAAGTTCTTTCTCCATAAAAGATCGCACATCCGATTGATCAACATCGTACATCACTTCAATCTCTTTAGAGAATAGACATTTTTCTTTTTCGAGTAAGGCAGAAACCACGGGTAGCTTTTTCGGTTGAAGCTCTTCTGTGTTTAAAGCTTGCTTTAAACCATCAATATAGACGTCTAATGGTCGACCACCCGTGATTTTAACTCCTTTATTTTCTTCATTGACGAAGATGATGGTCGGAAAACCTCTTGCACCGAGGTCTCGAACAAGAGCAAAATCTTGATTTAATAAGTCTTGTCCGCTAGGGAGCTCCGTTTCATGTAAAATCTCATCTCCGTTCAATCCAAGGTTGTTGACGATATCAATCAAAACTGCAATATCCGATATATTTTGATTGAATGCAAATAGCGCTTCTCTTGCACGGCGTAAAAACGTATAAGCTTGTTCATCACCGTGATGTTTTTGAATCACTTTGAACACACGAGAGGACGGATAGGAGGATTGAACAGGATTGTCAATCATTAAGGACCCATCAATTGGCATGCGAGAATGTTCTCCGACTTCTCTCCAGTGACCTGCAACATCAGCAGGCTTATAAATTCCGTTCGCAGGATCAATTGGACCGTCATGCCATTTCTCTAGCAGTCCACCTAACACAGTCTGGAAATGAAAGTAATGTCCGTATTGCTCTTTAAATCGGCGCAGGACAGGTTCAATTGCCCAGCAATGAGAACAAATTGGATCTGTTACATAGTAGAGCGTAATGTTTTTTTTAGGTTGGTGAAAGTCAATGACCTGGATATCTTCTTCACCTACACCGCATACACCAGTTTCTAAATCACAAAACATGTCATTATTTTTCAAGTTGTTTCCTCCTTAATTTTTCAGGAAAAAATGTGTCCTGATCAGTTGTTTGAATCAAGTCATCATTTGCTTTACAATTGAATCTTAAGACAGAATGAGTGAGATCAACACCAATAATTTCTTCAATTTGTTGTTTATCCGACAGATTCAAGCATGTGTTTAAAAAGAAGGGGGGAAGAAGATGACGCAGCCAAAGACAGATCCGCGTGTATTAAGAACGCGCAAATTAATCATGGAGTCTTTCATGAAGCTTTCATCGAAAAAGGAATTTAAGGATATTACGGTGAAAGATGTGACAGCAGAAGCCCTGATTAACCGAGCCACGTTTTATTATCATTTTGAGGATAAATACGATTTATTAGATAAAACACTCTCAGAAGTATTGTCAATTAATTTAGAAAGTATCAATTTTAACAATAGTAAACTAGATGAAGATACAATGATGAATATTTTTAAAGCGCTAGCCAGTTTCCAACAATCTCTTCATAACCGCTGCCAAGTAGAATATGAAACTGAACTTGCTCCAATTGTTCGAGAACAGCTTGAAATTATTTTTTATCAGTTGTTAGTGAATAAATATACAAATGTCGAAAAGCAAGTGTTGAAGGTCACGGCTGTTTTTTTAAGCTGGGGAATTCACGGAGCTTCTGTTGAGTGGAGAAAAAATAGTTCGCACATATCTTCAGAAGAATTCATTAAATCAGCATTGCCGTATATCATGTCAGGAATTGATTTTAAGCATAACATGTAGACAATTTGACAATGTTTAACCGCTCCACTAATATAAATGCTATAGCATATAAAATGATTAGAGGGTGTTTGCATGAAGTTACATGATTTAATAGGTTATCTCGTTCATCGCACTGATGTGAAAATGACGAATTATTTTACGAATAGGTTAAAGCCATACGGTGTTACACCAGAGCAGTGGAGTATTATCAGTATTCTTAGCCGTGAAAAAGGTGCGACTCAAAAAGAATTGGCAGAAGGCATTGATAAAAATCAAACCACTGTCGTAAGAATGATCCAGTCAATGGAACGAAAAGGGCTTGTCAAAAAAATCTATAATGAACAAGACCGGCGCTCGCATCACCTATTTTTAACAGAAAAAGGGGACGAGATCAAAAAGGCGATTCTTCCTGTCGTCATGGATGCACATCGAACTGTGACAAATCAATTAAGTGATGAAGAGATTGAACAATTAAAATTACTTTTAAACAAATTATTCTATTCAGACTATCCATCTTGATAAATCTATAAGGTAGAAACAACCTCTATTTTTGTATGATATATGCTATGACATATAAATTCCATCCATTCAATGTGGAAGTGGGAAGTGAGATTTTATCAAGATGGCCCCAGAAACCGGTGTCCATTAAGCGACCCTTTCTGGTCAAATAACTTAGAAAGATGTGATCACTATTTTCATTCTTATTCTACAAATTGTATTGGCCGTTTTCTTTTTCCTCACAGGAACGAAAATCATATCTGGAAAAATGGCAGAAGAGTTCAAACGATTTGGTTTACCCGCATTTTTCAATATTTTAACGGGGGCTCTTGAGTTAATAGGCGCTGCTGGAATGCTAGCCGGCATATGGATCCCAACATTAGCATTATTATCAGGCTTATTGTTAGGAGGTACGATGCTGGCAGCTGCATTTACTTTGATCGTATTGGCCAAAGATCCCTTTAAAAAAGCAATCCCTGCACTTGTTTTATTCGCTCTCAGTATCGGTGTCAGCTTATACCACATTCTTTAAATTCATATTAAAAAGCCACAAAAACCTAAACAAATCTCCACTGTTCATGACGGTAGATTTTGTTTAGGTTTTTTAGCGATTGAATTGCTTTCGAAGCACTAGGCATGAGACAGCAAATACTGCGAAAGCGCCCGCTGATCCAGCAGCAAACACCAGCTCAGTTTGCTCTGGTTTGACTTTGAATAACAAAGGGATAGAAAGAATAAGTGCGGCACCACTAAAGCCTAATCCTAATATCAACATGGCAAACAATTTATTCATAGAAACACCCCTTACACTTAGAGTGAGAACACTGGAGACCTACTGATCTAAGTATCATTGTTATGATTCGACAACCTTTAACCTTCCTAGATGGAGTGTATCATATGAGGGTGGGCGATGGGTTTCTTTTCATGAAAACAAAATCGTACAACAAACGATTTTAAACGAACACTGTTCTTTACGAACGATGTTCGTTATAATATAAATGAAATGGAATTTAAAACGATTTCCACAAAGGGATGAGGAGATGCAGAAGATGACGTCATTATCTAAGAATCAAAAGCAAATCGCTATCATCGGAGGAGGACCTGGGGGACTAACACTTGCCTTAATTTTGCAAAATTACGGTATACAAACAACCATTTATGAACGAGAGATGCATGACAAGAGCCTTGAACGAGGCGGCTCACTGGATATTCACGAAGAAACAGGTCAAAAAGCCTTAAAAGAAGCAGGAGTTTATGAGAAATTTCAAAGGAACGCCCGCTATGAAGGGGAAGATTTCCGATTACTTGATAAATCAGGAAGAATTTATTTAGATGAAGAAACGGAATCAGATCAAACAGGTACTCGCCCGGAAATTGATCGTGGTGTGTTATGTGAACTACTGTTAGAACAAATTGATGCTGAAACCATCAAATATGGGTATAAACTAGAAAGATGCGTTTCATTAGAAAGTGGTATGACAGAGCTTCATTTTGAAAACGGGGTTGTCGAGACAGTTGATCTTTTAATTGGGGCTGATGGTGCTTTTTCTCGTGTGCGTCCTCTGTTAACAGATATTGAGATTGAATACTCTGGGCTCACGATGCTAGAACTGAATGTCTTAAGCGTAGAGGAGAACCACCCTGATTTAGCTGAATTTAATAAACGAGGTAAGATGTTTGCTTTGGCAGACCACAAAGGACTGATTGGGCAGTTAAACGGAGATGGACGAATCAAAGTGTATGCAAGCCTTATGGTAGAACGCAACTGGATCGAGACTTGTGGTATTCCGTTTCATCAAGCGAAAGAAGCAAAAGAACAATTATTGGCGTTATTTAGTGATTGGGACGATCAGCTGAAAAATTATATTCGTTATGCAGAAGATGCCATCATTCCAAGACGGATTTATACGCTTCCTGTCGGTTTCAAATGGAATCGTCATAAAGGAGTAACGCTTATCGGTGATGCAGCTCATGTCATGTCACCATTCGCAGGCGAGGGTGTGAACATGGCGATGTTTGATGCAAGGGAGCTAGCACTTGCTATTGTCCGGCATCCTCATCATTTTGAAAAGGCGATTGAAGAATACGAAGACATGATGTACGAATATTCATCGAAAAAAGCGCATGAATCGGAGAATAGTTTAAAACTGTGTTTTTCAAAAGACGCTGCGGTCAAGTTTGCAGATATGATGAATTCTTTTCAAAAGGATGATGATTGATGCTCAATTTACTATTTTACTTTGACATGTTATAAAGAGAGTATGAACAATTCAAATCGTCGTATGATCAGTCGCCGGTCTCGGCCGGCTAAAGAACCCTTAAGCCGTGAGCTTATTGTGAAAACGGCCTATGAGCTTCTTAAGGAGCATGGGATAGAGGGCATGAGTATGCGTAAGGTGGCTAAAGCACTCGATACGGGACCTGCATCCTTGTATGTCTACGTGGACAATGTTCAAGAACTCAGTGCTTACGTATTGGATTATGGTCTCGGACAAATGGTTTATCCAGAGTCAGAGGATGGCACATGGAAAGAACAGTTATTCGACCTATTGCATACTTATTTCCTCCTGCTATTCGAAAAACCTGGTCTCGCTGAAATTTCTCTTTCCACCATTCCACAAGGAACGAACTTTCTTCAGTTGACCGAACGTATTCTCGCTGCATTGCATGAAGGCGGGATCAAATCTACATCCGCAGCATGGGGAGTAGACCTATTGCTGTTATACGTATCTTCTGTAGCATACGAAAAGGTCTCTTGGAAGAAACAAGGCTCTTCACAGATTTCAGACACAAAAAAAGCATTTCTTCAAGCAGACAAAACGCAGTTTCCTTTCATTCATCGTGTAAAAGAAGAAATGTTTGCAGGTGATACCGTATCAATGGAACGGTTCCGATGGGGAATTGACGTCATTTTGTATGGCATCCAGCAGGAAGACAATTAGAAAGGAGCACAAGCAAAAAGCAGTCAATGGCTGCTTTTTGCTTGTGGTGATTTTCATATTTGTGATCTTGTGAGCATTACAATATATAAATAAATCTATATATTGTTTTTATATATAAAAAATTATATAATCTAGTGGAATAAAAAAATGAGGTGCTTAGGCATGGAACATATTAAAAAGTTATTAGAGAGTTATATTCCTTTAGCAAAATCTACTGCAAAAATGTTTGGACCAAATTGTGAAGTGGTGATTCATGATTTAACGAATCCTCAAGCATCTGTCATGTTTACAGTAAATAACCATGTGACAGGAAGAGAAATCGGCCAATCATTTGATCATCTAGTCAAGACTGTATTACAATCAGAAGATTTTAAAGAAGATTATCTGGCTGGTTATACATTTGTAACAGAAGATAAGCGTACGATTCGTTCTTCGACTTCATTAATACGTGATTCAAAGCAAAAAGTGATCGGTGCTTTCTGTATCAATTTTGATGTTGAAGCACTGAATCAAATGCAGCAATTTATGGATACTTTTCTTTCTACACAAGTGGAAGCTCAAGAAAAAGAAACAACATCAAATGATGATCTTGAAAATGTGGAAGAAATAGTAGATCAATTGATTCAACAAATCATTCAAAACAGTGTTCATCCAGTTATGAAACGTCATGAAAAAATTGAACTAATCAAATTCATGGATGAAAAGGGCATTTTTTTAATGAAAGGATCTGTTGAGAAGGTCGCATCTATGTTAGGCATTTCCAAAGTAACCGTCTATAGCTATTTGGATGAAATCAAAAATAAATCGAGGTAAGGAGTGTCAAAATGGAAAGCATACTCGAGGTAGGAAATCTAAAATCAAACGGACACTATGCATTCGCAACCATTCATCAAAACACGGTCTATGTGTCGGGACAATTTGCCATCAATCCTGAAACGACAGAAAAAGAGTTCGGCCCCATTGAAAAAGAGACATTACAAGCGCTTAAGAATGTAGAGATGATTGTAGAGGCTGCTGGAAGTCAAAAAGAAAAGATTTTGCGCATGACATTATACATTTCAGATATTGAATTATGGGACAAAGTAGATGCGGTTTATACCGAATTTTTCGGTGAACATAAACCAGCTCGTACGATTGTACCAACGAATGAATTACATTTTGGTTTCAAAATTGAAATGGATGCCATTGCATATATTTAGAATATTTTTTTGACCACCCTATATAAAAAATTATATTTTATATAAAAAAATATTCAAAGGGGCAGATGAAGAATGAATCAATTAATTTGTAACCATTGCGGAGAAAAATATGAGATGACACCAACTCTATGGAAATGTGATTGTGGTGGAGTATTCAATCTAGTGAAAGATACCCCGAAAATAGACGTCACAGCTTGGGATCACTATCCAAATTCATTATGGCGTTATGTTGAAACCATGCCATTTCCAAAAGGTTCTAAGACGTGGGAAACTGTGACAATGGGCGAGGGCCAATCTCCTTTAATCGTTCTAGATCCTAATGAGCCAAACACATATGTAAAAGTTGATTATATGATGCCGACACTATCATTTAAAGACCGTGGAGCAGCTGTGTTAATGACAAAAGCTAAGGAATTAGGGGTAACAAAAGTCATTGCTGATAGCAGCGGGAATGCAGGAACGGCAATTGCTGCGTATGCGGCGCGTTGTGGTATTGCCTGTGACATCTATCTAAGTGATCAAACGTCACCTAAAAAAGTTGCTCAAATAAAAGCCCACGGAGCAACGATTAAAGAAATTCATGGTACACGAGAGGACATTGCAGCTGCGGCCCAAAAGGCAGTAGACGAGGAAAACGTTTTTTATGCAAGCCATGTCTATAACCCTTATTTTTTCGAAGGTACAAAAACATACGCCTATGAAATCTATGAGCAACTAAAAGGAGCACCGGATGCTTTAATCATTCCGGTTGGAAACGGCACTCTGCTGCTCGGTGCGTATTATGGCTTTAAAGAGTTATTTGAAAATGGTCTCATTCATAAAATACCGAAAATTGTTGCTGTCCAAGCGAAAAACTGCGCACCCCTTGTGAAAGCCTATCAAAATGAAGAAGAATCAGCATCACCTGTCACAAATAAAGGGACTGTAGCAGAAGGGATCGCTATTGCTGCCCCAGCGCGTTCTAAACAAATTTTAGAAGCTGTATACAAGACGAATGGTACGTTTATTGATATTGAAGAAGAAGAAATTATACATGCACGCTCTAAACTGAGTGAGAAAGGATTTTATGTCGAAGTGACATCTGCCATCAATTTTGCGGGTTACATGAAATATCAAAAGGAATCAGAAGAAACCATTATCATACCTCTTTGTGGGGCAGGGATTAAATCAAAATAACCTTAGGACTCTGGTAGAATAGAGCGTTGCGTGCCTCGTTGTCCTATTATAGGTTCAATCAGGAGTAATATTTGCGAAATGAATTTAAATGAAATGGAGGGATTTGGCGGGGACATACCCCTTTGAAAACTTTACAGATGACATCATTCCTTTGCTGGATCTTTCGGATTCTGATAGTTACTTAATGCCAGATGTTTGTAAGACTGTTGCAGTTAGATTACGTCAACTGATCCACAATTGGCCTGATATGATATAGATAAGAAGAACGCTCTCTATCTGGCAGAAGAAATGGAGTTAGCGCATCAACAAAATGAGCCAATCGGATTGATATAAGATGAGAAGAAAGCTACTTTAGAAAGCATGTTTAAACTGTAGTAGCTTTCTTTCCACTCTACCTAATTATTTTTCATTTGTTCCTCTCCCCAATAGCATATCTCATCTAATACAGGCATCAGTGATAAACCCTTTTCAGATAAACTATATTCTACTTTTGGAGGCACTTGGGGATATTCTTTACGATGAATTAAGTGATCCGCCTCAAGCTCTTTTAGTGTATTGGTTAATGTTTTAAAAGAAATCGTTCCGAGCTTACGTTTCAGCTGATTATAGCGAACAGGACCATCGTTTGAATATAAAGCATACAGAACTGGCATTTTATATTTCCCACCAATTAATGACAAAGTATACCCAAAACCAGTATCTTTTAGCTCAGCTTTCGTCTGGAAGGACTCCTCATTCATTTTATACTCTCCTTTGGGTTAGTATCGCACT
Source organism: Bacillus sp. FSL W7-1346 (assembly GCF_038593335.1). NCBI lineage: Bacteria > Bacillati > Bacillota > Bacilli > Caryophanales > Bacillaceae > Bacillus > Bacillus sp. FSL W7-1346. The sequence goes on along the minus strand of NZ_CP151988.1, from coordinate 1,779,570 downwards.
TTGATTACCGTACTTGTAGTATGTTATAGCATACAATAAAATCAATGTACATCAAAAAATGATGCAAAACTCAGAAAAAGGGTGAATGAATAATGAAAACGATTGTCTATGCACATCCTTGGGATGGAAGCTATAATCATGCCATTTTGACTTCCATAACAGAAAAATTAGAAACAAAGAGAGAACCGTTTCAAGTAATCGATTTATATAAAGATGGATTTAATCCTGTGTTTACAGCTGAAGAATTAAAGCATTTTCATAAAGGAGAAACGCCTTATTCATTAGTGAAGGATTATCAAGAAAAATTAAAACAGTCAACAGAATTGGTATTTATTTTCCCAGTCTGGTGGTGGGATCTACCTGCTATGTTAAAAGGATTTATTGATAAAGTGATGTTAAGCGGTTTCGCATTCATTGAAGATCAAAACACTGGTACTTTGAAAGGTTTATTGACAAATATAAAAAAAACAACCGTGATCTCAACATCTACAACAGATAAGGATTATATTGAATCTGAAGCTGGAAATGCTATTCAAAGCGTTTTTATTAACAGAACGCTAGCTGATTTGGGATTGAAAAATGAATCCACGAAATGGATTCATTTTTCTAGAGTGAACTTAACAACAGATGAAAAGAGAAAGCAATTTTTAAAAGAAATATCCCAGATTATTTGATTTACAGTACAACAAATAAGGGCCATCTTCTACGACCGATTTAATTTATTGAGAAGGTCGTAGAAGTTTTGTCATTTAAGCAACAACAAATCGTGCCTGCCCCTAATTGACCTCTTGCACTCCTCCAAATACACCATTATTTAAACCCATACCATTTCTGTGTTTTTTTAATATTTTTTATAGCACTGCCGGCTCAAGCAGATTGTTAACATCATTTTCATTAAAGATAATACTGACTCATGCCATTTTTAAAGATAGGCAGGGTCTTAGTCACTAGCTCTTCTGATGAAATAAGTCTTCCATCCTTATTCCATGTGTATGCAGCTCCGTATATCCCCCAACTTAGCATAGTAGATAGGGTTGTTACCATTTGTTTATCCTCTAATTCGATGATGTTTTTAGTTCCTTTTAGCATAAGATCAGCTATTAGTTTCTGTAACTCCTCTTTAATTTTACTTTCGATAATAGTTCCTAAAGAATGATAACCTTTGGGACATAGGTCGCTTATCTCTTTATGGTGATCACACATGGCTAGAAAAATATTTGCAATGACTTTTTCATTGAATCCATCGTGATCATTGAGTCTTTTTTTCAATTTGTCTGTAAATGTATTGGTGATTGTAGAATGTAACAAATCAAATTTATCGTCAAAGTGCGCATAAAATGTAGCCCGGTTAATAGTAGCCTTTTCTGTGATATCACGTACCGTGATATGGTTGAAATCTTTTTCACTAGCTAACGAAAGAAAAGAGTCTACAATCAATTGTCTTGTACGAAGTATTCTCGGATCTTTTTTAGGCATAATCATTTTTTCCTCTCCTTTTAGGGTTCATCATCTTGTCTAAAAACGACAATACATTAGAAGTGTTGCGTAAACTACATATTGGCTATTTTGGTTATTGTTTATTATTCTTTTTCATCTTATCATCAATTATACAACGCGCGTTGCTTAAATAACACATGTTATTACGAAAGATTTTTGATCAAGGAAATCATTGTGATCATTCTGAATAACAAAAGGAGATAGACGACCATGAACATCACTATTTTTGGTGCAACTGGTGCAATCGGTCAACTTTTAACACAGTTTGCATTAGAAAACGGAGATTTCGTTACGGTATATGTTAGAAACCCTGAGAAAATCAAGCAAAAGCATTCGAATTTACGCATTGTAAAGGGTGAACTAACGAACACTTCAGCTATTGAAACGGCAGTTTCAGAAGCTGATGTCGTGATAAGCACCTTAGGTCCCGGCATTGATTTGTCTCGAAAACAAAAGGGTACACCGATCGCCGACGGACATAACCGAATTGTCAAAGCGATGAAGAAATTCACAAAAAAAAGGTTGATTACACTCGCGACGCCAGCCTTGCAGTCTGAAGACGATAAGAAAAGCTTATCGACGATATTGCCAAGAATATTGCCTAAACTTCTCATGCCAAATGGTTATGCCGAAATGAAGAAGATGGGAGAACTGATTAAACAATCGAACCTGGATTGGACAGTCGTTCGAATTATTAATCCTAATATCAAATACAACGGGCAATCTTACGGTTATTCATTCGGCGATCAGCCAGCTAAAATGTCCGTATCTAGGGAAAATGTCGCTAAACTCATGTATGACGCTGCTAGGCAACACCAATTAATCGGAAAAATGCCCATTGTTTATAATGATTAAATCAGCTTTTTGTATGAGGTTGTTGATTCAGCAGAAATTATAGGAATCATTTAGAGTCATACCAAAACATTGCGTGTGAATTCTTTTTATAAGTATTCAAAATCAAAATCATAAAGGGGAAATGATCATGTCAAAAGTATTATTTGTTAAAGGAACACCTCAAAGTGAGGAACAATCAAGAAGTACGCAAGTTGCTAGAGCATTTATCAATGAATATAAGGAAGTAAATCCAACAGATGAAATAATAGAAGTAGATGTCTATTATGCAAATGTGCCATTAATCGATGCTGATTTTTTAACTGGACAAAAGAAGTTAAGAAGTGGGGAAGTGCTAACAGATGTTGAAGCACAAAAAATAGAAGCAGTGAATGCATTCACAAAGCAATTTATGGAAGCAGATAAATACATCATTCAGTCTTCAATGTGGAATTTAGGAATCCAACCTTTATTAAAAGCCTATTTTGATACAATCATGAGTGCTGGAAAAACGTTTAAATATACATCAGAAGGTCCAGAAGGATTGATGAAAGGGAAAAAAGCAATCCATATTCATGGAATGGGAGGATTTTATTCGCAGGCAATTGGAATGGAACATTCTGATTCTTACGTAAGAGGTGCGCTAAAGTTTGTAGGAATTGAAGTGGAACCAACGATTTTTGTTGAAGGTATTGACTATGATCCAACTAAAGAAGAAGAAATTGTTACTTCAACAATTGAAAAAGCAAAAGAGGTAGCACGAACGTTTTAAAAAAAGCTTTGGTGGGATTAGTTAAAAAGATTTTAATTAACATCATCCCACCTCGCACGTTCAAAAGCGTAATAAAGAAGAATAGACAAAATACATTCATCAAAATCATAAAGGGGGAACATATGATGAAAGTAGAAATTTGGTCTGATTTTGTTTGTCCGTTTTGTTATATTGGCAAACGTCAATTTGAAATAGGGTTAGAACAGTTTGAACATAAAGAAGAGGTCGAAGTCTTATTTCGTCATTTTCAATTAGATCCATATGCGAAAAAAAATACAGGAATGGATATCCATCAAGTAGCATCTTCCAAGCATGGTATTCCATATGAAAAAGCAAAAGCAAGAAACAATCAATTGAAACAGAAAGCAAAAGAGATTGGGTTAGATTATCAATTTGATACAATGATTCCTACGAATTCATATGATGCACTTCGTCTTTCTTATTATGCAAAAGAGAAAGGGAAGATACGGGAGTTTATGGAGCGTATTTTGAAAGCTCATTTCACGGATTCACTAGATATCGGTGATCACGCAACACTTGCTCAACTTACAAGTGAAATAGGTCTTGATGGCAACGAAGCCTTGGATGTTTTAGCAAATGATCAATATAGCGAGAATATTGCAGCTGATAGAGCCGAGGGATCAAAAATTGGGATTCAGGGCGTGCCCTTTTACGTTGTGAATGATAAATATGTCATCTCAGGAGCACAACCTAGCGAAGTGTTTTTAGAAACATTACAACAGGTATGGAAAGAAGAGTACGCGAATCGTAAGGTTGAAGAGCATAAATTAGAGTCGTCGCTCGATGATGATTGTTCAGATGGAACATGTAAATTTTAATGGATATTCAAAAAAGATTCAGAAATCACAAAAGAATATTATAGTATTTCAAGGCTCAGGTATTGTTGTTCTAAATCTTGCAGTAGTGCCAACATCACTTGACTTGTATTGAACCTAATTGGTGCTCGTGTGATATAGCTGCTTTAAATACCACTTTATTATGAATCATTTACTTCCAAAAAATCAAAGGGGTTTAGCGATATGAAAAATACAATTTTCCAAGGCACAATCGAGCATTCAGGATTTGTAGTACCCGATATCGAAGTAGCAGTTGAATTCTTCACTCATATTTTGGGTTTTGAAGTCTTGTTCCGGCCAGGACGGATGCAGTTTGAAGACGATAGTTTAAAAAGATACTTTGGGGTTCACGAACATTCAGTTGTAGAAGGGGCGGCATTTTTGCAATATGGCGGTAGAAAGATTGAACTGGTTCAATGGTCGACGCCAGATCAACAGAATGTTCACCTAAAACCCAGTGATATCGGTGTAGCCCATCTAGCTATTACAGTCACCAATATAGAAGAGGCTTTAAAATATTTTGCAGAACAGTCTGATGTTAAAGTTAGAGAGCTGAGCCCTCTTGGATTTTTCTATATCACAACTTCATGGGGAATGGAGATTCAAATAATGGAATTACCCCAAAAACCTTTATGACCTATCTAATTTGTACCAAGACAAGAACAAGGGTCCTTTAATTAGTTGAAACAATAACTGTATCTTTATTAATGGACCCTCTTTCTCCTTCTGATCAAAGGACACCAAGAAGGGTCCTTTCCATCTAGTTGACCTCTTGCAGGCAATTGATCATTGTTTTCTCCTCTTAATACCTCACTAATATCCTGCTTTCTTAAAATCCATATCATTTCTGTGCTTTTTGATGTCTCTCTTTAGCTTTGGCAGCTCGAGCAAAGTGTTAACAGCAGAATGCCCAATGCCAACTACTGCAATTCTGATACCGAGTCAGATCGCGATTTAAAATATCAGGAATACCATTCGATTGTTCATTTTCTGTCATAATCCCTTCAGCATTTATTGGGTTAGGGTTTTTCCACGTACCAGTGGCATGTATAACCGCCTTTGCTCGTAAGTTTTTTCTTCTTGATTATTTAATTTCACTCGAATGATAAAAGGCACAAGACCTCTGTCTTTTGTTTTTATCAACACCTTTTTGCCAATTAGGAGGACTGGGCTATTTAAATAACTATGTGGTTTCATTTAAAGAAGAGAAGTGGGTATTTAAATCAATCATTTTCACACGAATGAATCTTTGTTTGAATTCATATAATCAATTGATTATATAAGTTTTCAGTTATATACTATTGAAGGAGTTGAAAAGAGGGGGAATCATTGTGACTACAGATGTTTCAATTGGTGTGACACATATGTCGAATTGTTTAAAAACACTCAGTGATCAAACAAGACTGATCATGATGAAATTGTTTTTGGAGAAAGAATATTGTGTGTGTGAACTGGTAGATATGTTCGAAATGAGTCAACCAGCTATTAGTCAGCATCTACGAAAATTAAAAAAAGCTGGATTTGTCAATGAGAACAGAAAAGGGCAGTGGCGTTATTATTCAATTAATACACTGTGTCCAGAATTTGAGACGATTCGTATGATCTTAAATCAAATTAATAAAGAAGATGACCTTTTAAAAAGAATACAACAGAACGCAACAAACATTTCTTGTTCGTAAGGAGGGATGGGTTTGAGTTTTGCCGTTTTATCATTACTCATATTTTTGTTCACTTTGGTATTGGTTATTTGGCAGCCAAGAAATCTATCCATAGGGTGGTCCGCATGTGGAGGGGCCATTTTAGCATTAATCGTAGGTGTTGTGAATGTTGACGATGTGATCACCGTGACAGGCATCGTTTGGAATGCGACTTTAGCTTTTGTCGCCATTATCGTCATTTCACTCATCCTTGATCGAATCGGCTTTTTTGAATGGGCAGCATTGCATATGGCAAAAGCTGCAAAAGGCAGTGGGTTGCGTATGTTTATGTATGTGACCATCCTTGGTGCAATCGTCGCTGCTTTATTTGCAAACGATGGTGCAGCACTTATTTTGACACCCATTGTTTTAGCCATGGTCAGAGCATTACACTTCAATGAAAAAATTGTATTCCCTTTTATTATCGCGAGTGGGTTTATTGCAGATACAACGTCGCTCCCTCTTGTCGTAAGTAATTTGGTGAACATTGTAACAGCCGACTATTTTAACATTACGTTTATTGAATATGCATCAAGAATGGTGGTTCCAAACCTTTTTTCGTTGCTTGCGAGTATCACTGTACTGTACCTTTTCTTTAGAAAGAGTATACCTAAACGCTATGATATGAATGAGTTAAAACACCCAAGTGAAGCAATAAAAGATCCAAAGATGTTTAGATTATCTTGGTATATATTAGCTTTTTTATTGATTGGTTATTTTGCAAGCGAATTTTTATCTATACCTGTATCGGTCATAGCTGGTGTGATTGCCATTTTATTCTTGGTCATTGCACAAAAAAGCCCTGCTGTTCAAACAAAAAGCGTTCTAAAAGAAGCTCCCTGGGCGATCGTTTTCTTTTCCATAGGTATGTACGTTGTTGTCTATAGCATGCGAAATGCAGGGCTTACTGATGCTCTTTCAAGCGTGATTCAAGCTGTAGCAGATCAAGGTTTATTAGCAGGGATTCTTGGTATGGGATTTATCGCAGCGATTCTTTCATCTGTCATGAATAATATGCCGACGGTCATGATCGATGCATTGGCCATATCCGGCACCGATACACAAGGAATGATGAGAGAAGCGTTAATATACGCAAATGTCATTGGTTCTGATTTAGGCCCAAAAATTACGCCCATTGGCTCCTTAGCAACACTTCTATGGCTCCATGTCCTTTCTCAAAAAGGTGTGAAGATTTCCTGGGGGACATATTTCAAAATAGGGGTCATTTTAACTGTACCAACACTATTCATTACACTTTTAGCTTTGTATTTCTGGCTATTGATTATACATTAAAGGAGACGATCAACATGCCAAAGAAAACAATTTACTTTTTATGTACTGGTAATTCTTGCCGCAGTCAAATGGCTGAAGGTTGGGCTAAAAAGCATCTTGGAGATGAGTGGAAGGTTTATAGCGCTGGTATTGAAGCTCATGGATTAAATCCGAATGTTGTAAAAGCAATGAAAGAAATAGGGATTGATATTTCTCATCAAACGTCTCACCTGATTGATCAGAAGATATTACATCACGCTGACTTAGTCGTAACATTATGCGGTGACGCAGCTGATAAATGTCCGATGACTCCTCCTCATGTCGAACGTGTCCATTGGGGCTTTGATGATCCAGCAAAAGCAGAAGGAACAGAAGAAGAGAAGTGGGCATTTTTCCAAAGGGTAAGAGATGAAATTGGAGATCGATTGAAACAGTTTGCTGAGACTGGAAAATAGTGCTGCGTTTGAGTCGATTGAATATAAAATCTAATAATAAAGAGGATCAAGTCAAAGGTTCTCTTTTTTTACATTAATTAATAGATAAGACATAACCATTCATAAGATTTATGCTAGCGCTTAGAAAACGTTCTCTGTAATGCCGAATCGAATCATTACAAAGAACGTTCTCTTTGCGCCGACCTGGAGAAGAGCTACTAAACACGAGTTGGAAGAGAGGTGTTATTTATAATATAATATCAAAACTTAAACTTGAACTCTTCTAGTTTACATAATATATATTCTAGGAAGTTAAACAACAATTGAATTTTCTTTGTCTCATTATTAAGTATACTTATCTTATTGAGATAAAACAAAAAATGAAAATCCAACAGTTGATTCGTCAGATTTTCATTCCTCTAAATGTTTTAAGATTTTTGCAGGATTCCCGCCAACAATCACATTTGCCGGAATATCTTTTGTCACAACAGATCCTGATGCAATGACAGCATGATCTCCGATTGTCACACCTGGATTGATAATGGCGCCGCCGCCAATCCACACATGATGTCCAATTGTGACTGGTTTGCCGAATTCAATACCTGTTTGACGTTCTTCTGGATTTAACGGATGTCCAGCTGTATATATATGTACATTTGTCGCGCTTTTGCTCGATCTGCCATCAATGTGTGGTCATTTGGCTGATAGTATTCTCCCTTGATCATCTTTTCTTTTTCTGTTTTCATGTTCATCTCCCTTTTATTGAAACTTCATTCATCGTTTGAATGAATGCCTCGGTGAATTGTGTCGTCTCATTTCCTCCTAAATCCTTCGTTTTCAAGTTCTTTTTTAAGGCCTCATCAAGAGTATGTTCGATCAGACTGGCTGTCTGTTTTAATCTTTCATCTTGATATTTCACATGTAGCCAGTTACAAAGCATCACTGTAGAAAAAATCATGCCCATTGGATTGGCGATATTTTGACCAGCTATATCAGGTGCTGAACCATGTGCCGCCTGTGCCATCGCTTGATTTTCGTTACAATTTAATGAGGGTGCCATTCCTAAACTGCCGACTAGTTCCCCTGCAAGATCAGATAATATGTCTCCAAACATATTTTCTGTCACAATCACATCAAAATCACCTGCACGTCTCACTAAATGGGCAGCCATCGCATCAATATGAATATCCTCAACCTCTACTTGCGGATATGCTTTCGCTACCTCTTGACATGTTCGTAAAAACAAGCCAGATCCTAATTTGATCACGTTCGCTTTATGAACAATGGTGACTTTCCCCCTCCTCTCCACTGCACGTTGAAAGGCCGCTTGGGCAATACGGGTAATTGCTTTTTTTGTAAACACACCTGTAGATATGGCGACATCTGGTGTAATCATCCACTCTCCTGTCCCCTGATACATATTCCGGTCTGGATAAAAGCCTTCTGTATTTTCTCGAAAAATGACAAGGTCGACGCCACTGGCAACGCTTTTCACACCTGGTAGCGATTGCGATGGACGAATATTTGCAAATAAATCAAATGTATGACGCAGTTCTCCACTTGGATTTCTTCTTTCTTTCAATTGATCAGGATATGAAGCTGAATCATGAGGTCCTAATATCCAGCCATGGCATTTTTTCAAGGCGGCTATCGTAGAAGCTGGCACTGGATCTTGATGAGAATGAATGGCTTCAGCACCGATAGGACACTCTACAAATTCCACAAATGGTTCATTGAACTGTGACAGCGCTGTCTTAAAAATACGCATACTAGAATTAACAATTTCCGGTCCAATCCCGTCTCCCTTTAAAACACCTATTCGATATGACATATGTATCGCCCCTTTTGTCTTTATTCTATCAAAGAATGATGAAGTTGGAATATTTTCTTCATGATGATCCTCCCTCATGTTATTTACGAATCAAGAAGTCTCCTTTATAATCGAGTAGATTTGTTCTGTATGACTACATAGATATGAGGGATTAGATGAAATTAAAGTGGTATAAAGCGATCATTGTTATTTTTACGATGTCTGGGATCTCCATCTCCACTTGGTTTTCAAGAACACCAGAAGTGAGAGATTTGTTGCAAGCAGATACAGGCACAATGGGACTCATTTTACTCGGCCTATCTGTAGGTTCCATCGTCGGGCTGATTCTGTCCAATGTATTCGTTCGCAAAAAAGGCGGCCGAGTGGCGATTGTGGTCAGCGCTTTTTTGATGTTTATTGGATTCTCAACCCTTGCAATCGGCGCCGCCCTCTCTTCTACGCTAATTGTCACTGCTGGCCTTTTTCTTTTTGGTTCAGGCTCAGGCATGTGCAATGTAGCCATGAACTTAGAAGGAACGGAGATTGAGTATCAGATCAAGAGAACGATCCTTCCGATTTTGCATGCTTCTTTCAGTATTGGAACGTTAATTGGTGCAGGTGCCGGAATTCTCTTTATTTATTTAGGTGTGTCTGTCCTCATTCACCTTCTCACCATTGCACTCCTTTTCTTTCTCAGTATCCTGATTTGTACACGGTTTATTCCGCACGGGACAGGAAAAGATCAGGATGAGACGCAGACAGAATCAGTTGAGGCTTCTCAAACATCATGGCTGAACAAACGAACGATCTCATTAGCGATGATTGCCTTATGTCTCGCATTTGTAGAAGGTTCTGCAAATGATTGGATTCCACTAGCAATGGTTGATGGCTATCAGGTTTCTCATTCAATGAGTACGGTCATCTATGCATTATTTTTGTGCGGGATGATTAGTGGCAGATTACTGAGCGGACGTTTCATTGATCGCTTTGGCAGGGTGTTATTGCTAAGAATCGCGATCTTATTTGCTGCCGCCGGACTATTCTTGGTGATTTTAAAGATTTCACTCGTCGTGTGTATGATATCTATCTTTTTATGGGGACTTGGCGCGTCCTTAGGCTTCCCGCTGACCATTTCAGCAGCTGGTGATGATAGCCGCTATGCTGTCAAACGTGTCAGTATCGTCACTTTATCTGGGTATACAGCCTCTCTATCAGGGCCCCCTGTTTTAGGACTGCTCGCCAATCAAGTCGGACTGCTTCATGCGTTTATTTTTGTTCTGTTTGCCATTTGTATTGCAGGAATCTTCACAAAAGCTGTTGCAAAACCGACATCAATACATTCTTTTTGAAAAGTGCCAGATCTTTGATCTCGGTACTTTTTTTAAATTTAAAAAATAAAATTGAAACCTTTCATGAAGTGAAACAGTCCTATAGATGTCTTGATGTTTAGCGCTTTTTTAAAGAGGGAAAGTGAAAAAATAAGACTTTTCAAATAACTGAAAACGTGGTAAGATCATGAAAATAAACAGGAAGGGGTGAGAAAAATGAAAAAAAATATGCTGTTAAAATTAGCAGTCTTATTCATAGCACTTGCAAGTTTTCATTTGTTCTCAATGCCTCATTCCGTTCAGGTATACCATCATGCAAAGGTGGTTGCTGATCAAGAATCACATGAAATGAAAATCGTTCAGACAGCAGGCGATGAAAAGAAACAAAAACATGTGAACGCAGTATTTGCGGCATTTACAGCACTGCTAGTCATTGGCAGTATGGCAGCTGGATTTGCACGCATCACTTATACTGATCGATTTGACCGGAAAAAGAAGCATTTACTTGCAGTGTTCTACCAGTCTTCGAATTTCCGAGTAGATCGTGTTAACCCAACCATTTAAATCAAACAAAAATTGGGAGGTTTTACACGATGTTATTTTTCTTAAGAGTATTCATTCTAGGTCTGTTCTCTGTCACTTCACTTTCTCTTTTCGTTTACCAAGGAATTGAAGTAGTGCATGCCATCACAAGCATGTTTGGCAATCACGAGAGTTAAATTGACCTCATCATAAAAAACCCCCTGCCTTACGCAGGGGGTTTTCGTTTTGCTTATTTATTGTCATCTTGGTCAGATGCAGCAGGTGATAAAAGAACTTGAGTTACTTCTCCCTGCTCTTCCTCATCTAAAATAAACGATCCATTGCTATAACGATCATTTGCCCTTAGTGTGGAAATATCGAGCGGGATCGTGGCACCCTTTTCCGTATCAATCTCAAGTGTATCGTGCAGTGAAGCAGCAATCACAGCAACAATTCTGTGAGGGTTTTTCTTTAATTCTCTTAGCATGATCACTCCACGTTTTGCTCTTGATGTCTTATCAAATTCAGAGAGGTTCATCCGCTTCACAGCACCTCTTTGTGTCGTGAGAACAAGCACATTGTTCTTCGGATCAATCATTTGTCCAGAGACCACCTCGTCTCCGTCCTTCAAATTGATGCCTTTCACACCAGCCGCTCTCGGACCGACCACACTCACTTCTTCTTCATCAAACCATAATCCATAGCCATTTTTCGTTGCAATAAACAATTCTTGCTGACCTGTTGTAACATGAACATCTACAAGTTCATCATCACCTTTTAAATTCAAGGCGACAAGCGGTTTTGAATAACGCTGCGCTTTATATTGGAGAAGCTCTGTTTTCTTCACCATACCGCCTTTTGTGAAGAACAGGAGATACGATGATTCATCGAATTCTTTAATTGGGATCGCTTTTTGAATGGATTCATCGCGATCAATCGAAATAATATTCGTAATATGCTGCCCCATGTCTTTCCAGCGTATATCTGGCAACTGATGAACTGGACAGTAAATGTAGCTCCCTTTATTCGTAAAGAGCAGAAGAACATCTGTTGTATTCATTTCAAACTGGTGAATCAGTCGGTCTGTATCCTTCATACCGAAGTCCTTACCGTTTGATGCAGCATATGAACGCTGGCTTGTCCGTTTGATGTATCCATCTTTTGTGACTGTGACGTACACGTCCTCTGATGCGATCATCACTTCAAGGTTAATCTTAATTTCTTCAATTTTTTCCTCAATGACAGATCGTCTTTCATCAGCATACGTCTTTTTCAACTTCTTCAAGTTGTTCGTAATGACTTTAAACAGCTTTTTCTCATTCGCTAAAATGTCTTCAAGCTCTGCAATTCGCACGTCAAGCTCTCTTGCTTCGTCTCTTAGTTGAGTGATATCTGTATTTGTTAAACGATATAACTGGAGAGAAACAATCGCTTCTGATTGAGCTTCTGTAAAATCATATTTCTCCATCAAATTGTTTTTCGCATCACGCTTATCATTAGACGAACGGATCGTCGCAATGACTTCATCTAAAATGGAAAGAGCTTTAATTAACCCATCTACAATATGATGACGTTCTTTTGCTTTTCGAAGCTCGTATGCTGAGCGGTTCGTCACCACTTCTTTTTGATGAGCAATGTAAGCGTCTAGTACAGTTGTAAGCGTCATTAAAGTCGGTCTTCTGTTATGTATCGCGACCATATTAAAGTTATATGGGATTTGCAGATCAGAATTTTTATATAAGAAATTCAAGACACCATTCGCATCTGCTTCTTTTTTCAGCTCTACAACAATCCGAAGGCCGGTACGATCCGTCTCATCCCGAACTTCTGAAATTCCTTCTACTTTTCTTTCAATGCGGAACTCGTCCATCTTTTTGACAAGATTGGCTTTATTCACTTCATAAGGAATTTCTGTGATCACGATTTGCTGACGTCCACCACGAATGGTTTCAATCTCCGCTTTTCCGCGAATCATAATCTTTCCTTTTCCTGTTTCATATGCCTTCTTAATACCATCCACACCTTGAATGATCCCGCCTGTTGGGAAATCTGGCCCTTTGATGACTGTCATTAAATCCTCAACCGTACAATGCGGCTGTTCGATTCGCTTAATCACGCCATCAATCACTTCTCCTAGATGGTGCGGTGGAATATCAGTCGCATAACCGGCTGAAATCCCTGTTGAACCGTTCACAAGAAGGTTGGGAAACATCGCTGGTAAAACAACAGGCTCTTTGCTTGTATCATCAAAGTTCGCGACAAATTCGACTGTCTCCTTGTCGAGGTCCTTTAAAAGCTCTGAAGCAATGGCAGAAAGCCTTGCTTCCGTATAACGCATGGCAGCAGGAGGATCTCCGTCGATACTCCCGTTATTTCCATGCATCTCAATCAGCACATTTCGCACTTTCCATTCCTGGCTCATTCTCACCATTGCTTCATAAACAGAAGAATCACCATGAGGATGATAGTTACCAATGACGTTACCGACTGTTTTGGCAGCTTTACGGAAGTTTTTATCTTGTGTATTTCCTTCTGCATACATCGCATATAAAATTCTTCGTTGTACAGGCTTTAATCCATCACGTGCATCTGGAAGTGCACGATCTTGGATAATATATTTACTATAGCGACCAAAACGGTCCCCAATCACTTCTTCTAACGGTAAATCATGAAATCGTTCTTGTTGTGCCATGTTTAAACCTCCTCAGCTAGCGACAAGTTTTCATTTTCAAGAATGTTGCTTTCCTCATCAAGTCCAAAGGCGACATTCTTTTCAATCCATTTACGGCGTGGTTCTACTTTGTCACCCATCAGTGTCGTGACGCGGCGTTCCACCCGTGCAGCATCATCGATCTTCACCCTGACAAGCGTTCTCGACTCTGGATTCATTGTCGTTTCCCATAGCTGGTCGGCATTCATTTCACCTAAACCTTTATAGCGCTGAATCGTATATCCTTTTCCAACTTTCTTTAGTACGTCATCCATTTCTTCATCAGACCAAGCATATTCAATGACTTCTTTCTTCCCTGAGCCTTTGCTAACTTTATATAAAGGCGGAAGGGCAATGAATACTTTGCCATGCTCAATCAGCGGCTTCATATAGCGGTAGAAGAATGTAAGCAATAGAACCTGAATATGCGCCCCATCTGTATCAGCATCTGTCATAATGACAATTTTATCATAATTGATGTCTTCTACATTAAAATCGACACCAACCCCGCCGCCAATGGCATGGATAATGGTATTGATTTCTTCGTTTTTGAAAATATCCGCAAGCTTTGCTTTCTCTGTATTAATGACCTTCCCTCGAAGCGGCAGCACCGCTTGGAATTTTCGATCACGTCCTTGCTTGGCTGATCCACCCGCTGAGTCGCCCTCTACTAGATACAGTTCATTTCTTGCCGGGTTTCTAGATTGAGCAGGTGTTAATTTTCCGCTTAGTGTCGCTTCAGACTTTTTCCGTTTCTTGCCGCTCCTTGCTTCTTCTCTTGCTTTTCTAGCCGCTTCTCTTGCCTGCTGCGCTTTAATTGCCTTTTTCACAAGCAGCGTTGCCGTTTCGCGGTTTTCTTCAAGGAAATAAGCCAATTTTTCAGAAATCACGGCATCAACAGCTGACCTTGCCTCACTCGTTCCAAGCTTTCCTTTTGTTTGTCCTTCAAATTGAAGAAGTTCTTCAGGAATTCTGACAGAAATAACAGCTGACAGGCCTTCACGAATATCTGTGCCTTCTAAATTTTTGTCTTTTTCTTTTAAAAGGGTCACTTTGCGTGCATATTCATTAAAGGCTCTCGTCATGGCCGTTTTTGCACCAGACTCATGCGTACCGCCATCTTTGGTTCTTACGTTATTGACGAACGACAAAATATTTTCTGAATATCCGTCGTTAAATTGAAAGGCAAAATCGACTTCAATGGACTGATGTTCGCCTTCAAACGAAACGACTTCACTAAGTACATCCTTTTCCTCGTTTAAATAAGCAACGAACGCTTCAATACCTGTCTCATAATAAAAGGTTTCCTGCACATCATGGCGCTCATCAATCAACTCTATTTTTAGCCCTTTTAATAAAAAGGCTGATTCTCTTAAACGCTCTGATAATGTATCAAAATTATAGGTGGTGACACTGAACATCGTTGGATCTGGCTTAAAATGAATCAGTGTACCGGTCTTTTTCGTTTTCCCGATTTTTTCAAGTGATGTGACTGGCTTTCCGCCATGTTCAAAGCGCTGGTGATAAATAAATCCATCGCGTTCTATCGTCACGGTGAGCCACTCTGAAAGTGCGTTCACAACGGACGCCCCAACCCCGTGAAGTCCACCACTTGTTTTATAACCGCCTTGACCAAATTTTCCGCCTGCGTGCAGGACCGTTAAAATGATCTCTGGTGTCGGTTTTCCAAGCTTATGCATACCAGTAGGCATTCCGCGCCCTTTATCTTGGACGGAAATGCTGTTATCTTTATGTATTTTGACAATGATATGATCTCCATGGCCAGCGAGCACTTCATCGACAGAGTTGTCTACAATCTCATAGACAAGGTGATGAAGACCGCGTGAATCCGTCGATCCAATATACATCCCTGGACGTTTACGGACCGCTTCAAGCCCCTCTAGCACCTGAATAGAATCATCGTTATAATCTACTTGCTGCTTTTTAACCAAATGCTTAATCCCCTTTCACTAACAAACATAACCGGCTAATCATCAATGATCTCTCTAGATTTTAATGATGATCATGCTGCTCATTACTGTCCACTTTAATAAGCTGCATCATCACCATGCATGTGTGATTCAGCGATACATGCTCTTTTGCACGGTTATGAGAATATTCTACATTCTGCAATCAGAACTAGAAGTCCATTATAAACAAGACTGTTTCATAAGCCAAATGCAATCATATGATGGTTTTAGCAAAACAGAACAAATGTTCTATATTTATCTTATCGCTCTTTTTCTCGATATGCAAGGTCACCGATATGTCCCTGTCGCCTTATTTTATCGCTTTCTTCTAGAATCGCAAATATATTTCTGCAACAAAAAAGCAAAAATCCTTGGTTTTTCAAGGATTTTTGACGATTTAATGAGTTTTTGTCATCGCATGAGCCACTTTGATACATAAATCCATGATGGCGACCTTGCCATTTTCCTCAATCAGCCTTTTCGCATCTTCATGATATACGCCTTGCTGTGCCCAAAAAACAGGTGCATTTATTTCAAGAAATTCTTTCGCCACCTCAGGCAAAAACTCGGAACGTCTAAAGACATTGACGATATCAACAGGACCTTCTATGTCTTTTAAAGAGTCGACCGCTTTTACCCCAAGTGCTTCATCAATCGTTGGATTGACAGGAATGATGTCATAACCGGCATCCTGCATGGCTTTTGAAACCATATAAGACGTTCGGTGCGGCTGATCTGACAAACCAACAACCGCAATTCGCTTACTGCTTTTTAATATACGACCAATTTCTTGTTTTGAAGGATGATTCATCCAGACACTCCTTTTCTTCTATTTTAGCGAATTTCTTGTTAAAAACAAAGCTGAATTCATCGGCCATCGTTTTTTTCAAAAAAAGATCGCCATGTTTTTCATAAGATCATGTTAAAATGTAAGACAAGAGGGAGAATATAAAGGAGTTATGCAGATGTTAATTGCTTTGATGTTTATTTTGGCTTATCTTCTCGGCAGTATTCCATCAGGTCTCATTGTCGGGAAAGCTGCAAAGGGAATCGATATCCGTGAACATGGCAGCGGGAACCTAGGTGCGACGAATGCATTCCGTACACTGGGTATGAAAGCAGGGTCCATCGTTATCACTGCTGATATTTTAAAAGGGACTCTTGCTTCGGCTTTACCGTTTTTCATGCAACTGGACATTCATCCCTTATTAGCAGGAGTTGCTGCTGTTATCGGTCACAGCTTTCCTGTCTTTGCAAAATTTAAAGGGGGAAAAGCGGTCGCTACATCAGGCGGCGTGCTGTTATTTTATGCCCCGTTCTTATTTATCACGATGATCGCTGCTTTTTTCTTATTTTTATACATTAGTAAATATGTTTCATTATCATCTATGCTGACTGGGATCTACACATTCATTTACAGCATATTCACCCAAGATCTATTTTTAATTATTGTTGTTGCCGTTCTTGCTGGCTTTGTGATCTTCAGACACATCGCCAACCTCAAACGAATTCTCAACAAAACTGAACCGAAAATCAAATGGCTTTAGCCGTTTCATCAATTTAAATATGTGGTAAAAGTAAAGAAAAGCTGTTTTTGCATCCTGCATTTAAAAACAGCATGACTTCAAAAAGGGGCGATCACATTGAAATTAACGATAAAAGATGATGCACTCAATTGGTACAAGAATGAACTGGATTTAGAAAAAGGTGATCATGTTCGCTTTTTTGTCAGATATGGCGGGTGCAGTAATGTACAAAAAGGCTTTTCTCTCGGCGTCGCAAAAGATGAACCTCAAAATGCCGGCGCAACCGCTGAAGTAGAAGGCATTACTTTCTTTGTGGAAGAAAGTGATATTTGGTATTTTGACAACCATGATCTGCATATTGATTATAACGAGTCCGTGAAAGAACCAGAATTTCATTATGAATAAACAAAAAAGATACCTCATCCCTCGGGTATCTTTTTTGTTTATCACTCAATATAAAGTCCATACTCCTGAATGTTTCCTAATGACCGCTCTTTTTGCAAAATCCGTTTTTGCGAATCACCGATGAGATCAAAATGAGGAAAACCTTCGCGAACATGGATCCATTCTTTCTTTAATCCATGCTTTTGTCCCCAAGCGATTAATTGCTCCATATCCTGACAGGCTGCCTTTGTGACTGTATTCGCATGCGGAAAACGGTCATCAAGCCAATAGTGTGTCAAAAAAGCCACATTCCCTTGCCGAACAGCTGATTTCCAAGCATGTAGATCCTTTCTTTTAATTCCAAATGCCATGGATCAAACCTGCTTCTTGGACTGTTCGTAAACGCTGTGCCATGCAGGGAAAGCTTTTCTAAATTGAATCGGTCTAAAGGTTTCTTTGTCCACACAAATATGTGAGGTGGTCCCTGTAATAGCCGTTTGTCCATCAGGTTTTTGTATTTCATAGCCATACACTGTTTTCACGCCGTTATATTCTTCTATCCATGTGTGAACTGTAGCCGTTTCACCGTACAGTAGTGGTTTCTTATATCGAACCTGAAGATCGACAACAGGTGCAAGGACACCGTCTGCCTCTAACTGGGCATAGGAAAAGCCTAATTCTTTAATTAACGCTGTTCTGCCGACTTCCATCCAGATTAAATAGTTGGCATGATACACAATACCCATTTGATCTGTTTCTGCATAACGGACTTCTATTTCTTTTTTAGATACATACACGTTTTCATCGCTCTCCTATCAAAACCTAACGTCTCTGACATTTTACCACATTCCAAATGGTTCTTCTAAAAAGAGGCAATAAAATAAACCAGGAATCCCTGGTTTATTCAGTGTAACCGCTCTTTCTTGCTGCTTCCTCGTCCTTTATTTCAGAACGCATTGCGTCAATACTTGTTCTACGGTTTTCATTTTTTTGCTTGATCATCTGCTTTTCTTCCTCTGTTGAAAGACCCATTGCTGCTTCAGATTCATCAATATTTTCAAGTGTGTTTTCGATCATATCCTGCAGCTTCTCAACATTGTCAGAACGATCATCTGGATTGGATTGATATGACTTGTCATTCATCATGCTTCCCTCCTATTATTCGCCCTTCGTCTGTATCACATCAGGCTGTTCATTCGATTTATTATGCATCTTTTTGCCTTTATTTCGTTTGTATGCTACAGGTTTTGTCCCTAAATGGTCTGGTGTAAACTGCGCTTGTTTATCATGCTCTCTACCCATCATTCATCCCTCCCTCTTCTTTAGGATGAACGAAAAAGGATAAATCATAACTTATTTCTGCCTAAATCGCTCTTCCAACTTTTCTTCAAGCTGGTTTAAAAATTCCTCATTGCTTAATAATTCTTTTTTATTTTCAAGCACAAGTTCTTCAAATGTACGGCGCTTTCTTCTTCTCATGTCTATCACCACCTCCACTCTGTTCATACCATTTTCGCCAAAACATTTAGAAAATAAGCAAAAAAGAGCTGAATCATTATAGATCCAGCTCTTTTTCAATTTCTTTTTTTGTGAGCATTTGATGCTTTACAGACAGGATACGCCCTTTTTCATCTAGTATGTATGTCGTCGGATAGGAAAGTACCTGATATCTCGCTTGAATACCTTTTTGATCTAATAAAACAGGAAAACTGACCTTAAGTTCATCAATAAATGAGGCGACGTGATCCACACTCTTTTCAGTGTTCGTCAAATTCACCGCTAGTACCTCAACTTGGTCATTTTTACTTCTAATTGCATCTAGATCTGGCATTTCTGTTCGGCAAGGCTTACACCATGTCGCCCAAAAATTGAGAAGTACTTTTTTACCTCGATAATCAGATAACGATGCCGTTTTGCCATCAAGGGTTTTGAGCTCAAAATCAGGGGCTATGTCCCCTGTTTCAAGACCGATGGCGGGTTCTTTTGGTCCGAATACATTCCATGCAAGTAAACCAATCAACACAAGTAAAACAGCGCTTGCCATTCCTTTTTTCCACATGATTGATCCTCCACTATGTTAAAAAAGAAGAGAAAGCTGTCTAATCGCCTTCTCTTCTTTGCTTTATTAGTTGCTTGCCAATTTTTCACGCAATACCATTTGAAGGATACCACCATGACGGTAGTAGTCAATTTCGACTTCACTGTCAAAGCGAACAATTACTTCAAATGTTTTCTCGTTGCCATCTGTATCAATTGCTTTTACAGTGACAAGATCACGCGGACGAACTGTTTCATCAACATCTACTTCGAATGTTTCTGTTCCTGTTAGTCCATAAGTTTCTGCACTTTCTCCATCTTTAAACTGTAAAGGAAGTACACCCATGAAGACAAGGTTACTTCTGTGGATACGCTCAAAGCTTTCCGCTAGAACGAATTTAATTCCAAGAAGATTTGTTCCTTTTGCAGCCCAGTCACGAGAAGAACCCATTCCGTAATCTTTACCTGCTAAGATCGCAAGACCAGTTCCATCTTCTTTATAACGCATGCATGCATCATAAATGGATGTCACTTCACCAGTTGGCCAGTACGTTGTATACCCGCCTTCTGTTCCTGGTGCGATTTGGTTCTTAATACGGATGTTTGCAAAAGTACCTCTCATCATAACATGGTGGTTACCACGGCGAGATCCGTATGAGTTAAAGTCTCTAGGCGATACGCCTCTTTCTTGCAAGTATTTACCTGCAGGTGTGTCTTTACCAATCGCTCCAGCAGGAGAAATATGGTCTGTTGTGACAGAATCACCGAACTTCGCCACTACGCGCAATCCTTTAAGTGGTTCAACTTTACCAGGTTCAACTGATAAGTTTTCGAAGAATGGCGGGTTATCAATGTATGTGGAATTTTCATCCCATTTATACAATGCATCGTCCGTCGTTTTAATTTCATTCCAGCGGTCATTGTTGTCAAAAACAGTTTCATACTCTGAACGGAATAGCTCAGGTGTGACAGTGCTTTTCACGACGCTGTTGATTTCATCCATTGATGGCCAAATGTCATTGAAATAAACGTTCTCGCCATTTTTATCGACACCGATCGGATCTTTTGTTAAATCAATATTCACCGTACCAGCAAGTGCATAAGCCACAACTAATGGTGGAGATGCAAGGTAGTTTCCTTTTACAAGCGGATGGATACGACCTTCGAAGTTACGGTTACCTGATAAAACAGAAGTGATCAGCAGATCATTTTCAGAGACAGCATCTTCAATTTCTTTTTCAAGCGGTCCTGAGTTTCCGATACATGTTGTACAGCCATACCCAACAATGTTAAATCCGAGGTCTCTTAAATATGGAAGAAGTCCCGAATTCACAAGGTACCCTGTTACAACTTTAGAACCCGGTGCTAGTGACGTTTTCACGTAGTTTGGCACCTTCATACCGAGCTCACTTGCTTTTTTCGCAACAAGACCTGCTCCGATTAAGACGTATGGGTTCGATGTATTCGTACAGCTCGTAATCGCTGCAATCGCAATCGCACCTGTCTTCATCACAGCCTTTTCACCATTTGCTAGATCAAATTCGATTTGTTTGTCTAGCTCTGATTTTTCTAAGCCAAAACCTTGGTTACCAGCTGGGCTTTCGATGTGTTTATGGAACGTCTCTTTCATTTGAGAAAGTGGAATCAAATCTTGTGGACGTTTAGGACCAGATAAGTTTGATTCAATTTGAGAAAGATCAATTTCCACAACATCAGTAAAGATTGGCTCTTCTGCATCTGGCGTATAGAATAAGCCATTTGCGCGAGAATATTCTTCAACGATATTAATTTGCTCTTCATCACGTCCAGTAAGGCGAAGGTAAGCTAGCGCTTCTTCATCTACTGGGAAGAATCCGCAAGTTGCACCGTATTCTGGCGCCATGTTCGCAATTGTTGCACGATCTGCTAACGGCAATTGTGCAACACCAGGTCCGAAGAACTCGACGAACTTGTTAACTACGCCTTTTTCACGAAGAACTTGTGTCACTTTTAAGGCAAGGTCAGTTGCAGTCGTTCCGTTTGGAAGCTCTCCAACTAATTTAGCACCAATGACTTCTGGTACTGGGAAGTATGAAGGCTGACCGAGCATTCCAGCTTCTGCTTCGATACCGCCAACGCCCCATCCAAGTACACCGATACCGTTAATCATTGTTGTATGTGAGTCAGTACCAACTAATGTATCTGGGTAAGTGATGATCTCGCCATCTTCTTCGATTGCATGAACAACACTTGCAAGATACTCTAAGTTCACTTGGTGAACGATCCCTGTTGCAGGCGGAACAGCTTGATAATTGTTAAACGCTTTCTTTGCCCAGCTAAGGAAGTTATAACGCTCTGCGTTACGTTCGAATTCTAAATCCATGTTAATGTTTAATGCATCTTCAGTTCCAGCTTTATCGACTTGTACAGAGTGGTCAATGACCAGGTCAACTGGAATTTCAGGGTTGATTTTATCTGGGTCTCCGCCCACATCTGCCATTGCTTTTCTTAAAGAAGCAAGGTCAACGACAGCTGGCACACCCGTGAAGTCTTGTAAAATAACACGAGAAGGTTTAAATGGAACATCAATTTCTTTTACCTCGGCAGTTCCCCATTTTGCCAAGTTCTCAACGTGTTCCTTTTTGATCACTCTACCGTCTACTTGGCGAAGCACTGATTCTAACAGTACCTTAATGGAATAAGGCAATTTAGAAACATTTCCGATTCCTTGTTTCTCGAGTGCTTCTAACGAATAATAGTGATACGTTTTCCCATTTGTCGAAAACGTTTTTCTAGATTGAAAAGCGTCTTGTTTAGCGACTTGCTGCTGTTTCGACATGTCCAAAATCCCCCTTTTGATGATCAAGATCAATTTCAATTCTCAGAAAAATCGTCGTATTTCACCACAATTTTCTCACAATTTCATCTTAAAACAAATTCATACATAAGTAAATAACAATGCTTTTATTAAATTCAATAAGTTTAGCTTATCACAAGGAAATGATTACTCCTCATAAACTGAGCAGCACGGGTTCATACTAATGCTGAGGTGATAGAACATGACAAAAAGAAAAGCAAATCATGTCATTGACGACATGAACGCAGCCAAAAGCCAAGGAAATGGTGCAGGCTATATAGAAAATGATCAGCTCGTTTTAACAGAAGAACAAAAGCAAAACAATAAAAAGCGTAAAAAAAACCAATAAGAAAGGAGTGAGAAATGATGACGAACAAAAACACTGGGAAAGACATACGTCAAAACTCTCCTAAAGAGGATCAAGGCGGGCAGCCTGAGCCACTATCAGGCAGTAAAAAAGTGAAAAACCGCAACCATACAAGACAAAAGCACAATTCCCATCATGATATGTAAACATTTTCTCTTAAGCCCGTGACCAAACGGGATGTTTTAGGTCTTTCACACATTTCAGCTTTCATCATATGATTTATTATGAGATGTGATGGAGGAGTGTTTATGGAGAATGAAAAGCAAGTGAATTCCTCTGATTTTCTTGAAATAGATGATTGGCTGAATGTATTAATGGACGATCCTTTTGCATGGTATGACGAACAGCTTCCAATCGATCTTTACGAAACAAGCCGTGATTATATTATTGAGATCGACCTCTCCACCCTATCGATCACTGATTTAAAACTGACCTTTTCCGGATGTGAGCTCATCCTCGCTTATTTGATTGATGAAAGAGAACAGCCGATTGAAAAAAGTGTCATGCTCCCTTTTTATTTGAATGACAAAGACATTGATACAGATTACGAAAACAGAATCATATCAATAAAAATCAAAAAGGAAGCCCATCGTCAAGACGGAGCATTTTCCTTTCAAATGCCGCACTTCAAACATTAAGAGCCCACCTGTATACAGGTGGGCTCTCTTCCGTTCGTTTCAAGTCAATACCTTGTGCGAACCACCATGGCCAAATAGTAGAGTCGCTATACAATAATGTATTCCTTTTCTACTAAATGGTTTGGGTCATTCTAGTAAATGGGCGTCTCTTTATCAAAAAAGGCATTTATAGAGAAAAAAACACATACATTTTTGTTATTTTCTTCTACCTTCTCTTCATGTAAAATAGAATAGAGAGAAGGGATATAGGGAGTGAGAACATGTTAAGCGGCTGGTTTTTGTGGTTCATTTTATTTTGGGGTACAGTGATGATTGGATTACTAGCAATCGGTGGCTTTTTTATGTTTCGCAAGTTTTTAAAACGATTGCCGAAAGAAGACGGGAAATCAGAGCTTGATTGGCAGGATGAATATATTCAAAAGAGCCTGCACCTATGGCGCGATGAAGACAAACAGCTATTAAATGAGCTAGTATTACCGGTTCCAGAGTTGTTTAGAGATGTCGCCAAAGAAAAAATCGCCGGTAAAATTGGCGAACTGGCACTAAAAGAACAAGCGGCCAGCATTAATTTAGACTTAATCATTCGCGGCTATATTATCGCTACACCGAAGCGGGATCATAAATTTCTACTAAAGCGCCTTCAAGAAAAAAAGATCGACCATTCACCATATGAATCTTTATTAAAATAACCTCCTTTTTAAAAAGGAGGTTTAATTTATTTGGGCCTGCTGCAGATCTAATTGTTTAGACATCTTTCTAAACGACAAATACATCGCAACCCGCCATGGGACAATCATGCCAAAGGCTAGAATCCAAAACATCCCGCTGAGCGCACCATAATCAATGGAAGAGCTTAAAATCGTCTTCATTCCGATACGAAGGACAAGAAGGCCAATGAGAATAAACACAAATGCTTTTGAACGTTTCAAATAGATTTCATTGCCTCTAATTTCAAATTTCGATGTTTTAATTAAAAAGATAGAGAAAAACATCCCTACAGTAATCGCCTCTAAAAATTCAGCTCCAGTTACTTGAAACATTGGCACAAAAAACATCAGTGCACCAGTGCTCATAAAGATAGGAGGTAATATAATTTTTTTCGCGGTTGCAGGTTTTGCAGATGATTTAATGCGAATAAACATGACGGCTACCGCCATACATACCGCCACTATAGAAGAAATTATGATCATCATATCAAATCATTCCTTTATTCTTTAAGGTCAGTCTATGTATAATATACTCCAATTGACGAAAAAAAACCATTCGCCGCGACTGTAGAAAACGATTTCAAAAACCCGTAAATCCTCCAAATAATGATGAGAACATAATAATGATCCATGTCAGAAGATCAAAGAACAGCAAGATCCCTACTACGATCATAATAATCCCGCCAGTTTTCATGATGAGCTGCTGACGCTTTCTGATCCAAGCCATTTTTGTGATGAAAAAGGAAAGAACAAAAAACGGGATAGCAAAACCTAATACATACGCAATCATATAGGTCACAGCGGACTCTGGCTTGTTGCTGGCAAGTGTGATGACGGCTGATAAAATCGGGCCGGTACATGGTGTCCAACCAGCAGCAAAACCCATTCCGATGAGAATCGATCCAAAAAAACCGGCTGGACGATTTTTAAACTGCAACCTCTTTTCTCCCATTAAAAAAGAAGGCTGAAATACACCAAGAATCATAAAGCCAAAGAAAATAATGAGAATGGCACCAATTTGACGAATCGCATCTTGATATTCAATGAAAAACTTCCCAACAAACGATGTCCCAAATCCAATGGCAATAAAAATGAGAGAGAACCCAATTAAAAAGAATAATGTATGAAGAAGACTTCTTCTTCTCAGCATCACCTTTTCAGATTTCACTTCATCTATACTAACGCCCGTAATATAGGATAAAAAGGCTGGATAAAGTGGCAGACAGCACGGTGAGATAAAAGATAGAACCCCTGCTCCAAACGCTAAAAAGTAATTCAAATCTGACAAAAGAACACCCCCTTCTTACAATATACAATAAGAGATGACAAATTCATTTCATTTTTTTTACATCATCTCAATAAAGATGGTCTAATCTCTTAAAACCTTATATAATTTAATTTGACATCAAGATACCAAACCCTTTAAATTTGAAAATAAACCTTAAAATGGATATAATAGAATCGATTCTTTTTATCAAGATTTGCATGAAAGGAACATGACTTTGGTAAAAACATCATTATTAACTCAAATTGAAGAAAAAAGAGAAGAGCTGATGAAAGTTGTCTTGCATAATGGGATGACATCAACAGTGACCATCGAACATAGCCAGCAGCTAGATCATCTCCTCTTACAATATCAACGACACTTACACTCAAACTCAGCCAACTAATGATATCTCAAGATAGAAACAAATGCCGCACGATTTTAGAAAAGTTGATATGTGTGACAATAAAAGAAACGAAAACCTCTGCTCACAGGGGTTTTTTGTTTTGTCTTTAACGGACGGTTCACGGCAAAATAAAAACCACTTTCCCTGCTTTATTCATGCAAGTACAGTGGTTTTATGCGTCTGATGAAGGTGACTTCAATAAAGAAAGGACATCGCTTGTCCAATCTTTAGGGACCATGTTCCATCTATGATCATAATAACGTACGTATTATTTCGCTTGGTTGTTCATGGCTTTCATCATTTGATTGATTTTCTTTTGGGACGGTTTCATGCCCATTTGCATCATCATCATTCGAAGCATTTGTTCATTAATTGGTGGATTCTTTTTCAAGTAGCTCATCATATACTTACGAGCAATAAAGAATCCGAGTGCAACTCCTGCAAGCAGTGCAACAACGCCTACAAGGATGACAACCCATAAATCCATAATTCTTCCTCCTTCATGTTGTCTCGTATAAAGTGTACTAAACAAAAGGCTATTATACAACATTTCACGTTCAATTTTATTTTTTTAAACAAAATTCCTCACTTTTACCGGATTGAGCCACCCATGCTTCTTTGATCCAAAGTCCATAGCCAGGAAACAAGGACTAATTTTTCTGAGTACTTCAAAAAACACCGCTTCTGCCTCATAACTGCCTGTGGCAGACATTTGAATGTATCGGTCTTTTATAATGAATGCGGCTGTGCCTTTTCCATCTGGTAGCGATGCACTGTATATTGAGCCTATTTGTGTATAGTGAATGTTGGTTAAATTGTTCATTAAACGCTGGTGCATATGAAAAGCAGGGATTCGTTTCGTTACATAATCCACTTGCTTAACAAGCATGACTAATTCGTCATCACTGCGGTTCGTCCAGTGTAACGCTTCAAACAAATGAAACAAGATAGATTCTCTACCAAAATAATGATGAGCAAACTCATCCTCAATCCAATAAATATAATAATGGCGTTCCATGTCTATCCCTTCCTTTCACATTTCGTCAATCTCGCTTATTGCTTGTATTATACAAAAATGTGAAAGAAAGAATTGTCTATATATGAAGCAAGAAGAAACTAGTTTTGTCAAAAAAACAAGAAAAAAGAAAAAAGTTTGCAGAGCATAGTGAAAAGCTCTGCAAACCGACTGCAAAAAAGCATGATGCTTGGAGACTGATTATTTATTCAGCTTTGCTTTTACGCGGCTCACCACGTTGCTGACAGTGAAACCGTATTTTTCAATAATGGTTTCGCCCGGTGCAGAAGCGCCAAATTTATCAATCGCAATCACATCGCCATCAAGGCCAGTGTAACGTTCCCAGCCAAGTGAAGCACCCATTTCGATTGCAACACGTGCTCTCACTGCTTTAGGAAGAACGGACTCTTTGTATTCGTCTGACTGCTCATCAAAGCGATCCCATGCAGGTAAGCTCACGACAGAAACGCGAATGCCTTCTTTTTCAAGTGCCTTTTGCGCTTCAATGGCTAAACCTACTTCAGATCCTGAGGCAAGTAGAAGAGCTTCTGGCTGTGCATCAGCTGCTTCAACGACGACATATCCACCTTTTTCTACGCCTTCATACGCCTTCTCTGGTGCTTGATCAATCGTTGGAAGGTTTTGACGAGTAAGAACAAGCGCTGTCGGTTTATTCGTTGAAGATACAGCAATTTTCCATGCTGCAGCTGTTTCGTTTCCATCAGCTGGACGAATAACAGAAAGATTAGGCATCGCACGTAATGAAGCGAGCTGTTCAACTGGCTCATGCGTTGGTCCATCTTCCCCAACCGCAATGCTGTCATGCGTAAATACATAAGTGACAGGAAGTCCCATCAATGCAGCAAGACGAATGGCAGGTCTTAAGTAGTCTGAGAAAACAAAGAATGTTCCGCCGAATACACGAAGTCCGCCGTGAAGTGCCATACCGTTTAATGCTGCACCCATTGCGAATTCTCTCACACCAAACCAAATGTTTCTGCCAGCATAATTCTCTCTGCCAAAGTCAGTTGTATCTTTAATGGTTGTTTTATTTGATCCAGCAAGGTCAGCAGACCCGCCAATAAAGAATGGTACTTGCTTTGCAATGCCATTTAATACTTCTCCAGAAGAGGCACGAGAGGCAAGGCTTGAACCTGCTTCATAAACAGGAACCTCTTGATCCCAATTCTCAGGAAGTTTCCCTTCAATCGCGAGCTTCAGCTGAGCTGCCAGTTCTGGATATTCTTTTTCATATTGCTCAAACAGTTCATTCCACGCTGATTCTTTTTTCTGTCCAGCATCTTTAACAGCTGTTTTGAAATGATCGTACACTTCAGAAGGTACATGGAAATCTTCTTCAAACGTCCAAGAATAAGCTTCCTTCGTTAGCTTCGCTTCCTCACTTCCAAGCGGTGCACCGTGCACCCCAGACGTTCCCGCACGGTTTGGAGATCCGAAACCGATTGTCGTTTTCACTTCAATAAGTGTAGGTTTGTCTGTACTTTGTTTGGCTTTTTCAATGGCAGCCGTCACTTCGTCAATGTTATTGCCGTCTTTTACATAAAGAACTTCCCAATTCATCGCTTCAAAACGATTCTTCACATTTTCAGAGAAAGAACGATCGAGGTCGCCATCTAAAGAAATGTCGTTTGAATCATAAAGAACAATTAAACGGCCTAAGCCTAAATGACCAGCAAGTGAAGCAGCTTCAGAGGAAATGCCCTCCATTAAGTCTCCATCTCCGCAAATGCTGTATGTATAGTGATCCACAACATTAAAGTTATCTTTGTTATACGTTTCTGCAAGATGTCTTTCTGCAAGTGCCATTCCTACAGCCATCGCAATCCCTTGTCCTAAAGGACCTGTTGTCGCATCTACGCCCTCTGTATGTCCAAACTCAGGATGTCCAGGTGTTTTGCTTCCCCATTGGCGGAATTGTTTTAAATCTTCGATGCTCAGATTGTATCCGCTTAAATGAAGCATGCTATATAAAAGCATAGAGCCATGTCCCGCAGATAACACAAAACGGTCTCTGTTAAACCAATTTGGATTTTGCGGACTTACGTTTAAGTGATTCGTCCATAAAGCGTACGCCATTGGTGCAGCGCCCATCGGCATTCCAGGGTGACCGGAATTCGCTTTTTCAATTGCGTCTATGGAGAGAGTACGTATTGTTGCAATAGATTTCAATTCAATCGTTTCCATATAAATCCCCTTCCGTATCTTGTGTACACCATTATCATAAATCTACTGTCCTTTTTTCACAACTATTTCACGCCGAAAAAGAAGGATTTTGTCACATTTAGTTTATCGATCACCTAAAAACTTATACAAATATGAAAAAAGATGAGAATATTCCTCCCATCTTTTCAAAAATCAAGAAATGATGACCTTTAATGAAGATTCTGGTCTCTTTCTCTTTTTAATTTTTCTGGTGTGACATCGTTTCCTTCTGGATCGACGATTTTCACGGTTTTGAGTGTATTTTTCATAGAAGAACGAAAAGCCTTTAAATATTCCTCTCTTAATTGCTTCTGTTCTGTTTTCTCAGCGTCCGACAAACCGGCCTCTTTCGACTTTTTTGAAAGCTCATTGATTCTTGCAAGCTGTTCTTTAGAAATCATGACAAACTCCTTTAAAACATTTTCTCTACATACTACTAAATATCAGTCATTTTTACAACAAATCACGCTTTAAGTCGCAAGCCCTTTTTCATATTCTTGGTACCTTCTATGGACGGTTGCTTTTGAAATGTCAAAACCAAGTGCCTGCAATGTCACTGCAATTTCAGCGAATGTCATGTTGTTTTTTCTTAATCGAACAATTTCAGAAATCGGTACTTCAATACGTTCGCGGCCAGGCGCCTGCTCTTGGTGTTTTAAATTTAGTTCGGGTTGATACCCTCGCTCAACAGCTTTTTTCATCCCACGCTTAATTTTCAAATTATGAATTTTCCGCTGATACTCTTCTACAACGCCTACAATTTCAATGACCATTTCGTCTGCTTCTGAAAGCTCAAGCTCTCCTCTATGAAATACGCTGTACACCTTGACTTTCTCTTTAAACAGACAGTGAAGAAGAGCGATTTTCGCCTGCCCTCTTCCAAGGCGTGTCTCATCTTGAATGAGAACAGCATCGATTTCTTCCTCTTTCAGCGTAGCCAGCATGTCAAAAACACCGTCACGATCAAGATCGTATCCACTCGCTTTTTCTTTAATCACTTTGACTACATTCATCTTGTGCGCTGCAGCTAAAGCAAGCAGTTCTTCTTCTTGTCTTGTAAGCGAGGTTTCTTGCTCTTCTTTGGCAGTACTTACTCTCGCATAAATGATTGCATTCATGTCTTCAATCGACCTTTCTACTGTACTGTTGCAAGTTGATATACGACTGGATGCTCTTTTTTAACTGGAATGACAAGGATATCTCCAGGCTGGATGTCAGTTGAAGCGAGATCATTGTGTTCAGTTACCCAGTCAATAAAAGCATTTTTATCGATTGATTTACTGTCGTTTACTTGATCAGCTAATCCCCAAAGAGTATCACCTGATTGAACCTCTATTTTAACATATTGATTTGGATCATTATGGCTAGTGACTGCAATAAGTGAGAGAAATATGCCAACGATGAATGAGAATAGCCCAATAAAAATAATAGATTCCTTTAACCTCATAATGTCATCTCTCCTAATAGAATGTGTGTTCGTTCTTTCTGACACTCATTATAAATACGAACAAACGTTTCTGTCAAACGTTTTTTTCGAACCTATGTTTGTACTGTTAGGAAAAACATGCTATAATTTCTTTAAAATTGACGTTTTGAGGTGCAAAAGATGACGAAGCTATCAAAAAGACAACTCGATATCCTGAAATTCATAAAAGAAGAAGTAAAAAGCAAGGGTTATCCCCCATCCGTTCGTGAAATTGGCGAAGCTGTCGGTCTAGCATCAAGTTCAACTGTCCATGGACATTTAGCTAGACTAGAAACGAAAGGTTTAATTAGAAGAGACCCAACGAAACCTAGAGCGATCGAAGTACTAGATGAAGAGGAAATGAATATTCCAAAGAGCGCTGTAATGAATGTTCCAGTCATCGGAAAAGTCACAGCAGGCTTGCCTATCACGGCTGTTGAGAATGTAGAAGAATATTTCCCACTTCCAGAAACTTTTGCAGCGCCAGATGAACAAGTATTTATGCTTGAAATTATGGGAGAAAGTATGATCGATGCAGGTATTTTGGACAAAGACTACGTCATTGTGCGTCAACAAAGCACTGCCAACAATGGAGATATTGTGGTGGCTATGACAGAAGAAGATGAAGCAACAGTGAAACGTTTTTATAAGGAAGATACACACTTTAGATTACAGCCCGAGAATCCATCAATGGAACCGATTATTTTACAGAATGTGAGTATACTAGGTAAAGTGATTGGCGTATTTAGAAATATTCATTAAAAAAAGCCGGTATTTCATCAACGTTTGATGAGAGCCGGCTTTTTCTTTTATGA
Organism: Bacillus sp. FSL W7-1346; assembly: GCF_038593335.1. NCBI lineage: Bacteria > Bacillati > Bacillota > Bacilli > Caryophanales > Bacillaceae > Bacillus > Bacillus sp. FSL W7-1346. Next base: position 1,748,187 of record NZ_CP151988.1, on the reverse strand, counting down.
ACAAGAATATGCAAGAATACTAGAGCTTGGGAACGAGCCAAATGTAAAGTTCGGCCATATGAAACCCGTTGTACGGCCAAAAGGCTGCGAGGAAAGAACATACATGAGAAATACTTGACCGTTTCTAAGGAACACAATGGTCCACCTTCTATTACATCCAGCTGCAAATTGAACCGTTTGCTGGCTTCCGCCTACACTCTGCCCTGCAATGAGCGGCTGTATACTTTGAGGCTGAGAGACTGCTTGTTGATATTGCGAGATGATATGCTGCGGCGGGGCTGGCGGGACCGATTGTCCTCCTGCACCTTGCCCTTGCCCAGTCCCTCCGAATGGCAATCCGGGAAATCCTCCAACTTGAGAAATAGGAAACGCCGGCATGCTTTGTACCTGCCGATCGTACAAGTGCCCATTCCACGTACCTTCATATGGATTATACATACTAAACACCACTTTCTTAGACATTCATCACGACAGTATATGTCATACATAAAAAAAGAGTGTTGAGGAGACAAATAGAAATCTTTCCAAAAGACGTTTTATTCTTCTTTAGAACGGTTAAATACTAATGAGGAAGAAAAAAATAAAAAAATGAAAACTTTTTGTCTCCCTCAAACGTTATATAGATAGAAAGAAAAGAAATAAAAAACATTTAGATTTAATACTTGTAATATCTCTGTAACTATTGTAACATTTGTAACATAAGAAGTTTTCATTGAGAAAAGGAGGCAATTGCCTTGAAAAAATTATTTGTTTTATTAACCGCTATTATGCTTATGATCTCATTACAAACAACAACACTGGCCGCTTCCAAAAAATCAGCCGCTTTGACAAATAAAGAAGCGTTACATATTGCCCTTGATGCAAGAGAACACTTTTGGAGTGCGATGTCAGGCTACAACATTAAAGAGCATTCAGATTACAAATTAAAATCATTTACTTATAAAGATATGACTTACAACTACCTGTCTAAAACATTTGATACAAAGAAAAAACTAAACAGCTATCTATCTCAAGTTTTCACAAAAGATGCCATTACTCACGGTTTAAAAGACTATCAGTTCATCGTTCATAAAGGAAAAATGGCTGTGCCAGTTGGTGACGGAGATAATATGCTTAATTGGGATAAGGCAACACCTAAACTCGTCTCTAAGAAAAGTACAATCCGCACATACGAATTCACAGTACCAACACTTGATGGACGTAAAGTAAAACGTACTGTCACTTTCGAGAAAGTACAAAACGATTGGAAAGTAACAAAAATTGATGCTGTAATTTAAATAAAAACCAGGCCTAGCAAACGGCCTGGTTTTTATATGGATGAAAATTCAGTCATACGATCTAAAGCGTGAGCAAGTGATGAAGCCGTTTGAAATTCATTAAAAGGAAGTCCAAGCTGTACAGCCGTTTGAGCAATTTCTGGTCTAATACCTGAAATGGTCGTATCAACCCCGATTAACCGAAGTGACGTGACAAGATCAAAGATTTGATGTGCTACCATCGTATCAATGATGACGACACCCGATAAATCAATACATAAATGTTGAACACCTTTTTGCGAACACTGTTTTAATGTATTTTCTAAGATAATCTTTGCTCGCGCAGTGTCAATATCTCCAACTAAAGGCAATAAGGCAACATGACTTTTTAACACAATGACTGGGGAACTCAACTCATAAATCATGTCTCTTTGTGCAACGAGTTTTTTGGTGGTATTTTTCACATATTGCTGAATAAAGACATGAATTGAAATGTTAAATGCCTCAGATATCAAATCATACCAATAAAATATTCGGTCAATGTCAATATCACCTTGATGCTGTTTTATAAACTCTTTTAAGTAATGAAGAACTACTCTTTGATTGGACATATATTCTCTCACGACGTAATCTAATGGCGTGTTCAAGTGCTTCGGATCACTTGCTAAGTCTTCAGACCATTTTTTAAATTTCGTATGTAAATACGTCTTGTCTTCAATAAGTGCGCGTATAAAATGCTGATAATAATCTTGATTTTGCCGTTTTAGCTCTGCTATGATGCTGGAATCTGTTGAACGATAAATGGATTCTGGATCATCATCCTCAATTGATTCATACCATGTTTCAGTCAGTTTCTCTGCATGTTGCATGAAAAAATCGTATAATGCACGGTTCTTTTCCATAAGCATATGTCCCTTCACATTTTCTACTTGTCAGTCTTTGTACCTGATGGATTGATTGTACCACTGAATCTTTTGTACCTGCTAGCTCGAATACGCTCCTGTTGAACAAAAAGAGCCCCTCTCAAGGAGCCTCTTGTCTATGTTTATTTGACAATAAATAAAATTCGTTTCCCGTCAGGATACCCGCTGATTTGATGCCCTACCCATGAACCAGCGCCTCTATTATCTGATGGACTGACATATTGAACGCTCGCCCCCTTTCCTCCTTCAAGACACACTGCCATCGGCCATTCATCCCGGTCAAAACCAGGTTTTGTGGGAATTCCTTTTAATGATTCTTGCCTGCGGGCATCTGCCCCATTTCGGTCAATGGTACACACATCTGAGTGCCCTTTTCGAATAGCTTCTTGAATATGACTGCCTGTTTCAGGATACCGTTCCTTAGGAAATTGAATCACATGATCATAACGATCTGCCCCTTTTGCGGAACGATCCTCTCCAAAACCACCTAATAACGCACCCATCCAAATGACAAAACAAAGAACGACAGCAGCGATCCAGCCTTTTCTCATCTTCAAAAGCTTGTGACCTCCTCATACTTCTGATGAAATGATGTTGACTTGAAGGGAATGAGTCATTTTTAATGTATGAGTGGCTGAGTGATGACATGTGAAAAACATGAGCTGAATCTTCCTGGATACTGATCCATAAAAAAAACGAATGATCTCTTCATCATTCGCCTTGTTCTACTTAAGATATGTCATCTACTCTATATAATGTTTCGTTTTGTGAAGACATCTCGGACGGCATCCCAACTTCAGCTGATGTGGACCGTTTATATTCTTCAGATGAGATGACTGTACCATGTGATTTAATCCAGCTCACCAATTTGCTGTTAGCTGATGACTGATTGTCTGGTAATAAAAAGTATTTCACCTTTCCTTGTTGAATAAGTGCTTTTAATTTATTGACAGTCAAAATAGGATCTGTCCCATTAAAACCGCCTAAGGCCATGACATTCTCATCTTCATCAATAATATATGGCGCTGCGGTAACAGTCGTAAGCGTTGCAAATAAATACGTTTCTCCTGTTTGATGCGCCTTTAAATAAGTGAGTAAGCCTTGATCGACACTAGATATAAACATGTTCCCTCCTCGTGAACTAGCCAGCTGTACACCTGCTTCTGGAAGAACAGCATTTCCACCATATATGATTGGGGTGGCGGACCAAAAACCTGGAAACAGTAACAGCGTTGTCAAAGCAGTGATGAGCAGTCGTTTCATGATCAATCGTTTTTCTCTGTACATCAGCAATAGGATAGCGATACTTGTTCCCGCAATCGCAATGGCATACATCCAAATACTACTGATTTGAGTCGTATAGTTACTCAAAATATACCCTTGGAAGATGGCTGTAACAGCGATTGCTGCTGGAAGCAAATACGCAGATACTCCTTTGTTTGCCTTAAATAACTCTCCCATCTTCTTAGCTCCTATGCCGCATAGTGCTGCAATAGGCGGGGCAAGCATAATGAGATAGTAATGGTGAAAGAAACCCGCAATACTAAAGAATCCGGCAGCAGGAATCAGCCATGCTGTCCAAAACATCGTTTGTTTCCATTCATTTAATTGAGCTTTTCTCTCCTTCCACCAACTGATGATCATCCCTAAAAGCCCAAACAAAGCAAACGGCAGCATCCAGCTGATTTGACCTGACAATGCAGATTGAAATAAACGAAATATACCGGGATTCCCCGTGCCATACATATTCATACTTTGTTGACCTACAGCACTTCCAGGCGGAGAACCACCATCTGGACCATGTTGAGGTGGCATCATTTGATTTTGGGATGGAGGCGGCTGATTTCTGTTTGACTGATCCTCTGACGAATCGCCTAATCCAGAATGATCTGGCATCACCATACCTGCTTGCTGGTTCATGTCTCCAAAGGATTTCCCTGTCGTCTGACCAAGCAGCCGTTCCGTGCCATTATAACCAAAGGCAAGTTCTAACACTGAATTTGTTTGGCTGCTTCCCACATAAGGGCGCTCACTTTCAGCTGTCATATCTACAGCAACTGCCCACGATAGAGATAAGCAGACTAATACGACCATAGAGCATAAGAGAGAGAAAATTTTCTTTTTTAACGGTACGCGAGCAGCAATGAAATAGTAGAAAATAAATGCTGGAACGACCATAAACGCTTGCAGCATCTTCATATTAAATCCTACCGCTACCAAAGCGAAGGCAATAAGAAGCCAGCGCAACTTCCCTCTTTTTACAGCACGCATCAAGAAATACGTACCCGCAAGTAATGTGAAGACGAGCATACTGTCGATATTGTTCGTTCTGCTCACAGCTGCGGCAATTGGTGTGAAAGCCATAACGGCCGCTGACACCCTTGCAGCACCTTGACCGAAAGCCGGTTTTATCATGAGATAAAGAAGAAGAACAGACCCCACTCCAGCAAGTGCCTGCGGCAATATCACACTCCATGTATGAAAGCCAAAAATAAGTGCACTGATGGTTTGAATCCATAAAACGACGGGTGGTTTATCAATTGATACGAATCCAGTTGCATCAAACGAGGCATAAAAAAAGTGATGGAAGCTTTTGGACATACTTTTGACTGCAGCTAAATAATATTGATTGGCACTGTCATTCTGCCAAATTTGATAAGTGTAGAGAAAAGCTGCGATCAGTAAAATCAACAACAATATCATATCTATTTTTTTATTTTTCACTCATATCTCTTCTTTCTTTTTCATTTATTTCATTCAGCATAGCTTTTAAATATGAAATAGTGATGAACAAAAAAAGAAACTTTTCTGCATTTGACGATAAAAAAAGCCTGTCCCCTGTAAAGGAAACAAGCTGAATGCCCTATTTTTTATTGCGCCTTCGCATAGTTGATAAATTCAACAAAAGCAGCAGTCGCTTTTGGTCCGCCGTTGATCGTTCCGTTTGAATAACCCGCATTATGGACCCCGACGATTTGTTGGTTCTGATCTAGCATCGCAGAGCCAGAGTTTCCGCTAAATGTATCGATCGTATAGTATGCGAGATTCGTATCTTCTCTCGTGACTGGACCTGACATTTCCCATTGTGACACTTTGCCAGTCGATCTCATTTTATCACCTGGATATCCAGAAATTTTAATCGTTGTACCTGTTAGATTTGTCACTTGACGAATAGAGCGATAGCCGACCGTATTTCCAATGTTCGTATCTGTTTTAATGACGGCAAAATCATATTGACTCGCCCCCGTGTTGATATATCCACTTGGTACATAGAATTCGGTCATGTTTGCTGAGCCGTTCACGGCCGTGCTGTCATTCATGCCTGGGTAGACAGACCCTTTTGCACTATAGCTTCTTGTGGCTGTATTGTAGACGCAGTGTCCGTTTGTCAATATTTTGTTTGGAGCAATGAGTGTTCCTGTGCAGCTAGATCCACCAAATGTAATATAAGCAATAGAATTATAGGGTGCTACTCTTGTATTCGTCACTTTTGTTCTACCATCGTCTCCAATGACTACTTTTGTTTGAAAGTCTTTTAAATATTTTGTGAGTGGTTTTACTTTTTCGCCAATAGTAGAAGAGAGATCATCCACTTTGTCAAAGGATGAGGGGGTTTTCAAATCGTTGTGGAAGTCAGCTGAAGAAATCACCTTTCCGTCAGAAGTCACCATGTCATAATCAGACGTAAGTACTGAATCAGATGCTGCATGGGCAAAACTAGGCACACTTAAAGCACCAAAAACGAGTAGAGAAGGGATTAATTTTTTCACCTTTTTCATCATATTCCTCCTTTATGTCCTATATCAAAAATGATACGATTGTTTCATATTGGAGTAAATGAGAGAATATTCTTATTTTTTACAAAATATTTCATTTGTAAATTAGGTGTTTCGTATCTTCCAAATATTTATTCTAGCGATCTCTCTATAAAAAAAGAAAAACCGCCAAAGTGGCGGTTTTAAGATTGTTGACAAAGGGCTAAAATGTGATTTATTTTAGCCCTTTGTCTTCTTTTCAGCGTGATCAGCTCCATACATCTTTTACATATCTGTTGTCATTGGCTAGAGATGTCAGCCATTGTTCAGCTGTTTCTTTCGCACACTGTTTCTCAGTCTGATACAGTTCAATAAGTGTTGCCTCGACATCTGGTGCCATGACCTTTCCATCCCCGCAAATATACAGGTAGGCGCCTTTGTCGAGCAATTCAATGAGCTTGGCTCCATCATTTTTAATGAAGTGCTGGACATACACTTTTTGCTCCTCGTAGCGAGAGTAAGCACGGTGGATGGTGACGACTCCTTTTTGTTCTGCAAGCTGCATTTCGTCATAATACAGATCATCTTCATGCGGGTGGCGGCAGCCAAAATAAAGATGGGCTTCACCTAACGTCTTCCCTTCATTTTGCCATGTTTCCCTTGCCTGAATGAACCCTCTAAACGGGGCGATACCTGTTCCTGGTCCAATCATGATCATTGGTATTTCAGGAGAAGGCGGCAATCCGAATCCTGCTTGAGCTTCATGAAGGAAGCAGGCCACTTCATCTCCTTCTTGCAGTCCGCATAAATAGTTTGAAGCGACACCTGCGTATTCACCGCGTCCGCTCCATGATTTTCCTTTCACAACAGCTACTGTGATACTAAGCCTCTTTTCATCCACCTTTGGCGAACTGGAGATCGAGTAATAACGAGGCTTCAATCCTGGTAAAAGGGCTAAAAAATGAGCAAATGGCAGTTCACATGCTTCGTATTGTTCTAGTAAATCAAGCATGGTCACACGCTTCTTTAATATAGCTTCTTGATAAATTTCTCCCGCCATTTGTTCAAGTTCAATACGATGAGGTGGGCATACCGTATATTTTGCAAGATCTCTTAGCTGAGTACGTGTCACAGGCTCTTGCAACTCTACATGTGACGCCAGCAATTCTCCGACTTGAATTGGCTGATTTAATGGTAAATGACTTGCTTCTTTTTCCGAAGAGAGTATCATGTGCTGCTTGGGATCCAGCTTAAAACGATCGGTCACTCGCTGAACGAGTGTTGCACTATTTTTTGGCACGATTCCGATATGATCTCCTTCTTTATAGTGCTTGCCTTCAGGTAATTGAAGTTCGATATGCCTTGTTTGGCGGGTACTTTTTTCAGATTGTAATTCTTGATTTTTCAATACAACAGCTGAAAAGGCACCGTATGTTTTAGCTACAGGACGTTCCACTAGTTCATTCGTATATGCAATGGATAGGTTTGGCTTTTCTTGGCGTTTCTCCTGCAAGGTTAAATTGAATTCTTTTGCAAGCTCATCGAAGACTGTCTTCTGGAATGTTTCTTTATCTTCATCCATATCACCGCCCGCATCGCCTTCACCAATATCCGTTACACGCTTCGCCCCTTTTCTTTCAAGTGCTTCATCAATCAGACGAGGAATACGCTGATATGTGCTCGCCCAATTTCGATCTCCGCACCCAAAGACTGCAAATGTCACGTTTGATAGATCCTGCTCCTCATCTTGCGTCACCCAATCCACAAACTGTTTCGCATGGTCAGGCGGATGACCGTTGTATGAAGCCGTTACAATTAAAACTGCGCCTGACTCTGGTAACTTTCGAGTATAATCATCAAGCGGTGCCGTTGTCACGTCAAACCCTTTTGCTTTCCCGTCTTCAGCAAATTCGTTTGCCATCTGCTTTGCTGTGCCCAGATTTGATCCGTACAAGACCAATAGCGGTGTTCCATGACTCGCTATTTTTGCTTCAGCAGATGCCGTGCTTTTTGTTGGTTCTTCTTTCGGAGGCGCCATAAAGAATTGCTGCTTTCTTGGCCGCACTTTGATTTTAAAATCATTCGGCTTAATGGTCAGAGATTCTTTTAAATCCAGTTCATACGACGTATGGTCAATCAGTTCAAGGTTGTGCAGAACCATCGCCAGAACCATCGTGGCTTCATGAAGGGCAAATTGCATCCCAATACATGCACGCTGGCCATTTCCGAACGGTTTATAGGCATGCTGTGGAATCTTTTCAGGATGCATAAAACGTTCAGGCTTGAATTCTTCTGCATCCTCCCCCCAAACCGCTTGATCCCGATGTAATTTAGGAAGCAGCACATTGACACTTTGGTTTTTTTGGATCGGATATTTTCCTCCAATGACTGTATCCTCTTTCGCATAAAGAGAGAACGTAGGCGCCGTCGGCCAGAGGCGAAGTGCTTCATTTAAGACCATACGCGTATAACTTAGTTTTTGAACCTGCTTAAATGTCGGCAGTCCGCCTTGTAGCACGTTGTCTGCTTCTTGTACGGCTTTTTTTAATTTGTCTGGATTCTTTAGTAAAAAATAAATCGCAAATGACAACAATCCACTTGTTGTTTCATGACCTGCTATTAAGAAGGTAATGATTTGATAACGGATATTTTCATCCGACAGGCGTTCACCTGTTTCAGGATCCTTTGCATGTAGCATGAGAGATAGTAAATCATTGCCCGTTTTATCTTGTTTTTTCCGTTCTTGAATAATGTCATCTACTAATTGCTTCATAAAATCAACATCTTGTTCAAATTCTTTTCTTCTTTTGATCATTAATTTATCTGCGACCGGCAATCTGCTTGCTTGATCCATCGCTTCATTTAAACCATTCAGCATGCTTTCAATAAATGGATGTTGATTTTCTTTATAAAAGCTGTTAAATCGAAAATCAAAACCGCATAGCCCGATCGTATCTAAAGTGAGCTTTGTCATATCTTCTGCTACTTCAATTTCTTCATCACGGCCCGTTCTTTGCCATTTTTGTACAAGCTGTGTGGCAATATCGAGCATCATCTCATGATAGCCCTTCATGGCCTGCTGGCTAAACGCCGGCATCAAGATGTGATGAGCCTTTCTCCAATTCGGCTCTTCTGTCCAACTTGTGAATAACCCATCCCCTGAAAATGTTCTCACTTTATTGAGACTGCTTCCAATGAATTTATCAAAACGCCTCTCATCAAATACTTCTTTAGCAAGTTCATGGCTGGAAACAAAAATACTTGTTGCTTTTGAAAATTCAAACTGAAAGATCGGCCCTAATTCATCTGCCAGCCGCCAAAAGGTTTGAGAAAGCTCTCCTTTTTTGATATGAGGAATATTTTTTAAAGGTCCGTATGTTTTTGGTTTTGGAATGATTGATGTTTGTTGCATGTGCCCACTCCCTTTATTTCTTTATGATGCAACGCTAATGGCACGCCATAAGCATTGCTCAATATCTTCTAAAAATTCAATCGTTGGTTCAATTTCCTCTGCTAGAATCTGTTTATGAAGCTGAACGAACGCTCCAAATACAATGGATAAAATCGTTCTCCCTGAAAGATTTGGATGAATTCCATCCTTTTTGCCTTCTTCAAAAATATGAAATAGCTCATTTAATAGCTGCTGCATCTTCTCTTTACTTTTCTCATCTAAATAGTGTGAGCGTTTGTCAATTTCTAAGAAGTACAGACCACTTGGGTTCTCTTTTGTAAAGAGCACTAAGCAATAAAAGACATGTTTGAAATAAGCCCTAATGCTTGCTTTAGGGTCTGGACTGTTTGTATTCACCTTGTCGATAAATGCAGTCAGGCTTCGCTGGTATAAAATGTTCACAAGAGCCTCTTTACTATCAAAATAACGATAAATGGTTCCTGCTCCAACATTGGCTCTTTTCGAAATCATCGGCATCGTTGTACCGTCAAAACCCCGTTCAATAAATAAGTCCAGAGAAGCCTTCATAATCTGCTCCTGTTTATCAGTAGTTGCTGCGGGCATTTCATCCTCTCCTTTCGTTTTATCAGGAATGAATATTCATTCCGCTTGGTGTATATTATATTAATATTTTAAATTCTTCTATTTATACTTAAACATACTTATTTTTCTCCGTCACTACATTTTTTGAAAATAATAATAATTGAGAAATGATACCTAGATAGATGACATCCAAACGACTTATAAATATTGGCAGTTCTGTGACGCGCGGGTGTCGACTGAACTATATGTTCATTCTTGGTCAATTGGAGAATGGATGTGATCGTCATATGTATCAATATATAAACTGCCATTACTTGAACGAACCGCATAAACAATGTCTTTTAAAGACAGCTGCCTTTTTTGAATTTCTTCATATATCCACTGCTCCGTTAATTGGTTTTCATGAAGGTTTTTCAAAATGAGCTTTCCGTCCATAATGACTTCAATGGGCATGTAACGCTCTGCCTGCATCCATAGGTTAAGATCTTTTCGCGTGACATAATCAAATGAAGGGTATTTTTTCACCGACATATGCCCATCTGTTTCAATCATTGCAAATTCAACTTCACTAATGTCAAACACATTCTTTTCTCTGAGCTGTTGATTTAAATAATCAAGTGTATACCTCATTCCTTTCATATTCTCTTCAAGGATTTTGCCATTTTGAATCACAAGCGTTGGTTTACCGGCCATAAAACCTCTCACCTTCCGGCTTCTTAAAGCAAGTAAAGAAATCACATAAATAATGATCACAAGTGTCACAAAAGAAATGGTTGTGTGATGAAGCGGAAGCGTAGTATTAAACGCCAAGTTCGCCGCAATTGAACCTAGACTGATCGCCGCAATGAAATCAAAAATATTCATTTGTGCAATGGTTTGCTTTCCAAGAAGACGGGCACCGCCGAATAAAATAGCAAAAGCAAATATGGTTCGAAGTATGACTTCAATATGATCTGGCATTTCAGCTTCCACCTTTCGATTTCATGAAAAAAAGCCTTTTCTCTAGAAAAGACTCTTTGTTAGACTATGCATTTATTCCGTCATTATTCAAATGGCCCGCTTCCGTTTGCTCAAATTGTGAACGCAGCTCAATGATTGAGCTGTTTCTCACGTTTACTGGATCTTGCTCGAGTAGCCATGTATAAAATCTTGCTTGCTCTGCTGTTTGCAAAGCCTGCATATATTTTTGGGTGGAGCGCTTATCTGCAACACGCTGTTTAATGGATCGCATTTGCTTCCAAAATTGATAATAAGGAAGCTTTAACTTGGTCATAAAGCCGCTATTATCCTCAATGACATAGCCTTCTTCTTTGATTGTGTCATCATGTGATACAGATTGATACCATTTATAGAAAGAGGTCCAATCATGAAACACTGCCACTTGCTGTTTGCACCGCATGCCAAGCTGTTCACTGAGCCTTTTCACTTCAGCAAATGGTTCTTTTTCATAGCTCAGCTGACGCTTCACGATATCAAGTAAAATGAGTTGATCATGATCATATGTGATAATATGCGGATCTTTCCCTGGCAAAATGACTTCAAATACAAGGGATACATGGTTGTCGCGTACGTATGATTTGATGTAATCGACCTGCACATCGTCAAAGGTCGCATAAAATAGCTCTTCGACCCAAGCAGCATGCTGATTTTGCTTCACATGTGACGTATACGATTTGGACGTAAACACCAGCTCATCTTTTATGTCGTTAAACCCAACCGTGCCTAAGTATCCATTTGCTTTATCAAAGACCGTCACAGGAAATTGAAGATGATTCACTAAATGCTGCATTCTGGTTTCAGGACGTTCATCAATATTAAAGAACTTATTATAACTTCTAGACACAATCTGCTTTGAAGTCATATTGATAAACAACCCTCTTGCTTTGACATTTATTTCATCCCATTGTCTTTCACTAAATGCTTTTTTGGTGAAATTAAAAGATGAAATATCGTGTGGCAGCTTTAATTCCTGTACATATTCATGCTGATCTAAATGGGCTAAAAAATCATCCAGCGTCAAATTGGGCTGAACAAAGACCGGTTGCTTGTTTTCAGAAGCTCTGTAGACAGGGTTGTCAATTTCATGTGTCTCAATCCCGCCTGCTGTGATTTTTAACACACGCAGCTGTCCGCCAAATTCAACCTGACCTTCGAGATTATAAGATCTTTCCGCCGCTTGGATAGGCAGTCTATATAAATTGCGATGACCATGAATTTGAATGATATCTAATCCAGAAGTATTTTGCACAAATAAGTGGTCAATGTCATCTGAATATTCACCTACTCCGTGAATAAGCTGCTGCGCTGAGACATGCAGAAGCTCTTCTGGCAAATGAGCAAGCCCACCATGGGTGACAAGAAATGTCTGACCATGATACGTAAAATAGGTGAGCTGATGAAATGTTCTGACAAACTTCCTTAATTCTTTTAGGTCAAAACCTGCTTCCGCAATTTCAGGCGCAGTATGACGGTTAAACATATTACTTCTCACTTTTTCTTCATGTGCATATTTGTAAAGATGCTGATCATGATTTCCTTCAATGACGATCACATTGCGGCATTCTCTATGTGCCAGCATCCATTCTAACACTTCCTTGTTTTCTATTCCTCTATCAAGCAAATCACCTGCAAAGATATAAAGCTCGTTTTCTTTCAAGTCTCCTTGCAAATAAGTATTTAGAGCTGTGTAACAGCCGTGAATATCACCGAAGACGTGAATGGCCTCATACTGATCAAAAGACCTGGGCTGATACGTCATAATGGCTGGATATTCCTCAGGCGTCAAAACGGTTACCCATGAAGGCACCTTCTCTGTCTTTAACCGTTCATTCATTTGATATAAAACAGATTCCTTCACTACTTTGTGCGGCTCTCGACAGCGATTTTGCAGCAAGGCTGTTTCAAGAGGCACTTGCGTAAAATCGACGACATACACTCTATAGCGGTATGAAGTAGCTAATGATTTATACTGCGAAATGGACTTACTTGTGACATGTGTTGCATCAATGACAGTAAAGTCTCCTCGTTCCATTCGGGCTGTGAGGAGTTCAAATAATAAAGACCAGACTTTATGATCATGTTTGCTTGAAATTTCCGGCTTCCCATTGACTGATAACTGCGGAGGCTGGGTTAACAGACGGATCTGATCCGCTGATAATGTATATGGTTCTAAGCCTTGTTCTTTGATCCAAGTTGATTTACCTGCACCTGGGAGACCTCGTAAAAGGACTAAAGTTCTCATAATGGTTCTCCTTTAATGAGTGATATTTTACCTATTATAGATAAATTATGGATAAATCTCAATCTTTTATTTTTTATGGCAATATATAGATATAAGGAGGGTTACACATGCCTAATGAAGCGAATACTGCATTCAACATTGGGGATATCGTATTCAAGTATTTTCTCTTCTATTTATTGCATTGATCGTGACCATCGTTGTCATCGCGATTCGAATGATACGAAGAAAACAAGTGGAATTGAAGAAAGTCGAGGCTAGATTAAACAAAGTAATTGAAAAAAATCATTTAAAAGAGTAAAAAAATCCGGGAGTTAACCGGATTTTTTTGTTTTCATCACGATTCCTTGTCGCTGCTGCATCAAAAAGAAAAAGACACCTAAAAGGACAAGAAGACCACCGAACATTTGCATCAGCGTGACTTTCTCTCCAAGCAGTAAAACAGCGAGTATCGTTGCCCCAACAGGTTCGCCTAGAATACTCATTGAAATAGTTGTCGCATTCACATAGGTTAACAGCCAGTTGTTAATGACATGGGACATGGTAGGGATAATGGCGAGCAGTAAAAAAATCCCCCATTCTTTACCCGAATAGCCTACAAAAGGCGTTTGCTGTATAAGGTTAAATAAAATTAAAAAAAGGCCGGCAAAACCAAATACACAAAAACTATAAATCCAATGAGATATCTTTCTCACAGCTTGTTGACCGATTAATAAATAACAAACAACAGCGATTACACTGAAAAAGGATAAAATGTCTCCTATAATGGCGTCTTGGCTATGTCCGATATCCCCCCATCCGATCATGAGCGCACCAACAATCGCCGCACACATTGTGAAAATGGCTGACTTCGTTGTTCGTTCACGAAAAATGAGAAATCCGCCTAATAATGACACCATCGGCTGAAGTGCAATGATGATTGTAGAGCTCGCCACTGTGGTGAGCTTCAATGAGCCGAACCACAAAACAAAATGGAGCCCTAAAAAGAAACCTGACATACATAAGAAAAACCAGTCTCTCCGCTTTAACGAGACAAACTCTTTTTGACGCGGCAGAATAAACGGAAGCATCAAAACCGCCGCAAATATCATTCGATACATACTTAAAATAGCAGCAGGCGCACTTGACCACTTCACAATAATGGCCGAAAACGAAATCGCAATGATGGAGATCACAAGCGGCACCGCAATCGACTTCTTTGGAGCATTTGTCTTCATTTCCATTAGCAGCTTCCTTTACATCAGCAGTAGATGAGCTTCTCATCTTGTATGACGTCATCTTACTATGACTATTCGCCTAGAGGCAAGATGAATTTTTAGAATGTTTACATAAAAAAAGCTTTCTCCACGAAAGCCCCAGATTGTTGACAAAGGGCTAAAATGAACTTTATTTTAGCCCTTTGTTTTCTTTTCAGCGTGATAGAAAACCTTTGCAGCCCTAGGAAGGACGAGCATCGGCGCGGAGCGAATTTAACATTCGTGAGCACCGAAGCACAGGACTGACACCGAATGCGAGGGTTTGCCTATACGCTGAAGCTTTCTTCACGAAAGCCCTTATTCATCATCTATTAATACATAAACAGCCCGCACCGGCCCATGAACACCAACCACTAAATTCATTTCAATATCGGCAGAATTACTTGGACCTGATATAAAATGAATGGCGCCTTTCGTCTGCTCTCCTTCTTCTACTAGGCGATGAAGAGCTGAAACAGCATGAATCATCCGCGGGACAATTGTGCTTTTTTCAATACATACGATATACATCATCGGTAAAAAATGAAGTGCTCTCCCTTGACCTTGATGGGAGGAAAGAACAACGGTTCCGGATTCTGCAAGTGTGTAATCGCTGAATACCACTGCATATTTCGCTTGTTCTGCCTGCCTTATATTTTCTTCTCTTGATGTATCTGCATTCCAGCTAGTAACTGAGATTCCTTCTTTCCGCAAGGCTTGAAACATAGGATGACATTCATATTGTGCAAAACGTCTATCGCTCGAAGTCATCACAGGACCTTCTCCATACTCTTTCATCAATAATCGTAACGTTGAGGGTGCTTCTTTTGGCGTTGTTTCTACCACTCTCGTATGAATTTGCTGACATTGCACCTTCAATTGCTCTACCAATTCTTCTTTCGACAGACCTTCATTTGTTTCCCAATTGACTCGATGCTTCCAAACCGGACGCCGAATAGATGCAGGCTTGGAGGGGCTTTTGCCTAATTGTTGCTGGATATGTGCTAAAAATGGATCTCGATGAGAAATGGTTCCTTTCATTGCCGCTCCTCCTTTTGTTTCTTTTTAAACCAATCCCGAAACCTTTCTTTGCTTGGCGCTGGGAGGTCACGAATTTCTGTCCAATTCTTTAAAGGACCCGCACCTTTTGAAATCTGTCCGTTTGAAGCCATACGTTTCAAGAGCACAGGGGCTGCTTTTGTTCCAAATCGATACATTCTAGGAGTGGATGCGCCCATTCCGAACATTTTCATTGCCATCATTTCCGCTTTAGGCGCTCTCCCCTCTTTTTCAACGATGACTTGTCGATGTTTGATTAATAATTCGTGAAGTGGAATTTTCACTGGACAAGCATCTGTACAGGCTGCGCACAAACTTGAGGCGAAAGGAAGCTCTTGGTAGTCGTCATATCCTCCAAGTAGCGGCGAAAGAACAGCACCAATCGGACCCGGGTAAATTGATCCGTACGAATGACCGCCAACATGCCGATAAACGGGGCACACATTGATACAGGCTGCACACCGAATACATTGCAAAACTGGCTGAAATTCCGTCCCTAATATGTTTGACCGTCCGTTATCCACAATGACCAAATGGAACTCTTCTGGCCCATCAACTTCTTCTTCTCCTTTTGGCCCCACGACAGAGATATAGCTTGTTAACTTTTGACCTACTGCGCTTCTGCACAATAGACCGACAAGGACATCGAGCTCCTCCATCGTTGGTACAAGCCGCTCCATCCCCATGACTGCGATATGTGTCTTTGGAATAGACGTGACAAGATCCGCATTCCCTTCATTCGTCACAAGACAAATCGATCCTGTGTCAGCCACAGCAAAGTTACAGCCCGTCACACCAATATCTGCTTCAAGAAATTTTTCTCGTAACAAAGCTCTTACAAATTTGGTCATTTCTTCAGGAGTCTCTGACATATCATATCCAAGCTTTTCGTGAAAAACTTCCCGTATTTGTTCTTTCGTCATATGAAGGGCTGGTGCCACGATATGTGAAGGTGGTTCATGGTCATCAACTTGAAGAATATATTCTCCAAGATCGCTTTCAACTACCTCGCAGCCAATCTCTTCTAGCGCTTGATTCATTTCAATTTCTTCTGTGACCATTGATTTTGATTTCACGATCTTTTTTGCTGCTTTTTTTTGTGCTACATCTTGAATGTACGCTGATGCCTCTTCCTTTGTTTTTGCAAAAAACACATGACCTCCACGTCTACTCACGCTCTCACTTAATTGATATAAATAGTCATCAAGATGGGCCAGTGTATGCTGCCTGATGTCCTCTCCAAGTTCACGCCACTTTTCCCAGTTTCCAAGCTCTTCACTTGCAGTCATCCGTCTTTTATACAGACGCTCCTGTGCAGAGGAAACAGCTCCTCTCATCACATCGTCTTCTAATCCTTCGCCGATCCGCTCTTTAAAAGCCTTCTTTCCAATTTTCATACTCATGTGCCGTTCCCCCTCTTAGCTTCAGCGGCTATTCAACACTTCTGCGATATGCATCACTTTAACTGGCTTATGAAGACGATTCAGCCTTCCCCCGATATTCAGCAGACATCCACAGTCAGCACCGATGATATATTCAGCGCCTGTCTCCTCTATGCTTTGTACTTTTTCATCGACCATCTGCTCAGAAATGGGTGTCATTTTGATTGAAAAAGTTCCTCCAAATCCGCAGCAATTTTCAGCGCGAGGCAATGGTTCCATCACCAAATCTTTGACATTTGATAACAGTGTGAAAGGCGCTTCCTTAATTCTAAGCAGTCTCGTCATATGGCAGGAGGTATGATAGGTGGCTTTTCCTTTCAAACTCGCTCCTACATCTGTTACATGTAATATATCAACAATAAATTCCGTTAATTCATATGTTTTCGCAGCAAGTGCCTGAGCACGGGCGAACCACGCTCGGTCTTCTTTAAAAAGGTGCGGATATTCTAAAAACATGGCCTTACAAGAACCTGATGGTGTGACGACATATTCAGCTGATTCAAAGGCTTTCATCATATTTTTGGCCGCTTTGATTGTTTCTTTTGTATAGCCGCTGTTAAAGGCGGGCTGCCCGCAACACACTTGTTCTTCAGGGAATTCCACTTCAACACCAAGCCGCTCTAATACCTCAACAGTCGCCTTTCCTACATGTGGCTGCATCGTGTCAATGATACAGGTGACAAATAAACTGACTCTCATCGGCGAACTTCCTTTCTTTTACTGCACCTTGATTTATATCTGGTCATCTGACGACTAAATAATAGACTTTCATTTCATTTTAATCCCAAATTTCTGAAATTTCAACGAACGGATTTGTCTAAAATTTGGACATCATGCTTGTGTGATACATGAAAAAACACCCTTTTTACAGGGCGTTTGAGAACATTCATGTTTTTATTTCTTCATACTACCGAAGGAAGTGTCGTCTTTCACACAAACCGCCTTCACTTCATGATTTTCTTTATGTGATGAATTCGTTTTTCAAAAGAAGGATGACTTTCACGCCATTCAGATTTTCTTCCGTCATCTCCATCTTCTTCAATCAAATGACTTAATTTTATCAAAGTATTGAGATATAGAGTTTGATTCTCAAGATGGTGAACAGCAAAGCGATCCGCCTGAATCTCAAATAACCGACTCATTTTCTTTGGCAACCACTCCGTCATAAATATTATGATCAATACCCCTGCTGGGAACAACAGAATATATTGCCACCAACCATTGGCAAGCATCACCTGTCTGGCATAATACATACTGATTCCCATAAGTAAGGTGACAATCACAGTGAGGTAAATGGTGAAATGCGCATGTTTTAATTTTACATGTCCCATTTCATGGAATAAGATCGCACGAATTTCCTCTGTATCAAACTTATTTAATAACCCTTCCGTCACATATAGATTGACTTTTCTTCTAAATGGAAGTTGAAATGAATATATCCAGGCATTCACATCATGTTGTGAGTCTTTTTTTACCCATATATTTACCTTTTGGTTCGTTTTATGCTCAATATCTTTGCAAATATTTATGAATTCGTCCGTCCGTAAGACTTCATACTTATTTATCATTTTTTGAATGAATGAGTAACCCATAATAAATAAGATGACTAGGGCGAAATACCAAGCACAAAATAGAAAAAGGTGATCCATAACCTTCGCTTGAAACGCCAAAGGCATGACTAAATAAGAGCCGAAATATATCAAGGATAATGTGATAGCACCAAATAAAACGGCTTGCTCCCTAACGTTCAGGAAGAATGAATTTCCTAAAGTGTCTTCATTTTCTCCTAATACATCAGAAGAATCTTTTGTCACATACTCAAATGAATAAGCTGTCAATAAGACTGACAGGAAACTAGGCACAAGTATAGAGAGAATCATACTCAACACATAAGATCCTGTGACTGATAGCACGTATCCCATTAAAAAATAATAATTTAATCCCAAGGGAAGAAAAATGGCTAGAACAAAGGGAATGAATAATGTGAATAGGTTTTTCATCGATTCATGAAGGTTAAATAGGAAAAATAACAAAGCGGGCAAAAGAATTCCCATTAAAGTCATGAATGTAACAAATGTGGTGCTATACTTAAAGTTTGTGCTGATCTTAGTTGTTTCTGTTAGATTCGTTAGATTGTATGTAGAAAAGAAGGGATTTTGCGTTACCTGTTCCATCATGATCGTATCATCATGGATAGGTACAAAACCTTTTCTTAGAAAAACCAATGCCTTATCATTCATTATTTTGTCTGTTTCAATCATACTGATTCCATTCGCAGATGGGATCTGTGTGAGATTTATGTTCTTTCCACTTAATTGAAGGGATGCTTCTGATGGGCCATTGAAAGAACCGTCTTGATAGGTTAATAAAACGTCACCCTGATATAGCGAATGAGCGACGAATACTTTTGGGTTGCTTTCTTTGTTCGAATCAAGTAAAACAAATGGTGAAACAACGGCTGAACGAAAACCGAGTTCAATCATAATGACGATGATTGTGATTATACTGGCAGTGAGATAAGAGAGGAAGGCTTTGCGTAACATGTCATCACATCCTGCTGTTTAATAGGATTAAAACAAAATGAATATCTTGAATAATGTATTTCATAATAAAGTAAGCGTCATTCATTTGCTGGAATCATCTCATAAAATTCTAACATCTACATACAAGAATATGTACGACAAAATGGACATTACACCTATATTTCAAAAGAATGGCTCAATGAGGATAGAAAAAACGCCCTTTTTACAGGGCGTTTTTACATGTTTAGTTCGATATCATTTCTCGTATTCTATCTTCAATAGGTGTTAAAGAGCGGCCTAATAGTTTTTCGAAATCATGGCTTTCGACTGCTAATGCCCCATCGCGGATTCCGCTTTGCATCGCTTTGACAAATGGAACAGCTTCTTTCGGTACACCATTTGACGCTAAAAATTCTCCAAATGTATCTACATCCATGTGCTCTACTTTGATTTCTTTCCCGCTCACTTTGCTGACCATTTGTGCAAGTTCAGTGTGTGTGCGAAGCGGTCCTGACAATTCATAGATTTCCTGATCATGTGCCGGCAGTGTTAACGCATTTGCTGCTGCTTCTGCATAGTCATTTCTTGTGGCCCAGCCGACTTTACCTTCACCAATTGGGCTGATAAACGGCGCTCCGTTCACTGATGCCAGAATCGTATCTTTTTCATTTTCCACATACCAATTGTTTCTTAGAAAAACATGAGGTATGCCAGAGGCCAAAATTGCTTCTTCTGTTTTTGCATGGTCATGTGCTAGGTTAAGCTGACTTTCTCTTGCATTGACAACACTTGTATAAGCAATAAATGACACATTCGCTGCTTTCGCTGCTTGGATGGCATTGATATGCTGCTTCACGCGGTCTCCATCCCCAGACGAAATGATCAAAAGGCGATCAATCCCTTGAAACGCTGATTGAAGTGTATCCGGCTGTGTGAAGTCTCCCTTGCGCACATCCACCCCAGCTTCCTTTAGATGAACTGCTTTTTGCGGATCTCGAACACTGACCGCCAATTGTTCAGCTGGTACTTTTGCGAGCAAATGTTTGACGACGAGCGATCCAAGTTGTCCTGTTGCACCTGTCACTAATAATGTCATTGATTTGACCTCCTCATTTTTCGTTCAACGGTGATGTTTCATGTATGAAGCAGCTGGTTTCTTGCATCAGATCATTCGTTATAATCGAAATGGTTACAACGAAGGGGTAAAAAAAGCTCTATGTATGAGCTTTTTCTACTCCGCCTCGATTAATAATTGCTTAATTGTCACTTGTTTAAGGTGATGCTCAAGTGCGGACTGTGCTTCTTTAAGTTCTTGCCGCAGTCTCGTATCCATGGCTTGACCAATTGGACATGCAATGACTGGTTGATGAAAGTTAAATAACTCTTCATCTTCGCTTACATCCACAGCCCGGTACACATCTAGTAGAGTAATGTCCTCTGCCGGCCTTTTTAAAGAAGCACCGCCAACTCCTCGGCGAATCTCAATGAGATCCGCCTTTTTGAGCATAGCCATCATTTTTCTGATAATGACTGGATTTGAATTGACACTTTCTGCAATAAAATCCCCTGTGCACTCTTTTGAAACACCCGCAATAAAAGACAAGATATGAACAGCAATGGTATATCTGCTGCTAATTTGTTTCACATTCCTTCACCACCGTTGTAATCAATATAGTTACAATAAGCGGTTTTGTCAATCAATAAACGGATGTTTCTTTCTTTCCCAATCTTCAAATGTCATCATCTCATGATGTTCTCCTGCATCGATTTCAAGCGGTGCAATGCATTCAAGCAAATTGCCATCTGGGTCAAGAAAGTAAATCGCGGCATGAAATTGTGGCGGATTATCAAGTACTAAAGGCTGTTGCTCTTCCGAAAAGCCAAACATCGGATGTATGCTGATCCCTTTTTCTATCAGCCATTCTTTGATCTGCTCAATGCTGGATGTTTCTATTTGGAACGCAACATGTCGAGTGGCTGGATGATATGGAATAGTGGATATATCAGCCTTCCATAAGCCAAGCCAGCTCTTTCCTTTCTCAATCCATAGAAAAGCCACTCGTTCATTTTCATGAGCAAGTGTTAATTCCAATTTTTCATAAAAAGAAATGGATGCCTTCAAATCACTCACAGGTAAATGTGCTTCATACAAGCCTTTCATCATCATTTCAATCACTCCTTTACTATCTTCTATTGTGCAGGAATTGAAAACATTCTTCCTCAGCAAAACGATGTATTTCAACCAAGCCATTGGATTGAGATGGTTAAATGTTTGATCCATTGCATATGGGGGAAGGTGTTCAAATAAAAGAAAGGAGCGTTCAATATGCCTTGGACAATGGAAGATTATCCAGCTTCATTCCAATCACTAGACAAAGTCATTCGAAAAAAAGCACTTGAGATTTCCAACAAAATGGTGCAGGAAGGCTATGAAGAAGGTAGAGCGATTCCAATTGCGATCAATCAAGCGAAAGAGTGGAAAAAGAATGCGACGGAAAAAGAAATGGAGGACTTTCACTCTCATGGTTCTGTGACTCCTTCTAAGAAAAGCAGCTCTGCACGACCTGAGCTCATGGATCATGCGCAGCATGTCGTGAAACATGATGAAGGCTGGGCGGTTCAAACTGAAAAAGCGAAGCGTGCAAGTGAGGTAAAAGAAACGAAACAGGAAGCCATCGACCGCGCGAAAGAGATTTCATCTAAAAAAGGAACAGCAGTTGTCATCCACCGAACAGACGGGACGATTCAGGATGTGGTGAAGCCAAAATAAGACCGCCCTTTGGGGAGCGGTCTTTTCTTTATGCATTCTTTTCTTTTTTAGCGGGTGCTTTTCTTTTCTTAGGTGCTGCTTTTTTCGTTATTTCTGGTTTTGATCGATCGATAGAAGCCTGCAAAGCGGCCATCAAATCGGTGACATTGGATGAAGCCTCTTTTTTACCTGTCGTTTCTGGCTGAACGGTATGTTCTCCAGAGATTTTGTCTCCAATTACATTCATCAGCTGCTCTCTGTATTCATCCCGATAAGCGGCTGGATCGAATGTGGTGGTCAGCTGCTCAATTAAAAGGAGTGCTGTATCTAACTCTTTCTTCACGATGTTTTCCTCTTGCGGGATATTGGGGACGTCTGATACTTGCCTAATTTCGTCAGGGAAATGAATGGTTTCCATTAGTAAAATATGTTCGTAGCACCTAACAATCGCTAATTGCTCCTTTGAGCGAATCATGATCTTGGCTACACCGATTTTCCCTGATTCTTGTAACGCTTTTCTTAATAATGAATAAGCCTTTGCTCCGCCGGTATCTGGAGATAGAAAATAACTTCTTTCATAATAGATGGGGTCGATTTCTTCTATCTTCACAAAATCAATAATTTCGACGGCTTTTTCTTCATTTTCTTTTCTCAGCCTTTCGAGTTCTTCCTCATCCAATTCAATGAATTTATTTTTGGCATACTCGTACGCTTTTACAATTTGCTCTGGCGCTACCTCCTCGCCGCAGTTAGCACAAACCTTTTTGTAGTTAATTGGCGTATGGCATTCTTTATGAAGCTGTCTTAATTTAATATCTTTGTTTTCTGTAGCGGTAAACAGCTTGACTGGAATATTCACCAGTCCGAAGCTAATGCCGCCCTTCCATACTGTATGCATCGTAACGCCTCCGTTCTTTTCTCCTTACTATGTAATGTTTTCATCAGAGTTATGTATGTTTATGAAAATTTCATCCCACCATAAGAACACATGATGTAAGGAAGTGAAAAACACAATGAAACCGATGCGTTTAACGTCTGCACATGGTATTCCTGTTGGAGCAGACTGGCTGTATGAATTAAAATATGACGGCTTCAGGGCCATTCTTATTTGGGAAAAAGACGCCATCCATTTAGAGAGCAGAGCGGGAAAACGATTAAACAAACAATTTCCTGAAGTCATTGAGCAGTGCCAGCAACTAACAAAGCAGCTTGCACCTTTTTTACCGCTGACCCTAGATGGAGAATTGGTCTTTTTACTGAGTGAACAAGAAAGCGACTTTACTAAAGTTCAGCAAAGAGGCCGCCTGAAAAACACAGAAACCATTCAACGCCAGGCTAAGCGGTTTCCATGTCATTTGATTGCATTTGATCTATTGAGATGCAAAGGGAAATCCCTCGTTGATTTACCGCTGATTGAAAGAAAAGCTGAGCTGCATGAGGTGTTCCAAGCTGCAAATCTTCCTCCCTCCGTTCAGCTGAATCACCCCTCTCTTCTTCAAATCATCCAAACCGATAGCAGCCCTGATGACATGAAAAAAATCATGCTGACCTATTTAGCGGAAGGATTAGTTGCTAAAAAGAAGATGAGTAAATGGCAGGAGCATACCCGCTCGAAAGAATGGCTCAAAATCAAAAATTGGCGGTATGTATCTGTCATCGTGACTCGTTTTGATAAAGACAATGGCTATTTTCAAGGATGTCTTTATCAAGAAACGAATCTCGTAGAGGTTGTCCAATTTAAGCATGGTTTTTCTAAAGAAGAAGAACAAACCCTGCGCACCTTATTTCTAACCAAAGGTCAAATGACTGGAGCATCACATTATGAAATCCCACCATCCATTGTCGCAAAGATTGCCTGTATCTCTTTTGATGGATCAGCCTTACGAGAGCCCCGGTTTTCTTCGTTTTTATTCGATGCAGATCCAGCAACGTGTACCTTTCAACACATGCTCAAACAGCTTTATCCGCTTCCAGCTATGATTGACGTCACCCACCCAGAGAAACCGGTTGTACCTGCCCTTCATATCACAAAGGCAGATTACTTACTTTATTTGAGGCAAGCCGCTCCCTATTTATTACCCTTTTTACGTGAAAGACGTCTTACGTTAATACGCTTTCCTCATGGCACTGGTGGAGAATCTTTTTATCAAAAGGCAACGCCCGATTATGCGCCTGATTTTGTTGAGACAGATCAAGCGAACGATATTTCTTACACAATCTGTAATGATCCTGACACGTTGCTTTGGCTTGGTAACCAGCTGGCGATGGAATTTCATATTCCTTTTGAAACGAGAGATACAGATCGGCCTGTAGAAATTGTATTTGATTTAGATCCGCCTTCTGTTAAAGAGTTTCACCTAGCAATAGAAGCAGCCAAACGAATCAAGGCCATTTTAGATGGACTCTTTCTCACCGCATTTATTAAAACAAGTGGTGGGAAAGGGCTGCAAGTTTATATCCCATTGAAGAAAAATGCCTTCACATATGAACAAACTAGACAATTCACTGCGTTCATCTGCCAATTTTTATGCGAACAAGCACCCGAGCTGTTTACGCTAGAGCGTCTAAAGAAAAACCGCGGCAACCGTTTATATTTAGACTACCTTCAACATGATGCTGGAAAAACAATCATCGCCCCGTATTCCCCGAGAGGAAACGAGCTTGGACTTGTTGCAACACCGATTGAATGGGAAGAATTAAATAGCGAAGAATGTCATCCTTCTTTATTTACGATGCCGGCTGTTATGAAACGTCTAAAGGAAAAAGGCGATCCATTCCGTCAAATGAGGCACCATGTGAATGATGATTCTTTTCGACAAGTTTTATATCAGCTGCAGGACATATTACCAGCTCATAAAATGGACACACGCGGTCATTAAGCGTTACACTTATTCATTAGAGAGGAAGAAAGGGATGACTATTTTGACCGCACACTCAATACGAAACATTGCACTGATGTTCTTATGTCTTACCGCAGGAATAGTGGATGTTATTGGCTATTTAAGCCTTGGGCATGTGTTTACAGCAAATATGACGGGAAATATTGTACTGCTTGGCATTGCAGCAGGCAGTTCATTGCAGTTAACCGCTCTTCATTCCATCACGGCACTTAGCGGATTTGTTCTAGGTGTTTTACTAGCTGTTGTCATAGGTGGAAAACAAGAAAAAACATTTTGGCCAAAAGCCGTTACACGCATCTTTATCATAGAAGTCATCATCTTGCTTCTATTTGCTCTTATGACCATTTTTCCTTATACGCAAGGTGCTTATTTTATGCTGATTATTCTTTTAAGTATGGCGATGGGCATGCAAACGGCGGCCGCACGTAAATTAAATGTCGCTGGCATTTCTACAACAGTTTTAACGAGTACACTTGCTAACTTATTTGAAGATTTGGCGCAACGCTTATCAAATCGGGACAAAAGAAAAGCCCCTATTCAACATGTGAGCTTGCTGCGAATCGGTTCTATTGTCTTTTACTGCCTAGGAGCTGCTTTAGCTGCGTATACAGATGCTTACGATCCGTTTATCATCATTTGGCTGCCTATTTGCATCCTAGGGGCTATTGTGATCACAGCTACATTTAAGCATTTTCACCAATTGAAATAGCCAATCTTAGATGGCTATTTCAATCACTGTGATGAAACATTAATAACTTCTCACATAAAAACCAGGAGGACGCCCCATAATGAATGTGGAGCCATATGGAGAATATCCAGAAAACGTCCCGAACCCCCCATATCCAGGGTAACCTCCTAAGCCCGAGAACACGCCAGGGCTCACATAATACCCGCCAAAGCCAATATGAGGTCCCACTGCTCCGCCGCTAAAACCGCCGCCATGAAAGCCTCCATACACCCGTGGATCCATACAATCACCTGCCTTCAACTTACACTTCATCTCATCATATGCGTGACAAATGGAGCGGTGTTCCCTCTTTTGTAACAATTTCTATGTACAATAGACCAATTTCATAAAATTTGAATGAAAAGTCCTGCAAAAAATTAAATTAAGCAAAGAAAGGTGACCTTTTTAACTTGTTGCTCTGCCCTATGTTTATTTAGAATAATGGAGCAGGTAACAAATTTGCACACCCCCTTTGTTGCGAATTCTTCTTATTAAACGTTCTTGCAGCGTTTAATAAGAAGAGCCTATTTTCACCCATATAAAAAACCCTTGCTGATGATCATCAACAAGGGCGAGATATGATTGGGTGATTAACCACCAATGATTTTTTCTGCTACTTCGAAAGAACCCGCTACATTTTCAGTTAAAACAGCCGCAGCGACCGCTAAACCCACAACGAATAATACTTTTAATCCTGTTTTCATCTTATATCAACCCCATTCTTTTCATATGTAAATCCGCTTCTAAACTTTTATTCAAGTAAAAAACAGACTGCTCATAAAGTGCTTGCTTTTCACAATACTTTGCAGCAAAGTGAGAAAGCTCTTTCACTTCATGATATTCATTCTTTTCTTCTAACTTTCTTAATTTCTCATTAATTTGCTGAAATCTTTGTGGCACATTCGTTAAGTAAAGATCATGTACGATGCCTATTTTGAGCTGAAACACTTCATGAGAAGCATCTTTTATTCGTGCATATGCAGCCTCTATATACTGGCTTGCGCGCTGCTTTTCACCAATCACACAGAGTTCCCGGCTGATCAGATACGTAGAATGGAAAAAGAAATCTGAATCATAATACTCTTGATGAGACAATGCTTTTTCAAGATGGCTGATGGATTCTTTCGGTTTATTCCAAAATGAATATAAAATGGCCACATTATGATGGTGCTGAGCCAGCATAAAATCATCCTGTTCGCTCGTCAACACCTCTTCCGCTAAACGATAATTCTCAAGCGCTTCTTCGTACCTGCCAATCTCTGTAAGGTTGGCTGCAATAAGAGAATATGAAAGTGCAGTTCTTCTTTCATAGTGCTTGTGACGTTTATAGACGTGTAGAGCCCTGCGAATATAACTTAATGAAAGCATGATATGACTCAGGCGATAGTAAAGCCACGCGACCTTAAAATCGAAATCAGCGCGTTCGATTTCACTTGGAATTTTATCTAAGAGCTTTTCCGCGCTTTGATACATCTGTAATGCAACCTCATAATTCCCCTGATGCTGTTCATACACACCCTCATAAAAATCAAAATAGTAAGCAAGGCGATTAGACAAATCATCATCTTTTTTCCCATAATGGCCTTCTATACTTTTCGTTGAAACATTGCCTTTTTGCCCTCTTAAATTGTACATCAGAATATGATGCCTTTTCTCTAGAAGAGAATAATACATGAGGATGTCAGCATCATCAATTTCCTCTACTGCCTGTTTCGCTTTAGCAAATAGCCGTTCTGCCTCATCTGCATGATCTTTTTTGATTTCCATGTTCCAGTCATTTAATAGTGATGCCAATTCCGCCACAGGAACTTTGCTCATTCTACACCCCCAATCACCTTCAGCTACACCACATGATTTCACTAAATATGGAACTTCTATTAGCAATTGCTAATTAGTCCATTTGACATCATTTTAATATGAATCACTTGAATCTTCAATAACCGATTCCTTCGTTATTGCGTTTCTTTCTCCTAGTCAATGATGCATACACTAAAAATTCCGTCTTTTTTCTATTAAAGGACACGGTTGAATTGAAAAAAAGCCCTTATTGGGCTTTTTGGATTTATTCCAATCTGATAATGGTTAATGCCGCTCCAACAGATCCCCCGCCAAGTAATACTACGGTTGCGACTAAACCGAATATTTGAAGAGAAATTTGATTCCCTGCTGCAAGTGTTGTAATGAGAGATACATTGTAGGTAGATGTAGATAAAGCAGGTGTTAAAATAGACCCTGCTATGGGTGTTCCGTTGTTAATCACCCTTGTTCCTGCCAGAAGTGCAGCGCTTGTATTTACTTGATACGTGATAAAATACCGCCCTGAAACAGGTACAGTAAACACCGTATTACCACCACTTACGGTAAATCCATCTAAACTTTGGTTATTAGGCAGCGTCACTGCCGTTCCGCCTAAAACAACCAGCACCGTACTTCCCGACGTATTGGATGCGTACATCGAGTTAGTTGTAAAACTAGTACCGGTTGGACCTGTGTCACCGGTTACTCCTGTTGGACCCGTCGATCCCGTTGGGCCAGTTACTCCCGTTGAACCCGTGGCTCCAGTCGGGCCGGTTACTCCTGTTGAACCCGTGGCTCCGGTTGGGCCGGTTACTCCTGTTGAACCCGTGGCTCCCGTTGGACCAGTTACTCCTGTTGAACCCGTGGCTCCCGTTGGACCAGTTACTCCCGTTGAGCCCGTGGCTCCGGTTGAGCCGGTTATTCCTGTTGGACCCGTGGCTCCCGTTGGACCAGTTACTCCTGTTGAGCCCGTTGCACCAGTTGGGCCAGTTACTCCTGTTGAACCCGTGACTCCTGTTGGGCCAGTTACTCCCGTTGAACCCGTGGCTCCGGTTGGGCCAGTTACTCCCGTTGAACCCGTGGCTCCGGTTGGGCCAGTTACTCCCGTTGAACCCGTGGCTCCAGTCGGGCCGGTTGGACCGGTTACTCCCGTTGAGCCGGTTATTCCTGTTGGACCAGTTATTCCTGTTGAACCCGTGGCTCCCGTTGGACCAGTTATTCCCGTTGAACCCGTGGCTCCAGTCGGGCCGGTTGGACCGGTTACTCCCGTTGAGCCGGTTATTCCTGTTGGACCAGTTATTCCTGTTGAACCCGTGGCTCCCGTTGGACCAGTTATTCCCGTTGAACCCGTGGCTCCAGTCGGGCCGGTTGGACCGGTTACTCCCGTTGAGCCGGTTATTCCTGTTGGACCAGTTATTCCTGTTGAACCCGTGGCTCCCGTTGGACCAGTTATTCCTCCACACATATTAAGTTGGGCGCACATGTCTCACACTACTTTCAAACTGTGGAATCTTCAAGACATACACACTAATACTGATAATTGAGAGAAAACGAAACGACAATACTTCCAGTCGAGGTTCCACCAGTAGCTAAAATCCCAATCGAGTTCAGATCACTGAGCGTAATGGATCGACTCTCTCCTGGCGGTACCGTGAAATCAGGAACAGCTGTACCGTTTACCTCTAAAGCCACGGTAGGTGCTACAGCCACAATCCCATTGTTTTCCACCATGATGGTTCCGTTTATGACATAAGGTGTTCCATCTGTCCAGACGACAACTGCATCAGCTGCTGCTGCTAAATCAAGTGTGAAGCATACTGCATCATTTACAAAGCCCGCTTGTTCATTACTACATCCGCCTAAAATAGCCATTTTAACCCTCCTTCAACCTAGTCTTGATAGACTATGATCCATTGACCTTTGAAGATTGTGCGATTATCACAGCTTCAAAGCTTTATTTTTCTTCTTTGCACCATGTTGATTTGCATGTCTAATCGTGCTTGCACACTTTCAGTTGATGGAGATTTCAAGATAAATTTCACATCTTTCACAGTAATCGCACGACTTTCTCCTTTTTGGACAAGAAGATCATAACAAAATGTACCAGTTTGAATCCTAATTGCGACTGGTACATCCTGATGATCTTGATGATGCAACACAACAGTTGCCGTATTGAGAAATTTTGTTCCATTCCGCCATACTTCCACCGAACTGGGCGTTGTGGAAAAACAAAGAAAGATGTGGTGAGATTCTATATTCTTTAAAATAAGCGCATCATATACAGGAAGCTCTACTTCAATCATTCCACATAAAAAAGAAAGATCTACAAGAATTTTCGAACTGGATCGATACAAAACTTTTTGACAGCATGTTGATCTATTGCAGCACGGTACAAGAAGTTCCAACAGCACACAATTCTGCTTTTCATTGATAGAGCTCAAAGAAAAATAGCAAGTCTTAAACACACTTCTTTCAAAAAACACCCATGAATAAAAAGGTTCCCCATCTTCCATGGTGAGCAAAAAGGGAGAACTCATCGAACGTTTGTGAGTAAAGCCTTCTAATTTTGTTTGATTGTTTATCTCTTTTAGTTTACTCATCAACAGGTTTGTCACTTTCAATCAGCCCAATTCCATGCTGTATACATAACTATATGGTCTTTTATCATATGTGCCTTTGACTATTTTGTGCGATTGGATTAGATGATGAGCATAGCTTTTCATTTTTCAAGTTTCTCTATATAATATGAACAAGAACTTCCGTGCCTCAGTAGCTCTAGAAGGGAAGAGCGCCGTAAAACAATTGTAGCTAGCGGGTCGCAAGGCAAGGGTTTCAGAAGCACCGAAAAGCAAATGAGCTGAGACAGGTGAAACTCCTGTCGGTGAAATTCCGTAGGGAAGCGTGTTGCCCCCTAGCCTATGCTTACGAAAGGAGTGCGGGTTCGAATCCCGTCTGAGGCTTGATGAATATGGAGGATGAAAACAATGCAGGTTTTTGAAGAATATGTAAGCAATATCGGTCATCCAGAGCTGAAACAGCGCACACAAGACATCTTACAATGGATTTCAGACACATTCCCTCAATTAGAGCCAAGAATTGCTTGGAATCAGCCCATGTTCACAGATCATGGCACATTTATTATCGGATTTAGCGTCGCAAAACACCACATTTCTGTTGCGCCAGAAGGAAAAGGGATTGATCACTTTTCAACAGATATTGTACAAGCTGGTTATGACCATGGAAAAAAGATGTTTCGGATGAAGGAAAGCTTACCGATTGACTACCCTCTCCTAAAAAAAATCATCGAATTTAACATTGAAGACAAAGCAGATTGTTCCACATTTTGGCGAAAATAATAAACACCCCGATCTGTTTTCATAACAGATTGGGGTGTTTTTTCGTGGACTTACATTTTATTTGGTTCTCTCTCCTGTCCATTTCTGCTCCACCCATTCATAGCCTTGACAGAAGCAGGCTAACGCCCTTTTGTGATAGCGGCCAATAAACCGTCTAAGAATTAACCGATTTGTTTCTATTTTATCCACAAGGCTCTCCTGACTGTTTGTTCTTTATCTTTGACTCTTTTAGATGGCATGCACTGTTTTTGACACTCTGACCTACTTATTTTTAAAAGTCCAAGTGCATTTTGCAATGAAATAACGTCATCAAAACTGCTATAATAGAACATAAGTTTCTATTTTATCAAAAAGGGATGACTTAAAATGATTAAAACGGTAGAAGGCAACATCTTAGAGGCAAAAGAAGACATCATCTGTCATCAGGTGAACTGTAAGGGTGTCATGGGAGCAGGGTTAGCAAAGCAGATCAAAAGCAAATATCCAAATGTGTATAAAGACTATAAACGGTTATGTGCAGAACAAGGAGATGATTTATTAAGCTCTGTCCAGTTCATCACAACGAGCGACGGAAAAACCATTGCCAACTTATTCGCCCAAGTTGGATACGGAAGAAAAACAAAACAAACAGATGACGACGCATTACGCAGCTGCTTTGAACATCTAAAACAGACAGTGACAAATCTAAATGAAGAGAATCCCCTTCATTCTATCGCCATTCCTTATGGGATCGGCTGCGGCTTGGCAGGCGGCGATTGGACGATTGTTCGAGAGATGATGGAAGAGGTTCTTGGTGAGTGTGAAGTGACGGTTTATCAGTTTAAATAAGTAGAGCGATAAATTCTTATGAAACAAGTATTACAAAAACCCTCCTTCATTTATTTGGAGGGTCATTTACTATTTGTTATTTTCTTCTTTATTTTTCAAATAATTTAGCACAGCTTCTTTATCTTCCTCATCTTCAGGTAGAAATCCGAACGTTTCGTATTCCCAAACAGCTATTCTTTGATCACCATCAATACCTAATGAGAAAATATCTTCATACCCATATTCAATCGAGAATTTACCTGAATGCTCCATCTCAAGCGTGAGATTAGTCCATGAACCATAATTATTTTTTTCATAAAATGTTTTTAACTGTCTAAATAATCGTGTTAATTCAACTAAAAAATCCATATATATTGATCTACTGATATTAAATAATTTAGGTATATTGTGCCCGTAAATAAACTCCTTATCACCCTTTTTTCTAAAGTAAAAAATTATTTCTGCTTCGTGTTTGACCACTTCCGTATACATTCGTATTTTTTCCCATTCAACTGGAATGTTATCATGAATAAGTTCAGCTATTTTTTGATAGATAGAATCTATTGTTATGTTTTCCATATTATTCACCCTCCGATTTTATTTTCAATAATTAGATACTTTTCTTTTCCTTCTATGCTATAAAACACACCAAACTCAGAGGGTCTAATTGAATCATTTAAATATTTCGGCTCAATTATAACTTCTACACGCTTTGGGGGATCAGATGCTAATGCTTTTCTCCATTTCTGTTCCATCTCATACCATTTCCCGCCACTACGATTAATCTGCGAATTCATCGGCACCAAATTATCAATATCACCAGAACCTTTGAAAATAGTCGCAATTAAATGACCACCATCATCATCCAGCAATCGATCCGGCTTACCTGAATTGGATTGAGCATATTGGTTTCTTTTGACCTCTCCATATTTTAAATCACTTGCTTCGACTTTGACAATGCGGCCATAGTGATCTGTTGTGTAGGTGTAACCTTGCTTTGTTGAATAAACGACATTCGGTTTTAATACCTTTTTGCGTTTCCATCGCACATAGTGCTCTCCGTAACTGACAAGGGTCGGTGGTGATTTGGGTGCTGGTAATCTTCTGCCTGTCTGAGAGATACCGTATCCTGAGTTGTTGTCTAGACGCTTTGCCATGGAGAGGAGTTTATTTTTGAGATTTTCTCCGTCAAACACGTTATAAGGGAGTTTCCCTCCACCTGCTAGTTGAAACTTTGGTGAATATGGCAATAGATTCGGAATAGAGACTCTATTTAATGATTTTGCTCCTTGTTCAAGGCCTTTCTTCACTGTTGTTTTGGCCGCTGTTGTCCCTGTTTTTGTGATGGCTCCTGCCCCTTTAGAACCAAAGACAATTTCTGCAAGAGAACCAGTCGCATAGGCGAACCAGTGTGACCGTGAATACGCGTCACCATTTATGACTTCTTTTTGGAATGAGTCTGAAATCGACTTTCCAATCGCTTTCGACGTTTCAATTGGATGAGAAACAGCCGTTACGACTGATTCCACAGCCCCACCAGGATCAGTGACAAGATCATAGATTCCGGTCACTGTATCTTTTGCCACATCATATAGACCCACTGCAGCACCTTTTACACTATCAATGAACACCTCCGATGCTTCTTCCTGTGCTTTGATTTGGAGAAGCTGACTGTAATACATTTTTTGATCATATGTGAGATTCTCATAACCGATCTCATCTACAATCTCAAAGTATTTCGCTTCTGATAGACACGAAGGATCATTGAGCTTTTCTTTCAATTCTCTGATTCTTCGTTTTTCTTGTTCTTCTTTTTTCACCTTTAAATAGGCTTTCACTTGAGCATCAATCTGATCATGGTTCTTGTACACATCTGTCTCATGAAATGCTTTTGCATCATAATACATTGGCTGAGCATTCTTTCCTTTTCCAGTAGCAGCCATCATCTTTGCATAAAAAGTGTTGAGGTGGTTCTCAACCGCTTCTGACTTTGCGTATTCCGTTTTTAAATCATTGTCTATTTGATGTAAAACTTCAATGGTCACTTTTCTTTTTTTGTTCGCATCGTCTAAATGTTCATTGACCTCTTTACTTGAAAAAGTATGTAATTCAATTAAATCACTAATATCATCAAAAATAGTGGAAAGTGCCTCTTTTTGTTCTTTGACCATATCTTTATTGTTCTGAATCCCTTGTTTCAATTGAGTGTCTAAAAAGTGCTCATCAATAAAAGTACTCCCGCCTAATGATTCATCATCAAGCTTTCCTTTCACCCCATCTAAAAAAGCTTTCTGCATATCGATAAAATCAAGATATGTGTCTGTGTACAGCGCAAGATCCTCATAAAAAGATTTGATATTGTCTGCACCTTTTCCAGTAAATTCATCACCTAAGCCCGACACACTTTTTAATGCTTTTTTCACAAGTTTCATTTCTTCTTGAAGCTCATGATAGGCCTTTGATCTCTGTTCTACAGCTGATAGTAAAGATGGAGCATCTAATATTTTCATATAAAAAAGACTCCTTTTATGGCATATTCTTTTACTAGAATACCATAAGGAGCTTGACACTTTAATCCACTTTATCGTTTTTTAACCAATTTTGAAGGATTTGAACATACTTATTTATGAGATCCTGTTATTAATAGGAATTAATAAGCAATCCTAATAAAGAGAAGGGCTTCACTCTTCTCTTATCTATCTCCATATACAAAGCTATATTCTGTAACTAAATCATCTCCCCAACTATCGCTAAAACTTATTGAAGCTGGGCCAACACTAATGGAAATACCATTTATTGTTGCATAAGTGTGATGATATTTTATGATAATATTTGCAGGATCTCCTTTTTTAGACGTTGGAACGAGTACATCTCTATCCATCGTTATAAATTGAGTATCTCCATAGCCAGGTGAAAGAATAACTCCATGACCATAATTTTTGTATGAGTCTGTATCAGCTGATAGTTGTTTATCTTCTGTTACATGTGTGAGGCCACCTTTACCGTCAGCAACGGCCTTTTGTTGCTGCCAATACCCCTCAAAAGTACCTGATAATGGGACTGCAGATGTATCCCAAGCTACTGCAAACGCATCTTTCTTATGGTTAACAGGCTTTTTAAACCATTCGGCATAAGAATGATATTGATATTTATAATATTTATAATTAGTTCCAGATGTACCTTTATAAAAAACTTGTTGAGAAACAAGCAGTTTGCTATTTGTTGCCGGATCGGTTGGCGGTAAAGATGATAAGGTATGTATTTTATCAGATTCTCCTAAATCACCATTATCTTTCAACCCTACATCTTCGTATGAAATACTTTTTCCTGTGAGCTTTTTATAATTCTTTATGTCCTCTAATTTTGTTTTTGCAATCCGCTTTTCATTCTCAGAATTATATTCAATTCTTTCTCCATCTAGTGAATTATAATATGTAGTAGACTTGACAACTTCAAGTTTGACTGAATGTTCTTGGCTTGTATTATCTTTAGTTTCCTTACTTTTTGCACTTGAAATACCCCCAAACATTGTCAATGAGAATACGAAAGCTAGTAAAATGAGTATGAACCTGATTTTCATACCAAACACCTCCGCCCACACACTACCATATAAAGAAAAAACCGTAAATATCTCAAGTATGGTTTTTATTATAAGAAAATACAAAGATTAGAATTAACCAAAAAGACAATACTTCAAACAGTCCACTGTTGTATATTTTTGAAAAAGGTAAAATCAAAGTAAAATATGTTAAAATGATGGCTCCTAACAACATGTATAATGTGCTTTTCATATAAATCCCCCAACAATTTTTTCTCAACGATATCATATTTTTTAAGACCTTTCAAAAATGATTTAGCAAAGTTGCTCTTATAGTCTACACTTGGTAGGCAGTACTCACATAGATTACTTTCACGTTCAAACTTCATCAAATTATGATAGCAATCATTAAGACACTTATTAATATTTTGCATCTCAAATCACTTGGGCTTGTAATGCTACCCTGTAATATTTTGTTTACCATTCATTCATTTATTTATTTTACACCTATATGTGAAGAAAGAACTTTCTCCACCCCTTACTCCAAGTAGACACAAAGCTAAAAAAGGTGAAACT
This sequence comes from Bacillus sp. FSL W7-1346, assembly GCF_038593335.1. Classification (NCBI taxonomy): domain Bacteria; kingdom Bacillati; phylum Bacillota; class Bacilli; order Caryophanales; family Bacillaceae; genus Bacillus; species Bacillus sp. FSL W7-1346. The sequence continues at coordinate 1,712,313 of NZ_CP151988.1, read as the reverse complement.
ATACTCCACTAAATAATAAAAGAAAAACCCTATTATAAGGGTTTTTCTTTTTTGGAATCGTACTCTTTAATAATATTAATTGGATCAATCGCATCATCATCTTGTGTATATTCCTCTACATAAGGAGTAATTAATTTCTCAAACTGCTTTTCATCATCCACTAGAGCAATACAAGTTTCATACCCTTCAAAATCAGATGGGTATAAATTTGCAACAGCACTACCGTTTTTTAAAGCCTGATCTATCGCATTTTTTAATTCCAATAGACCCTTCCTGTTTCCTAAAATCAATGCTTCTCTGTGATGAGTTTCTTGAGCATATATATTACACATCTCTAAAACATCATCATCATCTACTTGAATAGACATATAAAAGCACCTCCGAAGTTAAATTTAGTTCATTATAAAATTCTTAATGTCAACATGCCAAAGAGCCATGACCTCATACGTCTGATCCAAAAAGTGATTGCGACCAACGGAAACAAAAATAGCTCAAACTACTTAACTGTACTTTGCTCCTTTTTATATTTCATTACTTTTATAATTCTATAAACTATTACAGCAACATAGCACACAACTAAGGTAATCAGATATTCAAAAGGAAAATCTCTTTGTACACCTTGATAAAGAAAAATTGCCAAAAGGACTGTAAACAAAACTATTTGAAAAACTTCTTTTTTTATCATCCAAATCCTCCGATATACTTTCATTTACGTTTTATACTTTTAATTACGTTATGTTACCGTGAAATTATAAAACAATCAGTCTTAACATTCTACAGTCAGTTCCATATTTAGGAGTTAAGTAATAAAATTGAAAGTATGTACTATATTTGTTTTTACCTCAAAATTCTTTTCTTCTCTTTCTTCATAAAAACATCCTGAAATTCTTCATACATTTTTTCGGATTTTCAGAATCCCATGCTTTATACAGCTCTCGCATAAATATATACAGTGAAATTGGGTAATACCCGGAGTCCCTCCATCAGACACTGAAAGTTCCCTCATCAAAAAGCTTAATTAATTCATTTATTTTTTTAGTATCTCTATACGCTGCCATCAAAGCAAATGGAGCATCTAATATAAAAAAGACTCCTTTATGGCATATTCTTTTACTAGAATACCATACGGAGCCTTACACTTTAATCCACTTTATCGTTTTTTAACCAATTATCCTCCAGAGCTACCTCTTGATGCAACTGTTTGGACATCTTCATGTAGAGGTTGAGTCAAACCGTTTGTAAAGAAAAGTGTACCTAGAGCTAACACAGCTAGTGACAATGTAATAAAAACCGACTTCTTCAATTAATTCACTCCTTTTCCTACATACTGGCTTGCGAGTAAGGCTCTTTTATAGTAATTTAATGATTGTTTCAGCAAGCCTCTCCCCTCTAAATATTTCGCCACATCAACCAGAATTTCCTCTAAATCAACCCATATTCTTTTCTCTTCAAGCTCTAAACACAGATTGTTTATATTGTTCAATTGAGATTGATTTTTTTCATACAATAGTTCTTTTAACAATTTAAATTTTATTTGAAAAACGTTATGGTTGACTTGTTCTGATAAAGAAATGCCTAGATCTATCCATTCAATCGCGTCATTACTTTTACTGGAGATTTCTATTCTAGAAAGTTCATATAAACATCTCATCTTCAATAAATCTTGATTTTCGATCTCTTTATAACTCAACGTGCGCCTAAATAGTGCTGATGCTTCTTCTAAATTTTCTTTTTTGCTTTCTAGAAAACCCATATTGTAATATAGATGAATGATTAAATGATTGTCATTAATACTTTCGATCATATTCTCAGCTTCACTAAAAAGAGCTCTTGCTTTATCATATTCAAATTGATCAATTAAGTTTAACGCATGTAGCATCCTACAGTTAATCTGTCTTTTGATATATGTTTCATGCGCATTAAATGTGTCACACGCAATTTGTGCATGATATTTTGATAAAAAGGTCATTTTCAAATCATAAAATAGAACTGCAATTTTATAATGAAATTCAGCTTTTTCTATTTCATCATCAACATAAGCCAACTTTTTTTCAGCTATTCTGAAGTAACTTAATGCCTTATCATAATCTTGTAAGTAGTCATGATAGATCCCATTATAAAAGTAGAAGTAATATGACATGAGTTTATTTGTTTTTTCTTCTTTTTCGTCTGGAGCATTCCGCTGAAAGAATGGCTTATCTAAATTTCTGCTAATATTCTGAAGTTTCAGCTTAAGCCTAAAGCTCAAAAGTTGATAATACAAAAGAATATCTTGATTTTCTTCCATTAAATCAATTGCCCTGTCTATGTCATCTTGCATTTCTATAGCTGCGGATAAATCCCCTTTTTGTATCGCAAGATTCCAAGTGTTTAACATGTTCCCTACCTCCTGAGAGGCAATTAATCCTGACATTCCTTTACCCCCTTCTAAACAAATCCCTAGTATAATTCTAACACGCATTTTACAACATATGTAAAGTGAATCTGCTCATAATAGAAATTTTCGGTATCCCGCAAATATGATAATAATTGAATGGTATGCAATTATAAGAGTTGGTTAAAAGAGAGAGTAGCCAGAAAGGACTTGATACTTATTTCTTTTAGATTGACCACCTTCATTTTTTAAAAAGAAATTCACAAAATATTGTTTTGAAATTGATATAAAAAGACCTGACTGAGTTTCAGCCAGGTTCATGAAGGGGTCAATCTAAATTATATTATAATGAAATCAAAACAAAACAGATAATTAAACATCCGCTCTCATTCACTCTTTGAAAATTCATCCTATACAGTATACTCTACATGCTCTAATTTTGACTTAATCTAAAAAATCAATATTAACAGCGAAATTTCCAGCTGTTACAGTTATCTGAGGAATTTCAGTTTTTTCAAAAATGACTACAATTTCAAATAATGTCTTTTTTATAATATCGTTACTTGGCATTGTATCTACTCTTAATATAAGGATTGTGTCAATGCTTGCAGCTACTTCATAAAGAACGTCTTCATCTTTAACAGATTCAATATAGCTTTTTATTCTTTTAAAGAACCACTCTACTTCTTCTAAATCTTGTAACGGATATTTAGTAATTTGATGAATATCGACTGGATCAGGTGCTTCTTTCTCTAAGATCGCTTCAAGTTCTGCTTTAGTTATATATTCCTCTTCTTCTTCTTCGTATTCACCCTCTGCTACTTCCTCGTCAACACTGTACTCAACTGTATAAAGCCCCTCAATGAATTCATCAAAGGAATCTGCTAACTTAAAGTCTTCTTCCATCTCAACATCAAAATAATGAATTGCAGGATTCTCTTTCGTTTTTCGATAATCCATCGTTACCCAAGTGTGACCATCCCCGTTAATTAAGACAAGCCCTTCTGGCAGCTCCCACTCTTTTATCAAATAGGCACTATCCATAATTCCTTCATCTTCAGCAATTCCCAGCAGGTGATTAAATTGAATATGATCCTCAGCCCATGAATTAGAGTGAGTGGTTGGAAAAGCATTATGAATGGTATTACCACCATTCTGCTCTAATATGAGCTTTTTATATGTATCTGGCAAAGTAACACCAAGTTTCTTTTCAGCTTTAGCTATCTCTGCTTCGTTGATCTTTTTTAACGTATAGTAACCTTCTTCGTCTATTTCCCAAAATGATTTCAAGATGAATGCCTCCTAGTAAAATATGCACATAAGTATACCACCTTGCTGAGTATATTTAACAATTTAGGCAAAATAAAAGAAGAATATTAGTTACTTAGTCATTCACGCTGTCTATTTTTGTCGAAACGATAGTAAAAAGAAGGTACTTCATGTAAAATTTCCTTTGCACCTAAAAATCAGGAGGATCCAATATGAAGAAATTATCTATATTCATTTTTATTTGTTTAATGATGCTAACAGCTTGCAGTAGCGCAGCATCAAATGAAAAACAGCTCACGACAGCCAATATTATTGAAGCTTTTAAAAGTGCTGGGCTTGAAGCAGAAAAACCATCTGATCTTAAACAAAAAGAGTTTGGAAATATAAGAGAAGAAGGAAAAAGAATTCTCGTTCCTTCCTTAGGTGAAAATGCTGGCGGAAGGATTTTTAAATTTGGAAATGAAACTGATTTACAGCAGGCGAAATCTTATTATGATGAGTTAGGAAATGCTGGATCTATGTTCTTCTCTCACACCTATTCAAAAGGAAACTTTTTATTACAAATGAACGGTGAAATGAAAGATGCTGAATTTGAAAAGTATAAGAAAGTAATGGATGAGGAAATAAAATAATTTCATCTATTTTTAGAAGAAGGAAGGTCAATAAATGTCATCATTTTGGCTGCTAACAGTTATCCTTACGATCGTTATACTTGTTGTTTCTGTTATCTTTAAAAGAAAGAATGCACCTTTACAGTATGGAATACCATCAATTCTCATCTTCATCAGTATGATCTTATTATTAATCAGTTTTTTCGTAGGAAAGTGGGAAGGTTTAGGACTGGGTGCAATCAGTATATCTTTACTGATTGCATCTGTGATCACTTTAATTATTCATAGTACCTTGAGTTATTTTAGTCATAAATAACATAGAGCCACTTCTGCATAAGAAGTGGCTCTTTCGATTAATTAAAAGTGAAATAGAGAAAGTGGAATCTCTATGTGTGTCATAGACTTCACGTATCACAAGTGCTGTTCTCTAATCATTCAGTAACTTTAAGATGAGTTTCAGAGCAATGTGATAGCTTTTAGATGACCCATAACCACCCACTAGAAACTGAAACTTCTGATCCCAGTCAAAAAGAAAGTCCTCAAAATATGGATTGACCTCTTTTTCCATCAGTTGCATCAGCCATCACCTTTTTTCTTTGCTCTCTTTATAGTAATTTGAACCGAATCATCGACAGATCGAGCGGTGATCCGCTCAAGCTCTGCTTCTCTCGTTCGGTTTGCAAGATCGAGACCACGCAGCCTCAATTCATGCTCTGACATAGTTTTCATTATGTCGACTTTCTGCCTAATGGCTTTATCACGTTGTGCGGTCACACGTGTCAGAGCATCTTCTATGCTCAATATCTTCTCCAGTAGCGGCGAGTCTGTCTCCTCAATCTGGACCACTGCTAGACGTTCATTAGTTATAGGAACAGCTTTAATCAGACCATTTTTATCTGGAGCCTGTACAACGTCTTTCATCTTCCGCATTTGCTGCAAGACTGTCCGCTGCTTATCAGTCAATCCATTCTCATATTTAGTGATCAAGCGCATCATTCTTGTTTCACGAACGCTCAATAATCGTATTGATAGATCAATTTGGTACAGAGGATCAGTCTCAACTTCAGTAAAAAGCTTCTGTTCCTTTTCATCCATGTACTCAAACATGATCGTTTCATATTCACCAGTCTTGAATGAATTCTTGTTTCCTTTAGGAGCTGCGCCACCCCTATTTCCTTTTGCATTTTGGTTACCAGGTGGCGCTTTACCGCCTTTGTTCCCCCTGGCATTTTATGGCTCTACGAAACCAAAGTCCATGCCCGCTCTAAGCAAAGGCCGATTAATATGTGAGATGGCCAACATGACATCATCATGTGACTGTACCTCAAATTGTGGCAGCACACGTATTTACTCCCTTTTGGAGCCCCGGGGCGTTTAGTAACGTTACCATTGGTTTTCTCTTTCGGTTTAGTAACGTTACCATTCAATTTCTCATCCCAAGAGTCTTGGTTCTTCCATTTGCGGATAAGCGTTTGGGAACACTCTAATTCTTCAGCAATGTCTTTCAGTAAGCGGGTTCCATTGCTTTCCTTCCACAATTGGAATGCCTGATCTCTTTTAGGATTTCTCGGTCTAGCCATTCCTCCGAGCTACTGAATTAAGTTTGAGTTTGTTTTTAGAACAATAAAAAAAGGACCCTCACAAGGAATCCTCATCTTATTCTTGGTGTATCGGTTATTTTAATGTGAGGGAATTCAAAAATATTATATAAGATTAAATCTAATGTTTCTAAATACAGTAATAAATCTCTCCGTTTTGGTCGAAATATTTCATGTACTGTCTGATTCCCTACATCTTTAATTTCCAAAAGTATTCTTTTTTGTTCCTCATCTATTATATTTTTTTCTTTAAGCATTGTTACCTTTGTTTCTAAATTTAGATTGACCATTACTGGGTTTTTATCCTCATCGAGGACTGTTTCCCCCTTTTTTATTTTTGGTCTTTTATCAATCCCCTTAACTTTACAGATTGATTCAATAAGCATTCTAATTCCTGTATTGCATAATAAATTCATACGTTGGCAATACGCATTGATAGTTTCATTTCTAATTTCCTCTATTAATTCGGGCAAATGAACAAATTCATACTTTTTTTTGAATTCTAGTAATTGCATTACAGGCTCCTTCTGCTTCGGCTCCTCTGGAAAAACAGTATATTCTACAAAATATTCTCTATCAAAATGATAATCTGGACCAACTATATGAAACATATCTTCATCACCGTATATTTTTAGAAAAGCAATAGTGTCACACCCTCTACATTGAACTATTGCATACTCCTCATTAAAACCAAAATCAATTTCTTCATCTAAGTTGCTTATTGAATATTTCATTTCATTGTCATCTTTTTTAATTATGTGATGATTTGTTTTTCCCTTGCAAGATCTACAATACAATTTTTTCGGCACAACGGTCATATGCTTCATCCTCTTCAGAAAGATAAACCCCAAAAAATTCATTTAACATTCATTTTTATAATGTAACTAATGCTTATTTAAAACTTCTATTTGGAATTTCATCCAAGCATTCTTGTAATAATCGTTTATAACAGCTTAATTCATTTAGTTCAACTTTATCCTTATATGTAAAGTAGCCCCATAGCCCAACAGCCAAAACAGCAACAAAAATAACAATAGTAATTTGAATACGTATATCTTCTATTACTACTAGAAGATAATCATTACTGTATTTTAGTTGATTACCTAAAACGAATGCGAGGAGTACATAAAAAGCTGCAGTAGTATAGCTTAAAGCATTTTTATTATCTATCATATCTTCAATCCTACCCAAAAGCATTTGAATTTCTTTTCTATCATGGCGCTTCTTAATCTCTTCTTTAAATTTAATATGCATTGATATGTTTCTTTTAAATAATTCTCCAACTTTTTCTTCTTTCTCTGTTTCTTCTCTGTTCTTCTTTTGCTCAATTAACGCTTTTTCAACTACAAGCCTCCCAAATTTTCGCAAATACGATTGAACACATATAATTTCTCCAAATGATTCGATATCATAAGTTTCATCAGTTTCGTTCAAAAGAATCACCTCCTAAACTTATATCGGAGGTGATTTGAAAATTTTCAGGTGTTCATTGAAATGGTTTTATTTAACGTAAAATTCGTTTGTATAGAATGTACCAACTGTTTCGACATGGTTGCCATGTTTGTCGTACCGCTCTACATCAACCCTGAATCGATACGTTCCTTTCTTGTTATCAAGTGATCCCTTGATGTCGAATTCATCGTACTGTTTCTCCGCTGGGTTCAGCAGGTTAGGTGAATTCGTTTTTATTGTGACCCATTTCCCTGCAACTTTTCGTTGAGGAATAAGGTTTGGTCCACAAATGTAATCATTGAAATTCTGAATCGCAACAATCACAACCTTGTTCTTTCCTAAAGTATGATTCGCTTTATTTGGATTAGCAGATACACCAAATTTTGATGCCATGTTCATCATCTCCTTTTTTGTTTTTGCGCTCCTATCCCTCACCAAAGCACCTTCAGCCATACACCCAAAAGACGACTGTTCCCATTAAGTTATCGTTTTCTCCGAATACGGCCGCCTGGTCGTTGGTATGTTTCGCATCTCGTTTCCATGATTTCATCCCAATCCCTATTCGTAATGGGAACAGCACCGTTCTCCTTCTTTCTAATAGAATCAGGAGCATGCTTTTAAATTGCTTTAATGTCTCTTTAGAAACAGAATCCCTGATCTTCATTTCACTCACTTCTTGCCGAATAAGCAGCACCTTACGCAACTCCGAGAGGATGCCAAGTACAGTCAATCATCAAGTAAAATGAAAAACTGTCCTAAATACGGCTGCCGCAGACCAGCTACTATCTAGGCTCAGAATGTCCCTCTCGTATGGCCACATTCCTCATCACCTTTGTTCCGTATCCAGATACGCCATTGATAAGGGAAAGGCGCGTCTCCCAATAAAAAAAGGACACCAATCACGGCACTTAAAGTGCTCAATGATCAGCGTCCGCAGGTTCTTCTTTTTGAACAAAATAAAATATTCATGTTGCTTTTTCTCGGCATTGCAAATAAAAATGTGCCCATAAACATGGACACTTTGGTTCTATTATTCCCAAAACGCATCGCCTTCAGAATCAATATACTTCTAGAAAAGTTTTAAAGTCTACATAACAGTCTTTAAACAGATAAAGATATCTTCTTCTATATCATTTTATTTATTGTAACGTATCACACAAAAACGCTATGCTTTTATTAAACCATTTTCTTTTAGAAATTGTTCGAACAATGCATCACCTTTATCCTCAATATCTTCATCATCAATATTATACTCTCCAACCAACAAAACAAAATCATCATATTTTTCATATTTTTGTTCAAGTTTTATACCATAGCTTTCTTGATAAAAAAACAATAACCATTTCCCTGAATCTAAACTTTTTAAAAACACTCCTTCATAATCCAAATCATTTTCATAATAGCCTACATGCAAATGCATTGTATCGTCTAAGTTAAGCAACGTTGATCTCCCCTTTAGAAAATAACATGATGATCTTTTAGATTTGGTGGAACATGATAATGCAGAACAGCAGGTCTTCCATGTTTTATAGGTGCATAATCTAGTCTGAATAGTGGTTTTTTTGCTACGTACCTGTATAATGCGCCCTCCTGATCCAGGGCCATCAATAATACGATTTTGAGGCGCCTTTAATGCTTTCTGCACATATGGTCTAGCTACTTTCCATCCTTTTTGCATTCCCTTTTTTCCAACTTGAGAAATTAATAATCTTAAAGCAGCAGCCACCACCGGTATCCACTGACCAGTTACACTGTCTTCTTTCAATTCAGCATTCTGACTCTGTAACGCTAAAGTTTCTTCTATTTCAATAAATACTGGATCATTCAAAAGAAAGTCAAATTCTTTATTAAAGTTTGAAACATCTATACTGGTATCCTCGTATCTTGTTCAATCAATTGATCACTAACCACAAGTTCACTATTCAGTGAAGTTACGCTCTAAGAATATGCTGGAGTCACCGCGGAAAACATAGAATAAAAGACAGTACTACTAAAATAAGCTTATTCTTCATATAAACCCTAGTTTCTCAAAAAAATTTAACTGTATCCATAACTGAATACCCATTTATTTTATCTGAATTTTTGATTTTTTCCCATGATTTTTTAGAGATTGTGGATTTATTATAAGAAGAATATTCTTCAAAAAAGAGAGCAGCAAGACCTGCCATGTAGGCAGCCGCCATTGAAGTACCACTACTATATAAAAAAGAACCATCTTTTGAATAACTTTTTATATAATGCCCCGGAAGTAACACATTTAATCCATTACCTACAGTTGTCCCTTTCCATATATCACCGTTCATATTTAAAGCTCCTACAGCAATAACACCTTTAAATTTAACAGGGTAGAGTATATCGCTCTTTTCTTGTAACCCATAGTTCCCAACCGATGATATTACAACAATATTATTTCTTAAAGCTCTATTTATTACAGATTCCAGTTTTTTAGAATATTTTAAAGTGCCAAATGACATTAGAATAATGTCAACCTTTTCTTCAATACTATAATTCACTGCTTCTATTACATTATTAATATCACCGTTTAAATTGTTATCCAAGGCTTTAATTACATATAAATCGATGTTTGGCGCAACACCAATGTCTTTATTAGTTAAAATTCCAGCTAAATGAGTTCCATGACCATGATTATCTTGATATGATTTTTTGTGATCTAAAACGTTTATCCCCTTCTTAATATTGATCTCCTGCTTAAATGAAACACCTGAATCAATTAATGCTACTTTAACACCTTTTCCAGTTAGTTTTTTCTGGTTATGCAGTTTGTTAATTTTTAAATATTCATAGGCCCAATTTTCATTCTTAAATTTCTCAGTTTTATTTTTATTTATTATTACTGTTATAGATGTCACAGTTAGAATTAATACTACTAGAAGGAGTATAAGTTTCTTCAAAATCATCGCACCTCTTCTAAACATATTATGAGAAACATGATGTATTTTACCATTATTTTTTTAAAATACAAAACAGCACTCAGATGATTCCAAGTGCTGTCGAAAGTTTAAACGTTGCTTGCTTTTTTAATTTGTAATATCGAACTTTCATGAGTCCAAGTTCTTCGCATACCTCAAGATCTTTGACCATTCGTGAAGTAAGGTACTTCATGCGAATAATGTCTTGTTCAATTTCATCCAAGCTGTCTCTAGTGCTCTTTCTATTTGCCGCACCTTAAGCTCCGAACAAACATTTTGATCTTTTAATCTTGGAAACAAAGTTAAGATGCCATTTGCTTTTTGCTCATTCAAGTTCTCTTGTTTAACTTTTAATGCTTTATAAAGCTTCAATTCATTTATTAATGTCTTACGTACCTGCTTTTCATTGACCTCAGGAATAAAACATAATTGGTTGGTTAAAAAATTTATACCCTCTCTCTAAAGAATCTTATAAGCAAACTGTTTAATTATATAATTGAATTATTGTTTGTAGTACTATCGTTCGTAGATGCCTCGTTTGTAGAATCTTGATCGACCTCTTCGATCGACATTTTTATATTGCACAAGTCTTCTAACTTGATAATTTTTGTTTCTGTACATAACTTTGGCTTAGGATTATTTCCTAATAAAATTAATTCTTTGTTTATAGCGTGTAGTACATACCAAGATTTTTTATTCAAATCACTTTCAAGAATATTTTGTTCATTAGCTAAATCAATGTCAGAAACGAGTATATACTTTTCTTTTGTCCAATATAAAAACTTTGAAATTTGCTTCATTAATGCTGGTATAGGGAGACATAGAACGGTCATACATCCTATTATAATTGCTAATTTTCCAATTGGATTTTCTACGAATACATTTGTTACAACTGTTCCATTCAACGGAAAATAATAGCACAATAAGCAAACCATGAACAGTATTGCTAATAATACTCTTACCCCAAACCGATTAAGTTTTGAAGAGGAATGACTGTTTATAACATAAATTATAGTGAAAATTGGAGCACCAATTGCGAAAAAAATTGATCCTATCATGGGAGATAAATTTGGATCTCCAGTCCAGGACGGTACACCAAAAGTATAAAGTATAGACAGATTAATCAATACCCACCATAAAGTCTGTCCAAGATATTTAATACTTAATAATAGTATAACCATATCTTTAGTTAACAACTTTTGTTCAAAGATACTTGATGATAATAAATTAATAGGTCTTATTAATTTGAAAATGATTAATAAAACTATTATTGCAGCAGCCAAATTACCTGGAATCCCCATTTTTTCAAGAAATCCAAAATACTCCATAAATACACACCTTTTCAATATTCTTCTTTATTGAATCGGCATTTTTTAGATTTTTTCAAGTAATTAGGAAACTCTATCTGCTAAATATTTTTTCTGTAAGAAATTGTAAAATTCAAATTTGTGAACTGGCCATCACGTGTAGTGATCTCGGTTTTACTGTACATTGGCCAACACCACATTGTTGGAATGACCATCTAGGATAATGACTTTCACTTCTCCTTTGGTCATAAAGTTATCAATGGAGATATTTGAGTCCGTAAGTTTGTAAGGATTATTCATACACAAGGCCTCCCATGTTATAATGAATTGGCGAGATTCATTAGAGTCGGAGCCTTGTGCTTCGGTTCTTTTTATTTGCCCTGAAGAGCTTGCAAATCACGTAAACACATTTTAAAGAAGTGTTCGTCCCTTAAATTTAAAGACAAATCAATCAAAGCCTTCAGATCATCTTCAGTAAGTGCCTCATCCAAATTTTCAGCCCAAGACTTTGGAACAACGAAGGTATTACCACTAAGGAAACCTTACTAAAATGTCATCCTCAGCTACTTTAAGTACATAACCTGCTTTATTAAGTTGTTCTCTTTTTCCTTTCCTAGATGCTTTGATCCAGTCTCCTTCTAAGAATTTGTTTTTCATCTGATAATCCTCCACCCTTTCCTGATCCGACTAAGCAGTTCATAGAGATGAACACGATGTCCATCCTCTAAGCGATAAAGTAGGAACCACCGTTTTGATCGTTTGCGTGCCATCTTAGGCAGCCCCGTCTTCCTCTTCTTTTTAATCATTCTCGTCAGAATCGTCTTGCACACTTTGAGGGCAATCTAATCATTAGCAGCTGCTTCTCATCTTTCTGCATCGGTACAGCTTCGTTGGCTTGGGCCTCATACTAGAAAAAATAGACACAGATTCAATGAATAAATATGAATAGTATATCACCAAGATAATGGAGTGGTTTTTTATCACTTTTTTATGGGTGAATGGCGGGTGGTGCCTGCTTCATTTTAAAATATAAGAAACACCCACAAAAACAAAAATCCCCCTGAAGCCAATGGCTCCAAGGGGTTTCTTGATTAATACTGAGACATATACTGATCGCGTTCCCATGGGTGTACTTGGGTGCGGAACATATCCCATTCGATTTCTTTTGATTCGATGAAGTGCTCGAATAAGTGATCGCCTAGTGCGTTGATCATGACTTCGTTTGACTTGAGCAGCTCAAGTGCTTCTGCAAGTGTTGCAGGTAAGTCAGCGATGCCGTTTTCAAGGCGCTCTTCTTTATCCATGACATAGATGTTTCTGTCGATTGGCGCTGGTGCGTCTAGTTTGTTTTTGATTCCGTCTAGACCTGCTGCAAGTAATACACTTAGTGCAAGGTATGGGTTTGCAGATGGGTCTACACTGCGTACTTCTACACGTGTGCTAATGCCGCGTGATGCTGGAATACGAATCAATGGGCTGCGGTTTTGTGCACTCCATGCCACATAGCAAGGTGCTTCATAACCAGGTACAAGACGCTTGTAAGAGTTCACCGTTGGGTTTGTGACCGCTGTGAAGCTTGTTGCGTGCTTCACGATACCTGCGATAAAGTGTCTAGCTGTCTCGCTTAATTGTAAATCTGCTTTTTCATCAAAGAATGCGTTTTTGCCATTTTTGAATAATGATAGGTTACAGTGCATACCAGATCCGTTTACACCGAACAATGGTTTTGGCATGAATGTCGCATGAAGACCGTGCTTTCTAGCGATTGTTTTCACAACAAGCTTGAACGTTTGAATGTCATCACAAGAACGGATCGCGCCTGCATATTTGAAATCAATTTCATGCTGACCAGGTGCTACTTCGTGGTGAGAAGCTTCAATTTCAAAGCCCATTTCTTCAAGCTCAAGCACGATGTCACGGCGGCAGTTTTCACCTAAATCTGTTGGTGCAAGGTCAAAGTATCCACCTTTATCGTTTAGTTCGAGCGTTGGCTCGCCTTTTTCGTCTAATTTAAATAAGAAGAATTCTGGCTCAGGTCCAAGGTTGAAATCACTAAATCCTAGTTCTTCCATTTCCTTTAAGATACGCTTTAAGTTGTTACGAGGGTCTCCATCAAATGGTGTTCCGTCTGGCTTATAAATGTCACAAATAAAGCGTGCAACTTTACCTTTTTCTGCTGTCCAAGGGAAAATAACAAACGTGTTTAGATCTGGATATAGGTACATATCTGATTCTTCGATACGTACAAACCCTTCAATAGATGAACCATCAAACATACATTTGTTATCGAGAGCTTTTTCTAACTGGCTCACAGGAATCTCAACATTTTTAATTGTTCCGAGAATGTCTGTAAATTGCAGACGGATGTACTTTACGTTTTCCTCATTTACTAATTTTACGATATCTTCTCTTGTGTACTTTGCCATTTCGTAAAACTCCTCCCCTACAAAAGGTAAAATGTGTATAGCAATGCTTTTGCTAATTGGTTAACGGAAGAACCTTGACATATCCCCCTGCCTAAAGGTCGTTCCTTGTTGGAAACGTCCAGCCTGAATGAGTTCCTTCTTCAGTAGCTTCCTGAGTTCATCATCTGTCAAGTTGTGCTTCGCTGTGGTTTTCTCCTCTGTCTTTGTTTCAGACGATGGATTTTCTGCCTCAGCTTTGGCAAAAAGTTTTTTGATTCCTGCCATGTTTACACCTTGTTCGATGAGGTTTTTGATTTCTAGTAATTTATCAACATCATGGAAAGAAAATAATCGGCGATTCCCATCACTTCTAGCTGGAAATACCAAACCATTTTCCTCATAATAGCGAATTTGTCTTGCAGATAATTCTGTTAGCTGCATGACAATCCCAATTGGGAATAAAGGCATTGAGCGGCGAATGTTATCACTCATCTCAACTGTCTCCTCCTCTTTGCTTAAATTTATTATATGTCATGTTATATTATGTGTCAACGAAATGTTAGGAATATTAACATGGTTTTTTTTATCGAGCAGGCACTTCAATAAAACCTTGCTCTAATAAGGCATCTACAGCACTGCAAATGGCATTTTTCACATGGGCGTACGTGAGACCGCCCTGAACATAGGCTGTGTAAGGCGGTCTAATCGGACCATCAGCTGATAATTCAATGCTGGCTCCTTGGACAAATGTGCCCGCTGCCATAATCACATCGTCCTCGTATCCCGGCATATAGCTCGCATGCGGTGTGACATGACTGTTAATCGGTGATGCATATTGAATGGCCTGACAAAATGCAATCATTTTTTTAGGGTCTCCAAATTCTACAGATTGAATCAAGTCGGTTCTTTTCGCATTCCACGACGGGTTTGTTTGGAACCCGAGTTTTTCAAGAAAACGCGCTGTAAACACGGCACCTTTTAAACTTTGTGCAACAACATGCGGTGCTAAGAAAAATCCTTGATACATTTCCTGAAGCGCATACAGCGATGCACCCGCTTCACTGCCGATGCCTGGAGATGTCATTCGATAAGAGCAAGCTTCTACCCATTTTTCTTTACCGACAATGTAGCCGCCAGTTTTAGCAAGGCCGCCGCCTGGGTTTTTAATGAGCGAACCTGCCATAAGGTCTGCGCCCACATGACACGGCTCTTGTAATTCAGTAAATTCACCATAGCAGTTGTCAACAAACACAATGATGTCATCATTGATGTCTTTCACAAATGAAATCATTTGTTCAATTTCTTCTATTGTAAAGGATGGTCTTGACGCATAGCCTTTAGAACGCTGAATCCCGATGACTTTTGTTTTTTGGGAAATAGATTCTTTGACTTTGTCGAAATCGACAGATCCATCTTGACGCAAATCAATGGCTTTGTAATCGATCTGAAAATCTTTTAATGAGCCTGTCCCTTCTTTGCCGCGAATCCCGACAATCTCTTCTAGGGTATCGTAAGGTTTCCCCGTCATGTAGATCAATTCATCACCAGGTCTTAGCACACCGAATAAGGCGATGGAAATGGCATGTGTTCCAGAAATGATCTGCGGGCGTACAAGACCGCTTTCCCCTCCAAATACATCCGCATAGATCTTTTCTAACGTGTCTCTTCCCATATCATCGTAGCCATAACCAGTTGTCGGGTTAAAATGAGAGTCGCTGACTTTATGTTTTCGGTAGCTTTCAAGAACCCGCCACTCATTTTGTTCGCTCTTTCGATCAATTTGCTGATGTATTTGTGAAATGTCTTGTTCTGCTTCTGCTGCTATTTTTTCTAAAATGGTGCCATGTTTTAAAGTGTGAAACATCGTGATTTAATTCCTTTCCTACAACATATACTTCTTGATTTGTCCTAATATGGTTTGCTCTTCACCACTAAATCCAGTGATGTCATAAAGCTCTGCTTCCTTTTGAAATTCCAGTGATTCCACCAAGGTTTCTGACTTTAAGGCAGATATGAGTTTCCCTTCATATGCCGGAATCCTTACATGATATAGCTTTAAAAAATCTTTTTTCAGTTCAGCCATGATATCCGCTTTTAACCGCTTCACATCTTCCTCGCGCCTAGCACTGATTAAAATGTGGCGCTGCTTTGAGGAAGGGATAAAATCCGGCCGGATTTGGTCTTTTTTGTTATAGACAGTCAGCATCGGAATACGGTCAGCTTCTAATTCCTCTAAAAGCTTATGAACCGTTCGTTCATGCCCTTCATAATCCTCATTCGAAGAATCGATCACATGAAGCAAATAGTCTGCTTCTTTTACTTCTTCAAGAGTGGAACGAAATGCTGCAATCAGTGTGGTTGGAAGGTCTTGAATAAAACCAACTGTATCGGAAATCAGTACACTGTAGCCAGATTCAAGTGTCATTTTACGCGTCATTGGGTCAAGTGTAGCAAACAGCAAATCTTCTTCATGGCTATCCGCTTCTGTTAACTGGTTAAACAATGTTGATTTCCCGGCATTTGTGTACCCGACAATAGCGATTTGGAATACGCCATTTTTCTTCCGTCGTTCCCGGTATCTCGTGCGATGTTCTTTGACTGCAGATAGTTGTCCGTGAATTTCGTGTATGCGGTTTCGAATATGACGTCTGTCTGTTTCAAGTTTTGTTTCACCTGGACCTCTTGCGCCAATTCCGCCGCCTTGTCTCGAAAGGCTGATCCCTTGTCCACTTAGCCTCGGCAAGGCATACTGAAGCTGGGCAAGCTCTATTTGCAGCTTCCCCTCTCTTGTACGAGCTCTTTTGGCAAAGATGTCTAGAATCAATTGCGTACGGTCAATGATTTTCACATCTAAGGCAGTCGCCAAAGCTTTTAACTGGCTAGGCGAAAGCTCGTCGTTAAAAATTATAACGTCACAGTCTAACTCTTCGCAAAGCACTTCAAGCTCTTCCACTTTCCCTTTCCCGATGTAAGTCGCGCTGTCTTGTCTATTTCTTTTTTGCGTCATGATGCTGACAGCTTCACCGCCAGCTGTTTTGGTTAAGGAAGCTAATTCTTCCATAGAATATTGAAAGCGTTCATCCGTTATATGCGGCAGTTGACAGCCGACAAGGATCGCTTTTTCGATCATTTCATGTTCATTCAACGTCAGTTGTTTCCTTTCTGTACTTAAGTTTCAGTAGTACCATCATACCAAACACACCACACGTATACCACCATTCGGAAGGTTTAATTTCTTGCCTCTTTACAAAAAGGATACGCCATTTCAAGAAGGCGTATCCTCTTTCATTTGCAGATCATGGCTTTTAATCGTAAGTAAGTCTTTTTTATCATAATGATCCACAAGAAGCAGCCTCATCGCCTGAGTTCGGATCGCTTTTTCAATGGTGTTTCGCACAAAACGGCCATTGCTGAATTTGGCAGGACTCGTTGTGCTCTTGATGTGCATTAAATAGTCTCGCAGTTTCCATTCTGCCTCTTGGGTAAAGACATATTCCCGATCGGCCATCATTCGTTTTGCAATATCCATCAGCTGATCGACCGTATAATCAGGGAAGTTGATATTAATCGGAAATCTCGATTGCAGACCAGGGTTTAGAGAAAGAAAATGATCCATTTCCTTGGAGTATCCAGCTAAGATGAGGATGAATTCATGCTGCTTATCCTCCATATGTTTTACAAGGGTATCAATGGCTTCTTTCCCGAAATCTTTCTCTCCTCCGCGGGCAAGAGAATAGGCTTCATCGATGAACAAAATGCCGCCTAGTGATTTTTTAATCAAATCTCTTGTTTTTTGAGCTGTATGTCCAATGTACTCTCCAACCAGATCTCCTCGTTCTGCTTCAATTAAGTGCCCCTTTGAAAGAACATTCATTTCAAAGAAAAGCTTCCCGACAAGCCGTGCAACTGTTGTTTTCCCTGTGCCGGGATTTCCTTTAAACATCATATGAAGCGCTTGTTTTCCTACCTTTAATCCTTGTTCTTGTCTTTTTTGATTCACAAAAATCCAAGCATAAATTTCTTTTATGTTTCGTTTCATTTCATCCATCCCGACAAGGCTGTTCATTTCTCGTTCTATTTCTCGTAAGATGCTGTGTTTGGCCTCATTTTTTTGCAAGGCCTCTAGGTATTCTGCCTCTGAATCTGCATCAACCAATACTTGCTTCTGTCCATTAAGTATAATGTTGATTTGGCCGTTATTTTTATATGTGACAGCTCGCTCCAACGTATTCACCTCTCGCTCTTCTCTCTTTAATCTATTCGGGTGGAGCTGTAATCGTGACAATCGCCCGCACTAGCATCGGTTTACTGTCAAAATGACCCGAGATACCGGTTATTGTAGGGGATTGTGCGGTTTCCCAGGAAATGATGTGCTATTTCCATTGTATTCATCCATTTCGGGCGGACAAACCAACAATTTGTTTTTTCTTAGAAAAATAGCGCCTTTTCTTCCCAAATTGTGCAGAAAAGAGTCTCGATGATTTCCGCATTTTGTACAGGCAATTTTTCTATTTCCTCATAAAATAAAGACGAGGTGATGAATAGATGGTGAAAATTTTTATTGATCCTGGCCACGGAGGAACAGATTCTGGAGCTGCTGCTAATGGACTTTTGGAGAAAAATATCACACTGCAAATTGCGCTTTTTCTGAGAGATATGTTGATTAGTGAATATGATGGGGTTTCCGTCCGCTTAAGTCGTTCAATTGACCAATCCGTCACGTTATCCCAGCGTACGAATGCGGCAAACAGCTGGGGAGCTGACTATTTCGTGTCTATTCATATTAATGCTGGCGGAGGCACAGGTTTTGAAAGTTATGTGTACCCTGGCGTTTCAGCACCAACCACCACGTATCGCAATGCCCTTCATGATGAGATTGTCCGCTCCGTTGATTTTGCCGACCGCGGCAAGAAAACGGCGAACTTCCACGTTCTGCGGGAAACTTCTATGTCTGCCATTTTAACTGAAAACGGTTTCATTGATACGGTAGCTGATGCAAATAAGCTCCGTAACGCTACTTTCCTTCAAGGGATCGCTCGTGCTCATGCCACTGGATTAGAAAAAGCCCTTCAATTGAAAAAAAAAGCAAGTAACCTATATAAAGTGCAAGCAGGGGCTTTCAAGGTCAAAGCCAATGCGGATGAACTAGCAGCTACACTCAGATCCAAAGGATTTGAAGCGCTGGTCGTACTGGATAGCGGCATGTACCGAGTCCAAGCTGGCGCTTTCCGTTCAAAGCAAAATGCAGATGACCTCGTCGCTCGATTAAAGCAGGCCGGTCACGACGCATTCGTTTTTCAATAATCTAAAAAACAAACCGGCTCAAGTCATCTTTAGAGCCGGTTTGTTGTCTATCCAATTATGCTAAAATGTTCACGACAAATTGAGACCATGTTTCAAGACGATCGAAGTACTCAGGCTTTTTCAAATCTGTTACTTTCATCCATTTGCCTGAGATTTGATCTGTTTCTTTTACTTCTACATGAGCACCTGGCGATAATTCAAGGGCTGATAACAGTCCGATGTGCACACGGCCGACACTGTTGTCATCATCATTAATAAGTCCAAGGGTTTTCATCTCAAGTTTGTCTTCTTCTTGAATCGAAAGTTCCTCGTCCAGTTCACGATCGGTATTTTCTTTTAGAATCTCAGCAAATTTTTTTCCTTCAATGAAATTCATATGACCGCCAAAGCCAAGAGATAACTTATGATGTAAGCGAGTCTCTCCCCCGCCTTGAAGTCTTTCATATACATATACTTCGTCCTCACGCTTAATGACAACATATGGAATTGGCTGCTTAAAGTCAGGATTTTCTTCTGCATCGCCTCTTCGCATTTGCTCGAAGTGCTCTTCAATTTCTTTCATAATGGTGCTGATTGTTTTCTCTTCACTATTCACACCATTAAACGCAAGTGTTTCGTTTTGGAACACGCGTGCGCGCGGTGCAACTAAAATCATTTCGTCCATTTTTCCCATGTTCGGTAACCTCCAGTATGTAACACATTGTTAGAAATGGCAAAAAGCCAAAACGAGTGGTGCGTTTTGACTTTTGCGTTTTAATTATGATTCATCTCCAAAGAAGAAGTCGTCATCTTTTAACGGCTCAACTGTTGCCTTTTTGTAGCCGTTCCCTTTCATTGAGAAGAAGTCATGTGACTTTGTTTTTGTATTGAGTCCGTTCAATACAATTGGGTTGATCTCTTCTTCTTCAAAGTAAGGGGCAAATCCAAGGTTCATTAACGCTTTATTGGCATTGTAACGAATGAACTTTTTCACATCATGCGATAAATTGACTTGGTCATAAATATCCTCAGTGTAATGAAGTTCATTTTCATAAAGCTCATTAAGCAGATCGATAGAGAAATCATAAAGCTCTTTTTGCACGTCAGGTGTTTGTTTGTTGTAAATTTCTTGTGCTAACAATCCAACATACACACCGTGAATCGCTTCATCGCGCAAAATCAAGTTAATGATTTCACCACTTTGCATGAGCTTTCCTTGACCGTAGAAATATAGCGGGTAGTAAAAGCCGCTATAGAATAGAAAGCTTTCTAAATACACTGAAGCAACCATTGCTTTAAATAAGGAAATCGGGTCATCCTTTTGAATGGAACGGTACAGACCTACAATCATATCTGCTTTCTTTTGCAAGAATTTATTTTTCTTGACCCATTCAAATACTTCACTAATCGTTTCAGTCGGTGCAAGCGTCATGAAGATATTTGAGTATGATTTTGCATGCACGGCATTTTCCATCATGGCCATAAAGTTTAACACGGCTTTACGCTGATGACCGTCCACATGTTCAGCCACTATCGGCATTCCTGTATTTCCTTGTTCTGTATCAAGTAACGTCAGTCCAGCCAGTACCTTCATGTACGTATCCCGCTCTTCTTCACCTAAATATTTCCATGTTAAGAGATCCCCGTTTAAGGAAATCTCTTCTGGAAGCCAGAATTGCTTGACGTTTTGGTTGTAAAACATTTGTGTAAAATCATCTTCGTGTTTTGACCAGTTGGCTGCATCATAAATTTTTGTCACGTTAAACTCTCCTTTAATCAAACAACACAAGAAAGACAGCCTTCCTGCCCTGTATCCTTCGTTCTTGCATAATAAAGTGTCTTAATGCCTTTATGGTGTGCATAAAGATCGATGCGGTTTAAGTCACGCGTTGTCATCGTATCTTTTAGGAATAATGTAAAGCTAATTCCTTGATCGACGTGCTGCTGAATGGTTGCGATCATATCGACTACTTTAAACATGTCCATATCGTATGCTTCTTTATAGAAGAACCAGTTTTGTGCTGAAAGTCCTGGCATTGGATAATACGTTTTGCTGTTTCCGTATGTTCTTTCTTCGATACGTTCCATAATTGGCATTACAGAAGCTGTTGCCGATTGAACATACGAAATAGAACCTGTTGGCGCAATACATAATCGATAGCTATGGTACATGCCATTTTCCGCTACAAAGTCTTTGAGTGCTGCCCAATCTTCTTTTGTTGGAATGTGCATGCCTTCAAATAGCGCAGCCGCTTTTTCTGTTTTTGGAGTGAAATCATTTTCTACGTATTTATTGAAGTACTCACCTGTTGCATAACCAGAGCCCTCATAACGATGGAATGTTTCCCCTTTTTCTTTTGCAAGCTCACTTGAACGCTTAATGGAGTAATAGTTCACCATCATAAAGAACGTATTAGCGAAATCTCTTGCTTCTTCACTTTCATAAGCGATTTGGTTTTGAGCTAAATACCCGTGAAGGTTCATCGCACCAAGTCCAATTGACTTCATCGCTTTGTTCGCTTTTCTAACAGCTGGTGCATTGCGGATATCTGTTGTTTCAGACACAAGTGTAAGTGAGTCCGTTGCAAGCTTGACTGTTTTTTCAATGGATTTGTTTTTCATCACGTTCATGATATTTAAAGAACCAAGGTTACAAGAAATATCAAGTCCGATCTCATCATCTTGATCATAGTCCGTGTAAGAAGAGACTTCTGAAGCTTGAAGTACTTCTGAGCAAAGGTTTGAGAATTTCACACGTGAAATATGGTTCAGAGCGTGCTCTCTATTCACATTATCTTGGAACATGATATAAGGATAGCCTGATTCTGAGCGCAGAACAGCTAATTTTTCAAGAAGTTTTCTTGGATTGACTTTTTCTTTTTTGACTTTCGGGTTTTCTACAAGCTCGTCATACATTTCTTCCATATCCATCTCATCAAGATGCTGTCCATAAGTTTTATAAACTGTATGAGGATAGAATGTATAAGCTGTTTTATCTTCTCTAGCAAGCTCGATAAATTTATCTGGGATGACGACACCGATCGAAAGTGTTTTCACACGAACATCTTCATCCGCAGAGATTTTTTTCGTATCTAAGAAATCATTAATATCTCTGTGGAAAATATTCAGGTAGGCACTGCCTGAACCTTGTCTTTGTCCCATTTGATCTGCATATCGGAATGCATTATCAAGAAGTTTCATGACGCCTACGACACCTTTGGTCGCATTTTCTACATCTTTGATCGCTTCACCTTTCGCACGAAGCTTTGAAAGGTTCAAGCTGACGCCGCCGCCTAATTTAGACAGCTGCATGGAAATATCAATGGCTCTTGAGATATCGTTTAATGAGTCATTCACTTCAAGCAAGAAGCAGCTCACCAGCTCACCACGTCTTTTACGGCCTGCGTTTAAGAATGTTGGTGTACTTGGCTGATACTCTTGGTTGATCATCAGTTCCACAAACTCAAGTGCTTTCTTTTTGTCTCCGCCCGCAAAGAAAAGAGCCACAACTGAAATGCGGTCTTCATAGCGTTCAAGGATTTTCTTTTTGTCATTTGTTTTCAGTGCATAGTCATTGTAAAACTTAAACGCACTCATAAATGATGGGAATCTAAATTTCTTGGCATATGCAGCTTCAAATACTTCTTTAATATCTGACATGCTGTATTGTCTTAAAAATTCTTCCTCATAGTAGTCGTTTTCTATTAAGTAATCAATCTTCTCTTCTAGATTATGAAAGAAGACCGTGTTTTGATTAATATAATCTACGAAATAACTATGTACAGCTTCTTTGTCCTTGTCGAACTGAAACTTTCCTTCTTTTTGAATCATAATCTCGTTATTTAATTGTATCCACTTTGGAACCTGATTTTGTGACAATTCTTTCTACCTCCTGTGTAAACAATTCAACATCCCTTTTTGTTCCGCTTAGTTCAAAGGTGTGCAAAATAGGAACTTGATATTGTTTAGAAATCGTATCGGCGCTTTTGGCAAAGTTATCTCCCCACACTTTGTTCCCACTCACCGCTACACCTAGTAAAAGGTGCGCATTTTTCTCTAAAAATGACTGAGTGGTACCAGGGACTTGTCCAAATCCTGTCGTAAAGGTGACGAGAATAAACGGCGTATCCAAAAACTCTTCTCCAGTCAATTTTCGTTTGTCTGTAAAAGGGGTCTTGTCCAAAAAGCGTTGAACATTTCCTGTTTTTGAATCAAATACGATTTGAATCAATTCCATCACGACCTAGTTTTTAGTATTGTTGATCATTTCGTTATTCACTATATATAGTATACTATGTTTTTTCAAAACACAACATATAGATGTTCGAAACGAAAAAAATCAACCAACCCGGCCGAACATTCATAGCCGAACTCGTACGTTCAAATAAATAGAGCAGAGCAGGTTCTAAAAATAGACTGCCCTACTCCCTATTCAACTGAAACCGAAATCTATCATAACACGAAAAAAAATCGCTTAGTAGACTAGACTTTTTGTTTTATTTTTTGTAGGCATCGCACTGTAAATCTTCTGACACTTCTGTTATTTCCACTTCAACACCTAATTCTTTCAGCACCGCTTCAAGCGCAGAGACGATCGAGGCTTCTCTTACTAACTCTTTCCCGTTTACAGAAACGCTTGTTCCATATTCGAAACAGGAGTCATCTTCACAAGTTTGTTCCCAATGATTAATTTTAATTTTGTGTGTCATGAACTCATCCTTTTCTGTCTAGATGTCTGATGCATGTTTATAGTGTAGCGACTTCACATTCATTTGTAAATTTACGTGCTTACTCTTCATCAAAGTCTTCACTATCACCATCATCTTCATCCCATTCATCTATGTACTTTGTCGTAATGAGCGTCAGCTCTCCTTCTTTTTCATCAAACCGGTATACATGTACTTCATCATCTTTCACAACAGCAATGTGATTATTTTTTAGCGCAACAGATGATGGTAAAAGACCATCAACATGGCTCCCATCATGCTCACCAGAATGGTTATGCCAACTTTCTTGTCTCGTTTCGATGTTCGAGATGGCACATGATCCAAATAAGACAACGATTCCAATCAAAAGAAGGATCACTCGAATCCTTCTCAATTCAAGCTCTGCATTTTCCATATAAATCCCCTCACCTTTTAAATGTCCAATAAGGATTTATACGCAACTTGGACAGAAAAGTTTCATGGCATGCAAAATAGCCCCTCTGCACTGACAAAAAACGTAGCGGGTTTCGGCCGGTTTATTCGCAGCTGCATGGGGCTATTGGTGAAAACGGGTGTTTATTCTAATTCAAGATTTACATTTTTTTGAGGTGCAAATGTTGAAATCGCATGTTTATAAATAAGCTGCTGCTTCCCTTCTGTCTCAAGCAGCACCGTGAAATTGTCAAATCCCTTTACTTGACCGCGAAGCTGAAAGCCATTCAGTAAAAATACTGTGACAAATGTATTGTCTTTGCGGATCTGATTCAAAAATTGGTCCTGAATATTAATCGGTTTCATGTTTCGTCCTCCTTGATTCTGATAACTACAGTTTCGCTTTAAGTCCAAGCTTTCCTGCTATATATGCGAAAATTTCCTCTTTTTTGTCCGAAAAGTGGCAAGGTGGTGTCATATCAAACCAGGTGACATCCATTTTATTACGGAACCACGTAAACTGACGCTTCGCATATCTGCGGGAATTTTGTTTTAATTGCTGGATGGCTTCATCAAGTGAGCAGTCGCCTTGAAAATAGGCATACAACTCTTTATAACCGATCGCTTGAACAGACTGACAATCTTTCAAACCAGATTGATAAAGTGCGCTCACTTCTTCAATTAAGCCTTCATCTAACATCATATCAATTCTTTGATGAATGCGCTCGTACAAAAGCTCTCGGTCCATTTTCAGCCCAATGAAGGCAGTGTCATAAAGAGGAACTTCTTGATGCCCGTTTTGCATATCAGACATTTTCTGACCTGTTGTATGGATGATTTCAAGCGCTCTGATCACGCGGCGGACGTTATTCGGATGAATCGCTTTTGCAGCGTCAGGATCGGCTTCTTTTAGCTTTTCATACAGCTTGATCGGTCCATGCTGCTGCTTAAACAGCGTCATCTCTTCTCTAAAAGCAGGATCGCTTTTCTCATCAGTAAACGTGTAATCATATAAAACAGACTGAATATATAGCCCAGTTCCACCAACAATCATGGGCGTTTTCCCTCTCGCAGCAATCTCTTTGATTTTTAAGCGGACAAGCTGCTGAAATTCAGCTGTAGAAAACGATTCATCCGGTTGTTTAATATCGATTAAATGGTGCGGAACGCCATTCATTTCTTCAGGGGTGATTTTCGCTGTGCCAATATCCATCCCTTTATAGATCTGCATGGAATCCCCGCTGATAATTTCTCCATTAAATGCTTTCGCTATCTCAATGCTCAGCTTTGTTTTTCCGACAGCCGTCGGACCTACTAATACAATCACTGGTTGTTTTTTCATAACATCACTCTCTTTTACAAACTGCCTACAGTATAGCATAACTTCTCTTTCTCTCCTATATCCTCTCGTCACCAGCCAAGTGGTTCATTCCCGACCACTTCATATGTCTTTCCTTTTAAACGGTGCTTATGCGTTGGCCTTTCTTCATCTGGACTGTAAACGACTCCCCCGTATGGAATCGGGACAGAATCGGTATAGGCAGAAAACGTGACTTCCTCAATTTCATGATAGTGCGTCCCGTCCACTCTTGGGATAGCAGGTCCAGTGACGCCATAATATCTATGAAAATGCCCTCTTTCAAATGACGTGATCCCCCGGTAATAATGAGTATGTCTGTCGGTACTGCTTCCATTCACAGGCTGAGAAATACCTTCTATTAAATGATAATGTTCTTCTGTTACATCCGTTCGCGCTTTATAAGCATGAGCATGAGGTGGACATTTAGCCCAATCAGACGGATACAGGCCCATTTTTTACATTCCTCCTTATTTTAGGCATTCACCCAAACACAAGTGGGCCACTCGAATACACTGATGTCAGTTACAGTGATTTTATGTGAAAGGAGTCTTTTTTTATGAATTATTTTGACGCACCGTTTGTTCAAGATGAGATGAGAAGACCTTTTGGATTTGGACGCCCTGGATTTGGTTTTGGAAGACCTGGGTTTGGTTTTGGGCGCCCTGGTTTTGGCTATGGGAGACCTGGATTTTTTGGACCGCCATTTTTAGGTGGTTTTGCTGGAGGGCTTCTAGCTGGGTCGCTTCTTGCCCCAGGATATGGCTATCCTTATCCACCGCCATACCCGCCATATGGACCATACCCTTATTATTAATTATGACGATTTAGTGAAAACATCCTCTTATAAAATGAATCGATTGACACATTTGTTTTTCATAGGTTAACATTTACTTTACCGACCGTTCAGTAAAGTAGGTGTTTTTTTTATGTCTAAAACGAAAAAAGAACAAATTTTTGAGGCAGCAGCTCACACCATTCTAAAAGAAGGATTGAGTCAGCTCACCCTTCAGCAGGTGGCAGAACATGCAAATATGACCAAAGCCGGGCTACTGTATCATTTTTCGAGCAAGGAAGACCTGATCCAGCAAATGAATGAGCATGCGGTTGCCTCTTTTCGTCAGCAGCTTGACACGTATCAGGAAACATACAAAAACGAAAAGGCGCCTTATGTACGTGCCTATATATTGGCCACATTAAATGATCTTGATAGGCAAAACACCACACAGCTATGTACAAGTATGCTGGCAACCATGTCATTTGATGAAGCGTTATTAAATCCTTGGCGTCATTTTTATGCGGAATTTAAAGAAAAAGCAGCCGAGGAAATCAATGACCCTGCACTTAGCCAATTGATCCGTCTTGCCTGTGATGGCATATGGTTTTCAGAAATGTTTCAGCTTGAACCATTGAATCGAGAGGAAAAAACCCTTTTACTTCATCGGATTTTACACATTTTAGAGGAGGGATGATGATGATCCTCGGATATCTTTTTTTGGCTATCGCCATTTTTTCAGAAGCGATTGGGGCAGCGATGCTGAAACTATCAAATGGTTTCACACGCTTTAAACCTAGCGCTGTCGTTGTCGCTGGCTATACACTTGCTTTTTACATGCTGTCATTGACCCTTAATATCATTCCACTTAGCATGTCTTACGCCACATGGTCTGGGGTAGGTACCGTCCTCACGGCTTTTTTTGGCGTGCTCTTTTTCAAAGAAACCTTGAACCGTCAAGCACTTATTGGAATGGCAATGCTTGTTTCAGGGGTCGTACTATTAAATATGTCTTAAAGGATGTGAAGTGATATGAAAGGAATGCTTTATTTAACAGGAGCCATTTTGACAGAGGTTTTTGGCAGTACGATGCTGAAGCTTTCGCAAGGTTTTACACAGGTGCTGCCGAGTATGGGGGTCCTGATCGGATTTGGGTGCGCCTTTACCTTTCTCAGTTTGGCACTCAAAACAATTGAGCTGTCATCTGCATATGCCACTTGGTCTGGGGTCGGTACAGCACTTACTGCTCTTGTGGGCCTCGTGCTATTTAACGAAACCATTCATATGAAAGGATTCATTGGTCTTGCACTTGTCATATGCGGCGTCATTGTCTTAAATCAATCCAAAAAACAAAAGGAAGAAAAGAAAGAACCATTCGATCAAACCGAATGGACGTCATAAAAAAAGTCATTTTCTCCATTAATCAAGAGAAAATGACTTTTTTGTCTTAATGACCCGCTTTGATGGTTTCTTCTAAAGAAATATGGACATTCCCTTGCACAGCTCTAGAGATCATACATGAGCTTTCAGCTTTATGTGCAAGCTTACGAGCTCGTTCTATGTCCTGTGCAGTAGCAGACTCTTTGAGAATGATGACAGGACGGTGAATGATTTTCTCATATGTAAACACACTGTTTGTCACATCGACAACTGCCTCAGAGCTCATCGATAGATCCTCTTTCTCTAATTGACTCCGCTCCATCATGGCTGCAAGTGTAATGATATAACATGTGGCCGCTGCACCTAGGAGCATCTCATCTGGATTTGTTCCAATACCCGGTCCATCCATTTCTTTTGGAATGGAAATCTCCGTCTTTAACTGTGCACATTCGATTGTCCCCACATCGTTACGCAGACCAGGCCAGCTTGCCTGAAGATGAAAATGATGACGCGCCATATCTGTCTCTCCTTTTGTTATCACTTTTTATAGTGTAACAAGAATTCACCTTGCTGTCTTAAGATGTGCACCATCCTTACGTATATTCTTCATCCAGCACCGTTCGAATCGCCCTGACATACCGGTAGAACGTCTCGTTTTTTGTACTCGATCGCTGCCGAAAATCGAAACTGTCAAATAACGCTTCCCGTTGACTTCTACTAATCTCAAGCTGTACACTTTGCCCTGTTTTTGTAAGATTATTAATATTATGATTGCTCGTTCCGCTTAGGGTTGCGTGTGCAACTGCAAGTTCAGCAGAAAAACCGTTGCGCTCTAATGAGTTCACAATTTTTTCAGCACGGTCATAGTCTGTTCCGCCAACAAGGGTGTGGTCAATTCCCGGCTCCCCTTTATATCCATGAACAGCTAATACATAATCATGTGCTTTTGCCTGTGCGACTCCGATTGGTTCATCGAAGTTTGTACTTGTAATATGAAGTTCTGATGCATTTTCTCTAAAACCTTCAAATAAGTACGTAGAAAAATCGTTATCAAAAAAATGGACAATCTCACTAACGCCGCCTTCGATTCTCCCGCCATGAGGCGACATCACTAGAAGACGGCTGCCGGGCACTGGATTGGATGTGATTTGATAATGACCTGTTGATTCATTCTCTTCCAGTTCTTTAAAATTTCGATACATATCATTTGAACCGCTTTCGTCTTCTCCACCTGATGACACTGGCTCATCATGTTCCTGTGCTTGCATGGTATAATAGACGCCCCATCCGATGACAAGCAGGAGAAGCAAAGCAAAAAACTTCTTCATTCCCGTTCTCCTTTAACAGATTTCTAAGCCGTTTCTATGATTAATATTGAATCATCATTTCTTTTCATTTTTTCCACATTTTCTCTTCAAATTTGATCATAACACTCTAGATCATGAGATTCCTCAAAAATAAGATAATTGCATTTATATACACAGAAACGCCTTTCCTGATTGAAAACAGAGTTAGAATAGTATGACAAACAAATGAAGTTATGTTTAAAATGACCTAGTCCTACCCAGTCTGTTTTCTTTAATTCGTCTTTTTTTTTATGCGAATTTGATTTTTTTCATCTGGAATGAATCACATTTGTATGAGCATTGACCCTGTCTAGAACCCCCCTTTTTTCTGCAGAATCCTCTGTTTTACTGGTTCTCTAAGAAGAACTCTCCCACCTATCATCGGCAGTTTTAATATGATTTCCACCTTTTTCTATTATTTTACAAAATGTAAGCGCTTTTCTTTTTAAAGGGAATGAGTCAGCCGCCAATATGAACAAAAGAAGGGACAAGAATCCGAACAAAGATGCTGTCATGTTCATAACGTAAGAGTGTACGAGAATGGATAGCTAGAATGGAGGGCATCACATGTTTGGATTTTCCATGGTACAAATGGTCAGAACACATGCTAGTAAATTGGATCAGCCTTTAAGAGAGACCGTCCTTCACCTCTATAAGCCTTTTAAGTGGACGCCTTGTTTTCTTCATCGTTTTTTTGAAGGAAGGTTAAAGAAGAGCAAGAAGCTTCGGGTCATCATTGAATTTAAAGAAGATGCAGTCGAAGCAGGTATTCAAAGCACAAAGCAGCTAATGAAAAAAAGCAGAAAAACAAACATCAAAAAACATTTTTCACATATTAACTGCTGCGCAGCTGATCTTACCCCTGCTGCTTTAGAGGAACTCTTAGCAAATGGGGAGCATATTCGCAAAATATATTTAGACAGACAGGTACATGCACTGCTGGATGTGGCGACACAATCAAGTCATGCGGATGAAGTCGTCCGAAATGGCACGACCTTAACTGGTGAAGGCATTACGGTTGCGGTCGTTGACACAGGCGTATACCCACATGAGGACTTAGATGGAAGAATTCGCGACTTTGTAGATTTAGTCAAACAAAAAACGAAACCTTATGATGATAACGGCCATGGAACGCATTGCGCTGGGGATGTGGCTGGAGACGGAGCTGCCTCAGACGGCTTATACAAAGGACCCGCTCCAAAAGCCAATATCATTGGGGTAAAAGTGTTAAATAAACAAGGCGCTGGATCACTTTCTACTATAATAGAAGGTGTTGAATGGTGCATACAGTTCAACGAAGATCATCCTGATGACCCAATTCACATTATCAGTATGTCGCTAGGCGGCGATGCGCAGCGTTATGATGACGAACAAGACGATCCGATGGTGCGCGCTGTCAATGCAGCTTGGGATCAAGGAATTGTTGTATGCGTTGCTGCTGGGAACTCCGGTCCTAACAGTCAAACAATCGCAAGCCCTGCCGTGAGTCAAAAAGTCATTACGGTCGGAGCCTATGATGATCGAAATACGCCAGAATCAAGTGACGATGTCGTGGCACCATTTTCGAGCAGAGGTCCAACGGTCTACGGTGAAACAAAGCCCGACCTCCTCGCACCAGGAGTCAATATCGTCTCTCTTAGATCACCAAGATCATTCCTAGATAAACTAGATAAATCAAGTAGAGTCGATGATGATTATACGACGTTATCTGGCACTTCGATGGCGACACCCATTTGTGCCGGTATCTGCGCACTATTATTAGAGCATTCACCAGATTTAACACCTGATGAAGTCAAAGCCTTATTAAAAGAAAATACAAGCAAGTGGTCTGGAGAGGACCCAATGATTTACGGAGCAGGTGCCATCGACGCAGAAAAAGCCATCCAAGAATAAATAAAAAAGCCCTTTACGTTTTTCGTAAAGGGTGTTGTTTTGTCTGTTTTATGTGTGAAGTCTTTCTTCTACTTGAGCAGCTGACATGTTATGCTTCGTTCTCATACATCTCATCTCCTTTTTGAATGTGCGTACGCGCTTCGATCACAATTTCAAAAAAAGTGGAAGATTCCTTGTACATGTCGCGTTCCTTATAATAATTAGCCGCATCAAGTGCCAATTCCTCTAAATCAGCAAACATTTTTTTGTTTCGTAGTCCCAAAAGGGCTGATCTCAATTGTTCAGAGCTGTCTGTTTCTATATAGAGTGCCTGTAAAAATTGGAATTTCAATTGATAAATTTCATCTCCCAATATAGATGCCTGATTCATGCCTTCCTTTATAGCCTCACTCGCTCGCTCCATATCTTCGAGTTTAAAACAAGTAAGAGCCAGTGAAAACAATGATTTGATCATCGTTGCAGCTTGATCTTTTTGATAAAGTGAAATGGCTTGTTCAAAGAAGACCGTCGCTGTATGATAGGTTCCCATACTATAATGACAAGTTCCTAAGTTATTGAGGGCCATCGCCTTAAAATAAGATGTGCATTCTTTTCTTTCCATTGCTTCACACACTTTTAAAGCTTTTTCTAAATACGGGAGCGCTTTTTGATGCTGACTTACATCAATCCAATTACCTGCCATCACAAAATCGCATTGAATGCTTCTTTTTCCATAAAGCTGATGTTTCTTATAGATGTCTCTCGCTTTTTTCGCATAATGCATAGAAAAATAGGTTTGTTTCATATGATAGTATACTTCAGCAATTTTATAATAAAATTCCGCTTTTTCGATCTCATCTGTTACTAAGATCAGCTGATGTTCCGCATGCTTATAATAGGAAATGGCTTCGATATACCGGTGCTGGGTAAATGCATACATTCCATGAAAAAAATGAAAGTAATAACCCAATAAACCCGTCATCTCATCTTCTGCCTCTTCAATATCTTTTGGAAATGCAACCGCTTGAAGCGATTCATTCCCTGCATGGACTGGCGTTAAGTGCTGAAGCATCATTTGATGGCGAAAATCCATGAGAGAATAATAGAGTAATAAATCTTGATCTTCTTCCATCTCATGAATGTCTTCTTCAACAAGGCGCTTCATATCGTTTGCCTGATCAACTTCAAATTTGCAAATATGTGTGTACCATTGATTGATTTTTACACCTACTTCGGAAGATGGTATTTTGTGTGCCATCCACTTCAGCCCCATTCTATCATATCAAACTGATAACTATTATTTTACATAATTTATGATTTTAAGGCAAATTGTCATTTATTTCATATTTTATGTTGATTTTGCACATTTCTATCTTTTTTACCAAGTTTAAAGAGAGTACTTTTGCCCATCAAAACCTTTTTTCTACGAAGAAGGGTCGAATTCTCTAAGCACTTCTTTTAAACCACTGACATAGCGACTAAATGCTTTTTTCTTTCCTTTTCTCGTATCAAAGTTGTCAAAAAAGGCTTTTCTCTGCGCCGTACTAATTTCTAATTGGACACTTTCGCCACTTGCATTTTGATTATTAATGTTGTTTGGATCCGTTCCAGAGAGGCGCTGGCCTTTTTGCACGAGCTCTGCGGAGAAGCCCCGGTCTTTTAGTTCTCGCACAACCGCATCTTGCATTTTTTCGTTTGTCCCGCCCACAAGTGTATGTCTTCTATCACTTTTATAGCCGTGGATAGATATAGAAAAGGGATATGTTTTAATCATTTGAACCAAAATCGGTTCATCGAATTTTGTACTAGTGATATGCAAGTCACGATTGTTGTCTTGTTTTGTCCCTTCAAATAAATACGTAGAGTACTTCTTTTCAAATGCTTCTACAATTTCACTTGTTCCTGGTTCAATTTCGCCGCCGTGAGGAGAAAAGACAAGTAAGTCACTTCCCCCTTTTTCATGAAACTCTATCTCATAGCCGTCTCTTTCATGCCGTATAAGCTGCTTAAAACTTTCATATTGATCCCCTTTTTTTCGCTCTTTCTTATACTTTTCTACTTCTTCATGATGTTGTTTTTGCTCTTTATTTTCTTGGATAGAATGGCTGCATTTCACCATTAAAAGAGCACACAGGATGAGAAAGATGAATCCACTTATGAGTAGTCTTTTCATTTCACCGCTCCTTTTCATTCTCTTCGATGTCATCTTATCGCATTATTTTACTATCAATCGCTAAAAGAATTCAAAGAATGTCCGGCTCCTTTTCATGAATCAGGAGAACTTACCTGTTTTTTTATGTTGCCCTAGGTATTTTCGGCTTCTTTAAAACGGTTCTTGTGCAAGTAAAAACTAAATCCTATGACCTCATTTTAGTTTTAGTCAAAAACACCTACAAAATTGGGAATTTTCATCTTTTTTCAAATAAAAAAGCTGTAAACAAAAGGAATATCTCCTTCTGTTTACAGCCAGTCTCTGTATATTCAGCATTAAACTCTTAATTCATTCTCTAATGCTGTCAGCACTTCATCTTGCGACATGCCTTGTGCAAGTGAAATTTCGCTCACTAACATGCCCCGTGCATCTTCAAGCATCTTCTTTTCACTAGAATTTAAGGCTTTTTTCTGATTACGTCTCATCAGATCTTTGACAACGTCTGCGCCATCTTCAATCGAACCTGTTTTTAGCTTTTTCAGATTTTCATCATATCTTTGCTTCCAAGTAAGCGTGTCGTCGTTTGTTTCTTCTGCAAAATTGTTCATCACAACTTTCAGTGTAGCTTGATCAGCTACCGGACGTATACCTAGTTGATTGATTCTGCCTTTTGGGACCATCATCTGCATATTCGGCATTTGAATCAGAAAATATTCCTGCGTCTTACCTAAAATCTCTTTTTCTTCCATTCCTTCAATCACACCGGCTCCATGCATTGGATAAACAATTTTATCACCTATTTGAAACAAATCCGCCACCTCCGAAAGTATTCACAATATCATTATAACACATTTCAGCAGAGGATAAAAATTTATATTTTATCATGTTAATTTAGCACTAGTCAATTCTTTTTATTTGAGTTTTTAAAGAATTAGCCTTTTTTTACAAAAGGAGCGCCACCATCCAGTCCTCGTACACCTTTCTTGCATATACTAGCATTGAGTCACATTTAGGAGGGATGACAATGTGCAAATGCAAGAGCAAACATTCCCACTCAAAATGCTATAAAAAGCATGACGATCATCACCATATGGATCCGTGTGAAAAAAAGAAGTTTTATCATAAAAAAGATGATTGGTTTGAGAGCGATTTTTGGGATACGTCAAGAAGCTACGATCCCCATTATTTTCCTAAAAGTGTCTGCAGCAGATGTAAGAAGCGTCGTAGAAAAAGACATAGCTTCTCATTTTAGTGTTTGACGCTGCACCTGCTTTTTGTTTTCCCGGCTGAAAAGCCGGTTTTTTTGTTACATGTCGTTCTTTTCTTTCATATGGATAGGCTCATGAAACAGGTGCAGCTCATAAGATATGGCAACCTGAAAAAAAGGATGAGATACAAAATGAATAATATGAATAACCAAACCAACCATTACCATCAAGGAAATCCCTATCACACGTTTGAAAATGTGTATACAGCCAATCATGAGCATATGATCGCACCAAACATGCATGACCATATGAACATGCCAAATCATTATCATACCGGTAAAAAAGATGCTTATAGCGGACACCACCCGCATCATCATTCAGCCTATTCCCCTTTTACGAAGCAGTATGATCCCTATTCAAATGTACAGATGAACGATCACCATCACTTCGGTCACTACGGCGGTTATGGTATGGCTCCCCACCAGCCATACGGCTATCATGATATGCAAATGATGATGCCGGCAAATCATCATATGACAGGAAATGCTTACGGAATGAACCAACCAAATGCATTTCTACCCCGTTATTACTAAAAAACAAGCAAAATAAGGGTATAAAATACCATTTAATGACATATAGGAATATGGTAACCTTATAGGTAAATAATGGATGTAATCATCTATTATTTACCTATAATCAACCAAGGGGGAAGGAAGAAATGAAGAAAACATGGACAATCATTATGATGGGGATGCTTACATTGGTCATGGCACTCTCAGTACCGCTAGCCGCATCAGCTGAAGGGGCTAAAACAGAGGAAAGCAAAGCTTCAACGAATGCAAGGCCAGCTGCACTTTATGCAAAAATCACAGGAGCAAGTAAACAAGAATGGTCTTTTTCTGACATTGACCTGACTTACCGTCCAAATTCTGTTCTTAGTATTGGTGCAGTTGAATTTACTTTACCAGCAGGTTTTCAAGCCACAACAAAAGATATTATCAACGGAAAAGCTTTAAAAGACAGTTACATTTTGAACAATGGAAAAACTGTTCGCATTCCAGCTCGTTTCGATTTATTCGGAAGTTCCCAATATACATTACAACTTTCTCATAAAGTACTTCCTGCTGCAGGTACATATACGTTCCGCGCAGAAAATCGTGCGATCAGCATCGGTTCCACATTTTATGCAGAGGATACGATTGATATTAATAAACGGCCAGTTGTCGTCACACCGCCAAATCCTTGCGGATGCTAAACAAAAAAGCGCTCTTAGAGCGCTTTTTCTCATTTATTACATCTCTTGCCACTGTGCTTACTGCATTTTATATAATTGTTACACCATATCTCATGATGGTCTGTCATCATTAGTTGGCAAACCCATATATGGCGTTTTTTATTGTTATTTTTGCTCTTTTAGTTTTTTAAAAATCACAAATTGATATACGCCAAATAGTAAGGTTAGAATCATCATTGCGGTAAATAGTTGATCGACTGGAAGCAAAAAATATACGACAAAAAAAGATAAAAGCAAAACAAAGTAACCTATATTGAACGCTTTTTTGAATGTCATTATATTCCCTCCTTTTTACAATCATATCACGCTTCACCTAATCGTATAACCAAATAACAAAAACCCCTATCCATTTGAGGAAAGGGGTTATCCTTACAACATGACAGCGGATGTTTATCTTCACATCACAAAAACACGAACCAAACTATCGGATTGAAAAATTAATTGGTGGGCAAACCGATTCACCCACCATCTCAAACCTTGCTACATCACCCGCTTAAACATCTTCTCCATTTCATATGTGGAATGATGAATCATAATCGGCCGGCCATGCGGACATGTAAATGGGTCTTGTGTTTGCCGGAGTTCATCTAATAAGGCTTTGATTTCATCGTGACGCAAATGACGATTTGCTTTAATCGAGCCTTTACAGCTCATCATGATCGCCGCTTCTTCTCTCAGTTTCTTGATATCCACACGCTTTTCATCAAGTACTTGCTGAATGATTTCTTCGATGAGTTCAGCCTCTTCTCCTTTAGGAAACCACTGCGGATGCGATCGAACGATATAGCTGCCTGATCCGAATGGCTCTAAGAAGACCCCTACTTTTGCTAATATATCGATATGCTCTTCAATAATCAACATATCGTTTTTTGAGTAGTGAAAGGTTAATGGAACAAGCATTTCTTGCACTTCCTGTTCAATGTCTCCTACCTTTTCACGAAAGTACTCATACTTGATTCGCTCTTGGGCAGCGTGCTGATCGATGATATAAAGACCGCGTTCATTTTGAGCCAAAATATACGTTCCGTGCATTTGTCCAATCGGATACATCACAGGGACACGTTCACTTTCAGCCTGATGCTGGGCTGCACTGTCTTCCAGTATCACTTCGTCATGTTGTTCATGCGAAGCTGCAGATTCCTCTACATATACATGGTCAAACGTTTCTTCAGACGATGCTGGTAAAGTCGCTTCCGTACTTTCCGGTTCACGCACCCCGTATGTGTCGTTCTGACTGGTCTCGTATACAGCCGATTCGAGCGAGTCCGGCTCATAGGAAACAGGTGTTTCCATTCGGCTTTTCATTGTTTGTTTAGAATCAAAAGATAAAGACTGCTGCTCATTTTTCACTGCTGGCATTGGTGCTTTTTTTGGCACTGAAGCACTTGGAATAAGCTGCTGCTTTTGAAAGACGTCTTTAATCCCTTGTTTGATCAACTCATGAAGTTCCTGCTCTTTACTTAGTCTGACTTCAAGTTTAGAAGGATGTACGTTCACATCGACTAAAATGGGGTCCATCTTCATCTCAATAAATGTAATCGGATGGCGTCCGATCGGGAGCAGTGTATGGTATCCTTCATGAATGGCTTTCACCAGCGGGAAATGCTTGACGTATCTGCCGTTGACAACAGAAGACATATAATTACGTGATGCCCTTGTCACTTCTGGTAAGGAAATATAGCCTTTCACTTCAAAATCAAGTGATTGTACATGTAGTGGCAGCATTTTTTTGGCCACTGCCGTTCCATAAATGGCCGCAAGCACATGCCGCACATCCCCGTTTCCATTAGTTTGAAGCAGCACTTTTCCTTGATGTCGCAAACGAATCGACACTTCTGGATGAGCAAGTGCAATTCGGTTGACAACATCAGAAATGTTGCCAAGCTCCGTATGAACCGTTTTCATGTATTTTAGACGGGCTGGCGTATTATAAAATAAATTGGTGACCACAATTTCGGTGCCGCGACGGCCAGAGGTTTTTTTCTCCGAAATGATCTTCCCGCCTTGGAGAGCTAAGTGTGTTCCAGCACCTTCACCGGTACTTGTCTTCATTTCTAAGTGAGAGACGGAGGCAATACTTGGCAACGCCTCCCCCCTGAAACCGAGCGTCCTGACACGAAACAGATCATTTTCATCTTTGATTTTACTCGTTGCATGACGCTGAAAGGCGAGCTTACAATCTTCAGCATCGATTCCCACCCCATTATCAATAATTCTAATAGAAGAAAGTCCCGCTTCTTCTACATCGATTTCAATGACAGTACTACTAGCATCGATCGCATTTTCCACCAGCTCCTTTACAACAGAAGCCGGACGTTCGACCACTTCACCAGCTGCAATTTTATTTGATAGGTCATCGGATAACTGAATAATCTTTGCCATTTCTTGCTCACCTCACCTTACATTATAATTTCTTTTGCAATTCATATAGCTTTGTCATCGCTTCAAGCGGTGTCATATCCATTAAATTAAATGACTTCAATTCTTCGATCACTGCTTGATCTTTGTTTTTCAGCACAGGTTTTGTTTGCGGTTTTTCTTCCACTTCAAAGAAAGAAAGCTGCTGTTTTTCCTCAGCCATTTCTTTTTTCGGGGCTTTAGAGACGCACGGAATCACTTCATGTGATCCGCTCTCAAGCTCCGTTAAGATGGTCTGGGCTCGATCAATGATCGCATCAGGCAGTTCAGCAAGCTGCGCTACATGGATGCCGTAGCTTTTATCCGCTGCTCCTTCTTTGATTTGATGTAAGAAAACAACTGTCCCTTCATGTTCTTCTGCTCGTACGTGGACATTTTTCAGTTCGCTTAATTGGGATTCCAGTACCGTCAGTTCATGATAATGAGTGGAGAAAAGGGTTTTGGCACCAATATGATCATGTACAAATTCAATGATTGCCTGTGCAAGAGCCATTCCATCATAAGTGCTTGTCCCGCGTCCAATTTCATCAAATAAAATCAAGCTGTTCTTTGTCGCATGCACCATCGCATTTTTTGCTTCGAGCATCTCTACCATAAAAGTACTTTGACCAGAAATCAAATCATCTGCCGCCCCAATACGTGTAAAGATTTGATCAAAAATCGGAAGGGTTGCCTTTGATGCTGGCACAAAACAGCCAATTTGCGCAAGAATCGAGATCAATGCCATTTGTCTCATATATGTGCTTTTCCCTGACATATTCGGACCAGTAATGAGCAAGGTTTGTCTCCCTTTGCCCATTTGGCAGTCATTCGGCACATACTCTTGATGATCCATCACTTTTTCAACAACAGGATGACGACCATCAATGACTTCCACTTCATCTGATGAAAATTCAGGGCGGACATAACGCCGCTTTTCACTCACAGTCGCAAAGCATTGCAGCGCATCAAGCTCACTCATTTGTTTTGCGAGCAACTGTAATCTAGGAATATAGGCTTTTACTTGTTCCCGAAGCGCAGAAAATAGTTCATATTCCAATTCACTAATATTTGATTCCGCCTCAAGAATAAGGGCTTCTTTTTCTTTCAATTCAGGTGTAATATACCGCTCTGCATTGGCAAGGGTTTGTTTTCTTTCATAACGGCCTTCTTCTAATAAATGCGTATTTGCACGGGTCACTTCGATATAGTAGCCAAACACTTTATTAAAGCCGACTTTCAACGATCGAATGCCTGTATATTCTCTTTCTTGCTGTTCAAGACGAGCGATCCAGTCTTTCCCGTTTCGGCTCGCATCACGATATTCATCTAATTTTGCATTGTAGCCGTCTTTAATCAAATTGCCTTCTTTTAACGTCATCGGCGGATTCTCATAAAGAGCATCTTCTAATAAATTAAGTAAATCACCGCATGGGTCAATGTCATTTGCTCTAGATTTCGCCATTTCCTCCGGGAGAGAATGGACAAGCTCTTTAATAGCCGGCACTTGCTTGAGAGATTCTTTCAATTGAATAAGATCACGAGCATTCACATTTCCAAATGCCACACGGCCTGCTAGACGTTCAAGATCATACACTTGCTTTAAACGTTCTCGCAGATCCTCTCGCTCAAAGAAATGTTCCATCAGAATTTGCACCATTTCCTGGCGTTCTTTGATTTGTGAAAGGCGGATGAGCGGACGATCGATCCATTGCTTGAGCAGTCTTCCGCCCATTGCCGTTTTTGTTTCATCTAATAGCCATAATAAAGAACCCTTCTTGCTTTTTGAACGGATGGTTTCTGTTAATTCAAGGTTTCGTTTTGAGTAAAGATCAATTTTCATCGTTTGTTCAAGCTGAAACACTTGAACTTGCTGAAGATGATCAAGACTCCTTTTTTGCGTTCTTCTTAAGTATGCATAGAGTGTTAAAAATGCTCTTTTCAGATGTTCGTCAAGATGAGCAACGAGTCGTTCAGCTTCATCTATTAATTCAGCGCTATCTTCGTATGAGATGGTCGCTTGGCAGCGTTCCTTCAGGGTTTTCACCGTTTCTTCATTAAGCTGCTTTGATACCACAATCTCTTTTGCACCGACAGAATAAATTTCAGACACAACTTCATCTAACCGTTCAATGAAAGCCGCCATGTTTTCACCTGTTGATAAATCGGAAAGCGCAAGACCGTAGCCATTTTGAAAGCTGGAAACAGACGCGATAAAGTTATTTTCGTTTTCATTCAGTCCTTTGCCATCCATGACCGTACCTGGTGTAATTAGTTGAACGACCTCTCTTTTGACCACACCTTTTGCCGTTTTAGGGTCTTCCACCTGCTCACAAATGGCGACTTTATAGCCTTTTTCAATCAGTTGTTCTATGTATGCAGACGCAGAATGATATGGAACACCACACATTGGAATCGTGCCGCCATCCCTGCTCGTTAACGTAATTTCTAATTCTTGTGCTGCTTCTTTTGCATCATCAAAAAACATTTCATAAAAATCGCCTAAGCGAAAAAATAAAAAGGCATCTTGGTAATCTGCCTTGATCTTTAAATATTGCTGTATCATGGGCGTATAACTTGCCATATTTCTAATCCCTCACTATATTACTTTCGAATTCATACCATCTTTCATTATAGCATAAAAATTCACCTTTTTTCCTTAGATCAAGGCACAAAAAAACTAGGGGGATATGCGCCCTAGTCATCAATTACTCTTCTGGATCACCCGCGAGGAATTCTGGATGAATATCTTCTAATTCCTCATCCACTTCTTCTTCCCATTCGTGATCATCTTTTTCTTTCCAGCTTGAATTGACTTCTACAACAATTTTGGTTTCCCCTACTACTTCAGCAATGAATTCACGCTCTGCTTGAACGACAATTTTATTGCCATTTGGAGAAATGGTCACTTCTAAGCAATTGGGCTGCTGCAAGACTTTCGCAATCACTTCGTGCTCATCATCAAGGAAGTTTTTATCTTTATATCTCAGTTTGATGATATCTACATATTTTACACGTTCTGTGACCACTTCGGTTTTCGTGTTGTCTGCGTAAGAATACCATACGTTAATATCAAATGTACCTTCAATCTCAACTGTTTTACCGACCTTTTCAGCATCATACTTATGATTAATGATCCAACCGCCTAGGATGCTGGTTGGTTTTTGCGATGGAGAAATGGTGTGTGTGCTTTGGGTAAATTTCCTCCCTTTTGCAACCACCGCTTTTGTAATAATTTCTCTGTATTCAGACATTCCGGCATGCCTCCTTGTTCTTGATCGTTTTATCTTATGCTGGGCATTCGTCTAGTGTGTCACGATTTTGAGTCTCATGTTCAATTAAATTCATTTCTGTTTCAGTGTATGCATGGTCGCCCATAAACTTGCCTTGAAAATTGGAAAAGTTGGAGAGTGAGAGATTGGGGTTGATGGAAGCTGAAGGAGAAAGAAGGTATTCAATTCTTACATCAGAAAACAAAAAACCCCGCATCTGCGGGGTTTTCTCATTTAATGGAGCAACTTGGGGATGAGTTTTTCACTTTTGAACCGGTTTCTCCTAATAAGAGGTCACCGCCGGTTGAAAGAATGATTTCATCCGTTACTTGATTAGAAATCGTGTGGGCTACAAGCTGAAGCAGGGAATTAACCTCTGTTTGTGATTCTTTGAATTCTTGAATCACTGGGATCTCATCCAGTTCTTCTTGCAGGGCATCAATTTTTTCTTCCACTTGTTTTAAGGCTTCATGTTTGCCATAATGCTTTAAATTCACAGCTTGCTTTTGAAGCGCCTTAATTTGATTAATGATCGCTGCAATTTTTGTATTTTCATTGATTTGCGCTTCTGCTTTTTTGAAGAAATCAACTTCTTCTGTTTCAGAAATCATTTTCGCGAGCTCTCTTGCGCGCTCGACAATCTCTTTCTTTGAATAAAGCGTCATTTTAATTCACCTCGATAGCTTCTCCAACCATTTCTCCGTCAAGAGACCAAGTTTTGGCTTGTGTGATTTTCACTTTGACGATGTTGCCAATCGCTTCTTTTGGTGCTTTAAAATTCACAAGCTTGCTTTTACTTGTATATCCGGCTAGGATCTCAGGGTTGTTTTTACTTTCACCCTCTACTAATACTTCGACAGTCTGCCCTTCATATTCCTTCATTTTTTTCGCAGAAATTTCATTTACGAGTGCATTCAGGCGCTGCAGACGTTCTTTTTTGACACGCATTGGCACGTTGTCTTTCATATTGGCTGCTGGTGTTCCTTCTCTTGGAGAGTAAATGAACGTATAAGCCGCATCAAACTCAACCTCACGATAGAGGGAAAGCGTCTCTTCAAACTGCTCATCTGTTTCATTTGGGAACCCAACGATAATGTCCGTTGTTAATGAAGCATTTGGCATTGCCTCTTTGATTTTGCGCACTAGGTCAAGGTAACGTTCACGGTCGTATTTTCTTGCCATGAGTTTCAGCACAGAAGAACTTCCTGATTGAACCGGCAAATGAATATGATCGAGAAGGTTTCCGCCTTTGGCAAGCACTTCAATTAAGTGATCATCAAAGTCACGCGGGTGGCTTGTTGTAAAACGGATACGTGGAATATCGATTTTACGCAGCTCATCCATTAGGTGACCAAGACCATATTCCATGTCTTCAAAATCTTTTCCATACGCATTCACGTTTTGACCAAGAAGGGTAATTTCTTTATATCCTTCTGCTGCTAAGCGTCTGACCTCTTGAATAATTTCATCCGGACGGCGGCTTCTTTCCTTACCGCGCGTGTAAGGGACGATACAGTATGTACAGAATTTATCACAGCCGTACATAATATTCACCCAGCCCTTAATTTTTCCTTGGCGGGCTCTCGGAAGATTTTCAATCACATCGCCTTCTTTAGACCAAACCTCAATGACCATTTCTTTTGAAAGGTAGCATTCAGATAATAGCTCTGGCAGGCGGTGAATGTTGTGGGTACCGAAAATCAAGTCAACAAATGGGTGTTTCTTTAAAATACGGTTAACGACCGATTCTTCTTGTGACATGCATCCGCAGACGCCTAAGATTAAATCTGGCTTTTCACGCTTTAATGCTTTTAAATGACCAAGCTCTCCAAACACTTTGTTTTCTGCATTCTCACGAATGGCACAAGTGTTTAATAAGATGACATTCGCATCTTCAGTCGAATTTGTTGGTTCATAACCAAGCGCCATAAAAATACCAGCCATCACTTCTGTGTCATGCTCATTCATTTGACAGCCATATGTGCGAATATAAAACTTGCGGCCGTTTCCTAACCCTTGAAAACGCTCGTCAATTTGAAATTGATTGTATTCGACTTCTTCTTTACCCCGTTTTTTTGCATCTTTTAAGGAAGGCGGAATGTACACAGCTTCAAAATACTGGCTGTAGTCCTTCTCGGATTTTTTGTCCGATGAACTTACTTGTCCGCTCGCTTTTCTCTGCTCTTCATTCATGAATTTGTACTCCTTTCAAACCAAGCTCCACCCTA
Organism: Bacillus sp. FSL W7-1346; assembly: GCF_038593335.1. Taxonomy (NCBI): domain Bacteria; kingdom Bacillati; phylum Bacillota; class Bacilli; order Caryophanales; family Bacillaceae; genus Bacillus; species Bacillus sp. FSL W7-1346. Next base: position 1,668,665 of record NZ_CP151988.1, on the reverse strand, counting down.
CAGTATAGACTATTTTGTCGTGAATTGAAAATAAATTCATATGTGTCCACACTTTTCAATCCACACGAATTTTACATGAATATTGAGTAGGCTTCAGATGAAGATCGTCTTTTCCTAAAGGGTTTTGTATTTCTTTGACAATCTTCATCTGCTGTGTACCGACACTCTCAACTAAAGTAATTACATATGATTCTTTTTCTTCTTCTGCTACCATTCTTTCTTGTTCAGATAAGAAGAATGGAAAGTCATGGTGAGTCAGTTTAGATCCTTTTACTTCTATAAGCTTCTCTTTTCCATCGGGGTAATAAGATTTGATATCAAATCCGTGACCATCTTCTGTTTCAGCTACCCAAACGACAGCTTCCGCTAATTGTTCACTTCCCACTGCTTTTAATTGCTCTATTTCCTTATGATAAACAAATTGCTCTGCTATTCTACCCGTCTCTTCGTTTTGCTTTGATCTTTCTTCTCTTAATTGTTTATAAACATCTCTATGAATGATTCTTTTTCTTTTAAATTTGTTCTGATGTTCCACTTTTGGAATAAGGTCCTGATCCAAATATACTTCGTAAACAAAATCATAAAAAAACTCATTTAAAGAATTGATATCTTGTATTAATTGGTGATGGTCAAAATGATCAATATTATACTTTTTAAAGACCAATGAGCTTGCTACATATTTTTTAGGTCTTAATGATTTACCTAAATGAAAATCACCTATATGAAAGCCCTCTAGTCTTTTATGATGCTTTAATTCAGGCTGTAGCCTTTCCCTCCAAATGGCTGTCTCTTCCTTAATTTCAGATAGAGATAAATTTTCAGTTCCAGTTTCAATTGTTAAATAAAAATCTTCCCCGTTCTCAGCGAATAAAATAACAATAAATATTCCTTTTTGTGTCGTTGTTTTTTGGGAATTAGGATTTGTGGTTAATCTCTTGTCTAAAAGTGCAATCCAAAAACATTCTGCAACTTTCCCATTTCCTGTAGAAGATTTAATATCAATTCTATCCAAATTCCTCATATGGCGTTTTTCTAATTCATAACGAATGTTGTTTGGGATTTCTTTATTAAACATGTTGTGAAAAGGATGGTTTTTATCTGTTCTCCCTTTATTCTTATAATCTAAAAATTGTTCATGAAAATCTTCTTTATTAAATAACATTTGTCTCACCACTTACCTCAATAGATCTTTTTACATACATTATACATAACAAACGGTAGATTTGATGAAATATGGAAAGATTAGCGCAAAAGAAAAGAGAGCCTCAGCTCTCTCAATCAAGTATATTCAGTTTTTTTGCTTCTTCTTCGATGATTGTCAGTGCACGGTCAAGCTCTTCTTTTGTGTGCTCTGCTGTGATGATGGCTCTAATTCTCGCTTTTCCTTTCGCTACAGTTGGAAAAGCAATGCCTTGAGCGAAAACGCCGCGCTCGATTAATGCTTTTGAAAAACGGAAAGTGAGTGCCTCGTCTCCAATCATCATCGGAATAATAGGCGTTTCTGTTGGTGCCACCTCAAATCCAAGACCGATGACTTTTTCTTTAAAATAGGCCGCGTTCTCCCAAAGTGTTTCAATGCGCTCCGGTTCGTCTAACAACACTTCAATGGCTTCTTCACAGGCTCTTGTGACAGCCGGCGGATGTGAGGTGCTGAATAAAAACGGTCTTGCTTTATGCTTTAAATAGTCGATTAAAACGGCAGAACCAGCGACGTAACCGCCTAGCACACCAACTGCCTTACTAAGTGTGCCAACCTGAATATGCACTCTGCCGTCAAGTTGAAAATGATTCACTGTTCCGCGGCCATTTTCACCAAGTACTCCAGACGCATGGGCATCGTCTACCATCACAAAGGCATCATATGCTTCTGCAAGTCTTACAATCTCAGGAAGCGGTGCAATATCTCCATCCATTGAGAACACACCATCTGTCACGATAAGACGGACGCGGTAATTCATCGATTTCTTTAATATTTTCTCAAGCTCTTCCATATTAGAATGAGCATATACTTTTTTATCTGCCTTTGTTAAGCGAATCCCATCGATGATTGAGGCATGGTTCAGCTCATCTGAAATGACAATATCATCTTTTGTGAGAATACTGGATAAGACCCCTTGGTTGGTCGTAAAGCCTGATTGGAATACGAGGGCTGCCTCTGTCTTTTTAAAAGCTGCGAGCTTTTTTTCAAGCCGTTCATGCATTGTCATCGTTCCAGCAATGGTTCGTACAGATCCTGTTCCAGCACCGAATTCATCAATCGCCTCTTTTGCCGCTTTCATCAGCCTTGGATGTGAGGTGAGACCTAAGTAGTTATTTGAAGAGAGTTGTATGACGGATTGTTCATTTAATGTCACCGTGGATGATTGTTTGGAATCGATTTCTTTCAGTGTTTGATGGGTGCCTTGCTGCTTCATTGTGCCCAATTCATCTTGTAAATACGTAAATTCTTTCATCATTTCGTCCCCCTTTGATATGATGGCATGATCAGTACGACCTTCCCGCACGTACCATTTCTCATGAGTTCAAATCCCTTTTCAAAATCTTCAAATGGCAGCGTATGGGTGACAACCGGCTGTACATCAATGGTATTCGTTCTTAAAAGTTCAGATACTTGACGCCACGTCTCAAACATTTTTCTCCCCGTGATCCCTTGCACGGTTAATCCCCTAAAAACAATTTGATTCGTAATGTCAATGGTTACCGGCCGCTCTGGCAAACTTAGTATATTCACTTTCCCTCCATTTGCACAAGCTTCGAGTGCTTGATTAATCGCAACGGGATGTCCTGACATCTCACACATCACGTCTGCCCCTTCCATCCGCGTGAGCTGCTTGATCATGGCAACAGGATCATCTTTTCCGATATCCACGATATGATCTGCACCCATTTTACGGGCAAGATCCAGTCTGTATTCATTTTTATCAACAGCGAACACTTGGACAGCCCCGGAGGCTTTTGCAACCGCAATCGCCATTAAACCAATGGGCCCACAGCCAAAAACCGCCACTGACTTTCCTGAAACAGGTGTATGCAGAACTGTATGAACAGCATTTCCAAGCGGTTCTTGAATAGATGCAAGTTCCACTGGCATTTGAGCTGGATTATGCCACACATTTTGTTCTGGTACTTTGACATATTCAGCAAAACAGCCATCAATGTCGACCCCTAAAATTTTCGTTTCGCTGCATAAATGCTGCTGACCCGTTAAACACATATAACACTGATTACAGACAATATGCGTCTCAGCCGATACAAAGTCCCCTACTTTTGCTCGTGAGACTTGGTTCCCCCTTTTGACAACTTCCCCTGTGAATTCATGACCAAAAATGTACGGTGCTTTGACTCTCCCCTTCGCCCAATCATCCCAATTATAAATATGCACATCCGTTCCGCATATCGATGTAGCCTTTACCTGGATAAGCACTTCATGATCACTTATTTCTGGAAACGGCATTTCCATCATCGCCGCTCCGTAAGCGCTTTCTTTTTTAACAATCGCTTTCATCGTTCCACACATGACGTACAACCCCTTTGTTAAAAAACTTCTCCCAATCCGATCTTATCATGTCTTATTTTAGACGTAAATACCGATGTCTTTCAGGAGAAGACAAATGAACACTCCACATATTTTTTTAGATATTTTTCTAAAAAAAAAGCAAATCTCCGAATAAAAGGAGATTTGCTTTTAAGTTGTCAGCGTTTTTTTGAAACGGCTACATATAAAGCCGGCACAATCAGTAGTGTCAGAATCGTTGAGAAAAAGACACCTGATACGATGCAGATCGCTAGCGGCTTAAAGAGTGGGTCATTACTTAAAGCAACGGGCATAAGAGCGACAAGTGCTGTAAATGCTGTCAGCAAAATAGGTCTAATCCTTGCTCTCCCCGCTTCAATCACAGCTGCCTGTTGACCGAGACCTTGCTTGCGCCGCTGTTCAATAAATTCAAACAAAACGACCGCATTTCGGACAACAATACCTGCCAATGAGACAATCCCCATTGTGGCCATAAAGCTAAACGGCGTTTGAGTGACAAATAGTCCAATAATGGCTCCGGATATCGCTAAGTAAACCGTTCCAAGAACTAAAAGCGGCAGCATGAGTGAATTGAACTGGAAAGCGATGGTCACATAAATGAGCAGAAGGACTACCCCAAATAAGAGACTAATTTCAATAAAGAATTGAGTTTGATCTTCATTTTCTCCGCCCTGAGAAATGGTCAAATTGTTCGCCGCATCGCTTTTCCCAACTTCATTTACGACTTCCGTCATATCGTCTTTAAACGTATCTGATGTACCAGGATATGCCTTTAACGTGATCGTTGGCATCCCGTTTTCATGCGGAATGCTTTCAAATTGCTCTGTTTCTTTTTCTTTTACGTATCGGCTAAGCGGCTCAAGTTGAGGCATGCCACCCTCATTTGCACTCACAGGCACCTTGATGTCTTTTAGCTTCAGTCCGTTTTGATGTGTGCTCATGTCTTGTTTCACTACGAGGTCGATGTCATCTGTTCCTTGTTTAAATGTGCCTAATGGAATTCCTTCTGTAACAAGGCCAAGCTGTCTGCTGACAAACTGAGCAGTGAGCCCATCCTCTGCCATTCGGTCACGATTTAATTCAAATGAGATGGTTTTCACCGGCTGATTGACATCGTCTGTGATCAGGCTCGCTCCGCTTTCTTTCATTTCTTTTGTGAGCTTCTCTTTCACATCAACGAGTTTTGAAAATTGTTCTCCTGCAACAGTGACGGTCACAGGCGCTCCCGTTGGTGGTCCTTGAACAATGGTTTTCATAAAGATATCAGCATCTTTAAATTTCTTTCGCAATGGCTCTGTCATACGATCGATCAATGCCTTGCTTGTCATCTGCTCATTGTCTACTCTGACAACAACCTGACCCGTATGATCACTTGCGTTTGAGATACTTTCATTAAACAAGTTCGGCACACCGCCGCCTGCAAAAATGGCCGTCTCTTCAATGCCTTTTTGCTGTTTGATCTCTTGTTCTATTTTCTCTAATGTGTCATTCGTTTTATCTAAGGTTGTTTCACTTGGAAGTGTCACAGTGACAACCACTTCTTTCTTATTCGCCGCAGGGAAAAACTCAAATGGTGTGGCGAAAATAAGCAAAAAGGCAAGTGTGGCAACGAGCAAACCACTTAATCCAATGAGAAGTGGTCGCTTCACGATGTTTGTCAGTACTCGATCTGCATAAAAATCGGCTAATCTTTTTAATGGTTTGCCTAAAAAGCCCGGTTCTTTTTGAATCTTCTTGTTCTTTCTTTTTCGATTTGCTGTATATTGATACACTGGCACAAGTGTCAATGAAATGACCATTGACGCAAGTACAGTTGTGACTAGAACAGACGGTAACGCTCGAATAAATGAACCGTTCGCACCAGAAAGGAAAACAAGCGGCAAGAAGGCAAAGACAACAGCCAGTGTTGACGTTAAAATAGATCCAGCCACTTCTTTTACACCTGCAATTGTTCCTTTAAGCGGACTTTCGTATTTTTTCATCTGCCTTAAAATATTATCGTTGACGACAATGGCGTCATCTACAAGTATCCCTAGCGCAATGATAAAGCCAATAATTGAAATTTGATTAAGGTCCACTTGTAAAAACGGCAGCGGGATGGTTCCGATCGTTATGGATAGCGGAATCGCAAGTGAAACGATAAACGCACCACCAATGGTTAGACCAAGTGTGGTGACGACAATGACGGCGATGACGGCCACGATCGCTTCTTTGATTAAATCGTTAAAAATAGCATCTACTTCACTTTTTTGTGAATAGTAGTCTATCCAATCCACACCATTTGGCAGCTCTTTCTCTTTTTCAATGACCGCACTGACTTTGTCATACATATTAGGAATATCCAGTCCTGGCTTGATATTGACTGTAAATGAATAGGCTGGCTTTCCATTATATGAAACGATATCACTTTTCTCTTTTTCTACTTCTTTTAAACGACCAAACTGACCGATTGTAACAGGCTCTCGGCTCGTTTTTGAGAAGATCTCAATCTTTTTGATTTGATCTAAACGATCATAGGCATCAATGGACAGCTTGACCTTTTCTCCATCTGCCTGGACGTCACCTAGAGGGGATGTGTCAAATTCTTGATTGATGGCATTTGTGACATCGGTCACGTTTAACCCGTTATCCTCCAGTTTACTTGAATCCAAGTTCAATATGGCTTGTTTGTCATTGAACCCTTTGATGACGACTCCATCAACACCTTTGATGTCCTCCACTTTTTCTTTTAACGCACGCAGCGATTCCTGACTTTTTGCTAAATCAGATGAGTTACTTGCTACAATCATATAAGAACCAACTGGCACGTTGCCAAACTCATCCTTTACATCTGGCTCCATCACACCATCTGGAAAAGAAGAGGCGGCATTTGTGGTTTCACTCTTGATTTGACTTGCCACCTTTTGAAAATCGGCTTGATCATCAATTTCAAGCACAATATTTGAGAAACCAATAGCAGAAACAGAGCTTGTCTTCTCTACACCATTGATATCAGAAATGGCCGACTCAAGCTTATTGGTGACATCACTTTCTACCTGTTTTGCATCTGCACCAGGAAAAACAGTCGAAATGGTTACAATATTCGCTTGAAACTCTGGCAGTTCTCGTTTAGGAAGCTGTGTAAACAAATAACCTCCAGCAATGAGAACGATAAAAAATAAAATAAAAACAAGCTTTCCTCTTTTTAAAAAAGCTTCGATCATTATTTCACCTACTTAAATATTTATTTTTGATGAAGTATTTTCAACTTAATCTTAATTTATCATCATGGTGAAAAAATGCAAGCTCTAATATGTCATTTTCTATCTATTTTGTGAAAGAAATATGTTATATAAGAAATGTATAGCGGTAAACAAAAACAACCTGCTTACATGATGTAAGCAGGTTGAAAATAATAAAATTAGAATTATCGTGGTTCAACAATCAGTTTGATTGCTGTTCTTTCTTCTCCATCGATAAGAATGTCAGTAAAGGCTGGAATGCATATCAAATCCACTCCGCTAGGCGCAACAAATCCCCTTGCAATGGCGACAGCCTTGACCGCCTGATTCAGTGCTCCAGCGCCGATAGCCTGTATTTCCGCTGCACCGCGTTCACGTAAAACGCCGGCTAATGCTCCTGCTACTGAATTTGGATTTGACTTTGCTGAAACTTTTAAAATTTCCATTTTTGCTCCCCCTTAAATTTACAATGGATAAGTGAGTGTTCATTAGAACAATCTTTGTTAGATGTTGCTATTTTTTTGAAAATCCATCCCCAAAATGTTTTTCAAAAATAGCAGGCTACCTACCATTTTTACTATATTCACGATAGAGGGCGCATATTCCTTCTTTCTGATTAATATTTTTCTGAAATAAATATGTGAATATTTATTCAAAGAAAATATGGTCATCATTTATCAAAATTCGATCAATTTTGACAGCTTTTTTCGACGATTCGTCAATTTCTACGATCACTGCACTTAATGTCGTGCGGCCTTCTGCAATTTCAAAACGGACAGGGAGGCTCGTTTTAAATCGTTTAATAATCGTTTCCCGATCAACACCTAAAATACCGTCATAAGGACCAGTCATGCCAACATCCGAAATATAAGCAGTTCCTTTTGGCAAGACACGGTTATCTGCTGTTTGAACATGTGTATGTGTTCCAACGACACATGATGCACGGCCATCTGTATACCAACCCATTGCTTGCTTTTCACTTGTGGCTTCACCATGAAAATCAATAAAAATAAACGGTGTACGTTTTGAAGCTTCTGCTATAAGCTCATCTACTTTTTGAAATGGGCAGTCAATCGGAGGTAAAAATGTGCGGCCTTGCAAGTTGATGACAGCTAGTTCTTTACCTTGTTTTTTAATAAAAGTGAGCCCTTTCCCTGGTGTACCTTGCGGGAAGTTTGCCGGACGAACAATATGGGGTGCATCATCGATGAAATCGAAAATGTCTCTTTTATCCCATGTATGGTTCCCCATCGTGAGCACATCAGCCCCAGCTTGAAGCAGCTCGTGATAGATTTTTTCAGTAAGGCCTTTCCCATGAGCCGCATTTTCTCCATTGACAATCGTAAAGTGCGGCTGATATTTTTTCTTTAGCTTTGGCAAGTATTCTTTCAGTGTATCTCTGCCAGGTGAACCAACGATATCTCCAACAAATAATATTTTCATACGTTTTGAACCCTTTCTCTTATAAAATGATCTTCTTATCAGTGTTGCATATTTACACAAAAAAATAAAGCGGCGCTAAGCGCACCGCTCTATTTTGCATACTCTACTGCGCGAGTTTCTCGAATAACTGTCACTTTAATGTGACCAGGGTAATCGAGCTCGTCCTCAATCCGCTTACGAATATCCCTTGCTAGACGGTGAGCTTCAAGATCATTAATTGAATCTGGCTTCACCATAATACGCACTTCACGTCCAGCTTGTATCGCAAACGATTTTTCAACACCTTCATAAGATTCAGAGATGTCTTCTAATTTCTCAAGTCTCCGAATGTAATTTTCAAGCGTCTCACTTCTTGCACCAGGGCGTGCTGCAGATAATGCATCGGCTGCCGCAACAAGAACAGCGATAATAGATGTCGGTTCTTGGTCACCATGGTGAGATGCAATACTGTTGATGACAACAGGATGCTCTTTATATTTCGTCGCAAGCTCAACGCCAATTTCCACGTGGCTTCCTTCTACTTCATGATCAATGGCTTTTCCAATGTCATGCAGAAGACCTGCTCGTTTTGCAAGCTTTGCATCTTCTCCAAGCTCTGAAGCCATGAGACCTGCAAGATGTGCAACCTCAATTGAATGCTTCAGGACATTTTGTCCATAACTTGTACGGAATTTTAAGCGACCGAGAATTTTGATGAGATCCGGATGCAAACCGTGAACTCCGACTTCAAATGTCGTTTGCTCACCCATCTCGCGGATATAATCATCGACTTCACGGCGTGATTTTTCCACCATTTCTTCAATTCGTGCAGGATGAATACGTCCATCCTGGACTAGCTTGTCCAGAGCTATCCTCGCTGTTTCACGTCTTATCGGATCAAAGCCCGATAAGATGACAGCTTCAGGTGTATCATCAATGATCAGGTCAATACCTGTTAACGTTTCTAACGTACGGATATTTCGTCCTTCACGTCCGATAATACGACCTTTCATCTCATCATTTGGAAGATTGACTACAGATACCGTTGTTTCAGCTACATGATCAGCTGCACAACGCTGTAACGCAAGTGAAAGAATGTTTTTCGCTTTTTTATCAGCCTCTTCTTTCGCCCGGTTTTCAGATTCTTTCGTCATGACTGCAATGTCGTGGGAAAGCTCATTTTCAACTTGATCCAGAATGATTTGTTTCGCTTCATCTCGAGTTAGACTAGAAATACGCTCCAACTCAGCTTTCTGCAAACGAATCATATCATCCACTTTGCTTTCCATCTCTTCAATATGTTGTTGTCGTTCATTCAGAGAATGATCTCTCTTCTCCAACAGGGACTCCCGTTTATCTAAAGTCTCGTCCTTGCGATCAAGGTTTTCCTCTTTTTGAAGTAAACGGTTTTCTTGTCTTTGAAGCTCATTACGTCTTTCACGAACTTCTTGCTCCGCCTCTACACGAAACGAATGAATTTCATCTTTCGCTTCTAAGAGCGCTTCTTTCTTCAATGCTTCCGCATCACGCTTTGCATCCTCAACAATTTGTTCGGCCATGTTTCTTGCGCCGGATATTTTTGCTTCTGCAATGATTTTACGAACAAAGTAGCCAACAACTAAACAGATTAGGCTCAGCAAAATGGAGATGATCGTAAACATCGTAGGCGACATATTTTCACCTCCTCTTGCTATGAACTTGGTTTTACAAATAAAGTGTCGGCATGTACATTGTTTTGTGTCTCAACATACAGGGCCTTCACAGGGAATGAGATCCTCACTGCCCTTGTCAAGTTTAAATTAGTTATCAATCATGTTAAGAAAAACAAGTGATACATTCCCATTGTAATTGTGTCGGAAATACTTGTCAAGCTAGTCAGACTGAGGCGTAAGTCGTTATTTCAAGCAAAGACAGAACTTTTGACCCGCTAGCTGTTATGTAATTGTAAAAAAAAGACGCTTTTCAGCGTCTTTTTAGTCATTCAATTCCAATTCTTCTTGTCCTTCTTCGTCAGTTGATTTCACTCCGTTTGTATCCAAACCGTAGTGCTCCCTGATCTGCTCTTGAATCATAAGTAGAATGTCTTTATTCTCTTTTAGGAATTGCTTCGCATTTTCACGTCCTTGTCCAAGACGTTCCTCTTGATAAGAATACCAAGCCCCGCTCTTTTGTACGATATCTAGTTCGCTTCCAAGGTCGATGATTTCTCCCTCTTTCGAGATACCTTCACCGTACATAATGTCTACTTCGGCAATACGGAATGGCGGTGCCACTTTGTTTTTCACAACTTTAATTCTCGTTTTGTTCCCCATGATGTCGTTCCCTTGTTTCAACTGTTCAGCACGGCGTACTTCTAAACGAACAGATGAATAGAACTTAAGTGCACGTCCACCAGGCGTTGTTTCAGGATTACCAAACATAACCCCTACTTTTTCACGAATTTGGTTAATAAAGATCGCAATTGTTTTTGATTTGTTGATAGCACCAGATAGTTTACGAAGTGCTTGAGACATCAAACGTGCTTGAAGACCAACGTGTGAATCTCCCATGTCTCCTTCGATCTCTGCTTTTGGTACAAGAGCAGCTACTGAGTCAATGACAACAATATCAACTGCACCACTACGAACAAGTGCTTCTGCAATTTCAAGTGCTTGTTCTCCTGTATCCGGCTGAGAAAGTAACAACTCATCAATGTTGACACCTAATTTTTGAGCGTAAACTGGATCTAGCGCATGCTCCGCATCGATAAATGCAGCTTGTCCTCCCTGCTGCTGAACCTCAGCAATCGCATGAAGTGCTACTGTCGTTTTACCAGAACTCTCTGGACCATATACTTCAATAATACGGCCGCGAGGGTATCCACCTATTCCAAGCGCAGTATCAAGTGCTAACGAACCACTAGGTACTGTTGAAATACGTGTATCTGTTTGCTCTCCTAGTTTCATAATAGAGCCTTTACCAAACTGTTTTTCTATTTGTTTAAGAGCCATATCTAAGGCTGCTTGACGATCACTCATTCTATTGTTTCCTCCTTTATCAATTCCACTATCTATACTATACCTTGTTTTACGTCATTTGCCAAGAAAAAAACGAACACATATTCGATTTTTTCTTGGCAGATTATTTAAGAAAAGAGCTGTTTCTATTAGAAAAAACGCTCTTTTATAAAGGAGTAAACCTCATAAAAAACAAAATTAACTTTCTTTTAATAATTTGAGAAGGTGGTGCAAACCATATTTCACAGCACGCTTGCGAATGCCTGATCGACTGCCAGTAAACATCCATTCAAACACGTCTGTCTGATCTTTTGTCGATAGCCCGATAAATACTTTTCCAACCGGCTGTCCTTCGTGTGGTTCAGGACCTGCCACACCTGTAAAGCTAATACCGATATCGCTTCCCGTCAGTTTTCTAACGCCTTCTGCGAGCTCTAAAGCACACTCTTTGCTGACAGCACCATGAGAAGACAATGTTTCTTCACGGCAGCCCAGCACTTGCTGCTTGACTTGATTTGTGTAACAAACCACACTGCCGTTTAAAATGGATGATGCCCCTTCGAGATCTGTCAGCCACTCTGAAAACATACCACCAGTCAGGCTTTCAGCCGCTGCTACTGTTTTCCCGTGTTCATGCAAGGCCTTTGAAGCTTCAAAGGCAAGAGATGTATCACCATATCCGTAGAAGTACTCGCCGACCCGTTCTAAAATTTGTGCTTCTGTTTCTTTTAACAGACGCTCTGTTTCTTTTTCATCCTCATGCTTGGCTGTCAGCCTTAGCGTCACTTCCCCGTCAGCTGCAAGCGGTGCAATCGTTGGATTGGTCTGTGCATCAATTAAATCTTCAAGATCTGTTTCCAGTTGAGATTCACCGATGCCAAAGAAACGCAAGACAACAGACACGATTTTTTCCTTTAGGCCGAGTTTTTCAGAAATAAGCGGCTTCGCTTCGTTTTCAAACATCGGGTGCAATTCACTTGGCGGTCCAGGGAGCAGAATGTAAAACGTATCTCCCTCTTGTATAAACATACCAGGTGCCATTCCGAAACGGTTTACGAGCACATCAGATCCCTCTAGAACGAGCGCCTGTTTACGGTTGTTCGGCGACATATCACGTCCGGTTTTACGGAAGTACTCTTGAATAGACTCAAATGCTTCTTCATTTAGCACAAGCTCTTTACCGAGCGTATTTGCAATGGTTTCTTTTGTTAAATCATCTTTCGTTGGTCCAAGACCCCCTGAGAAGATAATAAAATTCGATCTTTCCTGTGCCACTTGAATGGCCCTTTTTAAACGCTCTGGATTGTCACCAACTGCTGTGTGGTAATAAACATTCACACCAATTTCAGCTAGTTGTTTGCTGATGAATTGTGCATTCGTATTCGTAATTTGCCCTAGCAAAAGTTCGGAACCGACTGCAATAATTTCTGCTTTTCTCTCTGACTTCAAAGCGTACACGTCCTTTTTAGTTAGAATTCTTTAAGGCTTCCCAGTTTTTCGCAAAGTAATCCCAGCCTGAGACAACAGTGAAGAACACCGCTACCCACATGGCAAGATCACCAAATGGGAATGATACAAGTTCAAACGGCAGGTTATGCAAAAGAAGTGCCGAAATCGCAATGATTTGCGCCCACGTCTTCACTTTTCCAAGCATATTGGCTGCGACCACTTCACCGCCTCCAGCTAAGACAAGCCTTAGGCCTGTTACAGCAAATTCTCGGCTAATGATCACAATTGCCATCCATGCCGGTGTGAGGTTGTATTGAACAAGTATAATTAAAGCCGCTGAAACAAGCAATTTATCTGCAAGCGGATCTAAAAATTTACCAAAGTTTGTGACTAAATTGAGCTTACGTGCATAGTAACCATCAATCCAGTCGGTTGTCGAAGCGACAATAAACAGGATCGCTCCAACAAGGTGAGTGACTTCGATACTGACGTCACCAAAGCGCGCAACACCCCAATCTAATGGAGCAAGCATAATCAACATAAACACAGGAATCAAGGCGATCCTAGAAAGAGTAATTTTATTCGGTAAGTTAAACATGAATTCCAATCCTCCAATAAAGCATTTTTTTATGTATATAATAGTAGGAACAAAAGAAAAGTCATCTACTTGCTTAAGATGACTTTTCCTTTCCTTTATTCACAATCACAATGTTTTGTGTCATGGTGTTTTTAGGGTCTAATTCGTACTTCAGCGTTTCGTCATTGACTTTAATATCGATTCCCGATGCATTTCCTAAGCGGATATCGACTTGGGAAAGATCAGTCAAGTCTGTTTTAAACGATTCGCCATCTTTCAATTCACCCATCTTCAGCACTTTTCCAGATTCGTCTCTCACACGAAGCCATGAAGCTTGTGAGGCAGAAATGGTTAGCTCCATCTCTTCTGCACCTGATACTTCATACGTTGTAGTAGAACCCTCTGTATTCGTCGCCTTCAAAGAAACATCTTCATCGTCTTTAGATGAATCCTTTGAGGAATCGTCTTTTTCAGATGATTTTTCTTGATCATCTGACGAAGCTTTTTCCTTTTTCTTTTGATCCTTTGCCAGCGATGAATCCTCAGACACTTCGTATTTTGATTCTGATTGCTGAGGAGCCGCCTGATTATTTTTCTGTCCGCTATCATGATTAACCGCTTGAACGATCACATAAATGATAGCGATCACCACAAGGATCCCTCCAATGATTAAAATCGTCGGAAGCAGCTCCAGTACCTTTGAGGCAGGCTTTGGCAGCTCTCTTTGCGGTTTAATATTTGATAATTTATCAGACACTTCATCGTTATACGTACTTGGTACATCTTTACGAAACTCTTCGAACAATTGTTCAGGATTCAGTCCAACGGCTTCGGCATATTGTTTAATAAACGCTCTGACGTAAAATTTACCTGGAATGATATCATAGTTTCCTTGTTCTATTGCTAGCAAATAGCGCTTTTGGATTTTGGTAGCCGCCATCAGATCCTCCAGCGACATCCCTTTTTCCTCTCTGGCCTCAACGAGCCGTTTTCCCAATTCAGTCAAAACAAACACCTACCATTACCATATTAAAAATCGAAGCCAGAAAAACCAGAATGATCAAACACTTGTGGTTCTTCAGCGTGCTCGTATGTAATTTCTTCGTCTGCACTATTACGCAATTCAATGATGTAGTCGAAATCATCCATTGTATATTCTGAATTTTGAATAAAGATATCTGGATGCTCTACCACCTTTGTAGCAGGCAGTCTCATAATTTCTCTTAAAAGCTGCAAGTGCTTTTCAGAACCTCTTCTTGTCGACACAATCCCATCAATAATAAAGACGTTATCTGGGCTGTATTCATCTGCAATCAGCTGACTGCGAATGGTCTGTTTCAAAAGAGTCGACGATACAAACAGCCATCTCTTACTGGCACATACACTTGAAGCAACAATTGATTCTGTTTTTCCAACCCGCGGCATTCCGCGAATTCCAATCAATTTATGTCCTTCTTTTTTAAATAATTCAGCCATAAAATCAACAAGAAGACCAAGCTCGTCCCTTTCAAAACGGAACGTCTTTTTGTCATCCGCATCACGCTGAATGTATCTTCCATGACGAACAGCTAAACGGTCACGAAGTTTTGGCTGTCTTAGTTTCGTTACTTTTATCGTTTCCATTGTATTTAAAATTGATTCAAGCCGCTTAATTTGATCTGTGTGGTCACATCGAAGAAGCATGCCGCGTCTTGATACATCAACACCATTAATTGTCACAATATTAATTGAAAGCATCCCCATTAAAGAAGAAATGTCTCCTAAAAGTCCGGGACGGTTCACCTGTATCTCATATTCAAAATACCATTCGAGCTTTGCCAAATGATATTACCCCCTTCATTGTGGCAAATTTTTACCTTCCTTTATCATAAAGCATTTTCACATTTTTAGAAAGCACAATGTTGTGAAACGTTTAAAATAAAAAGAGAGGCACAAACGACCTCTCTTTTTGTTTAGTGCGAGCTATTATTTTCAACTAGCTTGACCATCATGTTTGCAATGGCACGCTGCTCATCTTCTGATGCAACGCTCCAAAGATCAGAAAGTACTCTTTCTTGCTCATTCTTTGCTTCAACTTCATTAGCCAGGTATCCGCCAATTTCATACGCAAGGTTATTGATGGTATCATCTGATAAACCTTTATCCTGTGCATGATTTAAACGGTCACCTAAAAAGTTTTTCCAATGGTCCCAGCTCTCAAGTACAGACATGTCGATTCCTCCATTCGAAAAGATGAATTACAGCCATAGCTTTTGTCATGGAGAGACGAATTATACACGTTTTTTAACAGTACCAGCCGCCATTCACAGATAAAATTTGACCTGTGATATAACTTGACTGCTTGGAGGCAAGAAACCAAATGGCATCGGCTATCTCTTCAGGTGCGGCAAGACGGCCGAGCGGAATCTCCTCTTCCATCATCGCAAGGTCTTCTTGTGTGAAGCATTTCATCATATCAGTCTGAACCGCACCTGGTGAGACTGCATTTGCTCTAATTCCACTTGGGGCAAGCTCTTTGGCAAGCCCTTTAATGAAGGCATTTTGAGCACCCTTGACCATACTGTACAGTACTTCACACGAGGCACCCGTTTCTCCCCATATTGAGCTAACTGAAATAATATGACCTGACTTTTTTTGAATCATGGCAGGCAAAATAGATTGGGTAAGCTCATATGGACTTGTCACATGAAGCTGCACCATGCTGGCTAGAACTTCTTTTTCAGTATCTGTCACTAAACCAACATGACTCTTTCCGCTATTTAAAACAAGAATATCTGGATCAAGCGGCAGGCGGCTGACAAGCTCTGCTGCTCCGCCTGTTTTCGCTAAATCAGCTTGAACGACGTGCGTTTCTACTTGATATGTTTCTTTGAGATCAGCGGAAAGACGACTAGCCGCTTGTTCATTTTGATGATAATGGAGCATCAGATGGCAGCCTTCTTGGGCAAGCTTTTTGGCTGCCGCCTGCCCAATTCCGCCACTGGCACCAGTAATCAGCGCCCAACGACTCATACTTTGTTCCTACTTTCTTTATGGAATCCTTATTCTTTTCGTTTAAATGGGAACCAATTGGCTGAACCGAACAATTTGACCATCACAGGTACGAACAATGGTAGCACAACGAGTGCATACAATAAAAGTCCAGTTAGAACAAGTGTTGCAATTTGTAAGAGTGACAATACACCTGAAGGTAGCATCGCTGCAAATGTTCCTGCCAAAATGACGGCAGCAGACATAATAACAGATCCCATATTTTTCATTGATTCAGTCATGGCAAACTGGATGTCTTTTGTTTTGTATTCATTGAAACGTTCCATTAAGAAAATTGAATAATCGACTCCAAGCGCCATTAAGATGACAAAGCCAAAGAATGGAACAGCCCAGTTGATGCCTGGATATCCGAAGAAATGGGTGAAAATAAATTCGGTTATACCGATGGCGGTAAAGTACGTTAAAATCAGCGATCCAACTAAGTAAAGCGGCATCACGAGCGAACGGAAGAGAATCACTAGTATTAAGAAAATACCGATCATCATGTAAAGAACCGTCTTATTGAAGTCTTGGTCTGACAGCTGTTTTAAATCAGCGTTCATACTTGATACACCAGATACGCCAAATGAAACATCTTTTAGGTTTGTTTCAGGAAGTGCACGTTTGACCGAAGCTTCTACTTGTTTAATTGTTTTCATGGCGTCGTTTCCATATGGATTGTCTTCTAAAATGACGTCAATCTTTGTCATTTTGCGGTCATCCGACATGTAGGAATCGAACACTTGCTTGAATGCTTTATTTTTTAGGACATCTTTTGGAATAAACCAACCGGCCATGTCTTGATCTGGTGCGTTTTTCAGTTCATCTAAGTAGTCTCCTGCACCCATTAAGCCGTTTGAAATTTTCTCAAGGCCGTCTACACTTTTGTTTAGACCATCCGTCAGCTTGGTCAGATCGTCACCAAAGCCGCCAATTTTTTCTTTCATTTGTTTTTGACCATTAATGATGTCGCCGGCTCCATTTGCAAGTTTAGGCATACTATCAGCTAACTTTCCTTGGCCTTTAGACGTTTGATCTAGCCCGTTTTCAATGGCTTCTAAGCCAGCAATCAGCTCATCAATTTGATTTGTAAACACTTTTTGTTGTTCTGAGGCATTTGCGATAAAAGCATCTGCTGTTTCAAGCTGTTTTTTTGCTTCTTTTGCTTGTTTTGCATAACTGTCTGCCTGTTTAGCGCCTTCTTGCAAAGTAGCAGAAAGTTCGTTATATGAAGCTTTGATGGCTTGATATGATTGGTTTTCTTTCACCTGCGGAATTTGCTGCTCAAGTGTACTGAACTGTTTATTCGCTTGACTGATCAAAGCTTTCACATCCGCTGCGGCAGAGGATGACGTATCGACTTGTGCCAATGCTGATTTTAATTCTTTGGAAATGCTTTTATACAGTGCTACTTGCTGATTTACTTGTGCGACTTGATCTGTTAATTCCTTTTTCGCACCCTTTATTCTTTCTTTAATTTCAGAAACACCTTTTTTGTTTTGATCAATTCCGTTTTGCAGATCTCTCATCGATTTTTCGACGTTTTGAATACCTGATTTTACGGATTCGGTTCCAGTAATCAATTTGTTAATGCCTTTTCCTGACGCTTTAATTTGTGGTGTTTGATCCTCGATGGATTTACTCATGGTTGTAAGAGCATCTTGGATCTTTTTCAACCCTTCGTTACTTTTATCAAGCCCGCTATTTAGCTCTTTGGCTTGAGATTTCACGTACAGATCATTCAGTCCTTTACCAACAGGACGAGTGGCACTTCTCACTTTACTCACGCCATCTGTTTGTTCAATCGCACGACTAAGTTTTTCAATAGCAATCAGACCTTCGTTATTGTCTAAAAGATCGGATGATTTCACGACAACTGTTGCTGGAAGGGCTTCACCTGGTCCAAATTTGTCAGAGATCGTATTAAATGCATTGACGGATTCGTATTTATTGCCGATTTCGTCTAGGTTGTTATATGAAAGTGTCCCTTTATACATGAGAATCGCTGGAAGGGTAATAATTGCAACGATTAGCAAGCTGAGAAGTGGTTTCTTAAATGAAAAACGACCAGCTGTTTCCCACATTTTCGATTGCGGGTGGGCAATATCGCCTTTGATCGGCCAAAATAACACTTTTCCTAAAACCGCCATAAAGAATGGAACGACAGTGAGCAGTGCCACAATTAACACGGCGACACCAACCGCCACGGCTACAGCTGATTTATACAGTTGGAATTCGGCTAAACCGATACACGTAAAACCAATGAGGACAGCAATTCCGCTGAATAAAACGGTTTTACCTGCCGTCTTATATGTTGTAATAATCGCCTCAATCTTATCTTTTCCGTGAGATAGTTCTTCTTTAAACCGGCTTAGCAACAGGATGCAGTAGTCGGTTCCAATCCCAAACATGATGGCGACCATAAAAATTTGGGTAAAGGTCGAGAGCGGAAAATCAACATACTTTACTAGGTAAGCCACAATGGATTGGCTGACCAAATAGGAAAGCGCTACGGCCACTAAAGGAACGAATGGTGCCACTGCGGATCTAAAGACAAGCACAAGAACAATTAAAATAAACCCAATTGTAATGAATTCTGTTTTTTTCAGACCTTCTTGTGAGCTTGTGATGACATCATCGTCGATTAGCGGCTGCCCTGTCATTTCAAATTTCAGGTTCAGGCTCTTAAGCTTTTCATTGACTCTTTCTTTAAAATCGGATGCTTTGATTTTGTTCGAGTCGTATGTAACTGGAACAAGAAGTGTTGTTTGATCTTTAGAGAGCATCTGTTTTTTAATATCTTTGTTTGCATCAAAATAAGAAGTGATGTCTTCAACATGGAGATCTTGATCCTTTTCTAAAATCTCCATCGCTTTCTTTAAAGAGGCTTCTCTTTCTTTGACGATATCCTTTCCTTGAAAGACAATGACGATCGATTTTTCCGTATCCCCATTTTCAGACATGTTCTTTAATAATTGATCGGCGTAGGAAGAAGGATAACCATCTGGAACAGAAATCTGCCCTTTTTCTTTTGTTAATTGCGCCATATTAGGAGCGGTGATTAATAATACAGCCGCTAGTACGACCCAAAGGATCGTGATCAGCCATCTACCCTTTATGATTGCTCTCATTACTATGTTGTGCCTCCTCTTCGATGATAATCTGATAAATCTTTTCATATGTTTGAATAAATGATTCGATTTCTTTTTCATCAAATTTTTCTAAATATGACCGAACAAGATCCTGAAGCTGCTTTTCCATTCGGCTGACTACATCTTTTCCTTCGGGCGTTACATAGAGATGAACGTTTCTTCGGTCAGCTTGATCATGCTCACGATAAATATAATCTTTATTAAAAAGACGATTGGTCATGGATGTCACAGCACTTTTGTTGACATTACATTCGTTGGCAAGGTCTGTTGATGTACATCCTGGGTGTAAATTGATGTATCGAAGCGAGTAATATTGATCAAGTGTCAGTTCTTTATCGAGCTTTTCCGTGATCATACTCGATACTTTTTTCTCCATCATGAGATAGACGTCCGCATATCTCTGGATGAGCTGGGCAATTTTATTTTGTACCATATGCTGCTCCTTTAGTTTGATTGTTTAACTATTAAAGAGTTTAACTAATACCCAAAACAATTGTCAATCAATATCTTCGCATATAAAGCGCTTTCTTTAGCTGGACACAAAAAAGACAAACTCTTATACGTTGAGTTTGTCTTTTTTTCATTTATTTTGCTTTCGGCACGACTTTGAAAACTGACATTCTTTCTTCATCAATTTCTTCGTCTAAGATTTCCTGAATATCTGTTAATTGGATTTGCTCCAGTACTGGCACGACATCAAATAAGCTCATTTCTAAGAATGCGTATCGAGTGAATTGATTGGCGATGTACTCCGGGGAGTTCATCGCTTTTAAAAAGCTGCCAATTTTTTTCTTGCGAGCAAGTTCAATCTTTTCTTCTGTGATCAGGCTTTTTGCTTGAAGAAGCGTTTCTTTTAATTCATCTGCGAGTTGATCAGGGTCATTTGTATCTCCGCCAACTGAAGTGAAGCCAAAACCGCCTTCTTCCGTATAATCGTAACTGAATGTCTCATCAATCAAGCCTTTTTCATACATACGCTCATATTGCAGAGAACTTTTACCAAACAATGTCTCTAAAATAAGATTCATGCCAAGCTCATGTTTGAGGAGCTGTTTTCCTTTTTTATGCGGGTTTTTCGTTTTCAAACCAAACATACACTTAGAGCCTTGTACATTCATTTTCAGTTCGTATTCTTTTCGGTATACACGATCAGGTTCATTGATCTCTTTCCGCTGAATATCCGGCTGATCGGTAAATGGTTTTTTTGCCTGATTCGCTCTTACTTGGTCTAAAATTTGCGCCGGATCAACAGGACCTACTACAAAAAGAAGCATATTGCTTGGGTGATAGAACGTTTCGTAGCATTCATATAAATGGTCTTTCGTAATTGGCGCAATGCTTTCAACGGTTCCAGCAATATCAATTCTCACTGGGTGCTCTTGATAGAGGTTTTCGATCAGACCAAAGAATAAACGCCAATCTGGATTGTCATCATACATGTTGATTTCTTGACCAATGATGCCTTTTTCTTTTTCGACCGTTTTTTCAGTAAAATAAGGCTCTTGCACAAAATCAATGAGTGTTTCAAGATTCTGTTCGACATTGGCCGTGCTTGAAAATAAGTATGCCGTTCTCGTAAACGTCGTAAATGCGTTTGCGGCTGCTCCCTGTTTACTAAATGTATGAAACACATCACCATCTTCTTTTTCAAACAGCTTATGCTCTAAGAAATGGGCAATTCCATCAGGCACTCGGATCATGTCTTCTTTGCCAAGCGGCACAAATTCATTGTCGACAGAGCCATATTTTGTTGTGAAGGTTGCATATGTTTTGTTAAACCCTTGCTTTGGCAGCACATAGACGTCTAGTCCGCTGTCCATTTTTTCGTGATATACCGTCTCTTGCAGCTGATCGAATTGAATTGTTTTCACTGTCATGAAGCACCCTCCGTTCCTTTAAGAAAATAGGTCGTATCCCATTCGATTTTTTGACCCACTTTGATGATGTCCTCTTTTGTCACTCTGTCTAACGCATCTAAAAAGGAATCGAGGCTCTCCCCTGTTGGCACGACGGCATGCTGATATAAGTATTCCGCTGTTCCATAAGACGTATCAATTGTTTCGAGCAACTGGTTTTTGACGACAGCCTTTGTCTGTTCAATTGCTTCATCAGAAAAATCGCCTTTTTGCATGGCATCAAATTGTTCTTTGATGATGTCTACTGCCTGCTGATAGTTGCCGACTTCAATTCCTGACATGACCATCATCAAACCTTTAAAGCTCTCAAGTCTAGAAACAGCATAGTACGCAAGACTTGCTTTTTCGCGCACATTGATAAATAGCTTTGAATGCGAGAAGCCGCCGAATATGCCATTAAACAAATGCAGCGCCGGATAATCTTTATCCGCTATCGTTGTATGTGTGCGAAAACCAATGTTTAGCTTTCCTTGTTTTACGTCCTCTTCATCAATGACTTCTTTTGGCTCTATTTGTAATCTTGATGATTCGGTATTTTGTTTGACCGGCTCTCTTTCACTTGTTTTAAAGTATTGCGAGACCATTCGATTGATGTCTTGTTCATCAACGTCTCCCACAACATAGAGATCCAGCTGGTTTGACTGAAGTGCATGCTCGTATGCTTTAAAGAGCGCTTCTGACGTAATCGCTTCGACGTCTTCCATTTCACCATTGACGTGCAGTGCATATGGCTCACCTTTACACATTTCCTGCACAAGTCTTAAGTTTGAATAGCGCATTTTGTCATCATAAACGGCTTGAATGCGCTGTTTCAATGTTCGTTTTTCTTGCTCAACGTACAATTCATGAAATACCCCGTTTTCCACGTACGGGTGGAATAATAGTTCAGAAAGTAAGGCAATCCCTTTTTCTAGTAAAGGGGTTTGATCCTTTAAATATTTTTCATTCGCCATTTCTAGACGAAAGGTAATGATGTGATTTTCACCTTTTTTCGCCATGTCTGCGGAAACGGTCGCCCCATAGAGCTCGTCGAAATAAGCACGAAGCTCTCCCGTTTTCGGCATTTTTTCTGTTCCTCTTAAAAGCACATGCGGGAAAAGAGAACGCATGGTGACGTCATCTTTGGATAAAGGCGCAAGCATTTTAAAAAGGATCGTCACGGTTTTAAATTTTTCTGTTTTGACAATATGAGTATGAAGACCAGGTGTATCAAATGTCTTCTCTTGTAAGTACGTCATGAGAAACCTCCTTTGTTCATCCTATTTATTATGTATTAGAACATAGCTGATATATACGTGAAACAGCCATTTAATAGTCATTATATCAATCAGAGGAAAGGATAGGAAATAAAAACGCCTCTGCTAAAAGCAGAGACGCAGGTTGTTATTTCATTCTAAACGGCCACCAATTCCATTTTCCAAAGATGCGAACCATGACCGGGATAAAGAGTGGTAGAACAACAAAAGCATATAATAAAAGTCCAATGAGTACGACCGTTGCAATTTCAACTAATGATAATACACCCGAGGGCAGCATCGCAGCAAAAGTACCCGCTAAAATAGCAACTGCTGAAATAATGACCGACCCCATATTTCTCATCGCTGATATCATGGATGCTTGAACATGCTCTCCCTTCCATTCATTAAAACGATCCATGAGGAAGATCGAATAATCAATGCCGAGGGTCACAAGGATCACAAAGCTGAAAAATGGAACAGCCCAGCTGACACCATCGTAGCCAAAGAATGTTTTGAAAATCCATTCTGTTAAGCCAATGGATGTAAAATACGTTAATATGAGTGACAGTGTTAAGTATATCGGCATGACGATTGACCTTAATAATATAACTAAAATAATAAAGATACCAATTAACATGAAAATAACCGTTCTAATAAAGTCACCGTCTGACGTTTCTTTTAAGTCAACATTTAAACTGGAGATACCAGATACACCGTAGTTGGCGTTTTTCAAACCACTTACAGGTAAATATTGATCAAGGGTTTCTTCAATTTTTGCTACACCTTTCATTGCTTCATTGCTGTATGGATTTACATTTAAAATCACTTCAAAGGTTGTTAATTTACGATCTGGGGACATATACGTATTAAATATTTTCTTAAATTCATGGCGTTTCAGTACTTCTTCTGGTATAAACCAGCCCGTTACTTCTTCATCTGGTGCTTCCTGAAGCTGTTTTAAGTAGCTGTCCGCCTCGGTAAAGCCGCTTTTTACTTGCTCAAGTCCGGAAATACTTTCATCTAATCCATCTGTTAATAGTGAGAGTTTAGATGATAGCTGGTTAAACCCTTTTTTCACGGCTTTTTGGCCATCAGTCAGTTGATCTGCACCATCTTCAATTTTAGGCATTTCTTTGATGAGCTGTTTTTGTCCTTTATTCGTTTCATCAAGACCATCATAAATTTGATCTAGACCTGTCATCAGCGCCTTTACTTGTTGTTTGATTTCTTTTTGCTTGCTTGAGAACGTTTGAATGACTTGATCTGCTTTCTTGATCTTTTGTTTAAAGGCAGATGCTTCCTCTTCATAGACGCTCATTTGCTCTCCAGCTTGATCGAGCATTCCTTTTGTGTCTTTGAATACTTTTTTGATTTCTTTATATTCATTCATATCTTTGATTTCTGGAAGCCGGTTTTCAAGTCCTTCAAATGATACGTTTTCATAGGATTGTTTCACTTTCTTAATCGTTGTCATCAGTTGCTCATTTGATGTTGCGTGACGTTCGAGTGTGCTTACGACTCGTTCAAGGTCTTGAATCATGGTTTCACTTCTGCGGTATTCTTGCTCTAATTCTTTTTTCGCTTGTTTGATTTCAGTGCGAATGGTTCCTACGCCCTCTTTACTGCGCCTCACACCATCCTCTAAAGAAATGAGTGATTTCCTCACTTCTCCGATCCCGCCTTTGATGGCTTTTGTCCCATCAATCAATTGATCAATCCCTTTAGCGGATTCTTCAATTTTTGGTTTTTGTTTGAGAAGTGCTAAGTTTGTTTCGGTCAAGCCATCTGTAATTTTCCCGATGCCCTCATGACCTTTCCCAAGCTCTCCTCCCAGCTCTTTCGCTTGAGAGGTAACGTAGAGCTGACTTAACCCGTCTCCAACTGGGCGAGTGACACTGCGAACCGCTTTTACTTCCTCAATGTCACTTAACTTACGGGTCAGTTTTTCAATCATGACGATCTTTTCTTGATTATCGAGCTCATTGTCACTTTCGACAAGCACATTCAGCGGCAGCGCTTCACCAAAGCCAAATTGCTCAGATATCGTATTAAATGCAGACACTGACTCATACTTTGTCCCAATCTCATTTAAACTATTATAAGAAAGAGTGCCGTCATACATCAGAATTGGAGGAACAGTGATGAGTGCAACTACCCCTAAGCTGATGAGCGGTCTTTTAAATGAAAAGCGCCCAGCCCATTCCCATATCTTACTTTGTGGATGACGAATGTTTTCTCTTTTAGACGGCCAAAAAAGGGATTTTCCGAAAACCGACATAAAAAAGGGAACGATTGTGACAAGTGCAATGAGCAGAATGCCAACGCCTACGGCAACGCTGACGGCTGATTGGTACAATTGGAATTTTGCGAAACCAATACTTGAGAAGCCGACTAACACAGCTAAGCCGCTGAAAAAGACCGTTTTCCCTGCACATTGATACGTGATGATAATTGATTCTTTGACATCACGCCCCTGACCAATCTCCTCTTTAAAACGGCTTAAAAGTAATATACAATAATCCGTTCCTATACCGAACATAATAGCTACCATAAAAATCTGAGTGAAATTAGACAGAGGAAATGGTGTATATTCTACGAGAAAAGCCACAATACACCGGCTGACAGCATAAGAAATGCCAATCGTAATAAGCGGAACAACAGGTGCCAGTATCGATCTGAATACAATTATTAAAATAAAGAAAATAAAAATCATCGTAATAAGTTCAGTTTTCTTCAGACCTTGTTGAGAGCTTTTAATGACATCTGAGTCCACAAATTTTTGACCTGTCATTTCATATGAGACGTTGTAGGGCTTTAAAACTTCCTCAATTCGTTCTTTAACCTTCACAGCTTTTGTTTCGTAGTGGTCGAATTTGAATGGAACAAGAAGTGTACTTTTATCCTTTGATAAAAGTTGTTTTTGAATGTCACGTTCTACATGAAAATACGAAGTAATTCCGTCAATGTGGAGTTCTGGGGCATGTGTCATGAGTGCAGCTAAAGCCTTTTTTAATTCCTGCTCTTTGGCAGGGAACAAATGTTGTTCGGAGAATACAATCACACCAGTATCTTTTTTCCCATTATGATCTGAAAGCTTATCCAATAAATGAAGTGCCTCAGCTGTTGGTGTCCCCTCTGGAACCTTTAACTGCCCTTTTTCTCTTGTTAATTCCTCTAAATTGGGCGCAGTAATAAACAGAATCACAGCTGTTATCATCCACACCATTAATACAATCCATCTTGCTTTAATTATTTGCAACATAGCTGCTTCAAGCTCCTTCTAGTTCATCAATCAATTTGCTGTTTTTGAGCGTGTCTGAAGTGCTGACTTCGTCTCCTTCAACGTGCTAATGGCAGGATGACCTATTCAATTGTCCTTTCGTGTTGAAGAAACGCATATCCATCATCAGCCACGAGCTCAATTTCTGCCTTAAAATAAAGACAGAAAATGAATGTTTTTGAACACCTCCTATTTGGGATAATTTAAAAGATATTACTATACATTAGTTTAACTATCAAAATTTTACATGTCAATTTATAAAAAAGAAAAAAGATGGCAAAATACCGTCTTTTTTCTATGTTTAAACCGTTTTCAATTGTTCACTTTCATCCTTTTCATCTGGCTGGATGAAAAAGAGGACCAAAAATAATGAAATGAGACTACATATGGTCGATAGAATAAAAACGATGGAGTCTCCTTTATCCATCAGAAATGCGTAAATTGGAGGTCCTAAAGCAACACCGATAAACCGCATGCTGCTATAAAATGACGTAATGGTTCCGCACTGCTCTTTTTCAATACCTTCTGTTATCAACGCATCAAGTGCTGGAAGCACAATGCCAATCCCTACGCCTCCAATACTTAAGCAGACAAACAACACGTAAAAACTGTGATTCCACCATAAAAATATATACGAAAGTGATAAAAGAGCCATACCTACGATGAGAAATATCCTCATTTTCCCCTTTTCTTTTCCGATTGTTTTCCCCGCAATGTACGAGCTGATTGATAAGAAAAGGAGCGGGATGCTTAGCAGTAAGCCTTTTTTGACACCCGTTATTTGATACGCCGCTTCTAGGTTATCTGACAAATAAAAGAGCACGCCAAAAAGAAGAAACATAATAAAACCGCCAATAGTAAAAATGGCATAAAGCCAGCGTCCTTCATGCTTAAAAATCGTCTTTGTTGATTTTAAAAACTCTTTAAATGTAGGCGGATCTTCCTCTTTCTTTGCGGATTCAACCATAAACAGTACCATCACAAAGCTGATGATTGAAAAGAATGGAATGAACCAAAACGGTACAAACCAAAACCAAGAAGCGAGCAGTGCCCCAATAATAGGACTTAGTACCTTTCCGGCTGTATTAGAAGTTTCAATGGCTCCAAGTCCCGCACTTACCTCTTCATCATCATGAAACAAGTCGCCAATAAACGGCATAACGACAGGTGCTGCCCCAGCTGAACCAACACCTTGAAGGACCCTGCCAAATAAAATCCACATATAGGGTTCTTTCATGATGGTTGAGGCAACAGCTGCCACAGCTCCTCCAAGTCCTGCGATTAAAAGGCACGGCAAAAGCACCTTTTTTCGCCCAATTCGGTCAGATAAATAACCGGCAATCGGAATACACAAAATCGCCACAACGGAGTATACCGTAATAATGAGTGACACTTGAAAGGAAGTGATTGAGAGTTTCTTTTCGATCTCTGGTAATACGGGGATTAGCATCGAGTTCCCAAGTGTCATGATTAGAGGCACTGATGATAATGCAATAATATTCTTTTTACTGACTGTTTTCTCGCCCAACATCATTCACCCAATTCTATATACTGTTACATATTAGTGTGGCATGTTTCACGGGTTTTATGTATGGGCAAACAAAAAGCAACCGCCTATGGAAGCGACTGCTTTGTTAAAATCGTTTACGTATGACATGGAAGCTGAATTTATCCGCTCGAAAATAATTGAGCGAGTATAAGACCGGCTGATCATCTTGATCATAGTGCATTTGTTTCAGTAATAGTAAGGCTGTTTCTGGGTCACATTCTAGTATCGGTGAAACCTGATCGTGATAACCAATCGGTTCGATGTCTGCCACTGCATATTTAATTCCGCTGTGCGGTTCTCTGCCAAACAGCTCAAAAAGCGATTCTTCCTCATGAGTAAAAGAAGCGGGAAGATGTTTGACCGGAATTTTATCTAAACAATAGACGACTGGCTGTCCATCTGCTGTTCGAACGCGTTCCATTGAAAAAACCTTCTCGGATTCATCACACTGAAAACGAATGACATCATTCTCTGTCGGCTCCCCTTCTTGTGAGGACAAAAAGATGGTACCTGGCGTCATATTGACCTGTTCAATCATTTTTGTGACACTTGTCAGCTGTTCAATGCCAGTAGAAAAAAGCGGTCTTGAGTTGACGAAAGTTCCCACACCATGCCTTCTAATTAAATACTTCTCTTCTTCTAATATACGAAGGGCTTCACGAAGGGTCGCTCTGCTCACGCCTAAAATCTTTGAGAGCTCAAACTCAGAAGGGAGCTTTTCCTTTTCGGCATATACACCTGTTTGAATATCTTCTTTAATACGGTCAATCACTTTCAAATATAAATGGCGATTGTCTGTTTTGGTCGACATGTTTTCCCTCCGTCTAATCAATGCAAATGATAAGATGAGAAATCTCTATTCCGAGATAAGATGAACATAACTATATCATGTTTTTGCAAATAAATAAATAGTCTGACTTCCAGTTAACATAATCAATATATCGTTAACTTCATGTTAGGAAAGCTCTCTTCGAATTATGAAGAGAGCTCGTCATGTTGTTCTTTTGAGAGGAGGACTTCTCTCGGTTTACTGCCTTCATATGGTCCGACAACCCCGCGCTCTTCCATTGCGTCAATAAGACGTGCAGCACGGGTATAACCGATGCGGAACCTCCTTTGCAGCATAGAAACAGAGGCCGTCTGCATGCCAATGATCAGTTCAACTGCTTCATCATATAAGTCGTCGTCCACAGCCCCAAGCTGATCTTGCGTTTCTTCACTTGGGATCATTTCTTCTTGATATTGTGCTTTTTGCTGCGTGATGACATGATCAACGACATGTTCCACTTCTTCATCTGATAAAAAGGCGCCTTGTACACGAACTGGTTTGTTCGCACCGACCGGTAAAAACAACATATCCCCTCTGCCCAGCAATTTTTCTGCGCCTCCCATATCAAGAATGGTCCTTGAATCGGTTTGTGACGATACGCTAAATGCAATACGGGATGGAATATTGGCTTTAATGACACCAGTAATGACATCAACCGAAGGTCTCTGTGTGGCGATAATTAAATGAATCCCTGCAGCACGTGCCATTTGAGAAAGCCTTGTAATGGAATCTTCTACATCAGAAGAAGCAACCATCATTAAATCAGCAAGCTCGTCTACAATGACGACAATATAAGGGAGTTCTGGCTGCTTCGCTTCTTCTGATTGATTCATTCGTTTAATGTAATCATTGTACCCTTCAATATTTCTTGTGCCCGTATGCGAAAACAATTCATAACGGCGCTCCATTTCACTAACCACTTTTTTAAGTGCCTGTGAGGCTTTCTTAGGATCAGTCACAACTGGAGCCAACAGATGCGGGATGCCGTTATAAACATTTAATTCAACCATTTTCGGGTCAATCATCATCATCTTTACTTCATGAGGTTTTGCTCTCATGAGAATGCTTGTGATAATGCCATTGATACATACGCTCTTTCCGCTTCCTGTCGAGCCAGCCACAAGTAAATGCGGCATTTTGTTCATTTCAGCCAGCACAGCTTCACCAGAAATATTTCGGCCCAGTCCGATGAGTAGCTTGGCATTTGGGCGGTCATTTTGTTTCGATTCTAAAACCTCTTTTAAAGAAACCATCGCAATTTCTGCGTTGGGCACTTCAATTCCGATGGCGGATTTACCAGGAATCGGCGCTTCAATTCGAATGTCTTTTGCAGCTAATGCAAGGGCTAAATCATCACTCAAGTTGACGATCTTACTTACCTTCACGCCGACATCAGGGTATACTTCATATTTTGTGACGGCCGGCCCTAAATGAACTTGTGTCACTTTTGCTTTTACACCAAAGCTTTGGAAGGTCTTTTCAAGCTTTCTTGCATTTTCATAAATATTCTTCTTATCTGTTTGCTGACCTGAATGCTGCGGCTCAGCTAAAATATCAAGCGATGGCAGCTCATAATCCTTATTTTCAAGCTCCGTAAACGTCATAGGCGGAGCTTCTTTTGGTTCATCTCCTGTATCATGAGACGGAGCGCCTTGTACCGTTTCTTGAAGAGGATCTGGCTCATTGACCGGCTGATCTTTTTGAACTTGCGGTGTGAGCATGTCATCTCGATCAGCAAAACTTGAGATAATCGGCTGACGATTGTCAGAAGCCTGCTCTTCTTCCTCGATCAAGATATGATCATGATCTTCTTCGGCCTCTTCTTGCAAGCGTGAACGCTTTTTCTTTTCACTTGTTTTCTGCGCAGGTGCATTCTTTTTCGCCTGCCTTATGCCTTTCATATCTTCAATAAATGCTTTCCACTGCTTCACCAAAAATTGTGATACAGGCAGCGTTACTTTTTTGACCATTTCTTGCAGTGACCGGTTTGTGATCAGCACAATGCCGATCAGCATTAGCACAATGGCCATGATTTGCGACCCTGCTTGTGCAAACAAGAAATAGGAGGCCGCAAATAATACAGCACCGATCATACCGCCTCCTAAATCGGGCGAGCCTGTCTCACCTTTCATATCCATTAAGAATAACTCAAACGTATTTCTGATTACACTTTGAGAACCTATCACGCCTGCAGCTGAAAGATGCTGAAAAAGCTTCACATGGGACAAAAGCAAGATACTCGCAATGATGCAGTATAAACCTGCTTTTCTTCTTGTCAGTAAATCAGGAATTTGTTTTTTCCAAAAGATCGTCACACCAAAAAGAAATAATCCGATAAGGCAGAGAATAAACCATTCACCTGCAAAGAATCGGAATAGATGTACAAAGGTTTGTCCAACTACACCTAGCTGTAAAATGGCAATGATCGCTATGGCAATACAGACTAACCCATTTAGTTCGTATTTCAGTTTTAGCTGTTTATTTTGTTTTTTTCTTGTTTTACGTTTTCTCTTTTTCGCCATACTCATCACCTTACTACAAAAGAAAATATAACCTACGAAAAGATCAGAAAGAAAGCAGCCTGGTTTTGGCTGCATCTTGTTGTAAGTTTTCCCTTTATTATAGCATAGAATCATTCATATGAGTCGGTTTGATTGGTGCCTAAATGTAACTTCAATCGCTTACCTGGTGCAAGCTCTTGATTCAAAAAGTCCATTGGATTGGTACTCATTACTTGAACGATTTCCGCTTCATCTTCTTTCATTTCAACCATCACTGGCACGCCCTGAATGTATACCTGCTGGAGTTTGCGCTCTCCTTGTTCCTCAGCGTAAATGGCTTCATAAGGCATAGTTGTATATAAAATCATTGGATCAGCCCCTCGTTTTGTGCAGCCCGTTCGCCAATAAGCTCGTTCAGCTTTTTAATCGCTTGTCCAACGCCGCCGACTTCATGCATCAGTCCGTATTCAGCCGCCTCATGACCAACGACATTTGTCCCGATGTCTCTTGTTAAATTGCCTTTAGAGAACATAAGCTCTTTAAATTTCTCTTCTGTAATGTTTGAGTGACTCGTGACAAAATTAATGACTCTTTCCTGCATTTTATCTAAGTATTCAAAGGTTTGCGGAACACCAATGACTAGACCGGTTAAGCGTACAGGGTGAATGGTCATCGTTGCTGTTTCGGCAATGTATGAATAATCACACGATACGGCGATTGGGACCCCAATAGAGTGGCCGCCGCCAAGCACAATGGATACAGTCGGTTTGGATAAAGAAGCGAGCATTTCCGCAATGGCTAGTCCTGCTTCTACATCGCCGCCGACTGTATTTAAAATGATTAGAAGTCCTTCAATTTTTGGGTTTTGTTCAACTGCTACGATTTGTGGAATGACATGTTCGTATTTGGTTGTTTTATTTTGTGGCGGCAGCTGCATGTGCCCTTCAATTTGTCCAATAATAGTCAGGCAATGTATGTTTGTATCTTGTGACAACTGCGGGACGGCTGTTTCACCAAGCTGTTGTATTTTGCTCATAATGCTATCTTTTTCTTCTGGTTTTCGCTCAGGCTGCTGTTCATTCTGTTCGTCCATTTGTCTCCATCCTTTCCTAAAAACTCTCCTCCTATTATGAACAAGATCGTCACATTCCATCCGCATTCATCATGTCACATCAAAAAAGCCCAAAGAGCTTGTGCTCCTTGGGCTTAGCGTGTAGACAAACCCTCGCATTCGTTGTCAGTCCTGCGCTTCGGTACTCACGAATGTCAAATTCGCTCCGCTCCGGTGCTCGTCCTTCCTAGACTGCAAAGGTTTTCTATCACGCTAAAAAGAAGACAAAGTGCTAAAATAAAGTTCATTTTAGCACTTTGTCAACAATCTAAAGCCCAAAGAGCTTGTGCTCTTTGGGCTTTTCTCATCACACTTCCATAATAATTGGAATGATCATTGGCTTACGTTTTGTTTTTTCATATAGGAATTGATTTAGTACATCGCGCATGGATTGTTTCAGTGTTGACCATTCAACAATTGAGTTTTCCGTTTGCTCTTTCACAATCCCTTTGACCATTTCTGTTGCTTTCACAATCAGCTCTTCGGATTCTCTTACATAAACAAATCCTCTTGTGATGATCTCAGGTCCAGAAATTAATTGTTTCTTTTGTTTATCGAGCGTAATGACCACAATTAAGATGCCATCTTGAGACAATAGGCGTCTATCACGTAAGACAATATTCCCAATATCACCAACACCAAGACCATCGATCAAAATGTTCCCTTGATGTACTTTTTCACCGATTTTGACGTTTTGACCTCTAAATTCCACAACATCCCCTTTATCAATTAAGAAAATGTCGCTTCGTTTCATGCCCACTTCTTCAGCAATACGAGAATGTGCTTTTTGCATGCGATATTCGCCGTTTACTGGAATTAAATACTTTGGCTTCAGTAAGTTCAGCATAAGCTTTAACTCTTCTTGACAGCCATGTCCAGATACATGCACACGTTTTTGAGCAAAAATCACTTGTGCTCCGCTTCTTGTAAGGAAATCCACCGTTTTTGAATAGGTAAGTTCTTGTCCTGGAAGAGGTGTAGACGCAATCACAACCGTGTCATCTTTTTCAATATGAAGCTGTTTGTGATTTTGTTTCGCCATTTTTGTTAAAGCAGCGAGAGGCTCGCCGTGGCTTCCTGCTGTGAGAATGACCACACTGTTTTTCGCCATTTTTTTCACTTCTTGGACTGGAACAAATAATTCTTCGTCCGCTGTCACATAACCAAGTTTGATCGCAAGCTGAAGAGTTGTCATCATATTTTTTCCTGCTACTGCAAGCTTACGGCCATTTTGGTTTGTGGCATTAATGATTTGCTGTACACGATTAATATTTGATGAAGATACAGCCACAATCACACGGTTTTCAGCATTGTACATCGCATTTGAGATTTCGTCTTGGACGAGCGCCTCAGAAGGTGTATAGCCTGGTTTTTCCGCATTTGCACTGTCTGAAAGAAGTGCTAAAACGCCATTGTTTCCAATTTTCGCAATCTCTCCGATGTCACAGGCTTGGTTAAGCGCTGGGGTTTGATCAAATTTAAAATCACCTGTGCATACGATTGAACCAAGAGATGTTTTGAAGCTGATTCCGACTGAATCAGGAATACTGTGATTCGTTCTAAAGAATGATACCTTTGTTGTTTCAAATGTAATGACTGACTTTGCATGAACCTCTCGCAAATCAGCTTTTTGATTGAAGCCGTATTGCTTTAACTTTTCTCGAAGTAACGCAAGGGTCAGCTTCGTGCCGTAAACTGGTACAGACAATTTGCTTAAGCAATGGAATACGCCTCCGATTGCTTCATCATGTCCGTGGGTAAGAAAAATTGCTTTCACCCGATCAGCTCGTTCTGTTAAATAAGAGATATCAGGAATGACCACGTCAATGCCTAGCATTTCGTTTTCTGGATGCATGAGTCCTGCATCTACAACATATATGTCGGAATCAATCTCAATGACATATAAGTTTTTCCCGATTTCTCCAACGCCTCCCAGTGCAATAATTCTTACGTTCTCTGTATTTTTCTTTTTCAAAATTCTTATCCTCCTAGTCTCAAGCCCGTCCATCATCGCTTAATGCTATTATAACTGAATCTAATTTTAGAAAACAAGATGAAGTCACATTTTAAGAAAGTGTTTATGTATAAAAAACGGTCATACTCAGGGACATCTGAGAATGACCGCTTACGAATTTTTTTGTTTTGATCAGCTGTTTAATACGCTGCTTAAATTCAGTCTTTCTTCTTCTGATAAAGGTAAAAGCGGGAGTCGAACGGATCCGACATCTAATCCTTTCAGCTGAAGAGCTGTTTTGACAGGCGTTGGATTTGGCGCTGAGAACAGCTGGTTCATGATCGGCACCAGCTTTTGATGAATCAATGCCGCATTCGCTGTTTGTCCTGAAGCGTAGCTTTTTAACATTTGTTGCATATCAAGGCCTACGATATGAGAAGCCACAGAGACAACTCCTCTTGCACCAATCGCAACCGCAGGAAGCGTTAGGCTGTCGTCACCAGAGTAAACGTCAAAATCTTCTGGTGTCTCTGCAATGATTTTTGTCATGGCATCTAGATCACCGCTTGCTTCTTTGATTGCGACAATGTTCGGTATTTGCGCAAGCTTAATCGTTGTTTCTGGTGCTAATGAAGCAACTGTTCTTCCTGGTACATTGTAAAGCATGACAGGAAGAGATGTAGACTCGGCAATTGCTTTAAAGTGTGCATACATGCCTTCCTGTGATGGCTTGTTGTAGTAAGGTACGACAAGCATCACTGCATCAACGCCCGCTTCTTCTGCTTTTTTCGTTAGTTTAATAGACGCATTTGTGTTATTACTGCCTGTTCCTGCAATGATTTTACAACGACCATTTGCTAATTTCACCGATTGCTGAAAAAGAGCGACTTTTTCTTCAGTCGATAAAGTTGGCGATTCGCCTGTTGTCCCTGCAACGACTAAAGAGTCACTGCCATTTTTTAACAAGTAATCAATGAGAATTGATAGCTTTTGGAAATCAATGTTGCCCTTTTTATCAAAAGGTGTAATCATAGCTGTTGCGATATTTCCGAAATTCATTTTTTTCACCTCATCATGATTCAATCACATTTATCTTGAAAGTTCAAACACTTCATGAAGGGCATTGACAGCCGCTCTCATGTTTTCTTCGTTCACTAACACCCAAATCGTCGTATGACTGTCAGCGGACTGTAAGATCGGAATATTTTGCTCAGATAGTGCAGATACAATTTTAGATGTGACACCTGGTACACCCATAATGCCTGCTCCAACAGCTGATACCTTTGCACAGTTTGTCGTGACAATCGGCGTATAGCCCAGATCTTTTAGGATCGCCGTTGCTTTTTCAGTCATTGCACCTGTCACCGTATAGACGATTTCGCTCGGTGTAATGTTGAAGAAATCGACACTGATTTGGGCATTTGCCATTGCTTTAAAGACTTCTGTTTGTACGCTGTACTGTCCCTCTTTAGCTGGGACTTTGATTTGTGTGACATCATTGACATGTGCAATACCCGTAATCAGGCGGTCGTACACATCATGACTCATTTTATCTGAGTAGTGTGATGTCACGAGTGTGCCCTCATCATCAGAGTATGTTGAACGGACCCTCATTGGTACTTTTGCTTGCATGGCAATTTCAACAGCTCTAGGGTGAATGACTTTTGCCCCTTGGTATGCGAGGTTACAAATTTCTGTGTATGTCACGACTCTCAGTGGTTTTGCATTTTCTACGATACGAGGATCTGCTGTCATGACCCCTTCTACATCTGTAAAAATATCGATGAAATCTGCCTGCAATGCAGCGCCTAACGCAGCAGCTGACGTATCACTGCCGCCTCGTCCGATTGTTGTCACGTCTCCATTTTTTGCAGCGCCTTGGAATCCAGCAACGACAACCACGTCATGCTCTGAAAGTGCCGCCTCAAGACGTTCACACTTCATGTCAATAATTTTCGCATTTGTATGTTCTTTATCTGTCACAAAGCCTGCCTGTGATCCAGTCATCGCTACAGCCTTTAGCCCGTTTTCATTCAGCATACTTGAAAAAACAACAGCTGAAATATTTTCTCCGCAAGACACGAGTAAATCTTTTTCTCGGTTTGTCATATGCTGCGCATTGCCGTAAAGCAGACCAAGCAGCGTATCTGTCGCATAAGGATCGCCTTTTCGTCCCATCGCAGACACGACAACGACCGATTTATAGCCTTTCTCTTTTGCAGATAAGATATGTGCAAGTGCCCTTTTTCTCCCTTGATCATCTTTGACAGATGTACCGCCAAATTTTTGGACAATTATTTTCACTGTTTTCACTCCAAGTTCATTCTGACGTAACAGAAGAGAGTAGGCGAAAGATGCCTAACTCTCTTCTATTCGTCCTCATCATCCATTGAATGTTAAACTAATTTTAATGCTCGTAAGCTTTCTGCAATTTGAACGGAGTTCCATGCAGCGCCTTTTAGCAGGTTATCAGATACAATCCACATATGGAAGCCATTTGGACGATCCAAATCCTTCCGAATGCGGCCGACAAATACGTCGTTTTTACCAACAGCATCTGCAGGCATTGGATAAATTTGCTGAGACGGATCATCTTGTAATGTGATGCCTGGTGCATCTTTTAGGATGGACTTGATGTCATCAACCGTTGCGTCATTTGATTCCAGTTCAACGTAAACCGATTCTGAATGACCCGTTTCAATTGGCAGTCTCACACATGTTGCCGCTACTTGCAGCTCTGGCAAGTGCATGATTTTTTTCGTTTCATTGATCATTTTCATTTCTTCAAATGTATAGCCATTGTCTTGGAATTTATCAATTTGCGGAATCGCATTAAAGGCAATTTGATAAGGCATGACTTCTGGTTTCACATCTTCTTTATTTAGAATGGCTTGCGACTGGCTGTACAGTTCGTCAATGGCTTCATGTCCTGCACCTGATACTGCTTGGTAAGTAGACACAATGACTTTTTTCATGCCATACGCTTGACGAAGCGGTTCTAGCGCCGCCACCATTTGAATCGTTGAACAGTTAGGGTTTGCAATGATCCCTTGATGGTCATGCAAATCTTTTTCGTTTACCTCTGGTACGACAAGAGGGGTATTTTCGTCCATACGAAAAGCACTTGTATTATCGACAACAATTGCACCTCGTTTGACCGCTTCAGGAGCTAGCGCTTTGGAAACATTTCCTCCCGCACTGAATAGTGCAATATTGACCCCTTCAAAGCTTTCAGGTGTTGCTTCTTGAACGGTATACTCTTGACCTCTGAATGTCACTTTTGTTCCAGCAGAACGTTTTGAGGATAGTAGAGTAAGTGTATCCATTTCAAAATCTCTGTCAGCTAGTGTTTTTAACATTTGTTGACCGACAGCTCCAGTCGCTCCAACTACAGCTACATGCAATCCTCTTCCCATCAGTAAAACTCCTTCCGACCCATCCATGATTCTTTTCTTTCGGATGGCCATCCTATGACTTTTTACATTTTATTTTACCATAGAAAAGCAAGGCTTGAAGTACCTTTTTTGAATCTTTCATGATTTTCTAGTGAATCTATTATTCGTTTGATCCAATTAAAATGGGCTGAATTTGTCTATGCTCGAGCGCCTCTTCTACTGTTTTCGTCAGTAGATCCATATGCGCTACCATGGAAGTCGGTTTTTTGAATGGATCATCTTGGCCGAATGGAATAAAGAAAATGTTCTTTGTCGACATGAGTCTCATGAGATTTGTACCATTTAAACCTAATGCATCATTGGTGGAAATGCCTAAAACGACAGGGCGATGATTACGAATGGTCGCCTTAGCAGCCATTAAGACTGGACTGTCTGTCAGTGCATTTGCAAATTTCGCCATTGAATTGCCTGTTAAAGGCGCAATGACCATACAATCAAGTGGAAGTTTAGGTCCGAGTGGCTCTGCTTTGACGATTGAGTCAATCGCTTGAAATCCTGTCAGCTTCTCAATCCGCTCAATCCAGTCCGCTCCTTCTCCGAATCTCGTATTTGTATTTTGCACCGTATACGACACGACAGGACGCACTTCTGCCCCTTCTTTCACGAGTGATTCGATTTGCGGAAAAACGGCTTCGTACGTGCAGTGAGAACCTGTTAAACCAAAGCCGATTCTTTTCCCTTTTAGTGTAGTCATGATTTCATCCCCCTTTTTTCCTCCGCAAGTTCACATAAGAGCCCAGAAAGCACTTTTGCAATGATCTGCCCGGCTGTCTTTGGTGCCACAATCCCTGGAAGTCCTGGTGCAAGAAGTGCCTTCACTCCATGCTTTTGTGCAAAGTCAAAGTCTGTTCCACCTGGGCGGGAGGCGATATCCAAAATGAGTGTCTTTGGTGTCATGCTGACGATGACAGATGAATCTAATACTAAGCTTGGAATCGTATTGATGATGATGTCGACATCCGTTACTTCATCTTTTAAACGGTCCATTGAAAATGGATCAAGTCCCATCTCAAAGGCTCGCGCTAAATGGGCTGTATCCGCAGCACCAACTTTCACTTCCGCACCTAGCGCCCGAAATGTGCGGGCAATGGTGAGCCCTGTTCGACCAAGTCCGAGAACAGCGACATGTGACCCATGAATCGTATAGTCCGTTTGCTGAATAGCCATCATGATAATCCCTTCAACTGTTGGAATAGAGTTATATATGGCAATATCATCTCGCTCAAACAGCTTCACAAGCTTCCGGTTCACCTGCTTTGCCATATTGTCTAAGTACATATTAGAAATACCTGAGTACAAGGTACAATGTGCAGGGGTTCTTTCTAAATATTTAGCTTCTAGCACGACCTTCTCATTTGAAAAAACGGTGGCAACGACCCCTTCGTCTGTAGCACCTGATACCGGAAGGATCATACTGTCTACCTGCTCAAATGGAAGCTCTGACATTTTCAGCTTTTCAGCACCAATAAATCCATGATCCAGCTGATCAAAACCGACCAAAAACACTTTGGCATGCTGCTGTGACAGCTTGCGAATGATTTCAAGCTGCCTAGCATCTCCCCCGATCACCGCAACCGTTAAACCGCTCAACATACTGACCGTTCACCTTCTTTATTTAAAAAAGTCTGTAATATTTTCCGAATCTCCCTTTCAGCATATGAGGAGAGGATTCAGCCTGTGAACAAATCGGGGAGAGAAAAGAAAAAGAGCACCCTTTTATGATGGGTGCTCTTTTTCTCCGTGCGGCTGAAGTTCTTCAGGCACATCGAGAATGATCATATCTGATCCTATTTTTTGAATGTGATTCCACGGAACGCGGATGTCATTTCCTTGTTTTCGAAAGCCAAACCATTTGACGGAAGGTATGATGAGTGCTGTAATTTGACCGTCCTGTTCATTTATTTCAAGGTCGGTTTGTCCAAGCACGCCAAGCCGCTCCGCTCTTTTAATATCGACGATCTCTTTTCCTGACAGCTCACTCAGCCTCAAAATCGCATCACTCCCCTTCCATATCATATATGCAGCACAGAGGGTGAATAGACCGTCCCGTTCTACACGCACGAATCAAGCCAATCTGTATACCAAACTGGCGTCAGTTGAGTAAAACGCTTATGGTCTGTCAGCATTCTCTCCACTCGATTCACCATGTCTTTTACATGCCCCGGGTCATAGGATAACGTCCAAACAATAGAAGAAAAACAGCTCATGGCTGTATAGATGGAAAAAAGAAGCCAAAAATCATGTGTTGTCTGCGTACTTAAATAGGCATCCAATTGCCCGGCTGAAAATGGAATGCTGCTTTCTCGACTGAATAAAGACAGTTTATAAAAGTCATGAATCGGATCACCCCAGTCGGATTGATCAAAGTCGATCACACCCGCATATTGATGACGTTGTATGATGATATTCCCTACATGAAAATCATCGTGCTGGAACTGGTTTGGTCTCTCTTTAACTACATCAGCATGTGACTGAATAAAATCTAATACGAATTGATCATGGGAAAAGGCAACTCCACTTGATTGATAGGCATATACATACCGTTCATGTTTCGCTAATACCTTCTTATCCCAAGGGGCTGCATAAAAAGGGGCATCGCATGTATGCATGATACTCAAGTCTCTGCCTGCCCGCCTTCCGATTTCATACTGCTCTTCTTCTGTGAGCAGATGAATGGATGCTCTAGCAATCTCTCCTTCGATAAATGGAAAAATACGAAAGGTACAGTTTTGTTCAGCACTCACTCCGACCTCCATCACTTCAGAACAAATAACGCCTCGATTTTTTAACTTCTGCTGAATGGACGCTTTCTTTTTCAAACTGGAATATTTCTGAATGTCTGATAGCTTGAGTACTAGCTTTTCACTAGGCGTTATGACCAAAAAGGTGCGGTCTCCCGAAAATCCAGATGTCATCGGCTGGAAAGAGATGGCTTGTTTAAGAAGCGGAGATAGCTGTTTCAGTTTTTCGTGTTTCATGAACGCAGGGCCCCTTTCTTCTTGGTATACAATAAACGGCAGACCTCTTGAGAAGTCTGCCGTGTTGTTTACATTATGATGGCTGATCACCCGTCGGACTAATAAGCGAGAGGGCATAATCTTCTGTAAAGATTCTTTTCGATAAATTGTTCACGCCGTCTAATGAGACGCGATTGATTTCATCAATAATTTCATCAAGCGTACGATGTTTGCCAAGGAGTAATTCATTTTTACCATTTCGGCTCATCTTGCTGTTTGTGCTTTCAAGACTAAGCATGAGGTTGCCTTTCATTTGCTCCTTAGAGTTTTCAAGTTCTTTCTGCGTAATTCCCTCACGTTTTAAGACGTCTAATGTTTGTAAGATGGTTTCAGATAGCAGATTCAGCTGTTTCGCTCCAGTTCCACCATAGATCGTCAGCATTCCGTTATCTGCAAATGAACTATGATAGCTGAATACAGAATACGCAAGTCCTTTATCTTCTCTTACGTCTTGGAACAACCGGCTGCTCATGCTACCGCCTAGAACATTATTTAAGACGATTAAGTCATAGATGCCCTGATCTCCAGCAGGAAGTCCGTTAAAGCCCATGCAAAGATGCGCCTGCTCTGTTTCCTTTTTGCGTGTCAGTTTGTCATAGTGGAATTGCGGGGCTTCGACAGGCTGCTTTTTCCCCTTTCCTTCATACGAGCCAAATAATGTTTCGACCTCACGAATGAAGGTGTCATCGACGTTCCCTGCTACAGAGATGACGACGCGATCCGGCGTATAGAATTCGTCCATATATTTTCTAAGGGAATCACCGTTAAAAGTAGAGAGTGTTTCCTCTGTCCCTAAAATCGGATAACCTAATGAATGATCACCGTAAATAGCTTTGCTTAACAAATCATGAACGATGTCATCAGGAGTATCTTCATACATTTTAATTTCTTCATAGACCACATTTTTTTCTTTCTTCAGCTCTTCTTCGTCAAAAGCAGAGTTGAAAAACATGTCACTCAATACATCGAGGGCATAGCCAGCATGTGAATCAAGTACCTTTGCATAATAGCAAGTATATTCTTTTGACGTAAAGGCATTCACTTGACCACCAATGCGGTCAAAGGATTCTGCGATATCACGTGCAGATCTCGTCCTTGTTCCTTTAAAGAACATATGCTCTAAAAAGTGTGAGATCCCATTTACTTCTGGTGTCTCATGTCTAGAACCTGTTCCAATCCAGACGCCAATTGCGACAGACCTTACAGTGGGATTGTTTTCAAGTACAATTCTTACTCCGTTTTGGCATGTATACGTTTTGACCAAGTTTTGCTCCTCCTATTCAACAAACAGATCGCATCACGGATGTCTTTTTTCACTTAGAAGGTCAGAAACCGTTCCTAATTCATATCCTCTTTCTTTGATTTGAGTGATAAGTGCGTCAAGACTTCTCGCTGTTGCGTCTGTTGGATGCATTAATATCATCGCCCCATTGTGAATTTTCCCAAGCACTCGTTTTTGTAATACAGCTGGTGATGGTTTTTGCCAGTCGATCGTGTCTACTGTCCACATAATGGTTTCCATTCCTTCTTGTTTCGCAAGCTTTACTGTTTCTTCTTTAAAGCTGCCGCTTGGAGGCGCAAACCATATCGGTTTTTTCCCAAGGGATTCTTCAATTTGGCGATTTGTTTTAATCATCTGCTCTAATGCTCGTTCTCTTGTCAGTGTGCGCATATCCGGGTGATTGTATGAATGATTTCCAATTTCATGACCATCTGCCACGATTTTTTTAGCAAGGTCTGGACTGTTTTTCACCCATTTGCCTTCTAAGAAAAAGGTTGCCTTCACTTGATGCTTTTCTAGTGTATTCAACATCTTTGTTAAATGCTCGTCGCCCCAAGCTACATTGATCAGGAATGCATTCATCTTTTTGTCTGGATGTCCCTTATAGATAGGTTCAGCACCAAGTTCATGTAAATGGACAGATGGTTTTGTTTCTTTAAAAACAAGCAGCTTTTCATCGAAAGAGCCCTGTTTTTTCATTTTTTCGTAAGAAGCATCGATATCGACTGTCTGTCCATTTAAACCAGGCATCTTTTTCCACACTTTATCAATCTTAGCATTTTGCGGCTTCTCTTCATAGTCAGAAGACTTCGATTCGATCTCTTGATACAGAATATCTTTTGAAACAGATGCTACCTCGGCGTGCTCTTTCATTGAATTCATATATGTAACAGCAGCCGGCTGCTTCATCGTTTGATATGACACGAGCAGTAAAAATACAAACACAAAGAATGGTATCGTTTTTTTCAATGGTTGTCCCTCCCCTTTACCACAAATTATGATGGGGAGAAACAAGCTAGAACTATTGTTACACGCAAGAAAAGAAAGAAGCCTGGCACGGATACCTGGCTTCTAACACATTTTATTTGTTCTCATTAAGACTGCTTTTCTTCTTTTTCCTTTTCTTCACGTAAAACAGCTTTACGAGAAAGGTTTACACGGCCTTGTTTATCGATCTCAGTGACTTTGACGAGTAGTTCGTCACCAATCTTCACGACATCTTCTACTTTGCCAACACGTTCAAGTGCAAGCTCAGAAATATGAACAAGTCCATCTTTGCCGCTGAAGATTTCAAGGAAGGCACCGAATTTTTCAATTCGTTTCACTTTACCTAAGTAAAGTTGGCCAACTTCAACTTCTCTGACAAGATCTTCAATGATTTTCTTCGCTTTTTGGTTCATGTCTTCTTCAGTAGAAGAGATAAAGATTGTACCGTCTTGTTCAATATCAATTTTCACACCGGTATCTTCAATGATTTTATTGATTTGTTTACCGCTTGGTCCAATGACATCGCGAATTTTATCTGGATTGATTGTCATCGTTAAGATTTTTGGTGCATAACGTGACAATTCTCCTCTAGAAGCTGGAATCGTTGACAGCATGCTATCTAAAATTTCCATTCTTCCTTTTTTCGCTTGTTGAAGTGCTTCTTCTAAAATGTCTTTTGATAGACCATCGATTTTAATGTCCATTTGAAGCGCTGTTACACCTTTAGATGTACCTGCTACTTTAAAGTCCATATCTCCAAGTGCATCTTCCATTCCTTGAATGTCTGTCAGCACTGTGTAGTATTCACCAGATTTAACAAGTCCCATTGCAATCCCTGCAACTGGTGCTTTAATTGGAACACCTGCATCCATCATCGCAAGTGTGCTCGCACAAATACTTGCTTGTGAAGTAGAACCGTTTGATTCTAACACCTCAGACACAAGGCGAACCGTATAAGGGAAATCTTTTTCAGATGGAATGACTGGCTCTAATGCACGTTCGCCTAGCGCACCATGTCCAATCTCACGACGGCCTGGACCACGCATTGGGCCGGTCTCACCAACACTGAATTGTGGGAAGTTATAATGGTGCATGAATCGCTTAGACTCTTCAACACCAAGACC
Source organism: Bacillus sp. FSL W7-1346 (assembly GCF_038593335.1). Lineage (NCBI taxonomy): Bacteria > Bacillati > Bacillota > Bacilli > Caryophanales > Bacillaceae > Bacillus > Bacillus sp. FSL W7-1346. Next base: position 1,625,040 of record NZ_CP151988.1, on the reverse strand, counting down.
ATCAAGAATCTGTACATCACCAAGTGCACCTAATGTACAAATACTGAGTGCCTGTGTTTGGCCTCTTGTAAACAATCCTGAACCGTGCGTTCTTGGAAGAAGTCCTACTTCTGAAGAAAGTGGACGGATTTGATCAACGCCGCGTCCATCTGGACGTACCTTCTCTTCAGTAATAAGGCGGCGAACTTCGTTTTTCACAAGCTTGTTTAAGACATCCTTCGCTTGTTTAATCGTTGCTTCGTCACGCTCTTCTTCTTCAAATTTTTGAACGACAGCTTTTTTCACAGCACTGATGGCATCTTCACGAGCATGCTTCTCATGTACTTGAATCGCTTTCAGTAGATCCGCTTCAGCAAGTTGTTTTACTTCCTCTGCTAATGCTTGATCGACTTCATATAAAGGAATATCGATTTTTTCTTTACCGACAGCTTTTACAATTTCTTCTTGGAATTCGATTAAGCGTTTGATCTCTTGATGGCCGTACATGATGGCTTCAAGCATTGTTTCTTCTGGTACTTCATCAGCACCAGCTTCTACCATGTTGATTGCATCTTTTGTTCCAGCTACAACAAGGTTGATATCGCTTTGTTCAAGCTGCTCAACATTTGGGTTGATGATGAGCTTTCCATCTACTCGTCCTACTGTCACGCCAGCGATTGGTCCCTCAAATGGAATGTCAGACACACATAAAGCTAAAGATGAGCCAAACATTGCAGCCATTTCAGATGAACAATCTTGATCCACACTCATGACAATACTAATGACTTGTACTTCATTTCTAAATCCGTCTGCAAATAGTGGACGGATCGGTCTGTCAATTAAGCGGCTCGCAAGGATTGCTTTTTCACTTGGGCGGCCTTCTCTTTTAATGAAACCACCAGGAATTTTACCAACTGCATATAATCTTTCTTCGTAGTTTACAGTGAGCGGGAAAAAATCAAGTGGTTTTGGTTCTTTAGAAGCTGTTGCTGAGCTAAGCACAGCCGTATCTCCGTAGCGTACGAGAACCGCTCCGTTTGCTTGCTTTGCAAGCTGGCCAGTTTCAACTGTCAGTTGACGTCCAGCCCAGTCTATGGTGAAGACTTGTTTCTCTTGTCCCATTCTGAGATAAACTCCTCTCTTGTCGTAAAGTTTTTAGGTTATTTCTTATTATGAACAAAATGATTTTCACATATCAATGTGAAAGCTGTATGTAGAAGGGTTTTTGCCATTCTTTCAACATTTTAACCATAAAATATTAGTGATTATACGATAAAAAAGCGGGAATCCTCCCGCTTTTTACGATTATCGACGTAAGCCTAGTTTGTTAATTAACTCACGGTAACGAGTTACGTCTTTATTACGTAGATACGTAAGAAGATTACGACGTCTACCTACCATTTTCAAAAGACCGCGACGTGAGTGGTGATCTTTCTTATGAGTACGTAAATGCTCGTTCAAGTTGTTAATTGATTCTGTTAGGACAGCGATCTGAACTTCTGGAGATCCAGTATCAGATTCGTGTGTTTTGAACTCATTAATTAATTGAGTTTTACGCTCTTGAGTAATAGCCATCCTGTTTCACCTCCAAATCATGTTAGCCCCATCTACCTCGCAACCGTCGGTGAAGTCGGCCTGCCAAGTAAGTGGTTTTAAAGCTACAGGAATTATCATACTAAAAATATGCCGATTTTGCAAATGATAGAGCGGTTTTTCTGTGATTTTTTTGTTTAATGAAGATGATTTTGAAAAAACTGAATCGCTTCTTCTTTATCTTGACTAATTTGAGCCGTTAATTCTTGGATACCGTTAAATTTTTGTTCACTGCGAATCCGTTTGTACCACTGTAATTTAATCGGTTCACCATAAATTTCTTCGTTAAAATCAAAAAGGTTCACTTCAATCGCAGGCTGATCAGGACGTTTTTCATAAAATGTTGGTTTGTAGCCAACGTTACAAACACCGTCATACACCTTGCCTTTCACTTCCGCTCTCACTGCATATACGCCTGTTGGCGGGATGATGTATTCAGCAGATAAACCAACATTGGCGGTTGGAAAGCCAATCGTGCGTCCTCGTTTATCTCCATGAATCACAATGCCGCGCAGCTGATACGGTTTCCCTAAAAGCTCACTCACATATTCAACGTCTCCATTTTTCAATGCGGAACGTATAAGGGTCGAGCTGACTTTCCGGTCTTTGTTGGAAAGCTTAGGTACAATGGTCGCAGCAATCCGCCCTTTCCCGTATTCGTCAAACGTTTCCATTGTGCCTGCGCCAAACCGGCCGAATGTAAAATCGAAACCAGCGACTGCATGCTTCACATTCAGTTCGTCCAAATATTGATCGACAAACTCTTGAGGAGACAGTGCTGCAAAGCTTTCGCTGAATTGCACAATGTATAAGTAGTCAGCACCTAATTGTTCGATAAAATCAATCTTATCCTCAAGCGGTGTGATTAAGTCTTTTGGTTCACGTGCTTTTTGCAGAACATGTGATGGATGAGGATGAAAAGTCATGACAGCTAGAGCTAAACCCTCTTTTTCCGCAATGTTTTTCGCTGCATCAATCACTTTTTGGTGTCCGAGGTGAACACCGTCAAAATACCCTAAAGCCATCACAGACGGGACTTGATCCTTTTGATTCAATGTATGTGGGTGTGAAATATGTATAGTCTTCACGAGATGGTCACCTTTTCTTTAAGATTGCTTGTCCTGTGATAAAATCTTCGCCGGCTTCATCAGGTTCTGTTTGGTCGGGTGCTTCATATAAATCGCCATACAACGGCCTGAAGGAGCAAAGACAGCGACACGATCTTCCTCTGCAAAATGAGCAAATTCATCAGGCATAGGTAGGACTGCACCGTTTTCCACTTTACTTGCTAATGTATCATTTATCTCCCATTTCGGCAAATGATTGAGCGCACGCTCGATCGGCACAAGATGTTCCTCAACCGTTCCTTTCTCGCTGATCTCCCGCAACTCATCAAGAGTGATACATTCATCTAACGTAAAGTCACCAGATCCTATGCGAATGAGGTGAGACATGTGGGCTGGAAACCCAAGTTTTTTTCCGATATCGACGGCTAACGTTCTCACATATGTGCCTTTTGAACACAGTACGGTGAATCTAAATGATACTTTACCATTTTCAAATGTGACAGGTGTTGTCCGCTCGATGCGATGAATGGTAATTTCACGGCTTGGACGTTCAATTTCAATGCCTTGCCTCGCATATTCATAGAGCTTTTTTCCGCCAATTTTCACAGCAGAAAACATCGGAGGGATCTGTTCAATGGTTCCTTCAAATTGTTTCAACGCAGCATCAATGTCATCTTCTGACATCGGTACCGGCACCTTTTTTTCTTCTACTACTTCACCTGTTTGGTCTTCTGTCGTTGTAGAAAATCCAATGGTGATTTCCGCATCATACGTTTTCGATTTATCTGTTAAGTACTCCACAATTTTTGTCGCTCGCCCAATACAAATAGGCAGAACACCTGAAACCTCTGGATCGAGTGTCCCTGTATGTCCCACTTTTTTTGTGTGTAAAATCTTTCTCACTTTAAACACACAGTCGTGAGAGGTCATGCCTCTTTCTTTATGTAATAAAAGAACACCGTTTTGCACCTGCGTTCTCTCCTTTCATAAACGATGAAAAAGGACAGACGATCATCGCCTATCCTTATTTCAACGTCTTATTCGTGATCTTTTGTGTTTAGTTCAGCAATCAGGCTTTCAATTCGGTTACCGTAGTCTACAGACTCATCGAATTCAAAGTGAAGCTCTGGTGTTTTGCGAAGTCTGATTCGATTGCCAATTTCAGAGCGGATATACCCTTTCGCCTTTGCAAGGCCTTTTAAGGTTTCCTCTCTTTTCTTCTCGTCGCCAAGAACAGAAATATAGACTTTAGCAATTTGCAAATCACCGGATACTTCAACATCCGTTACAGTCAAAAAGCCGATTCTTGGATCTTTTAGCTTTCTGCCAAGGATGTCGCCTAATTCTTTTTTCATTTGCTCACCCACACGGGTTGCTCTCATACTCATGATCTTATCACCTCTAATTAAAACCACTCAGTTTTCGTGATCGTTCGTTCAATTTCCGGAAAAGAATCAATAAAGCTTAACACACGCTGAAGTTCCTTTTCCACTTGAACCCGGGAGGAGGAAATGACGGCGATTCCGATCGAAGTACGCTGCCATGTATCCTGATAGTCCATTTCAGCAATGGTCACATTGAATTTATGGCGCGTTCTTGTCATGATACGCTGCAGAACCGCACGTTTTTCCTTCAGTGAGGATGCATCATAGATCATACACTCACACTCGGTATAACCGATCATTTTCTTTCGATTTCTTGCATAACGAATGATTCCATGACATCACCTTCACGGATATCATTGTATTTCTTAATGGTAATACCACATTCATAGCCTTGTGAAACTTCTTTCACATCGTCTTTGAATCGTTTTAATACGTCGACTTCACCTTCAAAGATGACGACGCCATCACGAATTAAGCGGATACCACTGTCTCTAGTAATGGTACCTTCAGTGACATAGCCACCAGCAATTGTACCGATTTTTGATACTTTGAACGTTTGACGAACTTCAACTTGACCGATGACTTTTTCTTCATATTCAGGGTCAAGCATTCCTTTCATCGCAGCTTCAATTTCATCGATGACTTTGTAGATGATGCGGTGTAAGCGGATATCTACGTTTTCTGTTTCAGCTGTGCTCTTCGCATTGCCATCAGGACGTACGTTAAATCCGATCACAATCGCATTAGAAGCACTTGCTAAAATGATATCAGATTCTGTAATCGCTCCAACACCCGTATGGATGATTTTCACTTTCACGCCTTCTACTTCAATTTTTTGAAGAGCTGCCGTCAGTGCTTCAGCAGAACCTTGTACGTCTGCTTTTACGATTAAGTTGATATCTTTCACATCACCTTGTTTGATTTGCTCAAATAGGTCATCGAGAGATAATTTCGCTTTGTCTGAACGCTGTTCATCAAGTTGTTTAGACGCACGCGCCTCACCGACTTGACGAGCTGTTTTTTCATCTTTGAATACGAGGAACTGATCCCCTGCATGCGGTACATCATTTAAACCAGTGATTTCAACAGGTGTAGATGGTCCTGCTGTTTTCACGCGGCGTCCGATGTCATTGACCATTGCACGTACACGGCCAAATGTATTTCCGACAACGATTGGGTCACCTACTTGAAGTGTACCAGTTTGAACGAGAAGGGTTGCAACAGAACCTCTTCCTTTATCAAGCTCAGCCTCGATCACAGTTCCTTTTGCCGCACGATTTGGGTTGGCTTTTAGTTCTGCTACTTCGCTGACAAGAAGGATCATCTCGATCAATTCGTCAATGCCTTCACCTGTTTTTGCAGATAAAGGAACGAAAATGGTTTCGCCGCCCCAAGCCTCAGGTACAAGACCATGCTCAGTTAATTCCTGCATCACGCGGTCAGGGTTCGCTGTTGGTTTGTCAATTTTATTGACAGCCACAATGATTGGCACCTCTGCCGCTTTTGCGTGGTTGATCGCTTCAATCGTTTGCGGCATGACACCGTCATCTGCTGCAACGACCAAGATCGTCGTATCTGTTACTTCAGCACCGCGTGCTCGCATCGTGGTGAAAGCTGCGTGTCCTGGTGTATCAAGGAACGTGATTTTCTTACCGTTTTCTTCAATTTGGTATGCACCAATATGCTGCGTAATTCCACCCGCTTCGCCTTCAACAACTTTCGTTTTACGAATGCTGTCAAGAAGCGTTGTTTTCCCGTGGTCAACGTGTCCCATGATCGTTACGACTGGAGGGCGTACTTGCATATCTTCTTCTTTATCTTCAACTTCATACTTTTCAAGTTCAGTTTCTTCTAAAATGATGACTTCTTCTACTGGAACACCATATTCAGAAGCAATTAATTCGACTGTATCTTTATCGAGCTCTTGGTTGATCGTAGCCATGACACCAAGCATCATCAGTTTTTTGATGATTTCAGCAGTTTCTTTGCCGAGCTCGTCAGCAAGCTGGCCGACTGTCATTGAATTTGTAAATTCAATTTTTTCAGGAAGCTCTTTTTTCGGCTTCACAGGTCTTGCTTGCTGATGCTGCGCCTTGTTGTTGCCGCCGCGTTTATTTTTGTTTTTGTTTTGGTTGTTGTTTTTTTTGTTTTTATTAAATTGATTATTCTGCACGTCATTCTTCTTTCTATCATTGTTTTTGTTAGATGATTGTTTTTTTTGTTCTGCGGGTTTCTCGTTAGCTGTCTCTTTTGCTTTGGCTTTTTTATAGATAGCGTCTAGCTTTTTCACAGTGTCGTCTTCAAGCGTCGCCATGTGGTTGTTCACTTCCACGTTCATATCCTTAAGCGCTGCTATAATATCTTTACTTGAAACATCTATGGCTTTTGCGTATTCATATACTCTCACTTTAGCCATTCGTTCACCCCCAAATAAATTAATCGAGCAAGCTTATGAGCTTCTTAGCGAAGCCTTGGTCAGTGACAGCGACAACTACGCGAGCTTCCTTCCCTATAGAACGTCCGAGAACGGAACGGTCTTCAACTTTTCTAACCGGAACATTGTAAAATTTGCATTTGTCAGATACCTTTTTCTCTGTGTTGGATGAGGCATCTGCTGCAAGAAGAACCAGCTTAGCACGCGCATGTCTAATTTCTTTGATCACCAGATCTTCTCCTGACACGACTTTACGAGCTCGATTTGCTAGACCAAGCAAAGGATACCATTCAGATTCAGTCATTCGGTTTTTTCACCTTTTCAGCTAGTTCTAGTAATTCTTCAAAAATGTGTTCGTCAATCTGTGTCTGAAATTGCTGCTGTAAACTACGTTTGTTCTTCGCCGCAAGAATGGTTTCTTTATCGAGAGAAAGGTAAGCGCCGCGCCCGTTCATTTTTCCGGTTGCGTCAACAGACACTTCACCTTCCTTTGAACGAACAACGCGAATCAGTTCTTTCTTTGGTTTCATTTCTCCCGTCACGACGCATTTTCTAAGCGGGATTTTTTTTCGGCTTTTCACCTTTTATATCACCTCTTATTCGTCAGATTCCTCAGCTACTGGTTCAGCCTCTAAGAAAAGAGATTCAGAGTCTTCAGTTCTTGGGAAAATACCGAGTTCTCTTGCATCTGTTTCGCTTTTAATGTCAATCTTCCAGCTCGTTAATTTCGCTGCTAGACGCGCATTTTGACCTCTTTTACCAATGGCTAATGACAGCTGATAATCAGGGACAATGACAGTTGTCGCCTTATCTTCTTCATTTACAATGACATCAAGAACTTTTGATGGACTTAACGCATTGGCAACAAATTCAACCGGGTCATTCGACCAATGAACAATATCAATTTTTTCGCCTTTCAGCTCATTGACAATTGCTTGTACACGCTGACCTTTAGGTCCAACACAAGAACCAACTGGATCAACATCAGGATCATCTGTACGAACAGATATTTTAGAACGGTCCCCAGCTTCTCTAGCGACAGATTTAAGCTCTACAGTACCATCATAAATTTCTGGCACTTCGATTTCAAATAAACGCTTTAAAAGACCTGGATGTGTTCTTGATACATAAATTTGTGGTCCTTTTGTTGTTTTTTCTACTTTCGTAATGAACACTTTAATGCGGTCATGTGGTTTGTAGTCCTCATTTGGCATTTGTTCATTGACCGGAAGAAGGGCTTCGATTTTGCCAAGTGACACGTAAATGAATTTACTGTCAATTCGCTGAACGATTCCCGTCATGATGTCTTCCTCACGATCGATAAACTCAGTGTAAATCACACCTCGCTCTGCTTCTCTCACTCGCTGCGTCACGACTTGTTTCGCTGTCTGAGCTGCAATGCGTCCGAAATCTTTTGGTGTGACTTCAATTTCAACCACGTCACCCACCATGTAATTCGGGTTGATATTTGCTGCATCATCTACAGAGATTTCAAGGCGAGAATCATACACTTCATCTACAACATCTTTTCTTGCGAATACGCGAATCGTTCCCGTTTCACGGTTCAAATCAACACGCACATTTTGTGCTTGATTAAAATTACGCTTGTATGCAGAAATGAGTGCAGCTTCTATCGCTTCAATAATAATTTCTTTACTAATGCCCTTCTCTTTCTCAAGAACAGTCAGGGCATCTAACAACTCACTACTCATTTTTATGGTTCCCCCTTATATCAATGAAAAGGTTAATTGAACGAAACTGCTAATCTTGCGTTAGCAATTTTTTCGTATGGAATATTGATCTCTTTCTTTCTTGTCTTGATCTTCACTGTCACTGTTGCAATCTCACCATCAAAGCTTGTAAGCTCACCTTCAAATGCCTTTTCACCATCAATTGGTTCGTATGTTTTCATGAAAACATTTTTTCCAAGTGCTTTTTCAAAATCAGCTTTTTTCTTTAATGGGCGCTCCGCTCCAGGAGAGGACACTTCAAGAAAGTAGTTTTGGCTAATTGGATCTGCCTCATCAAGCTTTTCGCTCAAGGCTTCGCTCACTTTGGCACACTCCTCGATATCGACGCCTTTGTCAGAGTCAATAAATACGCGAAGGAACCAGTTTTGACCCTCTTTGACAAATTCAACATCAACGAGTTCAAGCTGTAAGCCATCTAAAATTGGCTGCACCATGTCGCTTACGATATCCACTACTTTTTTGCTCATTCTCTTCCTCCTTGTGCTTTCGATAAACGCTCTTATCAATCATTCTGCATAAAAACCCTGCTTTATTGTGAGCAGGGGGAGCAGAAAACGGATGAATAATGTCGAGACAAAAATTGCCTGTTCAATACAAAAGAGCGGGTTTCCCCACTCTTGTCTCGGTAATCGTTAGCATTTCCATAAAAACTATACCATATCCAATTTTTTTATGCAAATGAAGTTCCTTATAAACAGGCATTCTTCATCAGTTCTTTTCATTCATTCTTTTGGCGTGTTCACGAATAATTTCTGCCTCCCGGCTTCTCCTTTAAAACTCGAAAACCGTCATAATCCGGGTAGAGGGAATCATCGTCTTGAATGCTTGTTAAAATCCAAAATTGGCTGCCTGCGCCTCCGAGCTGTTCAATTGTCTTCAGCCAGCTATCATATACATCAGGACGGGCTGTTTGATTTTGATAGCCAAACTCTTCTAATACAACAGGTTTTCCGATTGCGTTTCCTCGGGTGATATGATCTTTGATCCATTTCACTCCCCATGCAGCAGACTGATTCCAGTGATCCGGGTATAAATGATAGGTTCCATAATCAATATGAGGGAGAGCAGTCAAACGATCCCAATCAACACCTTCTCCCCCACTGTAAAACCAATCGTCATGACCTGTCATGCGAAAGAACCCTTCGTCTCCTACTGCAACAAGGTGATTCGAGTCAATTGATTTGATCCATGCACTCATTTCATCTGCCCAGTTTACTAGTATATCTCCCGAAGGGTCTGACTGAGCGCGCGGCTCATTGGCGAGCTCCCATGTCATAATAGCAGGGTCATCTTTATATTGAACACCTGAGTACGTATTGGTTCTCTCTAATACATAGCGCACATAGTTTTTGTAAGCTGTTTTAATCCGAGAATCTGTATAAAAGTGATCATGTGATCCTGCCTGAAACCACTTCACATATTGATTCATCCCGCCAAAGTCATCCCAATTGTTCACGAGCGGTATGACCAGCTTGATTCCTTCCTGCCCTGCTTTATAAATCGCATAGTCTAGTTTTTGAAAACCGGATTCTTCATAAACACCTGGACGAGATTGTAAGACTGAGTTTTCTTGAGGGGTACCATCGTGAAATCCCCAAATACGAATAACCTTTAAATCCATTGCCTTCATATCGTCAAAAACAGCATCTACCATCTTTTTTGATTTGTAATGGAAATAATAATTATTTGTGCCAGCAAAGTAAAATGGGTGGTTGTTCAATACAAAATGTGTACCAGATGTTTGCACATAGGAGGAGGCCTTTACGGTCAGAGTGAACCAACCCGCCCATAAAGTGATCAGCAGCATAAAACAAGCCACCCGTTGAACCCATTTTTTCATTCCATTCTCCTCACAATCTCTTATTCTACTGGTACGATGATATCTAGTTGAAGAGGTGTATGTTTGGTTGAGTCAAGTTCAATCGTCTGCTGCTGCAACATTTTACTTACTTCACCAATTCGAACCTCATACGTCCCGTGAAACGCTGGACATGTCACTTGGCCATTCGCATCTGTTTTTTCCACTCTTTGTGTCGTCCACTCCTGTAGAAGCTTTTCATAACGCCTGCCTGCTTCATTTAACGACCAATCATGATTCACGATGGCAGCGTGCTCTCCTCTCCAATGAGCACCCGCCCAAAATCCCCACATCAGCACACCTTTTACGGCTGGGTGACTAAAGGCTACCCGATATAAAGCTTCTAAGTTATCCGCTCGTCTATTGGCATCCGGATGAACAGAGTCATACTCTGTCACCCATATCGGTAGACCAAGCTCAGCAAGCACATCTAGTCTTTGTTTTACAACGACTGGATCCACTCGATCTTCAAAGTGACCTTGAACTCCAATAGCCTCAACTGGTGCCCCCAACTGACGAAGTTCATTGATATGTGCTTTATATGCGTGATGTTCGCCGTATGAGATTACATTATAATCATTGACAAACAGCAAGGCTTGAGGGTCAATTTTTTTCGTTTCTTCATACATCCATTTCCAAATCTGTTTCCCAAACCGGTCTTTAAAAAATGAACCATGCATCATTTCGTTGTTTACATCCCAATGACGGAATTTTCCTTTAAAATGATTGCCTGCATGCTCAAGCCGCCTTTTCATGGCTTCATATACTTCATGATTCGGTAATGATTTCAGCCAGTTTGGATTGGCATCCTCTACCTCCCAAAATAAGGCGTGCCCCCTCACTGGAATTTGGTGTCTATTGGCAAAATTCAGCATGGCATCTGCTTTTTCGTAGGTTATTTTCCCTCGTTCAGGCTCATTTGCATACCATTTTGCCTCATTTTCAAACACAGCCCAATTAAAATGTTGGACAAAAAAATCAGCATACGTTTGATTGAATAGTACTTGGTCATTCATTGCTGAACCAAATGCAAATTCATGTCTGATTTGTTTTATTTCAACCTCTATTCCGGCTAAGGGCTTTTTTTCTTTATCGATGACATTTATGACAAGCTCTCTTTGTCTATGTTGTAAGATTCGATCATTTGCTTCTTTTCTCCAGCTTTGATTTTCTTGTTCCTGTGATCCGTCATTCGATGAATGATTCATAAAATCTTTCTTTTTAACCATAATGACATCACCTTTGCTTTCACTTCATTTATCTTATGAGGAGACCGCCGACTAAAGAAGCCGGCAGCTGCACTACGTTCTATTCGTTTATGAGACGATGGTATTCTGCATATGCCGTAGCCATATCAACTTGCGACCAGAAACGGTGATAGGTGAAACTAGGCGCTCCGTTTTCCCATTTGCCTGTTGCTTCATTAAAAGATGCTTGATATTTACTCTCCAGTGCTGACCAAGCTGGGTCTTGCTTGATTTTCGGACGAAGATCTGCAAAGCTCGTATACACTCCGTTACCTCCTCGCTGCGGGTCAGAAGGAATGGTGCTGGAACCAGGGATCTGATTTCCTTGACCAAATGTTCCGTTCCAGCCATTTGGGAAGTACACTTCTTTTTTAAAGAAACGGTGGTAGTCTTCTCTGTCTTCCTCTGTCACAATCCCTACACCATCATTGTAATTCCAAGCAACCTCGAGGAGCTGTGCCGCTGTCTCTTTTGCTCTTATGCCAAGTGCTGTGTAGTTTCCTGTCTCTTTCTGTGTTGCAGCAGCAAAGAATGTGAGCGCTTTGATGAGACTGCCCAGTACACCAGTATCTTGAGTAGGATCTTTTGTAACTGCCGTTAAATTTGGATTACCTGTTGCAGATTGGAATCCGCTCCAAGTGTCAGGTTGACCGCTCCATTCTATATTCCCAGGAATCCAAAACTCTCCGGGTGCACTCGTCGTAGCAACAGCAACATTTGTCCCCCCTAGAATCCTTTGACCCTGACCATCTAAAAAATACCCATCTTGATCCGACACAGGACGAGTGCCAATAAAAATATAATCTAGTGAATAGTTGACCCATTTTGTGATGACAGATTTGGCCATTTGGAAATTTTCAGATGTTTTGTCGCCATCTTTTGCAAAGATATAATAAAGCTCTGCTACACGCTCAATCGGCCATGCTTGCATTCCAAACCAGTTATTGGACGGAGGATCATGGTAAACAGGCGCATCTTCATAAGCCATATCATAAAATGTGCTTCTTCCTGCTGGATAAGCGCTATAGTCTCCATTCCAGCTGTTGGTAGCACCTCCTGCAATCGCTCCCTCTTTTGATTGAAGCCAGACGTAAAATTCAAGCTGTCTCTTTAACGTCTTTTCCCAATCACTTGCACCAGTCGGTGACGATGGCTTTAAGCCTCCCTTATCTGAGGATAAAGCGTAGGCAGCGACTGGGTTTTGATACCCTTGATGACAATGGCTCGCTCCGATACGCCATGACCAATTCGCATATTCTCCAAGTCCCCCGCCCCAAGAGGTATACCATGCCATTAAGTGATGACATGCACTTTTTCCATTTCCAGGATACGGATTACCTTGCTTTCCGCTTCCAATTGTTTGAAAATATTTATCGTACATTCCGTAACGAAGGAAATCCCCCATCTTTTTCGCTTTATCAAGATAGGCTGAACCATTATAGCCAAGTTCCTTTGCCCAATACATTGCCTGTATCGCACGTGCATCAGCGTCCGTCGCATTTGTGTAGCGCCACTGGGCGGCTGGCGCTTGATTTTCTTTTGTGAACAAGCTCATGAAACCTTCATTGGGCTTTCCGGCCGTTTTATCATCTTGTGATGGATGAGGGATGGCCTCCCATACGGATTCTTGCGGACCCCGCTGGAATGTGTTTACATATGCGGCTGTATGTGATGGGTTGAGCAAATTCCCATATTCATACCAGTTGTCTACATCAAGAAGCCAGTGCATTAAATACGTTTCATTCGTTCCGTAAGTTGACCTCAGTTCATGATCAATTGGATCTTGACCAGCAGGGCGAGCACCCGTCAACTGGCTCGGATATTGATCTGGATATGGTTTCTCTGAAGCGTATGTGGCTGGGCTAGATGGATTGTAAGAACTCATATGCGGCTGTTCGTCATGTCCATCTTCGTTTACTGGAATGATAAACTTCTCCATATTATCCCAAGCCGCTTCTAGTTTGCTCCAATCGCCTGTGTAGTGACCATACAATGCTTCAAGCCATAACCAATAGCTGTAAGCTTCTGAAGTGGTCATATGCCCGTAATCAGGTGCCTCACAAATGAGTGTCTCAACGGAATGATACGGAATGCCTTCTTTTGAAAAATATCCATTCGCATCGTTTTTCATTTGATGATAAAGCGCTAAAAACCGTTCTTTATTTGTCATGTCCTCACCCTTTATATTTATTTATTCGGAAGCGTACCAAATTCTAAAATACCTTGATCAAAAACAGGAATTCTCGCTGTTTTCTGCATATTGGATGTTAATCCTTGAAAGGAATAATCATTTGAGGCATCCCATATATTCGCACCATTTGGCGCAGATAACCGGAACTGTATTTCTTTCTTATGAAGCGATTCGCCTCCTGGAAAAATAGCTACGCCAGTAAAATCGATTTCTGTAAAATAGATATGGGATGATGCGTCATACACCGTTAACGGAGATAAGGAAGCGCCTTCATTGTAGACAGCTGTCACTTGAATATCTTTATCAGTGAATCCCTTCGCAAATATCTCGCTTAGATTGACATAATATCTAAAAGAAAGTGATTGACTACTTCTTGCCGGCCAGCCTGATCGATTGTATAGAATGGCTTTGATCTGAGTAGATGTTGTATCGTTACTCATGACAGCTGCCTCTACAAAAAACTCATCTTCCACTTTTTCTTTAGGCGGAAAATTCGGCAGCTTTGACTGCCCCTGACCAAACAGCTGCACCATTTTGGCTACATTTCCAGTAAAGGCGGCATTATAGTCTGTTGCTACCTCGTTGGATACATAGTCAGAGATGTCATCGGTATACTGATCCTGTGCATTAGGCCCCCCAACAAGCGCTCCATAAAGCGTGTGCCGATGAGAAGAAGGAGTTGTCAGCTGATTAGACCATGAGCCATGTGCAGTTCGATGGTGTGGATGCATTGGCGGATTTTTGCCAAACCCAACGACATAGCTTCTATTTTGCGGATTATCCCCTAACATATAGTGTGTTTGCCTGATCGCAAACGTTTGGTATCGATTCTTTTTTTCTTGATCAGAGACCCAATCTGCGTACACAAACGCTAAAAATGCAGCATTTGCTGTATAACGAAGTGAACCCCATTGATCTAACCACGCTAGTCCGCCAGGCGTATAAGTGATTCTTTCTACTTTTCCATTTTGAACAAAACCCGTCGACCAGTAATCGAGATTACGCTCCGTCGATTCGATAAACCTTTTCTCCTTTGTGATTCTCGCAAGTAAAATTTGCGAAGCAAAAAAGGTATTGTCCCACGACATCGTAAACGTATAATCCCAATCCTTCGGCCATTCTTCTACTGCTTTTAGTGCTTTGTTTAAATAGGTCTGGTCATTTGTCGCCAAGTACAGCCATATTCCACCCCAAATGAGCTCATCAATATAGCCGCTCCAGGAGTTATAAAATGGCTGCGCATTGGTGACACAATCTGTATACTCACCGCGATATTGGTCAGCAAATGCATAAAGCTGCTTTGCATGGGTGAGAAGTTTTGCTGCATATGGCGCGTCTGTTTCTTTAAAAATAATTGAACCTGCTGCTAAAGCGGCTGCGGTTTGGGCGGCTACTTCTGTTCCTGGACACTGTTCATCAATTTTAAATGCTGGCCGGTTCATTGGCATCACTTCTGCTGGACCCCACCAGCCATGATCCGCATTCCCATCGCCTACTTGTGCCCAAAATTCATTTGGACCTGTATGGGCTTTCAAAAAATAATCGGTTGCCCACTTGATTTGATCTAACATATCATCAAGCAGCTCTGCCTCTTCGTAAGCTTCTCGGTACTCATAGACTGTCCATGCAAGCACGGCTGCAGAGTAAGCCATCGGAAGCCCGAACTTCACATGATCACCAGCATCGTACCAGCCGCCTGTTAAATCATGACCAACATCTT
Organism: Bacillus sp. FSL W7-1346; assembly: GCF_038593335.1. Classification (NCBI taxonomy): domain Bacteria; kingdom Bacillati; phylum Bacillota; class Bacilli; order Caryophanales; family Bacillaceae; genus Bacillus; species Bacillus sp. FSL W7-1346. Next base: position 1,609,815 of record NZ_CP151988.1, on the reverse strand, counting down.
TCCCATCCTCTAGTCCAGAATCCCCTCGCCAATTAAGACGATTGCTTTCAGGAAGCTTTCCGGAACGCTGGGCTTCGTAAAACAAAATGGATTTTTGAAGCACCTCTACATAGTTGTAATCTGACATGTACCTACTTCTCACCCCTTCTTTTTTCTTAAACGTGAAACATTGAACAAAAAATGACCACCTCCTTGTCATTCCGTACGTGTTTTGTACAGTGTTGAAAAGAATCAAGCGTGTTTCAAAAATGTGCATAGTAAACAGCCATCAGCTTGACGCTCACCGAAGGTTTTCTCCTGATTCTTCATGTGACTGTACCCAAAATGATCATATGTCGTATGAGAACATTTCAGACGGCTAAATTCTCTTTTTTGCTCTATTTGGGTAGAAAGAATGACATACAATCTCTTCTCTCAAAACACGACGTTAAATCAAGATATATGAACCAATAAGAAAATAATTCCAGTTAAAGTATTTTAGTTTACATAATAATTTTATTGTATATATAAAAAGAACGCCCTTTAAGGGCGCTCTTCATTTTTCACATTAGAACAAAGAAAGCTGGTTTTGATCAGGAAGTGCTTCTAAGCAGCCTTGACGATCCAAATACTCAAGGATGGTCTTAGACACTTTTCCTCGTTTTTGTAAATCTTCTTTTGAAAGGAATTCACCATCTTGGCGTGCGCGTACAATATTTAACGCAACGTTTGTTCCGAGTCCAGGGATGGAGTTGAATGGCGGGATTAGCCCGTCTCCATCAATGATAAACTCAGTGGCACTTGATCGGTATAGGTCTACTTTTTTAAAGTGATAGCCTCTTTCACACATTTCAAGTGCAAGCTCTAGTACAGTTAATAGATTCTTCTCTTTCGGTGATGCATCAAGACCTTTTGAGTTAATATCGTCCATGACCGCTCGAATCGCATTCGATCCTTTTGTCATCGTTTCGATATCAAAATCATCAGCACGAACGGTAAAATAAGCCGCATAGTACAGAAGTGCATGGTGCACCTTGAAATAAGCAATCCGAACAGCCATTAATACATAAGCAGCCGCATGGGCTTTAGGGAACATGTATTTAATCTTTTTACAAGAATCAATGTACCAGTTCGGTACGTTATTATTCTTCATTTCTTCTTCCCATTCAGGAGGAAGTCCCTTCCCTTTACGAACAGATTCCATGATTTTAAAGGCAAGTGACGGCTCTAAACCTTGATAAATCAGATAGACCATAATATCATCACGACAGCCAATCACTTCACTTAGTTCACACGTTTTATTATGAATCAGCTCTTGGGCGTTGCCGAGCCATACATCTGTACCGTGAGATAGACCAGAGATCTGAACAAGCTCCGAGAAGGTGGTCGGTTTTGTATCCTCAAGCATCTGACGAACAAACCTTGTGCCAAACTCTGGGATCCCAAGTGTTCCCGTTTTACATCCAATTTGTTCTTCTGTGACCCCGAGAGGTTCCGTTCCTTGGAAGATTTTCATGACCTCAGGATCATCTGTCGGAATCGTTTTTGGATCAATTCCACTCAAGTCCTGAAGCATCCGAATGACCGTTGGATCATCGTGTCCAAGAATATCTAGTTTCAGCAAGTTATCATGGATTGAATGGAAATCAAAATGTGTCGTTTTCCAATCAGAACCTGTCGCATCTGCTGGATATTGAATTGGTGAGAAATCGTAAATGTCCATATAATCCGGCACTACGATAATTCCGCCTGGATGTTGGCCCGTTGTCCGTTTGACGCCCGTACAGCCCTGTACGAGCCGGTCAATTTCAGCACCTCTCATATGAAGGTTATGATCTCCTGCGTAGCCTTTCACATAACCATATGCCGTTTTTTCTGCAACGGTACCGATTGTACCTGCGCGGTATACATACTCTTCACCAAACAGCTCTTTCGTATAGTTATGGGCAATCGGCTGATATTCTCCTGAGAAGTTCAAGTCGATATCAGGCACTTTATCTCCTTTAAAACCTAAGAACGTTTCAAACGGAATATCGTGTCCGTCTTTTTTATACGGCGTCCCGCATTCAGGACAGTCTTTATCAGGAAGGTCAAATCCTGAGCCAACCGATCCGTCATTAAAGAACTCAGAGTGCTTGCAACTTGGACATACATAGTGCGGCGCAAGCGGGTTCACTTCTGTAATCTCTGTTAATGTCGCAACGAGGGATGAACCAACTGATCCCCTTGAACCAACTAGATATCCATCATCAAGTGATTTCTTAACAAGCTTATGAGAAATTAAATAAATAACAGCGAAACCGTGACCAATAATACTCTTTAATTCTTTCTCAATCCGGTCTTCTACAATTTTCGGTAAATCGTCACCGTAGATGCTGCGAGCCATGTTATAGCTCATTTCCCGAATTTCTTCATCTGCACCTTCGATTTTTGGTGTATAAAGATCGTCTTTGATTGGTTTAATACTTTCGACCATCTCAGATACTTTTTGCGTATTCGTCACGACAATCTCTTTCGCCTTTTCGTCCCCTAGGAAAGAGAAGGCTTCTAGCATTTCATCAGTTGTTCTAAAATGAACTTTTGGCAGTTCATGACGATTGAGTGGATTCGCCCCGCCTTGTGATGAAATTAAGATTTTGCGATAAATTTTGTCTTCTGGATGCAGGTAGTGCACATTTCCAGTCGCCACGACTGGTTTATTCAGTTTTTCACCAAGTTTTACAATGTTTGTGATGATCTCTTTTAATGCACGTTCATCCCGAACAAGCTCCAGCTGGAGTAAATGCTGATACACTTCTGGCGGATGAACTTCTAAATAGTCGTAAAATGCAGCAATGTCTTCTACCTCATCAGGTGACTTCTGCATCATCCCTTCAAACACTTCACCCTTATCACAAGCAGACCCAACAATTAAACCTTCTCGATATTTCTCAAGCTGTGAGCGCGGGATACGCGGCACGCGGTAGAAATAATGAATATGAGAAAGTGAAACAAGCTTAAATAAATTCTTTAGACCCGTCTCATTTTGTGCAATCACCGTTGCATGGTAAGGACGTGAGCGCTGATACGCATTGGACTGCCCCATGTTTTCGTTCAATTGATCGTGGTAGGTAATCTCTTTTTCAGCCGCATCTTTTAGCATCTTCAGCATGAGGTAACCAGTTGCTTCTGCATCATAAATCGCCCGGTGATGCTGCGTGAGTTCAATATCGAACTTTTTACACAGCGTGTTCAGCCGGTGATTTTTAAATTCTGGATAAAGGAATCGGCCGAGTTCTAGTGTATCAATGACAGGGTTTGACGCTTTATCGGTTTTTAACAGTCGCTTATATGCTGCATTTAAAAAGCCCATATCAAAGCTCGCATTGTGAGCAACAAGGATATCTTGTCCAATCCACTCTTTGAAATCTCGAACAACATCGACCACATCTGGTGCATCTCTCACCATGTCATCCGTGATACCGGTTAGTTCAATGGTTGTTGCTGATAACGGATGATGAGGGTTTGCAAATGCCTCAAAGCGGTCAATGATTTCCCCGCCTTTGATTTTCACGGCTGCAAGCTCAATGATCGTATCATACACAGCAGAGAGTCCTGTTGTCTCAACATCAAATACGACAAACGTCGCATCTTCTAACAAGCGGTGCTCTGGATTATACGCAATCGGTACCCCGTCGTCGACTAAATTGATTTCCACCCCGTACATCATTTTGATGCCATGCTTTTTACTTGCTGCATACGCATCTGGAAAGGATTGTACAACGGCGTGATCTGTCAGGGCAATGGCCTCATGCCCCCATTTTTTTGCTTGTTCAACAAGTTTACCGATGCCAGTGACAGCATCCATCTGGCTCATTGGCGAATGCAAATGAAGCTCAACACGCTTTTCTCCCTCAGGTGCAGTATCTTCTTTCAGCTGAGGTTTCATTTCATTGACGTCATTTGCGATCATGACAAGATCTCTCACAAACGTATCGTTTTGAATGCTTCCTCTTGCTTTGACCCACATCCCTTTTTTCAAGGATTTCATGAGCTGAGCATCTTCTTTTTCTCTCGCAAACATTTTGATCAAAATACTATTCGTATAATCGGTAATTTTAAAGATACAAAGGGTTCTGCCGCTTTTTAGTTCGCGCGTTTCTGCATCAAACACGTACCCTTGGACGGTGATTCGTCTTTCTTCGTCCATAATACTATCAAGCGTACGTATTTCTTCATTGTCTTTGATTTGATAGCCAATCATCAGAGGGCCAGAAGGAGCTTCCTCTTGATCCTCACTTTCCTTCTTCTCCATCTCAACAAGGGCTTGCATGGCTCTTTCTTGATCTTCAGCAAGTTTTTGTTCTCTGAACTTCTGAATCTCTTGATCTGATACAAAAATTTCTGTATCAAATTGAAGTTCTGGAAAACCAACTTGTTTAAATGCAGCCTGAAGCATTGGGCTATATTTCTTCTTGATGGCCAGAGCCTCAGTTTCGCTTTTTGTTTTGATGATGATCTTATGTCCAGACAGCGCTGGTTTTTGCTGTTGAAGCAAGCTGATGATTGGGGGAGAAATTCCTTGAAGCTCTTCCACACAATGTGACCAATACGATTGAACGAGCTCTTCAGATATGTGCGGATCATTGACTTCAATCGTACAAGTGACTTGTGCGATATGAGAAAATGCATTTGTCAGCCTGCTTAAAAACATTGCATATACTTGGTAAGGCAAAAGCGCCTTAAATTTAAAATGGAAATGCCACGTTTTTGCCGCCTTATGCACCGTCAATTTGACGATCTCGCCTTCTTCAAAGTAACGACTGAGGTCATCATCTGTCATTTGAATCTGATTGAGTAATATATGAAATTGCCGCCGGGTAATCGGTAATTGTTCATCCAAGACAGGACCCTCCTTTTGTAAATCAGAAAGGTACCTCTTTTTTGCAGGAGGTACCTTCATTTTTTTGTTCGTTTTTTATGCTTGGCGTATAAATGAAATCAGTTCATCAACAGATACTTCGTGTGATTCACCTGATTTTCTGAATTTCACTTCGACAATTCCTTCTTCTGAACGTTTCCCGCAGCTAATGCGAATTGGCAGTCCAATTAAGTCACTGTCGGCAAATTTGACGCCTGCACGCTCTTGGCGGTCATCGAAAAGGACTTCATAGCCCTCTTCCTGTAAACGCTCATACAACGTTTCAGCCAGTTCCTTTTGTGCATCGTTTTTCATATTTAATGCGAGTAGATGAAGATCATATGGCGCAACTGTTTCTGGCCAAATAATTCCCTTGTCATCATGATGCTGTTCAACAATCGCAGAAAGGGTTCTAGAAATTCCGATGCCATAGCAGCCCATGATCATTGGCTGCGCACGTCCATTTTCATCGAGGTATGTTGCATCCATTACCTCTGAATAACGTGTGCCTAGCTTAAAGACTTGTCCTACTTCAATTCCTTTTGCGAACTGGATTGTGCCTTCACCATCTGGAGAAACGTCTCCTTCTTGAATCAAGCGAAGATCTGTGTATTCCTTCACTGACAGATCACGAGCAGGATTAACATTGACATAGTGATAATCCGATTCATTTGCACCTGCAACTGCATTTGTCATTCCTTTTACAGCGTGGTCTGCATAAATCGTTACTTCCGCTTCAAGCTTCACTGGTCCAACAAATCCTGGTTCTGTTCCAATCACGTCTAGTACTTCCTCACGTGAAGCAAGCTCTACAAGCTGTGCTCCAACTAAGTTTTTCACTTTCACATCATTTACTTCATGATCGCCTCTTGTCAGGACAAGTACATACGCATCGTCCGCTTTAAACAAGACAGATTTGATACATGTAGAAGGAGCTACTTCTAAGAATGACGCAACATCTTGTATTGTCTTCACCTGCGGCGTGTGTACTTTCTCAAGTTCTTTGAAGTCCGCAGGGTTTGCTTCTTCTCCGTGATACACAGCCTCAGCCATTTCAATGTTCGCAGCGTAGGAAGATGTGTCAGAGTATGCGATTGTATCTTCTCCTACTTCTGACAGCGCCATAAACTCATGTGTATCTTTTCCTCCCATTGCCCCAGAATCGGCAATGACGGGTCTAAAGTTAAGACCTACTTTTGAAAAGACATTCGAGTAAGCTGTAAACATCTTGTTGTATGTGTCATCAAGGCTCTCTGGTGAAGAGTGGAATGAATAGGCGTCCTTCATAATAAATTCACGTCCGCGCAATAACCCAAAGCGAGGTCTTTGTTCATCACGGAATTTAGATTGGATTTGATACAGTGTCAAAGGAAGCTTTTTATACGATTTGACTTCACTGCGTACGAGTGATGTGATCACTTCTTCGTGTGTTGGGCCAAGTGCAAACTCGCGGCCATGGCGATCTTTCATACGCATGAGTTCTGGACCGTATGTATACCATCTTCCTGACTCTTGCCACATTTCTGCTTGCTGCAGCACTGGCATTAACAGCTCAGCTGCTCCCGCCTTTTCCATTTCCTTGCGAACAATGGCTTGAATGTGCTGAATCACTTTATGTGCTAAAGGCAGGTAATGATAGATACCGCTCGTGTTTTGTCTAATAAATCCAGCTCTTACTAACAGCTGATGACTTTTTGCCTCAGCATCTGCCGGCACCTCTCGAAGAGTTGGAATGAAAGTCAGGGATTGTCTCATGTCGTTACACCTCATTTAAGAAATAGGACTTCTCACAAAAACTCTTGTTTCCCAGAATGAGAAACAAGAGACAATGGTTTTTATAAAAATAATCGCTGGATGTCATTCCATGTCACTACTAGCATTAATAGCATGAGGAACGCAACACCAATGAAGACAACAAGTGCCTCTTTCTCACGATTAATTGGTTTGCCGCGAATGGCTTCAACGAATAGGAAAAGTAATCTTCCTCCGTCTAATGCAGGAATCGGTAATAAATTCACGATCCCTAAGTTGATACTAAGAAACGCAGCAAACTGCATTAATGTTAACACACCTTGCTTCGCTACTTCTCCAGTCATGTCATATATTCCAACAGGACCTGCAAGCATATCTAATGAAAATTGTCCTGTGACAATCTTTTGCAAGTTCGTTAAGATGAGACCTGCTGTAGATATCACTGTAGTGCCTGAGGATGAAATGACTTTGAGAAAGCCATTTTCCGTTGGCGGATAAGAACCAAAACGGCCAATGGTTTTTCCTTCGGCCTTCACAGCTTCCGGTACAACTTGAATGGTGCTTTCTTTGCCATCTCGATCAATGACGACATTCATTTTTTTATCTGGGTTCTTTTGAACCGTTTGAACAACGTCTGTCCAAGAATTCATTTTATCCCCGTTAATTGAAACGATATGATCTCCCTGCATAAGCCCAGCTTGTGCTGCCCGGCCGTCTTTTGTCAGCTTACCAAGTACAGGATCATCCACGGTTACACCTTGAATAAATCCTAAAGCCACTAGAATCACATATGCCAGGATAAAGTTCATAATCGGTCCAGCTGCAATGGCTTTAATACGCTGCCATACTGTTTTTGAACCAAACTGACGGTTGTATGGCGCAATTTGAATTTCTTCACCATCTGCAATATAGAAGCTTGTTTGGCTTACATTGTAGCCAGTGAGAATGTCTTCATTTCCAGCCTCATATCCTGAAATTCTCATCGCATGATCTAAATCAATTTGTTCAACTTCAATGACAAGTGCATCAGGATATTTCTCTTTATCATTTAAAATGATTTTTTCTACTTCATTTTGCTCATTGAATAAGAGCCCCACTGTATGACCCGGTTTAATTTCAATGACTTCAGGGTCTTCTCCAGCCATTTTAACAAATCCGCCGATTGGCAGAAGTCTGATGGTATAGACGGTTTCTTTTCGTTTAAAGGAAAAAATCTTCGGTCCAAAACCAATTGCGAACTCGCGGCATAAAATGCCTGCGCGCTGCGCCATAATTAAATGGCCAAGCTCGTGGAAAAAAACGAGCGTTCCAAAAATAATAATAAACGCAATCACTGTATTCACGAACATACCACCTTATGCGAGGATTGATTGAACAAAGTCTCGTGTATCTTTGTCCACTTCATGGATATCTTGCAAACTAGGCGTTGAAATCACATGATGTCTGTTCAGTGCCTTTTCAATCAATTCTTCAATTTGCAGGAACGTTACTTTGCCTTTTAGAAATGCATCAACAGCTATTTCATTGGCTGCATTAAGCACAGTAGGCATTGTCCCTCCTATTTTACCTGATTCATAAGCAAAATGTAAGCAGCGATACCTGTCAAAATCCGCTTTTTGGAAATTTAATTGTCCAATCTCCCAAAGGTTTAATGATTTCGCTTCTTTTAATGGCGCTCTATCAGGATAAGTGAGCGCGTATTGAATCGGAACCCTCATGTCAGGTGTACCTAACTGAGCCATGACACTTTTGTCATGGAATTCCACCATGGAATGGATGATGCTCTCTTTATGTAACAGCACATCAATTTGATCGTATGGGATATCAAACAGCCAATGCGCCTCAATCACCTCAAGTCCCTTATTCATCATGGTCGCTGAATCGATCGTGATTTTTGCGCCCATGGACCAGTTCGGATGATTCAGCGCTTCTTCAACCGTTACACCTTCAAGCTCCGTGCGTTTTTTATCTCGGAAACTGCCGCCTGAAGCTGTGACAATTAAGCGTTCAATGTTTTTAGCTTGTTCACCTTGCAGGGATTGAAAAATAGCGGAGTGTTCACTATCGACAGGAAGTAAAGGCACGTCATACTTTTTGGCGTACTCTTTTACTATATGACCAGCTGTCACAAGTGTTTCCTTATTTGCAAGTGCGATCGTCTTTTTTTGTTCAATGGCTTTTAATGTCGGCACAAGTCCGACACTTCCTACCAGTGCATTGACCACAACATCCACTGCATCATAGGTCGCTGCTTCGATGTTCGCTTCATCACCCGCAGCCATTTTGACATCGTATTGAAATGAATGACCTTTTAACGTGCGATAGGTCGCTTCGTCTACACATCCAACAAATTCAGGCTGAAATTGTTCAATGATAGGGATGGCCTTGTCTATATTTCTGCCAAACGTCATCGCTTTCAACTTGAATTTGTCTGGATGCTGCCTGATCACATCTAATGTTTGTTCTCCAATTGATCCTGTTGCGCCTAATAGCGAAATATATTTCAAATTGCCACTCCTTCTCTCGTTCAATTAGTTTCTATGAGGTTAGCTAGCAAATGTGGCCAGCAATAAATATAAAAACGGCAGAACGAATAAAAAGCTGTCAAACCTGTCCAAAATTCCGCCATGACCCGGGAGTATTGTCCCTGAATCCTTCACATGGTAATGACGCTTTAAAGCAGATTCCACAAGGTCGCCAAGCTGTCCAAAAATACTGAGCAAAAGAGTAATAAACATAACAAGCAGATATGATGGCAAAAATCCTGTAACCGCCTGGAACACAAGTGACAGCACGACCGCTGTGACGATTCCGCCGATAAATCCTTCTACTGTTTTGTTTGGGCTGATCTCTGGCCAAAGCTTTCGTTTCCCCATAGATTTCCCAATAAAATAGGCACCTGAGTCAGTGGACCAAATAATCACCGCTGCGAAGAAGATCGCACTCATGCCATACAAGCCTCTAATTTGAATAAAATAATAGAAACTAACGCCAATATATAATGTGGCTAATATAACAAAAGCAACCTCATCGAATGTGAAAGAGTTTTTGCTCAGAACTGTATAAGTTAAAAGGATTAAGACTGCAAATAAAGCAATCTGCATTTTTGATGCGTCTACGTTTGGGAAGAAGCTATTTTCTCCGCCCATTAAAAGCCAAAGCAATATTAAGCTGACAATGCCAGGAAAGCTGAAAATCGAAATCTTTTTCATTCTAAGAAGCTCAAAGAGAGCGACACTTCCCATTAAATAAATCAGCAGGGTAAATGGCATTTGTCCATAAATCACTGCAAGTAAAAACACTGCAGCTGCCAGAACACCCGTCAAAATTCTTTGTTTCATCTGCACCACCCTCTAAATTCCACCGAACCTCCGGCCGCGGCGCTGGTACTCTCCGATAGCGCCTATGAGATGCTCATCAGAAAAGTCAGGCCAAAGCACATCCGTAAAGACAAACTCGCTGTATGCAATTTGCCAAAGCATAAAGTTGCTTAATCTAATTTCTCCACTCGTACGAATAAGCAAATCCGGATCTTGAAGAGATTCTGTCATTAAATAAGCTGAAAACATCTCTTCTGTGATGTCTTCTGCTCGAAGCTTGCCTTCTTTGACTTTTTCAGAAATTTGTCTGCATGCAGAAATAATTTCTGTCCGTCCTCCATAATTGAGCGCAAAATTTAAAATGAGTCCGTCATTATTCGCCGTACTCTTCACTGCGTTCTCTACCGCTTTTTTCGTATGCTGCGGGAGGCCGTCTGGATCACCTGTTAAACGTACACGGACATTTTCCTCGATGAGTTCAGGCAGATAGATGTTTAGAAACTCTTCAGGAAGCTTCATTAAAAAGTCTACTTCTAGTTTTGGACGTTTCCAATTTTCTGTAGAGAAAGCATACAAAGTCAGCACTTTGACATTCAGCTCATTTGCAAGCTTGGTCATGCGCTTGACAACTTTCATACCTTCATGATGTCCTGCTACCCGTGGAAGCGCACGTTTCTTCGCCCATCTTCCATTCCCATCCATGATAATGGCGATATGTTCAGGAATTTCTCCATTTAATATGTCTTCTTTTGTCAGGCTTTCTAAGTTGGAAGCTGCTGTTTGCTGATTCTTCCAATTTTTGAGTATATTGAGCATGAGATTCCTCCATCACCCAAAAAGGTTGCGTTCCCGCTAATAATATAGTCCTCAACAGTATTAACAAAAAAACCCCCTGTAAACATGAAGAGGGTCTTTTCACTATTATCTATTGTACATAGTTTTTTCTTAAACTTCCATGATTTCTTTTTCTTTATCTTTTGTCACTTCATCAATTTTAGCGACATATTCATCTGTCAATTTTTGAACATCCTCTGTAGATGATCTTAATTCATCTTCAGTGATCTCCCCATTTTTCTCTAGCTTTTTCAATTCATCGTTTGCATCACGACGAACGTTACGAACAGCTACTTTTGCTTCTTCTGAGTATTTTCTCACAACTTTTACAAGTTCTTTACGTCTTTCTTCTGTTAGTGCTGGGATCGCAATACGGATCACGTTTCCGTCACTTGTTGGTGTGATACCAAGATCAGACTTTTGGATCGCCTTTTCGATATCACCGATCGCTGTTTTATCGTAAGGTGTGATAATCAGCATACGTGCTTCTGGCACTGTAATTGACGCAATTTGGTTTAGTGGTGTTTGCGCACCATAGTAATCCACTGTTACTTTGTCTAAAAGGGAAGCATTAGCTCTGCCCGCACGGACAGTTGCTAGTTCACGTCCGTATGCTTGAACGGCTTTTTCCATTTTTTCTTTTGTTTGGTTCAACACTTCTTTTGACACGTTATTTCCCCCTCACGATCGTTCCGATTGATTCGCCATTGACGGCACGTTTAATATTTCCTTCTTCCATAATAGAGAAGACGATTAATGGAATGTCATTGTCCATACATAATGAGGACGCAGTAGAATCCATTACAGCAAGCCCTTCTTTTAGTACATCAAGATATGAAAGCTTATCATATTTTACTGCATCCGCATCTGTACGAGGATCAGCACTGTAGACACCGTCTACATTGTTTTTCGCCATTAAAATGACATCTGCTTCAATTTCAGCTGCACGAAGTGCTGCTGTTGTATCAGTAGAGAAATAAGGGTTACCAGTACCTGCAGCAAAAATCACGACACGTTTCTTCTCAAGGTGACGGATCGCTTTTCTTCTTATGTATGGCTCTGCAACCTGTCTCATTTCGATAGAGGTTTGTACTCTAGACTGAATGCCAAGCGTTTCTAGGCTGTCTTGTAATGCCAATGAATTCATCACTGTTGCAAGCATCCCCATATAGTCTGCTGTTGCCCGGTCCATTCCTAAGTCACTGCCTGTCTTACCACGCCAAAGGTTTCCTCCACCTACAACGACTGCAACTTCAACATCAAGTTCTGCAATTTCTTTTACTTGCTTTGCAATTGATTGAATGACAGTTGGGTTAATTCCATTTCCAGCATCACCAGCTAGTGCTTCTCCACTTAGCTTCAGTACAATGCGATTATATTTCGGTTTGCTCATGATAACCTCCAAGTGTAAACTATACCGTCTCTTATTATGCGTAAGAAACCGCCTTTTGTAAATCAATATCCTCTAAAAAATAGGGAACACAGTGCTTGTGCTCCCTAAAAAAGCCCCAGAGAGCTTTTCAAACATTATTTTTTCACTTGGCTCATGACTTCTTCAGCAAAGTTGTCTTGACGTTTTTCGATACCTTCGCCCACTTCATAGCGAACATAAGTTTGAACAGTTGCGTTTTTCGCACCTACAACTTGTTTCACTTTTTCATCTGGGTTTTTAACGAATGCTTGGTCAAGTAAGCAAATTTCTTCGAAGAATTTGTTTAGACGGCCTTCTACCATTTTAGCAACGATATTTTCAGGCTTTCCTTCTTGAAGCGCTTGTTGTGTTAATACTTCACGCTCACGGTTTGCTTCTTCTTCAGACACTTGGTCACGAGAAATGTATTTAGGGTTTACAGCAGCAACGTGCATTGCGATGTCTCTCGCAAGCTCTTCATCAGTTGTTCCGTTAAGAACCGCTAATACACCGATGCGTCCGCCCATGTGTAAGTAAGAACCGAATGCAGCGTTATCTTCTTTTGTGATGACTGAGAAACGGCGCAGCGTAATTTTTTCTCCGATTTTCGCAATTGCAGAAGTAATATGTTCTTCAACTGTTGAACCATTTTCCATTTTAGAAGCATGTGCTTCTTCAATTGTTGCAGGTTTCGCAGCAAGTAAATGATCAGCAAGTTCGTTAAGAAGATTTTGGAATCCTTCGTTTTTCGCAACGAAATCAGTCTCAGAGTTCACTTCTAGGATAACGCCAGTGTTGCCGTCAGTTTTAATAAGAGTTAATCCTTCTGCCGCAATACGGTCTGCTTTTTTCGCAGCTTTTGCGATCCCTTTTTCTCTTAGAAGATCGATTGCTTTGTCGATGTCACCATCAGTTTCTGTTAACGCTTTTTTACAGTCCATCATACCTGCACCAGTTTTTTGACGCAGTTCTTTTACTAATTGAGCAGTAATTGCCATTTTACATTTCCTCCTTCTATGTTAAAACACGGATTACTAGGTGAAAAAAAGGTGATAAAAGGCAGTTCCCTCTTATCACCTTTTGAATAGGTTACGCAGTTGTTGTTTCAGTTTCTGTCGTTTCTTCTACAACAGCTTCTTCTTCGCCTTGTTTAGACTCAAGAATCGCATCTGCCATTTTAGCAGTTAGAAGTTTTACAGCACGGATTGCATCATCGTTTGCAGGGATCACAACATCAATTTCGTCTGGATCACAGTTTGTGTCAACGATACCGATAATTGGGATATTCAATTTACGAGCTTCTGCAACTGCAATACGCTCTTTACGAGGGTCGATAATGAAAAGTGCATCTGGAAGACCCTTCATGTCTTTGATTCCGCCTAGGAATTTTTCAAGACGTTCTAATTCTTTTTTCAGTTGAACGACTTCTTTCTTAGGAAGAACTTCGAACGTACCGTTTTCTTGCATTTTTTCGATATCTTTTAAACGTTTGATACGTTTTTGGATTGTTTCAAAGTTTGTTAATGTTCCACCAAGCCAGCGTTGGTTTACATAGTACATACCAGAACGGATTGCTTCTTCTTTCACTGAATCTTGTGCTTGCTTTTTCGTACCAACGAAAAGGATTTTTCCTCCGTCAGCAGCAAGGTTTTTCGTGAAGTTGTAAGCTTCCTCTACTTTTTTCACCGTTTTTTGAAGATCGATGATGTAGATACCGTTACGCTCTGTAAAGATGTAACGCTTCATTTTTGGGTTCCAACGGCGTGTTTGGTGACCGAAGTGAACACCAGCTTCTAGCAATTGTTTCATAGAAATAACTGACATGTTGTTGCCTCCTAATATAATGGTTTTTTTTCCTCCGCTTAAGTCATGTTCACATAAAACTGCGCCACGGCAGCACCTTCATACGAATCATTAAGCGTGTGTATTTAACACCAAGAAATAATATAACACATGATGGACTGACAATCAAGAATCCTTTACAGCTTTCCGCTAAATTTTAATAAAAGCTCGATTTCTGTCTTGCCCGTTTTTAATTCTTTGGCTATTTCTTCTAATGATAGCCCTTGATCATATAAGGCCTTTACTTGATCCTCAAATGTTTCTTCTATTTCACTTTCAGAAGGCGCAGAAGCTTCTGTTTCGAGACTTGAAACGGGTTCGTTTACCTTCTCTTCCTGCACCTCAACTTCGCTAAGGAGAGCCGACAGGTGCTCTGGAACTGGATCTTCACTTTCTACCGATTGCAGGGATTCAATTGGTGGTTGTGGCTGCTTTGGTGTCTGAAGATCCGATTTCAGCTCTTCAGCAGAAAAATCAGGGGAAGTGGCTGCAGCTTTTGATAGTTTTTCATTCTCTTCTTTGACTTCCATCAAAAATGCAGCCAGGGTATTTTCCGTTTCTTCTAAAAGCTCTCGCTGCTTTTGTTCTGTTGCCTTCAGCGAATTCATTCTCGTGTATAAAATGATCACAAAATAAATAAGTGCAGCATGAAGCATAAAGCTAATCAGCCATAGCATATTTTTTCACTCACTAACTCTTTAAGATTGAATGGCTTTATCAAGCAGATGCTTAAGCTTGAACAATGCCTTTGAATGAATTTGCGAAATGCGGGAGGTCGATAAATTAAGCACTTGACCAATTTCCGTTAACGTCAATTCCTCTTTATAGAAAAGACTAATCACAAGCTTTTCTTTTTCCGAAAGCTCTGTCATTTTTTCGGCAAGCTGTTCAATTAATTCATCTTTCAGCATTTTTTCTTCAGGTGTCACAGTCTTTTCGTCGCGAATCATGACTTGAACGTTTTCTCCGTCTTCTTGATCATGCAGCTTCTCATCAATCGAGAGCAAATTCGCAAAGAACCCTTCATTCATCGTTGTGACCACATCTTGTTCACTCATGCCGAGTTCTTCAGCAACCTCTGTTGGTGTCACATTTCGCAAATATCGCTGTTCAAGCTTTTCAATTGCCGCTTCTACTTTTTTTGTTTTTTCTCTTGATGTACGAGGCAGCCAGTCCTCTTTACGAAGACCGTCGATGATGGCCCCGCGAATTCTGAAGGATGCATATGTATCAAACTTCAGATCTCTTCCGGGGTCAAATTTTTCAAGGGCATCATATAAACCGAGCATCCCTAGACTGATCAAGTCTTCTTTGTGCACTGACTTCGGGAGACCGATGGAAATTCTTCCAACATGATATGTGACGAGCGGCATATAGCGGCGCATAAGATCATCTCCAGCAGCTGGGTCCTTCCACTCTTTCCATCTAGCCCATAGCGCCTGATCTTCGTAATTTAAGGATTGCATCTTTCTCCCCCTATACTTCCTTAGTTATATCTTCATAATGCCTTGTTTCACAGTGCGGATCTCAAGTTCTGTTGTAAGCGGATCGAATTCAATCGTGCGTCCATTGTTTCCGCCCGTGTCCTCACTAATGATCGGGATATGATGAAGAGACAGATGTTCTTTCACAGCTGATACATTTCTAGGTCCAATTCTCATCAGATCATTGGTTGACTTAAATTTAAACATTTCTGCGCCGCCGGCAAGCTTCGCTTTTAGCGCATGTTTGCGCGCTCCTTCTTTTAAGAGCAGATCAATTGTATGCTTGACACCTGTATCTGCATACTTAGCCAAGTTCTCTACCGCTCCTTTTGAAAGAGAGGAGTCTGGAAGCATGACATGGACAAGTCCTGCCAGTTTTTTTTCTTGGTCAAAAAGGACAAGTCCTACGCAAGAACCGAGACCGGATGTCCGAATACGGTCCGGTGTTTTCACAAGCTGAACATCCGCTATACCAACCTTTACAACTGCCGGAATCTGCACGTTCATTATAGGTTACCTAATGCTTTGAATAGTTTTTCAAACGATTCAAAGTCTGGTAATAGAAACATATTTCCTTTCAGCTCTTGCTGATTTTGATCATCAAAAATAGATGTATCAATCACAATCGCCTGATCGCCGAGAGGGCTAAACTGCATTAATCCCTCACTAATGACAGCCCCAAACATGTCGAGCGTGACATCTGGAACACTTGGGTGAAGCTGCAGTTTTGTTAAATCGGCAAGTGCTGATAAATAAGAGCCTGCTAAAATATTTCCTAACTCATGAAGCGCTGATGTTCCTAGCATGTGTTCATGAATCGTATCAATATCAAATGCTGGGTCCTGAACAAGCTCTCTTACAAATTGTTCAGCTTGTTCAAACGGCATAATGAAAAAGATTGAACCGGTAAGATCACCCTCCATTCGCAAAAAGATACTGGCAACTGGAAGGTCTGCTCCACCAAAGAAATCCATTAAATCTTCAAACGAGAGAACTTTGACAAAAGGAACAGCCATATCAATTTTGCGATTCAATAGGCTGGCAAGAGCAGACGCTGCATGGCCTGCTCCGATATTCCCAACCTCACTTAATATATCTAGCTGTTCATCTTTAATTTCATTGAAAATGCTCATTTCACATCCCCCTTAATGAACAGGTGCATCTTGCACGCTCTTGTCGAGGACCGCACCAGCATGAATGATATTGAATAGGCGCTGATCATGCTTAATAATACCTGTCACCCATGACAGTCCTTCTTTTTCAGCTGTATCAGTAGAAGATTCTACCTCTTCCTGATGAACAGTAATGACATCATTTGCTTCATCAACAATCCAGCCGACTTCAATGTCACCAACTTGTACAATAATCATTCTTGTTTCGTCTGTAATCTCGTTGTCAGTTGATCCAAGTCTCACTCTAAGGTCAATGACAGGTGTCACGACACCACGTAGATTAATGACACCGCATATATAAGGGGCAACGCCAGGAACTCTTGTCGGCTGCTGCCATTTTTCAATGGACTTTACTTCTGATACTGAAATGGCGTATTCTTTTTTGTTTACGATAAACACAATCATCTTTTCGCCAGTTTTGATATCTGTACTCATTTCAGACCGCTCCTCTATTGTTTTTTACTTAATCAGTGCATTACAGTCAACGATGAGTGCAACCTGACCGTCACCTAAGATTGTTGCGCCTGATATCGCAAATACGTTTGGTAGGTAATCTCCAAGTGATTTCAATACAACCTCTTGCTGACCGATAAACGAATCGACCACAAATGCTGTTAGCTTGTCTCCTTTACGGACAACAATAATGTGCAGTTCTTCTTCTAAATCATTCGCATTTGGTACGTTGAACTGTTTCTTCAAGTACACAACCGGTACGATAAATCCACGGAAATCAATGACTTCACGATCATGCGTTTGAAGGATGTCACTCTTCTTAATGACAGCCGTTTCTATAATAGAAGAAATCGGAATAGCAAATGTTTCTTCCTCTAGTTTCACAAGAAGTACGGAAATGATCGATAATGTGAGTGGAAGCTGAATTGAGAACAGTGAGCCTTGACCTTCTGTTGAGTTAATACTCACAGAACCACCTAATGATTCGAGCTTGTTTTTCACAACGTCAAGACCTACACCTCGGCCCGAGATATCAGAAATCGTATCAGCTGTAGAGAACCCTGCTGCAAAGATCAATGAATCAATTTGGTGATCTTCAAGCGTTTCCGCTTCTCTTTCTGTAATAACTCCGCGCTCTAATGCTTTTTCAAGGACCTTTTTACGGTTAATTCCGCCGCCATCATCTTCGACTTCAATGAAGACATGGTTTCCGCTATGATATGCTTTTAAAAGAACAGTTCCTTTTTCTGGTTTGCCTTTTTTCACACGTTCTTCTGGTGATTCAATCCCGTGATCGAGACTGTTTCTAAGTAAGTGTAAGAGCGGATCGCCAATTTCATCGATCACTGTTCGATCAAGCTCTGTCTCAGCACCTTCAATGATCAGTTCAATTTTCTTATTGAGCTCTTTCGTCAATTGACGAATCATACGTGGGAATCTGTTAAACACCGTTTCTACAGGCACCATTCTCATGTTTAAGATGATCGATTGCAGGTCTCCAGAAATACGGGACATTCTTTCCACTGTATCCGTGAGTTCGTTGTTTTCAAGTTCTTTGGCAATCTGTTCTAAACGCCCTCTATCAATGACAAGCTCTTCAAACAGGTTCATAAGTGAATCTAGACGATCAATGTTGACACGGATCGTTTTCGTTCCGCCGGCAGCTGCACCGTTATTGCCATTTGCTTTTGGCGCATCGTTTGCTGGCGCTTTAGCAGCAGGCGCTGCGGCTTCTTCATTTTTCTGCTCAGGTTTCTCTGCTTTTGTTTCAGCCGGAGCCGCTTCTTCAAAGGCAGAGACTTCAGAAATCTCCACTTGTTCAACCTCTGAGATCGCTGTCACGATTTTTTTCACTTCTTCCATCGGCTGTTTCGATAAGTAAGAAATGCTGAATTCAGATTCAAAATCTTCTGATTCTAAAAGTTCTGCATTCGGAACCGTTTTGACAACTTCTCCTGCTTCGTTCAGTCTTTCAAAAATCATATAGACACGAACGGCTTTTAATAAGCATGCGTCACTTAATGTCACGTTCAGCTCATAACATTTAAAGCCTTGTTCTCTCGCTTCATCAAGAACTGTTCGTTCAAATTCGTTATAGTCTAGGTCGCTTGCAGCTGATGATGCTTCAGCAGTCTCAACGGCAGATGCTGTTTCTGCATGGCTTCCTGTCACATCTAGTTTTTTACTAATCTCCGTGACATCACGTTTTCCATCCCCGCCCTCTGCAATCGATTGAACCATTGCTTCAAGGTGATCGAGTGCTTCAAACATCGTATCCATTGATTCAGGAGTGACAATCATTTGTTCGTTTCTGATGGCATCAAACATGTTTTCTAAATGATGTGTTAATTGAGCCATATCATCAAAGCCCATCGTTGCACTCATGCCTTTCAGTGTATGAGCGGCTCTGAATATATCATTCACTAGCTGCAAGTCTGTTGGGTTCTTTTCTAATTCAAGAAGTTTTTCATTACAAGTTTGTAAGTGTTCTCTGCTTTCATCTAAAAAGATATCTAAGTATTGGTTTACATCCAACGTGTTCACGCCCTCTCTTTTTTCATGGAGCTTATAATTGCATGTGCGATGTCATCCACATGCCTTGTTTCATGTGCAAGGCCTGCTTTAATGACTGATTTAGGCATTCCGAAAACAACACATGATTCTTCTTTTTCTGCAATGACTTTTGTATGACCGCTTGCGACCATTTTTTTGACACCTTCTGTGCCGTCACTACCCATTCCTGTCATAATGACAGCGATTTTCTCGTAACCTTTTATGTTGCTGATGGATTCAAATAAATAGTTAACAGAAGGTTTGTGACGGCTGTCAGTGTCTTCTGGGGACAGCCTGATCACTAAAGCTGCCCCTTGTTCATGAAGTGACATATTCAATCCACCAGGAGCTATGTAAGCCACTCCATTTTTAGCGATGTCTCCATCTTGAGCTTCTTTGATTGTAATTTGTGATAAATGATCTAATCTAGTAGCCAGCGATGCCGTAAATCCTGCCGGCATATGCTGCACAATCAAAATCGGCGCCTCTATGTCTTTTGGCAGCTTCGTGACGACTCGTTGAAGCGCCCTAGGCCCTCCCGTAGAAGTTCCGATTGAAATAATCTTTCGGAGTGATGAGCCGCTTCTTACTTCTTGCAGGCGGGGAGCGGCCGCTGGAATTGGACTTGGCGGCTTCATGAACGGCTTAGGAGAAACTTGTTTCTCAGTACGTTTTCTAGACAGGCCTGCCGCAAGTACCCGCTCTACAATTTGACCTCTTACTTTGTGTAAATCGAGCGAAATACTTCCTGAAGGCTTTGTCACAAAGTCAAAAGCACCGAGTTCTAAGCAATGGATGGTTAATTCCTTCCCTTGCTTCGTCTGGCTTGACACCATAATCACAGCAAGGTCGTGTTCAGCCAGAATTTGTTTTAATGCTTCTGTTCCATTTAGAACAGGCATTTCCACATCAAGTGTGACAACATCTGGATTCAATTCCTTAATCCGTTTTAAGGCATCTTCTCCATTTCTCGCCGTTCCGACGACTTCAATTTCTTGCTCGGCACTTAGGAAATCACTGATGAGTTTTCTCATAAAAGCCGAGTCATCTACTACAAGCACTCTAATCATGAGTCCACCTTCCTCCTTTTAAAAAAAGAGGACAACTTATCTATAAACGTATGCTGCTCTCTCTGTGCCTCTCTTATCTGCTGATGATAAAGTGTTTCAGCCAGCATTTTAATGGTTTTACTTAGCCTTGAATGAGGCTGTTTCATATAAAATGGTATTTGTTCAGTGACTGCTTTAGGAACAGCAGGATCATCAGGTACCGCACCAGCAAACACAAGCTTTCGGTGTAGAAATGACGTCACTACTCCCGCTAATTTCCGGTACGTTTCAGATCCTTCCGAAGGGGTTTTACACCGGTTGACAATGATTTGAACAGACTGTTCAAACTGATGAATGGCTAAGTGCTTAATTGCGCTGTATGCATCCATGATGGATGTTGGTTCTGGCGTTGTCACAACGACCACCTCACCTGCCGATAAGACAAAAGGGAGTTGATCTTTTGACAATCCTGCACCCATATCAAAGAATATACAATCAAAGTCATTCAATATTTTCTCCATCTCTTCTAAAAAGAACGACCATTGATCTTTGTCTAAAGAAAACAGCTGTTCAAGCCCGCTTCCGCCAGAAATGTAATACAGATTGTCCGTTCCTTTTGTCATAGCCGCTTGGAAGGATTTTTTTCTAACAAGCACGTCTAATATAGAGCTGGTCGATGTTTTCCCTAGTAAAATATCAATATTCCCCATGCCAAAGTCGAGGTCGATGATGAGCACTTGCTTGCCCGTACTTGCGATAGACAGTGCCATATTCAGCGTCAAATTCGATTTACCTACTCCGCCTTTACCGCTCATGACAGCAATGGTTTTCGCCTGTCCATTCGCACGAAGAGAGTTCGGTACAATCAGTTGATTCTGCTGAACAAGCTTTCTTAAACCTTCGGCTTGGTCAGGCTTCATCATTGTAAGACCATCCTTGTCAAATCAAGGGGGGAACTCTCAAGAATATCCTCAGGCACATTTTGGCCATTTGTTAAAAACCCTAGCCCGATTTGAGATTCTGCAATGATTTGAAAGATCGTTCCCATCGTGTCTGTTTCATCAACTTTTGTGAAAATAAATTGATCGATTGGAACATGTTCAAATCGATTGACCATGGCTTTCATATCTTGATATTTCGATGTCGCACTCATGACGAGAAAACTTTGAATGCTTTCATCAAATGGAATGATATCTGTCAGCTCTTTGATGTACGCCTCTTCTTTAAAGTTACGGCCTGCTGTATCGATGAAAATATGATCATAGTCTTTAAAGGTCTGCTGTGCTTTCACAAAGTCCTCTCTTGAATAACAAACTTCAAGAGGTGCATTCAGCAGTTCAGCATATGTTTTTAGTTGTTCAATCGCTGCAATCCGGTACGTATCTGTTGTGATAAAAGCAATTTTCTTTTGCTGCTGAATGGCTGTTTTCGCAGCAAGCTTTGCAATCGTTGTGGTTTTACCAGCACCAGTTGAACCAAACAACACAATGTATTTCGAACGAATCATCGGCTCATCAGAAGTGTGAGCCGGCAGCATCCCTGTGAGTAGTTTTTCAAGTTCTTTTTCAATCTGCTCTTCTTTCACAGCACCTTTTGTTAAAAGACCCTTTAAGCACTCATCTCGAATCTCATCATCAAGACCTTGATCCTTTAGCTTTTGATCCATTTTCATGAGAGAATCCGGCAAGATCCCGGCATGGCGTTCGTTTCTTGCATATTCTAAAGGCTGAGAATGAGAAGGCGCTGCTTTAACTGCTTGAGTGGCAGCCGACAGCTCTTGCGTAAGATGTTGAATCTGCTCCTTTTTCGGTAACACCGGGATAGGCGCAGCTGCTGGTTGTAATCCTTTACCGGCTCTTTCTTCAAAATCTTGATCCAGCACTGCAATCACTTCGACCATTTGCTGTTTCTTTAAACCGAACAGCTTTCGTTTGACAACGGTTTTCGAATTTAATATGACGGCATCCTTCCCAAGCTGCTGCCTGATTTGGATCGTTGCCTCCTGCATAGAATTCGCTGTGATTTTTTTCATTTTCATTAGATATCCACCACTCCGATGCTCTGTACTTCCACATTTGCTTCTAGTTCGTTATAAGATAGTACCGGTAAATCTGGGAAATATCTTTCTAACAACTGTTTGACGTACATTCTTATAGGAGGTGAGCATAATAGAACCGGCGTTTCCTGACGAAGCGAAAGCTGTTCAATTTCTCTCGCCACTGATTGAATCACACTTTCAGAGGATTCTGGATCTAACGATAAGTAGTTCCCATGCTCCGTTTGCTGCACGCTGTCTGCAATCACCTTTTCGACTCGGCCTGAGCATGTCACGACTTTCAGTGATTCATTTTCTCTTGCATACTGTGCAGTAATCTGTCTTGCAAGTGCCTGTCTAACATACTCTGTTAGCAAGTCAGTATCAGTCGTTAATTTTCCGTAGTCTGCAAGGGTCTCAAAAATGGTCACAAGGTTTCGAATGGAGACCTTTTCTTTCAGAAGCTTTGCAAGTACTTTTTGGATATCCCCGACTGCTAGTGGATTCGGTGTTACCTCATCTACTAAAACTGGATAACTTTCTTTCAGATGATCGATTAATTGCTTCGTTTCTTGGCGTCCAAGCAGTTCATGGGTGTTTTGTCTAATCTTCTCTGTGATGTGGGTAGACACAACAGATGCTGGATCGACCACTGTATACCCAAGCATTTCAGCCTGATCTTTTTCTGCTTCTGATATCCATTTTGCCGGCAGACCAAAGGATGGTTCGATTGTTTCAATTCCTTCAATCGGATCATCATCAGGCGTTGGGGACATCGCTAAGTAATGATCAAGCAGCAGCTCTCCTTTTGCCACTTCGTTCCCTTTTATTTTGAGCCTGTATTCATTCGGGTTCAGCGCAATGTTGTCTCGAATACGGACAACTGGAATGACAAGACCTAGTTCAAGAGCAAGCTGCCTTCTGATCATCACAATTCGGTCTAGCAGGTCTCCGCCTTGATTGGCATCTGCAAGTGGAATCAATCCGTAGCCAAATTCAAATTCAATGGCATCCATTTGCAGGAGATGAATGACACTTTCTGGACTTTTCATCTCTTCTACCTCTGCCTGTTCTTCCAGTACTTCTTCAATCTCTTCTTGATCCTGTTTGTTTTTCGACATCATGTACGCACCGAGTGCAAGTAAACCTGCGATCGGCCCTGTCAAAAGTACGCCAATTGGCGTAAACAAACCAAGCAGGAAGATCGTACCTGCTGTGACGTAAAGCATGGCAGGGAAGGCAAAGAGCTGACCCGTAATGTCTGAACCAAGGTTTCCGTTAGAAGCCGCTCTCGTGACAACAATCCCTGTCGCTGTTGAGATGAGAAGTGCAGGGATTTGCGACACAATTCCGTCCCCTACTGTTAAAAGAGTAAAGTGGGAAGCTGATTCTTGAATCGACATTCCTTGCTGAATCATCCCAATAATGATTCCAAAAATAATATTGATAATAACGATGATAATACCTGCGATGGCATCCCCTTTAACGAACTTACTTGCACCATCCATCGCACCATAAAAGTCTGCTTCTCTTGCTACTTTTTCACGGCGGTTTCTAGCTTCACTTTCTGTCAGCATTCCTGCATTCAAATCTGCGTCAATACTCATCTGTTTACCTGGCATCGCGTCGAGTGTAAATCTGGCCGCAACCTCTGATACACGCTCCGCCCCTTTCGTGATGACAACAAACTGAATAATGATCAGAATAAGGAAGACAACCAGACCAACGAGTATATTGCCCCCAACAACAAATGATCCAAACGTTTCTACAACCTTACCAGCATCTCCAGTTGATAAAATAGAACGGGTTGTAGAGATGTTAAGCCCTAAACGAAACAGTGTTAAGAGCAAAAGTAACGATGGAAAAATGGAAAATTGCAGTGGTTCTTGCATGTTCATTGTGGTGAGAAGCACGATAAGCGCAAGAGAAATATTAATAATGATTAAAATACTTAATAGGACGGGCGGAAACGGTATGACCAGCATCGCCACGATTAAAATAACACTGAATAAAACAGATAAATCTCTTGCTGACATGCCTGTTCTCTCCTTTTAAAACCAAAAATTCATAAAATCTTTTGTTTCGTTTTATATACGTAAGCCAAAATTTCTGCGATCGCCTTAAAATATTCTTCAGGCACCGCTTGGTTGATATCCACTTGATCGTAGAGGGCGCGGGCGAGTGGCCGGTTCTCTACAGTCATAACATCATGTTCTTTCGCAATTGTTCTAATTTTCAAAGCCAAAATATCCGTTCCCTTTGCCACAACAAACGGCGCGTCCATCTTTTCTTCGTCATATTTCAAGGCAATTGCGTAGTGGGTCGGGTTTGTAATGATGACGTCCGCTTTTGGGACTTCCTGCATCATCCGTCTCATGGCCATTTCCCTTTGCCGCTGTTTAATTTTTGATTTTATGAGCGGGTCACCCTCTGATTTTTTATACTCATCTTTGATGTCTTGTTTAGACATCCGTAAGTTTTTTTCATAATCAAATTTCTGATACATGTAGTCAAGCCCAGCTAAGATGAGAAGAGCACCTGCTGCATATAGACCCATAATCAAGGTCATATTTGCCACGAAATGAAGGGTTTCCTCTGCAGTGAGTAGAGGGAGCCGCAAGATTTCGTCAAAGTGCATCCATAGAGCGATAAATGTCGCAAAACCAACAAAACCAATTTTTAAAATGGATTTTAATAGCTCAACGAGTGCTCGAATACTGTATATTCGT
This sequence comes from Bacillus sp. FSL W7-1346, assembly GCF_038593335.1. NCBI lineage: Bacteria > Bacillati > Bacillota > Bacilli > Caryophanales > Bacillaceae > Bacillus > Bacillus sp. FSL W7-1346. The sequence goes on along the minus strand of NZ_CP151988.1, from coordinate 1,584,803 downwards.
TTAAACCCTTTGATTGGATCAAGCTTTTCTAATTTGGGCTTGATCACTTCAGTTGAAAAGAGAAACCCAACTTGTAAATAGTTACTGATGATCCCTGCCAGCATCCCAACACCAAGAATTGGCATGAGGAGGAGACCTGTCTCTTGAAGCAATTCCAAGAATAACTGGTGAATATTAGATGTGCTAACCTTCATTAGCATGGTTGTTGAATAAAAACGTTCAATGAGCGCAATAATACGCTCTTTCATAAAAGGCCCAATAAAAAAGAATGATAAAAAGATTAGTAGAAATGAGATGGCTGTATTGACGTCGGTACTTTTGGCAACCTGTCCTTTTTTACGTGAATCCCGTCTCTTTTTCGGTGTTGCTTTTTCTGTTTTTTCACCTGCGAAAAATTGCAAGTCGAGTCTAAGTCTTGTCGTCATGACGAACCACCGACCAATGCTAAGAAATTCCTCATGGTGAGCACAATCGTTTCAAATGTATTTTGGACGACTCCGAAGATAACACCCATACAAATGATGATCATAATAAAACTCACGCCCATTTTAATGGGAAGTCCAACGACAAATACGTTCATCTGAGGAACTGTACGTGCCACAATTCCTAATGCCAAATCGACTAAAAACAAACTAGCCACAACAGGTGCTGAGATTTGAAAGGCTATGATGAACATTTGGTTGAAACTCTTTGCGATAAAATAAGCAAAGGATTCACTGCCGAAGTTCAGCGCATACTGATCAACTTGAATATATTGAAAACTGTAATAGATTCCATCAAGTAGCAAATGATGTGCATTTGTTGCCAGCATCAGCAGCAAGGTAACCGTATAAAAAAACTGCCCCATCAGCGGCGTTTGCGCCCCTGTTTGTGGATCAATAATATTGGCGATTGCAAAACCCATTTGAAAATCGATGAACGAGCCGGCAATTTGAACTGCGGATACCATGATATATGCAATCAGTCCAAGAAGAAGTCCGACCATTGCTTCTTTCACGGCAAGCATCATGTAAAGACCATCGATATCGAGTGCTGGCGGTTCTTTAATGGTGCTAAAACTAATGACAGCCAAAAACAGTGAAAAACCAACTCTGTGAACTGCTGGTATCGTTCGATGCGCTAGTAGCGGCACTGTCACGAAAAAAGCGGTGATCCGAATGAAAACGAGAAGAAAGGCAGGAAATAATTCTATGATTGACATCTCTGATTAACCTGCAAATCGATCTAAATTCGAGAACAGCTCTGTTGTAAATGACACAATTGTTGAAAGCATCCACGGACCAAACACAACAAGTCCAATGAGCACTGCAACAATTTTTGGAATGAACGCAAGCGTCTGTTCTTGGATTTGGGTTGTCGCCTGAAACACACTGACAATTAGTCCCACGATTAGTGCGAGCGCAAGAAGCGGCCCGCTGACAAGTAATACAACATACACTGATCTTTCAGCCATCGTAATGACAAATTCTGAACTCATGTTTTAAGCACCTACTCTAAAAGCTTTGCAGCAAAGATTTAACAATCAAATACCATCCATCAACTAATACAAATAACAATATTTTGAAAGGGAGCGATATCATAACCGGCGGAAGCATCATCATCCCCATCGACATCAGGACACTTGCGACCACCATGTCAATAATTAAAAATGGAATAAAAATCATAAAACCAATTTGAAATGCCGTCTTTAATTCTGAAATTGCAAACGCTGGTACCATCGCCGTTAAAGGAATATCTTTAATCGATTCAGGGGTATCCATTTTTGCGTAACTAAGAAATAAAGCCAAATCTTTCTGTCTCGTATGTTTACTCATAAACTCTTTAATTGGCACTTCGGCTTTTTCATAGGCCTGATTTAACGTAATATCATCATTTAAAAGCGGCGTGAGTGCCTCTTTATTAATCTCTGAGAACGTGGGTGCCATAATAAAAAATGTGAGAAACAAAGCAAGTCCTACAAGCACTTGGTTTGGCGGCATTGAGTTGGTTGCAAGTGATGTTCTGACGAACGAAAGAACAATCACAATCCGTGTAAAACAGGTCATTAAAATAAGAATGCCTGGTGCAACTGAAAATACAGTTAACAATAAAAGCAGACGGACAGATGTGCTAATATTCCCTGCGCCACTGGAATTAAATAAATCGATAAACTCATTCATTTTGTTTCGGGCCTTTCTTTCTGACTTCTGATTGGGTCTTTTTCAATTCGGCTAGCTGCGCCTTTAAATTGGCTGAAAAAGAAGAAGTGTTCGGCTGATCGTGTTTCTTCACTTGCGATGTTAATTTTTGCATCATTTTCGGTAAGTCAGTCTTACTTTCCATCGCTTCTTCGTATTGTTTCACAATCGCTTCGCATTCTTGTTCATCATCGATTTCTTTTAGCAGCTGGATTGAGTCTGCTACGCCGACAACTAATACTCGTTTGCCCACTTTGATCAGCTGAACTGAACGATTTTGACCAACCGTCGTTCCGCCAATATTTTCAACATAGCGAAATGGCTTGAGTAAGCGGTTTTGCTTTCCAACAAATCTCACCAATCCGTAAATGAGCAGGATGACAAAAAGTAAGGCACCAATCATTTTGACAAAATCCATAATGGAGACAGAAGAAGAGGGAACTTCTTCTGCCGGATTCGTTTGATTGTCAGTGGTTTTCTTTTCTGTATCCTTTTTGCTTTCTTTCTCATCTTTGAGCCAGTCATTCACTGTGCCATTTTCAGGATCTTTTGTTTCAGCAAACAGTGAGGCTGGCTGCGCTGTCAAGAAAAGCATAAAACTGATCATTGCTATACATATCAAACGTTTTTTCAACAAGTCTTACACCCTTTTTTAGCCTAACGTTTTATTAATTGCTTCAAGTACACGATCTGCCTGGAATGGCTTCACGATAAAGTCTTTTGCACCTGCTTGAATGGCATCAATAACCATTGATTGTTGTCCCATCGCTGAGCACATAATGATTTTTGCAGAAGCATCGATTTGTTTAATTTCTTTTAATGCTGTGATCCCGTCCATTTCTGGCATTGTGATATCCATTGTGACTAGATCAGGAGATGTTTCTTTATATTTTTCAACAGCTTGTGCGCCGTTTTCTGCTTCTCCTACTACATCAAATCCGTTTTTTACAAGAATATCCTTAATCATCATTCTCATGAATGCTGCATCATCTACGATTAATACCTTAGTAGCCATTTACTTATTCTCTCCCTATATGTTTGTTTATTTTAAATTAGAAAGTCTTTCAGACTGACTTAAAATGTCAGTCACACGTACGCCAAAGTTCTCATCAATGACAACAACTTCTCCTTTGGCGACGATTCGTTTGTTGACCAGAATGTCGACTGGCTCACCTGCAAGTTTGTCCAGTTCAATGATACTTCCAGCGGAAAGTTCAAGTACTTCTTTCACACTGCGCTGCGTTCTTCCAAGCTCCACTGTAATGGAAAGTGGAATATCCATCAGCATATCAAGATTACCGAGCTGACTTGTTGTATGCTGAGGCTCACTGAATGCCTCAAATTCAACTGGCGCCACATTGACAGGTTCTGCCGGCTTTGGCTTCGCATGTCTTTTCGGCGGTGCCGATTGCTGCATAGGAGCAGATTGTGCTTGCGGAGCAGCCTGCTGTGGTTCAGGTGCACTCTGAGGTGCTTCTTGAACCGGCTCTTCTTCCGCTGGGTCTGTTAATTCTGCAATCAAATCTTTCGCAAACGTAATAGGGTAAAGCTGCATAATATTTGAATCTATGAGTTCACCTATCGTTAATCTAAAGGACACTTTGACAAGCATCTCTTCAGCTGGAATGCGGTCTGTGCCTTCTCCTTCTTTCACATCAAGCAGCTCAACGCGAGGCGGAGAAATATCAATCTTTTTATTAAAGACTGTTGACATGGACGTCGCTGCTGAACCCATCATTTGGTTCATCGCTTCTTGTACTGCACTTAAGTGAATTTCACTTAACGACGGGTCAGCATTTGTTCCATCTCCGCCCATCATTAAATCCGCAATGACTGCCGCATCGGTTTGCTGGATGACAAGCAGGTTACTAGCGCTGAAGCCTTCCGTATAATTCACTTCAATTGCGACATACGGATGAGGAAATTCCTCATTCAGCTTGCTTTTTTGAATCACTGTGACAGTTGGAGTTGTAATCTCCACTTTTTGACTTAATAGGGTTGAAAGTGCTGTTGCAGAGCTTCCAAATGATATATTTCCGATTTCCCCAATGGCATCTTGTTCCATTGCAGAAAGGAGTGTATCAGGCTCTATATCGTCATTGCTGCCTCCTTTAAGGAGCGCATCGATTTCATCTTGTGATAATTTACTTCCGTTATTCTCCATCTTCTTCACCTCTTATGTCGTGATCTAGAATTTGAATCGCCTGTTTCCGATTCACGCGGCCGGCCTGTCCCAAGAATTTCGGTTTATTTCCGACCATAACAGTAAGAGGCGCATTTACTGGTTTGTCCAAGGCAATACAATCACCAATTTCCAAATTCAAAAACTCTTCCACCGTCATTTCCGATTGTCCAAGCTCTGCGACTACCGGTATTTTCGCCGTCATAATCCGTTTTTCAATGGCCTTTGTTTCTTCTTTTTTCGGTTCATTTCGCTCCGATTGCATCCAGTAGTGTACAGACAGCTTCGGAATAATAGGCTCTAATACTACGTGAGGAATACAGAGGTTAATTACCCCGCTTACCTCACCAATTTGTGTATTAAGAGAAATGACGACAACTGTTTCGTTTGGTGACACCATTTGAACAAACTGGGGATTTACCTCGAAATCTGCCATTTCTGGCTCGATGTCGGTTATGGACTGCCACGCTTCTCTGTAGTTTTCCAAAGCTCCCTCAAACATGTTTGAGATAATCTTTGTTTCGATTTCTGTCAGTGATTCTGTCTTATTATGACTAATGCCAATCCCACCCATCAGCCTATCCATCATGGCATAGCCAATCGTTGGGTTCACTTCAAGCATGATTCTTCCTTCAAGCGGGCTGACGTAAAATAAGTTTAATAATGTCATATTAGGAATCGAACGAATAAATTCTTCATATGGCACTTGGTCAACCGAGCTGACAGAAATTTGAATATATGATCTTAGCTGCGCTGAAAAGTGTGTGGTAAGCAGTCTAGCGAAGTTATCATGAATTCTTGTTAAACTTCGAATCTGGTCTTTTGAAAAGCGCAGTGCACGTTTAAAGTCATACACTTTCACTTTTTTCGTCGTTTCTTCTTTTTTCAGCTCTTCTGCATCCATTTCGCCTGTTGATATGGCGGATAATAATGCGTCGATCTCATTCTGGGAAAGCACTTCTCCTGACATTTCTTCACCTCCATCGTGTCAATTAATCGCCTCTATTGCAGATTAAAGGAGGTTATATAAACTTCTTTCACCTTGCCATCTTGCAAATAGTTATTCACTTTGTTTTTGACCTGTGTTTTAAAATGTTCTCTGCCTTTTTTGCCATCAAGTTCATCTGCATTCGTGTCTGATAAAATGTCAATCACGGCATCTTTCACTTGGAAGCTTCTTTTTTCAAGCTCTTCTTTGGCTTTTTCTGAATCTGTTTCAATATTTAGTACAAGTTTAACCGCATTTCCTTCAGATTTTAAATTGGTCACAATCTCAGGAATTTCAACAGAAGCTTTTACGACTTCATCTGCTGTTGGCTCTTTTTCTGCTTTTGCTTCGTCTGACCCATTCACCAGAAAGACAATACCTGCTCCAATTCCGACGATAGCAATAATCATGATTAGCATTACTACGACTAATTTCTTCTTCATTCAAACTCCTCTATTCCTTGATTCAATGAAATGACTTGGATTTTTCTATAGAAAGAAATGATTTTCTCCTGAAGCTGCTCTTCATCTTCTTTCACAACGAATTTCTTTCCATTGGCGAGTGTAATGGTCGTGTCTGGAAAGCTTTCGATTTGCTCGATATGGAGAGCGTTGAGCATAAATCCTTTGCCATTTAATCTTGTCACTTCAATCATATTAAGCAGAGAAGCGATAAACCGCTCCCCCTACCTCCTATCGTTTCAGATTCACAAGTTCTTGCAGAATTTCATCAGATGTTGTGATCGTCTTTGCATTCGATTGGAATCCACGCTGTGCGATAATCATTTCTGTAAACTCGTCTGTTAAATCAACGTTTGACATTTCAAGTTTACCTGTTTGGACGACGCCCGTTCCTTGTTCACCTGGTACGATTGGATTACTTGGAGCACCTGAGCTTAACGTTTGGCGGTAAAGGTTGTCACCAACTTTGTCTAGCCCTCCTGCGTTACGGAAAGATACGAGTGATATTTGACCAACGGTTCTTGATACATTGTTTTCAACAACCGAAATCGTTCCATCTGGACCAACACTTACACTTGAAACACCGTCTGGAATCGTTATCTTTTGTCCATTCATTCCAAGTAGATAATTTCCATCAGGGGTGACTAAGCTTCCCTCTGAATCAGTGTCGAAATTTCCTGTTCTTGTATAAAGAACTTCTCCTTGAACTTCAATACGGAAAAAACCATCTCCATTGATATAGAAGTCGTAAGGTTCATTTGTATTTTGAGAAGATCCCGCTGACATGATTTTATCGATTGAAGATAAAGATGACCCTAAACCAATTTGCTTTGAGTTGATTGAACCAGAGTTGTTCGTTGGCCCACCAGAACTTCCAATGGTTTGGCTGACCATATCTTTAAACGTGATACGGCTTTTTTTGTATCCGTGTGTGTTGACGTTGGCTACGTTGTTGGCTACAACATCTAATTTTGATTGGAAGTTTTTCATTCCACTAATTCCTGAGTAAAGTGAGCGTAACATTTATTTTCCTCCTCGATTTGCTTACGATTTTTCTCCAACAGTTGTAACGTCCCAAGGGCTGATTTTCGTTCCATCTTCTAAATATAGGAAGTATTCATTGTTTATGTTTTTCACAGACTTCACAGTGCCAGATATGTCTTTATCATCTTGTTTGCCTGCTACTTCTTTACCAATCCAGCCTACATATGTCGTAAATGGATCTTGGTGTGCAACAAATGTAGACATGATCTGATTCATTTTGGTGATCGATTCGTTCATATTCATTTGCTGTTCTAAAGAAGAAAATGTTGCAAGCTGTGTGACAAACTCACGGTCATCAATCGGGTTTGTCGGATCTTGGTTTTGAAGCTGCGTAAGCAAGATTTTCAAGAACTGATCTCGGCCAAGTGTATCTGTTTTCTTTGCTGCGTTTGAAGAAGTGTCCGCTTGTGCGGCTGTTCTATTCGTCGCATCAACAGTTGCCATTAGATCTCCTCCTCTTCTTCTTCTGATCCAACAAGCGCATCCAGTACATCTTGGAATTCAGCTTCCTGTTCATCAGGCTGCTGGAAACTTTGTCCTTTTGATGGCTGCTGCTTGCCTTCCTCATTAAATTGTCCAAAAGACGGCTGCTCATTTGACTGAAGCGGTATATGGAAACGGTCAACTTGAACCGACATATTCGGTAGCGCCTGCTTGAGCTGCGGCAGATGATGCTCGAGCAGCTCTTTTGCTGCTTGCGTTGAAGCTGTAATTTTACTCGCATACATTCCGTTTTGTTTCGTTAGCTGGATGGTAATAAACCCTAGATTTTCTGGATTTAATCGTACGGTAAACCGTCCGCTTGAATTGCCAAATGGTGTGAACTTCATTTGTTTCCACGTATTTAAAATCTGCTGATCAACCGTGCCTGGCTTTTCGTCAGTTGTTTGCGTCTGCTGCACAGGAGCAGCTGATTGCAGTTGGAAGAACTGTTTATGCCCTGGAAGCAGCGTATGGGTGATTGTTTTTTCAGAAGCAGGTGCCGTAGTGCCTTGACCTTTGGTGACTTCTTTTTTCATGAGCCATTCAAGTGAGGCAACACCTTTTGCTGGAGATGAGAAGGAAGATTCTTGCCTCGGAGCAACCATTTCTTTTAACTCTCCTAAGGAAATTTTCCACTCTTTATCTGCCCCTTTCGCATTCGCCATCATATGATCGATTAACTGATTAAAGTGTTTCAGCTCGCTTTGCGACATATTATTCAGCTTAGGTGCCGATCCTTGCGAGAAGAACTGCTCTTTTACTTGTTGAATGAGCTTTTCATCTGCTCCGTTTTTCGTTAGAAACTTGATGAAATCTTCACCTTTTGCTTGAATATCCTGTACAAGTTTTGCATCAAAGCTCACCGGCTGCTGATTCAGTATTTGATATAAGAAAAAGTGGACTTGTATGAGCTGTTCACTATGTTCAGCAACTGGCTTCTCATCCTGATCGCCATAGATAACCGATTCCATCTTTTGAAATAGCTCTTCAAGTGACTTTAAGTCAGCCCCCTCAAGCTTTTGACCTTGCAGCGCCTGAAGTGCAGCAAGAAGATCTCCATCTATTCCTTCTTCAGGTGATTGCATCCATTTTTCAATGATTTGCATCGCATCATTCATGGATAGATTGGTTTCCGCCGGCTGAGAAATAGCTGGACCACTTTGAATACCTGCGCCATTTAACAATTGTTTAAACAGGCCGCGAGCAGATACTGCCCCCTCTCCCTTTAGTCCCGAGAGACCTTGGGAAGATTGCTGTAAGGCTCCAATGTCCAATAGCTTCACTTATTGTCCACCTCCATTTTCACTTTCTTCTTTTTTGGCAAGCTCCTTCGTGAACGTTGCTGCCTTCTGAGGTGTCAGTTTTGCTAATATGTCCGTCAGCTTATTTTTACTCAGCTCTTCAAGGATCTTCAAAGCTTCTTTATCACTTAGCTCTGATAGAATTTTGGCAGATTTCCCTGCATCCATGCTTTCATAAATGCTGGCGACCTTTCCTTTTGATTGCTGATTAGAAGATGCTGACGAATCAGTTGAAGATCCTGATGCGTTATTACTTGATGATGTACTGCTTGATGAACTGTCACTTGCTGACGTGTTCTCTTTATCAGATGTTTTTTCAAGTGAATTGATTTTTTGATTCAATCGTTTAATCTCTTCATCACTTGTCTTCAAGTCTTTTTGAGCAATTTCAAGTTCATTCTCTTGTTCTTTAATCGTCTTTTTCAACGCTTTCAACTCTGTATCACGTTGATCGTTATTTGAAGATGACGTTTTTGATGTGTCATCTGATCCAATCAAGCTGCTAATCCCCGGAATGTTTTGGAGCGGTTTCTTTAGATCATAACCTGCCATATAAAGGATTGTGCCCGTTACAATCACAAGCACAACCAATGGGATAATGACAATAAACAAGATCCATTGAAATTTACCGCCGCCGCTTGATTCCTTTGTTTTTTCCTTCTTAGGCATTCATCTCGACTCCTAATGTCCTTGAAACATGAATTGGCTGATAGAGATATCATCCATTTCTTTCATTTCAATTGCCTTATGTTCAAGGGAGAACTTTTCAAATTGCTTTTCTTTCATTTTTTCAAACTTTTTAAACTCAATATTTTTTTCTGTTAAATCAGATTGTTTTTCATTCATTTGATGGCGTTTCATGATCACAAGCTGCTGATAATGATGAATGGTGTTATCTAAGTTCGTCACAAATTGCTGATAATGACGCATTTCTTGAACACTCATCCCACTTCTCAGCTTTTCTTCTTTGCTCTTTTCCATTAGCTCTTTTTTACTCATATTTTCATAGAGTTTTTCAGCGGCTTGCTCAAATGCTGAAACGGATTGTTGATACGCTGCGAGTGATTTGTCTTTTTCACTTTCTTTCAATTCTAAGAGCTTTTGAAATTTGTATTGATATCTCACTGTTTTTGTCAATCCTCTCTATTCATCAAACTGAGCAATATCCTCACGCTGTCTTCAATCGATACAGCCTCTTCAACGTCCTGCTTCAAAAATGAAATCAGTTGTGGGTAAGCTTGCATGGCCTCATCAATATCTTTAGAGGAGCCTTTTTTATATGCTCCAATGTTAATGAGGTCTTCAGCGTTTTGATATGTGGATAAAAGCTGGCGGAACCGGTTAGCCGCTTCCTTGTGATCATGACTTGCGATATTACTCATGACACGACTGATACTTTTCAGAATATTGACAGCTGGAAACTGTCCTTTGTTGGCCAGTGCACGATCAAGTACTATGTGGCCATCTAAAATCCCCCGCACTGTATCAGCGATCGGCTCATTCATATCGTCACCATCAACAAGCACTGTGTAAAACGCTGTGATGGAACCAAGTTGATTTGTACCAGTTCGTTCTAGCAATTTTGGCAGTATAGCGAACACTGAAGGCGTATATCCTTTTGTTGTTGGCGGTTCACCGGTTGCAAGTCCTATTTCCCGCTGTGCCATGGCGACCCTTGTGACAGAATCCATCATAAACATGACATTTTTGCCTCTGTCTCTGAAATATTCGGCAATAGCTGTTGCAGTATAGGCTGCTTTTAATCTTGTCAGTGCGGGCTGATCTGAAGTTGCGACAACAACAATCGAACGCTTCAGTCCTTCAGCTCCTAAATCTTTTTCGATAAACTCGCGAACTTCACGTCCACGCTCTCCAACAAGTGCAATGACATTGAGATCCGCTTCTGTCTGTTTGGCAATCATCCCCATCAGGGTACTTTTACCAACACCGCTTCCTGCGAATATGCCAATTCTTTGACCAGTGCCGACTGTGAGTAAGCTGTCGATCACTCTGACACCAACGCCCATTTTTTCACGAATAGGCGGTCTGTCCATCGGGTTTGGAGGAGATTGATCTGTTGAAACAGGTGCAAGTCCTTTAGGAAGCATGCTGCCGTCCAGTGGATCACCGAAAGCATCAACAACCTGCCCGATTAAACCAGTTCCTACTTTGACCTTTAACGACTCACCTGTTGCTTCAACAAGACTGCCTGGTGAGATGTTAGAGGCTTCTACGTAGGGCATGAGCAAAATGTTTTCATCTTTAAAGCCAACGACTTCTGCTTTGATCGGATGATTCTTGCTCCCTTTTTTGTGAATCAGACATACATCACCGATTGAGCTTTCTGGCCCCTTGGACTCGATCATCAGTCCAACAACTCGATTGACTTTACCAAAACGTTTATAAGGATCGGCGGTTTCAATCGTTTCTTTTAGCACATCTATGTTCATTTGTGATCACCTGAATCAATGACTTCTAATAACTTTTCTTTTAACTGATTCATTTGGGTATCAACACTCGCTTCCACTTTTCCAAAGCTTGTTTCGACGTAACAAGTACCTTTTGGTGCTTTTTCATCCGAGTAAATGGCAAGATGTGTATTCTTTTGAAGGATTCTATTTAATTCGTCTTTATATTCCATCACATGTTCGTAATGTGCAGGGTCGACATAGATGGAAATATCGTCATATTCTTTCACTTCTGAAATGACCTGCTTCACTAGCGTTAAAAATTGTTCTTTTGTGTCCTCAGCTGCATTCCATACGCGTTTAGCGAGCTCAAAGGCAAGTTCGACAATTTCTTCAGCAGAGCTTTCGATTTTTGCTTCATAGTCCTGCTTTGCAAGGCTGACAATGTCATTCGCTTGATCAAGAATCGATTGATACTGTAAATTCGCATCTGCTTCGCCCTTTTGAAAACCATCTTGATATCCTGTTTGTTTCGCTTCTTCAATGAGCTGTACTCTTTCTGTTTCAAAATCAGCTCGCCGCTGATTGATTTCAGCCATTGTTTGTTCCAGCTCACGATTTGCTTGTTCTAAAATACGGCTTGCTTCATCTTGCGCATCACTTAATACAAGCTGAGATGCTTCTGTCTCGTTGACAAGCTCTTCTTCGTGATGTTCTCTTTTGAATTCCACTTGCTGCAAGGGAATGGTTTGACGGCCTTGTTCAGGAATAACAGATGTTTCATGTTTGATAATCCTAGACAATGATATCGTCTCCTCCACCTCGAGCTATGACGATTTCTCCAGCCTCTTCAAGTCGTCTTACGATGCTGACAATACGAGTCTGTGCTTCCTCGACATCTCTAAGCCGGACAGGTCCCATAAACTCCATTTCTTCTTTGAACGTTTCGACCATACGTTGCGACATGTTGCGGAAGACAATTTCTTTGACCTCTTCGCTTGCCACTTTGAGTGCAAGTAGTAAATCGTCATTTTCAACATCTCGAATCACGCGCTGAATGGCTCTGCTATCAAGAGTGACAATGTCTTCAAAGACAAACATACGTTTCTTAATTTCATCAGCAAGCTCAGGATCTTGAATTTCCAGTGTATCTAAAATGGTTTTCTCCGTTGCACGGTCTACACCATTCAGGACTTCGACTACCGCTTCGACTCCGCCCGTTTGGGTATAATCTTGCGTAAAGGTTGAAGAGAGCTTTTGTTCAAGAATACGTTCCACCTCATTGATGATCTCTGGAGATGTGCGGTCCATTAAAGCAATTCTTCTTGCAACCTCGGTTTGTACTTCCTCGCCTAACTCAGATAAAATCTGTCCAGCCTGTACTGGATCTAGGTAGGAAAGAATGAGCGCAATGGTTTGTGGATGCTCATGCTGGATAAAGTTTAAAATTTGCTCTGGGTCAGCCTTTCTAGCAAAATCAAATGGTTTCACTTGAAGTGAGGATGTTAAGCGATTTAAGATGCTGTCCGCTTTGTCCTCACCAAGCGCTTTTTCAAGCACTTGTCTTGCGTACATAAGGCCGCCTTGTGATATGTAGTCCTGCGCGATGGCAATGCTGTGAAATTCTTCGATGATCTCATCTTTTTTAGCAGTATCTACACTTCTTACATTTGAAATTTCTAATGTTAATTTTTCTATTTCGTCTTCAGACAGATGTTTGTATACAGATGCTGACACGTCTAGCCCTAAGGAAATCATTAGGATTGCTGCTTTTTGTCTGCCTGTTAGTCGATTTGGATCTTTTCTCGACATGTGTATTCCTCCTAATCCTCGGACAGCCAGCTGCGTAGCAATTTAGCAAAGTCTTCTGGTTTATCTTTTGCCATTTTTTCAAGCTGATTTTTTCTCACCATTTCTTCTGTTTCTGGCTCAGTATCGATATCAGGAACATGAATTGGTGTACGTTCATCAAACTCAAACTCTTCTTCCTCATCTTTTCTTCGCTTACGTACGAGAAGGATAATGAGAGCGATAATGGCAAGTAGTAGCACACCGCCAACAATATAAACCCAAATCGGAATATTGTTTGAAGGGTTTTCTGCTGCCGTTTGCTGTTTACCGTCTAATTTTGATACAGATAAAACGATTTTGTTATCTAAGTCAGCTTGAGTGAGCGCTTGACCGTTTGTGTATTCTTTATCAATCGATGTACTGATGATGGTTGAAAGAATTTTTTTGATATCATCCTGCCTTTCAGCAGTTAATGAGGTCGGATCGTTTGCAGTAGGTGGTTCAACCAGTGCCTGAATGCCGACGTCTCTGATTTTATAAGGACTTTCTTTGATATCTTTATGAATGCGGTTGACTTCATAATTGATACGATCTTCGCTCTTTTCGTAATCTCCGCTTCCATTCGTTCCATCGGCACCTTGATAATTTGTGACATCATCGTCACCTGTTCCAGCGGTGCCTCCAGCTGCTGCGCCATTACCTGAATAAGTTTCAGCAATCTTTTCAGCGCTGACAGCAATTCCTTGCATGTTTTCTTGATCAACTGGTTCGACAAGATCTTCTTTTCTTTTTTCTTCAGTAAAATCAATGTCTGTAGTGACCGATACGGCAACTTTCTCTTGACCCATCATCGTTCCAAGCAGCTGTTGAATTTTTCGTTGAAGATTCTTTTCAATCTCCTCTTTTTTCTGCTGCTGTGCATCCATTCCACTTGCATAGGAATCTGAGCTGCTGTTTAAGTCATAGTAGTTGGAATCTTGGTCCATAATGACAATGTTTTCTGTTTTTAAATTCGGCACACTTTTTGAAATAAGATGATAAAGGCCTTTTACTTGTTGCTGAGTAAGCGTGTAGCCTGGCTGAACTTGCAGCACAATTGATGCTGATGCATTACTTTGCTCTTCTCCAACAAAAACGGAATCTTTTGGCAGGTTAATCATAACCTTTGAATCTTTAATCCCATCAATCGTGTTGATCAGATTGGATAGTTCTGTCTGAGTTGCGTCTACTTTCAGAACATCAAATTCATTATCTGTTAAACCGAAGCCGGAATTGTTCGCAAAGAAGGAGTAATCAATATTCCCCGTTTTAGGAAGCCCTTCTGATGCGAGTGTGACTTTTAAAGTGTCTGCTTGCTTTTCTGGAACTAAAATCGTCGTTCCGTTATTTGCAAGTTCCGATTTAACGTTTTTGCCATCCAGTTCCTGTTTGATTTGTCCTGCTTCTGCCTCAGACAAATCTCTAAACAACGGAACCATTTTTTCAGAAGAAGCAAAGATGCTAACAACCGTAATAATGATTGCTAGGGCAGCTACGCCGCCAATCATGAGTATTTTTTGTAATTTTGATCGATTTCGCCAAAACTCAACTGTTTTTGTTCTTAATTGCATTAAAGTACGATTCATCTTAACCCCCGGTCATTCCATTCAGTCTATTTTTTGTCCACCAGCACCTCCTACATCTGCATTCTCATAATCTCTTGGTACGCTTCGACTGCTTTATTCCGAAACTCGGTTGCAGCTGTGAGTGTCACACTCGCTTTTTGTGAAGCAATCATGACTTCATCGAGATTGACATCTTTCCCTTGTGCGAGAGCATTCGTATACTGGTCTGATTTCAGCTGTGATTGATTTAATGCCTCAATGGAATTCTTCAGCACATCAGAGAAATTCGTTTGACTTTTAGGTGCAGCCGCCTGCACAGACGACGCATTCGTCAATTCACTTGCTTGCTGAGCGGTTTGAAGCTGGAAAGGAGATATTGCGTTAACCAATTCTTTTCACCTTACTTTCCTATTTCTAAAGCTTTCATCAGCATGCTTTTATTCGCATTCAGCGCAGTCACGTTTGCTTCATATGATCTTGAGCTGCTGATGAGATCAACCATTTCCTTTAATGGATCAACGTTTGGTGTTTGAACATATCCATTTTCATTGGCATCGGGATTTGTAGGATCATATTGAAGGTTGAATGGAGTTTCGTCTTCAGTAATTTTTGTTACTTTGACGCCGTTTCCTAATTTGCCGCTCGAATTCATGCTTGAGTTCAATATAGATGAAAATGATTCACCTGACGGCTGTAATGTGACGAGCTTGCGTCTATAAGGCTCCCACTTGCCATCAACCTGTTTAGCTCTTGTTGTATCCATATTCGCAAGGTTAGAGGATACAACGTCCATTCTGAGCCTCTGTGCTGTTAATGCTGAGGCCGAAGCGTTCACGCCTGAAAAAATCGACATCACTTACCTCCTGTCAAAACTGTTTTAAGAGAATTGAACTTTCCGCTCATTCTTTCAACCAACGCATTATACTGAATTTGGTTTTTAGCGAGTTCACTCATCTCTTGATCAATATCGACATTATTTCCGTTTTCTTGATAAGAAGTACGGTTACTCGAAACAACTGAATAATTAGACCCTGTTTTAGAAAAATCAATGTGACCTTGGTATGTTTTTTTAGCATCTAATTTGATTGACGCATCATTTAGCATGTCGTGGAATGCAACTTTTTTAGACTTGTAGTTCGGTGTGTCTATATTCGCGATATTATCGCTTATGACTTTTTGCTTAACATTCGCTCTGCCCAAGGCATTCTCAAGGTTGCTTATCGTTCCAGAAAATATATCCAAAACCATATACCTCCAATCATATGTATTTCATTCCATTTAATCATGTCGAGATTTGTAAAACCATATGTTCATTGTAAGAAATAATAGGATTAAAGTCTATGATGTAATTGTAAAAAAAACTCGTAATATATATCTATTTTACGAATAGGTATAAAGACCTAGATTCAAAGCACTACAGAATTGTAAGGGGTTTCTTGGGAAAAAGAGTGTCATTTTTCGGACAAATCCTCTATTTTTATACAAAAAAACCCTTTTCAGCGTTTATTTCGGCCGAAAAGGGTTTTTTGATTAGTGAGATTTTAAATTTTCAAGTTCAATTAAAAATTTGTTGTTTAATACTTTGATGTATGTTCCCTTCATTCCAAGAGAACGAGATTCAATAACGCCTGCACTTTCTAATTTACGAAGTGCGTTTACGATCACTGAACGAGTGATTCCTACACGGTCAGCAATCTTACTTGCCACAAGCAGCCCTTCGTTTCCATCAAGTTCTTCAAAGATATGTTCAATCGCTTCAAGTTCACTATATGAAAGAGAGCTGATCGCCATTTGAACAACCGCTTTACTTCTTGCTTCTTCTTCAATTTCTTCCGCTTTCTCACGAAGAATCTCCATTCCAACAACTGTTGCGCCGTATTCAGCAAGAATTAAATCATCATCTGTGAATGTATCTTGCAAACGAGAAAGGATTAACGTCCCTAAGCGGTCCCCGCCTCCGATGATTGGCACAATCGTTGTCAAACCTGATTGGAATAAATCACGGTTCTCAATCGGGAAAGCTGTGTACTCACTGTTGATGTCAAGGTTTGAAGATGTTTCAGGGACATTGAATAAGCTTTTTGTATATTCTTCAGGGAACTGACGATCTTCCAGCATTTTTTTCATACGTGCATTTTCAATCTGCTGGTTAATGGAGTAGCCAAGAAGCTTCCCTCTTCTGCTTAATACGAAAATGTTTGAATCAATGACATCTCTCAATGTTTCTGCCATTTCTTTAAAATTAACCGGTTTCCCCGCTGCATCTTGCAGCATCGAGTTAATAATCCTTGTTTTTTGTAGTAACGCCATAATAATGATCCTCCTAGATTACTTTATTCATTTGTTAAAGTATAAATTGACTTAAGTCTTTGTTATTTGCAATCTTTCCTAGCTTCTCTTCTACATACTGAGGGGTAATGGTCACTGTTTCCATTGTAATATCAGGCGCCTCAAATGAGAGCTCTTCTAGCAGCTTCTCAAGTATGGTGTGAAGCCTTCTTGCACCGATGTTATCCGTCTCCTGATTGACGTGATAAGCCACTTCGGCAATCTTATGAATAGCATCGTCAGAAAATTCAAGAGATATACCTTCTGTTTCAAGTAAAGCCTTATATTGCTTTAATAACGCGTTATCTGGTTCCGTTAAGATTTTCACAAAGTCTTCTATACTTAATTTATCTAATTCTACACGGATTGGGAAGCGCCCTTGAAGCTCTGGAATCAAATCCGAGGGTTTCGCCATATGAAAAGCGCCTGCTGCTACAAATAGAACATGATCTGTTTTCACAGCCCCATACTTCGTCATCACAGTGGAACCTTCTACAATCGGTAAAATATCACGTTGAACCCCTTCACGAGAAACATCTGCAGACGATGCACCACCGCTTTTGGCAATTTTATCGATCTCATCGATAAAGATGATTCCTTGCTGCTCTGCTTTTTGCACGGCTTCCTGACCGACTTCATCCATATCAATCAGTTTTGAAGCTTCCTCAGCAGTTAACGCTTTTCTCGCTTCTCTGACGGTCAGCTTTCTGCGTTTTTTCTTTTTAGGCATGAGATTGCTAAGCGCATCCTGCATGTTCATACCCATTTGCTCCATACCCGAGCCTTGAAGCATATCAAACATGGAAGGCTGCTGCTCTTCAACTTCAATCGTGACGTAATGGTCTTCAAGTTCACCCATCGCCAGCTGGTGCGCAATGCGTTTTCTCGTCGACTCAAGCTCTACTTCTTCACTTGAGTGATCTCGATCACTTTCATCAGCATCAGAACCACCAAACAGCATCTCAAAAGGATTTTTCACAGACTGACTTTTTTTCTTTCCAGGAACAAGTAGATGAACAAGCCGTTTGTTTGCTTGTTTTTCCGCTTCTTCTTGAACATCCTTCATTTTTTCTTCTTTGACTAGTCTGATTGCTGTTTCCACTAAATCTCTGACCATTGATTCTACGTCACGTCCGACATATCCAACTTCAGTAAACTTCGTCGCTTCCACTTTAATGAAAGGTGCACCAGAAATCCTTGCAATTCTGCGGGCAATTTCTGTTTTCCCTACACCTGTCGGACCAATCATTAAGATGTTTTTAGGAACGACTTCATCCTTTAGCTTATCATGTAAAAGACTTCTTCTGTAACGGTTTCTTAAAGCCACCGCCACTGCTTTTTTCGCATCAAGCTGACCAATAATGTACTGATCAAGCTTTTCAACTATCTCTCTTGGGGTGAACGGCTTTTTCTCCATACGTCTCATGTCCTTTCTATTCAAGCTCTTCTAAAGTGATTTGATCGTTCGTGTAGACACAGATTTCTCCGGCCGTTTCAAGAGCCGCCTTTGCAATCTCTCGAGCTGAGAGATGGTCACCTGCATGTTTTTTGAGTGCTCTCCCGGCGCTAAGCGCGTAGTTACCGCCTGACCCGATAGCCAAAATGCCATCGTCTGGCTCGATGACCTCTCCTGTTCCAGATACGAGCAGGATGCTTTCTTTATTCATGACGATCAGCATGGCCTCAAGCTGTCTGAGCATCTTGTCACTTCGCCATTCTTTCGCCAGTTCTACAGCTGCGCGTTTTAGGTTACCACCGTATTCTTCAAGCTTCGTTTCAAACTTCTCAAAGAGTGTAAATGCATCTGCAACTGAACCAGCAAAACCTGCGAGTACTTTGCCTCCGAAAAGACGGCGCACTTTTTTTGCTGTGTGTTTCATGACGACAGCCTGCCCAAAAGTGACTTGACCGTCTCCAGCCATCGCACTTTTTCCTTTATGTTGAACGGCAAAGATTGTGGTTGCATGAAATGATGACATGAAAAAACCTCCTTTTAGGATCGTTTAAAAGCCCTTGGGTGATGAGACATGTACGTTTTTCTTAAAGAATCTTTTGATACATGCGTGTACACCTGTGTTGATGATAAATTTGAGTGACCGAGAAGTTCTTGAACACTTCTTAAATCCGCTCCCTCGTTTAAAAGATGCGTAGCAAAGGTGTGCCTTAACATGTGTGGATGGATATGTAATGTGCCAGACGCCTTTTTCATTAATTCAGTGAGAATGAATCGAACGCCTCTATCTGTAAGAGGAGCTCCGCGCTGATTCAAAAACACATGTGAATCAGCACGATCCTTTCCCTTCACTTTCAGCTTCTGCCTTCCATCCTCTAAATATGTGGAGAGCGCTTCATGTGCATAAGAGCCGAAAGGTACATACCGCTGTTTGCTGCCTTTCCCATGTACAAGCACTGTATCCATCGATAAATCAAGATCAGATTCTTTTAATGAACATAACTCACTGACCCTCATACCTGTTGCATAAAGTAGTTCTAAAATGGCTTGATTTCTTTGACCAAGCGGTGTATTTACATCAGAAACTGTAAATAGCTCTTTTAGTTCCTCTTCATACAAAAATGAAGGAATTCGCTTATCCTGCTTTGGTAAGCTAACGAGTAAAAAAGGATTTTCTTTCACAAGCTGTTCTCTTAATAAAAATTTATAAAAGCTGCGAAGTGCAGAGACTTTCTTACTAATCGTTCTTCTTGTAAGGCCTTTTTCATAAGCTTCTGTTAAATAAATTCTCGTATCTTGATAGGATACCTCTTCAAAACCGTCTATTCCTTGAATGTTCATAAATCTGACAAACTCTTCAATCGCCTCAGTATAACCTGAGATCGTTAAAGCTGAATAGTTCTTTTCAATCTGCAAATATTCAATGAATAAGTGGACAAGACGCTGTTTATCTGTCATTTTTACACCTCTTTAAGGCTTTTAAATGGTATCACATATCTTGCTTCCCGTGCAATGTTTTACTACAGAGATTTCGAAATAGTTTGAATAGTTTCGATTGCGCGTTTAGCGTACTCTGCATAGCGCTCTTGTTTGTTTTTAATTCGAACGCCAAGATCTTTCAGCAAGCCAAAGTTTGCATTCATCGGCTGGAAGCTTTTCTTGTTTGTTGATGTGATGTAGTAAGCCATACTGCCAATCGCTGTTTCTTCTGGAAGTGTCACAAGCTCTTCTCCTTTAACAAAACGAGCTGCGTTGATTCCAGCCACTAGTCCTGAAGCCGCGGACTCAACATATCCTTCAACACCAGTCATTTGTCCGGCAAAGAATAAGTCATCTCTATTTTTAAATTGATACGTCGGTTTTAGAAGGCTTGGCGAGTTAATAAATGTATTACGGTGCATCACACCATAGCGAACAATCTCTGCCTCTTCAAGACCTGGTATCAAACGGAATACTTCCTTTTGATCGCCCCACTTTAGATGTGTTTGGAAACCAACAATATTATATAAAGTACCTGCTGCATCATCCTGTCTTAATTGAACAACAGCGTAAGGTCTTTTCCCTGTTTTTGGATCTTCAAGTCCAACTGGTTTCATCGGGCCAAAGAGCATGGTTTTTTTCCCTCTTTTGGCCATGACTTCAATGGGCATACAGCCTTCGAAGAAGATTTCTTTTTCGAACTCTTTTAACGGCACAGTTTCAGCAGAAATGAGCGCCTCATAAAAACGATCGAATTCTTCTTCTGTCATCGGACAGTTTAAATAAGCCGCTTCCCCTTTATCATAACGTGATTTCAAGTACACTTTATCCATATCGATGCTGTCTTTCTCGAGGATCGGCGCTGCTGCATCGTAGAAATATAAATACTCTTCACCTGTTAAAGATTTTAATTCTTTTGAAAGTGCTTCTGATGTAAGAGGACCCGTTGCGATAATCGTCGGACCTTCTGGAATGCTTTGCACTTCTTCTTGAAAGACCGTCACATTCGGGTGATTTTTCACGCGGTCTGTGACGTTAGCTGCAAATTCATGACGATCTACTGCAAGCGCTCCACCAGCAGGAACCGAGCTTTCATCTGCTGCTGCGATGATTGCTGAATCTAAATGACGCATTTCTTCCTTTAAAACACCGACTGCGTTCGTTAAAGCATTCGCACGCAATGAGTTACTGCATACGAGCTCCGCAAATTTATCTGTGTGGTGAGCTGGTGTTTGTTTGACAGGTCTCATTTCATACAGATGGACTTTAATTCCGCGCTTAGCAATTTGCCATGCCGCTTCACTTCCTGCTAAACCTGCTCCGATCACATTTACAAATTGACTCATTGTACAACTCTCCTATTTCGTAAGTTCTATTTGATGACATAAAAAAGCAGGTGAACAAGGCTGCTCACCGCTATTTTTGTTGTTCCTCTTTATAATCACAGTTCACACATTGAACTTGAATGCCTTTTTTCAGCTTTTTCTCTACAAGCATATTTTCGCATTTTGGACACTTTCTTTCAATTGGTTTGTCCCAAGAGACGAATTCACACTCTGGAAAACGATCGCAACCGTAAAAAATGCGGCGCTTCTTAGATTTCCGTTCAACGATATTTCCTTCGTGACAAGTCGGGCATTTGACACCAATATCTTTGACAATTGGTTTTGTGTTACGGCAGTCAGGGAAATTAGAGCATGCCATGAACTTACCGTATCTCCCCATTTTGTACACCATTGGATGACCACACTCTTCGCAATCAACTCCGGCGTATTCAGGCTCGATCTCAACTTCCTGCATCTCTGCTTCTGCTTTTTCTACCCGTTTTGCAAAATCTTGATAGAAACTGTCGATAATGCGTACCCATTCAATCGTACCTTCTTCAACGCTATCAAGTTCTTTTTCCATTTTCGCAGTAAATTCTACGTTAATGATTTCAGGGAAGAATTCAATAATTAAGTTGAGCACAATCTCTCCAAGCTCTGTTGGAATAAACCGTTTGTTATCAAGTGCCACGTAGCCACGCTTTTGAATGGTATCTAATGTTGGTGCATACGTAGATGGGCGGCCAATACCTAGCTCTTCAAGGGTTTTGACAAGTCTTGCCTCAGTGTAACGTGGAGGCGGCTGCGTGAAGTGCTGCTCTGGTTCAATATCTTTTGAAAGAACGGTATCTCCCTCTTTCAGATCAGGAAGCATTTTATCCTTTTCTTCTAACTGGTCGTCCTTCCCTTCAACATACACTTTCATAAATCCAGGGAATTTCACCTTACTTCCATTTGCACGGAAAGTAAGCCCGTTATTTTCAAGATCCACACTCATTGTATCAAGAACAGCTGGTGCCATTTGGCTTGCCACAAAACGTTCCCAAATCAATTTATAAAGACGAAGCTGATCTCTACTTAGCACATGTTTGACATCTGCTGGTTTTCTTAGCGTAGAAGTCGGACGGATGGCTTCGTGAGCATCCTGTGCATTTTCGTTCTTTTTGGCAGTTCGTTTTGTTGTATTCAAGAAATTCTTGCCGTACGTTTGATCAATGAAAGCAGATACTTCTTCAATTGCCGTATTGGAAATACGTGTTGAGTCCGTTCTCATATATGTAATGAGACCTACTGTACCTTCTTTACCAAGATCAATTCCTTCATATAATTGCTGTGCAATCATCATCGTTTTCTTCGCACGGAAGTTTAGTTTTCTCGCTGCCTCTTGTTGTAAGGTAGATGTTGTAAACGGAACAGCTGGGTTGCGTTTACGTTCTTTTTTCGTCACTTTTTCAACAGAAAACTTACTTCCTTTTAATTTCGAAAGGATTTCTTTTACATCTTCTTTTGTTTTTAGCGGATGTTTTTTGCCATTTACGCCAAAGAAACTCGCTTCAAAACTTTCTTTCCCTTTTAGGAAGGTGCCATCAATTGTCCAGTATTCTTCTGGTTTGAATTCATTAATTTCATTCTCGCGGTCAATAATCAGGCGGAGTGCAACTGATTGAACACGACCGGCGCTTAAGCCCTTTTTGACTTTCTTCCATAAAATCGGGCTGATTTTATATCCAACGAGACGATCTAAAATCCGTCTTGCCTGCTGCGCATCAACCAAGTCCATATTGATCATACGTGGATGCTTAAAGGAATCTTTAATTGCATCTTTTGTAATCTCGTTAAAGACTACGCGGCAATCCGAAGAGAGGTCAAGGTCAAGGCTGTGAGCTAAATGCCAAGCAATCGCTTCTCCCTCTCTGTCAGGGTCAGCTGCGAGATATACTTTTTTTGCTTTCTTCGCTGCTGTTTTTAATTCTTTTAAGACTGGACCTTTTCCTCGAATCGTAATATATCTCGGTTCGAAGTCATGCTCAGTGTCAACACCAAGCTGACTTTTCGGTAAATCCCTTACGTGCCCCATTGAAGCCTTTACTTTATACTTTTTTCCTAAATAACGCTCAATCGTTTTCGCCTTTGCTGGCGACTCAACGATGACTAAATAATCAGCCATACTCAAAATCCCCCTTAAGAGGTGTTCTCTCTTTATCCATTTCACAAATTTATATTTATGTTAATTGCACCTATCTAACAGGCAATCGTTAAAAATTCTTTATGATGAACATCATTATAAACACGAAAAACAAAGTGTAAACTTAAATCCTCACTATTATTAAATATTCCGATGTCTTTTGTCAAACGATATTTTTATGGGAGTTCAGTATATTGAACACCGCTCAAGGAGAATTCCTCTAAAATATCCTTCGTTGAATGAACAAGCTTGGCACCTTGCTGAATCAGTCTAGCTGGACCTATAGAATTAGAATCAAAGATCGATCCTGCAACAGCAAACACTTCTTTTCCTTGCTCTAATGCCTGGTAGGCTGTAATAAGCGAACCGCTCTTTTCTTTGCACTGAACCACGATGGTTCCTCTTGTCAGGGCACTAATTAATCGGTTTCTCATTGGAAAATGCCATTTTTCTGGTTTGATATAAGGCGGATGCTCTGACAACAGTAAATGATGTTCTCCCATATATTGAGCCATTTGCACATGTTCTTTTGGATATACATGTTGAAAACCGCCAGCTACAACACCAATCGTTTTTCCTTTTTTTCTTATGCACTCTTTGTGTGCAAGTCCATCAATT
Source organism: Bacillus sp. FSL W7-1346 (assembly GCF_038593335.1). Classification (NCBI taxonomy): domain Bacteria; kingdom Bacillati; phylum Bacillota; class Bacilli; order Caryophanales; family Bacillaceae; genus Bacillus; species Bacillus sp. FSL W7-1346. The sequence goes on along the minus strand of NZ_CP151988.1, from coordinate 1,560,976 downwards.
CCTTTTGCTAAACCACTCACAATCATCCAATCTTCCTCTACAAGTTCTCCAACAATTTTCTTCACGCACGCTTCTCCATAAGAGGTTGGCACTCGTGTACCTACTACACCTAAACTTTTTTCTTCATTTAAATAGGTAACGTTTCCTTTTAGGAATAATACTGGGGGAGGATCATAAATGTGTTTTAGTGAGCTGGGATATAAAGGTGATGTGATGGGAATCATGTGAATATTTTGCTTTAAATAGGCTTGAACGATGTGTTGAAAAATGGGGAATTCATTTTCTTCAGCTTGTTGTAAGCGGGTAAAGTCGATCTTTTGTAATGATCGATCCTGTTTGAAATGATGTGTTTCTTCATTTATATATAGCTCAGGATCGACTTTCCACCATTTTGTTAACAAAGAGGGTGAGATGAGGCCTTTTAAGCGGTGAAAAATCATTCTTTCGGACACGTTGTACATACCATTCCTCCAGTTTAAGATAGAAAGAAGAAGACTTGTCAAAGAACAAGTCTTCTTGTGTCATTAATGCGTTTTACAAGCTTCGAAGAGATTCTTCTCTTTTAACACTTTAATTAAGGTTTCTCCCATGACAGATGGTGTCTCTGCCACTTCAATTCCACATTCACGCATTGTTTTTACTTTTTCATCAGCAGTTCCTTTACCACCAGAAATAATGGCGCCAGCATGTCCCATGCGTTTTCCTGGAGGCGCTGTTTTACCGCCAATAAAGCCAACAACCGGCTTGGTCATATTTGCTTTTACCCATTCAGCTGCTTCTTCTTCAGCAGTACCACCGATTTCACCAATCATGATCACAGCATGCGTTTCAGGATCTTCATTGAAGGCTTTTAATACATCAATAAAGTTCGTGCCATTGACAGGGTCTCCGCCAATTCCTACAGCTGTTGATTGACCAACACCAGCCTCTGAAAGCTGATGTACCGCTTCATATGTAAGCGTTCCAGAACGAGATACAACACCAACATGACCTTTTTTATGAATGTAGCCAGGCATGATGCCAATTTTACATTCTTCAGGTGTAATCACGCCAGGACAGTTCGGTCCAACAAGTCTTGTCTTCTTACCTTCCATATAGCGTTTCACTTTAACCATATCCAGAACTGGAATGTGTTCTGTGATACAAATCACTAGATCCACTTCTGCATCAACAGCCTCTAAAATGGCGTCTGCTGCAAATGGTGCTGGTACATAGATAACAGAAGCATTTGCTCCAGTTGTCTGTACTGCTTCAGATACAGTATTAAATACAGGAACTCCCTCTACTTCAGTTCCACCTTTTCCAGGTGTGACACCGCCAACGATATTTGTTCCATACTCAATCATTTGTTTTGTATGGAATAATGCGGTTGAACCGGTAATCCCCTGAACAATTACTCTCGTATTTTTATTAATAAATACACTCATTTAGGTTCCCTGCCTTTCTGCTCTACTTGACTAAAGATACAATCTTTTCTGCCCCGTCAGCCATAGACTCAGCAGAAGTGATATTTAAGCCTGAATCACTCAGGATTTTCTTCCCTAATTCAACGTTTGTTCCTTCAAGACGTACAACGAGTGGTAATGTTAAGCCGACTTGTTTCGTCGCTTCAACAACACCTTCTGCAATGACATCACATTTCATGATGCCGCCAAAAATGTTCACGAAAATCCCTTTGACATTTTGATCAGATAAGATGATTTTAAATGCTTCCGTTACTTTTTCAGCAGTTGCACCGCCGCCAACATCAAGGAAGTTTGCAGGGTCCCCGCCGTAATGCTTGATGATATCCATTGTAGACATCGCAAGGCCTGCTCCATTCACCATACAGCCAATATTCCCGTCTAGAGAAATGTAGCTTAGGTCATATTTAGATGCTTCAATCTCTTTTGGATCTTCTTCATCAAGGTCACGGTATTCTAATATATCTTTTTGTCTATATAAGGCATTGCTATCAAAGTTTAATTTTGCATCAAGTGCCATGACTTTTCCATCACCTGTTACAACAAGAGGATTTATCTCGGCAATTGAACAATCCTTTTCAATAAACGCATTGTAAAGGCTTGTCATAAACTTAACAGCTTGACCAACTAATTTTGTTGGAATATTAATTTTAAACGCAACTTCTCTCGCCTGATAGGCTTGGAGACCAATCGCTGGGTCGATGACCACTTTCACGATTTTTTCTGGCGTTTTTTCTGCTACTTCTTCAATTTCAGTACCGCCTTCTTCAGAAGCCATCAAAACAATTCTTGATGTCGCTCTATCCAAAACGAGTCCTACATAGTACTCTTTTTGAATATCGCAGCCTTCTTCAATAAGTAAGCGTTTTATTTCGCGCCCTTCAGGCCCTGTTTGATGTGTGACAAGTGTCTTGCCGAGCAATTCCTCTGCAAACCCTTTCACTTCATCTTTTGTTTTTGCAATTTTTACCCCACCTGCTTTACCACGGCCGCCTGCATGAATCTGTGCTTTTACGACATATACAGAGCTTCCAAGCTCTTCTGATGCTTTCACTGCTTCATCAGGTGTAAATGCTACTTTACCATTTGGAACTGAAACCCCATATTTTCTTAGGATTTCTTTTCCTTGGTACTCATGGATATTCATTTCCCATCCTCCCAACATATGTAGAAACAAAAATTATAAAATAGACTGCGCTTTCATTTTAAAGAATAAAAAAGAGAATGTCTAGGGTTCTATGTAAAATCGTAAAATCCTTCTAAACATTCAAACTTTTATTTTATTAAAAATATAAATTTTTCAGTCAAAACACTTATTTTACCTTATTTTTTCATTTTTTGATCCAATCGATAGATAAATGAAAATATTTCTGCTACAGTATCGTATAACGCTTCTGGGATTTCCTCATCGAGCGTTAAGTGGCGCATCAGTTCTACTAAATTACGGTCTTCTTGAATAGGGACTCCAGCTTTTTGAGCTTCTTCAATAATATGATCAGCCACATAGCCACTGCCTGTTGCAACGACTTTTGGCGCTTTTTGTTTTTCTTCATCATAGTGTAGAGCGACCGCTCTTCTAAGCGGTTTTGAATCTTTCATACTCGTAAGTCCAGCCCTTTCTCGCTGATTTTATGAAAGTGTTCATCTAGAAAGTCAGACGGATCAATTGGCTCTTCTCTCTTTTTCGCTGTAATCCCCGTCAAACTATACCCTAGGGCATTTAAATTCTCTCGAACAGCTGGAATCATTGGATTAATGGTCCCTTGCAGTTCGTGAGCCGTCTCGACTGTAATTGACATCACTTTTTGCTGAATCGTACAGTCTATTAACGTTTCTTCTAAGTTTTCCATGTTTAAATAAAACATTAAACGGCACTGAGAAATATCGATAGAGCCATCTTTTTTCTTATGCCCTTTTAGAATAAAGGTTAAATCTTGAACACTATGTTTTGAGAAAAGCGGGTAAGAAACCATCATTTGACTAACTGTTTGGTTTTCCTGATGCACTAGTAACTGCCCATTTAATCTATGGAATAATTGATCCACTTCTTTTTTTACGGGCTCGGGAACATCAGCTTGCCTTGCATCATTTAAAACCATCTTTAATTGGTGAAGCTCTTGGCTTTTGACATCTTGGCTGCCCTTTTCCAGTAATTTCAGCACCCCAATTTCATCTCGTACACCTATCGCTTTTTTCATCGTCATCAGTAAATCGAGTACATCGGTTTTATTGCTTAATGCTGGTTCAGTCTGCTGAATGACCTTTGCCAATGCGTTCGCCTCTGTTTTTGAAAGAAACGGAAATTCCCTTTGAAGCACGGCTGCCTTTGCGTCAGCCTGTGGCCCTGCCTGCTGGACTGCTTGAACCAGTGATGTGAGTTGTTTTACATCAAGCTGCTGCTGTCCGTCTGTACCTTGCTTTGTGATGCTCGTCAGAATGCGTTCTATTTGCTGAAGCGGGAGCTGTTTTGGACTTAATAATTGCTGCACGCTGTTCTGATTCACTGTATCCACCTGTCGCCCTTGTATAGCGGCGGGCTGGCTCTGCTTTGTTTGCTGAGCCGGATTGACATGAGGCTGCACCAGCTGCAAGCTTTCTCCTTGCTTCGTTTGACCTTCTTTTGCTCCTAGAAGCACCGATAAGAGCTTTTCTGCATGAACAGTTGTCTCAGCATTTACAACCGTACGAACGGCCTGTGTAAGAGCCTGTGTGGCTTCTGATTGCTTCGGAAGCTGTGTTAATCGATCTAGCAGTGCTGTCACATCCTGATGAAGTGCAGAGGGGGATTTCATCGCTAATATTGATTGGAGCACTCCTTGCTGAATCGGCAAATCTTTCTTTAAAGCAAAAAGAAGTGCTTGCAGACCTTTTTTGATATCCGCGCCTTGAAGTTGTTCAATCCATTTTACTGCCGTTTTTAACTCTGCTTCGTTGATGACCGGTTTTTCTTTTAAAAAGGCTGTAGCTGTTAACATTTGTTCAAGTCCATTTTTAAGCGACAGACCTTCTAGTAGTTTAGCTGCGGCATCCTTTAAAGTTTTAGGATCTTGGTCAAATTGCTGAACAGGTCTTAATTTACTCAGGCTGCCTCCACCTTCTTGTTCTAATTGGAACCAATAGAATGAATCGGCTTTGAGCTGAGCCGCTAGCTGCGCTTTTATTTTAGTAGCGCCTATTTGAACAAGCGCTGTATCATCTCCAAGCATTTTTAGTACTTTACCAAGAATGAGCCGGTGAATATTTTCCTTTCCTTCCGTGTTAAGCGGAACAGATTCTGCCGTATTCAGCCGACTATTCAGTGCAGTATGTATATCTTCAACTCTTGTCATCACAGGCAGCCTCCTTGTGTCAATATATTTATGAAATAACAGATTTCACTGGTGCAAATGATAACCGGTGGATAGGTGTAGCGCCATGTGTTTGAATGGCAGCCAGGTGCTCTTTCGTTCCATACCCCTTATGTTTTTCAAATTGATACTCAGGGTACTGGCGTCCATACTCTTCCATCATTTGGTCCCTTGTCACTTTGGCAATACATGCACCAGCTGCGATGGATGCGCTTTTAGCATCTCCTTTGATGATATTCTCCTGTTGAGTAGGAAGCGGGAGCGTCATCGCATCTATGAGTAGATAATCAGGTGTGTGAGTGAGCTGCTTTACAGCCCTCACCATCGCCAGTCTTGATGCTTCGTATATATTGATTTCGTCAATCGTTGCCGCATCAACAATGCCGATGCCGATATCGAGTGCTTCCTTTTGAATGAGCTCATAATAGGTCATTCTTTTTTTCTCAGATAGCTGTTTTGAATCATTTAAACCGAGTAGGACGGTATCTTCTTTTAATATCACAGCTGCCGCAACAACTGGGCCAGCCAGTGGTCCTCTTCCTGCTTCATCTATGCCTGCAATATAAGTGTATCCTTGCGCTTTTGCTTTGGTTTCAAATTGCAGCATTTGCTTCCATGCTGCATGCAGTTCTTGCTGCTTTTCTCTGTCTTTGTTCCATTTGTCCATCAGCTTCTGGACACTTTTTCTTGTATCGTCTTTCAATAGTTCACGAATGTATGACTCGTCGTCAGCATGTTGTTCTATTAATTCTTTTATTTGTTTGACCGTGTACATTGGCTTTTCCGCAGCCTCCTTCTTTATATCGGCAGTTTTTCGCAAAAAATAAAGACCCGCATGAGCTGCGTGTCTTTTAGCTTTCAGGCTTCTCAAAAGTGAGGGGACCAAATTTTTCCGTTCGAATATCCCGAATAATGATTTCGGTCGTTTTGTCGTAATTTATGAACCCTCCACTCATCAGGCAGCCGCGTTTTGTGCCAATGGCATCAAACAGCTCAACTGTATCTTCAGGTATTTCTGCTAGATCATAGCGTTTTTTTAATCGCTCTGGATAGTGCTCTTCTAAAAAGCGTAGCGCATACACTGCGACATCCTGCAAGTTGATGATTGAGTCTTTAATCGCTCCGGTGACGGCCAGCCTAAGACCTACTTGTTCATCTTCAAATTTCGGCCAGAGAATTCCGGGGGTATCGAGCAGTTCAAGTTCTTTTCCTACCTTCACCCATTGCTGTGACGTCGTAATACCAGGTCGATCTCCTGTTTTCGCAATATTTTTCTTTGCCAACCGATTGATCAGCGTTGATTTGCCGACATTGGGAATTCCGATAATCAAAGCTCGAATGGCACGCGGCTTAACACCTTTTGCTTTCATTCGATCGAACTTTTCTTTTAAGATTTCTTTTGATGTCGTAATGATTTGATTTAACCCTTGTCCATCGACAGAATTAATGGCAAGCGACCGTACACCTTGCGCTTCAAAGTGTGCCTGCCACTCTTTTGTCATACGAGGATCTGCTTTATCTGCTTTGTTCAAAAGCATAATTTTCGGTTTGTTTTGGAGGATTTCTTCAATCATTGGGTTTCTAGAGGACATCGGAATCCTTGCATCGGTTAATTCAAATACGATGTCGATGAGCTTTAATTTTTCTGTGACTTCCCGTCTTGCTTTTGCCATATGGCCTGGAAACCATTGAATTGTCATATGTGCACCTTCTCTCTTCTAACGGTTGTCTCTATACATTGTACAAAAAAAGAGCCTGTTACAGGTAACAAGCTCTTTCCTTTGATATCATTATCGTCTGATTTCTTTGATACGAGCCGCTTTACCGCGAAGTTCACGTAGGTAGTAAAGTTTCGCACGACGTACCTTACCGTGACGTACAACTTCGATCTTAGCGATTTTTGGTGTGTGTACAGGGAATGTACGCTCAACGCCTACACCGTAAGAGATCTTACGAACTGTGAAAGTTTCGCTGATTCCACCACCACGACGCTTAATTACAACACCTTCAAAGATCTGGATACGCTCACGAGTACCCTCGACAACTTTCACGTGTACACGTAAAGTGTCACCAGGACGGAACGCAGGAAGATCAGTGCGTAATTGTTCTTTTGTGATTTCTTCAATCAATTGTTGCATCGTTTTCAACTCCTTCCAACAGATGCTCATGTCCTCTTTCTTCATTGCAGCGGAACATCGTTTTCAAACTTGAATCGGCAAGCCGTCCAAGTCACAAGTAGTATCATACCACACCTGTATACCTTGTGCAATACAATCTAGTCATTATGAAGCTGCCAAAGCCATCTTTTTTCTTCATCCGTTAATGTTTTGCAAGAATCGATCAAATCTGGCCGTCTTGTATAGGTTCGCTTCAACGATTCTTTACGCCGCCACTCTTCAATTTTGGCATGATTTCCAGAGAGAAGCACATCTGGTACTTTCAATCCTTTATAATCAGCTGGTCTTGTATAGTGCGGATGCTCAAGCAGACCTGTACTAAATGAATCTTCGATATGAGACGCTTCTTTTCCAAGCACATGAGGCAAAAGCCTGACCACACTGTCTGCAATCATCATCGCCGGCAGCTCTCCGCCTGTGAGAACGAAATCTCCGATTGAGATTTCATCTGTGACAAGATGCTCCCTGATGCGCTCATCGTAGCCTTCATAGTGGCCGCAAATGAACATAAGATGCTCTTCTTTTGCAAGCTCTTCTGCTTTCTTTTGTGTATATCTTTCTCCTTGAGGACAGACAAGAATAATGCGGGGCTTCTTGTTTGCTTTTTTCGTTAAATCTTCTACCGCATCAAATACAGGCTGTGCTTTCAGAACCATGCCAGCACCGCCGCCATACGGATAGTCATCCACTGTTTTATGTTTATGATCGGAATACTCCCTAAAATTCACGACATCAAATGAGACCGCATCTTTTTCCTGAGCTTTTTTTAAGATCGATGAGTGAAGCACCCCTTCAAACATTTCAGGAAACAGTGTTAAAAAGTCAATTTTCATTCGTCGATGAGTCCTTCCATCACTTCAATGTGTACTTTCTTGGATGAAATATCAACTGTTTTGACGACAGATGGAATATAAGGGATGAGGGCATCTTTTTTGCCTTTTCTTCCAACCACCCATACATCATTTGCCCCTGGCGTTAAAACTTCTTTGATTTGACCAATCAGTTTGTCCTCTTCATCATATACTTCACAGCCGATGATTTCGTGGAAATAGAATTCCCCTTCATCTAATGAACCAAGATGTTCTTTTTCTACTTTTAAAATCGACTCTTTTAATTGCTCAGCTTCATTTAACGAGCCGACTTCTTCAAATGTCAGTAAATCAAATTGTTTGTGCTGTCTATGTGATGCGACAGTCACTTTTAGCGGTTCTTTTTGATTTTGTTTGAAAATATAAAGGACGCTGCCTTTTTTGTAGCGTTCTTCTGGGAAATCAGTCTTTGACACAACACGTACTTCTCCGCGCACTCCATGTGTATTGACGATCTTTCCGACATTCAACCATTCTAGCTCCATTTTCTCAATCACCCCTGACGTATTTCCACAATGGTGCCGTCTTTCACGACGATGACATTGTCTTGCATTTTGTCATCCCATTTATCACCTATTTTTACTTCAATCAGCGCATCCACTTCTGTTTCTTTCATTTCACTGCCAAGAGGCAAGATATGCAGCTGCTCGACTTGAAAATCAATTTGCCTCATTTTCTCTTGTCTTTTTTCAATGGCTTTTTGAAATTGAGGGATGGCTTCTTGCTGATGTGGTTCTTTTTCATGCTTTTTTAGTTGAAAATATAGTTGATTGCACTCACGTTCTAGTCTTTCTTTTTTCTCCAAAAAAGTCGTTAACAGCTTGTCCTTACTGCTTTCAGTTAATACTTGCATGACGGTGACATGTTGAATGATCTGCATCTTCCTTTTTGTCCCCCTATCCGAAGGCATTTGTCCTCTACAGTATAACGAAAAATAGATTTAAACGTGTAAAAAAAGGGGAGGTCCTAAGCCCTCTCCCTTTTTAGTCAGCAATCTCAAGTTGAACTTTCTTAGAAGACTCTGCACTTGCTGCAAACATGACTGTTCGTATCGCTTTAGCTGTACGTCCCTGCTTTCCGATCACTTTTCCGGTATCTTCAGCATTGACAGACAGTGTGTAAATGACCTGCTCATCTTTTTCTAATGAAGATACGTGAATATCTTCAGGGAAATCAACAAGTGGCTCGACGATGGACACAATCAATTCTTCCAAGGACAGCTCATTCATTATTTGCTGTTTTTCGCATTATGAAATTTTTCAAGAATTCCTTGGCTTGAGAAAAGGTTACGAACTGTATCAGATGGTTTCGCACCATTTTGAAGCCATTTAAGCGCCAATTCTTCGTTGATTTTCACCTCAGCTGGTGATACCACTGGGTTGTAAGTTCCAACTGTTTCGATGAAACGACCGTCACGTGGTGAACGAGAATCTGCTACAACAATACGATAGAAAGGAGATTTTTTTGCTCCCATACGTTTTAAACGAATTTTTACTGCCATTTTACTAGCACCTCCGAAAATATTTCAACAAGATAGTATATTAACAATGATAAAAGGGTTTGTAAAGTGTTTTTTCTTAACAACGGTTTTATCATGTATAACCAATTACATAAATGGTAATTTAAAGCCGCCTTTTTTCTTTCCTTTGGACATGTTGGTCATTTGCTTCATCATCTTTTTCATTTCGTCAAATTGTTTTAAAAGGCGATTGACTTCCTGTACAGATGTTCCGCTTCCTTTTGCAATCCGTTTTCTGCGGCTTGCATTGATGACCTCTGGCTGTTCTTTTTCTTCGGTCGTCATTGATTTAATGATCGCTTCGATGTGATTGAGCTGCTTTTCGTCTACTTGGACGTTTTTGAGCCCTTTCATTTTACCGGCTCCCGGCATCATTTGGATCAGTTCATCAAGTGGACCCATGTTGCGAACCTGCCCAAGCTGCTCGAGGAAATCATCGAGCGTGAAGCTCATTGTCCGCATTTTTTGTTCAAGCTCTTTCGCTTTATCTTGGTCAACGTTTGCTTGTGCTTTTTCAATAAGCGTGAGCACATCTCCCATGCCAAGAATTCTCGATGCCATCCGCTCTGGATGGAATGGTTCAATTGCATCAAGCTTTTCACCTAGTGCGGCGAATTTAATCGGCGTATTTGTGACTGCACGAATTGAAAGTGCTGCCCCGCCTCGTGTATCACCGTCTAGTTTTGTCAGAACGACACCTGTTAAACCAAGCTGTTCATTAAAGCTTTTTGCGACATTGACAGCATCTTGACCAGTCATCGAGTCAACAACGAGGAAAATCTCTTCTGGATTTGCGACTTCTTTTACTTTCTGAAGTTCATCCATTAAGTCTTCATCAATATGAAGACGTCCTGCTGTATCTAAAATGACATAATCATGATGTTCTTCTTTCGCTTTTTCAATTGCCTGTTTGGCAATTTCGACAGGACTAACTTGATCACCTAATGAGAATACGGGCATATCAAGCTGTTTCCCAAGTGTTTGAAGCTGCTGGATCGCTGCTGGTCTGTAAATATCAGCAGCCACCATCATCGGCTTGCGATTATGTTTTTTGCGAAGTAAGTTGGCAAGCTTTCCAGTTGTGGTCGTTTTACCTGCCCCTTGAAGACCAACCATCATAATGACAGTTGGAGATTTTTTCGCTACAGCGATTTTACTCTCTTCCCCGCCCATTAATTCAGTGAGTTCTTCTTTTACAACTTTAATGACCTGTTGTCCTGGGGTAAGACTTTGCATGACCTCTTGTCCAACTGCCCGCTCGCTTACTTTTTTCACAAAGTCTTTGACTACTTTAAAATTGACGTCAGCTTCAAGAAGGGCAAGGCGTACCTCGCGCATCATTTCTTTTACATCTTGCTCTGACACTTTTCCTTTGCCGCGGATTTTTGAAATCGTCTGCTGCAGTCGGTCGGCTAATCCTTCAAATGCCATACTGTGCCGCCTCCTAATCTAATTTCTCAAGCGATTCAATTAAAGCTTCTGCTTCTTCCTTTTGCGCGGAATCTGCTACAAGCTCTCTCATTTTTGTGAGAAGTTCTTTACGCTCTTTAAATTTCTTAAACAAGAGCAGCTTTTCTTCATATTGTTCAAGCATCGCTTCAGTCCGTTTAATATTATCATAAACAGCCTGTCTTGATACTTCATATTCATCCGCAATTTCACCGAGGGAAAAATCGTCTAGGTAGTAAAGCGACATGTAGCTCTTTTGTTTTGCGGTCAACAACGATTGATAGAAATCAAACAAGTAGTTCATTCTCGTTGTCTTTTCAAGCGTCATGGGCTCTCTCCCCTTTGTTAAGTTCATTCCCTTTACAACAACTAAGTTTACACGGTTCTGATCTATGTGTCAAGTTTTTATCTTGTCACTTCCTGCGGCGATATTTAAATAAAAATGCCGGCAATTTTGCCGGCATCCCCAGATTGTTGACAAAGGGCTAAAATGAACTTGATTTTAGCCCTTTGTCTTCTTTTCAGCGTGATAGAAAACCTTTGAAGTCTAGGAAGGACGAGTACTGGCGCGGAGCGAATGTCACATTCGTGAGCACCAGCACGCAGGACTGACAAAGAATGCGAGGGTTTGTCTACACGCTGAATGCCGGCAGTTTTGTCGGCATCTTGATTAGTCTTCTTGATCAATGATGTCTGAGAATAATCCGTACACATACGATTCAGCATCGAACTCTTGCAGATCGTCTACTTTTTCACCTAATCCGACAAGTTTTACAGGTATGTTGAGTTCATTGCGAATGGCAAGAACAATCCCGCCTTTTGCAGTACCGTCAAGCTTTGTTAAAGCGATACCTGTCACGTTTGTCGCTTTAGAAAATTCCTTCGCTTGCGCCATCGCATTTTGACCTGTTGTCGCATCAAGGGCAAGCAGTACTTCGTGCGGTGCATCGGGCACTTCGCGTTCAATGACTCTCTTGACCTTCTCTAGCTCTTTCATCAAGTTGACTTTGTTTTGCAGTCTGCCTGCTGTATCACAGATCAAGACATCTGCTTTTTTGGCTTTAGCTGATTGAACGGCATCATAGATGACCGCTGCCGGGTCAGAGCCTGCTGTTTGTTTAACGACAGGAACACCAGAGCGCTCGCCCCATACTTCAAGCTGCTCAATCGCCCCCGCACGGAACGTATCACCTGCTGCTAAAATGACGGATTTCCCTTCATTTTTTAGCTTGTTTGCCAGCTTACCAATGGTGGTGGTTTTACCGACACCGTTCACACCTACGAATAAAATAATATTTAAACGGCCGTCTTCAATGTTCAGTTCAGAAATTTGTTCCTCACCGCTATTGTAAATCTCCACGAGTTTTTCAGAGATGACTGCCTGTACTTCACTTGGGTCTTGAATGTTTCTTAATTTCACTTCTTTTTTCAGCTCATCAATCAGTTCCATCACAGTCGTGAAACCAACATCCGCACCGATTAACACTTCTTCTAGTTCTTCAAAAAAGTCTTCATCCACTTTACGATAACGAGAAATGAGTTCATTTACTTTTCCCTGAAACGAATTTCTCGTTTTTTCAAGTCCATCTCTAAACTTTTCTGATACTGAATCGGTTTGCTGCGTAAATTTTTCTTTTAATTTCTTAAAAAAGCTCATGGGTTCAAAAACCTCCTTTAATTACTGGACAAGCTCTTTCGTTTCCTCTAGTTTGACAGATACCAGTTTTGAGACACCTGACTCCTGCATCGTGACACCGTACAGAACATCTGCTTCTTCCATGGTTCCTTTCCGGTGAGTAATGACAATGAACTGTGTTTCTTGGCTGTATTTCTTTAAATACTGGGCAAAGCGGAACACATTCGCTTCATCAAGTGCCGCTTCTACCTCATCTAGCACACAGAATGGAACTGGTCTCACTTTTAAGATCGAGAATAATAAAGCGATGGCTGTTAATGCTCTTTCTCCGCCTGAAAGCAGGCTTAGATTTTGCAGCTTTTTCCCCGGCGGCTGCGCCACAATATCGACGCCTGAGTTTAGTAAATCGTTTGGATCTGTGAGCTTAAGGTCTGCTCTTCCTCCGCCAAATAATGCTTGGAAAACAGATTCAAAATGCCCGCGGATTTGAGAGAATGTCTCAGAGAAACGTTTCGTCATCTCCTGATCCATTTCTTCAATGACTTGGAATAACGTATTTTTCGCTTCTGTCAGATCATTGCGCTGTTCAGTTAAGAAGAGAAAACGTTCATTCACACGTTCATACTCGTCAATACTGCCTAAGTTCACTGTTCCAAGCTCTTCAATGGCTAGTTTGATCAATTTCACGCGTTTTCTTGCTTCATCCGGCGATAGCGTCAGATGATACATTTCTTTTGCTCCTTCAAACGAAAGGGCATACTCTTCGTTTAAATAGGCGATGAGGTTATCAAGTTCAACTTCCATGCGGCCAAGCTTGATTTCTTCATCTTTTAAGCTTGTCGTGAGCTGTTTATACAGGCGTTTTTGTTCTTTCAGTTCACGTTCTGCGAATTCTAATGTTTCAGAAAGAGCCAGGCGCTGTTTGCGTCGCTCTGAGATAAGCGCTGTCGTTTTGTTTTTATGTTCCAGTTTCTCTTTTGCCGCTTCTTCCAGTTGTTCGGCGCCGCTTGAGCTGGATGACATTTCACTTGTTAAGAGGGACAAATCTTCTTTTGTTTCCGTCAGCGTCTTTTCAGCCTCTTCTAATTCAGCCGTTAAGCTCGAAAGTTTTTCTTGTTCATTTGCTAAAGACTGCTCTTTTTTGGCAAGCGAGATTTTCAGCTCTGTTAATTCGGAAGAAATGGTCTCTTTCGTTGAGCTTTGGGTCTGCTTCCGTTTTGTTAACGTGTTGATCTCTTCGTCAAGAGAGGTCAGTTTCTCACCTATAGATGTTTCAAGGGCTGCCTGCTCTTTGTCCTTGATCGCAAGTTCGCTAGAGCGCTGCTGCAACTCTTCTTTTTCTTGATCATAGAGCTCTAGATGAGCGTTAATATTTTTTTCAGCTACTTGCAGTTCATATAATGTCCCTTTTAACTCTTGCTGCTTTTCTCGAAGCATTTCGCCGCGCTGACGCAGTTCATTTAATTGGACTTCGCTTGCGGCAATCGATTGCTTCGTTTCTTTTGTTTCTTTTTCAAGGATCGTTGTTTTTTCTTCCATTTCAACGAGCTGCTTTGTTAATGTTTCAATCTCTCGGTTTCTGGAGAGGAGGGAATTGTTCTTTTTCTTTACGCCGCCCCCAGTCATTGAACCGCCTGGGTTCACCACGTCCCCATCAAGGGTCACGATGCGATAACGATGTCCAAGCATTTTCGCCAGCTCATTGGCACCTTTTAAGTCTTGAACAATCAGGACCGTTCCAAGCAAATTCTGTATGACTTTTTCATACTTTTCGTCAAAGGAAACGAGCTGACTCGCTACGCCGATAAATGCGTCATGCTGCTCAGCTGTTTGAATATCTCTAAACTGAATGGTTCGTTCTTTAATGACGTTCATCGGCAGGAAGGTCGCACGCCCAAAGGAATGCTGCTTTAAGTATCCAATGGCCTGTCTGGCAGCCGCTTCATTTTCAGTAACGACATGCTGCGTGGCTGCGCCAAGTGCAATTTCAATCGCTGTTTCATGTTGCTGCTCTGTTTGAATCAGCTCTGCAATCGCCCCGTGAATACCGCCTAACCGATCCTTTGCCTTTAAAACCTCTTTCACTCCTTGGAAAAATCCTGAGAAGTCTTCCTGCATCGATTCAAGCATTTCTTTTTTAGATTTTGCCTGCTGTACATATTGATAGGCTTGGTAAAGAGCCGTTTCTTTTTTCTCGTATTGACGCTTCATCTGCTCTAGCTTTTGTTCCGCTTCTCTAAAGCGTTTCACCTGAGCCAAAATGTCTTCTTCTCGTTCTGAAAGTTGCTGCTCGGCTTCTGTTTTCTTTTCCTTCACAGACACCCGTTCTTCGATATGTTTCTGATTATTTTGCGTTAACCGCTCTAGCTGCAAGGCTGCTTGGCGCTGTTGCTCTTCTAGTAATTTACGTTCGTTTCGGATAGAAGCTTGCTCGTTTAATAGGTCAAAATAATCGCTTTTCAGCTGTTCAATTTGCCCTTCCACATCTTCACTATGAAGAGACAGCTGATGCTGTTTTGTTTTCACTTCATCTTTTAGCTGCTGCACTTCTGTTTGCAGGCTGTCACGTGTGACTTTCTGCTGTTCAATCTTTTCCGTTAACAACGACTGTTTTTCGGTTAAACGCACGAGCGTGTCTTCTAGCTGCCCTTGGTTAGCGGCCGCATTTTTTTTCCGTTCTTTTAGAACTTCTTTTTTCCCTTCAAGCTTTTCTAGTTCTTCACTTGTGAAAAGGAGGACTTCTTGGAGGTCATGAATCGAATCGTCAAGCGCCTGAATACGGTCTCTCGATTCTTCGATTTTGGCTTCCTTCGCTTGAATGTCTGTGGACTGCTTCATTTCATCTTGTTTGAACCGCTCGACAGCTTCACCAAGTGTTGTCCATTTTTTGTGCAGTGCTTCAATATCGTGGACGGTGAGAGCAATTTCTACATTTTCAAGTTCTTCTTTCTTTTGCAGATAGTCTTTTGCAATAGATGCCTGCATTCTTAGTGGTTCTACTTGATCTTCTAGTTCATGCAGAATATCTTCCACCCGGTTTAAGTTGTCCTGCGTTTCAAACAGTTTATTCTCGGCTTTTTTCTTTCTTGTTTTATATTTCAGGACACCAGCTGCTTCTTCAAAGATGCTACGTCTTTCTTCAGCTTTACTCGATAGAATCTCTTCTACCTTACCTTGGCTGATGATCGAAAAAGCTTCTTTTCCAAGACCTGAATCCATGAAAAGATCAATAATATCCTTTAAGCGGACAGATTGATTGTTAATGAGAAATTCACTTTCTCCAGAACGATAAACTCTTCTTGTCACACTGACTTCGTGAAAATCGATCGGCAAAAAGTGATCTTCGTTATCGAGCGTTAATGTCACTTCTGCTAAGTTGACTCGTTTTCTTGAGTCGCTTCCTGCAAAAATGATGTCTTCCATTTTTCCTCCGCGGAGGCTTTTTGCTGATTGCTCTCCAAGTACCCAGCGGATCGCATCAGTAATATTACTTTTGCCGCTTCCGTTTGGTCCAACAACAGCTGTAACCCCTTTGACAAAGTCTACAGTCACCCGCTGTGCGAAAGATTTGAATCCTATCACGTCTAAACGTTTGAGGAACATGAGAGTGATCCTCCTTATGTATTTAAAGTACTATTATCTTACCATATGAACTGAAAAAAGATGATGGAAAACAGAGTGAAATCCCCCTGAATCACGAGGGGGATTTTATTGGTTCATATGATGTTTCTGTAATTTAGCAAGTGCTTCCTGTGCAGCATGCTGTTCGGCTTCTTTTTTTGAACGGCCATTTCCAATCCCGAGCACTTCTCCTCTAAGGGATACATTGGCTTCAAATTCCCGGTTATGTGCTGGACCTTTTTCATGCAGGATTCGGTATTCAAGTACACCTTTTCCATCTCGCTGAACAAATTCTTGAAGCTGGCTTTTAAAGTCCATGACATGTGAGAATGCCCCGTCATTAATTTTCGGGTACACATAGGCTTCTAGGAATCGTTCAACAGGCTCAAGTCCTTGATCTAAATAAAGCGCTCCGATAAACGCCTCAAATACGTCTGCTAAGAGTGCCGGACGCTTTCTGCCGCCTGTCATTTCTTCCCCTTTTCCTAAAAGAACAAGGTCTCCAAAGGACAGCTCATGTGCTAATGACACAAGTGATGGCTCACATACGATCGCCGCTCTCAGTTTTGTTAAATCTCCCTCGCTCATGGCTGGGTACTTTGCAAATAAGAACTGTGAAATCGTCAACTCTAAAACAGCGTCCCCTAAAAATTCAAGTCTTTCATTATCCTCATAAGGTTTTTTCCGATGCTCATTCACATAAGAGGAATGTGTAAAGGCTTGATAGAGTAGTTTTTCATTTTTAAAGTGTACAGAAATGCGCTGCTGAAATTCTCTGAATTGCTCTAGTTTTTTGCTCTGTTTCTGTTTGTCTTTATAGTGTTTTGGCATAGCAACCTCCAGGTAGGCGTCATCGCCTTTAAGGATACTGATTATATGGAGTCTCTCTTTCTACATGCAAGGAAACCGTGCTCCTTAGCATCTGAAAAAGGCTGACAATTGATCAGCTGAATATGTTGAAACTAACATAAATTTTCAAAGTCCCGCCATGAAAATAGACGGGACTTTGTTACGCTTATTGCTGGCTATTTATGTAGTTCACAGCGTCACCGACTGTTGCAATTTTTTCAGCATCTTCGTCAGAAATTTCCATATCGAACTCATCTTCAAGTTCCATAACTAGCTCAACTACATCAAGGGAATCAGCGCCTAAATCTTCTTTAAATGAAGCCTCCATTTTCACGTCAGCCTCATCAACGCCAAGGCGGTCTACAATAATTTTTGATACACGCTCTAATACGTCTGCCATTGCCTTTCACCTCCCCTCAAAGTATTATAGTTGATTCGTTTTTAAAAAACTAGAGAAAACGTAACGAAATTTTGATATTTCTTAGGACATAACCATTCCGCCATCCACTTGGATGGTTTGGCCTGTAATATAACCTGCTCCTTCTGAAGCTAAAAAGACAACAACGTTGCTTATATCTTCAGGCGCACCAAAGCGTGCGAGCGGGATTTGCTTAAGCATTTCTGTTTGAACATTCTCATCAAGCTTGTCAGTCATATCAGTAGAAATAAAGCCTGGTGCTACGGCATTGACTGTAATATGACGGCTTGCCAGCTCTTTCGCTGTTGTTTTCGTTAATCCGATCACACCAGCTTTTGCTGCAACGTAGTTTGCTTGTCCAGGGTTTCCGCAAACGCCGACAACAGATGCTACATTGATGATTCTTCCGCTGCGCTGTTTCATCATTTGACGTGTCACAGCTTTTGTACAGTTGAAGACACCTTTTAAGTTTATGTTAATGACATCATCCCATTCATTTTCTTTCATTCTCATGAGCAGGTTGTCCTTTGTAATTCCAGCATTATTCACAAGAATGTCGATTGAACCAAATGTATCAACGGCTTGTTTCATTAATGCCTGTACTTCTTCTGCATTTGACACATCCGCTTTGACAGCAAAAGCCTGCTGGCCAAGTGCTTTGATCTCATCGACGACTTCATTTGCTTTTGCTTCGTTGCCTGAATAGTTCACCACAACATTGGCACCTTTTTTCGCCAAATCGATCGCAATCGAACGGCCAATACCGCGAGATGCACCTGTGACAACGGCTGTTTTATTTGTAAGCATCAAGAATCCCCCTTGAGTGTTTGAATAGCTGCTTCAATTGTTGCTTGATCTGATACGGAAATGGTCGTCAGGCGGCGATTGACTTTTTTCACAAGACCTGAGAGCACTTTACCAGGACCAATTTCAATAAATGTTGTCACGCCTAAGTCAATCAAGCGTTCTACACTTTCTTCAAATCGAACAGGAGAATACAATTGTTCAATCAGCTTCGTTTCAATTTCATTACGTGATGTCACGATGTCTGCTGTTACGTTTGAAATCACTGGCGTCGCGGCATCAGAAATGTCTAATTTAGATAATACATCTGTGAATTTTTCAGCTGCTGGTTTCATTAATGCAGAATGGAAAGGTCCACTCACTTCAAGTGGAATTGCACGTTTTGCGCCCTTTTCTTTCGCTTTCTCTGATGCAAGTTCCACACCTTTTGCTGTACCAGAGATGACGATTTGCCCCGGACAGTTTAAGTTCGCTAGTTCTACAAGATGACCGCTTTCTGTCACTTCTTTTGTCACTTCTACAAGCGCCGCTTGGTCTAAGCCAAGAATCGCCGCCATTGCGCCTTCTCCTGCTGGAACGGCTTCATTCATTAATTCGCCGCGCTTTCTCACTGCGAAAACGGCATCATTAAACGAAAGAGCTCCCGCTGCAACAAGGGCTGTATATTCACCCAGACTGTGCCCTGCTGCATAATCTGCTTTGATTCCGCTCTCTTCAAACTTCTTTAAGATCGCGATGCTTGTCGTTAAAAGAGCTGGCTGTGCATTATATGTCAGCGTCAGTTCTTCTGCATCTCCTTCAAAAATCATTGAAGATAAATCAAAACCAAGGGTCTGATCTGCTTCTTCAAACACAGCTTTAGATGCTGCTTCTTGGTCAAATAAATCTTTTCCCATGCCAATTTTTTGAGAGCCTTGGCCTGGGAATAAAAAAGCAATTTTACTCATGCTACTCTACCTCCATTACGACTCATTCGTGTCTTCTTTTTGAACTTCTTGATGAATGATAGCTGAAACGTCTTTTTTAACGATGTCGCGCGCCTGACGAATGGCATGAAAAATCGCATTTTCATCAGAGGATCCATGCGCTTTAATAACGGGCGCTTTTAAACCAAATAATGCGGCACCACCATATTCGGAGTAATCCATTTTAGATTTCATCTGCATTAATTTTGGCTTCATCATACCTGCTGCTATTTTAGCTGTGAAGCTGGATGTTAAGGTTTCTTTCAGCATTTTAAAAACAGAAAGAGCTGTGCCTTCGATCGTTTTAAGGGCGATATTCCCCGTGAAACCATCTGTGACAACGACATCAGCTACACCCTCTAATAAGTCACGCGATTCTACATTTCCTACGAAATTCAAATCTGATGCTTTTAATAATTCAAAGGTTTTTTTCGTTAAATCGTTGCCTTTTTTATCTTCTGTCCCGACATTTAAAAGTCCAACGCGTGGATTGCTCTTCGGGAAGACATGCTCTGCGTAAATAGATCCCATCATGGCATATTGCACAAGATGCTCTGGCTTTGCATCAACGTTTGCGCCGACATCCAATAATAAGAACCCGCTGCCATCAAGTGTTGGCAACGTCGGAGCAAGTGCTGGTCTGTCAATGCCATCAATTCTGCCTACGATAAACAGGCCTGCTGTCATGAGTGCCCCAGTATTTCCAGCTGAAATACAGGCATCTGCTCTTCCTTCTGAAACTTCCTGCGCCATTTTCACCATAGAAGAATCCTTTTTACGTCTCACTGCACGCACTGGCTCATCCGTTGGTTCAATGACTTCTTTTGCATCTAAGATCGTGATGCGTTCATGATTTGTTATGTATGATTTGATCTTGCTTTCATCGCCGACTAGTGTAATCTCGATATCTGAAAATGCTTCTAAGCTTTTTTGCACACCGTCAATAATGGCTTTAGGGGCATGATCTCCCCCCATTGCATCGACTGCAATTCTCATGTTATGTGCCACCTTTTACTTTTGTTTTGAGCGATACATGACGAAATCGCCTGAGAAGACAACTTCCTCACCTACATAGCTGTTTACTTCAACTACGGTTCTGCCTTTTTCTTTATCATGTGAGGCAACTTTGGCTTTTGAGACGACTCTTTCGCCTTGTTTGACCTGCCTTGTAAACTTAATATTTGCTTTTGCTGTCAAAGCCAGTTCATCGTCGATGACGGCTACTGCCAGCGAATTTGCCTGGGCAAAAAGATGATGTCCCCTGGCAATTTGGTTACGGCTGAATACATGCTCTTTTCTCACTTCAAAAATGGAAATCGCTTGATCATCAAGCTCTACATCAATCATTTCTCCAATGACTTCATCCAGCGGAAGAGACTTCACTTCATCCTCTAATGTCTTTTCGGCCACGTGCTTAATTCGTTCGCGTAATTCAGGGATTGACAGCTCCAAACGGTCAAGACGAACTGTTTGAATGCTTACACCGAACTTACTTGCCAATTCTTCATCAGTAATGAACGGAGTCGAGCTGATCGTTTGCTGGAGAAGCTTTTGTCGTTCTTTTTTATTTAGTTTCATATGCAGACACCATCCGTACATTTATGACTAGGTACTAATAGTAGTATATAATCTCATAGATGATAAATCAATCCTTGTTTCAAAAAGACAAGAAAATTCCTCCAGCACTTGATCAGCTCAATTTATCTCCGCCTAGCACACCGCTGTCTACGAGTGTTTGCCTAAGTTCTTTGTATTCAGGTTCTGTCCAAAAGGCTTCAGACTGCACGAGCTCTGCCGCATCTTTTCTAGCGGTTTCAAGCGCTCTATAGTCATGAACCATATCTGCCACTTTAAATTCAGGCATTCCGCTTTGTTTCTTGCCAAAGAAGTCGCCAGGGCCTCTTAGTTCTAAGTCCTTTTCAGACAGTTCAAAGCCATCCGTTGTTTCAGACATGATCCGCATGCGCTCTTTACCGGTCTCTGATTTAGGGTCCGCCATTAAAATACAAAAAGATTGATGCTCTCCGCGTCCGACCCGGCCTCTTAACTGATGAAGCTGTGACAGTCCAAAGCGGTCCGCATCATAAATGACCATGATGGTCGCATTCGGCACGTTGACACCAACTTCAACAACTGTCGTTGACACAAGGATTTGCACTTCATTGGAAGTGAAATCTCTCATCACTTGATCTTTTTCATCACTGGCAAGTTTCCCATGCATTAAGCCGATCGACCATTTTCCCCGATACGCCTCTGTCAGCATGCTGTGAACATCAATCGCATTTTGGACATCCAGTTTGTCTGATTCTTCTATAAGTGGACAAATAATATACGCTTGTCTGCCTTTTCTCAGCTCTTTATCAACAAAAGCAAGAATCCGCTCAAGCATGTCATGCTTCACCCAATACGTTTCAATCTGCTTTCGGCCGGCTGGCAGCTCATCAATGACTGAGACGTCCATTTCTCCAAATACTGTGATGGCAAGCGTTCTTGGAATCGGCGTTGCGGTCATAAACAAAACATCTGGGTCCTGCCCTTTGCTTCGCAGCTTTTTCCGTTGTTCCACGCCGAACCTGTGCTGTTCATCTGTAATAACAAGACCAAGCTGCTGAAATTCCACTTCGTCCTGGATAAGGGCATGTGTGCCGACTAAAATATCAATATCTCCCTCTTTCAGACGTTCAAGCAGTTCTCTGCGGCGCTTTCCTTTCACTGAACTCGTCAAAAGAGCAATATTTAGCCCCCATTTTTCAAATAGCTGATACAGTGAATCGGCATGCTGTTCAGCCAAAATTTCAGTTGGCACCATCAGCGCACCTTGAAAGCCGGATAAATGAGCGGCATAAAGGGCAATTGCCGCTACAGCTGTTTTCCCCGATCCAACATCACCTTGAAGAAGCCGGTTCATCCGGTACGGGGATGCCATATCTGCCATAATTTCATCAAGCACTCTTGATTGTGCTTTTGTCAGCGGAAACGGCAGGCTATGAACAAACTCAAAGACCGCCTCTTTTGAGAATGGATGCTGGATGCCTGATGTTTTTTCTCGTTCTTTTTTTCTGATCGCCTGCATCTTCAGCTGAAAGATGAGAAATTCCTCGTACACGAAGCGTCGTCTTGCTTGCTTGAGCGAGTCTCTTGTTTCAGGGAGATGAATGGTTTTTAGTGCTTCTTGATAAGACATGAGTTTATAAGCAGCTACAAGTTGCTTTGGCAGTGGATCTTCAGCATGATCTACATAGAGTGACAACGCTTGTTTTACAAATCGTCTCATCATCTTCACGGTTACATTTTCTTTGACCGAATAAACAGGTTCTATACTGCCATCTTGTTCGTGTGTTCCTTTTTTAAATTCCTGCACCATAATGGATTGCCGGTTTTTATCCCACTTCCCTGTGACGGATACCGTATCGCCTAAAACAAGACTTCGTTTTAAATAAGGGCGATTGAAGCATATGGCTGTAATCAAAAAACGACCGACAAGCAGCCTGAATGTCAGCCTGCTTCGTTTTTTTCCATAATAGGTGAGAACGGGCTCACTGTGCACTTTTCCTTCAACTGTGACACGTTCGTCATGTCTGACTTCTTCTAAGTTGCGAAGCTCATAGTCGTCATATCGATAAGGAAAGTAGCCGAGTAAATCGGCTACTGTGTAGATTCCAAGTTCATTTAGTGTTTTTTCTGTTTCTTCTCCAATCCCTTTGAGGGCAGAGATCTTATCTTGCAGTTTCTGTATCACGAGATGAGGTCACACCTCCGAAAATCTTCTTTTCAAGCTCCCTTGCTGTCGGTGTTGCAGCAAGTCCGCCTTGTGCGGTCTCACGAAGAGCTGTTGGCATCGTTTGACCAATTTTGTACATCGCATCAATGACTTCATCACAAGGGATGCGGCTTGTAATTCCAGCAAGTGCCATATCTGCTGCAATCATCGCATTAGAAGCGCCCATTGCGTTTCGTTTCACACATGGCACTTCCACAAGTCCTGCGACTGGATCGCAAACAAGACCCAGCATATTTTTTAAGGTGATGGCCATGGCTTCAGCGGATTGCTGCGGCGTACCGCCTGCCATTTCTACAATGGCTGCTGCTGCCATACCTGATGCAGATCCTACTTCTGCCTGACATCCGCCTGCTGCACCAGAGATACTTGCGTTATTGGCGACAACAAAACCAAATGCACCAGATGTAAATAGGAATCTGACCATTTGTTCCTTTGTTGGCTTTAATGTTTCTTTCACCGCAAAGAGCGTACCTGGCACAACACCTGCTGAGCCAGCTGTAGGCGTTGCACAGATCGTTCCCATTGCTGCATTCACTTCATTTGTTGCCACTGCCTTACTGACAGCATCTAAAATGGTATGACCAGACAATGTTTTGCCTGATGCGATATATGCTTGAAGTTTCACCGCATCCCCGCCTGTTAAACCAGATAATGATTTCACACCTTTCAGTCCGTTTTCAACGGCCTGTTCCATCACTTCTAGGTTGCGGTACATCTGCGAGAAAATGTCTTCACGTGACTTCCCTGTCACTTCCATTTCTTGAGTAATCATAATTTCTGAAATGGAGGTATTCCGTTCTTCTGTTAGCTGCACGAGTTCTTTGACGTTTTTAAACATCATACATAACCTCCTTGTTGTTACTCTGCAATTTGTGTGACTTGAATAATGTTTGGCAGCGTCTCAAGCTCTGTTAAAACCGCTGGATCAATATTTTGATCCACTTCAATCGTCATGAGTGCTTCTTGCCCGACCTCTTTACGTGCCACTTCCATATGACCAATGTTGATGGCGAATTTCGCTAACACATTGGCAACTGCTGCAATCGTCCCGTAGCGGTCGTTATGAACCACAAGAATGGCTGGGTGATTCCCTGAGAGTCTCAGTTCAAAGCCATTTAATTCTGTGATTTCAATTTTACCTCCGCCAATGGAAATCCCGATTAATTCAAGGCTTCCATTCGCATCTGAAATTTCTACTTTTGCTGTATTTGGATGCGCTGGCACCGCATCTTCTTCTTTAAACTCAATGTCGATTTCTTTGCTTTTTGCAATATCAATCGCTGTTTTAATTCGTTCATCAAATGTATCAAAGTCAAGAACACCGCCGATAATGGCTACATCTGTCCCGTGTCCTTTATACGTATCTTTAAAAGAGCCATAAAACGACACAACAATTCGTTTCGGTTCTCTTCCGAACAAGCTGCGAGCCACTCTTCCAATACGAGCCGCACCCGCCGTGTGCGAACTTGATGGACCAATCATGACGGGTCCAATAATATCAAACACACTTCTAAATTTCATAGGTCTTCCCCTCTCATCACCAATCACAGATTGGTTTGTTACTCCCTTTAGACTAATGGATTCATTCGATTCCCGCAACTCATTTCACCGATGAACACATAGTAAAAAAATGCAAAAGAAGAAGAAGGGCTTCATGTGCCCTTCTTTCTTTATTCAACAGCCAAAATATATGAATAAAGCGGCTGTTTTCCATCGTGGACTTCAACTTCTACATCTTCAAATGTGTCTTCAATATATGCTTCTAAAGCTTCCATCTCATCAGATGATGCATCTTCCCCTTTGATGATTGTGACAATCTCATCATCTTCTGTCACCATTTGGGTCAAAAGCTCTTTTGCTGCATCTAATTGATTTTTAGCTGTTAAGGTGATTTTTCCATTGTATAGGCCCATATAATCGCCTTTGGCAATGTCGATCCCATCAATTTGGGTATCTCTTACCGCAAAGGTAATTTGGCCGCTTTTCACATGATCAATCGCTTCTAACATCGCTGCTTCATTGTCTTCATTTGAAGCTGCTTCATTGAGAGAAAGAAGTGCCGACATTCCTTGAGGAACGGTCTTTGTCGGAATAACAACGACCTCACGACTTGAGACAGTTGCCGCCTGTTTAGCTGCCATGACAATATTAGAATTATTAGGTAAGATAAAGACGGTTTCGGCATGAATGCTATCAATTGCTTTGACAATGTCTTCTGTGCTCGGATTCATCGTCTGTCCGCCTTCAATGACGACGGATGCTCCGATACTTTTAAACAAGTCAGCAATCCCTTCTCCCATTGCGACACTCACTACTCCAAAACGCTGTTTTTCAGCAGCTGTTGCTTTTGGTGTAGCAGGCGAGTGATCTTTTTCTTCATTGACGATCGAGCTATGCTGCTCTCTCATGTTTTCAATTTTCATATTAATTAAGCTGCCATAGCGCTGTGCATATGATAAGACATCTCCTGGCTGCTCTGCATGAATATGAACTTTTGCAAGCGTATCATCAGATACCACAAGAAGTGAATCTCCGAATTCGCTTAATTCTTCTCTGAAGGCATTTTCGTCAAAGGACTGTTTGTCTTCTTCGAATTTCACCATAAATTCTGTACAATAGCCAAATTCAATATCTTCTGTGTTCATATGGCTTTGTGCACTTTTATGATGCTCTGCACTCACTAATTCTTTTAATGTTGGCAAAGAGGCCGTTTTAGGAGGAAGCTCTTCTCCTCTTAATGAAGCAAGGAAACCTTCATATACACAAAGAAGTCCTTTACCGCCGCTATCTACAACACCGACTTCTTTTAAAACAGGAAGGAGATCTGGCGTGCGGTCAAGTGATGCTCTTGCTTCCTCAATCGTTAATTCAAGTACACGATCGATTTG
Source organism: Bacillus sp. FSL W7-1346 (assembly GCF_038593335.1). Lineage (NCBI taxonomy): Bacteria > Bacillati > Bacillota > Bacilli > Caryophanales > Bacillaceae > Bacillus > Bacillus sp. FSL W7-1346. The sequence goes on along the minus strand of NZ_CP151988.1, from coordinate 1,535,190 downwards.
GTCTTCTGTTGTTGAAACAGCAACCGCTTTCTTTGCTGCGTCCTTTGCAACCGTTAAGATGGTTCCTTCAATCGGTTTCATGACGGCTTTATATGCTGTATCAACACCGGCCTGCAAGGCAAGCGCAAATTCTTTTGCGTCAATTGTTTCTTTTTGTTCTATATTTTTGCTGAAACCTCTGAAGAGCTGAGACAGGATCACACCTGAGTTTCCTCTTGCCCCCATTAACAGCCCTTTCGACAGAGCCACCCCGACCTTACCAATGTGATCGGTATTTGTTTCTTCAACTGCTTTTGCCCCTGAAGTCATTGACAAATTCATATTTGTCCCCGTGTCTCCGTCTGGCACTGGAAAAACATTTAACGCATCAACAATTTGTGCGTTTTGAGAAAGATGGTGAGCACCTGCAAGAATCATTTTTGCAAATGAGCGGCCACCCAGATTTCTAATAGACAATATATTTCCTCCTTACTACGGGTTCGTAACTTTTACTCCTTGTACATAAATGTTGACTGAGTCAACTGAAAGTCCAATCGTGTGATGAATCGTATATTTGACTTTCGTTTGAACATTATGTGCGACTTCTGATATTTTTGTACCGTAGCTGACGATGATGTACATATCAATATGAATGCGATCTTCTTTTTGACGCACAAGAACACCCCGGCTGAAGTTCTCTTTGCGGAGAATATCCGTCAAGCCGTCCTTTATTTGATTTTTGGACGCCATGCCAACAATACCATAGCAATCGATCGCAGCGCCTCCTGCCACCATTGCAATGACTTCATTTGATATATCAATTTGTCCGTATTTCGTTCTAAGTTCAATGGACACATTGGTTCCCCCTTTTTGAGAAATTGCCCTGAGTTATCACTATTTTACTATAAGACCCTTCTTTTTAAAAGAAATCATTCAATCCGACCCAATCCTACTTATACTATAGCCTTGATTTTTTATCAAGATGTCAAGGTATTTTTCTTGAAAGAGGAGCAAACAATCCTTGCAAACCCCTTGAAGCTGTGGTAAATTATTAAAGTATCTTGAGGCATCTCTAAGTACGTATATGAAGAATATGATGATGTTTTCGCAGTTAGGAGGGAAACAAATGGCACGTAAATGCGTTATTACAGGCAGAAAAACAAAAGCTGGGAACAACCGTTCTCACGCAATGAACTCTACAAAACGTACATGGGGCGCGAACCTTCAAAAAGTTCGTATTCTAGTGGACGGTAAGCCTAAAAGAGTATATGTATCAGCTCGAGCTTTGAAATCTGGTAAAGTTGAGCGTGTATAAGCAAGAGTAAACGCCTGCTACAGTTAAATGTAGCAGGCGTTTTTATGTGGAAATAAAGGAGATTACTCATTAATCTTTCTTAAATGAACCAAGCATCGCACGGACAATGCCGCCAAGAAATCTAGGCAGTTTGATTGTATAAAATTTCATTTTGTCCCCCTCCTAAAAGTACCGCTTGCAGCACAATTGAGCTTAATCAGCCATCCACATTGATAGGTTGGTCAATCTTTGCTTCTTACCATTATTAATATGCCTTCATGAAAAGAAAAAGTACCATTTGAGTGGATGAGTTCGTTACTAATACATAGTGTGGAACCAGGCTCAATATGACAATTTTTCAGAGGATATTTGAAACCTTTTAATGTCAGCTTTTCAACCGATGTACCGAAGGGCAAAAACGACACATATTTTTTATCCGGGTCTTGTTTGATGTCGTATGTACCAGGTCCAAACATTTGAATGATATTTTGCTTATCTACAAGGGTCATGCTCTGTTTGTGCTGAATGCCTTTATAAAGGAGATGGATATTCCCAAGAAAATGATCTGCTCTTCCGCCTGTGATGCCGTAAATTTGAATATGTGCTGGATTCTGACGCAAAGACCAGTTCAGCGCAAGTTCTAAATCCGTTTCATCTTTCTCTGCCTGAAATAGATTGAGTGCAGGCAATTTCTTTTTCAGTTCATGAAGCTCTTCTTCTGTCACACTATCAAAATCACCAAATGCTCTGTCAGGTACAATGCCATGCTCTAGTAAGAAAAGGGTTCCCCGATCTACGCCGACCCAGAGAATGTCCTCCTCAGATGCTTCATGATCAAGCGGCGGGATGTACGAAAAAGGACCGCCGGCTACGATATGTATGTGCATGATTACGCTCCTCTCCATTGAAAAAGAACCAAAGATCACAATGACTTTGGTTCTTTTTGTTATGCTTCTCGAATGGCCTGAATGGCCGCCGCGCGGTCGTCTTTCCCATATACCGCTGAGCCGGCAACCAGTAGATTAGCGCCTGCTTCTTTGCAGCTCTTTGCTGTCTCTACATTGACACCGCCATCTATTTCAATGAGTAGATCGGTTAAGCCCTTTTGTTCACTAAGTGTCTTTACTTCTTTTACCTTTGAGAGAACAGAAGGAATAAACGCCTGTCCGCCAAAACCAGGGTTCACCGTCATGAATAAGACTAGGTCAACATCCTCTAATACATGCGCGATTTGAGAAACGGGTGTGTGCGGGTTTAAAACAACCCCTGCTTTGACACCTTGTTCTTTTATATGCTGAATCGTGCGATGTAAGTGTGGACACGCCTCGACATGAACAGAAATAATATCAGCGCCCGCTTTTGCAAATGCAGGGATATACTGGTCTGGCTGCTCAATCATTAAGTGAACATCGAGCGGCAGCTTTGTATGCGGCCTGATCGCCTCCACTACATTTGGTCCAAATGTCATATTCGGCACAAAATGACCGTCCATCACATCAATATGAATATAATCCGCTCCACCTTGTTCCACATCACGGATATCTTTCGCAAGATTGGCAAAATCGGCTGATAAAATGGATGGGGCAATATAAACCATGATTTAGTACCTCGGCTTTCTGTCTTTAATTTCAGTTAAAAACTCTAAATAATGCTGATAGCGATACTCTCTGATGCGATCGTGTTCTACTGCCTCTTTTACCGCACATCCAGGTTCTTTTACGTGCAAACAGCCTCTAAATTTACATTCTGCACTCTTCTCTCTGATTTCTAAGAAATAGAGCCCTAAATCTTCCGCTTCAATACCTGTAAATTCAAGCGAGCTAAATCCTGGTGTATCGGCAATGAGCCCTTCAGCCGTTCGAATGAGTTCCACATGTCTTGTTGTATGTTTCCCCCTGCCAAGATGGGAGGAAATATCATTTGTTTTCAGTGCTAAATCAGGACTCATCGCATTTAAGAGGGAAGACTTCCCTACACCCGATTGACCTGCAAAAACAGTAATCTTGTGATGGAAATACGGGGTCAGCTTTTCAATTCCATCCCCTTCGATCGTCGATGTTAAATGAACGTCGTATCCAATTTGGCGATAGTCTTCTGCATAGGCTTGAATCGTTTCTCGCTCTTGCTCTGTTTTCAGCAAGTCCATTTTTGTGATGCAGATAATCGGTTCAATCTGGCTCTCTTCAACAAGCACTAGGAATCTGTCTAACAGCGATGTACTAAAGGTCGGCTCTGCTGCTGAGAAAACGAGCACCGCTTGATCAACGTTGCTAATAGGCGGCCGAACCAGCTCATTGGTCCGCTCTTTTACTTCCAGCAAATAGCCTTCCTTATCGTTATCTGCTTGATAGACGACATAATCTCCAACAAGAGGGGTTATTTTGTTTTTACGAAAAATCCCTCTTGCTCTACACTGAATTACTTTGCCACTTTCTAGAGACTCATCCAGCACATAATAAAATCCGCTTAATGCTTTAATAATTTTGCCCTCAGGCATAAAGTCCCTCCTTTATTCATCATCAGGGTATTCAATCGTTTTGGAGCTTACTACTTTATCATCCACAGTCACCTGATAGTATCCTTTTTGACCAGGTTCTATCTTAAATTTAATCGTGCGCTCAGTGGGAGCAGTGATTTTAAAGGTTTCATATAAATCAGAAATGCTATGTTCTGCATCATCAATGGATATTTGAACATTCATTTCTTGTCCTTCTGTTTCTGGTTCATACGGGATCGCAATTTTTTCAGTCACCGTTTTAGCCGGTTTCTCTTTTGGGCCAAGAGAGAACGTAATTTTGACCGTATCACCAGGTTTAACAGCTGTCCCCGCTCCCGGTTCCTGCTTCATGACCTCACCTTTTGGCACATCGTCAGAATATGCTTCTTTTTCATCTAGCTTTAGTCCATTATCCTCTAGATAATTTGATGCGGCCTGTTTACTATAGGTCGTTAAATCCCGTAAGGTAATATCGGCAGGGCCTATACTGACGGTCAATGTGACTTCTTCATCTGCTGCGACAAGTTCTGTATTCGCGGAAGGTTTCTGTTCCATGACAATGCCTGATTCTGTGTCATTATCATTCACTTCCTCTACAACAACCTGTTTAAACCCTTTTTTCTCTAATAGTTCTTTTGCTTTCTCGACCTTTTCACCTGTTACATCAGGTAATTCGGTTTTTTCTTTACCTGTACTTTGATAAAGCTGAATTTCTGTCCCTTCTTTTACCTTTGTTCCAATTTTCGGGTCTGTTTTGACAACCAGCCCTTTTTCAATCTTCTCGTCGGCAATATCAATGGGTTCAGAAGCGACGGTAAATCCGGCTTTCTTCAAGGTGTCTTCCGCTTTTTCAACCGTCATGCCAGAAACATCGGTCACCTCTACGTCTTTTGGAAAGAGTAATCCTGGGAAGACCGTGATCGCTAAAATGGTCGCAGCCGTCAAAACAAATAAGATCGATGCTACAATCCACGGCCATTTTTTCCGTTTTTTCTTCGGCTTTTGTTTCTCTTTTTTCTTTGGTTTTTGAACCGGGTGGACGGCTGTTTTTTCATTGTCTTGATCGACTTGATGATCTTTTATAATGGGAATGGCTTTTGTTGCTTCATGATCTTCTTCAATGACAAAGCGCTTTTCTTTTAGTCTTGCAGGGTCAAAAGCCGTTTTTAAGTCTTTTTGCATTTCAGATGCATCTTCGTATCGATAGAATGGATCTTTGGCCATCGCCTTTAAGATGATGTTCTCCACGCTTTGTGGTACAGAAGGATTCCACCTTCTCACAGATGGCGGCTCTGATTGCAAATGCTTCAGTGCGACACTGACAGCGGATTCTCCTTCAAATGGCATGCGTCCTGAAATCAGCTCATAAAGAACAATACCAAGTGAATAAATATCTGACTTTTTCGTTGCAAGACCGCCGCGCGCTTGCTCTGGGGACAAATAATGCACGGAGCCAAGTACAGAATTCGTATGGGTAATCGTCGCTGAGCTAAGTGCCATGGCAATGCCAAAATCAGTGACTTTGATATTCCCCAAGTTGTCTATTAATATATTGTGAGGCTTAATGTCTCGATGGACGAGCTGTTTCGCATGGGCTTCTTCCATCGCCGCAACGACTTGCTCCATAATGCGAACGGCTTCTTTTGGATGAAGCGGTCCATTGGCGTGTATGTATTCTTTCAGCGTCATCCCTTCGACATATTCCATGACAATATAATAAATGTCATCTTCTTCTCCTACATCGTAGATACTGACAATATTCGGATGATCTAAGCTGGCTGCTGATTGCGCTTCTCTCCGGAACCGTCTAATAAAATCATCATCGCTTGCAAAGTCAAACCGTAAAATTTTAATCGCCACTTCGCGATCTAAAATCATATCCTCCGCCAAATAAACGTTGGCCATTCCGCCTCCGCCTATGGCGCGAAGAATTTGATAACGGCCGCTGATCCTTTTTCCGATCAACACTTGCTGTCACCCTCCTCTGTTTGGGAGGAGATTTCTAACAGTACTGCTGTAATGTTATCTTCACCGCCGTTGTCATTCGCTGTTTGAACTAACTCTGTTACTTTTTCATCTGGTGCGGTTGTTTGCGATAAAATCTGAATCAAATGCTCTTCTTCTACTTTATTCGATAATCCGTCTGAGCAAAGCAAAATTTGATCTCCTGGGTCCACTTCAAAAGTTCGTGCATCAATTTGAACGTGTTTATCCGTTCCTAACGCTTTGGTCAGCACATTTTTTCTTGGATGATATTCTGCATCCGCTTTTGAAATCTCTCCTGTTTTCACTAACTCATTCACTAGTGAGTGATCATCTGTTAATTGGGTCAGTGCTCCTTCTCTTAGCAAGTAGCAGCGGCTGTCACCAATATGGGCAATTGTGACCGTTTGCAAATGAACGAGCGCACATACGATGGTCGTCCCCATTCCTTGGCACTCCTCATTGTTTTTCGCATGTTCGTATACTTGGTCATTAATGTCACTAATTTTTGAGATTAACCAATTTTCTTGATCGGCTGGTTTATTTGGAATTGAAGATGTTTCCTGCCAGTATTCTTTTAAAGAAGAAACTGCCATCTTGCTGGCTACATCACCAGCAAGATGACCTCCCATTCCATCTGCTACAACAGCTAGAAGTGTGTCTTCTTTTGCTTCAAAAATACCTGCATCATCTTCATTATGCTGACGGACTTTTCCTGTATCGGTTTGAAAGGCTGCCCTTATCAACATTCGTCACCTCGTCTCTTCCTGACGCTCCTTCGCTCTTAGCTGACCGCAAGCAGCATCAATATCATGGCCTTGCTCTCGTCTAATCGTTACGTTTACGCCTCGTTCTTTCAGCGTTTTTTCAAATAGGAAGATTTGTTCTCTTGGTGTTCTCACGTAATCTCTTTCTGGTACATAGTTCACCGGGATGAGGTTTACATGGCATTTGATTCCTTTTAATAAATCAGCAAGTTCTTCTGCGTGATGGACTTGATCATTGACTCCGCCAAACAGACCGTATTCAAAGCTCACGCGTCTGCCTGTTTTTTGAATATAGTATTCAATAGCTTCCATTAATTTTGGCAGCTTGTATGCCTTATTGATTGGCATGAGGCGGCTTCGAATGTCAGTATTTGGTGCGTGCAGGGAGACAGCAAAGTTGATTTGCATTTGCTCATCCGCAAATTGATAAATCTTTGGAATGATCCCGCTCGTCGAAACGGTAATATGACGTGCACCAATATTTAAGCCGTTATCATGGTTAATGATTTTAAGGAATGCAAGCATTTCATCAAAGTTATCAAACGGTTCGCCAATACCCATGATGACAACTGAGCTGACGCGTTCATCTGTTTCATCAAGCGCCTGTTGTACTTTCAATACTTGGGCCACAATTTCTCCCGCCTCAAGGTTACGTTTCAAACCGCCAAGTGTAGATGCACAGAATGTACAACCAATTCGACAGCCAACCTGTGTTGTGACGCAGACAGAGTTGCCATATTCGTGGCGCATCAGCACGGTTTCAATGGTATAGCCATCGTGTAATTCAAATAAGAACTTGATCGTTCCATCTTGAGAAGTTTGTTTGATCACTGTTTTTAAAGTCGTGATGGCGAATTGATCTTTTAATTTTTCTCTTAATTCCTTTGAAAGGTTAGACATTTCATCAAAGGATGTGACGCGTTTTTCATAAAGCCACTCAAAAATTTGTGTTGCACGGAAAGGCTTTTCGCCTTGTTCCTTTAACCAGTCTTTGATTTCATTTAGCTCAAACGAGTAGATCGACGGCATGTCTGTTTTCAGTTCTTTTCTTACTTTTTGTTTTTGTTCTGTCATTTTTTATCCCTTCTTTCTCATGCTGCAAATAAAGAAACCATCTGTTCCGAAATAATGAGGAAGTATTTGTACACTTCCGTTTTGAACAAACGGAGCAACCTGCTCAGGCAGCCGTTCATTAAGAGATAGATCGGGTTCGAAGTCTTGGTGTTCTTGTAAAAACGCATGAATCACTTGTTGATTTTCTGTTGGATCCATTGTACATGTACTGTATACAAGGGTACCGCCTGGCTTTAGCAGCTGGGCTGTTTCATGCAAGATCGATTGCTGAATTGTCGCAAGTCTTGCTGAGTCTTCCGAGGACTTTGTATATTTCATATCTGGTTTTCGTCTGATGACGCCAAAACCTGAACATGGTGCATCAATAAGAATACGGTCAAACGAAGCATCATCATAATGGTCGGATGCTTTTCTTGCATCAAGCGCTTTTGCCTCAATATGCGTTAAGTTTAGACGCTTTGCCGCCTGTTTGATCAGTTTTACTTTGTGCTCATGTAAATCAAGAGACACAATCTTCCCCTCATCGTTCATTCGCTCTGCAATATGTGTTGATTTACCACCAGGGGCGGCACAGGCATCAAGCACCATTTCTCCCGGCTGAGGATCCAGCGCTCTTGCGACAAGCATGGAACTTTCATCTTGAATCGTGACAAAGCCCTCTTGAAAGAAAGGAGTAGATACGATAGATCCTTTCATGAGTTTGAGTGCATCCTCAGATAAGTCGCCGAGCTCTGTTTCGATTCCTGCATCCATGAGTTCTTGCTGCAGTGCAGTGCGGTTTTTTTTCATTTGATTGACACGCAATGTCTGCTTTGGCGGGACTAAATGAATACGGCACATGCTTTCTGCTGCTTCAAAACCGTACGCCTCCACCCATTCTTGTACGAGCCACAATGGATGGCTTGTCTCTATCGAAAGCCTTTTTACCGGATCTTTGATCGCATCAAATGATGGCACGCCTTCTCTTTGCACAGAACGAAGAACGCCGTTGACTAGTGAAGAAATACCTTTATGTCCGCGCTTTTTCGTTAGTTCCACTGCTTCATGGATGGCAGCACGATCTGGAATCTTTTCAAGGTAGACCATTTGATAAAGAGACATCCGCAAAAGCTGCATGACCCAAGGAGCCACTTTTTGCGGTTTTTTCACAAAGGGTGTGAGCATATAATCAAGTGCCAGCTTGTTTTGCAGTGTACCGTATACAAGTTCTGTTAATAGCGGTTTGTCTTGATCGGAGAGTTCTTTCTCTTTCATCACTGACTGCAAAAGCAAGTTACTGTAGGCTTGATTTTGTTCGAGTTTGATCAAAGCGTCTAGTGCTACTTCTCTCACATTACTTTTCTTCATTGATTAACCCTAATTTCTGTCCAATTTCGATATTTGCGCCTCTTAAGAAGTCTTCACCGCTCATTTTTTTCTTTCCAGCGGGCTGTACACTCGTTAATAAAAGGCCTTGCTGATTTCCTGTTCCAACGACTGGTCCTTCTTTTTGAAGCTCAATCACTTTCCCAGGTTCTTCTGGTGCTTGAAGCGGGACTTTTTTCGCTTCCCATACTTTTAAGTTAGCACCGTTCCATTCAGTATAGGCAACTGGCCATGGATTTAAGCCGCGAACTTGGTTGTAAAGCTCTTCTCCTGGCTTGGTCCAGTCTAATCTTTCCTGCTCCCGCTTAATATTTGGTGCATACGTTGCTGCCTCTTCATTTTGCGGAATTGGCGAGATAGACCTGCTTAACACATTTGGAACTGTGTCTTTTAATAACGCCGCACCAGCCACACTTAATTTATCATGCAGTGTTCCGACGTTGTCTAATTCATCAATTTCTACTTCTACTTTGCTAATCATGTCACCTGCATCAAGCTTTTCTACCATATACATGATCGTCACGCCTGTTTTCTTTTTGCCTTGCAGGATCGCATAATGGATCGGTGCACCGCCTCTTAGTTCTGGCAGCAGTGAGGCATGAACGTTGATACAGCCAAATTCAGGTTCATCAAGTAATCTTTTTGGCAAAATTTGTCCGAACGCTGCTGTTACGATCAAATCTGGCTTTAACGCAAGCACTTTATCAATTTCTTCATCAAGACGTACCTTTTCAGGCTGTAAAACTGGAATGCCGTGTTTTAAGGCTTCTACTTTTACAGGAGGCGGCGTGAGCACTCGTTTTCTGCCTTTCGGGCGATCTGGCTGTGTGACGACCCCGACAACTTCATATCCTTCTGTTATAAGTGTTTGCAGCACAGGTACTGAGAAATCAGGGGTTCCCATAAATACGATACGTGCCATTTTCTTCACCCTTCCATTTCCGCAAGTTCTTTTTCTGTATACGTTTGAATGATTTTCGACGTGAATAATACGCCGTCTAAGTGATCAATTTCATGCAATAAAGCTCTTGCTAAAAATCCTTCTGCTTCTATTGTAAATGGTTTGCCTTTCTTATCAAAGGCTTTCACCTTCACATAATTTGGTCTTTCAACCGTTCCGTACAAAGATGGAAAGCTCAGGCAGCCTTCAATGTCTGTCTGGCTACCTTCCACATCAAGAATCTCAGGATTTACTAAGTCAATCCTCCCAGAATCTTCTCCGATATCGACCACGGCGATTCTTTTTGAGATGCCGATTTGTGGTGCGGCTAGGCCGACTCCATCTAGTTCAAGCATTGTATCATACATATCATCCAGCAGTTTTTTCAGTTTTTTATCGAATGTATCAACAAGCTCTGTTTGTTGTTCAAGCACGTCTGCCGGATGTAAGACGATCGGTTTGATTGCCACGAAAAGACCTCCGTTTTACATCATCATATATGGATTCATATCGATTGATATCATCAACTGTTTTTGTTCCATTTCTTTTTGATAATGATCTTGTATTTTTCGTAATAAACTTGCCAGTTCATTTTCCCTTTTGTATTTTATCACGCATTGATATCGATATCTATCTTTGATCTTAGCGATTGGAGAAGCAGCAGGACCGAGAATTCTTGTATTCGGTGCACAATTCATTTTCAGGAACTGAACAATTTTGTCCGTGACATGCGCTGCCTTTGTCACTTCTTCATGTGATACAGTCACCATCGCCAAAAAATAAAATGGCGGATAGGACTGATGACGACGGTGCAACATCTCCTGCTCATAAAAGGCTTCATAATCATGCTGTTTGGTTAATTCAATACTATAATGCGAAGGTGTATATGATTGAATAATGACTGACCCCGCTTTTTCATGACGTCCCGCACGTCCGCTTACTTGTGTAAGAAGCTGAAACGTTTTTTCACTTGAACGAAAATCAGGGATATGAAGAGACGTATCCGCGCTCAGGACACCGACAAGTGTAACATCTGGGAAGTCTAAGCCTTTTGCAATCATTTGCGTCCCAAGCAGTATATCCGCTTCTTTGTTGCCAAAGGACGTGAGAAGCTTTTCGTGCGCGCCTTTCCGAGAGGTTGTATCTACATCCATTCGGATGACCCTCGCTTCTGGCAATACCTTCGTCAGCTCTTCTTCCACACGCTGCGTGCCTGTACCAAAATAGCGAATATGCTCACTATGGCATTCTGGACATTCTGGAGGTACAGGAGCTTCGTGACCGCAGTAATGGCACTTCAGCCGTTTTTGAAAACGGTGATAAGTGAGAGAAATCTCACAATGAGGACATTGTTCCACATATCCGCAATCTCGGCACATCACAAAGGATGAATAACCTCTTTTATTGAGAAATAAAACCGCCTGCTCTTTCCTTTCAAGTACTTCTTTTAACCTGAGCATTAATTCTTCTGAGAACATGGAGCGGTTGCCGTTTCTTAATTCTTCTCTCATATCAATTAACGAAACGTGCGGCAGCTGCTGCTGATTGACGCGCCGTTTGAGCGTCAGCAGTGTATACACACCCTTTTTCGCACGAGCATATGACTCAAGTGAAGGCGTTGCACTGCCTAATACAACCGGACATTGGTGCCGCCCTGCTCGTTCAATGGCCACATCTTTCGCATGATACCGAGGCATTTCTTCTTGTTTATATGACGATTCGTGTTCTTCATCTATAATGATCATTCCTAGATTTTCAAATGGGGCAAAAACCGCCGATCTTGCGCCAACGACAAGCTTGACTTCCTTGCGGTGGATTTTCCGCCATTCATCGTATTTTTCCCCAGTCGATAAGCCGCTATGAAGGACAGCCACATTGGACCCGAAGCGCTCTTTAAAACGCTGGACCATTTGAGGCGTTAATGAAATTTCAGGAACTAGGACGATCGCTTCTTTTCCCTTTTGGAGGACATGATCAATTGTCTGTAAATAAATTTCGGTTTTACCGCTTCCTGTGACCCCGTGCAGTAAAAACGTTTCATGTTTGTCATCGCTCACTGCTTGATGAATGGGTTTTGCCGCTTCTGCTTGCTCTGTTGTGAGATCAAGAGGAGTAGATGGTGTAAACTCCCTATCCCGATAAGGATCTCGATAAATCTCTTCATAGCTTTCTGTTAACAGACCTTCTTGAATCAAGGCTTTTATCGTTTGAGAACTAGCACCTGTTTGTTGCTGCAAATCTTTTGCTAAAAACGTCGTTTCATTCGTTTGAAGTAAAAAGGCAAGCAGCGCCTTCTGTTTCACCGCATTTTTCTTTAACTGTTCCTGCTTTTCTTCAAGTTTTTCTTTCGTAACTGCTATCTGAAGTGTCCGCACCTTTTTCTTTCCGGATTTTTGCGAGACGTGATATCTGACTTCTAGATGGCCTTTTTGGACATGCTTTTGAATAGGCTTCAGCTGTTCAGGCGGAATGTCAGCGTAAAGGATGCTCTCTTGCTGACCGAAAAGCTCTTTCAATGACTGCGGAAGTTCCTCAGCTGATAACACCTGAATTTCTTTTTCATATTTGGCTTTCATCGCTGCAGGAAGCATCGATTGAAGCGCCGTAATATGATAGGACAATGTTTTTTCCGTCAGCCAGTGGGAAAGCTCCAATAGCTCATCTGTCAGAACAGGAGATAAATCAAATAAATCGACAATGTCCTTGATGTTTCCTGACTGTACGTCTGTTTCTTCTTTGATTTTTGTCACAAACCCTTGAATCTTCCTTGGGCCAAAAGGAACCACTACCCTCATACCAGCCTTGACAAGGCCTTTAAAGCGGTCTGGCACACGATAGTCAAATGGCCTGTCAATGGCTTTCGTTGTGACATCGACGATCACTTCAGCAATCATGCTCGATCACGCTCTTTTGGCAGCAGCTGCTTTGCCTCCTGTAAGATTTCAAAGGCAAGGTCTTTTTTGCTCATCATTGGCAGCTCTTTTTTTGTTCCGTCTGCTTTGATCAATGCTGCGACATTCGTATCTGTGCCAAAGCCTGCGCCCTCTGCTGCAACATTGTTCGCGACAATCATATCTAAATGCTTGGATTCGATTTTCTTTTTCGCATAGTATTCTACATCCTGCGTCTCAGCTGCAAAGCCGACTAGCACCTGATGTTCTTTTCTTTTCCCAAGCTCTTTTAAAATATCTTTCGTCCGCTTAAATTCAACCGCTAGTTCACCGTCTTGTTTTTTCATTTTATGAGAATACGTCGTGACAGGCGTATAATCGGCAACGGCTGCTGATTTAATCACTATATCTGCTTTCTCGTACACCTCTAACGCTGCTTGATACATCTCCTCAGCCGATTCCACTTGCACCACATTCACATGCTCAGGCGCAGTTAACGAAACAGGTCCTGAAATGAGCGTGACATCAGCCCCCATTTGCTCGGCAGCTTCTGCAATGGCATAGCCCATTTTCCCAGAAGATCGATTTGAAAGAAAACGAACAGGGTCGATCACTTCTCGTGTAGGGCCAGCTGTGACCACGACTTTTTTACCTGAAAGCGGCAAACTGGCAGGCTGATCAAAAAACGCACGGATGTGTTCAACAATTTTTTCCGGCTCCTCTAAGCGTCCTTTTCCAATGTAGCCGCATGCTAAATAGCCTTCACTTGGCTCTATAAACCGGTAGCCGTCTTCATATAAAGTGCGGATGTTCCGCTTGACAGCTGGATGGTCATACATGTGCACATTCATAGCCGGCGCAACCCATACAGGAGCTGTTGAAGCAAGCAAGGTCGTTGTGAGCATATCATCAGCAAGTCCTGCGGCCATTTTACCAATGGTATGTGCTGTTGCAGGGGCAACAAGAATGAGATCGGCCCAGTCAGCTACATCAATATGCGCAATGACTTTTGGATTGTTTTCTTTAAATGTATCCACATACACCTCATGCCGAGATAGGGCTTGGAAGGTGAGCGGAGACACAAACTCACGGGCAGATTCTGTCATAATCACTCTTACGTTTGCGCCTGCCTGTACGAGTTTACTAGTGAGTGCAGCTGCTTTATATACGGCGATTCCTCCGCTGACGCCGAGTAAAATATTTTTCGACTGTAACATTTGTTTGTCCCCCTTAACGGCCTTTTTCACAAATTCGTCTACAATTCAAAAAAGTCAAAACCAATCATAGTTTTGACTTTTTTGAACGTATCGTATCTGCATAGCAGAAGCGATGTTATTCTTGCTCTTCTTTTTCAAATGTCAAAAGACCAGCATCGATTTCTTCAAGAGCTTTCCCTACAAATTTATAGGATTTTGTGTTTTCGATTTGTTGATCTTGATGGATTTGCATTTCACGTGCACGGCGTGCAGACACTGTGACAAGTGTATATTTTGAGTCAAGTTTGTTCATCAATGAGTCAATTGAAGGATCTAACATGGTTTATTCTACCCCCAGCATTTTTTTATATCTTGGTGCGACTCTGTCTCTTCGCAGGTGCTCTGCAAGGACGATCGCTTTAATTCTTTCACATGCAAGCTCGACATCGTCGTTTTCAACGACATAGTCATAAGCATCCATCATTTCAATTTCTTCTTTTGCAGCAGCCATTCGGTTACGGATGAGATCCTCAGATTCTGTCCCGCGTGTAATAATGCGGTTTTGAAGTTCTGAAAGACTTGGCGGTGCAAGGAAAATAAAGAGACCTTCCGGGAATGCTTCTCTTACTTGAAGTGCACCTTGCACTTCGATTTCAAGGAAAACATCTTTTCCTTCGCTCAATGTTTGTTCTACATAGTCAACAGGCGTGCCGTAGTAATTCCCGACATACTCTGCCCATTCTAACAGCTTTTTGTTTTCAATCATATGTTCAAATTCTTCCCTGGTTTTAAAGAAATAATCAACACCATTTCTTTCACCTTCACGCGGTTTGCGGGTTGTCACAGAAATAGAGTATTCAAATTTCGTATCTTCCTGGGAGAAAATGGCTTGTCTGACCGTTCCTTTTCCAACTCCCGAAGGTCCAGAGAGAACGATTAAAAGTCCTCTTTCTTTCATAATGGCGTATTACCCCTGCCCTTCATCTATGATTTCTTCTTTTACAGAAAGTCTTTGCGCGACAGTCTCAGGCTGAACGGCAGATAAGATGACATGGTCACTGTCCATAATGACAACAGCACGGGTTCTTCTTCCGTATGTCGCATCAATGAGCATGCCTCGATCTCTTGCGTCTTGTATCATTCGTTTAATCGGTGCTGATTCCGGACTGACGATCGAAATCATCCGATTCGCTGAAATGATGTTTCCAAATCCGATATTGATCAACTTTATGGTCATCTTCTTTCGTCCCCCTGTAATATAAACGTCTCTAGTCTCGCCGAAAGAGACGCACTGTAAACAGCATACACAATGACTATTCTATATTTTGCACTTGTTCTTTTATTTTTTCAATAGCGCTTTTCATTTCAACCACGAGCTTTGTTAAATGGTGATGGTTTGCTTTTGATCCAATCGTGTTCACTTCACGGTTGAGCTCCTGTACAAGAAAGTCAAGCTTTCGTCCGGCAGCGCCGCCTTGCGTCAAAATTTGCTGGAACTGCTGAAAATGACTTTTCAGCCTGGTAATCTCTTCTGTAATGTCACAGCGATCCGCAAAGATGGCCGCCTCTGTGATCAGCCTGCTCTCTTCAAGCGCCTCTCCGATCCATTCTTGCAATCTTTGATTCAATCGTTCTTTGTACTGACTCACAACCTCTGGTGCAAACACTTTGATTTCTTCTGTAAATGCCTCGAGTTCAGACAGCCTGAGTTCACAGTCTTTTTGAAGTGATGTTCCCTCCTGCTCTCTCATAAAGCAAAGCTCCTTGACAGCTTCTTCACAAGTGTCTATCAGCAAATGCTCCAGCTGCTCATTACGGCTGACTGACTCTTCCACCTGAACAGCCTGTTCCAGCTTCAGTAAGTCATGTGCATGCTGAATACCTGAAATATGATAGCGGTCCTCAAGGTCTTTTGCGGCTTTCATATATTCATCAAGCAGCGGCCAGTCAATCTGTAAAGACCGGCTTGCAAGTTTACCGCCTTCAATCGTAACAAACAGCTCAATTCGACCGCGCTGCACGTGACGAAGAATGATTTTTTTTAATGTATCTTCGAAATATAAAAGCGGCCTCGGCAAACGGGCATGAACCTCTTTAAAACGGTGATTGACCGATTTTAGCTCAACTGACACTGTCAGTTCACCATCCGTTTTACTCGCTTGGCCGAATCCCGTCATACTGCGTATCATGTGAAAACACCCAATTCTTTCATATTAATAAAATGAAAAAGGTAATAGCAGACACTATTACCTCAAAATTATACCATAACCAATTATTTTTTTCTTGTCAAAAGTGATCCTGCCAGTAAAAAAGTTGGCAATGCAGACATACCGATGATCAGAAGCCAATCGACTGGTGCGACTGCCACCGTTTTGAAAATCGGCTGAAGCGGCGGATAATAAATGACCACAAGCATCAGCAGAAGGGAAGACACAACGGCGCCGATCAAGTACATATTCCCGAATGGATTGCGTTCAAAAATAGACCGTTCACTGCGGCAGTCAAACACATGAATGAGCTGCGCCAAAACGAGTGTGCTGAATGCAACCGTCTGCGCATATTGAAGATTGTTCGGATCACGGTGATACACAAACATAAAGGCTAACAAAGTGGCAATCCCGATCAGAAACCCTCTTGATATGACCTTCCAGCCAAGCCCTCTTGCAAAAATCCCCTCTTTCATGTTCCGCGGCTTTCTCTTCATGACATCGCCTTCTGGTTTATCCATTCCAAGTGCCATAGCCGGCAAGCCGTCTGTGACAAGGTTTACCCACAAAATTTGAATTGGAACGAGAGGCAATGGAAGCGCAAGAAGCATCGCAAACAGCATGACCAAAATCTCTCCCACATTCGATGCCAGCAAATAGCGGACAAATTTGCGAATGTTTTCATAAATATTCCGGCCCTCTTTAATAGCGGATTTAATGGTCGCAAAGTTGTCATCAAGCAAAATAAGAGAAGAAGCTTCTTTGGCAACGTCTGTTCCGGTAATCCCCATGGATATACCAATATCCGCCTGTTTAATCGCTGGCGCATCATTCACCCCATCACCTGTCATCGCGACAATATGGCCGTTTTTTTGATAGGCCTTCACAATTCTCAGTTTATGCTCAGGTGATACACGGGCAAAGACGTACACATCTTCTGCTGTTTGCTCGAGCTCTTTGTCGCTTAGCTGATCCAGAGCTTTTCCATCAAGCACCTTTCCTTGCTTAGGTAAGAGACTTAAATCTTTAGCGATCGCTTTAGCCGTTTCTACGTGATCGCCTGTAATCATCACTGTTTTAATGCCAGCATCCCGGCATTCTTTAATCGCTCGTCTCACTTCAGGACGAGGTGGATCAATCATGCCCTCTAGACCGATAAATGTGAGGCCAGTTTCTGCCTGCTGAACAGAGGTGATTTTTTCTGTCAGGCTTACTTTTTTATATGCAATTGCAATGGTTCTAAGCGCTTGTCTTGCTAAACCTTGAATCGCAGCTTCTGTTTCTTGCCGGTGGGCCTTTGAAAATGAGGCGGTGCGTCCGCCGTGCATCATATGACTTGAACGGTTCATCAACACATCTGGCGCCCCTTTGGCAATGACATACCGCTCCTTCTGATTCGTTTCCACGACGACTGACATCATTTTTCTTTCAGAATCAAAAGGGAATTCCTCCACCACACGAAATCCCGCTTCGATGAATTGCTCTGTAAAACCCGCTTTACGCGCAGCGGTTAGAAGTGCTCCTTCTGTCGGATCGCCATCAAGTCTCATCTCTCCGTCTTTTTCAACGATGGTCGATGTATTACAAAGTGCTCCGTATAATAGCACCTTTTGCAGGCTTGGATGTTTGTCTACATGGACAAGTTCTCCGTTTAAGGTAAAATCACCTGACGGCTCGTACCCAGTGCCAGAAATATTCCACGTTTTCCCCTCTGCCCATACATGTGTCACTGTCATTTTATTTTGTGTCATTGTGCCTGTTTTATCTGAGCAAATAATCGAGGCGCAGCCGAGTGTTTCCACGGCCGGCAGCTTTCTGACAATGGATTTTTGTTTAATCATCCGCTGCACACCTAGGGAAAGTGCGACAGTGACGATCGCCGGCAGTCCTTCTGGAATCGCAGCAACAGCGAGAGATACACCCGCTAAGAACATATGATACAAATCATGACCTTGCACCACACCAAGAACAACCACAAGTACAGTTAAAAATAATGCAGCCACAATTAAAATTTTTCCCAGCTGCTCAAGGCGTCTTTGCAGCGGTGTTTCCATATTACCTGCTGAATCCAGCATACCAGCAATTTGTCCCATCGCCGTATTCATCCCTGTACCAATGACAACCCCTACACCGCTTCCCCTCGTGACAAGCGTCCCCATAAAGGCCATGTTCGTCAAATCTCCAAGTGAGACATGATCTCGCGAGAGCGGACTCGCATGTTTGACCGCTGGGATGGACTCTCCAGTGAGGGCAGATTCTTCGATTTCCAAACTCTTTGTTTCTAGTAATCTGATATCTGCCCCAATTCGATCCCCACTTGAAAACTTCACAATATCTCCCGGCACGAGGTGCTTCGACGGGATCTTGACCCATTCATTGTTTCTCCTTGCATAGACATGCGGCGTTGATAATTCCTTTAGTGCTTGGAGGGACTTTTCCGCACGGCGTTCCTGATAAAAGCCAAGCACACCATTTATCAGCACAATCGCCACAATCGCCACAGCATCAATATATTCACCTAAAAAAGCAGAAATAATCGTTGCCGCAAGCAGGATTAACACCATAAAGTCTTTAAATTGCGCTAAAAAAATAACGAACGCCGACGCCTTTTTCCCTTCCTGTAATTCATTTGGCCCATGCTTTTCAAGCCGCTTTTGCACATCTTTTTCTGACAGTCCGTCACCTATCGATGTATTCATTGTTTTTAATAAATCGGTTTGGTTCAGTTCATGCCAATTCATTTGACCTCGTCCACTCCTCTTTTGTTCTCTCTCTTATGCAGTGTTCTATAAGCCAGTTTATTCAGACTCGTCCTAAATCATGCTATAATAATAAGACTGCCTAAAGAACGAGAAAACGTAAGGTTCTTTCAGTAGATTTGTGTGAAAAAAGAGGGTGTATCCAACATGTCATTTGACGGCATTTTTACATACGGTATGACAAATGAATTGCAAGAAACATTAACTGGCGGAAGAATTTCGAAAATACATCAGCCATACAAGCATGAGCTGATTTTTCATATCCGATCAAAGGGGAAGAATCACAAGCTTCTTTTATCCGCTCACCCGAGCTATGCAAGGGTACAGCTCACTGAGCACCATGATGATAATCCGAGCGAACCGCCAATGTTTTGTATGCTCCTCAGAAAACATCTTGAGGGTGGGTTCATTGAACGTTTTGAACAAATTGGATTAGATCGGGTGATCGTGCTGCACGTGCGAAGCCGAAATGAAATTGGCGATGAACAAACCCGTAAGCTATATATTGAAATTATGGGCCGGCACAGCAACTTGATTCTCGTGGAGGACGAAACGGAGCAGATCATTGACGGACTGAAACATCTTTCTCCATCTGTGAACAGCTATCGAACGGTGCTGCCCGGACATCAATATCTTCTGCCGCCGGCACAGCAAAAGCTGAATCCTTTTGACGTGACGAAGGAAGATATTTTAAAGCATTTACGTTTTCAAGAAGGGAAAATTGCCAATCAAATTGTCGATACATTCTCCGGGGTTTCTCCGCTGTTTGCTAAGGAAGCTGTCCACAGGGCCGGTCTTGCCAATCAGGAAACGATTCCAAGTACATTACTCGAGATGTTTCAGTTCATTCAGGCGCATTCTTTTACCCCTCAGCTCACGAGAAAAGATGGGAAAGAGTATTTTTATTTATTAGAACTTCAGCACGTCGATGGTGACATGAAGACGTTTGATTCTCTTAGTGAGCTACTTGACCGCTTTTATTTCGGAAAAGCTGAAAGAGACAGAGTCAAACAGCAGGCGGCTGATCTTGAACGTTTTGTTGCGAATGAAAAAAAGAAAAATGAAAACAAGCTAAAAAAACTAACAAGAACGCTTGAAGAATCTCAAAATGCGCATAAGTACCAGCTTTATGGTGAATTGCTTACTGCCAATATATATGCAATTAAAAAAGGGGATAAAGAAGCGACTGTCATCAATTATTATGATGAAGAAGGCGGAGAGATCACGATCCCGCTCAAAACAAACAAAACCCCTTCTGAAAATGCACAAGCGTATTTTACAAAATACCAAAAGGCAAAAAATGCAGTAGAGGCCGTAAATGAACAAATTGAGCGAACACATGAAGAAATTGTTTATTTTGACGAGCTGATCCAGCAGCTGTCCTCTGCCTCACCAAAAGATTTAGAGGAAATAAGAGAAGAACTGGTGGAAGGAAAATATTTGCGTCCCAAACAAAAACGCAACGCCAAAAAGAAAAAACCATCGGCCATTCAGCTTGAAGCATATGAATCTTCTCAAGGTGTTCCGATTCTCGTTGGAAAAAACAACAAGCAAAACGAATATTTGACCACAAAGGCGGCAGCTCGTGATGAGATTTGGCTGCACACAAAGGATATTCCTGGATCACATGTCGTCATTCGTCACAAAGCACCTGATGAACAAACCTTGCTTGAAGCGGCACAAATTGCTGCCTACTTCTCGAAGGCAAAAGAATCAAGCTCCGTCCCTGTCGATTATACGAAAATCCGGCATGTGAAAAAACCAAACGGAGCAAAACCGGGCTTTGTCACGTATGATCAACAGCAAACATTATTTGTAACGCCTGATGAGGATGTTGTCCTAAAGCTGAGAAAATAAAAAAGAGCCGATTAAATCTTTAGATGAGATTTTATCGGCTTTTTCTTTGTCTTTTTTTTCTTTCTATATAGAGCTCATCGAGTGCATCTACATCCTCTTGTTCAAGCAAGGTCTCAATGGCCGCAGCCAGCTGTTTAGTGCGGGCTGGGCTTGCACCACTCGTAGATATGGAGATTGTCACTTTTCCTGCCCTTACAACCTTTGGCACAATTACATTGCCTAGCTCTGACTGGCTCACACAGTTGACGAGCTGATGAGGAAGCGCTGATTGCGTCATCCACTCGTTTACTGAAGGGTCGTCTGTAGCAGCGACAATCAAAAATGCATCCTTTACATCTTCCGCATCAACTTTCTTTTTCTTCCAAGTCAGCTGATATGTCTCAATGAGATTCGCCATTTCATCACAAATGTCAGGGCTTACAATGGTTATGCTGCATGGCTCCATGCATAGCGCACTCGTCCTTCTAGCCGCAATCCTTCCACCGCCGGCAATTAGCACGTGTTTATTGGTTAGATCAAGATGAACTGGAAGCATGGCTTTCTCCTTGAAAACGAAACGCATTCTCTTTGTTTAAGATGGTTTCCTGCACACGTTCAATATAAGCTGCTTTTACATGGGGATGAAACCCAATATACCGGCAGACACGGACATCTTGCAGCCGCTCTCTCGCCTGATTCGCTTCACTCTCAATCTCTTTCATTAAAATGCCGGTAAATAAAAGATAAGGCACGAGATAGACAGGCGTATCGTCATCTACTGTTAACTGTGCTAAGACATCACGATAATTCGGTTCACACGCTGTAATAAAACACGGAAAAACCTCTGCACAAGGCAACATGCTACGGACATCATCTGCAATGCCAAACACATCCCTCTTTACATCTGAATCAGAGCTTCCGCGGCCAATTAAGAGAATTTTTGCGTGCTCTCCCTTGTATCCTGCTTCTTCAATCCTTGCAATAACCGCTTTCGTGACTTCTTGGTTCACGCCTATAGGTCTTCCATATGTCACCTTCACTTGTGGGAAACGTTTTTTTACTTTCACAATCTCATCTGGAATATCTGATTTGGCATGCATGGCAGTTAAAAGGAGGAGCGGGACGATCGCAATGTGGGTTGCTCCTTTTTGTACGCAAGTCTCAAATCCTTCTTCGATTGAAGGGTCCGTCAACTCTAAAAAACAAATTTCTTGTATATCTGCTTCCACTAACGGCATACAGCTTTTCATAAAAGAAATGGCTTTATCCTGTGCTTCTTTTACCCTGCTTCCATGCCCAACATAAAGGACAGCTTGTTTCATTTGACTCCTCCTTGCGACCTTAGTTTTATTCAGACGAAAAGACACGATGTCCACACGTGTCTTTTCACCTTTGTTCTCATTTCTCAATCAGTGCTGGTTCAAACCAGTTCAACTTTTGATGAAAGTGAACGACATCTCCTACTACGATTAAACTCGGATGCTCGATCCCTTCTTTTTCAACCGTTTCAGATAGTGTCGCCACCGTGCAGCAAGTCGTCTTTTGCCTTGTGGTCGTTCCCCAGTGAATAAACGCAGCTGGGGTTTCAGGGTTCCGCCCATTTTTCAAAAGCAGCCGCTGGACTCTTTCCACATTTTTGACGCCCATGTAAATGACAAGGGTATCAATCCCCGTCGCGAGCGCTTCCCACTTTTCTTCAAAATGTTCATCCTTTTGATAATGCCCTGTTACAAACGCAACATTTGAGCTGAATTCTCGGTGCGTGACTGGAATGCCTGCATAAGCAGCGGCTGCAATGCCAGAAGTAATCCCCGGGACAACTTCATACGGAATACCATGCTCAGCTAAGCATTCGATTTCTTCACCGCCACGGCCAAATACAAAGGGATCACCGCCTTTTAGACGAACGACTATGTTCCCTTCCTTCGCATAAGCAACAAGTGCTTCATTAATCGCTTCCTGTCTCATCGTATGATGATTCGGCAGTTTGCCGCAATAGATCAACTCCGCCTCCGGTTTGGCATGGGCAAGAATCTCTTGATTGACAAGACGATCATATAAAATGACATCTGCCTGCTGTATTGCCTTATGGGCCTTTAGCGTAATTAAGTCTGGGTCACCCGGTCCGGCACCAACAATGTATACTTTCCCCATCTTGCTTTCTCCCCCTGCCATCAGGCGATTATTTCGTTTTATCCTTTACATAATCAACAAGGCGCTGTTTTGACTCCTCGCGTGATAATTCACCTGTATCTAGGACGAGCTCAGGCGCAGCTGGCTCTTCGTATGGTGAATCGATTCCCGTGAAAAATGGAATTTCGCCGTTTCTTGCTTTTTTATATAATCCCTTTGGATCACGCTCTTCACACACGTTCAGATCACATTTCACAAACACTTCGTGAAATTCTCCGTCTTCGACTAACTGTCTTACGATTTGGCGGTCTTCTTGAAATGGTGAAATAAAAGCAGTAATGACAATCGTTCCTTGCTCAACAAATAATTTCGCCACTTCACCGATGCGCCGAATGTTCTCTTTTCTGTCGTCATCTGAAAAGCCTAAGTCTTTATTGAGTCCATGACGTACGTTATCGCCGTCAAGAACTGTCACTTGGTACCCCTGTTCAAACAGCTCTCGAGCTGTTGCGTTGGCGATGGTCGATTTACCTGAACCGCTTAGACCTGTCAGCCAAATGATCCCGCTTGTATGGTTGTTTTTCTGTTGATATTCTTTTTTAGTAATAGATGAATCATGCCACACGATATGTTCGTTGCTCATGTCATATCCTCCTTTAAGATACCGTCGTTTTTAATCCTTCGATTAATGTTTCAATGACTTCTTTTCGGCTGAACGTGCTCGGTGGTAATTCACCATTTCTCAGCATCGTTCTAACCTTTGTACCTGAAAGAATGACATGTTCGCTTTTATCATGTGGGCATGTTTTTGGTGTTGCCATGGCTTCACATGTATTGCAGTAAAAGCTGTGTTCAAATTTTAATGGTGTGATCCCAATTTCTTCGCTTGTAAATTGTTCGAATAGCTCCTGCGCTTCGTATGTGCCGTAATAATCACCAACACCTGCATGATCTCTGCCGACAATAAAATGTGTACAGCCATAATTTTTACGCACAAGCGCATGAAAAATCGCTTCCTTTGGTCCAGCATAACGCATGGCAGCAGGAAAAACACCTAAAAAGACGCGGTCTTTCGGGTAATAACCGTTCAGTAACACTTGATAGCTTTTCATTCTTACATCTGCTGGAATATCATCAGATTTTGTTTCACCAACAAGTGGATTTAGAAATAGACCATCCACTGTTTCCAGTGCTGTCTTTTGAATGTATTCATGCGCACGATGGACTGGGTTTCTCGTTTGGAAACCGACAATGGTTTTCCAGCCGTTTTCTTTAAAATGTTTTCTTGTTTCTTCTGGCTCATACGTAAATTGCGGGAAAGGTTTTTCGCTACGTTTTGTCAGTGTAATTTTACCACCAATATACGTGTCACCGCGTTCAAATAATTTTTTCACGCCTGGGTGATTGCGGTCATCTGTTTTATACACATTCACTGCTTCTTTTTCCTTATCAGGTGTGTATTGATCTTCCACCTCAATGACCCCGTATACTGTTCCATTATACGATAGACGAACAATGTCACCTTGATTGATCTCCGCTGCTTTTTCCTTTGTGACAGGCAAAGTAATCGGAAGAGACCAAACGACACCACTTGCTAGTCGCATACTGCTGACAACTGCTTCATAATCAGCTTTCGTTAAAAACCCTTCAATTGGACTATACCCGCCAATTGCGATGAGTTCAAGGTCTGCAAAAGAGATGGCATCCAGCTCAATTTCTTTCGCAGCTGTGCTTAGATCAAATTCTTCATTTACTCGATTAATTAATACGCCACCATGTGGTGTTAAACTCATTTGTTCATCTTCCTCTCAATGTTCATATTTATTAGATGTTAATAGTCGGATTTATATTTAAATCCCGCCGCCCTGTTCATGAATCGAGCTGCTCTCATTTTTAACTGCCTTCATAAGACTCAGTGCACCTAGTGAAGCAAGCAGTACACTCATCATGATAAAGATAGAGTAATAGTCTCCTTTTAAGAAAAGGCTTACCAACAAATAAGATAGACTAAGTGATAAGAAAGGTGACACAACCCATACCTTCAGCATTTTTTTCACAACATGTTTATGAAAAATGTTCGGTCCACCCTTTGCCATACCTAGCCCAATAATGGACGAGGAGGTAATTTGAGTAAGGGGAACAGGGAGTCCGAATATAGAGCTGACGATGACAAGTCCTGCACCGGTGCTCGATAATAGAATGCCTTCACCCGTTTGATAGCGTGTAATTTTCTTTCCGTTTGTTTCTAGTACCCTTCTTCCTAGAAGCAGCGCCCCAATGGCCACAAAGATTCCGCCGTAAAGGGTTCCTTGCCCGACTGATAAAACACCTGACGCGACAAGCGGGCCGACCGCATTGGCGACATTGTTCATGCCGGCTGAAAATGCTTCTAAAAACCCACTGATAATCAAAACAACAGATAAGATCAATGTACCTTTTTTGGATAATGTTCGTTTAGGGAACAATCTGATGATTTTGACAACAGCAAAGGTAAAAACAAAGGCAACAATCGGAATAATCACCCAAAAAGAGACAATGACTAAGATCGATTTCACATACAGCACTTTATATGCGGCTGCCACACCGACCACAGCTCCTACTGTGACCTCACTTGTGGATAAAGGAATGGCCAAGAGATTCGCTATGAAAAGTGATAATGCGGCCGAGCCAATGATGATACACACAATTTCAAGTGTGATGACAGATTCCGGCATAATCCCGGAGCTGATCGTTTTGACGACCTCACCGCCGCCAATCACTGAACCTGCTAATATTCCAACCGCACAAACGCTGAGCGCGTATATTGGCTTTTTGATCGCACCTGAACCATATGCGATGCCCATCGAAGCGGCTGCTCCGCTTGCGCCAATATTTAAAGCAAAGAATAAGCTAAATAAAATTGCGGCGATTTCCATACATTATACTCCCTTACTCATGTAATCCGCACTCAGTCTTTGCTGTCCCTGACCATCTTCCAGAACGCAAATCATCAGCAGTAAATGCCGGCTGTGTACAAGGTGCACACCCGATGCTTGGATATCCTTGGTCATGCAGCGGATTATAAGTAAGATCCTCTCTAGACGCATATCTCCATATGTCCTTCCACGTCCAGTGGATGAGCGGACATACTTTAACTGATTGGAATTTTTCATCCTTATTTAAGAAGTTCGTACCTGCTCGTTTAGGCGACTGCTCTCTTCTTAAACCAGACAGCCATGCCGGATAGCCAGATAGTGCCTCTTGCAATGGAATGACCTTTCTCATATGGCAGCAGCTTTGAGGATTCGTTTCCCATAATTTATCACCATGCTGCTCATTCTGCTCTTCCACCGTCAGCTCAGGTGTTTTCAGCACGATGTCTAAACCAGGATATCTTTCCTTAACTGCATCAATGGTGTCGTATGTTTCCTTGAAATGCAGACCTGTATCTAAAAAGACAATTCTTGCATCTTTTTTTACTTTCGCAATAAGATCGATCAGGACAATGCCCTCAATGCCAAAACTGCATGCATAAACGAGCTGATCACCATAGTGGCCGTACGCCCATTTCAGCACAGATAGGGCCCCTTTATACAAATCGTCCTCTTGAAATGTAATGGACGGCTCTTGCCAATTTTCATAAGTTAACATTGTTTCTCCCCTTCCGGAGTACTGCTTCTATTGCTATTCTCCGCACTACTTTAATCTGATTTTTTCATTTTTTTCCACTTGAATCACTTGACCGTCCTGAACGATCAACGTAATTGAACCGAATTTCATATCCCCAATCAGCTCTTGCATATGCTTCACTAAGTCCTCATCCTGGTTTTGTTTCAGTTCCATCTCCTCTTCCTCCTCACCGTTAAAATAAAAAAACTTTCTTTCAGTCCGAAAGAAAGATGAGGAAGCTCACGATTTCCTTATCTTTCAAAATAGAATCATTTTGCAGGAAGTAGCACCTTGCAAATCGCAGGTTGCCGGGCTTCATCGGGCCAGTCCCTCCACCTCTCTGGATAAGAGTTTTAATTTGTATTAAATATTAACACAATTCAAACAAAAGTCAACCCGACTTTATTGATAGGATTAGTTTTTATTTAAATTTGAGTCTATTTTACTATTTTTAACCAAATAAAAAACTGTGCAGCGCAGCACAGCTTTTTTTAAAACAAAACAAGCTTTTTAGACCGTTTCTTCCATCCAAGATTCAGACGAAGGATCCTGTCTCCAGCGTTTTAGTTTATTCATAGCAGAAGACTCGATTGCTTTTAGCTCAAGTGCCACTTCTGTCAGTGTGTCATAGTCTGTCAGCGTGACATAGGGAATGTTTTTCTCTTGAAAAGCCGCAGTTGCTTTTGGCAGTCCATAAGTGAAGATCGCAACAACTCCGAGTACGTCACAGCCTTCTTCTTCTAGAGCCGCTACAACTTCAAGAACGCTGCCTCCAGTTGAGATGAGGTCTTCTACGACAACCACCTTTTGTCCAGGTGATACGGCTCCTTCAATTTGATTTCCTTTTCCGTGTGCTTTTGGTTTACTTCTTACATAACACATCGGTACGTTCAGACGATCAGCTGCTAATGCCGCATGAGGAATGCCAGCTGTAGCTGTACCTGCGACAACTTCCGCTCCTTCAAAATGAGTGAGAATCAAGTCTTTTAAACCTTCCGCAATGTCCCCTCTGACCTCAGGATAAGACAAGGTGAGGCGATTGTCACAGTAAATCGGTGATTTGATACCGCTCGCCCATGTAAATGGTTCGTCTGGTTTTAAAGAGACAGCTTTGATTTGTAATAAATGCTTCGCGATTTTCGTTTTCATCCGGCAGTCACTCCCACTCTTTCAAAATTTGTTGATAAGCTTCCACTGGGTTTGTGGCTTTTGTGATCGATCTTCCCACAACAATCTGTGAAACACCCTGCTCTTTGGCAAAGGCAGGTGTCGCCACACGCTTTTGGTCATCCGTTTGATCATTTGGTAAGCGAATTCCTGGCGTCACAGTGAGAAAGGAAGGAGAGATTTGTTCATGAAGCTGTTTTGATTCATGAACAGAGCACACCACACCATCAAGTCCACTTCCATATGCCAATTGTCCATAATGAAGCACAGCCTCTTGCAATGGGCGATTAATTAGTAATTCTTTTTTCATCATATCTTCTGACGTGCTTGTCAGCTGGGTCACTGCAATGATGCCCGGGCGATTTTGGCCGGCAGGGGTTCCGCTTTCAAGCCCCTCTACGGCCGCCTGCATCATTCTTTTCCCGCCGGCTGCATGCACATTCACCAAATCAACACCAAGTGCAGCAAGCCTGTTCATCGCTTTTTGCACGGTTGTTGGAATGTCATGAAGCTTCAGATCAAGGAAAATACGGCAATTTTTTTCTTTCAGTGCGTCAATAATGGCAGGACCTTCTTGGTAAAACAGCTCCATGCCAACCTTTACGAATAATGGAGTGCCTTCAAAACGATCTAAAAAGGCGTGCGCCTCCTGTCCTGATGGAAAATCAAGCGCGATGATGGGCAAGTGCTTCATGTTTCCAGCTCCTTCCGATGCATTCCTCTACAGATGAATACCCATAAGCCGCTAACACATTCGGCAGTTCATCAATGATTTCCGGGCAAATAAATGGGTTCACAAAATTGGCTGTCCCAACAGCTACCGCACTTGCGCCAGCTAGTAAAAATTCAAGTACATCTTCAGCGCTTTGCACCCCGCCCATCCCAATAATCGGAATAGAAACGGCCTGACTGACCTCATGCACCATTCGGATGGCAACAGGTTTTACAGCAGGACCTGATAATCCGCCTGTTTTATTGGCAAGAATGGGTTTGCCTGTTTTTAAATCTAAACGCATCCCAATCAAGGTATTGATCATGGTGAGTCCATCCGCTCCAGCCGATTCAATCGCTTTAGCAATCTCAACGATATTGGCTACATTAGGTGACAGCTTCACATAAACAGGAACGGAGGAAACTTCCTTGACGGCTTTTGTCAATGTGGCCGCCATTTCTGGATCGGTCCCAAAGGCAATTCCGCCTGTTTTCACATTCGGACACGAGATATTCAGTTCAAGGGCGTGAACATTGCTTGCTTGACTAATTTGCTTTGCTACTTCAACATAATCATCAACTTGTGATCCAGCAACATTGGCAATAATAGGGGTATCGAACTGCTCAAGCCAAGGTAATTCATGTTCAAGCACGCCTTTTAGACCTGGATTTTGGAGACCAATCGCATTCAGCATACCGGCTCCTGTCTCAGCTACCCTAGGTGTCGGGTTGCCAAATCTCGTTTCAAGGGTCGTGGCTTTAATCATGATGCCGCCCAGCAAGGAAAGGTCATATAATGATGCGAATTCTTTTCCAAATCCAAAACAGCCTGATGCAGGAATGATTGGATTTTTTAAAGATAAGCCGGGTAATTCGATGTTTAGCATGATAGCGCCACCTCCTCCGCTTTAAAAACAGGTCCATCCAGACAAACTTTAACGTACGGTTTCTCGTGCTGATCGGTATGACAGACACAAGCAAAGCATGCACCGATTCCGCAGCCCATTCGTTCTTCCATTGAAATATAAACAGGCTTATCGGGATAAGAGTCTTTTAGTGCTTTTAACATAGGTGTCGGTCCACAGGAAAGCAAGACATCAAAGTCCAGCTCATTCTCTTCAATGACATTTGTCACGAAACCTTTCGAACCATATGTCCCATCAACGGTTGCGATAAACGTATCTCCGAGTGCTTGAAACTTCTCCTCATAAAATACATCCTTTTTCGATTGAAAACCGAGAACATGTTTTACGATGACGCCTTTTTTCGTTAACCGCTTAGACAGTTCATATAACGGAGGCACACCGATTCCTCCACCGACTAATAATGCGGTCTGTCCGGCCTGAACGACTGAAGGGTCATAGCCGTTTCCAAGCGGTCCTAACACATCGACTGACTCTCCCGCCCGCTTTTGGGAAAGGAGCTTTGTGCCCTCTCCCTCTGCGCGGTAAATGATGGTTGCTTCTTGCTTTTCGGCATGAATGTTGGCAATACTGATCGGTCTTCTCAGCAGCGGTGTCATGGATTCACTGACCTTTATATGAAGAAACTGTCCAGCTGTTTGAAAGGATTCAACAAGATCACCTTTTAATGTCATTTCGTAAATATGATCAGCGATCTCTCGGTTTGAGACGACCGTCAAGTATGCTTTTTTCATATCGTTACTGTCACCTCAGCATTCGTTTTCACTTCTGGCATTTCATCTGCTCTAAATGTCATGCTCTCTAGCACTCTTAAGATCGCTTCCGCTGTATCTAGTGACGTTAAGCAAGCGACACCATTTTCAACAGATTCACGTCTAATTCTAAAGCCGTCTCTTGCCGGCTGTTTTCCTTTTGTTAAGGTATTGATGACAAATTGGGCTTCACCATTTCGAATGACATCCAGCAGGTTCTTTCCTTCTTCTCCTATTTTGCCGACAACACTTGATGGAATAGAGGCTTGTTTTAAGTAATTCGCTGTTCCTTCTGTTGCTAAAATATGATAGCCGATGGAATGGAATCTTCTTGCAATCTCAAGTCCTTCTTCTTTATCTTTATCAGCCACTGTCAGGAGAACCGTTCCGTCTTTTGGAATTTGAATACCTGATGCAATCAACCCTTTGTAGAGGGCTTTTTCGATTGTGACATCTTTCCCCATGACTTCACCTGTTGATTTCATTTCAGGTCCTAGTGTAATATCTACTCTTCTCAGTTTTGCAAAAGAGAAGACTGGAACTTTCACATATACGCCTTCTTGCTCAACATGAAGCCCTTCTTGGTAGCCATAGTTTTTCAGTTTTTCTCCTAAAATAACCTTTGTAGCTAAGTTCGCCATTGGAATGCCTGTAATTTTACTTAAGAATGGGACAGTCCGGCTTGAGCGCGGATTCACTTCAAGTACGTACACTTCTCCTTTTGATAGAACAAATTGAATGTTCAAAAGCCCAATGATGTTAAGGCCTTTTGCGAGTTTAATCGTGTATTCTGCAATTTTCGCTTTGATGTCCTCTGACAAAGTTTGCGGCGGGTAGACCGCAATGGAGTCTCCAGAGTGAACTCCGGCTCTTTCAATGTGTTCCATAATGCCTGGTATGACAACCGTTTCTCCGTCAGACACAGCATCTACTTCAATTTCTTTTCCTGTCAAATACTTGTCAATGAGCACTGGGTGCTGCGGATTGACTTTCACCGCATTCTCCATGTAGTGAAGGAGCTCAGCTTCTTGATACACAATTTCCATTGCACGGCCGCCTAATACATAGGAAGGACGGACAAGCACGGGGTAACCGATTTGATTCGCAATCGCTACTGCCTCTTGCACAGACGTTGCTGTCTTACCTTTTGGCTGCGGCACGCCGAGAGTTTCTAATGTTTGTTCAAACTTGTCACGGTTTTCCGCGCGATCAAGGTCTTCAAGCGATGTTCCAAGTATCTTAACCCCTCTATTTGATAATTCATCTGCTAAGTTAATCGCTGTTTGTCCGCCAAACTGAACGA
Source organism: Bacillus sp. FSL W7-1346 (assembly GCF_038593335.1). Taxonomy (NCBI): domain Bacteria; kingdom Bacillati; phylum Bacillota; class Bacilli; order Caryophanales; family Bacillaceae; genus Bacillus; species Bacillus sp. FSL W7-1346. The sequence goes on along the minus strand of NZ_CP151988.1, from coordinate 1,503,765 downwards.
CGACACCTTCTGGTTGTTCAAGGTCGATGATGTGCATCACATCTTCTACAGTGAGTGGTTCAAAGTAGAGCTTATCTGAAATACTAAAGTCTGTTGAGACGGTTTCAGGGTTGTTGTTAATAATAATGGCTTCATAGCCTGCTTGTTTGATTGCCCACACTGAATGAACGGTCGCATAATCGAATTCAACCCCTTGTCCGATTCTGATTGGACCTGAGCCTAGCACGATGACACTTTTCTTATCTGTTCGTTCGGATTCATTTTCATCTTCATATGTGCTGTAGAAGTACGGTGTTTCTGATTCAAATTCTGCCGCACATGTGTCCACCATCTTATACACAGGAACGATGCCTGCTTCTGTTCTTAGGTTGTAGACATCTGCCTCATTCATATTCCATTCGCGGCTAATATAAATATCTGAGAAACCTTTTTCTTTCGCTTCTTTTAAAACGTCTACATTGCCTTTGTTTTCTTTTAGTGTCTTTTCAAATGTGATGATGCCTTCCAGTTTATGAAGGAAGAAGTAATCAATTTTCGAGAATTCATGAATCTGTTCGACGGTATAGCCTCTTCTTAGCGCCTCAGCGATATAAAACAGACGTTCATCTCCTGCTTTGATAATCCGCTTTTCAAGCACTTCGTTTGTAATGTCCGCTTCGTCTTTTAATTCAATGTGATGCACATCCGCTTCAAGTGAACGAACAGCCTTTAAAAGAGACTCTTCTAATGTGCGGCCAATCGCCATGACTTCACCCGTTGCTTTCATTTGTGTTCCAAGTCGTCTGTTGGCAGATTCAAACTTATCAAACGGCCAGCGCGGGATTTTTGAAACGATATAGTCGAGTGCTGGCTCGAACGCTGCATATGTTTTACCTGTGACTGGGTTCATCATTTCATCAAGTGTTAGGCCAACTGCGATTTTCGCTGCAAGTTTTGCAATTGGATATCCTGTTGCTTTAGACGCAAGAGCAGAAGAACGGCTCACGCGCGGGTTTACTTCGATAATATAGTATTGGAAGCTGTCTGGATCAATCGCCAGCTGTACGTTACATCCGCCTTCAATGCCAAGTGCACGGATCAGCTTGAGTGACACATTACGAAGCAGCTGATATTCACGATCACTTAGCGTTTGACTTGGTGCCACAACGATACTGTCACCTGTGTGGATGCCGACAGGATCAAAGTTTTCCATGTTACAAACCACAATGGCATGATCTCCGCTGTCACGCATGACCTCATATTCAATTTCTTTAAAGCCTGCGATACTTTTTTCAAGCAAACATTGTGTCACCGGACTTAACTTCAGTCCATTCTCGACGATTTCTTTTAATTCTTGCTCATTTGTACAAATTCCGCCGCCTGTTCCGCCTAGTGTATAGGCTGGTCTAACAATGACTGGGAAACCGATTTGATCTGTGAATGCCATCGCTTCTTCAAGGTTATGGATGATTTCACTTTCTGGTACAGGTTCATTTAATTCATTCATTAGATTACGGAATAAATCTCTGTCCTCTGCTTTTTGAATAGCTGACAGCTTGGTGCCTAGTACTTCAACACCGCATTCAGCGAGTACACCAAGATCTGATAATTCAACAGCAAGGTTCAATCCAGTTTGTCCGCCAAGTGTTGGCAGAATCGCATCAGGACGTTCTTTTCGAATGATTCGTGTTAAAAATTCTGGTGTCAGTGGTTCGATGTATACCTTATCGGCCATTTCTGTATCTGTCATGATCGTCGCAGGGTTAGAGTTCACAAGAACGACTTCATAGCCCTCTTCTTTTAGCGCTAAGCAAGCCTGTGTGCCTGCATAGTCAAACTCCGCTGCCTGACCGATGATGATTGGACCTGAACCGATCACTAAAATCTTTTTGATATCTACGCGTTTTGGCATACTTCTTCCCCTTCTTTCTCAGTTGTATGAATCATGTCCATGAACTCGTCGAATAAGTAGTTCGCATCTTCTGGACCCGGTGATGCTTCTGGGTGATACTGGACAGTGAATGCTGGTGCTTCTTTATGTTTTAATCCTTCAATGGTATTGTCATTTAGCGCAATATGTGTGACTTCAAGCACGTCTTCATTAATGGCGCTAACCGTGTAGCCATGGTTTTGAGACGTCAAGGTTACCTTGCCAGTTGCTAGTTCTTTGACTGGATGATTGGATCCTCTATGCCCAAATTTCATTTTTTCTGTACTTGCGCCGCACGCAAGCGCGAATAACTGGTGTCCTAGGCAGATACCAAAGAGTGGTACCTTTCCAATCAGTTGCTGAATCATTTCAACCGCTTCTGGCACATCGACTGGATCCCCAGGTCCGTTTGAAAGCATGATGCCGTCTGGTTTTAACTGTAATACTTCATCTGCCGTGATATTGTATGGCACCACAATGACATCACAATCTCGCTTATTGAGTTCGCGCAAAATGCCATGCTTCATGCCGAAATCGACAAGCACAATTCTTTTTCCTCTTCCTGGGCTTGGATACGCATTTTTCACAGATACTTGGCTTACTTGATCTGTTGGTAGCTGCATCGTTTGAAGGCGGCTTACAACGTCTTCTACTTGTTCATCCGGTCCTGCAAAAGCTCCTCTTAATGTACCTGCACTTCGAATCATGCGCGTGAGCTTGCGTGTATCAATGCCGCTAAGACCCGGGATATTTTTCATTTTTAAATACTCATCAAGTGAGTATGAAGAGCGCCAGTTTGAAGGCTTTTCACAAAGCTCTTTCACGATCAGCCCTTTCACAAACGGTGTGATCGATTCAAAATCATCACGGTTAATGCCATAGTTGCCGATCAGCGGGTAAGTGAGTGTGACAATTTGTCCGCAGTACGACGGGTCAGACAAAATCTCTTGATAGCCTGTCATCCCTGTGTTAAAGACGACTTCTCCGACTGACGGTTCTAAGCTGCCAAAGCCTGTTCCTTCGAATACTGTTCCGTTTTCTAGCACTAAGCGTCTCTTCATTTTACTAGTCTCCCCTCTTCATAAACGACTTTCCCAGATGCAAGTGTCATGACCGGCCATCCTGATACAGTCAATTTGTCAAACGGTGTATTTTGTCCTTTAGATAAAAAGCTTTTTTTGTCAATTGCCATTTCTTTGTTTAAATCAATCAGTGTGATATCAGCGATTTGACCTTCTTCCAGCTTTCCGTATGGAAGAGCAAAGGCTTCTGCTGGTTTGATGGTCATATAATCAACAAGTTCTTTTAATGTCCATTCCCCTGTTTTCACAAAACGTGTGTACAGAAGCGGGAACGCTGTTTCAAGTCCAACAATCCCAAAAGGTGCCCTCTGCATCGTTTCGTTCTTTTCTTCTTCTGTATGCGGTGCATGGTCTGTGGCGATAAAATCAATCGTGCCATCTAAAAGCCCCTCGATCAGTGCCTCGCGATCTTCTGCTCCTCTGAGCGGCGGATTCATTTTATAGTTTGTGTCAAGACCTGGGATGTCTGTATCACATAAGAGCAGGTGATGTGGAGAGACCTCAGCCGTCACACGAATGCCTGCTTTTTTTGCATCGCGTACCACTCGGACGGATTCCTTTGTACTGATATGACATACATGATAATGACAATTCGCTGCTTCTGCTAAGAGGACATCTCTTGCAATATGCACCGATTCACAAATTGACGGTATCCCGTTTAACCCATTTGCTTTTGAAAAGTCTCCTTCATGAACGCATCCTCCATAAATGAGTGAGTTATCTTCACAGTGCGCCACTATGGCTTGATCAAGGCTTGCTGCTTTTTTCATTGCTTCGTACATCATGCCTGCGGTTTGAATACCAACACCGTCATCCGTAAAGGCAAATGCGCCCGCTTCTTTTAACGCTGCAAAGTCTGTCATCTCTTCGCCAATTTGTCTCGTCGTGATGGAAGCGTATGGCAGTACTCTTACAGAGGAGGTCTCTTTGATTCGATTCATCAGCCATTCCATTTGTTCTTTTGTATCTGGAACTGGTCGTGTATTCGGCATTGCTGCAATGGTCGTATACCCGCCTCTTGCTGCTGCCTTAGAACCTGTTTCAATGGTTTCTTTTTTCTCGCCGCCTGGCTCTCTTAAATGCACATGCAGATCAATCAAACCTGGTGATACAAATAGCCCTGCTGCATCAATGACTTCTTCTCCGTCTTCTCTTTTTAAGTGACCCATTGCTTGAATCACTTTTCCTTCTACCCTAATATCCTGCTGCACTCTTTCCCCTGTGCTTGATAAGATAAAACCGTTTTTAATGAGATATGACATAGACAGAATCTCTCCCTTTTTGATGTAGTCTGCTATTTTGAAAAGCCCTTTTTAACACAGCCATTCGGATATACACACCATTTTCCATTTGTTTGAAAATCCTTGACTGTTTTGACTCTACTAATGAATCATCTATTTCAACACCTCTATTTACTGGTGCTGGATGCATAATAATCGCTCTTTCTTTCATTTTGTTTGCCCTGTCTACTGTTAATCCATAAGTCGATAAGTAACCCTCATTGCCCATCTTTTCTGAGTGCCTTTCATGCTGAATTCTCAGCAGCATCACCACGTCAGACCGCTTCACGGCTTCGTCCACTTCGACATACGTTCCATGAGGATTTTGTTCATCTTGGAAGGAAGCTGGTCCTGAAAAGAGCACTGTCGCTCCTAGTCTTGCGAGGACTTCAGCATTGGACCTTGCCACCCTGCTATGTTTGATATCACCATGAATCGAGATGGTTAAGCCTTCAAAACCGCCAAACTCTTCGAAGATCGTCATCAAATCCAGCAATGATTGGGTAGGGTGCTGACCGCAGCCATCTCCAGCATTAATGATTGGAATCCCGACCTTCCCAATCAGCTCTTTGTAATATTCGTCTGTACTGTCTCTGATGACACATGCCTTGACTCCGATGGATTCAAGTGTTTTCACTGTATCGTAAAGGGTCTCTCCCTTTTGAACAGAGGTACTTGCTGCGTCTAGGTTCAGCACATTCATTCCAAGTTTTTTCTCTGCCACCTCAAAGCTAAAACGCGTTCTTGTACTTGGTTCAAAGAAGAGGTTCGCTACAAATTCACCTGCTAAACCATGTTCCTGTTTCCCTTTTTTCAATGCACATGCTTCTTCAATCAACTGTAAAATTTCTTCCTTTGACAAGCTACTCATTGTCGATAAATCATTCATTTTTTCTGCCCCCTCTAGTTTTTCATCACTTTCAGGTTCAAAAAAACCCTAAGCCTCGGCAGCTTAGGGTTCTCCAAAAGAAGCAGGGGTGCTTTCGCACGTTCTGCTCCGTTTAGAACCCTTGTTAGCCTCACTGGACTTCTTTTAAAAGGTTTTCGGTATTCGATTCATTTGACTCATCATCTTCTGCCTTCTGATGCGGCAGAATCAGGTTTAGCAGGACGCCAGTAATGGCAGCGAGTGCCATTCCTGACAGCGTCAGATTGATTTGTTTCACCTCAATGAATGCCCCGCCAATTCCAATGACTAAGATGACTGATGCGATAATGAGATTACGCTTTTCTTCAAAGTTCACTTTATGATCAATCAGGATTCGCAGTCCGCTTGAGGCTATGATTCCAAAGAGCAGGAACGAAACGCCCCCCATAACCGCGGATGGTACTGTACTGATTAATGCTGAAATTTTCCCAACAAAGCCGAAGCAGATCGCAAACACCGCTGCTCCGCCGATAACGAAGATACTGAACACTCTTGTGATCGCAAGGACGCCAATGTTCTCTCCATAAGTCGTTGTTGGAGGTCCGCCGATGAGTGAAGCGAAGATTGTCGCCGCACTGTCTCCTAAAATGGAGCGATGAAGACCTGGCTTTTTAATAAAATCTTGTCCAACAACTTTGCTTAACACGACTTGATGACCGATGTGCTCAGACATGGTCACAAAGGCAACCGGCACCATCACTGTGAGAATGCTTAAAGTCACAGCAGGTGTATAGTCGACAAATGGTACAACAAAGTCTGGAACAGCAAACCATTTTGCAGCAATGACCGGCTGGAAGTTCACAATGCCTTGTGTTAAAGCAAAAAGGTAGCCGCTGATAATGCCGATTAAGACTGGAATCAAGCTAAGGAATCCTCTTAGGAAAATCATACTAATAATGGTGACAGCGAGTGTGAAGCCTGCAACCATTAAGTGCTTCAGGCTGTAAACAAGCTCCTTTGCATTCGGATCCACGTACATCGCCATGTTAACAGCTGTTCCAGCGAGTCCGAGTCCGATGACCATAATGACGGGTCCTACAACGACAGGCGGCAGAAGCTTCATTAGCCAGCCTGTGCCAAGCCATTTGATAAATAATGCGATGAGTGCATATGCCACACCAGCCATAAAGGCACCTACCATTGCGGCTCCAGGGCCGCCGGTGGCTTTTACATTCAAGATAGGGGCGATAAAGGCAAAGGACGATCCAAGATACGCCGGAATCTGCCCTCTTGTGATGATTAAGTACACAATGGTTCCAACCCCGCTTGAGATGAGCGCGACGGCTGGGCTCATATCAATGATCTTTGGTACAAGAATGGTTGCACCAAACATCGCAAACAAGTGCTGCAGGCTGAGTGACAGCCATGTGAACGGTTTTGGGATATCTCGAATGCCTAAATTGGCTTTTTGCTGACTCATGATTTTCCTCCTAGATGTGTCCTTTTTCATTAAAAAAGCCTCTTTGCGAGTATGCGCAAAGAGGCCTAGAAAAACCGTACACGTCACTTTAGCCGTGTGCTCGGTGTCTCTGTTATTGCCCTCTTTGCAAACTCTCTGGAATGCATTTAAAAAGGTTATTTTTCATATATAGCGACAAGGTCGTTTTGATCTACTTCATTGAGCTGAACCATGACTGTCTCAGCTTTTGATGTCGGGATGTTTTTCCCGATATAATCTGCCCGAATCGGCAGCTCCCGGTGTCCCCGGTCGACTAAAACAGCCAGCTGAATGGAAGATGGTCTTCCTACATCCACAAGCGCATCCATAGCTGCTCTGACGGTTCTACCTGTGAACAAAACATCATCTACGACAATGAGTGTTTTGTCATTAATGTCAGCTGGGATGTCTGCACCCTTGACAAGCGGGTCTTGGTTCTCTGTCTTTTTTGTCAGGTCATCACGGTATAGCGTAATATCAAGTTCACCCACAGTCACTGGGTTTCCTTCAATTTGCTCGATGCGCTCTGCAAGGCGCTTTGCAAGATGAATACCTCTTGTCTTGATCCCGGCTAGGATGACATCCTTCATCCCTTTGTTGCGCTCAATCATTTCATGTGCAATACGGGTAAGCGCTCGTCTTATCGCTTGTTCATCAAGAATGACTGCTTTTTGTTCCATCTTTTACACCTCTTTTTGACAAATAAAAAGCCCCTTCTGCAAAGGGCAGAGAGGGGCGCTCATTTGTGCATACTCGTGCACAAATTGATCCGTTATCCTTCTCAGCCTCTCTGGACTGTTTTAAAGAATCTCAATTTCTTCGTTTATTATTTCAAAAAAAGAACGGCCTGTCAATCGTTATTTCTTAATGAATCGATAAAGCCCTGCATATCAGCTGGAATTGGAGCTGTAAACTCCATATATTCTCCTGTTCTAGGGTGATCAAATCCTAACACGCCTGCATGTAGCAGTTGTCCATTGAAATCAACCGTTTTTCTCGGGCCATATTTTGGATCTCCTGCAAGCGGATAGCCAATGTATTTCATATGAACACGAATTTGGTGGGTTCTTCCTGTTTCAAGGCGGCATTCTACAACGGTAAAGTCTTTAAAGCGCTCCATCACATCAAAATGAGTGACTGCCTGCTTTGCATTTTCTTTTGTGACCGTCATGCTTTGGCGATCTTTTTTGTCTCGACCAATTGGTGCATCAATCGTTCCAGTATCATGCTGAATGATGCCATGAACAACGGCTGTGTATTTTCTAGTGACCGTTTTCGCCACCAGCTGATTGACGAGTGATTCATGCGCCATATCATTTTTTGCGACCATTAAAAGCCCTGACGTATCTTTATCAATTCGGTGGACAATTCCAGGGCGCATGACACCATTAATGCCTGACAAATCATTGCAATGAGCCATGAGGCCATTGACAAGAGTACCTGTCACATGTCCTGGTGCTGGATGAACGACCATTCCTCTTGGCTTATTGACCACTAGTACATCTTCATCCTCATAATAAATATCAAGATCCATTGATTCCGCTTCTACATCTAGTGCTTCTGGATCTGGAATCTCTACTTTGATTTGATCTCCAGCTTGTACTTTATAATTGGCCTTCACTTGTTTTCCATTTACTTCGATGAGCCCATCTTTCACCCACTGCTGGACTTGAGTTCTTGACCATTCTGGTTCAGTTGTGCTTAAAAATTTATCAAGCCGTTCACTCGTTTGTTCTTCTGAAACGGCAATGTTTACTTGATTCATGTAGTTGACTCCTTATTTTTCTTTCCATCTAACAGCATTTGAATAAAGAGCAGAATGACCCCCACACATAGAGAGGAATCTGCGATATTAAAGATTGGATAATGATAATCCCCAAATACGAAATGAGCAAAATCAACCACTTCTTGACGGAAAATACGGTCAATAAAGTTTCCAATCGCTCCGCCAAGCATTAAGGCAAGCGCTACGCCAAGTAGCTTGTCCTTTTGTCCATGTTTTTGCAAATAATAAACAATTCCTGCAATAACAACGAGTGTGATCACATAGAAAAACCACATTTGTCCTTGGAGAATCCCCCATGCGGCTCCTGAATTTCGGTGGGATGTGATGTAAAAGAAGCCATCAATCACAGGAATAGAATCACCGAGCATCATATGTTTGACAATGAGCCATTTTGTTAATTGATCTAAACAAATTATCACGAATGCGATTATGTAATAGAACACACACGTTCCTCCATCTTCATACTTTGGTCTTTAAGCATTTTATCAAGAAAACAGGAAGGAGTAAAGAAACTTTAGTTGACAGACAAAAACCTCCCTACATGTGGAAGGCTTCAAAATGAGAATCATTTGATTCATAAGGATAAGGGGTGAATGCTTTTTTCTCGTATTGCTTATGATATAAAAAGTCGTCAGTCTTACGAGCAGTCGGAAGAATACTCATTTGTTCAATGGGCATTGTATGCCCTGTCGCCTCACATATGCCATAAGTTCCTTGTTCAATTTTTGCAATCGCGAGCGAAACATCTTGCAGTTCTTCTTTGATGTGATAAAGAAGCGTGGTCGTTTTTGCTTGATCGAAAGTGACATGTTCAGCGGGTGAACGCAATGATGCATATTCAAACAGTTTCGATTGCAGTTCTTCTCTCATTTGAAGGAGTTCCATGTAAATCGTCTCTAGATCGCCATTCATGTCGCTGATTCAACTCCTGCCCTGTCGTGATAATCATATTGTTGCCCCGCCTGTTCACTTTAAAGCCATAAGATTTTTCCTTTCGTTCTAAACGCTGTCATTTTCTCTATATCAAAAACGCCCCGCTATATGCGGGGCGCTAGTTGGTGATATCACGCTGTTAATTCTGGTAATATTTCTCCACGATTTCAGCATTTTTGAGCGACAATGTTGGGTATTTTGGATTTGCGCCAACATCTTTTGAAATAATGCGGGAGCGTTCGCACAGTTCTCCTTCTGCTTTTTGAACAACAATACGTCCTGATGTGTATTCAGGCGCTGATGCGTCTGCATGTTTCTCATCTTCTACTGTTAATTCAGATATGATGAAGAGCTGCTTTACATCTTCTTTAATGGATGCAAGAAGGTTTTTCACTTCCTCTGTTGCATAAAGGGTCACACTTGCTTCAAGTGAACGTCCGATGACTTTCTCATTACGCGCAATTTCCAGCGCTTTTAGCACATCGTCACGTACTTCCATAAAGCGGTCAAACTTCACTTCTGTCGCTTCTGCTTGAGGAACAGCTACACCTTCTGGCATATCTGTTAACTGAACACTTGGCTCTTCAACAAAGCTTAAGTGGCTCCATAGTTCATCTGCTGTATGCGGAAGAATTGGTGCTGTCAGCTTCACTAACGCCATTAATGTTTCGTAGAAGACCGTTTGCATGCTGCGGCGGTCTGGATGATCCGCATGCTCAATGTATACCACATCTTTTGCAAAATCGAGATAGAAAGAGCTAAGCTCAATCGTACAGAAGTTGTGGATGGCATGATAGACAACCGCAAATTCGTAATCATCATAAGCTTTTTTCACTTTATCAATTAATTTGTTTAATTTGATTAAGATATATTGATCCACTTCGCGAAGCTCTTCGACTGGTACTGCATTGACTGCTGGATCAAAGTCAAACAGGTTACCATGCAAGAAGCGGAACGTGTTACGGATTTTACGATAAACTTCTGCGACTTGTTTTAAAATGTCGTCAGACACTGGATGATCGGCTTGATAGTTGACAGAAGATACCCAAAGTCTAAGAATCTCCGCACCAAGCTGCTTCGCCACTTTCGTCGGATCGATCGTATTGCCTAATGATTTACTCATCTTGCGTCCTTCTTTATCAAGCGTAAAGCCATGGCTGAGAACACCTTTATATGGCGCTTTTCCAGTGACAGCAACTGCTGTAGATAAAGATGAGTTAAACCAGCCGCGATATTGATCAGAACCTTCAAGGTAAAGGTCTGCCGGACGAACAAGGTCATCTCGTTCTTCTAATACCGCTTGGTGAGAAGAACCAGAATCAAACCATACATCCATGATATCTTGCTCTTTTGTAAATTCACCGTTCGGGCTGCCTGGATGTGTAAAGCCTTCAGGCAATAATTCTTTTGCTTCTTTTTCAAACCAAATATTTGAGCCATGTTCTCTAAATAATTGAGAAACGTGCTGAATCGTTTCATCTGTGATGATTGGCTCACCATTTTCAGCATAGAAGACTGGGATTGGAACGCCCCATACACGCTGTCTTGAAATGCACCAGTCACCTCTGTCACGCACCATATTGAACAGGCGCGTTTCGCCCCAAGCTGGAACCCATTTCGTTTCTTTAATATTATCTAATAGTGCTTCTCTGAAATCTTTAATGGAAGCAAACCACTGAGCAGTTGCACGATAAATTGTTGGTTTTTTCGTTCTCCAGTCATGCGGATAGGAGTGCGTGATAAAGTCGAGCTTTTTCAATGCGCCTTTTGCTTCAAGCTGTTCTGTGATGGCTTTATTGGCATCCTCGTAGAATAGTCCTTCAAAACCAGGTGCTTCTTCTGTCATCACACCTTTTTCATCTACTGGACATAACACATCAAGACCGTACTTCATACTTACGATAAAGTCATCTTCCCCGTGACCTGGCGCTGTGTGAACACAGCCTGTTCCTGCATCTGTTGTGACGTGATCGCCAAGCATCACAAGAGAATCTCTATCGTAAATTGGATGTGCTGCAACGACCTTATCTAATTCTTTACCTTTTAACGTTTTCACAACTTCGTACTCTTCAAAGCCAAGTGTTTTTGCCACTTGTTCAACTAGTTCAGATGCGATGACATATCGCTCAGCACCCACTTGAAGCACACTGTACTCTAGGTTTGGATGTACACAAATGCCAAGGTTTGCAGGAAGTGTCCAAGGTGTTGTTGTCCAGATGATGAACTGTTCGCCGTTTTCAAGTACGTCTTTGCCATCTTTCACTTTAAATGATACGTAAATCGATGGTGATCGTTTGTCCTTGTATTCAATTTCTGCTTCAGCAAGTGCTGATTCACTTGATGGAGACCAGTTAACAGGCTTAAGACCTTTGTAAATATAGCCTCTTTTCGCCATTTCACCAAAGACAAGAATTTGCTGCGCTTCGTATTCAGGCTTCAATGTCACATATGGATTGTCCCAGTCTGCTCTTACGCCCAAACGTTTAAACTGATTGCGCTGACCTTCGATTTGTTTCCAAGCATACTCCTCACATAGTTTACGGAATTCTGCTGTCGACATTTCTTTGCGTTTGACTTTTTTATTTTTCGTAAGGGCTGTTTCAATCGGTAAGCCATGTGTATCCCAGCCCGGTACGTACGGTGCATGGAATCCATTCATTGATTTAAAACGGACAATAAAATCTTTGAGGATTTTATTGAGTGCGTGCCCCATATGAATGTCACCATTCGCATATGGAGGTCCATCATGCAAAATAAAGGTCGGGCGTCCTTTTGTCCGCTCTAAAACCATTTGATAGATGTCTTTTTCTGCCCACTCCTCTTGGATTTCAGGCTCTTTGTTCGGCAGGTTCCCTCTCATCGGGAATTCTGTTTTTGGCATTAATAAGGTGTCTTTGTAGTTCATACCTATTCCTCCACATGCAAATTCGTATTAAAAAACAATAAAAAAAGCCCTCTCATCCCATAAGGGACGAGAAGGCTTGTCTCGCGGTACCACCCTTTTAGACAAGCGCTTTGAAATTGCCGCTTATCCACTCTAAAATCGTAACGTGATCAGACGCCTTTTCTTACTCATTCATTTCAGAAAAGGAACTAAAGGGGTGATCTCATTGCAGCGTTTCGTAATGTCAGGCTTCCACCGTCCCTGATTCGCTTTATTACGCATGTAACCGCTGCGAGTGTCCCTTTCAAACGTTTATCTCTTGTTAATTTATGATGGTATTATATGCAACATGAGCACGTCATGTCAAGGTGATGCGCTTATTCTTTTTCGTCAAAGACAGCGTCAACTTCATATTCCAGCAAATGATCCCAATCATCATTTTTTAGAAGATCAAGCTGAGCTTCGATGAGCATTTGGAAACGAGTTCTAAAGACTTTCGACTGTTTCTTGAGCTCTTCGATTTCCATAGCAATCTTTCTTGATTTTGATAACGCTTCGTTGATAATACGGTCTGCATTTTTCTCAGCTTCACGAATGATCAATTTCGCTTCTTTATCAGAATGACGCTTCACGTCTTCTGCTGCTTCTTGCGCCACAAGAATGGATTTGTTTAATGTTTCTTCAATTGTTGCAAAATGGCCTAGTCTTTCATCAAGCTCGTTGACTTTGTCTTCAAGCTCGTTCTTTTTGCGAAGTACGATCTCGTAATCTTTACGTACTTGGCTTAAAAACTCATTTACTTCATCTTCGTCATAGCCGCGAAAACTTTTTGTGAATGTTTTATTATGAATATCATTAGGTGTTAATGGCAATCTTGCCACCTCCAGATTCAAATTCGTTATGTCAGAAGCTCAAATGTTACTTTGAATTTATCTTTTTTCGTCTTCCCATCAATTGTTTTAAGGCTAAAGCGGCCAAATCCCCTAACAGAGAGCTGATCACCTTCACCAATTGTAAAGGAAGGGTCTTCAGTGACTTTCCAGTTGACTTTGACAAGACCATTTTTGACCAAAAGCTGTGCTTTTTGCCGAGACTGACGGCTGACAGCTGCACATACAGCGTCAAGCCGCAGTGAAGAAATCGTATCTTCTTTGATATCGGTTTTGCTGATGACTGGCTGAAGATCTGCCTTGCTGATTTCCTCTAATGAAACAGATGCTCTGCCGACATGCGTCAGCTGAGCCCGAACAAAATCGGCAACATCGCTTGTACAAATAAATTGCACGTTGTCCTCTGAAAACAACAAATCACCGAATTTTTGACGCTTCAGGCCTGTCCCAATGAGCGAACCGAGAAGGTTGGGGTGTTCTATAGAAATAAACTTTTTCGCATAGTTCACCTGAAAATAAGTCAGTTCAAAATCCTGTATGGTCGGTGCTAAATAGTCAGGATAGATCAAAGCCCTTTTCCGCTCTGCTTCCTCATACCCGCCAAAAAACATGAGACCCAGTTCATCAGAATGCTGAATCACGGACTGGGTAATGAACTGCTCACGCGGATCAAGAAAGTCTGTTAATTTCATTCGATATTGATCGAGTGCGATGTTTTTCCAGCCTAATACTTGGTCGACAAATGGCTGTTCGTCTTTTCTAAAATGTTGATAAATATCGCTCATTTTGTTCCCCTTTTATGTAAAAGAGCCTGGCAGATGCCAAGCCCGGCAGCCTGTCTACATGAATCGTACAATCATATTATAAAGACCAGTTAGTCCATACAATGATGCGAAACGAATCACAAGCAATGCCACAATTGGCGAGATGTCAATCATGCCAATTGGCGGAATAATTTTACGGAATGGTTCTAAATACGGTTCGCAAATGTTTGTCAAGAAGCGGCCAATCGCTGTTTCTCTTGCAGATGGTACCCATGACATAAAGATGTAAATAATGATCGCGAATGAGTAAATCGTTAATACAGTCTGTAGAAACTGAAAAATGTAATATAGAATCACTTTGGTTTACCACCTCTGAGGTTCTTCCTCTGTCAATAGCTCTGATATTGTGCCAGATACATCCACATTATCAGGAGTGCAGAGGAATATATTCGAGCCAATACGCTGAATGTCTCCACCGATTGCATAAACCGTTCCGCTTAAGAAGTCGATGATTCGCTTTGCTTGATCGTGCTGAATGCGCTGCAAATTGACGACGACTGCACGCCGATTTTTAATATGATCTGCAATCTCTTGAGCCTCTGCATAAACACGTGGCTCACTTAACACCACTTTAGAGGATTTTTGCACGCTTTGCAAGCTGACGACATTTTGTTTTCCTGCCTGAGGACGCTCTTGAAATGCCGCTTTATCTTTTGTGTTTTTTTCTTCTTGTGCTGGTTCTCTTTCTTCATCAATATATTCGTACTCATACTCTTCATCATCGAGTGTGAAGAAGCTTTTAAACTTATTTTTTATGCTCATGTCACGCACCTCCTGTTTCATTTCCAACAAGTGAAGAGCCAATCCGAACAAATGTCGCACCTTCTTCAATTGCGATTTCAAAATCGTTTGACATGCCCATCGATAAATGCTGACAAGGTGCATTTACTTGGTTCAGTTGTTTTACCTCTTGTTGAAGGTTTTTTAATGTTTTAAAACAGTTTCGTATCACAGTATGATCATCTGTAAATGGAGCCATCGTCATGAGTCCAGCAATTTCAATATGTTTGAAATCAGCGAGCTGTTTGACAAATGGAAGCACGTCTTCGCTTTGTAAGCCGTGTTTTGACTCCTCAAGTGATGTGTTCACCTGTACAAAACAGCGAACCGTGTGATCCGCTCTTTTTTCAATTTCATTCGCAAGGGACATTCTGTCTAGCGAATGTAAGTAGTCAATGGTCTGAATGACAGATTTCACTTTTCGCGTCTGTAAACTGCCGATGAAGTGCCAGCTAATGTTTTCATCGGTTATGGCTGCCTGTTTTTCAAGTAACCCTTGGTCACGATTTTCACCAAAGTGCAAAATGCCGGCATCCTTTGCTTCTAATGCTCGTTCAATCGAGACATACTTTGTGACAGCGACAACCGATACATCGTCTGGATGTCTACCTGCTCTTTTACATGCTTCGTTGATTTGTTCATTTATTTGTCTGAGATTCTCTCGTACATTCAATTGCAGTTATGCCTCCTTAAACCCGACAAAAGACATCATACGTCCTGTTTTCCCTTGATCACGCCGGTGTGAGAAGAAATGCTGCTCATTGCAACTTGTGCACATCGAACTGACATGTATGTTTTCTTCTTTTAATCCTGCATGAAGTAATACGTTTTTGTTTAGTGTTTTTAAGTCAATTTTGTATTGTCCTTGTGACATCTCGGAATACACATCCTCTGTTGTAAAAGGAAGCTGTTTCACTTGATCTATGACAACATCATCTACTATGTAGCAGCAGCTGCCAATGGATGGTCCAATGACGACTTGTATATGATCGGCATCAGCGCCTTCTTGGCGAACCCATGCATCAACCATGTTGGCGCCAATTTGTTTGACGGTTCCTTTCCAGCCGGCATGAGCCGTTCCAATCAGCCCAGATTGCGGCGCTAGAAAATAAAGCGGAACACAGTCAGCGAAACAAAGAGCGAGCATGATGTTTGGTTCAGAGGTGTATAAACCATCTGTTCTAGAGAGTGCTTCATCATACTGAAGACTTCCTCTTCCCTTATGTTCCTTTGTGACTTTCATGATGCGATCCTCGTGTGTTTGGTCAGCAAACACCCAATTAGAGAGCGGCACAGCAGTAGCATCTGCAATGACTTGACGATTCATTTGGACACTAGAAGCATCATCTCCTACATGGAGTCCAGTGTTCATTGATTGATATGGAGAAAGACTAAAGCCGCCATTTTTTGTCGTAAAACCGGCCAATATCTCTTTTCCAGAACATGTCATGTTCGTCCAATCATGAATCAGCATTGCATAAGGTGATTTCTGCTGAAAGGGGTCATATTTGTCTATCAAAGCTGCCTCCCACCTTTCATTCATCTCTCTTTATATCGCTCCTATTTTACCACAAGACCTGCTAAGACAGTTAGTGGGATTCATTAAATATTACACTCAAATGTGCCCTTTCTACAGGTTTTTTTTCAAATTGATATGAAAACGTAATCTTTTTACCCGAAAAAGACATTGATTGCTGAGAATGGAGAGCTTATGTTAAGGATCATTGAATGATTCATTGAGGAGTTATACGAATTTTAAGAAGACAAACGGACAAGTATCACATCTTCGCCAATTTTTACTATATTTCGCCACGGGACAATCATTTCCTCTTCTTTTCCGAAAAATCCCATCATTTTACCTGTACCGCCAATGATAATCGCTTGTATTTTACCGCTCGTGACATTGATATCGATGTCTCCAATAGTACCTAATTTTTTTCCGCTGGACACATCGACAACATCTTTGATTTGGAATTCAGAAATACTGATCATCTGTCCTTCCCCGCCTTTCGTTTTCTACTATAATATGTATGATGGAAAAGCAGGGAAGCAGACCAATAGTTTCTCTTATCTACAATTTACTTAAGTGAGGGCGGCCGTTTTGCCACATGACTTCAACTGGACATTCAAAAAAGGAAGAAAGCAAGTCACTTGTCATCATCTGCTTTGTCTCCCCTTTATGAAAAACAGTACCTTCTTTTAATAATAAGGTATGCTGAAAAATCGGGAGAATCTCTTCTGCGTGGTGGGTCGTATAAAGCAATGTGGGCGCATCTGGTTTTGATGCAATCAATGAGATCGTCTCCAGCACTTGTTCTCTTGCTAAGAAATCAAGACCTGTCACAGGTTCATCTAATATTAGAAGCTTCGGATCATTCATTAAAGCTCTTGCGATCAGCACTTTTTGTTTCTCCCCTTGCGAGAGGGTTTCATACGTGCGATTGGCATATTGAAACGAGCCAAATGTTTTTAATAAATCAATCGCCTTCTCTCTTATCTCATCTGTCGGTGTTTCATAAAGTCCGATGGAAGCAAATGCCCCGCTCAAAACAATTTCAAATGCATTGTCATCTCTGTGCAGCTTCTTTTCAAGACCAGCAGAGATGAGACCAATTTTCTTCCTTAGTTTTTCACCAAGCGCTTCCTTGCCAAACACATGGCCTAACACCGTCATCTCACCTGACGTTGGAAAATAATATGAGCAAAGCATATTTAATAAAGCCGTTTTCCCAGCACCATTTAAACCATAAAGCACCCAGTGTTCCTGGTCTTTCACCTGCCAGTCAATAGAACGAAGCAGCCATTTTCCATTTCGTTTTAAAGAAACATCCTTCAAGTCAAGCGACACGATCTTTTCCCCCTGAATAAAAATTCTGAATATACAAATAATAACGTCTACAGCATATCGCAAATGTTTCAATCAGTAAACCTAACGCAAAAAAGCTGCTCCCTAAAAGGAACAGCTTTTTTGCATGGTTACGAAATTTCAATTCGCACGCCTTCTTTAATATCAGGAAACGTATGCGGGGATGCAAAGACAGCTCCCGGTAATACATCATCAAACGGCTCTTGGAAGTAGATCGAAATATGGCCGAGTTCCTTAAAGTTGTCATTTGCTTTATTGCCTAAAGCAGTAATGGTATACGTTTGGTCGCCCACTTGAATCGTTCCGCCTAATTTCAGCGGCTCTTCTTCTAAGTGTTCAAACTCATGAATGACAGACATATCTCTTAATTCCTGCGGCGCTGCTGGTCCAAATAAAACAATCAGCTTATCTTCTTTAAACTGCGGGACTAAGATCCCAATTTCTTTTACGACAGATTGTGTTACCATGTATCTCGATTCCTCCTTTAATACGTTTAATACATACCGAAGCTGGCAACGTATGCGATCACAACAGATAGAACGCCTGTAATGAGACGGCTATACAAAACTGCTGGTACCCCATATTGTACCGTTTCCGGCTTCGCTTCACCAAGTGATAGCCCCACCGGGATAAAGTCACACCCTACTTGACCGTTGATCGCAAACAGTGCTGGAAGAGCAAATTGAGGCGGAATATTCCCTAGTGCAATTTGACTACCAATGAGAACACCGATGACTTGTGCAATGACTGCCCCAGGTCCTAAGACAGGCGATAGGAACGGTAAGGTACAGACAACAACGAGCAGTAAGAGCCCCCATAAAGATCCTGCCAAAGGTGAAAGGAAATGGGCAATCAGATCACCGATTTTTGTATAATTGATAATTCCAATTAACATACTGACAAAGGCCATGAATGGAATAATGTTTTTAAGGAGCATATCAACAGAATCACGACCAGCTTGATAGAATGTGCCGGTTACTTTTCCGATTCCTCTTGAGAATCTCATGAGGAAATTCCCTTTTTCTTGACGTTCGATATTTTCCTCTTTCAATTTTGAATAGGTTTCTTTGAAATTCTCTTTGTCAATTGGGCCGCTGCTTTCTTGACCTTCTACATTCCCTTCACTATCAGATGCTTCCGCAAAGGAAATATCTTTTTCTGTGACACCTGATACGAAGATATCCTCTGTAATGTGTTTTGCAAGCGGTCCAGAAGGAGAGGATGCCAGCACATCGACAGTTGGAATGCGTTTCATTGGATAAAGTCCGATTCGCGCTGTTCCTCCGCAGTCAATGACAACACACATCATTTCATCTTCTGGTATAGAATTTTTAAAGCCATCACATGCTTCTGTCCCTGTCATTTCTGCAATTTTACGTGCAACTGGGTGAATGCCTCCTCCTGTAATGGAAACGACCTTTCTTCTTTTACCGGTTGGTTCAAGCTCTAATCCTTTTCCCCATCCGCCAGCACCTTTTGCAACAAATACTTTGTGGTTTGTCATGTCTAACCCTCCCCTATTGTGAATTCGCTTTCATTTTTCCTGCTAAGTACTTTGTGATCCATTCCGTAATGATTCCGCGAAGTAAAATGACAACGATCCCGACTAAGAAGTAACGAACAGCCAGCTCTGACATAGAGTATCCAGCTTCTTTAATCCCGTTCGCAATTCCTAAGTAGACAAACAGCTCTCCTGCGTTGGCATACGGGAACAGTGATGTTACCGGATGAACAAATGAAACAGCTGAATCATAGAATGCTGGTTTTTGTTTTTCAGGTAAGAAGCGGCCAAACGTATAAGCCATTGGGTTTGTCAAAATAAGAACGGATAAGATCGGCATTAACGTATAGCGCAAAATGGTATATTTCGCTGCAAACTGAATCGCTCTATTCACTCGCTCTTCTCCAATAAACTTCATGACAGCATAAGTGAAAGTAAGTAACACAACAAGCGTTGGAACGATACCTGTAACAAGACCCATGAACTGCTTTCCGCCGGCTTCAAACATCCCGATAAAGTGCTCTCCAAACCATTGAATCCATTCCATGTTTCATCTCCCCTTTCTTAGTTCACATTTGTTATATTTTTTTTAGAAATTGAGACAAGCGCCTGCTCCGCTGCCATGGAGAGTGCTTGCATGACAGCTGGTCCCCTTTTGCGCTTTTTCAATGTTTGTTTCATCATGTGATGCTCATCAAGCACAGCCCCCACATGTTTTCCTTCATAGGAAGGCAGTTCCTTAAATTTAGACAAAATCGAGACGCCACCCAGCACATGACACTTTTGAATGATGTATGATTCATCGACAATGATGAGCGCAATGGCTCCAGGACCAAATTTGCGCCGCTCCATTCCTGAAAACAAGTGATAGCCTTGTTTCCCTTTATAGTCGTCAATCAGTGAATCCATGCTTTTGCGGTAGTACTTGATTTGAATAAACGATAAACCATACTGCACAATTAGAATGATACAAAGTACGATTGCTAATTTTTCCATAGCCTCACGTCCTTATGATTGAAATAAGTGATCTTGTAATGAACGCAGCTTCCAGACCGTTGTGTTTGCATCAAGTTCTACATCATCATGAGATAAGAATTGCCCCAATTTGATATCTTTTTTCGCTACCACTTTTCCGCTGATTAAGCCAATTGGGATGTGGCCGTTCGCTTTCATGTCTTGATGTGTTTCAAGTACACCTCTTACGGAGTATCCGCCAATACCATCAAGTGTTTCTCCTGCTTTAATATCTCTTTTCGCCACAGCGACAGTTTCTGATACTGGTACACCAATTGGATGGATTGAAGAATCGTGTTGTAAGACTGCTTTTGCGATCGTCACTGGTGTTTCAAGACTTGCTAAGTGGAAAGGACGATACAGTGTGTAGTGAGGACCTTTTCCAACTTTTAAGTAGCGAAGTTCTTCATCTACTGGCTCAAGATCACTCTTGACGATGACAAAGACACCTGGTGCCAGTCCGTTTACATATTCAACGACTCCGAAGTTATCCAGTACGCCGCCTTGCTGTTTTTGATTTAATTTATCTGCTACATTTTCTAAATTCGCTTCTACTCCATGCATGCCGACTTTATCAGGCAAAAGTCCTGTTGCATTACTTAATAGGTTCATTTCTGCCATCGTTTTTGTTCCGTCTTGGAATGCTGCCAGCATGTGGGCACTCATATGTTTACTATCTGCTTCAGCTTTACACGTATCTGGGTTTGCTTCTGGGAAGAATGGGTTGTTCTTACCTTTTCCAGCAACCAATACTTCAAGCCCCATTGTTTTTGCAAATTCATATAGTTCTAGCGTTGCTGCTGGTTCATCTCCAGCTGATCCAGAGTAAACAAGTCCTGCATTCGTGAATAATTTATGCATGACCAAACCGATCGTAATATCGACTTCTACATTTAAAAGAACGAGATGTTTTTTTGAATTAAGCGCTTCCAAAGAAATGTTTGCTCCGACCTCTGGAACACCTGTTGCATCCACAACGACTTCCACAGAATCTGATTGAATCACTTCTCTGTAATCATTTGTGACGACCATTTGATGTGGTTTCGCATGTTGCTTGTAAAAATTCGCTGCTTTCTCAGCTGCACTAAGATGAATATCACAAACACCTGCGACAATCATACCTGGAATTTTAGAAATTTGTGAAATGAGTCCAAAGCCCATTTGGCCTGCCCCGATAATCCCAACTTTGATTGGATCTCCGCTGCGTTCTCGTGCTAACAATTGTTGATAAATTGACATCTAAATCATCCTTTCAGGTTTTCTTGCTTCACAATAGATTGCTAGAAAAATAATCTGAAACTTTTAACAAATGTTATAAAAATTAACAAAAATCTGTTTCTTGTAACATTTGTTATTTTATTTATCATTTGTTATGAACTTAGTTTATATGATGTGTCAACTTTGTGTCAAGATAAAATCGATAAAATTTTCAATCTTTTTGAGTCTAAAGACTCAAAAAAACTACCTAATCGGCTTAGGTAGTTACTTTAATAGGGCATCTCCGGTTTGTTCATCTGTAATTAACACATGAATTAATCCACCTTCTAACGCTGCCCTGATTGCTTCAATTTTTTCTTCTCCTCCAGCGACACCAATCACAAGCGGGATCTCTTTCAGTTTTTGAGGACTGATCCCCATCACCCGGTCGTTCCACGGATGCGGATACACTTCACCTGTATGATCAATAAAGTTATAACAAATGTCACCCGCGACATCTTTCGCTTGCAGGATATCTTCCTCACCACTTGTCATATAGGATTTCACCATCGTTGAATGTTGCGGAACCCCGCCTATTCCTACGACTGCGATATTTGATGATTCTCCTAATTCAATGACTTTTTTGATCGACGGCTGTCTAATGAGTACATCTTTCGCTTCTTTCGTATCAAGCATGACAGGCACATGTAAAAACTCACATTTGGATTTGAGTGCTTCTGAGCATCTTCCAATAATATAGTTGGCATGAATATCAACATCTTCATTTCCGACGCCTCCGACAAGCGGAACAAATGTCACAGACGGAAAATGCTGAACAGACGTAAGCGCTTTCGCCATTTCATGCAAGGTGGTCCCTGATGAAAAACCGATGACTTGTCCATCCTTCATGACTTTTAATAAAAAGCCCGCAGCCGCAGCTCCTATCCGACTTTTTGTTGTTTCTTGACTGAGAGATTCCACACACACGACTTCTCGCAGCCCGTATTTTCGCTCTATTTTTCTTTCTAACGAACCATATTGTTGATTTACTTCATCATGAATAATGATTTCCACGATTCCTGCTTCACGTGCTTTTGCCAAATATTTCGATATGAGCGAACGGCTAACCCCAACAGCTTCTGCAATTTTAGATTGAGTGGCGCCTTCTTCATAGTACATATGCGCAACCTTAATGAGCAGCCTTCTTTCATCATGGAATGTCATAATAACCCTTCTTTCCGCTTCTCTATTCCCTCACAAATGATATTTCAAATAACATTTGTTAAAAACAGATTAAATGAAAAAAATAACAGAGTCAATACTAGAGATGGGTTCTCTAAAAAGAATGAAAAAAGCCGCACATCAGCGGCGGCTTTAAAAAATATTTTTATTCATTTGTTTGATTGCTGCTTTTTCAAGCCTTGATACTTGTGCTTGAGAAATGCCGATTTCTTCTGCCACTTCCATTTGTGTTTTGCCTTGGAAAAAGCGTTTACGAAGAATCATTTTTTCTCGATCATTCAATCTGCGCATTCCCTCTTTTAAGGCCAATTCTTCTACCCATTGTGTATCTTTGTTCCGTTCATCACTAATTTGATCCATCACATAAATCGGATCTCCTCCGTCATTATAAATCGGTTCAAACAAAGAAACAGGATCTTGAATGGCATCTAGGGCAAAAACAATTTCCTCATGAGGGACTTCTAACACTTTGGCAATGTCTTCTGCCGTTGGTTCCTTGCTTGTCTCACTAATCAGTCTCTCACGGACTTGAAGCGCCTTATAGGCAATATCTCTTAGTGAACGAGACACCCGGATAGGGTTGTTATCGCGCAAGTATCGACGGATTTCTCCTATGATCATAGGGACCGCATAAGTTGAAAATCTGACATTGTGGCTTAAATCAAAATTATCAATTGATTTCATTAATCCGATACAGCCTACTTGGAAGAGATCATCAACATACTCGCCTCTGTTGTTAAAACGCTGGATCACACTTAAAACCAACCGCAAATTGCCATTAACTAGCTTTTCTCTTGCTGTATCATCACCTTCATCTTGCAGCTGTCTGAATAATTTTCTCATCTCGTCGTTTTTCAGAACAGGCAGTTTGGAGGTGTCGACTCCGCAGATTTCCACTTTATTTCTGGACACTTTTTTCCCTCCCTACAGGAGCTGTTGTACAAAGTTCAGTATCTCCGTGGGATGGAAAAATATGCACGGTCTACGACGAGAAAGATGTGAAAAAATGGTGATCCCTTTGACAGTACAGGGATAAAGCTCTCAAAAAATTTTTTTTAGACCATCTTATTAAATTCTTTTTGCAATCGTTTAATAATTCTTTTTTCGAGCCTTGAAATATAGGACTGAGAAATACCAAGCATGTCGGCAACATCTTTTTGGGTTTTTTCTTCACCGCCAACTAAACCGAACCTCAGTTCCATGATCTGTTTTTCACGATCGTTTAATTGTTCTAACGCTTTTTTCAGTAATTTTTTATCGACATTTGCTTCAATATCCCGGGTGATAATATCATCATCTGTCCCAAGTACATCTGATAAAAGCAGTTCATTACCGTCCCAGTCAATGTTAAGCGGCTCATCAAACGATACTTCTGAACGGATTTTATTATTTCGACGCAAATACATCAAAATCTCATTTTCAATACATCTAGACGCATATGTGGCCAGTTTGATCTTTTTTTCTGGATTAAACGTATTTACTGCTTTTATGAGGCCTATCGTTCCGATACTAATCAAATCCTCAATGTTAATGCCTGTGTTTTCAAATTTTCTTGCGATATAAACGACCAATCGCAAGTTTCGTTCAATCAAAATGGCTCTTGCTGTTTGATCCCCTTTTGGTAATTTAACGAGCAATTCTTGTTCTTCATCCTTTGATAACGGCGGAGGCAGTGCCTCACTTCCACCAATATAATAAATCTCATCACTCTTTAGCCCTAGCTTCATGAGGAGTTTATACCAGTAGTAAGTGAGTTTAAATTTTAATTTTTTCATCTTCTTCTCCCTTCTAAATGTCCAGTTGACTTCGTAAGATAAAAGACATCACAAAAAACTACGACACCCCTTGTATCATTTTTCCGTCTAACATCTCTGGATGAATGATGGATTGAAATTCCTGATCTGCTGATAATCCACTCAGACTCATCCCAACAAAACACTTCGCTGGCTGGATCATATGTGTTTTTGTATAAAGGACGACCGTATCTGGTTTAAAGCATAGTAGAAACCCGTGATCATGACCGACTGCGCGATACGGAACGAGTCTTAAACGATCAAGCAGCGGAAAATCATCAAGCTTTTGCATCACTTCAACAGGATGAAACTGTTTCATTTTTTCTATAAATGGCTCTCCGAAAATAGATGTGAGCTGATCGAGCTGGACGATCATGACAGGTGTTTTCGTCAATGGATCATACAGCTGATTTCCAGAATCGACCAGACCATTTAAGCGGATCGTTTCTCCTTGAATGTGTATCTCCACAAGTACTTGTTCGTCATATTGTCTTTTTTTCGCACCAACCTCTCCTAATCGTTTCTTTGAAAACAGCCAAATGGCCGGAAAGCCAGTGAGAACAAAAAGCCAGCTAATGGGATCACCAAATCCATCATTTTGTGAAATAAGCAGTCCATCTTGAATGACTGTATTTGTCTGCAAAAACGAATGAACCCCGATCATGCCCCCTCCCATCAAAAATGTGACAAAGTAAAAAGCAAACAGGTTTTGAAAAAAGGAACGAAATCTTTGAAAGCCAAAGGTTCCAAGCACGATCAAGGCAGAAAAAAGCAGTTTGCCTAAAGGGTGCGACACAATCATTGCAAATGGCGTAAAGAGCAAGAGAACAATGCTCGATCCAATGAGAGCTCCTAACATATATCGCCTTTTTTTCACTTGTCGTTTGAGAATAAATGCCGTGAGTAAGAGCAGCAATAGATCAAAACAAAAGTTTAACAGCCAAATGACATCTAAATAAATGACCACCTTCTGCTCCTTTCATCTGAAACAAAGAATCAAAAGCAGTACTTGCACTTGTTTGTACCAGTATAAAACAGTCATCGGATGGAAGTCTGTCAATTCTTGTAGGGGATGATAGAGAACTTTTGGTGGATTGTTATCGTTTTTGTCGACGTATGAAACAGAAAGAACATCGGAATGATTTGTTGGACAAGTGTCTCCTCTATCAATTGCACAAAAAAAGACACGCTCCGAAGAGTCGTGTCTTTTTCGCTGTCATTCTTTCTCATTGATGGTGAGTGTTCCTTCTGCCTTCTGTCTTGTGACATTTCCATAATCATCTTTGACAATGACTTCAATCACTGCACCTTTTGCTTTTGCAATAGATGTCGCCGTCCAGTAGCCTTCATACGTTCCCGGTGCTACTTCACGAATCGGCAGTTCGGTTGTGTTTTGAAGTTTTGATCTAGCATTTGTCAGCGGCATATGAAGAACAAAGGTGGCATCTAGCTTTTCCCTGCTTTTAAATGAAATCTTAACCGATTCACCTGATGATAGATTCATATTGTCTTTTGGCGTTAATTCAGAAATGATAGGTGCATCATATTGTACATCGATGTCGACCTTTTTAGTCGTTTTGTTTCCAGCCGCATCTTTTGCTGTCACTTTGATTGTATTTTTCCCGTTCTCAAGCAGCACCCTTGCAGAATATGCCCCATCCTTTACGGTCGCTTTTTTTCCATTGACTGTGACTTGATCTAGATAATCATCCGCTACTTTCCCTTCCACCGTGAGTGATTCTCTATTAGACTTGTCGCCTTTTTTCGGTGTATCAATGGTCAATGTCGGTGCTGTTTGATCGATGATCACCTTGACTGGCTTGGAATGTTTTGTTGAGCCTTTATCCGTTACAGTCGCCGCCGTGAAGACATGCTCTCCACTTGGAACAGATACATTTTCTTTGAAAGTACCCGACTCATCTGATTTGACTTTGGCCACCTCTTCATCATTTTGATAAATGGCCACATCGAGACCCGGAGAGGCCGTGCCTTCAATCGTCAATTCACCTTGATTTGTAATGGTTCCTTCCTTTGGAGAAGTGATTTCTGGTACATCTGCTTCATAGTTTACGAGCGCACGAATCATATAATTCCCCTCTTCTTTCGGAGAAGGAGAAAAAGCACCGCTCGTCAGCTGCCAGCTTCTTTCAGCATTAGGGCCATCTTCATCTGTGGCAAGTCCCGGAGATTCGGTATTCTTTTTCGTTTGAATATAAACAAGATAGAAATCGCCATCCACTGTAATGGCTTGATCTTCTAAATCTACTTTTGTCCATTCACCATTACGCAGCGCATTTGCTTTTAAAGGTCCTGCGATTTTCTCACCTGGTGCGCCACCCTTCCCAGAAGCATCATATACTTCAACAGCAAATTCATCGCCTCCAGGAGCTGGCCATTCTGATGTCCAAAACCGGAAAAGACCACCTGTGACTTGTGCTTGTTTTTTTCCTTTTTCTAATGAAAACTTCACAGCCCACCCATTGCCAGGATCGTAGAAAGCCCGTGCATTTTCAGCCGTTCCATCATCGTAGCCAATCTCTCCCGGAAAACCGATAAAGGGCTCAAGTTTCACTGACTTTTCAAGTGGCTTTTCCGTCACATCCGCTGAAAACGTATAGCCTTTAAACCCCTTTGCAAAAATTTTGACTGTATAGACACCGCTTAATGCCTCTAGAGAAAATTCACCGGATTCATCTGTTTTCACCGGCTCAATTTTTGCGTCTTCCACAAGATAAACAGTTGCATTCTTCACCTTTTCACCAGTTGTTTCATTGACGACCGTGCCGGAGATCGTTCGTTTCTCTAGCGGCTGTAAGGAGAAATTCGCTTCTGCTGTTTCTTTTGATGCCACTTTGACTTTTTGGGACCGTGATTCAAAGCCGTAAGCTTCCGCTTTCACTGTCCATTCTCCTGCTCCTTGAGACAGCTGATATTTCCCTGTCGCTTCATCGGTGGAAGTTGATTTTCCGCTTTCTAGAACACTGATTTGCGCTCTCATTGGAAGAGCTTGAATAGACGGAGCATCATGACTGTTTTGCTTTTGAATGTGTACATGTTTATTTTTTACTTTAGCAGGCTTTGCCTTTTTTGGATCAACTGATTTCTTATTCTGGCTTGTGGATTTTTCTTTTTTGATCACACCTAGCTGGTTCTTGGCTTGTTGAGACAAAGCCTCATCTGTGATTTTCACATCATCTAAATAAAAGCCATCTTTTGTGACACTGCCATCTGTTCTTATCTGAAACAGGACTCTCACTTTTTGACCTTTATAAGCAGATAAATCAACTTCGCCTGCTGTCCACGCATTTGTTTTCCCCGTATAAGCAGACGCTTGAACGGCGTCTTCACCCTCTGGCTGTACATAGACATGCACATAATCATAATTGGCTTCGAGATCATGCCAGTATTGATATTGCAGGTAGGAAGAACCTGAATCTGGTACAGCAATGAGCGGCATAGACAAATTGGCGTCCGTTTTATTTTCATAAGGACTGTCTAAATTGGTGGCATAGACATGTTCCCCGCTAAATGCTTGTTTTGGACCTGTGGACGGTTTTCCCCACTGCCACGGATCTTTTGTTCCACCACTGAACCATCCACTTGGCCATGCTTCAAAATCTTGTGAGTAGCCAGTGGTGATGGATGTTTTAATTGGAAGTGTATAAGAATCTGATGCCGCTTCATTTCCTCCAAAATCTTTCACAATCCATCGGTATGTCACGTTTTCCCCCTCAAGTTCAGGGAGCTGCACCGTATAGGTTCCTTTTAAATGATTTCCATCCGTGCGGTTGGCTTTCAGCGTCTCCCACTCACCTTGATCTACTCGATAAGTCAAAGAAACATTTGTCACTGCTATCCCATCTTCTGCAGTGATGGTCAATGGGGTTGGCGTTGCAGCAAAAATTTCATTCGGACCTTTATGTGAAAAAACAGGTGGTTCTGTATCTTCTCCCTCTTTTGTCACCTGACCTTCAATCGTACCGATTCCATTGGTTAAAGCCGTAATCGCCTCTCTTGCATCAACCAACCCTGCCCCATAGCCGTTGTTAGGGGATTCAGGAAATTGCTGATCTGTCAGTGGTTTCGCTGTCTCAATGAGAATTTGCTGTATTTCATCAACAGAAAGGTCTGATTGCACTTGGCGAAGAAGAAGAACAACAGCTGAGACATGCGGACCTGCCATCGATGTACCATTCCACCCATCCTCATATCCTTTTCCCGGGATCGAAGAACGAATGTTTACTCCTGGAGCCGCAATATCTGGTTTCATTACGCCATATGGAGAAGGACCCTGAAGGGAGAAAGACCCTAACTTGTTGTCATGATCTGTTGCGCCTGTAGCAAAGGCTTCTTGATAGTTAGCAGGATTTGCAATCGAACCCGCACCGCCTGGATTGAATAAATCGGTATTACCGGCTGAAAATTCTGGAAAGATGTCTGCTGCTCTCCAAGCATTCACTACATCTTTATACCAATCATCAAGACCTGGCCCACCGCCCCACGAATTATTCACAACATCAGGTGCCTTTTCTGGGTGAGGATTTCCGCTTTGATCTTTCGGTGCTAAAATCCACTCACCGGCATCTAACAGATCAGCATCTGTACCGCCATCTTCTGAAAAAGCTTTCACTGCAATCCATTCTGCTCCCGGTGCGACCCCAATTTGATTCTGTCCATCTGGCTCAGAACCAACCATTGTGCCTGTCACATGGGTCCCGTGCTCCAAGTCATCATAAGGGACTTCAGAGCCTGTTGTGGCATCATACCAATTCAGTTCATGAGATGGTTCGTTCGGACGAGCAGGATCAAACCCGCGGTATTTTTCTTTTAGCGCAGGGTGATCCCATTCGACACCTGTATCAATACTTGCCACAACGGTTCCGGTCCCGTCATAGCCTAAATCCCACGCTTCTGGTGCATTCACCTGAGCAATATTCCATTCAACTCCATCTACTGCTTTGATTTGTTTGTTTGGCTTAGCATGCTTCAAATCAACAGGACGATGAAGTTGACGTGTTTCATTCGGCAGCACTTGAGCTACTTCTGGAAAAGAAGCAACCTTTTCCATCACTTCTTTTGTTGCCGTCACAGCTAGACCATTCACAATATAGTAGGAATGAATATCTTTCACTTGCTTATTCTTTTTTTCCTTTTGTAAATACGCTAGGAGCGCTTGCTGCGTTTCATCAGATGTTGCTCTCAGCTCAGATACAACGGCTGATCTTTTTGTGTACTGCGTTTTAGCCGCGGTTAATTTTTGTTTTTTTGCTTTTGATACAGCTTCTTTTGCTACTTTTTGTACATTCGTTTGTTCCTTCATTTTGACTAAGAAGGTCACCTTATCTTCCTTTTGAAACTGCTTCTTTAATCTCGAAGAAATCTTGGCTTTTGTAGTCTTAGAGGAAACGGCTTCCTCCTGATATGAGGTAGAAGTCGATTTTGCTTGAACCATCCCAAAGCTTGTCATCGTTAAAGTACCAATCACCAAAAGACTTATGAAACGATAGACGGCGGTTTTGCGAAACTTCACTTTCAATAAAATCCCTCCTCCTCAAATGGTCAAACAGTGTGTATCCTGCCCCTCCCCCTTCTTTTTGATCATGACAAGTTTCTTGGTGTTCTCATTAATGTAGTCAAATAAAGTTCAACATTTTGTCGTTTTTTGTAAAGGAAATTAAAAATGATTCTTTTGACTTAAAAAACTCAAGCCAAAACACATACAATAGTTCCAAATAACACGAGGAAATAAGACTTTTATATCAATCAGGTTCAGGATCTTCTCACCATGCAGACATAAAAAAACCCCTTCCAAAGGAAGGGGTTGAATCGTGCTTGCTTATCGTTTATTGCGGTTACGTAAGAACGTTGGGATATCCAATGTATCATCACTTGACTGTGTATTTTGTCTTGGTTGTGATGATGTTTGCTGATGTTCCTCACGTTTTACTTCACGCTTTTGTGGAATGGATTGATTTTGCTTTAATCCTTGTCCTAATGGATTTCTTTGAGGTTTTGTCACTTCGGGCTCTTGCTCAATAAAACCGGTTGCGATGACTGTGACCACAATTTCATCCTTCAAGTTATCATTAATGACA
The DNA here is from genome assembly GCF_038593335.1 of Bacillus sp. FSL W7-1346. NCBI lineage: Bacteria > Bacillati > Bacillota > Bacilli > Caryophanales > Bacillaceae > Bacillus > Bacillus sp. FSL W7-1346. The sequence goes on along the minus strand of NZ_CP151988.1, from coordinate 1,473,323 downwards.
GATCCAAAGATCATGTTGACATCTTCATCAGAGGCTGATGCAACAATATCCGCTGCTTCTTGTACCTCATAAAGACTAAGGTTCGTACCACCAGTAATATTCATGATAACACCTTGTGCTCCATCAATCGCTGTTTCAAGAAGTGGTGAAGAAATGGCTTTTTTCGCTGCTTCAGCAGCACGGTTTTCGCCTGTTGCGACACCAATTCCCATAAGAGCTGAACCTTTGTTAGACATGATCGTTTTCACGTCAGCAAAGTCAAGGTTAATTAAACCTGGTGTTGCAATGAGATCTGAGATCCCTTGAACACCTTGTCTTAACACGTTATCTGCTGCACGGAATGCTTCAAGCATTGGCGTGTTTTTATCGACAATTTCAAGCAGGCGATCGTTTGGAATCACGATTAACGTATCAACTGCTTCTTTCATAGAAGCAATCCCTTCAACTGCTTGAAGCTGACGCTTTCTTCCTTCAAATGTGAAAGGACGAGTCACAACTCCAACTGTCAAGGCTCCAGAATCTTTTGCGATTTTCGCAATGACAGGTGCAGCACCCGTACCAGTTCCACCGCCCATACCGGCTGTCACAAAGACCATGTCAGCGCCTTTTAGGACTTCTTCAATTTGTTCTTTGCTTTCTTCAGCAGCTTTTTTACCGACTTCAGGATTCGCACCTGCTCCAAGCCCTCTTGTCAGCTTAGCACCGATTTGCATTTTTGTTTCTGCTTTTGATAAGTTTAACGCCTGTGCATCTGTATTCACTGCAATAAAATCGACACCCTGTACGTCATTTTCAATCATTCGGTTGACAGCGTTATTTCCGCCGCCACCTACACCGATTACTTTAATTGATGCTAGGCCATCTATATTTGTTTCAAACTCCAACATGCTGAATCCTCCTAATCCGTCGAAAATCTAGTTCTATTCCCAGAACATATTAAATAGTTTTTTCATTTTGCCCGGTTTTTTATTTGTCTCTTGTTGCGCTTTTTGTTTCACTTTCGGTCTTGGCTGAGCTTCTTTTACTTGTGGTGTAGAAGAAACCGGCTCCATGGACGCGCCTACTTCATGAAATGCTTCATCCGGCATTTGGAATCCAACCTGTCTGCCCTGAATCTTTGCATTGCGATAAGCAAAATGGATCAAGCCCACTCCTGTCATATATTGAGGTTCCCTGACCCCAATATAATTAGGACTTGCGATTCTTACATTGTTTTGTAGGACCGTTTGTGCCAGAGAAAGGATACCTGGTATAGCTGCCTGTCCACCTGTTAGAACGAATCCGCCAGGCAAATCATGGACACCCATATTGCGTAATTCCTCTGCCACAAAAAGCAGAATCTCTTCCAATCGCGCTTCGATGATATTGGCTGCTTCAAGTTGTGTATACGTCTGTTTTTGGTCCGTACCGATGACGGAAACTTCAAATGTCTCCTCAGACGATGCCTCATCATAGAATGCATGCCCAAATTGCTTTTTGATTCGTTCAGCTTCTTCAGTGGAAGTTCTAAGTCCTATAGACAAATCTTTTGTAATGTTCTCTCCGCCCAATGGGATACTGTGAGTAGAATAGAGATGCCCGTTTTCAAATACGGATATCGTAGTAGAGCCGCCGCCAATATCGACAAGAGCTACCCCTAGATTTTTTTCATCTTTCGATAACGCCGCTGAACCCGATGCAAGTGGCTGCAAGCAAATATCCATAATTTCAATACCAGCCCGCTCTACACATCGGAGCCAGTTATGTAGAATCGTTTTAGAACCTGTGATTAACGATCCATCCACTTCTAGCCGTACACCTAGCATTTTTTTCGGATCTGTGATCTCATCTCTTCCGTCGACGATAAATTGTCTCGGAATGACGTCTACTACGAGATGTTCTTGCGGAATAGATACTACCTGTGCAGCATCCAAGACACGTCTCACATCTTCAGCATGTATTTCTTTATTTTCACTAGACACTGCGACAACGCCGCTCGTATTTTGAATATGAATGTGGTTTCCGTTAATTCCGACTATCGCCTTTTGTAAAGGAAAACCTACCATTCTCTCAGCCTGTTCAAATGCTTGTCTAATAGAATGAACTGTTTCATCTATATCAACAATCGATCCTTTTTTTAACCCCTCTGAAGGGACATTTCCAACACCTATAATGTTAAGCGAATCATCCGCCATTTCTCCGACGATGACTTTTATATTGGATGTACCGATGTCAAGGCTGACGTAAATTTCATTGTTGTTCATTCTATGGCACCTCCTCACATATCAATACTTTCTATTCTATTATTTGCTGAACAACAATACAATGAATGTGTTTTTACAAGTGTGTAACAAAACTTAAAAAATCAACATTTTTTATTAGGATTACTGAAAATATTCGTTACATCATATGTATATCCTTTTTTATGACTCACTTTTTTTCTTTTTTTCTCTAGAAATTGTCCATTTTGTTAGTAGAATTCTTCGAATAACGGCGATATTTTGAAACAATCTAACACCGAATGCAAACATTCCGACTAAATACAAGTCTACACCAAGATGGACGCCCAGAAAAGCTAAACTTATTGCGAGTATAATATTAAAGAAGAAACCTGATACAAACACTAGTTCATCGTATGCCCCTTGCAGATGTGCTCTGATTCCACCAATCAATGTATCAAGCGCAGCAAGTACAGCGAGGGAAAGATAGTTAGAATACTCATTCGGTATCGTAAAATTCGTTAAGAAACCGATCGCAACTCCTATGATTAAACCAAGTACAGGAAGCCACATTAAGATTTTCCCTCCTTTACATCGTCAAGAGGCTTCAATTCATTTAATTGAATTGTACCGTCAAATGCTTTTAAATGAATTTTTTTCTTCGGCGGTCTAATACTCAAACTGAAATTTTCCTGAGCAAACAAATCACCAATATCTGATACATTTAAACGGCTGTATAATTTATCGGCCTGCTCGCTGACCATCTTAATCGTGACTGTATCACCATCTATGCTGTAACCATCCATTTTCGTCGTACCATTAATATCTCGAATAACACTGGTGTTAATCACCCGGTGTTCATTAATGGAAATATGTTTTGCCCCAAACATATTGGCTTCGTTGATTAATTTTTTCAGAAGATCAGGTGGTATATTTTTGACTTCTTCTCCGGTAAGTTCCTTAGAAAAAAGCTGAGTAATTTCTATTTCGACTCCTTCACCCGTTACCTCTGTAAAACCAGCCTTTTCTTTCAAATCCTTCAACGTTTTTGTTAATTGTGATTCTTTGGATTGATCTTCTTGGTTGCCATACTTTTTTAGCATTTCATCATATTTATCAATTTCTTTCAATAAATCCAGTTCCTTACTTTTAGATGCAGATAAATCCTCTCTTAATTCCCAAACGTCTCGAGTATCGCGAACTTTAGGCTTTTGTAGAGAGTTAAACTGGATGGAGACCATGATGCCAAATATGACCATCAGGACTGTCAAACTAAGTAATGGCTTCTTTTTCCTCAACACCACTCACCTTTTCACATTTAATCTTTGTTTCTTAGAAGAGGATTCATACGAATATCCTTCTTTTCAATCGTCATGGAAATATGATCACTTGTCAGCTGATCAACCACCCCGCCTGCAATGTTTAATGCAGGAATTAAAACAGCTGGATCTCCAATAGCAGAAATGACAAATGGTGCTGGATGTTGAACACCATCAACCGTGACGACTGGACCGTTACAATGTATGTATGATTGGTGTGTGATTCTTTGTCCGTTTATAGCTACAGCAGATGCCCCTGATATAAATAGTTCGTTTATCACATGGAAAATGTGGCTCTCATGCACAATGTAATTATTGACATTTTGTCCACTCGGGATATAAGATGCATCTTCAAGAGATACTTTTACCCCTTTCCCTTTTACACCTATTTCTCCTGTAAACATTCTGTATTTCTCAACATCTTCCAAAACATTAAAATACTGCTCTTTTTCATTTTTCAAACCAAACTCTGTTGCTTGAACCTTTGATTGAAGACGATAAAGTTCTTTTTCAAGTTTTTGATTCGCCTTTTCTTGCTTTGTTAGCTGACTTTTCAAAGAATATTCTTTTTTCCATTGTTCTGTTCGATTGACATCTGCTCGATGCTGCTTCGTATATTGGTATGAAAAAGAAATCAGAAATCCAAGAACAAGCATTACAATTGAGAATATGACGGTTTTGCCTCTCAACGTTCATCTTCCTTTTTCTTAGATTTAAAAGCTTCAAAATACGTAGCTACTTCCATATGAATCGTACCTTTCTCAGAGGACGAAAGCTCTTTGACAATGGCAGGGTACGTCGTCATTTTATCTGCGAATGTTTTAATTGATGCAATAACGGTGTTTCCATCATTCATATAAAATTTAACGAGCCACTGATTGGAGCTAGTCGGTACGTAATATACTTCTGAGATTAGTTCCTGAATAGAAGCCGGCAGTTGATTTAGAGCTTTCACTGTTTGCTTCAATTTCTCTTTATTGTCCCAATCGACAAAAATAGGTCCTGCGTGACTTGGTGTTACTTCATCTGGCAAAGCCGTCCCGTTTTCAAGAAGCTCATAATAAAAATGTCCCTTTTGTAGATACGCAATATTTGCATACTCTTTGACAGCAATACTGACCTTATTAGGGAAATGTTTTTTGATATTGACACTTTTAATCAATTTATTTTGCTTTATATGGTCTGCTGTCATATCTTTATTTAAATTCCAAAACTCTGTCTCGCCTTCTTTAATTTGCGAAAGTTTAACGAGCTGTTTTGTTGGTACATGTTCATTACCGGTAATGGTTAAAGAAGAAATTTTACTGATTGGTGTTTGCAAATAGACAATAATTAAAACCATGATAAAAAACAGCAAAATAAAAGAGATTAATCTCCGATTCGCTTTCTGCTTCCTTTGTTCTTTAATTTTAGGGATTCGCTCTTCTATATTGACGATCTTTTCATTTTCATGATCAGGCCGCATATATACTCTTCACCTCATTCAAAGCTGCTTGTCCGCACCTTTGGATCATTCTTTATCTCATATTGATTAGAAAACAAACGGCATGAAAAAATGCCGTTTGTTTTCCTGTGATACCATCATTCATAAGTAGTAGCCTTTAATTTGCTTCACCAATAATTTCTACTTCTGTATGCATTTCTACATTGTAGTCATCTTTGATTTTCTTTTGAATGTACTGAATTAAGTCGAGCACATCTTGAGCCTTCGCCCCACCAGCGTTGACAATAAAGTTTCCGTGCATATCAGAAATTCTAGCGCCGCCAATCTGATATCCTTTTAAATTCGCCTTTTCTACAAGCTGTCCTGCATATTCAGGTAATGGATTTCGGAAAATACTGCCGGCGCATGGTTTATTATACGGTTGTGTTTCCTTGCGATAATCTTTATTTTGCTGCATTTTCTTTGTGATTTTCTCACGTTCGTCCTGTTTAAGCTTGAAAACTGCTTCTAGAACAATTCCAGGGCGTTCCTTTTGAAGCACAGAAGTTCGATAGCTGAAGTTCATTTGCTCATTAGTTAACCACTCGATCGTTCCATCTTCAAATAAGACTCTCGCTTTCACAAGAATCTTGCTAATGTCAGATCCATGTGCCCCTGCGTTCATATAAACAGCGCCACCAATAGAACCTGGAATACCAGCTGCGAATTCCAATCCTGACAGCCCCTGCTTACTAAGAGACGTAGCAAGTCTTACAACTGAATAGCCTCCGCCAACTGTAATTTCTTCATCATTGACAGTTAAGTGATCAAGCCCAGCGCCCAGCTTTAAAACGACCCCACGAATTCCTTTATCAAGAACAAGTAAATTGGACCCTCTCCCAATGACCGTCCATTGAGTATCATGTTTTTTCACCTGATCCATAATTGTTTTGACAGCATCGACATCTTTAGGGATGACTAATAGATCGGCTGGTCCACCTATTTTCATTGTCGTATGATTTGCAAGCGGTTCATTTTCAAGTACTTTACCAACTTGCGCTTCTAATAATTCATTCTTCAAGTTCTCCATATTACCCTCCGCCTTACCTCATATCATTCATCATGAAGTCGTAATTTCTTTTAACACATTATATAAACGTGTGGCCGCATCTGGTACTCCGAGTTCTTTTGTTAAACGGCTCATTTGATGTAGTTTCTCGTCATTACCAGCAATTTCATCAATTGCATGAAGCAAGCGATCTCCAGAAAGCTCTGATTCTCTTAAAACGATCGCAGCATCATGTTTTTCAAGTGATCTCGCGTTAATTTCTTGATGATTTGCGGTGACGTATGGACTTGGAATGAAGATGGTCGGAATTCCAAGTGCCGTCACTTCAGCAATCGTTGTGGCTCCCGCTCTTGCAACAATGACATCAATTGATTTTAAATACTCCGGCATTTGATGCAAGAAAGGCTTTGTGATCATATTCGGTGCTTCACCTTTTTCTTTTAATTCGTTCAGCACTTTTTCATAATGAACCTCACCTGTAATATATAAAAGCTGATAGTTCTTTGCCTTTAATTCATCTTGCATGTCAATCACTGCTCGATTGATTGGAGCTGCACCTCTGCTCCCGCCAAAAATGAGAACCGTTTTTTTCTTCTCATCCAGCCCAAACTCTTTAAGAGATTTTCCCTCTTTAATAGAGACGACTTCAGAGGCTCTTGGGTTTCCCGTAAAAACAACCTTTTCTGAAGGAAAGTGTTCCTTTGCTTCTTCAAAACAGATGGCTACTTTATTCACATACCGTGCCAGAAACTTATTTGTGATGCCTGGCAGGCTATTTTGTTCGTGAATGATCGTTGGGATTTTTAGCTTAGACGCAGCATAAACAACTGGACCACACACATAACCACCTGTTCCAATAACAGCATCCGGCTTAAATTCTTTTAAATAAGATTTACTTTTTTGGACGCCCTTTAGAAACCTCATCACTGTTTTTACATTATCAAACGAAAGCTTTCTTTTAAAACCTGAAATTTCAATTGATTTAAAAGGGATATTTTCTCTTTCTACAATTTTCTTTTCAAGCCCATTCTCAGTGCCAATATATAAAAATTCCACATCAGGATGCAGTCTTTTCACTTCTTTAATAAAAGCTAGAGCAGGATAAATATGCCCGCCTGTTCCGCCTCCACTAATAACTATACGCATTATACCATTTCCCCTCAATTTTTTTCTGCTCTGAACAAAGTATAAACCCTGTTTTAAACAACAGGGCTCCGTCAAAACCTGTAAAGAAGAGTCAATCATCATGTTTTCGAAACAGAAACTGCCATTTTCACTCTTCAAATCATTTTTTCATACTTTTGCAAAATAAAAGTCTATATGGTTTCATGAACTATCAGCACATTAATATCTAGCATACCTGCTTACATTCAAAAGTACGCCAATTGCCATCAGCATTAATGTCAGTGATGAACCGCCATAACTTAAAAATGGGAGTGTGATGCCCGTCACAGGGATGAGACCAGTGACAACTGCGATATTAATCATTACTTGAATGGCAACCATTGAGATGATACCCACTGCCAAGAAACTTCCATATAAATCTGGTGCCCCGAGGGCTATTCTAATGCCTCTCCACAATAGAACACTAAAGAGAAGCAAAATGAGTGATCCACCTATAAATCCAAGTTCTTCAGACAATATAGCAAAGATAAAGTCTGTTTGAGGCTCAGGCAAATAGAAGAATTTTTGTCTACTCTGACCTAGCCCCATTCCAAACAGACCGCCTGGACCGACAGCGTATAAGGATTGAATAATTTGAAACCCGCTGCCAAGTGGATCCTCCCAAGGATTTAAATAAGATGTAATTCGTTTTATTCGATAGGGTGCTGATAAGACAAGTGCGGCAAATCCGCTAAGCCCTAAAAGACCGAGAAAGATAAAGTGAGCGATTCTCGCACCTGAAACAAATATCATAATAATACAGGTTCCAACCATAACCGTTCCTGTACCTAGGTCCGGCTGCAGCATAATGATGGCAAATGCAGAAAACACAATGCCTAGTGCTGGGGCAAAACCTTTACGAAAGGATGTGATATTCTTTTGCTTTTCAGATAAGAATTTTGCAAGAAACGCAATCATCGCAAGCTTCATAAATTCAGAGGGCTGAATACTAAACGCACCGACACCAATCCAGCTTCTTGAACCATTTCTCTCCATGCCGATACCAGGAATCAAGACAAGCACGAGGAGGAGAAAACACACTGCAATCAGTATCTTTGACCAAGTCCGCCACGTCCAATAATCGACCCGCATAATGAAAAACATTGCGATAACTCCGATTCCGGCAAACAAAAGCTGTCTTTTTGCAAAATAAAACGAATCATCAAATTTATACGATGCCCACACAGCACTTGCGCTGTACACCATAATTAAACCAATCGTCAATAAAAGTAACGTAATGACAACAAGCAAAAAATCCGGAGAAGTTTTCTTATTCGTCAAGAGACCGACACCCCAAGCATAATTTCATTTGGGCTGTCAGTCATATGAGAGACAAGCCCTTATTTAAGCATATGCACGGCGTTTACAAACATGTCTCCACGTTCTTCAAATGTTTTATGCTGATCCCAACTTGCACAAGCTGGAGACAATAAAATCACGTCTTCTTCTTCAGATATGCTAAACGCCGCAGGTACTGCTTGTTCAACATTATCGACATGTTTTACGTGATGTATTCCCAGCTCTTCACCAAGCTTCACAAACTTAGGCGAAGTCTCACCAAATGTAATTATTCCTTTTACATTCTTCATAAAAGGTTTTAATTCATCAAATTCATTGCCACGATCCAGTCCACCTGCTAGTAAAATGGTCGGCTGCTTGAAGGCAGACAAAGCTTTACTTGTTGCCAGTATATTGGTCGCTTTACTGTCATTATAAAATTTTCTATTTTGAATCGTCTCCACAAATTGCAAACGATGCTTCACTCCACTAAATGTAGTAAGAACTTGCGCAATCGCTTCGTTTGAGCAGCCTGCATTTTTTACAACACAAATAGCTGCTAGAATATTTTCTTGGTTATGCTCACCAGGAAGAACAACATCCTTGAGGTCAATGACATGTTCATTCATATAGTAGATGGCATCATCTTTAATAAACGCTCCATGTGCTACCGGCTCTTTAACTGAGAAAAACACTTTTTGCGCTTTCGAATCTTCTGCTAGTTTGACAACAGATGGATCATCTAGGTTAACCACAGCTATGTCATCTTCCAGTTGATGTGCATACACTTTCTGTTTTGCTTTTTCGTATTCTTCACGCGTGTGATGATAGTCTAAATGTGCGTCAAAAATATTTAATATTAAGCTGATTTTAGGTCTGAATTCAACGGTTCCCATTAACTGAAATGAAGAGAGCTCAGTTACGATCCATTCATCGCCCGCTGCACGCGCGGCAACTTCACTTGCGACCGTTCCGATATTACCTGCTACCAATGTTTTTTGGCTGTCTTTTTTCAACATTTCATAAATTAAAGTAGTAGTGGTTGTTTTTCCATTTGATCCGGTAATCCCAATAAAAGGAGATGAGGTCAAATGATACGCCAATTCTATTTCAGTCCAAACTGGAATTTTTCGGCGAAGCGCCTCTTGAACCATCACATTCTCATAAGGAATTCCAGGATTCTTAATTAAAATCGTAATTTCTTTATCGTCGAACACACGAAGAGGATGACTGCCACAAATGACATCAATCCCCTTTTCAGAAAGTAACTGAGCAGGCTCGTTTTCTTCAAAAGCTTTTTGGTCATTGACCGTCACGTTTATTCCGTGCTCGTGAAGAATTGAGGCTGCCGCATATCCGCTTTTTGCAAGGCCTAGTACTAGTACATGTTCATCTTTTAACATTTGCATCCTATTCAATTATAACCACACCTCGATGTAAATTCCTAAAACAGCAAGCAATAAACCAGCTGTCCAGAAGGTGACAACTACTCTCCACTCAGACCAGCCAACTAACTCATAGTGGTGGTGAAGCGGGCTCATCTTAAAGATTCTTTTTCCAGTTGTTTTGAAGGAGATGACTTGAAGGATAACGGATAACGTTTCAACAACAAATACTCCTCCAATAATGACGAGTAAAATCTCAAGTTTCGTTAAAATGGCAATGGCCACGATGGCACCGCCTAAAGCAAGCGACCCCGTATCACCCATAAATACTTTTGCAGGATGCGCATTAAAGACAAGGAACCCAAGGACAGCGCCTGCTACTGCTACCGAAAAGATCGCCACATCATACTGAGATTGATTCCAAGCCAATATAGCAAAAGCTCCGAATGCAATAGCAGCTGTTCCAGATAATAAACCATCAAGTCCATCTGTAAGGTTTACCGCATTAGAACCACCGACAAGCATGAAAACGACGAGGATAAAGTATGCCCATCCTAAGTCAAAGCTGACATCTGTTCCTGGAATGCGAATAGTCGTTGCAAACTCATAATAATGGAAGACTGCATAGAAAATCACAGCAATCACAATTTGCCCGATCAGTTTTTGTTTTGATGTTAAGCCAAGATTTCGCTTCATCGCTACTTTAATATAATCATCTAAAAATCCTAATAATCCGTAGCCAAGGGTGACAAATAACAATAAAAACATTTCTGGACTAATCTCAGAGAATTTGTTAATCATCACGATCGTTGTAATTGTAATAGAAAAGATAATCATAATTCCACCCATTGTTGGGGTACCAGATTTCTTTTGGTGAGACTGAGGTCCTTCTTCTCTAATACTTTGACCAAATTTAAGTCTTCTTAAAAACGGAATAAAAATCGGGGATAAAAGAACACTGATTAAAAATCCCATTATGATTGTAAACAATATCACCTGTTCAAGCATTGTTCTTTACTCCTTCCGAATTTCCAAAGCCGTTTTCCATTAGAAAATAGCATTCATTATTATGATATTCATTCGTGTCTTTCGTATGTTGTTTTTGTACAAAATGCTTCATTTCATTACACTCTTTTCATCATTTTTAAGATTTGTTTAGATCTACAATAGCGTCCGCTGCCACCTTGGCATCATCAAAGTCATAGACTTGATCACCAATGATTTGGTACGTCTCATGGCCTTTTCCAGCTATTAAGACTGTATCGCCCTTTTTTGCATTAGCAATGGCAAAAAAGATGGCCTGTTTCCGGTTCACAAAGCTGTGATAATAGGCGTTTGGCACGCCATTTTCCATGTCTTTCAAAATGGCTGATGGATCTTCACTTCTTGGATTATCTGATGTAAAAACAGGCTCATCTGCATATTTCACAGCGATTTGGGCCATCTGAGGGCGCTTGGTTTTATCACGGTCGCCCCCGCAGCCAACTACACAGAAAATTCTACCTTCTGTTAATTCTCTACACGTAGTCAGTACATTTTCTAAACTGTCAGGTGTGTGCGCATAATCAACGATGACTGGGAAGTCTTGATCAAAATTCACAAGTTCGAATCTTCCTTTGACTCCCTCAAGTTCTTCAATGGCACTAACGATCGTTTCAAACGTTAAACCTGATACAATGCCTACTGATACAGCTGCTAAAATGTTATACACATTGAATTTCCCAATAAGGGCAACCGTCACATTTTTTGTGCCGATTGGGGTGATCAAATCAAATTGTGTTCCCTTTGGTTTGATTTGAATGTTCTTTGCCATTACATCTGCTTCTTGCTCTAAGCCATACGTCATAATTTCAGCAGCTGTGACTTTTTCAAAATAACTAGACGCTTCATCATCTGCATTTAAAATGGCATGCTTCGGCTTATCGTGCTGAAAGGCACTTCCGAGCTGGGAAAAGAGCAAGCTTTTTGCATGTTTATATTCTTCCATTGTGTTGTGGTAGTCCAAATGATCTTGGGTAAGATTTGTAAAGACGGCAATATCATAATCACATCCATGAACACGCCCAAGATGCAAAGCATGTGATGATACTTCCATAATGGCCGTATCTACGTCTTGATCAAGCATCTGCTTAAAGGTCTTCTGAAGGGTGACACTCTCAGGTGTTGTGTTTTTCACTTCGAGAATTTCATCGTTTACCTTCATATACATCGTACCGATTAAACCTGTTTTTTTATCGGCTTTTCTCATGATTTGCTCAATCATGTGTGTTGTGGACGTCTTCCCGTTCGTTCCTGTAATACCAATTAGATTGAGTTGATGAGTTGGCTGTTCGTAAAAAGCATCTGCTATTCTTGCAAGTGCTCTTTGAGAGTGTTTTACAATAATGACTGGTACATCTGTTATGTGAAGTGGGTGTTCTGCTACAATCGCTGCAGCCCCGCTTTTCACTGCTTTTTCAGCGTAATCATGTCCATCTACTGTATAGCCTTTTATACAGACAAAAAGACTCCCTTTTTTCACTTCTCTTGAATCCATTTCAATGGAAGTAATCTCCGGATTTTCGTTTATCAGTTCATTGTTTTCACTTTTAAAGTATGTAAGGAGTTCTTGTAATTTCATTTCATATCAAACCTCTCAAATTCGTTCACGTGCATGTCTTGTGAAAAAAACACACAGTCTATATTTTATCGTAAAAAAAAGGATACATCCAGCGTATTCCTTAAGTTTCTCTTGGAAAAAGCACACTTTATGCTCTTTTTTTAAAGCGACCCTTCTGTTTCAACAAAAAGAGGCAGCCGAATGAGTGCGGCTACCCTCTGTTCATTCTTTATTATTCATCATTTAAGTATAATCGGATCGTGGAACCTTCTTTGACCTTTGTGCCGGCAGCAGGCGATTGCTTCACCACTTTACTGCCAGTTCCTGAAGCATCAATCTTTAGATTAATCAGGAGTGATTCAAGGTCAGAAACAGATCCTCCTACAAGATTCGGTACCTCAATGGTTTTTGTGTCCAGCCATTGATACTTCTTTTCAATTTGTCCTTTTCTTTTTTTCACGCCCATTTCAGGCAGACTGTCTCGCATAATATGGCCCACAATAGGTGCTGCTACTGTCCCACCAAATTGAATCGTGCCTTTTGGGTTATCTACTGCTACATATACAACAATGCTTGGATCATCCGCAGGTGCAAACCCGATAAATGACACAATGTGGTTATTTTCCATGTACTTTCCGTCTTTTACTTTCTGTGCTGTTCCTGTTTTTCCGCCCACCCGATATCCTTCAACGAATGCATTCCGACCAGTTCCTTGAGCGACTACACTTTCAAGGGCATACCTGATTTCTTTAGACGTCTCCGCTGAAATGACTTTCTTCTTGGCAATTGGTGATTGCTTTTTCACTACCTCTTTTGTAATTGGATCGATCCATTCTTTTGCAATATACGGCGTGTAAAGCGTTCCTCCATTTACTGCGGCTGCCACTGCAGCTACTTGTTGAATCGGCGTAACAGATACACCTTGACCAAAGGCTGTTGTTGCCTGTTCTACAGGACCAACACGATCAAGCGGGAACAAAATTCCTCTACCTTCTCCTTGAAGGTCGATTCCTGTCTTTTGACCAAAGCCGAAATTTTTAATATAAGAAAATAGTTTATCTTTCCCAAGACGGTCGCCTAGCTCGACGAATCCTGGGTTACAAGAGTTTTGTACCACTTCTAGAAACGACTGTGATCCATGTCCTCCCTTTTTCCAGCACCTGAGTCTTGCGCCATCCACTGTCACAGATCCGCTGTCAAAAAAATGATCACGTTTTAAATTTACTTTATTTTCTTCCAGGGCAGCTGCCAGTGTAATGATTTTAAACGTCGATCCTGGCTCATATGTGCTCCACACCGGTAAGTTTCGGTTAAATACTTTTGAATCAACTGATTGATAGTCAGCCGGATCAAAGTCAGGTCTGCTCGACATTCCCAGCACCTCACCATTTTTCGGATTCATGGCTATGGCAATCATACCATCTGGGTTATATTTTGCCTGAGCATTGTCTAGTTCTCGTTCGATGATGGTTTGCACTTTTGAATCAACTGTTAATTTCATATCAAGCCCATCTTTAGGCGGTGTATAATCATCTGCTTCATCTGGCATTTTCTGCCCTTTTGCATCAGAATAAAATTTCACAGAGCCTTTTTCACCTTTTAGGTCATCATCATAGTACGCTTCTAGCCCAAGTAAGCCCTGATTATCAATTCCAGCAAAACCTAATACATGAGATAAGAAACTTCCAAACGGGTAATGTCTGATGCTGTCCTCTGCTACATAGACTCCATCTAAATCAAGCTCTCTGACTTCTTTTGCTTTTTCATGAGATACTTTTCTCCCCTCTGGGGAAATTCGTTCAATAGACGTTTTCTTGGTGACATGCTTGTACGCTTTCTCCTCAGACATATTCAGCACTGCAGCTAATTTTTTGCTTGTTTCTGCTGGGTCTTTCACCTGCCGCGGCACGACTAAAATAGAGGGAGCACTTTTGTTCGTCGCCAGCTCCACCCCATTTCGATCCAAAATATCTCCTCGTTCTGGTTCAAATGGGAGGTTACGGCTCCATGAATCTTTCGCTAAACTTGTCAGCTTCTCGCCCATAATAAACTGCACATATCCTAATCTAGTATCTATGATGAAAAAAATGATCACCCCAAACAGCAGCACGAAAAGCAATCGTTTTCTCACTGTTACACTTGACACTCGCACGCCCGGTTCACTCCTTACATATGGCTTGTTTTCATCATATGCAGGCTCGTCTTTTTATAGAACGATCTCGTCCATCGCTCAAGCAAAAGAAAAAAACCTAGCAAATGATTTGCTAGGTTTTCAAGTTAATTTGGACTTTTGAAGGTCACTGTGACGACTTTATCTGAAATCTCCGCTCCACTTTTCACGCTTTGTTTGACAGCATATCCCTGTCCATTTGTTTCAATATGCACACCTGAAATAGACGCATATTGAAGAACTTCCCTTCTGGACCAGCCTGTCATATCAGGCATTTTAATGGTTTTCCCTGCTGTTTTCAAAAAGACTTTCTGGCTTTCAGAGAATTCAGAGCCCGCATTTGGCCATTGGCGTTTAATGGATAGACCGTCACCAATGACAACAGGTGATAACTTTTTGTTTTTTGCTTCTGTTTCTGCCTGTTTCACTTCTAAATCTAGGAATGACGGCATTGTTTCTTGTTTTATTTTCTGTTTGCCAGATTTTTTATCGTCTGTTTTTGTTGGTGCGATATTTAAATAAAGCAAACTATTTTTCATCACAGGGTTAAAGATTTCTGAAACAGGGGCAGAGCCTGTTTGTGTTTCAGATAGCTGAGGCTGTTGGACAGCCACATAAACGAGTAGCTTCGGATCATCTTTTGGTGCCATTCCCATAAATGAAAAGACGTAATCGTTTCTCCCTTGAAGGTAGCCGCCAGCACCGCCAATTTGTCCTGTGCCCGTTTTCCCAGCGACATCAAAACCTTTGATTTGATATGGCTGTCCTGTGCCAATTTTTGAGGAAACGACCTCACCTAAAATGTCACGGACTTGCTTCGCTGTATCAGAAGAAATTGGTTTTCCTGCCACTGTTGGTTCGTGCTGTAAAATTGTTTTGTTTGTGTTCGGGTCTGTAATATGATCGATTACATATGGCTTCATCATCGTTCCACCGTTTGCAATGGCTGTCGCCGCTTCAATTTGCTGAATTGGGGTAATCGCGGACGCCTGACCATAAGCAGTCGATGCTTTGTCATATTCGTATCTGAAATTGATTTTACTAGACGCTTCGTTCGGCAAGTCTATGCCTGTTTTGTCATAGAAATGGAATTTTTGTAAGTATTGTTCGTAGCGTGTGAAACCTAGCTTTTCTTTTGCCAGTTTCGCAAAAGCTACGTTTGAAGAACGTAGAACACCTTCATGAAAATCAATTTTCCCCCAACCATTTCCGTTGTTATGGTCTCTTACAAGACCGCCGCCTACTTTATAAGTACCAGACTGATACTTGTCACTGCCTTGGTACACTCCTTCTTGGATAGCAGCAGCGAGTGTAAAAATTTTCATCGTTGAACCTGGTTCAAATGCGTAGGAAATGACATCGTTGTTATAATTCGTAATGTCGAGTTCATTTAAATTAAAGCTTGGCCGCTGTCCCATTGCAAGAACTCTTCCAGTTTTCGGATCAACGACTGTCGCAATGATTTTCTTCGGCTTATATTTTTTTGCGACCTGCGTCATACTTTCTTCAAGAAATGCTTGAATTTTTTGGTCGATGGTCAGTGTGACGTTTTTCCCGTCTTTCGGGGCAACGATGTCTTCTTTACTATTCGGAAGTGCCCATCCGCTTCTGTCGCTGTTATACGTTACATAGCCATCTTTTTCTTTTAAATATTTATTCAGAGCCTTTTCTAGACCCATTGCGCCTGACATGTCCTTCGTCGCTTCATCTAATCTAGCATAACCGATTAAGTTCGAAGCAAACATGCCGTTTGGATAATACCTCTTTGTATCTTTTTCAAAGGCGATCCCAGGAAGTTTTAGCTTTTCAATTTTTTCCTTAGTTGAAAAACTAATATCCTTTCCAGCTTTACCAAACTCGACTTGGAATGCATCTTTTGTATTCAGACGCTTTAAAATTTCACTCTCACTCATATCAATGACCTTTGACAGCTCTTTTGCTGTCTTTTCTTTGTCAACGACATGCATCGGATGCTTTGGATCGACCGTCATTTTCTTGCTCATGATCGCAATCAGCTTATACACAGATGTATCTTCTGCAATCACATTTCCGTTTCTGTCTAAAATGGACCCTCTTTTGGCTTCAAGTGTTTTTTTCGATTGATATTGTTCATTGGCTTTTGCAGCTAACACTTGTCCATCGACGGTTCCCGTAATCTGAATATAAATAAAACGTGCAAGGATGATAAAGAAAAACAGGGCGAAGCAAATACTCGCAATTGCCGCGCCTCTGTTCATCATTTTATTCTTTTTAGGCATCGCCATGTTAATCGACCTTCTTAACATCTTTCGACATGCTTAAGCCTGCTTTTTTAGCGGCTTCAATGATTCTCTCTGGTTCACTTAGTAAATCTTTTTGCTTTTGCAGTTCAGTGATCTTTTTCGATTCTAAAGACACTTGCTGTTCTAGCTTCTGCACTTCGATATTTGCGTGATAAACAGCAAAGGCTTTCGAAATGATGAGGATCGAGCTGCACATGAGAGCCATGACAAACATGACAAGTAAGATTTTTTCACCAAGTGTAATAGAACCTCTTCTTCTAATCACAACCGATTGACCTTGTTGCTCGGTTTGATGTTGCTTTACTTCTCTTTGGTAAGCCAAATTACTCATAAGAAACCTCCTTTTTATCATCATCTATGGTGTCGTTTACTTTTTTTCTGCAATTCGGAGCTTCGCTGAACGGGCACGGTTGTTATATTCCAGCTCTTGTTCTGATGCAACGATTGGTTTTCTCGTGATCAGCTTCAGTTTTGGTTCAAGTCCTTCTGGAATCACTGGTAGTCCGTGCGGAAGTTCTGGAAGAGAAGACATTTCTTTAAATGTACTTTTACAAATCCGATCTTCAAGTGAATGGAATGTAATGACAGAAATTCTCCCCTTCGGATTGAGTAACTCTATTGCTTGTTCTAGTGCTTCTTCAAATACTTTCAATTCGTCATTTACGGCAATTCGGATCGCTTGAAATACTCTTTTCGCTGGATGTCCGCCTTTTCGCCTTGCAGGTGCGGGAATTCCTTCTTTAATGATGTCGACAAGCTCACCTGTTGTTTCAATTGGCGCTTTTTTTCTGGCTTCTTCAATTTTGCGTGCGATTTGCTTGCTGAATTTTTCTTCCCCATATTTGTAGAAAATCCGAACTAGATCTTCAAATGGCCATTCATTCACCACTTGTTTTGCCGACAAAGCAGCGGTTTGATCCATTCGCATGTCAAGAGGTGCATCATGGTGATAACTAAAGCCTCTCTCTGGTGTGTCAAGCTGAGGTGATGAAACCCCAAGATCAAAAATCACACCGTCTACGCTTGTAATTCCTTGTTCATTCAGACGTTCTTTTAAATATCGGAAGTTGCTTTTTATGAAAAGAATGTTCGCTTTAACATGTGCGAGCTTCTCTCGTGCATGATCCAGTGCAGCATCGTCTTGGTCAAACCCAATCAATGTACCTTTTTCTGATAATTGAGATAGTAAATATGAGCTATGACCTGCGCCGCCTAGCGTGCAGTCCACATATGTACCGTCTTCTTTGACGTTTAAACCGTCAACTGTTTCTTTTAATAATACTGTCTCATGTTGAAACATGATGATATGGTCCCACCTTTTTCAAATAGAAATGAATGTGTAGAAAGCTTGCTGCACAAGGGATTATTATATATCAAATCCAATCATGTTTTCAGCAATTTCAGCAAAAGAATCTTCTTGCTCTTCTGTATATTGTTCCCAGATCGACTTACTCCACAACTCAATTCGATTTGAAACGCCGATGACCACACATTCTTTTTCGAGTTTTGCATATTGGAGTAGGTTGGATGCGATGTTAATGCGCCCCTGCTTGTCCAGATCACATTCAACTGCGCCGGAGAAGAAGAACCGGGTAAACGCACGTGCATCTTTTTTCGTTAGCGGCAGTGCTTTGAGTTTCTCTTCAATTAGTTTCCACTCACTCATAGGGTAGCCAAATAAACATTGATCAAGCCCTCTCGTCAGCACAAACTGTTCTCCGAGACCGTCTCTAAATTTAGCAGGGATGATCATGCGCCCTTTTGTATCAATCGTATGTTGGTATTCACCCATGAACATGATATTAGAGCCCCACTTTCTCACCCATACTCTCCACTATCCACCACTTCTCTCCACAAAACTTATTTTACACTGTTTCCACATAAAAAAAAACCCTGAACTAGTCAGGGTTCATTAAAACTTTATTTCAAAGTTTGACAATTTGTTGCTTGTTTTGAAATGAAAATGGCAGATTTTTGAACGTTTTGAAGAATTCTGGACCATATTTGTTTAAAAAGTACATGATATTCCAAATTCTTTCTTGTGGTGCTTCGAGTGGTTTTAAACTATTTTCAATCCTTTCAAAATCTCGAAGGATGTATCCTTCCTTCTCTTCCACACGCTTTGCAACCTTTTGATAAACAAATTGAAGCTGGTCTTCTATAAATTTGGCATTTTTATCTAATAGCTGTTCAAAGCTTGGTTCGATCTCTAGCGCTTCTTGTCTCATTGCCTCGTGAACATTCGCTAATTCACGTTTGGCATGTTGAACTGATTGAACGAAGCTGTCTGGAAGACTTTGCTGAAAGTGCGCATCCTTCTTTTCTTTCACGCCTTTTGTCAGCACCTCTTCAACCGACAATTCTCTTATTGGCAGCTTCTTATCAATATGCCTTTCAAGAATGGTGACGTGCAGTCTTGGAAGAACGGGTGCCATTTTGACATCGAAGTACTCGAAGATGCCTTTCAGCTCACCCCAATAGTTCACTTCACCGTGTCCAGCCATAAAAGCAAGCGTTGGAAGAAGGGCTTCCTGCATCAATGGACGGGTCACCACATTATTGCTAAACCGCTCTGGGTGCTCCTCGACTTCCTGCAAAAGCTCATCTTTTGTCCAAGTAAGCCCCACTTCAGATATAGAAAATTGGCCATTCTCTTGTTCAATGAGGAAACGTTCATCATCATATTCGTAAAACAAGTTGGCTTGATGGTCACCAGCTTCAATAATCGGCTGATACCCCGCTTGTTTCATGGCAGCCTGCGTGTTATTTAAGCGAGCCACGATCGCATCACTCGACTCCACAATTTGCTTGAATAACGTACGTTCAAGTGGCTTCACGCCGAAGTCTCCTGAATTCAATAACAGGAGTCCATCTTCTTCAAATAGATCGCAAACAATCCACTCAAAGAAATCAGTAAACGTTTCTGATTTGCGTAAACATCGAAGAAGCTGATCAAACAAGTCATTGGTGTAAGCAGATTCCTCATAGGTTGAAAATACATCACGAAGCCATCTCTCTGTTTTCTCTTGGTGAAGAGGTGTTCTTTTCGCAGCTGTTTTTTTCACATGATGTAATGGAAGCTTTTGTTTGACTGGGCCTTTTTCGCCAGACGTGTACACAAAGTTAATTTCGTCTACGTCGTGATCTTCACCCGCTACCCAAAAGACCGGAATAACAGGAACGCCAAGCGCTGATTCTTTTTCTTTGGCAAACTGAATAATGGAAATGATTTTATGTATGGTATAAAGCGGACCTGCCAGTAAGCCTGCCTGCTGTCCTCCAACCACCATGACGCTCCGTTCATCACGGATCTTCTCAATATTCTCACGCATCGCAGCCGAATCAAATTTCGCATGATATGCGCTCATATAATCCGCTAAAGCCTCGCGCGGGAAGCTCCTTTCCATGAGATCGTCGTATCTCTTTTTCCATGTGTGCTCAGAATGTATATCATAATCAAAAAAAGCAGTCATCTCTTTTTTTTCTTCTATATAATCACGTATGAATAAATTCTGACTTCGGATGGAAAGTTCAGTCAATTGCATGTTTAGAACTTCCTTTCTTCAATAAATAGTTAGTTTCCCGAAAAAAGTATAGCATGTAAATGAGCTCACTCAAAAGATTTTGTTTGCTTTTTTTCCAATACTTCCAAGCTTCTATTCAAGAAAGTGAGGAATGGCGGCGTCATCCCTTGACCTTGAGCTTTTTTTAAAAGGTAGCCAATGATTGCTTTTCTTTCAGTTTGGCGGCCTTTGACGATATCTTGCAGCATCGACGATTGATTGGCAGCCGTTTGATGACAAATTGATTTCACATGAGCCCATAGACGATCTTTCTCAGGCAACCCTAGAATGGAAACCGCTTCTTCAAATGCACATGTCATCATATGTTCATATGCAGGGTTCGATACCAATTCCCCATTATTCACATGTAATAAAGCCGTCAACGGATTAATACACACATTGACGAGCAGTTTTTCCTCCAGTACTTTCTTCCATTCATCTGTATAAACCATTTGAAAATCGCCCGTTGACAGTTCACTACTCATAGGTCCTTTTTCCTCATGCAGAAATGCTCCCCACTTGATGACACCAATTCCTGTATGGTTTACTGCGCGATCAGACACCTTCATTGCGCCATGCTCTACTACACCAATATATAACTGATGTGCCGTTTTCCAGTTCTTTAAATCGACGAGGTGGGCCATTCCGTTCTGCAAAAATAAGATCCGCTGATGAGGCAGTCCCGATAATTCCCCTAGAACATCTTGCAGGTGATGATACTTCACTGTCACAATCAGCAAATCAAATATTCCTTTGACTCCCGTATCGGCTCCAACAGCTGATTGAATGGTTTCCCCTCTCACCATTCGTTCAATGCCTAATGCTCGAATTTCTTCTGCCTGCTGTTTTCTTCTTGTAAAGAGGGTGATGTCATGATGCTCTGATAAATAACTGGCACAAAGCAGACCAATCGCACCACCGCCAATGATTCCAATTTTCAATTGCCGCACTTCCCTTTTTCTGTTTACTTCATGTTATCAACTATTTTACCAGTTTCGTGCTACGATGCAAAAAGCAGATAACGCGCTATGATTGAATTTTTTTAATTAAAAAACTATAATAATAAGTGTAAAAACTTTTTTTAGGCGGATGGGATGAAAACGCCTTCAATGACATCACTGTCGACATTATGTGTGTAAGGGGGAAGATCACATGACACAAGTAAAACGTCTTCTGATTAACTACAAAACATTAGAGGAATTTAAACAATTTAAGGAATATGGCATACAAGAACTTTCCATGCTTGAAGACCTAGAAAGTAATATGATTGAAAATGACAGCAACTCTCCATTTTATGGGATTTACTTTGGAGATAAGCTTGTGGCACGTATGAGCCTCTATCAAGTAGATGGCTCGACGACGACGTATTTTGACCATAATCATGATTATCTAGAGCTGTGGAAACTAGAAGTGCTGCCAGGATATCAGCGTAAAGGATACGGCGAAGCGCTTGTTGATTTCGCAAAATCTTTCGGCCTTCCAATTCGAACGAATCCACGCGTCAAATCTGCCGGTTTTTGGGATAAAATGGGCTTTGAAGCGGTGAAATATGATATGGAACGCGATAAAGGAGAAAACCCACTCATTTGGGAGCCTGCACATATTCAAAAGAACACAGGTGAGTCCGCTTAATCATTAAGAAAACGCCCCTCTTTCCATCTGTGAGGGGCGTTTTCTTATTTTGCGTAATCTTTTAAGCTGATATTCTGTTTGACTCTTTCAACAATACCAATAAGTGCCCGGTAATCTTCTTCTGTCATTTTTAATTGACGTTTCAGCTGTTCATTTTCTTCGGTGAGTGATTTTAATTGATGCTGTGCATCTTTAAGCTCCTCCCGTAAATAAGCTGGACCAGATGGTTCTTTCTCAAGCTGCTCTAGAAACCGAATTACTTCTCGAAGCGTCAGTTCAGTCTGATCAGAAGATGCCTTCTCTTCTATGGTGAACGCATGCTGCGGTAAACCCGAAGAATGGATACCAATTTTTTTACGCAGTTCTTTTCGCTGTTTTTTGGCAAGCTCAATGCCTGCCTGGTACTGCTTTCTGACGTAAGAATTCCACCTGAATCCACATGCTGCTGCTGTTCTTGACAATGCTTTTCCAACCTCTTCAAATGCTGAAAGCTGGGTACCGCCATCTCGGATATGCCTTAAGACAACTTCTGCTAAAAGTAAATCTTCATCTTGTGTCCATGCGTCCTGCCGTGTAATCGTCAACTCATCATCCCCCCTGAATCTGAATACCACATCATATGCGCTTACTAGAGTAGATAGACTATTTGCAGGAGAGAAACCTAAAAATAGATCAATAAAAAAACGCAAGGGAAGATTCCCTCACGTTTTTTTATCAAGCATTAGTTGCTTTTTACGTCTTTGCCTTTGTATGTTCCGCAAGATTTGCAGACACGATGAGAAATTTTCATTTCACCGCATTCTGGGCAAGCTACCATACCAGGTACTTGTAGTTTGAAATGCGTACGACGCAATCTTTTTTTCATTTTAGAAGTTCTTCTAAAAGGTACAGCCATTATTCCCACCTCCTTAAAGAGTTAAGATTCATTATTTTCTTCTAAGAGCTTCTTCAAGCCTTCCAGACGAGGATCAATTCGGTTTTGATGTGCATCTTCCGAAATGACCGCCCAGTCATTCCCTTCCTGTGGTGCAGCACCTTTTACGTCAGCTTGGTCGCAAAAGATTTGCATGGGCACTTCAAGAAGAATTTCTTCCTTGACTATAGGCGTTAAGTCGATGATATCGTCTTCTACAACAGATACGTCTTCATCTTCTATATCGTCTGTCTTATGAAGTACAAATAGTTCTTTTGTTGAAATCGCAAATGGATAATTTACATCAACAAGCGTTCTTGAACAAGGCAATGTCATTTCACCTGTGATGGTTAAATCAAATGCGACTTGCTTTGATTCGATCACTCCAGTCCCTTTCACCTCTACTGGTGAAATACGACGTATATCTGAATGAAGGCTAGTAAGTTCATTTAAGTCAACCGTCTCATGAAAATCGAAGCTGTTTTTAGCTTTTTGATGTAACTGATAAACTGTCCATTTCAATTGTATCACCTCTAAGAGCAACAAACATGATTATAGCTTTCATCATGCTATTTGTCAATATTTTTTCTTTACAGTCCTTCATGACGTCAAAGGGCTGTTTGACATCAGTTCTCGGAATGCCTAAACTGAAAAAAATGGTCTTCATTTTTCCCTTATGCTACTGTAGCACAGACCATTTAACCATAGCAAGAAAGGCGGAACATCTATTGAAAGCAGTGGGAGTCGTTGTCGAGTACAATCCATTTCATTATGGGCATGCCTATCATGTGAATCAGGCGAAAAAACAAACCTCCTCAGATGTTGCCATTGCCGTCATGAGCGGTTCTTTCCTCCAGCGCGGGGAGCCTGCCATCGTCTCAAAATGGGCACGCACAAAAATGGCACTGCAAAACGGCGTAGACATTGTGTGTGAGCTTCCATACATATATGCCGTACAAAAGGCAGAAACCTTCGCCAATGGCGCTGTGTCCATCCTCGATGCATTAAAATGCCATTCTCTTTTTTTCGGCAGTGAGGATGGAGAGATCAATGCATTTGAGCGCACAGCACACGCTTGGCATGAAAAAAAGGCAGAGATTGATCTTTTAACAAAAGAAAAGGTGAAAAAAGGTCTTAGTTATCCCGCAGCAGCTGCTGCTGCGTTTCAAGAAGCCATTCATTCTGAACACTTACTGGATTTGTCCAAACCAAATAACATTTTAGGCTTTCATTATGTTAAAGCCATCTTAGAGAGAGCTCCTCACATGCAGCCTTTTACGTCTCAAAGAATTGCATCTGATTATCATGATGAAGAACTGCCTAACAACCAAAAAATCGCAAGCGCCACAAGTATCCGAAAAGCATTAAAAGAACAGAGCTCATTTCAAGCAGTCACGCCCTACCTCCCGGACGCTACTTTAAAGCAATTACACGACTATCATTCTTCATATGGTCTTTTACATACGCAAGAAGCCTATTTTCGCTTTCTGAAACATGTTTTTCATACAATGGATACGAGTGAACTAGAGGGCATCTATGAAATTGAAGAAGGCATTGAACACCGCATGCAAAAAGCCATGACACATGCGTCTTCCTACGAGGAGTATCTATCACTTGTCAAAACAAAACGATATACGTGGACAAGGTTACAGCGGATGAATACGCATCTATTAATGAACGTGAAGAAAAAGACGATGCACGAGCTGCTTGAAGAGAAAAAAGCGCCCTATATTCGTTTACTTGGAATGACAAGGAAAGGACAACAGTACTTGTCTCTTGTAAAAAAAGAGTTGGATGTACCACTTGTGAGTAAACTGTCTTCCTTTTCACATCCCGCCCTTGATCTTGATATTCGCGCTTCAAGGGTGTTCAGCCTTCCCATCTGTGAACCCATGCAAACAGAGTTAACAAAAGCAGAGTTTAAAACATCACCGATTCGATATGATGAAGAGAGCGGACTCTTTTCATCTCGATAGAAAAAAGCAGCCTGCAAGTCAGGCTGCTCTTTTTTATGATGCTTTCTCTTTTAATTTGTTTAAATAGTTTAGTGCGTCCTGCATGGTATCCACAGGAACGATTTTCATATCACTTTTAATATCTTTTGCTGTTTTGACTGCATTTTTATAGTCAGAGTTTGGGTCACCTTTATCATTCGGTGCAAAGAAGATGTCTTTTCCTGCTTTGTCTGCTGCAACAACCTTTTGATCAATTCCGCCAATCGGTCCGACTGTACCATCTGCATCAATCGTTCCAGTTCCTGCGATCGCATAGCCATGTGTTTCATCTTCTTTTGTCAGCTGATTGTAAATTTCAAGTGACATCATTAAACCAGCCGATGGGCCGCCGATGTTTTCAATATCCACTTTCACAGAAGGAGACACTTTCACATGACGGTCTGTAAATAGTGATACGCCAATTCCCACTCGTTTTGGCTCTTCTTTAAATGGTTTTAACGTCACGTTCTGCGTGATTTCTTTGCCATTACGTTCAAGTACAAAACGGACAGTCGTGCCTGCTTTTTTACTGCTGATATACGAAACCATTTTATCTGCTGACTCATATGTATGGCCGTCGACGCTTTTGATCTTATCGCCCACTTCAATCTTCCCATATGCAGGCATTCCTTTCATCACATAGCTCGCATATACCCCATTAAACGTATAATCTACTTTTTTCCCCGCTTTTGTATAAGCGGCAATCATCGCATTTTCTTGAGAACTTTTCATGAGCTGCAGCTGCCGTTTCATATAATCCTCATCAGACTCTCCGTCCGCTTTAATATTTTCTTCTGGAACGATTTCGTCATACTTGTTCATTTTTGCAAGCAAATACGTATATGGATTGGCTGGACCTACTTTAATGGTCATAAGAGAAAAGCTCCCCTTCTCGCCAAATCCTCCGTCTACTTGAATGTGTGGCGCAATTTCTGTTGCATCACCTGGCTTTGTGACGTAATAGGGCAGTTTCACAAAAGTTAAGCCAAATAAGACTAGAACAACAGCAAAAAAGCTGAGCCAGCGAATATTTAATTTTTTCATTCGATTAACACTCCCATTTATCAATGACATCTTTCAGTTTTTCTTTTAGTTGGTCGGCGGCGAGTTCACCTGCTCCAATCATTTCTTGAACCTGTGTAAACGCACTAGAGCTAAAGGTCTCGAGCTTCGGCCGAATCATGAGATCTGCATGAATGGTTTGGTGACGAACCAATTCATTTTGAAGGATGTCCAAACTTTGCATAATGACATCCGATAATCTCGTTGCCTTTTCTGTTTTTTTCACCCTTGATACATCAGAGGCGATAATGAGGTCTGCCCCCATTTCTTTCAGAACAGAGACTGGAATGCGGTCCACTACCGCTCCATCCACCAATTGCCTGCCGCCTATTTCATGCGGAACAAACACACCCGGAATGCTAATGCTTGCCCTGACTGCTTGTGAGACAGACCCTTCTTTGAACACAACCTTCTCCCCTGTCTGAAGGTCACAGGCGACAATCGCAAGCGGCACGCGCATTTCTTCAATATTCTTCCCATATGTAAACGTGTGAATCAGCTGCAAAATTCGATTTCCTTTTAACAGACCGATTTTTGGCAGTGTATAGTCAGCATAATACTTTCTTCTGAAGACAAGTGCAAGTTTTTTCATTTTTTCTACGTCTTGTCCTGCCGCATAAAAGCTCCCCACAAGAGCACCAATACTGCTTCCTGCGATCATATCCACCTGAATTCCTTGTTTCTCAAGACTAGATAAAACCCCGATATGCGCCATCCCTCTGGCACCCCCGGAGCCCAGCGCAAGCCCGATAATCGGTCGTTTCATGAATCCACCCTCCTCTTTCTATGCATATATACGAATCTATAGGTCTAAACATGCCCCTTCTCATCGTATAGTAATAGAAGACAGGCTCGGCTAGCATCTCTTTTTCTTTAATCACGAGCTCGCCAATAGATTATAACGGCAAGGGGCGACATCTCCATGAAAAAATGGAACACTCTGTTCATCGCTGCTTTTTTTATCTTTTTAACAGCCACTGTGATTACACATCCACAAGCCTCTTTGCAAGCATCGAAAAATGGACTTGCAATGTGGTGGGAAGTGGTTTTTCCATCGCTGCTACCTTTTTTTATTTTGTCCGAGCTATTAATCAGTTTCGGGATTGTTAGATTTGTCGGCGTATTATTAGAGCCATTTATGCGGCCTATCTTTCGGGTGCCTGGTGTCGGCGGATTTGTACTAGCGATGGGAATGGCCTCTGGTTTTCCTTCTGGCGCTAAATTGACGACAAGACTTCGGCAGGAAGGACAGCTGACAAGAATTGAAGCAGAACGCCTTGTGTCATTTACCAATTCTTCAAACCCTTTGTTCATTTTTGGAGCAGTGGCTGTAGGATTTTTTCATCACCCAGCTTTAGGCATTGTGTTAGCCTGTGCGCATTATTTAGGGAATCTCGCGGTTGGGGTGACGATGCGCGGATATAAAGCACGTCATGATGCGCACCTCAGAAGCCGAAAAGGATTTTTATTGCCTCCAATTCGAGAAGCATTCAGCGCTCTTCATACGGCAAGACTCGCAGAAAAAAGACCACTTGGCCAAATATTAAGTGACGCTGTCATGTCATCTGTTCAAACGCTCTTTATGATTGGCGGCTTTATCATTTTATTTTCTGTCTTTAGTCAAATGCTCGCTGTTGTGCATGTAACAGATCTTCTCTCTATCGGGATCGGTTATATACTGATAACGATGCATCTTCCGCCAGAATTAGATCTAGCCATGATTGCGGGTCTATTTGAAATCACATTAGGAAGTCAGCTCACAGGGTCACAAGAGGTTTCCCTGCTCGCTAAAACAATTGTGGTCAGCTTTATTTTAGGATTTAGCGGATTCTCCGTTCAAGCTCAGGTAGCTGGGATATTGGCAGCCACCGATATACGCTTTAAACCGTTTTTCTTCGCCCGTTTGCTTCACGGTATTTACGCAGCCGTCTTTGCCTTTCTGTTATTCAAACCCCTTTACGTCTCTAAAGCAGACATGGCGCTTCCAGCAGGGGCATTTGAAGCAAGCGAGCAAGTCGTGATGTTTAGCAGCGTGTTATGGAATCAGCTTGTATCTGCTGGTCCTCTCATCACCTTGTTCAGTCTGATCGTGTATATTGCGCTCTATTATCAGAAATTAAAAAATGGATGAGTGCACAGTGCACTCATCCATTAAATTTTTCTTTCAGCGCAGCTTCGACCTCTTGCGGTACAAGCTCTTTGACTGATCCATGATACTTCGCTACTTCTTTAACAATGCTTGAACTTAAGAAAGAGTATTGATTATTCGTCATCATAAAGAACGTTTCAATGTCATCATTCAACACTTTGTTCATTGATGTCCCTTGCATCTCGTATTCAAAGTCCGTCACCGCTCTAAGTCCGCGCAAAATGACTTTCGCCTCTTTTTGTTTCGCATAATCAACGAGCAGTCCATGAAAGGATTCCACTTTGATATTTGGTAGCTCCTTTGTTGCTTGACGAATGAGTTCACATCGCTCTTCAACAGTAAAAAGCGGCTTTTTTGACGAGTTATTAAGGACGCACACATATACTTCATCAAAAATCTTTGCCCCTCTTTTGATAATATCCAAATGGCCCAATGTGACTGGATCGAAGCTACCCGGACAAACGGCTATATTCCCCATGCTTTAATTTCCCCGCTTTCTATAGATCGTAATGCCAGTCATTCCGTACATTTCCTGCCTTGAGATATGTAGCTGTCCTGCTTCCTCTGGCAGTGTCACATCTTTATCGTGCTCACACACAATGACGCCATCATCTGCTAATAAGGAATGCTCATCAATCGTATCAAGAAGTGCTTTCAACTTTTGATCTTTATACGGCGGATCAAGGAAGATGGCTTGAAAAGATTCTTCTCGCTTCACTACAGCAGCGAGTGCACGGTTTGCATCATTTCGAAACACTTCACTTTGATCCATCAGCGACAATTGATTCAAGTTGCCTTTAATCGTCTGAATCGCCTTCATATCTCGATCCACAAATATACAATGATCGAACCCTCTAGAAAGCGCTTCAATACCTAAACCACCACTTCCAGCAAATAAATCAAGGGCCCATCCCCCATCAAAATACGGTCCAATCATATTAAAAATGGATTCTTTTACTTTATCTGTTGTTGGTCTTGTTGATTGGCCGGGTACGGCTTTCAGCGTGCGGCCTTTTTTTGTTCCAGAAATCACTCTCATTTTTCCACCACTTTTTCTGCTTGCATCTATTGAATATTGTTTGATGACAAAAAATTCAACATTATCTTACCATATCCACTCCACATGGGACAATGCACTGAATTCCATTCATTTTCTATGTATAGATCACAAAAGAGAGGGTCATACTACTGTTAACAGCATCTGATGTGGTGCTGTTGCCAACCGCGGAGAAGACTTACGTTTCCCCATAAGTTCTTCCTCCGGTTTCTCCTCTCCCTTTGCCTTCTCCTTAATGAATCATTAAGAATAGAAGGACCCCGCGGGTGATGCCGCGGGGGTTTTTTTGTGTCTTTAAAAGCCCACCTTATAGTCATACTCTTTTGCTTTGTCCAATTTCGATTCGTACTCTAATTTAATAAAAGGTTTATAGGAAGGCTCAACACGTTTCACAAATGGCAATGAACTGAGCTTTGCCATGTGGCGCTCAAGATCATTCATATCACAATAAATCACTGCATATTTCATTTTCCTTGAAATATAGTGAACATTCCCAAATTTCCTTAGCGCTTTTGACTGCTTTAACGAATGCAGCCAAACGACCATCCCTTGACGTTTGGTATCCATCTTTTCACCTGCCGCTTTTCAATTCTTTCCGTTCATTATGTAAAAGACGAGACGTTCAAGTCTCGTCAAGATACTTTACAGCCACAGCTGCCTCCTGATCCACAGCCACCGCCGCATGATGATAGACCATCAAAATATGGGTTCCCTGTTGGAACTTTAATATATGCTGATACAGCTTGACCGATTTCAATACTAATCTCATCTAAGATGGATTGAATCGCTGTTTCTGCTTTTTTGAAATCAACCACTGTATCGTGAAGATCTAGCTTTCTTTTGACCTCACGCATTTCTTTTGAGATCGTTCTATAGTCCGGATGGTATTTGCCGAACCGCTGCACATCTTCATATTGCTCTTTTACTTTTGTAAAATGGGCAATAATTTGTTGGGCTTCTTCGTCTTGCTGGAGACGCTTAAAGCAGTTGCGGTAATGTTCAGCCTCCTCCGACTGAAGAATCATGGCAGCCAATTGATTTGCTTCCTCTTGGAGCTCCACAGATTCGATTGTCGCATACATAAATGTTGCACCTCCAATTCATAGTTTACCACGAAACCTATGGATCAGAAAATGCTTTTACGTGACAAATACATCCCATGTCTCTCTTTTCTGCTTATATTCAGGGTGACGAGAATTTAGCACAACGGTCATTTTATGCTTTCCTTTTGAAAGGTGCTTGACCACAAACGCCGCAGTATATTCGTTTCCTGCCCGTTTCCCATCTACATACACAGTAAAATACCCTGTCTTCTTATCCTTTTTCAGGGGTGAAGGTTCAAGGTGAAAATCTTGAAGTGTACTTTCTATATACACAACAGATCCCTGCACTTTGTATTTTAAAAAGCCTTGCTGCTTCATTTCACTTTGCGTCTGCTGCATGACTGGTACTGCTGGTTCTTGCCTAGTTACTTGCTCTTGATCATGTTGACTTTGACATCCGGTGAGAAGAAAAAGCAATGCGCATATTGACAGCATCCATTTCATGTTCTGATTCTCCTTTCGTCTACTTTCATAGGATGCTCATGAAATAGACATCTTAATCAACTCAAAAAAAGCCTCACCCGGCTCCATTTTGATTGCGCATTGCTTGGAACATCTGGATCATCATTTCAGCCATTTGGACACTATTGCTCAACTGGCTTACACGATGAGGAATGGTTTTTTCGTAAAAGTTCATTTTATCTAATTCAAACGAAGTGACATTTTCAGGATGCCGCGTTAACTGTCTATACCAGAGTGGGCGCTGCCTGATGAATTTGATTCGATCCTCTTCGGCCATGACAAACTCTTGTACTTCTCTCCGCACCAAAAGCATCCCCTTTCAATTAATCTTTCCTGAAGGAGAATGGGTGCTGGCTGCCTCCAGATGAACCCTTCTTTGAGCCATTTGATGAAAATTGACCGAGTAAGCTTTGTAAAGAGGAAATAGACTGGCTCATTTTATTAATTTGTTCATTCATTTGATCAGCGTCCATTTTTTTCACAGCAGAAACCATTTTAGACATAAAATCTGCTTTTCCCGGTTCACTTTGCTTAGCGGCTTTTTCTTCTTTTGCTTCTTCCTTTTGTGTTTGCCGGTAAGGAGACCACATATCATCTTCCTCACCAAACATGACCCAATTCTCGTATAAACTTTGCCAGCTTTTTTCTTGCGTCTGCACTTCTTGGATTAATTTCGGATGGCGTCTGACGAACTGTTTAAATTCATCAATGGATGTTTGCTTTTGCTTATTTGTCATATCCTCACCCCCCATACAAATGCCTACTATACTATATACATCTAGATCTATTTTGGTGAGCCCTTTTCATAAAAAAACAGCCGCCATCTGTGCGCAGCTGTTTAAAGGATTAAGACGTTTTCTTAATGAAGTTTTGTGTATAGTACTTTTCTTTCACACCAACGCCAAGGTGCGTGTAATCTTGATTTAACAATGCCTTCCGGTGACCTTCGCTATTCAGCCAGCCTTCTACAGCTGCAGGGCCATCAACATAATTATACGCAATGTTTTCCCCCGCAAGCTGAAATGCGACCTCGCCTCTTTCTAACCGGTCTTTCAGCGTGCCGTATTTTTTAGATTCATGGGAGAAATAATGATGATCTTTCATGTCCTCACTATGCATGAATGCCACTTCAGAGGTTTCATCGTCCCACTTTAAGGTCGGTAGTTTGTACTTATGGCGGATAATATTGGTCATATCAAAAATTTGTTTTTGACTCGACGCTTCAATATCCTTCCACTTTTCGCCTGATATCGCCTCAGGTTCAATTAATTGACCTCGATAAACGACTTCATACGGCTTTTGTTTGACAAATGTATCTGCGTTAAAGGCTCTAATGCTCGAAAGAGTGCTTTCAAACTTATCCATGTAGAGCTGGACATACACATCATCTCCCACTTTCACCGTCGGCCTGGTATTCATATCATCTTCTGAGAATTCAAAGCGATATGAATTTCCCTCGTCCTCTACATGAATGTAAGGAGCGATTTGTGTTTTTTTAAATACTTCACTTGTGGCTTGACCGATTTTAAATGGCTCAACATTCAGCCCATCCCCTGTCGCAAACAAGGTCACCACTTTACTGTCCTTTACCCCTACTTGAATATAGTGTTTCTTCGATTGATTGTATATCCACCAGTCATAATCATATGCGGAAGGATCAATGCGATCTGGTTCCCCTAGCTGTTTAAGCACTTCGTTTGAAGACTTCCCCATAAAGGACATGAGACCTTTTTTCGGAATGTTGATCGGCTTATCGCTAGATGTTTCTTCATTAGACACCTTCGGCTCATTGCTGTTTTCTTTTTCTGGTGAAGATCCATATTGAATAAACAGAACGTACGTTCCAGATATAATCAGGAGGATGAAGAGTGTTTTCAGCACAGTTTTCAAATAAACACCTCCGTTAAATTGGCAAGGTACAAAAAGTACCTTCTACTGTCATTTAAACAAAACTTGCTCCATTTATCAACGACAATACAGCCTATTTAACACGAATTTAAAATATGCCCCTCCTAATGAAGAAATCCTTGGCCATGATCCTGGTCTTGTTGAGAGATTTCCGTCAGAGCATCACCTGCACGATCGTTTGATAAATCTTCAACTGATAAATCCCCAAGGGCTACGATTCCTGTTAGTGCCCCGTTTTTGACAACCGGGATACGGCGGAGCTGATGTTCTGACATCAACCGGACAATTTCTTCTAGGGTTGCATCTTCTTCAGCTGTCAATACTTCCTTCGTCATGAGGACACCAACCTCTTGTGAGTTCGGCTTTTTCTCAGCAATACCTCTAAGTACAAGGTCGCGGTCTGTGACAATACCAACAAGCTGATCTCCGTCGACTACTGGAATGGCACCAATGTCAGCATCTTTCATTTTGACTGCCGCTTCATACGCATTGTCGTCCTTTCGCAACGTCACTACTTTTTTCGTCATGATATCTTTGATTTTTTTCGTTTTCACGTTGATTCCTCCATCCGTTATTTTCTTTATTACTGTAACCAGCTTATAAAAGAACATACCTTTCACAGTTGAAAGTTTAACGCTTTCATACTATGATTGTCAGTAAAGGGAATTTTTATAAGGAGGGGTTTTGGGTGAAGTTTGAAGGTACGGGGATTGAGAAGGTATCAGCTGACTTAAATAAATTAGATTTCATTATGGAAAGTGAAGGATTTGTACGAGCCGATCAATGGGATTATGAGCGTGTGACGTACGACAGGAAGTATAACATGGTAGAGGGGACGTTTTACTTACGGATCTCTGGCTACGCCACTGAAGGAGATGTTGGCTCCAAAAAAGCCCACATCCAGCTGCTGACACCTTTACTTGGAAAACACTATTATCCGCATGGTGTTGAATATGGAGAAGGCGAAGATTTCCCTAAATCTCTTATTCAATCAAGCAAAAAAACGCTGAACCAATTAAAAGAAAAACTAGAAGCGATAACTGCTGAAGCATAAAAAGCACAGCCCCTGCGGCTGTGCTTTTCATTTATTCATATTTCGGAATGAGCGCATCTGGTACGGCATCTTTCGCTCTTTCTTTTCTCGCCCAGTCAAAGAAGACAACAGCAAGAATCGATCCGTATACAATCTCTTGAATGATTTTCATCAAAATAGCACCTAGTTGCTGATCTTCTAGCAGCGGCAATGTATGAAACATGTCAGGACCCGTAAGTGCAAGACCAGCAAGCATATCACTCGGTACGCATAGGTGCAGTGCTTGTATCCATGCGCCGGCATCTGAATAAGTGGCATAGATAGGCGCTTCACTAAACATAATGAGTGCGCAGGCAGGTGTCATTAAAATCCCATCTGCCATAATATACCCAAGCTTTAAAATGCCTGTAATCTGCGGCTGACTTTGCACTTTATGGACAAGCGGCCACCACATGAAAAAGGCAGCGATAAAAATGACAACCGTCATCAATGCGTGATAAAACGGATCTGTTTTAACAAAATCGAACACAAGCGGAATATGATAAAGCGAAAACAACCCGTTAAATCCGAGCAAGGCAATCAACGGCTTAGAAAACAAGCGGAAAATCGGCTGAATACCCCGTGTTTGAATGATCCGCTCCCAAATCGCCGCAGGTAAACCTGTAATAAGAAGCGGCGGGATGACCAAATAGAGCACTGCCATTTGCGCCATATGCGCACTGAACATAATATGCCCCATTAAATCAATCGGGCTCCCCTTCACTGCGTAAAGCAACACAAGCCCCGTGAGAAATAGCGTTTTCTCTTTCACCGTCGCACGGTGCTTTCCCTTCGTCACGAGAAGCAGATAAAAAGCGGCTGCTGCTACAATACATGTCAAATAGTAAGGACTCCATAATGCACGAAATCCAAATATCTCTAAGTTTTCCATTGCTGCGCCTCCTTCAAGGGCAAAGCGAGCTTACCACCAAATAATGGTCAAAAAGGCTAAAACGGTAATAAACGCGACAAACACACCTGAGTAAAGAAACAACGCGGGTGTTTCATGCCCTTTTTGGTTCATGTGCATAAAATAATAAAGCTGAAAAGCTACCTGAATCACTGCAAGCAGTAAAATAAAAGGGACAGCGAACCAATTTCCGACATCTTCAGAGGCGATTGTTAAAAAGGCAACAAACGTTAAACCAATCATCAAGCCGAAAGAAATGAGCTGATGCTTCATTTCTTCGGCATTTTTCTTTTTCCGATAGACAAGATCGACTTTGGACTGATTTGTGTTTTTATTTCCCATTCTTATCCCACCATTCCCATTAAATATACAACGGTAAAGATGAAGACCCACACAACATCAATGAAGTGCCAATAAAGGCTCGCCACATAATATTTTGGTGCATTGTATAAATCGAGTCCGCGTCTCATATTCCGAATCATCAGAGCGGTGATCCAGCAAAGTCCAAATGCGACGTGAGCCCCGTGTGTTCCAACAAGCGTATAGAAGGAAGAGCCAAGTGCAGAGCTCGTAATGGTAAATTCATACGCATGCACATAATGATAAAACTCATAAATTTCTACCCCTAAAAATCCAGCACCTAAAAGAACGGTTACACCTAGCCAAAGCTGCATTTTTTTAAAGGCAAAGTTTTTCATATGATACATAGCATACACACTCGTTAAACTGCTCGTTAACAGAAGCATTGTGGCAATAAAGACAAGTGTGAGGTCAAACATTTCAGTTGTTGTTGCGCCGCCTGCATTTGAATTTTTCAGCGCCAAATAAGTGGCAAACAAAGATGCAAACAGGACCGTTTCTCCCCCAAGAAACAACCAGAACCCGACGAACTTATTCTTTCCTTCTAACGTGGCTTTCTCAGGAGAAGCCGGAAAGGTTTCCGCTGTCATTTTTTGTGGTTCCATTATGCTTTCACCCCTTTGTCATCGTCATCCGTCAAATCTTCTTTGTGAATATGGTATCCATGATCATCTTTAAGAGAGCGAACGAGCATGGTCGCAAACGTGATCCCAAGACCAATGAAGATCACCGGTAGACCCCAGCTGTGTTCTTGACGATACATAAAACCAAACGCTGACACAAATAGACCGAATGAGATAATGATAGGCAAGATGGAATTATTCGGCATGTGAATATCATCGAGCGGTTCAGATGCTGTCATTCCTTTTTTACCATCCATTTTCTCAATCCATAATGGATCAAGCCCCCGTACAAGAGGCAGCTGCTTAAAGTTATATTCTGGAGGAGGTGAAGATACTGCCCATTCAAGCGTTCTTCCATCTCCCCAAGGATCGCCCGATACACGCTCCCCTTTTGCTGTCGTCCAGATGATATTAATCAGCATGATGACAACTGCTACAAACATGAACAGTGCCCCAATCGTACTGACCAAGTTCCCAAGGTCTAGACCCTGACCTGGCAAGAATGTAAAGACTCGGCGCGGCATGCCCCAAAGACCGAGAAAATGCTGGATAAAGAACGTTAAATGGAAACCAACGAAAAACAGCACAAAGCCAATTTTTCCAAGCTTCTCATTCAGTATTTTCCCAAACATCTTCGGCCACCAATAATGCACACCTGCTAAAATACCGAAGACCACACCACCGATAATGACATAGTGGAAATGCGCCACAACGAAGTACGTGTCATGGAACTGATAATCCGCTGCTGCTGCTGCAAGCATGACGCCGGTTACACCGCCAAGTAAGAATGACGGAATGAACGCAACTGAATATAGCATCGGCGTTGTAAACTTCACATTACCGCCCCATATGGTGAGCAACCAGTTAAATACTTTAATTCCAGTTGGCACCGCAATCGCCATTGTGGCTACGGCAAAGATCGCATTGGCAATTGGACCAAGTCCTGTTGTGAACATGTGATGCGCCCACACCATGAATCCAAGGAAACCAATTAATACAGTCGCAAACACCATGGACGAATAACCAAACAATCTTTTTCTTGCAAACACCGGAATGATCTCAGAGAAAATCCCAAATGCCGGCAAAATTAAGATATACACTTCTGGGTGTCCGAAAATCCAGAACAAATGCTCCCAGATGATTGTATTTCCGCCGAGCTCTGGATTAAAAAAGCTCGTATCAAACATTCGATCAAGCATCAGCATCGCAAGCCCTGCTGTCAGCGGCGGGAATGCGAATAAAATTAGTGCAGATGCCACAAACGTCGTCCAGGTAAAGAGTGGCATTCTCATATACGTCATACCTGGCGCTCTCATATTAATAATCGTTGCAAGAAAGTTGATTCCGGCAATTAGCGTACCAATACCCGCTATCTGCAACCCTAAAATATAGAAATCCATGCCGTGCCCTTCTGAATTCAGCGTGAGCGACGCATAGGCAGTCCAGCCTGCATCAGGTGCTCCGCCCATAAACCATCCAAGGTTTAAGAAAATACCACCGAAAAAGAACAGCCAAAAACCAAGTGAATTCACAAATGGAAACGCTACGTCACGTGCACCAATTTGAATGGGTACAACCGCATTCATTAATGCAAATAAAAGCGGCATTGCTGCAAGGAAAATCATCGTTGTTCCATGCATCGTCATGACTTCATTGTAAAACCCTGCACTCACAAAATCATTTTCAGGGATGGCTAGCTGAATACGGATAATCATCGCTTCCAGGCCACCAATTAAAAAGAAAAATCCCCCTGCCACTAAATATAGTATGGCAATTTTTTTGTGGTCAACCGTCGTTAAGTAATCCCATAAGACAGCGCCAAACCCCCGCTTTTTAGCTATTGTACTCACCATGAAATCCCCCTCTTATCTCCCATTTGCCCCTTTTCATATCAATGTCTATCTTCACGTTCTAAAACAGACTATATCTGACAGATGACTTATTCTTGGATGTAGAGACTTATTCGGGAGCTCTTAACAAAAACTTCACATAGATCGTATACCCTTTTGAATGTGCACCACTTCAAGCTGCTCAAGGCATTTACTGTATTTGAAGACCTTTTAAATACTCGTAGAGTGCATCTGCTTCTGAGTCATTTAGTTTAGGATACGTCCCTGTCATCTTATTACCTGGTTTAAAGCTCTCTGGATCTTTCAGCCATGCTTTGACATTTTCTTTGTTCATGTCTTTAATTCCAGCTACTTTTGTCCGCTCTCCGAAGGTTGCAAGGTTTGGAGCAGTCCTTGCCGCCTCTGGCCGTTCATCTCCAGGCTCTACCGCGTGACAGCTTAAACAGTTTTTCTCTTTAAAGAGTTTTTCACCCTCAAGGGCTAGATCTGACGTAGATGCAGGCTTCTTATAATCTGACATCTTTTTCGTCCAGCCTAAAAACTCATCTTGAGAAAGCGTTTTAACTTTAAAGTCCATTAAAGCATGTGATGGACCACAAAGCTCCGCACATTTCCCATAGAAATATTCTCCAGCATCTTTCGTTCGTTTTGAGTCAAATGTTAAATAAAACTTGTTCTCGTTGTCTGTATTTGTATCAATTTTACCCCCAGCCGATGGAACCCAGAAAGAGTGTTTCACATCGGATGCTTTCAGCTTAAAATAAACCTTTTGGTCAGTTGGAACAATCAATTCCTGACTTGTCACAATCCCATAATCAGGGTATTCGAATTCCCACCAATATAAGCTGGCTCTTACATTCACAACAAGTGTTTTTTCAGGATCTCGTTTTTTCTTATCCATGGCGCTTGTATCCCCTAGCTCAAGCGTATATGCCACAACAGGTACAACGAGAATAATGAGTAGAAGTATCGGAATCGCTGTCCACGTAATTTCGAGGTTACGGTTCCCTTCTACCTGTTTAGGAATCGTATCTTCTCCCACTTTAGAACGTTTGAATTTAATGATGACGTAAAAGAAAATGATCGATACAACAATAACGACAAGAACCATAATAAGTGTACTCAGTACCGTTAGGAAAAACTGTTTATCTGCTACTTCCCCAACTGGCTTGAGTGTTGATAAGTATGGTTCACCGCAGCCCGCCAAAACGAGCGTCAGTAAAAGAAACAGTGAATAAACACGCCATTTTCTTATCATAATTTGTCCCAACCCCTTTTGCTTGATCTCCTTTGCCTTTCGGTTTTACCTCTTATTTATAAAATCACCTTTCACCCATCCATAACCCCCGCCTCTTATAAAAGCACTTACATTTCCTCTTTTCATAAAAAAATGATGTTTTTACTCAAAATACCATCTATGTATAAACAGAAAGCCGCCTAAATAGAACTGAATATCAGGCGGCTTTCATAGTTGTAAGAAAATGTTGTGTTATAAGATATAGCCATTGTTTTGATGTGATCAAAGTGTATTTCACTCTAGAATAGTGTAATAATAATCATCGCAACGAAAAAGATCGTTAAGTAGTTTAATGAATAAACGAACATGAGTGTTGACCACTTCATGATATCTTTCATTTTAAAGCCCATAAGACCAATGACGAGCCATCCAATGTTCAGCAATGTGCCAAGTGCGAC
The DNA here is from genome assembly GCF_038593335.1 of Bacillus sp. FSL W7-1346. NCBI lineage: Bacteria > Bacillati > Bacillota > Bacilli > Caryophanales > Bacillaceae > Bacillus > Bacillus sp. FSL W7-1346. Next base: position 1,434,083 of record NZ_CP151988.1, on the reverse strand, counting down.
AATCGGCCATCCTAATCCACCTAAGAAAAATGGAAGCGGGAGAAGACATGCTGTCCAAATGATGATTTGGCGTTTTGTGACTTCAAAGCCGTAAACAACTGGCAGCATTGGAATACCTGCTTTGCGGTAATCTTCCGTTTTCTTAATCGCAAGTGATAAGAAATGCGGAATTTGCCAGATGAACATAATCATAAACAGGACCCAAGCCGTTGTGTCGATGGTGCCTGTAACAGCTGTCCAGCCAATTAATGGCGGAACCGCACCAGATACACTCCCAATGACTGTATTAATGGTGTAATGGCGTTTAGACCACATCGTGTATAGAACTGCATAAGTAAAGACACCGATAAATCCAATCACTGCTGATGTAACAGTTGTCATCAGAAGCATAATCAGTCCAAGTACAACAAGCAGAATACCAAAAGCATACGCTTGACCCGGCTGAACTTTACCTGTCACCGTCGGTCTTGTTTTTGTTCTTTCCATTAGTATATCAATATCACGGTCAAACGCATTATTAATGGCGCATGAACCGGCAATAATAAGAGAAGAACCAATCATTGTTAACAGAACAATATCAAGATTCCCAAGGAAACTCATATCTGTAAAATAAAAAGCAAGCCACATTCCAGTAAATGTTGTAATGAAATTGGAATTGACGATGCCCATTTTAATAAGAGCAAGAAAATCTTTTAAAGCGGTTGTTTCTTCTATTTGTCCATGAATAGCTGCTTCCGCGGCTGTTTTGGAATTTGCCAATGTGTATAACCTCCCTTGCCCAAACCTTCAAACGAACGAATAAAACGTAAAATCGTTACAACTCTATCATACAAGATAAAGAGCTGTAAAAAAACATCCTATTAAATAATAAACGACAAACTTGAAGTTATTTGTGAACTTTTCGTGAATTTATTAGGATGTGCGTTTCAGAAGGCGGTGCAAAATGAAATATTCTCTCCTCTATTTCTATCAGACTGTCAAAGAAAGATCAAGCACTCTAAATCTGTAAACTTTGTGAACTAACATATCATTTTTTTGTGAACTTTGGTCATTATGAATTGCAACAGAACACGCATTTGGCTTAAACTTGAGAGCATGTGAGGTTTTCATTTAGATCAGAAGTTATTTAGAGAAGGTGAAATCATTTGATGAAATTTGCTTTAAGGTTATTGAGCGTTGTCACAACATTTGTGATGCTGATCGTTCTGATTGGCGGTGCGCTTGTGACGAAAACTGGCTCCGGTCTTGGCTGCGGCAGACAGTGGCCCCTTTGCCACGGTCGTTTCTTTCCAGAAATGAACCCTGCTTCCATTATCGAATGGAGCCACCGCATGTCAACAGGAGTTTCCACCATTCTTGTACTGGCACTGGCGGTCTTATGCTGGAAAAAAATCAGTCCAGTATTCCGTGAAACCAAATTTTTGGTCATCATGTCCATTATATTCTTACTGCTTCAAGCGCTGTTAGGGGCACTCGCCGTTGTGTTTGGTTCTAACGCACTTGTCATGGCACTGCACTTCGGTATTTCACTGATTTCTTTTGCTTCCATTTTACTGCTGGCACTGCTTGTGTTTGAAGCAACCAGATCTGAAACAAAGCTTGTAAAGCCGCTTCATATCGGCAAAAGAATGCAGTTCCATATTTATGGGTTGATCACATATATGTATATTGTGGTGTATACGGGCGCCTATGTGAGACATACAAAATCAAGTCTTGCATGCTCTGTCTTCCCATTTTGTTCAAAAGACGGCGCACTTCCAGCGTATTTTAATCAATGGGTTCAAATGTCTCACCGAGCAGCAGCCCTTCTTTTATTCGTTTGGATATTTGTTGCGATGTTCCATGCCCTTAAACATTATAAAGAACAAAAGCAGCTGTATTATGGATGGATCATTTCAGCCATTCTGATTACACTTCAAGCGATCTCTGGTGTCATGTCTGTTTACTCTCAGCTCGCACTCGGTTATGCGCTTGCTCATTCATTCTTTATTTCTTGTTTGTTTGGGGTACTATGCTACTTCTGCTTACTCATTGCCCGGTTTAAATATGAAAATAGAGAGCCTTTCAGATAAACATACAATCCCCCTTTCATCCGAAAAGGGGGATTTCTTTTATGTTTGTTTCGCTTCTTCAAATGTCGAAATGGCTCTTTTTCGTCTTTCTTGATGATCGACTGTAGGCAGAGGATATGTATCCCCTAGCACACATCCCGATTTCATTTGCTCATCTATCGGCATTTTACTCGGTTCATGAATCCATTTTTCATTCACATGCTTTAGTTCTGGTACATACCTTCTAATATATTCTCCGCTTGGATCAAATCGTTTCGACTGGGTCGTTGGGTTAAAAATACGGAAGTAAGGAACCGCATCCGTTCCAACAGAGGCCGCCCACTGAAATCCCCCAATATTCGAAGCCTCATCATAGTCGACAAGTTTTCTCGCAAAATACGCTTCGCCCTTTCTCCAATCGATGAAATAATCTTTTGTCAGGAATGAAGCCGTCACCATTCTCAAACGGTTATGCATCCAGCCTTCTTCATTTAACTGTCTCATCCCAGCGTCAACGAGCGGGAAGCCTGTTTGTCCTTTACACCAAGCTTCAAAAAGTGTCTCATCATCATTCCATTTTATATGTTGAAAGGAGGAGTTGATTTCTTTTTCTTTCATCTCTGGATAATGCGCAAAGATCATATGATAAAAATCACGCCATGCTAGCTCTTTGATAAATGTTTCCTTGCCCTCATCTTCAAAAAGTTCTTCCTTATTGATAGCATGAAAGATCGTGCGAATAGAAATGGTCCCAGTTTTTAAAAACCGAGACAGCTTGCTCGTCCCAAAAACAGACGGAATATCTCGTTTCTCATGATAACGCGTCAATCTTTCTTGAATAAAGCCGTCTAGCGTGCTTCTCGCTTTGTCTGACCCAATCTGATCGAATTTCCTTGTACATTTCTTGATGATGTCCCTCAGTTTCTCGTCTCCCTTTTCAGAAAGTGACTCATCACAAATCGTATGCTTGCTGTTCAGAAATGATTTGTCAACTTTTATCACAGACTGCTTCTCCTGCTTCCGCCACGCTTGGTAGTATGGAGTAAACACTTGATAATGAGAACCATCCGCTTTTAAAATATCTCTCGCACCATGCAGATGCGTATCTTGCCACTTTGACACATGAATGCCCTTTTCTTCTAAGAAACGGGTCACTTGCTCATCACGTGTTCGACCATTTCCTACTTCGTCCTCATTAAAAAAGACCGCATTGATGTCATAAGCATCTATGAGCTTTTGAAAAGCGGACAAAATGTCATCATGAATGAGATGAACATACATGTGAGATTCTCTTGCTTCCTTTACAAAATTGGCCAAGTTTTGAAAGAAATGTTCGTTGTTCAAATCCAGTTTCATTTCTGTAAAAAATGGATCTAGATGATAAAAAGCACATAATCGGTACTGATGTTTTTTTGCATATGTGATCGCTTTTGATAAGGCGATATGATCATCCAATCGCATATCTCGGCGAAACCAAATCACGACAATTTCCACTCTTTCTTCACCTCATTCTATAGTGTAATCACTCTAGCGGGCGGCTGCACATTTTAATGCGCTCAAAAAAAGACACATCACAGTGGATGTGTCTTTGATTGTTGACAAAGGGCTAAAATGCTCTTTATTTTAGCCCTTTGTCTTCTTTTCAGCGTGATAGAAAGCCCTTGAAGTCTAGGAAGAACGAGTACTGGAGCGGAGCGAATGTAACATTCGTGAGCACCAGCACGCAGGACTGACAAAGAATGCAAGGGTTTGTCTATACGCTGAGACACATCGCAGTGGATGTGTCTCACTCATTATTCAGGCTTTAAGACAATCAACAGATCTCCAGTTTGAATCCCTTCTCCATTCGTGACATGAATTTCATCCACGATTGCTGAGAACGGTGCTTGTACCGTCGTTTCCATTTTCATCGCTTCATTGATCATCAAGTGCTCACCTTGAGAAATTTTCTGTCCTTTTTCAACAAGCACTTTGATCACAGTGCCTGGCATCGATGCGGCAATGTGATTTGGATTTGAGCGATCTGCCTTCATTTTTTCTTGAACGGAGGATTTGATGCTTTCATCCTTAATGACCACTTCACGCGGCTGTCCATTCAGCTCAAAGTAAAGCACTCTTGTAGCGTCCGGATTCGGTTCTCCAATGGACACGAGTTTGACAATGAGGGTTTTCCCTTTTTCAATTTCTACCTCAATTTCTTCACCAAGTCTCATGCCGTAGAAGAAGGTTGGTGTGTCAAGAACAGAGATGTCTCCATAGCTTTCTGCTGTTTGAACAAATTCAGAAAAGACTTTCGGGTATAAAGCATATGCAATGGCATCTTGTTCTGACAGCGTCAGATCATGTGATTCTTTGAACTGTTTTTTGATTTCTTCAAAGTCCACAGGCTTCAGTTTCTCACCTGGTCTGACAGTAAGCGGCTCCTCCCCTTTTAAAATCAGCTTTTGCAATTTTTCTGGGAATCCGCCATGAGGCTGCCCTAAATAGCCTTTAAACAATTCAACAACCGAATCTGGGAAATCCAGTGTTGCTCCTTTTTCATAAACATCCTCTTCTGTCAGATCGTTTTGCACCATATAAAGCGCCATATCTCCGACCACTTTAGAAGACGGTGTCACTTTCACAATGTCACCAAACATGTCATTTACACGTCTGTACATTTCTTTTACTTCATTCCAGCGGTCGCCAAGGCCGACTCCTTTCGCCTGCTGTTGCAGGTTACTATACTGGCCACCAGGCATTTCATGCTCATAAATTTCTGTATGCGGTGAATTCATTCCGCTTTCAAACTCATGGTAATATTTTCTGACGGAATCCCAATATTGAGAAAGACGTTCAACCGCTTGAACATTCATTTCGGGCTTTCTTTCATGCCCGTCTAAAGCATAATATAATGAGCTCGCACTTGGTTGTGATGTGAGCCCCGCCATAGAGCTGACAGCAACATCAACAATATCAACACCTGCATCAATCGCTCTTGCATAGGTGAAGAGTCCATTTCCACTCGTATCGTGTGTATGAAGATGGATTGGAATCGTGAGCTCGTCTTTTAGAGCCGATACAAGCTCATAAGCCGCTTGCGGTTTTAATAATCCCGCCATATCTTTAATGCCTAAAATATGAGCGCCTGCGGATTCAAGCTCCTTCGCAAGAGAGACATAATATTTCAAATCATATTTCGGACGTGATGGATCAAGAATATCACCTGTATAACAAATCGCTGCCTCTGCCACTTTGCCGGATTCACGAACAGAATCAATGGCAAGCGTCATGCCTTTGACCCAGTTTAGACTGTCGAAAATACGGAAGACGTCAATGCCTGCTTCTGCCGATTCCTTTACAAATGCTTTAATCACATTATCCGCATAGTTTGTATATCCGACAGCGTTTGATGATCTTAATAGCATTTGGAACAAAGTGTTTGGCACTTCTTGACGAAGCTCTTTCAATCTTTCCCAAGGATCTTCTTTCAAGAAACGATATGCCACATCAAATGTAGCGCCGCCCCACATTTCCATACTGAATAACTCTGGCCATAAACCTGCTGTTGGCTGCGCAACTTTCTTTAAGTCGTGTGTTCTAAAGCGTGTTGCAAGCAGGGATTGATGTGCGTCTCTAAAGGTTGTATCCGTTAAGAGTACACCGCTTTGCTCTTTCACCCAATTGGCGAGCCCCTCAGGTCCATGCTTGTCTAACAATTGTTTCGTTCCAGAAGGAATCGTTTCATGGACAGCAAGTTTCGGCACATTTGGTTGATCAAAATGAGGCTTCTTATTTTCCGAAATACCAGGGAACCCATTAATGGTAACGTTACCAATATAAGTAAGCATTTTCGTTCCGCGGTCTTTTTGCTTAGGGAAGTTAAATAGCTCAGGTGTTGAATCAATAAACGATGTATCATATTCCCCTCTTAGAAACTTCTCGTGCTTTGCGACGTTTTCAAGAAACGGGATATTTGTTTTAATGCCGCGAATCCTGAATTCTTGTAAATTTCGGACCATTTTAGCCGCAGCTTGATCAAATGTAAGTGCCCAAGTAGACAGCTTGACCAACAGTGAATCGTAATAAGGTGTAATCACCGCACCTTGGAAGCTGTTCCCTGTATCAAGACGTACACCAAAACCACCGCCTGAACGGTAAGCCATGATTTTTCCTGTATCTGGCATAAAATCATTCAAAGGATCTTCTGTTGTGACCCTTGATTGAATGGCAAATCCATGTGTAAAGATATCTTCTTGTTTTGGTATCCCGACTTCTTTGCTGTGGAGGTCATGTCCTTTTGCGACAAGAATTTGGGTTTGGACGATATCGACCCCTGTGATCATTTCTGTGATCGTGTGTTCCACTTGGACCCTAGGATTGACTTCAATAAAATAAAACTCCCCATTTGCCACTAGGAATTCTACAGTCCCTGCATTGATATACGATACATTCTGGGCCAGCTGAACAGCCGCTTCACAGATGTCTTCACGCAATTGATCTGAAAGAGACACACTTGGTGCAACCTCAATGACTTTTTGATGACGCCTTTGAACAGAGCAGTCACGCTCATATAAATGAATGATATTGCCGTGATTGTCTCCAATCACCTGCACTTCAATATGCTTCGGATTTTCAATCAGCTTTTCAACGTATACTTCGTCATTTCCAAAAGCCGCTTTCGCCTCTGACTTTGCACGGTCGTAGGCTTCGTTCAGCTCCTCTTTTGATCTGACAATCCGCATACCTCGGCCGCCGCCTCCAAGTGAAGCTTTAATAATAAACGGGTAACCGTATTCTTCACCGAATTTTTCGACTTCTTTGACCGAATCAACCGGCCCGTCACTTCCTGGAATGACTGGAATCCCAGCTTTTTTCGCTTCATCTCTCGCTTTTACTTTATCTCCAAACATATCTAAATGTTGAGAAGTTGGGCCGATGAATTGGATGCCTTCCTCTTCGCATCGTCTTGCAAAATGAATGTTTTCAGATAAAAATCCGTATCCTGGATGAATCGCATCCACGTCATTTCGTTTTGCAATTTCGATGATCCCCTCGATATCAAGGTAGGCATCAATCGGCTTTTTCCCTTCTCCAACTAGATATGCTTCATCGGCTTTATAGCGATGATAAGAGCCCGAGTCTTCTTTGGAGTAAATGGCCACTGTACGTAAGTTGAGCTCCGTACAGGCCCTAAAGACTCTGATAGCGATTTCCCCTCTGTTTGCAACTAGAACCTTTTGAATTGTTCTCTGTGACATTCTCACTCCTCCATATCCCTTAAAATTTTATATGTACTCTATAATAAAGGAAGAAATGAAAACTGTACACTTTTGTTTTCTAAAGATTCAAAGTTTTCTGCAATCCATTTTTTTGAATCGATGGTTTGCTGATTGATTTTTTCTTTTTATAACGTTCTTTATATTCAGTGAACATGCTGATATTCAGCAATATTCCCATACATCCACTCAGTAAAATGATAGACGATCCCCCGTAGCTGATAAACGGAAGTGTGACCCCAGTAATCGGAATGAGACCTGAAACACCGCCCAAATTAATACACGTTTGGATGGCAATCATTGAAGAAATTCCTATTGCAAGCAAACTTCCAAACGGATCTTCACACTTTCTCGCAATGTAAAAACCTTTCACGACAATAAAGCCAAGGAGAGCAAGGACAAAAAATACACCGAAAAAACCAAGCTCTTCCGAGATAATTGCCATGATAAAATCTGTATGCGGTTCTGGAAGGTATCCATACTTTTGTACACTCTCTCCAAGACCAAGCCCAAAAAAGCCACCTGATCCAATCGCATAATATGAATTAATCAATTGATGCCCAGAAGCGCCTGCGTCTTTAAATGGATCTTGGAAACTCTCAAAACGTCCAAGACGATTCTGCGTGAAAATTTTATCCCAAAAAAGAATAATAAACGGTGTCACAACAACCATCACCGCACTAAATAAAGCGAGCAGCTTGGCCAGCGTTTTACCGCTAAACCCTGAGCATAAAATCATCGCAAGGGCAATCATACCAATGATAAAAGCTGTCCCATAGTCTGGCTGCAAAATAATAAATCCGCATAGGATGGAGACAACCACAATTGGAGGTGTCACCCCTCTTAAAATATGGTCAATATAATGCTGCTTCTTTGCATAGACAGCAGCAAGATAAATGATGACAACGATCTTCACGAATTCCGCTGGCTGAAGACTAAAAGGTCCAAATTTGATCCAGCTTCTAGCATTCCCTGCAATGTGACCGCCAAAGTACACATAAATGAGAGAAAACACAGATAGCAAAAGCATCACAATTTGGAATCTTTTATTTAAGAGCAGCTGATACGGAATGAGGGCTGTAAAAATCAAGATGACCGCCCCGACAATCATAAATAAAAGCTGTTTCTTGAAAAAATTATCTGGCGCAGCATCATATCTGATCACAGATGTAATCATACTTGAGCTATACACCATCACCAAGCCGAATGCGCTAATTAATATAATGGCGAACAATAATGAGTAGTCATACGATTTTAGCATTCTCTTTAACATATAATCCTCTTCCTAACGTCTATTTCTACTGCTTGATATTCTCTTCTCTTAGCTGTTCTTATTCTACTACATTTTCTCCGTTTGATCCCGTTTTACCTCTTTATATTGTTCGTCTTTCATGAGACAATCAAGTCCGTTTGGCATCAATCGAAATAAAAAGGCGGACAAAAAAACTCAAACTTATGTTGTGGAAGTTTGAGTTTTCAATCATTATTTTTTTGTGAACGCATCATGAAGTGCGGATAATTCTCTCTCAAGTTTATCGAGTAGTTTTTTGCCTTCATGTTGATCAACTAATCCAAGCCGGACAGCGAAATCAATTTCTCTCGATAATCCGAACATTTGAGTATCTAAAACCTCTTCATAAAGAGGACATTGCGGCATCGTTAAGTTGTCCATTTGCACTTGGATCAATTTTAAAATTTTATCTGCATCCAATTTTAATAAAGCCAGTGCTTTTTGCCGATGATCGACTAAAATTTCTGACGCCAAAAGTATCCCTCCGTTCCCCAGGCGAGTACCTAATTCTTCTATTTATCATAAAGCGAAACGCCCAAAATTGCAAGCAGATTTGTACAGTTCGCTCTGTAAAAATAAAAAGAAGCCATTCGTCATTAAAAGATACTCATCTCATATTTTTCACTCATGAGCTCAAGCAGCTTAATACCCGCAATACTATTCCCTTTTTCATCCAAAGCAGGCCCAAATATACCTATTCCAAAGTCGTATGGCGCCGCCCCCATAATTCCGCCTGAAACACCACTTTTAGCAGGGATTCCGATATTGATCGCAAATTCCCCGCTCGCATTGTACATACCGCATGTGACCATAAATGTTTTACAAATTCTAGCCACATCTTTCGAAAGGATTCGCTTTCCTGTCTCTGGATGCCTGCCATCTAATGAAAAAACACACGCGATCTTCGCCAAATCCAGGCTATTCATCATGACGGCGCATTGCTTCGTATAGACGTCCATCACCTCTTCTACATTCCCTTTAATGATATGATATTGCTTCATATAATAGCACATTGCACGGTTAATCATTGATGTTTCAAATTCGGATGCAGCGGTTTCTTTGCAATATGTAATGGTGGTGTCATTGGCAAGCTCTCTAATAAAACCAAGCAGCCGGTTCAGCTGATCTTGCGGCGTTGCCCCTCTTATTAAACTTGTAACGGCAAGCGCTCCTGCATTAATCATTGGGTTCAGCGGCTTATTGGGGCTTGCAGTCTCTAGTTTAATCATCGAATTAAACGGGTCGCCAGTCGGTTCTTGTCCAACATATTGAAACACTTTTTTCGGTCCTTCTTCTGAGAGCACGAGCGCCAGTGCTAATACTTTTGAAATACTTTGCAGGGTGAATCGTTTATCAATATCTCCCGCTGAGTGGCACGTATTACTCACATGGTATACAGCGACAGATAAATCCGATTGATCCGCTTTACCGAGTGCCGGAATATAGGATGCTACCTTTCCATTTTTGGCCACCTTTTTTGCCTCTTCTACAAATCGCTGAAGCTCTTCATTGTCACGACATGCCATGCCCAAAATCCTCCCTATTTTTCGTCTAATCGTAGTGTGTACAAGGAAGTGCATGTTTATGAAAGTGACAAAGCGGGCGAAAACTTCTATAATTTATGTTGGAAAGGGGTTGTCTTGAACATGAGCATTATTCAAATCAAGGGGAACGTACAATACAAGATCACCATTGATCCGAGTGTATGGATTTTTGATGACCGTAAATTTTTAATGGATTCATTTTTTGAGAAAAGTGCAGCAAACGAAGAGCAGCAGCTAGATCAGGAACTCGATCAAGAGCGAGTCATAAGAGAAGGTCAAACACTTCCACCCACATTAAAAACAGAGAAAAAGTACGAAAAAGAAAGACTTGTCACAGGCAGCTTCGGGATGAAACTTGGCGACATGATAAAAAATGCAGAACCGCTCGAACAAGCGGAGACGTGTGAATTTGTCACAGAAACAGAAACAATTGCTGTTCCGCTCTCTAAGGCGATGGATAGCATTGCCCATTTCAGCCAAAATGGAAAACCTATAACAGAAGAAGGACCAATCCACGTTTATTTCGAGGATCAGTCCAACATCACTCAGCCGATTAAAGGCGTCAAAGAGTTAATCATTACATAAGATGGCGGGTCTGGACTATAATAAATCAGCTGCAAGCTGAGCAAGTCCAGACCTTTCTCCTTTGACAAGCTTGACATGTCCAGATATTTGCTGCCCTTTGAAACGCTCAATGACATATGTGAGCCCATTATTTAAGCTGTCTAAATAAGGGTGATCAATCTGCTCTGGATCTCCCATCAGCACAATTTTACTTCCCTCACCAACCCGCGTTAATAATGTTTTCACTTCGTGTTTTGTTAAGTTTTGCGCCTCATCGATAATGATAAATTGATCAGGGATACTTCTCCCGCGAATATACGTTAAAGCTTCCACTTGAATTGAACCGATGCCCGCTAGTATCGCATCGAGTTCACCAGGTTTTTTTGTGTTAAATAAAAATTCTAGGTTGTCATAGATCGGCTGCATCCACGGTCTGAGCTTCTCTTCTTTTTCGCCTGGCAAATACCCTAAGTCCTTACCGACAGGAACAATAGAGCGCGCCACGATGAGCTTTTTAAACATGCCGAGGTCCTCTGTCTGCATTAATCCAGCAGCAAGTGCAAGCAGTGTCTTTCCTGTTCCCGCTTTTCCGATAAGTGTCACAAGCGGAATATCGCGGCGTAAAAGTAACTCAAGCGCCATCGTTTGCTGGACATTTTTTGGACGAATTCCCCAAATATGTTCTTGGTCATAAATAAGCCGTTTTACATGCTCTGCTTTTTGATCAAGCATCCCCAAAGCAGAACCACCCTCATTTCCCTTCATAATAACAAATTGATGAGGGTTTAATGGCGTTTGGGTGACGTCTTTTATTGGTAACTGATTTTGCTTATAAAATGTATTCAGCTGCTCAGTCGGAATATAGAGCTCGTGATAGCCGTTATCAATGTCTTCATTTTGTAGCACTCGATCGCTTAAGAAATCCTCTGCTTGCAGACCAATGGCATCCGCCTTTACTCGCACTAGGACATCTTTGCTGACCAAAATGACAGGCCGGCCATCCGGTTTTGTTTCTTCCTCTAAGCTCAAATTCTTCGCAACAGCCAAAATCCGATTATCGTTTGTTTTTTCGATGAAAATTTCTTGAAGTTCATGGAAAGAGCGATGATTCAGCTCAATACGCAGCGTTCCTTTTGACTCCAGCGTAATTTTTTCATGCAGTTTCCCTTTCGATCTCAACCCGTCGATTAAACGTGAGACACGTCGTGCGTTTTGCCCAACCTCGTCCATATATCTTTTTTTCGAGTCTACTTCTTCTAACACTACGGCCGGAATCACGACCTCGTTGTCTTCAAATGAAAAGATTGAATTCGGATCCTGTAATAACACATTTGTGTCTAATACATAAATTTTACTCAGGTCCTTCGCCTCCTGATCGGGGTTTCATTCATCCTTGTCTTTCCAAAAACGATTGTTAAAATATATGTTTTCATGAATAAAGTTAGAAGGTTAATTCAACAATAAAATAAATCATGCAGTTTGTGAAGGAGGGAATACACATGCGACTATTTTTGACGTTATTCATGGTTCAAACCATTCTTTTATTAGGCGCTTGCCAGCATCAAGAGAAGCCTTTGGCACAAGAACATCAAGACGGAAACAAGCATTTAGTAAGAGTATCAGACTCATCCAAGAAAAGCACTGACAAAGCCCGCCCATCAACAGATGTGGCGCAGCACCTAGTGAATGTGACTGAGCATGTAGCAGATGTAAATGACGCAACAGCGATCGTCATCGGCAAGTATGCTGTCGTCGGCATTGATGTAAAAGATGATTTAGATAGAAGCAAAGTTGAAACCATTAAATATTCAGTCGCCAAAGCACTGAAAAATGATCCAGAAGGTGCGAATGCTGTTGTCGTCGCTGATCCAGATACAGTGAGCCGTTTAAAGGAAATGGGCAAAGAAATTCAAGCTGGCAGACCAGTAAGCGGAATTATGGATGAACTAGCAGCCATTGTGGGCCGTGTGATGCCAGAAATGCCTCGAAATGAAATCGACCGTAACGAAACAGATCCGACGAATGATCCGAATCATCAGCTCAAACAACAAGATCAAAAGCAATTAGAAAAAAATCAAAACGATCAATCAAACCATCATATGAATCAGAAGAAATAATGAGAACGGCTTATATCTCTTGTGATATAAGCCTTTTTTATGCTGATTTTAAGTGGTTCAAAAAACATGCTATAATGAAGGCATGACCAAAGTGAGGTGAAAATGATGAGAGTGAAGTGCTCATTATGTGAAAAGCTTGAAACCATTAATGATGATACACTTGTTGCTAAACGGTTAAGAAATCGACCGATTCATACATATATGTGCGATGACTGCCAAGAAAGAATTAAAGTAAAGACAGAGGCACGCATCAAAACTGGCAGATTCTCTCTTTATCAAGATCCTGCGACGAAAGAGAAAAAGAAGAAAAAAGGAAAAAAAGAACAGAAGACATAAAAAAGACCTGACACAAGTTCAGGTCTTTTTTACGTACTCACTGTTCCTTCTTTTTTCGCACGATGCAGCCGTATTTTATAAATAATCAAAATGACAGCTGCCACAACCAGGCCTTCTGCGACTGGCAAGAAGATACCTAGAAATGTGAGAAACGTGCAGCCAAAAATCAAAAACAAATAAATGACAAGTGCTTTTAAAATCGGTAAACGTCTAGCAAAGCCGAGTTTAAAAACAATAATCGCTAAAACAAGGATGGTGCCATATAGGAGCCACATCCCTGTTTGCGGATTTTCATCGACACGAAACAGCATCGCAAAAAAGGATAGATTCTCACTTACTTCCTGATCATTCAAAAAGATTCCCTCCCCTTACCTTTCAGGGTTCTATCTTTTTAATTCTTCATGGAATTAAGATAATCCTGCTAGCTTTTTCTTCTTCGCAGCTTTCTCACGTTCGTTTTTATCTAAAATTTTCTTTCTTAAACGGATCGATTCCGGTGTAACCTCACAGTATTCGTCTTCATTTAAGTACTCAAGAGATTCCTCAAGTGACATAATACGTGGTTTTTTCATACTAACCGTTTGATCTTTTGTCGCTGAACGTACGTTTGTTTGTTGTTTCATACGGCTCACGTTGACAACAAGATCGTTTTCACGGTTATGCTCACCAACAATCATTCCTTGGTATACTTCAACACCCGGCTCAACGAAAATCACACCGCGCTCTTCAACGCCTTGGATTCCGTAAGCAGTTGCTTTACCTGTTTCCATTGAAACAAGTACACCTTGACGGCGTCCGCCAACTTGACCAGACTGCATCGGCTGGTAGCTGTCAAATGTATGGTTCAAAATACCAAAACCACGAGTTAATGAAAGAAATTCAGTTGTATATCCGATTAAACCACGTGATGGAACTGTAAAGATCAGGCGAACTTGACCGTTACCATTATTGATCATGTCAATCATTTCACCTTTTCTTGCACCCATTGATTCCATAACAGAGCCAGTATGCTCTTCAGGTACATCAATTTGAACACGCTCTACAGGCTCACATCGAACACCATCTACTTCTTTTACAATAACTTCTGGCTTCGATACTTGCAGTTCAAATCCTTCACGTCTCATGTTCTCAATCAGAATTGATAAATGAAGCTCACCGCGTCCTGATACGACCCAAGCATCAGGTGAATCCGTTGGATCTACACGAAGACTTACGTCTGTTTGAAGCTGCTGTTCTAAACGCTCTTCAATTTTACGTGATGTCACGTACTTTCCTTCACGGCCTGCAAATGGGCTGTTATTGACAACAAATGTCATTTGAAGTGTCGGCTCATCAATACGAAGGATCGGCAAAGCCTCTTGGTGTTCTACCGGGCAGACTGTTTCTCCTACGTTGATGTCTTCCATACCAGATACTGCGACAAGATCTCCAGCTTTCGCTTCATTGATTTCCACTCGTTTTAACCCTTGGAAACCAAAAATCTTCGTCACGCGGAATTGTTTTACACTGCCATCCACTTTCATGAGAGCAACTTGCTGTCCTACTTGCATCGTTCCTCTAAATACACGGCCAATTCCAATTCTTCCAACATAATCATTGTAATCAAGTAGCGCCACTTGGAATTGAAGCGGTTCTTCATGGTTGTCGACTGGGCATGGGATATGGTTGACAATCGCTTCAAACAACGATTCCATGTTTTCATCTTGCTTACTAGCATCGTTACTTGCTGTACCATTGATTGCTGATGCATATACAACTGGGAATTCAAGCTGTTCTTCTGTTGCATCCAATTCAATGAACAAGTCAATGACTTCATCGACTACTTCAGCTGGACGAGCAAAGTCACGGTCAATTTTATTGACAACAACAATTGGTGTTAGGTTTTGCTCAAGTGCTTTTTTTAGCACGAATCGTGTTTGAGGCATACAACCTTCATATGCATCCACAACGAGAAGTACACCATCTACCATTTTCATGATACGCTCAACTTCACCACCGAAATCGGCGTGTCCTGGTGTATCTAAAATATTAATGCGTGTATCTTTATAATGGATCGCAGTATTTTTAGCTAAGATCGTAATACCGCGCTCTCGCTCTAAATCATTTGAATCCATGGCTCTCTCAGCGATATTTTCATTCGCACGGAAAGTACCAGCTTGATGGAGCAATTGGTCAACAAGCGTCGTTTTACCATGGTCAACGTGGGCAATAATTGCGATGTTGCGAAGGTCTTTTCGAAGTTTCACATTTTCATCTCCTAAAATAATTAGATAACTTTCATATTATATCACAATCCCCTTTAAATGCCGATCGTTTTTCTGTAAACTTATATTAACTCTAAAAAAAGGGATGGAGACAAATGAAACAAATCAAATGGCTTCTATTATTATGTGCATTACTTGCCGTCGTCAGTATGGCGTTTATTGGAGTGTCTGTTGCAGAAAAAAGCATACTGGGAACATGCTTAAGTATTGTGTTCGCCATGATTTTCATGGGTACAGGATTTACATTAAAACGAAAATTAAACGTACAATCATAAAATTTATGAAAAGCCTTTTACATTTTACATGTAGAAGGCTTTTATTTTGGGTAAAAACAAGACCAACCACCTATGTAACACTAATTATTCAACTAAAAATTTCATATAGTGTTGGCAAATCTAAGCAATCTGAACTCCTCCATTTTTCGACAAGAACTTTTATAGTTCTCCAAAATCAAACACAAAGTTACATTTTTCCTATTCTTCCACAAAGTTTCTCATGGTATGCTGTTCTTGCAACAAAATTTAACAGAAAAGGGAGAGAAAAGAAGCATGAAGAAGTTTTTGAGCAAATCGCTCAGCTCTGTTGTATTTTTCGCTTTAGCTATCATTTTTACTTTCACAACAGTAGCTCCTGGGCAAGCAAGTGCTGCAACTTTCAAAGGGATTCCTTTTGAGCAGCAACAAATTATTAAAGATTTATTGGAGAAAAACGAGCGTGTTATCAGCATTCTCATCAATTCATTTGTTGAGGAAGACAACAACTACACATTTGATGTGAAAAAAGCTGTTGAGCTCGGTTTGACTGAAGAAGAAGCGGCGACTGCTGAGAAATTCTTAGATCGCGCAGCTGTTCTTACAATCGTTTTCAGTGAAAGCATCACTAAAAACGAAAAAGGAAAATTAGTTTTTGATGCAGAAAAAGCTGTTGAACTTGGTCTTACTAAAGAAGAAGCAACTAAATTCGAAAAGCTTTTCAAATCAGTGATCAGAATTGCTGATCTTGCTGGTGATGCACTTGTTCTAGACAAAAAAGGAAACGTTGTAATTGATTCTAAAATCGCTAAAGGTCTTGGATTCAGCTCTACTGAATTACTTGTTTTCAACCAATTGCTTAAGAAAATTCCTCAAGAGCAATTAAAAACGTTCTATGATGCAGTTCAAATTGCTAAAGAAAAATTGAACTAAGCTCAAAAAACCCCCATCCGGTTCATCCAGATGGGGGTTCTTTCTTATATCCAATAGATCAAGAGCATGATGAGATAGACGATACTAAAAACGATACTTGCCCTTAATAACAGTTTTCCATAGTAGCGCTTTTCAAACTTTCTTTTTTCTTCTTTTTCATCTATGAACGGTATGAAATCTGTTGACTTTGCAATAGAGACTGGTTCTTTCATTTCTTCATATAGATGAAGGCATTTTTTGCATGAACGTAAGTGCTCATTCACTAATTGATTTGTTTCTTCACTCGTGTCCCCTTCTATATAAAGTGGTAATAGTTCTTCAATCAAATAACAGCTCATTTGTTGAACTCCTCACAATGTAGCTTTCGTTTCAGCTCTAATCTAGCTCGATGAAGGGTTTTCTTTACTTTAGATAAGGTCCAATTCAAAATTTCCGCTACTTCTTCATACGATAATTCCAGAATATCTCTTAAAATGAGGACTTCTCGGTAAGAATCCTTCAATTGATTGATCTGGCTTCACAGCCTTTGAATATCAGCTTGAGTTTCTAAATGGTCTTCAGGTGTCATGAATATCTGCTGCTCTAAAAAATCAGCTTTTTCTACATCCGTAAAAGTTCGTTTTACTTTTCGGCGATAGTCGTTGAATATAATGTAGTGTCCGCTGGTACAAACTTTGAAGCGAATGCTTTCGCACTTGCTTCAGATAAAGGGCGATATTCTTCTGAGAAAGTATCTGTCAGTTCCGTTTTAGTAAATTGAAACATGATATGTGGGAGATTTAGGATCGGGTTCAGCATCAGCATAAAAAAGACGACAATTCCCCAAGCACCCACTGTCTCAACTTCACCTTGTTTTGTAGTAACGCACCTAACAAATGTAATGTCATAAAGCTTCCTGCGGCCGCTACTAAAATCACAATGGATTTAAACGAAGATTGCAGCTCATGCTTCGAGATAGAAGGATAAAAAATATACAGCAGCGCAGCGAAAATCAAGCCATAGAAAAACAGCAATTCTTTCCACTTCTGATGCCAAAACAAGCGAAAGAATAGGTGAAGTACCAAAACGGCAAAGCCAATCATAAGCAAAATGATGATTAAATCTCTCCATACCAGCTCCGTATCACCGCTGAGAAAGAACTTTTTGCTTTCAACTAACACAATAAACACCGTTTGACATAAAGGCAGAAGTAACACAGATAAATCAAACGCATTTAAATAAGGAAGAGAAATCACATAGAAAAGTGATGCAAGCAAGACATATCCATAGATGAGAAATTGCATGAAATCTGTCAGCACTTCAAATGTTTCGATCGTATACTGTCTAGCTAGCACTTGGTGGATCATCTCAAGTGTCATACTCCCTAGCAGAACTACTCTTAATACGATTCCAGCATAAAATACATAACTACTCTTCTTTTCTTTCCATATGGGAAGTGTAATGAAAAGGACAAATAGTCCAAGCACACACCATTGAATCATGTGGATACTGTACTCATTTAAAATAAAAAACCTTTCAAAATGGAGGGATAAATCACTAAACAAATCAAACATCGCTACACAATCCTTTACTTCAAATTAAGGCCTCGTTCGTATAGACATTTGACTTGTTAAAAAGTTTCATCAAATACAAAAAATCACTTCATTCTCATGAAGTGATTTTGTTTATTGTTTATTTCCGCTTCCCTTTATGTAATCATGCAAGATTTTTTCACAGACGGATCGATTTCCAGCAACAATGCTATTTTTCTCTAGAAACGTCAAGCGTTCTCCGTGAATATTCGAGTAAACAGCGCCTACCTCATCAAGTAACACACATCCAGCCGCATAATCCCAAGGCGCTAGCCTTAACGTGACATATGCGTCGCTTCTTCCGCTTGCAATATAAGCTAGTTCAAGTGCAGCTGACCCAATCGTTCGTGTTCCTCTCACATCGCGTACGAGACGGGCAAACGGCTTAGCGTCAAAATGAGGGCTTTCAATCGCCCATGTTGGGTTAATGCCGACAATGGCTTTTTCAATGGCGACATCTTTTAAAGGCGGGAGTAAGATATCGTTCATATATGCCCCTTCTCCTTTGACTGCATGATAGAGCTCGTCATGGATGACGTCATAAATAAGACCGATTTTCCCCACACCATGTTCAAATATCCCAATTGAAATGGCAAAATTTCGTTTTTGATGGACAAAGTTCATGGTGCCATCAATTGGATCAATGATCCATACTATCCCGTCAAGAGAGGTCACTTCTTCCCCTTGGCCCTCTTCTCCTAAAATATGATGATCTGAAAATGTCGACTGTATCTTTTCAATGAAGAAACGTTCTGTTTCTTTATCGATATTTGTGACAAGATCATTTGGATTTGATTTTGTTTCAATTGATAGACCTTCCTGCATGGATTCTTTAATGCGGCTACCCGCTTCTTTTACCCAAAGCTTTGCAAGTCGGTCAATTTCCACCCAGTTTGTCATCGGACTGTAAACCTCTTTTCTATGTAGTACCTATTTGTATTAGCATACTGATATTATGTACGTAAAAGCAAGAAAAAAGTAGCTTCATACAAAAACGAACCGATGAATTGGTTCGTTTTTACCTCACCTTGTTTTACCCTTGAAGCTGCTCCCATTCTTTTCTTAGGCGCTCAAGCTTTCGTTTGCTGCGTTCTACCTGGATATCATCTTTTTGCTCGATGGCTTCATGAAGCGTAGAAAGCTCATAATCAACCTCTAATCTCCACACAGCAATGCGATTCTTCTTCTCTTGTCTATACCCATGCTTCACGATTTGCTTCATTGGTCAACGCCCCTTCCAGAGAATGATTCATTCCTTGTCAGTTTTCATTGATAAAAAATACAATCGATAAGAGAAATGGTTCTTGCTTATATCGTATGAAGCGATCGCATAACCGCAACGACATTCTGAAAATTGTGTTTTTACCTATTTGTTATGTACCACAAAATCGATGTTTTTAAACGCCGAACCAAGATCCCTGCTATCTTTCTCCTTAAAGTGCATCTTTTTTTGAGCTTGACCCAAGCTATGATAAAATATGATCAGCGAAAAGATACAGGAGGCATAACATGAGTGAAATGCGTTTTAGAGATGAAGATTTTGAAACATTCACAGTAGACGGTTTAGATGAACGTATGACCGTATTAAAAGAGAGAGTCCGTCCAAAGCTTGAAGCACTTGGTGAACATTTTGCACCGCTTCTTTCTTCTATTACAGGAGACGAAATGTTTGTCCACGTGGCAAAACATGCAAGAAGATCAGTCAACCCGCCAAATGACACTTGGGTGGCTTTCGCTAACAGTAAGCGTGGGTATAAAAAGCTCCCTCATTTTCAAATTGGGCTTTGGAAAACTCATGTATTTGTATGGTTTGCGCTCATTTATGAATCTCCAGTAAAAGGTGAATATGGGCAACTATTCGAAAAAGAGCTGGACACGATCCAAAAGAAAATACCGCAAGACTTTGTTTGGTCTAAGGATCATATGAAACCGGACGTCCTCCGCCACAGCGAACTTGATGCTGAACAGCTGAGAACACTATTTGAACGTGTTCAAACAGTCAAAAAGGCCGAACTCCTTTGCGGCATCCAGCTTCCTAGAGAAGAAGTTGTTCAAATGAATAATGAAGAATTCTTATCAAAAATTGAAGATGCCTTCCGCACAGTAACTTATCTATACCGCTTTACACAAAAAGAATCTGTATAAAAAAACGAGCCTATATTGGCTCGTTTTTTACATCCGTATCATAGCTGTTTCTTCAGCCTCTCTTGCACTTTTTACTGTGCGATAAGGGGAATACCCACTTCCCTTTTCAAACGCCGCACAATGCGTCTTTTCTTCTGCTTTTGATGGTACAACTTCTTTAAATCGTTTATAAGCCTCTAGTAACGCTTGTTTCGCAATTCCTGTTTCATAGGCTTTTTCAACGGCTTGAAAAAATGAAATGACCGCCATCTTTTCTTCAGTTGTCCAGTCGACGTCCATTGGATATTGATATTCCATTTACTTGTCCCTCACTTTAATCCACATTTCTTATTTGAACTTTTATTATAGCATCTGTTTGATCAGAATCCGATTGATTTTATGCTTTACATTCCGATCAGTTCATAATATAATTCTTTTGTTTTATGCAATGAAATCTGCTGTTATTGGGATAATAATAGCAGGTATTTCGATGAAGGTGGGAAAGCAATTGTCACAACATGATACACCCTTATACACTGGACTTAAAAAACACGCTTCAACCAATCCAGTCCAATTTCACATTCCAGGCCATAAAAAAGGAGCCGGAATGGACCCTGAATTTAGAGCATTCATTGGAGACAATGCATTAAGCATTGACCTTATTAATATAGAACCTCTTGATGATTTACATTCGCCTCGAGGAATGATCAAAGAAGCACAGGAGCTTGCAGCAGAAGCATTTGGTGCCGACCATACGTTTTTCTCTATACAAGGAACAAGCGGTGCGATCATGACAATGGTGATGACCGTCTGTGGCCCTGGCGACAAAATTATTGTTCCACGTAATGTCCATAAGTCGATTATGTCTGCTATTGTATTTTCTGGTGCAGTACCTGTTTTTATTCACCCGGAAATTGACAAAGAGCTCGGCATCTCTCATGGCATCACGCCAGAGTCAGCTAAAAAAGCACTAACTAAACACCCAGATGCGAAAGGGCTGCTTGTGATTAACCCAACGTATTTTGGTATTTCAGCTGATTTAAAAACCATTGTAGAGATTGCTCATTCATATGACGTACCTGTTCTTGTAGATGAGGCACATGGTGTGCATATTCATTTTCACGATGAGCTTCCACTGTCTGCGATGCAGGCGGGAGCTGATATGGCAGCAACAAGTGTGCATAAACTTGGTGGCTCTCTCACCCAAAGCTCGATTTTAAATATAAAAGAAGGGCTTGTTTCAAAGGATCGAGTACAATCTATTTTAAGCATGCTGACAACTACGTCTACTTCTTATTTGCTTTTAGCCTCCCTGGATGTCGCTAGAAAGCGATTAGCGACTGAAGGAAAGGCACTTGCAGATGAAGCCATTCGATTAGCTGAATCAGCAAGAACTCGTTTAAACGAAATTGAAGGTATTACTTGTATTGGTCAAGAAATTCTCGGTTCACCTTCTACTTATGATTATGACCCAACAAAATTAATCATCTCCATTAAAGACCTTGGACTGAATGGCCATGATGTGGAGAAATGGCTAAGAGAAAGCTACCGAATTGAAGTAGAGCTCTCTGACCTATACAACATTTTATGTATCGTAACGCCTGGCGATTGTGATGAGACGATTGATACGCTTGTAACGGCTATGAAGGAAATTGCGGCCACCTCTGCACGTCAAGGCGGAAAACAAGCCGTGACAGAAGTGTTACTGCCTGAGATCCCTTCGCTTGCGATGACGCCGCGTGACGCTTTTTACGCAACAACGGAAGTCATTCCATTTAAAGAAGCGGCTGGCCGGATCATTGCAGAATTTGTCATGGTTTATCCGCCTGGTATTCCTATTTTTATACCAGGAGAAATCATCACAGAAGAAAATATCTCCTATATCTTTAAAAATATCGAAATCGGTCTTCCTGTTCAAGGACCAGAAGATTCCACACTAGATATGATTCGTGTCATTAAAGAACAAAAAGCCATTTTATAAAAAAGAAACATGCAGCCCCCATTGGAGCTGCATGCTTTTTTTATTTATTCAGAGGCTTCATCACAGCAATGACAGTGACCACATGTTCCATAAAGTGTTGTCACTTTTTCATTTTCAAATTGATCAATGGTTTCATTGCAATCTTGACAAATAATTGTACCCACGTACATTCCCCTTTTCTTTACTCAAAGTTTGAAAGCGTTTAATCTATTTCATATCTCTATAATATGATGTCACATTTAAGTTGTCAACGGTTAATTGTATGACACATTTAATCATTTTTTATAAATATATGTTTTTTTCTCATCATATTGAGGAAACGTTTCAAATGTATTTTGCTTCATATCAATTCTGTAACAATTGAGTAACAATCGAAAATTGTCAAAAAGGACGTGATACACTAGAGTGACTAACAGGGAACTGGCTCCTAAAAATGTTGGTACAACCCCAAAGGATTTTGAGGTGAATAGATTGAATTTTATGAGGACCCTTCTCATTATATTCCCTATGCTCTTTGTACTTAGTTCATGCTCATTTGCGTATATCATACCGAATCAGACAGACCAGGTCAGTCATATTCAAAAACCAAGAATTCTCTTTTTTACTGATGCAGAAAATCTTGATAAAGAAAGTCCTTATTATGACGCAGTGCTCGATTTAAAAAATGAATATCCGAAGGAAATGTCCAAGATGATTGTCAAAGAAGATCGTAAAGGCTGGAAAAATGAAGTAGACGAACTGCCGGCTATTTTACTTGTCAATAATGAAAAGGTCATTGTGAAGGTGGAAGGTAATGTCCGAAGTAAAGAGGATATCTTATCACCCATATGCCAAGCATTAGATCGAGTGAATACAAATTAACAGTTCGACTTTGCACTTATATATCCATATGAAAAAAGCCCTCAGCTCATGAGGGCTTTTGGTTTTCAGCGAGGTTTCACATACATAAAAAAACCCTCTCCGTGTGGAGAGGGCTTCAGCGTGTAGACAAACCCTCGCATTCGGTGTCAGTCCTGCGTGCTGGTGCTCACGAATGTCAAATTCGCTCCGCTCCAGTACTCGTCCTTCCTAGACTGCAAAGGTTTTCTATCACGCTGAAAAGAAGACAAAGGGCTAAAATCAAGTTCATTTCAGCCCTTTGTCAACAATCTGAAACCCTCTCCGTGTGGAGAGGGTTTCAACGTTCATTATTTTACGATATGGATTGGGCTTCCGATTGCTACTTCAGCCGTTTCCATTGTGATTTCACCTAAAGTTGGGTGAGCGTGAATTGTCATTGCGATATCTTCAGCTGTCACACCAGCTTCAATTGCAAGGCTAAGCTCTGAAATCATATCAGAAGCACCAACACCTGCGATTTGTGCACCGATCACAAGACCATCCTCTTTACGAGTGATCATCTTCATGAAGCCATCAGTTGCATCAAGAGAAAGTGCACGTCCGTTTGCTGCGAATGGGAATTTCGCTGCAACAATGTCGATTCCTTCTTCTTTTGCTTCTGCTTCAGTGTATCCAACAGTTGCAAGTTCTGGCTCAGAGAATACAACAGCAGGAATACCAAGGTAATCAATTTCAGCTGGCTCTCCAGCGATTGCTTCAGCAGCAATTTTACCTTCGTAAGAAGCTTTGTGTGCAAGTGGTGGTCCATCAACGATGTCACCAATTGCATAGATGTTTGAAACGCTTGTACGGCATTGTTTGTCAGTTTTGACAACTCCGCGGTCTGTCAATTCAACACCAACTTGCTCAAGACCAAGCTCATCTGTGTTTGGACGACGACCAACAGTCACAAGTACGTAGTCAGCATCGACAGTTTTTTCTTCACCTTTTACTTCGAAAGTAACAGTGACACCGTCAGATTTTTCTTCAACGCCTTTTGCAAGAGCGTTTGTGTGAATTTCAACGTTTCCTTTTTTCTTCAGGTTACGTTTCACTAATGAGCTCATTTGCTTTTCAAAACCTGGAAGGATTTCGTCTCCACCTTCAAGGATGACAACTTCTGTTCCAAAGTTCGCATAAGCAGTACCAAGCTCAGTACCGATGTATCCACCACCGATGACAACTAACTTTTTAGGTACTTCTTTAAGCGCTAAAGCACCAGTTGAGTTAATCACGCGGTCTGTGTATTTAAATGTAGGCAATTCGATTGGACGAGATCCAGTTGCAAGAATTGCATTTTTAAATGTATAAGTCTGCGCTGAATTTTCATCCATGACACGTACAGAGTTGCTGTCTACGAAATAAGCTTCACCTTTGACGATGTCTACTTTATTTCCTTTTAGAAGACCTTGAACTCCACCTGTTAATTTGTTTACAACAGAAGCTTTCCACTCTTGAACTTTTGTGAAATCAACTGTTACGTTTTCAGCTTTGATACCCATGTCTTCAGAATGCTTTGCATTCTCGAAACGATGTCCAGCATTGATCAATGCTTTTGAAGGGATACAGCCGACGTTTAGACATACGCCGCCAAGTGTTCCTTTTTCAACGATTGTTACTTTTTGTCCTAGCTGTGCAGCACGAATAGCAGCTACATATCCACCAGGACCTGCACCGATGACAAGAGTATCTGTTTCGATTGGGAAATCTCCTACTACCATGAATTTACGCCTCCATTAAAATTAATTGTGGATCATTCAATAAACGCTTGATGTGGTTAAGGGCATTTTGCGCAGTAGCTCCATCAATCATACGGTGGTCAAAGCTTAGGGAAAGAGCTAAGACTGGAGCTGCAACGATTTCGCCATCACGAACAACCGCTTTTTCAGCGATACGGCCAATACCAAGGATCGCTACTTCTGGGTGGTTGATGACTGGAGTAAACCATTGTCCACCAGCAGAACCGATGTTTGTGATTGTGCAAGATGCACCCTTCATTTCAGCTGGAGCCAATTTACCATCACGTGCTTTTGTTGCAAGCTCGTTGATTTCGTTAGATACTTCGAAAATCGCTTTGCGATCTGCATTTTTCACAACTGGAACAAGCAAGCCTTTTTCAGTATCAGCTGCAATTCCGATGTTGTAGTAATGCTTTTGAACAACTTCATCTGTTTTATCATCGATAGAAGTGTTAAGTACTGGGTACTTTTTCAAAGCAGAAGTTAGAGCTTTTACAACGTAAGGCAAGTAAGTTAACTTGATTCCTTGATCAGCTGCAACTTGTTTGAATTGTTTACGATGTGCAACAAGGTTTGTTACATCAACTTCATCCATTAATGTTACGTGAGGAGCTGTGTGCTTAGAGTTCACCATTGCTTTCGCGATCGCTTTGCGGATTCCGCTCATTTTCTCGCGAGTTTCTGGGAATTCTCCTTCTAGAACTGGAGCTGCTGCCGCTTTTGGAGCTGCTTCTTCTTTCGCACTTTCAGCTGCTTGAGGTGCTGCTTCTTGAGTTGCTGCAGAACCGCCATTAAGGAAGCTGTCGATATCTTCTTTTAGCACGCGGCCATTTTTACCAGTACCTGCAACTTTGTAAATTTCAACGCCTTTTTCACGCGCATATTTACGTACAGATGGCATAGCAATAACGCGTTTGTTAGGATCAGCATCTACTTGCTCTTGTGCGCCAGCACCAGTTGCTGCTGCCGCTTCTTCTTGAGCAACTTCTTTCTTTTCAGGCTCGTTACCAGCTTCAGCAGTACCTTGTACTTGAGCTTCAGTTTTCGCTTCGCCTTCTTCTTCGCTGCCTTTAAATTGAAGATTTTCGTAACCAGGTGCATCAAACGTAATGATTGTTTGTCCTACAGTTGCAACTGTTCCCTCTTCAACTTTTAATTCTAATACTTTTCCTTTAACAGGTGAAGGAATTTCTACAACTGCTTTATCATTTTGTACCTCTGCTAAAACGTCATCTTCATTGATTTCGTCGTTTGGTTTTACAAACCACTTAACGATCTCACCTTCGTGGATACCTTCTCCGATGTCCGGAAGTTTAAATTCAAATGCCACTGTTTTTCGCCTCCTAGATTATGTTAAACCCTTGTTCTGTCAACATTACACGGTCATGTAATTGATAAAGGGGAAGAGAAATAAATTCTTTTCCCCTCTGTCATTTAATTAAAATTCAAGAACTTTCTTAGCTGTTTCAAGCACGTCTTTATGGTTTGGAAGCCATACGCTCTCAGCTTGAGAGAAAGCAAATACAGTATCAGGTGCAGCTACACGAAGTACTGGTGCTTCTAGACTAAGAATTGCTCTATCATTGATTTCAGCTACTACGTTTGCTGCAATACCAGCTTGTTTTTGCGCTTCTTGAACAACGATCGCACGACCTGTTTTTTCAACAGAAGCGATGATTGTTTCAATATCAAGCGGGCTCACTGTACGAAGGTCAACGACCTCAGCAGAAACGCCTTCTTTTTCAAGTTCTTCAGCAGCTTTAAGTGATTCGTGAACCATTGCACCGTAAGTGATGATTGAAAGGTCAGAACCTTCACGTTTCACGTCAGCTTTACCGATTTCAATTGTGTACTCTTCTTCAGGAACTTCCTGACGGAAAGAACGATAAAGTTTCATATGCTCAAGGAATACAACCGGATCGTTGTCACGGATTGCAGAAATTAATAGTCCTTTTGCATCGTAAGGTGTTGAAGGAATAACAACCTTGATACCAGGCTGTTGTGCAATAAGACCTTCTAAGCTATCAGCGTGAAGCTCAGGTGTGTGAACTCCTCCGCCAAATGGAGAACGGATTGTCACTGGAGAATGCCAGCGTCCACCAGAACGGTAACGCATACGAGCCATTTGTCCAGAAACAGAATCTAATACTTCGTAAACGAATCCGAAGAATTGAATTTCCATTACTGGGCGGAATTCTTGTAGTCCAAGGCCAATTGCAAGACCGCCAATACCAGATTCAGCAAGTGGAGTATCGAATACACGATCCTCACCAAACTCTTTTTGCAATCCTTCAGTCGCACGGAATACGCCGCCGTTTTTACCAACGTCTTCTCCGAAAACAAGAACGTTTTCGTCATTTTTCAGTTCTGTGCGTAACGCATCAGTGATCGCTTGAATCAATGTCATTTGCGCCATGGCTTACTTCGACTCCTTCTGTTTGTAGATTTCAAGCTGTTCAACCAAGTTAAATGGTTTCACATCGTACATGTTTTCAATCAAATCAGTGACTTTCTGCTTAGGCTGTTCGTCAGCTTCTTTGATTGCTTGTTTGATTTGTTCTTTTGCATCTTCGATGACTTTATTCTCTTCTTCTTCAGACCAAAGGCCTTTGTTTTCCAAGAATTTGCGGTAGCGTACCAATGGATCTTTTTGCTCCCACTCATTTTCATCTTCTTTTGTACGATATCTTGTTGGATCGTCACCAGCCATTGTATGTGGGCCGTAACGGAATGTAAGAGTTTCAATTAATGTTGGACCTTCACCATTTACAGCACGCTCACGAGCTTCAGCAGTCGCTGCGTATACAGCTAATGCATCCATACCGTCAACTTGTACGCCTACGATACCAGCTGCAGCTGCTTTTTGTGCAATCGTTTGTGCAGCAGATTGCTTTTCAACAGGTGTAGAGATCGCATATCTGTTGTTTTGGACAACAAAAATCGCTGGCGCTTTGTAAGCCCCTGCAAAGTTAATACCTTCGTAGAAATCACCTTGTGAAGCTCCACCATCACCAGTGTAAGTGATTGCAACAGCATTTTTACCGCGCTTTTTCAAACCAAGAGCTACACCAGCAGCTTGAATGATTTGTGCACCGATAATGATTTGCGGAGAAAGTGCATTCACATCTTCAGGCATTTGGTTTCCAACAAAGTGTCCACGAGAGAACAAGAATGCTTTTGTTAGTGGAAGACCATGCCAGATTAATTGTGGTACATCACGATATCCTGGAAGAATGAAATCTTCTTTCTCAAGTGCAAAGTGAGTTGCAAGCTGAGAAGCTTCTTGTCCAGCTGTTGGCGCATAGAAGCCAAGACGTCCTTGACGGTTCAATGAAATTGAACGTTGATCTAATACACGTGTAAACACCATACGGCGCATTAATTCTTTTAATTGGTCATCTGAAAGATCTGGCATTGCCGCTTCGTTTACGACTTCGCCTTTTTCGTTTAAAATTTGGAACGTTTCAAACTGCTTTTTGATGGCATCGAATTGCTTTTTGCTATCAACAATTGCTTTTTTTGTTTTTGCAGCCATTCTAAAGTCACCTCTTCCTTTCTTTTAACAGTCAATTTGTCGTGAATCCATTTATACATACAGATATAGGATAACCCAAAATGCTCATATGACTCCTGTATATAATAGCCACAAAGATCATTGTCGAAACATTGGATGATCGCTTGCTTTTGAGTTTTTCTAACTGTATTAACGATAGTTCACAAAAAACTAATACAACTTCTGTTAACAAGGAATAGTTTACAACAAGAAAAATAGTCCGTCAATTGATTTAACGGCTTTATTTAAATAAATGTATTCGCTTTACTTTTTATGGTGACCTGTATCAATCTGTTTAATCAACAGCACAAACTGTACTAGTATAGAGTGGGTCACTGTACTACAATAGCAGATGTTTGTTTTTGTCGAAAAATAAAAAAAGAGCTATTTTTAGCTCTTTTGATCGTGATGGACAAAGGGCTAAAATGAACTTCATTTTAACCCTTTCTCTTCTTTTCAGTTTGACTTCTTGGAAAAACGAGTAACAACACGCAGGCACTTTGTGAGTAGCAGCGATAAACAAAACTAGCAGCAAGTACTGTTTTTAACTGTTTTGTGATTCTTTCTGAGCTGTTTTGTATAAAGCTTGTTTATATTCGTTCAATTGATCTGTATATTGATTGAACTTCTTGCTTTCTTTTCTCACTTTACTATAGGAACGATTGACTGTTTTCAGTTTGGATTTCAGTTCAGCGTATCCTAAGTCTTTTCTTTTTAAAGATTCATACAAGTGCTTGTCTTGTTTCAGCGCCTTTTGATACTCACGGTAAAGCTGATCATACGATGCATATCTTTTTTCAATTGATTTGACTGTTTGTTCTGCTTTGTCTTTTACTTCCGCATCTTTTATCTGTCCAGCGAATTCCTTTACAGATTGAAATTCTTTTTTCGATTGATCCATGCTGTCTTTTTCTGTCTTTAAATGTTCTTCACGCTTTTCTGCCGATGCTAATGCTTGATCAGACAAGCTTGAGACTGTTTTTGTGTGGTCTTTTGTTGTTTGAATCATTTTTTTATACAACTGCTGCTCTTTTTTCTCATAGCTTTGCAGTGTACCTTGTTCTTTTTCAAAGGATGCTTCTTTTTCGCTCATTTTCGTCATGGCATCTTGCATCTCATAAAGCGGATTTTGACCTCCGCAGCCCGCAAGCAAGAGGGTGCATATCCCCGCTAAAGTTGCACCTGCTTTTATTCTTCTTTTCATCTGTTTCAATTACAAGGTCCCCCTTTACATCTCCACATACCACTATAATTTTTCAGGGCGGTTGTGACAAGGAAAGAGGCTGGTTTTTTGAGGGGAAAGAAGATTTTTTTCATGCTCTAGGCTCATGACTATACAAATAGTGCATTCATACATAGTTTATATTACACGCTTCGCCTTCACTTATGAGAGGCCGAGTGTATTTCCAAAGGAGGTCAAAAGTATGTCTAATTATAGTCATGGAAGTATGTATGGTGGATACGGCGGTTACGGTTATGGATACGGCGGCGGTTGTTGCTATCCAAGTTATGGTGGTGGATACGGTTGCGGTTACGGTGGTGGACGTACATTCGCTTTAATCGTCGTCCTATTCATTCTATTGATCATTGTTGGCGCAGCATTCTTAGGCGGCGGTGGCTGCTGCTAATGGCTGAATAAGCCTCTGACCGGTCTCATACGACCGGTCTTCTTTATTTCATTGCATATGTCGTGTATCATTTTATATACTTTACATACAAATGAAATAGGAGTGAAGTTTTGTGATTACCATGGATGATATCGTACGAGACGGGCATCCCGTCTTAAGACAAACAGCTGAAGCGGTCGAACTCCCGCCAACAGAAGAAGAAAAACAGCAATTAGCTGACATGATTGAATTTGTCAAAAACAGTCAGGATGCAGACATTGCTGAAAAATATGAACTTAGACCCGGTGTTGGCCTAGCAGCTCCTCAAATCAATATCAGTAAACGAATGATCGCTGTTCACTGTGAAGACGAGGGCGGAGAACTTTACAGCTATGCATTATTCAATCCTCGCATTGTTAGCCATTCAGTCAAAAGAGCTTATTTAGCTACTGGTGAAGGCTGTTTATCTGTTGATGAAGCCATCCCTGGATTCGTCCCGCGCTATGAAAAAATCAGGGTGAAAGGTACAACGCTTGAAGGTGAAGACATTGATATTCGCCTCAAAGGGTTTCCGGCCATCGTTTTTCAGCATGAAATTGACCACTTAAATGGCATTATGTTTTATGATCATATTCAAAAAGATCATCCATTCGCCGAGCCAGACAACGCGGTTGCGATCGGTAGATCATAACATAAAAACAAGACCCGTCCATCAGCGGGTCTTGTTTTTTATTCTTCAATAAGGCCTAATTCAGTCACAGCGTGGAATATGCCATCCTCATCTACAGGTTTGGTGACAAAGTCAGCTAATGTTTTTAATTCATTGACTGCATTCCCCATTGCAACGCCTGTTCCAACAAACGAAATCATTTCTCGATCGTTCAGCCCGTCACCGAAGGCAATTGTGTCCTTTTGATCGTACGGGAGTCTTTCAATGACTCGTTTAATTCCTTCAGCCTTTGATCCACCTTTTGGCAGGACATCAGTAGACAGCTCATGCCACCTGACGAGATCAATTTCTTCACGGAACGCTTCATATAGATGTTCCTCTTCTGCTTTACAAAATAACAGCATTTGATAAATGACGTTTTCTTTAAAGAATGACAAATCATGCTCGGGATGCTCTGTTTTTAAAGTGCCAATCCCTTCATGGATAAATGGATGGTTCGGCACAGACGCCTTCATCGTCTTCTCTCCCATGAAAACAAGCGGATGAGCATGTTGATCCGCTGTTTCATAAATTTTATCCATCAGCTCTTGCTTAAGCGGATTGCCATAAATGACTTCTCCTTCGTACATGACATACTGACCGTTATAAGCAATAAATGAGTCAAGCCCTATTTCTTCTAAAATAGGCTGGATAAGAAAAGGCGAACGGCCAGATGCAATGAAGAGATGATGCCCTTTTTCTTTTAATAAACGAACAGCTCGCTTCGTTGATTCAGGTATTTTTTTATCATGGTCATATAAAGTACCGTCGATATCAAAGAAGATGACTTTTTTATTCATATCTCGTCTCCTGTCTCTTGTTATGTATACCCTCTCCCCTTCATCATACAGAAAGATCTTCACTGACGAAACCACTTCCTCTTAAAACGCCCATTTCCCACATATAACCATGTAACATTAAGTGGAAACATCATATAATACAAGTATATAGAGAGAACGGAACAAATGGCTGAATGAGACTCATACCGAAAGGAGGCGATCCGCGATGCTTCGTCGTCTGCGCAAGAAAATTCGAAGACAATGGAAGGACATGCTTCGTAAAAAATCGATTGCTTAAAAGGATCTTCCGCACATTTGCTGAAGGTCCTTTTTTCTCTGAGACTTTTCTTATGCGCGTTTTTTTAATATAATAGAATAAGCGAGTGTAACATACGGTATTTAAGGAGAGATTTGGATGATATATAAGGTATTTTTTCAGGCAAGTACGACTGAGGTACCTGTGAGAGAACACACAGATTCACTATACGTTGAAGCGGTTTCTGAAAGAGACGTACGCGATAAGTTGAAAAAACATAACTACAATATTGAATTCATTCAGCCTGTAGACGGTGCTTTTTTAGACTATGAACGAGAAAGTGAAAATTTTAAAGTATTGGAGCTATGAGAGGAATGAAATTTGTAAAAAACGATCAGGCGGCAGTTTTTGCGCTCGGCGGATTAGGCGAGATCGGTAAAAACACGTATGGCGTTCAATTTCAAGATGAAATCATTTTGATTGATGCTGGTATTAAGTTCCCTGAAGATGAACTTCTAGGAATTGATTACGTCATCCCTGACTATACGTATTTAGTTAAAAACGAAGATAAAATCAAAGGTCTTTTTATTACTCATGGACATGAAGACCACATCGGCGGTATCCCTTACCTTCTCAAGCAAGTGAACATTCCAGTTTACGGAGGCAAACTCGCAATCGGCCTACTTCGTAACAAATTGGAAGAGCATGGTCTATTAAGACAGACCAAACTTCACATCTTTGAAGAAGAAGATACGATCAAATTTAGAAAAACAGCTGTGTCTTTCTTTAGAACGACGCACAGTATCCCAGATTCTTATGGAATTGTCGTGAAAACACCTCCTGGTAACATCGTACATACAGGCGATTTCAAGTTTGACTTTACTCCTGTTGGCGAGCCTGCCAATTTAACGAAAATGGCTGAGATCGGGAAAGAAGGCGTTCTTTGTCTTCTATCTGACAGTACAAATAGTGAAATTCCAGAATTTACGATGTCCGAAAGACGTGTAGGTGAAAGCATTGATGACATCTTCAGAAAAGTAGATGGACGTATTATCTTTGCTACATTTGCATCTAACATTCACAGACTTCAGCAAGTCATCGAGTCAGCTGTTGCCAATGACCGAAAAGTCGCTGTGTTTGGACGTAGCATGGAGTCTGCCATTGATATTGGACAAGAGCTCGGATATATCAAATGTCCAAAAAACACGTTCATTGAACACAATGAAATCAACCGCCTTCCAGCAAACAAAGTAACCATTCTTTGTACTGGTAGTCAGGGCGAACCGATGGCCGCTCTTTCTCGTATTGCTAACGGAACGCACCGCCAGATTTCAATTAACCCTGGAGACACTGTTGTCTTCTCGTCTTCACCGATCCCAGGTAACAATATTAGCGTAAGCCGGACTATTAACCAGCTTTATCGTGCTGGTGCTGAAGTCATTCATGGCTCACTCAATAATATTCATACCTCTGGACACGGCGGGCAGGAAGAACAAAAGCTAATGCTCCGTTTAATTAAACCAAAATTCTTCATGCCGATTCACGGTGAGTATCGCATGCAAAAAACGCATATTAAACTTGCGAATGATTGCGGAATCCCTGAGGAAAACTGCTTTATCATGGATAACGGTGAAGTTCTTGCACTGAAAGGTGACGAAGCAAGTGTCGCTGGCAAAATTCCATCAGGCAACGTGTATATCGACGGTAGCGGTATTGGTGATATCGGCAACATCGTGTTAAGAGACCGCCGCATTCTTTCAGAAGAAGGTCTTGTCATTGTTGTTGTCAGCATGGATATGAAAGAATTCAAAATTTCTGCAGGTCCTGATTTAATCTCAAGAGGTTTTGTCTACATGAGAGAATCTGGAGACCTCATTAATGACGCGCAAGATCTCATTTCAAAGCATCTTGAAAAAGTAATGGAACGCAAGACGACTCAATGGTCAGAAATTAAGAACGAGATTACTGACACTCTTGCTCCTTTCCTTTATGAAAAAACAAGACGCCGCCCAATGATCTTACCGATTATTATGGAAGTGTAAGGACGTACAGGGAGACACAGCCAATTGGCTGTGTCTCTTTTTTATGCGGAATAAAAAAACCCGCATATCTGTACGATACGTGCGGGTTTAGTCATTGTTTTACGATTGAATCGGGAGATGCTGAAAACTTCTCACATCAAACAATCCTTGTGTTGTCATTTTCACATCAGGAATGACTGGCAGTGCTAAGAAGGATAATGTCAAAAACGGATTAAAGTCTAAGACAAAGCCTGTTTCCTTTAAAGCATCATGAAGTGCATGAAGGCTTTCATTGACCGTATGTGCAGGTTGATCTGATAATAAACCGGAAATCGGTAATGGAAGCGTATGAAGAACTTCTCCGTCTTTTACAACGGTCAAACCGCCCCCTGCTTCTTTTAACGTCTCAATGGCTTTGATCATATCAGCATCATTTGTTCCAACGGCAATTAGGTTATGCGAGTCATGGGCAACTGTTGTTGCAATTGCCCCCTCTTTTAAGCCGAATCCGCTGACAACCCCTATCCCAATTTCAGATAGACCTTTGTGGCGTTCGACAAGTACTATTTTTAATACATCTCGATCAATATCACTCGTAAATTGTCCATCGCTTCCAGAAGGAGATATTTGTTCTAATTTCGTTTCAAGTTGATTCGGTATAATGCGGATGACATTCATCTTTTGATGATCTGTTATAGGCAGCGTTAGATCTTTCTCTTGAACGTCCACTGCATGTACCGATTGCATGAGCGAAGAATTTGGCGTGATCTTGTCGACACTTGGCAAATATTCTCCATGTTCAGAGACCAATTCTCCTGCGATAAAGACGCTTGTAATTCCTACCTCATGTAAGTCAGAAATGAGCATAAAGTCCGCGTCAAATCCTGGTGCAATCGCTCCCTTTGTTTTGAGACCGAAACACTCCGCTGCGTTTAAACTTCCCATTTGATATGCTAAAAAGGGGTCCAATCCTTCTTGTATCGACATCCGTACTTGTTCATCAATACTTCCTTGAGCCATTAAATCATCTAAATGTTTATCATCCGTACAAAAGAAAAAGCGTCTCGCATTCTTCTCATTGACAGCAGGTAATACGTTTTTCACGTTTTTAGCAACAGAGCCTTCTCTGAGCATGACATACATGCCTCTTTTGACACGTTCAAGGGCCTCTTGAGCTGTTGTCACCTCATGATCCGTTTGGACATTAGCTGTTCGGTACACATTAATTAATCGGTCCGTTAATCCTGCTAGATGGCCATCAATGAGTTTATGTTCATGTTGAGCATCAAGCAGTTTTTGAAGCATATCTTCTTCCGCTTGTTCCACCGCGACATAATCCATCACTTCGGCAAGACCAAGCACTTCTTTCTCCTGATAAAGAGGTTTTAAATCTTTTGCTTTTAGTGTAGCACCTGATCGTTCAAAGCTGACTGCCGGTACACAGGATGGCAGCATGAAATATATATTTAAAGCAGCTTTTCTCGCTTCTTCGAGCATAAAACGGATACCTGCAACACCGGATACATTGGCAATTTCATGCGGGTCTGTTACAACAGTTGTCACACCGTGAGGAACGACAGCTTTGGAAAATTCAGCAGGAGTCACCATCGAGGATTCGATATGAACGTGGCCGTCAATGAAACCGGGAACAAGCATTTGACCTGTTGCATCCAGCTCCTGTTCCCCCTCATACTCCCCAATTCCTACTATTTTTCCATTTTCAACAGCGACATCAGCGTCTATCCATTCCTGGTTAAACACGTCCATAACCTTCGCATGTTTAATCACTAGGGCTGCTTTTTTTCTCTTTGCAGCTACCTCAATTTGATGTCTGAAAAGCTCCTTATCCAACGACACTGCCTCCTCCGAGTAAACAATATAATGTTTCTTATCGTAAACGAATCTGTTTGTCCAGTCAATGACATTTAGAGAAAATCAACCATATCAAAAGATTGATTTTTATTTCTGAATAGTGATAATTGGCTGAAAAATAACCATGTTCTATTTTGCTGTTCTTTTGGAAAGTAAACGGCTCATTTCCACTTTGTTCTCTCCCACAATGTCCGCCCCATACGTACACTTCTAAAGCAAAAAACACCCCTTCTCGGAGTGTTTAATAGTCGTTCTGCATTTCCCGTTTTTCAAAGCGCCCGATATCTGCCACTGCCCCAATGACAATGAGGATATCTTCTTTTTGAATCATTTCATCTGCGAGCGGTGAAACGATCACTTCTTTCCCGCGCTTAATTGCCACGATATTGATCCCGTACCTTGCACGAATGTCGAGATCTAACAAAGAGTGCCCGGCGAGTCTGCTGTTGGCGACGATTTCAATAAGGCTGTACTCATCTGACAGCTCTAAATAATCAAGCACGTTGTTAGAAATAATTTTATGTGCAATCCGTCTGCCCATGTCTCGTTCAGGATGGACAATACGGTCCGCACCAATTTTATTCAAAACCTTTTCATGGTAGTCATTTTGAGCTTTCACTGTGACCATTTTGACACCCAGCTCTTTCAGCATAATCGTTGTTAAAATACTCGCCTGAATGTTTTCACCTATCGCCACGATCACATGATCAAAATTGCGGATGCCTAGGTTTTTTAGGACAGATTCGTCCGTCGAATCACCAATCACGGCATGTGATGCAATTTTAGCATATTCGTTCACACGATCTTCATTCATATCCATGGCCATGACTTCAAGTCCTTCTTCGCTTAGCGCCTTGCAGATACTTCCGCCGAAGCGTCCAAGACCAATGACTGCATATTCCTTTTTCATGTTCAGACTCCTTTTATATCACTTACCATGCATTTTACTACGGTTTGATTAATGAATCCATATGTGACCGTATTTTTTTACGGAATGCTTCACTTAAGTAAAGGTCTGCTCCTTTTTCGATTTCACTGCGATAATGACCAGGAGGCGCAATTTCTTCGCTCTTTTTTAAAACGAGAAACGTTAAGCAGTCCTCATACACTTGATCACCTACTGTGACATCGACAAATGCTGGACGATAAGTCCCTTCATTTACACCTTCTCGTTTGTACAAATAACGAATGGCATCAAAAGGCACTTCATATAGAACACCCTCTGTTTCTCCGCCGTCTTCTACCATATCTGCTCTTGATCCATCAGGGCGCACCAATGTAAACCTTGTGGTAAAACGATCAAGTGTGCCGCCGCCGATGATTTGTTTGAAATAATGTTCCACTTTCGCAAGCTTAAACCTTGCATCATCCATACAGGACCCATAGGCAAAATAATAGAAGGAAGACGGTTTGCGCTCCCATAGTTGATATGACTTCCAGCAGCCGCTTTCAATCTCCTTCAGGCTCGATGCCTTCTGCTTACCTATTGTATAAGCAACGGCTGACCTTGGCCCCTGGTCTGTC
Organism: Bacillus sp. FSL W7-1346; assembly: GCF_038593335.1. Lineage (NCBI taxonomy): Bacteria > Bacillati > Bacillota > Bacilli > Caryophanales > Bacillaceae > Bacillus > Bacillus sp. FSL W7-1346. The sequence continues at coordinate 1,396,859 of NZ_CP151988.1, read as the reverse complement.
ATAACCTCTATTTCCTGCTGGTCATACCCTTCCTCTAGCTCATCTATCTTATGCAGCGTTTCATCACTGACCTCATACAATTCTCCATATACTGTGTTTTGTTCCGAGACAACACACACAGGGTAACCCTCACCTGTATCGTACAGTCTCCCCTTTATCCAAGCAGATGCTGCTAATGGACTGCTTTCTTTCATCAATGTCTCGTGATACTTTTCGTGCTTTAAAAGTGTCCCATACACAAATAAAGTTTTTGTCTCCTTCGTCATCACACATCACATCCTCTCACCTTGCTACTATCTGCTTTTTTGATACACAGGTAAGTAAATATCAAAAGCCGTCCCTTTGCTGAGCTCGCTCTTTACATCCATTCTTCCATGGTGATCTTTTAAGATCGTCGCACAGATCGTTAAACCAAGTCCTGTACCTTCTTTTTTAGTCGAAAAGAAAGGATCATATATTTTCAGAATGTCCTCTTCGGACATTCCTTTTCCTTCATCTTGAATCGTGATTTTCCATTCATTCATCACTTTTTCTGTTGATATGTATATACTGCCGCCTTCAGGCATTGCCTCGATCGCATTTTTGATTAAGTTAATGAACAGCTGCTTCATTTGATTGGCGTCTGCTAATATCGTGCCAGCATCCTGCTTTTTAAATGGCTGTTTGAGATCAATATTTGAAAGAACGGCATTTGTGTTTAATAAGGTAATCACCTGCTCTAGCAAATCATGGAGCTGTACTTCTTGAAATTGAATCGATTGAGGTTTTGCTAAGACAAGCAGCTCACTTAAAACAAAATCAATGCGTTTAATTTCAGAAAAGATGATATCAAAATAATCGGTTCTTTCAGGATATTGCGTTTTCATCAGCTGCAAAAATCCATTGACTGAGGTGAGCGGATTTCTGACTTCATGGGCAATGCCAGCGGCTATTTGTCCTGCAACAGCCAGCTTTTGTGCCTGCATTTGCAATTGCTGATTTGATCTTTCAAGTTCAAGCTTTGCCTGCTTTTGTTTCGTGATATCTGCAACCGTTCCAATACCTCCAGTAAACTGGTGCTGTTCATCGAAATAAAGCTTATAATGCACATCTCCCCATACCTTTTTTCCTTCTTTATGGAGAAGCTGTAGCTCCACCCGCCCCTCATCCTTATGCTCTTTGATCACAGACAACAAATGCTGAACGACATGCTCTTCTTGATCAAAGTACTGATTGTACATCGTACCTAGACACTCCTCTATGTCGTAACCCGTCATTTGTTTCCATGCTTGATTTAAAAAAATGATTTCACCTTTTTCATTGGTTTCAAAGACGATTTCTTGCAAGTTATCTGTTATTCGATTCAGCCGCTCTGTCAGTTCATGTGCTTCTTTTTCTCGTTTATTTAAATCTGAGACAAGTAAATTCAGCCGGTCCACATGGCCTGAGATGACCCAAATACCGACCAAAACAACGACTGTAAAGGCTAGATCGAGCGGCCAATTAATGTGATAGCCGCTAAGATAATAAAAGAAATCCCAGCTCAAAATTAATATAAATGCAAGAACGGATAACAGAATCCGTACTTGATATGTTTTGTTCAAATAATTCCACCTGCCGCCCTGAGATTCTTTGTCAATTGTACCATTTTCCACTTATTTTTTGAGGGAGATGCGGCATTTTTTAGGAACTTTTTTAGAAAAAATAGCCTGCTCTCAGCACAATGGGAGAGAACAGGCTATTTTTATTTACTGCTGAAGGGCTTCTTGAAGCTCTTTTAGCAGCAGTTCTGCGCCTTCAGCGCTTAATGTAATTTGACCATTTCCATACTCGTGGTTCTCAGAAGTAATCTCACCAGTCATCAGGCAGACGCCCTCTGGCTGATATTTTTTCAAGACGATTTTCTCTCCATCTATAAAAAATTCCATACTGTCTTTAATAGCGATATCAAGTGCTCTTCTCAATTCGATTGGCATCACAATACGCCCTAGTTCATCTACTTTTCTTACAACTCCGATAGATTTCAATTTCGTTCCCTCTTTCTTTCATTAGCTCAAGATCAATCTGTTTTTCACCAATTGATATATCGTAGACGTAAGAGATTCTTAAAAGGTTTCTCCTGCATAAAAATTTTTTTCAAAATCGAAAAACCAAAGGGAAAATTTATTGTGAATGTCAAAATGAGACTTGAATTTTACAGATTCATTTCAAGGTGATCACACACCCCCACAAATGACTTCACCCCTCTGAACTTTTAAATGTAAAATTGTTTAAAACAGCAAAAATAGAGATTGGGTGAAAACATGTTTCAAAATGCCGAAATTGGAATTGATTTAGGAACAGCTAACATATTGGTTTACAGTAAAAATAAAGGAATTATTCTCAATGAACCATCCGTTGTGGCAGTAGATACGGAAACAAAAACTGTCCTTGCAGTGGGGTCAGAAGCAAAAGAGATGATTGGGAAAACACCTGGAAAAATTGTAGCGATCCGTCCGATGAAAGATGGTGTCATCGCTGATTATGATATGACAACCGATTTACTTAAACAAATTATGAAAAAAGCAGGAAAAAATATTGGGTTTACCTTTAGAAAGCCGACTGTGGTTGTTTGTACACCTTCAGGTTCAACAGCTGTCGAACGCCGCGCGATCAGCGATGCTGTCAAAAATTGCGGGGCAAAGCATGTGCATTTAATTGAAGAACCCGTCGCAGCTGCAATCGGTGCTGATCTCCCGGTGGACGAGCCTGTTGCCAACGTCGTTGTAGACATTGGCGGAGGAACGACAGAGGTAGCGATCATTTCATTTGGCGGGGTTGTCTCTTGCCACTCGATCCGAATTGGCGGAGATCAACTGGATGAAGATATCATTACTTTTGTGAGAAAGAAATACAATTTACTGATCGGTGAACGGACAGCTGAACAGGTAAAAATGGAAATTGGTTATGGACTCATTGAACACGAACCTGAGTCATTAGAAGTACGTGGACGCGACCTTGTCACAGGTCTTCCAAAAACAATTACACTTGAATCAACAGAAATTCAAGGTGCTATGCGTGAATCACTTCTTCATATTTTAGAGGCGATTCGGGCTACATTAGAAGACAGCCCTCCAGAACTGAGTGGTGATATCGTAGATCGAGGCGTCATTCTAACTGGCGGTGGTGCACTATTAAACGGCATTCAAGAATGGCTCTCTCAAGAAATTGTCGTTCCAGTTCATATCGCAGCAAATCCTCTTGAATCTGTCGCAATTGGAACAGGTCGTTCATTAGAAGTCATCGACAAATTGCAAAAAACATTAAAATAATCTTCATGTTCTACTTCTTTTTTCATCATTTCGATCATATCGTGATGAATGGATAAACGTGAAGGAGGAAGAACATGTTGCTTGATTTAGGTAAACGGGTCGTTGTCACAGTCATTTTAACCGGTATTATTTTAGGAGGAATGAGCCTGTCGTTTTCACATATGCCCCCTTCTAATGCACAGCCTGTGAAACAACTGAACCGCTAAAAAAGCCGCACGAAAGCGGCTTTTTTATTTTGCTTCGGGACGGCTCCCTATTTTCCTTTTCGGTCTTAAATCTGATATGATGAACATGACTAAAGGAGGGTTTTTTATGAGTTCATTCGAAAAACAACTAGATCAATATGCAAAAACCATCGTTGAAGTAGGTGTAAATGTTCAAAGTGGTCAAGAAGTGGTCGTATCTGCGTTCACTGAATCTGTAGACCTTGTCCGCCTTGTGGCAAAACACGCATATGAGCGCGGAGCGAAAAACGTACATATCCGCTGGAGTGATGGTGTTCTGACCCGTTTAAAATATGAACATGCCCCACAAGATGTGTTTGAGCAATTTCCAGAATGGGAAGCACAGATGATGGAAACCATCGCAAAACGTGGCGGTGCTTTTATTACGATCTTGTCAGAAAGCCCTGATCTTCTAAGTGGCATTGACTCGAAAAAAATTGCTTCACAGCAAAAAGCTGCAGGTTCAGCACTTCATACATATCGTCAATACGTTCAATCTGACAAAGTTGCATGGACAGTCGTCGGTGCTGCATCAAAAGATTGGGCGAAAAAGATTTTCCCTAAGCATGCAGATGAAGAAGCTGTTGCATTATTATGGGACCAAATCTTTAAAGTCGCCCGCGCTGATCAGCCAGATCCTGTTGAAGCGTGGAAAAAGCATGATGAATCACTAAATGAAAAAGTAAAAGTATTAAATGAACGTCACTACCACAAGCTGCACTATGAAGCACCAGGTACAAATTTAACGATTGAACTTCCAGAACAGCATATTTGGGTAGGTGCTGGCAGCGTAAGTGAACGCGGCGTATCATTCATGGCCAATATGCCAACAGAAGAGGTCTTTACCGTACCTAAAAAAGATGGTGTAAACGGGACTGTCTCTAGCACTAAGCCACTTAGTTATGCAGGAAACATTATCGATGAATTTACGTTAACCTTTGAAAATGGGCGCATTGTAGATGTGAAAGCAAAAGAGGGCGAAGACATTTTAACCTCTCTCGTTGAAACAGATGAAGGCTCACATTATCTAGGTGAGGTTGCCCTTGTACCAGATGATTCACCAATTTCTAACTCAAATATCCTCTATTACAATACACTTTACGATGAAAATGCATCCAACCACCTTGCCATCGGCAGCGGTTATGCATTTAATATCGAAGGCGGTAAAGAGATGAAACGAGAGGAATTAGACGCAGCGGGTGTGAACAGCAGTATTACACACGTCGATTTCATGATTGGTTCAAAGGAAATGAATATTGATGGGATCACAAAAGATGGTAAACGTGAACCGATTTTCCGAAATGGAAATTGGGCTTTTTAAGCAGTAACTTGATATAGAGACGTTTTGAAGCCTTTAAACCCTGAGTTGTCACATTTCTTTAGCTTTGAACAAATTATCAAGTTCATCAGCCACGTGTTTCTGCATACTTGGAAGCACGTGGCTATATTTATCTAATGTAATTTGGATTAAGGGAGTGTCCAATCCACTCCGGGATCAGCTTCCTTCTTAGGATTAAAATTCTCTTTTTCTTTTTTACGTTCTTCTCTGTTAATAGGTCTACACCCATTTCGAGTATATAAAAAATCCCTTCCTGTTTCTTGTATTTCTTGATACTAGATTTTACACTGTACAGCCCTCTTAAATTACCTAATAGTCATTATTATTCCCCCTAGGTCTACTTCACCTAAACCTAAACAAATTTTAAAGCACCACAATTAAAACTTATAGGAAATCTACTTGATAACCGCCTTTCAATATTCCTACATCCCTTAAGTTTTTCACTACTACCACTAATTCAATCAATGGAAGCTATCAGCATGTCTACTGGTAATTTTTATGTATATTGACGATTTTTAAGTTATAATAAGACTTAAAAAGAAAAGGAGTAGTATATGGGGGTAAAAATAGAAAAAGCTCTTTACATTAAAACAAAAAAAATGATGACGAATATCGAAGCTGATAAACATGAATTGAATGGGGAAAAGTTCATCTGTCCTTATTGTAATACAGAACTAACATTCAGAAGATCAGGAAAGAGACAGTTAGAAAATCGGGTAATTCCAATATTGCCTTATTTTTATTTGAAACAAGGAAACGAACATGGTAGGAATTGCGAATACAATACATTTGGAAAGATTGAAATTCTAGCACGCAAAGCAATGAATTTGAAAGATTTTATGAAAAAAAAGAAACCTGATCAATATGCTATAAGGATGCAAGTTGTTAAGCAAGCAATGGAAGAGCCTCCCGAAGAAGAGGAAGATGTGAGAACAGCTGATTCAAAAGGAAAAGGTGTTACTGCGAGTAAGAATTATAAAAATAGTGGAACAATGGCACCTTATCTTAGCAGGATGAAAGATATCATGATCTTGCGTTCTAAAATGGAAAAAAATGATGATATTAGGAAATACTTAAGGCTAGAATATAAGGGCAGGACGGTTAATTGGGATAAATTTTATTTTGGTCCTGATAATATGAGCCTTCTAGATTTATCTAAGTATTTTAGAAATAACACAGAGCCGGAGCATCCTATTTGTATAGAAGGAATAATAAAGAAATATATAGAAAAGAAAGATAAAAACGGCAAAACTTATTATTCTTTTATTTTAGAAAAAACTACTGTTAAGGATATTGATGCAGGAGGATTTCGGCATATTCCATGTGTCAGTGTCAATGTCTATGAAGGATATGGAAAGTTAATAGAATACATGAAAGATAATTATAAAAAACATAATAAACAAATAGTTGCTTATGGTCATAATCCTTATGTAAAGGTGAATCCTTCATCAGATAACACTGCAAAATTTCATAATATTACGATTTGGATTAATCGGACAGCTCAAGTTCATTTATTTAATGATGTTTATGAAAATTTATTTGAAGAATGAAAAAAGCCACCCTTATCGGTGGCTTTTCTTTATGTTTATGCATACAGTTCTTGTAGTCTTTTTTGAATCTCTTGATCTGATAAGAACTCATCATAAGTTGTTTGTTTATCAACGATGCCGTTTGGCGTCACTTCGATAATCCGGTTTGCAACTGTTTCAACAAACTGATGGTCATGAGATGAGAAGAGCATAGCCCCTTTAAAGCTCATTAGACCGTTATTCAGCGCTGTGATGGACTCTAGGTCTAAATGGTTCGTCGGCTCGTCTAACAGCAAAATATTCGCTCCAGACAGCATCATTTTTGATAACATACAACGAACCTTTTCTCCACCTGATAAGACGCTTGCTTTTTTCTTCACTTCTTCCCCAGAGAAAAGCATACGGCCTAAGAAACCACGCAGGAAGCTTTCACTTTGATCATTAGGAGAATATTGACGAAGCCAATCAACAAGATCTAAATCGCTTCCTTCAAAATATTCACTGTTGTCTTTAGGGAAGAATGCTTGAGATGTTGTCACGCCCCATTTAAATGTCCCGCTGTCTGGCTCCATTTCACCAGCAAGGATTTTAAATAAAGTAGAGACAGCAAGTTCATTACGGCTTAAGAACGCAATTTTATCCTCACGATTCATAATAAAGCTGACGTTATCCAGTACTTTTACACCGTCAATCGTTTTTGATAGACCTTCTACTTGAAGGACATCATTTCCGATTTCACGCTCTGGCGCAAAATGAACATAAGGATATTTACGAGAAGATGGTTTAATGTCATCTAGCGAAATCTTATCAAGCAATTTCTTTCTTGATGTCGCTTGCTTCGATTTAGATGCGTTCGCACTGAACCGAGCAACGAATTCTTGAAGCTGCTTAATTTGTTCTTCTTTTTTCTTGTTGGCATCCTGGCTGAGTTTTAATGCCAGCTGGCTTGATTCATACCAGAAATCATAGTTTCCGACATACACTTGAATTTTTCCAAAGTCAAGGTCTGCAATATGCGTACATACTTTGTTTAAGAAATGACGATCATGCGATACGACGATGACGGTATTTTCAAAGTTAATGAGGAACTCTTCTAACCACTGAATGGCTTGTAAGTCCAAGTGGTTCGTTGGCTCATCGAGAAGTAGAACGTCAGGCTTACCGAATAAAGCTTGTGCTAAAAGCACTTTTACCTTTTCAGATCCGCCAAGCTCAGACATTTTCTTCGATTGCAAGCTCTCTGGAATGCCAAGACCTTTTAATAGGATCGCAGCTTCACTTTCCGCTTCCCATCCGTTTAACTCAGCAAACTCACCTTCAAGCTCTGCTGCACGAATCCCGTCTTCATCTGAGAAATCAGGTTTCATATAAATCGCATCTTTTTCCTGCATCACATCATATAGACGTTTGTGACCCATGATGACGACTTTTAACACTTCAAACTCTTCGTATTCAAAGTGGTTCTGTTTTAAAATCGCTAAACGTTCACCTGGACTCATATGAACATCGCCCGTTTGAGCCTCAATTTCTCCAGAAAGAATCTTTAAGAACGTTGATTTACCAGCTCCATTGGCACCAATTAGTCCGTAGCAGTTGCCAGGAGTGAACTTAATATTTACTTCTTCAAATAATTTACGATCAGCAAATCGCAAACTAACATTATTCACTGCAATCATTTATTAATCCTCCATCACTCATTCATCAATATGAAGTATAACATGAATAACGATTGATAGAAACGTCTCTCGCTAAGAACAAAGGCTTTTTGTCCAATATGGTATAATAAGTGGGAATGTTTTTATTGAAGGAGTTCGGGCGATTTGAGATTACTCACACTCATGGAATACTGTTTATTGATTTTCTTTATGGGCATTTATTTATCGGCGACAGGCTTTAATGCAAGAGACTTTGGCCTTTATATTGGGCTTGTCCTCATTTACACACTGGTCCACATCTTTTCAAAACGCTTTTTACAAAAGCGCGGAAAAGACAATGTGAAAATTGGATTATTCCGTTCTGTTTTGGCGATTACCGGGTCCGTTTTCGCTTCTGTTTTGGCCATTGTCATCATTGTCACGATGCTCACACCAAATTAAAAACGACCCTACATGAAGGGTCGTCCAATCAAGCACCTTTCTTACGCAATTGAGAAAGGTGTATTTATTGTGTTTGTCGAATATCGCCAAATGGGAAGAAAACAAATTCTGATGTGCCGACAATCCGATCCTTTTCAATGAGTCCGAGTCCATTTCGACTGTCCATAGAATTCAGTCTGTTGTCACCCATAACAAAGTAATCGTTTTTCGGTACTTTCACTGGACCAAAATCTCCTGTTAAATGTACCTCATACTCTTTGGCATGTGCCTTGTTCTCTTTTAAATAAGGCTCATCTACTTTTTTACCATTAATGTAAAGCGTATCATCCTTCATTTCAATCGTGTCGCCTGGAAGGCCGATCAATCGTTTGACATAATGTATTTTCTGACCGTCTTTTCCATTAATAATCACGATGTCACCACGTTTGACTCCACCGAGATAGTTGATGGTTTTGTTAACAAACAGCTTTTCTCCATCATGAAGGGTTGGTTCCATTGACTCTCCTTCCACCACATACGGCTCAAAAATAAACGTACGGATGATGAGGACGAGGGCAAGTGCAATTAAAATGGCTTTGATCCATTCAAACAGAGAACTTTTCTTCTCTTTTTTGGCTTGTTTCTCATCAGATTGAATGTCATTTTCGTTTTGTTTGTTTTCTTCGTTCAAAATACTGCTTCCTCCTAAGACTTTCTGCTAAAAGACTTGAAACGTGAATTGAATAACTTTACTTTATCACATGTCATTTAAAAATTCACAAGACAACCATTCAATTAGATATTTTTTCCTAATTTGCTAATGATTAAACAAAAAGAAGCACCGCTCTTCACGATGCTTCTTTTCAAATTAAGCTTCTTGTCGGACTGGTTTTTTTAGAATTCCGAGAAGTAGCGCTGTAACAATGGCACCGATTAAGATGCTGATGATGTAAAGAACTGGATGGTTTGTTACCCAGAAAACGAATAGTCCGCCGTGCGGTGCAGGAAGCGTCACTCTAAAGAATTCTGTTAATCCACCTGCAACTGCTGCACCAATCACAGCTGAAGGAATGACGCGCAGAGGATCTGCCGCTGCAAACGGGATCGCCCCTTCCGTAATGAACGCAGCTCCCATGAAGTAACATGTAATACCTGCTTCGCGGTCACGTTTAGAGAATTTGTTTCTAAAGATCGTTGTCGCTAGGGCAATTCCTAGCGGCGGCACCATTCCACCTGCCATAATCGCAGCATGCGGTGCATAGTTGCCAGCAGCAATCATCGCAAGACCAAATGTGTAGGCCGCTTTGTTAATCGGACCACCCATATCAATGGCCATCATACCAGCTAAAATAATCCCCATTAGTACAAGGTTTCCAGTACCAAGTGATTCAAGCCAGTGTGTTAATCCGTCCATGACCATTTTAACAGGCGTGTTGACGATGTAATGCATGATAATCCCTGTAAAGAAAATACCGAACAATGGATAGAGCAGAACTGGTTTAATACCATCGAGCGACTGTGGTACAAAAGTGAATACTTTTTTGAGCAGCACCACGATGTAACCAGCAAGGAAACCAGCAATCAATCCGCCTAAGAATCCAGCACCTGCTGCTGAGGCCATGAATCCGCCAACCATACCTGGTGCGAAACCTGGACGGTCTGCAATACTCATTGCGATAAATCCAGCTAATACAGCAACGATTAAGGCAAGTGCATTATCTCCGCCAATTCCTTTTAATACAGCTGCAAATGAATTGAAAGAAGGATCTTTAGGGTCAGCTGAGTTAATTCCCCAGAAGAATGAAATCGCAACGAGGATACCGCCCCCAACAACAAACGGAAGCATGTTGCTTACACCGCTCATTAAGTGCTTATAGAATCCACTTCTTCCCTTACCTGACGATTCATTTTCATCTTTTGAAGAACTGCCGCCTGAACCTTTATAAATCGGCGCATCTTGATTGATGGCTTTTTCGATCAATTCTTGCGGACGGCGAATTCCAGCTGTCACAGGTACTTCAATGACATGTTTGCCTTTAAAGCGTTCCATTTCAACTTGTTTATCAGCTGCCACAATAATAGCTGGCGCTTCTTCAATTTCTTTTGCTGTCAGGGCATGTTTAATTCCACTAGAGCCGTTTGTCTCAACTTTAATGTCAACGCCCATTTCTTTTGCTTTTTCTTTCAAAGCATCTGCGGCCATAAATGTATGCGCGATACCTGTTGGACAAGCTGTCACCGCTAAAATTTTAGCAGGTTTTCCCGGTGCAGCCGGTTCCTCTTTGACTTCCTCTTCTTCTTCATCGTCTTTATCATGTGTATTGATAATTTCAATGATTTCATCTTCAGTAGCCGCTTCAAGAAGCTGCTTTCGGATCTCTTCACGCATGAGAAGTGTGGATAAACGAGAAAGTGCTTCTAAATGCGTGTTGTTTGCGCCTTCAGTTGCTGCAATCATAAAGACAAGATGACTTGGCTGTCCGTCTAATGATTCATAATCTACACCAGCTGTTGAACGACCAAATGCAATGGCAGGTTCTTTCACACTTGCTGTTTTCGCATGAGGAATCGCAATTCCTTCTCCAATTCCCGTAGAGCTTTGTTTTTCACGATTAACAACAGCTGCTTTGTAGCCTTCTTTATCATTTAATTTACCAGCTGTATCTAATACAGTGACCAGTTCTTCAATAACGGCTTCTTTTTGCTGGCTGTCTAATTGAAGCTTAATCGTATGCTTCGTGAGTAGTTCTGTAATTTTCATGATGACTCCTCCTTTAAATGCGTGTGACTTTTACTTGTGGCAATAATGTATCGACAAGCTCTTTTGTTCCAAGTTCCTCAGAAAATGCTGTAGCACTTCCTGATGTGACGCCAAGCTTAAATGATTCTTCTATGGAAAGGCCTTTAGAAACGCCAGCTAAGAATCCTGCAACGACTGAATCCCCTGCACCAACTGAGTTGATCAGCTTGCCTTTTGGAACATTAGATTGAAAGATCCCTTCCTTACTGAATAAGAGAGCGCCGTCTCCAGCCATAGATACAATGACATGTTCAGCACCTTGTTCCAACAGCTTTTTCCCATAAGGAATGGCTTCTTCTGCAGATGAAATACTGGTTTCAAACATTTCACCTAACTCATGATGGTTTGGTTTCATTAAGAATGGTTGCAGATCTGCTGCTTTTTTTAAGGCTTCTCCAGAAATATCAAGTACTACTCTTACCCCTTGCTTCGCACATACCTCAGCAATGCGCTCATATGTGTTATGAGGCAGTGAAGAAGGAATGCTACCTGCTAATACAACGACATCGCCTTCTGTTAATGAAGTGAATTGGGATAAAAACGAATCGAACTGTGCTTCAGTAATACTTGGACCGAGCCCGTTGATTTCTGTTTCTTCGCCTGTTTTTAGTTTCACATTGATACGTGTATCTTCTGACACCTCATGAAAGGCTGTTTGTAATTGTTCGTTTTGTAAAAAGTCTTGAATATATTTGCCTGTAAAACCGCCAATGAATCCAAGTGCTTTTGATTCAACACCGTGCCGTTTTAAAAGCCTTGAGACATTGATTCCTTTACCACCTGGATATTTTTTGTCATAGGTTGAACGATTTAAACCGCCGACCGCAAAATCCTCCACGTGTACGATGTAATCAACTGATGGGTTTAAAGTAACTGTATAAATCATGTTTTCACTACCTTTATAACCGTTTTTTCATGGTAATTATCGAATGAATCCTCTTTTGCGTCGTTTGTGATAATGGTGGCTTCCTGTAAACTAGCAAAGGTTGAAAACGATATTTCGCCAAACTTTGAGGCATCTGTTAAGATGTAGGTTTTTTTCGCCTGCTTCATGGCTCTTTTTTTAATGAGTGCTTCTTCTGGATCAGGTGTTGTAAACCCTGCCTCGGGATGAATGCCGTTCGTCCCAACAAAGCTTTTGTCAAAACGGTAATTTTCCATAGCTGTCAAAGCTGCGGCTCCCACCATGGCTCCTGTTCGATGTTTCACTGATCCGCCTATCAGGTAAAAAGAAATGCCTTTTCTCATGAGTGCTTCAATGTGCATGACACCATTTGTCACCACAACGATGTCTTGATCTGGATCGATAAAGTCAATCATTTGCTGTGTTGTCGTACCAGCATCTAAGTAAATACAATCGCCTTGTTTTATAAGTGATGCAGCTGCCTCTGCAATCAATGACTTTTCATGAAGGTTTTTGGCAGATTTCTCAAACACATCTGGTTCAAGACGAATACTAGATATTTTAGCTGCTCCTCCGTGAACTCTTTTAAGAAAGCCTTTTTCTTCGAGGGCTGACAAATCTCTTCTAATTGTAGATTCAGACGCATCCATCATAATCGTTAAGTCCTGTATTTTGATGACATCGTTTTCTTCTAAATAGTCGATAATGAGTTGATGTCTTTCTGGTGTTAGCATTGAAAACACCCCCTTTTGAAAACGTATTCATTTTGCGCGCACCTTTATTGTAATCGCTTTTTTCAACATTATCAATACAAAACAATCAAATACATTCAATAACTATCAAAATCTTTCACAATGGTCATCTTACCTTTATATGTACCATTTGTAAACTGAAAAATATGTGACATTGAGAAGAAAGTCATGATATTAGCATTTCTATCATTTTTCATTTCATTCAATTGAACGAAAAAAAGCCTTTATGCGTTTTGCATAAAAGCTTCAGGTGCGGAGCAGCAGGCAATATATCTCGTTCTACCTTCTTGTCAGCACCTTGAACGTTAACTTTAGGATTATTCATATCTAAGTGATTCAATCGGATCGAGCCTCGCTGCTTTATTGGCAGGAATCAGTCCAAAAATAATACCAATGAGCATACTAAATAGGACGCCTCCACATACGATTTGCCACGATACAAGAGAAGGCCACCCTGCAAACAGTGACACAAGTGAAGCACCTCCGAAGCCAAGCGCAATTCCAAGTAACCCACCGATCAGTGTAAGGACGACAGACTCAATTAAAAACTGAACGAGTATTTGAGCCCTAGTTGCCCCAAGTGCCTTTCGAATTCCGATTTCTCTTGTTCTTTCTGTGACAGATACGAGCATAATATTCATGACACCAATGCCGCCGACAAGTAATGAGATACCAGCAATTGAGCCAATGATTGTTGTCATGACAGACGTAATCTGACCAATGCCTGCTGCAATCTCTTCCAGATTGATCATTTCGTAAGCATCTTCTGTATGATGGTTTTCATTTAAGCGTGCAGCCGCACTCTTTCCCACTTCTTTCATTTGATCAGCATGTGCAACTTGAATAGACAACTTATCATATTCTTTCACACCGAATGCAGTTGTCAGCATTGCAAAAGGGACATATATTTCATTCATATCAAATGAGAACAGACCTTCCTGTTTTGCTAAAACTCCGATCACCTCAACCGGCTGTCCATTCATCCAAATCAACTCGCCTACTGCCTTCTCTCCATTAAACAATTCTTTTTGTATCCCTTCTGAAATAACAGCTGCCCTTCTTCCGCTCCTAAAATCGATTTCACGTAAGTCCTGTCCTTCTGCTATATGTAATGAATGTACATTCGTGTAGCCTTCATTAATTCCATTGACCGTTGCATCTATTGTTGTATCTTGGAATCTTAATTGCATGCCTTGTGCCGTGGAGGAGGCAACCTGTTTAACCCCATTCAATGCTTGAACACTTTGAATGTCTTCTTCAGTAAATGTGGCTTCAAATAACGCATTCGGATTCGCATTTAACTCCTCATCAGAGGGTGTATAGGTCATATCAATGGTATTGTTTGGCCCTGAAATTGATTCTTTCAGCATTTGCTCTCCGCCTTGACCGATGGCAACGACTGCAATCACTGATCCAACCCCAATAATAATGCCAAGCATTGTTAAAATAGAACGCAATTTATGAGCTAGGACAGAATTCAGCGCTATTTTGATATTTTCAAAGAGTTTCATTCATTGCGTCTCCTTGTATCAATCTATCTTGAACGAGGCGTCCATCTCTTACAACGACTATCCGGTTTGTATACGCAGCTATTTCTTCTTCATGAGTAACGAGCACAACCGTTGTTCCTTCCTCATTGAGCTTTGTAAACTGTTCCATAATCGAACCGCTCGTTTTTGAATCAAGAGCGCCTGTTGGTTCATCTGCCAAGATGAGCTTCGGCTCATTGACAATCGCACGTGCGATGGCTACTCTTTGCTTTTGACCCCCTGACAACTCGTTTGGCATATGCTTCATTCGATCTGCCAAACCAACCTTTTCAAGTGCCATTTCCGCACGTTCTTTTCTTTCCTTTTGACTGATACCAGCGTAAATCATCGGAAGTTCAACATTTCGCCTCGCATTTAATCTAGGCAGTAAATAAAATTGTTGAAAAACAAAACCAATGGATCGATTTCGAATCACTGCGAGATCTTGATCCTTTGCTGCCGACAGCTCCATACCTTGAAAATGGTACTGTCCGGAGGTCGGGTGGTCCAAACAGCCAATGATATTCATTAACGTTGATTTTCCAGAACCGGACGGGCCCATAATGGACATATACTCGCCTTTACCAATGACGAGGTTCACATCACTTAATACATCAAATGTCTCCTCAGCAACTTCGTAGCTTTTTGTCACGTTTGAAAGCTGAATCATTCAGCATTCACTTCCATTCCGTCATACATGTCATCTGATGGCTCTGCAATGATTTGATCTTCTTTTGTTAAACCTTTCGTCACTTCAAGATCTTGACCTGACGTTTCACCTAATGTCACTTTTACTTTCTTCAGTGCATTCTTTTCAACAACATAAACGTATGATCCATCTTTCTCTTTTTTCACAGCTGTTTCAGGAATTGTGAGCACTTGACGCTTGTCCGTTTCAATTTCCATGATCATTTTAAAGCCTGGTTTTGCATCCGGCTTTTTCCCTTTTATTTCAATTTCGACTGGATATTGTACGGTTTGATCACTAGCAGCTGTTTCTGCTGTTGACTGGGCAGGCACAGTGCCCACTTTTTTCACCACTCCTTGCCAACTCTTTCCGCGAATGACATCAGACGTTACCTTTACTTTTTGTTTCTTTTTGACTTTCATAGCATCATACTCAGTGATTAAGCCTCGTACGATCATTTTTTTCTCATTGCCAATATGGATCACCGGCTGCCTCTCTTCTAGCTTCCCTGCGCCAGCATCTTGCTCGATGGAGATGACTGTTCCTTCAATTTTGCTATGTATCGTTAAATCTTCTATTTGTGCCTTTACTTTTTCTTGGTTAAGCTCCGCTTGTTTTTGCTCTAATTCAGCGGCTTTGAGTTCGAGTTCAAGCTGATCTCGCTCGTTTTTCGAATCAGAGCCCGCCTTTTTCCCCTGATTTTCATCTAATGTATTGAGTCTATTTTGTAATTGTTCAAGCTTTAGTGTACTTGATTCAGCCGCAAGTGCTTGCTGCTGTTCTTCAAGCTCCAGTTCCTTATTTTCATATGTAAGGAGCGGTGTTCCAACTTTCACCTTTTCTCCTTCTTTCACAGCGATATGATTCAGGCTTCCCTTCTCTTCTTCTGTATAAATGAATTGCTCCTCCGAGAATGAAAGTGTTCCAGGCGTCATCACCGTAGAAGTTATTTCTTTTGATGCAAGTTGGACTGTTTTAAATGATGCCGTAGAGGCAGGCTTTGATTGGTTTTTTGCAATATTAAATCCAATGAATAGACCAATCACAATAATGATAATGGATCCGATAATGATTTTCTTTCTCATAAAAACATTCTACCCCCAGCTTACTGCATGTTGATGGTGATTGTGGTTCCTACATATTGAAAAATTAAAGATAATACATAAAAGACACTCACAATAATCCAAGATATTCTTGGCGAAATGCGGCCGACTTTGATCAATAAAAAGCCTGTTAAAACAAGATTCCAGATCACAAAAAGATCGATATTGGCTAACACGGCATGCCATGGACCAGACATTCGAATGAATGCGTTTAATGAGGTAACCGTGATATCTTTTGGCACATGAAAAAAAATGATCGCCAAATGAGAAATAATCGTACCAATGATCGTAATAGGTGTGATATACAGTACACCTGAAAACAGCTGATGAAATGTTGCATCACCTTTTGCTAAAAAGACGATGAACTTGTATACGGCAGTATTAATGACAATCCCAATGACCAGACCAATAAGCGTGATCACATAAACGAAAGGGATTGGTAAAATTAAATCTGCCCACAATCCTTCATTCACTAGCTGAGACAAATAAGTGACAACAACTGTTAATACAAGCACACATGATAAAGGCCACCAAACGAATGGCTGCTCCCACACTCTTTTTAAATGCTCTGATGGTCTTGTGCTTACTCCAATCATTGTGGGTTTTGGCGTTGTTTCTTTCATCAAATGTCATCCTCTCCATGTGCTGTAAGTATCGAAACGTTTTTTCATACTCTTGTTGTTTCTATTTTATCAAAAGATTGCCAATAAGTGATAGATCATTTGATTTTCTTATTTTCATAGTGATAGGATTGAATCTATTATTCTATTTTCATGAACGACATCCTTCAAATGATACCTTGATCCGACCATATTCTTATGAAAAAATCATGATTTTACTGACTGAAAAACAGTTTATGAAGTAAACAACATGTCTTTCGGAATAAATATCCTTTTCCTTTGGATTCAGATGGTCTCAGTTAGACACAACAATTTTTTGTTAAAATATTCCTAGTAATTTCAATGAATCCCGGCTTTATAGGACTATGTTTAGCGCCTTTTATAGAACAGATGAGCCTTTAGTATCAATACTTTCATATTAAAAAAATAAAAATAAAAGGATTTTACTTGATCAAATGTTATTTTTTCATATAATGTAAAATAGAGGTAGGTTAAATGATAGTGGAAATGGAGTCAAGTGAATGTTAAGAGAAAAATTGAAAATGCAATTGATTTTACTTTATGAAAAGGAACAAGAAGCATGGCAATACTTTAGAAAGGAAAGAGAACTGATTTATCATGAGCTCAAATTACTTGATATGAAAGAGAGCAGACCTTCTAATGACAAAATATACTACGCAGCAAGGTGTGTAGATATTATTAAAGAAAAAAAGGGAAGCATCGTGAGCACAAAAGAACTAAAAGAACAGCTTCAAGCTCAAACAGATTTCAATGTGAGACGAATCAGCGAATTGTATGATCTCATTCAACAGCTCGATCCTCACATTTCTAAAGCACGCCGGGGATGTTTTATTTACGAAGATCATACCCAAGTACCTCTCCAAACTTTTCACACATAAAAAAATTGGTTACAGCCGTTGGCCATAACCAAATCCTCTAATATCTATTATCCACCACTTACAGGAGGAATGAGTGCAACAGTGTCCCCGCTAAGCACTTCAGCATTTCCCCTCGTATATATTTCGTTGACTGCAACCATCACGTTTTGTGCAGTATCAACACCATATACCTCCTGTAATTCTATTTTAATCTCATCAACCGTTGTTTGATCTTTTTGAATGATGATTTGTTGTTTACCGGCCTTCTCAGCAAGGCCGGCGAACAATAATACGCTAATCATGCCGCTTCCCTTCTTTCTCGTTAAGTTGGAGAGTACTAGGTTTTCCTTCCGGGTATGAAACGGTTTCAAGCTGATCACCTATCCAAGCCTCTCCATCTTCCCAGTATTCCTTTTTCCATATAGGAACTATTTCCTTTATTCGTTCAATCGCATATTCATTGGCTTCGTATGCAGCTTTCCGATGAGGTGATGAAACAGCTATTGCCACTGCAATGTCACATATCTCAAGAGTGCCAATACGATGCACAATAGCAGCTTCTGTATCGGGCCAGCGTTTTTTAATTTCTTGTCCAATTTGACTCAACATATTTTCCGCCATTGGTATGTATGCTTCATATGTTAAACGCAGCGTTTTTTTGCCATTTGTCCATTCTCTTACCGTGCCTATGAATGTCGTAATGGCTCCCGCTTTGCGTCTTGTGACATGCTGAATCAATTCATTCACATCAATCGGCTCTTTTGTGATCTTAAAAAGTTCATTCATACGAGGCTTCCCCCTTCAATAAATTAAAAGCAAATGTGATCCCGTGCTTGTCAAATGCTGAAAACACAGGAAACGGGTATTTCTCAGTGAATTGTATTTCTTTATTGAAATAAATGGCTGCTTGTATATGAGAAAGTGTTGAAAGATCAATGAGTTCCTGTTCGTCTTTGACACACAGGATTTTGCGATAAGGCGCCTGTTTGTATCCTTCGATCAAGACGGCATCTAAAGGAAGATGCTGACACATGTTGATTAGTTGTGTGAATGTCATGTGCCGTATGAAAAAGTGACATTCACCTTCTCCCTCCACACCTGCGGCAAATGCACCCGCTTGAACATATCGATCCGTATCTTTTTGTTTGAACAGACGGTCTGGCTTTCCGCCATGTCCGTGATGTTTGAAGCAGCCTAGCTGCATTTCTTCTTCATCCGCCAGCTGACATAATTTTTCGATCAGCGTCGTTTTACCACTATTTTGATAGCCCACGACTTGTAGAATGTTTAATTTGTCATCCAACATGGAGCACCGCCTTCGTGGTGAAATAGCAGAACGCTGACCTGGTCACCTGCACTAAACCCTCTTGTTCCTCCAGGCAAAACAATGAAACAATCAGCATGAGCAATAGATGTCACCGCACTAGATTTATCAAGACCGGTTGGCGTCACACTCAGCTGGCTGCCAGCGAAATCAAGTGATGCTCTAACAAATCGTGTGAATGGATTGGCTTTTGGAAAATCATGTGTCAGCTTCGCCTCAGCAAAAACGGGAAATGGATTTTCTTTCAAACACCATTTATAAATGATCGGTTTGACAAATAGTTCAAAGCCAACAAAACAGGCAGCCGGATTTCCTGACAGCCCATAAAGCAATTGACCATTTGACAACGCAGCAACGGTCGTCACACTTCCAGGTCTCATGGCGACTTTATTAAACAACACCTCTGCACCTAGTTTTTCATAAATAGCAGGTAAAAAGTCAAAATCACCTACCGATACACCACCTGTTGTGATGAGCATATCAACTTTGCTTAAGGCTGCTTTTACGGCTTCATAGCTTTGATCAAAATCATCGGATACACCGCCTAAATCAAGCGGTTCTCCTCCAGCTTCAAGAACCTGAGCGTATACCATGCTTAGGTTACTATTTCTAATTTTACCGTCCACCATGGCATCACTTACTTGTAGGAGCTCGGTACCTGTTGAGATGATACCGATCACCGGTTTTTTGACGACTGGCACAACCGCATACCCGAACGTTGCCAATATCGCCGTCACGCCTGGGGTAACTTTTGAGCCTTTTTTGATCATGACGTTCCCTTTGAGGGTCTCTTCTCCTTGCCGAGAAATATTGTCCCCCTTTTTCAGCCGTCTTTTAAGTGACATCATTGATTTACCGTCTTTTTCAAACGTTTTCGTCAATTCGAGCATGATCACAACATTTGCTCCTTTTGGAATCTTCGCTCCTGTCATGATGCGAATCGCTTGAAAAGGACCGATCGTTTTTGCAGAAACAATACCTGCCCCTATATGATCAATGACCTCAAATTCAACCGGATGCTCGCTCGATGCTTCCTTTGTATCTTCTGCTCGAAGTGCAAAACCATCATACGGAGAACGATCAAAGGCAGGAACATCGTGATCTGCTAAAATATCCTCTGCAATCCATCTTCCAAGGCTGTTCTTTAAAGGAACCCATTCGACTTGTCCATGTTTTTGAAATTGGTGGACTTTCTTTACTGCCTCTTCTACTGGAATTGGCTGTCGTCTTTCCATCACTTCTCACTCCTATATGCCTAGCAGTCTTGCTAGTAATGAATTGGCTACTCTTTCATCATTTGTCCCATGGATTAATACACGTCCTCCTTTAAAACAAACGATACGGTGTCTTTCATAGCGTATATGAATTAAAAAATCGTTCACTTCCACCTCACAAATAGAGGACAGACGCTCTTTTACATGCTGAAATGAAAGGTTTTCTAAATCCTTCGATATGATCTGAATGGTGTCACGCCCGCAAAGAATCGCTGTTTTTTTTCGCTGTTCATCTAAATATGGATACGTTCTATTTATGCCGCAAGATGGACAGCTCTCCTGCTTCGTACGAGATACATCCATTTTAAACGAAGACGACTGCCACAAATCAAACGTGACAAACTTTCGCTCCATTTGCTCTTCATGCCCTGTTAAATATTTTAATGCCTCTGTTTGCTGATAAGCCGACACCATTTGGACAGCAGGAGAAATAATACCAGCTGTATCACATGTCAAACCCCCAACAGGCACTGAGGTAAATACACATGATAAGCAAGGTGTTTTGCCCGGCAAAATGGTCATATACATTCCCTGACTGCTCACACAGGCACCGTAAATCCAAGGCGTATTTGTTTCTAAAGATAAGTCATTCATCACCATTCTTGTCTCAAAATTATCAGTCGCATCAATGACGATATTTGCTTTTCGGAATAAAGGTCTTAACAGCTCTACTCCTGCATCTTCAATAAGAGCGTGTATGGTCACTTCATGGTTGATCTCTTGGAGACGTTTTTTCGCCGCTGCCGCTTTTGGCACATGCATCTTTGCATCGTGTTCAGTGTACAGCTGCTGCCGCTGTAAATTTGAGAATTCGACATAATCACGATCTACAATCGTCAAAGTACCAATTCCAGATCGGACAAGCCCTTCAGCAGATGCTGTTCCAAGTGCACCAGCTCCAACAATAAGGACATGACTTTCGGCAAGCGCAGACTGCCCTTTTTCGCCTACCGGAGGGAACAAGATTTGCCTTGAATATCGCTCGTTCAATATTGTTCTCTCCTTCTCGTTTTTATGTATCATATCATACCGTTTTCAGGTAAATCGCTTCTTTTGTTGATATTATGAAATTCATTTGGTGCCACGTTCAGTTCGTCGGCTGGAACAACCTGGACGTGAAGTTTTTGTAATAAGTCTTTGATAGCTAATTGATTCTCTTTTAAACACGCAGAAATAAACGGAAGACTGCGGCGGTGATAAAGCGCAAATAACGGCTGTAATCTTCCCTGCACCATCGGAACCACAGCATCTACATGCTTATGGCAATAAGAAGATAAAGCGACGGCTGTCTCTTTTCGTATGAATGGCATATCACATGCCGTCACTAAATACCACTCTGCTTCTTGCTTTTGCATAGCGGTATATATACCTGCAAGCGGGCCATACCCACGCACCTGTTCATCATCTAACCAAACAGCTTGTTCCCCTCTTGCTTTGAAAAAAGGCAGAAGCTTCGGGTGACTGATGATGACGGTTTCCCCTTTCAAAAGTTGCTCTTTCACATGTTCATATAGTGGTTTCCCCTGATAGACATGACTTGCCTTTGGCTCTCCAAAACGCCTAGAAGCACCTCCGGCTAGTATCACATTCACTATTCTCATCATCTCATCCTCTTTGATATGGTTGTTCTAATCGCACTCATTTCGCATACTTTATTGATAACATGAATAAGGAGGGTCTACCTATGAACCGGCGCCATGCTTCTCCCCTATTCCATGATCTGTCTCAAGAAAATCTATTTTTAAAAGCTGAAACGGCCAAATATCAACAGATAATTTCAGATTTACAGTCCACGTATACCTATGCTAAAAACAAGAAGCTATCTCAAGAATATCATGAGATGAAAAAGGATTTCACTCAATTAAAACAACAATTGGATGAAATGACCATTGACCAAGACGAAGCATCATCTAAAATACAAGATCTCTCTTATAGCAAATCGGAATTATTACATAAAATCGTCCTTCTTCATGAAATGCTGCAAAAGGAAACCTATCATAGACGAAAAGAAACAGAGGAAAAGCACCGATTGCATTTGAAGGTTGTAAAATATAAGGAAATGTCTCAGCAACTACAGGAGCGATTACTAGACCAAGGTAAACAGCTTGCAAAAGAGGGAAAAAAAGGAAATACTTTATCCACTGTGATTGAAAAACTGCAGCAAACTCTAGGCGATAAAAACGCAGAGCTTCATTTATTACAAGAAGGCGTCCGGCATCTACAGGAGCGTTTTTATGAAACACAAGAAAAATTACTGCAAATCGAAAAAGCAAAAGAAGCCATTTTTTATGAAACGCTCACGAGCTACCAAAAACAGTTGGCCGAAAGCGAGGAATGGATCGCTTCTCATTTTGCTGATATCGACCAGTCAGCCCAAACAAATGCCGAGCCGTTCTCACAAGACCCTATTTTACAAACAACCGAAGAAATAGGACCGATTTTGAAGAAACTAAACGAACAAGTAGAAACGCTCCAGGCAAAAGTTGATGCGGTGCAGCGGAGTGGAGAGGTCATGACAGTGAAGATCGATGGATTTAAAAAACAGCGCGACAACATGCCCAAAGAACGAAAGATTGTCTATACAGTTGATCAAAAAAAGTGATTCATTCATCACGTACGCAAGAAAAAACTGCTGGCATTTACGCCCAGCAGTTTCTTTTTTATTTATTCGTCTTCTGTTTGAATGTCGCCTTCTAAAATATACTGTCCGCGATAAGGTTTCTTCACTTCTGGGTACATTTTAATTAAGCTTTGCATAAACGTTGTCATATTTGGAATTTCAAGACCGCTCTCTTTTTCAATCTCTTTTTGAAGTTCAGAGCTTTTAATCGCCGCATTATGACGCTTTAATGTTTTGATTGCAGCTTCACGAAGCTTAGCTGCCTTTGATCCAGGTCTAGCTGTGCCTCTTCTGCGTCTTGTAGATCCTTCAGGAATACCTACAGGTGCACCATTTAGCTGACCTGTTCCTAAAGATGATGTAACGTTTGACTGCGTTTGCGCAGGCTGATTGTAGCTTCTCATTTCTTGTGCAGCCAGCTCAGCTAATACAGGCAGTGAATCTGTTTTTCTCTCTGTACGTACTTCTTTTTTTGTATCTGTGACGAGACCTGTACCTTGACGGTCTAATTCTCTTAGTTTTGCGTAAATCGCATCTCGTTCAATTTGATATTCACGGATGACCTTTACTTCTGCTTCATTTAATTGTTCCAATCGTAAACGTAACGCTTCCCTCTCATTAAACAATGGATTTCCCCCTCATCATATAAAAAATATTCTATAGTAAATATTAGATTAGAAAACTAATTTTATCAACTATTTTTTTATCATTTTACAGTTTGCTATCAGATAGGTATTTCCAACTAAAATTTTGCCAAAGAAGAAAAATCGGCACCCATTTCATTGCCACTATAGGCTTTTGACCACCTTTAAAATATTGTAAAAATTTTGAATAAATGCTTATACTACTTGATTTATATAGTTATTTACCAAACTGAAATTTCTTTTGTGCAAAAACGTTCTGAATAGTAAAAAGTTAAAATCTTTACATTTTCATTTCAAAATAAAAATGTAAATAGGTCATAATACCTTTTTATTTTAGGGAATTTTTTTTATGAAATCCCTCATTTTCTCTTTTCTTAGGCATTCCACCTACAATCATATTCATCCAGTGCAATATGTCTCCTATTTTTCCCCATGAAAAAACCCCCATTCATGGGGGGAAAGCCTATTCTGCAGCCTTTTCAGACTCAGAAAGAACTCGATTGACACGTTTTTCAAGCATTTTCATACCGCTTCCGCCAGCTTGGAAGTGGCGTAAAGCACCTGTTTTATCGAATACATAGTAAGCTGGTACATATTCGTTCTCAAATGCTTCTGTTAATTTATGGTCGCTGTCTACAAAGATTGGCTGTGTGATTTCATGCTCATTTGCAACCTCTTTGATTTTTTCTAGATCTAGGTCATCCTCTGAACGTGGCATATGAACTGCGATCACGTTTAGTTGATCCTTGTATTCATCACGGAATTGGTTCACTTGCGGCATCGCCTCTTTGCAAAGGTGACAGCTAACTGACCAGAAGTGGATCAATGTTGGTTTATCACCAATTAATTCTTCTCTTGTTACTTCTCCATTTAACCATTCTTTTGCACCAGTTAGTTCTGGCATTGGTTGACGTAATTTCATTTTGAAGCGCCTCCATCCATTGTATGTCTCGAAACAAAAAAGTCTAACATCAGTTAGACCCCAGCATGTAGACAAACCCTCTCATTCTTTTTCGGTCCTGCGTGCTGGTGCTCACGGAATGTCACATTCGCTTCGCGCCAGTACTCGTTCTTCCTAGACTTCAAAGGTTTTCTATCACGCTGAAAAGAAGACAAAGGGCTAAAATCAAGTTCATTTTAGCCCTTTGTCAACAATCTGAAGGTCTAACACCCGTTAGACTGTTTCTTCAACTATCAATTAAAGTGTTTTTTGACCAGGTTTCCAGTTCGCTGGGCAAAGTCCACCAGTTTGTAATGCTTGAAGAACACGTAGTGTCTCATCTACATCACGACCGATATTGTTGTGGAATACTGTTTGATATTGAAGTTCGCCTTCTGGGTTAATGATGAATAGACCACGAAGTGCAATTCCTTCTTCTTCAATTAAAACACCGTATTCTCTAGATACTGTGTGGTTTGTGTCAGCAGCTAGTGGATATTTTAATTCACCAAGACCATTGTCTTTACGATCTGTGTTGATCCAAGCAAGATGCGTATGGATTGTATCAGTAGATACACCAATGATTTCTGCATCTAAATCTTCAAACTCATCATAACGATCGCTCATTGCTGTAATTTCAGTTGGACAAACAAAAGTGAAATCCATTGGATAGAAGAAAAGAACTGTCCATTTGTCATTCTTGATGTTTTCCTCTAAACTCACTTTACCAAATTCCTTATTAGCAAGTACTGCTTCCATTTCAAAACGTGGAGCTTGTTTTCCTACAAAACGCTCTGCCATATGTAAATCCCTCCAAAAATAATATCTTTATACAGACTTCTTAGCTGTATATAAAATGAGAATCAATAGGTTGAATTCTCATTTAGTTAATAACTTCACAAATATAATTATAATACTTAAGCGATTTTTAGTCAATATTAATTAATAATAAATTTAATTAACGATTTGTCACAATCTCTCGCTCCAACTATTAAAAGTTTAACATGACTTGCATAAGGGAACAAATGATTAGCTTCTCATTTCGCACATACATAGAAAGGTTTTGAAGATCATGAAAGCACTTGAACAAGTAGATTGGGTTTCCATCATCATGAATATCAGTATGATTTTTCTAAAACTCATTGCTATTTTTGTGATTTATTTTATCATCAGAGCGATTGGAAACAAGATGATTAAGCGTGCCTATTCAGCATTCTCTGAGAAGCACGATGTCTCTTTATCACGAGCTCAAACGCTGCAAAGTCTTACCTTAAATATTTTCGCCTACTTGCTGATTTTTATTCTAGTTGTGATGATCCTCGACTTATTTCACTATAACCCAACCGCCTTATTGGCTGGCGCAGGTGTTGTAGGACTTGCCATTGGATTTGGGGCTCAGGGATTAGTGAGTGATATTGTGACAGGCTTCTTCATACTGCTGGAAAAACAATTTGATGTCGGCGAGTATATAACGGTTGCTGGTTTCGATGGGATCGTTGAACAAATTGGACTGAGAACAACACAGCTTCGAAGCTTTGATGGCACTCTTCATTTCATTCCGAACCGAAGTATACTGAATGTAAGCAATCATTCACGAGGGACGATGCAGGCACTCGTTGATATCGAATTATCCCCAGATGAAAATGTGGATCAGATGATCACCACTTTGCAAGCAGCCTGTGATGAAGTTCGTGAGAGCATGCCGCAAATCATCGAAGGTCCTCAAGTCGTTGGAGTGGAATCATTTGGCTCTTCATCCCTCGTCCTTCGTATCATTGCAAAAACTGAAACGATGGAGCAGTGGCGTGTCGAACGAATTCTGCGCAAAAAAATGAAAGAAGCACTCGATCTAGCCAAAGAGCAAAAAGAACCAGGATCATAATATCCTGGTTCTTTTTTGTTAGTTTTATTGAACACGCTGTTCTACTTCTTGACAAATTTCATCAGCCGTCATACCTGACGCTGTAATGACAGATGCCTTTGTCGTTGTGTCTGAAATGCCAAGAACATTTGAATCTAGTCCTGTGACCACATAGCAGTCACACTGATCCATTTGCTGTTCATTTTGAATACGTACGACATCATACCCTTTTTGCTTCAAAAGCTCTTCTACATCGGATAAAGATGGTTCTACACCAATTCTTGTCATAATCAAGAACACCTCCTGTTCATAAGGTGTACAGGAGACCATTTGATTATTCATTCACCTGCTTGCTTTTTAAAATAAGCCGTCATGACGTTCACAGCTGTTTCAATCGCATTTTCGTCAGGCGTGAGTTTTGCATGGTGCAGACCATATTCTGAATCTACCCCTAGCCAAAACATGAACCCAGGGTATTTTTTCAGCATGTAGCCGAAATCTTCTCCTGTCATCGCTTCTCTGCATTCAATGACGTTCGCAAGACCTTCTTCGGCTACATATGACATAAATTCTTCTGTCAAATCCTTTGAATTGTCCACTTCGTAATAAGATGAAGGGTATCGAACTGTCACCTTGCATTCATAGCCAATTTCAATTCCCTTTGCAAGTGCTTCAATTCGTTTTCTCACCTTTTCCATAGACTCTGGCGAGAGCGTGCGAATGGTTCCATCAAGCTTTGCATGCTGCGCAATGATATTTTGAGCAGTGCCACCTGTAATCGTGCCAACTGTAATGACGGCACTATCAAGAGGGTCCACATTTCGTGAAATCACCGATTGCAGCTGCCCTACTAGTGCACTTGCAGCCACCACCATATCATTTGCTAAATGAGGGTATGCGGCATGCCCGCCTTTTCCTTCAAGATCGATCACAAGCTCACTCGTATTAGCAAATAATAGGCCCGGCTTTGTTGCAATCGTGCCGACTGGATATTCAGGTGCAATATGCAGCGCTGTAATAAAGTCTGGCGTCCACTTTTTTAGAACATCACTTGTAAGCATTGGTTCAGCTCCGCCTGGCCCTTCTTCTGCCGGTTGGAAAATAAATAGCAGATCTTCTTTGATTGGCTGATGCACGAAATGATCAATGATACCAAGAGCAATGGTCATATGAAGATCATGTCCACATGCATGCATGTGGCCTTCATGTACCGATTGAAATGGATAGCCCGTTTCTTCAGGGATAGATAATCCGTCCATATCTGCACGATACGCAAAGACGCGCGTAGGATTTGTCCCTTTTACTTTCACAAAAAGTCCAGTCCGCCATGTTTCCATCTCGATTCGATCTGTTGGGTACGATTCGAGATGCTTGATGAGGTAAGCTTGTGTTTTAAATTCCTTAAAACCAAGCTCAGGAATTTGGTGCAAATCTCTTCGAATGGATATTAATTGCTCACGATTTAACAAGTGAACTCGCTTCCTTTCCTCTATACGAATAAGACGTGGATATATCATCCACGTCTATGTCTTCAGCTGCGAATTGTGTCAATTAAAGCTGACGCAGTTCTTGTTTGATTTCAGTTTTACCTTTTGTTTTTTCATCAATGTCTTTGATTTTCTTTGCAGGTGTACCTGCTACAACCGTGTAAGGCTCGACATCGTTCACAACGATCGCTCCAGCTGCTACAACTGCACCTTTTCCAATTGTCACACCTTCTAAAACAACAGCGTTTGCACCAATGACAACATCATCTTCTACTACAACTGGCTTAGCAGAAGGCGGCTCAATGACACCTGCAAGAACAGATCCCGCACCGATATGACAGTTCTTACCTACTGTCGCACGGCCGCCAAGAACAACGTTCATATCAATCATCGTACCTTCACCGATGACTGAACCGATATTAATAGAAGCACCCATCATGATGACTGCATTATCGCCAATTTCCACTTGATCACGAATGATTGCACCTGGCTCAATACGTGCTTTGATGTTTTTCAAATCCAACATAGGAATCGCAGAGTTACGACGGTCATTTTCCACGACAACATCTTCAATTTTGTCTTTGTTTGATGCTAGAGCTTCTTGAATTTCGCTCCACTCACCGAAGACAACACCAGTGTTACCTGTGATAAATGTTTTTGCATGTTCACCAAATTCAATACCTTCTAAGTCCCCTTTAATGTAGACTTTCACAGGTGTTGATTTTGTACTATTTTGAATAAATGAAATAATTTCATTAGCGTCCATTTGTTTCATGTATGTATGTCCTCCTCTTAATTTATACTTCATTACTGTACCAAAGGAGAGTTTTAATGACAAGTGAAAGAATCGTCTGCGCCTTGGCAAATAAAACGAGCGGGCCTCTTTATCCCGCTTCTTGCTGGTGAAGATGAACAAATTGTCTACCAAAAGAAATCAATTCCTCTTCCTCGTTTCCTTCTGGATTCAGCTCAATTTTGATGGATGGCAGGACGATATCACCGCCCAGTTCCTTCACTTTTTCTTCAATTAAATCCACAGCTCCGCAAAAATGTTCATAAGATGTATCTCCAGAACCGAATACAGCAAATGCTTTACCCGTCAAATCAAGCTCTTCCATTTCCTCATATAGATCAATAAAATCATCTGGAAGATCACCATCTCCCCAAGTATATGCACCTAACAGAATGTGCGAGTAATCATGAAGAAGTTCAGCATCAATATCCATCGCTTCATGCCGATCCACGCTAGCCCCAGCTTCCTTTAATCCTTTTTCGATTAAATCAGCCATTGCTTCTGTATTTCCTGACATTGTGGCATACACCAATAAAACTTTTTTCGTCACTTTTTCTTCCTCCTTATTAATGAATCAGTGCAGGTTCCTCATAAGGCCTGACAAACTTACTTTCATATAAACCCGCACAGAAAAAATTCTCCTTTTGATTGGCGACACGAAAACCATGCCCTTTGATCGTATCAAACCACTTGAGCTCTTTTTGCTCTATATCAAGCTGATACACCTTAGAAAATCCATGCTCGTCCTGTGAGGTGGTCACGTACACAATGCCGTTATCCTCTGACACATCCAAAAATGATTCCTCTCGCGCAAAAGCTTGTGATTGAATATCATGCAGCATATTTGTATGTAAGTCTAAAATTTGAACAGATCCTCTTTTCCCTTTTTTAGAGCCCATCGCACAGACAAGGAGGTGTTCCCCGCAAAGCAACATAGAAGCAGTCATTCGGTGCTCTTCTCTGTTTAGGAGAAAAATCTGTTCACTTTGCAAGTCATACACCCATATTCCTCCATGCACCTCATGAATCTGTGTTCCAATATAAAGATAATCACCGGCTACACATAATGAGCGAATCACAGGGGGCTGATTTACATGAGCAAATGGCTTCATAATTTCCCAGGAAATTCCGAAATCGGTTGACACATAAATACTATGCTTTCCATGTGCGCATACAAACCCATCTTTGCGTCCTGTAATAGACCAAACAACTGCATTTGTCGGAAAAGATGATAGCGCCCATGTGTGGCCCTCATCTCCTGATCGTATGACAGTTCCATTTTCACCAACACCGAACAAATACGGACCAATATAACTGATAGCGTGGATTTTATGCTTAAGCTTAAAAAGCTGCTGCCATCCGCCCTCCACACTGTAATGAAAAATACCTTCTCGTTTGACAGCAACAAAGTAGCCGCCACTTTTAGACGCAGCAACAGCTGTCGCACCTTTATGAAACATGATTTTCAACTCTTTTCTCAGACAATGATGCCCACGTTAAAAAGCTCGTTGCAAACTCCTCACAGCACGCCACATCTTCATCTGTATCTGGCGCAAGTTCCATTTTCAATGTTTCAGGAAATACGGATGCACCTGTCGATTTCAGCATGTCATGAAAGGTATGAACAGCCTCGCAAAACTTCGGATAACTGTAATCGCCTGATCCAAATACCGCCGCTTTGATGTGAGAAAGTTCAAGGGATGAGACCTCTTCATAAAAATCTTCAGCTTCATAAGGTAAATCACCGTCACCCCATGTGTAAGAGCCGATCATGACATAATCGTATGAAGAAAGATCTTCTGCACTTGTGTCGTCAAATTCCATCATCTCTGTCTCTATCCCTTTTCCTTCAAGCGTTTGTTTTAAGATCGCTGCCATATCTTCCGTATTGCCAGACATACTCGCAAATGCAATTAGTGCTTTCATCTATTGGTCACCTCATCTAAATGATAATCATTTTCAATTATTATATGTACACTTTAAATGATAATGATTTTCATTGTCAAATGTTTTATGAAAAGGTGCTGTTCAAAATACACATGACGTACATCAAAAAACCGCTCATTCCAATTGGAAGGCGGCTTTAATTGATCATCACTCTATCTCTTTGTGATGTACTCTTTTTTTATTTCTGAATAAAATATGGACCGCAATCGGTTTCGTGCGTCATCACAAATGTCCAATTTTCTTCCCAATCCATGACATACAGATCGCTATAGTCCATGTGTCCGTCTGTATATGGCAATTCCTTCACTGACAGGTCAGCGGCGTTTTCAAACAGATACGCTTCTTGAGTAAATTGATAAAAAAGAGTACATGTATGCTTTGATTGCTGATGAAAGGCGTTTATCGCTGCCTCTTTTTCAAGGCATTCAACTTTTCCCCAGCTACATAAGTGCCATAGGAAACCATCCATCCCAATCTCTTTTTGTTCTTCTAAAGAAAGATGACTTGCAAAACGTCCACGCCATCTCTCGCGTAAATAAGTTCCCCACTTCGGTATATCCGTCTTCTTTTTTCGTTGATTTCTCATCATTTCTTCCAGCTTTCTGTTTTTTCAGTATGAAACAGGTAAATCTATTAGAAACCTAATCAAACCACTTATCCTAAAAAAGCACCTCCTCTTCCAGAAGTACTTACACTGCCTCACTTTCAAGCATTTCTTTTACCACACCAACAAATGCTTGAACCTGTTTTAACTGAAAAGAGGCTTCATATCCTAACAGCCACGTGTCACGTCCGATTTGCTCTCCATTTGCGTCTACGAGCGGGGTTTTGTGTACGCTTTTCTCATGATCATATAGGGTGACCGAAGGCAAAATGGCGTAGCCGATACCGTGATAGGCCATTTGTTTACATGTCTCAATCTGGTCCACAAGAATCGTCTGTTTTGGCGACACTTTAAACTTTTGATGCCACCAGTGCTGAATTTCTTGATAATAGGTGCTATCACTTTTAAATTGAATAAACGGGCGTTCTGTCTCAATTAACTCATCCACGTCCTTGATGACAGAATCGACTAAATATAAATGATCGGTCATTAAGTATTCCTTTGTGCCCTTCCAATCAGGATTCCCGCGAATGATGCCAATGTGCACATGGTCTTCATACAGACTTTTAAGCATCTCACTGCTCCAGCCTGTCACGAGAGATACTTTGGCATTTGGGTATTTCTCGACATACCGCTTCAGCACCTTTGGCAGCCAGTGCTGACCAATAATGGACGCAACTGCAAGCTTGAGTGTACCGTGAATGTCTCCTTCAAGCTCGTCAATTCTCTCTCGCACTCGATCCTGCTCAGTTGTGACCTCTTTGGCGAATTGAATAATCTGTTCGCCAGCTGAAGTGACTGTCAAGCCTTTTTGTGAACGAAAAAAGATTTTGGTTCCCCACTCTTTTTCAATCGTTTGCAGTCTTTGAGATAAGGCAGGCTGAGAGACAAAGAGCCGCTCTGAAGCCTTTCTCATATTCAATTCCTCACTAAGTACAACAAGCATATGTAACTCTTGAAGCTGCATGGGCGCCCTCCTTCTCTTGATAAGTTTTTCTTATTTTATATAGTCATTATATAAATAATAGCTTATGAAGGCAAAAAAAATAAGCTGGGCTGCAGCTCATTTTTTTGCGGAATGAATGACTTCATTTAAGCGCTTTAATACAACACGCCGAGTGAAAATCCCTTCGAATACTTGCTCTTCATTTTCCACACAAACAAATCCATTATTCGTTACAGCGTGAACGCCTTTTAAAACAGGATCCGTCGTTTTCAGTCTTGGAATATCTGATAGCATGACCTCTTCTACCTTCAATTGGTCGAGCTTTTCAAATTCAATTCGTTCTAAGCCAAAGATTTTATCCATGATCATATTTGTTCCAATTAACCCATGAAGGTGATAAGAAGCATCCAGAACAGGTATGGCTGTATATCCTGTTTTTGTCAGGACCAATAGGGCGTGCTCAAGATTATTTCCAATTTGAACGTGTGCCACTTTATCTGCATCAATCATATGCTCAGCTACTGTTGACTCAAGTAATTGAGCCGGTTCTATCTCTATCATGTTTCTTCGACCCCTTTTCTCTCAATCATCAATCATACATTCCCCTTTAACATTAAGCATAAACTAAAACGAATTTTGTCGAAAGATTTTTTTCTGCATAAAAAAGATACTCAGCGTAGAGTATCTAATAGAATGTTCAATCGATATTAATTCTCAAACCTTACTCTGTCATACAATGTGATCAATTTCTTATACGTATTGTCGTCGACATTTTTTGTTCCACATTCTATATCATTGATCTCACTGCTTAGTAATTCGACAGCATATTCCTGATTCAGTAATACGTTTAATAATAGCTTTTTCTCTTCTTCATTAAAACGATTTTCGATGACGCTCATTCAACATCAGGCCCCCTGTTTCATATATGCTTTTATATTGATTAGCAGGCGTTTGAATGTCTGCTTCCTCTCTATACAGCTAGAATAAGGAACTAGAATCGAATCGTCAACCGCACGTTTCGACAACGTTTGGAGAAAAATGACGGAATTTATTTTGTGTATCGATTGGCGTAGCAAAATGCTGCGTATGAGTCGGGTTTTATTTTTGCTTCAATTCCCATGGCTGTGATCATTCCGGTCATTTCCTGGATCAGCTCTTTTGTACTTCCTTTTTTGCCAATATCTAGATGGACTTCAAAACGAAGGTCTGCCCCTTCCTCAGCAAACGGAAGAAGCAAATCCATCAGTTCTGTTAAAGGTCCCTCAAGGATGTCTGCACATACCTTTTGGCTAAACGCTGTCTCTAATGAAATTTTTTCTCTAAGACTTTGTACAGGCCGATTCAACACTTGCTGCGTGAGACAGCCCCAAGCTCCTTTGCCGATCCGGTGAAGATGAATGGCAGTCATAAATGTTGTGACATTCTGATTGACCTGAGAGTCCGTACCAATTGATAGTACATAAACAGATCTCGGGTCTTTTTGAATAAAGTCTTTCATTCTCATGACAACATCAGAAAACGCTAAATGCTCTTCAGAAAGATTAAAGAAAAAAGAATCACTCACAGAAAGGAACTCCTTTTTAATGGTCTCTTATCCGAATATTGCACTGAATGATCATCTTCCATTTGTTCATCACTTATGAAGTGTATGCTTCCGCAATCAACGAAGGAATTCTTAGAAAAAACATTTCATACGATTCAGCTTAGGATTGTAGAAGCTCAAAAATCTCAATCGAAATCATATCAATGTTGTCAAATGGGAAAGTGTTTGGCTTATCCCCTTGTTGAAAAACAGTCAATTCAAACGTTTGATTCTTTTCGAAATACTTAACACTACAGATTTTCTCACCGTTCACTTCGAAATAACGCTGTGCCGGCTCGTTTGCAGCTTCTGCTGTCTCTTGAAGACTTTGCAGCCTTGTAATGATACCCATTAATTGTGACATTCTAAAAAAAGACTCCTTTCAAAAAAACAACTCAAGATGAACCCGTATTGATTATACACAAGTCCTACAAAGCATCATACCATAAAGTGTTCTCAGATGATATTTTTCCTCTTGAATTCAAAAAAAGAAAAAGAATCTGTTTTTTTATTTTGAGTCTTTTTTCTTTTCTCATGCATCTTGTTTTTTATAAACCGGCCGATCTCATCAGGCGTTTCGCAATTTCGTCAAAATCTTCTTTTGAAATACCTGGAGCAAACTCTTCCGGCAAATCTCTATAATCTGGCACGGGCGCACCTTTTGGCGTGCCCTCAATAACTGTCAGCGGCTTCCCGTCAATCGGATGGTTTCCTTTCCAAATTTGATTGATATCTTTATAATCCGTATCACTAAATGTATACAGTTTTGTATGAATATTTTGATCTTCAAACTTTCTTGCAGAGTCAAAGTATTTATTGTCGAGATTTGGAATTGGCAGCATCTTCCCAACATCTACCCCTGTCGCTACCTCAAGGGCTTTTGCATACGCCACAACATGTACGCCGCCTCTGACAAGTAAATAACCGATCATTTCTCTTGCCGTAGGGTGATCCGTCATTTCATATACGCGCATTTTATGCGTACGAGCTCCGCACTCTAGGAAGAAGTTATGAAGAAGATCCAGAATCAGATTACCACTTGAGAACACATTCTCACCTGTCCACGGCTTTGCCATGGAGTCAAACGGATAGCCTGTTTGTGCCGTTTGGATAAAATGCTGCGTATTTCGTTTATCAACAGCCGCTTTCATCGGGGTCGTATCTGGATCGCCCCCATGGGTGGTTCCCGTAATCATGAGATTGACTGCAGTTGTCACAAGCTCTACATGACCGAATTCTTCAGCTGTAATACTTGATACAAGATCATAAAATGGTTTGAGCTTTCGTTTCCCTCTAAAGTTAAACGATTGAAACATGTAGTTATTTAATGTGGACATTTCACCAAATTTTCCGCCGAGTAATTCTTGCACAGCCGCTGCACCATTTGCATCTGGGTGATCTGGCATTGGTAAATCAATCAGCAGCCGCTTGTCACGTTTGATCATGACTTTTCCCTCCTACTGTCTAACTATCATCATTTAAGGTGTATGGATGAATTGGGATGTCCTATGCATGAAGGGAATGATTGGCGCACAAAAAAAACTTGGCGGGGGTAGCGCCAAGTTTTTTGGATCTTGATCTGATAGAGGGGTTGGGGAACAGAGAGTAGCTTCTCTCTATAACTAAATGATAATGATTATCAGTTTCATTGTCAACCATTTTTTCTATCTTTTTTCTAATAAAAAAAAACAGCCACGACGGCTGCTTTTAAATTAATCCTTCCTGCTCATATAGATAAGCATACGGAAGATCTACAAACAAATACACATCTCCCTCTAACGGATAAGAAAACGTACGTATTCGTTCTCCAGTTTCTAAATCACTGTAGATATCGCTGAAAAATCCTTTTCCGCTAATTCTCATTTGAAGAATATTTGCTAGAAAATAAGGGCGCCAGCTCCAGTTTTTCTCTATATACTCTGGCTGAAACAGCCATTCTTTCTCTTTCTTAAACACATTCCCAGTGATTTGAAACCCTTCTTCATTACACATATAAATGCGAAAGCTGCAATCGGTTAGTTCATGTGCCAGTTTTTGTATAAGTTCATCATTTGTGCTGCATGATTTTTTTAACGTACTGACGGCTTGATGTATTCGCTTATAAAAGGTTTCAGAATGTTCATAGACAGCTTGGAGTTTCTTTTTCTCATGGGCAATGAATTGCTGAAATTCTTCTTTAAGCTGTTCTTTTCGTTTGTTCCGGTCAATTAATTCTGCCGCAGGCTCGTGAAGGTAGAAGCCTTGAAAATATCTTCCGCCATTTCTCCATGCATATTGCAGCTGAAAATTCGCTTCAATGTCTTCATAGATTAAAGCCGCTCCTATTTTTCTTGCAAGAAGTGAAATGCTGTATAACACATATTCATAGGAAGGAGATGGAGACGAAGCTCTTAAAGCCTGTAGATCTATTTTTAATAGATCAGGTGAAAGCAGAGCAATCCGGTCAAGATTGCTGCTTTCTTTTCCTATATTAGATACGGCGATTTTGATCCCATATGTACGATAATACGTTAACGTATGGTAAAGCTGTTCAATGTCGCCGCTAAACGTATGTTCAGTAATTTCAATGACAAACCGGCTAAGCTGAATACCCTTTGCTTCATATTCTTTTAAAAGTTCTAAAAAACTTTCGCCATGATCAAGCATGAGGACGTTCGCATCATGATTAATAAAGATGAGCAAATCTTCATCTGCGGTTGTGAAGAGATCAAGCGCTTGACTTAATACTTTGTGATCTACTTCCAATTTATATTCGTCAGGAATAGATGAATCCGTAAAGAAGGAGCCTAGACTAACTGTTCCCGACTCAAGCTTCATTCTTCCAAGAATCTCATAGCCTATCACTTTTTGTTCCTCCGCACTGAAGATCGCTTGATAGTGCGGGAAAACATCTTCAATATTCGTTAAAATATCCAATGGATCGACCATTTTCATCACCTGCTTCTCTCTTTGTGTGATTATACCATATCAAAAGCAGGTCTTACACGGTCATTCAAAATGGTGATTGGTTGAGCCATTGCCCCCCATCCATCGTGATACAATCTCCATTAATATAAGATGCATGCTCAGATAATAAGAAACTCGCAAGTTCTGCAATTTCTTCTGGTGTGCCAAGTCTACCGAGCGGAACACTATCTAATGTTCTTTGGGCAGCCTCTTCAGATTCCCACAGTTTATCTGCACCACCTGTTCTTTCAATGGGCCCCGGCGCAATGGCATTTACGCGAATGCGATATTGCTTTCCCCATTCGACTGCAAGCGTTCGGGTAAGTGATAGTACGCCTGCTTTTGCGGCTGCTGAATGCGCTACACCAACACCAGCCCCCCATGCATATGTGGCGACCATGTTGATCATACTTCCGCTTTTCTTTTGACGAATCCAATAGTTGCCCACTGCATGGCTGCAAAAAAAGGTGCCATTTAGCACAATATCAATGACCGCTTTCCAGCCGTTAGGAGACAGTTTTTCTGTTGGAACTAAAAAGTTGCCTGCTGCGTTATTGATGAGTGCATCCACATCACCAAATGTATCTACTGCAAACTTCACCATTTGATCAGCATCTTCTGGATGTCGCACGTCCATTTGAAAATAAGCGATCGAACCACCTTGCTGTTTGATTTCATTTGCCGTTGTTTCAAGGGTCTCTTCTGTTCTTCCAGTAATCACAACATTCCAGCCCCCGAGTGCCAAATGAGTCGCCATCGCCTTTCCCATTCCGCTTGATCCCCCTGTGACAATCACTGTTTGCTTCGTCATTTGTTCTCCCCCTTTGTGTGTTTTGAATGACTATTCATTCATTATCCATCTATCATATCATGATTTCCCCTCCATACACCATATGGGAGATTCATCAAAAATCATGCTATACTTAATTTTATTTTTAAAGGAGTCTTATATGAAGCAACTTTCCCGTAGGCAATTTTTAAAAGGAGCAGCTGGTGCGAGTATTCTCGGACTTTTGGCGACCACATCCGGTTATGGCTATGCTCGGTACATTGAGCCGCGCATGATCGACACCGTATCACTCACCATTCATGATGCTCAGCTACCGGCTTCGTTTGACCAATTTAAAATTGCACAATTTAGTGATGTTCATTTAAGTGATACATTTTCGGCAAAAGATTTAGAGATTGTTGTCCAAAAGATCAACGCTGCATCTCCCGATCTCATTGTGTTTACAGGTGATCTTGTTGATTTTGAATCATCGATTGAAGAACATGAAAAAGCCAAAGCCTCTTTGTCTAAGCTTGATGCTCCGTTTGGAAAGTTTGCCATATGCGGAAATCATGACTACGGACCATTTGGCATTGATCTATATGAGGAAACGATGAAAGCTTGCGGTTTTACATTATGTAAAAATGAAGTGTTTCACTTAGAAAAAGAAGGCGGACGCATACAGATCGCTACACTGGATGATCTCATGATGAGTATGCCTGATTACCATTTCATCAAACGAGAAGTCTCTTCTGATCTCTTTACGTTATTGCTTGTGCATGAGCCTGATGCGGCACTAGAGCTTGAAACAACACCTATTAACTTACAGCTTTCTGGGCATACGCATGGTGGTCAAATACAGCTTCCTTTCTATGGACCGATTCTCACAGCACCTTTTGGGCGTACATATGTCGAAGGCTTATACGGTAGCTATCAGCACCGTATCTATGTCAACCGCGGGCTTGGGACAACTAGACTGCCGCTTCGGTTTTTAGCCAAACCTGAAATCACTTTTTTCACCTTAACATCTCACGTGTAAAGAGAAGCCAAATCACCTTTTCCTGCATATGTATAAACAAAGATCATTCTCATGACAAATGTTAGGAGAAACCTTATTGGGCCTGATCCCGTCCATATAGTATATGTGAGGCGGGGATCATGGCTTCTTTTATTTGAGTAAAAGGAGTGTGCTTTCGTGCTGCGATACACGGTAAAAAGTGGAGAAACACTTGCTTCTATAGCACTTGATTTTCGAACAACGACAGATGCTTTAAAGGCTGCAAATCCGTCACTTCAAGCCCGCGAGCCAGAACAAAATGAAGTCATCATCATCCCTGGGTTACCGGATCCTAACACGATCCCTTACCGCATATCTGTGTCAATTTCAGCGAAACGTCTCGTACTGTTTTCTGGATCACAGCTCTTGCGCTCATACCCGATCGCAACTGGCAGAATATTAAACATGACACCGACAGGTTCTTATTATATTGTCAACAGACAGCCAAACCCAGGAGGTCCCTTTGGCGCCTATTGGCTGAGCCTTTCAAAAGTTCATTACGGCATCCATGGAACGAATAACCCGTCTTCAATTGGTAAAGCTGTGTCTAGAGGGTGCATTCGCATGTACAATCAGAATGTCATCGAACTTGCTTCAATAGTTCCAAATGGAACACCTGTGACCATTAGCCAGTAGGAGAAATCAATTGTACGAATGGTTAAAATTTTATATGATAGAAAGTGGGATCTTCAGGTTAAGGAGCGTATTTATGGATATTTTTAAAAACAGAAATTTTGTTCGTCTCTTTTTTGCAGCACTTGCCTCGCAAATGGGGACAACAGTAGGCAATATGGCGTTTGCCTTTTATTTGCTCGATCATTTTAGTCATCAGCCCGCTTACGCCACTTTAGCAGAGCTAATGTATTCACTGCCTACGATCTTTGTCTTTTTTATGGTCGGTGTGGTCGCAGACCGTTTTGATCGTAAAAAAGTCGCAGAGAATTGTGATTGGATACGAGCTGGGCTGACGATCGTTTTATTTATCGTCATTTATTTTAATTCACTGCCGCTTATTTTCTTGATCTTGTTTATACGAAGCGCCATTACGAAGTTCTTCTATCCAGCTGAAGCCTCTCTCGTTCAGGCCATTTTAAATAAAGATCAATATGCAAAAGCTGCTGGTTTAAATCAGATGCTGTTTAGTTTGTTTATGGTATTTGGTGTTGGAATAGGTGCCATTATGTATAAAACGATTGGACTTCACGGTGCCATTACCATTGATTTGGTCAGTTTTATTATTTCCGGTATTCTCATTCGATCATGCAATATTCCAATTGAAGCACGACAGCCAAATGGACAAGCAGGCTGGAAAGGCATGACCGTTAAGACGTCTCTAAAAGATTTTAAAGAAGGCATTCTCTATATTTTAAAAAATAAATTATTGGCTTCTTTAATTTTCGGCTTTTTTGTTTTTGGTCTTGTGAATGGCGCATTTGCCGTTCTTCCGATGTTTACAATGAAATACGGTCTTTCACCGGACCATTTTGAACTGCATACATCCTTTTTTACGATCGCAATCGGTGCCGGACTTCTAGTTGGAAGCTTACTTGGCTCTATTCTTGCGAAAAAGGTAAAGATGCAATATCTCATGTCGATTCCAATTCTAGTTGCAGGTATTTTAATTTTTGTCCTTGGTTCTACCCATACATTATGGTTATTTTATGTCACATCATTTGTCATTGGTACATGTATTGGTCCAGTCAACATTGTCATTGGAGGCTGGCTCCCAAGAATTGTTCACCCTCGTCTGATGGGACGCGTATCAGGGTGGGTTGATCCGCTCACCATGTTTGCACAATCAATGACGCTAGGTTTAATTGCCATATTATTTCCAAATCTCATCACCAATGTTTCTTACATTTATTACGGAATGGGTATTATTATTTTACTCGTTTTCCTTTTTTACTTCATTACACTGCCAAAGTTCAGCAGAGAAGCTGCCGACTTAGATGTACAGCGTGAATTAAAAGGTCAGGGAGTACAATAGATGAAGCAAAAAGGGCTAAAATAAACATTATTTTAGCCCTTTTTCTTCTTTTCAGTGTGATAGAAAACCTTTGCAGTCTAGGAAGGACGAGTACTGGTGCGGAGCGAATTTCACATTCGTGAGCACCAGCACGCAG
Source organism: Bacillus sp. FSL W7-1346 (assembly GCF_038593335.1). Classification (NCBI taxonomy): domain Bacteria; kingdom Bacillati; phylum Bacillota; class Bacilli; order Caryophanales; family Bacillaceae; genus Bacillus; species Bacillus sp. FSL W7-1346. Next base: position 1,356,211 of record NZ_CP151988.1, on the reverse strand, counting down.
GACTGACAAAGAATGCGAGGGTTTGTCTACATGCTGAAAGGACTTTCTTCTATAGAAAGTCCTTTTTTCATGGGTGTAACATAAACGACGATTATTTTTTCTGCTCATGGAAATGATTCGAAGCAAAATGAACGATTCTATCGACTGTATAAATGCTAATAAATAAGATGAGAAAAAGAAGAAAAGGATGAATCGGCCGATCATCTATCACGTACACAATGCCTCCAACGACAAAAGCGACCAATAAAGGAGTTAAAATATCTTTCAATCTAAACCGTCCTTTCTGTCCTCATTGACTTTGATCTTCATATTTTATAATATATTTTCCTTTTTATAAAATAAAAGGAATGTGCATAAAATTGCAACAATTTTAATAAAAAACCTTTACATTATTGGAAGTTTTATAGTAGGATAGTCAGGTTGGAGGTGAGGGGTATGTTAAAAAGCTATTATTTTATTCATACAAAAAATGATCAAGGACAATATGTTGTACATACAGAAGACTGCGCATTTTTAGGTGATGCAGCAAGCCGTACGTTGATTGGTCTACACATGAACAGTGAAAGCGCCATGGATGAAGCCAAAAAAATGACGAGTGAAACTGATTTTAACGGCTGTTTTTACTGTGCTTATTCTAGCCATACGAAATAGTCCATGATCTTAAGCCATATGTTCGACCATGATTGTCTTGCATATGGTAGATTTTATCCGGCAATCCCGTTCTCATATAAGTCATTAACTACCCATTTATTTTAAAATAGGTAGTTATCTATGTTTAATAGTTCACTTTATATACATTTCACATATTTAATTTACCTTATCATCTATCAATGAACCCAATTTCTTCTTTTCCCCTCTTATTTTAGGCTGGTATAATGCCATGAATAATATCATGTATACAATACACGCTGTCCCTATCCACTGGAAAAGACCAAATGGCTCTTTTAACCAGAAAACAGTGGTTATCACTGCTGCAAGGGGTTCGACACTTCCAATTAAGCTTGAGTCTTTCGGAGATAAATACTTCAAACTTTCGATGTAAAACCAAAAAGCGACCATCGTTCCAAATACAATGACAAATAATAAATAAATATACGCTTCAAAAGGTAATTGAGACAGATTCACCTTCCATGGAGGATGGATCAAGCTAAGGGCAGCTCCCCCTATAAGCATCGCCCAGCCAACAACAACAAGTGAATCGAATTGTTTTAACAGCTTGATTGGATATAACGTATAAAAGGACAATGCCACGGCTGATAGTATTCCCCAAAATACCGCGACAGCTGGAACAGTTAATGTGGAAACGGAACCATTCGTCAATAAGAGAAACATGCCAACCAAAGCCAATACGACCGTCAACATATCTCTTTTTGTAAAAGTGGATTGCCGGCGAAATACTAGATACACGATAATCATGACAGGTGCTGTATACTGTAGCAATGTAGCCACCGCAGCATTCCCATGATGAATGGACACCATATAAGTATATTGAACAGCTAACATGCCCATTAGTCCAAATATCAGCACTTGAATGGCCGTACTCTTCATTTTCAACACGCCAATCAATTGCGTGCGTTCTTTCGTCATGTAATGAACAAATAAAAGTAACCCGCCTGAAATGAGTAGCCTGACAGTGACCAGCCAATTGACGTCAATTCCATATTGCTGAAACAATTTTTGTGAAACGGTTCCTCCTACTCCCCAACAGATAGCTCCTATCAGTACAAGAAAAATTCCCTTTCTCCTCTTCATTTTTATTCTCCTCAATTCTAAAAAAATCATGATAATATAGTTGATAGTAGTTCAATTTTTTACATATTGATATATCAATTGAACATAAAAATAAAAGAATATTGAGGAGAACCATGCACAATCATCATTTTCTTATTGACAACAATCTGAAAGAATTAACGGAGCATTCAACCACCACATGGCCTATTGCTCTATATCATACAAAGATTCGTGATCATATGAGCGGATATATCCCTCTTCATTGGCACGACGAATTTCAATTCGTCTTTATTTTGGAGGGAGAGGCTGAGTTTCACATTAACGAGAAGATATTGAACATTCAGCAAGGAGATGGTGTATTCATCAACAGTGGCTGCTTACACATGGCAAAGGATGCAAATGGGACGACATGTACTTATATTTGTTTAAACGTTTCACCTCACTTCATCACAGCCAATGAGTTATTCACCACGTTCGTTCATCCATATATGCATGCGAGTCAAACACCTTTTATTTTATTCAACCGAAAAGACGGATGGCCAAACCAAATCTATCAATGTATACAAATCATTCAACGATTAATCGAACAAACTCCGGCATATTTTGAACTCGAACTTAATATACAGCTCATCACGATTTGGAAATGCCTTTTACAAAATCGTTTTCAACTGACATATGATGCACGTAAGCACGATAGAAATGAACGTATGAAACATATGCTGAATTGGATTCATGAACATTATCATGAAAAGGTTCTTCTTCAAGATATCGCTCGTGAAGGACAATTAAGCCGCTCTGAATGCTGTAGATATTTCAATGATATTTTAAAGAAATCTCCTATACATTATGTGAATGAATATCGAATTCAACAAAGCCTCATTTTGCTTCAAAAGACGGACTTAAACATAACAGAAATCGCCTACCAAGTTGGCTTCAGCAGCACTAGCTATTTTATTAGTATTTTTAAAAGAATAAAAAATACAACACCTTTATCATATAGAAAATCAAAGGCATCGTTTACATCCAACTGAAACGCCTAGTTGGAAAGGATACCGGATAAATGATGATGCTCTTGCTAAGAATGATTCATTCATTGTTCTTCTTCACGTTTCAGAATCATCATGAATGGCTATTGTAAATAAGAGTGATGAAAATCTAATGCTTTTTACAATAAGTCTATTTGCAATTTACTAATAAAAACGTATAATTTATACTAAGCACAGGAAGACGAAAGACAAAGGAGAGAAAAAATGGACGATTATGCTCATACTAAAGACATAGAACCTACAGCAGAAAACATCGCAAAAGCCATTTATACTGTTAACCGCCATGCTAAAACCGCACCAAATCCCAAGTTTCTTTATCTTTTGAAAAAACGTGCGCTGCAAAAACTATTGCAAGAAGGTAAAGGAAGAAAAGTGGGCCTACATTTCTCTAACAATCCCAGATATAGTCAACAACAGTCCGACGTGCTGATTGAAATTGGAGATTATTATTTTCATCTGCCACCAACTAAAGAAGACTTCGAATTTTTGCCACACTTAGGAAATTTAAATCAATCATATCGCAATCCAAAAGCGAATATGTCATTAAATCGAGCGAAACAAATACTTCAAACGTATGTCGGTTTAAAAGAAAAACCTGCCGCCACAAAACAAAAATCACATTATACAAAACCCGTCTTCAAACGGCTCGGGGAAAGTTATTTTTAAACAGAAAAACCACTCAAAGCGAGTGGTTTTTCAGATTATGGACAAAGGGCTAAAATGTTGTTTATTTTAGCTCTTTGTCTTCTTTTCAGCGTGAAAGAAAACCTTTGCAGTCTAGGAAGGACGAGTACTGGCGCGGAGCGAATTTGGCATTCGTGAGCACCAGCGCGCAGGACTGACAAAGAATGCGAGGGTTTGTCTACACGCTGAAAAACCACTCAAAGCGAGTGGTTTTTTCTTTAGATAATAAAATGATCTACTTTTTCAATCAACTGATGAATTTCTGGTTTACTAATTTGATCATCTGCACCGATGGTTTCCCCTTTATGACGCAGATCGTCCGTAATTAATGAAGAGAAAATGAGAATTGGAATGGACTGTGTTAAAGGATTGTCCTTCAGCAGTTTTGTTAATCGATGTCCATCCATTTTTGGCATTTCTATATCTGTAATAATCATATCAATTTCTTCTGTCACACTAATGCCTTTACTGACAAGATCCATGACATGGTCATATGCTTGTTTTCCATCTTCAAAGGTCACAATGTTTTTATAGCCTGCCTCGGTTAATTCATTTGTTAATAAGCGCATAAGAAGCGGAGAATCTTCAACAACATACAGCTTCTTCCCTGTTCTTCTCTCGTCTTTCTCACCGTCAAACATATGATATGTGTCTACACCAGATGCGGATTCAATATCATAGATGATTTTTTCGTAATCTGGAAGGAAAATCATTTTCTCGTCAAGCTTGATGATCCCTGTTAAATGACGGTCCATTCCTTGATTGAGTGCAGTTGGTTTTTCAATCTCTTCCCAGCTGACGCGGTGAATTTGTGATACCGTTCCTGTATGGAACACAAATTTCCGTTGGTTGAATTCAGTCACAATGTATTTCTCTTGTTCTGACTGATCTGACTCGACATTAAAAAAGGAAAATAGATTGATGACTGGTAAAATCTCGCCTCGTAAACTAATCATCCCTTCTACATCTTGGTGAGAGTGCGGTACAACTGTCACCTCAACTGGCTGAATAATTTCTCTTACTTTCATGACGTTAATGCCGAATTGATTTGAACCAATTTCAAACTTCACAATTTCCAATTCATTAGTACCAGAGTCAAGTAAAATTTCTTGTTTGTTTAAAGCCACGGAAATCCCTCTATTCTTCAATATAAGATTGTACTTTTTATATCGGCAGCATGGGTAAAAAGTTGACGTTTCTTTACGCTTTCTCTCGCACGAATTGATGAATCACAAGTCCTATGGCTGCAAGGATGAGCAAAGACCCTAATGCAAGACGGCTTGCGAGATTCCCATGTGATGCAAATAGAAGTGTGACGGAGCCATAAATGATGGGACCAACAATTGAAGACACCTTTCCCGAAAACGCAAAGAGACCAAAAAATTGCCCTCGTTTTTCTTTAGGCGTCAGCTCAATAATGAGGATTCGTGATGATCCCCAGCTTGCGCCAAGTGAAATGCCGAATAAACTGCCTGCTACCCAGAAGACCCATTCAGTTGTCGCTGTCACAGCTAGAATGAGCGCCACAATTAAAATGACATACACGACTGTAATCGAGCGCTTTGCCCCGATGGCCTTTGTGACATATCCGAATAGAAACGAGCCAATGATACTTGAAATCGTGGACACAAGATAAAGCAAAATAAATTGACCTGCCGTAAAACCAATGATAATTTTTGCATAAACAGCCATCATCGCAATCGCTGTCTGCAACGCATCATTCATAAAAAAGAAAGCGATCATAAAAATAAAGGCCGGTTTGTACTGCTTCATCTCTTTAAATGTACGAATAATCTCTTTATACCCGCTGAAAAAAGACGACTTTTTCTCTTGCTGCGGGAGAGGTTGAGGATCTTTTATAATAAAGAGAAAGGGCAGAAAAAAGAGAAAGAATAAAAGGGCTGTCGGAATAAATGCTTCATGAAACTGGTCATTTCCTACAAGTAAATAAACAGAAAGGCCAACAAGTGTACCTAAATAACCGACAGCAATACCGAATCCAGAAATGAGGGGGATTTCATCCTTTGTCCCAAGATCGGGCAAAATGGTGTCATAAAAAACAAGACTAGAGTGATAGAAAAATTTGGCGATGACAAACAAGGTAACCACCACCAATAAGGAGACAGGAAGACCAAACCATTCGCTTGAGAAATCAATCCCAGCAAAGATCCCCATCATAATGGTACAGGCAATACAAATCAAGGTAAACACCGTGATATACCGCTTCTTTTTCCCTGTACGATCAATCAGCACACCATATAAAGGCGTAAAAATGACGAGGAAAAAGCTTGCAAGTGCGTTCGCATAAGAAATAAATGTACTGGCGATTTGATCCATCCTCGCACTGTCGCCTATCGTCTCCTGCAAATAAAATGGGAAGAAAATGGTGATCATATTCGATGAAAATATCGTATTTGCAAAATCATACAATGCCCAGGCCAAAACAGGTGCTGTGAAAAAGAGCCCGAAGCTTGCCCCTTTTTTCTGAACAGTCATTTTCCCTCTTTTCAATAGATTGACTCCCTTCTCTGCTTTTATTTTCACTATCATTCTACTTTATGTGACGTTTCCCTCTTCCATACAAGCAATCTATACAAAAAGCACCCCTTACTATTTAGCAGAGGTGCTTCTCTTCATTATTTCTTTACGACAATGGTACTTGCAATCAAGTCGTGAAGTGCTTGTTTTTTTTCTGTGAAAAACGCAATGATGTAGCCAATGAATAAGATTGGAGACAAAAAGCCTTTTGCAAAAAAGCGGCCTGTCGCGCGCCCGAATGTTATTTTTCCACCCGTTACTTTTGTCACTTTGATGCCAAGAGCCATCTTGCCAAGAGTTCCTTGCAACTTTGATGATTCCATGATCGCATAATACAGCCAAGTCACCGCGATACCGATTAAGGTCGTTACGCCATAGAAAAAGAGAAGGCCCACAATGACTGCCCATTCTTCATCCGTGATCACCGTTGAAGAATAGTAATAGCTATCATCATACATTAAAAATGCCGCCTCAGGGCTTGAGACAAAAAAGAGTGTTGCGAGAATAAATACAATGATTGAAAATGGTACACTAATAATGACACCGTCTAAAAGATGAGCAAGAAAACGATAACCTACTCCAGCTAGTTCAGGATGTTTTTCTTCTTGAATAGGTGCTTCTGACATGTTTGTTTCCATCCTATTTCTCCTTTATTATGTATGTTTTCTATAAATTTCTTATAATCATTCGTTATTATATCTTATGAATATCGCAAGATCAATGGAGCTTTACATTTTTACATGAATTTTAGATCATTTTTCAATGATGATTTATGTGAATAAATACTGAAAATTCACGAAAATTATGGCACATCTAGTTCTTTCAACGCCTGATTTTTTAACATTTTGTGATATTTTCCTCTCATTTCGATTCTTCTGTTGACAATCACGTTTCACATGGTACAATAGTCAAGGATTTTTTAAAGAAAGGTGTTCATGATGGGAACTGTCGTACTATTAAAGAACAACGAAATGACTGTGATTGAAGATATTTGCGAAGCTGATTTTTTAGATATGAAACATGGTTTATCTAATGAAGATACTGCTTATATCTCTTGGTATGAAGATTACGATACTGCTTATGGATATTGATTTCATTTCATAGATGAAGCGTAAAAAAAGGCGATACAACCTTCAAAGAGGTGGTATCGCCTTTTTACGTTTGTGATCTTCTTTCACTTTCAGGTTCTACATGAATAAAGATTTGTGCATGCGGAAACGCCTGCTGGATGTTCTCTTCAATTCGATCACATAATTGGTGAACATCTTCAATGGTTGTTTTTCCATGAACAATCAAATGGAAGTCAATATATTCTTCAGCACCGGATCGTCTTGTTCGAAAGTCATGATATTCAATGAATTCTTGGCTGAATGTTTGAATGATGGCCTCTATCGCTTGTTCTTCTTCCGGGGTTAACCGGGCGTCGACAAGCGGCGGGAAGGCTTCCTTCATGAGTTTAAACGCTTCACGCATAATATAGAGCGCTAGCACCATTCCAATAATCGGATCGAGGAAATACCAGTCCGTTAATGCAACAAGCAATAAACTAATGGCAACCCCTAGTGACGTAAACACATCTGTTAAAAGATGCAGCGCATTCGATTTCATGGCAACAGAATGTACTCGCTCTGCCTCTTTGTTCACAACTCTTGACACAACAAAATTGATAAGTGCGCCGATCAGCATGACCACAATACCAAGTACCGGCAGTTTAACAGGCTCTGGATGCATTAATTTATGAACACATTCATAAATGATCCAAATCCCAGCAACAAAAATCAACAAAGTTTCAATCGTTCCAGAAATATTCTCAACTTTCCCATGTCCATAAGGATGTTTTGAATCTGCCGGCTTTCTTGAAATACGAACAGAGATAAATGCAATAAATGAGGCCATTAAATCGAGAAAAGAGTGAATGGCTTCTGATAAAACCGCAACAGATCCAGTTAACACCCCAACAATGATTTTAAGGACCACAACAAACGTATTACTCATGACGGATAAAAAGGCTATTTTCGATGTCTTTGCTGATTGATCCATCTATTATCGTCCTCCTTCAGGAGATCGTATGCCTGTGAAAGCAATTCCCATGACTCGATTCTCTCGTTCTTTCAGTTTATACCGTTTTGCCTTATTCTAATCATCATAAGCAGAGCTGTATTTTCCGAGCAGGTTACGCTATAATAAATGTTGCTCTTTCTTCATATATCACTCATGCTGTGATGGATAGGAGAATAGACTACATATAACGATATCCGAAACCTTTCCGCAGGTGACATTTATGCAGTGAATGGTAAAATAGGATAAAAACATAAATTTTTAAGGTGATGAGAAATGGAGCATTTGCTGAATCCAAGAGTAAAGGATATTGAAATTTCAGGCATTCGAACATTTTCAAATCTCGTATCTTCATATGAGGATGTCGTTTCATTGACCATAGGTCAGCCCGATTTTTATACGCCGCATCATGTCAAAACAGCTGCCAAAACAGCCATTGACGAGAATTTCACCTCGTATACTCATAACGCTGGGTTTTTAGAGCTAAGACAAGCGATCCAGCAATACATCAAAAAGAAAGTCCATCTTGATTATGATGCAGAGACAGAAATCATTGTGACAACAGGTGCGAGTCAAGCAATTGATGCTGCGTTTCGAACCATTTTGACTGAAGGCGATGAGGTCATTCTGCCCGGCCCTGTGTACCCTGGCTATGAACCGATCATTCGGATGTGCGGTGCGGTGCCCGTGCATATTGACACAACAAATGCCGGTTTTAAATTAAACGCCAAGCTGATTGAAGATGCATTAACGGAAAAGACAAAGTGTGTTGTCCTTCCATACCCTTCAAATCCAACTGGGGTCACGCTATTAGAAGAAGAATTGAAAGAAATTGCACAGCTTCTTGAAGGAAAGGATATTTTTATTCTATCTGATGAAATTTATAGTGAGCTGACATTTGATCGTCCACATCATTCCATTGCTTCTTTCTTAAAGGAACAGACGATTGTCATCAATGGACTGTCAAAATCTCATAGCATGACCGGATGGAGAATCGGCTTTTTATTTGCTTCCGCTCCTATTGCTAAACATGTATTAAAAGTACATCAATATAACGTGTCTTGTGCCTCGGCTATCTCACAAAAGGCGGCACTTGAAGCAGTGACAAACGGTGTGGATGATGCACTAATCATGAGAGAGCAATATAAGAAAAGACTCGACTATGTATATGATCGACTCATTTCTATGGGGCTTCCGGTCATTAAGCCTTCCGGCGCTTTTTATATTTTCCCTTCCATTGAATCGCTTGGGATGAGTTCATTTGATTTTTGCATGGAGTTGTTAGAAAGTACAAAACTTGCGGTCGTACCTGGTTCTGCTTTCTCTTCACTTGGAGAAGGATATGTGCGCCTTTCCTATGCATATTCACTTGAAACGTTAAAAGAAGGACTTGACCGTCTCGAACAATTTGTACTTGAAAAGCGTTCCATACAATCAATAGACGGATGAAACAACGGCTCTTTTGCCGTTGTTTTTATTTTGCGGGAAACATGATGTGAAACACAGTCCCTTTCTCTGGATGGCTATCTACCCGGATGGTTCCGTTGTGATTTTCTAAAATATTAAATGTCACCATGAGCCCAAGCCCTGTTCCCTTTTCTTTTGTCGTTAAAAAAGGTTCGCCGATCCGCTTCATGACCGATTCAGGAATACCAATTCCTTCATCTCTAATCGTGACAAGTATCCCTTCTTTTTCGGCTTTGGCGGTAATGTCTACCTTCCCTCCGTCTGGCATGGATTCGACGGCATTTTTGATTAAATTGATAAACACCTGCTTCAGCTGGTTTTGATCCCCATTCATCAGGAGATCCTCCTCAATATCACTTGTGTTCATCAAAATTCCATTTAAGTTGGCCTGTGTTTCTAGCAGAGCGGTGACTTCGCTAATGATTTTTTTCAAATCAAGCGTCTGCATGGATGCTGTTTGCTGCGGCTTCGCAAGCATTAGTAGCTCACTTAAGATGATTTCAATCCGGCTCAGCTCAGAGAAGACAATTTCAAAATATTGATCACGGTCTTTTGTTTTTGGTTTAATGAGCTGTAAAAAGCCTTTAATCGCCGTCAGTGGATTCCTTATTTCATGTGCAATGCCTGCTGCCAATTGACCTGCGATTGATAATTTTTCAGAGCGCAGCATGAGTTCTTCTGTTTGTTTTCGTTCAGATATATCTCTTAAAATAATTTGAACGGCTGTTTCACCAAAAAATGTGGTAGGGATACAAACCATTTCTGTATAAATCAACCGGTGTTTAAACGTATGGCAGCTCATCGTCACAATCTCAGAATCTGATGCTCTTTCGATAATACGTGATATGCTCTTTTTGACTTTTTGCTGATCACATGAATGGATTTGATGAAAGATATCTTTTCCGATTAATTTATCGTAATGTTCGGCTTCAAATAATTTAATACCTGATTCATTCATAAATACCCATTTATGATCGTGGATGACGGCGATGGTATCAATGGAATTTTGGATAAGCAGCTGATACCGCTCTCTACTTTTTTGAAGAACGGTTTGAAATTTTTTACGGGAAGAGATGTCCACTAATAGTAAAAGTTCTGCCCGTTGATTTTGATAAATTGCCGGAGATGACTTCACCTCAATATGAATCATGCTCCCGTCTTGCCTTTTCCATATTTGTTCAATCATTCCGACTGGAAGGCCTTGCTGCAGTCTTTTGATTCGGCTTCTCACAATGTCATGGTACTCCTCGGCAATAAAATCAAACGCAGACTTTCCGATCATTTCATCTTTTGTACATACACCCATTAATTGCAGCATCGCATCGTTGGCGTACACAATTTTCCCAAGCGCCGTAATACATAACGGATTTGGCAGCATGGCAATCAGATTTTCAGCTTCACTGACATCTTGGAAAGCCGGTAGACTGCCTAACGACTGTTCTGACACTTCTGTTGGTTGAAATGCTGCTTTTTGAGGCTCTGTATTCATTACCCTCATTTTCAGGATCATTTCTCTACTTAAATCGTTGTCTAACCCATCACAAGCAACAAAATCAATGCTTGCTTCTACCCATACAGCTGTAAGATCACTTCTAAGCAGTCTAAAGTGGCAAATCTCTAGCATATGCTGATTATAGAAATAACTTTCGACGAGAAATTGATCTTCGGTATGAACAAAGTCTTTCAAAAAACACCCTAGTAAATCCTTTTGTTCATAGAGCAAAAGCTGCTTACAATTGGAAGAAATGTAGAGAAAGCGGCCATTAGAAGAAAGAACGGCATGTAAATCAATATTCGAGTACAGCTGATTCGAATCTTTCATTTTTTGTTCCATCGTCGTCCGACCCTCCTTTAATTTTTTTAGGGTTGTCCTTAGTTTGATGTATAAAAAGGATTCGCTAGAAAAACCGTATTTTCCTCCCAATCTCGTGTGAAACGTCCATATTTTCAGCAAAAAGGGAGCACTTTCTCTTGCTGTGCTCCCTGCTGTTTATTGCTTTTCATATTTCTTTTGTAATTCAACGTACTTATCAACAATTTTACTTGGAATGGTTTTAATGACAGGATCTTTATCTGATACATACGGTGTGACGACACTAAATGCCACTTTCGGATTGGAAGAAGGATAATATCCTCCAAAGGTTAAGTTGTACGTGGCATTCCCCCACCAGCTCCGGTTGGCACCATAGTAGAAGGTTTGGGCTGTACCCGTTTTCCCTGCGACATCATGCTGACCGAACCGGCCAGCGGCAGTCCCGCCTGTTGATGTGACCATTTTTAGTCCCATTTTGACACGGTCGATATCTGCTTTCGAGTTGTTAATGGTGTTCAGCACCTTTGGCTCATATTTCTTCACAACAGGGCCTACTTCTTCCTTATTCGTTGGAAAGTGAACACTTTTCACCACTCTTGGCTGAATACGGTTACCTCCATTTGCGATGGTCGACATGTATTGTGCGACTTGAAGCGGTGTATATGTGTCATACTGACCAATCGCTTCATCAAGCAAGAGTCCGCCGACTGTCTGAGGATGCGTCTGCATTCCGCTTGATTCCTGCGGCAAGTCGATGCCTGTTTTCACACCAAGACCGAATTGCGCATAGTAGTTTCTCATTTTTTGTAAGTGTTCAGGTCTTGCTGGTAACGGGCCATTCTTTTGGTAGGTGATTCCTGCCATTCTCATCGCTACATGAAACATATAGACGTTTGAACTTTTTTGTAGCGCTCGAAGATCATTAACCCAGCCAAGATTGCTATATGATTTCTTCGGTTTTCCATTTCCCGCAAAATACAGCGGTGTATCCATATAGGATTGGTTGTGTGACATACCATCTTGATAACCAGAGAGGACAGTAGCTCCTTTGACAACAGAGCCCATTTCATACTGTGTCGTAAATGTTCCGATCGCATAATCTGTGACGTCCCTGCCGTCCATTTTCTTCCCTGACATCGCGAGAACATCACCTGTGTTAGGGTCCATCATCACAACAAAGGCACGGTCCATCATATAGTTTCTTGCACTAGCGGATCTTAGCTCTGATTCAACGATTTTATCGACTTCCTTTTGCAGCTCCATATCAAATGTGAGTGCAAGGTCAAGTCCTCTTCGACCTTCTGTCCGCTTGATTTCATCAAGCAGTTTGCCGCCGACCTGTGTATATTGAACAGTTGCTTTTTCTGGATTGAGAAAATCCTCATATTGATATTCTAAATAACTTTTTCCTACTCGGTCATTTCGCGAGTAACCTCTTGCCATATAGTAATCTTCACGCTCTTTTATAATGCCTTGCTCTGGGGTGGTGACACCGCCAAGGACATTATAAAGGGTTTTTTCATACGGATATTTCCTTGTCCAGTCATTGATGACATTTACACCAGGCAGTTCATCAAGATGCTCTGATACGAGTGAGATCTCTTCGTATGTCAAACTTACGGATGATGTCTGTTTTGATTCTTTAGTTTCATCAAGCAGCGCAACTTTTTCGTCCCCTTTTTTCTCTTCGTTCGGGTCCATCGCTTTCACGATTTGAGGTTCAAAGGCATATCCGCCTGTAAACCTGCGATAGATCGCTGCAACTGCTTTTTCCTCTGCATCTTTTTCGATCGCCTTGACTTCTTTCTTAGGCACACGCTCTACTTGAAGAGGATAGACATCTTTTGCTTTAAGATTCTTTTGCTCTGTTTTTGAAATGAGCTTATCCGCTTCTTCCGGATGGCTTGCCAGCCAAAAATCTCGAATGTCACGCTCTCTCAAAAAATCTGTATCCATTTTTATATAAGTCGCAAGTTTTCTTGCTACTTTAATCTTATCCTCCGCTTTCACACCGCTTTCTGATGTATAAACGATGGCAGGTACACTTTCGTTATCAACAACGACTCTTCCTCTCGCGTCATACATTTTTCCTCTTGGAGACGGGTATGATGCTGTTTTGACCTCAGTTCGGTTGGCTTGCTTTTTATAATCCTCACCATTGACGATTTGCAGCACGCCGAGCTTGATGACAAGTCCAGCAAATAAACTAAATACAGCGAAGAAAAAGAGATTAATTCTCCAGGCGTTCCGGCGCTTCATTTTTTTCTGCTCGGCAGCACCTTGATGCTGTTTCTCTCCCACTTATGTTGCTCCTCTCATCCTTTCAATCTTTTACAATTACCACTCATTATTGTAACACTTTTGTAATAGTTGTTACAGCGAAACAAGTGAAAAAAAGCTGTCAATCCCTATTCTGCAAAAAAATATACTAACACTTTAAAATATTGGTATGTTTATGTCGTTTTCTTTAAATAGAAAGATTCTCCATTCATTGATATGAGGAGATTCTTTCTATGACTTTAACAAAAATGACAAATGGGCGTTGTCAATGGAGGATGCTGGTACGTTTATAACAAAAAGTCCATGTTATGATTTTCTGTGAGAAAACAAAACAAAGATTTTAGGAGGAGTTACAAAATGAAAAAGAAATCATTCATTTTTTCAGCGCTGACAGCTGCTGCATTGATCACGTTCACTGGAGGGCATTCAGCTGATGCGAAAGAGCTTAACCTGAAACAAGTCATAAACGTACAGCATCAAGCCATTGATCTTCATACATTAGCTGCAAAATTACATATCTCTTCAGATGTAAACAAGCTAAGCACTTCAAATCAAAAAGAGATCGAAGCTCTATTAAACAAGCTGATCAAAAGTGGTCAACCTGTTACTGGTACAAAAGTGGTGAAAGAAGTAAACAAAGCAAAAAATGAGCAAAAACAAGAATCAGTGAAAAAACCAGCTACTTCTAAACCAAGCACACCAGCAAAAGAAAACACAACGAACAACAGCTCAAAATCTGATCAAAAAGACACAACTGCAACAAAAGCAGACAGCAGCTTAAATGCATTTGAACAAGAAGTGGTTGAGCTGACAAATAAAGAGCGTGCAAAACAAGGCTTAAAAGCTCTTTCTGTTGATTCTAAATTAAGCAAATCTGCTCGCGCTAAATCACAAGATATGAAAGATAAAAACTATTTCTCTCATACAAGCCCAACTTACGGATCTCCATTTGATCAAATGAAGCAATTTGGTATCACGTACAAAACAGCAGGTGAAAACATTGCGCAAGGTCAAAGATCACCTCAAGAAGTAGTAACAGCTTGGATGAACAGTGAAGGTCACAGAGCGAACATTTTAAACAAAAACTATACACATATCGGTGTAGGTTATGTAAAATCTGGTAACTACTGGACGCAGCAATTCATCGGAAAATAAGATCAAAAAAACCTGTCTCTTTTCGGGACAGGTTTTTAGTTTGTTTTCTTTTTTCAGCCATGTGAGGGCTTGTTTACACGCTACAAACTGTTCCACCTAGGCGGGGCAGTTTTTTTATTTCACCCATAATTTATAGATGCTTTGTGTTCCGCTGTTTTCTTCGCCCTGTTCGCTGAGCTTTTCATATAATGACTTCGCTAGTGAAAGGCCTGGCATCTCTTCTCCCATCAGCTCTGCTTCTTCAAGTGCAATGCCCATATCCTTAATAAAATGCTTCACATAAAATCCTGGCTCGAAATCACCTTTCAGCATTCTTGGTGCAAGGTTTGACAAAGACCAACTGCCAGCTGCTCCTGTTGTGATGCTTTTAAGTACCTGCTCTGGATCAAGTCCTGATTTTTCCGCATAAGCCATTGCCTCTGCCACACCTACCATCCCTGCTGCGATAGCGATTTGGTTACACATTTTTGTATGCTGACCACTTCCTGCAGGTCCTTGATATTGTATATTTTCTCCCATTTGCTGAAATAGCGGCAGGCACGCTTCATAGGCTGCTTTTTCTCCACCAATCATAATGGCCAGCGTGCCATTTTGGGCTCCAACGTCTCCGCCAGAGACCGGCGCATCTAATGCAAATAGTCCTTTTTCCTTCGCTTTCGCTTCAATTTCTTTTGCCAGCTGAGGTTTCGATGTGGTCATATCAATGAGGTGTGTACCAGGCGCAGCATGTGCCACGAGTCCATCTTCTCCTAAATAGACTTCTTCTACATCTGATGGATACCCGACCATTGTGATGACGGCATCTGCCTCCTTTGCGATCTCCTTTACGGTCGATTTCCAAAGAGCACCTTTTTGAATCAATGTGTCTGCCTTTGCTTTTGTTCTTGTATAAACGAGAACTTCGTAGCCAGCATTCATTAAATGCCCTGCCATACTACGCCCCATTACACCGATTCCAATAAAACCAACTGTTTTGATTTGTGCCATCAAGAATTCCTCCTTATAGAGACTTTGTCAATCCACCATCAATGATGAGGGTTTGACCTGTCATATATGTATTGGCTTCAGATAAAAGAAAAGCCGCATATGCTGCAAATTCCTCTGGCTGCCCGTAACGGCCCAGCGGAATCATACGTTCAGCTTGTGCTTTGATCTCTTCAACCGATTGTTGCTCCTCTTGTGCACGGTGTTTGTCTAACTGTTTCACGCGCTCTGTTTCAATTTTCCCAGGGGCTAAGGTATTGATCAAAATGCCATCTTTGGCAAGCTCCTGAGCAGCTGTTTTTGTCCAGCCGGTAATGGCCGGTCTAAATGTATTCGACAGCATCAAGCCTGGGATTGGTTCTTTGACCGACATAGATGCAATATTTAACACGCGTGCACCTTGTTTTTTTAAATACGGCAAGGCTTCTTTTAATAACCGAATATAGCTGAGTAAATGAAGCTGAAATGATTCCATCCAATCTTCATCTGTTAAGGTTTCAAGTGTTCCTGTTTGAGGACCGCCTGTATTGTTCACGAGTATATCAAGACGTTTTTCATCACCTGCTGCTGCGACGACAAGCGCTTTAATTTGCTCGGCGTCAGATACATCACATACTTGATACGTCAGCTTCCCTTTTACAAGCGGGGATAATTCTTTGACCGCTTCTTGCAGCGTTTGCTCATGTCTTCCCGAGAGCATCACATCTGCTCCCTCTTTTGCAAGATGAAAGGCAATGGCTTTACCGATACCTTGACTGCTTGCTGCGACCAATGCTTTTTTTCCAGATAGATTAACATGCATGTTGGCACCCTCCTCTGTTCATATTTTATCATACAAAAAGAACCTTGCTCACATGGCAAGGTTCTTTTCTGCAAGATTATAGTTTAAACCGATTGACTGCCTGACGCAGTGCCTGACTTGATTCGTTCAACATTTCTGTTGATGTTTTCGTTCTTTCTAAAGCTTGTACTTGTTCGTCTGTGGAAGCATGTACTTCCTCAGCTGAAGCGGCGGATTCTTGTGAAATGGCCGCAATACTTTGAATGGAATCATTCATTTTCTGCTGTTCTTCAGTCATTTCATTGATTTGTGTATGAATGCTGTCAATGGAGCCGACAAGTGCCTGCATTTCCATTGTGATACTACTGAGTGCCTCACCTGTTGAATTGATGGCATCACCTTGTTCTTCATTCATTTTGCTTGCTGCTGTCATCGCTTCAGCTGCCTTTTTCGATTCATCTTGAATGAGTTTTACGGTTTCACTAATATGTTTCGTTGATTCCGCAGATTGTTCAGCCAGCTTTCTGACTTCTTCTGCAACAACAGCAAATCCTCTTCCGCTTTCTCCTGCTCTCGCTGCTTCAATACTTGCATTCAGTGCGAGTAAATTCGTTTGATCTGAGATTTCAGAGATCGCTGTTACGACGTTTTCAATATTTTTCGTTTTATGCTCAAGGTCAAGAAGCATTTGCTCTACCTTCTTCGATTCTTCATTCGCTTGTGTTGATTTTTGGACGAGCAGACCAAGAGCATCAAGTCCTCTATAGCTTGCATCTTCCGATGATTTTGAATTGGTTTGCATTTGCGTGGCAAGCTCACCCATATGACGAACTTTTTCATACAAATGCTCTGATTTTTCATTAATGGTTTCCGCTTCTGATGCTTGTTTCGTCGCTCCTACAGCGACCTCTTGAATAGCCGTTGCAATCTGTTCACTAGACAGCAAGGTCTCGTTTGAAATTTGTGTCACTTCATCCGTTGATTTCACAACCTGATCTGAAGACTCTTTCACTTTTTCAATTAAATCCCTGATGCCTTCAGTCATTTGATTAAAGCTTTTCGTGAGGAAACCTATCTCATCCTGAGACTTCGACTCAAGCGAGCTGGTTAAATCGCCTTCAGACACTTTACGAACATGCTCGATGAGGCGTTTAATTGGTGTTGTAATGCTTCTAGCCAATAAGTAGCTTAGAATCATGGCAAGTATAATGGCAATGACAGAAATAATGATACTTGTCTGATTCATTTGTTCAGTGATCCAAAGAAGTTTCTTTTTCTCGAAGCTCACACCGATCGTCCAGTTTGCCTCTTTAATTTTTGAGATGACGGTCAGCTGTTTGTCATCATCAATACCCGAGTTGTCGATCGCTTTTTTCACAGAAGCGACTTTTGAGATATTTTTTCCTTGCTCTGTTGGATGTGCCAAAATGGTCCCTGTGCCGTCAACTAAGAAAGCCGTTCCCATGTAAGGAATCTTTTGTTCATTTATAAAGGACTGAATGGAAGCCAGTTTCAAGTCAAGTCCAGCGACACCGACTACTTTCCCATTTCGTACGATCGCCTTCGTGGCTGAAACGACCATTTCACTTGTTGCTTTATCAATGTACGGATCTGTCCATAGGACTTCGTCAGGCTTTTCAGCCGCTTGAATATACCAGTCTCGTTTAGACGGATCATACCCTTCACCAAAATCGGACTCCGGGAAAGCAAACATTTTACCATCACTTGTTCCTATATAGGCAAGCGAGATGAGTTCATCCTGCTCCTGCAATCCTTTTAATTCATCGTTTTCAAATGCCAATGTCTGCTTTGTTTGTTTCTGTGCAAATTCTTCAGTAAGTGTACTTGTTGCCAATTGGTTAATCGTATCACCGTAATTCTCAAGCTTTAGTGCTATGATGTCTCTCATGCTTTCTGCCGTTGCTGCTGTCGTTGTTTTCGCATCTCGTTCAATCAGTGGTCTTAATACTAAATTGGAACCCACTTGAACTGCGACAACGGTTAAAATTAAAATAACTGAGATGAAAACAGCTATTCTCACTTGAAGTTTCTTAAACATCTCATCACCCCTACATCCTACTTTCGCATCTTAATGTGTATATCGGCAAAATTGGTACCGCATTCAATAGTTGTAAGAAAATTTAAATAGAAAAAACAAGCCATAATGACTTGTTTTAAGTAAAATATTCAATTTTTGCAGACGGAAAGTACTGTTCGATATATGATTCTAATGTCTGTCTAAGTTCTTGTTCTTCATCTTTTTGATAGATATATTTTCCAATTCCATATCTACCCCACTTATATCTTCTCTTTTCTTCATCTAGTTCTAGTTTTGTTTTCGGATAGTTTTTTTGGATGACACGCTTCGCCGGTTTTGTAAAACGGTGCTGAATCATTTCAAAGGTGATATCTTGTCTCACTTCTTCAGGGAGAGCTGCATCGAGTTTTTCAAATAGGACTTTATAGCCCTCTTGCCACCCTTCATGAATGTAAATAGGGGCAATAATAAAGCCCAGTGGATAGCCTGCTTTTGCTACCTTTACAGCCGCTTCAATCCGCTGATCGAGTGGTGATGTTCCAGGTTCGAAATATTTAATGACATAATCGGCATTGATACTAAAGCGGAATCTTGTTCGCCCATTGTGTTTTGCATCTAACAAATGGTCTACATGATGAAATTTCGTAACAAAGCGCAGTTTGCCAAGATCGGTTTGACCAAAGTATTCAATCGCTCGTTTGAGTGTGTGAGTCAAATGGTCAATTCCTACGATATCGGATGTACATGAAGCTTCAAATCGCGTGATATCAGGGGCACGCTCGTTCATGTACTGCTCAGCCTGATCTAAGATCTCTTCTACATTGACATATGTGCGAATGTACGGCTTACTCCCCATCGTCGTTTGCAGGTAGCAATAATGGCAATGCCCCATGCATCCTGTCGCAAACGGAATGGCATACTCTGCAGATGGTTTAGATGTATCAAATTTCAAGGTTTTTCTCACGCCGATAACGAGCGTCGATTTTGCATTACGGTACTTTTGTAAATCATTTTTCCCCGGAATATTTCTCACTTGGTTGTGTGACGTTGTTTCTCTAATTTCAATTCCCATACCTTCAAATTTTTCTTTCAGCTCTTGTCCTAATGGGTACTCTAGCGCCCGAGGTTCAATATACACAAGCTGGGGAACGAACGGTTTGATCATATTTAGCACATCCTTACCTTTATAGGTTCATATCGTTACTTTAACCTCTCAGGATGGCTTCTATCCTTTCTAAAATCTCCCTTATTCAAACAGATCTTGATAAAGGGCTTCTGCTTCTTCGTATGTTGGAAATACGGCATCATCAGGGGCTAATGGGTGATATGTTTCAAGTAGAAATAGCGCAAGCTCTTGTTCATTATAAGGGTGTGAAACGATTTCCGCTTCTTTAATTTGTGCAACATTGGCTGCATGTGGATTTCGATAAATGACATATACTTGATCACCTGGCTTATAGTCAGAGAAAGACAAACTGGTCACCTCCATTTTTTATGTTAGGATGCCCTTCTCTGCAAGCGATATGACTGATTATGATAAAATTCGACAAAAAAACCAGACAGGTCAAACTGTCTGGTTTACATCACCTAGTTATGTTGAAACGTTTTTTTCACGAAATCAACCACTTCTTCAGTTGTACTCAGTGATAAGATATGCTCTTTAAATGATGCAGCTTCTTCCTTAGAAAGCTTGCTTAACTGCGTTCTTGCTGGAAGAATCGATGTTGCGCTCATTGAAAATTCATCTAATCCTAATCCAAGTAGGAGCGGGATTGCGATTTCATCTCCTGCCATCTCACCGCACATGCCAACCCATTTACCTTCTTTATGCGCTGCTTCAATCACAAGCGTTATGAGGCGTAAAATAGCTGGATTGTATGGCTGGTAAAGATAAGACACTCGTTCGTTCATTCGATCAGCAGCCATTGTGTATTGAATCAAATCATTTGTTCCAATGCTGAAGAAATCTACTTCTTTTGCAAATTGATCTGCGATAACAGCTGTTGATGGAATTTCTACCATCATTCCGATTTCAATGGAATCAGATACTTCTGTACCAGCAGCAACCAATGCTTCTTTTTCTTCAAGTAAAATAGCTTTTGCTTCTCTAAATTCTGATAACGTCGCGATCATAGGGAACATGATTTTCAAGTTTCCATATGTACTTGCACGAAGTAACGCGCGTAGCTGTGTTCTGAAAATCTCCTGCTCTTCAAGGCAAAGGCGGATCGCTCTATAGCCAAGGAACGGGTTCATTTCTTTTGGAAGCTGCAAGTAAGGAAGTTCTTTATCGCCACCAATATCTAGTGTGCGGACAACCACTGCTTTGCCTTCCATCTTCTCTAAAACGGTTTTATACGCATCGAACTGCTCTTCTTCTGTTGGGAGCTGATCTCTGCCCATGTATAAAAATTCTGTACGGTACAATCCAACTGCTTCGCCGCCATTTTCAAGTACACCTTTCACATCTTCAGGTGTTCCAATATTCGCAGCTAACTCTACGTGAACGCCGTCTTTTGTGACCGTTGGCTGGTCAACAAGTTTCGCCCATTCCGCTTTTTGAGCTAAGTAGTCTTCATGCTTTTTTTGATACGCTTTCACTTCATCTTCAGAAGGCTGAATGATGACGTCTCCACTAATACCATCAACAATGATCAGATCATTGTTTTTCACCGTTTTTGTTGCTTCTTTTGTTCCAACAACTGCTGGGATTTCCATTGATCTAGCCATAATCGCTGAGTGAGAAGTACGACCACCGATATCTGTCGCAAAACCTTTGACGAATTGTCTGTTCAGCTGAGCTGTATCAGAAGGTGTTAAATCTTCAGCAATGATAATGACTTCTTCAGAAATCATACTTGGGTTTGGAATGTCAACGCCTAGCAAATGACCAGTGACACGTTTTGTAACGTCGCGAATATCCGCTGCACGTTCTTTCATGTATTCATTGTCCATTGCTTCAAACATTGTAACAAACATTGTTGCTGTTTCTTTTAAAGCAAATTCAGCATTTACTTTATCCGATGTGATTTTATCCTTCACTGGGTTGAGCAGCTCTGGATCACTTAACACAAGAAGGTGTGCAGAAAAAATATCCGCTTTATCTTGGCCAAGTTCTTTTAGCGCATGTTCTTTAATTGCTTCAAGTTCTTGCTTTGAAACATGAATTGCTTCTTCAAAGCGTTTCACTTCTGTCTCTGGATCATTGATGTCTTTTTGGTGAACTGTTAAATCTGGTTCTTCTAGACGATATGCTTTTGCAATCGCAACGCCTGCTGAAGCACCGATTCCTTTCAGTTGTTGCATTACTCGCCTAGGCCTTCACTTTTCATTGTGTCTTTTAGCGCAGCAAGTGCATCATTTTCATCAGAACCAGAAGCAGAGATTGTGATTGTAGCACCTTTCGCAATTCCTAGAGACATTACACCCATAATAGATTTCAGGTTCACTGTTTTACCATTATATTCTAAGTTGATATCAGCATCATATTTACTAGCAGTTTGTACAAGAACTGTTGCAGGACGTGCGTGAATTCCAGAATCTGCAGTTACTTTGAATGTTTGTTGAGCCATTTTTATCAATCTCCTTTTTATACATTTCATACATCCACAATATTATATCATACTGCCGAGCTTGTCATCTAACAAGAACGGCAGTTATGAAAATTATTTTGAAATTTTCATGATGTTTTCTTGGCCAGCTTTGATTTCACCGGATTCTTGAAGGTCAATAAATTGTCCTTCACTTAAGTTTGTAAATACAATTGGTGTCATTAAAGATGGTACTTCTGACTTAATTTTATCAATATCAACCTCTAAAAGTTTTTGACCGATTTCTACTTGATCTCCCTCTTGTACAAATGCTTCAAATCCTTCTCCTTTGAGGCTGACTGTATCAATCCCGAAGTGAATCAAGATTTCAAGTCCACCATCAGACTGGAGGCCGATGGCGTGTTTTGTTGGGAACACATTTAAGATTTTTCCTCTTACTGGTGAAACCACTGTTCCCTCTTTTGGCAAGATAGCAAAACCGTCACCCATCATTTTCCCTGAGAATACTTGATCTGGCACATCTGTAATTGGATGCAGCTCCCCTGTAATTGGTGAAGCAAACATTTCTTCCCCTTGTTCGTTTTGAAGCGGTTTTGCAATGACTTCTTCAACCTGCTGGCTAACTTCTTCTTTTGCAGAAGGGTCTTTCGCTGGTCGAGGTGTGCGCCCTGCAATAATGTCCTGCATTTGTGTTTTTAAATTATCAGAGCGTGGACCAAAGATGGCCTGGATGTTATTCCCTACTTCAAGGACACCTGAAGCGCCAAGCTTTTTCAAGCGGTCTTTATCCACTTTTTTCTGATCATTTACAGTGACACGTAAACGCGTAATACAAGCATCTAGGTGTTTAATGTTTTCTTGGTCACCCATCGCTTCAAGAATTTCATAAGGTAAGTCATCGCCTTTTCCAGATTGAGCGCTGCTTGCACCGTCAGCTACTTCATCTTCTCGTCCTGGCGTTTTCAGATTAAACTTGCGAATCGCAAATCTGAATCCGAAGTAGTAAATGACAGCCAGTACGAGACCGACTGGAATAACAAGCCACCAAGCGGTTCTATTTGGCAGGATACCAAATAGGAAGAAGTCGATTAACCCTCCTGAGAAGGTCATCCCGATTTTCACGTTTAGAATATCCATTATCATAAAGGATAATCCAGCGAATACACAGTGAATCGCAAATAATATCGGTGCAACAAACAAGAATGAGAATTCAAGCGGTTCAGTGATCCCTGTTAGGAAAGAAGTAAGGGCCGCTGACCCCATAATTCCTGCTACAAGTTTTTTATTCTTAGGTTTTGCTTCATGGTAAATCGCAAGTGCTGCTGCTGGAAGTCCAAACATCATGAACGGATATTTCCCTGTCATGAATGTACCGGCTGTCAGCTGAACACCATCTTTGATTTGCGCCATGAAAATACGCTGGTCACCACGGATAATATCTCCTGATAAGCTCTTATAGCTAAAAAATTCATACCAGAATGGTGCGTAGAATATGTGGTGTAGACCAAACGGAATTAATGAGCGTTCAATGACACCAAATACAAAGGCAGCTAGCGGCTCATTCGCTGCAAGCAGTCCAGTTGAAAATGAGTTCAATGCACCTTGGATTGGCGGCCAAATGACGAGCATCAAAAGCCCTAAAATAAGTGCTGAAATCGACGTAACGATTGGAACAAAACGCTTACCAGCAAAGAAGCCAAGATATTGCGGGAGCTCAATTTTGTAAAATTTATTAAACATATAAGCGGCTAATACCCCGACAATAATCCCGCCAAACACGCCGGTAGACAAGGTCGGTATGCCGAGCATATTCACATACGCTGGATGACTTTCTTTAAAGAACTTAGCCAATTTGATTGAATCGGATGGAATGGAACCGTTGGCCATTAATACGGCACTCATCGTTACGTTCATGACAAGGTAACCGATGATCGCGGCAATCCCTGCCACACCGTCTCCATTGGCAAGACCGATGGCAACCCCTACAGCAAATAGGAGCGGAAGATTCGAGAAGACAATATTCCCCGCATTCTCCATAACACTAGCAACAAGCTGAATTGTATCATTGCTTAAAAATTGAGCGACATCAATCAGCTGCGGATTTTGCATCGCATTTCCGAGTGCTAGTAAAATACCAGCAGCAGGAAGGATCGCAACTGGAAGCATAAGTGCTCGTCCAATTTTTTGCAACACACCAAAAAGTGATTTAAACACTGGTTGAACCTCCTTTTGTTTTCGCTTACAACATGCATTTCAATGACACACTGACGTACATTTCATAATTAACCGTTTACATTTCACTTTCAGAACACAAAAAAGGCATGGTGATATAAGGTTGCGCAAATAACAGGATCTTATCCTGTATTTACCTTAAGTCACTCATGCCTGATCGAATCAGTTACACGTTTCAAGGAAACTATGAAATTTTATTCGTCAATCTGTACAGGTGTAGTGTCAAGTAGACAGCTTCGGCATCTTGTACAGGCTTTTTCAATGCATGTTGCAAAATTTTGATCATTTTCCAAGCAGTATTGTAGCATAAAGGATATTCATTTTTCAATAGATGAAGCAACTTTTCTGGCTCCTCTAATGATTCTTCCCGTTTAATACGCTCAATCGAAAACGTAATATGGCGCAGTAAGCGTAAATAATGAATACTTTCTCTATCTACTTTCATATGAAATGCATCTTCTATGACTTGGACCATTTGTGTCATGAGCTGCGAATGACGGTTAACCTCGGATAAAGGCCGGTTCGTTAAAGCAGAGTGAATGTGGAGCGCAATAAACCCAATCTCTCCTTCGGGCAGCTTTGTTTCAACATCTGGCCGCGCATTTATCAGTTCCACGACTTCCTTTGCGACCTCGTATTCTTTCGGGTATAAGGATTTCGTTTCAAGCATAAAAGGATTGGTGATATCATAGCCTTGTTTAACTCGCTTAAAGCTAAAGGCAATATGATCTGTCAGAGCAATGTGAATATGCTCATTTAAGCGATGCCCCATTTTTTCTCGTATATGATAAATGACGTCATTGGCAAGCTCAATCATGTCCTCATTAATGTGGTGCAGCAATTGTTTGTATTCTGTTTGCTCTTTTGTGTTCTTTAACACAAACATTTTCTCAAATGCCGCTTGATCGAGAACGTCACCCGATTTTTTCCCAAAGCCGATCCCTTTATCAATCAGGACCACTTCGCCTAAAGAAGGGTGTTTTGCGATGATGACATTATTATTTAACGCTTTATCAACGGTGAAGGATTCCATGAACATCCCCACCTCCTTCTTATTCAATCCTTCTTATCGTACAAAACAGATGAAACGTGCGTCAACGATTGTTTTTCAAAATAGTCGTTGTGCGCTCAACGAGTCGATATGACAGCACTCTTTTTTCTGGTGCCTCACCTTGTAATGCTTGCTTGAACAAGTCAAATGCTTCCTGCCCCATTTGTTTAAGAGGAATGTCTATACTAGAAATCCCCAATGCTTCACTCAATTGATCGTTTTGAAAGCCAAGTATGGCTGGTGATTCTCCAACGTTTATTTGGTGACGCTGTGCTTCTAGTAAAAAACCTGCTGAGACATCATCGTTTGTAATCAGTAAGGCTGTCGGACGATTTTTCATCTCTTTCCATTCTGTAAATAATTGCTTGCCATCAAAAATGGTCAGTTTTCCTTCAATGATCCATTCCTCATCAATCTCCTGCCCAAGCGACCGCATCATTTCTTGATAAGTCTGAATGCGAACTTGGCTATTCTCCCCTTCTGTTCTAGCAAGAACGATTGCGATTCGCTCATGACCGCATGCCGCTAAGTGTTCAAGCCCTTCCTTAAAAGCCTGATCATGCGCAATCGATACCGATGAACATGGATCATGCGGAGTAGGATGACAAAAGATAATAGGACCAGATTCCTGCCACTTTAAAATGTCTCGATCACTTAACGCATTTGAGCAAAAGATTAAACCATCCACACGTTGCTCTTTTAAGCTCATTAATGCTTCTTTTTCCTTTACTGGGTCATATCCTGTTTGAAACAAGGCAAAATGCATTCCGCACTCCTGTGCTTTCTCTGCAATCCCTGTGACAATTCCGCTGAAATAGGAGTGATCAATTGTCGGAAGTACAATTCCAAGCATATTGGAATATCCCTTTGCTAAATGTACTGCCTGAATATTCCGTGTATATTTGAGCTCTTTCATCGCACTAAGTACGCGCTCTCGCTTTTCTTCTTTGACATAAGGATGATCATTCATCACTCGTGATACGGTGGTAACAGATACACCCGCTCTTTTCGCAATATCCCTTATGTTAGGCATTTTTTCTCCTACTTTCTCTTGATATGGTAAGCGTTTCATACTTTAAGATGTATGTGAGCTGAACAAATCACTGGGTGGAAAGGGGAATTCAAGATGGGTATTATCATATGGATCATATTATGTTTGACTATTTTGTTTTCTGCTCGATTCGCACTACATCCTTTAGGAAAAGAACATAAAATCAAGCCGTTTCAATCAATTGATGATTTTTTTGTTGATAAGGATCGCAAAGAGTGACAAAAAAATCACGATGACGCTCCCAATACTTGGACGTTCATCGTGATTTTTTTCATTACTTGATGATCGTCAACTCTTTTGGATAATTGGTTAACGTGACTGGGCCATCTTTTGTAATGAGAACATCGTCTTCAATTCTAACCCCGCCGACTCCTGGTACATAAATACCCGGCTCGATCGTATAGACCATCCCTTCTTTTAGAAGGTCATCATTTGCTTGACTCATAGAAGGGAACTCATGAACAGAAACCCCGAGTCCATGCCCTAGACGATGCGGGAAGTATTCGCCATACCCTGCTTCTGCGATCAGCCCTCTTGCTTTTAAGTCAAGGTCACCAATTCTCACACCCGGCTTGCTCATATCAAGTGCTGCCAATTCGGCTTTCAAGACGGTGTTGTAAATATCCTTTTGTTGTTCAGACGCTTCTTGATAGATGAAGGTTCTTGTAATATCTGAACAATAGCCATCCACAATCACGCCAAGGTCAAATAAAACAAAATCACCTTTTTTCAAGGCTGCCTGCCCCGGATTTCCATGAGGTTCTCCTGATTTTTCTCCGAATAGTACCATAGTTGAAAAGGACATGCCCTGAATGCCTTTTTTCTTCAGTTCATATTCGATGACAGCAAGAACTTCGGTTTCCGTCACCCCTTCTTTTAGGGCATGAACCCCAATTTTGACGCCTTCGTCTGCCAATTGAGCAGCTTTTTTCAATGTTTCAATTTCAGCTTCGTCTTTAATTAGTCTTAACTGATTGAGCACATCTTCTGCCCGGACGAATGTTTCTGCCCCAGTGACAGCTTGAAGCTGCTCTGCTCTTTGCAAAGGAATGGATTCTTTTTCAATCGCTAGGCGAGTCGCTTTTACTCCTCGTTTTTCTAGTGCCTTTTGTATGAAATCAAAGGGGTTTTCATGGTCTTCATATCCAATGAGATCTCCAGCCCATCCCGCATTTTTTGCTTGCTCAACTTCCATCTTAGGCAAAATGAAAAATGGATCTGCTTCCTGAAAAACAAACAGCCCCATCACTCTTTCATGCGGCTCTGTGAAGTATCCAGATAGATAGAATACATTCTCCTTTGTATGTATAAATGCACCTTGAATGTCTTTTTTCTTAAGCCAAGAAGACAAGTTTTTCATTCGATTCATCGTGATCCTCCTCACACGTTTGACTACTGATCTATTGTATCAGTTTTCACTGTATTTCGCACAAAAGCGCACTGACCTAAAGCCAGTGCGCTTTTGTGATTTGCTTAAGAAGCACGAAGCAAACGAAGTCCGTTTAAAATAACCAAAATCGTACTGCCTTCATGCCCAATGACACCAAAAGGTAAATCAAGAACTTGTAAGAAATTCGCACAGATTAAGAGACAAATAACTGTTAATGAAAAGATGATGTTTTGTTTAATGATTCGGTTCATCTTTCTTGAAAGACGGATCATCTTTGTCAGATTGTTTAAGTTATTTTTCATTAAAATGAGGTCTGCTGTTTCTAAAGCAACATCTGTACCTCCGCCCATTGCGACGCCAACATCTGCTGTGGCGAGTGCAGGTGCATCATTGATTCCATCTCCGACCATAATGATCGAATCACCTTGTTTTTTCAGTTGATTGACTTCATGTACCTTTTCATCTGGAAGACATTCAGCGACAACGGTTTGGATGCCTGCTTCCTCTGCAATCGCTTCAGCTGTTTTTTGCTGATCCCCTGTGAGCATGACGGTTTGGATGCCTAAATCATTCAGCTCCTGAATCATTTTTTTGGCTTCAGGTCTGATTTGATCTTTCAAACCGAGACAGCCGACAACTTCTTGATTTTTTTGAACATAGACAACTGTATATCCTTTGGATGAAAGAACATCACCATTCTCTTCAATGTCACGATCCATTGAAGCTTTTCCGGCAAAATCTTTCTTCCCAATCCGCCATGTGTCCTCATTTAATTGTGCTTCCACACCAAAACCTGATGTTTCTTCAATGGTTACGTGGGCTGCCCGCTCTGTATGATGCTCTTTTGCCATATCAGAAATGGCTTTAGCTAATGGATGGTTTGACTGACTTTCAATTTGATAGAGCGCTTGATAAAAGGTCGATTCATCCTGCCCTTTTGCCAAGACCACTTTTTCAACAGCTGGTTTTCCACTTGTAATCGTACCCGTTTTATCAAATGCAATCATCGTACTTGTGCCCAGTTTTTCTAAAAAGACACTTCCTTTTACAAGCATACCGTTTCTTGCACCGTTTGAGATGAGTGAAAGAGCTGCTGGCATAATTGAGGCAACAAGTGCACAAGGCGAAGCAACCACCATAAACACCATCGCACGGTAAAACGTTTCACTCATGCTCCAGCCAAGTACAAAATGAGGCAGGAACATTAAAATCGCCACAGTGATGAGTACACCTTTTACATATGCACCTTCAAATTTTTCAATAAATGCTTGGCTTGGCGATACACTTTCTTGTGCAGATTCCACAAGCTTAATGATTTTATGAAAAAGTGTTTCTTCATTATGTTTTGTTACTTCTACTGTTAATGAACCATTTAAATTCACTGTTCCTGCAAACACATCTTCCCCTTGCCCTTTTTCCTGAGGCACCGATTCACCCGTTAAGGCAGATTCGTCTACACTTGTTCTTCCGCTCATGATCACACCATCTGCTGCAATTCGTTCGCCCGCTTTGATTAAAATACGGTCGCCTGGCGTAAGTGAAGAAGCAGCGATTTGGATGGTGGTGCCATCTTCTTCAATTAAAGTGGCTTCATCTGGAGCGATACTCATTAAAGCCGTTAAGTCTTTTTTACTTTTATTTGACGTATACGTTTCTAACGCACCGCTGAGCGAAAAAATAAAAATTAAAATGGCACCCTCTGCCCAGTAGCCAATGATCGCTGAGCCTATCGCAGCAAATATCATTAAAAGTTCTACATTTAATGTCTTGGATGAAATGGTTTCTTCAATTCCTTCCTTTGCCTTTGCAAAACCACCAATAACAAAAGCAAGAATGAAAAGAGGAATACTCCACATCGTTTCATCCTTTAGAAACCATCCAATCAAGATGAGAATCCCCGAAATACCTGCTGCGATTAATTCTCCGTGCTGTGCCCATTTTTGAAAGAGCGAGTTGGATCCCTTTTGATCTGTCGTTTGATAAAGTGCTGTATTCTCATTCATGATTACTTTCTCCTCTCTAATTGATAATGATTTTCACATTATCAATCGTTGCCCGTTCCGTTTATCATCTATATTTTCTGCTATTTCAAGCTTTTTATAGGTCTGTAACTCATTATAACAGGTTCTGATCAATTTTCAATTAATAATTATTATAATTTCTTTTTGATAATAATTCTCATTATTATCATCCGACATTTCTTCCTCTTTCTGAGCACATTTTATTCATCTGAAAGGTAATTGAACACAAAAAAGAACCAACGGATCGACCATTGGTTCTTACAGAAAGCTTGTGTTCTACGAATTTGTCCACTCTTTGATTTGTTTTTTTGTCAGCGGACCTACATGGTTTTTGACCACTTCACCCTTTTCATTGATGAAAAAAGTCGTCGGGATCGTAATAATTTGGTATTTCTTCATCATTTCGCCGTGCTCATCGAGAACGATCGGAAATGTGAACTTTCTGTCTTTCACAAATTGGGCAACTGCATGCTTGCTTTGCTCAGCACCAAGTAAATTCACAGTCAGTATGTCTACATCACTTTGATTTTCTTTCACGATCTGTTCAAAGGCTGGCAGTTCCATTTTGCAGGACGGGCACCACGTTGTCCAAAAATGCAGAATGGTCCGCTTCCCTTTCACCGGGATCACCTGCGTTTCACCTGTTAATGTAGGAGCTTCTATCCTTGGCGCCATGACAGGCTCTTTTGCTTCAGCCTCTATGTTCATCAGAAATAAAAGAAGGGTCATCATGAGAAGACTGGCGGGTAGATATTTACGATTCATCAGCATCTTCCTTCCTGATTTTCCTATAGCTTGCCCGCTAGCTGCACATGACATTCAAGCTTTTTTCAATGTAAGAAACATGGAGACGCCGAGTTCCTTGCAAATCGTCGCATAATGCAGAGCCGTTAAAAGCAGCATCCCCGTGTTCATTCCTAAGATAACGCCCATCATATTTAAGGATTCGATGGATCCTAGAAAATACACCATAGAGAACGACACCACGTGCACCCATATATTATGTAGGAACACATCTTTAATAAGACCCATACCAATTAAGCACGCTTGAAACGGCATCACGAACAAGTGGCATAAGAAGTATGGCCATAGCAGCTGCAAGTAGACGGCTGCTTGAGGTGAGTCAAAAAAGAGCTGCGTGAGCGGATAAGCGAAATAATACATGATCATCACCGCTGGCACCCCATAGCCAAACGTAATGAGAATCGCTTGTCTGACACGTTTTTTCACGAGATCATACTGCCCCAAGGCATAGGCTTCTGATACATTCGGAATCATCACAATCATAATGGAATGAGCGATAAACGCCGGAAAAAAACCGATCGACATCGCTACGCCAGCAAGCATTCCGTAATGATCAACAGCAAGCGTACCAGAAATGCCCGCTGCAACGAGGGCTCCTTTGATTAAAAACGGTTCAATCGCATTGGCAATGGCATGAAAGATACGCATACCTGTTGTCGGGATGGAGACTGCTAACAAACGTTTTCTGACGTCAATCCCTCTTAACTCAACCGATCTGACATTCACAGCATTTTTTGCCATGACGTATTGGGAATATAAATAGATAAAGACAACGAGATCACTTGCAACAATCACACCAATCGCGATAAGCACCGCTGTTTCAATATCAAACGAATACCAATGAAAAAACAAAAACAAACAGATAAGCTGGATCGTTTTTTTCAGCATATTGGCAAGAGCAATTCTGCCCATTTGCTGCTTGCCCATAAAATAGCCGCGTGCAATGGAAGTAAATGCGATGATCGGAATAAGTGACAGAACCAAGCCCTTCATCAGCGGATGATACGATTGAAATACAGGAATGAAAGGCAGTACAATGGCTGCTATTGCCGTTGTTGTGCATGTCACCACAAGCGTCATTTTAAATGCATGGCGAAGCATACTTTTATGAAGCCGCTCATGCGATTCTGCAATGAATTTAGAAATGGAGACTGGCAGCTCTAAGCTGGCGATCACAAGCACAAGCATGATGATGGGAAGGATGCTCATATATAAACCCATTCCATGTTCTCCAAGCTCTCTCGCTAAAATCATATTGACTAAAAACTCGATACACTCAGCAATGAAAGCTGCGACAGATAGCAGAATGACCCCTTTTACAAATCGATTCATGTAGCCTCCCCTTGTCTAAAAGCAAATTCTTTTCACATTCTATGAGACAAGTCCTGAAAATATTTTAATAATTGAAGACAAAAAAACAGCGACTGATTGATCGCTGTTTTTCTTTACACTGCAAACACATGACGACCAATGCGTTCTACAATTTTACGAGAACGAATCCAGTTATCTGTCGCCGTTTTTGGATTATAAAAATAAATCGCCTTTGTTGTTCTGTCATCTTCTTTGACAACCTGCTTCACAGCTTTTACGGAATCCTGGTCTGCCTTATCATTGATACTTCCATTTGATACGGGCTGGAAGGCATTTCGCTGATAAATCACGCCTCTGACACTGTCAGGAAAAGAGCGGTGTTCCACTCGGTTTAAGACGACGCTTGCTACCGCTTTTTTCCCGGCGTAAGATTCACCTTTTGCTTCGGCATGTACCAACCGAGAAAGCAAGTCCATTTCTTCATTAGAATAGTGTGATTGATTTCTTGAGCTTGCTGGCTTTGCCGTTTCCTTTTTCTTCGGCTTCGGTTTTGATGCCTTCTCCTCTGTTGACGTGCTTAGCATTTTCACTTTCGGCTGATGTTTCTCCTCTGAAAACGCTGGGATCACGGTATGCTTTTCATCTTGATCTATATATGAAAGCTGATGCTTTACAGGTGCTTGTCCAAGTTTCTGACTTAATGTGCCTTCTTGCTCTTGTATATTGTCCATCTTGATCGCTGAGATGAGCATAAGGATGGCAAAAAGAGCTGTATGAATTTTGATCATTCGCCTCATTCCTCCTTTAATCAATGTAGGCTGTAAGATACTTGTCCACTCTAACAAGAGCTTATTCTATTTTCACGCACAAAGATTTTCATGCCTGTCCAAATTCCGTCATTAAATGGCATGTCCTAGTTGAAATACGCACGAACTGGTAATGTAAGCGTTTATTATAGTCTCTTTTTAGCCTATAATCATCCTTATGCTCCTGATTATGGGTTATTACATTTTCTTTTCATATGTATCAAGCTGGTTTGAAGTGTGACAAAAGAACCAAAATAAAAAGCTTTTTCTCATGAATGAGAAAAAGCTTTAGCTTCTTGCTTCTTTAAGATATTCAAAAATAACATCTCCACCATGCTTGGCGATTCCGCGAAAATGTTTAAAATCATCTTGATTGACCAATACAGAACGAAATGTTAAAAAATCATCCTTTTGAATGGTCACTTGTTTTTCAGTACCATTCCGTAATGATTCTAGTATTGTGTTGATGTGTTCTTCAGTCAAAAAAATCGCTCCTTTTCAGCCTTGATCAAATATTAAATATACCATTCGTTTTCAAAGCGTACAACGAAAACGAAAGAAAAACGTCTTTATCCTTTACATTGGTATGAAAATATTGCAAAATACTTTTTAATAGGGAATGAAATCTGTTTTTAAAGGAGAGGGATCGGTTGAAGATTGCAAAAATTGGGAATGTGATCGAATTTAGAAATGGTTTAACAGGTGTAGTTGAAAAAGTGAATGAAAACTCTGTTATTGTGGATGTCACCATTATGGACAACTATAGAGATTTAGAACTGGATTCACTAACAGTCGTTAATCATAAAAACTATAAAATCATCAAAGACTCCGTACATTAATTTGCAATCCTCAATTCAGCCTACCGTTACATAAGGATATACGAAGCAGAGCTGATCACAATACCTTACTTTTTATGTTTTATGTAAAAAAAGTGATCTGATGCAATATTAGCTCTAGATAGGAGAAACTAATATGCAACATTCAAATGATATCATTGTACGTTTTGGAAAAATAGAAGATGCTGAAACTACTTTAGAAATTCAAAAATCAGTGATTGCTGAGTCAGATTATTTACTGACAACGCCGGAAGAATACAAAAAAACCTTGTTAGAACACAAGGAATGGATACAGAAAAGAATAGAAAACGAAAATGAGACGTACATAGTTGCCCAAACTGGCGATCAAGTCATTGGATGGATAGCCTTTGAACAATCATCAAATAGAAAAAGAACTTCTCACGTTGGTTCTTTCGGCTTGATGGTTGATAAGAGCTATAGAGGTTTAGGCATAGGGGAAATGTTACTAACAGCATTATTAAATTGGGCAGAAAAGAACCCTTCAATTGAAAAGGTTAGTTTAGCCGTTTTCTCCACAAACCAAAAAGCTATTTCTTTGTATAAAAAGATGGGCTTTTTAGAAGAAGGGCGTAAAATCAATGAATTTAAAATAAATGATCATGAATACTGGGATGATGTATTAATGTATAAGCTCGTTTAATACGATGAAAAAGAATTGCAGAAATAAAGACATAATAAATTGAATCATCAATTTATTATGTCTTTTTCTTATTTTCTCTTACATCATTTGATGAAGGCGTCAGTCTTTTTGCGCGTGAAAGGTTTGCATTTCCGCTTTTGTTTTGTACATGTCAACTTCTTCAGGTGTTATCACGCCTTTATCAATTAAAAGGGCGATCACTCCAAGTAATGTGGAGGCACTCCATTTATATCGTTCTTTGTTTTGATGTTCAAGCATCTGAAGCTCTTCCCTCAATTCCATCAGCAGCTTCTCTGTTTTGTCTTCTTTGTTTGCCAACACAAACGCCTCCATTTCCATTCGCTCGTTTCAATTTTATCTTAAAGTAAATATATCAAGAATAAAAGCATGATACACCTTTACAAACATACGTTCTGTCGTGTATACTATACATACGAGCTGGTAGCCCCCAGCCGTCCTAGCAAGTTCTATTCCTATTGGTATGAGAAGAGTGACATGACTCTTCTCTTTTTTTATGCGCCATCATGATCTATTCCATAAAAAAAGACATGTCATCCGCATGTCTTTCAGCATGTAGTCAAACCCTCGCATTCGGTGTCAGTCCTGCGTGCCGGTGCTCACGAATGTCAAATTCGCTCCGCGCCGGTACTCGTCCTTCCTATAATTCAAAGGTTTTCTATCACGCTGAGCTGAAAAAAAGACAAAGGGCTAAAATCAAGTTCATTTTAGCCCTTTGTCAACAATCTGAAAGACATGTCATCCGCATGTCTTTTTTTATTTATTAGCGATTATCAATCGTTTCTGGATACATATCGTGATTCATCATACGATACGATGCCATCTCTTCATACTTTGTCCCAGGTTTTCCGTAGTTCGTATACGGATCAATTGAAATACCGCCTCTTGGTGTAAATTTGCCCCATACTTCGATATATCTTGGGTCCATTAATTCAATGAGGTCGTTCATGATAATATTCATACAATCCTCGTGGAAGTCACCGTGGTTACGGAAGCTGAACAAATATAATTTTAATGATTTACTTTCGACCATGATTTCATTTGGGATGTAGCTGATATACACGGTCGCAAAATCTGGCTGCCCTGTTTGCGGGCAAAGTGATGTGAATTCTGGGCAGTTGAATTTCACAAAATAATCTCTATTCGTATGTTTATTCGGGAACGTTTCAAGCACTTGTGGTGCATAGTCAAACAAGTAATTGGTCCCCTGGTTTCCTAGTAAAGTGACACCTTCTAATTCTTCTGGTTTTCTTGTCGTCATTTTGTCTCTCTTCCTTTCTATACGCCTCGTTTATTTCCCCACAATAGCGTGTGCAGTTGTGGTAAGACTCTCACACGATTCAAATCAGGATCTTGCGCTACTTGATCTACAAGCATTTCGTATTTCTTTAATAAGTGCGTTAATAAGTACGCATCATCAGCTGTTGTTGTATCATCATTTCCCACCTGCAAATAAAAGGGGAGTTCTGGGTATTTCGCATGAACATCCTTTGCATAGGCTAGATCAAGATCATCAAAGATGACGACCTTCAGGCTTGCATGATGCAACCTGTTTCCATTTTTCAATTCATCTATGATACGCGTTAGTTTCGAGAAATCGGTTTTCATATTAGAACTTGGTGGCTTTGGAGAAATGGTTAAATCATCTATCTTCAAAAACCAATCTTGATACATCGTTCCCTGCGTTTCAAGCGCCGTATCAATTCCTTCTTCATGCAATAAATCAATAAGTGATTCCATTTGTTTCAAAAGCGCAGGATTCCCACCTGAAATGGTGACATGAGAAAATGCCTTTCCACCTATTCTCTTCAGCTCTTTTACAATGTCCTCTGCCTGAAGCCACTGAATATCATGCTTAGCTGATCCATCCCATGTAAAAGATGAATCACACCAGCTGCAGGAGTAGTCACAGCCAGCCGTTCTGACAAACATGGTTTTTTGGCCAATGACCATTCCTTCTCCTTGAATGGTTGGACCAAAGATTTCTAAGACAGGAATCGCTTTAGTCATTGAGCTCAACTCGTTTCGGACGGTAAATGCAGTAGCTTGTTGGTGTCTCTCTGACAAAAACTTGAACACATACTGGTTTGTTCGCTAAAGTCGTTAAATATGCGGCCACTTTATCATACACAGTCTTTGCGACAACCTCAGTGGTTGGCATCGCATATGGATCATTCGATGAGAATTCTTCATGGTCATTGAGCAGTGTATGGTCGTACTGTCCATGAATGAGTTTTTTTAGCGTGCTAAAATTCACAAGGAAACCTGAATCATCTAGATGATCTCCTGCAATCGTAATGTTAATCGTATACGTATGACCATGTACGCGGCTACAAGCGCCAGCATCTTCTCTCGGGATAAAATGGGCTGCCGATACATGCATATCTTTATTTAATTCAAACGAAAAAGGGTGATTCGTCTGTGGATAGATTTGAGAAAGCATTTAGTTCGCCTCCTTCATGTCCATATAAGTGTCATAGCCATTTTTCCGAAGCTTACATGCAGGACATTCCCCGCAGCCATCAGAAATGATGCCATTATAGCAAGTGAGTGTTTCATTTTTCACAAAATCTAGCGCATTCAGTTCATCAGCCAGCTTCCACGTTTCAGCTTTATTCAGCCACATGAGCGGCGTATGGATGACAAATGGTTTTTCCATTGCCAAATTCACCGTGACGTTACAAGATTTCACAAACTCATCTCGGCAATCTGGGTAGCCGCTAAAGTCTGTCTCGCACACACCCGTGATAATATGACGTGCTCCAATTTGATACGCAAGAATGGATGCAAAGGATAAGAAAACTAAGTTTCTCCCCGGAACAAATGTGGAAGGCAGTTCTCCTTCTTTTTCTTCAATATCAATGTCATCTCTTGTTAAGGCATTTGGTGCAAGCTGATTTAAAAGAGACATATCTAATAGATGATTTTTCACACCTAGCTTGTCAGCAATTCTTTTGGCGACATCAATTTCTTCTTGATGACGCTGATTATAATGAAAGGTTACCGTTTCAACCTCTTTAAATTGTTGAAGTGCCCATAGTAAACATGTCGTACTGTCCTGTCCCCCGCTAAAGACAACGACCGCTTTTTCATTTTTCATTTTCCTTTTCCTCCTTTTGCAGACCCGTACCACCGCACAAAGCTGCATCTGAAAGGTTCATGAAAACCCCTATTTTTCTCAAAAGAAAAGACACCTTTACATGTGTATGAGGTGTCCCAGCCATAAAAAATAAAAAATGCCACATCCAAGGATACGGCAAGTCCTTAGTTTTTTATAGAGGGTTTTGCTAGAACCTCTCCCGTTTTCACGGATTTTTGTTCAATTTTCACAGAGGATAGTGTACCACATAATTGGTGTACAAGCTATCCCTTCTTTACTTATCACGTGATGCAGGCACTTTTTTCAGACAAAGAAAGAGGATAAAAAAGATACTGACATAGCCAAAAACAGGGTAAACCGTTGAAATGAGTGTGCCGTATCCAATTTTACTGATCACATAACAGCAAAGAAGAATAAAGGATATCGTATACATACTGTTCAATCGGATATACGCCCTCACTTGCCTTTCGAGACCGTATAAATTCCCTATAACAGATGTAAAGACTTCACCGAAGATCACGAATAAATAGACGAGATGAATGGAGTTTGCGACTTGATACACCACTTGGGCCATCGGAATATCATACGCTTCCAGCATTTCTAATGAAGAAAGGGATAAAAAGCAGGCGAGCAGAATGAGTGTCAGCATCAGACCCCCAAGCACCGCTCCTTTTTTTATAACGGCTTCGGATGTCATTTCGTTTGCGACCGGCACTAATACGGCTTGAGACAGCGCTAAATTAAATGCACCATATGAAATAGCAGACAACATCCATTCGCCCTCTCCCATTTGCAGCCCCAGAACGTGGCTTTCACCGCTACTAAACACAAATGAGTCTAGAAACACAATCAGCGAAAAGAAAATCAGCATTGGAACGACAAGTACATTGACACCAAATAACCCTTTTGACCCTTTAAAAAGGACAATGACACTTAAAATAATCGTTAAAAAAATACCATATTCTTTTGAGATGCCAAGTTGTTCTTCAAAAATAGCGCCTGCGCCAGAAATCATCACTGACGTCACACCTAGTAAGATAAAAAACATGACGATGTTAATATATCGACTCGCAGCAGCTCCAAATAAAAACCGATTCATATCTTGATAAGATTCCGCTTCAATTCGTTTGGAAATCAGCATCATTTTTGCGCCAAGGCCGGTAAAAATAACACCGCTCATCAAAATCCCGATCAATCCAATCCAGCCAAAACGAACAAAAAATTCTACGATTTCTTTTCCTGTCGCAAACCCAGCTCCAACCACTGTTCCTACATATACAAAGGCAAGCTGAAAAGCGGATTCATTTGAACGTTTCATATGACCCCTCCGCACCCATCACTTTCGATTGTCTCTTTTTTATCCTATGAGACAAGTTCCTTGAAAAGAAGGACAAACCATGATTAAATGCAAAAAAGGATTTTTCATTCAGCTATGAGCAAAACAGTTGAAAGTCAAAATAGGTCAGAGTATACTATAGTCAAAGATGGTCAAACAACAGACCATTTTATTTAACATTCATTGGTCAAATAAAGTCAAACTTTATTTTAAGGAGGTCATGGCTCATGCGTTGTCAACATTGTCAAGTGAATGAAGCAACTATTCGCCTGAATATGCAAGTAAATTCGTCCCGTAGCCAAATGGTTTTATGTGAAGACTGCTATACCTCTTTGATGGAACAGTCAAAAATGAAAATGGGTCCTAACCTTTTCGGAGGCAGCTCATTCTTCTCTGAGCAAGCAGGACATGCGACGAGCCAAGAGCGGCCTAAACAAAAAGGCTTGCTAGACGAGCTTGGCCGGAACTTAACGGATGGCGCACATGCTGGTTTAATCGATCCTGTCATTGGCCGTGATGAAGAAGTCACAAGAGTCATTGAGATTTTAAATAGAAGAAATAAAAACAATCCTGTCCTCATTGGTGAACCTGGTGTTGGTAAAACGGCCATAGCCGAAGGACTAGCACTAAAAATTGCAAATGGAGATGTACCAAATAAATTAAAGAACAAACAAGTTTATTTATTAGATGTCTCTTCACTTGTGGCAAACACAGGTGTACGTGGTCAATTTGAGGAACGGATGAAGCAATTAATCAAAGAATTGCAAAGCCGTAAAAATATCATCTTATTCGTTGATGAAATTCATCTTCTTGTAGGCGCAGGCTCTGCCGAAGGGTCAATGGATGCCGGAAACATTTTGAAACCAGCTCTAGCTCGAGGGGAACTGCAGCTAGTAGGTGCGACAACATTAAAAGAGTATCGTCAGATTGAAAAAGATGCTGCACTTGAACGCAGGTTCCAGCCTGTCATCGTTGATGAGCCAACACAGGATGAAGCATTCGAGATATTAAAAGGCATTCAAGATAAGTATGAAGCCTATCATGGCGTCACCTATTCTGACGAAGCGATTAAAGCGTGTGTTCAATTATCTTCGCGGTATATTCAAGACCGCCACTTGCCGGATAAAGCCATTGATTTAATGGATGAAGCAGGTTCAAAAGCGAATCTCTCCATTGATGCAGCAAGTGAAGATGAATTAACAAACCGTCTTGCGCAAATTGCCGCTGAAAAACAAGCTGCTTTAAATGAAGAACGATATGAAAAAGCAGCGAAGCTTCGAGACGAAGAAGAAGCGATTGAAGCGAGATTGCAAAACAAAACAAATGTCAAAGAACATGTCGTCACAGCTGAGGACATTCAGTCGATTGTAGAACAAAAAACAGGTATCCCTGTCGGCAAACTGCAAGCAGACGAACAAACAAAAATGAAAGAAATTGATGTCCGCTTAAAAGCCCGCGTCATTGGTCAGGAACATGCGGTTGAAAAAGTGGCGAAAGCCGTAAAAAGAAGCAGAGCCGGCTTAAAATCAAAACACAGACCAACTGGCTCCTTCCTTTTCGTTGGGCCAACAGGCGTCGGGAAAACCGAATTGTCTAAAACATTAGCGGAAGAATTATTTGGCTCAAAAGAAGCGATCATTCGTTTAGATATGAGTGAGTACATGGAGAAACACTCCGTGTCCAAAATCATCGGTTCTCCTCCTGGTTACGTTGGACATGATGAAGCCGGCCAGCTCACGGAAAAGGTTCGCAGAAAACCATACAGCATCATTTTGCTCGATGAAATCGAAAAAGCGCACCCTGATGTCCAGCATATGTTCCTTCAAATCATGGAAGATGGCCGTCTAACAGACAGCCAAGGCAGAACCGTCAGCTTTAAAGACACAGTCATCATTATGACAAGTAACGCTGGCAGCACAGATAAAAAAGCAGTCAAAGTCGGATTCCAGTCTGAACAAGAAGAAGCCATCGAAGAACAATCATTGATTGATTCACTGAGCGCTTATTTCAAACCGGAATTCTTGAACCGTTTTGACAGCATCATTCAGTTTGATTCATTAGATAAAGACGATTTAGTCAAAATTGTGGATCTTCTGCTCAAAGATTTGTCAGAGCAGTTAAAAGAACAAAATCTAACTGTTCACGTCACAGACGAAGCGAAAGAAAAAATCGCTGAACTTGGTTATCATCCAGCATTTGGGGCTCGTCCGTTACGAAGAACGATTCAAGAGCATGTTGAGGATCAAATGACGGACATCTTGCTTGAAGAAGAACAACTTACTGGATTTACAGTCGATGTTGAACATGACGAAATTGTTGTGAAAAAGAGCTAAGTACATCCTAAGGAGGATCTTCAGCTCCATCATGTTGCAGTGTTTAAATTCCATCTGAGCGCCGACGCTCCCCCGCCTCTTTTCCTTTACGATAAAAGAAAAAGAGGTGGATCACATGGATCACATGATCAATTGGAACTACGATTTGATCAAAATCATACATGAAGAAAAATTAAAAGAATTGCTCTTAGATGAAACAGCTCAAAAAAGATGAAGTTTCCAGATTGTTGACAAAGGGCTAAAATGAACTTGATTTTAGCCCTTTGTCTTCTTTTCATCGTGATAGAAAACCTTTGCAGTCTAGGAAGGACAGCTACTTGCGCGAAGCGAATTTGGCATTCGTGAGCACCAGCACGCAGGACTGACAAAGAATGCGAGGGTTTGTCTACACGCTGAAAACTCCCTTTTATATGAGGGAGTTTTCTTTTTTTACGGCTTCTAGAAAGCGCTTTCGTCAAAATTTCTTCACATAAAATGTCTTAATTTTATATTCTGACTAAAACCCTTCTAGAAGACACCGATATTAACTATAGAAAAAGATAGTTAAAGGATTTGGTGAGATAATGGACAAAACATCGTTAATTGGTATTATTTTAGCATTTATTGCACTGAGTGTCGGTATGGTTTTGAAAGGTGTGAGTCTAACCGCTCTTATCAACCCGGCGGCTATATTGATCATTGTGGTTGGGACAATTTCAGCTGTTGTCATTGCCTTCCCATCTAGTGAAATTAAGAAAACACCAAAATTATTCGGCAAAATTTTCAAAGATAGCAAGCTTCCAACGATACAAGAAATGATTCCTCTATTTTCAAACTGGGCACAAATTGCTCGTCGTGAAGGTCTTTTGGCATTAGAGGCAAATCTTGAGGAAGTCGATGACGATTTTCTAAAGAACGGCTTAAGCATGGCAGTTGACGGTCAAAGTGCTGAATTTATTCGCGACGTCTTAACAGAAGAAGTCGATGCCATGTCGGAGAGACATCAGTCAGGCGCATTAATCTTTACACAAGCTGGTACATACGCTCCGACTCTAGGGGTACTTGGTGCCGTTGTCGGACTTATTGCCGCACTTGCAAACATGGGAGACATTGAAGCACTTGGACATGCGATTAGTGCTGCCTTCGTCGCCACACTGCTAGGGATTTTTACAGGGTATGTGTTGTGGCATCCATTTGCCAACAAGCTGAAGCGTAAATCAAAGGAAGAAGTAAAGCTTCGTCTCATTATGATTGAAGGGATTCTTTCTGTCCTTGAAGGCCAGTCTCCAAAGGTCATTGAGCAAAAACTTCTGATGTACTTACCAGCAAAAGAACGTGCAAATCTTGTCATTGAAGAAGGAGAAAAACAGAATGGCTAGGAAACGTAAAAAACATGATCATGAAGACCATGTAGATGAGTCTTGGCTGATTCCTTACGCCGATCTTCTTACGCTTCTTCTCGCCCTCTTCATTGTGCTGTTTGCATCTAGCTCCATTGATGCGGCAAAATATGAACAGATGGCTAAATCGTTTAATGTTGTCTTTACTGGCGGCACTGGCGTAATGGACCAATCAAGCATGCAGAGCACCGAGGAAACAGAAAACAGCAATCAAACCAAAAAATCAGCAGAAGATGAAGAAGAAGCAAAAGCGAAAGCTCGTGACCAAGCGGTATTAACAAAGGTTAAAAAGCAAGTAGATTCATTCATTGCGGATAAAAAACTTGGTTCGAAGCTTGAAACAAAGCTGACGGATGAAGGTCTGCTTATTACAATTGAAGACAGCATCTTTTTTGATTCTGGGCGAGCGGTGATCCGCTCGCAGGATGTTCCGTTAGCCAAAGAAATATCCAAGCTGCTCGTCATTAACCCTGCTCGTGACATCGTCATTAGCGGACATACAGATAACGTTCCGATTCGGAATTCTGAATTTGAATCCAACTGGTATTTAAGCGCCATTCGTGCGGTCAACTTTTTAAATATTCTCCTTGAAAACAGCAACCTAGACCAAGAGAACTTTAGCACAAAAGGTTACGGTGAATTTAAACCGATTGCCTCTAACGATACCGCAGAAGGCAGAAGTAAAAACAGACGCGTCGAAGTTCTTATTTTGCCAATTGAGAAAAAAGCAAAATAAATAGGAAGCCAGCAGCTTCCTTTCAGATCATGACAAAGGGCTAAAATAATGTTTATTTTAGTCCTTTGTCTTTCTTATGAGCGCGTTTGAAAGCGCTTGTCGTTTATCGGTGCGCAGGACTGACACCATATGCGAGGATTAGTCTACATACTAAAAAGGAAGCCAGCGGCTTCCTTTTTTATGTGTTTATTCTTTATGATCATATAAATGCTTGGCACGCAGCCCTACATGTTTGAGCATATCGATGCAGGCATCCTTTTCCTCTTCACTAAGCACACTGATCATCTCGTGAATCTCTTTTGCATGATCTGGGAAGATGTCATCAAGCAAAGCTCTTCCCTGCTCCGTAATATGTGCAAATGTCACCCTGCGGTCTTCTGCACAAGCTTTCCGGCTAAGGAGTTCTTTTTTCTCCAATTTATCAACCACATACGTGATACTTCCGCTTGCGAGTAAGATCTTATCACCTATTTGCTGAAGCGGCTGATCACCTTTATGATACAGCAATTCTAATACAGCAAATTCAGTTGGATTCAGACCGTGCTTCACAATATGTTTGTTCATGTGGTGATTAATGGAGCGATAGGCACGTGATAGTACAATAAATAATTTCAAAGATTTCTCAACATTATGATTTTCCATTTTTTATCATCCTTTATGAAATGCAACCCACTAATGTGACATTAATAAACAATAAGTAAAATGTCAACATGTTGAACCATTTTTAGCATGAAAAAGAGACCAGAACGAATCACCTAATTTTTTAAAAATCTCACAAGTCATCGTAATAAAGATAGGTTCAATGCTATAATAAGTCTATTAGGTAATACGTTGGAGCGATGAATCATGAGTATACTGAAAGGGTTTTGGAAGAAGATCAAGCTTTACCTTATTTTGGTCGTGATTCCAACCCTCATCATTAGTTATTTTATCTACGAAAAAGAAACTGAGAAAATTGATGTAAAAAACAAACAAACCGCTACACTTATGTTAAATATTCACAAAAACCAAATGAATTATTTAATCAGTGAAACAGAAGCAAGATTAACTTCCCTTGCCATGGGATTTGATCAGCCGCTTGAAACGAAAAGAGTACAAAACATCCTAGAGAAAATCTATAAACAAGAACCTCGTTTTTCAGGCCTGTATCTCCTAGACCAAAAAGGAAATGTCACAGCCAGCACCACACCATTAAAGGAAAAAATCAACCTGTCATTTAGAGATTACTTTAAACGTATTCAAGTTACAAAACAGACCGTCATCACAGATAACTATGTAAGCCGCATTACTAAGCAGCGGATT
The DNA here is from genome assembly GCF_038593335.1 of Bacillus sp. FSL W7-1346. Lineage (NCBI taxonomy): Bacteria > Bacillati > Bacillota > Bacilli > Caryophanales > Bacillaceae > Bacillus > Bacillus sp. FSL W7-1346. The sequence goes on along the minus strand of NZ_CP151988.1, from coordinate 1,311,718 downwards.
CTCTCCATTTGTGTCCCTGTTTTGAATGAAAACGACGAAGTCACGGATGTGCTAGTCGCTGCGATTCAAATTGATTATTTAAGAAATATTATGAATGTATTAAACCCAGAGCTTCATTTTAAGATGCTGAATCAAAATGGAGACGTTGTGTTTACAAGTGGTCCACAGCCAGCATCTGAAAGTGATAGCACCGTGTCTACATATTTAGATGAAAACAGCTGGAAGCTGGAGGTTTTTCCGCAGCGTGCGACAACAAGTGAAGTACTGTCTGTGATGCTGTTTCCTTTATCCAGTGCATTTATTCTCTTAAATATCTTATTCACACTCGTCCAATATATCATTTTAAGACGACAAACCCAGCAGGAACGCCACCAAAATGAAGCACAAAAACTTGAACTCATTGGAACACTCGCAGCAAGTACAGCGCATGAAATTCGCAATCCATTAACAGGCATTAGCGGGTTTATTCAACTTTTGCAAAAGAAGTATCGTTCAGAAGAGGATCAGCTTTATTTTTCTGTCATCGAGGAAGAAATTAAACGGATTAATCAAATCGTCAGTGAGTTTCTTGTGCTAGGAAAACCAACGGCTGAAAAGTGGCAAAATAATTCTGTGAAAGAAATTGTCAGTGAAATCATGCCAATTGTATTTTCTGAGGCGAACCTTTATAACGTCGAGGTTGATTTGCAAATCAATACCATTCAAGATGTTGGCGTGTATTGCACGAAGGATCACATTAAACAAGTGGTATTGAATGTAGCGAAAAACTCGTTAGAAGCGATGCCAAATGGCGGTCATTTGAAGATTGTCATTGAGGCTGAAAAAGAACAGGTCATCATAAAAGTGAAAGATACAGGTGAAGGTATACCAGAAGAGATGCTGAAACATATCTTCCTCCCTTTTATTACGTCGAAGGAAAAAGGAACAGGTCTTGGGCTTGTTGTGTGTAAACGAATCATTTCGATGTATGGGGGGACAATCGATATCGAGAGCGAAGTGAATAAAGGAACAACCGTGATCATCATGCTCCCTTCTGCACACTAATAGCTGAAGCATTCATCCGGTTTTGCTAATGGCAAGACCGGTTTTTTGATGTCAATAAGAAGGACGATTGACAGAAAGGAGACTCATTTGTGATACAAGATCATGAAAGGAAGCAACAGATTGTTGTTCATGAAAAAGAAGATATTGATACTCATTCATCAGGTTGTCCAGTTCTTGACTATATTTAATTGTCGTCTCACCTGTATAGCCTTCTACTTGAGCAGCTTCTACCATTTGTCTTCTCTTTTCATCAATTGACATTAATAGCTGTTCTTTCCGTACATAAATATTCATGATCTCAGCTCCCGCTATGAATTCGTCTGTCTACGCTCTAAATGATCCGACACCAAAATTATACTTTATTTGTAAATTAAATTAAATATGCTTATTTTATTTAATTTTTTACAGCCTAAAGACCTTTTACCCAATGAATTCTGGGGGTAAACTTCAAAATTGGACAGGACTGACACATTGATTAAACAGAATTTTATCCTATGCAGAAGACCAAAATCAACTGTTTTCTCTCTCATTTTATGTCTATTTTCCTAAAAAAAAGCTGATCTTCCGCCTCATGCGAAATGATCAGCTCCCACTATTAAACCGTTTCTTCTTCGTAAATTGGCACCCAGCCCTCAGTTGTGACAAATATGCGAACGGCGACGACTTGACGATCTTCTTGAAGTGTAAAGTAGTGACGAATATTCGGGGGCACAGAAATTAAATCACCTGGATTCAGTCTCACATCAAAAAAGACGCCGTCTTTGCCTTGAATGGCAAAGATTCCATGACCGCTCACGATAAATCTGACTTCATCATCTGTATGATGATGCTCACGTTTAAAGTTTTGAAGCAGTTCATCAAGGTTAGGGGTCGCATCTGATAATGAAATCACATCCTGCGCTTTGTATCCTCTTCGCTCGGAAATACTCTTTATTTCCTCTTGAAACACAGTTAAAATTTCTTCCTTTTCATCATCTGTTAAATCGTACTTTTCTGATAACTGTTTTGGTAGTTTTTCAATATCCCAATGTTCATAAATGACCCCTTGCTGTTCTAAATACGCCCGGACCTCTTGTTCGTTCTCAAGTAACGTGTTCTCTTCATTATGAATGTAAATGGTCGCCATGTGTGTTTCCTCCTTTTTATTTAACAAGCTGCTTTTGATAAAGCGCTACTTTCAAATGATAGGTAAATAAAAATTCATAAGCCTCTAAGACTCGTTTGGCTTCAAATGCGGTTTTCCCCCAAACGGTGATGCCATGATTACGAATGAGTACAGCACCAGCATCGTCCGTCAGGTGCACTGCAAATTGTTCTGCAAGGTGCGGAATATGAGCTGGGTTTTCAATAATAGGAACAGTGACTTCTGCATCCTCTTCCCAATAACCAAGCGCTTTGATGATTTCGTTGCCTTTAAAACGAATTTCTCCTTTATCGCCATACAGCTCAGAAATGACATTGTTATCGATCGTGTGGACGTGAAGACAACATCCTGCTTTCGTCCGCTCATAAACGTATGTGTGAAGCAGTGTTTCAGCTGATGGCCTGAGCGGCTGATTCGGATGAACCGGCTGACCTGCTGCATCAACAAGAACAAAATCTTCGTCGGTTTCTTTTCGTTTATCTTTGCCGCTTGCCGTCACCAAAAACGTGATGGGATCATCCGACACTTTTATCGATAAATTGCCGCTCGTTCCGTAAAACCAGTCTCTCTGTGCCAATTCACGTTTGACGTCTGCTAGTTCCTTCCAGCGTTTACTCTTCTCGTCTGCCATTCCTTCACTTCCTTTATTTGATCAAATTGCGCTTTTAGATCAACAAATGTTTCATACTCTTTATGTACGAGCCCTAGCTCTTTACATTCGTTCAGTAAATAGTCACGTGCAAACGTGAGATCCGCATGTTTCGCTGCCTCAATATCAGTCACTGAATCACCAATCATAATAATAAAGTCATCTTCCTGCGTCAGCTCTCGAATAATGGAAGGCTTGCAGCAGCCACAGCCATTTTGGCATTCTGAATCACAGGCATGCGGCCATTCAATTTGAATATGGTCTTCTTTAAATGATGCATGGTTACAATAAATATTCTCTTGTTCGACAATCCCTTCCAGGATGGGATAGACAAAAAAGTCCATACCGCCGCTGAGTACATAGAAAGGAATGTCTGCTTTTTTGACATCATCGACAAACTGTTCAAATCCTTCACGAATCTCTGTATCCTCTAAAATAAATGACCGAATGGCTTCTTTCTGATCACTCGTCAGTAACTGAAACATCTGTCCGACGCCTTCTTGGATCGTGATTTCTTTTGCTAGAACACCATCCTTCCATTTCGTCCATTCTTTTGGAGCAAACTGCTTCATGATGCGAATGATATTATCATTTTTCGTAATCGTGCCATCAAAATCACAACATACAATTGGTTTTTTCATTTATTCTGCTACCCTTCCCCAAAGATCAAGTGCTGCTTGTAAGTCTTGACAAGTTGATGCTTTTTCTTCGATAGACTCTTTTTTGACCACCGCATCAATGATCGAACGAAAGGCTTTCCCTCCTCCGATTGCTCCCCGCGGATGTCCGTGAATTCCCCCGCCTGCATTAATGACATGATCAAGTCCAAAATCTTTGACTAAGATCGGCACCATTCCCGGGTGAATGCCTGCTGAAGGGACAGGAAATGTTTGTTGAACTGTATCCTCTTTCACACATGCTTCGAAAATGCCAATGGCATCTTTTTTCGGAAGGGCGACTGATCCATAAGGAGAGGGAAAAAGACTTAAATCAGCGCCAGCATATCGATTTAATTTGCCTAAAAGAAGAGAATGCGAGAATCCATAGTCTGGAGAGGATGTCATTGCACCGCTCACTGCCGGATGTGCCATGATCGGCAATGGGATCTCTGGATCTTCAGCCAAGCTTTGCATGACATCAAGTCCATAGGCAAAAACGTTGAATAATAGCGCATCAGCCCCGAGTTCGGCTGCCTTTCTTGCTCGATCTTTCAAATCAAAAGTTCTACCAGTTAAATTAACAGCATAAAGCGTGCGATGTCCTGTCTCTTCATATGTTTCTTTTAATATCTTTTTTCCTTCCTTGATTCGATCTTCAAAAGGGGCTAATGGGCTTTCAAATAAAATCTCATCATCTTTGATGAAGTCTACTCCACCTAAAGCCTGTAAGCGGAGCTGTTCTTTTAAATCCTCCATATCACGACCGATCACGCCTTTAAATATACTCATCAATAGCGGCCGATCAAACACGCCTACTTTCTTTCGTATCCCCTCAATGCCAAATACCGGTCCTGGCAGACAGCTTTTAAACCTTTCCGAAAATTCGATATCGACGAGCTTTACTTTCCCATCCAGTGAAAGCTTTCCAAAAATCGTCGTCAACACCGCTGGTATATCAGCTGAAAAGTTCGCCTCAGGATAAGCAATGGTCACCTCTGATTGATACAGACCACCAATTGAGGGAGACTGTTCTTTTACGCTCACCACACGGCCTTTATGTTTTTTCAGCTGCTCCTTTTTGAGCTGCGGCAAGTCCGTCCATGACCCGACCGTTAACCCAAGTGCGATCTGCTCTGCTTTTCGGTCTATTTGTTCATCCTCTCGATGTGTTAGTACGTATGTTGCCAGTAGTTCACTCACTAGGAATCCCCTTTCGATTGCGTCCTGTATATGGTCAATAAAAAAACCTCTTTAAGTGCTTGATCAGCGCGTTAAAGAGGTTTCGTCTCATTCATCCGAATCTTATCTCTCAGCGCTTGCTGCAAGAATTAGCACCGTGCTTCATGGAAGTCGGTTGCCGGGCTTCATTGGGCTAGTCCCTCTGCCTACTCTTGATAAGAATATTCAATTTTCTTAAATATTGCCTGAATTATCGCACCATTTTTTTACGTTGTCAATGGCTTTTTTTCAAATAACTGCAAGGCAGCGATACGATCAGCGGCTTCCTTTAGCCGCTCCTCACTTGTTAAAAGACCGACTCTGACGTAGCCTTCACCGTGAGCACCAAAGCCATTCCCCGGTGCAACAACAACATGTGCTTTTTCTAATAATACATCAGAAAAAGTTTCCGATGTATATCCTTCAGGCACCTTTAACCAAGCAAAAAACGAGCCCTTTGGCGCACTGACGTCCCAGCCAATCTCTTTGCATGCAGCAATCCAAGTGTTTCGTCTTTTTTCGTACCGATCATTTTGTACTTGGACGCACGTTTGATCGCTTAAAAGTGCTTCTGCTGCTGCATCTTGAGTTGCTTTAAACAGTGACACAAACAGGTGATCCTGATAAAGCTCAATGGCTTCGATAACAGAGGCATTCCCTGCTGCAAAACCGACTCTCCATCCAGCCATATTATACGTTTTGGACAATGTATAGATTTCAATACCTGTCTCTTTTGCTCCGTCTATTTGCAGGAAACTGAGGGGCTTTTCGCCGTCAAATCCTATGCCGCCATATGCAAAATCATGGACTACACACATCTTATTTTCACTCGCAAACGCAACAGTATCTTCAAAAAATGTCCGGGTTGCAGTCGCACCAGTCGGATTATTTGGGTAATTTAAGTACATCAATTTTGCTTGATTCTTATCTTCCTTAGACAGTTGGTGGTAGTCAGGTAAAAAATCATTTTGTTCAAGAAGAGGCATTGTGACCATGCGAGCTCCGGCAAGCACAGCGCCTGACCAGTAATCAGGATATCCTGGGTCTGGAACAAGCAGCGTATCACCTGGATTCAGTAGGCATTGCGGCAATTCGACTAGTCCCGCTTTCCCTCCAAATAAGATGGCAATCTCTGTCTTTGGGTCAAGCGTGACGCCATATTCTCTTTCATAAAAAGCAGCTGCGGCTTTTTTTAGTTTCGCTGTCCCGCGGAATGAGGAGTATTGATGATTTTCAGGTTTTGCTACTGCTTCCTGCATCGCTTTCACAATATGTGGAGGAGTGGGCTGATCAGGATTTCCTTGACCTAAATTAATCACATCTGCCCCTTCCTGCACTTTTTTCTGTACTTTTTGTACAAGCGACGCAAAAAATTGTTTCGGTAAATGTTTCAATACATCCGATTGCTGGAATTCCATTTTTTCACCTTCTATTCAAGTTACGTGACAATACAATCACTGTAATGGATTGTTTTATGAATTGTAAAGCAATTTTGAAAAAAGATTGACATGTGAACTGCAGCTCTGATAATATCTAGAATTAAGAAATGCAAGCAGACATGAAACAATTACATATTGATTTCTCTTATCGAGAGTTGGGCGAGGGATTTGGCCTTTTGACCCCAACAGCAACCGACCGTTAATACCACTGTGAAGTGGGGCGCAGCAAGAACAGCGCCAAGACAATTTATTGTCTTATAGGGCACGGTGCTAATTCCATCAGACGTATGTGCTGAGAGATAAGAGAGGCTTCGAGCATACACGCCATCAAGCCTCTTTCTCTCAGGAGAAAGAGGCTTTTTTATATGATTTGGAGGGGAAGCAATTGGTTACACTTACGGCATCATATGAAGAATTAACAGAGAGTTCGGCAGTTGCATTAGCCATTAGACTTGGATTGATTCAAGAAAGCAGTCATTTGACCTGTACTGAAATTGGCGACGGAAATTTAAATTACGTCTTTCATATTTATGATCACAAACAAGCAAAAGGACTGATTATCAAGCAGGCTCTTCCTTATGCAAAGGTCGTTGGAGAAAGCTGGCCGCTGACATTAGACCGCGCAAGAATTGAAAGTGCAGCACTCATCAAGCAATCAGAGTATGCACCACATCTCGTACCAGCCGTCTATTATTCGGATACAACTCTTGCAGTGACGGCAATGGAGGATCTATCACACCTTGAAATCGTCAGAAAAGGGCTAATTGCCGGAAAACATTATCCGTATTTATCAGATCATGTCGGAGAATTTTTAGGCAAAACACTATTTTACACGTCTGACTTTGCCACAAATCCTAAAATCAAAAAACAATTCGTGAAGCAGTTTACGAATCCTGATCTTTGTGACATTACAGAAAAACTCGTCTTCACAGATCCTTTCTTTGACAGCGAAACGAATGACTTCGAAGAGGAATTAAGAGAAGAGGCGCAAGCACTATGGGCTGATCTTGAACTGCAAGCAAAAGCAGCCGAATTGAAACGGATCTTCTTAACCTCTGCTGAAACACTGGTACATGGAGATCTTCATACAGGCAGTATTTTTGCAAACGAAACGGAAACGAAAATCATTGATCCAGAGTTCGCTTTTTACGGTCCTTTCGGATTCGATATCGGTCACTTTATTGCCAATTTGTTCATCAATGCTTTATCTCATGAGAATGAGCAGGATCAGCAGCACCTTTTTGATCATGTCGTCAATGTGTGGGCAACATTCAAAGAAGTGTTCACAAAAGCATGGAAAGAAGACAGTATTGAAGCGTTTAGTGTATCGGACAGCTTTTTAGAAACAACCTTTGACCGTATTTTAAAAGAGGCCACCGGCTTTGCTGGCTGTGAGCTTGTTCGCCGAACCATCGGTCTTGCGCATGCGGCTGATCTCGATGCGATTCCATCACATTCTAGAAGGATTCAGCAGAAAAAAGCAGCACTTACACTAGGAAAAACATTGATCAAACAATATCAAGCAGTGGAAACAGCGTCTGACCTCGTCGCATTATTCCAGCAAACTGTAAAGGAGTGACGAGTTTTGTCTAAAGAATTTGAAGTTCCCCGTTCCGTCGAATGGGAAGAAAACCGTATCAACATTTTGAATCAGCAAAAATTACCCGCTGAAACCGTGTTTGAGCATTTATATACAAAAGAAGATGTGTATGATGCCATTGTGACGCTAAAAGTACGCGGAGCACCTGCTATTGGCATTACAGCGGCTTTTGGGCTTGCACTTAGTGCACAAGAGATTGATACAGAAGACATTAATCTCTTTAAGCGAGAAGTCGCTCGCCTGAAAGAATATTTAAACAGTGCTCGTCCAACCGCTGTGAATCTTGCCTGGGCATTAGACCGGCTTTATCAGCGCATTGAGCGTGCTGCTTCGGTGAATGCAGCCAAAACTGATCTTGTCCATGAAGCCATTCAAATTCAAATCGAAGATGAAGAAACATGTCGGCAAATCGGTCAAAATGCTCTTCAGCTCTTTAAATCTGGTGATCGAATTATGACCATTTGTAACGCAGGCTCCATTGCCACAAGCCGCTACGGAACAGCGCTTGCACCCTTTTATTTAGCGAAAAAGAAAAACCTCGATCTTCACATTTACGCATGTGAAACACGTCCTGTCCTTCAAGGCGCTCGTCTGACGACATGGGAATTGATGCAGGGCGGCGTAGATGTGACGCTTATCACGGATAATATGGCAGCCCATACGATGAAAGAAAAACAAATTTCTGCCGTTATTGTTGGTGCAGATCGAATCGCTAGAAACGGTGATACAGCAAATAAAATTGGAACGTTAAGTCTGGCTATTTTGGCTAAACACTTTCAAATTCCATTTTTTGTGGCAGCGCCTCTTTCGACCTTTGATGTGTCAACTCAGGATGGGTCAGATATTCCGATTGAAGAACGCGACCCGCAGGAAGTAAAGGAATTAAACGGCATCCAAATAGCGCCTCCTGACGTGCAGGTATTTAACCCTGCCTTTGATGTCACTCCTCACCATCTCATTTCCGGGATCATTACAGAAAAAGGCATTATCACTTCCAACTATACAGAAGAGATTGATGCACTATTTACTGAAAGCGTGTCACTTTAATCAAAAAAAAGCGCGGGATTCTTATCATTTAAGAGCACCGCGCTTTTTTGTTTCGTTTGTTTTTGCTAATATTTCTTTTTTCTGTTCTTCTGTCAACACGTTCATTTTGACACATAGTGATGTGACGGCGTACATTTTATCTTTTTTGCCCCATAACATGTTAGCAGCCTCCTTTTTCCCCAGACCAACTTTTTTAGCTTAATAAAAGGATATGTCGCTCACTAAACATTTGGAACAGGTCAATTCATTTATTTTTGAACAAATGGGATGCCTTCTAATTCTAACAGGATCGCTTTCATCCCTGTCTTCGTCCCTGCATAGCCAGTCAGAGTCCTGTCTTTTCCAATGACCCGGTGACACGGGATAAAAATTGGCAATGCATTGCGTCTATTAGCTTGTCCAATGGCTCTGACAGCCTTTGGATTGCCGATCGCTTCTGCAATATCAGCATAGCTTTTTGATTCACCATACGGAATAGTAGAAAGTGCCTCCCACACTTGCTCTTGAAACGGAGAGCCTGCTTGCTTGAGCGGGAGATCGAACACTTTCCGATCGCCCTTAAAATACTCATCCAGCTGTTTTTTCGCTTCTTTTAATACAGGCGTGTCTTCTTGTTTAAAATGGCCTCTCTGTTCTTTGACCAAAAACGATTCATCATCAAACTTCACTTCAATGATGGCACCATCTTTCTCTAGTATGTATAATGCCCCGATTGGTGCGGTATAGACTGTATAATACACATTAAAGCTCCCCTTCTTGTTTCTGCTGCCGGAGTGGAAGCGTGAGATGGAACACTGTTCCGACCCCTTCTTCACTCTCTACTTCAATGGTTCCTTGATGCTCTTCAATAATTTTATAACTAACCATTAACCCAAGTCCAGTGCCTCTTTCTTTTGTTGTATAAAATGGTTCTCCGAGACGCTTTAGTTTATCCTCTGTCATGCCGCAGCCTTCATCACGAAGAGAAATCACAATGTGCTCCTCCCCCTTCCTTTGAATGCTCACGTAAACATTTCCTTTCTGAGGCATTACTTCAATCGCATTTTTCAAAATGTTAATAAAGACTTGCTTTAACTGATTTTGTTCACAGTAGATGAGCGGAATATCATCCAACACATTTAAGTGCATTTGCACATTGCCAAGATTGGCCTGTGCGTGAAGAAGGTCCATCGTGTCTTTGACAATTTGCACGACATTTTTTTCTTCATAGATGATGGCCTGCGGTTTCGCTAAAATCAAAAATTCTGTAATGATGGATTCGATTCTTTTTAGCTCTGATGTAATGACATTAAAATAGAGCGAATACTCCCCTTCAATGTTTCCTTTGAGCAGCTGAATGAAGCCTTTTAAAGCCGTCATTGGATTTCTAATTTCATGGGCAATTCCAGCGGCAAGCTCTCCGACAACATGAAGCGTATCCGATTTTCTTACCCGCTCTTCTAATTCCTTGCGTTCAGTCACATCTCTAAAGATGGCCAAATTCATGTTATGAATAATATTTCGTTTAAAAGAAAACTCCAAAATACGTTGATCTGGATGGTTCAGCACAAATGGAACTTCATTGTCCATCTCGTCTAATGACATCGCCTGAGCTGGCTGCGCCAAATTTTCAATTTGATATGGCGCAAGGATATGAAAAAGGTTCATTTCCGTTAAGTGATCATCTTTGAGGCCAAGCAGTTCACTTGCGGAAGGATTCACATCAATAATCCGGTATTGATTATCGAAAAGAACAATGCCATCCATAGAGCCATTAAATACTTTACGGAATTTGAGCTCACTTTCTCGCAGCTCCTCTTCCATTCGCTTTCTGTCACTGACATTCCGTAAAATGGTTAAGTGCTGCCCTTCTAATACCGCATGCTTAGAGGTGAACTCAAGCTCTTTGAATTGGCCATTCGCCATTCTAAAGAGGAGTTCTTCTCTGATTTCAAGATTCCTGATATACCGTCTTCTTGTCGGCCGGTATCTGCGATCAGATTTGACTAGAAAATCCATGAGTTTCTTGCCAATCAGCTGCTGCATCGGTAATTCGAAAATTCGGCAGGCTGATTCATTTGCCCTGACAATTTCTCCATCATCCGCCCAAATGATGATGGCATCCATCGCATTTTCGAATATTTCTCTAAAACGTTCTTCACTTTTTAGCAGCTTTTCTTCCATTAATCTTTTTTCTGTAATATCACGCATGATGGACATGTAAAAACCACTCATCACATTGGATGTGATGGTCAGTTCGAATAATTTGTGCTGCCCAGATTGAAGGGTAACAGGAAGTTCTCCCTTTGCTTTCCCTGTTTCTTTCAATGAAGTTAAGAGCTGCTGGAGCGCTGGAAGGTTTTCTTCTTCAACAAATTCATTTAAGTAGCGGTCTGTTAAATCTGTTTTTTGAAGTTCAAAGCTCTGGCAAAAAGAGTGATTGGCGTCAATCATACAACCATCCTGATCAAAAATGACCATACCGTCAATCGCTCGATCAAATAAATCTTTAAACAGTTGCTCATTCATCGAACGTTCTCGCTCTAATATTTTCTTTGAAGAAATATCACGCATGACGACAATATATTGTTGATTCACCACGTCGTGCTCTGCTGCAAATTCAATATATTTTGTCTCTCCATTTTCAAGTTGAATGGAGATCTCTCTTTTTAACGTTCCTTTTCGAAAAAAAATCTCAAGTGAGCAGTCAATTTTGTTTTTCGGGATGCCGTATAGGAAATCTAGAACGGATTTATTGAGGAGGTCTTCTTTCGGTGTTTGCACAAGCCTACATGTCGCTTCATTGGCTTGAATAATGTTGAGGTGCTGATCAAATATAAAAATGGCATCTAACGTCTTATTTAACAGCATTTTGTGCTGTATCAATTCATTTCGCAAATATTCGTTTTCTTTTTCTAATTTTCTGATATTTTTCGCACCATCGAGCGTTTCAGTCATTCTCTTACACTCCTTTTCCAGCCTCATTCCTCTACAATATTTCTACAAGATTTTCATTGTTCCTTCATTCGACTCATAAAAAAAGAGAACTTTTTACATGAGGCTTGCTTCATTTGTTTCATTTGGATGACACGATTGTATAACGATTCTCTTTTCTTACGCTTCTTTTACAACCGTTCTACAATTTCACATCAAATAGCGAAATGAGCCAATTTGTATTTTAAAATGGGGCAAATGAGGGAACAGTGCACTTAGAACGTTTATGTTCGAAATGAAGCAGGAAAGGTGATGTTATGACGTCAACGAGAGACAGTTATTTCGATAATGCAAAATTTCTTCTGATTTTTCTAGTTGTTTTTGGTCATTTGTTACGGTCATTCATACATGATAATGACTGGATACTCTACTTATATAAATTTATTTATACATTCCATATGCCCGCTTTTATATTGGTGTCTGGCTTCTTTGCCAAAGGTTTTAGAAAACCAGGTTTTATGAAAAAAGTCGCAGTTAAGCTGATCATCCCATATTTGATTTTTCAGGTCATTTATTCTGTGTATTATTATTTCTTACAGGATCAAAGCATCTCTAACTTAAATCCGATTGATCCGCAGTGGTCTTTATGGTTTTTAATCAGTTTATTCTTTTGGAACTTACTACTCATTCCTTTTTCAAAACTGCCATTCCACTGGGCAATGATCGTTAGTTTATCGATGGCGTTACTTGTCGGTTACGTGGACAGCATTAGTGATACGCTCAGCCTATCTCGTACGTTTGTCTTTTTGCCGATGTTTTTAGCTGGCTTTTATTTAAAAAAGCAGCACTTTGAATTTATCCGAACAAGCAAAGGGAAACTGACTGCACTTCTTGTACTGATGGCCGTGTTCATGTTTTGCTATTTCTATGAATTCGATTATTCCTTTTTATTTGGGTCACAATCGTACGCTTCTCTTGGAGATGAAGGACTCATTGCAGCGATGAAACGAATGGCATGGTATTTACTTGCATTTGCTGCTACCTTTAGTTTCTTTGCATTAGTCCCTACACGCCGGTTTTTCTTTACCAAATGGGGCACAAGAACGTTATATGTCTATTTACTTCATGGCTTTGTGATTAAGCTTTTAAGAACGACTTGGTTTGATGATTGGGCTCTAAATACGGCAAGTGTATTGATTCTATTGCTACTTACGGTCCTCTTAACCTTTACCCTATCTAGTACATTTGTTAAAACTGTTGCACAACCAGTCATCGAGCTCAAAATGACCAGTCTAATGCGAACCATTACTGGCAGACAAAACAGTTATATTAAATAGAAAAAACGATCTCTCTGGATCGTTTTTTTCTATTTATTTTTTGTTTTTCTGTTCAGTGTGACATTCATCGTTTTTTTTAGGCTTCATTAAGGTATCAATCCATTTACTGCTGTTTATATCTCCCAGCTCGCTGCCAAATTCCTCTTCCAAGATATCGTGGTTCATCGGTTTTTTATGGTCTTTCATATCTTTACTTTTCACATGTTTTTTAGTCACGAGATGCTCCCCCTTGTTTACCTTGATGAGAATTTCGGTTCGCCTGGCGGTCTTCTGATTGCTCGTCAAATTGTGTTTGTCCTTGATCGTGTGCCATGCTTTCTGTAGGCGTCATATTATTCGTGAGTGCTTCATTTTTTGCTGTTTTTCTTTTCATTTGTCATCATTCCTTTTTAACATGTTTAGTTCTTCGCTCAATTGATCAAACAGCTCTTTCATTTGTTTGACTGTCACTGGTTTTTCCTCAGGCTTTAACTCATATCCAATTTGCCCATTCGCTTCTAGCGTTGCTTTTTTGAGACTGCTGATGTCTGTGATGCCCTGCTGCTTTAAGCGCATTTTGAATTGGTCCCTTGTCAGCCGCGTTTTTTTTAGCTTGTGATCAAGCATTTCTCCATCCTCTAAAATCACCACAGACTTCCCTGAAACCAATTTTTCAAAAAAATCAAATTGGATCGACAGCTTTTCCATAATCACAAGCGCCACAATAAAAATGGCGGCCGCATAAATGGTTTCAAGTAAATTATGCTCAATAAAGGGTTGGATAATAATCGATCCAATTGAAATCATGATGACTGTCTGTTGAACCGTTAATTGACTAATGGATTTAGGCCCTGCTATTCTCAGCAGCAAAGTACCAACGAGCAGCATTACAATTGCTTTCCATAACACATCCAGCACGTCTCTTTCACCTCTTACCTATAGATTGCGAACATCCTTTGTGATTTAGCCAGTTATATAATGGAAATAAAAAAACCAGCATTCAGTAGGAATGCTGGTCTGATTGTTGATAAAGAGTTAAAATGATCTTTATTTTAGCTCTTCTTCTTTTCAGCGTGATAGAAAACCTTTGCAGTCTAGGAAAGTCGAGCACCGGAGCGGAGCGAATTTGACATTCGTGAGCACCGGAGCACAGATTTGACAACGAATGCGAGGGTTTGTCTACACGCTGAAACCAGCATTCAGTAGGAATGCTGGTTAGCCGATGATCACACGCTCTTTCGGATAATGATAATTCGCTTCACTTTCCCGGCGGCCAATTAAATACAAGAAGCTTGGAATTCCAATCCGTCCTATAAACATGACGACCATAATAATACACTTACCAAATACGGACAAGTCAGACGTAATTCCGAGCGACAGTCCTGTTGTTCCGAAGGCAGAACAAACTTCAAATAAAGTTTCAAGAAGTGTATGATGGTCTGATAAAGTTAACAGAAACGTAGCACCAAACACTAAAATAAAGGCCATCATCGTCACCATGAGGGATTTATTAATGTCCGCTTGATGAAGCTCTCTTTTAAAGATTTTAATGGACTTATTTCCTCTCGCAAAATGAAACAAAGCAAGTAAATTAAGGGCAAACGTGGTTGTCCGAATTCCGCCCCCTACCGAGCTTGGAGATGCCCCGATAAACATCAGCAAACATAAAAATAACAGTGTCGGCTCTGTCAATTGCGTAATATCTAATGTCGAAAGCCCGCCACTTCTAGTAGCTGTTGATTGAAACAAAGAATAAAACAAGATTTCATGCCAGCTCTTCCCTAGAAAAGTAAACCGGGCTTCAAGTGCATAAATCCCAATTGCCCCAACGACAACAAGAAGGCCAAACGTGATCGTTGTAATTTTCGTAAACAATGAAAACGATGCATGTTTTCGGTCTTGATTGAATAAATAATCCTTTACTTCGACAAGTACCGGAAAGCCAATAGCGCCAAAAATGATGAGCAGCATCGTGATAAATTGGACGAAATAGTCATCTTTATAAGGAATTAACGAATTCCCAGTAATATCAAAGCCTCCATTGGTTGTGGCACTGATACTAGAGAAAAATCCGTGTAAAAAAGCGCCTTGCACATCGTAATACTTAAGAAAATACATACTTAAAATCAGACCGCCTACAAACTCAATCAGTAAGATTAAATATAAGACCTGCTTCATGAGTTTTACAATTCCTGATAAGTTGCTCTGGTTTTGGTCTGCCATAATTAATTTTCTTTCTTTAATGCCGATCCTTTTTCGCATAACCAGCCAGACGAATGTACCAAGTGTCATAATGCCGATACCACCGATTTGCAAAACAAATGCAAGGATCCACATCCCGGTCACACTAAATGTTTGTGACGTATCGACAACAGTCAGACCCGTGACACTGACAGCACTCACAGCTGTAAATAGCGCATCAATAAATGTCCATTTGACTCCTTCTTGGTGAGCCACTGGCAGACTGAGTAGAATGAACGACACGGTCACAGCAAGAAAATAGTAAAGGGCAATCAGCTGAAAAGCCGACAGCCGATCAATTAGTTTTTTCATTGGATTCATGGTTATTCCTTCTTTTATCTTTCTTTTCGAATACTTTATCATTTTAATGAAAAGAGAGAAGATTTTAAAGGTATTTTGTGCTTTATTTACTTTTTCATCAAAAAGAAAAAGACATCCTTACGCAGAATGTCTTTTGATCTTTCTTATTTTGCTTCGAGTCTTCTAATTCTTTCGTTTAAATCAGGGTGTGTTGAGAAAAGAGAAGCTTTTCTTTTACCACTGATTTTCAGTGTAGCAACAGCTGTTTGATCATCATCTTTAATTCTTGATGTATACGCCTCTAGTGAACGGAGCGCATGAATCATTTTATCTTTTCCTGCAAGGTCCGCACCGCCGCGGTCTGCATGGAATTCGCGATGTCTAGAGTAAGCAAATACGACAAGGCTTCCTAAGATAGAGAAAATAATTTGGAAGACGATCACAGCGATAAAGTGAACAATCGGCACAAGCTCTTCACGTGGAACGAAACGGCTTGCGATCCATGCCGCAATTCTTGAAAGGAAGACAACAAACGTGTTGACGATTCCTTGAAGTAACGTCATTGTGACCATGTCACCGTTCGCTACGTGAGCGACTTCGTGAGCGATAACCCCTTCAACTGCTGCATCATCCATTTCATGAAGCAATCCAGTTGATACGGCAACAAGCGATCTTCTTTTAGAAGGACCTGTCGCAAATGCATTTACTTCAGATGATTGGTAAATACCGACCTCAGGCATTTTAGAAAGGCCTGCTGCTCTTGATAGTCTGTGAACGCGGTCAACAAGCTGCTGCTCATCATATGTTAATGAATCCTTTTCTGGATTTAACACACGCACACCCATCATCATTTTTGCCATCCAGCGAGACATCGCTAGTGACATAAACGAGCCTACAAAACCAACAACTGCACTGAATACAAGAAGATAAAGGATATTAAGTCTTCCGTCTGCTCCTATATAAGAACCAACACCAGTTGCTGCACTAATAACCGATAGGACAATACCAATCGTAGTGATAACAAGAATGTTCGTTAATATAAACAGAAATATTCTTTTACCCATACATAACCTCCGCTGTCATATTAAGTTCATTTGAACTTATTAATAAAATTATAAAAATAAACGTCTCAAATTGCAAGGAAAAAGGAATCGTTTTCTATGTTTATCATACTGGCTCAAACCTCGTCATTTCAATGATTACGCTACTTGCATCCGCAAACAAGTGAACAAATTGTGACGCACCGGTCCTATTTTAGTTTATTTTGCATTTTCAATAAAAAGAGATTATGATGTTGAATTAGATCAATAATCACGTTTTTGACGTACAAAATGAGGTGGAACATGGTGACTTTTAAATTAACGAGAATTGACATGACGAGACTTCTGTATTCTCTAAAAGGCGAGGGAGATCTGACTCCGCTTCAGCTTTTGAATTTATCTGTAAAAAGCGATAAGGAACATGAATATGATGAATTAAGAATCCCTTCGTTTTTTGAAAAACTCGAACGGCGGAAGCAAAAATCAGAGCACGGGCTTTCAACGAACGAAATCGTTGAGCTTGGCAACTTGTGTGAACTGACTTCTCTTAAATCGACAGCCATTCAAAACTGGATCAAGCGCGATATTAAAGATATGATCGGCCATCCAGAGCTTGGCAAGAAGTACTCCATTGATCAAGTCGTTATTTTATTAATTGTCCGGGATTTAAAATCAGTATTTGATTTTGATTCTATTCGTACGATCTTATCTGCCTTATTTAATACGATCACAGATCGAACGGATGATATTATCAGCCCCATCCGTTTTTATGAAGCATATGCGCACGTCCTTGATTTTATTTATCACCATACACATTTTCCATTAAAGGAAACGAATTTACGAGAAATGACAGAAGAGCAGACGGACAAACTCCACGAAGAGTTTACAGAATTGACGAAGCCGCAATGGCATTTGATTAAAGGCATTATCAGTTCTACCGTTTTCTCCGTTTTCACTTCTCACTTGCAAAGCACAGCGCAAGAAATGATGTTGAATACGCTTCAGCTGAAAAAGGCTTAAAACTGAGCCCGAGGTGACCTTCATCACCTCGGCTTTTTTGTGCAGCAATTGCCAGCATAATTGCAGGCTGTTTTTTTCAAAATAAGAAGGCGCAACAAACATGAGGTGAAAGGAGGAATATGTGATGGCAAATCGAAATCAACTTCTTGTTCCTGGAGTAGAACAAGCTTTAGATCAATTTAAATACGAGATCGCTCAAGAATTTGGCGTGAATCTCGGTTCAGATACAGTCGCACGTTCAAACGGTTCTGTTGGCGGCGAGATGACAAAAAGACTCGTACAGCAGGCGCAATCTCAAATGGGCCATTCAACTAAATAAAGACATGGTGAAATACGCCGGATCTATTCTGGCGTTTTTTTACTGTTCATATGTAGGTTCATCCCGGTTTTCACGGTATGAGGGCGGTGTGTTTTTTCCTTTTTGTTTGACGCCATTTCTGTTTCGTTCGCCGTACGGACGATTCTGACCACTGTCGTTTTTTTTTACATGCTTTTCAGTATCACCACGTGATGTGCCGTTTGGATGTTTTTTTTCATTTGGATCAGTCGAGTGATTTTTTTTTTGCTCTTTGTCTTTTTCAAAAGGGCGGTCCTTGTCTTCTTTTCCCTTTTTCTCTTTGTTGTCAAGATTAGGGCTTGTTTGGTGAGGCTTTTGAACAGCTCCTTGCTCTTCCCTCTCAACTTCCTTCTGCTCTTTGTCTTCGCCTTCAGGAGCCTCTTTATCAGGCTGCATCTCATCGCTACCGTCTGTCTTGATGTCTTCTTTTTTGTCTTCGTCTTTTTGATCTTCATCAGCATTTTTCGGCTCTTCTTCTTTGACAGCCTCATCATCTGCTGGATCTTCATCTTCTTTTTTAACGTCCTCTTGTTCGTTGTCTTGCATTTCTTGATTTCTAATATAAGTTCCTGTTGAGATGCCTGCTTTTTGTGCCTTTTCTCTTGTTTCCAGGTCACCTTCCACAGTTTCTAGCTTATAATTGCGCTTTTGATATTCCCCCGAGATGGTGCTGATTTTACTTTTTACGTTTGTTTTGTATGTATGATCCTGCTTGTTTTCATAAACAGTTGAAATATAAATGCTTTTAGAGTGGTTCACGTATCCCTTTTTATCACAATCATCGATGATTTCCTGCACGACTTTGGTCATGTCGTTTTTTTCTAAATCTTTCATACTGGCCAGTACTTGCTTCGCATCTTTATTCAGCGGAGTGACACCGATCACTTGATAATTGTGATCGAGTTTCAGCTCAAAGCTTGGGTTAATGTCAATCGTCATATATGCATATGCTTTTTGACTTGAGAAAGATGGCATCATAGTGAAAATCACGACAATAATTGCTGCAATTGATAGAATTCCTGCATTTAACGGACGTAAACGAAGCAGGTCAAAAAAACCGGCTCTTTTTCTTTCGAGACGTGATTCATTCGGAAACGTCACTTCTTGACCGATTTCATAGTCTTGCTGTTCATACTTTGTCCGCAGAAATTGTCCATCAGGGGTCAGCAGTGTGACATATTTTTTGTTTTTCTCTACTATAATGCCTCTTCTCATGAATTAAGCACCCCTTTAAGGTAATCTTTCAAATACACATAATCACCTGTCATAATGATCGCCATCGCAATAATATATTTTCTATTTCTCTCAATCGTTTTGCGGCTGACTTCCACTAGCTTTTCCAGCTGTTTGACTGGCAATTGTTTTTTCTGAAATAAAATGGTTCTCAGTTCATCGTGCTTCACGAGTGTATGGGCCACTTTAATGGCATTTTGTCTCGCATCCGCATGCTTTGGTGAATGCTCAAGCAGTTCTTGAAACGTAAGACCATATACTTTCAATCGTTCTTTAAAATGTTCAATCTCTTCTCTTCTATGTTCTTGTTCAATTAAACGCCTATATTCATTTGCAGAAAGCTCTGCTTCAATCATGCTTTGCGAGTACTCGCCATTCTCACTTTCTTGAAGGTCCATTTGAACCGTTGGCGCGTTTCTTGCTTCTTTTCGAATATAGTCGATTACTTTTCTTTTAATAATTAACTCCGCAAATGCAAGGAGTGAGTTGCCTTTTTCGGCAGAGTATTTTTCTATCGCTTCATTAAAGGCAATTAAGCCTACGCTAAATTCATCATCTTTTTCATCTATATATCGTTTACAAACGGATGAAACCGTCTTAGCGACAAATGGTTTGTATTGCTCTATTAATGCATTTTGCAGCTCGGTATCACCCTGTTGGATGTTGATTGCCGACTGCTCTAATGTTTGCTTTTTCTTTCCCTTTTTAAACAAAAGGCTAAGCAATGGTTTCACCTCAGTTCTCCCTATATTACTCATTTATGATAGCTAATTTATGAGGGAAGCGCAAAGGAAGAAATGAGGAATTCATTTCCTGTTACTCAATTGTGACATGTATTTCTTTATCTACTTTACAACGTTTCGTTTAAAAGCAAAGAAATAAGGGGGTATCACCCCCTTTTTTGTAATATACGTGTTATGAAAATGAAATGATATTTCTTTCAAAAAACCTACTCTTCCAGCCGCATCTCTTGTTTTTCCTCGTTTTGCTGGCCGCCTTTTCTTGATGGACTTGATAAAAACCAACCAAATGCTGCAATTGCGAGAAGAACCGTCCAGAAAATGACTTTCCATAATGTTGAATGAATGAAATGAGAGGACACGACCCCAATGGCTGGATGAGAAAGTGTATAGAGCGTCAGCTTCACGCCAACCCATCCGACAATGACAAATGCTGCTGTTTCTAGGCTTGGTCTCGTTTTAAGCAGTTTCACAAATACAGTCGCCGCAAACCTCATGATCACTAGACCAATGATACCGCCCAATAGAATGACAATAAATTGACCGCCATCAAGCCCGCCAATTTGTGGAAGGTTTGTTGCTGGCAGAGTCACAGCTAATGCAACAGCTGCTAAAATAGAATCTACTGCAAATGCAATGTCAGCAAGCTCAACTTTCACGACGGTTGCCCAAAAGCCGCTTTGTTTCATGTTTGTGTCTGCTTCCTTTTTCTTAAATACGTGCGATTTTAAAATATGGTGAATCGAAATATATAGAAGATAAATTGCGCCAATGGCTTGAACTTGCCACACATCTACTAAAAACGAAATAAGAAAAAGAGAACCAAATCGCATGACAAATGCTCCCGCAAGTCCGTAAAACAATGCCTTTTTTCTCTGTTTTTCAGGAAGGTGTTTGACCATCACAGCCATAACCAGCGCATTATCAGCTGCTAAAATCCCTTCTAATCCAATCAATACGAGAAGAACCCACCCGTACTCTAAAATAATTGCTGCATCCATCATCATTCCTCCTTATTTTTTATCTATTGTCCCACAACAGACAAAGGCTTATGAATGCAAAAAAGACCTTTGCCTGTAATGGCAAAGGTCTTGCTAGACATGTGATATGTAAATAATCATGCCAACAAAGCCGATGGAATGAGGTTCCATGTAATGACGACTTTGTTTCCGGTAAAAACCGGACGCTACTCCCCTTTGGTGGGATTAAGAATATTTAGATTACTTATATCATAATCAACAGACCCCGGATTGTCAACAGGTGACTTTTTATCTCCACCCATTGATTAAGCCGTTGGTGTTTCTGTTTTTCTTTTTCTTCGTTTCAGCCACACGTAGAGAACAAACAATAAGAGCATACCAATTCCAATCGGCAATACATATGGTTCTAAAATGGTTCCAACCTCTTGCCAGTTCTCCCCAAGGACAAATCCTAGATACACATATACAAATGTAATTGGCGTAATCGCCAAAAACGTATACAGGCAAAAAACCCACACATTCATCTTCGCAATCCCACACGGAATGGAAATAAGGGTTCTGACCCCTGGAATAAACCGGCCACTAAACGCAACAAATCCGCCATGTTTTTCAAAAAAGGCATCCGATTTATCAAGTGACTCAGGTTTCACAAAGAAATATTTCCCATATTTATTTAAAAAGGGTCTCCCTCCATAACGCCCTAACCAGTACAAGGTCAAGGGGCCTGCAACACCGCCAATAGAACCGGCAGCCACAACACCGATGAAGGCCATGTCCCCTTTTGAAACCCAGTAACCTGCAAGAGGCAACACCACTTCAGCAGGAACAAATTCAATGCATAATGCAAGAAAGATGCCGAAGTACGACAAATTCTTAAAGGCATCAGCTAATGAAATAATAAAATCTTCGATGTTTATCAATCCCTTTCACACATAATCAGTTTGACAGGCTATGCTTACAAATCGTACCGTGCCACCTATTAAACGAATAAAAAAACAAAAATGATTCACTTTTCTTCGTTTTTTTACATTAAATTTGATTTTACTATAAAAAATGTTCAAAAAAAATGCTAAATACCCTTTTTAAGTAAAGGAAAAGTGAACACAGGCGCCACTTGATCCGATATATTAAGTATATGTCTGTTTTTAGATACAGGAGGTTTTCTTACATGACACATTTAACAGGAAGCTACAACGGATGGCTTGTCTTTCTGTCAGTCGCTGTCGCCGCTGTCGCCTCCTACTCAGCTCTTCAATTAGCCAGCCGGGTGATCCAGTCGAGCGGCGCAAAGAAAAGAGTATGGTTGATCATTGGTGCGATGATCATGGGGATGGGAATATGGTCAATGCATTTTATTGGCATGATGGCGTTTCATCTACGCTCTGGTATCACATATGAAACACCCTTACTCATTTTATCGATTTTGGCCTCTTTTATCGGTTCTTTCATTGCTTTTTCAATATGTATTCAGCAGCAACTTTCTACAAGACGACTTTTGATTAGTTCGATCACGATGGGCTCAGCTATTTGCAGCATGCACTACCTCGGATTGGAATCAATGACCAATGTCACCATCAGCTATGACCCTGTTCTCTTTTTTCTTTCGTTTTTTATTGGTGCGCTCGCTTCATTCTTTTCATTACACCTTTTTTTCCGGCTCCATCGCTCTGAGAAAAGGCGGGAGGATCAGCTGTTAAAAATAGCGGGTGCTCTGATGATGGGCGTTGCTATTGCGGGTATGCATTACACTGGCATGGCGTCTTCGACGATGTTTTTTCATTCAGATGGTCAGGTCGCTGCGGGTGGTTCTCTTGAAATGTCACCATTCAGCCTGTCCATTTTCATCGGCCTGATGACACTTATCGTCCAATCACTCATGATTTACGGCGCCTATATTGATCACCGGATTATGTCACAATCCGATCAGCTAAAAGAAAATGAACAGCGGTTCCAATCACTGATCAAACATAATATAGATGGGATTATCGTGTTATCTGTTGATCGAAAAGTGATATCTGCGAATGACCAAGGCAAACACATTTTGAAAATGTGCAATTCCTGGATCGGTGATGATGTGAGTCAATACGTCATGCCGACTGAGATGTGGGAAGACTTTATTGATCAATCTAAAAAAGCAATTACGCGTGAAGCAGAACTGAAAGCAGCAGATCGTTTTTATTATTATCATGTTACATACATACCCGTACACGTCAACCATACACTTGACAGCATTTATCTCGTTTTAAAGGATTTAACCCAGCAGAAGATTGCTGAAAAAGAAATTCATGTGATGGCACATTATGATGCATTAACTGAACTTCCGAACCGTCGTCACGGAATTAATCATTTAAATGATGTTTTATCCGCTCAAGAAGAGACAAAAACGTCAACGGCAGTTCTTTTTCTTGATTTAAATCGGTTTAAAATTATTAATGATGCCCTTGGTCATAACATAGGCGATCTGCTGTTGAAAGCCGCCGCAAACAGACTAACCAAATGTTTGCCTGACAATGGCTTTATTGCAAGAATTGGCGGGGATGAATTTTTAATGATCTTTCCTCACATGGAGCATAACACACATAAA
Organism: Bacillus sp. FSL W7-1346; assembly: GCF_038593335.1. Classification (NCBI taxonomy): domain Bacteria; kingdom Bacillati; phylum Bacillota; class Bacilli; order Caryophanales; family Bacillaceae; genus Bacillus; species Bacillus sp. FSL W7-1346. The sequence goes on along the minus strand of NZ_CP151988.1, from coordinate 1,288,214 downwards.
ATTGAACAGCTTTTGAAAAACATCATTCACCAATTTGAACGTCCTTTTTTCATTCAAAACCATCAGCTCATTACATCCATTAGTATTGGAATCGCCATCTCTCCGCAAAACGGAAAGAATGGTATGGAATTGATGAGAAAAGCAGATATGGCCATGTATTTATCAAAGAAACATAAACAAAGCCGCTATGAATTCTTTACTGAATCTATGGAGAGATTGAGTGAGGACAGACTTAATCGCGAACTGGAGCTACGAGATGCCATTCAAAGAAAGCAGTTTGTGCTTCATTATCAGCCGCAAATCAGCGCCAAAACAAGACAAATGACAGGTGTTGAAGCCCTTTTAAGAATGAAAGCACCAGACGGTTCTCTAAAATCACCAGAGGCTTTCATTGAACTTGCTGAAGAATCGGGCCTGATTATCGATATTGGAAGGTGGGTCATTGACACGGCATGTCAGCAGGCAAAATTGTGGTATGACAAGCAATTGAAAATCCCTGTAGCGGTCAATTTATCTGCTAAGCAGTTTAACTCTGAAGACTTAATTGATTTGATCAAACTAACGCTAAAAAAATACGACCTTCAACCATCACTTCTTGAGCTTGAAGTGACAGAAAGCATGACAATGGACAACATCAAGCAGTCAAAACAGGTACTGACGTCTCTAAAACAACTTGGCGTCCGTATTAGTATTGATGATTTTGGTACAGGCCATAGCTCTTTAAGCTATTTGAAGGATTTGCCGATTCACCGTCTGAAAATTGATAAATCATTTATCGAGGATATTTTGAGCGATTCAAAGTCTGAGCAAATTACAGGGGCTATTATTGCAATGGGGCACCAGCTATCTCTAGAAGTCATTGCTGAAGGTGTTGAAACTTTTGCACAAGCGCAACTTTTATCTGCGCAGGGCTGTGACGATCTACAAGGCTTTTATTATGCCAAGCCACTTCCGGCTAGTGATATTGAAAAATTTATCGCCTATCCTGCTCATCAGCTGGATACATAAAAAAGGTGCCAACCATGGCACCTTTTCGTTTTATCTAAATAACAAATGCTGACTGTGAATACCTGCTTTTTTCAGCAGACTAATTAATTGCTCCTGTTCTTCACGCGAAAGACCAGAAAACGCCCGCGCAATTCGAAGAGAATGGATTGGATAAATTTTATCCAGATAACTGCGCCCTTTATCCGTTAAATGGGCATAAACTGACCGCTTATCCTTTGGGTCCTGTTCTCTTTCAATGAAACCATTTCGTTCTAACTTGTCAATTACGTACGTCACATTCCCGCTGACAAGCAGGAGTCTTGAGCCGATTTGCTGAAGTTTTTGAGCACCTCTCGTATACAGTAATTCGAGAACGGCAAATTCAGTTGGATTGAATCCATGCTCCTTGCTGTCTCTAATACTGTGTTCGGAAACGCTTTTAAATGCCCTTGCAAAAACTTTGTAAAGCGTCATTGAACGTTCTACTTCTTCTTCATTAAACGATAGTCTCATCACATATCTACCTCTTATAATATTTTTTTAACTTCAAGGCTTTCTTGCGGTGCAGTTGGAGCCTTTCGTAAAAAATAGAAGTACGTTTTTGAAAACCCTTTCAACCACATAAGTGACTCCATTCGTGTTATGTATAAGATTTCGATATAAACTTTTAAAATCCTTCTTATTTTTCACAATCATCTCGAAAAAAAGCTTTTCCAGCAAACCATCATGTTACGACAAATTTTAACATAATCTGTAAAGGCTCTATATTTTCTTACATTTGATTCGTCAAATTTCTACAAAATTCAATATTGCTATAATATTAAACACACAAAAAAAGACCCTTCATGTGACAACGCACATGATAAGGGATGTTAAAGATAGCGATCGGTTTTGTTGAAAAAGAAATGATACTCTTTTTTTAAGTCACTAATTGTCATGTTCTTGGTCATATCAGGGCTATACACCCCAAGTGAGCAAAGCTGCTTCGTATAATAATGTCTTTCTTTCGCTAAAGCTTCTTTTAATATACGCCGCACGACATCTCCCCTCCTATCAATGGATATGGATCGGGTGCTTATGAGGACTTTTTATACAAATCATTTTGTACGGCTCTAAGAAGAGCATGTGCATTCTGACCCGCAGCCTGCATGAACTGCTCCAGCAGTTCATCCCTCTTCACATCTAATGCGATGATTTCTTTTGCCATACGGATGATCTGTGTTTTCTCCATCAAGTGCGCCTCCTCCTCATTTTTTCTTTTTCTTATCATATGTTCACGTGATATGTTTTGCACTTTATATGTTAATTTTCCTTCCATTGTTTTTCACTTTATTCATTTTTGTGTTATATTATCTAACAAACGTTAGGTTTTTTTACTGACTGTTCGATATAATATGAAGAAAAGACTTGCAGGGGTGAGGATATGACGCAGGAAGATGTATCTTATAAAGATAAAAAAGTCATTTCAATCGGGATTGTCAGTGAATTAACAGGACTTTCCGTCAGGCAAATCCGATATTATGAGGAACGGAAACTCATCTACCCCCAGCGCTCAACAAGAGGCACACGGAAATATTCTTTTTCTGATGTAGAACGTTTAATGGATATCGCCAATAAACGGGAAGATGGTGTGCAGACAGCGGAAATTTTAAAAGACATGAAGAAAAAAGAACAGGCATTAAAAAGTGGTCAATTTAAGAAAAAAATGCTGGAAGGACAGATCAACGCACACTTCCGGTACAAAAATCGATGAACTAAATAACAATCCCTTACTCGGCAAAATAGACTTAGCATCTGATCGCCCTGAATATGAAACGATGAAAGCACAAACTGATCCAAAGACTGATTCTTGCTGAAGAGTCGCGAAAGCAAATGCGTTACAGCTCATCTTGAATCATTGATGCAACAAAACGAGGCAGCAATTGCAGCCTCGTTATTAGCTAAAACAACCATTCTACTATTTATCACCTAAGATACTTGATCTTTAACGATTTAGTTTTTCAAATTTGTTCAGGAATCGAAACAGTTCGTTCATTGAGCACATTCCCCGTGTTTAGCGTCGTTTTGGGTTCTATTAAGAGCAAGTGAACTTCTTCTTCAGCAATGGGCTGATGTTCAACTCCTTTTGGTATCACAAGAAATTCTCCTTCATTAAGCGTTATTTCCCTATCCCTAAAACGGATGACTAGATTGCCTTTCCACACAAAGAACATTTCATCCTCATCATCATGGTGATGCCAAATGAATTCACCCTTAATTTTCACCATTTTCATGTATGAGTCATTCAACTCTCCACCTATTCTAGGATTCCAATAATCATTTATTTGCGAAAATTTTTCTTCGATATTTACCTTTGAAATCAATCGATTCCCCTCCTTATTAAATGGAAACGTTTAATTGCCACAGCTAAGAAAATCTCATTTTCTCCTCTCAATCAGATAAAAGGGACGCAATGAGCATCAACCTCTTCTATCATTTAGTTTACATACTTCATTGGATCACGTAAAATCAAAAAACAGCATATAGATCATCACAATTTGTGATGCAAAAAAGGAGAGTTAGTTTGGATATTAAATCTTTGGAAGTATTTAAAGCCGTTGCCATTGAACAAAGCATCACAAAAGCTGCTCAAAAATTAAATTATGTGCAGTCCAATGTCACCGCAAGAATCCAACGTCTTGAACAAGAGTTAGGTGTACCTCTTCTCTATCGATATCATAAGAAAATATCTTTAACGCCTGCAGGACGTGAACTGCTGCCCTATGTAAATAAATTGCTATATGATTACGAAGAAGCGATAGAAGCAGTAAAGCTTTCCTCTACTCCGCGGGGATCTTTACACATTGGATCTATAGAGTCCACCGCATCTACAAGATTGCCCAGCATTTTCACAGAATATCACAAAACATTTCCACAAGTAGAATTGAGCTTGTATATGGCACCTACAGTCGACCAAGTTAGCGCTATCCTCAACTACAAAGTAGACGGCGCTTTGGTAGATGGGCCAATTCTTCATCCAGAAATCATCGAGTATCCTGTATTGGAAGAATCCCTCGTTCTCATTACAAGCTACTCCACGGAGCAATTCCAGGTAGAATCTATTTTACATGAGCCGTTGCTCTCGTCATTCGCCCATTGTATTTATTTAGGACGATGGCAAAAGTGGCTAGAGAACAACGGCTATCCTCCTATGAAGGTCATGGAATATGGTACGTTAGAGGGCGTCCTTAAATGTGTTGAAAGCGGGCTGGGAGTGACTATATTACCAAAATCTATGGTTGAATCTCGGGGAGAAGGCAAATTTACCTGTCATCCATTACCAGAACCACATCGAATCGTACCCACTGTGTTGATCAGGCGACGTGATTCGTACATGACCAGTGCTCTGTCACAATTTATGGAGTTAATAGGCATTACGAATATGTGATCTGAGACAGATCATTGTTTTCGTTAATAAGAAAAAAGAGGATAGATAGAGCGACATTTCAGCTCTTCTATCCTTTTACATTATCTCAACTTATGCCAAGCATATGAACGATTCTTTTTATTTAGATGAAGCGTCAGTTCCTTCAACAACCCCTACAAAGTCAATCCGTACGCCGCCTTTTTCAGGATCTTCTTTCACCCGAAAGGCAAGCGCCTTTTTTTCTCCAGTGTTTGCATCTTTATAATTTGCATGAAAGACGTGGATGCTGGCTTCTTCCAATTGAAAATCTTCATAAGAAAGCGTCTCAATTCCCCATTCCTTTTTCGATTTAAGAATGTCACTTGGACTTGGGACTGCGCCTTCGACATAGACGTTGTCCATTTTTCGTTTATTTCCTTCAGTTATCGCTTCAAGCATATGCTCTGATGCTACCAGTCTTCTATCTTTTCCCTCGTCTTCTCTTGAACATGCACTTAGCAAAACAATGCACATGAAAATGAATAAAAGCTTCTTCATTTTTCTCTCCCACCTTCTCCTTAAAATGTAAAGGATGGAAGCGCTATATGCAATCTTTATTCAAAAAAGACTGTAAAACGTTACATTTTACAGTCTTTTGACTACATCAGTGTATGAAGAAATGCTGTTGCAATTCCAAAATAGATGAGTAAGGATAAAATATCATTCAATGTTGTGATCAGCGGTCCAGATGCAATGGCTGGGTCGACGTTTAATCTGTGTAAAATAATCGGCACGACCGTACCTGCCATTGTCCCAATAATCAGTGTTGCAAGAAGCGAGGAACCAACAACAAAACCTAAAATCATATTGCCCTGCCATACCATGGCAACGACCGTAATAATGATTGAACAAACAATCCCAATATAAATACTTGTTCTCAGCTCTCTGAAAATCAAGCGCATAATGGTTTTTTTCGTTAATTCTTCTTTTGACAATCCTCTAATGACAACCGCTAGAGACTGTGTCCCTGTATTCCCTGTCATACCTGCAATCATCGGCATGAAGAATGCTAAAGCAACGACTTGCTGCAGGGTATCTTCAAAATAATTTAAGATACTACCTGAAATCAGCCCAATGAATAAGAGCAAAATGAGCCATGGAAGACGGCGGTATGCCGCCACAAATGCCGGTGTGTCGAACGTGATATCTTTACCAGAGGCAGCAAACTTTTCATAGTCTTCTCCTGCCTCTTGAATCACAACATCAATGATATCATCGACTGTCACAATTCCGACTAAGACATTGTTCTCTTCTACAACAGGGATGGCAAGGAAATCATATCGTTCAATGAGCTTTGCGATTTCTTCCTGGTCTTGAAAGGCACCAACGGCAATGACTCTTGTAAACATAAGATCCTGCACTTTTTCATCTGGCTCACCTAAAATAAGATCCCTGTATGAGAGTACCCCTACAAGCTGTTTTTGATCATTTATGACATATAAGTAGTTGATCGATTCGGCAATTTCAGCAAAGCTTTTCAGCTTCACCACGGCATCCTGAACCGTATAATGCTGCGGAATCCAAACGTACCGATTGGTCATGATCCGGCCTGCTGTCTCAGCAGGGTAATTCATGAGAAGCTGGACGGCCTTGGATTCCTCTGCTTCCATGTTAGATAAAAGCTGATCCTTCAGCTCATCCTCCATCTCATCAAACAAGTTGGCAAGGTCATCGTTATCCATTTTGTTTGTGACGAAGGTGGCTTTGTCTTTCCCTACTTTTTCAAGAACAATCTCTTGATATTCCCGCTCCAGTTCACCCATCATTTCCGTCACGTCATCGACTGTTAAAAAGCTGAGAAAGCGGCCGCGATGTTTTTCTGGAAGCTCCTTGAATAAGTAGGCCATATCATAAGGCTGCAGTTCTTCCATAATGTTTTTAAATTCTTTACGTTTTCCATCTCTTAGTAAAATAATGATGCGTAAAATGAGTTCATCGTACGTAATGTTCTGTATCATCGCTGTTACCTCCCCAAAATCAGGAGATACCCGAATCCCTTAGATTGTGCGGGGGTCAGGATCTCCTCTATCTGATGTGTCAATCTGATCTTTTGACATACTCTCTATGTGTCTCGAATCGGGATGATCCATCCCCACACCTCCTTTTCTCATAAAAAAGCACCTTCAACCGAATGAAGGCGCTTTGTAAGCATGACAAATAAACACTTGCTCCTTCAATCGTAGAGCTTTAGCACTGTATGGCATAGGATTCATCCAGCTGCATTAAAAATCACCTTATGTCGATGATTCCTGTTGACCCATTGGCGTCTTTGGACATTTTTGGGCAGCAGCGTATCTCCATACAGGAGCCTCACCTAACGAAGTCTCATATTGTTGACACACTGAGATTACAGAAAAAGCGCAATGATGTCAATAAGCAAGATGCCAAGTTTCCTGATGTATTCGCTTACTTTTCAAAAAAAAAGAGCGATAGACAAGTTGACCATCGCCCTTTCATGTCTTTTATTCCTCTTCTGGCTGATTCATATCCTCTTGGGAGAGGAGATGAAAGGAATCATGCAAAAACAAAGCATATCCTTCTCCATCAGGATGGGGAACATATTCCGCACGATCCATCGTCTGTTCTTCTTCTTTTTTCTTCATCATATTCTCTCGCCTCCTTTCCAGTAGTTTGTCCCAATGAAAAAACCTTACACATAAAAGTGTAAGGTTCAGCGTGTGCGTGCTGGTGCTTACGAATGTCAAATTCGCTCCGCGCCAGTGCTCGTCCTTCCTAGGGATGCAAAGGTTTTCTATCACGCTCAAAGGTTTATTTATAGCTTAATCGTCCCATTCTTGCTTGAGGATTTTGCCTGTTTTAGCGGAAATCTCAAAATCAACTTCTTCGCCGCTTGGTGTCGTAATTTCGATTTCATACAAGTACACACCATTTTCTTTATCTAATTCTGAATCTGTGACTGTTCCTTTTACTTTTGCAAGGGCAATTTGTTCAGCCTGTTTTTTGGTGATTTTTACATTTTGTTTCTTTTCTTTGACTGGATCATTGAGCGCTTTGCCTGTTTTGGCATCGACATATACTTTATATTCAAAGCCGCCTTTTTTTATCTCGACCTCATATACCCATTTTCCTTTTTTACGCTCAAGATCTACATCATCTACATAGCCTTTCACAACTTTTAATGCTGCTTTTTCAGCCTGTTTCTTTGAGACAAATGAAGATTTCTTTTGCACCACTTGTTCGGCATTTGCCGTTTGATTTGTATTTTGCGCTTGAAGGGTGAAACCACCTGCGACAAGGGCTCCTGTGAATGCTGTAGCGACTAGTACTTTTTTTATCATATTTCATTCCTCCTCTGTTTATTTCTCCTTTATCTTAAAAAAACAAGATGATAAAGGAAGGAAAGGAAGATGAGAAAATCATGAGAAAATGATTAGTTTTCGTACGTAATACCTTCAATATCTCCTGTATAGGCATTCACTAACACCTCTGCCTCTCTTCCATCCGGCAAATCGAGCTCTACCTCAAACACGAGCATTCCGCTAAAAGTTTCAAGGTCTGCATCATCCACTGTGCCGCCCACTTCTTTTACGGCAATCTGAATGGCTTCTTCTACCGTTATTTTTGTCAGCTTCTTTTCTTTAGAGGTTGGCTTTTTCTTTTCTGCTTCAATCACCTTGAACGTGTCTTTCTCAACATCCACTTGATACAGTTCTTTTTTTGATTGAATCGTAAAGATAAAGCGATCCGATTTTTCTTTCTTTTGAATCACAGTACCCTTCACTTTTTTCACTGCCGCTTCTTCTGCTTGAAGTTCGGCATTTTTCTCATTTGGTTTTTGATGGCTCTTTAACTGTTTCATCTCTTTCATTTGACCGCTTGAGGAAGATGCAATGATTTGATAGATGCCATTTGAATTTTCAAGCGTCAATGTATAGTCCTGTTTATGATTGATCAAATCAATATTTGTGATGTTTCCATTGTAGTCTTTTGCGATGATTTTTTTAATGTCTGCTTCGCTTAATATTTTTTTGTCAATGGTTTGAATCATGAGCATTGCAAAAGCCACAAGAATGAAAAGACATCCTGCGAGCGTAAGCAGCATTTTCATTTTTTTAGACATGCAGCGCCTCCTTCCTATTTCCTATTTTATAAGGAGGAAATGAGAAATTGATGAGAAAAGACCTACTTATTTCTGAAAAAGAATGGTCATCACGGTTCCTTCACCGATACGGCTGTCTACCTTTAGCTCAGCCCCATGCTCTTCAGCAATTTGCTTCGCAATTGACAGGCCAAGTCCAGTCCCACCCGTCTCACTGTTTCTCGCTTCATCCACACGGAAAAAGCGGTCAAAGATTTTCGGCAGATCCTCTTCTTTTATGCCAATTCCTTTGTCAACAACCGAAATAAACGGTTTCTCTCCTGCTCGTCCGCAGTTCACATCAACTGGCTCTGCACTATATTTAACCGCATTATCAATCAAGATGGTCAAAAGCTGTTTGATCTTCTCTTCGTCTCCTTCAGCAATCACAGGCTGATCGGTTTGTATATGAGTAAGGATGGTTCGATTGGTTGCCACTTCAAGTGTATGGCCGACTTGGCTGCACAATTGACCAAGATCAACCGGCTTCATGTCCAAGTAAAGCGGCTGCCCATTTTTCGCCAGTGTGAGTAGTTGATCTGTCAGCCTTTTCATTTTTTTCGCCTCATCATGAATGGCTTGAGAGGATTCTTCTACGACCTCTGGCCGGCTTTGCCCCCAGCGTTTTAGTAAATTGCTGTAGCTCATGATGACGGTAATGGGTGTTTTCAATTCATGAGAAGCATCGTGTAAAAATTGCTGCTCTTTCTCATAATGTTTCTCGAGAATTTCGGCCATTTCATTAAAGGTTTGACCCATTTGATACAGTTCATCCTTTGAATCGCCTGTTAATTCAATTCGTTTAAATGCCTTTTCTCTCATACTTGCTTTCATCGTATTGGTCATTCGGCTAATTGGGCGGACAATTTGTTTCGTTAAAATGTGGCCTGCAAAATAAGAAAGCACAATAAACAAAACGCCAGTAGTGATTAAAATCATTTTTAATAACGCCAAGTTCTCTTCTGTATTTTCAATTTCTTCATATACTTGCAGCGACACAATGTCCCCATTTGTCCAAATGACAGGGATAGCCGCAAACGCAATCATATGCTTATTGTATTCTTGAATTTCTGCTGTCTGACCAGATTCGTATGTAAAAGGAAGTGAGCTAAACGTAGATTCCTTCGTGACGGTCAGCTTTGATTCACCTTTCTCTGTGACGACACGGATCATACCATTTTGAGGCAGATACGCTTTCAGAAGCTCTGAAGATGGAAGGCCCTCTTCTTCTGACTTCTTTAGTGCAATCGCAATATTTTCAGCTACTTCCGACAGTCTGGACATATCTTTTTGCGTCAAGGTCATCGAAAAAATAAAATAAATCGCTGTATGAAACAGTAGCACCATTAAAAACAAGGACAACGATGTATAAAGCTGGATCTTATTTTTTAATCTCATGCTTTATCCTTTCATCACATAACCCACACCTCTCACTGTGTGAATCAATTGTTTTTCAAACGGGTAATCGATTTTTTTCCTTAAATAGCGAATATAGACATCAACCACGTTCGTGTCACCAAAATAATCAAAACCCCAAACAGCTGTTAAAAGCTGATCTCTTGTGAGCACTTGCTGCTGATGTTTCAATAAATGAACAAGCAGGTCATATTCTCTCGGTGTCAGCTCAAGCGTCTGACCGCCTCTTTGAATTTCTCTTGTTTTCTCATTCACCGTTAAATCTGCAATACTTAACTCAATGTCCTTTTCCTCTTGCGCATTGTGATTGAACCTCAGCTGTGCACGAATTCGCGCTAATAATTCTTCTATGTCAAAGGGTTTTGTAATATAATCGTTTGCCCCAAGATCAAGACCACTGACCTTATCGGGAACACTTCCTCTTGCGGTAATCAAAATGATCGGTGTTGCCGTATTTGTCTTTCGAACCCTTCTAAGCACTTCAAGTCCGCTTAATTCTGGAAGCATGACATCTAGAAGCACTAAATCAAAACTCTCCTCCTCGAGCGCCTGGAGCCCTTTCATCCCTGTATCTTGGACTGTGACCTCATACCCTTCATATTCAAGTTCTAATGACAGCACTCTTGCAATTTTCTTTTCATCTTCGACCACGAGTATCTTCCCTTTGTTCATCTCTATCTCTCCTATCTGAAAGGCAAGCTTGTCTTTCCATTATTATATGTTGCCTTTCTCCATTGGAACAGTCACAATCTTCATATCTTATTTTTCATGAATGAGGAATTGTTATGTAATATGGTTGATTTTTATTTTCAGCTGAACCTTTCACATTACACAAATCAACAAAAAAAGCCTCTTTTCTGAGGCTGGTCCCTTACTTCTTTTTAGGTTGACTGACAAAAAGCTCATCTACAGTCGTATTCAAAACAGAGGCGATGTCAAAGGCTAATTGTAAAGTAGGGTCGTACTTATCGTTTTCAATGGCATTGATGGTTTGTCTCGAGACCTTACACCGTTTAGCAAGTTCTTCTTGGGATAATTTAATGGATTTCCTTAGTTCTCTTATATGATTTTGCAATTTAATCACCATATTTTTTTCTGTATATGAGTAATGTAACTAAATAAATGACCGAAATCACAGTTAGGAACATGATGGGAGAAATCCCAAACCCCTTATCAGAATTGTTCCCTTGGGTCGTTAAAAATATGGACTGTGCGACTTCTAATAAAAGCATACCAATGACCACCATAAATGCATACGATTGAGCCTTTGAGTAGATAAATCGCTTTCTTTCATCACCCTTTAGAATCATAGGCGCGATAAAGATGAATAGTCCGACCACTAATAATATGACTGAATACACAACTTTGACAACATCCAACGGTTAGTCCCCTCCCAATCAAAATGTCAAATACTTTTTACATTTTAATCATATCATCCGCTTAAAAAATGTCAAATACTTTTTACATTCTATATTCTTTCGATCATTATAATGAAAAAACAATCATCTGCACATGGCATGTACCTTTTTCTTTTCTGTCATCCTCTATCTCTTTATATGATGTTTTTTTCGATCTGCCTTTTTTAGTTCTTTTCACCCATTTTCATCTGTACAGGTGCAAGCTCACTATGCAGCATTTCATTCTTTTTCATATGATACTAAGAGTTTTCTTCAAAAGGTGACTTCTTTCGGCAAGATATGAGGAGAACTGCACAATAAATAATTATTTGATTATTTGAAAAATTATTACAATTGACCCTTTCCGATCAAACATTTGTTTTATACAATAACATTACGCAACCTGAATCTACTTTGAAAACAAAATAAGGAGGGCTTTCTTATGAAAGGTGAAATTCGCTTAATTCCGTATGAAGTAAAAGCCAATGTGATGGAAGCGAAAGAGACGCCGGAAAGTATTCAGGAGATTAAAGCACCCGAACTTTGGTCAAGTGGCTTCAAAGGAAAAGGCATAACCATTGCTGTCCTTGATACAGGTTGCGACACGGAGCATCCCGATTTAAAAGATCAGATTATCGGAGGAAAAAACTTTACCGATGATGACAATGGAGATGCTGAGAATGTAAAAGACTACAACGGGCATGGTACCCATGTATCAGGAACGATTGCAGCAACGGATCAAAATGGCGGCATTTTAGGTGTTGCCCCTGAAGCCAAGCTGTTGATCGTGAAAGTTCTTGGAGGGAAAAATGGCAGCGGGAAATACGAATGGATTATCAATGGCATTAACTATGCGGTTGAGCAGAAGGTTGATATCATTTCCATGTCTCTCGGTGGGCCAAGCAATGAACCAGAACTGCAAAAGGCCATCCAACATGCGGTAAGCAGCGGTGTGCTTGTTGTCTGCGCAGCAGGAAATGAAGGTGACGGAGACGAGCGTACTGAAGAGTTCTCCTACCCAGCTGCATACAACGAGGTCATTGCCGTCGGCTCTGTCTCTCTTGCAAGAGAATCCTCTGAATTCTCCAATGCGAATAAAGAAATCGACCTCGTCGCTCCAGGTGAAGACATTTTATCCACTCTCCCTAACCATAAATACGGAAGACTAACAGGCACTTCCATGGCTGCCCCTCATGTGAGCGGTGCACTCGCCATTATTAAAAATGCCGAAGAAGAAGCGTTCCAGCGTAAGCTGACAGAACCTGAGGTATATGCTCAGCTCGTACGGAGAACCCTTCCGCTAAAACAATCAAAAACCCTTGTAGGAAACGGGTTTTTATATTTAACTGCACCAGATGTGCTTCTTGAGAAAACATTGGAAGCAGAACTTTTGTCTCTATAGGTACATGTTAGGTCCTGAGAAAAGATAGAATTTTCTCAGGATTTTTTTAATTAAAATTATTCAAAATTTACTTTGACGAAATGAAGTGAACGTTATATAATCGAACACAATAAATTCATAGTTTGAGAGTCGGTAATTCGATCACACATCGAATTTTAATTGGGAAGACCGGTGAAAATCCGGCGCGGTCCCGCCACTGTAAGTGAGGAGAGCTTTTCGTTAATAATCCACTGTCATGAGGATGGGAAGGATGAAAAGCTTGCAGATTCGCGAGCCAGGATACCAGCCGCTCTATCACATCAAACCCCCTACGGTTGATAGGAGATGTCGGAAAAGCGTTCGTCATTGATACTTACGCCTTCTTTCGCACACACATTTTGTCTTTTTAAACCAGACATTTGCCCTCATCAATCTTGATCATGAGTGTGAGTGTCTTTTTATATTTAGAGGAGGAATTGGAATTGACAATTGTTAAAACAAGTAATCTAGGTTTCCCGCGAATTGGTTTAAACAGAGAATGGAAAAAAGCACTTGAGTCTTATTGGAAAGGTCAAACTGACCGAGAAACCCTCTTAAGCACACTCGATGAACAATTTTTAGCCGCTATTAAAACTCAAATTGATCAACAAATTGACGTTGTTCCTTCTGGCGACTTCACCTTCTATGATCACGTGCTGGATACTGCCGTTATGTTCAATTGGATTCCAGAGCGCTTCCGCAGCTTGAAAGACCCGCTAGATACATACTTTGCGATGGCAAGAGGAACAAAAGATGCTGTCTCAAGTGAAATGACAAAATGGTTTAATACAAACTATCACTACATCGTTCCAGAATACGAAAAAAGCACAGAATTCAAACTCACACATAACAAACCACTTGAAGCATACGAAAAGGTGAAAAAAGCGTTTGGTGTTGAAACAAAACCTGTCGTTCTTGGCCTTTATACATTTGTCGCACTTTCTAAAGGCTATGAAGCCAATGAAGTGAAAGAGATTCAGCAACGCCTAGTGCCGCTTTATACTCAGTTGTTAAAAGAGCTTGAAGAAGCCGGTGTAAAATGGGTTCAAATTGATGAGCCTGCTTTAGTCACAGCTTCAAGTGAAGACGTGAAAGCAGTAAAAGCCATCTATCAAACGATTAAAGAAGCTGTACCTGCCTTAAACGTTCTCCTTCAAACATACTTTGACTCAGTAGATGCCTATGAAGAGCTTGTCACGTATCCTGTTGAAGCCATCGGTCTTGATTTTGTCCATGATCAAGGACGAAACCTTGAACAATTGAAAAAACACGGCTTCCCAAAAGATAAAATTTTAGCAGCCGGTATCATCGACGGCAGAAATATTTGGAGATCAGATCTAGGAGAAAGATTATCGTTTATTTCTGAAGTGATTGCTGACGTGCAGCCAAAAGAAGTATGGCTACAGCCTTCAAGCAGCCTGTTACATGTACCAGTTGCAAAACATCCGAGCGAACAGCTTGAAGAAAAACTATTAAACGGACTTTCTTATGCCACTGAAAAGCTGGCTGAATTAACGCTATTAAAAGAAGGCTTATCAAAAGGAGCAGCTGCCATTGATGCAGACATCCATGCAGCAAATGAAGCACTTCTGACGTTAAAAGAATTCGCGAAAGGAACGAATGCGGACCTGACAGCAGAGCGCAACAGCCTTTCATCAAAAGATTTTAAACGTCCAGTTGCTTTTGAAGAACGACTACGCATTCAAAATGAATCTCTTGAACTGCCGCTTCTTCCAACCACAACAATCGGAAGCTTCCCTCAGTCAGCTGAGGTGCGCAGTGCTCGTCAAAAATGGCGCAAAAATGAGTGGACAGATGCAGAGTATGATGAATTTATTAAAAAAGAAACAAAAAGATGGATTGATATTCAAGAAGAGATTGGCCTAGATGTACTCGTTCATGGAGAATTTGAACGTACAGACATGGTTGAATACTTCGGTGAAAAACTCGCTGGATTTGCCTTTACAAAATTCGCTTGGGTTCAATCTTATGGATCACGCTGCGTGAAGCCGCCGATCATTTATGGAGATGTAGAATTTACAGAGCCAATGACAGTGAAAGAGACGGTTTACGCTCAAAGCTTAACAGAGAAAAAAGTCAAAGGAATGCTGACAGGGCCTGTCACGATCTTAAACTGGTCTTTCCCAAGAACAGATATCTCTCGTAAAGACATTGCCTTCCAAATCGCTTTTGCTTTACGCAAAGAGGTAGAAGCGTTAGAAGCAGCGGGTATTCAAGTGATTCAAGTGGATGAACCTGCGCTAAGAGAAGGTCTTCCTTTAAAAGAGAGTGATTGGGCAGCATACTTAAACTGGGCAGCAGAGTCATTCCGTCTATCGACATCGTCTGTTCAAAATGAAACGCAAATTCATACACATATGTGCTACAGTAACTTCGAGGATATTGTTGATACGATTGAAGACCTTGATGCAGACGTGATTACGATTGAACATTCACGCAGTCATGGCGGGTTCCTCGATTATTTAGAAAAACACCCGTATTTGAAAGGCCTTGGACTTGGGGTGTATGACATTCACAGCCCGCGCGTTCCATCTGTTGAAGAAATGAGTAAAATCATTGATGATGCACTGAACGTATGTCCGACAGATCGCTTCTGGGTCAACCCTGACTGTGGACTGAAAACAAGACAAGAACCTGAAACCATTGCTGCTTTGAAAAACATGGTGACAGCTGCTGAAGTCGCTCGTAAAAAGCTAGCGCAGCACGCATAATGGACTCACTCTTCCCCTGCTGAACATTTGGCAGGGGTTTTTTATGCGCAAATTGTCCTGTTCAATCTCCTCCTACAATGATTCCTTTTCTATCATGATTCGTTTATACTAGAGAAGTCAGTCGAACAAAGGGAGGAAGACAATGAATCACGAAGCTTTTTTACAACGCGCAATTGATCTTGCAGTAGAAGGAGTAAATAGTGGCACAGGCGGCCCTTTTGGAGCGGTCATTGTCAAAGACGGTCAGATTATTGCAGAGGGAAGCAACAATGTCACAACAAGTAATGATCCAACTGCACATGCAGAAGTGACAGCTATTCGAAAGGCGTGCCAAACACTACATACATACCAATTAGAAGACTGTATTTTGTATACAAGCTGTGAGCCTTGTCCAATGTGTCTTGGTGCTATCTATTGGGCTAGACCAAAGGCCGTATATTTTGCCGCTGGACACAAGGATGCAGCGACTTCTGGTTTTGATGACTCCTTTATTTATGAAGAAATCAATAAAGAATACGAATCAAGAAACATTCCATTTTACCAGCTGACCCTTCAAAAAACCCTTGCTCCATTTGAAGCATGGGACACATACGACAAAAAGAAAGAATACTAAAAAAAGACACCTGCTCCACAGCAGATGTCAGTAGATTGTTGAGAAAGGGCTAAATTTTAGCCCTTTTTTCTTTTCATGATTCCGCCACTTCGAGCTCTACTTCGATGTTTCCTCTTGTTGCTTTTGAATATGGACAGAATTCATGTGCAGCCTCAACAAGCTCTTTCGCTTTGTCATGGTCAAGCCCTTTAGCGGAAACAATCAGCTTCACACCAAGTTTAAAACCGCCATCACTTTCATCTTTTAATAGACTGACATGTCCTTCTACTTCTGATTCAATTTCGACACCTTGCTTCTTAGCGACTTGTTCAAGCGCCCCTCCGAAGCAGGCCGCATAACCCGCTGCAAATAATTGTTCAGGATTCGTACCAGTTTCTCCATCTTTCTTTGCGTTTGGCATCACAATGTTGTGGTCAAGCACACCATCATCAGAACGAACATGTCCTGCTCTTCCGTGCTGTGCTTTTACTTTTGCAGTAAATAATGGTTTCATCTTGATCTCCTCCTTCTTCTACTTATACCTTTCACGTTCTATTCGTTGCTCAAACATTTATGGCACATTGAAGAATTTTTCATTTTTAGTCTGTATTTATTTTAAAAAGGAAGAAAATCTTATACAATGATAAGTATGACAAAAAATAGTTGGTGACAGATATGACAAATGAATTTGAACATATGAAGCTGGAAAATCAGCTTTGTTTCTTGTTATATGCAAGTTCAAGAGAAATGACGAAGCAGTATAAACCATTATTAGAAGAGTTGAATATCACATACCCGCAATATTTGGCACTGCTTTTGTTATGGGAGCATGGGACATTAAATGTGAAAACAATGGGAGAGCTTTTATATTTAGACTCCGGTACACTCACACCTATGCTAAAACGAATGGAACAAAATGGACTCATCATCCGCGAACGTTCGAAAGAGGATGAGCGTTCGGTCCAAATTCGTTTAACAGAATACGGAGAAGCTTTACAAGAGAAGGCCACTTCGATTCCATTTCAAATGCTGTCTGGAACAGGCAGATCAGAAGAAGAGCTGAAAACACTTCGCGCTTCTTTACATGAGCTTCTGCAAAAATTAACACAATCAAAAGGCTGAGGGAATATTCCCTCAGCCTTTTTTTGATGTCTATTATTGAGCGACAGCTACTAATTCTACTTCAATGTTTCCTTGCGTTGCTTTTGAGTATGGGCAAACGCCGTGTGCTTTATGAACAAGTTCATCAAGTGCAGATTGCTCAATTCCAGTTCCTTTTACTTCTAATTTGACACCTAGTTTGAAACCGCCGTCTGAACTGTCTTTGATTAAGCTTACATGTGCCGTTACTTCACTTTCAAAACGGATACGCTCTTGTCTTGCGACCATTTGAAGAGCTGAATCAAAACATGCAGAATAGCCCGCTGCGAATAATTGCTCTGGATTCGTTGCTTTCTCAAGCTTTTTCGCTCTTGGCGTTCCTGGCATTGCTACATCATGCTCTAGTACGCCATCTGTTGACACAACCTTACCTTCTCTTCCTCCTACAGCTGATACCGTTGCAGTAAATAAAACTTCTGACATGAATATAACCCTCTTTCGCTCTATTAATATTTTCTACAATTGAATTGTACACAATCTAAATTCAAGAGTCAATGAAAAACACTCACTTTCATCTTTCCTCCATTTTTTATTTTTATGAATGTGCAACCTACGATGATTGAAGCGGTCAATAAAAAAAGCCCTTTAAAAAGGGCTTTTTAGATCGTGATATGCTGCGAATTCGGTTTTTCTAGCGTATGGTTTCTGTTATCGGGGTCGGCATTAGGTGATGTGATCCATAATGCCAAGATTGTGATGCTTGTACAGACGACTGCCCATTTTTTAAAATTCATATAAACAATCCCCTCTCTGAATATAGATACGAGCATGTTCCGCTTCCCCATAGAACATGGAAGATTTTTCATAATCCTCCATTTCATTATAATACTTTGCGGTGTCTAAAGCCAGCTCTTCTATATCTGGATATGCATAGGAAGATTCTAAAAAATGGAAAATTCGTTTAATATGCTCTGCATCTTGTCGTAAGTACAATGCTTCTAAAAAAATGGTCTTCTGAATATGAATGTCATCCTGCAGAGCTTCTGCTCGTTTCATACATTCTTCTCTGTAATATAATGCTTCATTGTTTTTACCTTGTTTGTATAAGATCTGAGCGGCTGTATAAAGAGGGTCTATCGATCGACGAAGATGATCAGATTGATTTTGATCAAATAATGAGATGGATTCTTTCATTAAGTCGAGTGCGCGGTTCAAGTCTCCCATTCTGTAATAGCTGTTGCCCATATTAAACAAAGAAGAAGCAATAAAACGCACATTCTGAAAGTCTCTTGATCTTGCAAGTGCTCTTTCGAGATGTGGCAATGCCTTTTCATGCCTTCTCATATCATCATAATTACCGGCTACAATAAATTCACACTGAATGGTACGAAGCGCATATAGTTCGTGCTGAATATAGACATCCAGCGCTAGTTTGGCATGGTGCATCGAAATGTGTGTTTGTTTCATGTGATAATATATTTCTGACATTTTAAAATGAAATTCTGCACGTTCAATATCGTCGGATACAAAAGAAAGCTTGTGCTCTGCCTTTTGATAGGACGATATGGCAGCAATGTACTCTCTCCGGCCGAACTCATACATGCCTCTGAAGAAATGATAGTAATATTCAAGCATGCCTGTGACATGCGTTTGATGCTCATCTATTTCTTTCGAAAGCTCGGAAAAGTTGGCGCGAAGCTTTCCTTCCTTTAATGGCTTTAAATAATCGAGCATGACCTCATGCCTGAATTCCATTAAAGAAAAATAGAGAAGCAAATTCTGATCTTCTTCCATTGAATCAAGAGAGGTGCGAATTTCCTGCTTTAACTGTTCTGCTTGTTCTGAATCAAATCTGCGGATTAATTCATACCACTTGTTGATTTTCACTCCAATATCCGAAGAGGGAATGATTTTCGCCATACGTTGCCTTCTCCAATCTTCTCAAAATATAAAACATTACCATATTTTATCATACTTGACCGGAGAAATACAAAAATGAAAGGAAAAAGAGAGCCTTGTGCGATAAGACTCTCTTTTGGATTGGTTATTCTCTTATTTGTCCTTGCCCACGAATGACAAATTTTTCAGAGGTTAGGGCTGGCAGACCCATTGGTCCTCTAGCATGCAATTTTTGTGTGCTAATGCCGATTTCCGCTCCGTAGCCAAATTCAAAGCCATCTGTAAACCGGGTAGATGCATTATGATACACAGCGGCAGCATCAACGGCTGTTAAGAAAAGTGCCGCATGCTGGTCGTTTTCCGTAATGATCGCTTCAGAATGCTTAGAGCTATACATTTGAATATGCTGTATCGCCTCTTCCATGGTCTTGACGGTTTTAATACTGACAATCGGCGCTAAAAATTCCGTTTCAAAATCAGTGGTCGTCGCTAAAGTGGCACTCGGTGCAAGTGCACATACTGCTTCATCGCCCCGTATCTCTACACCATGTGTCTGAAGTGCTTCAAAGAGCGAAGCGCCATGTTCTTTTGCCCATGTTTCATGAATGACAATGCTCTCAATGGCATTACAAACAGATGGTCTTTGAGTTTTCGCATTCAGAACAATTTGTTCAGCCATTTCTTTTCGGGCTGTTTCATCAATGTAAATATGACAATTCCCTGCACCCGTCTCAAGTACTGGAACAGTAGACTCTCTCACAACAAGATCAATTAAATGTTTCCCGCCGCGTGGAATAAGGACATCTAGATAGTCATTTAAGGTGAACAGGGTTTTAGCTGTCTCACGGCCTGTATCTTCAATCAATTGTACACTGTCTACTGGAATATCCGTTGGTTGCAACGCTTCATGAATGACTTTCACAATCGCTTTATTACTATGAATGGCCGATGAACTTCCTCGAAGAATCACAGCATTTCCAGTTTTCAAGCAAAGAGTGGCCGCATCGACTGTCACGTTTGGTCTTGCTTCGTAAATCATCCCAACCGTTCCAAGAGGTACACGTACTTTTTCAATGAAAAGCCCGTTTTCTTTTTGAATGGTTTCTAATGTTTCACCAATTGGGTCTTTGAGCTGAATGAGTTGATGCGTAGCGTCTGCAATCGCTTCAATTCTCTCTTCTGTTAATGTAATTCTGTCGATCACAGATGGCGTGAACTCTTTGTCTATAGCCGCCTGAACATCCTTATGGTTCTCGGCAATTAAATACGCTGAAGATGCTTTTAATGCTTTTGCAATAGCGTCTAATGCAGCATTCTTTTGTTCAGTTGTTTTTAATAGCAGCTGATCTTTGGCTGCGCTTGCCTTTTTTGCTTTTTCTAGAACTTCATTCATCGTTTTCCCTCCTCAGTTTTGTACGTGCTGAACCCAGTGATCTCGGTGAATGACTTCAGGTTTTTCATGAGAAAGCTCATGACTTCGCATCCCTTTAATGCCAAGAAGCTCATCTGAATCATACAATGTTTGTCCTTTACCGACTAACCCGTTTGGACCAACAACTTCGACGACCTCTCCTTTAGAAAATTCACCAGCCACATCAATGACACCAGCTGGAAGAAGACTTCTTCCATTATGCAAAATCGCCGCCTCTGCCCCCGCATCAATCATGATCTTTCCAGAGACTGGTGAGTGGAATTGAATCCATTGGCGACGGTTATTGACTGATGATAAGTCTTGTTCACCAATATATGTGCCGTCCCCTTGACCAGCGAGAATGTGAAGAAGCTTGTCTTCCCCTGCACCTGTACCAATGAAGACTTTAACGCCAAGGGAGAGAGCTGTTTGTGCAGCTGAAAGCTTAGATTTCATCCCGCCTGTTCCAACCTTTGAACCCGTACTCTTCGCATATGAGAACAATTCATCTGAAATGTGAGTCAGCACATCAAACCGCTTCGCATCAGGATTCTCACTTGGATTGGCATCATAAATTCCGTTGATATCTGTTAAAATGATCAATTGGTCTGCATGAATTAAGCCACTCACCAGTGCTGATAACATGTCATTATCACCAAAGGTAAGCTCCTCGATGGACACAGAATCATTTTCATTAATGATCGGTAAAATTTTTCTTTCGAGCAGCTCCATCATCGTTGCGTAAGCATTTCGATATCTTGTACGATCTGAAAAGTCATTACGTGTTAAAAGCATTTGTGCAGGCGTCATCTGAAACTGTGAAAATAGTTCTGTATATTTCTGCATTAACAAGCCTTGACCAACAGCAGCAGCAGCCTGCTTCCCTTTTAAGGTCACAGGTCTTGACGGATATCCTAAACTGCCAAATCCCGCCGCAACGGCACCTGACGAAATGAGAATGATTTCATGCCCTGCCTCTTTTAGTTTTGCGATGGCTTTGACATGATCCTGCATTTTTTGTTCATCAATGGCTCCCTTTTGCTCTGTTAATGAACTGCTACCAATTTTTATGACGATCCTTTGCTTTTTCATCATTGATTCCCTCCGCTATACCTTTCACCACATAAAAAATCCCTTTTTCTCCTTATGTAAAGGACGAAAAAGGGATTTTCCGTGGTACCACCTTCATTGAATAAGCATACGTTTGCTTATTCCACTCAACTCCTGTAACGCCAGGCATGCGCTTAGATTTTTCCTCTAAGGCTCAAAGGGTAGGTTCAGCAGCTGTCTGTGGCAAATGTTTCAGCGTGTCATTTGCTCTCTTTACACAGCAGGTCCTGCTTACTATTCCTTCTCAACGCTCGTTAATTTTTTTATATTATCACCAATTGCTTCAGAAAAGTCAAGCGGTCAATTAAACACAATCGTTTTATTCTCATGGACAATGATTCGATCTTCTAGATGCCATTTGACAGCACGGGCAAGCACACTGCGCTCAATCGTGCGGCCAATATTTTTTAATGCCTCTGCATCATCTCTATGATCTACCCGCTCAATATCCTGTTCAATGATTGGCCCTTCGTCTAAATCATTGGTGACATAATGGGAAGTCGCGCCAATCAGTTTAACCCCTCGCTCATATGCACGCTTGTAAGGGTTAGCCCCTATAAAAGCCGGCAGGAAGGAATGATGAATATTAATGATTTTGTTCGGGTGCTGTTCAATAAAGGCTGGCGTCAAAATTTGCATGTATCTAGCAAGCACAACCGCATCAATATCATACTCTTCTAATAATGCAAGCTGTTGTTTTTCTGCATCTTGACGAATGTCTTTATTTGCCTTCACGAAATGGAATGGAATGCCGAGTGCTTCGACTGTATCTTTTGCCGTTTCATGATTGCTGATGACAACCGCTATTTCAGCCATTAAATTACCGCTTTGCCATTCCCATAAAAGTTCATGTAAACAATGAAGCTCTTTGGACACAAAGATCGCCAGCTTTTTCAGATCACTTGCACGCGACATGCTCCATGTCATGTGAAATGATTGCGCAATTGGCTCAAAACTGCTTTTCAATTGATCTAAGTTGACAGAAATGTCTTTCCAATCAAATTCAATTCTTAAAAAGAACCGGCCGCTCTCATGATCTGTTGTGTATTGACTAGATTCAATGATGTTTGCTCCATGTTCAAATAAAAAAGTAGAAACAGCTGACACAATACCAGGCTGATCCGGGCAGCTGACTAAAAGCCTTCCTTTTTGCTCATGTTTTTGTCTGTGTAATTCAAGTTTCTCTGTAATCAATGTTCTCATGTCTTATGACCTCATTTACATTTTTCATTCTAATGAAATATTATACTGGACTGGAAAGAGAAAAAGCAATTAAGCGTCATATTTTTTATTGAATATTCATTCAATTCTGCACCTAACGTGATATAATATGAATAGACCTTTTATCACAAAAGGAGTGATGGAGATGAAAAGCATGACTTTGTTTGGTAAAGTGAGCTTTTGGCTCGGCATCGTATGTCTCATCACGGGCATTTATCTATTTATGACCGGAGAAAGACTCATTCCTTTACTTACATTTGGTGTATGTTTTCTGCTTGTGAGTCAGCTTTACCGCAAAAATGAAAACGATTCCAATCATCATTCGATGTAGCAAAAAGGCTGGCACATGTTTGCCAGCCTTTTCTTATTCAATGATTTTCAACCCGACCGCTGCTGATAAAATGAGTGCGATAAATAAAATACGTTTTGCGTCTTTCGACTCTCCATAAAACAGCATCCCAACAATCGCTCCTCCAGCTGCTCCGATTCCTGTCCAAATCGCATACGCCGTTCCCATCGGAATTGTATTCATCGCAAGAGACAGCATCAGAAAGGAAAGCGAAAAGCCAGCTGCTATGAAGAAAATCCATTTGACATGGCGATCTTTCTGAAATTGATTCATCATGGTGACACAAAGCATTTCTAAGATGCCTGCCCCAATGAGTAAAAGCCAGCTCACGATTCAGCCTCCCCTTTCTTTTCACCTGTGGTCAATTTGAGTCCTAATACACCGCTTAAAAGGACCATGATCAAAAGTAATTTTACTAGCTGTACCGGCTCACCCATGACCATCCCTACTATGACCGTACCGGCTGTTCCAAGTCCGGTGAAAACGGCGTAAAGTGTGCCAACTGGAAGTACAGTCGTGGCTTTCAGGAGTAAATAAAAGCTGACAACAATACAAACGATGGTTGCGCTCCATTCCAATATAGAGCCAGCATATTTCAACCCCATCACCCAGCCGACTTCAAATACGGCTGCAATCAAAACATTTCCCCATTTCATTCGATCTCTTCCTTTCTTACCGATTCCAAGCAATAAAAAAAGCCCGGAAATCGATCGTTTGATCAAATCTCCCGGGCTTTTATCCCTCCGTGTCCATACGGTCTATTGTCTAGACCCTATGTGTTTTCTCTCGGTCCAGACTGCGCTGCCCGCACGGAACCCTAGAAAACCAATTCATGATAATCAGATCTAGCGTAGAGCCGATTCTGTATGAAAAAGTGTATCACACCCTGATATGCCGGTCTACCACTTTGCTTTTTCCCTTCAAATATACTTGTTCATTTTTCGAAAGAAAGTGGATGAAAGCGAAGTATACTAAATGTTAGAAAGAGGAACGACCACATCACTGATATAATAAAACAAGAGGTGGATCAAATGATGATGACCGACGAACAAAAACACGAATTTTATCAAGCACTTGTTGATAAGAATCCGCAATATGACGGCACGTTCTTTGCAGGTATTAAAACAACCGGCATCTTCTGTCATGCCACATGTACTGCTAGAAAACCAAAATATGAAAACTGTGAGTTTTTCTTTACAGCAGAGGAGGCGCTGCTTGCAGGGTATCGGCCGTGTAAGCGATGCACGCCTTTAACATATCCTAACAGCATTCCAGAAGAAGTCAAAACACTTGTATCAGCAGTTGAAGAGAGTCCTGAGAAACGATGGAAAGAAGAAGATTTTCGCCAATTAGGGATTCACTCTGCAACAGCTCGGAGAAAATTTAAAGAAATCTATGGAATGACCTTTGTTCAATATGCTAGATCACGCCGAATGGGGCTAGCGTTTAAAGAGATTCTGAACGGAAAAAAAGTCATAGATCAGCAAGTCACCTTCGGTTACGAGTCTTCCAGTGCCTTCAATGATGCCTTTACGAAAATCATGGGAAATCCACCCAAAAAGGCGCAAGTCAATATTTTGCATGCGAATTTTATTTCTACTCCGATTGGGCGGATGATGAGCATTTCAGATGCAACCCATGTGTATTTGCTTGAATTTATGGACAGGCGAGGATTAGAAAGAGAAATTGAGAACATCAGAAAAAAACATCATGCCCGTATTTTAGTTGGAGAAACAAACGTCCATCAGCAATTAGCAAAGGAATTGGCCTTATATTTTGAAAAGAAACTCACGCAGTTTACTGTGCCACTTTCTATACATGGCACCCCTTTTCAGAAAAGGGTATGGGATCTTCTATTACAGATTCCACCAGGCGAAACGAGATCGTATCGAGATCTTGCCACCATGCTTGGCGATCCCCATTTGGTTCGGGCAGTTGGAAATGCAAATGGTGCCAATCAGTTGGCCATCATCATTCCTTGTCACCGAGTCATTCAAACAAGCGGTGAACTTGGCGGATATGGCGGGGGAATCGAACGAAAGAAATATTTACTTCAGTTAGAACAGCGTATATAAAAGAAATAGCGGCTCTCCTTATGATTCAAGCGAGCCGCTTTTTCCGTCACGAGTAACACTGTAAACATCAATCATTTGATCCCATTTTGAAATGGTTTTTTCTTTTTTCATCCCCATTTTCATTGCGACCTTGACTGACGCTTCATTGTCAGGGCGAATTAAGCTGACCATTCGTCTCACCTTCATTTCGTCAAAACCATACGCAAGACAGCCTTTTGCAGCCTCAACAGCATATCCTTTTCTCCATGCCGATCTCTTTAGCATATAGCCAATTTCAAGCTCTGTTTGTCCTTCGACGTTTTGGAGAACAATTCCGCTTTGTCCAAGTGGTTCTTTCGTTTCTTTTTCTTCAATGATCCACAGGGATGTATGGTACGTGCGGTCATTCTTTTGATTCCAAGCAATCCACTCTTTTGTCTGCTTTTCATCCTTTAGTGAAGGATAATACTTCATGACCTCTTCATCTTGGAACAGCTTTTCATATAAAAAAGGCGCATCGTCTTCATCCATTGTTCTCAGTCTGAGGCGCTCTGTTTCAAACACGATCCGTGTTTGATGTGCCATTTTTTATCCCCCCTGCTTACTTGCTAAAAATATCCCCGAACAACCCATTTGAATCTGGGGCAAAGTAATGGAAGCCCGCACCCGTTAAACTAGCTGCTAATACGGTCCACATGATTAAACTGACCGTCATCCACACAGCGACTTGTTTTCTTTTCGTACCGAAGCTCATACACATAAAAGCCGCTAAATGACTGCCAATAATAAAAGGACCAATAAGTGCCAGACCAGGGAGACCATACCGTTCCCAAACCTTTCTGGCTTTCAGCTGTTTTTTCTCTCCTTTTTCATCATGTTTCTCCTCTTTCCTCTTCAGCCACCACGCTTTAAATCGGTCCACGAAGACGATGAGTAGCAAGACGGTAAGAAAGTTGCCGACGAATCCAATAACTGCCGTTGTCACAGGATGCAGACCACTTAAAATCCCCAGCGGAACGACACCAACCACTTCAAAGAAAGGTAAAGCAGCCAATATAAAAACGAGTACATACCCCCATACAATATCCAATTACAGAACCCCTTTTCATTTTTGTCCTCTTCTCATTGTAAAGAAAAATGTGATCCCATATCTACATTTTTTTAGAAAAAGAAAAGCACATCGCAAGAGATGTGCTCCAGATTGTTGACAAAGGGCTAAAATGAACTTTATTTTAGCCCTTTGTCTTCTTTTCAGCGTGATAGAAAACCTTTGCAGCCCTAGGAAGGACGAGTACTGGCGCGGAGCGAATTTGACATTCGTGAGCACCAGCACGCAGGACTGACAAAGAATGCGAGGGTTTGTCTACACGCTGAAGCACATCGCAAGTGATGTGCTCTATTTACATTAAATGTTCATTTTTCTTGTTTGTTTTCCGTAAAAAAGCGATTGTGAGCAAGACTAAAATCACAATGGATAGCAGACTTGTGAAAAGAAGCATGAGAGGTGATGTCCATCCAAGCCATTCGAATAGGAGTTGCGGTCCAAAGAAGATCACCGGAATGAGCGACACCATATTCGCCTTTAATATGGCATTTAATAAGACAATACACAGCAGCAACAGAAGAATGACGCCCCATCTTTGGCTCGAGGTCAGCACAAGTAAAGGAGTACCAAGTTTTTGGTCCAATAATTTCACTGTGATCAAGGCTGTCATCTGAAAAACACCTAATATCCAAAAGTAAAAGAATGCCCTCCTGCTTGTTTGAAAGGCAGAAGCTCTAAACATCACAATGGTCATGATCACATTGGCCACTATGATGAGCGGATAACCAATGAGTGCATACCAAGAATACGATAAACTTTGACTGATGGCATCTGCTAACATCATGTAAAAAAGAGATCCAATTAAAAAAGCACTGACAAACGGAACCCAATCTTTATGGTTTCTAGAGAGCTCTTTTGATAGCTCATCAGCAAAGCCCCGTGGATCTCCGCCAAATACATCTTCCCCTGTTTTCCCATCTTTCTCAGCTTCGACAGCGTGTGTCGTTAATTCATCCATCACTTCGTCGATCTCGTCTTGATTTTTCCCTTTTGATATGAGATAGAGTTGCAGCTCTAATAAGATGTGTCTCGTTTCTTTTGTTACCATCTTCTCACTTCCCTTTATGTAATAATCGCTCTACATTCCCTGACAGCTCATTCCATCGCATGGTAAAATCAGTCAGCGCTTCTTCGCCTCTTTGTGTGAGCGTATAGTATTTCCTTTTCGGCCCGCTCGCCGATGCTTTTGTAGACGTATGAACTAGTTGTTCTTTTTGCATGCGCAGCAAGATCGGATAAATACTCCCTTCACTAATTTGATCAAACCCATAGTGCGCAAGCTTCTTTGTCATTTCATACCCATAAATTTCACCTTCAGAAATAATCGACAGCAGGCATCCCTCTAAAATTCCTTTTAGCATTTGTGTTGATTGTGTCATCATCGATCCTCCGCTTTCAGTACCTTGCATGACAAGATAGTTTGATCTTACCACACACTATCTTGCCATGCAAGATACCGACTCAGAAAAAAAATCACCGCTTAAAGGGTGATTTTTAAGCCCAAGGCTTATCCGTCCCAAGTGCGTCAGCCAAAGCTTTACTATGCTTTCGGCGGCTTTTTCTTTCCTCTGCACGCTGCTTCGCTGTTTGATGAAGCATGATTTCTTCCTCTGTTTCCGGCATGACTTGTGGAACTCGTTTTGGCTTCCCGTTTTCATCAAGCGAGACAAATGTAAGAAATGAAGTTGCTGCGAGTCTGCGTTCTCCAGACATCAAGTTTTCTTTAATGACTTTGACGAATACTTCCATAGAAGATGTGCCGACCCATGTCACATAAGATTCTAAGCAGACGGACTCTTTCTGTCCAATCGGCTCTAAAAAATCAACTGAATCCATTGATGCGGTGACTGTTTCACTACGGCTGTGTCTTGCTGCCGAGATGGAAGCAATGTCATCTATATAACTCATTAATTTCCCGCCAAATAACGTTTGGTGGTTATTCGTATCGAGGGGGAATACCCTGCTGGTTTTCACAACTTTTGATTCCTTGCAGTATTTGAAATTTTCTTCACTCATCGTCATAGCTCCTTCTTGCTGTTTTCGTTGATGCGGAACGACTTTTATTAAACACTATTCTATTAGGTTTGTCTAAACTTTTTGCTTTAGTCTCTCATGAGAGATTTTCTTTCGGAAATGTTTCAACATTTACTAGAAGGAGGAATAATATAACTATCGATAAACAAGGAGGCCCTTTGATGGATTCTATGAAATCAGAGAAAGTGTATAAAACGCCGCAATGTATGAGTGAATATGATGATTTACAAGAAGTCCTCTTATGCAGTCCAATTTATATGGAAATTAAACAGATCATCAATGAAACCCAAAAGCATTTTGCAAGAGAAAATATTTCTCAAATCAAAGCCCTCACGCAGCATAAGCAATTCATCCAAACGCTGAAAAACCATCATGTCCGGCCTGTCCTTCTTCCTGCAAATGAACGTTTCCCTGAACAAGTCTTCACTCGGGATATTGGATTTACAATTGGACAGACTTTATTTGTTTCAAATATGGCAGCCCCTGTCAGACAAGGAGAAGAACATTCCTTAAAAGAATGGGCACAGACAAAAGGATGGACAACCATCACGCTGGATGATGGAACGATTGAAGGCGGCGATGTGCTTATAGACCAAACCCGTGTATTTGTGGGGATCAGCAAAAGAACAAATCTAGCCGCCATCCAGCAGCTCAAAAAAGAACTGCCGAATCACGACATCATTCCTATTCATCTTCCTTCTCACATTTTGCATCTTGATTGTGTGATGAATATTCTTTCTCATCATGAGATCTTGATTTACCCTGAAGCTTTTACGGAAAAGGATCTTCATATGCTCAAAAAGCATTATGATCTCATTGAAATAAGTGAGCAAGAGCAGTTCACACTTGGACCAAATGTTTTGTCCATTGGTCAGAAAAAAGTCATCAGCTTACCAATCAACCAAGAAACAAATGCTGCATTAATAGCACGCGGCTACACCGTCATTGAAGTGGATTTTTCAGAAATCATTAAATCCGGCGGCTCTTTTAGATGCTGTACATTACCTATTAGGCGTTCATAAAAGCCAAAAAGCCAGCTTGTTTACTCGCTGGCTTTTTAAACGCTTGTCTTCTTCCCTCTATCTATTTCCTATCATATAAATGACAGGCCACTTCATGTCCATCTTCGACTGCTTGTAATACTGGCTTTTTGTCCGCACATACATCCATTGCAGCAGGACATCTTGTCCGAAATACGCAGCCGCTTGGCGGATTCACTGGACTTGGAATTTCTCCCTTTAAAATAAACCGCTTGCGTTTATCTTCCACATCAGGATCTGGAATCGGGATAGCAGACAGCAGTGCTTGTGTATATGGATGAAGCGGTGTTTTATATAAAGCATCACTGCTCGTCATCTCCACGAGATGTCCTAAGTACATGACACCAATTCGATCGCTAATATATTTAACCATCGATAAATCATGGGCAATAAATAAAAACGTCAATCCTTCTTCTTTTTGCAGTTTTTTCAGCAAATTCACGACCTGAGCTTGAACGGATACATCTAGTGCAGAAATCGGCTCATCTGCCACGATAAACTTCGGCGATAAGGCGAGTGCTCTAGCAATCCCTATTCTTTGCCTTTGTCCTCCGCTGAATTCGTGAGGATAGCGTGTAGCAAAATCATGACTTAGCCCCACCGCTTCAAGCAGTTCCTTCACACGTGCGAGCCTTTTCTTTTGACTGCCATACAATTGGTGGATCTCCATCGGTTCTAGCATAATATCTTTTACAGAGAGCCTAGGATTTAAAGAAGAATACGGATCTTGAAACACCATTTGAATTTGTCTATTGAAATCAAATGATTCTCGGTTCGATAAGTGATGGAGACTTTTCCCTTCATACAAAGCTTCACCTTCTGTCGGGTCATAAAGCCGCATGAGCACTTTTCCAAGTGTAGATTTACCACAGCCTGACTCACCAACAAGACCAAAGGTTTCGCCTTGTTTCAGCTGAAAGGTGACACCATCTAATGCTTTTAACGTTCTTCCTTTCGATAGATGAAAATGCTTTTTTAAGTTGTTGACTTGCAGAAGTGGTTCACTTCCCATCACATCTCCCCCTTTCAGCTTTCAAATACCGCCTTGTTCCTGCCCATTCCTGTTCATATGAAGTACCAGCAAGAGTAAGAAGTTCAATCTGTCTGCCCGTTTTAGGCGAGTGAAGCATCATGCCATCTCCAGCATACATCCCTACGTGACGAACTGCTCCCTTCCCATTGTCATTGGCAAAAAACATGAGATCACCTGGCGCCAAATGATTTGATGCGACTGGAGTTCCTTGAACTGCTTGGTCACTTGCGTCTCTCGGTAATAAACATCCACATGCTTTGTACATACTGTAAACAAAACCCGAACAGTCGTAGCCATAGCTGCTCATGCCGCCCCACAAATATGACAGTCCAATAAATTGTTTTCCTATGGCTAAGGCATCCTTACCGCTCATAGAAGAAGGTGATGAAGCGCGGCGCACATCTTCTTTTTTGATTTCTCTTCTTCCTACTGGAGTCAGAACATCAAAGGAATCGCTCCTTTCTTCAACAGGTGCTAGTTCTGTTAAAAAACTAACCTCCATATCCGGTGTTCCGTTTTGATATAAAACCGCTTTTTTCTGACAAACAATCAAGGGACTAGCAGGTGGTTCACTCTCTGATACTTCATTTAATTGCTCTACAGGTATATAACCTGGATAGCCTTGCGGGTGTTTCCGGCTTGCCTGCTGCGGGATGACAACTTTCATCCAGCCATCTGTTTCCTCCAGCCCAATGACTCGTTCGCCAAGCAGTACTTGGGTTTGAATAAGGTTTTCTTCACATAAGGCCAATTTCTGTTCATATGTTTGCTCATCAATCCATTCTTTGATCTGGACGGAACTTTGAAGAACGTGTCGATCTATTTCTCTCGGCGACTGCGGTGCTGTCCATATATTTGCGACTGGAACCTTTGATTCATATAACATCATAAGACCCCTTTCACTCTTTGAATGCCTAACCCATGATGCGGCGGAAAGAGAATATCTTTTCCTTGATAGATAATTCCTCCGTCTATTAAGTCCTCTTTGAGCATAAGCGGCGCATCAAAATCATAACGGGTAATATTCGGCTGGCTTGCAGCAAGATGAGCGGCTGCGGTAATCCCTAGTTTTGATTCGATCATACTGCCAACCATGCACTTGACGCCGTATGCTTCTGCTAAACTATTGATTTTCAGCGCTTTTTTGATACCGCCTGTTTTCATTAATTTTAAGTTGATGAGATCACAGCTTCTCGTTTCTAACACCTTGATGGCATCATGGAGGCTAAAAATACTTTCATCTGCCATAATCAATGTGTCTGTTGCTTCCGTCACCCGGCGCAGACCCTCGATGTCTTCTTTAGGCACTGGCTGCTCGACTAGTTCAATATCGAATGCCTCCATTTTTCGAATGGCCACAACCGCTTCCTTCCATGTCCAGCCTTGGTTGGCGTCAAGCCTGATTTGAATATCCGGCCCGACTTTTTCTCGAATCCGTTTGATCCGCTGAATATCCGTCTCTATATCATCTTTTCCCACTTTGATCTTTAAGGTACGAAAGCCTTCAGCTGCATATTGCTTCGCATCCTCTGCCATTTCTAGCGGACGGTTGACACTGACCGTATAATCCGTTTCCAGCTGATCACGATAACCACCAAGATATTGATAAAGCGGCAGGCCAGCCTGCTTCGCTAAACCATCGTAAATCGCCATATCTATTGCAGCCTTTGCACTCGTGTTTCCTACAAGTACACGGTCGATCGCTGAAAAGATTTGTTCATATTGTGACAATGAGGCCCCAATCAAGATCGGCCTCATCACAGCGCAAATAGCATAGTCGATGCTTTCCAGTGTTTCACCTGTAATGACCGATGTCGGCACTGCCTCTCCATAGCTGACATCCCCTTGATCATAGGTGATGATCACAATAAGAGATGCGGCGTCATACACCGTTCTTAATGCTGTTTTGAAAGGCTTCTTTAGCGGTACATTCGTTCTGCATGTGCGAACATCTACGATTTTCATTTGATCGCCTCTTTCGCTGCAACACCTGGGGAAATATGAAGTTTTTTCCCTGTAGCATCTAATGTTGCGTGCACGCCGATTGGAATGGCGAAGTTTGGAGATGAATGACCGATCCGAAAACCACCAAGTGCAGGTTTCTGTTGCGGAACAATATACGTATCCCATAACTGATCGAGCGTTAACGACTGCTCTTTCTTTTTCGGCTCACATTGATGAAAATCACCAATGATAAATCCAGCCGCATCACGTAATTTTCCTGCAGAGGCTAGGTGCTGCATCATTCGATCGATTTTATATGGTTCTTCGTCAATATCTTCTATCAATAAAAGCTTCCCCTTTGTATCAATTTCAAAAGGTGTACCAAGTGTCGTGACAATAAGGGCAAGATTTCCTCCGGTGATTTCGCCTGAAGCCGTGCCATGATAAAAAGTGTGAAGAGGTGACAGGTGGTTCGTATACGAAATGGCTTTCGGAGTGAATAGCTGTAAAAAGGTATCCTTTGTATACGGATGAACCTCCTCAAGTCCCACATCCGAGGAGAGCATTGGACCATGAAAGGTCACAAGACCCGTCTGCTGCTGAATCGCTGTATGTAAAAACGTAATATCACTGTATCCCCAAAAAATTTTGGGGTTCCGGCGAATGAGGTCATAATCAATGGCTTCTGCAATTCTTCCTGTTCCGTATCCTCCGCAAGCACAAATCACTGCCTTCACGTCTGGATCTTGAAACATGTGATGAATATCTTCCACTCGTTCATGATCATGACCTGCTAAATAACCATACCGGGAGTCGATATACTTCCCCTTTTTCACCTTTAGCCCTAAGCTTTCTAAAAAAGAAATACCTCTTGCTAATTTCAGCTCATCAGGCGGGCTTGCTGGTGCAATGATTCCCACTGTATCTCCTGTTTGAAGTGCCACTGGCAGATGGTTCATGCCAATCCCCTCTTTCTCTTCGTTTCTTTCAATCTATGGGCATCTTCTTCATAACATGAACAAATAAAGGAACAGACGCTTTTTTCAAAGCGTCCCGTTCTCTCATTTTTTCATTTACTCTCCATCTACCTGTGCCCATTTCAAATCAATGTAACCAACAGGATGGCGGACAATGCCCTTTACGCCTTCTTTTTGTAAATAGACTTGGTTATAAAAATGAATGGGAATGATCGGTGCTTCTTCCATCAGAAGTGCCTCGGCATCATGCAGCATACGATTTCTCTTTTGTTCATCTGCTTCTTGACTCGCCTTTTTGATCAGCTGATCATACGTATCATTTGACCAACCTGTCCGGTTCATCGCATTTCCTGTTTGGAAGCTCTCTAAGAAATTGATTGGGTCTGCATAGTCAGCTAGAAATGAACTTTGCGAGAATTGGAATTTGAGTGCCTTTTGATCTTCTGCAAACACATTTGCTTCCATGTTGGCAAGCTTCACATCTACCCCTAGCGCTTCTTTTAATTGCTGCTGAATGGCTTCTGCTTTTTTCTTATTTTCAGGCTTTGTACTATATGTTAATGTGACGGGCGGCAGCTTTGAATAGTTCTCTTCTTTCAACCCTTTTTCTAATAGTTTTACGGCTTCACTCGTATCATGTTTGACAAGGTCGCCGCCAGCTTCTCTGAAATCTTCACCCTTTGAATCTAAAATTCCTGGTGAAACGAAGGCACGTGCTGGCTTCTCTTCATTTTTCGTTACATACTCTACAATATCCTGAGGATTGATCGCCATTTGAAAGGCTTTGCGAATGTTCTTATTTTGAAAAGGCTCCATGTTGACATTTAGACGATAAAAAAACAGCCCTGCTTGATCTTCAATTTGCACATCTTTGCTTTTTAACAGGTCCTCACTTTGTTCTGCCGGAACGAAGGCCGTATCTAAATCTCCTGATTGATACATTTGGTAATCTGTGTTTCGATCACTGATCATGAGCCATTTCACTTGATCTAGCTTGACCGTTTGTTTGTCCCAATACGTGTCACTTTTTTCCATTGTAAAGCTTTCATCATGCTTCCACTCTGTCAGCTTAAACGGTCCATTACCGACAAAGGTTTTCGCATCCTTGGCCCAGTTCGGGTCCTTCTCCGCTACCTTCTCATTCACCGGGAAAAAGGCAGGGTTTGCGGTCATATTTAAGAAAGATTTCTGCGGGTATGCTAGCTTGACCTCTAGCGTTTGATCATTAACAGCCTTGACTTTTACATCTTCTTTCTTCCCTTTTCCGCTGTTAAACGCTTCGCCCCCTTCAATCATATAAGCTAAGAATGCCGCAGAAGAGCCCGTCTTTGGATCTAGCAGCCGCTTCCACGCATATTCAAAGTCACTTGCTTTGACTGGGTCACCATTTGACCACTTAATCCCATCCCTTAAATGGAACGTGTACGTTTTTCCGTCCTTTGAAATGTCCCATTTTTCCGCCATGGCAGCAGATGGTTCGTGCTTCTCATTCAGTCTCGTTAATCCTTCCATTAAGTTATTGAGCCCTTGCCAGGACACATTATTAAAACCAATGGGCGGATCAAATGATGTCGGTTCGTTTTCGTTATTTAATGTTAAAACTTTCTCATCGCCCTTGCTTGAAGATCCTTTGCCTGCTTGCTCATTGGCTGTACATCCTGCAAGCAGCATCACTGCGATAAAGCAAATACTGAGAATCCAACCTGTTTTTCTCATGAAAAACTCCCCCTTTGTGTTGAAGATAAAACCGTTTGCTTCGCTCGTTCATCTTGGAGCCAGCAATGTACTGCATGTGTAGGTGAACGCTGCGTTTCATGCGGCATGATATGATCACACACTTTCATCGCAGACGGGCATCGATCGGTATATGGACAACCTTTTGGCGGGGCAAATAAATCAGGCGGGCTTCCTTCAATAGGAATGAGTTCATCTTTCATATCCAGCCTTGGAACGGATTGCAGTAGCCCTTTTGTATAGGGATGCTGCGGACTGTAAAAGATATCTCGCCTTGTCCCAACTTCAACGATTTTCCCCCCGTACATGACGGCCACTCGATCAGCGACTTGTGCTACGACCCCTAGGTCATGTGTGATTAAAATAATCGTCACGCCTGTTTTTTTCTGAATCTCTTTAAATAGTTCTAAAATCTGCGCCTGTATGGTGACATCTAGTGCAGTTGTCGGTTCATCTGCAATCAGCACCTTCGGCTCACAAATAAGAGCCATTGCAATCATGAGCCGTTGCCTCATGCCGCCGCTGAACTGATGCGGATATTGCTTCAGCCTCTCTTTCGGCTGCGGAATCCCCACCAAATCAAGCATACGAAGCGCCTCTTCTTTCACTTCTTTTTTTGTCAGCTTCTGATGCACTTTTGCAGCCTCCATCAGCTGATCTCCAATTGTCAGCGTCGGGTTGAGTGCCGTCATAGGATCTTGAAAAATCATGGAGATATCGACACCACGTATGCTGCGCATGTCTTTTTCAGATAATGACAGCAAGTTGCGATCACGAAACCAAATTTCCCCTTGATCGACTTGTGCGCTGTATGCAGGGAGAAGCCGCATGATACTTTGAGACGTCACACTTTTTCCGCAGCCTGATTCTCCGACAATGGCGAGGGTTTCTTTTTCATACACATCCACATTCACTCCGCGTACCGCTTGAACAGAACCGCCATATGTCCGAAAGCTGACATGCAGATCGATAATCCGAAGCATTTTTCTCATAGCGCCATCACCTCTTCATCTTTGGATCAAGCGCATCTTGCAAGCCATCACCTAAATTATTAAAACAAAACATCGTCAGCGAAATAAAAAATGCCGGAAAGAATAAACGCCACCAGTGACCATTATCTGACAGCACTGTCGGCAAGGCATCATTGGCCATCACACCCCAGCTTGCAAACGGCGCTTGAATCCCTAAACCGAGAAAACTTAAGAATGCTTCAGCAAAAATCGCTGTCGGTACAGTTAGCGTCATCTGCACAATAATCGGTCCCATCGTATTCGGCAGTAAATTTCTGCGGATGATGCGCAAGCTTTTTGCGCCAAAGGTTTTCGAGGCAAGGACATATTCTTGGCTTTTCAGCTGAAGGACTTGACCTCTTACGATTCTTGCCATCCCGATCCACCCTGTGACAGTGAGCGCCACAATAATAGTGACAAGCCCAGGCCCCATCAGGACCATCAATAAAATGACGACGAGTAAATACGGCAGACCGTAAAGCACCTCGACGATCCGCATCATGACATGGTCATACTTCCCGCCTTTATAGCCTGCAATACCGCCATAGATGACACCGATTGCAAAATCAATGAGAGCGGCCATCACGCCCACAAATAATGAAATGCGTGCGCCGTACCAAGTACGTGTAAACACATCACGTCCAAGCTCATCTGTTCCAAACCAGTGAGCAGCTGACGGCGGCAAGTTTTGCATGGAAAGCCGCTGTTCTGTCACACTATTCGGCGCAAGGAGTGGACCTAATACAGCCATGACGAAAAGAAAAATCAGCACCGATAAACTAAACATAGCGAGTTTATTTTGTTTTAACCGTCGCCAAGTATCTGCCCAATACGAAAGTGAGGGTCTTTTAATGGCATGGACTTCAGATGTCTTTTGTTCTTTAGGAGCAAACCATTCATCTGGCACTTCATGCGCTTGATTCATTTGATCATGCTGAAGGTGTATACTCATGCCTTTCCTCCTTTCTGATGCAGCTGGATCCTTGGATCAAGCAGACGATATGTCACATCTACAATGAAAAGAAGGGTAATTAAGATGATGCTGTAAAAAACAGTAGTTCCCATGATGACAGGATAGTCACGGTTATTAATACTCTCGACAAAGTATTTTCCCATTCCAGGGATCGCAAATATTTTTTCAATCACAAAACTGCCTGTTAAAATACTTGCGACAAGCGTGCCAAGGATCGTGACAACAGGTAAAAGCGCATTCCGCAGGGCATGTTTAAACACAATTTTATAAGGGGAAAGTCCTTTCGCTTTTGCAGTTCGAATATAGTCCTGCGACAGCACTTCAATCATGCTCGATCTCGTTAACCGGGCAATGATCGCCATTGGACCTACCGCCAGTGCAATGGTAGGAAGCACCATATGCATTGGACTTGTCCACATCGCTGTAGGAAAGAGCTTTACATTCACAGCAAGCTGCTGAATTAATAAGGTAGCAAAGATAAAGTTTGGTATGGATATACCGAAAACAGCAATCGTCATGGCGATATAATCAATCAAGCCATTATGCCGGAGGGCAGCCATGATTCCGAGCAAGATACCGGAGATGACAGCAATCAAAATAGAGATAAGACCAAGTTCTAATGAGACTGGAAAACCTCTCGCCAATAAATCATTGACACTTTCAGAAGGCTTTTTAATGGAAGGACCAAAATCAAAAGTAACGATGGATTTTAAATAGATCATATATTGAACATAGAGTGGTTCGTCTAAGTGATAGTAGCTTTCGAGGTTTCGCTGGACAGTTTCGTTTGTATTTCGTTCTTCATTGAAGGGCGATCCTGGGATGACCTTCATTAAAATAAACGTTAACGTCGTAATCGTTAAAATCGTGGCAATCATCGCAATCAAACGCTTGAGCAAAAAGCTGGCCATCTGCTGTCTCCCCCTCGCTTAACAAAATGTTGTACGTGCGGCAAGCTCTGTCATGACAAGCATCGCTTGGTAGGCTTCTAATATATTCTCCGCTTGGTACGTCACCGTTGTTGTCCCTTCAATGATGGCCGTACCCGGCATTAAATTCGCCCATTCAGCTTGTCCATAATTGGCAAACTCGATTTTCAGCACTGGCTGCTCAGGAGGCGTGAGCGGCTTCATTTGATGAATTTGTTTCATGGCAGCTTCCACTTGCTGCGAGATGAGGGTGCTCACTTTCGCTGGTGTTAAGCATTTCACAGCAGATCTTGAAATGGTTTCTTTCACCGCCACTGTTTTCACGCCAGGCATTAACTTTTCAGCTTCAAGTGCTGCTTGATCGTCTCCGCATACAAGAATGACCGGAACACCATAATAGCCTGCGACATACGCATTAAAGCCCATTTCACCAATCGGATGATCATTTATGTAAAAATGTCTGACACCAAAAATCATACTGTGAGACATCACACCTTTCATTGATGCCCTTGCATGATAGCCTAAAAAAACAGCGGCATCATACGTTTGATCTAATCCTTGGACCATTGAATAAGGCTTTACATCACCTGATATGAGAGATGCTTCCTCATGCAAATCTTCAATCAACAGATTATTCATTTTAGAATGGCTATCATTCACTAAAATATCGGTCGCCCCATGTGTAAGAAGAGCTTCTACACAGGCGTTCACTTCACCTGTCATGATTTTTCTCCCGCGCTCATAATTGTGCTGGCGGCTATCAACAAATGTATGATCAGCTAGACCAGTAATTCCCTCCATATCGACTGATACATAGAGCTTCATCCCCATCCCCCTTTAATTAAACTTAAAATTTGTGTATATTTTTCTAAATTTTCTAAAAAATTATATGAGAACTTGATTGATTTTTCAATACAATGTCTGAAAATAAGGAAATTAGACTCAGGTAATACAGGTCAAAAGCATTGATGATAAAGGATTTAATTTACAGAAAAAACACCACTAGCTATGTCTTTAGTGGTGTTTGTCTGCTTCATCGATTTGCGATTTTAGTTGCGCATATTTTTTCATCGTTTGTGTAAACAAGTCATCGAACATTTGCGGTGCCTGCTGCTGGATGACTGCAGCGCCTTCTCCTGTAATCCCGCCTTTTGTTGCGACCCTGTTCACCGTTTCAGCAAATGTCAGTCCGTGTTCAACAAGAACTTGTCCTGTACCGAGCAGCGCATATGTTAAAAATTCATAGGCTTCTTCTAAAGAAAGCTCACTATTCCGAACAGCGGCTCTCGCCATTTCTTCAAAGATTGCTGCAATAAAGCCCGGAGAAGAGCTTGTCAAATTACTCGCCGCATCAAAGCGGTCCTCTTCCACTTCCCTGACGATACTAAAAGCTGAAAGCAGGCGGTGGAGCCGTTCTTGCGCCTCCTGCCCAGCGGTTTCACCATGCGCCACAAGGGATACACCCGTCCCTACGGCTGATGTCAAAGTGGGAATGTATCTAGACACCGGCTGATTCGTATGTTGCATTAATTTGTCTAACGTGACAGCCGCTGCCACTGATACGATATGGAGAGATTTCTTTGCGGGGCTCAGCTGATCTAAGACATCAAGTACAGCAAGCGGTGGTACACAAACAAACACGACATCACATGATGCAGAGATGTCATCTAAAGAGCAAATGTTTACATGCTGGTTCTTCTCTTTCAGCTGTTGCAGCCGCTCCGTTTCACTTCTTGTATGGATCATAAACTGACTGGCATGAAGTACTCCTTTGTCCAGCCATTTTTGCACCATCATATCTGCCATGCTTCCATATCCAATGATTCCAATTGTCTCCACAGTTTAATCTCCTCTATTTTGCTTAGATTCACTACTTATTTTAACAATTTCCCACAATGTTTTCATTTTTATCCCACACTTTTTTCTTACGATAAAGTCAGTATCCACCACATACGGTCAATCACCTTAAACACATACATGTAAAAATCGATGAAAGAGAGTGATCTTGATGACACATCACAAAGATGAAAAACACACTTCCTATGAATTACAAACAATTGAACAGCCGAAAAAACAGCAGAAGAAGCCAAGTGGCTGGCTGAAGCCATTTATCAGCGGGATTGTAGGCGGTACGTTAGCGTTAGGTGTTTACGTTCTGACTCCATATGCTCAGCATTCAGAAAATAATTCAACTGATTCGTCAACGAAAACAGCCGCTGTATCGACAAATGATACAAGTACAAATTCGTCAAAAACAACAGCGTCACAAACATCGAATTCGACCAGCAGTATTTCCAGTATGGTCGAAAACGTATCACCAGCCATCGTCGGCATTACAAACTATCAAACACAAAGTCAAACAACCACAGATTTTGGTGATATGAACACACCTTTTGATGGATCACAGCAAAATCAAAACAGTAGCAGTCAAGAGCAAGAAAGCGGTACCGGATCAGGGGTTATTTTCAAAAAATCCGGCAGTAAAGCCTATGTATTAACAAACAACCATGTGATTGAAGGAGCAAATAAATTAACAGTCTCCTTGCATAATGGTAAGACGGTGGAAGGAAAAGTGGTCGGTTCTGACCCGCTGACTGATCTTGCTGTCGTGGAAATTAGTAGCAACGGCGTTACAAAAGTCGCTGAACTTGGAGACTCCTCATCCCTTCGTGCGGGAGAAACCGTCATCGCAATCGGAAACCCGCTTGGGGAAGATTTATCAAGAACAGTGACACAAGGAATTGTCAGCGGTGTCGATCGAACAGTTTCTATGGATACATCAGCTGGCGAAAGCAGTATTAATGTCATTCAAACAGATGCCGCCATTAACCCCGGCAACAGCGGCGGGCCGCTTTTAACAACAGACGGAAAGGTTGTGGGGATCACCAGTATGAAAATTTCTGAAACAGGTGTGGAAGGTATCGGGTTTGCACTCCCAATCAATGATGTCAAACCAATTGCAGAGCAGCTTCTCACAAAAGGAAAAATCGAACGACCTTATATCGGTATCAGCATGCTGGATCTCGAACAAGTACCAGATGCTTATCAGAAGGAAACGCTTGGACTGACAAGCAGTCAGCTCGATAAAGGCGTGTACGTAAAAGAAATCGCTGCTGGCTCACCTGCTGCAAAAGCTGGATTAAAGGCAGAGGATGTCATCACCGCCATCAATGGCAAAAAAGTGACAACCGGCAGTGAATTACGTCACGAGCTTTACACGAATGCAAAAGTAGGAGATACCGTCAGCATCACACTCGTTCGTAATGGAACAGAAGAAACAAAACAAGTGACATTAACACAATCTGAATCAAAGCAAGTCAGCTCTTAACGAAAAAAGCAGCTCATAAAAATTGAGCTGCTTTTTTCATGTTCACTTGATTGGGACCAATCTTTGTTCAATTTCTGCTCGTTTGTGCTCTAAAAATGGTGGAAGTGCTAATTGATCACCAAGCTCATCTACGCTTTCATCCACTGTAAATCCCGGACCGTCTGTTGAGATTTCAAACAAAATGCCGTTTGGCTCTCTAAAATATAGGGCTTTGAAATAAAAACGTTCTACAACACCAGAGTTGGTGAAACCGGCTTTGGCTATTTTATCATGCCATTTTTCAAGCTCTTCTGCGTCCGCTACACGAAAAGCTACGTGATGAACACTACCTCTACCAGATCGCTCAACAGGTCCTTCTGCTTTTTCAATGACATGAATCTCTGTTCCAGCTCCGCCTTGTCCTGATTCAAAAATCGTCACGATTTCCCCATCATTTGATTGTTCACGTGCTTTTTCTGTGAAACCAAGGATGCTCGTTAACACACTGATCGTTTTATCTGCTTCTGCGACTGTTAATTCTACTGGCCCCAAACCTCTGATCGCAAAATCAGCAGGAATCTCATCATGCACTGGCGGCTTCGCTCCATCTTGCACGCTTGGTTCTACAGTCAAAAACAGCTGCTGTCCTTCTGGATCTGTAAATTTCAAGGCAGGTCTGCCGCCTCTTAAAGAAGCTGTTTCTTTCTTTACACCTTTTTCTTCAAAGCGCTTTTCCCAAAAGGTGAGTGCCTCTTCTGAAGTGACAATCAAACCTGTGCGTGAGATCGCATTTGTTCCGTCCAGCCGGCGGGCGAGCATCGGTATTTCAAAAAACGTCAGCTCTGTACCAGGTGAGGCGACCTCATCTCCATAAAATAGATGATACATCGATGGATCATCTTGATTGACTGTTTTTTTCACCAGTTTTAAGCCGAGAATTTGGCGGTAGAAATCAACGTTTTTCTGAGCATTTGCTGTTAGTGCTGATACGTGGTGAATCCCATTTATTTTCATTGTGTTCACTCCTATTATAAAATATCTCGAATTCAAGATAATATCCTTATGAATAAAATAGGTCATTTTAGAAGAAAAGTCAACCATTCGGCTGCATCTTTATTGGATGTTCGGCTTTCGCCTATTAAATTAACATTACATCAAAAATATTCTTGTATTGTTCGCTTTTAAGATAACATTCATCCTAATATCTCCAATAAACGAACACTTTTAAATACAAATACGAAAATCAGAAAATTTTTTTAATTCTCGTTTTCCTAAAATCGTATTACAATAAACAAAATACATGTCACAGTAACGTATGAAAGTGATGCAGGAGGTCGTGTGTAATGAACAAAGAACAACCAGCGTTAAAACAAGACATCGGCTTATTTTTTGCCCTATCTCTTGTCATCGGAACAATTATTGGATCTGGCGTTTTTATGAAGCCTGGCAACGTCCTTTCTTATTCAGGAAGCTCAGGCATCGCCTTATTCGCATGGCTGTTAGGCGGGATTTTAACTCTAGCAGGCGGACTCACAGTCGCTGAAATTGGTACACAAATCCCGCGTACTGGCGGTTTATATGCCTATCTTGAAGAAGTATACGGTGAATTTTGGGGCTACTTATGTGGCTGGGTGCAAATTATTATTTACGGACCAGCGATTATTGGTGCTCTTGGTCTTTATTTTGGTTCATTATTAGCTAATTTATTTTCTCTTTCTTCTTTATGGGCTACAACCATTGGCATTATCACCGTTCTTTTTTTATGTGTAATCAACATCATGGGAACAAAATACGGTGGTTTTGTCCAAGGACTGACCACGATCGGAAAGCTTGTTCCAATTGCAGCAATTATTGTGTTTGGCTTATGGAAAGGAAATGAACATATTTTCACAGCCGTCAATGAGAGTATCGCACAAATGAACTTCGGTGCAGCAATTTTGGCAACATTATTCGCCTATGATGGCTGGATTTTGCTTGCAGCGCTTGGCGGTGAAATGAAAAATCCAGAGAAACTGCTTCCTCGCGCGATGGCAGGCGGTATTTTAATTGTCACAGCATGTTATCTCTTTATTAACATCGCCCTTTTGCATGTGTTACCAGCTGATCAAATCGTTCAACTAGGTGAAAATGCCACAAGCACAGCTGCTACAATGCTCTTTGGTCCCATTGGCGGTAAAATTATTAGTATCGGAATCATCATTAGTATCTTTGGCTGTTTGAATGGAAAGGTTCTTTCGTTCCCGCGTGTCATTTTTGCAATGGCAGAACGAAAACAAATTCCGTTTGCCAAAGCCATTTCACGCATTCATCCTACTTTTCAAACACCTTGGATCGCTGTATTTGTACAGATTTTGATTGCCATTGTGTTTATGATCGTCAGTAATCCTGAGAAGCTGTCAGAGGTTTCGATTTTCATGATTTACATCTTTTATGTGATGGCCTTTTTCGCTGTCTTTAAGCTAAGAAAACAAAACAAGGGAATGAAGCGCACTTATAGCGTACCACTTTACCCGCTCACACCGATCA
Source organism: Bacillus sp. FSL W7-1346 (assembly GCF_038593335.1). Classification (NCBI taxonomy): domain Bacteria; kingdom Bacillati; phylum Bacillota; class Bacilli; order Caryophanales; family Bacillaceae; genus Bacillus; species Bacillus sp. FSL W7-1346. Next base: position 1,244,369 of record NZ_CP151988.1, on the reverse strand, counting down.
TTGCGATTATCGGCTCTTTCTTTGTCTTAATCAGCACCATGATCACCGATTGGCAAAGCTGCCTGATCTCCATGCTGATCGGCATTGCCGGACTGCCGATTTATTACTACATGAAAAAAACACAAAATAAAGCAGAGCGCTAAGACAGCCTCTGCTTTATTTTTTATATTGCTTAATGACCTTATAAGATTCGTTTAAATATCTCATCAGCCGGTATGGCTTACTTAAAACCCGGATGGGGAGTCTTGAAATAAATCCATTCAGATTCGCCTTATACTCCTGCGTCATCCGCTTCGGCTTTGTCGCAATTTTTTCATATACTTCTTTGTAAAATTCCTTCATGATGTCGACTTGCACACTGATCTTCTGATGACACTCTGTACACTCAACGCTTTTCATCTGATCATTCACATAAACGATGCTGTGGAGGGTCTCTTCTTGGCACCGAGTACAGTGTAGGTTTGCTTCCATTTCGGTTTTCTTCAAGATACACAGCTCCTTTCTCGTTTGATGTAGCTCTTTTTATACAATACGATAGCTGTCAGCTGTTTATTGGACAGATGCTTCCTTTAAAATAGCTGCCGCAGTTAATTCGTCGGTGACGAGCACCTGAATAAAGCCGCCGTTTAAGGCCCCTAAAATACTTTCAGCTTTATGGGTTCCTTCCACAACTGCGATGACTTTTTTCACGTTCTTTAATTGTTCTAACGATAATCCAATCACCTTTTGGTTCAGCTCATCTTGGACTGGTTTCCCTTCACCATCAAAGAAACGAAAACCAATATCACCAACAGCCCCTGATTGTCTCAACCCAGACAAATCCTCTTCTTTTAAATAACCGACTGTTTTCAATGTAGAGCCTTTATGCGGATTTCCAATACCGATCAGGGCAATATCAACATTTCTGCCTTCTTCAAGCACAGCTTCTATGTCCTGCATCGCCATCAGCCGCTCTTTTAATTCTTCTGTTTCTAAAATCGCAGGTGCATATAAATAGGAACACGTACCATTCATCTTCTTTGCCAGCTCATATGCCAGCTGATTCGCGTGAATGTCGACTGCCTGCCTGCCCATTCCGCCCTCTAAAGGAATGACTTTGACATCGTTTCTTCGCTCAAATGGATATTCCTTCACGAGCTCGGCAAGTGTGGTTCCCCATGAAATACCGATTTTCTCAGCGCCTTTCATGTTTTTAGAAAGATAATAGGCGCCCGCTTGACCGACTGCCCGTTTGACCATCTCAGACATTGTCCCGACACTTGGGACAACGACAGCATCCGTTAATTGAAAAGTTGTTTCCAGCTGCTTTTCAAGTTCCACTGTATGAATACTTTCGTCTTTAATGTACACTTCAACGATTCCCACATCTTTTGCTTTTTGTAAGAGCTTTGAAATGACTGGTCTTGAGACATTGAGCTTTTTTGCAATCTCCTGCTGCGTCCACCCGTCTGTATAATAAAGATGAGCAACCTTGACGAGCTGTCGTCTTTCTTCCCAATTCAGCATGTGACATCATCCTTTTAATATACTATGATTACCAGTATACCAAACATTCGTTTCTAATTGGAACAATTGTTATGAAAATGACAAAAAGAGCGATTAACGCTCCGCTCTTTTTCCCTCGCTATATTTAGGCTGATACGTTCTCCCGCCGTCTAATAAGAGTATCTGTCCGTGCAAATAGCTTCCCTCGTCACTTGCGAGAAATAAAGTGACTCCAGCAATATCTTCTGGTTTTCCTAATCTCCCGATAGGAATAAGTGATCGAAGCTGACTTTTCTCAAGCTCAGTCGGATAGAGCGTATCAAGCATCTGAGATTCAATGACGCGCGGTGCAATGACATTGATGCGGACATGATGGGAACCCAATTCCTTTACGAGCGAACGCATGAGACCAAATGCCCCGGCTTTTGATGCGTAATACTGGATGCCGCCGCCAGAGCCTGTTATCGCAGATCCTGATCCAATAATGACGACGCTGCCTTCATTCCGCTCACATAGATAGGGTGCTAATGCTTTGATGCAGTAGAAAAGACCATATAGATTCACAGCCAGTGTCTTTTTCCAAAGTGAAAAATCAACCTCTAAAAAAGGAAGGGATTTCGTCATTCCTGCTGAATAGACAAGATGCCCAATGCCACCCAGCTCCCTTTCAGCTGCTGACGCCATTTGCTGAACACTTTCCCACGATGAAACGTCAGCTTGGAACGTCAGCAGCTGAGGATGCTGTTGTTTTAAAAGCAAAAGTCCCTGTTCATCTATATCTGACACAGCTACACGATGCCCTTCTTTTAAAAAACGCTGAGCAATTTCTTTGCCGATCCCTTGGGCGCCACCTACGATGAGAACTGGTTTTTGTTGATTAGCCAGCGCTCTCACCCCCATCAAGCATAATCGCTGCTCCATCTGTAAATGCGCCGTACGATGTACTTAAGAAAACCGTCATATGAGCCACCGTCTCCTTGATTTGCTCTTTGTCAGGAAGCAAATGGAGAGGCGGCGGAAGTAGTGCCAATACCCGGATGCCTTTGTCTTTAAATTCGCGCGCTAATCCTTTTGTCATGGCATTCAACATACTATTTGATGTAGCATGTGAGATCCCGCCATCACCTGTTATGCTGCCTGATGAGGAAATATTAATGATACAGCCCTGCTTCTGATCCACCATATGCCACACAGCGGCTTGACTGGAAAGAAAGACTGTATTTACGGACCTTTCCACTTCATCGATCCATATCTCAGGACTTACGTCATCAATCTCCCCATCTGCTGTTTGCTCGGCTTGATTGACTAAAATATCAAGCTTGCCGCATGTATCGATGACTTGTCTTAGCATAAGCGTAGCATCACGCGGTGTCTCAAGCGGATTGATGACAACAGTCGATTGGCCGCCTAATTTTTCAATGTCTTCGCTTATCGACTTTGCTTTTGATTCATCACGAAAAGCGTGTATGAAAACATGTGCACCTGCCTGGGCCAAAGCCAGGCAGATGGCTTCTCCAAATCCATCTGTGCTATCTGTCACAAGTGCCACTTTCTGATGAAGCTGGACGTGCACACGGATCTCCTCCCTATCCCTTGTTTGGCATTTATTTTCTCAGCTTACTCACAATATCAAGAGCTGCTTCATAAAAGCCTTCTGAGATGGTTGGATGCGGGTGAATCATTTTGGCCATCTCTTCCGCTGTTCCTTCTAAATACATAAATGAGGAAGCCTCTGATATCATCTCCGTTACGTGCGGACCAACCATTGTAGCGCCAATGACTTCACCATATAAGGTATCGTACACGAGTTTAATAAAACCGGTTTGAACACCTGCTGCCAACGCTTTTCCGCTTGCAGCTAAATCAAATCGCTCTGCCCGCACGTTTAGCCCTTTGGCTTTCGCCTCTTTCTCTGTCAGTCCCACACTCGCTACTTCTGGCAATGTATAAATACATCTAGGAACGATGTCGTGATTCATTCTTTCAGGCTCACCGCATATATTGCTAACTGCAACGGCTGCCTCTGCCATCGCCGCATGAGCGAGCTGATAGCCGCCGGCTACATCGCCAATTGCATATACACCTTCAGCACTTGTCTTCATCTCGTCGTTCACTTTAATAAAAGGACCATCTAGCTGAAGATCCAGCTGACTGACAGCAGAGACATTTGGTCTTCTTCCGACACAAACTAGCAGCCTTTCAGCCGTAAAGATGTGCGTCTCTCCTTTATCGTCTGTCGCATGAATCGCTTTGACTCCTTCGCTTTCTGTTACTTCTGTCACCGTCGTTTTCTTTGCGATATGGATGCCTTTTTTCTTCAATTCTTTTTCTAGTAATTTCGACGCTTCTTCATCTTCCTGCGGAATAATCGACGGAGCGGCTTCTATAATGGTGACTTTTGATTGGAGACTCTGGAAGATGCATGCCAGCTCAAGACCAATTACACCCCCGCCAATAATGACGACAGATGCAGGAATATCTGGGATGTCAAAGATCGTATCACTTGTGTCAAATTGAATCTCTTTGAGCCCTGGAATAGGCGGAATAGCAGGTGATGAGCCAGTGGCAATGATCAGCTCTTTTGTTTCAATCGTTTCTGACCCATCTTGTTTTTCAATGTCAATGCGATTTTTTGTCACAGCTGTTCCTCTGCCGTTATATACATCAATCTTTCCTTGCTTTAATAAAAAGGCGATTCCACCCCTGAGTTTTTCGATGACATCATCTTTACGTTTTCTCATTTTATCGAAGGAAAGAACCATCTCACCTGTTTCGATTCCCCAGCTTTTTGCTTTCTCAATGGATTCAATGACTTCTGCATGTTTGAGCAGTGTCTTTGAAGGGATACAGCCTCGATTTAAACAAGTCCCCCCTAGAAAATCCTCTTCAATCAATGCAACCTTGTGTCCACGTTCAGCGGCTTGAAGGGCGGCAGTGTATCCGCCAGGCCCTCCGCCAATGACTGTCAGATCATACGTTTTTGTCATCCGATTCATCTCCTACATTAGCAATTCAAATGGTTGTTCAAGCACTTTTTTAAGGTCTGTTAAAAAGGCTGCTGCTGGTGCACCATCTACCACTCGATGATCAAATGATAAACTGACGCCCATCATTGGCCGCACCTGAATTTCTCCATCGATCACTACAGGTTTTTCTTGAATGCGTCCAACACCTAAAATCGCCACTTCCGGCTGATTAATAATTGGGGTAAACGTGTCAATGGCATACATCCCTAAGTTACTAATGGTAAATGTAGACCCCTTCAACTGGTCTGGCAGCAGCTTTTGATCGCGTGCATTTCGACCAATTTCTTTTGCTTCTTTTGTGAGCTGTTTCAGCCCTTTTTGATTTGCATGAGAGATGACCGGAACCATTAGGCCGTCTTTCACAGCAACCGCAAGACCAATGTGCACATCCTCATGGAAATGGAGCTCATTTTGTTCAAACGTCATATTGATTTGCGGATGGCGCGTGAGGACACTGCTGACCGCATGGATGATGATTTCTGTAAACGACAATCTGTAGCCTGTCTCTTTTTCAATCGCTGGGAGCAGCTGTTTGCGCACTTCTTTTGCTTTTGTCATATCAATTTCACTTGTTAATGTGACGTGCGGCGCTGTAAAGGCACTTTGTGACATGCGATCTGCGATCACTTTTCTCATCCCGGCTAGTTTTTGTGTTCTTACTGGAGCAGCTTCTGCCTTTTGTGCGCCTGCTGCTGTCACATCACTCTTCATGATTTTTCCGTGGACGCCAGAACCAGCAACATTCGCTAAGTCGATCCCTTCACGAGCAGCCACTTTTCCTGCAAGTGGTGATACGCGCTGGCCTTCCTCGTTCGTATGAAGTGCCGCTTCGACATCCCGTTTTTGAATTCTGCCTTTTGGTCCTGTACCAGATACTTCTTGAATGGCTACTTGGTGATCTTTTGCCGTTTTTCTCGCTGCAGGTGTTGCGCGTACTTTCTCACCCACCGTTGGTTCAACTTCAGTCGAAACAGATGGTTCAGATGGTGATGACGTTCCGCTGTCTTCAGAAGATGCTTCATCTGACTGCGCTGGCGGCTCGCTCGGTACCTGCTCATTTGCCTCTCCGATATATCCAATGACAGCATTGACTGGAATCTGATCATCTGCTTCGTAATATTTCTTTAGAAAAACGCCATCATCATAGGCTTCAACCTCGATATTGATTTTGTCTGTCATAATCTCAAATAGAGGCTCACCGATTTCAACCGAATCTCCTTCTTCTTTAAACCATTGAAGCAAGGTACCGATCTCCATCGTACTGCTTAGCTTCGGCATAAATATCTCTTTTGGCATGATCTTCTCCCCCTTTACTTAAGAGCGCACGAGCTCTTTTGCTGCTTCAATAATATCTGGCACTTGTGGAATGACTGCTTTTTCCAGCGTTGGGTTGTACGGTATTGGAACGGCAAGACCGCCAAGTCGTTTAATAGGTGCATCTAAATAGTCGAAGGCTTCACTTTCCGCTATCATACTCGCAATCTCTCCGCCGTAGCCGCCTCGTTTCACTGCCTCATGCACAACGATACATTTGCCTGTTTTTTTCACAGATTCAATAATGGTTTCTTCATCTAATGGGACGAGCGTTCTCGGATCAATGATCTCGACATCGATTCCTTCCGCTTCTAGTTCCTTCGCTGCTTCGAGCGCTTTGTGCACCATAATGGCTGTTGCGACAATTGTGACGTCCTTTCCGCTTCTCTTCACATCCGCTTTCCCTAAAGGAATCGAGTACTGCTCTTCTGGTACTTCACCAATTGTTTTATATAAAAGCTTGTGTTCATAGAAAATGACAGGGTTGTCATCATCCATTGCTGCTTTTAAAAGTCCTTTTGCATCATAAGCTGTTGAAGGCTGAACCACCTTTAGTCCAGGAATATGAGCCATCCACGCTTCTAAGCTTTGGGAGTGCTGCGCTGCGGCACCTGTCCCGGAACCTGCTGGTGTTCTGACAACAAGCGGCACTTTCCCTTTTCCGCCAAACATGTAACGTGTTTTCGCTGCTTGGTTTACAAGCTGATCCATTGCAATTGTAATAAAGTCAGAGAATTGTAGTTCTAAAATCGGACGCATCCCTGTCAAAGCCGCTCCGACTGCGCCTCCTGCGATGGCAGCCTCTGAAATCGGCGTATTGCGGACGCGTTCTGGACCGAATTCCTCGATCATCCCGCGCGTGACACCAAATGCGCCACCGTATACGCCGATATCTTCACCTAAAATGAAGACATCTTGATTTTTTCTCATTTCCTGACTCATTGCTTCTCGAACGGCTTCTAAATATGAAATCTCTCTCACTGTCGTGTTTGTCACGTGATTCCCCTCCTAATTAGGCGTATACATCCTCTAATAGTGTGTCAATTGATGGTTCTTTACTATTTTTCGCAAATTCAACAGATGCCTCGATCTCTTGCTTCGCTTCTTCTTGTAAACGAGCAGCCTGTTCTTCTGTCAGAACATCTAGCTCCATTAAGAGTGACTTAAAGCGTTTAATTCCGTCTTTTTGTCTCCATTCTGTCTCTTCTTCACGTGTACGGTATTTTTTCGCATCACTCTTTGAGTGACCCTTCCAGCGATACGTTTTCATTTCAATGAGTGATGGCCCTTCTCCAGCTCTTGCACGGCTTACCGCTTCATCTACTGTATTCATGATTTCAACCATGTCATTTCCATCAACTGTTTTCCCTGGCATTCCGTAGCTTTTGGCTCTTGTTGAGATGTCTTCAATGTTGATCATTTCTTTCACAGGACCAGACATGCCGTATTGGTTGTTTTCACAAATAAACACAACAGGTAAATCCCAAATGGAAGCAAGATTCAGCGCTTCATGGAAGCTGCCTTCATTTGTAGCGCCGTCTCCGAAGAAACAAAGGACCACAAAGCCTTCCTTTTTCATCTTGGACGTGAGCGCCGCACCAGTTGCAAGCGGAATACCGCCGCCAACAATTCCATTTGCCCCAAGGTTTCCTTTTTCTAAGTCGGCAATATGCATGGAACCGCCTTTTCCTTTGCAGTAACCTGTTTCACGTCCGAATAGTTCAGCCATCATTTTATTGACCTCTGCACCTTTTGCAATACAGTGACCATGTCCGCGGTGTGTACTGACAATCTTATCTTCATCCTTTAACACAGCAATAGACCCAACAGCCGATGCTTCCTGTCCAACACATAAATGGGTCGTTCCATGGATTAATCCTTTAGCAAAGAATTGATCGACCTTTTCATCAAAATATCTTACTAACCACATTTGTTTATATAAATCTGCTAATTTCTCATGACTAATCTGTTCAGGCAAAGTGATTTGTTTTTGCATTTCTTCTCTCCCCTTTACATTTGTTCTTATGTGTTACATTTGTAATTATCATACGTTTAACTCTCATTGAAGTCAAGTATTTCCGTTTATTTTTTAAGCGTTTTCATCTTTTTTCAGAAAAAAAGAGAAAGGCAAAGCCCTTTTCCAAAGACCTTCTCTTTCTCTCCATCTCGTACATTCTCATTCATCTGGATACATCATGATTTTGACGCTTTCACCTTCTGGATGCCTAGCGCATTCTATCGCCTGACGAAGCTGACTTAATGGATATCGATGCGTCACCATTTTTTCTGTATGAACGACCTTCGCTTTTAAGAGCTCCAGCGCTTCACGATAATGGTATGGATGCGAGGAATAAGCTCCGACTACTTTTACTTCATCATGGAAAAAACGTTCTGCTGGAATGGAGACATCCCCTTTCGGAAAGTGAGCAAAGACCAAAATCGTTCCGCCTCTTGCAACAGCTTGAAATGCTTCTTTTAAAAGCGCACTGCTCCCCACAGAAATAATGACAAGATCCGCTCCCTTTCCATCTGTTTCTTTCATGACGCGGTTTTCTACTGGCTCAGATGCTGGATGAAAAGCGACGTCCGCCCCAAGATTTCTTGCTTGAAGGAGCCTGTTCTCATTTACGTCTGTGATCATCACTTTTCCAGCCAAATAATATTTGGCAAGCTGTAATTGAATGCAGCCAATTTGCCCCGCTCCAAGAATCAAGACCGAATCTCCAGGATGAACGGGCGCCCTTTCAAAGCCGTGAAGACAGCAGGCAACCGGTTCGACCATCGCTCCTTGTTCATATGAGACGTCATGTGGGAGCTTGCCCATTGTATGCTTCACATGTAAAGCAGGAACACGAATATATTCCGAAAAACCGCCCGGCTCTACATTTGTGGCTGCAAATTGCGGGCACATTGTATAAAATCCTCTTTGACAAAAGTCACAAGTGAAACAAGGGACATGATGCGCTACATACACCCTGTCTCCCGTTTGAACATGTGTGACGTGACGGCCTGTTTCGATAATGTCACCAGCGATTTCATGCCCTAGCACTGTGCCAGGAGGTACCGTCTCATGTGTTGCTTTATAAATATCCGTCCCGCATAAGCCGCAGGCACGCATTTTTAATAATACTTCATCATCACCAATGGCTGGCCGCTTCCGCTCCTCGTAACGAATGTCCTCTGAAGAATAAAAGACAGCTGATTTCATTTAGCCGCATCCTCCTTTTCATCACATGTCGCAAGACTCTGCAAGGATTGAACGAGCTGCTTGTACTCACTCATCTCACTTGAAATCCAGTAGCGTCCGCCAAATATTCGCGCAGGTCCCACTCTGACATATACTTTCCCGATATGAGGATATGGTTTTAAAAACAATTTTCCTTTAATATCGGACACGGCATATGTGTGCCACCTGCCAAAAGCACCTATTTTCAGCTCATCTTCACTAATCATGATATTCGTTGGCTGATTCAGGCCAGTGATGCTAGAAAGCATAAGGATAGGCAGCGTATAGACACCTAACACAGCTAATGGCTCAGGTCCTGCCGACATCAACGTATAAAGAGACCAGAGAAAAAACACACATATTAACAAGGCCGGAAGGAAAATAGAAAACATGGCAGACGTTCGGCTATAAGCATGCTGCTGCATGAGAGCTCCTCCTTTCAAATGACATGGAAGGAGCTTTCGCAGCTCCTCCACGCAACCATCGTTCACTTAATATGATCGATAATTTTTTCAATATCCTCTTCAATGCCAAATCCCGTTAAAAAAGACAACGTTTGAATCACAGGCGTTCCTTTTGTATCACTAACAGGCGTTGTCGTCACAATTAAATCAGCACCCTCCGCCTTCTGCGGAACCTCAGATGCCTTACACTGTTCAACGATGACATCGTATCCTTTTTCCTTTAATGTCTCTTCTACCTTTTTTGCTACAACCGTTGACGTAGCAACTGCCGTTCCACAAGATACTAATATTTTTTTTGCCATGAGAATCCCTCCAGCTCATTTATTGATCTTTCTGATCTAAGCCCATTTCTTTTGCATACTGCTTTTTAATATCATTTCGCACCCAGTACCAAAGAAGCGCATATGCCAGTGCACAGACAATCGCTGCAATGAAGTAAGGGTTGCTCGGATCAAGAAGTCTCACCATGATCCAAGGAATGACGTGTGAACCAAGATCAATACCAGAGATCATATTTGCCCCTTCTGGGAAGTCGAAACCAACTGCTTTCCCCATTGTTGTGGCGAGTGGTGCAAGGTTCGTTGCAATGAAGAAAACAATCATTAAAGTAAAAATACTGTTAATGAGGCCGCGAATAATATTCCCACGAGCGGCAGCTACTGCCCATACCACTGTAAATGGCAGAACCGATAAGTCTGCAAACGGCAGCATACCATTGTAGGGAAGAACGACAGCGAGCAAAATGGTGATTGGCACCATCAAAAGGGCTACAGCCATATTCGCTGGATGACCAATGACAATCGCTGTATCCAAACCAATATAGACATTTTTTCCAGGGAAACGCTTTTGAATATAAGAACGAGCACCCTCAGAGATTGGAATAAGTCCTTCCATTAATAAAGCAACCATTCTTGGCATTAACACAAGCACTGCAGCCATTTGAATTCCAAGGGTCATGACACCTTTTGCATCATAGCCACCAAGAAGACCAATAATGATACCAAGTATAAGACCCATTACAAGCGGTTCACCAAAGATGCCAAAACGTTTTTTCAAAGTTTCTGGATCCGCATGAATTTTGTTTAAACCAGGGATTTTATCAATCACGCGGTTTGACGCATACATGAGCGGAGCGAAGTTGACCGTTTCAGCATGAGCCATCGATACGCCTTTTAATCCGAAATGGTGTTCAATCGTCGGTGCCGTCCAATCGGCGAGTTTTAGTGTAATCGCAGAAACGATTAAACCAACGGCAAGAGCTAAGAACATATTATGATAAGCGTAGTAAGTAACAGAAGCAGCGAAAATCAAATGCCAGAAATTCCAAATATCCACATTCAATGTTTTCGTAAAGTTAACAGACAGCAAAATGACATTTAACAAGAGCACAAGAGGAATCATCAAAGGGGCAACAGGTGTACCAAATGAAATGGCGGCTCCAATCGGCCAACCGACATCTAAAATATCAAGCTTTAATCCAAGAGAATTGACCATGGCTTTGGCTGCTGGTCCAAGACCGCTTACGAGTAAATTAATGACAAGATTGACCCCGACAAATCCAATTCCGATCGTAATACCTGCACGGAAGGATTTTTTAAATCCTTGCCTTAAAATCATACCGAATAACGTCATAATAATTGGGAGCATAATTGTTGGCCCTAAGTCTAAGATGAAATCGACGGCTTGCTTGATCATACATCCACCTCCTGATTTTAAATAAAGCGCTTACATTATGTCGTGAATAGCTATTGGTTTAATTCTTTTTGAAGTACATCAACTGCTTCTTCATACGATGTCATGTGAGATAAACTTGTCATTACTTCTTCTTTTCTGAAAAGCGTCATCAGTTTCTCTAACATCACGAGCTGTTTACTAGGTTCAGAGATTGCCAGAACGAACACAATTTTGGCTTGAACTGTCTCATGAGGGCTTCCCATCTTATGAAAAATAACAGGTTCCTTTAATGTCGCTACACTGATCGCCGGTTTGTTTACATGTTCAGGATCTGTATGGGGAATGGCTACCCCAAAGGTCGCAAGAGGAAGACCGGTCGGATATGTTTTTTCTCTTTCAAGCACTGCTGGTAAAAAGCTCGATTTGATATACCCTCCAGTTTCTAACCTTTCTGCTAAATAGGCAGTCACCTCCTCACTTGAAGATGCTTCGTATTGCAGCTCAATCAGCTGTTGATCTAACTCAAACAAGCTGTTCAAACAACCACCCCTTTCATTTGGTATAAATATGAACACATGTAACAAAAAGAATGAACATTTTAAAATAGAACCTTTCGTAAAGCGCTTACAAATACATGTTTTATAAAATGTTCAATACTGTTACCTTTGTAAAGATATTATAATATTCAAAATTATAAGTCAATGTTCCTAGGAAAATTTTTATAAAAAAAGATGCAGCTTTTTGCCGCATCTCTTTTATTACATCACATCAACTTCTTGTTAAATATGGCTTCCTATATCTAAAAATTCAGCTACAAAAAGGTTGTCTGTCTGCTCTGTCATTTCTTTTTTTGTGCCGATTTTTTCGATTCTGCCCTCATTCATCACCACAACACGATCAGCGATATCAAACGCTTCTTCTTGATCATGCGTCACAAAGATGGTCGTCATTTGAAATTCTTGATGAACTTTTTTCAGCCAATGTCTTAAGTCTTTTCTCACCTTTGAATCTAGTGCACCAAAAGGTTCATCTAAGAGAAGAGCTTTCGGTTTAACGGCTAGCGCACGTGCAAGTGCTACACGCTGCTTTTGTCCACCTGACAGCTGCTCTGGATAACGGTGAGCATACTGCGTTAATTGAACGACTTTCAGCAGCTCATGCACCCGCTCTTTGATGTCTTTTTTAGGCAGCCTTTCTCCTCTAGGTTTCATCTTCAATCCAAAAGCCACATTATCAAATACCGTCATATTTCGAAAAAGCGCATATTGCTGAAAGACAAAACCAATTTGCCGTTTTCGCACTGGAATGTGAGTATAATCCTGTTCTCCAAATAAGATCTGCCCTGTATTCGCATCATCAAGCCCTGCAATAATTCTTAATAAAGTCGTCTTACCTGATCCAGATGGTCCTAGTAAGGATATTAATTCCCCATTTCCGATCGTCAAATCCACGTTTTGCAAAACCTTCGTCTGCCCAAATTGCTTTGATATTTGTTTCGCTGTAATCCCCAAGGCTGATCCCTCCATTTATTTTGAACGCTTGCCAAGCCTGTGATCTCTCTGCTGAATGATCTGCTTGATGATTAATGTGATGACCGCAACAAACGCCATGAGAGAGGCCACGGCAAAAGCCGCTTGGAATTGATACTCGTTGTATAGAATTTCTATATGAAGCGGCATTGTATTTGTCATTCCGCGGATATGACCGGATACAACTGACACTGCACCAAATTCACCAATCGCCCTTGCCCCTGCTAAAATGGCGCCGTAAAAAAGGGCCCATTTTATATTTGGAAGTGTCACAAGGAAAAAGGTCTTCCACCCACTGGCACCAAGCGTAAGCGATGCTTCTTCCTCATGAATGCCTTCATTTTGCATAAACGGAATTAACTCTCTCGCAACAAAAGGAAATGTCACAAAGATGGTCGCAAGAATCATCCCCGGTACAGAGTAAATCACTTTCCATCCATTTGCTAAAAGCCACGGTCCTAAAAGTCCATTTGAACCAAATAAAAGTACAAATACAAGTCCTGCAATGACAGGTGACACCGCAAACGGAAGATCAATGACAGTTGTTAACAAACGTTTTCCCGGGAAATGAAATTTTGTGATGAGCCAAGCAGCACTGATCCCAAAAATCATTTGAAGCGGCAATGTGATCATCACAATGAAAACAGTCAATTTAATTGCCGCAAGCGTGTCTGGATGTGAGATGGCAAGAAGATAAGAACTCCATCCTTTCTCAAAAGCCTTTGAAAACACAGCAATCAACGGCATGAGTAAAAACAAAATCAAAAAAGCATACACCACACTAATCAACATACTCTTCACCGCTTTTGATTCCGTCACAGGACTCCTGTACTTGATGCGGTGCTCTTTAAGAAGCTCCCTTTCCAATCGTCTCACCTCACTTCCACTTGTTTTTTCCGCTCGACAAACCACTGCAATCCGTGAATCAATAACAAAATGACAAATGATAAGAGCAGCATGAAACAGGCAATGGCTGCGGCACCTTGATAATCATACTGCTCAAGCTTAGACATGATCATCAGTGGTGTAATCTCTGTTTTAAACGGAATATTTCCCGCTATAAACACAACGGAGCCATATTCACCGAGTGCTCTTGCAAATGCAAGAGAAAATCCAGTCATTACCGCTGGAAACAAGGCAGGCAGCAGTACATGAAAAAAGGTCTGTTTTCTTGTAGCACCAAGTATGGCTGCGGCCTCTTCCACTTCCTGCTCAAGCCCCTCAATGACCGGTTGAACCGTTCTTATGACAAATGGAATGCCAATAAAAATCAGTGCCAAAATAATACCGAGCGGGGTGTAAGCCACCTTCACATGCAAAAATTGCCCAATCCACCCATTCGGAGAATATAGAGTCGTCAAAGCGATGCCAGCCACTGCCGTTGGAAGAGCAAACGGCAAATCGATGAGGGCATCCAGGATGTTCTTTCCTGGAAACGAGTACCGCGTGAGAACCCATGCGATCAGTACACCGAAACCTGCATTGATGAGTGCAGCTGCAAAAGAAGTCGTAACCGTAAGCTGCAGCGACTTTAGCACCCGCGCATCACTAAAGACATTCCAAATTCCTTCTGCTCCTAATGAAGCCGTCCAAATAAATACCATAGATAAAGGAATCACGACAATCGCACTGACATAAACAAGTGTCACTCCGAGACTCAGCCCGAATCCAGGCAATACACGTTTTCTTTTATTGGCGGCAGCATAGCCTTTCTTCATCACGTCGCCCCCTATTTTTGTCCGCTATATATTTGATCAAATAATCCGCCATCATCAAAAAATCTTTTCTGCGCCTTTCGCCATCCGCCAAATGCCTGATCAATGGTCACCATATCAATCTCTTTAAATTGATCTTTATATTTGTTTAGCACTTCTTGATTTCTTGGTCGATAATAGTTTTTCGCCGCAATTTCCTGTCCTTTTTTAGAATACAAATAATCTAAATAAGCCTTTGCCACTTTCTCTGTTCCTTTTCGTTTCACATTTTGGTCGACAACGGCAACGGGCGGCTCTGCTAGAATACTAATGGAGGGACTGACAATCTCAAATTTGTCTTTACCTAATTCATGCAGTGTCAAATAGGCTTCATTTTCCCAAGCAATTAACACGTCACCAAGACCGCGCTCGACAAAAGTTGTTGTGGCGCCACGAGCACCTGAATCGAGTACTTCGACATGCTCATATAACTTTTTCACAAAATCCTTCGTTTTTTCTTCATCCCCATGAAAGGTTTTATCGGCATATGCCCATGCGGCTAAATAATTCCATCTTGCACCGCCTGACGTTTTTGGATTTGGTGTGATGATGGATACACCTGGCTGAAGCAAGTCATCCCAGTCTTTAATATTTTTGGGGTTTCCTTTCTTCACAAGAAACACAATCGTAGACGTATAAGGTGTGGACTGATTTGGAAATTCTTTTTGCCAATCCTTTGAAAGTAGCCCTCGATCTGCAATGGCATCAATGTCGTACCCAAGAGCAAGTGTAGCCACGTCTGCTTCGAGTCCATCAATAATCGATCTCCCCTGCTTACCTGATCCTCCATGAGACTGCTGTATCGTCACATCCTCACCGGTTTTGTCTTTCCAATAAATCTGAAAGGCTTGATTGTATTCCTGATACAATTCACGTGTAGGATCGTATGACACATTCAACAGCTCAATCTTTCCCTTTTGATTTGAGGCTTCATTCGCATTTGAGCATGCAGCACTTGTGATGATGAAAAGTGTCATCGCAATAGACATCCATATCCTTTTTTTCATGTTATCCGCTCCCTTTCACATTGAATAGTGACACCAACCTTGCCGTTTTCAGTTCTATACGCAAAAAAGGCCCTCAGCGATTGAAGTACAAAAAAGTCCTGTACGTCAATGCCAAGAGCCTTCGGTTGTCCGATCAGCTATGTATGATTGATGTTAGTCTATATATTATTCAAACTATTCACAGGTGTCAACTGTGTTTTTATTTTAATGAAAACTAAAAAGAAACGCCTTCTTGATGAGGCGCTTCTTTTCCCGGGAAATGCTATTGATCTGCAGCTACCTTTAGATTGACACCAACAGCAGTTCCATTTCTCGTTGAATCAGCTACTCCAGTGAATGTCCCTGCTTTTCGATCAATCAGTAAAGCTTGCACATTCCCTATATCAATAGGGGAACTGCCAAACTGGTGACCCATATCATTTAACTTTGTTCTTACATCTAGAGGGACACCTACTTCATAACGATACGAAGTTAAGCTGTTTGTGTAGATTCTTGGCTCTTCTACCGCATCCTGAAGCTCCATGTCATATTCAAGTAAATTGAGAATCGTCTGTGAAACAGAAGCAATGATCGTCGTTCCACCAGGAGATCCAACAGTCATGACAGGCTCTCCATCTTTAAAAATGATCGTCGGGGTCATACTTGATAATGGGCGTTTATTGGGCTGGACTTCATTTGCACCGCCAGGTCGTGCATCAAAATCAGTTAGTTCATTATTTAAGAAAAATCCATACTCTGGAACAAGAATCCCTGTACCAAATAATTGTTCAATGGTTGTTGTAAATGACACAACATTTCCCCACTGATCTGCAACAGTAAAATGGGTCGTCTCACCAATGGTTTTATCTTCTGGCTGAGGAACAATTGGGGATGGGTTTTTCTCATCCTCATATGCCCAAGGATCTCCTTCTTTCGGGCTGCGATTCATTTGATCTAATTGAATGAGAGAGGCTCTTTCTGAAATGTAATCATCGTCTAGTAGTCCTTTTAGTGGAACATCTACGAATTCGGGGTCGCCGGCATATGCGGCTCTGTCAGCATAGGAGAGGTGCATTGTTTCAGCAAGCAGCTGATATTTTTCGAATGATTTGGGGTCATACTGAGACAGGTTAAAATGGTCAAGTATTTTGAGAATTTGTAGCATAAACACCCCGCCTGAGCTTGGTGGAGGCATGCTTGCAAGCTGATATCCTTTATAGTCTCCCCAGATTGGCTTGTCAGTCTTGACTTCATAACGTTTGATATCTTTTGAAGTCATCGTCCCGCCAAAATCTTGAACTGTATTTGCAAGTGCCTTTGCTACTTTTCCTTCATAAAACGCTTTGCTTCCTTTTTTCGCAATGAGTTTAAATGTTTTTGCAAGACCTGGCTGGACAAGCAGATCTCCTTCTTCGAGCGGCTGATCATTTGGAAGAAAAATTGGCGCTGCGGCCGTTTTTTTCAATTTCCCTTGGTGATCATCAATCGCTTTTGCCAAGACAGAATCAATTTCAAAACCATCTTCTGCAAGTTGAATGGAGGGCTCAATCAATTCCTTCATAGAACGAGTACCCCACTTATCTAATGCAGCTTCAAGACCTTTTACAGTCCCTGGAACACCTACCGCATTTCCATGTGTAGATCGCTCAGCAAACGGAATCACTTTTCCATCATCTGTTAAAAACATGTCAGGTGTTGCGCCCTGTGGTGCTCGCTCTCTGCTATTGATGATGGAAGTTTCCTTTGTTTTCCCATCATAAACCATCATAAATCCGCCACCGCCAATTCCTGACATCATTGGCTCTGTTACGTTAAGTGCGTACTGAATGGCAACAGCAGCATCCACTGCGTTCCCACCTTTTTTCAATACGTCAGCACCAATCTCCGATGCAAGCGGATGTGCAGTAGCCACCATACCATCTTTACCAACAGCTACTTTATTCCCATGAGTTTCGTTTGCAGTGACTTGGCTGACCGGCAGAAAAAACGAGAAAACAAACAGACATATGGACAAAACAGTTAGAGAAATGCGTTTCATGAACAACACCCCTTCCATATTCTTACTTTGACCTTACCGACTTCTTGACCAGAATACAATAGATTATTCTAAAATTTCAAAATTTTTCATTCTATCATCCTATATCTGCCAAACAAAACGCATGTTTTCAAAACATATGACATGCACAGTTCGTAGTAATAAAGACATACGATTTCCAAGTTTGAAACTTCACGATATAATAAACTCATAACAAAGGGGGAAAAAGGATGAACCACAAAAGCACTTTATTTTGGGAATCTTATTGGGAAGAAAAATCAGGAAAAACTCCTGATCACGCCTCTGTTTCTGCTTGGGCATTTGGCGCAGATCCAGATCACTTGCTTGACCTTGTACAACAAGGAAAAAAAACAGCCACTTGTTCTGGATACCTTTTTTACGAAAAAGAACAAGAGCCTCTTCCAAAACCCGGTCAATATGCGGTCATTTTGGACAGCCAGGAGGAACCAAAAGCCATCATAGAGATCACACAAGTAGATATCATGCCAATGAATGAGGTTCCTGAATCATTTGCAAAAGCAGAAGGTGAAGGCGATCTTTCATATGACTATTGGTACAAAGAACATGAAGAATTTTTCACAGAAGTCCTTAAGCCGTACGGATTAA
The DNA here is from genome assembly GCF_038593335.1 of Bacillus sp. FSL W7-1346. Classification (NCBI taxonomy): domain Bacteria; kingdom Bacillati; phylum Bacillota; class Bacilli; order Caryophanales; family Bacillaceae; genus Bacillus; species Bacillus sp. FSL W7-1346. The sequence goes on along the minus strand of NZ_CP151988.1, from coordinate 1,226,249 downwards.
CATTTAAGGAAGATATGCTTCTTGTTTGTGAGCGGTTTAAGCTTGTTTATTCAGCTTCTTAACGTTTAAGCGGTGCCAAAAATGGTCCGCTTTTTTGCTTTCTTTTCCCCTTTCTGAAAAAGGTGAGTTGAGATCACATCTTTAGGTCAGAATAAGATCAAATAGAAAAAGTGAAGAAATTTTCGACTACACCTGTTTTTTTTCGACAAAAGAATATATAATTATTTGATGTGTGCATTGTCTCATTTATACAATGGAGGGTTTTTACATGTTAAAAAGGAAAAAAGACAAGTTTTCCGTCTTGTTAACGGAAATTGCTAAAAATTTAGATGAAACTGCTGAGTATTTTGTTAGCTATAAAGTAACAAATCAAACCACTCTGAAAGAATTTTCTGACACATTGAAGGAATATGAGACAAAAGGTGATAATCATGTTCATACCATGATTAAAGAGCTGAATAAAGCCTTTATTACACCGATTGAACGTGAAGACATTCTTCAATTGACGAATAGCCTCGACGATGTTTTAGACGGCATTGAGCATTTTTCAGCAACTTTAGAAATTTATTCAATTACAAGCTCTGACGAACATATCGACAAATTCAGCCACTACATCAGAGAATGTGCGAAAGAAATTTTAACGACTATTGAATTACTGGCTGATAATCGCTTGAAAGATATTCATCCGCACGCAATCAAAATTAAAGAGATTGAGCATAATTGTGACAATCTTCACCGCAAATCACTAAAGAACTTGTTTGGAAAAGAAACAGATCCAATTAAGGTCATTCAATACAAAGAAATTTACGAAACACTTGAAGAAATCGCAGATTCCTGTCAAAGTGTTGCCAACAATCTAGAAACAATCATTATGAAGAATGCGTAACGGGGTTAGTTAAACATGGATACATTACTCATCCTTACCATACTTATTGTCATTTGTGCACTTGCTTTTGATTTCATTAACGGATTCCACGATACAGCAAATGCCATTGCTACTTCAGTTTCAACAAAGGCGTTAAAGCCAAGACATGCTATTATTATGGCAGCGTTTATGAACTTCTTAGGAGCAATGACATTTACAGGTGTGGCAAAGTCCATTACAAAAGACATCGCAGATCCTTTTACACTTCAAAACGGATCTGTCGTCATTTTGGCTGCTTTAATTGCAGCGATTACTTGGAACTTGCTTACTTGGTATTACGGGATTCCGAGTAGTTCTTCACATGCACTGATCGGATCAATTGCAGGAGCTGTTATTGCCTCTGCTGGTTTTGGCGCTTTAAACTATTCGGGATTCATTAAAATCATTCAAGCACTTTTGCTTTCACCTATCCTGGCTTTTGTTTTGGGATATATCGTGTATACCATTATCAAAATTATATTCCGAAACAACAATCTCGCAAAAACAAATAAACAATTCCGACGTGTTCAAATTTTAACGGCTGCACTGCAATCGTATACCCACGGAACAAACGATGCGCAAAAAGCGATGGGAATTATTACGATGGCTTTAATTGCAGGTAATTTGCATACAACAGACGACATTCCTTTCTGGGTACAATTCTCTTGTGCGCTTGCAATGGGACTTGGCACGTCTATTGGCGGCTGGAAGATTATTAAAACAGTCGGCGGTAAAATCATGAAGATTCGTCCAGTAAACGGAGTATCTGCAGACTTAACGGGTGCAGCTATTATCTTCGGTGCAACATTTATTCACTTACCGGTTAGTACCACTCACGTGATCTCATCTTCTATTCTAGGTGTAGGTTCTGCACATAGAGTAAAAGGAGTCAACTGGGGTACGGCAAAACGTATGCTTGTCACTTGGGTGATCACATTACCGATTTCGGGAACTCTAGGGGCACTTATATACTTTGTGTTAAATGCGATTCTCTAATATCAAAGACCTGTCTAACAGGTCTTTTTTTATTTGTTCGCATCCTCAAATGCTCTTTTTCTGCAAGCCATTTTTTCATGAAGCAGGGTTTCCAATCATATCCATAGAAATAAATAAGTATCCATCTGTCTATGGGAGAGAAGAACATGCTATTATTTTTTCAATTGACTGTTTGGTTATTGCTAGGTGCTCTTGCTGTATATGTATTTGCGGTATGGCGCTTTGAACAAAAAGTAAAAGAAAAGATGTTTGCGATTCGTAAAACGTGGTATTGGATTTATGTAGCGGGTGCTGTTGTGTACTGGACAAATGACCCTGCTTCAATCTTCACCGATTGGATGCACTACCTGATTATTGCTGTTTTTTTCGCATTAACTGATGCCTTTATTTTCCTCAGCTCCTATATTAAAAAACTCGGAAATCATGAACTTGAAACCGACACCCATCAACTCCTAGAACAAAATAACGACCTGCTTCATTCTTACCTCAATAAACTAAAAACGTACCAATACCTATTGAAAAATGAACCGATCCATGTATATTATGGAAGTATAGAAGCATATATAGAGGGAATTGAACGACTGATCTATTCTTTTGCAGAAAAAATGAATATTCAAGCAGTTCTTTGTCCTTATGATACGCAGGAGCAAAAAGATGACCTGCTGCGGACACTTGATCAGAGAGCACTTATTCAAGCAAAGCTTGACAGGCAGGAAGTGTATTACGATGATTTCGGCAAATTGGTTCTCATCCCGTTTTCAGTAGCGGATGCACACTTTGTGATTAAGCTGACCTCTGAGGATATTGTCACTGAATTCGACTATTTATTAATGACTTCACTTACAACGATTTATGACCTAATCTTGCCTGACGAAGAGGAAGGTGATGAAGATGGAACACGCACTTCAAGGGGATAATAACAATCGCAAGAAAAACCCATTTAAGATTTTAAAGAAAAAGCGCCATATTAGTATGGCTGATTACAAAGTAAGTCCCCATACGGAGCGTATTTTCAAAAAGAATGAACAGCTCCTAGATGAGTATAAAAATAAAAAAGCTTGATTACACTAAAGGACGCGGAACTTTATCCGCGTCCTACTTCCGTTTTCACATCTACTTGCATACAATAAAACCAACTGCTGCAACGATTGAGGTGCCAATATGAAAAAGAAACTTAAACAATTGAGGTATGTTCAGTTTGCTGAATTTAAGCCATCCCCTTATATCTGCCGATTACATGAAAAAAGTGAAGCCGTCATTCAAGCGGCCAAAAAGAAAGACTCACTGATTTAATAGTTGAAGCAACTTCACTTTTGTTTTAGGACCGTATACTCCATCACTTGTTAGACCATTCATCAGTTGAAATCGCGCGACGGCATTGGCTGTTTTTTCCCCATAAACGCCATCAATGCCCTTATCTGCAGCTGTTTTGTCAGGATAAAAATACACAGCAGCAAGCGCTTTTTGGACGAGACGTACATGCTCCCCTTTTGTCAGAGGTGATGTCACCTTTAACACCCCATCCGGCAGTTCATAACTGAGCTTTTCTTCTGCACGATAAATTTTGAGAACTTGTCCAACTCGAATCATGTTCGGGTCACTAATCTGATTCCATGTCTGTAAATCACTCACTGTAACACCATGGGCTTTGGCAATACTCGTTAGCGTATCCCCGCTTTTCACCACATATGTGATCACCGTTTCCGGATCACCTGCAGTCTCAATTCCTCTTTTAAATTCATCCCATGTAGCTAGCAGCAGACGTGGACATGTTTTTCCTGACCAATGCTGATGCGTCACCACATTTGCTAATGGAATGCCATGTTCTTTTAAAAGCTTTTGAATAAGCCACTGGGCATGTTTGACAGCTTGTTGAAAGTTTCCATCTTCGTTTTCACAAATTTCAATGCCAATCGATTTTCGGTTGCCATCTCCATGTCCATCCCCAGCATGCCACCCATTTTCATTTAAAGGGAGATGCTGAAAAATTTCTCTGTCATCCACTGTGAAGTGCCAGCTTACCTCTGTTGTTGAGCGTTTGACATATGCCACATGACTTTTTGCGTCAGCTCCCTTAGATGTATTGGCTGTGTTATGCACAGTTACATAAAGCGGCGTCATAGTATATCCTGGCCGATTTCCGTTTCCAACTGGAATAAAATCTTGATAAATTTGTACCATGTTTTGCACTCCTTTTTGTTCAATTGATGTTTGATCTTGCTCATCAATCGGTGGCAAACGTAAGACAAATTTGTTTGTTTTCGTCATAAGACTATGGTAAAATTTGAATTCAATCGACGTTTTATCTTTGTAAAAAATAAAAAATAGAACAAAAAAAACAGGAAAAACTTCCAATTTTCTTTGATTTTATGTTAAAATTGTTAAAAATAAGCCGATATAAAAAGTAAGCGATAGCTTTATTAGCCATTTAGTCCTATATGGACTTTTCTTTTACGGCAAAAATAGAACATACGTTTGTATGGAGGTTTTGACATGACTTATTTTTTAACCCATTTAGAAGAAGATATTAAACGGTTATACACTCAACTGCAAATGAGCGGTCCTGCCTATGTAGACATGCATAGGATCGCAGCTGAATTTCATGTATGGGTACACTACGAGGATACTGGCAGCATGATGATCAAACATCAAGGTCTTTACAGTATTATTTTAAACAGATCCTTATCGTCAGAAGAACAGTGGCAGGATTTCGCCCACGAGCTTTGTCATGTGCTGAAGCATACAGGCAACCACTTTAACATGCACAAGCTCTTTCGAGAACTGCAAGAGTTTCAAGCAAAACAATTCATGTATCACTTTTGTGTTCCGACTTTTATGCTGCTGCAAATGACGCTCCCAAACCTTAGGCAGCAAGCCATTTTGCATATTGCTCAAACATTTCATGTCACTCGGGCTTTTGCTGAAAAACGGCTTGCTCTATTTGAACAGCGAAGAGCCGGCATTCAATTTCAAAAAGAATTTACTTCTTATTTAATGAGAGCCGGCAAGGTGGCAGAAAATGAAGCTACATATCAAACAAAAGCGTCAGCACACGTGACGTCAGAAGTTTATTCATAAAGGCTTAACACTTGTTTCAGCGCATTTGTGTATTGATAAAATTGTTCGGTTTGTGTATCACGTCTACGGCTCCGCCTAAAGTCTTGAAAAAAAGCTCTTCTCTGAGCTTGGCTAATTTCAATTTGAACACTTTTTCCTGTGAGGCATTGATTATTGATATTTTGAGGATGTGTTCCAGCAAATTGATCCGATTCAGATAAAAGCAAGGCATGGAAGCCATTTTGTGTGAGACACTTCACTGTTTCAGCAGCTTTTTCCCTGTCGGTACCGCCAACTAAAGTTTGTAGGACATCTGTTTCTCCATAGCCGTGGAGTGCAAACGTATAATGATGTGTATGCACTTGAGAAAGACAAATCGGCTCATCAAAACGTGTGCTCGTAATGTGAAGAACATGATTGCCTTTCACTTTAAGGCCCTCGAATAAATACATAGAATAATCGGTTGCTACTTCATGGACCAGCTCGCTCACACCAGATTCAATTCCGCCCGCATGAGGTGACAGGACGAGAAGCTGATCCCCTTTCCGCTGATGAAGAATTTGATAGTCAATCCCTTTTCTTTCATGAGCGGAAAGCTCTTCATAATTTTGATACGTATCTATGATTCGATTCATTCCATCTGCCCCATTTCTCTATATGAGCATAAGTCTACTGATCGCAAATTCTTTTGTAAAGTGTTTTCGAATGACCAGTGTGATCTGAATGCATCCTTAAATTTTCCTTATCTTTACGGGCTAACTGTTGAATGTTAAGAAAAAATGACCGATAATTGAAATGAATAGAACTTTTGGACTATATGAATCTTTTTGTAATCTCTCTCATATATTAGAATATTGCGATCTACACCTGGAGGAATTCATGTTTAAAAAGAAAACCACCATCATCCTTGCCATCTTATGTCTTAGCTTCGCCGGAATTATTTACTGGAAATGCTTCTCTCTTCAAGGCGTGTCTCACGGAACATTCATCCGCTCGATATCATCACCTGATGGAACCTATACCATTAACACATATCGACATAGCGGAGGAAAGCTAAAAGAGAATGCGGTCAGAGCAGAAATTGAAAACAAACTCACCCATCACAAGAAAACAATCTACTGGAAGTACCCTGATAAAGATCCTCTGATTAAATGGGAAAATGCACAGCTCGTTCAAATTGGACATGAGTTTTTAAATGTGGTCAAAGGTGAAACATACGATTATCGCTTTGATCAGAAAAATAGAAAATAACGAGCCAACAAAAAAACGAACCCTTTTTGGATTCGTTTTTTACGTTAACATCGCCTTTTGCATAAATTCTTTCATTTCTTTGCTAACCATCGTCAACCTATCTACAATTTCACTAAACTCCGTCACTAATAAAGCTTGTTCTGAAGATGACCCTTTCATATGGCCCATACTCTCAAGTAATGTATGTATATTAGAGGAAATCCCTTGTAATGAGCTTTCTATATTTTCCGTTGCACGTGAGGTTTCGCTTGAGAGCTTTTGAACCTCGCTCGCTACCACACTAAAACCCGCTCCCTCTTTTCCTGCCCTGGCCGCTTCAATTGAAGCATTCAATCCTAGCAAACTCGTTTGTTTAGAGATACCTTTGATCATTTTTGTAATATCTGAAGTTTTTTTCGAGCTTTCAAGTGTTTGCTGTGTTTGGAATGTCATTTCCTCACTTGTCGCAGAGAGCTCTTCTGAATGAGCCGCCACCACATGTACTTTTTCTTGAATACTTTGAATGATGTCGTTCAATGACTCCATATACGCCTCGAGTTCTATTTGATTTTTAAGCGGAAAACCTAAAGCGATTGCACCAATGACTTGATGATTTTCATCGAAAATCGGCAATCCCATTGCATTTAAAGGCGTCCCATACACCGATTCAGGTACGAATGTACTTGATGTTTCGCCTCTAAGCGCATTTTTCATATTCTGATCATCTGGTTTAATGGGATCTCCTGTCCGTATTTGAAAATCCACATCTTTTGATGGCAAATACAGCAAGAATTTTTCTCGATCAATGACACCCATCGTCACTTCATCTTTTAAAATCTTCATCATATAAGGTGCTGCGGTTACAATACTCTGTAGTATATCCATTCTCTCTACCCCCTTAATGTATTTATCGGTCATTCCTCTTAAATTTGATCATTATTTTTTAAAAATAATGATCAAGATTGAAGTTTTTTTCATATTTACGAGTAAAAAGTATGCCAATTCCTTTCTATATTCAAAAAAACAAGAATTTGCTATACTTAGAAAATCAACATATGATGAAATGGTCATGTAACCATTTGATATATTCACTGGAGGCGCATGTTGTGACACAACCCATGAAGTATGAGCGGGCGATCGTCATCGGAGGCGGAATAACGGGAATGCTCGCTGCAAAGGTTTTATCAAGTTTCTACCTTGAAGTATTGATTATTGAAAAGGACGAATTGCCAGACTCTCCTGAGAATCGTCTTGGCACGCCTCAAGCCTTTCATCCACATAGAATGCTGCCACTAGGCAAACAAATAGTGGAACGTCTATTTCCTGGTTATACAAAAGAATTACTAGAATTGGGCGGGTACAACACATGGCATCAGACATCTCGATTTATGACAAAAGATGGCGAGTTAGTACTCACCGATACTGAAGAAACAGCTGTCACACGACGTGCCATGCTAGAGTGGGTGCTGATGCAAAGAATGTTACGTGAGGAACGTGTTCAATTTTTTGAAAAACATGAAGCGATCTCTCTTCTTTTTGAGAAAAAAACGACTCAAGTGAGTGGACTACAGGTCAAAGATCGGAGGATAAAGCCAGGAATCATTCACAAATTGAAAGCGGACTTAGTGATCGATACGTCTGGAAGAATGTCTAAATTGCCAAAATGGCTGAAAAGCGCAGGACTGACCTTGCCGCAGACAGATGAGTTAATCGTGTCTCTTGGCTATAGCACAAGATACTACCAAATACCAGCTGAGGCACCGAACCTAGAACCAATGGTCATCGTTGGACAGCCAAATAAGAAAATTCCAACAGGACTGTTTGAACGAGTAGATCATGATTTAGCAGCTGTTCTTCTCTCTGCAGCTGGCGGCTCTCATTATCCAACAACGGACGCTGATCAGTTTGATGTAGAGACCGCTAGGCTGACCAATCCCTCTATAGCAGAAGCCATCACTCATTTAATTCCCTATACGAAACCAAAAGGATTTAGAGTTCCGGCTTGTGTCAGAAACCACTATGAACAAATGGAAGATTGGCCAAGCGGATTATTGGTCATGGGTGATGCCTTGTGCACATTAGATCCAATACATGGTCAGGGAATGACAAAGGCAGCTCTTGAGGCACAAACACTTGAGCATATGCTCAAACAAGCACAAGAAGATGAGCTTATTTCTTTTGAACGGCATACCTTACAACAAATGCAGCATGCCAATGAGCTTGGCTGGTGGCTTTGTGCAATTGCGGATATGGCATGGGAAGGCGTCGAGTTAAAAGGAACCCCCATTCCCCATCTGACATTTGTACAAGAATTTTTAAATTATTATGTACAATATGCCGTTCAAACAAAACAAACTAAATACCTTGAGGCGTATCATCGTATGCATTCATTCTTAATAGAACCGAGAAAAATCATCAACCTAGAGCAGCTGCAAGACATGATTCAAGCTGACTTCACTGGTGATGTCGGCCACTGGTGGCATAGGTGGGATCAAAAGAATGAGGAATTAAATCGAGCTTTCTTCAATGAAGCTGTTCCAGACTTTCAATTACATCAATTGCTAAAATTAAACTAACATAAAAAAAGCCCCTCAACGGGGGCTTTTAATTAACGTAATAACTGAAGTACGTTTTGCGGCTGTTGGTTCGCTTGTGCAAGCATTGCTTGAGAAGCTTGAGAAAGAATGTTGTTCTTAGTGAACTCACTCATTTCTTTCGCCATATCAACGTCACGGATACGAGACTCAGCAGCTGTTAAGTTTTCAGCAGAAGCACCAAGGTTGTTGATTGTGTGCTCTAGACGGTTTTGGACAGCTCCAAGTGCTGAACGTTGTTTAGATACCGCACCGATTGCAGCGTCGATTTTTGCTACTTCAACGTCAAAGTCAAAACCATCTTCATTCACTTTAATATCTTTGACAGTCAATGTTTCAGCGTCCATTTTGCCGATCTTTACGTTGATATTTTGCTCAATGTTCGCTCCAATTTGGAATTGGAATCCATCCTCTACACTACCATCTAATAGATTCTTTCCGTTAAATGCTGTACGCTGAGAAATCCCATCAATTTCATCAACCAAAGCAGTAAGTTCTTCTTGAATCGCCGTTAAATCTTCAGTCTGCTGTGTACCAACGTTACCTGCTTGAACTGTCAATTCACGCATACGTTGAAGAATCGCATGAGTTTCAGTTAATGCACCTTCAGCTGTTTGAATAAGAGAAATACCATCTTGTGCGTTTTTAGATGCCATTTCTAATCCGCGGATTTGTCCACGCATTTTTTCAGAGATTGCAAGACCCGCTGCGTCATCTCCTGCACGGTTGATACGAAGTCCAGAAGAAAGCTTCTCCATGTTCTTTTGTCCTGCCCCATTGTTTGCAGACAAACGGTTCAGTGTGTTAAGTGCTGCGATATTGTGGTTAATTCTCATATTAAATGACCTCCATGTGTTTGAACCAATTAGACATCCATGTCCAAAAGTTCTAAATTAGAATTTTTTTGTAAGCCTTACAATCCATTTATCGAACTTCAATGGAATATGTTTAACAAAAAAGGAATAAATAAGGAAAAAGTCTTATTCATTATGATCGTTTCGCTAGAGTATGCCAAATTTAGAGGTCATTTTTCATGATTTATCAGAGGGATTTAAGAATCATAAGACTGGAGAAAATGCGAAGGAAAAAACAGCATAAAAAAAAGCCCCATCAAGGGGCCTTTCATTAACGTAGTAATTGAAGTACGTTTTGTGGCTGTTGGTTCGCTTGTGCAAGCATTGCTTGAGAAGCTTGAGAAAGAATGTTGTTCTTAGTGAACTCACTCATTTCTTTCGCCATGTCAACGTCACGGATACGAGACTCAGCAGCTGTTAAGTTTTCACCAGAAGCACCAAGGTTGTTGATTGTGTGCTCTAGACGGTTTTGAACTGCACCAAGTTTACCACGCTCAGAAGATACTTTATTGATTGCAGCATCTACTTTGTCTAATAAAGCATCTGTGTTAGCAGCTGTAGCTGTTGTCACAACATAGTCTGCTTTCAACATATCAAGACCTGTAGCCGCAGTACCCATGTTTCCAATATTAACAGTTAATTGTTGAGTTTTGTTAGCACCGATTTGGAAAGTAAATCCATCTGTTGCAGTACCATCAAGTAATTTTTTACCGTTGAATGCTGTACGATTAGAGATACCATCTACTTCATCTAAAAGGTTGTCGATCTCATCTTGGATCGCTTTAAGATCTGTAGTTGCATCTTGCGTACCAGTGTTACCCGCTTGAACAGTTAGTTCACGAACACGTTGAAGGATTGAGTGAGTTTCAGTCAATGCACCTTCAGCTGTTTGGATAAGTGAGATACCATCTTGTGCGTTTTTAGAAGCCATTTCTAATCCGCGGATTTGTCCACGCATTTTTTCAGAGATTGCAAGACCTGCTGCGTCATCTCCTGCACGGTTGATTTTAAGACCAGAAGAAAGTTTCTCCATGTTCTTTTGGCTAGCAGCGTTGTTTGAAGACAAACGGTTTAATGTGTTAAGTGCTGCGATATTGTGGTTAATTCTCATTTCCTATTACCTCCATGTATGTGGGACCTGACAGACGTCCTTGTCTGAAAAAAGTCCTTTATTCTAGGGCTTATCAACCCTGACAATTTTATTATCGGACGTGGTTATGGGATGTTTAGCAGATTTTTAAAAAATATCTTGTTTTTTTATGATATTAATCCTATTTTTAACAATAATGTAAAATATAAAAAGCTGCTAACCTATTTTTAGCAGCTTTCATTTTATTAATATTGCTTGATATCAAACATTAAGATATTTTGGTACACCACGTAATCTTTCTTACTTGTGAAAGGTCCTTTATTGTGTTCATCATTGATCTCATAAAAGTTCATTCCGATTCCAAAGCTTCTTTCTTTATACCAATTAAGAAAATCGTTGATTTCTTTCATTGAGAGCAGATAATCCTTTTGTAACCCATTGATCATGGTAATGGAAAGTATACCTTTCGCAGTTTCTTCTCCTGGTTTTGTTCCATCTTGGTCTTTCGGCTCTTCTGTTGTGCCGTCACCTGGTTTTGTTCCATCTTGGTCTTTCGGCTCTTCTGTTGTGCCGTCACCTGGCTTTGTTCCGTCTTGATCTTTCGGCTCTTCTGTTGTGCCGTCACCTGGCTTTGTCCCGTCCTGATCTTTTGGCTCTTCGGTTGTACCATCACCTGGCTTTGTCCCGTCCTGATCTTTTGGCTCTTCGGTTGACCCATCATCTGGCTTTGTTTCATCTTCAACAATTTGTAAGCCATTTATTGAGATAGAAATTACTGATTTGAAGTCGTTTTTAACCGATTTGGAATGATAATATTCTTTAAAGTTCCTCCCACCTATGATATATATCGTACCGCCAAGAGTTACAGCACTTGATCCCACTCTAGCTTCAGGCAATTCACTTATACTTTTTTTCACAGAATTAGAATCGACATCATAATATTGTGAATATGGTGATATTGGGCTGGATCTGTCATCGTCATACTGACCGCCTACCATAAACAATTTTCCCTGATATGTTGTAAACGCTGCCCCTAGTTGATAAAACTTCAACTTTGATTTCGTTTGTACCCATTGGTTTGTTTCAATGTTATATTCATACACTTGGGCATTCTTGGCATTACTAACTGTTCTTTCTCCACCTGTGACATAAATTTTGTTGTTAATAACTTCTGACATAGACATACCAGTAAATTGCTGAGGAAACATTTTCAATTGTTGCCATGTATCCGTTTTTGTATCATAACTATAAAAATTATGTTCTTGATAAGGACTTTTATTCGTTGCAAGAATATAAATCTTATCATTTACAACACTCGCGCTTATATCACCTTTTGTCACAGCTAGGTTTGGTATATTAATTGGTGTTTCGAACCATGTATCGGATTCTACATCATAAATATCAATTGTTTTTGTGCTATCTTGATATGCTCCTCCAATGACATATATTTTTTTCCCTATCGCCACTGCCGCACTATCTGTTCTTTCTCTTGGCATATCAGCTTTTGAGCTCCACTCATTTTTGTAAGGATCATACATGTAGGTATTTTTATTACTATGTGATTTTTGACTGCTTCCCCCAAAAACAAAAATTTTCCCATCTACTACTACAGAACTAGAATGAAGTCTCTCTTCCGGTAAGTCCGCTCGCTTCGTCCAACCATTTGTCTCAGCTGCATGAGCATTTAACGGATGAATTGTGACCATCATAAAAATGGTCAAAAGCACTAAAAATAATCCTTTTTTCATCATTTATTTCCCCCATATCTTAAATATCCCTCCTTTTATCGACATATTTGGAATAAAATTTAATTTTTATCATTGTGCCCCATCATAAATTCAGGATGCACTTATTTCTATTAATATCTTTCTACATATATCAAATTTATCTGACATTACCTTTTCATAATCGCTTCTTCATCTTTCAGCTGAATCATGAGTGAGGATTGAATATATAATAAATTGATAATGCGGCGTGCCATTTCTGAGGGAGATGCATTGTAGTCATTTCTGATCCATTCAATTATAAAACCGAAAATGCCGTATGAGCGATACTGGACAAAATAACTGTCGTTGATTTCTGCATACTGATCACTCACAAACGACATTCTATTTTGGAAAATATATTGTATTTTCTTAAGCAATTGTTCTTGTATGTGGGGAATTCGGTCTTCCATCACTAATAAATCATAATAGTCGCGATTTTCAACGATATATTGAAATACATCAGTGCCCTCTGGTTTCATGCGAGTTAAATCCAACAGTGGATTTTCACGAGTCGGCTTACAAAATTCATATTCGAAATCGACCATTTCCCGGTGAATAACATCTGCTGCTAATTCATCTTTACTTTCATAATGCACATAAAACGTCGTCCGATTATAGTTTGCCTTTTCCACAATATCCTTCACTTTTACGTGCGAATATCCTTTTTCTTTTACTAGTATTTTGAATGTTTGACGAAGTGTTTCTTTTGTTCGCTCAACACGGCGATCCTCTTTTTTGATCATGGGCCCCTCCTTTAGACACTTTTTAAAAAATGTTGATTAGAGATACATAATTTCATTTGTGTTGAAAACCTATACAAAAAAGATTTTTTGCTGATTGAAACGGAAAATCTTTCGTCCTACAATCAACTTAGTCATAAAGAAATGAATTTTTTGTGACATTTGATCTAACTTCTTTAGAATATCATACTATATAAAAAGTGAGGGCACATGATATGGAAATTCAAGCGATGGTCACAACAAATGAAAAAGATTTCGAGAAACAAACACTATTACTAGATGATCCAAAAGCAGATGAAGTGCTTGTTAAAATTGTTGCATCTGGCGTTTGTCATACGGATGCCACTGTATTAGATGGCACGCTTCCTGTCCCACGTCCTGCTTTATTAGGACATGAAGGCTCTGGTATTGTCGTGAAAGCAGGTTCTAATGTCACAACCGTTCAAGAAGGAGACCACGTTGTACTAGGTTTCGCTTATTGCGGTCATTGCCATAATTGTCTTGACGGGAACGCTGGTGGATGTGAAAACATGATTCCACTGAATTTTTCTGGTCGTAATAAACATAATGAAACGCCTATCCATACACATGATCATCAAGATGTATCACAATTTTTTGGTCAATCGTCATTTGGTACATATGCAACGGTTGATGAGAAAAATGTGGTGAAAGTAGACAAAGAAACTGATTTACGTTATTTAGGACCATTTGGCTGCGGCTTAATGACTGGGAGCGGTACTGTCTTAAATTCACTTGCTCCAGCTCCAGGTACAAGCTTTGTTGTGTTCGGTACAGGCGCTGTTGGTTTAAGTGGGTTAATGGCAGCAAAAATTGCAGGCTGTGATCCGATTATTGCCGTTGATATCCATGATAGCCGCCTTGAGTTAGCAAAAGAATTAGGTGCAACACATGTCATCAACAGTAAACATGAGAATCCAACTGAAAAAATCAAGGAAATCACAGAAGGAAAAGGGGCACATTACTCATTTGAAACAACTGGAGTACCAGAAGTCACACTAGCTGCCCTTCACTGCCTGCGTGTCAAAGGAACTTGTGCAACAGTAGCAGTAGGAAAACGCGATTTAACGTTTAATGTGACCAATGATCTCATGCTCAATGCGCTCACGTTAAAAGGTGTGATAGAAGGAGATGCCGTTCCTCAACTATTCATTCCTAAACTAGTCAAGTTCTTTAAAAATGGACAATTCCCAGTTGAGAAACTAGCAAAATTCTACGAATTAGAAGAGATTGAACAAGCTTTTGAAGATTCTAAAAACGGATCTACGATTAAACCAATTCTAATTTTAGATAAAGAGTATCGAGCTTAAGTCGTAATGAGACATGAAACTCAAAATCCCCCTTTCCATATAAAGGGGGATTTTTGCAATTTCATGCTCTCCTTACCTTTACACATACATCACAGGTGTCGATATTTTAATAACCTTCCCGCCTCGACGATAAAACCTTGGAACACGGCGGCTTAATGTTGCAATGACTTCATAGTTAATCGTATTGAGCATTTCAGCAATTTCATCAACAGAAATTTCTCCGCCCTTTTGACGGCCATAAATGACGACTTCCTCGCCTTGCTTTGCTTTCATTTCCCCTAAACTGATCATCGTCATATCCATTGTGACTCGGCCAGCAATCGGCATTCTTTCTCCGCGGAAAAGCATAAACCCTCGATTGGATAAAGCACGTGAGTACCCATCTGCATAGCCAATCGGTATGGTCGCAATGACTTCGTCAGGCTTTGCTACATAGGTTGCCCCATAGCTGACGGTTCTTGGCTTTGTCACCATTTTCTTCACGAACGCAATTCTTGCTTTTAAACTAAGAGCGGGCTCTAGCTGAACAGCGTCTAAGCTTTCAATGTATTGCGAGGGATACAATCCATAAAGTCCGATACCAAGCCGGATCATATCGGCGCTAAATTCAGGAAACGCAATCGAAGCAGCTGTATTGTTCATATGTACGGTCGGCAGTTTGATCCCTTCTTCTTTCAAAAACCGAAGAAAATCAATGAAGATGCTGTGCTGCAGCAACGTGAAATCAGGGTCAGGCTCATCCGCAGTGGAGAAATGCGTAAATATTCCATCCCACCTCAGGTTTTCACTCTTTTCAAGCGCCTTCACCACCGCTAACAGCTCTTCCTTTGTCCGTACACCTAATCGCCCCATCCCTGTGTCAACATTGACATGAATCCCAAGCCGGCGCTGGCTTTCTTCTTCCGCTAAGATCTCATTTGCTTGAGCAATCCAATCTTCACGAAGGCCAGATAGATCAATTCTCCAGGCTGCGGCCCTTTTCACACAGTCGAGCGGTGTAAATCCAAGAACCAAAATCGGCGCTTCAATTTTTGCTCTTCGCAGCACAATGCCTTCCTCTAAGCTAGCAACTGCGAGCTCCGTCGCACCGCTTTCTAGTGCCTGCCGCGCTACCTCCACTGAACCGTGTCCATAAGCATTCGCCTTCACGACAGCCATGATCTTACTTTTTCTTGGAATATGCGCTTGAATGGCTTCAATATTTCTTTTAATCGCATCAAGATTGACTTCAATCCAGACTTCCCGGCAAAGTTTTTGCATGTATTTCTCCTCCTAATCAATTTAATCATCCCTTTATCCATTTTCGCTTTTATGCGTAGTCTATCTTTATTCATTTTTAGGAAAAAACATTCAATCATGCCAAAAACAAATAATTCCTAAATATGTATATTTTTTGAATTTTTATTTATTTAGACATTTTTTGACATTATTCTCCTACTAGACGTGCTATTCTTATAACCATCTGTTAAACATTGGTTTAATAGAAAAATAAGGAAAAGGGAGATGTTTTAATGTTTAAGGGAAAAATGAAAAAAATAGTGGGAGCTACTCTCTTCACTGGTGCTTTAATGTTCTCTGCAATTCCTGCTGATGCCGCTTCGAATTTAATCCCTATTAGGGACAAGTATGATGGCTATCAATATCAATGGAATGGCTACAATAGCAGTGGAGTAGCAACCGTCACCGTTTTCTTTAGAGATTCGAATGGTAAGTCTTACTCTAATACTTATGAATGTGTCACTGTTATAAGCGGCACTTGTTATGTTTACGAATAATGTAAAGATGCAAAAAAATCTGCCCCCTTTATTAGGGCAGATTTTTTTGCTTCACATACTTAGAGGCCTCACATGAAATTGTTGTGATTCCCCCTAGTAATCATTTTTCATGTGGTACACTTTTCTAGCTATTCTCATATTATTAACAACATTCAACATTGAATCGATATAAAGGCGAAAAAGAAATTTACATTGGCAATTCAAATTTTGAATGAGTTTATAGTGGGGTTTTGCGAATGAAAAATGAGACTTGAGAACTTTTGAATCTTTGTTGTTCTAGTATCGGCTTATACTGCCTGCTAATCAGAATGTTAGATTCATGAATGCTTTGCTAACTATTGATTTTGATTAAAATCTTTAGCGATAAGAAAGGTGACAATCAAATAGAAGATTGTTCCGAAAAACATACCATTTAACAAACTGATTAACAACATCTGACAAATCAGACCAACATAATAAGACACTGGCGTCCCTGGAAATACAGCCATATTGAAGAGGCTAATCATAAAGGTTAAAACAAAAAATATACTGAAAACCCTTCGAAATAATGTTGATTTTAACATTGTCATTTTACTTCCTCCTCAATATCTTTTCTATGGGAAAAATATTCTTTATTCATAGCATATATACCGTCTTAAAATAAAAAGCCCTTAAGGGGCTTTTTATTTAAGCAGTATAACCGATACTTGCCGTATGACCTCTCCTAGCTTCATCATGACTTGCTGTCACTTCAGATGTAAAATAGCTAACAATACTGATGACACTGATCACTGCGCATACTACTGATAACGTTTTAAATTTCATACTGACAGTCCCCCCGCTTTACTTGAGTTTGGAAATAAAGAATTTTTTCATAGAAATGCATCGCATTGTCTTTATCTCCCATCTCATTATAATATTTTGCAGCATCTTTTGCTAAGTCTTCAAGGTCAGGATACATGGACTTCATCTCTAACCATTCTGAAATTTTTTCTAGTTGTTCAAAATTGTTGTCAACGTATAGTGATTTTAAAAACGTAAAGATATGTAACAACACATGATCTTTCAGCTTTTCAGATAGTTCTATACCGTTATGTAATGCATACGTACCTAGATCCTGTGCGTTCTTTTTAAAATAGGATTTTGATAACATAACGAGAGGGTCTAAAATTCGATTTAAATGCTCGTACCCCTGCTCTTTAAATGCTCGAATCGAGTCATTAAAGTGAACAATTGCTTGTGCTAGGTCACCATGATGGAAATAACTCAACCCTAAATTATAGAGCGCTGACCCTTTTAGTCTTTTTGTTGAGTGATCTGCAGCTTGTTCAAGCGCACGTTCAAAATGTGGAATGGCTTTTTCGGGGCAGCCCATATCAATATAGTTTAATCCAATGACAAAAGAACACTGGATTTCTCTGACTGTGTATGTATCTTTTTCTCGGTAACATTCTATCGCCTGTGCGATATGGCGCATGGACATGTGGGTTTGTTTCATGTGGTAATAGATTTCCGCCATCTTGTAATTGAACTCGGCACGTTCAATATCGTCGCTGACAAGAGACAGCTTTTTTTCTGCTCGCTTATAGAAGGTAATCGCATTGAGGTATTCGTAGTTTTCAAATTCATACATCCCATAGAAAAAATTAAAGTAATACTCAAGCAATCCTGTTAATTTCTCTTGATCTTTTTTTATCTTCACTGCAAGTTCCCTGAAGTTCGCTCGTTCTTTCCCATTTTCTAAAGGATTCAAGTAATCTAGCATTAATTTATGTCTGAACTCCATGAGTGAGAAATACAATAATAAATCTTGATTCTCTTCCATATGATCAATCATTGATTTGATTTCTTCTTTATATGCTTCGGCGTCCGGTACATTAAATCGTTGAATATGATAATACCATTCATTGATTTTCAAACCGACGTGAGAAGAAAGCACTTTCTCCATCAGCTCTTACCCCTTCCTCTATTTTCCCTACAATGACATATATTATCATTTTATGAATCATTCGACACCGAAAATAAACCGCAAAAAAGCCCTATAAAGGGCCGTGTGAATGATAGATAACATGACTTCTATTCATAAATAAGCACCCAGTATTTCGCCCCAGGTTCCCCTTCCTCTACAACAGCCTTCCATCCTCTTTTTTGATAAAAAGACAAAGCTTTGTGATTTTCGGATACACATTTGAGGGTGACTGGTGTTCCGAGCACTTTGATCGCATGTTTCAGCAACAGATCGCCAGCCCCTTGACCAGCAGCTTCTGGATGTACAAACAAGAGATGAATAAAACGATCTGGTACATATAATGAGATGAATCCAAAGATTTTATTGCTCTCCTGAGCTATGAAAATTTGCTCTTCCTGCGTATCTTGATCAAAATCTTGCAGATTGATTTCTTCTGTATTGAGCCAGTGAAAGCTCTGACATCGGGATTCTAAATAGATTTGTCTTAATTGTGGATAATCTTCTATGCTTGCTTCTCTAATCAACATCGCAACATCCCCTATGTTTGTTCATTGGACTCTAAAATGTGTTTTGCCTGTGTTCTGCCTGCCAATAACAATTGATCACTGAACTGCGAGTCATTGACAGCACGCGCAAGAGCAATTGTACCAATCATGCTGCTTACTAGTGCGTAACTTGTAGAGAGGCTTATGTTTCCCGTATCGGCTATAAACGCCATAAACCGTTTCAATTCATCGGTATAAGCTTCTCGTACCTCTTGCGATAATTGAGAAATCTCCCCTGCCAGCGCAGGCAGTATACAGCCGACTTCCGTCTGATCACGGTGAACGGAACTTAAATAAAATTCAATAATCGTCTGAATTCGAGGCTGATCTGCTTTCTTATCTGCAACACTTTGCAGCAGCTTGATCGTATCAGTAATAGCAAAATAAAAAGTCTCTATCACCAACTGATCCTTGTTCTTAAAGTGAGCGTAAAACCCTCCATGAGTTAGACCTGCCCCTTTCATAATGTATGGCAAACTGATACTACGGACGCCATTTGTTCGAAATGCTCGTGCAGCACTTGCGATGATCTGCTCTCTCACTTTTGACTTATGACCTTTCGGATAAGGCATCCTCTTTTCTCCTTCCTTTTAACTCATCTAAGTGTATTTATTAAAATATTATAATTATCATATTATCTTGTGTCAATTGACTAAAATCCACCTTTACTCACTCAGATGGCATTGACTTCGCCAAAATATGATGATTATAATATATTATGATCATCATATTTTGAAATTGGAGGTGCAAGAAATGATTCATTTAGAAACAGTAGATACATTAGTGATTGGATCAGGTCCGGGAGGCTACGTGGCGGCGTTACGTTCAGCTCATCTCGGCATGAAGACAGCGATAGTAGAACGTGATCAGTTAGGTGGCGTATGCACCCATGTAGGCTGTATCCCTTCTAAAGCGCTAATAGCAGAAGCAGAGCGGTTCAAACTCCGCACACAATGGGGTGGTTTTCAAGATGGCGGCTCTTTCAATGAAGCTCAAGCGTTCAAAAAAGCTGTTGTGGAAAAACAAGCTGGAGGCGTCCAATTTTTGTTAAAGTCAGCAGGAGTTACCATTTTGGAAGGCGAGGCAAGCTTGTTCGATCAGCATACAGCGGTGATTCAACATGCCGAAAAAGGTGAAAAGCGAATCAACTTCAAACACCTTATATTAGCAACAGGCTCACGTCCAATTGAAATTAAATCACTCCCTTTCGGAGGTCGTATATTATCGTCCACTGAAGCACTCTCCCTTCTCGAGATCCCTAAAAGCCTTGTCGTAGTTGGGGGTGGATATATTGGTGTTGAACTCGGACAGATGTTTGCAAGGTTTGGATCAAAAGTCACCATTCTGGAAGGCGGCAATCAAGTATTGCCTGGCTTTGAAAGTGGACTTGTCTCGCCTGTTGTTCGACAATTGAAAGAAGATGGCATCACCGTGATTACAGGAGCAAACGTCATAGATGCCGAGCAGCATATGAGCGGAATTGATCTTCATTATGAGAAACAGAAAGAAAGCTACACGTTGAAAACAGATTATGCACTGATTACTGTCGGAAGAAAACCGAATACAGATGGAACATTAGGTCTCCATTCTATCGGTTTGTCCATTAACCCTAACGGACTGGTTAAAATTGATGAACAATGCAGAACATCCATTCCGCACATATATGCGATTGGTGATATCACCGAGGGTCCTGCTCTGGCTCATAAAGCTTCCTATGAAGCGAAGGTGGCAGCAGAGGCAATCGCCGGGAAACCTTCGATGATCGATTATAAAACGATCCCACTTGTTGTGTTTTCCAGCCCAGAATTGACGAGTGTTGGACTGAGCGAAACGGATTGCAAACAACAATCCATTCCGACTGTTATTGGAAAAACAATGTTCTCTATTAATGGTCGAGCACTGGCATTAAAAGAACCAGAAGGATTTGTGAAGATTGTGGCCCATGCTGAATCTGGCCTTATTTTAGGAGCACAAATCGTAGGTGCAGAGGCATCTACTCTTATATCAGAACTTTCTCTCTCTATTGAAATTGGTGCTACAGTAGAAGATTTAGCCATGACGATTCATCCTCACCCAACATTAGGTGAAATGATCATGGAAGCTGCAGAAATGGCCACTCGTAAAGTTGAAAAATACCTTTCACGATAATTCATTCAGGTGCATCTTTTAAAGATTGAGCAAAATAATCGCCATAGCCTACTTAGGAATAGGCTATGGCGATTTCAATTGAGTCATGATATAAAAGCAGCGGTATATTGATCTTTAATTGGATACCTCTTCACGTTTTTTTCCTAACTTCATCGATAACTGAACGCCAATCATCAGCATCACGATGGCGAGCATTGCGACAATAGCAGCTTGAAAATGTCCGCTGATATCGAAAATCAAACCGATTAAAAATGGACCAAATCCTCCCATGATGTACCCGCCCATCTGCGACATCGCGGACCATGTACCGGCTTCTTCTGGCGTACGCGTTTCAATAATAGGCAGCATAAGCGCCAAAGGAAATAATCCACCTGCTCCAATCCCTAGAAAAATAACAGCTGGCAGGATCGGCATTGGCAGTAGAAGGAATAGGAGGCCAATCAGCTCTGACAAACTGCATAAGATCAGAAATAATTTCGGCTTTCCTAGACGATTGACGATTGCTGGAACAAGTAGTGCCACCGGAATCTGAATGAGCGTAAATATCGTAAGCAGCATGGCGGCATACTGCGGACTATTCCCAAAATTAAGCGCAATGGGTGAAATCCACGCTGTTAACGAATAGAACATGCTTGACATAAAGCCAAAGAACAAAGTAAATTGAATAGCTTTTTTGTTTCGTAGCGGTAATCTCAGCGGCACGTCTGCATGATCTGCTTGTTGGTTTTTACGAGCTAGACCGAGCCATAAAATCAGTGCAATAACGCCTAAAACCGCCCAGCAGGCTAACGCAAGTGGAAGGTTATGCTCACTGCGAAGGTAAATCGGAATGGTCAAGCCCGAAGCAAGTGCAGCGCCAACTGTCATCGATATAGAGTACACACTGACAATCCCAGGACTTTTCGGAAAATACTTTTTAATAAAACTAGACAACAATGGTCCGGCAAAACTAATTCCAACTCCTCCTGCAAAAGCAGTCATGAGAAGGATGGTAACCGTTTGACTTGTACCACGCAGTCCAGTCGCAATTGTGATAAGAAAAATCGAGAAAAAAAGAGTTCTCTCTAATCCAAACCGGCGGCTTAGTTTCGTTGCTACAGGGGCAAACACTCCCATGCACAAGACCGGCAAAGTGGTTAAAAGACTTGCCGTGAGTGCACTAACGCCAAGGTCTGATTGAATCATGCTCATCATAGAAGCCACGGATGTAATGATTGGGCGCAAGTTTAAGGCAGCTAAAAATAAAGCAGCTAAATAAAATATTTTTTTTATCAATACTCTTCTTCCTCTCTTATCTTGTTGAGGTTACTATGAGTATAAATCCGCTTCATTCATTGATCAATACAATAATTCGTATTATGATGATAGGAAAATACTATCATTAATGAAAGGATGGCATATGGATACTCGTCACATTACCTATTTTATGGCTGTATTCGATCATTTACATTTCACAAAGGCTGCAGAGCAACTAGGTATATCACAGCCTACATTAAGCCAACAGATTCAGCTGCTTGAGGCTGAAGTTGGGATGCCGCTCTTTGACCGAATCGGTAAAAAAGTAGTTGCAACTGAAGCTGGTTCGCTTCTTTATCAATATGGCATGAAAATGCTTCAGGCTGAGCGAGATGCCAAAAATGCTATGAAAGAACTCTTATCTGAACAGCGGGGTACCGTTCGGCTTGCCGTCCTTCCCTCTGATCTTGACTTTCAGCTTGTTCCGCTTTTTGTAGAATTTAAAACGCTGTATCCAGAGATCAACCTAAAGGCTTTTTCGACCATCTTTGTTCGTGACGAGGTGCTCTCACATAAAGTCGATATCGGAATTGGGCTGCGCGGGCCTGCGGATAAACGACTGATTCAAATTCCACTTGGCGATGAGCCCTACGAATTGTTTGTTCACTCAGACAGTGAACTGGCAAAAAGGCGTGAAGTGACGCTAAAAGAGCTGACAAAGCATGCACTGGTCATGTATCCAAAAGGCTACCTAGGAAGAGATTTGGTCGATGACGTATGTAAAGAACACGGTTTTGAATTGGACACGGTCATGGATGTTGGGTCTGCCACTTCACTATTGCAGTTGGTTGAAGCCGGGATCGGCGCCACCATCCAGCCAAGAGGGCTGTTAAAGCAACATTCAGCATGGCCTAATATTGTCTCTATCCCTATTTCTGCCCCTGCTCCTGTTCGGCATCTTGAATTAACGTATTATGCCGATCGATTTGTGACCAAAGCGCAAAAACAGCTATCTGAATGGCTAATAGACTTTTTCAAATCAAGAACAAACTAAAAAGTGAGGGTAACACATGAAGAATGCAAACAGCATATTTACAAGAACAAGCCGGATTGTGATTCGCCAGTTTGATCAGCAGGATATTGAAGCATTTTATCAATACCGATCAAACCCCTCTATTGCCACATTTCAATCTTGGGAAAACTACACGCACGAAGACGCTGAATTATTTGTTCAACACCAAATGACGCAACAACCTAATCAACCAGGGACGTGGTTTCAATACGCGATTGCCTTATCTGAATCCAATCAGTTGATAGGAGATTGCGCCATTCATACACTCGGCAGCGAGCCTAGAATCGTTGAAATAGGATTTACACTCGCGCCTGAATTTCAAGGAAAGGGCTATATTCATGAAGCCTTGAATTCAATGATCGAATATATTTTCACTACACTGAACAAGCATAAAATCATTGCCTTTACAGATGTACGAAACGAAAAATCTATTCGAGTGCTGGAACGTTTAGACATGAGACGCGAAGGACATTTGCTACAAAATTATATGTCAAAAGGACATTGGGTCGATGAGTATCAATATGCGATTCTTCAATCCGAGTGGGCCGCGAAGCGTCATTAATCATTTATTTCCTATTCAAAATCCCTAAATAAGCGCTCCACGGTCCTACATCGGTTCGATATCGTTCCGCCATGATCCGAACAATTTGGGAGATATGGGTGAAATCATGGACAACCCACGCAGAAAGTAATTCGCTCACTTGCACGACGCCGAATTCTGGATGGACGCCCTTTTTCTCTAGATCAAGACTTGAATGTGTCATACGCTGAATGTATGCCACATTCTCCATCCGTACATGATGAAACTCCGCTAGTGCTTGTTCTATCTGTCTTTCAGTTTGATTCAAATGGGAGTAGCGGTCAAATGCAGGAAATGGGGTATTCTCTCCATCAGCAAGAATGACATTTAATCGGGGAATCCAGTTGAATTTCTCTGCTTCAATCAAATGTTCAATGACTTCAACGGGATTCCACGTTCCCTCCCCTTCACGACTGTGAAGCCAATCCTTCGATAAACCTGACAAAAGACTTTCTAATGTACGAGGAGTTCGACTCAACATATCTAAAGCTTCATCCAAATTGAAATTCATATGGTAGCTCCTTTAGCAATTTTTCTTTATTCTAATGTTTTTTGATTAGATTGCAACTCATACCTCAAAACAGATAAAGAAGAAAATAAAAGGTGCTTTTAATCAACCTTCTATATACAAATAGAACTTTTCTATAACACTCACCATCCTTTCTTTTTTTATAATAAAAAAAAATGAAATGTGGTGATATTGATGTCTACAACGATTGGGATTATGGGCGGTATGGGCCCTTTAGCGACGATTGATCTGATGAAAAAAATCATCTCTCATACACCAGCTATTAAAGATCAGGATCATCTCCATGTGATTGCTGATAATGATCCGCAAATCCCTGATAGAACCAATGCCATATTTGGGAAAGGCGAAGATCCTACAGAATATATGATTGCATCAACTAAAAGATTAGAACGCGCAGGAGCGGACTTTATTCTAATTGCATGCAATACCGCTCACTTCTTTTTAGAAAATGTACAACAATCCACTCATATCCCTATCATGAATATGCCATTAGAAACCGCGAAGCACCTGAACAAACATTACTATACGTCTGTGGGCTTACTATGTACTGATGGCACATTAAAAACCCAGCTCTATCAAAAGGCTTGTGCCCATCACAAGATTGATGTCATGACTCCTAGTGAAAATCTTCAGAAAAACGTGATGAATGGGATTTATGCCGTGAAAGCAGGAAAATTGAGTAAAGGCGAAAGTGAACTGGCGTTAGCTGCAGAAATTTTAATCAATCAAGGAGCAGAAGCCATCATTGCCGGCTGTACAGAAATTCCTTTAGTTCTAAGGTCAACCAAAGCTGTGAAAGTGATTGACCCTACTGTCATTTTGGCGAAAGAAGCTGTAAAATTAGTGTATGAGCTTGAGAAGCTAAACATTTAAAGAACGTCATATAAGGGGATAACATGAATATTGAGAATATAGAAGCGTTTATTTATGTATGCCAGCTAGGCAGTATCAATAAAGCTGCAGAAGCACTGTATTTAACCCAGCCTTCTGTATCGGCACGTATTCAATCGTTAGAAAAAGAATTAGACCTGAAATTATTTGATAGACAGAGAAATAAACTATCTCTGACGGAAAAAGGTGAACAGTTTTACCCGCATGCCAAAAAGATTCTCCATTCGTATCAAGAAGCAAAGCATAGTCTCAAACAAACGATGATCCCTTATGAATTGACGATTGGATGCGCATCCTCTATTTCCAATAATCTATTGCCTAACATATTGCCCGCCCTAAAAGAAAAATACGAAAATCTGAAAGTGAAAATTGTAACAGGACATTCAAAGGATGTTGTCCAAAAAGTGATTAACAACCAAGTAGACTTTGGCATTGTCAGGACTGAAACACATCCTCAAATTGAATCAATCCCGATTTTCAGCGATCCAATCGGGCTGTTCGTCCCAACTCATCACCCGCTTGCCAGCCTAGGCAACATCAATATGAATGAACTAGAAGAACAACCTTTTATTTTCTTTGACTATGGGTCATTTGATTGGTTGATGCTCCACCGATTATTTCAAAAAAACAACATCACACCGAACATTTCCATTGAGGTTGATCATATGGAAACTGCAAAAAATTTAGTGCTACAAGGAATGGGACTATCGTTTCTTCCTCATCATTGTGTTAGAAATGAAGTAGAACAAGGAACACTAAAACAAATTTCAATTGAGCCATCTATCAATTTCAACATCAATATTGAGTTCATTTATAAAAAAGGAAAATCCAAATCCGTTTTCATTGATCAACTCAAACAGTTTTTTCATGAATTAGATTAAAAAAAGCCCTTTTTAGGGGCTTTTTTTGGATTTGTTCTGATTGATTAGCTTTCGTTTGCCAACATGTATGCTGCCGTTTCATACATATCTTTCAATCCTGATCTCTGTGCGTACTCGGCCACAGTGATCGCACTTGTCGTCAGAAGTTCTATTATATGTTCATCCATTCCTGACCAAGTTCTCCCGCCTGCTTTTTCATACGCATGGATAAGTTTCGTTAATCCTTCTTTCCCAAAGAGAAGTTGATGCGACAAAAAGTCTGCAGATACATCACCAACCCCCACTTCAGACCAATCAATCACACCGGTAACACATTGATTTTCATCAATCAGAATGTGACCAGGATGCAAATCTCCATGCTTCACTCCTACAAAAGGCGGCCATAAAGAATCTTTAGCTAGCCATTCTTGCCAGCGCTCCCATAAACCGCTGTTAATGGTGTATTGCGATTTGACACGTTCCATTCGCTGTTTCATTGATCCTCTTAATTCATGAGCACTGAGCATCTCCACACCGATCGTTTTAAAAGGCTGTTGATCTAAGGAATGTACATTCGCTAAAACTCTTCCTAATGATTCATAATAAGCTTGCGGTACATTCGTTTGGTCAAATCTCCACTCATAAGATTGCTGTTCCACATCAATACTAGCCGCCGGTACCCCCTCTAATTGTTTATAAGCAATCAGACTTTCTGTAAAGATAGACCACTTAGGAACCTGAAAGTGAACCTGATTACTAATGTAATCTAATGTCTTTTTTTCTTGTAAGGTATGTTTCATTGATTCAGGTCTGCGAGGCATTCTTATTATCCATTGATCACCATGTAAATCTTCGACGTGAGCGACACGGAAATCCACACCTGATTCATTTATTTTGATGGTATTCTCTAAAATCTCTAATCCGTGATGTTTGACTAACTGCTTTAATTCCAGTCTATTCATATCCAATCCTCCAATTGTTCATTTAGTCATGATCAATAGGCATCAAGAATATCATCACAAAACCCACAAACAGGCTACTTTATGTGGTCAGAGTAAACAAAGCTAGACATATGCCTTTCTTTGCATCATAAAAAACATACAAAAAAAGACAGACCGATTAGCTGCCTCTTTTCTAGTGAAATTGCATACTTTCCCGCTGAAGATCATTAAAAATGTGCAGACTACCCCGTTTACTCCGTTTGATGAAAACAGAGCCTTTGAACATATGAAATTACTGATTCAAAGTTTTCTGGCGTAATCTTCCTGCATGCATCATTTTTAACCATCCTCCTCTATATCATATAAATTTACTATACTTTATTTAAATATGACTTTCAATAAGATGACAAAAAGAAAGATTTAAAATCATCAAAAACCCTTTAAATTACATAAAATGAAATAATTTCATTTTTATGTGTTATGATATGGTTATTGATTCTTCTGTCTAATATAATTTATTAAACTCAAAAACCCGATGTACTATGAATTTTGAGTGTAAGAGAGACAATGAGAACAAATCAAATGTAGCTAAGTCATTTAAAAGGAGAATGGATATGACTCATTTAGAATTCGCATTCGGCTTGCTTCCAGTCAGTATGATCATCGCTTCTTTTATCGTCACATTGTTTGTACAAAAGGTTTATTTCATGCCAATTGTGAGCTTTATCATTTTGCTCATTCTGACATTTACACTTTTCAATGTCTCTTTCTTTGGCTGGGCTGTTGTTTACACTTTAGGCTCATTCATTGCTTCATATATAGCATTATTCATTATGAAAATTTTAAATAAAAAGAGATCATAAACTACTTTCGAAAAGCCCTAGAAAGGGCTTTTCATCTTTCACTATCGTTTTTTCACTGGATGAATGTCCTCTCCCAAAAAGGCGGTATTCGGATCTTCACTATTTTCTAGAAATTCAGCAATTTCTTGCAGCTCTTGATTAATACGGTCATTCCTTGGCATATCTGGGTTTAACAGAAGGTTGGAGTGAATAGCAGTAGCTGTTTCATACAAGACATGTTGATCTTTTATCTGTTGAATGCACTGTTTCATGCGCGAGAAAAACCATGCGATCTCTTCAATGTCTTCCATCGGATAATGTGCCATTTTGAAGAGATTCTGCTGACGAAGGTCTCCTCTCTCAAAAATGTGTTCAAGCTCTTCTTTACTGATATATAAATCCGAAGCTTCCTCCTCAATCTCTATTACTTCAACCATGGCGTCGTCAGCTGTATATAACCGCTTAACAAATTCATCGAAACTATCTGCCAGCTTAAAATCTACTTCCAGCTCTAAATCGAAATAGTGAATAGGAGGATGTTCCTTCGTTTCTCGATAATCCATGGCAATCCATGTATCTTCTTCCCCGCTGATGAAAACAAATCCCTCTGGTAGCTCCAATTCATCACTTAACTGAACACTATTCATAATTCCATCATCTTTAGCGATTCCTCTTAGATGATCGAATTGAACATGATCCTCTGCCCATGAATTCGGCCGTTCGGTTGGAAAAGCATTACGAACTGTAAAACCACCATTCCATTCTAAAATGAGTTTTTTGTATGTATCGGGTAAAGTGACTCCAAGTGTTCCCTCTGCTTCACGAATTTGTTCCTCATCTATCTTTTCTAACGTAAAAGGACTCTCTTCATCTTTCTCCCAGAATGATTTCAAATTCAAAATGGATGCCTCCCAGTATTTATTGAGATAAGTATATCATTCATATTTTTAAAATGACCACCAGATCCTCCGGCCATTGGCGGTCAAAGTATTAAACACCTTTTTTGTACTCTTAAAGCGTTTCATGGTCATAAATTCGACCATTAAAACAAATGATAAAACATCTTCATATTCCCCTTTACAGTTGACCGTCAGTCATTTATAATTGACCCTAAGTCATATATAATTGACCAAAGGTCATTAAAAGGAGGAAGAACGAATGAGTAAAAAAGTTGCTCTTATCACAGGTGCATCAGCAGGTATTGGAAAGTCCACAGCAATTGAATTAAATAAGAAAGGTTTTATTGTTTATGGTGCTGCTCGTCGAAAAGAAATGATGGAGGATCTCATCTCTCAAGGAATTCACACCATTTCACTTGATGTCACTGATGAAGAGTCTATGGTAAACTGTGTACGTGAGATTTTGGACAAAGAAGGAAGAATCGACGTGCTTGTCAATAATGCGGGCTATGGCTCATATGGTGCGGTGGAGGATGTATCTATGGAAGAAGCTCGAAGACAAGTAGAAGTCAACCTGTTTGGACTGGCCAGAATGACGCAGCTTGTTCTGCCTAATATGAGACAAAACAACTATGGAAAGATCGTCAATATTTCTTCTATGGGTGGTAAAGTGTGGACATCATTTGGCGCATGGTATCACGCTACAAAATTTGCAGTAGAAGGTTTTTCTGATTGCTTACGGTTAGAAGTTGAACCATTTGGTATTGATGTGATTGTTGTGGAACCTGGCGGGATCGCAACCGATTGGGGCGTCATTGCAGCAGAAAAACTTAAAACTGCTTCAGCAAAAGGAGCTTATAAAGAAGCTGCCAACAAATCAGCAGATAATATGGTAAAAACGTATTCAGGAAGTAATTTAACAAAACCAGATGTCATTGCAAATACAATTGTGAAAGCTGTCACTGTAACGAAACCTAAAACGCGCTATTTGGTTGGGTTTGGTGCTAAACCTATGGTGTTTATGAAAAATCTCCTGGGTGATCGTACGTTTGACAAAATCATTAAAAGATTCAGCTAATCACTTGCTCCCCTAAATATCTCTTTGTCTGACTCCAAATCAAAATTACCTTTGAAATGGAGGTTGAAAATAATGAAACGAGCGATGACAGATGAAGCGAAGGCTCTAAGAGCTCAAGCGATTTTAGATAAAGCAGCAGCGCTTTTTGAGACACATGAATATAACCAAATCAAAATGTCAGATATCGCCAAAGAAACGAAGCTATCAAAGGGCATACTATTTGTTTATTTCAAAACAAAAGAAGCTCTTTTCTTCCAACTATTATGCCGGGAATATGTAAAGAGACTAGAACGCTTCATTGAAATTATTTCTGAAACACAGATCAAAAAACTTCAGGATATCAAACAACTTTTTCTGAAAGAATTGGAAGAAATCATTGATAAAAATCCTATGTACATTAGATTAGAAGCCATTCGCACGTCTGTTTTGGAAAGAAACATCGACTCTGATACCATGCTTCAATCAAAACTGTTATTATTTCAAAAGCTAACGGAAATGACAGACTTACTTTGTTCAAATGATGTGATCAATGAGGCGCAAGTGATGGATATTTTTCAAGCTGAAGCAGCGATTATCACTGGATGCAAACTCACTGCCACTTTACCAGATGAAGTCATTACTATTATTGAAAATCATAATTTGCATGAATTTAAACGAGATTTTAAAACAGATGTGATGAATACAATGTCTTTTTATCTTGATGGTTATTTACACAACCTTGAGGCTTGACATAAAATGTTGTGCACAACAAAAGTGCATACAACACTTACATCTTCCTCATGTTCATGATGATTTTGACTGAAGCCAATATGAAAACAGACCTCCTTAAGGTCTGTTTTCATATGTTTTATACATTTTGAGATGCTGTGCGTCGAGCAATCATCGTCGTGTTTCGACATGTTTTTTGTTGTTCTTTGATTGTTGTATTCCGCATTGATTTTGTTTTAATAATTTCAAAATTTTATTTAACCTTTTGTTGGGCTGTTATTTAATTTGTTAATCTTTTTTATGTTGTCATAAACCATAACTTGTTTAATATTTATCAAAATCGAAACCATATTTCCTGTAAACCCTAGCAGCATAATGAATTGCTATGGTTGAATTAACGTTCTATATTCCATTACTACGTAGTTTATCACCTATCTTTAATTGACTTAGAAGCTTAAATATACTCAGAATCATCACAAATCACTTTTCAGGCCTACTCTTGAAAACAGTTTCAAGCTGAAATTTTCTACATCCCCCACTCGCAATTCATTAAGTTCCCTTATATTCCATTTATTATCACATGATAGAATTTACAAAACACCGAAAAGAAACCGCAAAAATAATTGAGAAACAAATCTTTATTGCCATTAATAGCTACTTGTCACGTTTAAATTTTCATCAAAAAACAAAAAAGCAGACTCATTTAAGTCTGCTTTAAGCTATCTTCTAAATTCCACGGGAACACCTTTTGCAAATCACTCCTGACATTCAGGACATATCCAATGAATCGTTTAACCACTCTTCACAATGTTCTATAAGCCGTTTCAAATATTCAACATATTGACCGACATAATAGCCATCACAAACAGCATGATGGACTTGAATCGCAACTGGCAAGATGATTTTTTCTTCTTTCATCTTAAATTGACCTAACGTAAATATTGGTAGTAAATAAGTTATATCTGTAGATACATTAAGGTTAAAAGAAGTAAAATCAATCCACGGCAGACTTGAAATATTGAACATGTTTTCTGGCATATGAGGTTTCGGAAATAGGTTGCTGCTTTTGCTGTAAGTGTCCATGTCCGCTACACAGCTTTTATAAAACCGAGCAAAGTTTTCGTCATAAGGCGTCCAAATACTTGAAAACGTCTGTGTTTCTTTATTTAAAATTGTATAACTAGGATGGAGAATCTCCCAGTAACCAAGTGCATCGTCCACTTGATCCATCCGAAATTCCGGTATATTTTGCACAGCTCTTGCTAACAAATAAATTTGCACAGGATATACTTTTAGCCTTTTTTCTTTTAATATTGCATACAATTTTGTGATGTCTAGATCGATCACCAGACTATATGTGCATCGGGTTACCGTCATATAATGATGAAAGTGCTCTTTTCTCGGATAATTTTCATCTATTTGTTTAAACATTTTTTATCTCCTCCTGAATGTAATTGCTTGTATTCAGGAGGAAGCTTTATCTGTTTTTACCACCACAATCATCCTTTCAAGAGTTATGTCATGTTTCTGTCCATTCAAAGTCTACCATGAGCTTTGTTTATGATAAAGCCTCCAGCAACTCTTCGTAAGTAATCTTCCCTAACGTGAACTGTTCTAGTGATATATATATTTCTCCCCTGCCAATATAGAATTTGTAATTATCAGCGCTATCCTCTATTCACTTCTACCTTTACTATAGAAGCTTTTTAATTGATTTATCGTACCCAGCCAAATCATCAATTTGATAATAACCGACGGTTAACAATAGGCATGAAAAAGTGAAGAATGATGCCTCCGAAACAAATCGTTAATATGGTTCCAACACCGATAGGTCCTTTGCATATAAAAGCTAATATGAAGAAAAATGCATATAATATTGTTCTCGAAAATGCGATCGTTCTTTTTGAAATATCTCGAAGAATGAGTGTTAAATGATCAATTGGTGTTGATGCGAATTTTGTTTGAAGATATACGGCTGTTCCAAGACCAATGAATATCAAACCAGCTCCAAAGCAAGTCAGTTTGCTAAACCACATACTTGTATCAATGACATATTTGATGAGGAGTAACCACAGATCAATACCGATTCCAGTCACGAACGCTGTAATCAAACCTAAAAAAACAGGTTTTTTTCTCACTAATATAGAATTGCAAATTAAGATGATGATAGAAATCAAGACCTCCCAGCTCCCTACGGTAAGACCAAATTCTTTGGAAAGGCCAACTAAAAGGGCATCAAATGGGGAAGCACCTAGTCCTGATTGTATTGTTAATGAAATTCCTAAACTTAATACGAGTACACCTAAACCGTAAGAAACATACTTTTTTTTATTAGACATGATCTCTACTTAAAGATAATTCTTTTATCATTAAAACGTGCAGAATCCCGTCTTCCATAAATTCATCTGAAGCAGTTTGAAAACCAAGTTTTTTATAAAAACCTTCTGCTTGTGTTTGTCCATGCAGCTTTATCTTTGTAATTCCTTTTTCTTGCATGATTTTTTCCAGTTCTCTGATAATCACTTTGCCTAAACCGTACTTACGATAAGGTTTTAGGATGCAAATTCGTTCCAATTTACCTGTACCATCCACAATACGCACCCGACCTGTGCCGACAGGTTCATTCTCATGGCATACCAAGACATGCTGACATTGTTCCTGAAGAGTGTCAAATTGATCAAATTCTTCAGACTCAGGTACTTGCTGTTCATCAATAAAGACCGACTTTCTAATATTAAGAGCAACTTGTAAGTCATTTTCAGTTGTTATTTTTTTTATATGCATTGTTTATCAATCCTTTTCTGATATTAGTCTGAACCAGGTGAAGCATTTATATGGTCTTATACTAGTAAGAATAAAATATTTTTATTGCAATTACAACAAAAATGCAGGTTTTTTTAAGATAGTGGGCATTTTGCAAGAGAAAGAAATTGAGAAAGCTGGTTTTAGTAGTGAATGTCGAAGCGGAATTAATGCGAACTATTGCGCCACTTATCAGTTTGGTATCTCTTGGCGTTACACTTCTCACTTTTGGTGCCTTTGTTTTTTTTGTGATTAACCATTTGAAGAAAGTTCCCAGAAAAAAGCCCCTAGCCATAAAAGTCAGGGGTTTTACTTTGTTCATTTTTCAATACCTGTTCAATAGTTTCTTTCGTTTTAAGCACATAAATTCCATTAGACACAGGTCCAAGCTGAAATCGTTTGACCGCATCTGCTGTCTTTGAATCACAGTAGCCATTTACCCCATTGAATTTTGCTAATTATGGCACTTTCATGTTGCAATGAAAATGTTTCTGCGTTAGTATGTATTATTACTTTTGAAAGGATGTGAGAACATGAAGGATTTTGTAACTTTCCTTCTTCTTACCGTATTTGTCGTTGCTTCTCCTGGAGTTGATTTTGCGTTAATTACGAAAAGAACCATCGGAACAGGAAAATCTGATGGAATGAAGATGGCATTAGGTCTTACATCTGGCGCTCTCATTCATACACTTGCCGCAGCATTTGGACTTTCTATAATTTTAATGAAGTCTGCCTTAGCGTTTGAAATCATCAAATATTTAGGTGCTATTTATCTTATATATCTAGGTGTATCTTCTTTCATCAACAAGAAAAAGAAAGACAATACATCTTTACAAGAAGTTGAAGTGCCAAAACAATCTGCCTTTAAACAAGGTTTAATTTCAAATACTTTAAACCCAAAGGTTGCTATATTCTTTTTAACGTTTTTACCTCAATTCGTTACACCACAGTTCAATACTAGTCTTCAATTTGTCATTATGGGCTCTATTTATGCTCTATTATCTATATTGTGGTTTACGACGATTGTATTTCTGCTTGGTTACATCAGGAAATTCCTATTATCAACAAAAGTGCAAATGACCATTGACAGAATAACAGGACTAGTTTTAGTAGGTTTTGGTGTGAAACTATTATTTACAAATCCAAAACATTAAATTTTGACTACTAGTAGCGTTACACCATTTAAAACATAAAAAACCCTTGCTAGGCAAGGGTTTCAACGATGATTCCGACTAGGATCGAACCAGCGACCTCTACCCTGTCAAGGTGAATGACCTCATCCGAAGCAAACAGACCTTCCCTGAAAAAGACTGATTTAATAAGGTTCTATGATGAGCCTTTCTGATAAAAAATGTGCATTTCTGAATAAAACTGAAAGGGTTGGTCCCCAATCCGTCCCCATAAAAAAACAGACCCTCAAGGTCTGTTTTAGTTTTGCCTATTAGTTTTCAAATATTGAGTTTGGATCGATCATCGTCGTGTTTCGATCAGTTTTTTGAGGAAATACAGTGGTATTTCGATCAGTTGATTCTTTTGAGTAATTAAAAGACCCCAGACAAGCAGCACCTACCAATAAAGCGGCGCTAATCAATATCTTCATTTTAATACTCATATAAACACTCCCCTTTTTGGATTTCGGTTTGAGCTTCTATGGCGGTTCTATAATAATCTGCTACCCTCTCCGAATCATTCCTTTTCTCATAGAGATTTGCAAGGCTTAAAGCAAACTCTTCAATATAAGGATACAACTTCTTTTCTTCTAATCCTTTAAACATTTTTCGTACATTTTCAATACCTTCATCGACATAAATTGTCTTTAATGAATTGAGCAATGTTTTATAAAACAGATTGTTTTCTGCTGTTGCACTTTTTATTCCTTTAGAGATATAATCAAGTGCTTCTCTTGTGTTATCACTTTTAAACAAGGTCCAACTTAAACTAAAAAATAATCTTGGTTTTATATCTTCATTGTTTTCACTCATCTTATC
Source organism: Bacillus sp. FSL W7-1346 (assembly GCF_038593335.1). Classification (NCBI taxonomy): domain Bacteria; kingdom Bacillati; phylum Bacillota; class Bacilli; order Caryophanales; family Bacillaceae; genus Bacillus; species Bacillus sp. FSL W7-1346. The sequence goes on along the minus strand of NZ_CP151988.1, from coordinate 1,190,848 downwards.
TAGTCCTTTTTTATAGAAGGACGCAGCTTTAATATAATCCTGTTGCCTGTCATACGTATTTCCAAGATTCAAATAAGTTTTAGCAATTAATCTTTGATCATTTATTTCTTCAGCAAGCCTTAGTGCTTTATGTAAGTGGGGGAGCGACTTCTCATATCGTTTAAAATCATCATAATTTCCTGCGATCACAAATAGACTTTGAATTTTTCTCACCTTATAAAGATCATAACGATCATAAATCTCTAGGGCTTTTATAATATGGTGCATAGAAACATGGGTTTGTTTCATGATGTAATATGCTTCTGCTACTTTAAAATGGAATTCTGCTTGTTCAATTTCATCTACAACAAGCGCCAGCTGCCTCTCAGCAATCTTATAATATTGAATGGCCTGTACATACTCTTTCTGACTGAATTCATGCATACCTCTAAAAAAGGCATTATAGTATTGCAACATTCCAGACAGTTGATGGTTAGCATTCTCTATTTTATCGACTAGAGCGGAAATAGATTGATCGAATGAAGGTTTTATATAATCAAGCATAAGTTGATGTCGAAAACACATTAATTGATAATAGATAAGAAGATCCTGATCTTCTTCCATCCTATCTAATTCCCATTCAACTTCCGCTTTCAAAATCTCTGCATCCGGCACACTAAATTGCCGAATCATTTTATACCATTCATTTATTTTCACACCAACATGTGAAGAAAGAACTTTCTCCATCCCCTTACTCCCCTTCCGCAAGATTCCCTTATATTACATTTATTATTACATACAGAAATTTACAAGGCACCGAAAAGAAACCGCAAAAAGAACCATTGTACATCAATAAACCTTTGGCACATGTCTTTATCATCACAAAACAAAAAGGCAGACTCATTTCAGTCTGCCTTCATCTTCTAGATTTCCATGAGAATACCTTTTGTCTTCAGGACTTTCTCCTTGATGCCATAATATCCTGGCCAATTCGCTATCTTCCTTTGCAAATTTAGCTTCATTTATTGCATGACGAAATAATGCCCCATCTCGTGACCATTCATCAATGGTACTGCCACCTTCGGCACATGGGATAAGACCAATCTTCTCTCTCTCATGATCTTTACACCAAGCCTCCGCAAAAGAAGCCGCTAGTCCTACGCCAGCTACCGGTCTATCAAAATGAACGGGTTCAGTCAACATTTGCCATCTACCGTTTCGCAGCATCATGATTCTTTCATTATAAATCGGAGGCACTTCATGCTTAAAGCCGCGCCCCGCCATATTTGATTGTCCAATTAGTAAAAATGACTTCATATTTTTCTCCCCCTCTCTTTATTTTTCATACTTGCCTATTTTTGTTGAAAATAGTAAACAGCAATTACTTAGGGTAAGATCCTGATGCATCTATCAATCAGGTGGATCGACTATGGATCAATCCACTTAAACCATTTTAACAATAAGAAATCTCTTGTCCATATTGTCATATGGGCTTACGTTAAACTTGTGAAAAAAACATATTCATGTATAATACAATTGATGTATCATACATTAATTTTAGGAGGGTGACCTTTTTGAAAAGAGAAGATGCCTTAAAACTAAGATCAGATATTAAGAAAATGATTATAATAACTGGGGTTTTTGAATCTCAAAATTTGCCCAATGGACCATTTGAAAAACCTCTACCAACTTCTCAAATGATGGCGTTAGAGGAACTAGAGATGGAAAAATTAACTGTTTGGCAACTATCCAATAAACTTAGATTAGAGACTTCAACTGTAAGTAGATTGGTAGATAAGTTAGTAAAAAAGGGACTTGTTTATCGTGAAGTAAATGAAAAAAACAGAAGAGAACTTTTTCTGCACCTCACAGAAAAAGGTCACATTACTGTTAATCGCTTAAGAGAACAATCCCTTACATTTTATCAACGTATCCTCAATAATTTATCAGAATCAGAACAAAAAATAGTTGTGGATGGTTTTGAATTATTTATTGATTCTATTTCTAAGTCTTTTGATTAGAGTGAGGTAAATCATACCCTTTGGAGGATAAAATGAGTTTGGATTTTGAACGTCCTATTATTGAACTAAAAGAGAAATTTGATGAATTAAAGAAAATGATGAAAGAACATAATGTAGACTTATCATCAGAAATTCAAGAATTAGAAAAACGTTTAAATAAAATGCAAGATGAAATTTATTCTAATCTTACACCTTTTCAACGAGTTCAAATTGCAAGGCTACGTAACCGGCCCACGACATTGGATTATATACCTTTATTGTTTACAAACTTTTTCGAACTTCATGGTGATCGATTATATGGTGATGATAAAGCAATGATAGGTGGTATTGCAAAATTTAAAGGGATGCCCGTTACGGTTATTGGTCATCAAAGAGGGAGAAGTACAAAGGAAAATATAGAAAGAAATTTTGGAATGTCACATCCAGAAGGATATAGAAAAGCGCTAAGACTGATGAAACAAGCTGATAAATTTAATCGCCCTATTATTACATTTATTGATACAATAGGCGCCTATCCAGGGAAAGGGTCTGAAGAACGTGGAATTTCTGAAGCAATAGCTCGAAATCTATTGGAAATGGCAACACTTAAAGTGCCAATTGTTTGTATTGTAATTGGAGAAGCATCAAGTGGTGGAGCTCTTGGCATTAGTGTCGGTAACCATATCCATATGTTAGAGTATTCATGGTACTCGGTCATTTCTCCAGAAGGAGCAGCATCTATCCTATGGAAGGACGCTAAGTATGCTCCAGAAGCTGCTAAACATATGAAAATTTCAGCAAGAGATTTAAAGCATTTAGGAATTATTGATGAAATCATTCCTGAAATTAAGGGTGGAGCACAAAATGATATAAAATCACAGGCAAAATTGATTGAATCTGCAATCGAATCATCTCTTAAAAAATTGATACGATTATCCTCGGAAGAGCTTATACAACAGCGATATGAAAAGTATAGACAAATAGAGAATTATAAATGAAAATATTTAAAATCCGTATCGGATTATCTTCCATCAATACTTTTTCTGAAGGTCCTCAAATCCTCCTCATAAAAAAAACAGACCACGCAGGGTCTGTTTTCATTTTGCCTATATTTTTTGAGATTCTCCATCTCTCAATCGCTGCGCCATATCTAAAGCAAAATAAGTCAAAATGCCATCACATCCGGCGCGTTTGAACGCCATTAATGATTCTTCAATTACAACATTTGCATCAAGCCAGCCATTCTGAATAGCTGCCATCAACATTGAATATTCTCCACTAACCTGGTAGGCAAAAGTAGGAACTTTAAATTCAGATTTCACCCGATATATGACATCTAAATAAGGCAGCCCTGGTTTTACCATGACCATGTCCGCGCCCTCATTCAAATCAAGCGCTACCTCTCGAAGGGCTTCATCGCTATTGGCAGAATCCATTTGATAGCTTTTTTTATCCCCAGACAATACATTCCCCAGAGCTTGACGGAAAGGACCATAGAAGCCGGATGCATATTTTACCGCATACGATAGAATTCTTGTATTGACCAGTTCCTTTTCTTCTAAAGCACTCCGTATAGCACCTATACGCCCATCCATCATGTCAGATGGAGCTACAACATCAAAACCAGCTTCCGCAAGTATGATGGCTTGTTCGGATAATCTACTTACACTTTCATCGTTTACGACATAGCCATTACGTAAAATTCCATCTTGCCCATGAGTGGTGTAAGGATCTAATGCAACATCACCGATTAATCCCAGTTCCGGAAATGCCCTCTTAAGCTCGCGGGCAGCCCGACAAATCAAATTATCCGGATTTGTCGCCTCACTCCCATCAGCATCTTTTTTTTCTGGATCGATAACAGGAAATAGCGCAACTGCTGGAATTCCCAATTCTACTGCCTGTCCCACGTGCTCAATAAGACGATCTAGTCCGACTCGCAACTGCCCTGGCAGCGAAACAATTTCTTCCTCTCCCGGTTGTTCCCGAACAAAAACTGGCCAAATGAAGTCATCAGCCGACAACCGATTTTCGGCAACCAATCTGCGGCTCCAGTCATTGTTTCGATTTCTTCTCATCCGAGTGGACGGATAACTCTCCAATAATATCATCTCCTACTGTTTTTTACCTAGTGGTTTTATTATTGCTCAATTATATACCGACTTTAAACAAAAATCCCGATTTTCGGCTGGAATTAACTTTTCCCTGTCTATATAGTACCTTAGATTGCTGACTTAAACCTTAACAGACGTAACGATCCACTTTGCAGAACACTTTCATCGTTTAGGTCCTAAGAATACTTAGAAACAACCTGGTGGATAAAAACTGAACAAATATTCATTACCGACAAAACAAAAAAACCCTTGCTACACAAGGGTTTTAACGATGATTCCGACTGGGCTCAAACCAGCGACCTCTACCCTGTTGTAGAATCCTGTGATTATCACCGATATCCACTATTCACTTATAAGCCTTGATACATAAGCTTTCCTTACCCTTCTGTATTCTCTGGTGTTCCTTCGTATTTTTTTAAAACCGAAAAAAATGTTACCTTTTTATACACCTGTTTTAAGCTTTATCACCATTAATATATTTCACTAACATAGCTGCTGCGTACATAAAGAATGCAGCGATTAAACCATTCACCATACTTCCAAAAACTACAATCAAAATCTGTCCTGCGTAATCTGTCCATGTCTTATCTGGAAATACAGCAATGTTCCATATACTCACCAGCATATAGAATCCAGTCACAACGATAAACGTCCAAACAACTAACTTTGATTTGATCATTTACTGACAATCCTCCAACATCCATTTTCTTCTATGATAACATGGGTTCTTTTCAAATTCTCAATCAGTACAAAGATTATTTCATCTAGATTGATGATTAATCCATTCCAACAAAAATTTCTTCGTCTGCGCTGCTGGATAATACCACTTGTTCCCTATCTTCCTTTTAGAAAAGTTCTCGTCAAAGAAAAACTCTTTTTGCATTGTGTTCATACACATGCTCGTTTGACGTTCAAGTTCTTTTGTGTTCCAAAATAGCAACTCATTGTCTAATTTTTTTAAATGTTTTTCTAACTCCTCTAAATAAAGCTTTCTAACTTCTTCTTTGTCAATTTTAACCTCAATCACTGTCTTCTTTCCTTTCGATTTCAAATAATTCATCAAAAAGTATACGACAGAGATATTGAGGTTTCTATAGCCGTGATTAGCTTGGATTAAATTACAGTAACTTGGTTACATTTATCAAAAATTAATACTCTTCAGCTACTTGCTTGTATGAATTTATCTCTACTGTAATGATGTTTTCTTGTTATCCTTTCAAAACGTATATGAGCAATACACAGAATTGGTTTCTTCAAATAGCTTTAAATTCTCTATTTTTAAACAATCGAAAGTACCTATAGCAATTTTGAGTATAGCTTTACTTTTCATTACCATGTCATACTGAATAACCCGATCGTCCAAGCTTAAAATATCTTTCATAAACATTGCATGTAATTCGAATCTATTATCCTCATATCTAAAGCTAAGTATTTTCATTTTTAATCCCCCTAATTTTATTTCCTTAATTATACAGAGGATTTAGATAGAATGAAAAAAATACCGTAGCTTTAAGTTACACCCATCCTTCGTTCAGCACTTAATGGCAGCTTTCGCCTTTCAGATACATGTACAAATAGGAAAGCATAGTGGTATCCTATCCTCATTTACCATCGACTGAGTCACTACCCTTTTAAGTTTAACGTGTGTTAGCGCATTCCACGACAGTCTTATCCTTAAAAATGGCATCACTAAAGACAACACATTGATCCAGGAGTATAGACTGATTCTATTTAGTTAGGTGAGGTAAACTTTACTTGCCTCGTAAAATGCACGACCTATTGAATACAAACTAAATTAAGTTAGAATGGGCTAGTATCACAGAGCATACCAACCCATCAGATTAGATAGTGCGCCAACACTTTTCTAATCAGCTAGAAATGACGATCATGAGCAGTAGGAATAACCCTAATGTGCTCATGATTGTTACAAATAGTAACTCATCTATTAACCATACATCTAAAAAGAAATTGAATACAATATTATTGAATTCATTGATGATGTAAAGAATGAATTCAATCAAATAAATAAAAAATTAGATAGACAAATAGCCACTTACATTGATGTGTAGATGGTTTTTTCATGCGTAAATATGCCCTTTTTAAAATGTAAAAAATTAGCAACACATCGAATTAAACAAAGACAAACAGCATGCGATTTAAAGCCCATTTATTCTAATTTATGTAAAATCAATTCCTTTCTGTGATATCTTCACTATTGAAAAATGATTAGAAAGGAAGTATTCCAATGAAAAATTTTTTTGTTAAGATTTTGCTAGTTCTCATATCAGCAGCAGTATTTGTTCCAACAACAGCTACATATGCAACAGAAAACGTCGATCAGAAAGAAGATTTGGTAGTAACTATCAATCCCACTGAACTTCAGAAACAACTTGCTCTAAGGGATGTACCTTTAGAAAAACAAGAAGACTTGCTTCAAGCATTTAAAGCTATTGAGAATGCTAACAATGATCCACTTGCTACTACAAATGGCCCTAAGGGTGCGGCTATTAAGGCAGCAATAAAAGTAATTAAAGGCTTAGTGAATAACGACTGGGCAAAATGGGTTTTACAGCAACGTTTTGGAAAGGAAGCTGTAAATGGTACTGTCAAAAATGCAAACAAGATCATTAAAGAATTAGAAAAAATTATTGATACTCCAAAAAATGCAGCTGGTAGGGCTCGAAAGGTTGTTTCTGCAGAGCTTAAAAAACATATAGACTCAGGTGTAGCTGATACAATTGGACTTGTTGTTTAATACATCGTTCTCACTGCTGATTTACTCATACTTTAGATAAAAGGATGGTGACTAAATATGTCACAAAATCAATTCATTCAGTTCCAAAAATCAAATGGTTTAGACGATGAAGATGTTCAATTCCTCATTACTCTCTCAGGAGCATTTTGCACCTGTGAAGAAGAAAACAAAAAGGCATACGACATAACAAGGACAGCGTTCATTAGACACTTCGGTGAAGAATTAAACCTTTCAGATATTGAAGGAAACACTAGAGAAGAATATGAAAAGATCATTGATCAATTTCTAAGCAAGAAGGATAAAAAAATCAATGTAGATGAACTTTTACAATCTTTTTATGCTGCGGATATGATGGATGGATTAAAAAAGAAATTCAATTAATGGCCTTCTCTTGAAGGTCTTTTTTAATTACCATCATTTACATATAAACCCCCTCCTCTATTTTTCTTATTATTAATTTTAGAAATTGAATTAGAGGTGTTTTATTGTGGTCAGAACTAATAGAGGAAATTGGAAAGAAATCTTTGAGTATGCAAAAAAGAATACACTAAAGACACACCTAATGTACAAATATAAAAAAGTCATGAAAAAGAACCCCAAAATTATAGGGTTCTTTTTCTCACATTCCTGGTCTAACATCATTTAAAGAAACTTTCATATTAATCCCTCCCCTACTCTCTTCAACATACTTCTTTTATTTAAAATTTAAAAATCTAGCGGGCAATATATTTCTCACCAATAAACTTAATCATTTTAAAATTAATGTGAGAATTACTCCAATTAAAGAAGCGATTAAAGAACCAGAAGCTAAATATATTACCAAATTTTCTTTTTGAATAGAGTAAGCCATTCTAATATGATCTAAAGATTCAGAGTAAATGATGTTATATTTCTCTGTATACTTACCACTCACAAAATACAATGGTGTTTCTTCACCATTTATATAAGCTTTCCACTCTTTAACTAGTACACTGGACTCACTATAATTTCCAAGTAGCTTGTTATCATTTAATGATCTCATTTTATTAATAAGCCACTTGTAATCTCTATATTTAATTCTTTTCGAAGTATTCAAAAAGTACTTGTTAATTATTTCATTGATCTCATGACGTTCAATATTTTCAAATAAGAAATAATAAAAATCCATTCGATAAGTTGCAAACAATCCTAATATATTTATAGGTGAAAATAAGTAATTATTTGAATAATAAAAATCCAATTTGAGGCCTTCTGTTCTAATTAAATCAACTAACATAAAGTTTCGGTCAATCTTAATAGTTTGAAATAGAAATACATTTTTAAATGTTTCATCATTGAGATGTTTTTCTGGAAAGTTAATAGCATTATACTGAGGTAAAGTATATTTCCTCCCTAAATTTAAGTTTAATAAATCTGCTAACTTAGCCTGTAAAGCTGTGCCTCTGAGATTTAGAATTGAATTATGAATAAATTCAAATTGTTTTAATTCAACATGTTTGTCAATATCAAAATAACCTAAAAACCATTTATCATTTAACGATTTTTTGTTATCTTTAATAAATTCATTCCAATTATCACTATTCATGATTTTCTTAAAATTAATACAAAATTCTACAACAACTTCATTGTTGTTTATTTGAGTAAATGCAAGAGTTACTTTATCTACAAATAAATCATTCTTAAAAGTTACTACTCCTATATTGGATATGCTCGTATAATCATACTGCATTTTTAAATAATTTAATTCTCTTTTTTTCTTATAATTCAAAAACAGCTCTACAGCGTATTCACATCTATTTAAATTTCCAATACCTCTAATTAACTTATTCAACTCAGTGTTATCATAAACGTCATAGAATTGAACTTTACTAATATGAACAAACTCTTCGTTTTTTAACTGCTGGTTTTTCTTTTTAATAAATTCTAAATATTCTTTGTTGTTGTCGACAATTGAGAAGAGCTTATTTAAAAATTTTGTTTGCAACTTGGTTATTTTTTTCTTTTTGAGCATCTTATGCAAACTATTACCTCTTTCTGAATAAAAAAATCTTTAATTTCAATTATCTCTCAACCCATTGGAAAAAACAAACAAAAAAGATTTATAGATTAAGTTCTATAAACCTTTTAAAAAATTCCACACATTTACTTTACTCCATTTACAATTCGCCCTAGAACTTTTTCAGCCCCTTTTTCATCAGCGACCATTTTATCGATGTACATATTCACTGAATAATTGTTGGTAACATTCATGGACTCTGACACTTCAAATCCTGGAACAGAAAGTATAGGGATAGCTACTGAAGAAGTGACATTGTTAAACATACTTCTGATTGACTTGTAGCTCTTCGCTATTGCACCTATACTTCGATCTTCTATCTTTGTTTCTCTAAGCAGCTCCACAGCTTTAAGCATGTTAACTGAGTCTTGTTTATTGGGGACAATTTCTCCATCATCTACTACAGCTAAAGCTCCTTGAGCTGGTACTTTACCAACTGCTCCACCAGTCTTAAAACGAGCGATTTTTTGTCCAGTAGTATTACCCTTAACGACAAAACCGAGAGCATTTGAAGCCTCTTTCCAACAGATAGCCAATCAAATTGACGACATATTAAATTAACCACACTGTACTTTTCAGTGTGGTTGTTAATTTGCTAATTATATCTTTCAGAAATACAAAAACCACTCTCGATTATCTCAAGAATGGCTCTGTATCATCGTCTTTTCATATGATTCCGACTGGGCTCGAACCAGCGACCTCTACCCTGTCAAGGTAGCGCTCTCCCAGCTGAGCTACGGAATCGGGTTATGTATCAGTTCTGGGCTTTCTGTTACTGACAGTCTCTATTATATAACCATCATCGTCAGACGTCAATGGTTTTGTTCAAAAAAGGCACAAAGCCGGTATCTGCACCGGCTTTTTACTGACTTTTATGATTGGTTCACAAGGACGGGCTTTAGTTGATCTAGTGCTTGTTTGAAGTCCCTTTTGAGGTCTTCTCCGTTTTCTACGCCCACACTTAATCGAAGTAAACCATCCGAGATACCTCTTTTTTCTCTTTCTTCTTTTGGCATAGCGGCATGGGACATTTTGGCCGGATAGGAAAGAATGGATTCGACTGCTCCGAGGCTGACGGCGAATACAGGTAATGTGACGCCATCGACCAATTCTTTGACAGCCGCTTGGTTTTCTAGTTCAAATGAAAGAACAGCACCTGCACCGCTCGCCTGCTTCCGCTGAATGTCTGCCCCTGGGTGATCATCTAATCCCGGGTAATATACTTTTTTGACCGCAGGATGTTCTTTGAGGAATGAAGCCAGTTCTAATGCGGTTTGACTGGCTTTTTCTAATCTGACTTGAAGGGTCTTTAATCCTCTAAGCACAAGCCAGCAATCCTGTACGCCAAGTACCGCCCCGAAGGAGTTTTGCAGCGAATAAAGTTCGTCTCCTAGCTTCTCATCTTTCACCACGGCTAAGCCTGACAGTACATCACTGTGGCCGCTTAAAAATTTCGTTGCGCTGTGCAGCACAACGTCAACACCGAGGTCCAGCGGACGCTGAAGCGCAGGTGTTAAAAACGTATTATCTAAGAAAGTCAGACAGTCATGTTCTTTCGCAATCTGTACGACACCTTCAATATCCGTAATACCGAGTGTAGGATTTGACGGTGTTTCCATGTAAATGACTTTTGTATTTGATTGAATGCCTTGTTTCACTTCATTCAAATTGGTCATGTCCACAAAGGTATGCTCAATCCCAAATCTTGAAAGAACTTGGGTGATCATTCGGAAAGTCCCGCCGTACACATCTCTTGTGACAAGGACATGATCTCCTTTTGATAATAGAAGAAAAGCGGTTGAAATGGCTGCCATACCTGACGCAAAGGCAAGCCCTCTCGTTCCTCCTTCTAGCGCTGCAATGGTATCCTCCAATGCCTGACGTGTAGGGGTGCCTGATCTGGAGTAGTCATATTGACCAAAGTCATCGAAGCTGCTTTGGTGAAACGTCGATGCATGTTGAATCGGCACACTGACTGCACCTGTTGAACGGTCTGTTTTAAACGCATTATGAACGAGTTGTGTTTCTAGTGTCCAATCGTGTGTGGTCATTTCGTGTGTACCTCCTCTTTCACATTTGATAGTGCCTGTTTCAGGTCTGCTTTTAGGTCCTCCACATGCTCAATCCCGACTGAGAAACGGAGCAATTTGTTACACACACCGTTTGCGATGCGAATCTCTTCTGGGATGTCCATATGGGTTTGCGTTGCAGGATACGTAATGAAGCTTTCGACTCCGCCAAGGCTTTCAGCAAAACAAATCGTTTTGAGCTGCTTCAAAAATGGATTGACCCAGTCCTCTTTGGCTACTCGGAATGACAGCATGCCTCCCTTTCCTGGGTAAAGGACATCTTGAATTTCCGGCTGCTGCTTTAGAAAGTCAGCTAATTCCTTCGCATTTGCCTCGTGCTGGCGCATTCTCAGCGCCAATGTTTTCATTCCTCTCATTAAAAGCCATGAGTCAAATGGAGATAAAACCGCTCCGATGGCGTTTTGATGCTGGAACATGCCTTCAGATAGATGCTCCCCTTTTGTGACGACAAGTCCGGCAAGAACATCGTTATGTCCGCCTAAATATTTGGTGGCACTATGAATGACAATGTCCGCTCCGAGTGTAATCGGTTTTTGCAAGACGGGCGTATAAAAGGTGTTATCCACAATGACCAATGCACCATACTCTTTAGCGATTTTCGCAACCTTTTGAATATCCGCTTCCTGCATGAGTGGGTTTGTTGGCGTTTCAATAAAGACGGCTTTTGTATTTGGGGTCATTTTAGAGCGTAAACAGTCTTCATCTGAAAAATCATCATAAACAAAGCGCAGTCCGTACTTTTTCCATTCGTTTTCAAATAGACGGTATGTACCGCCATATAAATCTGATGAAACAATGAGTTCATCCCCGCTCTCAAACAGCGCCATGATCGTTTGGATGGCAGCCATTCCCGAACTGAAGGCAAAACCGGCCGTTCCTTCTTCGAGTGAAGCAATCGCATCTTCTACAAGCTGCCTTGTTGGGTTTTTCGTCCGAATATAATCAAATCCTGTTGATTCCCCAATACCTCTATGTCTGTAAGCTGTTGAAAGATAAACGGGAGGACTGACAGTACCAGTCGCCTCTTCGCTGCGGTTTCCAATTTGCGCTAACTTCGTTTCCACATGTTCTGTCATTTGACACCATCCTAAGTAAAAATCTAATTTCAAAACAGAAAAACCCCTTCTTCATAAGAAGAAGGGGTTTAATCGCTTCCTCTTATCTTCCAAGCAAAAAAGCTGCTTGCTGGATTTAGCACCTTGGTACATCACATGAAGTGATGCATACCGGTTGCTGAGGTTTCAAAGGGCCAGTCCCTCCACCTCTCACGATAAGAATGTGTTGTCTGTCTGTTCTAATTCTTAATACTGTAACGCATTAAACCTCATTTTTCAAGGGGAAATGTAACGATTAATTAAAATTTTCTGTATTTTGCAGCAGATTGGATGCCAGCCAATTTGATTGCATGTTAGCATATAGGAACAACGCTGTTTTTCGTGTTACAATGAATGGAAACGTTTCACTTATGATGAATTTGGTTAGCTGGAGGAATGGATTATGGTGAAGAAAACAGGCATCATTCAAGAAGAAACCTTACAGTCAAAAGAACTTGGGGCAGATATGACCATTTTGATTTATTTACCAGTCAATTACTCCCCCCTTTATACATATCATGTCATCATTGCACAAGATGGTCATGATTATTTCCGCTTAGGTAAAATAGGCAGACAAGCGGAAGAATTAATGCAAAACAAAGAAATGGAACGTTCGATTATCATTGGTGTCCCATATGAAAATGTGACTGAAAGGCGAAATACGTATCATCCAGACGGACCAAAGTTCGAGGCGTATAAACGCTTTTTGGCAAATGAACTAGTTCCGTATATTGATGAACACTATCCAACGTATCAAGTTGGATCAGGTCGTACATTTATTGGTGATTCATTAGGTGCTACGATCTCACTTATGACAGCCCTTGATTATCCTTCGTTATTTGGCGGACTGATTTTGCAGTCTCCTTACGTGGATGAGTCGGTTCTGCAAGCAGTCAAACAGTCATCATCCCTTGCTCATTATGCCATTATCCATCAAATCGGGTTAGAAGAAACAGCTGTGAAAACGACAGATGGGCAAGTGCTAGACTTTATTCAGCCGAACGAAGAATTAAAGGTCCTTTTGGAGAAGTCCGGTGCGGATTATTTATTTGAGACATTCGAAGGCGATCATAAATGGACGTTTTGGCAGCCGCTCATTTCACCTTCGTTAAAAAGAATGCTCCCATATTCGTTAATCAACTGAATTTTGTTATAATAAAAAATAATAAATACTTTCTTAATCAGGAGGGAACATGATGAAATACGGAGTTGTTTTATTTCCATCAAAAAAATTGCAAGACATTGCGAACTCTTATCGGAAACGTTATGATCCGAACTATGCACTTATACCACCTCATTTAACATTAAGAACACCTTTTGAATTAACGGATCTAGAAGCAGCTGAGGTCGTCTCCACCTTGCGAGAGTACGCAAAAAATGCTTCTCCTATTACGTTACGTATTAAAAAATTCAGTTCATTCGCTCCTGTAAACAACGTGATTTATATGAAAGTAGAACCGAACGAAGAATTAATGACTCTCAATGAGAAGTTGTACACTGATCCGCTTGCTGGTACACCTGAATATGCATTTGTTCCGCATGTGACAGTGGCTCAAAAGTTATCAGACGATGAGCATTCAGACGTTCTAGGCACATTGAAGCTGAGAAAAATTGACCACGAGGAAACGGTTGACCGCTTCCATCTTTTATATCAATTAGAGAACGGTTCTTGGACCGTTTATGAAACATTTATCTTAGGAGAAGAGGGTTAAAGACATTTGAATACAGTCATCGTAAAAGAACAAACACAACGAGAAGATGCTTATTATGTTCGAAAAGAAGTTTTCGTAAAAGAACAAGAAGTCCCGTTAGAGATCGAAATTGATGAACTTGAGGACGAAGCCATTCACTTTGTCATTTATAATGATGACAACAAACCACAAGCTGCTGCTAGACTGCGCATAATTGAAGGTCATAAGGCAAAGCTTGAACGAATTTGTGTATTAAAAGAGGCGCGCTCTTTCGGTCTTGGCCACCAGCTTTTAGAAGCACTTGAGTCTGAAGCGATGGCAAACGGGGCGAAAGAAGCTGTCATGCATGCACAAGTCCAAGCTCTTCCCTTCTACGAAAAGAAAGGCTACAAAGCCGTTTCAGAACCGTTTGAAGAAGCAGGGATTACACATGTCAAAATGACAAAAACACTATCCGTTTAACGAAAATAAAAAGCCAGGGCATCATGGATGCTCTGGCTTTTTATTGATTCCATCTCGTTCGCTCAGGAAGAAAGCGCAGTCATTTAGACGTAAGTATTGATATGAACGCCCTTGCCTTCTTCCATAAACATATCTCGTACAAAGCGTTCCCGCTTTTTTTGCTGTACTTTCGTTTCCGCTTCTGTCACTAAGTCCTCTTTTTTCTCCAGCTCTCTGTATACCTTGTCATGAAAGGTGCGGGTGACCTTCGTCACTTTCGCATAGTCTTCTTTATCCTGAGGAGCAGGACGATTGATATATTGAAAATACAGATCCGGCTGAATCGGGGCTATATATCCCATCAAGAACGCCTCCTTTGCTTCTCTTCTACTCTACTATTCCCTAATTATGACTGTTTGAAACACGCCTCATTTGATATGATTAGATGTGTTTCTTTTTAACATTGATTGACTATTGGAGGACTAGCTTTGAAATGCGCACGACGACATGATCGAACGATCTCATTACATACATATTCGAGAGAACACTATCAATTCCTCCATGATGAGGGGAAAAAAGGGCATTTATCTTGCCCATATTGCGGACAACCCGTCTTTTTTAGATTAAATATACATGAAGAACCTGCCTTTATCCATAAGCAAATATCTCAGCAAGAGATTTGCGAAAAAAGAGAACAACAAGAGGAAAAGAAACCGGCTGAACGAGAGGAACATGCATCCTACAAAGAACTTGGCGGCTTTCGCTTTCCAACCGGCAAACAGATCATCTCACAAACAGAAGAATCGGATGACTGGCAGGAACCACGGTCCATTCAATTTGGCGAAACCTTTCATTTAGAAAAGAATGAAGAAGTGCATACCATTGACCTCTTTCCACACATCACCTTCAGCGCACCGCAGCTTCAAGCTGTCAAACACAAAGACGGTCCGATGCTTGTGCTGGCTGGCGCCGGCAGCGGGAAAACAAGGGTACTGACGGCTAGAGCTGCTTATCTGATGTCATACCATCAAATCCCTGCTCAACATATCCTGCTCGTGACCTTCACCACAAAAGCAAGCAGTGAAATGAAAGAAAGACTGCGTATGCAGTATCAGCTTCATCCATCACAGGCGAGCCAAGTTGTGACAGGCACATTCCACAGTCTATTTTATAAAATGTTGCTTCACGATGATCGGGGCAAATGGAACGGACAGCATTTGATTAAATTCGACTGGCAAAAAGAGCAGTATATTCGCAAAGCGATCATGCATGAAGGACTTGATGAAAAAGACTATCCAACCGATCAAGTGCTGCAATCAATCGGCTATTGGAAAAATGCTTTTTTGCCAGACGAACTTCCTGAGCTGAAAGATGAAAAAGAAAAGCAAATGTGGACAATCTATCAGTCATACGAACAGCAAAAGCGTGAAAATCAACAATTTGACTTTGATGACATGGCGATTGCCTGCTTACACATGCTGACTAAGCAGCCTGAATTGCTCAAACAATATCAAGAACGATTCAAGTATATTTTAGTAGATGAATTTCAAGATATTAATCCCGTACAATATCAATTAATCCAGCTTTTAGCTGGAGAATCCGAGCAGCTATTTTGTGTAGGCGATGATGATCAAGCCATCTATGCATTTAGAGGAAGCAATCCTGCTTTTATTCTTGACTTCAAACAGGACTATCCTTCGGCCGAGATCGTCCATTTACATGCAAATTACCGCTCTCATCATACGATTGTCGCAAGTGCAGACGCCATTATTAAGAAGAACCAGCATCGTTACGAGAAAACGTTAAAAGCCGTTCGCGTGGAGAAAATTCCGCCGACTCTTTTTTATCCATATGACGAGGAAGAGGAAGCGACCATGATCGTAGCAGATATTCAGGAGAAAATTAAAAACGGTGCAAAACCGAATGACTTTTGCGTGCTGTTTAGAACGAATACAGGAGGCCGTGCGATTTATGAACGTCTTCATCAATCGGCGATTCCGTATCAAACCGATGCTGGCGTAAAAGCCTTTTATAGCAGAAGAATTGTTCGGGTGCTGCTCGCTTTTCTTTCGCTCAGTCAGGATGCAGATGATGTCGCCGCAATGAAGCTGCTGCTGCCCGTTTTCTTTTTAAAGCAGCAAACACTGAATACCATGAAGGCACTGACCATTACGGAAGATTGTTCTATGGTAGAGGCACTTGGAAAGCTAACAGACATTCAGCCGTTTCAGCGCAAAAAACTGCAATCGATCGTTCCCCTGTTTCGTACGTTAAAATCGTTAAAGCCATCTGAAGCTGTAGCGTTTATTGAACAAAGGATGGGACTTGGTGATTATTTAAAAAAACGTGTGAGTGATACGAATGTGCTTGAAAAAGGAACAGATGATGTACGAGATGTGAAAACAGCGGCGAAACGTTTTGAAACGATTGAAGCCTTCCTCGCTCATGCCGAACATATGAAATCTGCTGAAAAGGAAAAATCCGATGAACCAGGCGTTCAGCTCATGACGATCCACCGTGCGAAGGGACTAGAATTCCAAACAGTGTACATCACGAGCGTGGTTGATGGGGCGCTCCCTCATGACTTTGCACTTGATGAGCTGAGAAGCGGTGATGAAGAAGCCATCGAAGAGGAGCGGCGCTTATTATACGTTGCCATGACGAGAGCAGAACAATCCCTTTATCTATCCGTTCCATCATATAGAAGAGGAAAAACGGCTCACCGCTCCCGCTTTTTGTACCCTCTTTTAAAGAAAAATCGTGAATTATTCACACAAAAACAACAGGCCCCCCTTTAAATGGAGAGCCTGTTGTTTATTTTTTGTTGTTCATCATTTTAGCGATTGTATTAAAATCAAGCTTTTCTTTTCCACTTGTAATCGATTGAACGATTTTGTCTTCCATTTCTTTAGGTACACGTTTGTTTGCAAGCTGCGCCACTTTTTTAATGACACCTCGAACGGTATTCTCATCTTTAAAGTTCGCGTTTTGCAAAGAACCTGCAAGCTTAAAGACATCATTCATATTTACACCTGTTTTATTTTCCACACTTTTAAAGAACTTATTATCCATTCCTTTGCCTCCTCTTTGTGGAGTAATCACCTTACTATATGAAAATAGGCGAGATATGTGCCTATCCTGCTGCCTTGTTAGCAAAGAGAAAGGAAAGCAAAAGGCTTCCCTATTGCTTCCCTCACCTTCTTACTGTTTAGTTAAAGAAAGAAGCACCAACGATGATTAGAAGGATGAAAAGCACGACGACAAGAACAAAAGTTGAACCATAACCGCCGCCGTAGCCACCGCCATAACCTCCGCAATAACCGCCACCGTAACCGTAACAACTCATATTTAAGCACCTCCTCTTCTCCCTTACAAAATATGAAAAATACATGAAATGGTTTGGACGATCACATAAAAAAGTGCGGAATTTTTATTTCTGCTGTTTAAAGACGTAATCTGCCTCTCCATGACGGATCATGAATGCTTCTGTTTCTTTCGCAAAAGTATCCATTTTCTCGCCAAATGCTTTTAAGTGCTCTTCAAGATCCTTCGCTTTATTCGCTAGATCCATTTCAGCTTTTTCGTGCGCTTGCTCTTTCCCATCATGGGGTTTAGTGAACAAGGAACCGATTAATTGTTCGAATGCATCCATTCTGGTCACCCCTTCTCTCTTACATATGCATCACCCAAAAAAAGGGCAACAAAAAAACCGGATAAATCCGGCTTTTGTTTTTCCCTATTGAGGTTTCTTTTTCTTCCCGCAGCCGCAGCCAGTCTTCTTGATTTTCTTCGTATATACAGATTGTTGATTTGACTGCGCTGGATACCCTTGAAGCATATGTGACGGTGTTTCAGTTGGTTTCATCGCAACCCTTCCTTTCCTATTCCATGTTAGTATATGCATTTTCTTTAAGCGTGTCTGATCAGAATGCCTGTTTATTTCACAAGCTTCGACACGACTGCTTCAATCAAGCCTGCTGCGGCGGCAATCGCTAATAGTAAATTAAGCCACATGCTGATGACAGGAAAAAATATGTATATCAGTAGTAAAGCAGCAGTGCACCACATACCCGTACACCAATAACAACTTAACAGCTCTCCTATCCAAGATCGCAGTCCCTTCCCCTTAATGACGATATAGGTCTCGACTTCACCTTGTTCGTTTACCTCTTCTTGCTCTTCATGAAATAGACGGCGAAAGGGGGCTGTAATCGTATCAAACACGATCAATCTCGTCAGCCTAAAGGATGCGAGGGCAAATATAGCAAATGACAAAGCGCCGCTCATGGAACCTCCACCTCCTTCATTCTTCTTTTTCCGTCCTTTCTTTATATATGCAAAAAGAAAGACTGCCATGATGAATCGGGTGTAAATAAAATTGGGTTGTACTTTTTCATGCTTTCCGATTCCACCTTGAGCCTCTGCTGCATTAAATAATGTATAGATAAGAAAGGAGTGAAAGTATTGTCTATTGAAGAAAGTGCTGATTTATTATACACACAACTGTTAAACGAATTAATCAGCAATTATGATGATTTCATCGAGATCAAGGATTCCGAAAATGTCACGATTCATAAAACAGATGTAACAGCCGCACTCTCCCTTCAAGCGACCGTAACGACAATCATTACTCTTTTAATTCAAATTCTTGTACCAGATGATGAATTGGCTGCAGACATCACAGAACAGCTTTTAGCTGCACAACAAGTGACAGTTCAAAAGAAAACAGTGATTCAAATCATCAATTGTTATAACGTCACGATTACATTATCTGATGCATCCATTATGAACTCCGTACAAATTCTCACTCAAACACTGAATGTACTTTTAGTTGAAGCCGGCATTCTTTGACCCTTTCTTTTTCTAACATCACGTATGAAAGAGGTGAAATAATCGTGGCTGAAGAGAACGAAAAAAAGGAGTTTCAAATCAACACTGATGTTGATCCATTAACAAGCCTTCTTGTGAGTGATATTTTAAACAAAAATAATGTCACAGATGATCAGAAAGCAAACCTTTCAGAAGATCAAAGAAGAATGATTTTGAAGCTGGTTCAGGATTTACAAAAGAAAGCAGATGATTTCGTACAGCAGCAGCAAGAGAAAAAGCGTCAGGCAGAGGCAGCAAAACATGCAGAAGAGGTCGAGCCTGAACCACAAGTGCGCCCTAAACGAAATTCACTTCGAGATCGTATTCAGCAGCGCCGTCAAGCGCAGCAAAATAACGATTAAATAAAAATGGGTTGCCTGCTAGGATAAATGCCCGAGACAAAACCAATCATTCCAGCATTTAATAAAGTAAACGGAAGGAGGAAAAGAAATGGATTCTAAACCATACTCTTGGGTCGCTCTAGATCGTAACTGTACACACCACGGCGATTACCATCATAACTACGAAAGAAAAGCAGTTTGTGACGGCCACTATTATGATGATGAAGATGTTTTACAAGACTTTGATCAAGTGAGTGTCACAAAGCAGACATCTGAGGAAGTCATTATCGTTAGAGATTCTTGTGACATTAACGTCTCTTCTGTTGATGCACAGGTTGCAGCATCTATCCAAGCAGCTGTTCAAACAGCGATCATCACCATTACAAACATCTCAATCGCTGATGGTGACCTAGCTGACCGCGTCACGCAAGATCTCTTACAAGCAGCTAGCCACAAACAAACAAATCGCCAGAAACTTGTCATCGAAAACTCTAGAAACGTTACAGTCTCTACAATCGATGCGGACATCTCTATTGCCATCCAAACGCTTACACAGACACTTGTTGCGACGATCGTTGCAATTGGTATCCTCTAATGTACAAAAGCAGAGCGAAAAGCTCTGCTTTTCCTTTTTCTAAAAATACAACAAAGATAAATAGTCATTTACCCACACCAACTAGAGGGCGCATACATATGTTGTTAAGGACTAAAGTCAAATACCTTGTTAAAGGAGCTGAAATCCATGAGCTGCGGAAAACACCATGGCCGACATGATGAAAACTGTGTATGCGATGCGGTTGATAAGATTTTAGCAGAGCAGGAAGCTGTAGAAGATAAATGTCCTACGAGCTGCTACAGTAATTTATTAAGCCCGACAGTTTCTGGAAAAGATACGATTCCGTTTTTACTTTTTGATAAAAAGGGCGGATTGTTCTCTACTTTCGGAAACATTGGAGGATTTGTTGACGATTGCCAATGCTTCGAATCCATTTTCTTCCGGGTTGAAAAATTGCATGACTGCTGTGCCACATTATCTGTGTTAAGACCTGTTGATGTACACGGACATACGCTAAGCGTTTGTCACCCTTGCGATCCTGACTTCTTTGGTTTAGAAAAAGCGGACTTTTGTATTGAAGTTGATTTGAACTGTTTCTGCGCGATCCAATGTTTAAATCCAGAACTTGTCGACAGAGTCATGCCAACAAAAGATAAAAAGCATCATCACCACGGCTAAACCAATCGCCCGCTCATCTAACTTGTCATAAGTCAAAGCATCCCCTTCCTCACGAATGACAACCAATCATGCGGAGCAGTCAGCAAAAGGCGGCCGCTTCCGCATTGATTGACATTAGATGCATCAACCGGCGAGACACGTAATAAAGCTTATAGATGATGATGACAGTGCTCAAACACTCAAACAAATTTCCTTGTATAGGAGGGTTGAATATGAGCCGCAAACATTCATGGAACTGTGTAGCAGAGGCTGTTGAAAACATAAACGACTTACAAAATGCCGTCGAAGAGGATTGCCCGACAAGCTGTTACAGCAATCTCCTTTCTCCATCACATTCATTAGGTGACACTGTCCCGTTTGTTCTATTTACCTCAAAATCAAAACCATTCGTCGCATTCGGAAACGTCGGAGAAGTAGATGCTGGCCCTTGCTTCAGCACTGCATTTTTCAGAGTCGAACACATCTCTGATCACTGCGCAACACTCAGCTTGCTTATTGCATTTGACAAAGATCGTCATATTTTAGATTTTACAGATAAAGATTCCGTATGTGATGTGTTCCGTTTAGAAAAATCAAAATATTGCATTGAAGTAGACCTTGACTGCTTCTGCGCAATCGAGTGCTTAAATCCAAGACTCATCAACCGTAGCTGCTAACAAAAAAAGTCCCGTTATGGGACTTTTTTATGTTCATTAAAAACCAAGTGGATGAATAGAAGAAATATCACCAATCGCTAATTCCACTGGATTACCGCCGCCTGCTGTGCGGATGACAACCATATTGTCTTTT
This sequence comes from Bacillus sp. FSL W7-1346, assembly GCF_038593335.1. NCBI lineage: Bacteria > Bacillati > Bacillota > Bacilli > Caryophanales > Bacillaceae > Bacillus > Bacillus sp. FSL W7-1346. Next base: position 1,169,416 of record NZ_CP151988.1, on the reverse strand, counting down.
CTCTCCATGATGATTCCTCTGTATGTTTTTCCATCAGCTTCAATGAGGCAAAGCGCTCTCGGCATATTATGCGGCAGACTTGTAAGAAAATCGACTTTCTCCTCGATATTCATTTGGCTTAACGGCTTCTTCACTCGTTTTCTTCTTGGTTCTTCTTTTGTTTCATGAAATACGCCTTCTGGCTGTTTTTCTTGTTCTTGTACTGGCTCTCGATTTTGTGAATTATCTTTTTCTTGATTGATCTCCCGCTCTTGCTGTAGCGCAGGCGGCTCTTCTTTTTTCTGCTTTACTTCCTGTGATACAGGTTCTTGCACGCTCTCTTCGATTGCATGCTCTTTGGCGCTTTTTTTGGTTTCTGAAGGTTTTTCTGACTTCTTGCGCTTTCTCACAATATTTTGCATGGCCGGCGCTGATTCATCATAGCTCGGCTGAACAATATACATAAGCGGCTTTTGATTCTCATCACCTTTATTTGACATACTGATCCCTCCCGAATGATTCATTCCTTATATATATGAGAGGACACCCCAAATCAGAAGAAAAATAAAAAACAGCATACCAGTGATTGGTATGCTGCAAATCAATTATTCGTTTAGCGGGCAATGATATGGAAGCCAGAATCAACATGAAGATTCTCACCTGTCATGCCGCGGGATAAATCACTGAATAAGAATAGTGCTGTATCGCCAACTTCTTCAGGAGTCGTTGTACGGCGAAGCGGTGCACGCTCTTCAATATCCTTCAGGATCGTATTAAAGCCGCTGATTCCTTTTGCAGATAACGTACGAATTGGTCCAGCAGAAATGCTGTTCACACGGATGCCTTCCGCTCCAAGATCAGCTGCTAAGTATTTCACACTTGCTTCAAGGGCTGCTTTTGCTACACCCATGACATTGTAGTTAGAGACAACGCGCTCTCCGCCTAGGTAAGTAAGTGTGACAATGCTTCCGCCTTCTGTCATGAGCGGACGTGCTGCTTTTGCTACAGCTGTTAGTGAATAGGCACTAATGTTGTGCGCTAAAAGGAAACCTTCACGGTTCGTGTTCAAATATTCACCGACAAGCTCTTCTTTGTTCGCAAATGCAATCGCATGTGCAACACCATGGATGACTTGTACTTTTTCTTTAATCGTTGCAAAACATTTTTCGATTTCTTCATCACTTGTCACATCACAAGGAAGAATAATGGAATCATCACGCTCTAGCGTGCTTGCTAGCTCTTTCACTGATTCTGCCAGACGATCTCCAACATAAGTAAAAATCAAACGAGCTCCTGCTTCGTGAAGTGAACGAGCAATTCCCCAAGCGATGCTTCGTTTATTGGCAACACCCATCACCACAATATTACGGCCTTCTAAAGAAAAGTTCATATGTATTAAAGCCTCCTATTTTTTCAAGACATAGTATTAGTACCTGATCATAATCTTATCACAAATCATGAGATATTGACAATTTCCGCTGAAAGAAAGTTTTTATTTCAGAAAAAAGACCGTCCTCACAAGTGAAGACAGTCTTCTTTTTATGCTTTGACTCTGTTTTGCTGATAAGCAAAGTGGTTAGTCGGTCCGTGCCCAGCGCCAATATTCAGAGGAAATTTGATCGCCTCATGGACAAAGGTTTCTGCCGTTTCAAAGGCTTCCTTCATGGAACGACCTTTTGCTATTTCTGCCGTTAATGCCGCTGCAAATGTACAGCCTGTTCCGTGTGTATGTGGTGTATCAATATGTTCATTACTGAGTTCAAAAAAGCTTTTTCCATCGTACAAAAGGTCTGTAATGAGGCCGCCTGAAGGACTATGACCTCCTTTGATCACAACATAGGACGTGCCAAGCTCATAAAGTCGTTCTGCTGCTCTATGGCGATCGTCTTTTGTCTGAATGCGCATGCCTGTCAGCACTTCTGCCTCAGGGAGATTCGGTGTGACTGCATAACTGACAGGCAGTAACTGTGTTTTCATAGCAGAGACCGCATCTTCATTTAATAAAGAAGCGCCGCCTTTGGCAATCATGACTGGATCGACAATTAGTTTCAAGTCATATTGCTTCGTCTTTTCAGCAACGACACTGATCATGTCGGCACTCCACAGCATCCCTGTTTTAGCGGCATCTGGCAACAAGTCTTCTGCTACTGCATCAATTTGACTTTCGAGCGCCTCGATAGACAGAGGATAAATACCGTGAACGCCAAGTGTGTTTTGTGCTGTAATGGCCGTAATGGCGGACATTCCGTACACACCAAGCTCCTGAAAGGTTTTCAAGTCTGCTTGAATACCTGCTCCACCACCAGAATCAGTACCTGCGATGGTTAATGCTTTTTTAATCGTCATGTCATCTCACCCTCTCATTAGCCAATCCATTGATGATAAATCGTTCTCGCTTTCGCAATATCATTTGTCCCATGTACAAGTGCTCTGCCATCTTTGAATAAAACAAGCTTGTACTCATCCTTCTGACACGAAAGCAAATAAGGATTTTCCAGCACATCCATTCCTGCTTTCTTTAGCTGACGTGCTACTTCATGCAGCGCCGGGGGTGCCCCTAGTGCACTGCGAATTTGTACGGTATTTCGTCCACATAATACATCTGCTTTTGCTCTTTGATCATATGAGAGAAATGGATATGTCTTAAGACCGCAGCTTGGACATTGTTTCTTTTTTAAAGACGTAACGGATCGAATATCAGATCGCTCGTTTGTCCATAAATCAAACGATCTTAATACCGGTGTGATGTGGTGTCCTGTTAAAAGCTTCAGTGCATCCGCCACTTGATAGGCCGCAACCTGCTGCACTACTGGACTAATAATTCCTGCTGTATCACATGTCATGCCTTGTGCAGGTAAATGCTCAAGCAGGCAGTGTAAACAAGGTGTTTCACCAGGAATCACTGTGAATTGAATACCATAGCTTGCTACACAGGCCCCGTAAAGGAACGGAATTTGATGTTTGACGACCGCATCGTTCGCAATCATTCTCACCTCAAAATTATCCGCTGCATCCACTATAATGGATGCCCCGCTGACGTACTCATCAATATTTTGAGCGGTCACGTCAATGACGATTCCTCTCACATGAACATCACTGTTCACCTGCTTGAGTCTTTTCTCAGCAGCCACAGCCTTTGGCAGCCGATCAAGAACATCTTGTTCTGTGTATAGCTGCTGACGCTGCAGATTGCTCCATTCAATATAATCTCTATCCAAAATGGTGACAGATCCTACGCCGGCACGAACGAGCATTTCAGCACTCGCTGTTCCAAGTGCCCCAGCCCCAATAATGACGGCCTTTGAGGCATGTAGCCGTTTTTGTCCTTCCTCTCCAATAGGCCTAAAAAGCTCTTGGCGTGAATAACGTGTGCTCAAAATGCTGGCATTCCTTCCTGCGGACTGCTGGCTGTTCCATAGTTTTTGAATGGAATACGGCCTGCCTCGAAACCGAGTCTTCCAGATTCAATCGCCAGCTTCATCGCTTTAGCCATTTTCACAGGGTCCTTTGCGCCAGACACGGCCGTATTCAGTAATACAGCATCAGCGCCCAATTCCATCGCATAAGCAGCATCCTTCGGCGAACCTACACCCGCATCAATAATAACTGGCACCTTTGCCTGTTCGATAATAAACGATAGATTCAGAGGGTTTAAAAGCCCTTGACCTGAACCGATTGGAGAAGCACCTGGCATAATGGCATGGACACCAAGTTCTTCTAATTTCCTTGCCAGCACCACATCATCTGACGTATATGGCAGCACGATAAAACCTTCTTCTAATAGCATTTCAGATGCTTTTAACGTTTCGACTGGATCTGGCAGAAGAGACCTTGAGCAGCCAATGACTTCTACTTTGATCATGTCACACAGTCCAGAAGCTTTCGCTAAACGGGCAATCCGCACCGCTTCTTCCGCTGTACTTGCCCCTGCAGTATTTGGCAGCAATGTATAGGCTGATAAATCGAGCTGCTCTAAAAAATTGGGCTGTGATGGTTCAAATATGTTCATTCTTCGCACAGCAAAGGTCAAAATTTCAGCTTCTGATACGTTGACCGCCTCTTTTTGAACTTCAAATGATGGATACTTTCCTGTCCCTAGTAATAGTCTTGATGTAAATGTTTTTCCGCCAATGCGCAGCATGGTGTCATCCTCCTCCTACAAAGTGAACGATTTCAATCGTGTCATTTGGTTGAATTTTTACCTGTTGAAAGGCTTCTTTATCTATAATTTCTTGGTTCTTTTCAACGATCACCACTCGGTTTTCAAGTTGATAGGCTGATAGCAGATCAAAAATCGTCCCATTTTCCTTATCGAAATCAACCATTCTTCCATTCAATTGAATTTTCATACGAACAATGCCTCCTTTCGCCCAATCCGAAACGCATGAAGCCATTCCTTGTGAACAGACTCGCCCGCTATTAAGCCGCGAATGATTTCCCCCGTAATTGGCGCAAGTAAAATGCCATTTCGGTAATGTCCCGTTGCAAAAAGAATACGCTCGTCTTCCGGATGTTTTCCGATATAGGGGTGCCGGTCGATTGTCGCTGGCCGAAGACCTGCCCAGCATTGATCAATCGGCATCTCTCGAATAGAAGGCATGAGCTGAGATGCTTTGTGAATAACTGCTTCAATACCGCCAAGTGTCGGAACGGCCTGCCAGTCATTCGGCTTCATCGTTGCACCAATCACTAGCTTACCGCTATCCCTTTGAACGATATAACAATGATCATGATAGATGGTGTGTGCAAGCGCTGGACCGTTATTCCAAACAGACACGCATTCTCCTTTTACGGGATAGAGAGAATGTGATAACCCCAGTTCTTCTAAAAAACGGCCTGACCATACACCACTTGCTACAGTCAGATGATCACATGTGAAGATGCCTTTAGCTGTACTGACTGTCAAAGTTTCTTTTCCCCTCTTCACATCGAGAACAGGGGTAAACTCCTTCACATCCGCTCCGTGCCGAACAGCCGCCTGCCAAAAAGCCCTGCATACCGCATATGGCTCAACATGTACATCATCTGCTATCAAGCCTGCTCCTACGATGTCATCTGCTATTTGAGGCATACGTTCTTTTACGCTGCTTGCTTCAAGCCATTCAAATGTGGGCAAATGCTGCATCCGGCAAAGCGCACGCTTTTCTTGTTCTGTAAAAGCCACCTTCATAATCCCGCCCACTGATGTCCGAATATCAATGCCCGATTCATGCTGAAGGTCGACTGTTAATTTTTCATATAAAGCCTGACTTTGTCTGCCTACTTGAAAGAAAATATCCTCATCACCTTCTCCTTCAGCATGTGCACCCAGCATGCCAGCAGCCGCACTCGTCGTTTGCTTCCCGATCTCATTTGCCTCAAATAAGACAATCTGCTTTCCTGCTTTTGCAAGGTGATAAGCGATCGACATCCCTATGATTCCACCACCAATGATTGCAACATCATAATGCTTGTTCATAAGGATTCTCCTTTCGCTTTTTAGAAAATGTTTGCGCCATTTTGCGCGGCTGAGGATGAGCAAAAATCCCCGACATGACGGCTATTCCCTTTAAATCAACATGCATCAATTCTGGCAGTCGTTCTGGTGTGATTCCACCAATGACAACGACTGGAATGGACAGCGTAGAAGTCATGTCTTCCACAATCTTTATGCCTCTCGCCTGAAGTCCGGGTTTGCATGCGGTATCATACACGTGCCCAAACATGACATACTCTGCCCCGTTCTTCTCTGCTGCTTTGGCTTCTTCTATCGAATGAACCGATACCCCCGCATGGAGGTGAGGAAATTTTTGTCTTAATTCCTTTGGCGAAAAGCTGTGTCCTGGAAGATGAACCCGGTGAATATTGGTCAGCAGTGCAACGTCAACTCGGTCATTGATAATCAGCTTTTCTTTCGGAACACCTTCTGCTAGGAGTTGTTTCACGAGGTGAACCAGTTCACCTGCTGCCTTCGATCGTTCACGAATATGAATAAAGTCTACTTCAGACGCAATGTCTTTTATTTGCTTGATGAGCTCCCTGACAGGAAGCGTATCATTTGTCACTGCATGGAGTTCCATTTGCACCAACCCCATCTAAGCATGCTGTCTGCCACATTTCTTTTTCATACGCCATCTCCCAGAAATGGTATTCGTAATAGCTCGAAATCACGAAATTTTCTTTCATATTAGCCCGCACATGTTCTGGCGCTTTTTCTGCAAGTTCATCAAAACGGTTCACCTGTTCAAAAACAAGCTCTTTAAACCAATCCCCGCCATATGTCAAAATCCATTCTTGATAAATCGGATGGTCAGGCGTTGTTTGTTTCAGTTTTTCTCCTACCTCATAATAAAGCCAGTAGCACGGCAATAATGCGGCTAAAATTTCTTCAAAACGACCGCTTTTCACAGATCGGTACATATGCGAGGTATATGCATAAGCAGTTGGAGAAGGTTTAAAGTTTGCCAGCGCTTCATCAGAGATCTGGAGCAGTTCTGTGAACTTTCTATGCAGTGATAGCTCTGCTTCATACGTACCCTGCGCATGATATGCCATTCTGCCTGTCGTATGTAAGTCCTCACTAATGGCGGCTCCATACGACTGTACTTTTGCAAAATGAGTTAAATAGTACGAATCCTGCATCACATAATAAGTGAAACGATCGAGTGAAAGTGTGCCATCACCAATCCCTTTCACAAAAGGGTGTGTAAAGCTCCCATTCCACCATCTAGCTGCTGCTTCTTTACATTCGTTCGAAAATGTCATGTTCCTCTCCTCCTGTTTTCCCATATAAAAAAACCACTTTCCGCGTGGAAAGTGGTTTGGAATTTGTAAAAAGCATAGTCAAACACCGCACCACTTCCCTACGCAGGTATGAACCTGTTCAGGTAATGAGGGTCTAAAAGTCTACACTTTTATCTCAGCCCTTTTAAAGGACTCCCCTAGTGGATCAAACATATATTGTTGTACCTCTATCTTAATCAGGAATTGTTCATCGGTCAAGGGTTCATTGCAACTCTAATTGGGCTCTAAGTCCTGCCACATACTCCCGGGAGCCAGACACAAGCACGCGGTCACCGCTTCTAAGCGTCGTATCCCCATGCGGCACTAAGCTGTCAATTCCTCTAAAAATACGGACAAACACCAAATCGCCGGTAAAAGGAAATTCCCGCAGCATGACATTATGATACCGATGATTGTTCATTTGAATTTGATACAAAGAAGAATCCTCATTTGTTAACAAGCGAATCGCATCAGGTGCTTCAATCAATGCCCTCAGCACCGTTTTAGATGATAAGAAATTAGAAAAGGTATCGATCCCTGCTTCCTTTAAAGTCAGCTCGGCTTCCGCTTTGTTGACACTTGCAATGACTTGTTTAGCTCCTTCTTCTTTTGCAAATAAAGCAATTTCCTTATTTTTCGTTTCACTGCCTGTAGCCACAACGAGCACATCCTCTTGCCCGATGCCAGCCTGCCTGAGCGTATCATCGTCATATTGTTCAATCGCTTCAACTTCAAAGATGGAGTCAGCAAGCAAGGCTTCTTTATTTTCCTGAAAGACGTGTAAAATACGGATGTCATATTCATCCTGATGCAAATCAAGCGTCACAGGTAACGTCAGCTGATTCGCTCCAATAAACGTCACACGCTTTTTATGATTGGTTTCACGTTCTTGTTTAAATAACGCCTTAAACCAAACAGGCGTTAAAATACTCGTGAGCACAGCGACTAAAATAAGTGCTCCTGACATTTTATGATCAATGACACCAAGCCGCTCACCAATCGTTGCAGCAGCAATGACAAGGGATAACGTCGAGGTTAATAAAAAACCAGAACCAATGACTTTTTTCATGTCATACCATTTTTTTAAATAAAGAATCGGAACGAGTTTACTAAGCAATAATGCGATAAACAGCAGCGGAATCATGATCATGATGGTTGGATCTTTAAAGAGTGACCATATATTCAGGTCCACACCGACCATCACAAAAAAGATCGGAATTAAAAAGCCATAGCCAAACGAGTCCAGCTGCTGTACGAGCTCTTTATTAGGCGAAAGAAGAGACACAAGCACACCTGCTAAAAAAGCCCCAAGAATATTTTCAGCACCGAGTGATTCAGATAAGGCAACTAAGACTATAATGAGAGTAAAGATGGCTCTTGTCCCAATTTGCACCGTTCCTTTTGACATGGACTGAAAAATGGACTTTGTCTTAAATACTCGGCCAAATAAATAAAGAAGAATACCTGCCGCAAATAATAATAAGAGCAACCACATGTTCCCTGTTCCATCGCCATAAATGGAGGAAAACACAGCAAGTAAAATCATTGTCACCAAATCAGCAATGACGGCTACAAGCAAAATGATTTGACCAATATTCGTTTGCATCAACTTTTCCTCTTTTAAGGTAGGAACTACCACACCCAATGAGATGGTGGAAATAATAAGCGTCATTAAAAAGGCATTTTGAATAAATCCTGCAAGGACAAACGCATAAGACAGGATAAAGGACATACAAAATACGCCAACAAAAATAATGGTCGCTGTTTTAAATGTATTCGGTTCTTTTAAACCATTTGGCAGTTCTCGCGCTTTCTTCTTTGATTCAAAAGAAGAAAAATCTATTTCAAGTCCACTTAAAAACATAAGAAAAATAAAACCTAGCATGGATAACGTATCTAGCCATGCGTCGTGTTCAACAACTAGTTGAAGACCGCTTTTTCCAATGATGAGTCCCATGATGATTTCAGCGACAACGACCGGGATGGTCAGCTTAAATCGGTGCAATAAAATGGGGGTGAAAAAGGCTACAATAATAACGACAACGAGTGATGAAACAGATGTATGCTCCATTGGCTAAAGCCTCCTAACATTCATGTTTAATTTTTAAGTTTTACGTTAAAGCATTGATTCTAACAATTGCCCAAATGAAATGAAAGCCATTCGTTATATTTTCTAAAATTCAAACTTCTTTATATCCGATAAATGGATGAAAAAATCAGGAGGAACCTTTATGAAATTCGATATCATCGGCGATATCCACGGCTGCTACGAAGAGCTGCTTACCCTCATACACAAACTAGGATACGAACTCAAACATGGACTACCTGTCCACCCTGATAAGAGAACACTGGCCCTTGTTGGTGATTTAACAGACCGCGGCCCTCGATCAGTTGACGTCATGCAATTTGTCATACACGCCTATTCTAAGGGCTCAATCCGATATGTGCCTGGCAACCATTGTTTTAAGCTGTATCGCTATTTGAAAGGAAATCCCGTTAAATTACTGCATGGCATTGAAACAACGGTGAACGAAATCAAAAAACTGCCACATGATGAACAAACCATTTTATCACGTGAATTTAAACATTTATTTGAAAAGGCGCCGCTTTATGATGTACTCATTCCGAATGAACTGATCATTGCACACGCAGCGATGAAGGAAAAGGATATTGGCAAAAAACCGAACAAGCAGATGAGGTCCTATCTATTATTTGGAGCAGTCACCGGAGAAACATGGCCGGATGGTCGACCTGTCAGGAAGGACTGGGCAAAGGAATATCATGGAAAACCATGGATTGTGTACGGGCATACACCCGTAAAAGAACCAAGATTTATCGGTAGAACGGTTAATATTGATACAGGCTGCGTCTTTGGCCACCAGCTCTCTGCTCTTAGATACCCAGAACTTGAGACAGTATCTGTTCCTTCATCTATGCCATATGATGATTCAAGGTTTCAGCATTTCACGCAATAAAAAACCCAGTCCACCATGACAGGTGACCGGGTTTACTTGTTTACTGAAGCAATAGTGTCATATCATCCGGCAAAGGAGCCGAAAATGTCATGGACTCCCCTGTTATCGGATGCGGAAAAACAAGGGTTTCACTATGAAGTGCCTGCCTGCCTATTCTCTCGCTTGTTCCACCATATAGCGTATCTCCAACAAGCGGATGACCAAGGAATTGCATGTGAACACGAATTTGATGAGTTCTTCCCGTTTCAAGGGTGAGGGACACATCAGACATGTCTAAATGAGTATGTACCGCCCGCACTGTATAATGTGTTACGGCTTCCTGACCAGACTCATCTACCATTCGTTCAATAATGCTGTCCCCTTTTCGAGCAATTTTTGCTCTAATCGTTCCTTCCTTTTGCGTGATCATGCCATGTGTCATGGCTCTATATGTTCGCTTGACTTCCCCTTTTTTCTGCGCCTTTGATAAAAGGCTGTGTGCAAAGCGATGTTTAGCGACTAACATGACACCAGAAGTATCACGATCAAGACGGTTCACCAAGTGGACAGTCAGTCGAACAGACTGCTTAGCATAATGGTGAAGCAGTCCATTTGCAATACTATGCTCAGGGTGCTCTCGAGAAGGAATCGATGGGATATACGGCTTTTTATTCAGCACAAGCACGTGCTCGTCCTCAAATAAAATATCAAGCGGAATGGCCGCAGGTTTTAGCCCTTCACTCACTTTTTCCTCGGGAAATAAAATGGTGAGCCTGTCTCCCTCGCGTAGCTCATATCTCACGGTCACATGCTCTCCATTAATCAGAAGGTCACCGCCATCAAATTTAATATCTGTCAGCATTCGTTTTGAAATGCCAAGTTCGATTAAGTAGTTCTTCAGCAGCCTGCCTTCTTCTTTGTCTGATATGGTTTTGTTTATCTTAAAGTATTCCAGCGAGAACAACCTCTTTCTTATTCTCCTTTGCCGATAAAGGAATCTTGCACCCTTTTCCAAAACGGAAATGGTCTAAATCGGGCAAACCGGACATTCTCGTCTGCCACTCGGCATTGAATGGATTTCACATCTTTATGCAGCAGCGACAAATGATCTATCGTCACCTGAAAATCCACATCATTAATCGGTTTGATCACACACGTATGGTGGTCCGGCAAAATGAGCGGCGAACCGACCGTTCTAAACACTCTGTTGTTGATTGAAGCCATTTCTGCCAGCTGGATCGCCCTAATGGATGGGTGAATAATAGCCCCGCCAAGTGCCTTATTATAGGCTGTACTGCCAGATGGTGTAGACAAACAAAGACCATCTCCTCTGAATGTTTCAAAAAGCTGACCCCTAATCTCAACATCTGCCACAAGTGTACCTTCCATACTTTTAATCGTACATTCATTCATTGCTAAATATTTTTCTTCCCGGCCCCCATCGTTGTACCTGACGATGACTTCAAGAATCGGATATTCCACAATATGATAAGGCGTTTTGGCAATGGCTAACACAAGCTTTTCAATTTCACTCGGGACCCAGTCCGCATAAAAACCAAGATGGCCTGTATGTACGCCGACAAAAGCGGTTTCGTTTAGACGGTTACTATACCGGTGAAAAGCGTATAAAAGGGTTCCGTCTCCGCCAACTGTAATGACGAGATCGGGTTCCTCTTCATTTAATTCCATTCCAAAATCCAATAAGTAGGTCTGTATTTTATTTTTAAGTGTGTCAGATACAGAATTCCCTTTCGAAGAAACTGCAAATTTCATGAATTCTTCTCCTTTTCCACCTTGCTGCGACGAGAAAGCAGCATCATATTTGATCAAGCTTAGGCTCAGCTATCGTTTTTCTTTTTCCGGGAAAATGCCACTTGCGCTTCTTGAATTTCCCCTCTGATTTCAGACATCTCATCATCAAGAAGAGATGCTGCCTCAGAAGCTCTTTGAAGGCGCTGCTTGACCTTCTCCGGGATATTCCCGCTATATTTATAATTCAGAGAATGCTCGATGGTCGCCCAAAAGTTCATGGCTAATGTACGGATTTGGATTTCGACGAGGAGCTGCTTCTCTCCATTGATCGTTTGCAGCGGATATAACACAACAAGGTGGTACGAGCGGTATCCGCTTTCTTTATGTTCTGCAATATAGTCGCGTTTATCTACAACCACAAAGTCTTTTCGTGACTGAAGCATTTTCTTGACGACTTGTATATCTTCTACAAATTGGCACATAATGCGAAGCCCTGCAATATCTTGCATTGTTTCAATCTCATGCATCGGGATGTTTTTACGCTTTGCCTTTTCCAATATGCTGGCAACGGGTTTCACTCGGCCAGTGACAAATTCTACTGGTGAATGGTCATCCTCAAATTCATACAGTTTTCGAATGCCTTTTAGTTTCACTTTTAATTCTTCGACTGCTTGCTTATATGGTGCGAGGAATTGATCCCATTGTTTTTTGTCCATGAAACTTCCCCCAATTCCAAATACCTAATTATTTCAGAGGAATGTGCTCTTCACTTTCTCTTCCATATCTCCGTAATTGGCATTGTCTTTAATATTGTCGATTAAATAGCTTAATTCCTGATGAAGTTGAATGAGTTCTAGCGTTTGCTCTTCCGCCGCCAAATAGACAGGGATTTCACGATTCATTGCTTCTTTTAATGGAGCCCATGTATGTTCTCCTAAAATAAGATACGTAAAAGACTCCTCAGTCTCAAGTATGTAAACGAACGCAAAGTGATCAGAATCAACAAGCATTTGTCCTGATGCTTTTGCTTTTTGAATTTGCTCATCTGACTGGACCGTCAAGATCAGCCTGTCTTCTTTTAAAGTTGCTTCTGTGATTTCAATTCTGTTTTGCATCATGATCTCCTTTACAACAAAGTACAGCTTTATTTTATCATATCAAGTTCAATATTGATAAACCGAACTTTTTGAGAAAATTTGATTTCTCCATTTCGTTGTTCATTTTGCCTCATTTAGCATCTATATACGTCTCTTTTTAAGGAATAAATAAGAAAAAATGAAACTTTTCATGTACAATAATCATATTTCCTCTAAATGAAAGGTTGATGTCAAAATGGCACAGGAAATTGAGATAGAACTAAAACAATTATTAATGAAAGAAGAATTTGAACAGCTAAAAGAATATTTTCAATTAAAGGACGAGGACTTCCACACTCAAACCAACTATTATTTTGATACACCTCAATTTGATATAAAATCCAAATTCGCTGCATTACGAATGAGAGAAAAAGGCGGGCAGTGGGTCCTCACATTAAAGGAACCGCATGAGATCGGCCTTTTGGAAACTCACCAAACGATCGATCCTCCCGCAAGTCTTGAACATTTCCACCTGCCAGAAGGTGAAGTGGCAGACAGATTAGTACACCTTCACATTCAAAAGGATCAAATCGTGTATTTTGGTTCACTGGAAACGTCAAGAGCAGAAAAAATGATCAAAGAAGGCTTAATTGTTTTGGATCACAGCCGATATTTAACAGTAGAGGACTATGAACTTGAATTTGAAGTGAGCGATTTAGACATTGGACAAGCCGCTTTCACAGCATTGCTTCAGCAATTTCAGATCCCACCAAGACACACGAAAAACAAAGTCGTACGCTTTTATGAAGAAAAAATGAAAACAAAAGAATAGATGAATTCCTTGAAGGAGGAACATGATGAACGTCAATCAACTTCAATCCTTTATGCAGCTTCAAGCACTCAAAACGTTACAATCTGATAATGGACAAACACAACTCACAGCTGGACAAGAATCAAGCGCTGAGACTTCATTCCAGTCGCTGTTGCAAGATTTTTTAGGCGGATCAGAATTATCTCGTCTCCCGCTTTCCATTTCTGCTTTCATGGGATCGGACCCATCAACGTCTCCGAACACGCAATATGCACGAATGAACCCATATTTATCTGCGATAGCGGGCAGTGAACAGCTTCAATCTCAGTCTCTTTATGCAAATGACAGCCAATTGAATACCGCAAATGGTATTGGAAACGTCTTAAATAACAGCTACACACCACCGCTTCAAAAAGCTGTTTCAGGCTCTTCATCAAAAGAGATTAATCAGATCGTCTCACAAATGGCTCAAAAGCACGGAGTTCCAGAAAAGCTGATCCACGCAGTGATCAAGCAAGAATCCGGTTATCGCACGAATGCTGTCAGCCATGCAGGTGCACTTGGACTGATGCAGCTTATGCCGTCTACTGCTAAATCACTTGGCGTGAACAATGCCTTTGATGCAGCCCAAAACATTGAAGGCGGAACGAAGTATTTAAAACAAATGCTGCAAAAATATAATGGAAATGTCTCACTTGCCTTAGCCGCTTATAACGCAGGCTCAGGGAATGTAGATAAGTACGGAGGCATTCCTCCATTTAAAGAAACACAAAATTATGTAAAGAAAATCACAGCTCAATATTTCGCCTAAACCGAAGAGAATAACCTCTTCGGTTTTTTGTATGTCGCTTTTCACCCTTTTTTGACTGAATGTGTTATGATATGGTCAATTGAACACGGAACCTGTCTCCCTCACTATTCCCAAAGGACCAAAGCGGTTTGTTTGTGGAATTGAGTAGAGGTTGTTAAAATAAGTATACAAGAATAGAAACAACAAAATAGAACAAACTGAATATCACTTTTGAAATACATGAAATTCGCAATAGGGTGAGCCATCCTATTAGCTACGAGTTAAAGGAGTAGTCAACATGGTACAATCGTTTAACGCACCTTACGAAGCGGTTGGAGAGGAACTTCTATCGCAACTTGTTGATACTTTTTATGAAAATGTAAAGTGTCATCCTTTGCTTCATCCTATTTTCCCGGATGACTTAAAAGAAACAGCAAGAAAACAAAAACAGTTCTTAACTCAATATTTAGGCGGACCGCCGCTTTATACTGAGGAGCATGGTCACCCAATGCTACGGGCGAGACATCTCCCTTTTCCGATTACTGAGGAGCGAGCGGACGCATGGCTTGAATGCATGGAGGATGCAATGGATCAAGTAGGACTAACCGGCGATATTCGTGACTTTTTATTTGAGCGACTGTCTTTGACGGCTCGTCACATGGTCAACCAAATACCTGAAAAGGACGGACGATCTTGAGCTGCAATCCGCATGAGCAATATTTCTCACATTGTCACGGACATCCTCAAAAGCCGATTGAAATCTATGTATTCATTGATCCTCTTAGCCCGGACTGCTGGTTATTAGAGCCATCAATTAAAAAGTTGAAAATGAAATATGGCCGTTTCTTCACTTTACGAACGGTTACAAGTTCTAGTATTAATGCTTTAAACCGGAAACGAAAAAAACATTTGCTAACCGAAGCGTGGGGGAAATTTGCCACGAAAACTCAGACCAAAAAAGAACAAATGCTGTCTGAACAAATTGTGACATCACCTTATCTCGCCTCTCTTGCATTAAAAGCAGCTGAACTTCAGGGCAGAAAATGCGGAATGAAATTTTTACGACTCATTCAAGAATCGCTTTTTTGCCATCAGCAGGACGTCACCAGTGAACAAGTCTTGCTAGAAAATGCAAAAACGGCTGGACTGGACATTGAAGAGTTCCAGCGAGATATCCATTCTCAAAGTGCTGTCAAAGCGCTCCAATGTGATATGAAAATCGCAGCTGAAATGGATGTGTCTGAGCTTCCCACTTTCGCCTTTTTTAATACGATCAATGGTGAAGAAGGATTAAAGATTTCAGGTGCATATTCTTACGATATTTACGAGGAAATTCTCTTTGAAATGATTGGCGAAAAACCAACACCTTCAGAACGACCGCCAATTGAATGGTTTATCGCTTACTTTCAATTTGCATCAGCAAAAGAAATTGCCGTTGTATATGACCTGACACTTGAAGAAGTTGAACGCGAGATGAAAAAGCTCGCATTTGCTAAAAAGGTAGAACGTGTTCAAGTACATCAGGAAATGTTTTGGCGTTATACAGAAGGAGACAATCATTCAGATCTTGATGTCTACCGCTGTGAGAATGAACATGGGTGCTGACCCATGTTTTTTTCTTCATCTCCGAAAGAACACTCGTTCTATTTATAAGTACGAAGAAACCGCGCCGGGATAAGCGCGGTTTCACTATGTCTTAACGACAACAAAGGGGATGGGAGAAATTTTTCACGGTCAAACAAAGGGGTAATGTTTGTATGTGATTAATTTCACATCTGTAGTATATCAAATTTTGTCGACTTATGACAACCGATATACTATATGTTCATATTTTTGTCACAAAACATAAGAGGACTGTCACTTTCATATAGTGAAAGTAACAAAAAAATGGGGGGATCTGCATGCGCAGCACAACCATTGGACTTGTTGCCATTGGCTTATGTTTCTGTTTAAATATATTAGGCTTAATGAAGATGCTGCCTCTTTACCTGACATCTCCACTCCTATTCGCTTCCATTCTCTTTACACTCTATCGAATGAATTACCGAAAAACCTTCAAAGGTTTTAAATCGTAATCATTGAATGTACAAACCTCGTTCATATAGACGAGGTCTAGCGTGTAGGCAAACCCTCGCATTCGGTGTCAGTCCTCCGTGCAAAGGTTTTCTATCACGCTAAAAAGAAGTCAAAGGGCTAAAATCAAGTTCATTTTAGCCCTTTGTCAACAATCTGGTCTTTTTTATTTCAAGAAAAAACCCCTGCCAAAAGGTGAGTTTGCACTCACACATCTGACAGAAGTCTTCTCGTTACTCACCAGTCTTTGAGATGAGCTCTTCCATTTCCTTTAATTTTTCTTCAAACAATTGACATGCTGCCTCAATTGGTTCTTTTGATGCCATATCTACACCAGCTTTTTTCAGCACGTTAATTGGATAGTCAGAGCTTCCTGCTTTAAGGAAGTCTGTATAGCGCTCCACTGCAGGTTTCCCTTCTTCTAAAATTTGTTTACTTAATGCCTGAGCCGCACTATAGCCTGTCGCATATTGATACACATAATAGTTGTAATAGAAATGCGGAATTCGCGTCCATTCTAATCCGATTTCCTTATCCACAACCATACCATCGCCAAAATACTTCTTGTTCAGGTCGTAATACAGGTTCGTCATAAACTCTGGCGTTAATGCCTCCCCTTCTTGCGCTTTCACATGAATCAGGTGCTCGAACTCTGCAAACATCGTTTGTCTGAATACCGTCCCTCTAAATCCTTCTAACAAGTGATTGAGCACATACAAGCGCTGCTTTTTGTCCTCTAAATGATTGAGTAAGTATTCACCTAGTAATGCTTCATTTGTTGTAGAAGCTACTTCCGCTACAAAAATGCTGTAGTTTCCGTACGGATATGGCTGATGCTTTCTTGTATAGTAGCTATGAACAGAGTGACCAAATTCATGAGCCAGTGTAAATAAATTATCAATATTATTTTGCCAGTTCATTAAGATATAAGGATTCGTACCATAGCTTCCAGAAGAATATGCGCCGCTTCGTTTCCCTTTATTCTCATAAACGTCTACCCAGCGATTTTCGAGTCCCTCTTTTAATACCGAAACATATTCTTCTCCTAATGGCGCTAACCCTTTCAGCATATAATCCTTTGCTTCATCATAGGTCAGCTTCATGCCAGCATCTTTTACTAATGGTGTATACAAGTCATAATTGTGCACCTCATCAAGCTTTAATACCTTTTTACGCAATTCAATGTAGCGGTGTAATAACGGTAAATATTGATGAACTGTATCAATTAGATTGTCATACACTTCTTCAGGAATACTGTTGCGTGATAACGCTGCTTCTCTTGCAGATTTGTAATGACGTACTTTCGCATAAAAATTATCCTTTTTAATCGAGCCGCTGAGTGTAGACGCCAAAGTATTCTTATATTGATCATACGTTTTATAAACGGCTCTAAAAGCATTCTTTCTCACTTCACGATCATCACTGTTTAAAAAGGTAATGAAGTTGCCATGAGTAATTTTCTTTTCTTCTCCATTTTCATCCTTAACAGAAGGGAACGAAATATCTGCATTATTAAACATACTAAACGTAGTGGATGATGTTGATAAAGGTTCAGAGGCTTCAGCTAATAAAGCTTCTTGCTCCTCACTTAAAATATGCGGACGCTCTTTGTTAATTTCTTCGAGAGCGTGAGAATAAAGTTTTAATTCTTCTTTTTCCAATATAAATTGCTGCAGCTTATCTTCTTGAATAGATAAAATTTCCGGAACAATATAGGCAGATGTACTAGACAGCTGTGTAAATAAATTGGATGCTTTATCATTTAAAGCCTGAAATGATGAATTTGTTGTATCTTCATCATATTTCATATGCGCATATGTATAAAGCTTGCCAAGCTTTTCAGAAAGTTGATCCTGAAATGTTAGGGCTTCATACAAGACATCAGCAGAATGGGCCAGCTTGCCTTTAAATTGGGCGAGCTTCGGAATTTCTTTTTTTACAGCTTCGAATTCCTTATTCCAAGAATCGACACTTTCAAAAATATCTTCAAGGCGCCATTTGTTTTCTTCTTTTACTTCGCTTCTGTCTGGTAAATGATTGTTGTTATTTTGTGAAGTCATATGAATCCCCCTTGCATGAGTTGTGTTGAACCAACCTTTCGGAAAGTGAAAGAAATTGGTGTTGTATTTATCTTCTTTGTTTTGAACTATGTTTGTCAAATCATATGCAGAAATAAATACCAAACAAACTAAAAAAATGAGAAAAAAGCGTTTCTTTCTATTCAATAGCAGCACCACCTTTTTCTTATCATGATCAAAGTGGGCATGAAACATGCTAATGAAATAAGAAAGCATCTCGTTTTATCGCTTCATCTGCTGTTCGTATAGGCTTTTGATTCGACGTTACTTGATAATTACCCTCTTTCGTCATGTATAAAAACCCTAGTTTCACAAGCGCCCGTACATATGAAATGATCACCTCTTTGATTTCTTCTATTGTGACATTGGTATATCGGAGCTTCACTTCTTTATGCTGGACACATCGCTCAATTTCTTTTAAAAGAAGATGAATGGTCACTTGTTCTTTTCCCGTTCGAACCATCCAATCATAAAGACATCCTTGCCACACATAAACAGGGCTTGAAAAGATATATGCTTCTGTCAGGGGGATAAATAGTTCTGTCGGTAGAAATGGCCATGCTGTTTGATGATGCTCATAAAAAATGGTTCTTAAACGCTTGCTTTCATTTGCTAAAATGCGGGGTGGCCGCTCCCTAAATTGCCGAATACACTTGAGCCACTCTTTATACAATCGATGATTGCTCGAGGAAACAGATAAGAGTGCTGGTAGTTGGCGATAAGCTGAAGGCGGTCTAACGGTCATTGAAGCACATATTTTCGTTGGCTGAAACACGAGAAGTTGATCCAGGTGGATAAATCTATTTTGGATCGGACAATAAAAAATGAGTCTCCTATTCTTTGACTGCCTTAAAATTCCCCAATGAATGGAGGAGAATGAAAAGAGCTGGCCAGCCATTCGTTTTAAACGATTCGCCCCTATGATCCATATAGGATAGAGCCCCGCAGCACGGAGACCTTCCGTTCGTTTATGCAGCTCTTTCCACGAAATATTTGCGCATTGAAATTCAATGGCATAGCTTTTATTTTCTATATCGACGGTCACATCAGGGCGCTGCTGAATGTTTGAAACATATTTCTCTAGTAACGGCTCATATCCAAGCTGCGTGAGCCAATCATTAAGAGCAATCTTCCCTGCCTGATGATAAGCTGTTTCACCGGTGGACGCTAATGGACATGCCGAGAGCTGTTTATGTGCAAAATGATGGACACGATGCTCACCTAGCTTTAATAGAACCTCCTGCCTACATTCAGGACAGTAAAATTTGCACGTAGCTCTTACATGCTCTAGCCGCCTTTTAGTCAGATGTTGTGTGATGCGAATCAGCTTGCCATTCTCCATGATTGCTGCATTCATATATTTCGCCCCTTGCTCTTTGATGACCGTATTATAGCTTTTTCTCTCATCAGGAAGCGAATATCGAAAATGAATTTTTATCTTATCAAAACACGATTTCAACCTACTTTCCCTTAGTAAAATAAAAAATCCCCCTTTTAAAAAGGGGGAAAAGACAATTTTTATAAAAGAGGTGATAATAATCTTGCTGTTGATTCAAACAGCCTCACCCTTAAAGGTCTCTTCGCAAATTCTTCTGGAACAATTTCATGTGACTGCTCTAAGTCACCTAAGAAGTCGTTGACCAGCTTCTCTGTGCTTTTTGTTTTGTAGAGGAAAGCATTCACTTCAAAGTTCAGATGAAAACTTCTCATATCCATATTTGCTGTACCAATTGATGCTAGCTCACTATCCACAATCATAAACTTACTATGCATAAAGCCTTGATCATATTCATATACCTTCGCACCTGCTTCTAAAAGTTCGGGGAAGTATGAACGGGACGCATGAAATACGATGCGTTTATCTGGATTTTTCGGCGCAATGATTCGTACATCGACTCCGCTCAAAGCAGCAATTTTCAGTGCGGACAAAATATCATCATCAGGTACAAAATAAGGTGAAGCAATCCAAATTGATTTCTTGGCGGAGATAATCATGGAGAAAAAGAGATTTTTAATGACTTCCCACTGTTTATCAGGACCACCAGCAATCATTTGTACGCCTTCTGCTCGACTCTCCATATGACTGAAATCTTTAAAATAATCCACACCCGAGCATCTTTCATTGGTCATGTAATACCAATCCTGCATAAAAATCTGCTGCAAATCACGAACGGCCTCACCTTTAATCATCAGGTGCGTATCACGCCAAAATCCATATTGTCTGCTTCTACCCATATATTCGTCCCCAATGTTAAGTCCGCCGACAAATCCTACTTCTCCATCAATCACCACGATTTTCCGGTGATTTCGGAAATTGATTTTATTATTTAATAAGGGCAGTCTCACTGGTAAAAACGGAACGATCTGCACGCCAGCCTTTTCTAAGTCAGCAATATATTGACGGGAAAGTTTTAGGCTACCTACATCATCATATAAAAAGCGGACAATCACACCACTTTTTGCTTTCTCGATTAAAATGTCCTTTAATTCTTGTCCCAGATCATCATGACGGAGAATATAATATTCTAGATGAATGTGATGTGTTGCTTTTTTGATCTCTTCAAAAATATGAGAGAACGTTTCTTCTCCATTGGTCAGAACTTTAGAGGATGTGCGATACGTAATAGGGGTATGTCCCAGTCTGTGGGCCAGTTTAAATAAGAGCTGCTGATGGTCACCCATATGAGTCATTTTTTCAATCGCTTCTCTGTGGATACGTTCATCTTCCTGGACAAGCTGCTCGTCTAGTACCGCTTTCTTTTCAAAAAGTCTGCGCTTTTTAATATTGCGTCCAAAGAAAATATAAAACAAAAACCCGAAAAGCGGAAAGCTCCCAAGCAGCACAAGCCACGTAATCGTTTGAGAGGGGTTTCTGTTTTCTAAGAAAATGACAAACCCGATGAAGATAATCGATAAAGTGAATAGAACACTGACGGAACTTAATACACTTACCGCTAGATCACCGGCAAAAATTTGGATAATCAAATAAGCACCTATCGTAATGATAAGAAAAAATAGAACTTTGACTACATTTCTCATTTCATTTTCTCCTTGCCGATCACTTTGTTTACTTTTTCATTCAGATAAAAAAGTCGATTCCTCTATAGAAATCGACTTTTGGTTGTTACGAGAAGTGCTGTTGAATCGTTTCAAGCGCATTCTCTTTGACAATCAGCTGACCGTATTCTTGCAGTCTGTAGATGCTGACCACTGATTCATGAGCATATTCAAGCAGAATACTAAGCTTATTCTCCACCTGCTCATCTGACAAATCCTCGTGGAAGTCAACATATAGATAATAACGGTTTTCAAACGAATATAAACTTGTCGTAAAATCCTGCATATTTAATTGAGAAAGTGCAATCAAATCTTCAAAATCATCCATTTTCAATACGAACTGAAGTTGAAGTTTTTTGTCCTTCTCATTATGATCTTCTTGATCTTGCTCTTCTTTATGAAAATCATCAAGCAGAGCATCTAAACTTTCTTCATCTGTTTGATCTTTTTTATCTTCTGGAATCGGCAATTCGAGCTTTTGTCCATCTTTAGAAAGTTGGGCTTTTGTCACGACAATTTCAAGACCTTTATCAAGTGCCTGTACTTGAATCCAAAGTGGTCCCTCTACTGCAAATTCTTCTTCTTCGTGCACTTCGTCCATCACTTCCCAGAACAGCTCTTCACTGCGCTCACGATTATACCAAATCTCTTCACGGTCAAAACCGCGATCTTCAATATCACCGTAGGAAATATAAAATTTGACTGTATGTTCATTTATTCTTTCGATTTCCATTTTGCCAACCTTCCCTTCTATATAAGATGTTGAAGGGACATACAAGCTCCCAATTAATAGTACTTTACTACACTTTACCCGTTCCGTCTACATGTTAACCATTTAAAGAAATGAGGTATTGCTGTGTACTGTCTATTTTATGATAAAACATGAATAAAAGAAATAAAAACGCATTTTTTGCAGAGAAAACTTGCAGAAACATATATTTGAATTGTCTTCATATATTGGTTGTACGAGCTATTTTAGTGAAATGAGGTGAACTGGATGGAAACAGAGTGGATCGTATCCTTACTGATGATTATTGGCATAGACCTCATATTAGGCGGAGATAATGCATTAATCATTGCGATGGCCAGTCGAAGCTTATCAAATGAAAAACGAAACAAAGCCATATGGATCGGCACACTTTTGGCAGTGCTGATGAGAATCACCATGACTGGTGCTGCCGTTTATTTATTGACCATCCCCTATTTGCAATTTATCGGCGGTCTCTTTCTCCTTTATATAGGATACAATTTGTTAATTGAACAAAAGAAAGAATCCATTCGGATTAAAAGCAGCGGCTCCCTTTGGCGTGCTGTTCAGACCATCGTGATTGCAGATCTTTTTATGTCACTTGATAATGTGATCGCTGTTGCAGGGGCAGCTAAAGGGAACATGGTGCTCACTGCCTTTGGCTTAATGATTTCAGTCCCGATTATTATTTGGGGGAGTAAGCTGATTCATGCAGCACTAACCAAGTTTCCGATTCTTTTATACGGAGGGAGTGCCCTTTTAGCTTTTACTGGCGGAGAAATGATTGTCCGTGATGTAAAACTGAATGAATTTATGGCGCAGCATACAACACTTGAATTGTTGCTTCCCTTTTTAACCGTCGCAACCGTTATTTTAGCCAGTCTCTTTTACGAACAAACGGCTGAAAATAAATAAAAAAAGCTGCCAAATGATCGGCAGCTTTTCTTGTTCTCTATTAGTTAGCAAGTCGCTGAGCTTCTCGAAGTTGGAATGTACGAACCGTTCTAGGAAGGAAACGTCTAATTTCATCTTCGTTGTACCCAACTTGCAGTCTTTTTTCATCCAAAATAATTGGACGTCTTAGAAGACCAGGGTGCTCATTGATTAGTTTATACAATTGTTGAAGCGGCATTGTCTCAACATTTACATTTAGTTTTTGGAATACTTTAGAACGTGTTGAGATAATTTCATCTGTACCATCTTCCGTCATACGAAGAATCTCTTTGATTTCATCGATTGAAAGAGGCTCAGAAAAGATATTTCTCTCTTGGTATGGAATATTGTGCTCTTCTAACCACGCTCTTGCTTTTCTACATGATGTACAGCTTGGTGATGTGTATAATGTTACCATAAATCTTCACTCCTCAATTTGTAGAATGAATATTGATCTGTATTCTTAAATTAAAATTGTTCTAAATAAGTAATCTTTATAGTGATTATACTATAAAAAAGTAAGTGTGAACAGATTTTCTTGCAATTTTTGTGACAAAAACTAGACAATTTCATTCTTTTTGTGCTGATGTTTGAAGTCTGAACTTTCTCATTTAGTCGAGATGATCGAAAATATTTTTTTGTTTTCTATTTTCAACGAGCTTCAGCACATCATCAACATCCTCATACGATTGTCCATACCATTCTTCGTCTTTATACGTATGGATTCCTTCGTACGTCTTTCTCATGGCCTCCATCATTTCTTCCTCATTATCTGTACGAGGCGACCAATAAAGAATTTCCATGCGGTTCACTTCATTCGTTGCAAGTGACCTGCGTTTATAACCAATTGATTCAGCATGCTTGAAGTGCTCTCTCTGATAAAACTTTAGGCGTTTTGCAGTATCTGCATCATCTTCATCTACAGGCTCGACCTCAAGCAAGATCGGTTTTCTTTTTTCCTTCAGCTTATGAATGAGCTTTGATCCGAGGCCTTCACCTCTTGCATCCTTGGAAACAAATAAATAATCAATAAAGATGAAAGAATCAAATTCAGCGTACATCATTACATGATGAGGCCCTTCTTCTTTATGATAAATATCACTTCTTTCCTTTAATAAAGCTTCCATATGCTCTTTTGACTTCATTTCTTCTATCGGGAAGTATTCACTGAGCTTTTCATACCAATTCATGGATCCGCTCCTTATGATGTAGTTAAGAACCACTTCCTTATCTATTCCCGATTTCCTGCTATTTAAACGCCTGTACTAGTAAGACGCAGCAATGCCATTAGTGGTTTCACTTTTTTTCAAGAGAAAGCAAAAAAGTTTTATATCGAACGATTCATGAGCATTTGAAAGCAAGCAAACAAAAGAAGTGTCATGGCGATCTGAAACATGATGAAATAAAGGTACTTCATACGCCGGACTTCCTCCTTCTGTTTATTCGTGCGCCGATACAGAGCAAATTCAACCGAAAACGAAATGATGCAAATGAGCACTAAAAATGCGATCATCCACTTTCCTCCATTTGGTTCCATTAAAAAAGATATTGAAAAAAGCATCGTGACGATAAAAAAGTGAAGACATGAATAGCGAAACGTCTTCCATAACAACATTTGATTTCCTCCTGGTTTACTCATTTTACATAAAAATTACCATCAACTTGTTTTTTTGTAAAATAAAAAAAGAAGCACTGATATCGCAGTGCTTCTTCTCTGTTCTTATTGTTTTGCTTTGATCTCTTTGAATTCTTCCTCAGTACAGCTGACAAAGTGACCTGGCTTCACTTCACGAAATTCCGTATTTGTTCCTTTATGAACAGATGGATCGTATTTAATTCGTTTGCGGTTACGCTCATAATCAGGATCTGGAAGCGGAATCGCAGATAGTAATGATTTTGTATATGGATGAAGCGGGTTTTCATATAATTCATTCGCTGGTGCCAGCTCAACCAATTTCCCAAAATACATCACACCGATACGATCGCTGATATATTTCACCATGGAAAGGTCATGGGCAATGAATAAATACGTTAAGCCCTTTTCTTCTTGCAGTTCTTTCATTAAGTTGACGACCTGCGCTTGTATCGACACATCTAGTGCAGAGATTGGCTCATCGGCAATGATGAAATCCGGCTCAACAGCTAACGCACGAGCAATCCCAATACGCTGCCTTTGACCGCCTGAAAATTCATGCGGGTATCTATTCGCATGCTCTTTATTCAAACCAACCGTTTCAAGCAATTGATATACACGGTCTTTACGTGCTTGTGCTGATTTTGCAAGACCATGAATATCGATACCCTCTGCAATAATATCCACAACTTTCATTCGTGGATTGAGGGAGGCATATGGATCCTGAAAGATCATTTGCATTTTTCGGTTAAATTGTTTAAGATCTGTTGTTGATTTTTTATCATGCACATTCTGCCCGTTAAAAATAACTTCGCCACCTGTTGCATTGTATAGACGAATGATGGTTCTACCAGTAGTGGATTTCCCGCAACCAGATTCACCTACAAGGCCCAATGTTTCACCTCTATAAATGTCAAAGCTGACATCATCAACAGCTTTTACTTCATTAGGTTTACCCACATTAAAATATTGCTTAAGATTTTTCACTTGTAAAATAACATCTTTTTCACTCAATGTGATCCCCCCCTTTTTGCGCATTAAATTGTCGCATTCTTTGCTTAATTGATTCAGGAGGTTCTACTTTTGGTGCGTTAGGATGTAAAAGCCATGTAGCTGCAAAATGAGTTTCTGATACTTGATATAAAGGCGGCTGCTGTTCAAAATCAATTTTCATTGCAAATTGATTTCTAGCCGCAAATGGGTCTCCTTTTGGAGGATTCAACAAATCAGGCGGCGTGCCTGGAATGGCAAACAATTTCTCCTCTTTTGCATCAAGACTTGGCATAGAGCTCAGTAATCCCCAAGTATATGGATGTTTTGGGTTATAGAAGATCTCATCTACGGTGCCAATTTCAACAATTTGACCACCATACATTACCGCTACACGATCTGCTACATTCGCAACGACCCCTAAATCATGTGTGATAAAGATGATAGATGTTTCAATCTTCTTTTGAAGATCTTTCATCAGTTCTAAGATTTGGGCTTGAATGGTTACATCTAAAGCAGTAGTTGGCTCATCTGCAATTAAAATTTTCGGATTACAAGCAAGAGCTATTGCAACGACAACCCTTTGTCGCATCCCACCAGAAAATTGATGAGGGTATTGCTTGAACCTCTGTTCTGGTTTCGGAATACCTACAAGACTCAAAAGCTCAAGTGCTCTTTTTTTAGCTTCTTCTTTACTTGCATTTTGATGTTTTAAGATGGGTTCTATAATTTGCTTACCAATTGTCATAGTCGGATTCAAAGATGTCATTGGATCTTGAAAGACCATGGCAATATCTTTCCCTCTTATTTTCTGCATCTGTTTGTCAGAAAGTTTTGTTAGGTTTTTACCTTGAAACAAAATCTCTCCTTTTTTCACTTCGGAGTTAGATTTAGGAAGCAGACCCATGATTGATTTAGAAGTTACCGATTTACCAGAGCCTGATTCTCCAACAATGGCAAGCGTCTCACCTTTTTTCAATTCAAAATTCACACCTCGAATTGCCTTAACTTCGCCAGCAAATGTGTGGAATGAAATATTTAAGTCATTTACTTTTAAAATCGTTTCTTGTTTATTCATCAACATCACCGCCCCGTACTAATCTTTCATTTTTGGATCAAGTGCATCTCTCACACCGTCGGCAACAAGGTTAAAGACGATCATGATAACACTAATGATAATTGCTGGATAAACCATCTGATATGGGAAAGCGATCATTGATTTAAACCCATCTTCAATTAATGTCCCTAGTGAAGCTTGCGGCTCTTGCAGACCTAATCCAATAAAGCTTAAGAAAGCTTCAAAGAAGATCGCACTAGGAATAGTGAACATTGTATTAATAATCATCACACCTGTTAAGTTTGGCAACATGTGCTTAAAGATAATTTTAAAGTTACTTAATCCCAAAGTTCTAGCGGCTAGTACATATTCCTGTTCTTTCAGCTTCATGACTTGAGCACGCACGACCCTAGCCATACTGATCCACCCGGTAATACTTAGTGCAATAATAATTGGAATAATCCCTGGTTTTAAGACGAGAATCATTAATATGACAACGATTAAGTTTGGAATCCCCATTAGAACTTCCAAAATACGCTGCATCGCATTATCAATTTTCCCACCGAAATAACCAGAAATAGCGCCGTAGGCAACACCAATAATTAAATCGATCACAGCTGCAACAACAGCAATAAGCAGTGAGATTTGAGTTCCTTTCCACACACGTGTAAATAGATCTCTCCCAAGATTATCGGTACCGAACCAGTAGTAATGTTCAATCCCTTTTTGTTCATATGGATTGACCACATCACCATTTTTTAATGTTCTTTCACCAGTAAAAGGTAAGAAACTAACATGCTCTAACCCTTGGATTCGCGGCGGTAAGTTCGCTTCAGACGTTGTTTGAGTACTAAAGTCTTTGCCACTAATTAATGGTCCAACGAGCGCCATGAATACAATTAAAAATAAAATCACCATACTAACAACAGCGGCTTTATTCTTTTTAATTCTAAGCCATGCATCTTGCCAATAATTTAGACTTGGTTTTTCAATTTTTTCAGCAGATAATGTATCAACACCAGCGGGTTCAAACAGACTTTTATCAATATTTTCTTCTTGCTGTTTCATTATTTGTTACCTCCCGCTACACGAATTCTAGGATCGATAATTCCATATAGAATATCGACAATAAATACAACCACTACAAAAAGAACGGCAAATAAGATAGTTGTACCCATGATGACTGGGTAGTCGTTTACTGTAATGGCTTTAACAAACTGCTCACCAATTCCAGGAATTGAGAAGATTTTTTCTATTACTAGTGATCCCGTCATTAAACTAACAGTCAATGGACCAAGTACTGTGACAACAGGTATTAAAGCATTTCTCATTGCATGTTTAAATGCGATCTCAAAATAGCCTGCTCCTTTTGCTTTTGCAAGTAAAATGTAATCTGTCTCAAGTACTTCAACCATTTCTGTTCTCATAAAACGAGCACAAATGGAGATAGGGAACATTGCTAACGCTATAGTAGGTAAAATTGTATATTCAAACCCATTCCAAAATTGAGTTGGTAATAACCCCAATTTCACCGCAATATAGTACTGAAGTAATCCAGCGAATACAAAACTCGGAATTGATTTACCGATAACTGCCAAGAAAGTAGCAGAGTAATCCACCCATGTGTTCTGTCTTAAAGCTCCAACTACTCCCAAAAAGATACCAACAATCGTTCCTAAAATAATCGCTTGAAGGCCTAGGACAGCAGATGGTCCTACTCGATATGAAAGAAGTTCTGTTACGGAGGTATTGTTGAATTGGAATGAAACACCTAAATCCCCAGTGAATGTATTAATCATGTAATGAAAATATTGAACAGGAATTGGCTGATCTAGTCCATATTTTGCATTAAGTACAGCTTGTTGAGCTTCTGACAACTTTTGCGCATTAACAAAAGGAGAACCCGGAATAAGTTTCATTAAGAAAAAAGTGATTGAAACAATGATGAAGAGGGTAACAACCATGTAGGCAACCCGTCTAATTAAGTATTTCAGCATACTTGCACCTCCTGATAAAACTGACTTTTCTGTATATTTCGACATATTTCTCTCAGTGAAAAAGAGAGTATATTCAGAGAATACACTCTCTTTTCTATAAGATTGTTAATTATCCTTCAATTTTCATCCATTTGTAGCTGAATTCAGGTCCAACTTTGTGAATGACAAATCCTTTTACTTTGTTATTAATCAGATAGTTAGTTGCTCTCTGATAAATTGGTGAAAGTGCTGCGTCATCTTGTAATAATACTTTTTCAGCTTCTTGTAAAGCTTTCCAGCGTTCTTCAGGTTTTGCAGCTAATTTGCCAGATGCATCTTTTAACAACTGATCATATTTTTTATCTGAGTAACCCATGTGGTTGTTTCCGCCACCTGTGATGAACAAGTCAGAGAACGTGATCGGATCAAGGTAATCTGGACCCCATCCAGCCATCTGAAGATCGTAATCCTCTTTCTTATCACGATCAATACGAGTAGCGAAAGGAACACTTTGAATATTGATATCTAAGCCAGGTAAAGTTTTCTCGAGCTGATCTTTAATGAAAGCACCGATTGTTTTAGCTGTCTCAGAATCATCACCTAAGTAATTAAGCGTTACTTTAGACGTTCCTAATTCTTTCAACCCTTTTTCAAAAAGCTTTTTCGCTTCATCTTTATTAGTTTCTAAGTATTTAGGCATTCCATCACGGAAGTCTTTTCCGCTTTCATCATGTACGAAATCTTTTGGAATTTGATAGTATGCAGCAACTGAACCATTCTGCAACACATCATTTACAAACGCTTCTTTATCAATTGCCGTTGCAATTGCGCGACGAACGTTTTCATTCTTTAAAGATTTATTTCCTTGGTTCATTTTCAACCAGAACACAGTAGGTTCTAGTAATCTTTTCATCCGCTTATCACCTTCGTATTGAGAGATGATGGCAGGTGTTGATAATTTAGGTGTAATATCAGCTTCTCCCGCTTCAAATGCGTTAACAGCTGCTTGTGGATCTTTAGATACTTTAAAAGTAAGTTTTGTCATAGAGACGTTCTTTTTGTCCCAATATTCTTCATTCTTTTTGTATTCCCAAGTAGTTGCTTGTGGGCCATCCCAAGAAGAAAGTTCAAATGGTCCGTTGTATACAAGGTTCTTTGCAGTCTTCGCATATTTGTCACCTTGTTCTTTAACGAACTTTTCATTCACTGGGTAGAATGTTGGGAATGAAAGCAGAGATTGGAAGTAAGGAATTGGTTTTTCAAGTGTAATTTGCAGTTCTTTATCGCTTACAGCTTTAATTCCTAGTTCCTCAGGCTTTGCTTTTTTGTTGTATACTTTATCAGCATTCTTAATTTTACCAACCATCATATATGGGCCATACTCAGACTTTTGTTCTGGATCTAAAGCACGTTGCCATGCATATACGAAGTCTTGAGCTTTAACTGGGTCACCATTAGACCATTTTGCATCTTTAATTTTGATGTTGTAAACTGTTTTATCTTTGTTAGCAACTGGTTCCCCATCAGCCATACCAGGCACTAATTCTTCTTTATCGTTGAAACGATACAAACCTTCAAACACGTTATTCATAGTCGTAAAACTGATTGTATCACTCGCTTGGATTGTATCCATTGCAGGCATTTCCTGTGATTCTAAAATTGTAGCCTCTTGTTTTGAATCTTTGGATGCAGTGCCCTTGTCGCTACTTTGTTTACCTGAACATGCAGATACAAAAATAGTCAGCACCAATAAAAAAACTAAAAGCAGTGAAAATTTAGACTTTTTCATCTAGTTGTTGACCTCCCCTTCATAAATGAACTACAGGAACTATTATACTAGCAAATAAGTAATTGTGCATTCATTTTTTTAAGAAAATTTTCATATTTCCACTGTTTTTTAATATTTTTATTAAAAAATTGAAATAATTTGGTTATTTTTCTGAGATTTTGTGATCTTAAATACCTAATCAGAGGTAATCCTGTCTATACAATTGGCAATCTTCATGATTCATTGTAAACTGATATCAAGAAATTGATTAAAACAACAGCTTCGTTCCTTGTTTCGTTTTTCTTATATAGTGAAAGTCTTGAATTAAATGTTTTTATTGCTATTTTAGTACAGTAAAGTTTTAATGCGCAGGAGTGATTGTTATTAGATTTTTTATTCTTTTACTTAGTTCTAATGGCCTTGTTTTCATTTTAAGCTTCCTCTTTTATGGGCACATATCTTTCTTAAGCATGATTAACATCACATTTTATTTAGCTTCTGGCACTTTGCTAGTGTGGTTATCGTTCATCACTTTAAAAAGTGGATTTTTTGATCAAATATCTTACAGCTTCCGAAAGGTGTTTGATTCTTTAAATAAGCAAAAGGACCATGTTGATGACAGTTTAAACAAACATTTATCATCATCTTTTCAAAGTAACTTTTCAACCTTAAGAACATTAGGTTTGAGTTTACTCATTGAAATGTTAATATTGCTCTTGATTTATTATATGTAGGTTTTGACTTTTGATTTTTGCTTATTTATAATGAATGAAATTACATTTTTGCGATGAAAAAGAAGAGTACATATATTCACCATTTACAGAGAGTCTGCGGTTGGTGCAAGCAGATAATGGCATGTATGGAATGGGCTTTGGAGCAGCTAACCGAACACTTGACAGAGTCAGTAGGCTTAGACGGAGCAGTCTCCGATATCAACGTCTTGAGTGATTTCGGATTGAAATAACAAGGGTGGTACCACGGTTCATTCGTCCCTTTTCTGTTGAAAAGTGATGGGTGGGCCTTTTTATATTGAAGAAAAGAGGTTTTAGTATGACAAAAAAGACGATTTTCTCAGGCATTCAGCCTAGCGGTTCTGTGACATTGGGGAACTACATTGGAGCGATGAAGCAATTTGTCGATCTTCAGCATGATTACAACGGCTACTTTTGTGTGGTCGATCAGCATGCCATTACGGTGAGTCAGGATCGTTTAGCCCTTCGACAAAATATTAGAAGCTTAGCCGCTCTTTATTTGGCAGTGGGGCTTGATCCAGAGAAGGCAACATTGTTTATCCAATCAGAGGTACCTGCCCACGCCCAGGCAGGATGGATGCTGCAATGTGTCGCTTATATTGGGGAATTAGAAAGAATGACTCAATTTAAGGACAAATCTGCTGGTAAGGAAGCAGTCGTTTCAGGACTATTAACGTATCCGCCATTAATGGCTGGCGATATTTTGTTATACGGTACGGACTTAGTTCCTGTAGGAGAAGATCAAAAGCAGCATCTTGAATTAACGAGAACGCTTGCTGAACGCTTTAACCGAAAGTACAATGACATCTTCACTGTACCTGAAGTCAAAATTCCAAAAGAAGGCGCTCGGATTATGTCTTTAACTGACCCAACGAAAAAGATGAGCAAATCTGATCCGAACCAAAAATCCTTCATTACCTTATTAGATGAGCCAAAGCAGCTTGAAAAGAAAATCAAAAGTGCTGTGACTGATTCAGAAGGCATCGTCAAATATGACAAAGAAAACAAACCTGGAATTGCCAACTTGCTGACGATTTATTCTGTATTAGGGAACGTATCGATTGCAGAGCTTGAACAAAAATACGAAGGCAAAGGTTATGGTGAATTTAAGGGAGATCTTGCGAACGTTGTTGTGGATGCATTAAAACCGATTCAAGATCGCTATTATGAACTCATTGAATCAGAAGAGCTTGACCGCATTTTAGATGAAGGTGCTGAAAAAGCGAACCGTACGGCAAACAAAATGCTGAAAAAAATGGAGAATGCGATGGGTCTTGGCCGGAAACGCAAATAAAACAAGCTTGCAGCATATTCAGCTGCAAGCTTTTTCTAATTGACTTTCGATTCGTTTTCCATTTCCCAAAGTTTTTCAAAAAATGGCTGTCCTTTAATCATTTTTTCACAAAAGGCTAAATGGTTTTCTGACCATCCATCAATGGTTTCGTTATAAAGCATGTTCCAAATTTCCTCGAAAGACATTCGTTTGATCTGGTTGTACATGCGCGGATTCCATTCTGTATACCAATAGGCAATTTCTGCCCGGTTTTGAAGCCCCTTTAGTTGATCTAACGCCATAAACATCAGCTGCTTCAGCTGTCTTTCTTTTCTCGTTAATCCGCTGATATGCTGCGGTGGTAATGATAGGATGTGATATTCTTTCGTCGATTCAAGGCTATCTGTTGTGAATTCATACTCCTCTGCCTTCACATCTTTCACCATTTCATACACCAATTGCTCCTGTCTTGGAATCAATCGGCTCTTTCTCACAGGGATGGAATAACCAATCGTATCCACAGCAATGATTCTAATCCCGTCCGTGACCACAAAGCAATACTCTAATTTACGGCGTTCATGATTTTTTCGAATATATGATTTCTCAAATACAGACTCTAGCAGCGTCTTCGGCAGCTCTGATAGATCATTCTCTATGTAATCAAACAAAGGACTCTGCACCTTGAGTAAAGGTACTTGATCTAACAGCTCCACGCTGTCCTCCTTGCGCCACTCATGAAAGTGGCACACATTATAGCCATTCTCTTCCCCTTCAAACCAATTCACCCATACGTCATGAAGAAATAACATAACCAATCCCTCACTTTTTAAAAACTGTTGTCCACAGTATGGGCAAGGGATAGAGAAATTATTCCAACTTTATTAAAACTTCTCCCTGACGGAAGGACGGCTTTATTTCCTGGGAAAAGAAGAACGTCTCGCAGAGTCCTTTCACGATTTTCTATAAGCAGAACCTTATTTTAGCTTTTTAGGATCAAGGGCATCTCTCAGTCCATCACCTAAGAAGTTAAAGCATAAAACGGTAAGTAGAATCAGTAAACCTGGGAACAGTGGATACCACCATGCTTGCACCATAATGGAGAAATTTTGTGCATCTTGAAGCATGTTTCCCCAGCTCGCCGTTGGAGGCTGGATGCCGAACCCTAGATAGCTAAGTGTCGACTCAGCTAAAATAACAGAACCGACTTTTAATGTAGCAGACACAATAATAGGGCCGATACAGTTCGGTAAAATATGCGAAAAGATGATGACATGGTTTTTCGTTCCGATCGTTCTTGCTGCGAGTACGAATTCTCTTGTGCGAAGTGACAAGAATTCACTGCGGATCAGCCTGGCGGTTGTTGTCCAGCCAGTCAGCGCAAAGATTAAAATCAATTTATCAATACCCGGTTTAAAAATTGTCACTAGCGTGATCAAGAGAAAAATATCTGGAATAGACAATACCACATCCACCATTCTCATGAGCACAGAATCGACAAAGCCTTTAAAGTATCCCGCTACCGCCCCAATGACGGTACCAATGGTGATGGCTCCGACTACTGAGACAAAGCCAACTAATAGAGACACCCTCGCTCCGTATAGCACCCTTGAAAAAATATCTCGGCCAAACTTGTCGGTTCCCATAAAATGCTCTGCACTTGGAGGCTGTAGCCGTTTCAATAAGTCTTGCTGTTCCGGTGCGTAAGGTGCGATCACCGGGGCGAAAATAGCCGAAAAGATAATGACCAATAAAATAGCGGAGCCGGCAACCGCCAATTTATTTTTGAAAAATTTCTCGCAAAATAAACGAAGCATCGTCTCTGGTTTTGGCGGAAGGCCTTCTTTTAATTTGAGATCAACAGGAGGTGTTCCCATATTAGGTTGTGCCAATTGTGCCTCAGCTCCCTTCTAATATTCAATACGCGGATCAACGATCGCATAGAGAATATCCGCTATTAAGTTTCCAACGACCACGAGCACAGCAGAGATAACAGTCATCGCCATAATGACGGGATAATCTCTTGAAAAAGCAGAATCGATAAACAGTTTCCCAAGCCCTGGCCATGTGAAGATTTGTTCCACCACGACTGCGCCGCCAATAAAGGATGGAATCATGAGTCCAAAGATCGTAATAACAGGCATCAGACCGTTTCTCAATCCATGTTTGAAGATGACTTTGTTCTCTCTAAAACCTTTCGCTCGCGCCGTGCGAATGTAATCCTGCCGCATCACATCGAGCATACTTGACCTTGTATAACGTGTAAGGCCGGCCATATCAGCCGTTGCTAAAACAAAGGCCGGTAAAATAATATGATGAAGCCGGTCAAATAGATTAAAATCTGCATTTAAGGTAGAGACACCCCCGGTCGGAAACCATCCTAAATTCACTGATAACACCATTATAAGGATCAAACCAAACCAGAAATTCGGAATAGCCAGTCCGATAAATGATGTAACCGTAATACCATAGTCAAGTTTTGTATACGGACGTTTTGCTGAAAGAACACCAAATGGGATGGCAATAATCAGGGCAACTAATGTAGAAAAGATCATGAGGATGAGAGTATTAGGCAGCCGGGCAAAAATCAAATCAGCCACGGGCGTTCCTTTTTTTACAATGGATGTGCCAAAGTCACCTTGAAGCATATTGCCGAGCCATTTCATATATTGCACATATTCAGGATCGTTCAAGCCGTACTTATCAATAAAGGCTTCCCGGTCTGCGGCACTAATGGTCGGGTCCATCATGAGTGACATCGGATCGCCTGGTGCTGCTTTCATAATCGCAAAGGACAAAATCGTAATACCAAACAAAATTGGGATGGAAAGAAGTGTCCTTCTAATGATATATGTAACCATATGCACAACTCCTTTTTCATCGGATGGCCATACTATGATGAAAAAAGGGGAGACCCCTCCCCTTCTTCACTAGCAGACTACTGTTCAATCCACCATTTTTCGATTTTGTAATATTCATCTTTTGGGTGGTAAGAGTAGCCTTGTAGATTAGATGGCATCGCACGATGTGAGTTGGCATAATAAAGGAACGTATACGGCTGGTCTTCTGCAATCAGCTCATAAATTTTTTCATACGCCTTTGAATACTCTTTACGATCACTCAAGTTTTTGGCATCAACTAGCAGTTTATCGACTTCTTCATTTTTATACCAAATGTTATTTAAGCCTTTTTCAGACTGACTTGAATGGAAAATGCTGTATTGGTCAGGGAATGTCGCTAAGCTCCAGCCGAGTAATAACGCATCATAATCCCATTTTGGCGGGGTTGTTTGTTCGATTAATGCACTAAATTCTACAATTTGCGGTTTTGCTTCAATGCCAATTTCTTTGAGCTGCTGCTGGACAACGACAGCAATATCTTCACGGACTTTGTTTCCTTGGTTCGTCTTCAAGACGAAGGAGAACTTCTTACCGTCCTTATCAAGATAACCATCTCCATCTGTATCCTCCCAGCCTTCTTCCTTCAGCATCTTTTTCGCTTTTTCTTGATCAAATTCAAATACTGGGACATTTTCATTTTTAGGGTAGTTCCATGACAGCGGGCTTTCTGGGATGTTGGCTACTTTCCCGTCTCCATCTAACACTTGATCGACAATCGTTTGACGATCAATGGCATGGGTAAGCGCTTGACGGACTTTTTTACTTTTGAACAATTCGTTTTTCTGATTCCAGCCAATATATGAATAATTAAGCCCTAGATCAGATTCGATTTTGATGTTACTAACTTTTTCAGCTGTTTGCAGTTCTGCTCCAGGTACTGCAAAGAAATCAATATCACCTGCGGATAGCTGAGCCATGGCTGCATTTTGATCAGGAATCGTTTTAATGGTGACTGTATCAAGGTATGGGCGTCCATCCCAATAATCATCAAAAGCTTCTAGTTTGACATAGTCCCCTTCTTTCCACTCGGCAAATTTAAATGGGCCGGAGCCGATTGGATTTTTTCGGTTAAATTCATTTTCGCCAAGATCCTTTATAGGGACATCACCTAAAATATGCTTTGGTAAAATGCCATAGCTTCCTAGCGTGACATTATAAAAATATGGGTCTTTTTTATTCAGCTTAAATTCGACCGAATAGTCCCCTGTTTTTTTGACAGACTCTAATACTTCAAAGCCTGATCCACGCTCACCATTGTAATCCTTATTGATCGGAATGCTGTATGTAAACACAACATCATCAGCAGTCAGTTCTTCTCCATCATGAAACTTCACGCCTTTTCTAATGGTCACATCAAACTGTTTGCCGTCATCGGTTTCTTTAATATCTTCTGCCAACGCCAGCTGTGGGTTAAGCTTTCCATCTGTTTGTAGTAAAAAGCTATAGATTCTTTCTTCAATATCAGAACTTGCTACGTCTGTTGAGTAAAGTGAGTTAAATAATGTAGGCTCTGCAATCGAACCAATGACAAGATCGCCGCCTTGTACAGGTTTACCTGTGGATTTCTTTTCACTGTCTCCAGACGTTTTATTTCCACCAGAACAAGCAGCAAGGATCAATGTAAAGATCAGCAGCAAACTGACCAAAATGGACTTTCTCTTTCTATCTTTCATAGACAATTCCCCCTATCTTTTTTAAAAAATGATGACAGAAGCCCGTTTTATCCCCCCTCTCAAAGATGAGATCATACAAGCGTGATCAAGCGTCGTAGAGGTGGCAGGCCACAAAGTGGTTCGTTTTTAATTCTTGAAATTGTGGTACTTTTTCTTTACAGACTTCTTTCGCATGCGGACATCTTGTATGAAACACACAGCCTTTTGGCGGATTAGCAGGGCTTGGTAAATCCCCTTGCAGCATAATCCGTTCCCTTTTCACCTGACCTTTTTTACGGGTGACTGGAACGGAAGATAAAAGCGCCTGTGTATACGGATGAAGCGGATCATCGTACAGGCTATGCTTATCCGCCAGTTCCATCATTTTGCCAAGATACATGACGCCCACTCGATCACTAATGTGGCGGACCACACTGAGATCGTGAGAGATGAATAGATACGTGAGGTCAAACTCTTCTTGAAGCTCTTCCATCAAATTGATGACCTGCGCCTGAATGGAGACGTCAAGCGCTGAAACAGGCTCATCTGCTATGATCATTTCAGGATTCATGGCAAGTGCACGAGCGATACCGATCCGTTGCCTTTGTCCGCCGGAGAATTCGTGCGGGTATCGATTCGCAAAACTTGGGTGAAGGCCGACTTTGGATAAAAGCTGTTCTACTTTTTCATTTCTTTCTTTTAAGGAATATAAGTGATGTGTTTTGTAGGGTTCTTTGATGATACTTCGAAGTGTTTTTCTAGGGTTGAGTGATGCAAAGGGATCTTGAAAAACCATTTGGATGTTTTTCCTTGTTGATTGTCTTAGTTTTGATTCAGATACATGAGAAATATCTTGCCCTTTAAATAGAATTTGTCCTTCTGTTGGTTCATATAAACGAATCATCGTCCGTCCTAATGTGGATTTACCGCATCCAGACTCTCCAACGATGCCTAACGTTTCACCTTTATAAATGTTTAAGTCGATGCCGTCAACCGCTTTGACTGCTCCTACTTTCTTTTGCAGCACGCCAGCTTTAATCGGAAAGTGTTTTCGTATATTTTTTAATTCCAGGATGGTTTCTTTCTCAGATCGATCTGTCATGTATGGTTGATTTTCAGCAAGTGTCATGTTTGGCTTGCCTCCTCATATAAGAAACACCTGACGCTTCTACCATTTTCAAAGGTTGTCAGTTTGGGCAATTCACCTATGCAGTGTTCCATTACTTTCGGGCATCTTGGCGCAAAACGGCATCCTGCGGGAAGCTGATCTGGCGCAGGGACATTTCCTTTTATCGCCGTTAATGGCTGAATGTCTCCGTCAATGACTGGAATGGATTCAAGCAGTCCTTCTGTGTATGGGTGAAGCGGCTGATCAAACAACTCTTCAACGGTTCCATTTTCAACAACCTGTCCGCAGTACATGACAATGACGCGGTCTGCTACTTCCGACACAACACCTAAATCGTGCGTAATGAGAAGTATAGATGTACCAAAGGTCGAACATAAATCTTTCATTAAGGTCAGCACCTGGGCTTGTATGGTCACATCGAGCGCAGTAGTCGGCTCATCCGCAATGAGGAGCTTCGGATCACAGCTTAGCGCAATGGCGATCATGACTCGTTGACGCATACCGCCGGATAAACGGTGCGGGTAATCTTTGATGATTTGTTCTGGCCTGGAAAAGCCTACAAGCTTTAGCAAGTCAATCGCTTTTTTGGTCGCTTCTTTTTTTGAAAGTTTTTTGTGGTAAATGAGGATTTCTGTTATTTGTTCCCCGATGGTTAAGACGGGATTAAGTGAGGTCATGGGTTCCTGAAAGATCATGGATACATCATTACCACGAATATTGCACAATTCCTTTTCACTATATGTAACAAGGTCTTTTCCATCAAGCTTAATGGAACCATCCATAATCTTCCCACCAGTCCCATTAATCAGACCCATGATGGATAAAGACGTAATACTTTTACCAGACCCAGACTCACCGACTAATGCGACTGTTTCCCCTTTTTTGATACTAAAATCAACGCCATCAACAGCAGGTATTGGTTCCTTTTTTCGAAAAAAATAGGTTTTTAAGTTTTGCACTTCAAGCAGTGTGCTCATGCATTCGCCCCTTTCTCCATAGATCAAATGAACCGAATCGAAAAATTCCGTCTTTTTAGAATAAAAAGAATTATCAAAATTTATATTTGTATATTATTACATCAGCATGACGAAATCAAGAAGTATTTAGTAAAATTGTAATATGACACTTTTTTTGTGAATGATTGTCTTTATGATTCTATCGCCTTTAAAAACGTTTCCGCTGGCTCCGCAATCATAGACTCCTCGCTGATTCGGTGCTCATCGAAATACTTTTTCACGATATAAAATCCAGTGGCATAGCCAAGCATTTTGGGGTAGTTCCCTTTTCCATAAAGGAGATTCTGTATCAGCCTTTCGTCGTCCTGCACTTTCTGATAAAGGTGACTGGATACCCATTTCTTGTACATGCGTTGCAGCTGCGATTCATCATATAAAGTCGTCCACTTTGCTGTATAGCTTTCTCCATATCTATGATACACAGCATATTCAGCGAGCCCCTCCATCATGATTGTATCAAGGAATGTAAAATCTTTTTCTTCTTTCGTGAGAAAATGCAACCTGCATACATGGTGATATTCATGCGTCAGCAACGTACCGATTCGCTCCTTCGGTGTATGCGGGGATAAAAAAAGAAAGATTTTGTCATCAAATGCCATGCCGGATTGAAAGTAAAATTGTTCTCTGATCTCTTTGCTGCTCTCATTAACAGGCAAAATAAAGACAGGGACATCAGGACCTCCCCACTTTTTTTGCAGCGCTTTGTATTCTTTCATCACAAGCTGGAAATACCCTTTTTCTTTGAGCTTGTCGATCATTTCCTGGCAGGCGTTCCATGATCGAACCATCCCATGATGTTGTAAATGGGCGAGAATAGATGATCCTTCTTTTTTATCCGCACCTTTAAAATAAGGGACAAAACGTGCCGCCAGCTCCTGAAATGATGATGATTGCTCAATGAGATATTGTGTATTGATCAGACCCATACCGCTGAACACCTCCATTTTCATCATATGCAAAAAGGCGGCGATCTGTTTATAGATCGCCGCCTTCTTAAGACATATTACGCTTCGTATTTTTTGAAGATAATTGTCGCATTGTGCCCGCCAAAACCAAGTGAGTTGCTCAACGCAACTTGTACTTCTTTTGAACGTGCTTCATTTGCTACATAATCAAGATCACATTCTTCATCTGGTGTTTCAAGGTTAATCGTTGGCGGAATGACACTGTCTTTAATCGCCAGAACAGAGAAAATCGCTTCTACTCCGCCTGCTGCGCCAAGTAAATGACCTGTCATTGATTTTGTCGAGCTGATCGCAAGCTGATTCGCATGCTCTCCAAACACTTCTTTAATCGCCATTGTTTCAAACTTATCATTATACGGTGTGCTTGTTCCGTGGGCATTGATATAATCAATTTCTTCCACTGTTAAACCTGCATCACGAATGGCTTCTTTCATTGCACGTACGCCGCCTTCTCCGTTTGGAGCAGGTGCTGTGATATGGTATGCATCTCCAGTTGAGCCGTAGCCAACGATTTCTGCATAAATGGTCGCACCACGTTTTAACGCATGCTCTAATTCTTCAAGAACAACAATTCCCGCTCCCTCACCCATGACAAATCCGTCACGGTTTTTATCAAATGGACGACTTGCTGTATCTGGATCAGGATTTGTCGAAAGGGCTTTGTTTGCACAGAAGCCAGCAAACGACATTTTCGTTAACGGTGCTTCTGTTCCACCTGTAATCATCGCATCTGCATCTCCGCGCTGAATGACTTTAAAGGCATCACCAATGGAGTTTGTTCCTGTTGCACATGCTGTTACTGTACAAGAGTTAACCCCTTTTGCGCCAAGAGCAATTGAAATTTGGCCTGTTGCCATATCTGGAATCATCATTGGAACGAAGAACGGGCTTACGCGTCTTGCTCCTTTATTCGAATACACTTCGAATTGCTCTTCGAATGTTTCAAGTCCGCCAATACCAGATCCAACCCATACCCCAACACGAGGTGCGTTTTCATCTGTAATTTCAAGGCGTGAATCATCTAAAGCCTTTTGAGCAGCAACGACTGCATATTGTGTGAAGCGTGCCATCTTTCTCGCTTCTTTTTTCTCCATGTAATCTTCGATGTTAAAATCTTTTAGTTCTGCAGCTACTTTTGCTGTATATTCACTTGAATCAACACGTGTGATCGGGCCAACACCTGATACACCTGCTACAGCATTTTTCCATGTTGTCTCTACATCGTTGCCAAGAGGTGTCAAAGCACCTAATCCTGTAACAACTACTCGTTTCTTATCCATTAATTTGTGCACCCCACTCTTTTATCGGCCCCATCGCATAGCGATTGCGCCCCACGTTAATCCTCCACCAAAACCAACCATTACAATCACATCGCCGTCATGAATTTTTCCGGCTTCGATTTCTTCACATAGTGAAATTGGAATGGATGCTGCTGATGTGTTTCCATATTTATGGACTGTTTTCGACATTTTTTCAACTGGCAGCTCTAAGCGTTCGCGTGCTGCTTCCATAATGCGAATGTTTGCTTGATGCGGAATCAAGAAGTCTACGTCTTCTTTTGATAGTCCAGCTTTTTCAATCACGTTTACGCTTGACTCGCCCATTTGTCTCACAGCAAATTTAAATACTTCTCTTCCATTCATGATTGTATGATCTTTTTCATCTAAGTACAAGTGCTTCCCGCCTCTTCCATCGGCTCCAAGCTCAAATGATAGAATTCCCTTGCCTTCGCTGACTGTTCCTAGTACAGCAGCACCTGCTCCATCTCCAAACAAAACAGCTGTGTTGCGGTCATCCCAGTCGGTAATGCGAGAAAGCTTTTCTACACCAACGACAAGCACATGTTTGTAAGTGCCAGATTCGATAAATTGTTTTCCAGTAACAAGCCCATACATAAAGCCAGCGCATGCAGCGCTAATATCCATTGCACATGCTTTATGTGCACCGAGCTGCTCTTGAATCATACAAGCGACTGTCGGAAATGCTTGATCTGGCGTAACTGTCGCTACAAGAATCATATCAATATCTTCTGCAGCCACATCTGCGTCAGCTAATGCTTTTTTTGCAGCAGCAAGCGCCATATGAGATGTATTGACATCATCAGATGCAATTCTTCTTTCTTCTATACCTGTTCTAGTACGAATCCACTCGTCAGAAGTTTCAACCATTTTTTCTAAATCACGATTTGTTAATACTTTTTCAGGTATATAGCGGCCAAGGCCAATAATTCCAGCATTCATTGAATAAGACTCCTTTTACTCATACGAGCATGTGATATTGTGATCTTATATTAGTATCTGGTACTAATTTTACCTTATTTTTTTCTCCTTGGCAATACAAACGTCTAACCTTTCCTCTCACTTTTTTCATAGATTAATGATATACCAATAGTAGAAAGGAACATGTGATATGGCGCAAAAGGATATTTTCTCAGCAATGATGTTTGGTCAGCCGCTTGAAAAGGAGAAAAGCAAGACAGAAAAAAAGGAGGAGCGTGCAGAGACTTCTTCAAGTGATGACTCCATTGACTACATGCATGTCATGAATCAAATTGGAAACATTATGAACTCCATCGATGAGCTGAAGCCTGTGTTTAAAGATGTCGGCCCTATGATCAGTGCCTTTAAGAAAAAATTATCATAAAAAAAAGCCACTATTCTGTGGCTTTTTCTGATGCTGCATCTGCTTTTCCAAGCTCATATGCCTCTTGCATGACAGATGTAAACAAAGAGAGAAGCGGCTGAAGTGCTTGTGGATCAAGCTGAATTCCTGCTTTATCTAATTCTTCTTTTGCTTGTGGAAAATACTTCATCGCAATTTGTAAAAACTCCATCGATTTTTCGTGCTGCATGTTCAACGTCCTCACTTTTCATTTGGCAATTTGCCTGTTTTTTTGTAATTCGCAATATCCTTCTCAATGTCTTTCACAAAAGCGCGGTCTATGGTTGAGCTAAATTTCCCCATTTCGATCACTCCTTCTTTAAAGTCAAAGGAGTACTCACCTTGTTCGTTTAGCTTGCCTTCATTAAACTTCTTCGCAATGATACTGTACGCTTTATCGACATGCTGGACTGTGCTAGTTAACACCGTATGGCTTCCAAGGTTGGATTGATCAGTGACATATCCGATCGCAGATAAATTGTCGTTTTTGATTTGTTCAATGACAGGGATATTATAACCATCACCTGCTGGATACACAACATCTACACCTTGTTTTTTCAATTTTTGATAGAGGTTCACCGCTTTGTCAGCATCATCCCAGTTTTCGACAAATTCCGCTAGGACTTGCACATGTTCGTCCTGATATTTTGCACCTTTGATAAAACCGTCTACTTCACTTTGCCAATCATATGTAGCCAGAATACCAATCTTTTTTGTTTTGGACATATGTGCTGCTGTCATGCCTCCGAAAAAGCCCATTGCTTCTCCTTTAAACGTGACGTTTGTGACATTATCAGCTTGAGGCTTGCCTCCATTGACCGTGATAAATTGTGTTTTCGGATAATCTTCACTGATCAAGTTGAAAATTTCGCTGTATTCATTGCCATGGCCAATAATCAAATTGACTCCTTTTTTATGAAATTCTTCAATGGCATCAACGATTTTCTCCTTGTCGACCATCCCTTCCTTATAATAAACATCTACACCAAATGTTGATTGGATATTTAATAAGCCTTTATAACCTTTCGTTCCCCAAACTTGATCATTAATCGTATCGGGGACGAGTAAACCCACCTTCTCAATATGTCCTTTTAACGGCGCCTGCGAGCAGGCAGATAGCATAAGAAGAAGGAACGAAAAGATCATGACAAGCCGCTGGTACTTCATGCCATGTTCAACTCCCTTTGCAACACGCAGGCATGAACCTGTATGTTAAATATAGGTTTATTTTATACTGAAAAAAGATAAGATGGAAGATCATTCTTGCTTTTTGTCGAAAAATGTTGAGTTTTGTCTTTTCCATTCTGCTATGATTTCTTCTGCTTGTTTGTCATCTGTTTGTCTTTCTACCTTTAATTGATGGATCATTTCCTGCCTTTGATCGGTGCGTGCCCACTTTAAAAGCTCCTTTGCGACATCTTCTACAAAAAATGTGTGATCATCCTTTATTCGTCTCTCTTCATGGAGTGTCCACGGACCAAACATGCGTGGAAGGATAACAACCGGAACGCTTTGTTCATGCGAATGGCTTTCGGGTTCTTCGTAAAACAAGTGGTATATGCCATGCTTCGCTTCGAAGTCTGTCTCTCTGTTCATTGAATCATCTGATTGAAAAAAGATCAGGTCATATGCCTCTTTCCTATCTTGACCATCAATAACGCGGACAAGATCATTGCGGCCGAGCCACATCATCCGCTCTTCTAATAACATTTTTTGC
This sequence comes from Bacillus sp. FSL W7-1346, assembly GCF_038593335.1. Lineage (NCBI taxonomy): Bacteria > Bacillati > Bacillota > Bacilli > Caryophanales > Bacillaceae > Bacillus > Bacillus sp. FSL W7-1346. The sequence goes on along the minus strand of NZ_CP151988.1, from coordinate 1,124,917 downwards.
TCCTCTGACTGCTCCTTAGGATATGTGATATCCACTTGTATGCCCTCTTTCATCATATATTCACAAAGTGTCAGGCCAAAAAATTCATCTGCACCTATGATCAGTCCTGTTTCCATGTTCATGTCCCCTTTTTTAGCATATCGAATAAAAAGAAGAGCCCTTTCCATGAAGGGCTGTTATCATCCTATTCATTACAATTCTCTTTCATGCGATTTATAAAACTTGTGAATGGACTGAAAGATTCTTCTTGGATGATCAAACATATGCAAGGTAAGGTCCATCTGACAATGGTCTGGATTCATCATATGCTGATCAATAAAAGGCTTTGCGTGTAGTTCATAGGCATACGGTGCGCCGTTTAGTCTCTGCCATATATGAATCGGTACATGAGCTGAATGAACGGGGCAAGAAGGAAGTGGATACGTTTCAGCTTCCTTTGCAGAGCACCCATAGCTCTGTGCGAGTTCTTTCATGAACTGTTTGTAGAAGAATTTGTGTTCCTTTTCTCTTTCTCTTTGTGCTTGCAGGTGTAAACATGGATTCATCATGGCTATAGACCTTAGCACTTCTGGCATTTCTTCGGCAAGACTCATGGCGACAAGTGCTCCCATTCCCTCTGCAAGCACATGAATTTCCCGGTTTAATATTTCTTGTTTTAATGTGTGATGAACAAGCTGTTTCGCACTAAAAACAGCATCTTCACATCCCCAGTGATTCCCATGAAGATGACTATTAAACAATGTATATCCTTCATCCTTTAAAGCAGTTAAAAGCTGGTTTCTTCCGTAATGCTGAAGCCAGAATGATGTATTTTCCTGCACAAAGTGATTTCGGTCACCGAGGATTAGAATGCCAAAGCCATTTGGTTTTTGAGGAAGGTGAATGACGTTCCACTGGGAACCAAGCTGGAAAAAACGTTCGCTTACACCCATATGGCCAGCCTCCTTTCAGTGATTCTGCTTTCTATGATATGAACAACAACTCTTGTAGGAATAAGGAAATCCCCTAAAGACAGAAGAATTCTTTTTATTTTTATAGTAGAAGGTCTCAAAATGGTCACATAAAGGCGGAAAACAGTCTTTTCTCTGAACTCGTATCTATGGTATGATAGTCAATAGATTGTTACATAAAGGACGGTGGAATAATGCATTACATTATCACCCTCATTTGGACTTTTCTGCTGACACATATGGCTGGTTACATCGTTGCATCTATGAATGGAGCTGCTTATGATTTTACGTTAACTTCCATTCTTGCCATAGTGTTTACGGTTATTTTATTCATCTTTGCTGAAGTAAGTCCAATGAAAGAAACAGAAAGTTCAACAGAACATTCTTAATATTGCTGGAAAAGAGCTAATGATTTGAGATTAGCTCTTTTTCTTTTTTTCAGAATGATGACTAGAAGTTGAGAGCGCACGCTAAAACCCCCTGCCGTCAATTACAGGGGGTTTTTGAGTTACACCTCAACCGTTTCGGACTTCTGTTTGTCTGCTGACAAATGGCTTTTCGCTAGCCCTGTGAACAGGAAGATCGCGATGCCTGATAAAATCTCAAGCACACCACCCCCCGCAATGACAGGTCCTGCTCCAAAGCGTTCTGCCAGGACGCCCGATATGACGGCTGCAAGCGGGAGAAAGACATTTGATGACGCATTGATCACGGCATATACTTGCGGCTGATCTTCTTGGTCAACAGACGTTTGAATAATGACCATCTCTGGGACATTGATTGCACTGACGGCTGCACCAAAAATAAAGGAAGCTAGAAGAACGACTGGAAGCCATGTACTCATTCCAGTGATAAAGAATGCAGCTCCTTCAATCATGCCTGCGACAATAAAGAACAAGCCGAATCTTTTGATTTTCACCTTCGCCAGTGCAAAGCCCATCATAAATGCACCGACTGCGGCGACACCTCTTAAAATGGAATACACCATTGAATCACTTTGCAGCGCTTCTGCTACATATACAGCGGATAATGCCTGCCACGGAGCTGCGGCGACATTCATTAAAATACAATAAAGGGTCAGTGCAAATAAAATATGATGATTTTTAACGACTAGAAAGCCTCTTTTTAAGTTATACAGATATGTATTCTTTGCTTGTTTAATGCCTGCTGCTTTTTCTTCGTCAGACTTCTTCAGTTTAACGCCAATAATAAACATGCCCGATATGATGAATAAAGCAGTGGTGATCAGGAGCGTATCTGCAGGTCCAATTAATTTGACCAAAAGACCAGCGACCATCACCGCAGCAAGTGCGACAATTTCAAAAGATGATTGCAGGATCGCATTTGCTTTTTGAATGAGATGCTTTGGAACAATCTGAGGCAGGATGGCCACAGAAGCCGGGTTATATGCTGCACCTGTTGCCGATTGAATAACCATTAATGAGATCAATAACCATAGAGGCAATATGTGCGAAAAATGCAGTAGTGGAATAATGAGTACAATGGTTGCTCGAATGACATCTGAAGCAAACATCCATTTAGATAAATGATGTCTTTTCATAAGAGGTCCTAGTATTGGGGCCAACAATGATGAAGGAAGAACTGTCACTGCTAGAAGAAGTCCGGTACCGAGCGCTCCATCCCCTCTTAAAATCAATAACCAAAGAACGGATGTAAAAGCAAAACTTTCTCCTGTATTTTTTATGAGTCTTGATATGAACAATGAGGTGAAGCGTTTATTCCAAACACTTTCACTGAGATTCATCTTTTCCATCACACAAATCCTTTCAACCTTATACTATTCTTACATATTTTACCTTAAACTTTCTTTTTTTCATACTATTTATTTGAAAATTGGAACTTAATTGTTTTTTATTATAAAGAAAAAAGAGGCATGACACATGCCTCTAAAGACTTATTCATATGGACTCTTAGTCAATTGCTTAAGGCTTTCTTTGGTAAGTCCAAACACGGTTATGGTTCGAGTTATCCGGAAAGACGTCTCCTGCTTTAAGCTTTATCTTTAAAGGATCTTTCACCATACTACCGGTCTCACCGATTTCGATATAAACACCATTATTAGGTGCCTTATTACCAGATTTAAACTGATGCTGTTGACCCATTTCCATCCTCCTTTCTCGATTGATGTTATTATGTCCCGTCCATTGCCTCTCCAATCCAATATGTAAAAAGTCCCTGCTCAGCCGAGACAGGGACACTTGTGATTTATTTAGGTTGTTGATACATGAGCTCTTTGATTAACGCTTTTTGCACATGCAAGCGATTTTCTGCTTGCTGGAATACTTTAGAGTGTGGTCCATCAATGATATCAGCCGTCACTTCTTCTCCTCGGTGTGCCGGCAGACAATGAAGGAAGATATAATCTGCTGCTGCATGTTGCATGAGTTCCTCATTGACTTGATATTCTTTAAATTCAGCTAGACGTTTCTCTGTTTCAGCTTCCTGTCCCATGCTTGTAAATACGTCTGAATAAATGACACCTGCATCCTGAACAGCAGCTACTGGATCTGTTGTGACGATGACTTCTGCGCCTGATTGTTTTGCAAACGCCTGGGCAGTGTCTGTCACCTCTTGAAGAGGTTCATAGCCTTTTGGTGATGCAACGGCAATGTCACAGCCTAACTGCGCGCAGCCAACCATTAAGGAATGAGCCACATTATTCCCATCACCGATGTACGCCACTTTCACACCTTTTAGTGTGCCTTTTGCTTCTTTAATCGTCAGTAAATCAGCCAGTGCCTGACATGGATGAGAATAGTCCGTTAGTCCGTTGATCACTGGAATAGAGGCGTATTTTGCAAGTTCTTCTACCTTCTCATGTTCAAAGGTTCGAATCATGATGCCATCTACATACCCAGACAGCACCTGCGCTGTATCACCAATCGTTTCTCCTCTACCAATTTGCAGATCATTTGAGCTGAGGAAGAGCGCATGTCCGCCTAGCTGCGTCATGCCCGCTTCAAACGAGACACGGGTTCTAGTTGAAGATTTTTCAAAGATCATCGCTAATGTTTTTCCTTTGAATAAATCTTGATATGGATGTTGTTTCATTTCTTCTGCTTTTTCAATTAAGTACGCAATGTCATTGATCGAAAAGTCTTTTAACGATAAAAAGTCTTTTCCGTATAATGCCGGTTGCACGTCGACTTGGCTCATGCCGTCACTTCCTTTTTATATAATTCGTGGAGAGATACTGGTGATACATCTCCATCTTTTCCTTGCAGGAACGCTTGCGCTGTTTCATATTCGGTTAGAACTTGAACACCATGTGTGAGTGCTTTTACACGCTGTTCTTTTGCCTCTTCATCATCACCTAAATGAATGTGAAGCGATTTATCGTCTTGTTGCAGCCACGATTCAAAGCTGCCAGTCCAGACGTCAAAGCCTGCTCGTTTTGCTTCATCTACGAATAATTCACTGCCTTGTATAAAGAGGCTTCCTTTCTGTTTCCAGATCGGTGCAAACACTTTTTTCAACGCGCTTTCGACGTTCTTTCCAACACACATTCCTTCACCCGTCGCTTTCATTTCAGGTGTCAGCTTTAAATCGATATCTTGAATGGCATGTGAGGAGAAGACTGGGAATTTAACAGCTGTGCCCCCCTTATTCTTCGTTTCCGGTTTCAATTCTTCAAGCGTTGCACCAGCTAACAGCTGAGTCGCCATTGGGATCATGTCAACACCCATGACTTTACTTACAACTGGAACAGTCCGGCTTGCCCGAGGATTCACCTCTAATACGAGCGCCTGGTTCCCTTTTATCACAAATTGAATATTCATAATGCCTTTAAAAGCTAATTTCTTTGCGATTTGTTCAGAAGCGTTATACACCTGCTCTTTGATGTCTTCACTAATAGAGACACTTGGTAAGATGGCAAAGCTGTCACCTGAGTGTACGCCCGCTTTTTCAATATGCTCAACGATTGTTGGAATGAATGTCGTTTGTCCGTCTGAAATGAGATCCACTTCCACTTCTTTTCCAGTGACATACTCATCAATTAAGATCGGATAAGGTAAATGATCTGGCTGATCAAGTAGTTCTGCCAATTGAGCTTCTGTATGAACAACGATCATGCCCATTCCACCAATGACATATGATGGACGAATAAGAACAGGGTACCCGATGCTTACAGCATGCTCCAGTGCTTCTTCTTTTGAATGTGCTGTATCTCCTTTTGCATGAGGAAGATTCAGTTCATCAAGAAGCTGATAGAATAAATCGCGATCTTCTAATGCATCTAGTGTGTCAAAGGACGTGCCTAACAAGGTAACGCCGGCTTTTTCTAAACCTTCCGCCACATTGATTGCCGTCTGCCCGCCAAATTGAACGATGACAAAATCAATTTGCTCCGCTTCAACTACGTTTAAAATATGTTCTAACGTGATCGGCTCAAAGTATAAACGATCTGCAATCTCATAATCGGTACTAACCGTTTCTGGATTGTTGTTCATCATGATGGTTTCAAATCCAAGCTTTTGTAGAGTAAGAACGCCGTGAACGGCACTATAATCAAACTCGACTCCCTGCCCAATTCGAATCGGACCGGAGCCAATGATGAGTGCACGCTGCTTTGTTTTCTCTTGATGCTCTCCATCACTTTTGCCAAAGTACGTAGAATAGAAGTAATTCGTTTTTGCATCGAATTCAGCCGCACATGTATCGACAATTTTAAATGAAGCGGAAATGCCATACTCTTGGCGAAGCTGTCTGATATCTTGTTCACTGCGATCCGTCAGAGAAGCGATTGTTTCATCAAGGAAACCTTTTTCTTTTACCTTTCTTAAGGTGTCTTTGGATAGCGTCCCCTGATGGTTCTTCAATTCTTGTTCGAGTGTGATCATATTCTTGAAAACATGTAAGAAAAACAGATCAATCTTCGTCGTTTCATGAATCGTTTCAACGGTTTCTTGTCTGAAAAGAAGCTCCATGACAGCAAAGAAACGGCGATCGTCCGGTGTTTTGATTAATTCAAATAACTGTTCATTCGAATGTTCTTTCAGTTCAGGCAAGTGGAAGCCCTTTGTTTTGATTTCAAGTGATGCGACGGCTTTTTGAATGGCAGATTCTAAATTACGGTCAATCGCCATGACTTCACCAGTCGCCTTCATTTTTGTGCCTAATTTCCGGTCTGCCTGTTTAAATTTATCGAACGGCCAGCGCGGGAATTTCACCACGACATAATCGAGTGCCGGTTCAAAGCTAGCATACGTTGTTCCTGTAAGCGGATTTTTCAATTCATCTAGTGTATAACCGACCGCAAGTTTTGCCGCCATTTTGGCAATCGGATAGCCTGTTGCTTTCGATGCAAGAGCAGAAGACCGGCTGACCCGAGGGTTGACCTCAATGACAAAATATTCTTTGCTAAGTGGATCAAGAGCGAACTGGATATTACAGCCGCCAACGACATCAAGCGCTGAAATAATTTTTAAGCTTGCTGAGCGGAGCATTTGATAATCCTGATCCGTTAATGTCTGTGACGGTGCAACGACAATCGAGTCACCTGTATGCACACCAACTGGATCGATATTTTCCATGTTACATACAGTGATACACGTATTTTGACGATCTCTCATGACCTCATACTCGACTTCTTTAAAGCCAGCAATGCTTTTTTCAACTAAGCACTGATGAATCGGACTCGCTAGAAGAGCACCTTCAATCAGCGGTTTAAAAGTCTCTTCAGTTAAAGCGATGCCTCCCCCTTTACCACCAAGTGTGTAGGCTGGTCGAAGAATGACGGGAAAGCCCACTTCTTTTGCAAATTGAAGGGCGTCTTTCGCATTATCAACAATTTCACTTTCTGGTACAGGTTCATTCAAATGCTTCATGAGAGCACGGAATTTCTCACGATCTTCACCGTTTTCAATTGTTTCAACTGATGTTCCGAGCAGTTTTACCCCATGCTTTTTCAGCACACCGGCTTTTTCCAGCTCGACAGCAAGGTTTAAAGCCGTCTGTCCGCCAAGATTGGCTAAAAGACCATCTGGTTTCTCTTTTTCAATGATTCTTGTCACTGAATCAACTGAAAGCGGTTCAAAATAAATTTCATCAGCAAATGACTCGTCTGTCATAATGGTTGCTGGGTTGTTATTCACTAAGATGACGTTGTAGCCTTCTTCTTTTAAGGCCATACAACCTTGTGTTCCTGAGTAATCAAATTCTGCTGCCTGACCAATGATGATTGGACCGGACCCGATGACTAGAATGGTTTGTATGCTTTGATCTTTAGGCATGTGCGACTTCTCTCCTTGCTTGTTTCACTTTCTCAATAAAATCATCGAATACCCATTCACTTTCTGCAGGGCCTGGATGTGCTTCTGGATGAAATTGAACGGACATAATCAGCTTCTCTTTATGAATGAATCCTTCAACAGATCCGTCATTCACGTGGAGGAATTTGACGTCCACTTCTTTGTCATTCATGCTTTTTTCATTGACCACATAGCTATGATTTTGGCTTGTCATAAAGACACGTTTTGATTCTGTATCTTGTACAGGATGATTCGCCCCGCGGTGGCCAAAAGGAAGCTTATACGTATCCCCGCCAAGCGCAAGAGCAATTAATTGATGACCTAAGCAAATGCCTAGTGTCGGGAAGGTCATCATGATGTCATGAATGGTTTTTAAATATGGCTTCATTGTTTTTGGATCTCCAGGTCCATTTGACAAAAGGATCGCATCTGGCTTGATATCAAATACCTTTTCCATTTGTTTGTACGGAATCACTGTGACTTTACAGCCGCGCGCTTCGAGTGAGTCTGCAATAGATTTTTTAAAGCCAAAATCAATGAGTGCTACATGTTCCTCGCCGCTGCCTTGTGTGTATACTTCATCTTCTGTGACCTGCTCAACCACATTGTCTTGCTTCATTGCAGGCGGCGTTTCATTTTCGTCTAAACTAAGCACTGCATTCATCGTTCCATTGGCTCGAATGTTCTGCACGACTGCGCGAGTATCTGTATGTGTAAGAAGCGGAATGTTCCACTTCTGTAAATAATCTTTTAAGCTTACGGCTGCAAGGTGATGAGAAAAATGCTCAGCTGCCTCATAGACAACGACCGCTTTTACTTGTGGTTTTTTGCTCTCAAAGTCTTCATGATTGATGCCGTAATTTCCGATGAGCGGATATGTGAAGACAATGATTTGTCCTTTATAAGAAGGATCTGTGAGCACCTCTTGATAACCTGTCATCCCTGTAAAAAAGACCACTTCACCTGTCATGCCAGCTTCTCCTGTCAGATCTCCTTCAAAAGAGGCTCCATCTTCTAAATTTAAATAACCTTTCATGCTTGTGTCACCCCATATTGAATAATTAATAATATAAATGCATGTTTATGCGTTCTGGTGTAAAAAAATTTAGACCGTTACTGCTTCATTTGCTAACACTTGAATGATTGCTTCAATGGCTTGATCCAATTCAACTTTTTTGACATTCAGCGGAGGTAATAAACGAATGACATTCGGACCAGCTGGAAGCACCAGCAAACCTTGCGCTCGAAGGGCTGTGATGTAATCACCTACTGGCTGATGACACTCAATTCCTGCCATTAATCCTTTGCCCCGTACTTCTTTCACGATGTTCAGCTGTTTGACTTCTTGCAGTCTCTTTAAAAGGTACGCACCCTTTTCTTTCACTTCTGAAAGAAAGTCTTCTTTGAATATTACATCAAGAGTTGCGTTCACAGCTGACATAGCGAGCATATTGCCACCAAATGTTGTGCCATGAGAGCCTGGAGAAAATGCATCCCCTAAAGCTTTTTTCCCTATCACTGCACCGACTGGAAATCCATTTCCTAAACCTTTTGCGGCTGAAATAATATCAGGATCAAGTCCCGATTGCTCATAGGCAAATGCTGTCCCTGTTCGCCCAATACCCGTTTGGATTTCATCTACAATCAGCAGTGCTTGATGTTTTTTGCAAAACGTTTGAACGGCTTCTAGAAATTCAGCTGTAGCTGGATTCACTCCACCTTCACCTTGCACCACTTCCAGCATGACCGCTGCGACATCATCGATTTCACACGCTGTGATCGCTTCAGGGTCATTAAACGGTACATAATGAAAGCCTTCCAGCATCGGTCCAAAACCAGTTTTGATTTTATCTTGACCTGTGGCAGCCATACCAGCATACGTACGCCCATGGAAAGAGTGCAAAAACGTCACAATATTTGTTTTACCTGTTGCTTTTCGGGCCAATTTGATAGCCCCTTCATTCGCTTCAGCCCCGCTGTTGCAGAAAAATACGAGATCTCCTGAACTGTTGGCTGCCAGCTTTTCCGCTGCTTTTTCTTGCAGTCCATTTTCAAATAGATTTGATACGTGCCAGACCTCGTCAAGCTGCTTCTTGATGGCTTGATTGACCTTTGGATGATTGTGACCTAAATTCGTCACCGCAATGCCTTGTATAAAGTCTAAATATTTTTTCCCAGTTGTATCAACTGCCCAAGAACCTTCTGCCTCTTTAATTTCAACATTCCACCGTCCGTACGTTTGAAAGAGATGACTCACAGGACCGCCTCCTTTTGTTTTACAATTCGAGTTCCTTTAAAGGTATCTCCTGTAAAAATACTACCTTTTCCATTCACAATCATGACTTCATCCACATCTCCTGATAAAGCACTTAGCGCAGATTGCACTTTTGGAATCATTCCCCCGGAAATAATACCTTCATCGATGAGCTTGAGCGCTTCTTGTTCGGTGACAACGTCTAACAGCTCACCATTTTTTAAAATTCCTTCCACATCTGTGACAAACATGAGCTTATCAGCTTTCATAGCTCCTGCGACTGCTGATGCTGCAAGATCAGCATTTACATTTAACGTTTGGCATTCTTCGGTCATAGATAGCGGCGCAATGACGGGAATGAATTGTTTCTCCATTAGTGCTTCTGCCATCTCTGGATTGACTTCTTTGATTTCGCCAACGTACCCATATACATCTTGATCGAGAAAATCGGCGACAAGCATCTGTCCATCTTTACCAGATACACCGACAGATGATATATCATGCTTTGCCAGCTCTGAAACAAAGTATTTATTCACCGTTCCTGAAAGGACCATTTCGGCTACCTCTAACACCGGCTTTGTTGTTTTGCGCTGTCCATCTACAAATTCCGTTTTCACTTCTAATTTTTGCAGCATGCTCGTGATTTCAGGACCCCCGCCATGTACGATAGCCAGTTTAAATCCAGCAGCTTGAAGTGAGCGGACATTTTCATAAAAGGTATCGGAAAGTTCTCGAATGACACTGCCTCCACACTTGAACACGATCGTTTTATCCATGTCTATCTCCTTCATTATGTGCGATAGCTCGCGTTAATTTTCACATAATCATAGGTAAGGTCACAGCCCCATGCGGCCGCTTCACCATTTCCTTCATTCATTTGAATGAAAATCGTAATCTCATCCTGCTCTAGATACGCTTTTGCTTCCTCTTCTGAGAAAGACTGAGGTTCATTATGTTTAAACAGACATTGCCCGCCTAAGTAAACTTCAACCTCTTCTGGCGTGACAGAAGCTGCGCTATGACCGATTGCTCCGACAATCCGTCCCCAGTTGGCGTCCGTACCGTATACGGCTGTTTTCACAAGACTTGAACCTACGATTTTTTTTGCAATAATACCAGCTTCTAAGTTGTTTTTTGCACCAACAACTTTCGCTTCGATTAATTTAGTTGCGCCTTCTCCGTCTCTTGCAATCTCTTTTGCTAGGTCTTCACAGGCTAGTTTTAATCCTTCTTTAAACAATGGCCATTCTGGATGTTCTTCATTCAGTGCCTGGTTTTCTGCCATTCCATTTGCCATCACAAGCACCATATCGTTAGTTGATGTTTCTCCATCGACGGTAATTTGATTAAACGTCACATCTGTGATGTCACGAAGAGCATTTTGCAAAGCTTCTTGTTCGACATTTGCATCGGTTGTGACAAACCCGAGCATTGTTGCCATGTTCGGATGAATCATACCAGAGCCTTTTGCTGCACCAGAAATGAGAATCTCTTTCCCGTCTATCGTCAAGGAGTATGTCGTATTTTTAATGACTGTATCTGTTGTTAGAATCGCTTCTTCAAAGTGGCCATTTCCTGCTTTTGCTTCTTTTAGCTGAGCGATGCCTGTTTTGATTTTATCCATATCCAGACACTCTCCAATGACACCAGTAGAAGAAACAGCAATGTAATCAGGCTCTGTCCCTAACATGTCTGCACAGGCTGCCTGCATGTCGTATGCATCTTTTAATCCCTGCTCACCTGTACATGCGTTGGCGATCGCACTATTGACAATGACACCTTTTAGTTTGCCCGTCTTTTTCAAGCTTTTTTGTGTGACTTGAAGAGGCGCAGCTTGAAAGTGACTTTGAGTGTATACCGCTGCACTCGCTGCTGGTACTTCACTGATGATCAAGCCAAGGTCTTTTTTTGAATAGCGTAATCCTATATGAATCCCCTTTGCTTCAAAACCTTTTGGTGATGATACGTCCCCGTCTATTTTGACAATACTTTTTTCATTCAATTCGATCATGTTTGTTGTCTCCCCTGTTCTTATGGATAGAGAGGTGTCATTGTGAGGCCCGCCTCTTCATGTAAGCCTTTGATGATATTGAAGTTTTGAACCGCTTGGCCGGCTGCGCCTTTCATGAGATTATCTATGACAGATACAATCGTCAGTCTCCCTGTTCGCTCATCTAAATGAAAGCCAATGTCACAGAAGTTACTGCCGTATACTTCTTTTGTTTGCGGATATATCCCGTGATCTCTCACTCTTACAAAATAGGAATCTTCATAAAAGTCCTTCATCCGTTTCATTAATTCTTCTTTTGTGACATCTGATTTCAATTGTGTATACATCGTCGCCATAATCCCTCTTGTCATCGGGACAAGATGTGTTGAAAATGTGATGTTCGCCGTTTGCGGGTTCCATTCTCTAAGTACTTGTTCTATTTCAGGTGTGTGCTGATGTTCATTCACCTTATAAATTTTAAAGTTATCGTTCAGCTCTGAAAAATGTGTGCCAAGTGAGGCTGATCGTCCTGCACCGGACACCCCGGTTTTTGCATCTATTATGATCATAGATTCATCGATTAAATTCTGTTTCATCAGCGGTGCTAATCCTAGAAGAACTGCAGTAGGAAAGCAGCCTGGGTTTGCAATGACTTCCGCTTGCTTAATGGTTTCACGATTCAATTCAGATAATCCGTATACAGCTTGTTGAACCGATGCTTCATCCGCTGCCCTTCGTTTATACCACGCTTCATAAACAGTTCCATCTTGAATGCGCAAGTCACCTGATAAATCAATAATTGGCACCCCTTGATTCATGAGCTTCGGTGTGAGTTCACTTGAAACGCCTGCTGGTGTCGCTAAAAACACAGCATCTGTTTCTTGCACAATGGTAGCCGGATCAATGGCTTTTAATGTTTGGTCAGTAATCGTTGTCAGATGCGGATAAGATTGACTGTATAATTGCCCATCACCACTTGATGAATACAATATACATTCCTCCACATGTGGATGCTGCTTAAAGATACGAACTAATTCCACACCACCGTACCCTGTAGCACCTATAATACCTATTTTCAACGTCAATACACCCTCTTGATCTTTGTGAAATTATTTAACATTATAACATGTATAAAAATTAATTCAATTGTATATTTAATATTTGTTTTCATTTTTTTTCATAAAAAAATCCACATATCTTCGTGAGACATGCGGATTTTATCTATTGTTCTTCATATTGAGGACCAGAAGCGCACTGCATAAATATAATAGGGAACTTGCATAAAAAATCAAATGAATGGTGAAGAAATCAGCAAACAGGCCGCCAAGCATAATGGCGATGGATGAAAAAAGCGCTGTCCAAAAATGATAGTGCCCAACTTCTTTCATTCGCTTTTTCTCGTTTGTGAGTTCGGTGACGAGTAGTTTCTCTCCGTGCTTCTGAACACCACCTAGCACACCTAAGGCAAGCTGAATCATATAAACTTGCTCTACTTCTGTGATATGTGGAAAAAGGAGAAGAAGAAACGCCATACCAAACGAATGAATGATTAAAAAGAGACGCCTGTCGGTCGTTTCAGGAAGTTTTCCTAATAATAAATGAATGAACGCACCGCTCAAACCAAACAGACCATAAGCAAGACCAAATTGAGAATAGCTCGACCCAACATTTTTAATAAAAAGAATATAAAAAGGGAAAATGAGACTACTGGCGAAAAACAGTAGACTTTGTGAATAGACGAACCATTTCATTGCTTTAGCATTCATTGTGTATTGTACCTTTCATAAAAGTAGTTGATAAATCTGCCATCTGGATCTGCTTGCTTTTTCTTTCGAAAGAATAGATCGGTTTTTGGATACGCTTGTTTCATTTGTGCTTTCGTTTGATAAGGCATGTATGGTAAGTAATAGCTTCCATGGTGCCGCAAGGTGATATCTGTCATTTGCCGGATGACCCGCTCTGCTTCTGCCTTCTCTTCTTTCTCAAAACCATAATTCACTAACAAAACAAGTGCAAACATATCTTCTTTCGCATATGAGAGATCCGCTTTTTCATTTTTTTGTACGTAGCGGATCGTGATGTTCATTAAATTCAATTCTTCCTGTTGTAAAAAGCTTCTCATGTCATCGATATACGCACGAAAACGATCAACTGGAACAAAGTATTCTTGAAGCACATCGGTATCTGACTCATTTTCATATTCTAAAAAAGCAGAATCAGACCGCATCACGTTATTTCTTGTGATCAGCTGGTCATTTTGACTTTGAAAATACTTCTTTTGCAAGTTCCATAGCAAATCTTTCCCCATATCAAATCTTCTCGAAAGACCGAGCATAAATTTTAAAGGGATGACGAGCTGATCTTCTTTGAGCTCGCGGTATGGATCGATCTGTTGATCAGAAGTAAGCGAATAATTCGTCACATACATCTCTTTCAAAAAATTTGTTTTCGCTGTAGAGATTCTTGCGAGATGCATGCGCACTTCTTTATTGTTCTTTACATGCTTTTGAAAATAATCAGTGTATTCATCGAAGTGTAGAGAGGTTGTCTCCATTTTATATAATTCATCCTTTGTTAAGGAAAGCTCAACATCTAAAATGACACCGAATAAGCCGTATCCTCCAATCACGGCAGTAAATAAATCATCGCTAGACTTTACTGTGATGATCTCTCCATCTGCTTTTAACAGTGTGAAAGAGCGCACAGTGTCAATAAGTGAGCCGTAGCGAATGTCCCGTCCATGTGCATTTGCACTTAACGAGCCACCAATTGTAAAGATGTTTTGAGATTGCATCACCTTTACTGCAAGACCATATGGGTTCACATATTTTTGAATATCATCCCATGTGGCGCCGCTTTGGACCCGAATGGTCTTCTTTTTTTCATTAAATGATACGATTCGGCGAAATTTCGTCATGTCTAGTACAATGCCATTTTCATAATACGTGTGGCCACCCATACTATGCTGCTTTCCGGCGATTGAAATGGGCAGATTCTTCTCTTTTGCTTCTTCTAATATTTCTTTTAAAGATTCTATTTCTTTTCCTTGCACGACTTTTTTTATTTTGACCGGCATGAGGTGACTCACATCTGTAAACGCCTCAAGTCCTTGTCTTTTGTGTGCTTGACCTTCACGTATAGAGACTGATGCAAAAAAGGCAGCACCATATCCCATCAAAAGGACGATCCATATCCACTTTCGCTTCATTATAGGTACTCCGTTCTATAAAATTACATCCATTATATCATTCCATACTCCTCCTCTACCTTAATTTTTCATAAAAAAACCTGGTACGAGTTTATCTCATACCAGGCATTTTTCATTTTGTGCTTATTGAATACCAAGCGCAATTTTAGCGTATCTTGACATTTTGTCACGTGTCCAAGGTGGATTCCATACGATGTGAACTTCTGTTTCTTTCACTTCAGGCAAGTCGCTTAATGCTTTTTTGACTTCATCGACGATAACTGGTGCAAGAGGACAGCCCATTGATGTTAAAGTCATTGTGATATCCGCTTTTCCATTCTCATCAAGATCGACATCATAGACAAGTCCAAGGTTGACGATGTCTACGTTTAACTCAGGGTCAATCACCTGTTCTAGGGCGCCTAAAATATTTTCTTTCAATGCTTCATCCATGATATCCACTCCTTTTTCAACTAGTATAACGTACTTTTCCTTTTGGCTAAACGTTTGTGCTTTTCAGATGTGTCACAAACCAGTCAATGGTTTCAAACATCGCTTGTCTTGAGACCTTATGGCCAGCCTGTCCATCTGTAATAAAACGAATCAGGTGCGGATCTTCTTTATATTGGGTTTCTGCTAACTCGTCATAAAGAGCTTTTGCATGTCTGTAAGGGACAACTGGATCGTTTTCTGCATGCCAGAATAACAGCGGTCTTTTGTTTAATCGATCTGTTTGCAGCGTTAAATCATAAGGACGCAGAGCGTCTAATTGCTGATTGACTTCTTCGTCCGTGATATCTTTCATCAACCCTTTGTGACGCATGTCCATGATTTGTGCTTGTAGGAATGTCGTATATTTCGGACTGCCCATCAAGCTGACTGCCGCTTTAATCCAATCATGTTTTGCGAGTGCACCAAAGGTCGTGATGCCTCCCATGGAAGTACCTGCAACACCTATTAGGTCGGCTTCAATCAATTGTTTTTCTTGAAAATGTGTCTTAAGTATATCGATTTCACGGATTTCGTTTAGGACGATTTCCCAAAAATTTGATGCCAGTTCCTCTAAGCTGAGGTTTTCTGATCTTACACCATGATAAGCACAGTCAGGCAAAATGACTCTCATGCCTTTTTCCGCCAAATGAAAGGCGAAGTGTAAGTTGTGCTCGCGTGCACTTGTAAATCCATGTATAAAAAATACAAGTGGCAGTGGTTTGTCTTTATTTTCAGCTTTTACGATATGTAAAAATGGAATATCGTGCGTCATTTGCTCATCAATGGTGATCACAGCTTATGAATCCTCCTTTATCATTCCCGTCTTTGTTTATTTTAACATGTAGACAACGAAGATGTGATAAAGATACACTATAGGTGGAGGCACCCGCACCAGCTGCCTCCTATTACTTACAGATCAAAGGAGATTTTATGGAGACTAAACCTTATCTAATCGCACTTGACCTGGATGGCACGTTATTAAAAGACGATAAAACGATTTCAGCACACACACTTGATGTCATTCAAAAAGTGAAAGACAGCGGGCATCATGTCTGTATTTCAACTGGCCGGCCATTTCGTTCCAGCTCTCCTTATTATCAGCAATTGCAGCTCGATTCACCGATTGTGAACTTTAATGGAGCGTTTGTCCATCATCCTCTTGATGAAAAATGGGGCAGATTTCACACATCACTTGATCTTCAAGTCGTGAAACAGCTTGTGGATATTAGTGAGGAATATAAAGTGCACAATGTGTTAGCTGAAGTGCTAGACGATTTGTATTTCCATTATCATGATGAAAAGCTCATTGATATATTTAATATGAATGCAAACAAAGTGACCGTTGGAGACCTTCGGGACAATCTTGGAGAGAATGTCACAAGCGTCTTAATTCACGCAAAAGAAGAAGACGTCGGAGCGATCCGGAGCTATTTGACAGATGTTCATGCAGAAGTGATTGACCACAGACGCTGGGCTGCTCCGTGGCACGTCATTGAAATCATTAAAACAGGCATGAATAAAGCCGTTGGACTGCAAAAAATTAGTGATTATTACGGTGTGCCTCAGGAACGGATTGTGGCATTCGGAGATGAAGACAATGATTTAGAGATGCTTGAATTTGCTGGATGCGGGGTTGCAATGGGCAACGGGATTGATGCAGTGAAACGTGTCTCTAATGAAGTGACAGATACGAATGAACAAGATGGGATTGCAAAATTCCTAACGAATTACTTCTCGCTTTAATTTTTCCATTCATACATAGCAGGTCGAAGCGGGCATACTACCGTTAGACAGGTTGTCCTGTCAGCTTGTGTAAAGGGGCGGATTCCGAATGGGTAAAAGAAGCAAATCGAAACGCTTTATACAACAAGGTAAAGATTCAGTCAGTCTGCATGACGCACGTTTTCCGTATCGTTCCACACTTGAAGAAGCTGCGGAGGACAGGGGAAATATGAAGACTGATGCTTCTGGAGGTTCATTGTGAGAAACGAACTTTTTGATCAAGCCAAATCATTTACTGAAGAAGCCCTTACTTCTTCATTTCCATCTGGTTTAGAGCGTCAACAAGCAGTTCAGCGAGCTAAAAACGCCGTATCATCTGCATTTGCTAATTCGACAGATGCAGAAAGAAACCAGCTGCATACGTTCCAAGACCTGCTTGATGATCTTTAACGGTAAAAAAGCTGTCCATTTTCTGGACAGCTTTTCTTATTCTCTTATTTCACTTGGAACGTTTTCTTCTCAGTGATTTGCTTTAGCCCTTCTGCTTTTCCTTTAAATGTGACGACCGCTTCATACGTTCCCGGCTCCACACCGTTTGACCACGCATCTTGGAAGTCATATGTTTCATCTGCTTTCAGCACAAAGGATTGGATGGCTTGTGTGAACATACGGTCTTTCGAGTAACGGTATTTTTCATTTCCGTCTTCATCGTACACGCTCAATTCGAATTTTTGGCTTGTGTTAAACGTGAATTCAATATCTCGATCTGATTCATTTTTGAGTGACATATGAAATTGAACCGAAGAACCTTTTTGGACGGGGTCTACTGTGAGTACAACGGTTTTTTCTCCCATTTGACCGGATACCTCCTTGTCTGGTTCATCTTTTTTTTGTTGTCCACAAGCTGTTAAAACCAATAGAACGAGAAAAAGCACTAACCCTTTTTTCATCTTCTACCCACCTTTTAATCTCGTCTGAAAAATCCAAGAATATTGGTTGTTTGAACAATATTTGTAAAGGCTTTTGGATCGACTTCCTTTATAATTTGTTCAAGTTCATACAGCTCATACCTTGTAATGACAATGACCATCATTTCTTTTTGTTCATTGGTAAATGCCCCTTTTGCCGGAACAGTCGTAATCCCTCTGACCATTTTTCCATAAATGGCTTCTTTGATTTCATCTGCTTTCTTTGTCACAATCATGGCCGTCAGCTTTTCATGTCTCGTATGGATGGCATCAATTACCCTAGTCGTCACATATAATGTGACAAGGGTATATAAAGCTTTCTCCCAACCTTGTAACAATCCTGCTGTAAAAATGATAATTCCATTTAAAATGAAGAAATACGTGCCCACTGGTTTGTCTTTCCATTTCGCTAAAATCATCGCAATAATGTCAAGGCCGCCTGTAGATGCCCCATATTTCAGTGTAATCCCAATGCCAAGTGCAGAAATGACTCCGCCAAATACAGCATTTAATAAAATATCTTCAGAAACACTTGTCTCTGGTAAAATGCCGAGGAAAATCGTTGTCAGTGCCACACTAATAATGCTATACAAAGTAAAGGAACGACCAACCTTCATCCAGCCTAAAATGCCAACCGGAATGTTTAAAATAAATAATAGGATTCCTGTTGATAAATAAAACGGTGCATATTGATCGATTAAACTAGATAACAGCTGGGCAACCCCTGTAAAACCACTTGCATATACGTCAGCAGGGATTAAAAATAAATTCAGCCCAATCGCATTGAGTAAGGCACCAATGACGACGACGATGAATTTTTTTGCTTCTCCAATGAACATGTTGTCATTCCTCCACTTACCATTCTCTCTATGGTTTTCCCTAAAATTTAGAATTTGAACACGAAAAAATGATTTTCTATGATATAGTTAGGCTAAAAAGATGTAAAATATGGTTGATTTTTTTAGAAAGAAGGGATTTTGATGACTGTTCATATCATAGCAGACAGTGCTGCTGATCTGCCTCTTTCTTATTATGATGAACAAAACATGACACTCATTCCGCTGCGTGTATTACTCGGCGAGCAGGAATTTGAGGATTTGATCACCATTGAACCAAAACAAGTATTTGATGCGATGAGACAAGGTGCAAGTCCAAAAACATCACAAGCTTCACCGAATCGGATCAAAGAAGCCTTTGTTTCTGCAGCACAAACCCATACATCCGCTATTTATGTTGCCTTTTCATCAGAGCTTTCAGGTACATACCAAACCGCTGTGATGATGGCAAACGAAGTGAAGGAAGAATACCCTGATTTCGATTTACGAATCATTGATTCTAAATGTGCTTCACTTGGTTATGGACTAGCTGTCAAACACTCTCAATCACTTGCCATTGACGGAAATACAATACAAGAAATTGAAACGTCTGTAAAGCATTTTTGTGAATCTTTACAACATATTTTTACTGTAGACGATTTATCGTATTTAGCAAGAGGCGGAAGAATCAGTAAAGCGTCCGCATTTGTTGGCGGATTGTTAAGTATTAAACCCATTTTACACGTTGAGGATGGAAAACTGATACCCCTTGAAAAAATTCGTGGCCGTAAAAAATTGTTGAAACGCATTATCGAGCTGATGAAAGAACGCGGATCTGACTGGTCTAGTCAAACTGTTGGCATTAGTCATGGAGATGACCCTGCACTTGCAGAAGAAATGAGACAATTAATCGAAGCCGAATTTCATCCAAAAGAAATCGACATCCAGGTCATCGGCGCAGCTGTTGGGTCCCACTCAGGCCCTAGCACACTTGCCATCTTCTTTACAGGCAGCCCATCATAAAAAGCACCCTTCCCTGAAACATCACGGGAAGGGTGCTTTTCTTATGATAGCTTAAATCGGTGAACGGTTTCGTTTAACCTTGCTGTCATACTCATCAGTTCTTCTACTTGTTTGTTCATTTGATGGAAAGATTGCAGTTGTTCGTTTGCCGAGGCAGAAATTTCTTCGCTGCCCGCTGCCGTTTCTTCTACAACGGCACTAATATTTTCAATCGAGTGCAGCACTTGTCCGCCAAGCTCTGTTGATTGAATAATTTGGTCATTTAAGACCGCCATTTCTTGCTTAATATGTTGTGCTTTTGTTTCTATATCTTCAAAGGAGTGTGAGGTTTTGTCCATTGCATCTTGCTGCTGAAGTGATAGCTTGACCCCTTCTTGTACAGTTTGGCTAATGGATTGAATGCCTTTTTCAATATGACTCACCATGTCAAAAATTTGTCTTGTTGCACGAGACGATTCATCTGCGAGCTTACGAATTTCGTCCGCTACGACGGCAAACCCTTTGCCTGCTTCTCCTGCTCTTGCCGCTTCAATCGCCGCATTGAGTGAGAGGAGGTTTGTCTGGTCCGCAATGTCAGAAACCGTTTTGGCCATTGCGGAGATTCCGCTTGCGTACTGAGTGAATTCTCCTGCTGACTCTTCAATTTGTCTCGTCGCACGTGTATTTTTTTCAATGGCTGCTTTTGTTTCTGTTAACGTGTGCTTTCCGCTTTCTACCGCTTCAATGGCATCCTCTGTACTACGAATGACTGTATGTGATCTTTCGGAATTCTTACGGCCATGTGCATCCATTTTCTCAATCAAACTAACGCCATGCTGAAGGTCTTCTGAAATCGCTTGTGAACCATTCGCCATTTCGTCTGTCGATACAGACACTTGATTGGCTGATTCCATAAGCTTTTTGTTTTCATCATCTAGCTGAATCGAGAATGATTCTACTTGGCTTGAGACATGGCTGATTTCTTGAATCAAGCTAATCAGCTGATCCGTCATTTGATTGAACGACTCATTTAAGCCACCGATTTCATCTTTCCGCTTGATGTTCATCCGCTCCACAGCGAGGTTTCCTTCGGCAATCTGTTTTGCCCGGTAAGAAAGGGATTTGATTGGTGTCACAATGGATCTCGTTAACCCAATATTTAAAAAGACGGCGATGACAATCAGCGTGAGGGCTGCGACAGATGCGCTGGTAATGATCCTTTGCACATTGTCTGCCGCCTCCTCTAAATGGTATTCATACGCTTCTTGTGCTCTTTTATTCATCGTATGCACGTCGTTTAAAACACCGTCAATTCTGGCAGCCACTCGTCTGGCATCAGAGGCATTTTTTTCACCAATGGCATTGTTTGCTTCTTGCGTCCATGTGTCAAACTTTGAATTTAACCGTGTTAGGGCTTCTTTGTTCATATTTCCTGCGTTTTTGTTTAACGTTTGCAGCTGTTTTTTCGCTGTCGATATATCGTTTTGAACGACCTCTAGCTGTTCATCTGAAAGGGTCATGGAATAATTGGTCATGGCTTGTTCGACACTTTCAAAGCTGGCCTTCGTTTTTTGTACATTCAGTAAGGTTTGAACTTCTGTTTCGCTTGATGACTGAATCTTTGTCATGCTCACAATAATAAAGGCAATTACGCCAACCGCTAAAAGAAGTGAAATGAGTGAGTTGAGCAAAATTTTGATGCGTAAGCTCATGATGCTGCCCCCTCTTCTTTCAGAAGTGTTTGCTTCAGTCCATTTAATTTTTTGGTCAATTTCTCAGCATCTTTGAGCACCCGGATTCTTGCCATATCGATTCCGTCATTACTTAAGTCATAAACGATATGTCCACTTTTGATTTTGCTGCTTTTGACGAGCTGTTCGCTGAATTGATAGACGACTTCATCTACTTTTTTGACCATAGACGAAATAACGGCTTTTTCAGCTGTATAATACTGATCGCTGTCCACGCCGATTGC
Organism: Bacillus sp. FSL W7-1346; assembly: GCF_038593335.1. NCBI lineage: Bacteria > Bacillati > Bacillota > Bacilli > Caryophanales > Bacillaceae > Bacillus > Bacillus sp. FSL W7-1346. The sequence goes on along the minus strand of NZ_CP151988.1, from coordinate 1,103,290 downwards.
ATATTTGCCTTGCGTTTGCGCTTCTTTTAATACACCAACACCCGTATAACCGGCTGCGGCATATAAAACATCTGCTTTCTTTTTGATCATGTCTTTCGCTATTTTACTGCCTTTGCCTGCATCACTAAATGTGCCAGCATACGTGGATACGACCTTGATTTTCGGATTCACTAATTTTGCGCCTTTTTGATAGCCTTGTTCAAATCGATGGATCACCTCTGCATCGACTCCGCCCACAAAACCAATGACATCACTTTTTGTTGTCATGGCAGCAAGTGCTCCCGCTAAATAGCTGCCCTGCTCTTCTTTAAAAGTCACTGATGTGACATTTTTCAATTCAGACACAGCATCAATGAGTAAAAATTGCTTTTTCGGATATTTTTTCGCTACCTTTTCTAAGTCTTCTTGCATACTGAAACCTACACCGATGATCAGGTCATTTCCATCTTTCACAAGCTCGGTCAGCCCTTTTTCATATGTATCGGTTTCTGCAATTTCTCTATAATCGAATTCAATGCCAAGCTCATCACGTGCTTTTTCTAATCCCTTAAATGATGAATCGTTAAATGATTGATCACCAAGACCATCATCCGTCAGCATGACACCAATATGCTTCGTATTTGATACCGGTGGTCCTCCCTGCTGATTGCTGCATGAGGCGAGTACCATGATCATAGCTGCCATCAGAAGTAATGAAATCTTCACTTTCATCCAAAAACACACTCCTTTTATCATCCTTACCCCTTATTTATCGGATTTGAGAGTCATTGTTTCAATGATAAAGTGAAGGATTTTCAGCTTTTTTCATGACTTTTTTCACTGAAAAAAACCATTATTTATGACAAAAATAAAAAAAGCGAGCAAATGCTCACTTTTTCTCGTATGTCCATCCTTCTTTTTGGTAAACAAGATCATTTTTCATCAGATGACCTAATGCTCGTTTGAAGGCTGCTTTGCTCATTTGAAATCTTTCCCGGATATCTTCTGGATCACTTTTATCCCCGTAAGGCATTGCACCGTTTCTCGTTCTCATGTAAGTTAAGATTTCTTCTGCATCGACAGATAATGCATCCTGCTTTCTCGGAAGCAGAGAAACGTTTACAGTTCCGTCCTCTTTCACTGCAATGACGCGTCCTGTCACGGTCGATCCCAATCTAGGCTCTTCCTTTCGTTCCGTGCGGTGGATAAATCCACGCACGCCTGTATCTGTCAGCATAAAAGAACCTGTCGCAATTAAGCGATAGATTGTTCCAGTAATTTCTTTGTTCATTAACGTTTCTGGCGCTTCAGTAAATAATTCACTGATCACATCTTCAGTGGCTGGTTTTGCGAACATTCTCCCGTAACTTGTCACTTTGAGCATACAGTATAGTTTGTCGCCTTTTTTCGGCCACGCTTCCTCAAAAGGCGGGAGGTGTTCAGTTGCAACAAGTGCATCCTTTGACAAACCTATATCGACAAAAGCACCCATATCTTCTACAACGTCTACAACTTCTACCCAGTCGTATGTATGTGCATTGATTTTAGGAATTTTCATCGTCGCTGCCAGTCTTTCTTCATGATCTACATATAAGTAGACCTCTACTTCATCACGATCTCCAATATCCTCTGTCATCTCACTGCGATGTAGGAGAACAGAATCTTCGCCATCTGTTAAAAAGTAGCCGTATTCCATCTCGTTATCTATTTGCAAGGTCAGTTGCTCACCTGGTCTCATGTTCTCTTCCTTCCTATCTGCCCTTAAAAGAGCGTTCGTTCATCTTTTGATTCACTTTATTCTACTATACTTCTGTCATCATGAACATCTCTAGTTCTGTTAGCTAAAGTGGACAAACTGTACTTGAATTATACCGCATACATCTGAACTCTCTTCGATAAAGTTTCTTCTTCCCCTATGGGCATGATAAAATAGACGCAATATCTATAGTTGGAGGTCATATGTGATGGCAAAAGAAAGTTCATTTGATATTGTATCGAAGGTGGAGCTGCCAGAGGTGCAAAACGCCATTCAAGCAGCACTGAAAGAAATTAAAAACCGTTATGATTTTAAAGGAAGTAAAAGTGATATTTCACTAGAAAAAGAAGAACTCGTTCTCATTTCTGATGATGACTTCAAGCTGGAGCAGCTAAAGGATGTCCTTGTGACAAAACTGATTAAACGAAACGTACCGACTAAAAACATTGACTACGGAAAAACAGAACATGCCCTAGGTGGAACCGTTCGCCAGCGTGCAAAGCTGATTAGCGGGATTGATAAGGACAATGCCAAAAAGATCAATGCCTTGATCAAACAATCTGGTATAAAAGTAAAGTCGCAATTTCAAGATGACCAAGTGCGTGTGACAGGAAAAAATAAAGATGATTTACAAGAAGTGATTGCGCTTATGCGCAAGGCAGATTTACCGATTGACGTCCAATTTATAAATTTTCGATAAATTTCAAATTTTCCATTGATTATTTCCGATTTTTTCGATACAGTTGATGGAAGTTCAATTCATTGACATGTTCATATCGCTTTCTTATCAAGAGAGGCAGAGGGACTGGCCCTGTGAAGCCTCAGCAACCGGTGTAGTAGAAATCTATTTTCTATGACCAAGGTGCTAAATCCAGCAAGCAACTGCTTGGAAGATAAGAAGAAGAATTTCCATACAGCCAAAAAGTCTTCTTCTTATCAGAAGGCTTTTTTTGTTACATAGAAATAAGGAGGAAACCAATGGGCCTATTACAAGACTTACAAAATCGCGTACTGATTGCTGATGGAGCAATGGGAACACTTTTATACTCTTATGGCATTGACCGTTGCTTTGAAGAATTAAATTTATCAAAAGAAGATGAAGTCAAAAGAGTGCACGAGGCATATGTGCAAGCTGGAGCGGACATTATTCAAACGAACACATACGGTGCGAATTATATTAAACTATCCCGCTACGGTTTAGAAGAAGAAACAAAACGCATTAACACAAAAGCTGTACAAATTGCCAAAGCAGCCGCTGGCTCAGCTTATGTCCTTGGAACGATCGGTGGCATTCGAACATTTAACAAAAATGCCTACTCTTTAGACGAGATTAAACGGAGCTTTAGAGAACAGCTCTATATCCTTTTAAATGAAGAGCCTGATGGATTACTGCTTGAAACATATTACGATATTGAAGAAGCAAAAGCCGTTCTTGAGATTGCTCGCAAAGAAACAGCGCTTCCGATTGTCATGAACGTCTCCATGCATGAGCAAGGTGTATTGCAGGACGGGACACCGCTAAAAGACGGTTTATCTGAATTATCCTCACTTGGCGCTGATGTCGTCGGCATTAACTGCCGGCTGGGCCCTTATCATATGATTCAGGCACTTGAAGGTGTTCCACTTTTGGAAAATTCTCATTTATCTGTCTATCCAAACAGCAGTCTCCCCTCCCTTGAAGAAGGCAGACTCGTCTATGATACAGATAATGATTATTTCCGAAAAAGTGCACTTGAGTTTAGAAATCAGGGCGCACGAATCATTGGAGGCTGCTGCGGAACAACCCCTCAGCATATTAGCGCCATGGCTGAGGCGGTCAAAGATTTAGCACCTATCACCGAAAAAGAAGTGAAAATATTAAAAGAAGAAATCATTTCCATCCAAGATCAACGGACAGAACCAGGTCTTGACGAGCTGGCTGTGAAAAAACGTTCGATTATCGTCGAGCTAGACCCGCCGAAGAAGCTGAACTTTGAAAAATTCCTCGTCGCAGCGAACGAATTAAAAAGTGCAGGCATTGATGCCCTCACACTGGCCGATAACTCTCTAGCTACCCCGCGTATTAGCAATGTGGCATGCGGCGCTTTATTAAAACAGCAGCTTGATATGCGTTCACTTGTCCATATCACATGTCGTGATCGCAATTTGATTGGACTCCAATCCCACTTAATGGGGCTGGACACACTTGGACTAACCGATATTTTAGCCATCACAGGCGATCCGTCTAAAATTGGAGACTTCCCAGGTGCGACATCTGTGTATGATTTAACCTCCTTTGATTTGATCCGTCTGATCAAACAATTTAACGAGGGACTATCTTTCTCCGGGAAGCCGCTCGGGAAAAAGACTAATTTTTCAGTGGCTGGCGCGTTTAATCCAAATGTCCGTCATATTGATAAAGCAGTCAAACGCCTCGAGAAGAAAATCGAATACGGTGCCGATTATTTTATTTCACAACCTGTATACTCTGAGGAACAGCTTGTGAAGATTCATGAAGAAAGCCGACATTTGGATAAACCGATTTACATCGGTATTATGCCGCTAACAAGCAGCCGAAACGCAGAGTTTATTCATCATGAAATTCCCGGCATTAAATTGTCTGACTCGATTCGTGAGATTATGGCCAAGGCAGGCGAAAATAAAGAAAAGCAGCGGACAGAAGGGTTAGCGATTGCCCGCTCTTTATTAGATACAGCTTGCGAATTGTTTAATGGTATCTATTTAATTACCCCTTTCCTTCGATCAGATTTAACAGCAGAACTGACAACTTACATCCATCAGAAAGAAAAGGAGCCAAACATCCATGCCAACTATCACTGAACAGCTCAAAAAACGCATCCTCGTCCTTGACGGTGCAATGGGCACAATGATTCAAAACGCCGATCTCACAGCAGAGGATTTCGGCGGAGAAGAGTATGAGGGCTGTAACGAATATTTAAACGTCACAGCCCCTCACATTATCTCCACGATTCACCGGCAATACCTAGAGGCAAGTGCTGACCTCATTGAAACAAATACATTCGGTGCGACGAAGCTCGTTCTCGATGAATATGGACTTGGCCATCTCGCCTATGAATTGAACGTAAAAGCAGCTCAGCTGGCAAAGCGTGAAGCAGACCGTTTGTCGACGCCAGACTGGCCCCGCTTTGTAGTAGGCGCAATGGGGCCCACTACAAAAACATTATCCGTGACAGGCGGCACAACGTTTGAAGAGCTCGTTGCAAATTATGAAGAACAAGCCCGCGCCCTGATTGATGGGAAATGTGATGCTCTTCTTTTAGAAACGAGTCAAGACATGCTGAATGTCAAAGCTGGATTTAAAGGCATTCAAGAAGCCTTTCACGCAACCGGTATTGAGCTACCACTGATGGTGTCAGGGACGATCGAACCAATGGGCACCACCCTTGCCGGTCAAGATATTGAAGCCTTTTATATCTCACTTGAGCATATGAAACCAATCAGCGTCGGACTAAACTGTGCAACTGGTCCAGAATTTATGACAGACCATATCCGTACACTTTCCTCCATCTCAAAGTCGGCTGTCAGCTGCTATCCAAACGCTGGTCTCCCTGATGAAGAAGGACAATATCACGAATCCCCTGCTTCGCTTGCTAAAAAAATCGCCGCTTTTGCAAAAGAAGGCTGGTTAAATATCGTTGGCGGCTGCTGCGGTACAACGCCTGCACATATTAAGGCATTATCAGATGAAGTACGTCCGCTTCAGCCCCGCAGCATGTCGCATGAGTCATCACCGCATACCGTATCAGGAATCGAGCCCCTCATTTATGAAGAAGCGATGCGCCCCCTCTTTGTTGGTGAGCGCACAAATGTCATTGGTTCACGCAAATTCAAACGGCTCATCGCAGAACAAAAGTTTGAAGAGGCAGCAGAAATTGCCCGTGCTCAAGTGAAAAATGGCGCTCACGTCATTGATGTGTGTTTAGCAGACCCTGATCGTGATGAGATAGCAGACATGGAAGGCTTTTTAAAAGAAGCCATGAAAAAAGTGAAAGCTCCTTTTGTCATTGATTCAACCGATAAACATGTCATCGAAAAAGCACTCATGTATTCTCAAGGAAAAGCCATTATTAATTCTATTAATTTAGAGGATGGAGAAGAGCGCTTTGAAGAGATTCTTCCGCTTGTCAAGCTATATGGCGGCGCACTTGTTGTTGGAACAATCGATGAAACAGGGATGGCCGTCACAGCAGATCGAAAACTTGAAATTGCCGTAAGATCCCATGACCTGCTCACGAAAAAATATGGAATCCCTGCGAGTGATATCATTTTTGACCCGCTTGTCTTTCCAGTAGGTACTGGAGACGAACAGTATATTGGTGCTGCTGAAGAGACGATTAAAGGCATTGAGCGAATCAAAGCAGTACTGCCTGAATGTCTCACCATTTTAGGCATTAGTAACGTGTCTTTCGGACTCCCGCCAGTTGGTAGAGAAATATTGAATGCCGTTTATTTGTATCACTGCGTCAAAGCAGGGCTTGATTATGCGATCGTGAATACTGAAAAGCTTGAACGCTTCGCTTCAATTCCAAAGGAAGAAATCAAGCTGGCTGAAACTTTACTTTATGAAACAAATGATCAAACCCTTGCTGAGTTCACCCAATTTTATCGCAGGAAAAAGAAAACAGAGAAAAAACCAAAGATCTCCTTATCGCTTGATGAAAGACTGGCACTCTATGTCGTCGAAGGGACGAAAGAAGGACTGATTGATGACCTTGCCCTTGCTTTGGAAAAATTTGAATCACCTCTTCATATCATCAATGGACCATTAATGCAGGGAATGTCAGAGGTAGGTCGGCTTTTTAATCAAAACGAATTGATTGTAGCTGAAGTCCTCCAATCCGCTGAGGTCATGAAAGCATCTGTTTCATACCTTGAGCAATTTATGGAGAAAAAGGACGCAAGCGGCAAAGGGAAGATTCTCCTCGCCACCGTCAAAGGCGATGTCCATGATATAGGGAAAAACCTGGTCGACATCATTTTGAGCAATAATGGCTTTCACGTCGTCGATCTCGGAATCAAAGTAACCCCACAAACATTGATTGAAGCGGTGCAAAAAGAAAAGCCAGATATGATTGGATTATCAGGTTTACTTGTCAAATCAGCACAGCAAATGGTCTTGACCGCTCAAGATTTACAAAAAGCAAACATCTCTGTTCCCATTTTGGTGGGCGGCGCGGCGCTTTCACGGAAGTTTACGAAGATGAAAATTTCGCCTCAATATGATGGCCCCGTCCTTTACGCCAAAGATGCAATGGACGGTCTGTCTTTAGCGAATGAATTAAGAACGAACCCTCTTCAATTTCAAACAAAACCCTTAGAGGATCAAGAAACACTCCATAAGGAAAAAGAAACAAAGCAGCCAAAAGCCGTGATTGAATTACTAGAAAAACGCGCGACACTTCCGGAGGCAGCCATTTTCACGCCAGAAAATACGAAACGCCATTATGTACGGGATATTGATTTGCACCACATAATGCCCTATGTCAATGAGCAAATGCTGATCGGCCATCACCTCGGTTTAAAAGGAAAGGTCAAAAAGCTCTTGGCTGAACAGCATCCAAAAGCATTGGAATTAAAACAACTGATCACAGATCTTCTTCAAGAAGGCAGAGAGAAAAACTGGTTTGCACCTGCATTCGTCTATCAATTCTTCCCTGCCAGTTCAAATGGGAATGATCTGCATATCTATGATCCAGAAGCGCCTGACCGCGTCATTGAGACATTCCAATTTCCAAGACAGGAAAAACTTCCGTACCGGTCTATTTCTGATTATGTGCGGAAAAGCGGAGAGAACGAGAAAGATTATATCGCCTTATTTGCAGTGACGGCTGGCGCCCGCATACGAGAGGTTGCGCAGCAATTTAAACAAGAGGGTGACTATTTAAAAATGCATGCGGTCCAAGCTTTAGCACTTGAGCTTGCAGAAGGATTGGCTGAACGAACGCACCAAGTAATTCGTGATAAATGGGGATTCCCAGACCCAGTCGATTTCACGATGGAGAAACGGTTCCAAGCCAAATATCAAGGTCAGCGCTATTCCTTTGGCTATCCAGCGTGCCCTAATCTAGAAGACCAAGAAAAACTATTCCATCTGTTGCAGCCAGAAAAAATCGGGATTCATCTCACAGAAGGGTTTATGATGGAGCCCGAAGCATCCGTTTCAGCCATTGTCGTATCTCACCCTGAAGCTCGATATTTTAACGTTCATTAACAAAGAACCTCCATTCCAGGAGGTTCTTTTTATCATTAAAAATGACATAAATATGAAAAATTACGTTTATTTACCGATATTACAAATGAAAGTTATTTACTTAAAAGGAGATGTTTGTCATGTTCAAAAAGAAGATCGGGGTTTTATTGCTTACAGGCCTCTTTATCGCTAGCCCTCTTTTCCAATCACCTGCACAAGCGAGTGAAACTTCTACGAAACAAACAAAATATTATACAGAAGAATTGGAGCATCTGTATCCAGACAGTGATTATGCAAACAATGATACGATGGACAAAGCTCAATTCTTACAGCACTCTCTTCATCTAAACAAGACCTATTTATATCACGAAGGCAGTATCTCTTCTATGAATGACATTGATTTTTATCGGTTCACCAGCTCTAAATTTGATGGAGCAGATGGCCGCTTTTCTATCAAACTCGTCAATGTGAAAGCTGGAAATGATTTCGATCTTTATCTTTACAATCAGAGCGGATCACTCGTGTCTTCCTCTGTGCGAACAAACAACCAAAATGAAATCATCCATATGCCGAAAATTGCCGCAAGCACTGACTACTACTTAGCCGTTAAACCAAAGCAATTATTAAATGAAGAGGACAACATGTATCGTATTGTCTTTGATAAAAGTATTGAAAAAGGCACAACCAAACGATATGGATCACCTGCCACATTGAATAGTTTCAATGAAGCCGGATCTCCCAATTCTTCTTTTGATTTAAGCAGCTTGCCGCAGGATGCCGTTGTCACTGGCCTGTCATTAGAAGCTGAAAAAGGTAGTACAAATGCATATAATTATGTATTCACGGTCTCTTCCTTAAAAGGTGGAACAGTGAACGTACCTTGGAACGGTCAAAAAGTTGACATCTCTTCTTATAAAACAAGTCAAGTGCCAGCAAAAGACCGCTTTTTTGTTTCTTTTAATGCAACCGAGGTTCCTCAATTAATCGGTGGACGGTTAATCAAAGTAGGCGTTGTCTCAATTAAGAACTTACAGCTCACCTTTGAATATGAATACAATCGTGACCTCAATTATTAAACTATACAAAAGGAAAAGGTGCTCCCTTTTCCTTTTTCTTATGCGTTCTTATGGTACGATACATGTAGAGAAATCATCGAAGAAGGAGTTGCGTGTATTGCCAAACGTTATTCAACGATCTTTAACACTTGATGACATACCAGATCTTGTCGCATTGTCAAAAGAGGTCGACTGGCCTGATTACAATGCGGAAGAGCTCACATCTCTTTTAACAAATGGACATTTTACCGGTTTTACAACAACTGACGGACAAGTCATTTCATGCGCAGGACTTTTTCAATATGACAGAGTGGCATCAATTGGAGCGGTCATTGTATCTGAGACACATCGAGGCCTCGGTCTTGCCCGTCAAATGATTGACACACTGCTTCGTCATAGTGATCCAAGTGTCCCTGTCGTTTTAACGGCTACCGTACAAGGACAGCCAGTTTATGAAAAAATCGGCTTTCAGACAGCCGGTTATATTCATACATACAAAGCACAAAAAACAAACCCTAGTGCGCTTCATCCGTCACATCAGATTCATCTTTTTCCCGCTGATGAAACGCACCTCCCGTCTATTGAAAGGCTGGATGAAAAAGGCGCAGGGACCAATCGATCAAACTTCTTAATAAAGCGAATGGAGCGAGCAGCATTTAAACTGATCGCAAAGGATGAACACCACGAAATCACCGGTTTCGCGTTTGGTGTGGAAACACCAGCTAATCTGATGATTGGCCCGCTTGCAGCAAACGATGAACAAACGGCGCTATCACTCATTCAATCACTTCTCACGTCTTATTCTGGCGCCTTTCGTTTAGATATGCAGGAAGAAACAGCTGAACGCCTGCATGCATCACTTGTAGAAGCAGGATTTACGAAAACAAACGTCGCACATTTTATGATGATTCGCGGGAACGAAAAGCAGAACGATCCTGCGCTTCTCTATTTCCTGGCCTCACAAGCATTTTCTTAAAAAATCAAAAAGCTGTAGACAGATGTTGTCTACAGCTTTTCTTATTTACTTTTCGCCTACGGATGAGAGAACTTGAGCGAGTGCATTTGTGACCTTGCCATGCTCTGATGCATGCGGCCGGTCATCTCCATCTCCATAGCCATAATCAATCATGCGATTACGGTTTAAGCAAAGCTTTGTCAGCTGAGGCTGGAATAGATCAAATAAAGCAAAACGATCTTTTAGCTGTGGAAATTGCTTTTGATACTGCTGAATTTCTTCTGCAAGCAAGCGCCAAAGCGTCGTTTCATCTAACAGATTGTGATTGTCTAACACGTTTGACACGTAACGAAGATTGCAAATAAACAGGCCCGTAAAAATAAATTGTACAAGACCCTCAGGCGGCTCACTACGCAGCACTTCCTTTAGATCTTCTTCTAATGAAGCCAATTCAGGCAGCGGTTGATCACTAATGTTCACATCATCAACAAAATCTTTGATCGCCAAACGATGCGGCTTATGATCTTTTAATACAAGAATTGTATTTTGTCCGTGCGGTGAAAACACCGTGCCATATTGATACATAAAGTGCAGAAGCGGCGGCATGACAACATGGAAGAATGACGCCATCCATTCTTTTGCTGACAGACCCGATTTTTCAATGAGCTGCTTCAGATAAGGCTCGCCTTCATGATCTTCATACGTCAGTGCCGCCAGCGTAACAGGGCTCTCCCCTTCATCTAAATACGTATAAATGCTTTCTCTAAAAATGACTCCAAGCATTTCAAGGTATTGATATGGCGCACCAGGTAGCTTGCTGTAATAAGGATGATCAACATTGATACTCGCATTCTCACCTGGTAAAATGACGCGGCATACATCGGACAAAAAGACGTCTTGATCCGCGATGCCTTTAATATGCGCTGTAATACGAGGAGCAATCACCGTACGTTCTGATGGGAGCCCCCGGTACACTAGCGTATTTAAAATACTCATTGGCAATTTAATATGATGCTTGCCTTTATTTGAGATGTTCGTAAAGGTTCTGATCGATTGCTGTGGAATATATTGATCCAGCCCTTCTCCTAAATACACAATACGGCGCATCGCTAAATCTTCGGGGAAATGTTGGATGATCATATGTGTCCACTGCCATTTATGAACAGGCATCATATAATAATCAGCCGCATTCAGCCCTTCATCCTTTAACACACGTTGGAATTGACGAATCGTGACTTCGTCTAATTCCTTGGCAATGATGTGCTCATAGTTCTCATGATCGACCGCATGGAAAGTCGCAAGCTCTCGGTGAACAGCAATCCAAGACAGCTGCACACATTCCTGCCTTTCAGGTGCATAGGCTAAGTAATCCTCGTAGCTGAACCCAATACGCCCTTTGTTATAGACGATCCACGGATGACCAGTCATCTCGCCTTCAATCCATGCGTAATCTGTATCCGTCAGCTCATCTGCACGAAGTGCTTTTTTCGACAGCAAATGAACATCAGCTAACAAGGTATGGTGAAGCTCTTTGATCAGATGGCCAGTTGTTTCAGAAGACATTGGGATGATCGGCTGAATGTCTAGTAAAAACACAATGGCACTAACATCCTTTGTCCACGTTCCGTCTTGACAGCACTCGATCGATTCAGCAATCGTATCAAAACTATCAAACAAACGAGGTTTTGCGAGATAACGATATTTCTTCTGTTCGTGAATGATTAATTCATATTGGGCGATGCCATCCTGATGATTTAGCTGAACGGGATGAAGCATATCCTCATACATATATTCGGACAGCATTTTTGCCACCATTCGCTGGTTTGCTTTTTTCCAAGCAGCAGGATTGACCGCTTTTTTCATTTCATCTTGTATACTCATCGGTTCATCCTCCTTACCCTTTGATTTCTTCAAATGTATTTGCGTGTTTATGTGTACCGAATGTCTGGAAAACATGCTTTTGATAAAGTGGATACACAGGTCGACGAGCCAGTTCATTGATAATGACACTGTTTCGGTACGCCCCTAGCCCTAAATCTGGTGCGCCTACTCCATGTGTATGAAGCTCTGCATTTTGTACAAAAATATCATTTTCACCTAATGTATTTGTTTTCAATCGATATTCACGTTCAACCTGGAAGCGTCCTTGATGATCCCACTGAATATGATGGGAAATCGGATCAATAAATGGCGGTAATACAGATTGATAGCCCGTTGCCAAAACGACAATGTCTGTCTCATGCGTAAAGGATTCCTCTTTGACCCATTGATTGCATGAAAGCGATAAGCCGTCCCTCGTTTCCTCAATCAAATTGACCTCCGTCATCGCCTGCAGCACGGTGTTCAGCTGCTCTCCGCAAGCAGAACGTTCATAAAGCAAGTGATAAATATCTCGGATCATCGCTGAGCTGATGCCTTTATACAGCAAATCTTGCTGCTTTAATAGCGCATCTTTTTTAGGCTGAGGAAGCTCATAAAAGAAATCAATATAGTCTGGAGAGAAATACTCAAGACCCAAATTTGAATATTCCATTGGGAAAAACCCTTTAGAGCGTGTAAACCAATGAATATCCTTCGCCTCATCGTCTGATAAAATGTCATAGAATACTTCTGCCGCACTTTGACCAGAACCGATGACCGTCACGGATTTTCCTTTAAAACAGCCTTCTTTCTTTCGTTTCAAGTAATCAGCAGAATGAAACACCCGATCCCCTAAAGCTGGCTGAAGAGATACTGGTACCGCAGGCTGTGTGCCGATACCTAAAACAAGATGCTTACTTTCAAACACCTCTACCGTTTGATCTTTCACATGACGGACATGCACTTCATATCGTTTTTCTCCAGCTTTTTCAACGATGGAGACAGATTCGACATTCATGCCAAATCGGCAAGAATCTAATTGATCCGCGACCCAGCGGCAATAATGACTATATTCCTTGCGCGGGATATGGAAGTCTTCTAGAAAGTAAAATGAATACAAACGGTTTTGTTCCTGCAAATAGTTGAGAAAGCTATATTTGCTTTTCACATCCGCCATACTGACAAGATCCGCTAAAAAGGGGACTTGAAGTGTAGTCCCTTCAATGAGCATACCTGGATGCCAGTGGAACGCTTCACTTCTTTCAAAAAACAAAGCGTCAATTTCATCTACTTCTTCAGATAATGCAGCAAGCCCTAGGTTAAATGGTCCAATACCAATCCCAATGACATCCACTACATTATTTTGCTTGTTGAACCGCGTCATGGTTATACTTCCTTTCAAATCGATCTCGATGACAAAACATCAAAAGACCTGTTTTATCTGGTAAAGTAACTGGTTTCACACGTTCGAATCCACACTTTTCAAAGACATGAATCATTTTTTCGTTCCGAATATCTGGCTCAGCCACGATTTTTTCTGTTCGTTTGTTCTGCTCAAACTGAAATGCTGTCATGGCTTGAAGCAGCGGAGCCGCAAATCCTTTCCCTACATAATCTGGCTCTCCAATTAACAGGTGAATGCCTTGATCATGCGGAGAAGGCTCATAGTACGATTCAATGATATCCCCTTTCACATTGTATGCTTCAAAATAGCTCATCGGCGTTCCATCAATGGTTCCTAAATAAAGGGTTTGATGCGGATCATGAATGGCCTGATAAAAGTGCTTTTCAAAAGCAGGAAATGGAATATTCAAATGCCAAAATGGGTGGACATACTCTTCTTGCATCCACTTGTGGACAAGCTGGACGTCCCGTTCATATTCAGCGCGAATGAACCCAATTCGATGCCTCATCCAATCAGCGCCTCCTTATGTAAAAAGAGCGGATTCAACACAGACGTGTACCTGGATTGAGTTTCTAAAGAACCCGTCAGCTCATCCATATCTTCAAACCGCGTGAGTAAGTTCGCTTTTGAAGGCAGCTCCTGTGACCGAAGAAGACTGTTCGTCAGCTCAGATGCACCATATGTCTCTTCATGCGCAAGCAGTGTGTCTCTAATCAGGGCTAATAAACCTTCTTCTTTTGCAAGCCCCTCTGTACCAAAACCATTCACAAGACCAAACAAATGATTAAAGAAGAAATAGTAACGCAGTCTCTCAACCGCTACATCGTCTGCACAAATGGTTTCACTTCTGACGCTTAAGTTTTGAACAAGCTTCGCAAGCTGATCCTTTTTCGATTCGCTATAATAGTAGCCTTGATTGTCACGATAATAGAATGTGTGCGGATATCCATTCTTTAGCTGTACGACAGCATTTTGCTGATGGGCTTCAAGGGCAAGACCATACGTTTCAAACAACCAAAGCATCGGCTCTAACGAAATCGATAAATATTGTGTGAACCAATCACGGCTGACATCTTCTGTTGATCTGCCTTCAGCGTCTGCTAATTCATGAATAATGCCTGAAAGCCTTGATTTTCCTCCGTATGCATGATCCTGACATAGCCCTGCAATTAAGCTTGCCCCTTTTTCATGATGCAAAAATGGATTTTGACGAATGACGACTTCAAAGCCAGATTCCGCCTCATCCCCTTGAATAGATAGATACGCAGGATCTTCAATCACACGGAATCCAGAGAATTTGTCATATAAAGAAACGCCTAATTCTGTTTTTAAGATACGAGACATCTCAACTCCGCGATCAAGTTCCTTTTGTTTGTTAACGCGTAAAGAGTTTGTGATCTTTACAGGGACAGAGAATTTGAGCATGTACGCAGAGTCTTTTTGATAGACCGTTCTAAAGGAAGATGTCGCTGTGTATTCAGACCCTAGTGGCCCTAAATACGTCAGCATCCCGTCCTCTATATAACGCTTGACGAACGCTTTCTCCATGACCACTTGGACTTGTAGCGGATGAATCGGAATCAGGACATATTCACCGCCTTCTGTTAACGTCGTCAGTCTCTCTTTTTCTTCCGGCATCTGGCGCATGAGCTCCTCAAACATGAGACTTGCCGCAGATTCTGAAAGAGAAGAATCCTGAAGCACAATTGACGGATGCGCTTTAAAGTAATGAAGCTGGAAAGAGCCTTTCAGCTCAGGAGAATAAATCGCTTCCTCCTCTTCTGTCATTCCTTGTCTGCTTTTTGGTGTAGGATGCGTTAAATGCCCAAGAAGAAGTGACTGCTCCGCTTCGATATATTCAAAATCAGCTGAAGAAAGAGCTGCTCGATCACTTTCTCTCTCTCTGATGAATCGTTCAATATTCCGGCAGCTTAAAATGATGCGAAGCATGAACTCATCCTCTGCATCTGTGCGGCCGTATTCAATGAGAAGTTCCTTTGAACATAAAGCAACAAGTGTGGTGTAATCGACGATCGTTCCCTGTTGCTCACTGCCTTGCGGGCGAAAGCGAACGGGAAAATCAAAGAGATGACGGCCTACAGGCGAAAAATATCGAATCGGAATGACAAGCTCAAGATCTTGTTTTGCTAATGCTGCTACAAATACAAGTGAGCCGTCTGCTTTTGTCTCTTTCTTTGCAGATCGATCAATTCCTGTTTCACGTAAAAAACAGTTTAAAAAACTTTGCATCGTTGCATTTTCAGCCATTTGTTTATATTGACTCAACGTAGTACCCTCCCGGATTGAATATGAGCGATCCCGATATCAACAATGTCAGAAAGGATTTCCTCAATATGTGTAATAGTCGTTCTCGGATTTAACAAAGTGAATTTTAAGCAAGTTTGACCATCGGCTACTGTTTTTGCTACGACAGCCGTTCCTGTTTGGAAAAGTGTGCGATGAATGATTTTATTGATGTCCTCTGCTTGATGATCATCTATAAAACGAAACACGACTGCATTGATTTCTGGATCAGGATTGATCACCTCAAGATGATCATTTTTCTCAATCAACGTAGCCACATCTTTCGCAAAATGGATGGTATGGTCAATGATACTTGCAAATCCTTCTTCTCCAATCATACGCAGAGAGAGAAGGAGTTTTAGCGCATCAAACCGGCGCGTCGTCTGAACAGATTTATTCACGAGATGCAGAATGCCTTCCAGTTCATCTTCCTTTGGATTGAGATAATCTGCATGGTAATCAATCAAACCAAAATGTCTTTTATCCTTTAGTAGAAATGCCCCGCAGGAGATCGGCTGATAAAATTGCTTATGAAAGTCGATCGTGATCGAATCAGCAAGCTCGATGCCATCTAATTTTCCTCGGAAGGTTTTGCTTAATACAAGCGCTCCTCCATAGGCAGCATCTGCATGAATCCACAAACCGAAAGGCTTCACCATGTCATATATGTCACGTACAGGATCAATACTGCCAAAATCAGTTGTCCCGCAAGTCGCCACGACTGCAAATGGAAGCAAATCCTGCTCCTTAAGCTCCATAAGCTTCTTCTGCAAATCATGCAGGTCCATTCGGTGATGTTCGTCTGTCTCAACTAACACAACAGCCTGTTCACCTAAACCTAGCTGAGATGCTGATTTTTTTACAGTGAAGTGGGCATTCTTGGAGCAAAGAATCCGCATACGATTTGCCTCGCTCGGCAACCCTTTCTGCTGTACATTCCATTGCCAAGTGTTTTCACAAAATGCATCTCTTGCTAAAAGCAGTCCCATGTAGTTAGATTGGGTTCCACCGCTCGTAAAGGTCCCATCTGCTCGTTCTCCATAAGAAAACTTTTCACATAACCACTTGAGGATTTCCTCCTCAACCAAAGATGCAATGCCGCTTTGATCAAAGGAATCCATTGATTGGTTAAAGGAACTTACGATCACCTCTGCTGCCAGAGCAGGGATAAGAGGTGGGCAATGCAAATGTGCCAGGCATTTAGGATGTGACACATCAACCAAATGCGGTAAAAGGTGATTTTTTATATCTTGAAAAACAGACTCAATGGATTCACCAGCCGGTTGAATCTGGAATAACGATTCGACATGAGTCGCTAATTTCCCAGGCAATATTCCGCTATACGGTCCTCTGCTTGTTTGCCACTCTGCCAGTAAGCTGTCGATGGATGTGTAGAGAGCCGCTTGGAAGGACTCCCTCCCAAGCTGGCTTTGTTGAATAAATAATGAATCGACAGATGGTTTAGTTGACTGCATCGTAAACTGCCTCTTTAAAAATCGTGATGACTTTTTCAAGCTGTTCTTCTGTCATGGTCAAAGGCGGTAAGAATCGAATCACACTTCCAAAACGGCCTCCTGTCTCCACAATTAAGCCTTTATCAAAACAATTCTTTTGAATGAGACTGGCTAGCTCTGGATTTGCTGGATAACTGCCGTCCACATCCTGTTTCTCATCTGGATTCACAACTTCAACACCAATCATTAATCCTCTTCCTCGCACATCACCGAGAGCAGGCACTTGTTTTTGAATGTCTTTTAGATTGGCCTGCATACGCTGACCAAGCGCTTCTACATGATCAAGCAGATTGGTTTCTTTTATATATTTAAGCGTAGCAGTTCCAGCTGCCATCGCCATTTGATTTCCTCTAAACGTGCCAATGTGTGCACCTGGATTCCATTGATCTAAGTCTTTGTCATAAATCACAACGGATAGCGGAAGGCTTCCCCCAATTGCTTTTGATAACACAATGACATCTGGCACAATACCAGCATGTTCAAAGGCAAACATCTTACCAGTTCGGCCGATGCCTGATTGAACCTCATCAATAATAAGTGGAATTCCTTTTTCTTTTGTGATTCGTCTCATTTCTTGTATCCATTCAATTGATGCCGGGATGGAGCCGCCCTCCCCTTGCACCGCTTCAAAGATCATGCCTGCTGGCGGGAGAATTCCACTCTCAGGATCATTTAATACACGCTCAATATAAGAACTGGAAATGCGATGTGAGTCTTTACCGCCGATTCCAAATGGGCAGCGGTATTCATATGGATAAGGCAGGAAGTGAACATCTGGCATTAATCCTTGTACTTTTTCTTTTGGCGATAAGTTGCCGCTTAATGACATCGTGCCATGTGTAGCACCATGATATGCTCCGTGGAATGATAGAATGGAACGATTTCCCGTCGCTGTCTTGACTAATTTAATTGCTGCTTCTATAGCATCACCACCAGTTGGTCCACAAAATTGAATTTTTGCTCTTTTTGCAAACTCTTCTGGCAAGTGAGAAAAAATCTCATTCACAAATTCTTCTTTAATCTCTGAAGTGATGTCCAGCGTATGCAACGGTCTTTTTTCATGAAGCATACGTTCAATAGCATCTATAACAACCGGGTGATTGTGACCAAGGGCAAGTGTTCCTGCACCTGCTAGGCAGTCATAAAATTCTCTACCATCTGCATCTGTCACGATCATACCTTCGGCTTTTTGCATGGCTAATGGGAACCGTCTCGGGTAAGACCTTGCATTAGATTCTCTTTGACTTTGCTGCTCTAAAAATTGCTGATTTTTAGAAACGGTTTTGATGGACATAATAAAACACTCCTCCAATTGATAAAGATTATCATTTTCATTTACTAGCCTAGAGGATGTAAGATACGAAAGTCAATTGTATTCAAAAAGATGATTCTAAAAGCATATGAATGCTATATTCTCTTTTTAACGAGTAATTTCGTGTATTTTTTACAAACATCTACAGCCATAAGGCGATGTAACGTTTGAGTATGAAAAATGTTGAAAAAAATTACAAATCAATTCTCCTGGTTCTTTTGCTCTATGCGTTGTAGCTCCCTTGTTTGATACGGGACGGCCGAATGAAATGAATGTAGTAAAACAAAAAATGAACGTCATTTTATCTTGATATAAATGGTTATAATGGTATAATTTCTCTGAAACGAAAGGGAATCGAGGGAGATCTGATGATTTTAACGAAGCATGACCTTCACCACTATTTGGCACAAGATCAGAAAGCACTTGCCATCAATCGAAAAAGACCAAAGTGGCTTGGGGATGATATTTGGAAATATCAAAGATATTTACGAAAATATGAGTACTATACGAATAGCGGTGCTACGTTACGCAAATGGTTTTATCGTTACTTACATAAAAAGAAAGGCATGCAGCTTGGCTTTGATATCCCAATTGGTGTATTTGGACCTGGGCTCAGAATCAACCATACTGGGCTGTTGATTGTAAACAAGCATGCCAAAATCGGCGCGTTTTGTGATATTCATCAAGGTGTGAATATCGGTCAAAACCATCATGAAAAAGATGTGCCCGTCATCGGAGATCATGTATGGATCGGCCCTGGCGCTAAACTGTTTGGAAACATTTATATTGCGAATCATATTTCCATCGGAGCAAATGCTGTAGTGAATCGCTCCTTTCATGAAGAGCAGATTGTCATTGCAGGTGTCCCTGCTCAAAAAATAAAAGAAAAAGCCCTTCTTTATGAAGGACTTACTTGATCAAAACAGTGAGCCACATGAGATAAAATAAGATGGTTAAACATGAGGATCATCCTGCCCGAGCCCACCACCTTTTATCCTTATGATGCTATGGCGCCATCAAACCATCAATCGGTAGCAACTTGAACTAAAAAAAATCACCTATGATGTATGTACAGCCGTACTCTCTAATTTGCGTTGGAGTACCCGAAGACCAGCATGAGAAAGTACAAGACAAAGACGAGGATGGCAATCGCATAGATGAAAACGGACACAACCAGTACTGTCCAGCCCAACCCTTTTCTTCCTGTTTGAATGAGATATATTCCAAGTGTGAAGAGCCCGAGTAAAAGGCCTAAGATGGCCCATAACCATTTATTTTTCCCGTGTTTTGGTGCATCAACGAATAGGTAGATTGCGACTAATATGGATACAAACCAACCTGTAATCCATTTCACATTCATCCGCCACCCTTCTTTTTCAATTTATTGAATCTTACTATACTTTTTTCCTAATCTTAAAAACAACTATTCAAATGAATGGTGCGGAAGGCTTTGCCATTCTTCTCTTAGCATCCCATACCGCATCGAATCATAATAATCCCCTTGATAGTAACGAACCTTACGCAGTCTTCCCTCAAGGATAAACCCGCATTTCTCTGCGCAACGCATCATGCGTTCATTTCCAGACCAGGTGGTCAGACCGATGCGTGGGATATCGATGTGTGAAAAGAGTTCATCGATCCATAGACGCAATGCCTTTGTTCCAACGCCCCCATTCCAAAAACGTGAGTCATAAATAAGAATCCCGCACTCCAGCCAGCGTGTGCGTTCATTCTCCCAATAATAAGAAACTGTGCCCTTTAATTCACCTCCGACATCAATGCCAAATAGTTTTGGCAGGACAGAATCATCCTGTAAATAGCGTTTTTTAAATGCAGCAAGCGATATGTCATGTTCAATAAAATACGGTGCATTCCACTTTCGATAGGCCTGGTCTGGGGCTTTAAACCTTAAATGCCATACCACTTCTAAATCGGTTTCGTCTAATGGACGTATGCTCACAATCTCTTCTTTTTTTCCTTTCATCTGTTCACGTTCCTTTACTTTGTCGTTCTTTTAGCAAGATGACGATACTCGATAGGCGTCATGCCTTCATTTTGCCGAAACAGCTTTGAAAAATAAGTAGGGTCATCAATGCCTACATGTTCTGCAATGAGAGCTATTTTTTCATTCGTTGAAGCAAGCAGGCTTTTGGCTTTTTCAATTTTGAGTCGATTGATGTACTGGCTCGGCGTCAGTCCGTACACGGTCTGCATGCACCTTGTCATGTAATCAGGATGATAATGGAGAATCTCTGCCAGCTTCTCCATCTGTAATTTTTGCGTAAAATGACGTTCAAGATAGTGAACCACTTCTGAAGCGACAGTCTCCTTTGCACTTGGAATATGAAATGCTTCTTTTTGTAACTGAATGAGCATTTCCTCAAATTGAAGCTGCTTTTTGAGCTGAAGTTCAGACGCATCATCATTTAAAGCGCGCATCGCTGAAAGATGCTTCTGTAGCACGCTTTCCCCTTTCACTTTTCCTTTTCGGGGCAGACGAAATTCATAGCTTGCTGCTTTTTCAAAAGTGGCTTGATTTTGCTTCATGTCAAACCAGTGTTCTCTCGGCCGATCTGTAAACTCAAATGAATCAATTGAAAAATGCAGCCACTCATAAAGTGTTTCTTCTTTGCATGGAAGATGTCCACCATGGGCAAGTCCCGGTGATAAGATGATATATTCTCCCTCTTTTACGTGATGAGGCACCTCGTCTTCTGTGATCCACAGTTCACCTTTCGTGACATAAAGAAGATCAAATACGGTGAAAATTCTGGAGATATGTCGTTCTCCTGGGTGGAATACACCTTTGCCTGAAGCAATATAGACTGGAAATGGCGGTACAGTAAATGTAATAAACGGACCCATATTCATCCCCTTATGAAGTCGGATTTCTCCAATAAGTTTCGGTTTCATCTCTTCTTATTATAGTCGATGCAAGGTACACTATAAATCGGATTTATACGAAAGAAGGTGATGTGATGAAACCACAAGCA
This sequence comes from Bacillus sp. FSL W7-1346, assembly GCF_038593335.1. Classification (NCBI taxonomy): domain Bacteria; kingdom Bacillati; phylum Bacillota; class Bacilli; order Caryophanales; family Bacillaceae; genus Bacillus; species Bacillus sp. FSL W7-1346. The sequence continues at coordinate 1,081,946 of NZ_CP151988.1, read as the reverse complement.
CTCACAATACAAAAGGTTCAAGCCAAAAGTGAAAAATCCCACCCTTCATTATTTGCATTAACTTGGCCTATTTTTATTGAAATCTCTTTATATATGCTGATGGGCAGCGCAGATACACTGATGCTCAGCCAGTATTCTGACAATAGTGTTGCCGCAGTAGGGGTAAGCAATCAGCTATTAAATCTATTGATTGTGATGTTCAGCTTCATTACGACTGGGACGACGATTGTCATTGCGCAGCTTTTAGGAGCGGGCCGCAAGCAGGAAGCGACCCTAGTTGCCTATGTATCACTAGGCACCAACTTCCTCATTAGCTTTGTGATCAGTCTTCTTATGTTTGTGTTAGCTGTGCCCATCCTGCATATCATGGGATTATCAAGCGAGCTCATGCCAGATGCAACCGTCTTTTTACAGATTGTCGGCCTGCTGTCTTTTATACAGGCGCTCATTATGACCTATAGTGCTATTTTAAAAAGCTATGGATTCACGAGAGATACGATGTATGTCACCATCGGTATGAATCTGTTAAACGTTGCTGGTAATTATTTGGTCATCTTTGGACCATTTGGCTTCCCTGTATTAGGTGTCATGGGTGTTGCTCTTTCCACATCATTTGCACGGTTGATCGGTCTAACAGCCATGATCCTCATTGTTCGACACCGCATTGGATTGCGGTTTTCATTCAAGCGAATGTTTTACATCCAGCGAACGCATTTAAAAAAACTGCTAAAAATCGGCATTCCTTCTGCTGGAGAACAGCTTTCTTATAATGGCTCTCAAATGATTATTACGCTGTTTATCACATTTATGGGCACGCAAGCACTGGCAGCAAAAGTCTATACCCAGAATTTGATGATGTTCATTATGTTATTTGGTGCCGCCATTAGCCAAGGAACGCAAATCTTAATTGGGCGCCTGATCGGGGCGAAAGAATTTGATGCGGCCTATCGAAGATGCATGAAAAGCTTATACTGGGCCATTGCCATCTCGCTTCTTTCTTCGACTGCTTTATCTTTATCATCGACGCATTTACTTACTTTTTTCACTAGCAACAGTGAGATCATTCAAATCGCGAGCGTCCTCCTCATATTGACGATTATTTTAGAGCCTGGACGTTCTTTTAATATGGTCATCATCAACTCCTTGCGGGCAGCTGGTGACGCGAAGTTTCCAGTCTATATGGCGATGATTTCAATGTGGGGCATCGGCCTTCCGATCGCTTATTTATTAGGCATTCAACTTGAAATGGGCCTGATCGGGGTTTGGATTTCTTTTATCGTAGATGAATGGATAAGAGGTATCTTCATGTATAGGCGGTGGCGTTCAAGAGTGTGGACGGAGTACCGGTTTACTTCCACATAAAAAGGACTGCGGGTGCAGTCCTTTCAGATTGTTGACAAAGGGCTAAAACGAACTTTATTTTAGCCCTTTGTCTTCTTTTCAGCGTGATAGAAAACCTTTGCAGCCCTAGGAAGGACGAGCATCGGCGCGGAGCGAATTTGACATTCGTGAGCACCGAAGCGCAGGACTGACACCGAATGCGAGGGTTTGTCTACACGCTGAAAGGGCTAAAACGAACTTTATTTTACCCCTTTGTCTTCTTTTCATTACGTAATATCTTCTAAAATAAGTGCTTTTTCTTGTGTTGAAATATATGACCGCTTCGTAAAGACGCGGTATTCGTTTTCTCTAGTTTTATCTAAAATAGCCTTATAAAAGTGAGCAGCTGCTTTCACTGGTATCCTTGAATAAAGTGGGAATTCATGGAGATGGTCAAAAAATTCCTCATAGTACGCCTCTGCCTCAAACGCAATATATTCCCATACATGCTGGAAGGCTTGATTAACGATCCCTTCTTGTAATTCTTGCTCTGTATACCCAAATTGATCCATGACTTGTTTTGGCAAATAAATGCGATTCCTTTCCGCCTTATCCTCACCAATGTCTCGAAGAATATTGGTCAACTGCATGCCAATCCCAAGGGAAATCGCGGCTTCTTTTAGCTGTTCTTTTTTACGCGGTGCAATGATCGGAAGCAGCATTAATCCAACTGTACTTGCGACATGATAGGAATAGATGAGCAGTTCATCTAACGTTTCATACCGGTGCTGCTCTAAATCCATCTCCTGTCCACGCAGCAGGTCACGGAATGGGGATTCATCCATACGAAACTGTTGAAATGTATACTCCAGCGCCACCCACATTGGATCATCACGATCTACTTCTCCTTGCAAGAAACGATCAAATGCCTCCTGAAAAGACGCCAGTTCTTCCTTTGGTGAAGGAGACTCATCTACAATGTCATCCGCTCTCCTACAAAAAGAATAAACAGCCCAAACAGCCTGTCTTTTCTTTTTAGGCAGCATGGAAAAGGCACGATAAAACGTTTTTGAATGGGTTTGAATGGTCTCTTCACATATTTTCAATGCTGTTTGCACATCAACCACTTAGCTTCACTTCCTTTCTGTTGTTCAGCTCTTTAAGCAGTACAGAAGCCATGAGCTTTGCACTTTGCATCACGATCGGTACCCCGCCGCCGGGATGGATGGAAGCACCTACCGCATATAGATTGTCTACATCTGCAACCTTTACTTGCGGGCGAAACACACCTGATTGAAACAAATTAGGAGCGAGTCCAAAGCTGCCGCCTTCAAACAATCCTTCTCGCATTGAATCATTCGGTGTTCTCACCTTTTGCCAGACAACCGCCTCTCGCAGTTGCGGAAAGCCTCTTTTCTCAAGACGCTCCACCATTTTATCCACAAAGTCTGTCTCTTGTTCCCAATTGATGTGATCTCCTGATGGAACAGGAATGAGCATATATAGTACACTGCTACCTTCTGGGGCAAGGGATGGATCGATGGTCGATGGATTAAACGTATAAAATGATGGATCTTGAGGTATCGTTTTCGTTTGGAACACCTCTCTCATATGCCGATCAAAGTGTTCTCCCATGAAAAATTGATGAACAGGTGCTTCATCGTATACTTTGTTTAACCCTAGATACACCATCACGCAGCCGGAGGATGGAACGTATTTACGCCGGTCTTGTTCACCTAAACCAAGCTGTTTTAACGCCGCTGGATAATCTCCGTTCATCACAAATGCATCAGCTGCTATGTGCTCATCATTTATTTTTGCCTTGACCACACGTTTCCCCTCAAACTCAAATTGTGCGACTTCTTCACTTTTTCTTATGTGTACACCCGTCTTTAAGAGCTGTCTCTCCAATATATCTACTAAACTCGCATATCCTCCTTTTAAATAGTAAATTCCGTGTGCGTGCTCACTATATGAAACAAGCGAATAAATGGCGGATGCTTCATACGGATTTCCTCCGACATAGAGGGTTTGAAGTGCATATGCATCTCGGAGGCGCTCATCTGAAAAATATTTTTTGAGAGAACTTTGAACGGTTCGATATGCTTTTAATTTCATTAAAATCTTCATGTTCGCTTTTGTAAAAAAGGTTCGTTTTTCATGAAATGATTTTTCTAGAAAAGCTTCCTGCCCTTCTTGAAACCGATCCGTCATTTCTTGCATAAATGTTAAATATCCTTGTTCTTCCTTTGGAAATACACGTTTGATTTCTTCTAGTTGTCGCCGTGTATCAGAGTATTTCGTATAGGAGGTTCCATCTTGATAGTGGATCGTATACAGCGGATCGAGCTGCAAGAGATCAAGAGATGTTTCATCAATGCCTACGTCATGTAAAATGCCTTTTAACATATCAGGAAGTAGGACAATGGTCGGACCTTCATCTACTTTATATCCTTTCTCACGTACAAAAGCAAGTCTCCCGCCGAGCCGTTCATTTTTTTCAACAAGGGTGACATCATGTCCAGCTTTTTTTAAATAGAGGGCTGAGATCATTCCGCCAATACCGCCGCCAGCAATCAATATATGTTTTTTCATGAGGCGCTCCCCTTTTCTTGATGTGGCACTCTTTTGTGCGTATGTTTCTCTTTTGCCAGAATCGCATTTGTCGTAATACGCGCTGATTCTAAAATGGTTGGCAATCCACTGCCTGGGTGGGTTCCTCCACCAACGAGCCAGCAGTGTTTCAACTCATCAAATTCATTATGCGGCCTGAGTACCATCATCTGCGTCAACTGATGACCCAGATTAAATGTAGCTCCTTCATATACATACAGCTCTTCTTCCCAATGCTTCGGCGTGATCATCCGCTCGACTTCAATATGCTGCCTGATATTCTTAAAGCCCGTTTTCCGCTCCAGTGTATCCAGCACAAGCTCTCTAAATTCTTCTTGATGCGCTTCCCAGTCAATACCGCTTTGATTATTGGCAACGGGTGCTAACACATAAAGAGCGGACTTGCCTTTTGGCGCAAGCGAATCATCTGTCACACTTGCATTTTGAATATAAATGGACGGATCATCCGGCAGCTCAAAGGTTTTCGTAATCTCTTTGACGAACTTCGCATAGTCATCGGAAAAAACGATGGTATGATGCGGCTCATCATATATCGTATCTAAACCTAGGTACAGCATAAAGGTGGAGCATGAGAATTTTTTCTTTTTCAGTTTCTTCTCGCTATATTTCTTTAAAAGACCCGGCTCTACAAGCTTTGTCATCACGTGTGCAAAATCACCATTTACGACGACCTCATCTGCCTGTATTTCTTCACCAGTTTCTAAGCGAATGCCCTTCACTTTCCTGCCTTCCGTCAGCAACTTGTCAACTCCAGTTGATAGATGAAGGGTAGCCCCAGATTCAACAGCTGCCTTTGCCATCGCTTCTGACAGCTGATTCACTCCGCCTTTCGGATGATAAACGCCTGTGTCATGCTCCATAAAGGAAAGAATTGAGAACGCTCCTGGGCATTCCCAAGGTGACATCCCTAAATATTTTGATTGGAATGTAAAGGCATATTTCACTGATTCATTTGAGAAATAATCCGACAGCACATCATATAAGCTTTTATTTAATGAGAGCTGTGGAAGTGCTTTGATGACTTTTGGACGCAAATAATGATGGAAACGATCCATTTTACTTTGTAGAATCGGCGTTAGGCGGTCCATTTTTCGTTTTGTATCATTCATAAAACGTACATACCCCTCGCCCTCACCAGGTGCAAAGGCTTCTAGCCGTTTGTACATTTCGTCTCGATCTCGAATCATATCAAGCTTCTCATCTTGAAAGATTAATCTATACATTTCTTTTAATTCAATCACATCTATATAATCATAGAGATTTTTACCGGCAAAGGTGAATAGTTCCTCTGCAATATGAATCATACTGAGAAAAGTAGGACCTGTATCAAACGTGAAATCACCAAGTTGAAACTTAGAGTTACGTCCGCCAACAAAGGACTGTTTTTCATATATATGAACATCATGTCCTTTGCTTTGCAACATCATAGCTGCTGCAAGTCCCCCTGGTCCTGCTCCGATCACAATGATTTTCATTATCCTTTTTCCTCCAAATTAATTCACTTTAAGTTAATTATACAAATTGAAGCGGTTAGATCAACTTTTGATGTGCTCTAAAAGTCTCATGTTATGTATCAAAAAAGCCGACTTCCTTTCAACAAGTGCAAGAAAGCCGACCCTTTGTTATGCTTCTATATCAATTCGATATGTTTCAAACCAATGATGAATCTGTGCCAAATGGGCAATGAGCTGTGGGCCTTTCATTAACTGACCATACCAAGGAACCTGGAAAGAAGCCCCTTCTGTTTCAATCAGCTGTTTTAATTGATGTGGATCTAAAAATTCATGAAGCACAGAATCCTTTTGCGCGAGACAATCTGTTAACATCTCTTTTACCGCCTGAGTATAAGCAGGATGATGTGTTTTCGGATAAGGGCTCTTCTTGCGATAAAGCACTTCATTCGGTAAAATTCCCTCTAATGCTTTTCTCAAAACCCCTTTTTCCCGATTTCCATACATTTTCATTTCCCAAGGAATATTCCATACATACTCAACAAGACGATGATCTGCGAATGGTACACGTACCTCAAGGCTCGCCCCCATGCTCATACGATCTTTTCGATCCAGCAGTGTTGTCATAAACCAAATCATATTTAAGTAAAAAAGTTCTCTTCGGGCTTTATCTACTCCAGTTTCCCCATCTAAAAGAGGGGTTTCTGCCACGGTTTCTTCATATTTGCTTTGCGCATATTCCTTCAGTGATAATTTCTTTTGCCATGAGTCTTGAAGAAGCTGAATGCGTGCTTCCGTTGATCTCATCCACGGAAATCCATTGGTTTCGCTTGCCATGTGAAACCATGGGTAACCTCCAAAAATTTCATCTGCACATTCACCTGATAAACCAACAACAAAATCCTTTTTAATTTCTCGGCAGAACCATAGTAAGGAAGAATCAATATCTGCCATCCCCGGCAAATCTCGTACTTCAACCGCTTCTTTCAAATAAGAAGCCAGCTCTTTTTGCCCGATGATACAGCTGTGATGATTCGTTTGAAACGCTTTGGTCATTCGATCAATCCACGGCCCGTCAGCATTGGGCTGGAATTGACTTGCTTCAAAGAATTGATCATTTCCGTCGTAATCAACGGAATACGTATGCAGCGGGGCTTTCCCTATTTTCTCAAAGTGCTTGGCGGCAATAGCTGTAATGGCACTAGAATCCACTCCACCCGATAAAAACGTACATACAGGCACATCAGAGACGAGCTGTCTTGTAACAGCATCCGTAAAGAGTTCCTTCACGTGCTGAGCGGTGTCATCAAGCGAATCTGTATGCTGCTTACTTTTGACATTCCAGTACCTCCACACACGCAAACCATCTTTTGAGAAGGTTAAAGCATGAGCAGGTCTCAGCTCTTTCACCCCTTTAAATACGCCTTGCCCTGGTGTTCTAGACGGCCCTAAACCAAAGATTTCTGATAACCCTTCATGATCGACTTTGGCTTTCATCTCAGGATGAGCCAGAAGTGCTTTGATTTCTGAGCCAAACAAAAAGGAATGATGACGTTCTGTATAGAAAAATGGCTTGACACCGAGCCGGTCTCTCGCTGCAAATAATAATTCACGCTCACTATCCCAAATGACAAATGCAAAAATTCCATTAAAATGGGTCACACACTCTTCCTTCCATTCTGTATAGGCGTGAAGAAGAACCTCTGTATCAGAATGCCCAAGAAAGCGGTGCCCCCTTTTGAATAATTCTTTTCGTATATCCTCTGTGTTATAGAGTTCTCCATTGTATACCACCGTATAATCATGGTGTTGATGGGTATATGTCATCGGCTGCTTTCCGCCTTCAACATCGACAACGGCTAACCGTTTATGGCCGAAAAGAACGTGCTCACTTTTCCACGTATTTGTATCATCCGGCCCTCGTTTAGATAATGTATCTGTCATTTGATTGATTACATGATCCTGTTGGATGAGCTGCTTTTTAAAGTCTGCCCAGCCTGTTATTCCACACATCATCATCAGCTCCCATCCGTTTTTCATCAAGTGTTCTCATTTAGCCTTTCTTAGTTTATGCATCGTCTCCTTGATAGTTGATTTGTCCTTTTTTCCTCCTGTGTATAGGACAAGCTTCATTTGGTAAGAAAAGAAAGAGGAAAGGAGGTTTTGCGAATGGAGAACCGCATGACATATCTTCAGCAAAACCACCCAAAATGGTGTAACGGGTACTTACTGATGGAAAACGGTCATTGTCTGATTGAAGACGAAGAAGGAGACATCATGCTGCCTGAAAGCCTTCAAAGTTCTATGATCTGTTTGAAAGAAAAGGATCGATGGACAAAAGGAGAATTGCTCGGGTCTGTCGTTCTTTGTGAGAATGGGAAGTTGATGGAGGTAAAAGGCGGTGAACGCATTCAATATACAGCGTCTCTTTCTAAAGGGTGGCTTGATTTGCTCATGTTCGTACCGGAAAGTGTCTTTTATCAGATCATTGACTATGTAGAACAGCTTGGCTTTTCCGTCTATGATTGTGTCTTCTCTTCCTTCCATCCTTCTCATCGCGTGTCTTTTTTTCAGTTTTCAGGAGACATGCAATCACTTGCCCTTCAATGCCACCATCATTCGGACGAAAATCAAGTTCACTTGGAATGGACGACGTCTGACGGTCACCGGCTGATGTCTCAGTTTGATCTCACATAAAAAGGGCACTGCTTTTGATAAGCAATGCCCTTTTTATCTTAAAAGATATGGAAACCGATCGGCAGACGTAAGCCGAGAAGAATGGTCACAATAGCAACCACAATAAAACCAATGAATACACCCGTCACCGATTTTCCTTTTTTCTTGCGTACAAGGACCATTTCCATGAAACCAATCACAAGAATACCAAGTATCATTTTTCCAACATACTCGCCCCCGTAACCCGGGATTTTCATTCCTGTGCGAACATACAGCTCTACGCCTGTTGCAATAATAATCAAGTAGAACAGTCGTACGATCATATGCACAATTTTAGCGCCTTTATCGTTTTTACCTGCTAATGCAAAGGCAACGAAAAATAAAATAATACCTAGCACCCACGCTGTAATATGTAAATGTGTTCCCATTTGTGATTTCCCCCTTTATCAGAACAATTACCTTCTCATCGTACCACGAAATAAGTCGAACACAAAGCGACAATCCTGTGTCAACACGCCTTTATTTGACGCGATTTGATAACGTCCCAATTGGTTCAATTGTTACTTCAACCTGATCGCCTGAGGCTAAAAATTTTGGCGGTTCAAAACCTTTGCCGACTCCAGAGGGTGTACCTGTTGCAATGATGTCTCCCGCTTCCAGCGTCATCCCTTTTGAAAGAGTTGACACAATGTCTTCAATTGGGAAGATCATTAATTCCGTACTGGCAGACTGACGAACCTCTCCGTTTACCTTTGTTTCTACATGGAGTGCTCCATGATCCTCGATCACTGACTTGTGAACAATATAAGGTCCCATTGGACAAGTTGTATCTAAGCTTTTTCCGATGAAAAATTGTTTGTGTTTTTTCTGCAAATCTCTTGCCGTTATATCATTTAAAATGGTGTAACCGAAAATGTAATCGTGGACCTCTTCAGGAGCAATATTCTTTCCTGTTTTGCCAATGACAATGGCAAGCTCCCCTTCGTAATCCAATTCACTTGTCACATCTTCATGTAGAAGAATGTCCGCTTCATGCCCTACAACAGAGGTAGGCGCCTTTGTAAAGATCATCACGTCTTTAGGAATATCTGCCGCACTTCCCATTTCCATGACGTGATCTTGATAGTTTTTCCCAACACACATGATGTTTTTCGTTGGTTTTGGAATCGGTGCATGGAGTGTCACGTCCAAAAGCGGATAGACATAAGAGCCGCGGTCTTCTTCTTTTTTCTCCGCCCAATCAAGAAGCTGTTTGACGTGTTCGACAAACTTGTCCCCCATGTTGATGCATTCAAATAAAGAGTTTGGCAATGTTTCTAGCTCAAATAGTTTTGCTTCTGCCTTTTTGACGTCCATCACCCATTCATCATCAATGACGACCCCGATAAACAATCTGTTATGTATCTCACCTGTAAAAAACTTCATGTTTTCCCCTCACAATCTTCATTTCACTACATTATGATGTCTCATTTTTATTTCTCTACGAAATAAAAAAAACCCTTTTTTATCATACTCTCTTTTAAAAAGGGTTTCAAAAATGAAGACCTGACATTTAGCGGTAGCGTCGATACTCCCACATATTCCCTTGATCCCATTTACGATCAACATTTCCTTGATGGCGGGAATGATGTTTTTTCTTTCCGCATCTTCGGCAAGAGTGACTCCGTTTATGGTGATGAGAACGTTTAGATCGATGGCTGCGGTGTGATTTGCGGCAGCTTTTCTTATGATGTGATCTGTGTTTGCTGCGGCATGATTTTTTTGGTTCACTCTTTTTGCTACGGCAAGACTTTTTGCTTTTATACGACTTTTTACTTTTGCATGGTTTCTCGCTCTTTACACTTTTCTTTGAGCAGCGACTTTTTTTAGAGCGATAGCTTTTATGGCTTTTTTTGCTGCGATGTGACTTACGGCAGCCTCCCCCACCAAAGAACCAGTGACGGCGATTTGAATGACGAGAACGAGATGATTTGTGCGAATGTCCCGATTCAGGTTCACGATCTAAGTGATGATCACGCCCCTCACTTCGAAGTGAATCAACTGCATGTTCAATATGCGAATGATCAAATGTGCTCACGAACAATTCCCCTCCCAATCTGTGCTCTGACAAAACAAACAGACAAAGCTGTTTATCTTCTCTGCTTTATGTTACGAGACTCGATAGACAAGTGTTCTTGGCGAATGCCTCTTTCTTAGAAAACTCCATGAATACCTACCAGCAGGTACAGGACATTCCTTCATTTTCATATAGTGGAGGAGATATAGGAGGGTGATGAACGCATGGACACAGAACCTTTAAAACAACTGGATATCTGGATTCATCCAAAAGATCTCATGGATTTAAAAAAGGACGTATGGAACGATGAACCCGTCGAGGCCATTCTGAAAACCGGCCAAACGAAGTCACATATTTATGCCTCATACCGAGGATCACACATCCGAAAGCTTAAGAAAAAATCCTATCAAATTGAATATCGAAAACCAAAGCAAAGACAGGGCGAATCCCTTTTTCACTTAAATGCAGAGTACAATGATCCTTCTTTCATTCGCAACAGGCTGTCTTTTTATTTCTTTGAACAAATGGGTGTGTTCAGCCCGTCCGCTTCTCATGTGTTTCTGACCATTAATGGAAGAAAAGAAGGCATATATTTAAAAATAGAATCTGTAGATGAGCTGTTCCTCCAAAAACGACAGCTGCATGGTGGCGGCATTTATTATGCTGTAGATGATGACGCCAATTTCTCTCTTTTAAGTTCATTTGATAAAAAGCCAAAAAAACATCTTCTTCTCGGTTATGAGAAAAAAACGGGAACTCCTGAACACGACAAGCAGCTGAGTGAATTTATTTACTTTTTGAACACCGCAAGGGACGACACGTTTGCAAATAAGATTGAGCAGTATCTTGATGTGACACAATATTTCCGCTGGCTCATTGGTGTCGTGTGTACCCAAAATTTTGATGGCTTTGTTCATAACTATGCCCTTTATGTGAATGATCAAGGAAGGTTTCAAGTAATGCCTTGGGATTATGATGCGACTTGGGGTCGTGATATTCACGGAGAAGAAATGGCGTTTGATTATATTCCAGTCAGCGGTTTCAATACATTAACCGCTAGATTACTAGACATCCCTGCATTTAAAATAGACTATTATGCCCTTTTCCAGCACGTACTAGATACACATTTTTTAGAAAAACGGCTTCTCCCCATCATTGAGACATGGCATGCTTCGATTGAGCAGCGAATTGGAGATGATCCATATACGAAAAACCGACAAGACATGCTGCGTTCAGAGCGAGAATTAATCCGACAGTATATCAACAAAAGACGACGTTATTTACAAACTGAGATTAAAAAAGAGACATCGCGCCTGTAAAGACACTTTCGAATTTTGTCACTTTAGTTCTCATATTGACGAAAGAGCTTTTTTTATAGAAAAATAGGGTATACTAACCATATCCTTCTATTTGATAAAAAATGTGAGAGTTGGCGTCCGTTATGATCAATTATGAAATTGAACAAAAAAGATTACATTTAATTGAGACCGCAAAAAAATTCGGAATGAATGCCGAAGAAACCATCAGGTGCAGTCAAGAGCTTGACACACTCTTAAATAAAGGCATCAAAACCACCTCTAAAGAATGCTCGAATAAAGGGTAAACCATACACTTCATTCCTCTCATCAAAGTTCTTCAAAAAGACAATCACATATTAAAAGACCCATCATAAGCTATGGTGAAACGCCCAAAAACGAAGTGCCCTATTTTTCTAAAGGATGTGCACCGCTATGCCGGCTATTGTTGGAGCCTTTAAAGTAAATGCCGTCGGAACGAGCGGAGTCGTTCATGTTGGAGACTGCATCACCATTTCTCCAAATAGTCAGGTTAAAACGTTTGCCGGCGCAGGCAGTTTTAACACTGGTGATCAATTACGCATTAGCAACTATAAAAGTGTGACAAATACGTATGATAGTGATGTCATTGATCAACCGCTTGTTGGTAACTTGTAAGGAGTGAGAATCCGTTGAACTTCTATATTAATCAAGCGATACAAATTAATTACTTACGTGTGGAGTCTGTGAGTAACTCATCCGTTCTGCAAATCGGAAGTGCTGGATCAATCAAGGCACTCTCCAATCTGTATAACACTGGAAGCTACGTAGAGTCAGCACCTGCCGCAGCAGGCACACAAGGAATTCAAGAATCTCAAGGCGCAAGCACAGCACCTTTTGTACCGCTTCAGTCACCAACAACATAAGTTCATCTGCAATCCCCGGAGGTGTATGCATATGTATGACTATCAAAACAACGCTTCACAATTGTATGGCATCATTCAAAAGCAAACACAGCAAATCATGATGCTTGAAAAAAGGCTTAACGAGCTTCAGCAGGAAATGCAAATGATCAAAGATAAACCGACAACAACGATTGAACGGATTGATTATCAATTTGATCAACTGAAAATCGAGCGGCTGGAAGGCACATTAAATATCGGCCTCAATCCATCTGATCCAAATAGTGTTCAAAATTTTGAAGTGGGCCAAACAACAACCCCGGGAATTGGAATGATGCAGCAAGAAATGGCTGATCAATCTTTCAATCAAACACGCCAGCTTGTCGATGCATTCTTAAATGAAGAAGCTCCACAGCTTCTTGAAGAACTAGAGCAGCGATACGAAGGCTCGCTTGATGAAAGCAACAAACACCATATCATTGAGGACATTCGAAAACAAATAGACAGCAGAATCAAATATTATGCGGGGCAGCTACCACAAAGGGAAGATATGACCCCGCTTCAACGTTCCGAGCAAATTGCTGAATATGTGAAACATGATGTCAAACGGGCAATCGAGCACTTTTTAGCCCATATTCCAAATGAAACGAAAGGAGAGGAAAACGGATGAATTTCACAGTCGTCAACCGCAACATCGAAACCGGAAGCATTAAAGTAGTTGGGGTATCGTCCTCTTCCCTATTTATTATCGGGGACACGGATCACGTACAACTGTCATCGATTTTCGATACACCGCCAGAATCATTAATTATTGGACCGTTTGTTCCTCTAGCCCCTCGATAATGATCAAGCGCACATCTCAAGTGAAGTTCTCGAAGGTGAATTCTGTCGGGATTTCAAGTGTTGTTCAAATTGGTGATACACAAGAGCTATGTCCGAACGTGAAGGTGTTAGCTGTTCAGCGAACCATTAGTTTGTTTTATGGAAATGAAGCTGAAAACCTAGATGCAAAAGAATTTGAAGTGTATTATGAGCCGATCCCATTGATGCTGCCAGAACGAGCGGTTAGAACGGCCTTTTATCATGAAAAGCCTCTCATTAAAGTGTCGTCCATTCATGTAGAAGGGGTCTCTTCCTCCTCTATCTATCAAATTGGCTCTACGTGCGGAATAAATGCCGTTGCGCGAGTGAAGCATATTCGAGAGTTATTTAGCAACAATGACGAACAGCCGCCAAACTCACAATTGGACCTACCTGCGCATATGATGGTGATATGACTTCGAATAAAGGATGTCGATTATGCCAGCAATTGTCGGACCCATTTACATTAACTCGATTTCTGGGGGCGTCGTAAACGTCGGTGACTCATTTTATCTTTCGCCTAAAAGTTCTTCAAAATCTGCTTTAGGCTCTGGAGCGGGGAATACCGGAGATTTCTTGATTTTAAATAATGGCATTAGCGCCACCAACTATGTGGATCCTGACTTAAATGATCAGAATATGGTAGGCAATGCATAAAGCGGCTCCTCTTCACTCATTTCATTTAGAGGAGCGCTTTTTTATGTTTATTTCTTTCTGCGTTGTCTTGATTTCTTTGTTTTGACCAGCTTGCTTGCCGGCTGCTTTCGAATCCATTTGATGTACGGAACAAGCTTTTCATCTTGTCTTAGTGCATCCAGCGTATTCAAACGTGCGGCAAGCTCCTGGTTTGTATAAAGAGCATGTACCTGTTTATGGCAAGGGATACACAGGAAGGCAGTCGGTAGAAAGGCCCCTCCCTCTTCTCTTGGCGTCAAGTGATGTTCCGTAAGGACGACCTCTTGTCTTCCGCACAGCTCACATAATCCAATCGTTTGCTTTGCCATCCTGAGATCACCTCACTTTACATTAATTCCATCGAGACTGTTGTTCCTTTCCCGCTTGGATCTGCTGGGTGGACAATCAGTTTCTTTGGCAGTCTCATCTTTAATTCTTCCACATGGCTAATCACACCAACGGCCAAATTTTGAGACTGTAGCTTCTCTAATGCTGTAATCACCGTATCTAACAAGTCTTGATCGAGCGTACCAAATCCTTCATCTAAGAAGAAGAATTGCAGCGGGAACTCACCTCTCAGCTGAATTTGTGCAGACAGAGCAAGGGCAAGTGCTAAAGACGTCAGGAAAGTTTCTCCCCCAGACAAGCTGGATACCGGACGTCTGACACCTCCATTGGCATCATCCCGCATCACAAAACCGCCCTCTGAATCGACTTCAATGGCATACCTTTGTCTTGTCAAAATCCCAAGACGATGAGAAGCATCACGGCTGACACTTTCTAGCTGTTCTTCTGCTAGGAACTCAACAAATGTATTCCCTTTAAACACAGTTTGAAGCTTATCCAGCCGGTCAATTTCTTGCTGCAGTTCTTCAAGGCGTTCATGAATGCTTGCAAAGCGCTGATGGTTTGCTTCAATCACTCGCAGATGCTCTTGTGCAGATCCACTCAGCGCTGTCGCTTCTTCAAGCGCTTTTTCCGCCGCTTCTTTTTTTAGTTGAATGTCTGTCCACTCGTCTTCATCCAGCGACTCACCTTTTAACAGTTCAGAAATTCGCTTTAAGTTTGCTGCACATTGCTTTCTTTTATCCTCAAATTCATCAATTTCCTGTTTGACTGTAAGACGTACAGATCGATCCATTAAAGCAGGTGCTATCTCCTGAGGATGAGCAAAAGGAGTAGATGCTGTTTCTTTTTGCCACGCTTTCTCAGCTTCTTGTTTTCGCCGCTTCGCCTCTTGGAGCTGACGTTCACTGCTTGAGAAATGGCTTTGTGCCTCACTAAATAATTGCTGTGCATGCTTAAATTGCTCGTACGATTGCTGTTCTTTTTCATTTAAATGAGCAAGAGATTGTTGAACTTCGTCCAGTTCATCAGAAAGAGAAGCGGCTTTTAAAGGATATCGCTGTAAATCTGTTTCATATTGATCGATCAGGTGTTGCTGGCTTCCCAGCTGATGCGCCAGCTTATCGAGTTCCTTCTCTAGATCGTATATGGCTGTTTGCAGATGCTCTTTTGCCTGCTGTTTTTCCTCTAGAAAAGAAATACTCTTCTCAATACGCTCTTGATAACCTTCCGCTTGTTGATCCTTTTCATCAATTTGTTGCTGCATTTCCTGCACTTGGTTGATTGTCAGGTGAGGAAAGGTCTGTTCAAATTGCGTCAGTTGTTCGGAAAGCTCAGATCGAAGCTCCTTGATCAGCATGTCTAGTTCTTGTATGCGCTGCTGCTCAAATGTCAGTTGATCTTTGACTTTGCTCATTTCTGCCGCTTGATCATAAGTGACGTCCATTAAACGAGCTCGTTTGCTTTCGATTGCTTGAATATCTTGTTTTACGCCTTTCCATTCTTGAATCAGCTGGTGCAAAGACTGCGGATTCTGTACTGCTTCTACTGCTGCAGCTACTTCAGAATCGGGGGCTTTTTGAGATAAAAAGGAGAACTGTTTAACTAATTGATTGGCATGCGTTTCAAGCAGCTGCTTTGCAGCAAACATGTCTCTAGCATATTCCTCTGCCAGCTTGAGCTCTTTATCCATTTTTACAATCCATTCATCAATTTGGGCAACCGTTTCTTCATGGACATTGTCTATCACAGCCTTTGGATCATGATGAATCGATCCACAAACAGGACATGGTTCACCGTCTACTAGCTCTGCCGCTAATTCTTTTCTTAATTCTGCCGATCTGACAACATCACGCTGTTTTAATTTTTCTTGTTTTTTGTCCTGCTCTTTATGACTCCATTCTGTAAGACCTCGTTCAAATTCACATACATAAAAATACAATTGCTCTATCGCTTGAAACGATTGATTTATTTTTTCATGATGATCTTTTTGCTGTTTTTGAAGCTTTTCATACGATTGTGTCGCCTGTGCTGAACGCTGTCTTAGCTCCTCAATCTTTTGTTCTTCCTTTTGAATGCTCACATTCATTCTTTGAACATTTTCACTGAAACGAAGTGCGTCTTGTACAAGTTTCCGCTCTTTGACAGAGACTTGTAATTGTTCCAGCTCATGCTTCAACTGTGTTTGTTTCGCAAGCGCACGCTCTAATAAAGATTGCACGTTTTCGGCTTCCGCTTTTTTTTGAGTCAATTGCTGCGCTTTTTCATGGTTTTGCTGCTCTAGTACGGTCTTTTCCTGAAGAGCTGTTTCTTTTTTTCGTTCAATTTCTTTTAATTGAATCAGCTGCTCTTTCTTTTGAAGAAGCTCTGGCTCATTTTCCATTTTCTTTTGCCGCGTTTGCTCATACTCCTGCGTCATTTGATCATAGATCGTTCGTTGATGAAGTAAATGTTTTTCTGCTTCCTGCTTCTCTTTTGATGCTTGAGAGAGCTGCTTTTCAGCCTTTGTTAATGCATCCGCATAAGGCTTTAATGTCTCTGCCTGCTCTGCAATGTGAAGTTGATTCTTTTTCTCTTCCATCGTGGATGCCAGCAGATTGAGGTTGTGTTGTTCCTTCTCGTACGCTTCTTGTTCCTTTTGATACTGCCAGATGGCTTGCGCTTTTGTAAAAGCAGTGAACGCTTCGTCCCGCGTTTGTTTTTTCTCATGAAAAATAGCTTGCGCCTGCGCAGCTGCTTCTTTAGCTTTCGCTAATGCCTCTGGACCAGCTTCTCCTAATCCAGTCAGTTCAGCCAGCAGTTCGTTTTTCTGACCATAGTGTTTTTGAGCCTTTGCGCGTAAACGTTTGACGAGCTGATCACCATATTTCTCCAAATTAAACAAACGCTGCAGCATTTGGCGTCTGTCGGCTCCTTTCAATGAAAGGAATTCCGCAAACTTTCCTTGGGGTAAAACAACCGCTCTCGTAAAATCGTCAATGGTTAAACCAAGTAATTCTTCTATTTTACGATTGACCTCACTTGCTTTATCTGCAAGAACTGTCTGCGTATCACCAATTTCAATCAATCGGCATAACGTCGTTCTAACCTTCATTTCATCTGCCCTTTTAAAGGCACGTTCCACTTTATAAGAAATATGGTGTTCCCTTTGCAAAGCGAACGTAAAGGAGACAGACAGCTTTTCTTCAGCTTGGTTCAAAATACCATGCGTATTATTGAGTGCACGTTCGACCTTGCCATAGAGTGCTAGTGTCATGGCATCTAATATGGACGATTTTCCGCTTCCAGTCGGTCCAAAAATACCAAACACACCTGCATCACATAAGGAGCTAAAGTCAATGGTTTGCTCTTCTCTGAAGCTATGAAGTCCTTTAATGGTTAGCGTGATCGGCTTCAATTCGCTTCCTCCTCTTGCATGTCATTGGCAAGCTCTAAAAATAGCTTGACGGTTTTTTCATCAGGTAGACCTCCACCTGTCTGACGCTCATAAAATTTCACGAACCGCTCTTCAATCGAGAGCTTTTCCACTTGTTTTTGTTCTTCTTTTTGCTGTAACTCTTTAAACTTTGGTCTAATATGGACAAATCCACTATGCTGTTTTCTAAGCTGATGAATTTGTTCGATCGACAGCTGATCTGTTAAGTGAATCTCTAAATCAATCCAGGCTTGAAGATCCCGCTTTTCATCCAGCCAACTGTGTACTTGGCTCAGCCCTTCAGTCGCCTTCCACTTCATAAGTGGTTTACCGCTTGATAAAAACACTTCTTTCCAGCTTGCTGTTTCATTCGGTTTTGCATCCACAATGGTGACTGATTTGGCGTAGCCTGCTTCAGAAAAGCTGTATGCAAGTGGAGAGCCAGAATAGCGGGCAATCGTTTTGGCACGTTTAATGGTTTGGGGGCGATGCAAATGCCCCAGTGCGACATAACAAGCCGCCTCAGGCAGACTTTCGGCCGCAACGGTATATGCGCCTCCCACTTCAATCGGCCTTTCCGAATCCGTTTGACTGCCACCTGCCACATAAATATGACTTGTTGCGATATTAACCGTATCCGCCTGAAATTGGTTGCTTAAATGTTGAAACATTTGTTGTATTTTTAAATTGTACTGATCACGGAGCAGTTTCTCTTCAAATGTTTCAGCCAGCACCTCGTTTAGCCTTGCTTCGGATGGGTAAGCGAGTGCGGCAATAGATAGACGTTCACTTGCAGAAGGAACATCGACATGAATTAAATCATTTGTCGGATATCCAATTAAATGAATCCCCTGCTCATTCGTTAAAGGAGATGCGGCTGATAAACGGTCTGGGTTATCATGGTTGCCAGAGATCACAACCACCTGACGCTTTCCTTTATCAGATAATGCAGACAGACTTTCATAAAAAAGCTGTTCTGCGCGAGCAGGAGGGTTCACTGTATCAAAGGCATCGCCTGCCATCACAATGACATCAATGTGTTCATCCTTGACGATTTGATTTAATTCATCTAAAAACTCCGCTTGCTCCTCAAGCCTGCTTCGGCCTTCAAGGGTTTTCCCTAGATGCCAATCCGCTGTATGCAGAATCCTCATGTGATTCACCTCTCATTCATTCCACCTATAAAGAAATTTCTAGATTTCCATCAAAGAAATAAAGGATTTTCTCCTCTAATGTTCTGTTTGTTAAACGCTCTACCGCTGCTGTATACAACGATATTTGCGTTTCATAGCGTTTTTTTAACATCGCTTCAGCTTCCTCTAAGCCACCTGAGAATCTGCCAGTCACTCGATCTGTTTTATAATCAAGTAAATAGAGCTTGCCATCTGCTTCAAATAAACAATCAATCATTCCTTGAATGAGCACAGGTTCACCTTCTGCATCAATATGGCTGTATACCTCTTTAACCGGTAAAACCATACTAAACGATACTTCTCGTTTCACCCAGTCCGCTTTCCGCAGTTTTTGACCAATAGCAGTAGAAAAGAAGGCCACAATTCCTTCTCGATTGATGGACTGGATTTGTTCATCTGTTAGTAAGTCTTTCTCTTTTAAAGAATGGAGCAGCTCTTCTACACGAGATTCATCATATGGTTCATTTGAAGGAAGAGGGATATGCTGCATGACTGTATGCATGGCCGTCCCTTGTTCTGCGGCTGTGAGTGTTTTTTTCTTCATAAAAGCCGGTCGTTCGTACAATGTCACACGAGCTTTTCGAACGGAAGAAGGCACACTGTATTCATCCTGTATTTCTTTCATTCTTTTGATCTCAGAAACTGACTGCTTTGTCCCTACTTGGGAGGCCGCTAAATATGGATAACGCCATGTAAGTCTTTCTTTTACTTCCTCCTCGTAATCGCCATATCCTTGAACAGGCACACCTTCCATTAATGCTTGTACCACTTCGTCTTGTTTTTGTTTTTCAAGTAACATGTCTTCTTTTAGAAGATCGGACGCTTGATGAAAGGTGATAGAAAATGATGATGGATGAGAGAGAACGACTTCTCTCGATTCTTCTAAAAGAGATGACATCGCTTGATGACGGATAAGAGCAGGGCCAATAAAATCTAAGTATGTTCTCGCTTGATAACGTTCAAAATCAGGGAGGAGCCAGTCGTCTCCGTTTGCGGCATTTTGCCACTTGCTTAAAGCTTTCACTTGATTTTTGACAGAACCGACTAAAAATAATTTTTCTTTCGCCCTTGTGAGCGCCACATATAGAACCCTCAGTTCTTCAGATAATAGTTCTTTTCTCATCTTTTTTTTCATCGCGATCAGCGGTAATGTTGCATAACTAATTCTCAGCTCAGGATGAATATATTTGCTGCCAAAACCTAGTTCTTTATCGAGCAAGTAGGACTGATTTAGATCCATCATATTAAAGTTCCTGCCAAGTCCTGCAGTAAACACAACAGGGAATTCGAGTCCTTTACTGCTATGAATGGTCATCATGCGGACAACATCCTCTGTTTCACTGAACGTTTTTGCCGCTCCAAGATCATCTCCACGCTCTTGCATTCTTTCAATAAATCGAAGAAATCGAAACAGCCCTCTAAAAGCAGCCTTTTCATACTGTTTTGCTCGATCATATAAAGCCCGAAGGTTTGCCTGTCTTTGCTTGCCTCCTGGCATCCCGCCGACATAATCTAGATATTGTGTATCTCGGTACACTTCCCAAATCAGTTCTGCTACCGAATGCTGAATAGATAAATCACGCCATTTGCGTAATTGAAGGAAGAAACGCTCCAGCTTTCTGCACGTCGGATGATCAGAGTGTGTCACACTCATAAATGCCTTCACAGCATCATAATAAGTGCCTTTTTTATCACTGGTTCTAATCAGTGCCATCTCATTTTCGTCTAAATGAACAATAGGTGACCTTAAAACAGCAGCGAGCGGAATATCTTGATATGGATTATCAATCACTTTTAACAAAGAAAGAATGACAGATACTTCTGTAGCTTCGAAATAACCTGAGGAAAGATTCGCATAAACAGGGATTCCCTGCTTCTTCAACTCTTCCATCATTTGCGGAGCCCACGGCATTGATCGAAGCAAGATCACAATGTCTCGATACTGCAAGTTGCGGGTCAGCTGCTGTTTTGCATCGTACACTTGAAAAGGCTGTTCTACCAATTCTTTTATTTTCTTTGCAATCACTCTCGCCTCAAATTGAACCGTCTCTAGCTCTTCTCGTTCTTCATCGCTTTCTGTGTCGTGCTGATCTAAATGAACAAGAAGCATTTCTGTCGTCGTGTCTTCGCTTTGCGGATAACTCGCTCCAAGCTTTAATTCAGCTTGTTCGTCATATTCAATTTCTCCAACTGTTTCTCCCATCAGCTGTTTGAACAGAAAGTTGGTACTGTCTAATACATCAGCCCGGCTACGGAAGTTTTTATTTAGATCAATTCTTTTACCTGTTTCATTGCTGTCTGCTTTAAATTGTTTATATTTATTTAAAAAGAGCATCGGCTCTGCAAGTCTAAAGCGATAAATGGACTGCTTCACATCACCAACCATAAAGCGGTTGCCTTCGGCAGGATGTTTCCCTTTAGACACAAGCTTTAAAATCGTTTCTTGGACAAGGTTTGTATCCTGGTATTCATCCACGAGTACTTCTTCAAATTGCTGTTGATAGTACTTAGCCGCTTCTGTTTCAATGAGATTTCCTTCTGCGTCCTGCTTCGCTAAAATGCGCAAACAATAATGTTCTAGATCAGAAAAGTCTACGATTGATTTTTCTTGTTTTGCTCTCTCGAAACGCTCTCCATATTGAATCACAAGCTCTACAAGTGTTTCTACAACTGACTTCATTTCAGCCAAGCTTTTTAAATGCTGATCGGGACTGCGCATAAAGTATTCATCTTTTAGCTTTTCTAATTGTTTTTTGGCTTGATTGCGTGCATCTGTTGCTTTTTCTAACAGAGCCGGGTCATAGTCATCCCCTTTGCAAGTCTTTAACCTTTTAAAATTGATGTTTGGCAAAAGCTCATAAAGTGTCCCAAAATCATCTTGATGCCTTATTAATTCATTTACTTGCTCTAAATCATCTATAAAATTCTCTGCTCTCGGTGCTGGACCGCCCGGCTCTTTTGATAAAGTGAGCGCTTGTTCCAGCAGTTCCTGACAGCTTCTTAAAACGAGAGAAAGGTCCTCTTTGATATATGGATAAAAGGGTAATTCTTCTACCTTTGTCTGTGTATCCACATCATAAAGAGAAAGGAATGCCCGCATCCATTGTTCGGGAGCTGGATGTGACCTAGAAAACTCATAAATTCTTTTGACAAGCCATTGAAGATCTAAATCATGCCGATCAGATGTGTAACGATCAACGAGTTCAAAGAATGACGGCTTTCCAGCCTTATACTCATCCTCAAACAGTTCATCTAACACTTCATCTCCTAATAATTCTCCTTCTGTTTGATCAGCCAAACGAAAACCTGGATCAAGGTCAATCTCATAATAAAAGGTACGGAGAACTTGCAAACAAAAAGAGTGCAAGGTAGAAATATTGGCACGATTCATAAGTGACAGCTGTCTCCGCATATGAAGTGATCCAGGGTTTTTAGATAGTTCTTTTTCAAGTGCTTCAGTGATCCGGTGCTTCATTTCTGCTGCTGAAGCATTGGTAAAAGTCACTACGAGCAGCCTGTCCACATCAACTGGCTGCTCCGGCCGAGTCATTTTTCGAATGAGTCGTTCAACCAAGACCGCTGTTTTCCCTGACCCTGCCGCCGCAGCAACAAGAATATCTTGTCCTTCTGAAACGATGGCGTTCCATTGGTCATCTGTCCAAGTACTGTTATTCGGTTTTGGTATTTGCATACTGATCCCCTTCTTTTTTGATCCGGTCTAACATGACATCATCCTTCTCAGAGGTGAGCACCCTAAATTCATTATCTTCTATTGATTCATCAAATTGGCAAATAGACTTAAAGGAGCAAAAGCGGCAAGGGGTTTGATCCTTTAATTTATATGGGTTTATTTCTACCTCACCGCTTGTAATTCTTTCTCCTGCCTCTTCAAAGGTTCGCCGAACGTGTTTTGTGAGAATGTGAAAATGATCTTCACTTAATACCGCAGAGTCAGATCGGAAAGAACCATCCTTTTTCAAACCAGCTTGGATGACTTGTGATCTTCCTGATTCGAGTGTTTGATCCATCAACTTCACTGCTTCCACATCTTCGAGCAATAGACCCTTCATTTTAAATTTCTTCAATATTTCCTGCTCAATTGCATCTTCTCCAAGCGGAATAGGCGCTTGAATCAGCGGGTCATGAATATGGAAGTATAAAATTCCTGCCGGTGTCGCTTCCATGCCAAGCCATTCTTTAGAATACGTAATGGTCAGGTCTAAATAAGTGAGCATTTGCAAGGCTAAACCGTAGTAAACTTCTGCTAGATCAAGCCCCTTCTCACTGGACTTATAGTCGACAATTCTTAATAGAAGTCCTTTTGATCCTTCTGCTTTATCCACTCGGTCAATCCTTCCAACAAGCTCCATCGTGCAGCCGTTTTTTAATTGAAAAGTAAACGGCGGCAGAGGTCCTTGACCTCCAAAACCTAACTCAAGTCCAACCGGAGAGAATCCGCTCACTTTTGCATGTTCGCTTAATATAGAAGACACCCTGATGAGGATTTTTTGAAGCTTTTCTTTTATATAAGCATGCCGATTAGAGCTTAATAAAATTTCTTTTTGCAGACGTGGAGCCAACTGTTCAATTGCATGCCTTGAGTAGGTCACACAATCTTCCTTCGTTAAGTTTTTCCAATCCTTTTTTTGTTCAACAAGCGTATCTGAAATCAGTTTTAAAGCTGAGTGAAAGAGCTGGCCGATATCAGGTGCTTCTAATTTGTAAAATTGTCGATCTTTTAGTTTTAGCCCGTGGGAAGCAAAATGAGAAAATGCACATGCATTGAATTTCTCCATTCTTGAAACACTGCCCTGAATATGGTCACCGTAAAGTTCTTTTGTGACATTCGGCTTTAAACGTGTCGCTCTATTTGTAAAGAACAAGCTGGACATGATTTTTTTTGATACGTCGCGGTTGGAAGAGGTCATCAAATGATTATATACACTCCACCATACGCCGCTGATCGGATATTGGTTGAGCCATTGTTGCAGCTGCGAAACGGTATAGGATAACGAGACATGCTCGTTTGTTACAAATTTTAATTGCTCCTGATCATCCAACTGCTCTGGATCTAACACATAGAGGGCTTGCTGATGGTTTGGCATCAGTTCCTCACAATACTTGATGAGGGTCGAAGGCAAAAGAGACCGCCCTTCCGTATCTGAAGCTGAATAGGATACATACAGGTAGTGCGATGGACTGGACAGCGCTTGATATATCAAAAATTGTTCATCCAGCAGCCGTTCCTTCCCTGTCTCTGCCAGCTCTGCTCCTGCCCGTTTTAACCATTCCCGGTCGTCTTCAGACAATACACTTTCATCAGAGGGCCGTGCAGGTATAACTCCATCATTTACTCCAATGACAAACGTACACTTTACTTGATACATTCTGGATAAATCCATACTTCCGATAAACACTTGATCAAGTGAAGGGGGAATCAAAGCGAACTTGAGAGAGGACAGTCCTGTATCCATCATCTGTTGAAATAATGGAAATGAGAGCTCCTCCTCGCCCAGCATTTCAACAAATTCATCCATTAATTGAATGACAGCATCCCATACTTGCCCATGCTGCATCGCTTCAGCTAACCTGCCTGCTTCTTCTGCCTCAAGCCTTGCCTTTTCAAGCTTTTCTGGCACTTGGGCTTCCTCTAGAAAGACATACACTGCCTCCACCATGTCTCTTAGCTTTTGCGCTTTTTTCAACCTTTTTTGCAATTGAAAGAGAGGCGGAACAATCCATTCTTTTACATCATTCAGCATTTGCTCCATTTCTATTTCTTGATCGGTTTGTCCAAAATCTTCATCTAGTGATTGGAAGCGGCGATAATGAAAGCGTGAACCATTCGTCCAGCGTTCACCTTTTACACCGTAAGCAATACAATAGTTTTCAAGCTGATCCGCCTGTTCTCTCGCTTTGTTTTTGGCGAGTTCAAGCGGAAATAAGAACTCCGTTTTCACACAGCGAAACACCGCCTCATACCGCCAGTTCCCTTTTATGACATCGAGGCTCGAACGAATGAACTCAATGAGCGGATGATACTGCATCGATTCATTTCCATCAATAAAGAAAGGAATATCGTAATCTCGAAACACCTCTTTTAACGTATCTTTATAGTCGTCTACATGTCTTGCAACAATTGAGATGTCTCGTAACCTAAGACCTTCCCCTCTTACTAAATCAAGAATATCTCTCGCTACTCCCTCAATTTCAGCTCGTTTATTTGCACTTTTCGATACGGTAAGGTGAGGCGTTTCTTCTTGATATGGCTGCAAAGGTCTCTGTTCATATTGATTTTCTAAATAAGCTAGATCTGGGGTATGAAGATGCCGCTTATTTCTCTCCAAAATGTTCTCAGAAATAGCCGCTCCGCACTCTTTGGCCAACTGATAAAGCTGGGAATATGTCTTACCTGTCATGCGAAATAAATCAAGTTCATTTGGCTGCGTGTCATGATAGGAACGATCCACTGTGAATGCAGCTGTTATTTTTTCTGCATGTAGCAAAAGCTGTTCAATGACAAGAAGCTGCTGGGGGGTAAACTGATAAAAACCATCTATATAAATGTGTGCCCCTCTCAATTCTTCTGATAAAGGAATTTGCTGAGCCAGAAGTGTCAAGTAATCCTCTGAGTGCACATACTCATCTTGCAGATGCTGCTCCATCTGCTGATAAAGAACATGAAGATCATGCAATTTTTCCGCCGCACGTCTTTCTTCTGTATACTCTGAATGCATGCTGGATGCCGAGATTTTTTCAATATCCTCCGGCATCATACAGTACCTTTTGAATTCAGCCATCGTCTTTTCTATTTGCTCAACAAATCCCGGTTTATCACTCGCCTTTTTGAATACCTTAAACTTGTCTTTCTGTTCTTCTATTACTTTTCTTAAGAGCATTTGAATTCCTGTGCTTGTGACAAATTGACGGTTCGCACCGCCAGTCTGCTGTAATATAGACCAGGCAAGCCGAGTAAAACTAAAGACTTTGGCCCTGATCATTCCACCAGCTTCAGACGTTTTTGCAAGCTCATATTCCATTAAAAATGTCATTTGATCCGGGACTAAAAAAATGATTGGCGGACCCAGCGGATCAAGCCGCAGTTGTTCTTTGATTTCTTCTAGAATTGCAGTCGTTTTTCCACTCCCCGATCTGCCTGCTAAAAACTGAATCTCCACGTTCCACAACACCTTTCTTATGTACTCATATTCTAGCGAAAATAAAGGTAAATAGCTATTTTCCTATCACCTCCCCTTTCTCCTCCGATTGAAAAGAAGATAGGCACCTTTCCCGACTCTTTTCATATCATAAACCATCATGATCTAAAAGGAGGCTGGCAATATCATGTATTACGGTTATTATGACTACTCGCCATATGACATGCGCCAAAACACAAGGATCATTGCAGACCTTGAAAAGGCCATCAATGGCGAATATTCTGCGATCCAATGCTATGAAAAACTTGCACAAAAAGCAAAAAATCCTGAAGCGAAAAAAATCATTCAAGAAATACGTCAGGATGAAGTCAGACATTATCAGCTATTTACAAAGCTATACTATTCTTTGACTGGTAAAAACCACAAACCAAGCATAACAGAGCCTTGTCCAGACCAATTTAGGGAAGGTCTCTTATTTGCCTTTAAAGACGAACAAAAAACAGTCGATTTTTACTTAACGGTATCAGACTATGTCCGTGATCAAGGAACAAAGGAATTAATGAAGCGTATTGCTCAAGATGAACAGCAGCATGCTGTCTGGTTTCTATATCTTTTAACGCACCATGTTTCTTAGTTACCCCCTATTTTAATAGGAGATCGTATGTTCCGTCAAAAAATGAAATTGCTTTTTTGCTCATTCAATATGTGAAATAAAGGGCTGTCATCATCAAAACGCCTCTTCGCTTTTCCTTTTTTAATGATAAAACGACCTTTTGACCATAAAAAAACTCCTCTGCTACAAATCGCAGAAGGAGTTTTTTGTTATTTAATGAAATTTTGCTTCATTGCTTTGTTGCTGTTGTTTTAACAATCCATCAATCGATAGCATCTTGCTGCCACTAAGTGTCAAGTAAAGCGCCATGACCATTAAAGAAAGTTCAAATTCATAACCGCCTACAAATCCTCTTGCAAAACCAACTGTGATAATGGCTACAGCCATAATTGGTACAAATAAAGCTGCGAAAAGACGTGTGCCTAAACCTAGAATCAGGGCAATTCCACCAACCAGTTCAATTGTTTTGACAATATAGGCCATAAATTCAGGAACACCAATTTGACCAAAAAATGCAGCAGTGCCTCCTAGTCCACCTTGATATGCTTGAAGTCCATGTAAAAAGAAAATAATGCCTAAGATGACGCGTACAAAAAGTGTTCCTATTTCTTGATTTGTTTTCATATAGTGATTTCCTCCCATTTTTACACTACATCATGTAATGTTCATTCGTAAAAAAAATTAGTAATTTAAGTTGAGCATAATCATTAAGACCAACATGAGGATGGTTGATGTCACAATTGGGATAAGTGGTACATTGAACGGT
This sequence comes from Bacillus sp. FSL W7-1346, assembly GCF_038593335.1. Taxonomy (NCBI): domain Bacteria; kingdom Bacillati; phylum Bacillota; class Bacilli; order Caryophanales; family Bacillaceae; genus Bacillus; species Bacillus sp. FSL W7-1346. Next base: position 1,054,608 of record NZ_CP151988.1, on the reverse strand, counting down.
ATGTTGTATGTTGGGTTTAAGATTTTTTGGATTCTTAAATTCAATGCTCGATCTCCAAAGGACACGGCAAATTTCGTTTGTTTTTGAAACTGGGTTCTATTTTTAATGAGTTTCAAAAGGGCTTGCCCTACTCCTAGCTCAGTCCCTGTCTGTTGAATGGCATAGTCATCTGCAATGACCTCACGAAAAACGGAGTAACTTTGTCTCATATGCTTTAACACAGGAATGTACCAAATCACTTTTGTGAGCATAGAGAAAGCGAAAGTCTTTAAAGGATCGTAGCTGTATTTGTGATGTAATTCGTGATAGACAACAGCATCGATTTCCCCTTCATCCAGCATGTCTATAAGCGCTGTTGAGAGATACACTTTTGGCCGAAGCATCCCCATTGCGAAAGCAAGCGGTTCATGGCAATGAAACACAATGATCTCATTTCTATAATTGTCTGATAGACTTTGCGTTGAATGTTGATCGACTGCCATCATCATATTTCTTTTGAAATGAAGATACTTTCTGACCTGCTTCGTCATATAGAAAACGGCAAAACCAAGCGTATACAAGACGAACGCATCCAGAAAATACTTTAAAGGAGTGAATCCATAAAATTCGAGAACAGATTGACATACATGGATCAGGTTATATGCTTGATTCCAGCCAAAAAAGCTTGAGAGTACATAATAGCCCATCTGGTAAAAGATCACTAAGCCAATCAATATACCGCCTAAAAACAGCAGACTCGACTTCATTTTAATCATGTCGTTTCTCCTCTTTTTTGGATGCAAGCCTTGCTTCGAGTACCTTCAGTAATTCAGGATCAGCACTTTCAATTGCGTCCACCATATGATTGACTGCAAGGGGGCCGAAATCATCCATCAGTCCTTGAGTAATCCATTTCGTTTGCTCATTTAGAAATTCTTCTTTTGTTAAAACAGGGTTATAGATAGATGAACGCCCTTTTGTTTTCTTTTCCACAATTCCTTTTTCGGTTAATCGATTGAGTACCGTCATGACCGTGTTGAAATTAATTGGCTTCTCATCTGACAGCTTCTGCTGTACCTCTTTAATCGGCATATCCTCACCTTGATAAAGGATCTCCATAATCCTTCCTTCTAAAGGACCGAAAAAGCGGTTCAATCCCTTTTCATTATATTTAAAAGAAGGAATTTTCATGTCATCACCTCACACTAAGCATTGTAGTGTAATTGAAAATGATAGTCAACTGATAACAAAAATAGGGGAAAATCGTTGTATATTGTATTTGTTTTTGACAAAAATTATATGTCATTTATATCAAAAACAATTTTTTCTAACAGAGTTAACCATAAGATAATCTTATGAAAATACTAAAAAAATTCGTATTTTATTTATAGAGACTTTTGTATTATAGTGAAGATAACAACATTTCACTTACTGAACAAATATACAGGAAGAAGGTTTATACGTGATGAAGCAAGGAAACAGCCTTCGAACCGATCTCATTTTGATTGCGGTAAGCGGTTTAGGTGGATTCCTTTTATCTCTAACAGGGATGTCTATCGGCTGGATGATTGGCACATTAATGACAGCTGCATTTATTGCCCTGCGCCGTCCCGCCCTGTTTCAGCGTAAAGGAAAGAATACCTTACGTATTCACAGCAGATGGCTACTCCTTGGTCAATTCATTCTCGGAATCGAACTAGGACAAAAAATGAACATGAAAGTCCTTCACATTTTCGCTGAAAATTGGCTTCCCGTGAGTTTCATGCTCGTCTTTTCTATTTTATTAGCCATGCTCTCCGGGTTTGTCTTATGGAAGCTGAGTAAAACAGATATGCTGACTAGCTTTGTCGGCACTGCCCCCGGCGGTCTTTCCGCTATGCCGGGCATCGCCCAAGAGGTTGGAGCAAATACAGCTGTAGTGAGTCTCGTACAAACGATACGTGTGTTAATGGTCGTACTGACCATTCCATTTACGGTATTTTATTTAAATACAAAAAGCCAATCAGATGCGGTAGTCGCCCAAGGCAGCGCCTTCTCATCAGGCGTTTTCACAATATCAAACATATCTTGGACTGCTGCACTCATTTTAGGGGCATGGCTGATGTCACGCCTAGCCGTGCGTCTTCACTTTCCCGCCCCTTGGCTGATCGGCAGTATGTTAGGTGTAGCGGCTCTCCAAGTAGGGGCAGGCGCCTTGACAGGTCATGATTTGATTCCTTATTGGCCAGCCCAAGCGAACATTGCGTCACAGGTATTTCTAGGGGCAACCATCGGGTCAAAAATGAATAAACAAATGTTTGTCGGGTTAAAAAATACCTTGATTGTGGCCGTCGTCAGCTCAGCCGGATTGATTGCTGCGACCGTTCTCAGTTCAATTGCCATCGCAGAAATAACAGGTATTTCTGTCATTACAGCCATTCTTGCTTTTTCGCCTGGCGGTATTGCAGAAATGGCCACAACAGCTGTTACACTTCATGAGGATTCCACATTTGTTGTGGCTGTACAAGTCGTCAGAATTATTTTGGTCATCGCCATGCTGCCACCGTTTTTTCGTTTCTTACATCATGTCTGGGCAAAAAGACAGACTGATTATAAAACCGCTAAATAGAAAGAGCCGCTCTACTTATGCAGAGCAGCTCTTTTTTATTCATCATGATTCCTTTTTACACCGACTACTTGATCCTTTGAGATCGTTCCAAAATGCCGGCTGTCAAAGCTATGTATTCGATTATCTCCGATCACGAAGTAATGATTGTTTTGTATGTTCTGACGACCGGTGATGGCTTTCAGCTGAAAATCACCTGTTAGGACGTTGCCCATTTTATGTTTTTTCTGCTCTTTTAAATACGGCTCTTTCCACTTTACACCATCAACAAACAGTTGATCATCTTCATATTTGATTGTTTCTCCTGGAAGCCCAATGACCCGTTTGATCAAGATTTGATTTTTAGGGCCATGAAATAATACATAGTCAAACCGGCTAATTTTCGTGAGTTTTGGCGAGAACTTGTTAATTAATAATTCTGTTCCATCTGTAAATGTCGGGTCCATACTAACCCCTTCTACTTTGTACGTGACAAACATGAAATTCTTTACTTGGAACAACAAGACGATGCATGTAATAATCATGAACCATAGCAATGGCTTCTTTTTCATTAAGAGCCTCCTTTGTCCTCACGCTGACTCATCCGAATATTCAACCTATTTTCTACTCTCTTTCCAACATACCATAATAAAGCAATGACTAGAACCGCAAAAACACTTCTTAACGGATTCTTTACTAAAGCTGAAATGTCATAGCCGATAAAACTAATAATAAAGAGCATGACACACTTCCCTGATAAAGCAGCTAATGAGAACTGCCAGACGCTGATTCTTGATAGACCTGCTACGACATTAACTGCAGCAGACGGTGTAAAAGGAAAGCAGAGTAAAATAAACAACGGACCAAATCCCCGCTTTTCAACCCAAAGCATTAGCTTTTGAATAGAAGGGTGTCTGCTAATAAAGTTCAACATCCTCATCTGTCCAAATTTTCTGATCAGTAAAAAGACAAGGATAGACCCTGCACTTGCACCAATCCAGGTCAATAAAAAGCCTTCCCATAGCCCAAAAGCATTTGCATTGGCCACCGCAAATGCCACGAGAGGTAAAAACGGTAGAAATGCTTCTATTAAAGGGAGTAATATAGCCACAATGGGTCCAAAAGCCTTGTAGCTTTCAAAAAATGATGTGATATTTTCATGAGTAAATATAGAAAGAAATAATGGCAACTTGTTTGACTCCTTCAAGGTTTGTCTATCTTTCATTTTACATGGAAAACATAAAAATATACAAATGAATCCCTCTCAGCCCCCCCTTGAGATTTTTTAACTCATCCGATATAATAAATAAGAACAAATGTTCTATATATAAAGAAAGCAGGCATGGACATGACGAGATTATCAAGCGTACAACTTCAGATGATGGAACAAGCCATCTTTCTTCCAATGGTCATCTCCATCCTCAATCGTGATTTGACGTACCTTAAAAAACATCAAACATTCAAACTAAATGAACCATATATTCAGCTAGTCACCTCTTCATTAAAAGAAGCACAAAAAGCCCTTTATCAACTGAAACAACAGTTACGTAAAGAAAAAATGAACGTACAGCAAATTGAACACGATGAAGGATTTACGACATATTTATTTCTGATCAATGGCTATGAAGAAAAGCATAAATATTTTAATCCCCGTATACGTCATCGTGTAGAAGAAATGCTCACCCATTATTTTCTCCATTCAGGAAAATAATTTGGTTATATTTTACATTTATAGAAGGAACTCTTCACTTTTTGGCGAATTGATTATTATACCAAAAATTAGGAGGTTCCAAACTCATGTTCAAAAAAATAACAGCACTCACCTTAGCAGCAGGATTGCTTGTGCCAAGCACAGTGTCAGCATTAGAACCACTGCAAACAGGAAAACAAGGCCCAGCAGCATCTGCACAAATAACAAGTGTAGCCTATACAACGGTTTCTATCGTTGGAAAACGAGTGAAGTTTGAAGTGAAAGCACTCGAAAATCCTTTCAACATGAATTACTATAATCGAATTGCTTGGACGAGTACGGACGAAGAGCCAAGTGTATTCAATGACAATATTCTATCGGTCATTGTCGCTAAAAAAACCGGACAGTCTTATCAAGTCTTTTCATACGAAGCGCTCACTTCGGTAAAGGACAAGATTGAATCAGGTCAAAAGGTGTATGGCTGGGCGCTTGCTTTAAATGGTGTGTGGTACCCAACGATGCCTGCAACCCTCTATTATTAAAAAAAAGCCTGCCACAGCGGCAGGCTCTTTCTCCATTATGACAATTCGAGCTGTTTTCTCAGCTCTTGTCTCACTTCTTCTAATCCTGGTCCATCTAACTCAAAGTAATACACATTCCCAGGCTGGTAATCGTGCCCTTTCAACTGGATGGTATCCACTGATTTTAATGAGCTCAGTAAAGGGAATAGACCGATCAACTGTTTCATGGATAAATTGGTGGAGACGTTATCCCCAAGTGTATCAATGATGTTGTCATAAGACGGTATGGACGAAATGGATTTGGATTTTTCAAAGATGGCTTGAAGTGCTTCCATTTGGCGCTTTCCGCGCATGAGATCACTATCTGCCTTTCTCGTTCTCACAAACGCTAATGCTTCTTCACCACTGAGCGTATGCGTGCCTGTTTCCACATGAACTTTTCCTTTTGAATCCTTCTCCATTTGTTTTGCAATGCCTTCATCTTCAATCGTTACGTCAATTCCATTTAGCTCATCGACAATGTCTTGAAACGCCTTAAAGTTTCCTGCAATCACATAGTCTACCGGGATGTTTAACAAATTCTCTACCGTTTTGACTGATAAATCTGCACTCCCAAACGCATGGGCGTGAGCAATTTTATCATATCCTCTCCCCGGTATATCAACATAAGAATCACGAGGAATACTTAGGAGCTTGATCGTTTTGTCTGTTCGATTCACCGTCGCCAGTAAGACCGCATCACTTCTTGCTTCGTCTACCGTTTCACCTGGACGGCTGTCAATCCCTAAGAGCAGCACCGAAAAGCTATCCTTTCCTGGATCAAAAGCTTTCACACGCTTTTGCGAGGTCTCTCCTCTTTCTAAAGATACTTGCGCTTTATTCGACGCTTTTGAAATTTTATAGTATGCGTATCCTGTGACAGATACTGCCATGATCATGACAAATGCCATGATAAACAGCACGACTTTCACCCAAGGTCTTAGCCTTCTTTTTGATCTTGTTTTCTCCTTCATCCTTTCCGAACCCTCACTCTATCTTAGTCTCACAATGTAGGTTCCACTATAACATATTTTGACGAAAGTTTCCTGCATGCAACATATTTTTATGTATCCACAATAAAAAAGCTGCTCAAAATGAGCAGCTTATCATCCATTACTTTTGTTCAATTCCTTTTTTCACTTCATCAATCATCGCATTCAATGATTCAAGGCCGCCGCCCGCTAAATACCACATGTCAGAGTTTAAATACACCACATGATTGTTTTTAACCGCTTTGACTGATTTCACATAATCATTTTCAACAAGCTGTTTCGCAGACGTTTCTTCTCCAATTGCCGCGCCGCGATCCACGACAAATAAGTAATCTGGGTTCGTTTTGACCATATACTCATACGAAATGCTTTGTCCATGTTTATCAGATGGCTCTAGCTTTTGATCTGCTGGTGTGATGCCAAATACATCATGGATCAGACCATATCTTGACTTAGGACCAAATGCCGTCATTTTGCTGTCGTTCGCCATAATGACGAGACCATTTTTCTTTAACTTTTTGGCTTGTTTCTTTAATGCATCTACTTTTTGGTCAATGGCAGAAAGTTCTTTTTTGACTTTGTCTTCCTTATAAAAAATCTTCCCTAATGTTTCAGCATTCTTTTTAAATGATTCCATGTAGTTTGCGTTATCTACATCCATATAAATCGTCGGAGCAATTTTAGAAAATTCATCAAATGCATCTGCTTGACGATGCTGAATAATGATCAAATCAGGCTTGATTTCTGCAATTTTCTCAAAGTTTGGCTCTTTTAAGCCGCCGACATTCTCATATTTGTCACTTTCATATTTAGATAAATAGTGAGGAATCACTTGTTTTGGTAAGGCTGTCACGTTGACACCAAGCTTATCAAGTGTATCGAGACTTCCCATATCAAAGACGACGACTTTTTTCGGGTTTTTCTTGATTTTCACACCGTCTTTATTCAACATATCCTTTACTGTTACGGTTTCCTCATTCGTTCCCGCTGTTTTTCCTTGGTTACCACAGGCAGCAAGGACAGCAATCGCTGTTAATACTGTTATCATCCAAATCCATTTTTTCATGATTGATCACCTCTTCATTTTTTCAAGAAAAATATAAGCAAATACGCTCACCACGAATGACTTCGATCGGTATGCGCATGTCATAAATGTGTTCAAGTGCTTCTGTTTGAATCACTTCATCAACGCTTCCTTCTTTGATTACCTGACCCTCTTTTAAGGCGACGATGTGATCTGAATAGACAGATGCAAAGTTAATATCATGGAGAACAACAACAATCGTTTTTCCAAGATCTTTCACGAGCTGCTGAAACAGCTTCATCATTTCAACTGAATGGTTCATATCTAAATTATTTAAAGGCTCATCTAAGAAAATATAATCCGTATCCTGAGCCAGCACCATGGCAATAAAGGCTCTCTGCCTTTGTCCGCCGCTTAGTTCATCTAAATATTGATGCTGGATTTCGACGAGTCTCATGTATTGAAGCGACACATCAATCATGTTCTCATCTTCTTTTGTCAAGCGGCCTTGAGAGTAAGGAAAGCGGCCAAAGCTGACAAGCTCACGAACGGTCAGGCGCACACTCATGTGGTTCGACTGCTTCAAGATGCTCATTTTTTTCGCAAGATCCTGAGGAGAGTACGCTCGATAAGGTTTATCCTCTAAATAAGCTTCCCCAGTATCAGGTTGAATCAGGCGGCTCATGATGGACAAAAGCGTACTTTTGCCTGCGCCATTTGGACCAATGAGAGAGGTCAGCTGTCCTTTTTTTACACTGACAGTTGTTTCGTGAAGCACTGTTTTTCCGTTATATGTCTTACTGACTCCCTTCATCACGACCATGAACGACTCTCCTTTAAAAGTAAATAAATAAAATACAGTCCACCGACTAAATCAATTAGCACACTAAGCGGTGTTTGAAACGTAAATACCTTTTCCACAAGAAATTCCCCGCCTACAAGCGCAATGACACTAATGAAAAACGAGCCTAATAGCAAGTACGTGTGCCGATATGTACGAAACAGCTCTCTTGCCACATTCACAACGAGTAAGCCAAGAAACGTAATTGGGCCGACGAGGGCCGTCGCAATAGAAACAAGGACGGCAATGACGATCAGCATCTTTTTTGTGATCCTGTCATAGTCAATCCCGAGATTCACAGCCTGTTCCTTTCCTAACGACATGACATCTAATTTCGCGCGGAAGGTCCATATATAAAGACAAAGTGCCGCAAATAAAAGAGAAGCGAAGAGTAAAATATCTGTGTTCATGTGATTAAAGCTGGCAAAGGACTTGTCCTGTACGACTTGGTATTCATTCGGGTCAATGAGCATTTCCATAAAGGAAGAAAGACTTTTGAACAATGTTCCAAACACAATCCCGACAAGCAGGAGTAAGAAAATATGCTTGTTTTTGCGCTTGAACATGACCGTATAGAGCAGCACAGAAAACAGAATCATTAATCCAACGCAGAGAAAGAAATTCAGGTTCTTATTCGCGATCATCAAATTGGTCGATCCAAAAAGATAAATAATCGCCGTTTGCAAAAACAAGTAAAGCGCGTCTAACCCTAAAATGCTTGGCGTTAAGATTCGGTTGTTGGTCAATGTTTGAAATACAACAGAGGAAAAGGCAATCGCGCCTCCTGTCAAAGTCATGGCAAGCACCTTTTTTAAACGGCTCGGCACTGTGTACTCCCAGTACCCCATTTGAAAGGTGACGAAGATGACAACGAATACGGCTGCAATGGCTGCAATGAGAAATAATGTTCGTTTCTTATGCATAGCGCTTCCTCCTTAATAACATGTACAGGAAGATCGCACTTCCAATGATGCCGACCATAAGCCCGACAGATATTTCATATGGATAAATGATCACTCGTCCGAGCACGTCACATATGAGCACAAAAATGGCCCCTAATAAAGCCGTGTGAGGCAGGCTCTTTTTCAAGTGATCCCCTCGGTAGATCGATACAATATTCGGAATGATCAAGCCGAGGAATGGCAGCATGCCAACAGTCAAAATCGTTACAGAAGTAATCATCGAAACAATCACCAAACCAACTGCCATGACACGTTTATACGTTAAACCTAAATTGACGGCAAAGCTCTCACCCATACCAGCCACTGTAAAGCGGTCAGCATATAAATACGCGATGATCAATAGAGGAACACTCACATAGAGCAGTTCATAACGCCCCTGAACAATAAGAGAAAAATCCCCTTGCAGCCATGCGGATACGTTTTGGATCAAATCATATTTATAGGCTATAAACGTGGAAATTGAACTAACAATTCCGCCAAACATTAAGCCGACTAACGGTACGTAGATCGTATCGTTCACCTTAATATGGCGTAGAATTTTTAAGAATAATAGATTGCCAGCTAACGTAAATAAAAACGCAATCGCCATTTTCATCAGCGGGCTTGCCTGTGTAAAAACAAGCATAGCGGTTAAAATACCCAGCTTGGCCCAATCCATTGTTCCTGCAGTCGTTGGAGAGACAAATTTATTTCTCGTCATGCTTTGCATGATAAAACCGCATAAGCTCAGGCTCATGCCAGCAAGCACAATACTCATCAGCCGCGGGATGCGACTTGAAAATAAGGTGTTCATTTGTTCATCTGATAGATGAAACAACTGTAAAAGAGACAGGTCCTGTACTCCGACAAACAGCGACGCACATGCCAAACACACAAACAACAAACTTAATTGGTACAACTTCATACAGGGTTCACACTTTCTATCAAGCTCTCTGCCACAAATGATTATCATTATCAATTAACGGCAGTTCATATATTATCATATTTAGTGAAATATTCAATAGTAGAATGAGAAAGGGTGAAAACTGCATAAAAAAACAGCTTTTAGGATCAGCTGCTTTTTTACGCTTCAATATTCAATTGAAACTGCCCTTGCAGTTCCTCTTCAGCCTCTTGAAATAACTGCCGCAAATTCTCTGCATAACCACCAAGCTCGTCTTTGCAAACTTGATAATGAATCCACGTGAGCTCTACAGGCAAGCTCACTTCTCCTGTTAAACAGTCCCAAAGGGCATCAAGATTTTCCCCGTAATGATCAGGAAGTTGTAACACTGTTTTTAGTTGATCATGAAGCTCCTCTTGTGATCTGCACATCGCACCATTTAGCTGTACTTTTTTCATTTCCCTCCTCCTCTTCTGTCTTTATTTTAAACGAATTGGAGAGGAAAGAGAAAGAATCCATTTCACTTTTGCCTCTCTCTGAAACTTAAACTAAACAAGATCAGACAGGCAGCCAGCACGAGCATGAAAAAGAGCGTTAACACTGTCTGAGTACCGTACATATCAGCAAAGAGACCCACAAACACACTTGGTATGCCAAGACCTAGATACGCAAACAAGTAATATCCAGCAACGGCTCTAGCCGCTTCCTTCTTCCCTTTCTCAACAATCAGCTGGAGACCGCCTAAGTAAGTAAATCCATAGCAAGCTGTGCCCGCTAAAAGAGTTCCAGCAAGGACAAGGAATATGGACCCGCTATTAGCACCGAATAACAGCAGGCCATATCCACATGGAAGACAAATAAAACCGATACGAAGCGCTGCACTGCTATTCATCTTTCGGACAAAAGGCTGCATCAGAACACCTGCCATATTAATAAAAAACAGTGCCGGGCCTACCCACAATTCATAGCCATTTAATTTAAGCTGTGCTGGCAAAATCGAAATGACAAGACCGCACACAGACCATGCGATAGCAATGGCTATGTTCGCTGGCATTGTTCCTTTTGGAAACCTCGGCATGTTCATGAGCGGTTTACTTGCATCCCCTTGTACAGGCGGCACCAAAAAGAATACAGCAACAATCGTCAACATGATCAAGACCAACACAATCCAATAGCTAAGAGGCGTCAGTGACACTTGCTCAAAAGAAAGAATCGCTGTAAAAAGAGCACCTCCTCCAAATCCAATTGAACTGCATAATGCGATAAACGTTGGGATCCAGCCCGATTTCTCTGGATATAAAGCAATCAAGTAGGCAGTACATGTGCCAACACTTAACCCAAGTCCCACTCCTTGCAGCAGCCGGGCTACAAAGAGCATTTTGATGGTCGGATGCACGATCATGAGCAGGGTGGCACATAATGAAAAGCAAAGTGCGATCAATAAAATCGGTTTTCGTCCAGCCCGGTCAGACATGCCGCCAAGTAACAGTAATACTGGAATCAGTCCGAAAACATACGCAGCAAACACAAGGGCTGTTGACGCCTTTCCGTATCCTGCCTGCTCTGCATATTCCGTATAAAGAGGGACTTGCAGGTTCACTGCTGTTGTAATCATAAAAAGGCTAAATAAAACGAACACAAACGGAATCATGGATAGCTGTGCTGTTTCTTCTTTTGATGCAGGAATCATGGGACTCTCTCCTCTGTGTAAATGATATGAACCAGTGTACACATCATTTGGATTTCTTCCCACATCCAAAAATGAAGCTATTGACCAGTCCATAATTCCATGTCATCATCAATGATGACATGACAAAGGAAAGAAGGTGCACTGTGTACATTCATTTAGACCGTTCCAGCTCTACCCCGCTCTGGCAGCAAATCGTCAATGGCATCATTCAAAAAATTCATACAAACACACTGAATCCTGATGATCAGTTGACTCCGACAAGAGTATTAGCACAAGAGCTCAACGTATCTCGATCCACCGTACAGCTTGCCTATGATGAACTGCTAGCAAGAGGCTATGTCAGCACCTCTAGAAGAGGCGGGACAAAGGTCATTTCAAGTAATCACTATGCTGCTTCTCCCCCACATCAAAACGAACCGCCTTTTGCACTTCCGACAAGACCTCACTTTGACGAGGCTGAAAAACAAATGGATCACTGGCTCTCGGCCAATCAATTTCATGACACACTTGAGATTGATTTCCGCCATCAAGAACCAGCCATCGACGACCATTTTCAAAACATATGGAAACGCTCGCTTCTAAAAGCATTACAGCGTTTAAATATGAAAGATTGGGGCTATTCTTCTCCGCATGGATTATGGGAAGTGCGTTCAGAAATTCGCCAATACTTATCGGTTGAACGCGGCATTGATATAGAAGAAGACCAAATGGTGTTAACAGGGGGAACACAACAAGCCATTGACTTGATTTCACAAGTCATGCTCAAAAAAGGAGATACAGTCGCTGTTGAAGATCCTGGTTTTCCTGGAGCTAGGTTATCCTTTTTACATCGCGAAATGACTATTTATCCCGCACCAGTCGATGAAGAAGGAATGATGGTGAATACATTGCCAGAACGTACAAAGCTGATCGCTGTAACGCCCTCTCATCAGCGGCCAACCGGTGTCTGTATGAGCGTCAATAGAAGACGGGAGCTGCTGCAGTTTGCTGCGAAGGCTCAATCTTACATATTAGAAGATGATTTTGATGGGGATTATCGTTATCATGGCGGACCGCTTCCTTCTTTATTTTCAGAAGCACCCGATCATGTGATCTATATTGTCAGTTTTTCCAAGGTGCTTGCACCAGGCATCCGCCTTGCTGCCATCATCGGCTCCAAAGCAGTCATCAAAGAAATCGCTGCACTGCAATCACTTATTCAAAGACAGCTGCCGATCATGGAGCAAATCACTCTGGCCTCTTTTTTCAGAGAAGGCGAGTTTACGCGATATGTCAGGCGGATGAGACAGATGTATAAAAAACGGCAGGCAGCGATGATGGATGCTCTTTTGACACATCACTTTGACAAACACTTCCGTTTATATGGAACCGATACAGGCCTTCACGTCTTTTTGGAAGGAACATCAGACTTTGATGAACAAGGTACGATTGAGGCCGCAAAAGCGGCAGGTGTCGGCATTTATCCATTAAGCCCCTATTGTTATGAAAGCAAAAGGAAAGGGTTGCTGCTTGGTTTTGCCTGTACGGATGAAGCCATGATTCAAGAAGGTGTACGCCGATTAAAGCAAACACTGCACATCTAAAAAAGCCTGGAAGTCTCTCTTCCAGGCTTTTCATTGTGATTGCTGAACGTTTCCTACTTCTTCAATGAAAGAGGCTGTCTCTTGCAATCCATCTTGAAAATATTGAGTGGCTGACATAAACAGCTTTTCTTGATCAGGACGCTTCAACAGCTGCTCTACCTTGCTCATTCCTTTTTCAAATGAAGCAAGACCTGTCTTTAATTGTTTGTCTGCCTTTTGATACACAGCTGGCACTTCTTGATGAGTAAGCCCTTTTTGAATGACACGGTCGAATGCTTTCGTTGCTTTTGTCAATTTTTCATTGACTTGAATTTTTCCATGTCCATCCGAAATAAATTGATCGGTCATGTTTTCATATGCTTCATTTAACTCATCCATATAACGCTGAACCCATTGTTCATACGCAGCTTCTTTTGTGTTTTGTTTTGAAGGCGGCTGACCTGCTTGATTGCAGGCCGTGAGTAGTGTCACTGTCACGGTAAATAGCAGCATCAAATGCCATCGTTTTTTCATACACGGCCCCCATTTCTCTTTCCCATTTGTTCATATCGGTCAAATATGATCAACTTTTACCTCATACGAACACCTTGCAAGAAATGACTTATTTTTATTGTAACAGACCGCATGTATCACTTCTGTGATTTATGCGGAAATGAATGAAAATCCTTCTAATGGTTCACATTTCCCTGCCATTTCATGATGATACAGTCAATAGACGACGAGAAAGGCACATTTGGTTTCAATCTAATTCATCTTCGCCATTTTTTCTCCAATAAAAAAGACCCCTTTCGGCGCCTTTTATGATCCTACCAATTTATTGCAGCTTTCCTTTACAAGCAATCTCCAGCTCTTCTACCACTTCGCCATCTTGAATGAGGTATGCTTTTTCATGAAGATTCACAGCAGGACAGATGTGATTCGGAATAATTTGCACCTTCTCACCGATCTGTACACTTTGACGAAAGCCTTCATGATAGATAATGGCATGCTCGTCAAATACGCTTGAAACAAATACATCATCATATTCTTTCACTTTGCCTAAGCCCTCTGTTTTGGTCAGCCCTTTTGTACGTGTTTGTGCCGTCAGCCCCTTGGCCCCTACATCTGTAATCACCCGGCGCTCTGTCGGTTTACTAATGACCGTTGTCAGCACAGATGCTGCACAATGTGAATATGTGCCGATTACATTGGACTGGGAAGCATCCATCAAGATGTATGTGCCTGGCCGTATTTCTGTGACTCCTTTTGGAATATCAAATTGAAATAAAAATGGCGGTGTTGATCCAATACTGACGACCTCTAGCGGCATACCAGCTTCTTCTGCAATGTGCGCAAAACGGAGCGTTCGATTTACAGCCTCATTGTATAATGTCTGGCAATGTGCTTTACTTTCGGCTTGATACGTATGACCATCATGAGAAAAAATCCCCTTTAAATGAACGGCATCACTTGTTTGAATCGCCTCTAATATGTGGCAGAAATGACGTTCTTCAATGACACCAGACCTTCCCTCTCCAACCTCTATCTCAATTAAAACCTCCGCTTTTTTCTCTGATTCACGAAAGACTTGCTCAATCTGCTTCACATGCTCAACACAATCTATACCGAATGAAATCTGTATCGACTCTGCCAGTTTACGAATCCGCTTGAGTTTAGTCTCACCTACAATTTGATTGGCGATAAAAATATCCTTGAGCCCATGGGCTGCCATTACTTCAGCCTCTCCTACTTTCGCTACCGTAATGCCAGATGCACCTTTCTCTTCCTGCAGCTTGGCAAGTGCAGGCGTTTTATGCGTTTTCGTATGAGGGCGTAATTTGACATGCTGACGGTCTGCGTATTGCTGCATCGCCGCTACATTCTCCATCATCACCCTTTTATCAATGAGTAGTGCCGGCGTATCCAGTTCTTCATACATCATCCCCATGACCCCTTTCATTATATAAAAAATTATACATTATAGATAAATTATATATTTTTTTATACGATAATCAATGTTTTTTTCTGCAAAAAAGTGATGGCAATGGGTAAGCAGTCCAGCGGCTTCTGCCGCTGGTCTCTCACTAATAACGATTACGAAGTTCTCTTAAGATAAAATCATACACAAGGTTGAGCTGCTGTTCCTTTGGATACAGCATAAATTCTTGTTTCTTAGGAAGACCTCCATCAAGTCGATCTTGAAATTTCGTTCGGAGATACGCTGTTCGGTGTACCTGACTCTCAAATGACTTATATGAGACATCTAGTTTGACCGATTGCTCATTTGTAAAAGTAACAACCGTGTCTCCGAGGGATGATTCCTGAAAGATATGAATGTATTTGTGGGAGATCCATCCGCATTGAGGGCGGTTGGATGAATAGGTTGGGAAGAAATACAGATGATTGGATGAGTCAATCACGATGGGAGGCTTATGAGATATTCCTGTTACTTCGTATGTTCCCGCTTTTCTGCCTGCATAGCTTGAGCCAAAGAACCTGCAACTGCGTTCTATTATTTGCAGCGGCTTTAATTCAACGTAAAAGCTTGTCTCTCTTTCGATCACTTTTGAATATACTCGTTTTCCTTCTTCAACCGGAAGGACCGCCATTGTTGTTTGATTAATGACGTATGAATCTAATGGTGTTTCACTAATTCCTGACACTTCATTTCCTCCTGTGTTAATTTTTGGTTATTTTAGATACTATTAATCTATCACCAACGTATAAGAAACGACAGGATTTTTTCAATATTTATTTAAAATTATCTTTTTATCATATTTTTTAGTACATTCGATCTATCTAAAAGCCATTTTTAAAGATATATCGCATCTTGTCGACTGGACAAGGGGTGTCGATATGGCTCAAAAATAAATTGTCTAAAAATTATAAATTCTTGTTGATTTTTTCTCCGCCAATCCATATACTATAAAAAAGGCATCGGGGGGATTCTTTATGAAAGAGAAAAAAACGTATGCTGAGCTCATGAAGTCCCGCAACACCCAAAAAACCGAAGAGAATGGCGTTACTATTTTAGACATTTATATTCAAATGGTTTTAGATGAGGCGCTTTATAAACAGCGCTTAACCTTCCTTAGAGAAGAGATTGACAAGGCGCTAGATCAGCGTGATGAAAAGCGTTTTAATGACCTGTCAGCTCAATATGCAGAACATTGCTTACATCAATCATGATGATTTTACTTGCGGCAGAGAGACAGAAACTTGTCTCTTTACCGCAAGTTTTTTGTTTTTATCCATTTAATATGGTTCCGCCATTCACATGAATCATTTGTCCATTCATATAAGAAGAGTCTTCGCTCGCTAAAAATAAATAACTCGGCGCTAACTCTACTGGCTCACCAGGCCGCTCCATTGGGACATCTCCACCAAATTCAGACACTTCCTTTTCCGTAAATGTGGATGGAATCAGCGGTGTCCAAATCGGTCCAGGCGCTACCCCATTTACCCGAATCCCTTGTTTGATAAGAGATAGAGATAATGATCTTGTAAACGTTACAACCGCCCCTTTTGTCGATGAATAATCAATTAAGGTTTCATGACCTTTATAAGCAGTGACCGATGCTGTATTAATAATACTGCTTCCTTTCTTTAAATGAGGGAGCACCGCTTTTGTTAAATAGAACATGGCAAATATATTCGTTTGAAATGTCCGAAGAAGCTGGTGAGAGGTAATCTGTTCAATGCTTTTTTGCGGATGCTGTTCACCTGCGTTGTTGACCAAAATATCAATCGAACCGAAAGCATCTTTTGTTTGTTTGACGACCTCGTTTGAAAAAGCTTCATCCCCTAGGTCACCTGCTATTAAGATGACGCGGCCTCCCATCTTTTCAATATAGTCCTTCGTTTCTTCCGCATCACGATGTTCATTCAAATAAACAATCGCTACATTGGCTCCTTCTTTCGCAAATAAGACAGATACTGCTCGTCCAATCCCGCTGTCTCCACCTGTGACAATCGCCGTTTTCCCTGTCAGCTTTTTGCCTTGCACCTCTCGATCAAAGATAGGTCTAGGGTTCATTTTATATTCAAGTCCTGGACGTTCGTTCTGATGCTGAGGCGGTAACGTTTTCTTTGGCTGCTTTGTTGACACGTCAGTCCACTCCTTCCTTTTTATCTCGTTTATTTTTATGTGTTGCTCATTTTTTTATGTATTTCGCTCTTGTTTTCACTAAAATGTATGATTTTCAGCATCGTGGAAAAATTATACACAACAAGTGACTGGAGGCGACAACATGGAACAAGAACATAAAGGATCGGAGCAAGCAAAGTCGTTATGGCTAGCTGATAGTGAGAAGCCCTCTTTTCCTACTGTTAGCGAAGATCTTACAGCAGATGTCATCATTGTAGGTGCCGGTATTACCGGTATCGCTACTGCATTTGAAATGACAGAACGCGGACTGGATGTCATCATCATAGATGCTGATCAAGTATTGCAAGGAACCACTGGACATACGACAGCGAAAATTACCTCCCAGCATGATGTGTACTATCATGAGTTGATTCAGCATATTGGTATGCCGAAAGCCCGTTTATATGTAGAAGCAAATGAAAAAGCAAAGGAACTCATCCAAGCACGTGTGAAAGAGTATGACATTGATTGTCATCTTGAGGTAAAAGATGCTTACCTTTATACAACAGAAGAAAACGGCGTCAAAAAGTTAAAGAAGGAATTAGATGCGTACAAACAGCTCGGTATCGATCGCGAATGGAAAACAGCGCTCCCGTTTGATGCTGGCATCAAGGCATCCCTCGCCATGACGCAGCAGGCACAATTTCATCCTCTTCATTATCTTCATGCACTGATCGATCAGCTCATTGACCGAGGCGTGCGCATATTTGAACAGACAACGGCAGTCGATGTAAAAGAAGGAAAACACCCTGCTGTCGTCACAAAAAGTGGCCATCATCTGATGGGGCGCTCTATCATTTCATGCTCACACTTTCCTTTTTACGATGGCAAAGGACTGTATTTCACGCGAATCCATCCTGAGCAATCTTATGTCGTCGCAGCCAAAACAAAAAAACCGCTTCCTGACGGCATGTACTTAGGAATTGATCAGCCTGCCCATTCATTAAGAACGGCGAAATTCCATGGAGAAGATGTCGTGCTCATCGGTGGACAAGGCCATAAAACCGGACAAGGCGGAGATGAATCCGCACACTATGAAGCACTAGAAAGGTTTGGTGAAGCCACCCTTGGTATAACGGAAGTCCTTTACCGCTGGTCCACGCATGATATGGTCACAATGGATCAAATCCCTTACATTGGCCGCCTGACATCACATCATTCGAATATTTTTGTGGCAACAGGCTTTAGAAAATGGGGCATGACCACAAGCCACGTAGCAGCGACACTGATCGGAGATTTGATCGAAGGAAAATCGAATCCTTACGAATCCCTCTTTACTCCATCAAGACTCGTGTCAGACGCATTCGTAAAAGACTTTATCAAAGAAAACACCAATGTTGCAGCGAAGCTGATCAGTGGTAAATTAAAGCGAGCTGATCAAACAATTGATGATTTAAAACCGGGGGAAGGCGGGATTGTGTCTTATGAGCATAAAAAATGTGGCGCTTTTAAGTCAGAGGACGGAGATATCTTTCTTGTCGATACAACCTGTACTCACTTAGGCTGTGAAGTCGCGTGGAATAATAGTGACCGCACGTGGGACTGTCCTTGTCACGGGTCTCGTTTCTCCATTACGGGAGAAGTAGTAGAAGGTCCGGCGAAAAAACCACTAAAAAGGTCATATAAAGAACAGTAAAATTTCACTGTTTTCCCTTTAAAAAATCCAATATTATCCGATAAAAAACATAAAGTCTGATATTTTTGATGATCATGGGGGGACAAACACATTGTTATTTAAAAAAGAGAGTAAAAAGAAAAACACTGCTTTTTTCACACAGCAGGATGATGGGATAAAACGAATCAATTTTCCGGAGAATACGGACATTGCCAAACAAATTAAAATGATTGATTTGACGCAGCAAGACCTTTTTATCTTGAAACAGCTGAATCCAATCGTTCAAGATGAAATTGAACATATCGTCGATAAATTTTATAAAAACCTAGAAGTCGAGTCTTCCTTGATGCACATCATTCAAGATAACAGCTCAGTCGAGCGTCTAAAGAAAACACTACGCATTCATATTAGTGAAATGTTTGCTGGTGTGATTGACGAATCTTATGTGGCCAAAAGAATTAAAATTGCACAAGTTCATTTAAGAATTGGACTTCAACCTAAATGGTATATGGCAGCCTTCCAAGACCTATTGCTATCCATTATGGATTTATTTGCCCAGCATATCCAAGATTTCAAAGAATATCAGACGGCAGTGAAAGCGACGACGAAAATTTTAAATCTAGAGCAGCAGCTTGTCCTAGATACGTTCCAAAATGAATACTCTAAAGTTCGTGATGAAGCAGAACTACAGCAAAAAGAGCTTCATACAAAAATTACAGAAACATCTAATTCACTTGCTTCTCTCTTCTCAAACACAACAAATGCAGTGGACAAACTTGTATCAAAATCTGATGAGATGGCGGATATGTCACAGGCTGGCACAAAGATTTCAGCACAAGTTGAAGAGAAATCAATTGGCGGTAAAAAAGAGTTAGAAATTCAGCAGACGCAAATGAACCAAATTGACGGCAGTATGACAAAGATTGAAACAGAAATTAAACGCTTAGAAGAAATTGCGAAACAAATTGAACAAATTTTTGGGATTGTCACAGGTATTGCGGAGCAAACGAATTTACTATCTTTAAACGCTTCAATCGAATCAGCTCGAGCAGGTGAACATGGCAAAGGCTTTGCTGTCGTTGCAAACGAGGTTCGCAAATTATCAGAGGATACAAAGAAAACGGTTTCAACTGTATCTGAGCTCGTCAACAACACAAATTCACAAATCTCCATTGTGTCACAGCATATTGCTGATGTGAATTTACTTGTGACAGACAGTAAAGAAAAAATGACCCAAATCAACTCGCTATTCGATGATATCGTCAGCAGCATGAACTTAAGCAAAAACCAAAACGGAAAAATTGAAATAGATTTGCAAACATTCCTAAACGAATTGAAAGAAGTCAAACAAACAGTGTCCCAAGTGGCAAGTTCGGTCGAGTCCTTAACGAGTCTGACAAATCACTGATCCAGTCATTCTTCTTCTGTTTTAGTATAATAGAAGAAAAGATAGAAAAGGCGGGATTTGATTGACAGCAATTTGCCTAGTCAGACACGGAGAAACCGATTGGAATGCAGCAAAACGAATTCAAGGACGAACAGATATCCCTTTAAATGACACTGGTAAATGGCAAGCGGAACAAACCGGTCTTTACTTAAAAGATGCCCACTGGGATGTTGTCATTTCCAGCCCGCTATCAAGGGCAAAAGAAACAGCTCATTTGATTTTACAGCATGTACATGCACCGCTCGTGATCATGGACGATTTTATTGAACGTGACTATGGCGACGCTGAAGGCATGTCATTTGAGGAACGTCAGAAACTGTTTCCAAATAAACAGTATCCAAATATGGAACCACTATCGGCACTTCAAGATCGAATGCTAGAAGGTATCGAAAAAGTGAGAGCAACCTACCCAGATCAACGGGTACTAATCGTAGCACACGGTGCTGCCATCCATGCCTTACTCACCTCACTAGCTGACGAACAGATGGGTATTAAGGATACAAGACTTGAGAATGCCTGCTTAAATTATGTGGAATGGACAGATGGTGAATGGAAGGTGAACGATTACAACGTGGTCAGCCATTTAACACAATCTGCCCCTTCTTAAAGAACCTGTTTTCATAACAGGTTCTTTTTCATGTCAAAAATAATGATAAAATAATATTTTTTTATATCGAAATTCGAAATAGATGATAGCCTTTTCTACCTATTTTATGGCATTTCGGGTATCGAATGTTTATCCTCAAATGGATCATGAGAAAAAAAGCACGATTCCTTTTTAATAGAAAACCGTTGGAAATACAGAATAAACATATTTTACCATCATTTCCAAGCGACTTAATTCCCTATTTTTCGCTAGGACTTCCACAAAAATTCGGGTCTACTCTTATTTGCCTATCTCTATTAAACTGAAAATACAGAATAATCAAACGGATCATTCTAATAGACTACGGATGATTATTCTGAAATAAGAAAAAGGGATGTGGAATGTGCGTGAAAAAGAAAAATGTGATGACAAGTGTTTTATTGGCTGTCCCTCTTCTGTTTTCAGCAGGGTTTGGAGGCTCGATGGCAAATGCCGAGACTGCCTCAAAGTCAGAAAGTGAAAAAAGCTATATCGTTGGCTTTAAAGCTTCTGCCACCACAAACAGCTCTAAGAAACAAGCAGTTACACAAAATGGTGGGAAATTAGAAAAACAATACCGCCTCATTAATGCTGCACAAGTGAAGATGTCTGAACAAGCCGCAAAAAAACTTGAACACGACCCTAGCATTGCTTATGTAGAAGAAGACCACAAAGCAGAAGCATATGCACAAACCGTCCCTTATGGTATCCCTCAAATCAAAGCTCCAGCCGTACACGCTCAAGGTTATAAAGGTGCTAACGTCAAAGTAGCTGTCCTTGATACTGGAATCCACGCCGCACACCCTGACTTAAATGTTGCAGGCGGTGCTAGCTTCGTCCCTTCAGAGCCAAATGCCACACAAGACTTTCAATCACACGGAACTCACGTAGCCGGAACCATTGCTGCCCTTGATAACACGATTGGTGTTCTTGGGGTTGCGCCAAGCGCCTCCTTGTATGCCGTTAAAGTGTTAGATCGTTACGGCGATGGACAATACAGCTGGATTATCAGTGGTATTGAATGGGCTGTTGCCAATAACATGGATGTCATCAATATGAGCTTAGGCGGACCAAACGGCTCCACAGCGCTTAAAAATGCTGTAGACACAGCGAATAATCGCGGAGTAGTTGTCGTTGCCGCAGCAGGGAATTCAGGTTCAACTGGCTCTACTAGCACCGTTGGCTATCCTGCAAAATACGACTCTACGATTGCTGTTGCCAACGTGAACAGCAACAATGTCAGAAACTCATCCTCTAGCGCAGGTCCTGAATTAGATGTTTCTGCACCTGGTACATCGATTTTAAGTACAGTACCAAGCAGTGGATATACATCTTATACGGGAACATCGATGGCATCTCCTCATGTAGCAGGAGCAGCAGCGCTTATCCTTTCTAAGTATCCGAATCTATCGACTTCTCAGGTTCGTCAGCGCTTAGAAAATACGGCAACACCGCTTGGTAATTCGTTCTATTACGGAAAAGGATTGATTAACGTTCAAGCAGCTTCTAACTAAAATAAGTGTGACAAAAAAATCCGGCTAACTGAGCCGGATTTTTTATTTATTGCTTTTTCGATGTTTCCTCTTTTTTCGATGTTTCCTCTTTTTTCGCCGCTTTTTCCATATCGATGATTCTCTCCATCATCGTCGGGTGTCCATAGCGGAATATTTTCACTAAAAGTGGCGGATTGACTTGGGAAAGCCCTGATTTTGCAAGCTTTTGAAATGATGTTACCCCCGCCTCTCCATCTTTCGTCAAGTTCACGGCGTATTCATCAGCTGCACGTTCTTGATGCCTTGACACAGCATTTGTAAAAGGAGAAGCAGCAAATGACAGCATAGATACAATGATCAAAAGAAGCGGAAGAGCAGCAACGTCATATGGTGCCTTCAGACGAAATGGAGAAGCGCCTTTTTGGTAAAGGGAAAAATAAAGACGATCAATGGCAAAAAATCCAACCAGAGACAACACTAAATATCCTGCTAAACCAATATATACATGCTTCATCACGTAATGTCCCATCTCATGCGCCATGATAAATAAGATTTCACGGTCTTTCAGCTTTTGAAGTGTCGTATCCCACAAAACAATACGCTTATTTTCACCAATTCCTGTGACGTAAGCATTCATCGTGTTTGTTTTCTCTGACATGTTGACTTCATATACATGATCTGCTGGAATGTGCGCTTTCTCTGCAAGAGTTAATATCTTTTTCTCAAGCGCTTGATCCTTCAATGGGTAAAAATCATTGTAGAGTGGATCAATAACGACCGGCTGTATAAAGAAGAGAAATAGTGTAACTGGAACGGTTAAACACCAAGCATACAGCCACCAATATTTCCTTTTCTTTTGAATGAGCCAAAAGAACACAATCGCGCATAGAACAAGCAGTGGATATTGAATCCAAAAATCAAGCGTTTGGTCTTTTAGCCAACTTGCCGTGCTTTGTGCTGAAACACCGTAGTGCAAGGACAACTGGTAGCTCACCCACTTGACCGGCAATGTGATCAGCATCGTCAAAAGTGACAGCACAAACACATACACAAGTTTGCTCAAAAGATGAAAACGAGCTGCTGCCAAGCTCCAATCTGCTAATTTCCTTGAAAACCCTGAAATGAGCAAAAGGAAAAAGACATACCAATCTAAAGGAATTGTCATAAAGTACAACAGGTTACGAATGTTCGAGTAACTTCCACTAATCACAAGCTCATGGCTTGTCATAAATGTATGCGGGTCTGCACTTGTCCCTTTCACACTGTCAGGGACAGATGAATCCCCCATTAGAAATAAGTAAGAATAAATAAAAAGACCGTACAATATGTATGCTACCGTTGCAAGAGCTACCCATTTGCGTACTCGCACTGGTCAGCCTCCTTTCCATTTCTCTCTCTATTGTAATCACGCACGTTTTTGTTTAGAACCTGTCTCATGTGGCTCCATCATAGCATGCCCTATCTGAAAAAGCTTGAGTGAAAAAAATGATTATGCTGTTCAAAAATCGGAGAAACTAACCATAAAAAAGTGAGTTGGAGGTTCATCATGAAGAAAATCCTTGCAGGAATTGTGATCTTTGGGCTTTTACTGATTACCTTCTTTTATGTGTTCAGCCGGACAAGTGACATCTTCGATGAAAATCGAGCAGAGAAATTATTGCTTTCACCGACGAACCAGTCCATTTCTTATGAAATAGATGATAAAGATACAACTGAGGATCTAATTGAACAATTAAACAAAGGGAAACAAACAAGCAGCCATCTCAAAAAGAATGTAAAAAAGCCAGATTATATCGCCAAGGTCATGTTCGGACGGACAAATGGCACTTCTTTTCAGCTATGGACCAACCGCTCTCAAGTTGTTTTTTTAGTAGACGGCACCTATTATGAATTAAATCAAAAACAGTCAAATTCCTTTCGAAAACAGGTACAAGAAGCGATTCAAAAAGGAGCCTCTTCATAAGAAGAGACTCTTTTTTTATTTACTTGTTTCTGCTTGGTACTTATCCTTTAGCGCTCTTCTTAAAATTTTACCAGTCGTGTTTTTTGGAATATCATCAATGAAATGGATCGTTTGGGGCTGCTTATATTTCGCCAAATAGCGTGAACAATGTGTGATGATGTCTTCTTGATTGATGTGAGCATGTTTCTTAGGGGAAATGTAGCAGACAACAGCCTCTCCTGTGTTTGGATCGGGCACACCGATGACAACGGCTTCTGCTACAGCTTCATGTTGATAAAGCACTTCTTCTACTTCTCTTGGATAGACATTATACCCGCCAACGAGAATCATGTCCTTTTTTCGATCGACGATATAAATATATCCGTCTTCATCTCTTCTCGCCAAATCTCCTGTGTACAGCCAGCCATCTTTCAGTGCTGCTTCTGTGTCTTCTGGCATTTGATAATAGCCTTTCATAATGTTTGGCCCTTTTGCAATCAATTCTCCGACTTCGTTTGGTCCAACTTCCTCTCCAAGTTCATTCACGATCTTATTTTTCACATTCATAATATCAGTTCCGACTGAACCTGGTTTTCTTTTTCCATCAAGGGGATTGAATGCCGTCACTGGGGAAGCCTCTGACAATCCATAGCCCTCTAACACCGTGACACCGAACTTTTCTTCAAAACCGTGAAGTAAAGCAACAGGCATGGACGCACCGCCTGATATACAAATCCTCACCGACTTCATCGCTTCCTCATGACCGTCCTGACGATATAAATAGTTATACATGGTTGGAACACCAACAAATAGCGTTGGTTTTTCTTTCTCCATCATTCGTAAAAGCTCTGATGGGCTGAAATGCGGCAGGACATAGATGGTCGCTCCATGAATCAAGGGGGCATTCATACAGACGGTCAAACAAAACACATGGAACATCGGCAATGCAGCAATCACCTTGTCCTTCTCATCAATTGACAGGTACTCCGCAATGTCTCTTGCATTTGAATATAGGTTAACATGAGTGAGCATTGCCCCTTTTGGTTTTCCTGTTGTGCCAGATGTAAATAAAATAACGGCCGTATCGTCAGGTTGTATGGAAGGATGCTCAGTTTCCGGCGCATCTCCAGACACAAGCTTTCCGAAGAAAACAAGACGATCAGATACTTCTTTTAAACTTGACCTGCACGCAGTTTCATTTTGTGCACAAATAATGACTCGTTCAATAGCTGGAAGCTGTTCATACACCTGCTCGTATATCGGCAGAAGCTGATCCGGTGCAACAATCCCTTTTACATCACCAGTGACCAGCATATAGCCGATTTCACTTGGCGTATATGTTGGATTGACAGGTACAACAACAAGTCCTGCCTTTAATGCACCAAAAAATGAAATCACAAAATGCGGTGAATTTCCTAAAATCAGCGCGATATGATCTCCCGCTTGAAACCCTTCGCTCACTAAACCATCTGCAAAACGTTCGATACTTGTCATCAGTTCTCGATAGGTCCACTTGTCCCCTTCAAAGATCAGTGCGACGTTCTCTCCCTTGGTCATCGCAGTCTGCTCAAGATTTTTGATCAAATCCATTCTCCCACCCCTTATACTTCATCAATGAATGAATAGCCATTCATTTTATGACCAAACATTCCTCCTTTCTATTATAATAGACAATCGAAAAAATCCACAAGATCAAATGTAAACCGCTTTCATCCCTTTCATTAGAAAAAGCACCGCTATCTCTAGCCGTGCTTGTCCTTGCTTAATAAATCAAATCCAGAAAATCTTCTTTTGATACGTTACCAAAATAATGGCGCATATCCATGTCTTCTAATACATCACTAATGGTTTTGCGATCATATTGCTGCCCAATGAGTCGTTTCTCAATATCAGCAATATCCCCTACACCGAAGAAGTCACCAAAAATTTTGCAGTCTTGAATGATGCCTTTTTTCACTTCTAATCGAAGATCAATCGATCCAGCTGGAAAACGCTTAGAGTGCTGCAAGTTAAACTTAGGTGAACGGCCGTAGTTCCATTCCCATTTTTGGTATCGATCACGAGAAATCTCATGAATCTTCTCCCAATCCTTTTCTGTCAGCTGATACTCAGGCACGTCTCCGTTCGTGTCAAAAATATAGCTTAAAAGAATTTTTCTAAATTCTTCTGTTGTCATTTTTTGATCCATCAGTTCACTAATGTTGGCGACCCTGCTTCTAATGGATTTAATCCCTTTTGATTCGATCTTTTCTTTCTTCACATTTAATGCCGAGACAACATGTTCGATTTCTGAATCAAATAATAGGGTGCCATGACTGAAGATACGTCCTCGTGTAGCAAATTGAGCATTCCCCGAGATTTTACGTCCATCTGCCATGATGTCATTTCTGCCGCTTAATTCCGCTTTGACGCCAAGCTTTTCAAGCGCTTTGATGACTGGCTCGGTGAATTTTTTAAAGTTATGAAAGCTGTCCCCATCGTCTTTTGTAATAAAACTGAAGTTCAAGTTTCCTTTGTCATGGTAAACCGCACCACCGCCAGATAACCGGCGAACGACTTTGATGCCATTGTCTTCCACATATTTTGTGTTGATTTCTTCTATTGTATTTTGGTTCTTTCCAATAATAATAGACGGCTGGTTGATGTAAAACAGCAAATACGTTTCTTCTGGATCTAAATATTTTAAGCAATACTCTTCAATTGCTAAATTAATCATTGGGTCATAATGTTGCTCGTTATCGATAAACAGCATCTTTATCTTCCTTCCTTGTTCCATCTAAGCCCTGAATGGGCAAGCTGTATATTGCCAGTATATAACGCCTGTGCTTCATTGACTAGGTCTTTATGCCGACCGAAATGAGGCAGATGGGTGATGATGAGCTCCCCAACATTTGCTTCACTAGCCAGCTTCCCTACTTCAGTACTGTTCATATGTCCTGCACCCGATCCGTCTTGTCCGGCGTAAAAGTTGCTTTCGGCAATAAGTAAGTCTGTATCCTTGCTAAAAGGGATAAATGCATCTTGATAGCTGGAGTCAGCTGTATACACCACTACAGCCTCATTTGCCTGAATTCTCATCGCATAGCATTCTGCCGGATGAACCGTTTTCAAAAAATCAATTTGAAATGGTCCGATTTGAATGCCCTCTTCTGGGTGATAAGGTTTTGTCTTTGTATGTACATCATCAGAGAGCCGCTGAAATGCTGCTTGATCCCCGGTATGTCCGTAGATCGTCAGCGGACCACTGCTATTTCCTAAATGATAACCCACTAGCTTCGCATATTGGAGAGGTCCGATATCTGCAATATGATCGTGATGATAATGAGAAAGGAGTACAGCATCTAGTTCTTCTATATCAATGTATTGCTGAAGCTTTGACAGAACTCCACTCCCGCAGTCGACAAGCAGACGAAAACCATCTGATTCAAAAAGATAACCTGATGTGGCTTCACCAGCTGCTGGAAATCCTCCGTAGCAGCCAATCACGGTTAATTTCATCGTCATATTTCCTCCTTTTCAAAAAATCCCCTTCTTACAATATACCCATTTTTCATAAAAAAAGCATTCTTCTTGCCTATTGTTACAAAACAGATTGACAATTACCAATCTGTTATAATACAATGATAGCAATAAAACGTATTGGAGGATGACAAATGCTAGGAAAAATCACTGAGTTTTTTAGAAATTTGCCTTCAAAAAAATGCACAAAATGTGGAAATGATTTAATGGAACAGCACGAGTGTTACGGTAATGAATGTGAGGAATGCTCACAAGTAAGTTATCTTAAATAAGGAAATAAATAGAACAAAAAAGCACTTTTTTCCTCCTTCGTCAGTTGGAGTCAAAAGTGCTTTTTATTTTTTCTGAAAAATAGGTAAAAAGGTAAAACCCTTGGTACAGAAGGGTTTTTTAGTATTTTCATATGATGACTTTTAGTTCTGAAGGCACTTTTTATTGACTTAAAACAACGAAGGGGGTTCGAAGTGTCCATTTTTTCAAATAATTTTGTATTTTCTTAATATAATTTAATCGTGGACGAACCTCTTTAATTTTAGTTATACTTTAATTCATATATTAAAACTTAATATAATGGGAATATTCCTTTAATGAATATGTTAGGGAGGAAATCTATGAAAAAATTAAAATTTGGATTAGCTACTCAAATCCTAATCGGTCTTATTCTCGGTGTCGTGGTTGGTGCGATCTTTTTCGGTAACCCTGGTGTTGAGACATATTTAAAACCAATTGGAGACTTCTTCTTACGACTCATTAAGATGATTGTCATTCCGATTGTCGTATCTAGCTTAATTTTAGGTGTTGCAGGTGCGGGTGATGGTAAAAAAGTAGGGAAGCTTGGTTTTAGAACCATTCTTTATTTTGAAATTATCACAACGTTTGCGATCATCCTTGGTCTTGTGCTTGCGAACTTTGTTCAACCAGGTGCAGGCGTTGACTTTGGACATACAGAAAAACAGGATATTAGCCAGTATGTTGAAACGGAAAAAGAACAAAGCAGTAAATCAGTTGCTGATACGTTCCTTCATATCGTTCCGACGAACTTCTTCCAATCATTGGCGGAAGGTGATTTGCTTGCGATTATTTTCTTCACTGTATTATTCGCACTTGGCGTTTCAGCAATTGGTGAACGCGGCAAACCAGTGCTCGCCTTCTTTGAAGGTGTGTCACATGCGATGTTCCATGTCGTCAATGTTGTGATGAAAGCTGCACCATTTGGTGTGTTCGCGCTCATTGGTGTGACAGTATCAAAATTTGGTCTTGAATCTCTTGTTTCATTAGGTAAGCTCGTAGGTCTTGTTTATTTTGCGCTCGCTCTCTTCCTTATCGTTGTATTCGGAATTATTGGAAAGATGATTGGCGTCAATATTTTCAGATTTCTTGCTTACATGAAAGACGAAATGCTTCTCGCCTTTAGTACATCCAGCTCTGAAACAGTTTTACCGAGAGTCATGGATAAAATGGAGCGCATCGGGTGTCCAAAAGGAATTGTTTCTTTTGTTATCCCAATTGGTTATACGTTTAATCTAGACGGCTCCGTCTTGTATCAAGCCATTGCGGCGCTTTTCTTAGCGCAGGTATATGGCATTGACCTCACAATCGTACAGCAGCTCACACTAATCCTTGTACTGATGGTGACATCAAAAGGAATGGCTGCCGTTCCTGGTACATCCTTTGTTGTATTACTTGCAACACTTGGAACGATCGGTGTTCCTGCTGAAGGTCTAGCCTTTATTGCAGGTGTTGATCGTATCATGGATATGGCAAGAACCGTTGTCAACTTAACTGGTAATGCACTTGCAGCTGTCGTGATGTCTAAATGGGAAGGGCAATATGACCCTGAAAAAGGACACCGCGTGATGACTGGACAAGATGTACCTGAGCCAACACAACTTTCAAGCTAATCAAAAAGAACCCCGCGATGGGGGTTCTTTTTTTATACTGTGATTAATTTGCTTTGAACATAGTGGTACAGTAGATTGGCTGTATGAATCAATGAGTCTTCATGGGTTCTTTCAAAGGCATGCGAAGAGTCAATGCCAGGTCCAATCAGTCCATGAATGATATCATGCCCTGCTCGAATCGCTGCTGACGCATCTGAGCCATAATAAGGGTATATATCAAGGCGGTAATCGATTTTATTTGCCTCAGCTAATGCTGCTAGATGTTTGCGGAGACCATAGTGATAAGGACCGCTAGAATCCTTCACACATATCGACACACTGTATTCATCGGTTGATTGACCGTCACCGATGGCTCCCATATCAACGGCCAAATATTCCACCGTTTCTTCCGGGATATTCGAGTTCCCACCGTATCCGATTTCTTCATTATTTGAAATTAAGAAATGTGTCGTATGCGGCAATGTGATGTTCTCTGTTTGAATGCGGTGAATCAATCTCAGCAACAACGCCACACTTGCCTTATCATCAAGGTGTCTTGATTTAATAAAACCTGAAGACGTCACTTCCACTCTAGGATCAAATGAGATAAAGTCTCCTACTTGAATGCCGAGTGCTTGCACATCGTCTGCATTTTTCACTTTCTCATCTAAGCGAATCTCCATATTTTCTTGATTTCGCTTCGCTTTTCCAGCATCCTCATATACGTGAACGGACGTTTGATGCATCAGAATGGTACCTGTGTATGTACGGCCTATTACTGTTTCAATTTCACAATACTCGCCTTCTATCGAGTTATATTGAAAGCCTCCAATGAGTGCAAGACGCAGCCGGCCATTTGATTTAATTTCTTTGACCATCGCACCGAGCGTATCGACATGTGCTGTCAGCATGCGGTGTTCCTTGTCATCTGTTCCTTTTAGGGTGGCAATTAATCCGCCTTTTCGATTTCGCTTCGTTTCAATATGTAAATCTTGTAAAAAACGTTCGACAAAGCCAATCACTTTCTCAGTATTTCCTGATGGACTTGGGATTGACACAAGCTTTTGAATAAGCTGAACCGTTTCATTTACTTCCGTTGTCATTCGGCATATCCTCCTTCATCTAAAAGAAATTCTTTCCAAGCATGCCTTTTTTCAGCATCCTTCTTAAAATATATCGCTTCGGGTTCCTGATGTCTAATTTCTAATCAAAAAAACCTTTCTCATGAAAGAGAAAGGTTTTTCAATTAAGCTTCTTCTTGTTTCATTTTTCTTATGTTCCAAGCAAAGTATGCTGTTGTTGCAGCCATCATGATGATGGCTACTGTTCCAAGAATCGCTGCTTGGTGCCATAAATAACTGTTATCACCGCTTGCAATGATCGTTCTAAATCCGTTGATGGTATACGTCATTGGAAGCAGACTGTGAATGACTTGGAAGAATTTTGGTACAAGCTCAAGCGGGAATGTACCCGCACTTGCTGCAAGCTGAAGAACCAAGATAATGACGGCAATGAAGCGTCCTGGATTCCCCATCGTCGTCGCAAGAAGCTGAATGATCGCTAGGAATGTCAGACTGACGATGATTGCAAAGAGATAGAAGCGC
Organism: Bacillus sp. FSL W7-1346; assembly: GCF_038593335.1. Classification (NCBI taxonomy): domain Bacteria; kingdom Bacillati; phylum Bacillota; class Bacilli; order Caryophanales; family Bacillaceae; genus Bacillus; species Bacillus sp. FSL W7-1346. The sequence continues at coordinate 1,023,569 of NZ_CP151988.1, read as the reverse complement.
CAGAGGCTTTCCACTTCAAGTCCAAGCCCAAAGATCAGCATGGTGCTTGCAATCACTGCCTGCAAGATACCGACTAAGAGAAGCACACTATATTTGCTGACAAACCATTCAAACGCATTTCTAGGGCGTCCTGCAGGATCTTTCATTGGGAATACAACAGTCAGCATAAGAGCTCCAACAAAGAGTCCCATTGATAAAATATATGGTGTGAGCCCTGTTCCATAGTTATCAATTTTTTTCGCTGTATCATTCTCTGTTTTGACTGGGCTTGCAATCATATTGTAGTTGTCCTGCCCCGCATCAATGTCTCCTGTTTCATCTGCAGCGCTTTTTAGCTTATCAGAAAGCTTTCCAGTCCCACTTTTTAAGTCACCTAATCCTTTATCAAGGGATTTTGACCCTTCAGCTAGTTTAGAAGAGTTGCTTTGGATACTCGCTGATCCACTTTCTAGTTTATTCAATGCTGCACTAAGCTGACTTGATCCGTTTGCCAGTTTATCCGCACCACTTTTCGCTGTATCAAGCTTTCCATTTGCTGTTTGCAGGCCATCTTGTAATTTCCCTTGTCCCGTTTGAAGCTTCAGTGCACCTTGATACAATTTATTCGTACCGGATGTCATTTGATCAATCGCATTTTGTATGGCGACTGTCGATGTATACAGCTGTTCTGTTTTCTCTGGCAGCTGCTTGACTTGCTGTAGCTGTGCTTTTGCAGATGCAACCGCAGACTGAACTTCACTTGCGTCAGGCAGTTCCTGCAGCGCCGCTAAGCTTTGCTCAAGACCAGACAAATCAGGCAGTTCGATTGTAGGAAGACTGTCTAGCTGATCCATTGCCGCCTTTTTCTCTTCATCTGTCATCGAGCTGTTTTGAATAATACTTTTTACTTTTGCATCTCGATTAGATAATGCTTCTTTTAAAGAAGCAAGTTTGGTACTAAACGTTTTTGCATCTTTTTTCACCTGATCAATCTTAGGCGCCATCTTTTCAAGATTCGCTAATTCAGGTGAAGACAATACTTTCTCCACAGCAGCGATTTTTTCTGAAAATGACTGTGCTTTATTGTTCAGCTGCTCAATGCCTGCTGTAAATTGCGGCATTTTAGAAGAAAGCTGCTCATGTCCTTCACGGCTTGTGTTTAACCCTTCGGTCAATGTATCAATTCCTGTGCCAAGCTCACCAAATTTCTGATCAATCGTTTGATAGCCTGTTAAGAGCTGACCAAGACCGCTATCAAGAGATTGAATTCCAGTGTTCAGTTCACCCATTTTTCCTGCAAACTGATGAACACCTTCGCTATACGTTAACGTTCCTTCTGCCAATTTCGCCAGATTGTCTTTTAACTTTTGGCTACCGTCTTTTGCGCTTTTTGTTCCGTCATCAATTTTCTTCGCTCCATCGCTTGCTTGATCTAATCCTTTTGCAATCGTTTTGAAGTTATCAAAGATGACCTCTGCATAATTTTCTGTGACTTCCTTTGAAACCGAATCTTTTAATTTGATAATGGCGTTATTCGCAATTTGAGACGCAGCATAGTTTGCGCCTGGATTCGTATAATATTTCAGATTCGATTTTTTCGGATGTTTGTCTAGTACTGTACTCGCATTTTTCGAGAAATCTTTCGGAATCTCGACGACGAGATAATAGTCTTCGTTATTTAACCCTTTGATGGCCTTTTCTTCACTATCAACAAAATGCCATTTAAAACTATCGTTTTTCTTCAATTCCTTCACTAAATCATCGCCCACTTGAAGGGTTTTGCCGTCATAATGACTGCCTTCATCCAAGTTGACAACCGCTACAGGTAATTGATCAACTGTACCATATGGATCCCAGTAAGCTTTTAAAAATACACCACTATAAATCAGTGGAATAAATAAGACAGCTAAAATCGGGATCAGTAGTTTTTTGCTCGTCACAATGTCTTTCCATTGATTCCGAATTACATTCATTGCTGTTTTCCTCCCATTGATGAATGACTAAATTAAGAATTCGGTCATTTGAACTTAAAAAAAATTAGGTTGTTGCAGACAGTCCTTTTAGTACATAAAGCTCGAGCGATTCAGCGACCTCTTCTTTTGTTAAAGGCTCATATCGCTTTTCCCAGTCAAAAATAAGTGCAATATATAGTTTCACCATCACAAATGCCGTCAATTCAGGATCACAGGGCTTAATGTCGCCTTTTTCAATCGCTTCTTTTACTTTTGCTTTAATATAGCGAATGATCATCTGCTCCATTTTTTCAATCATTTCTTTCACTGCTGATGTGCCAAGCTCCGCATTTTCCTGAAAGATTTTAATTGTAAGCTGGTGGTTTTTTCGAAATTCTAATATTGCAAAGAGTGCTAAGTGAAGGTTTTCAGAGAAACTATTCTTCTCATCTATTGCTTCATCTGCAATTTTCTTCATCTCCATTAACAGTGATGTGAAAATTTCATCGAACAGCTCTTCTTTGTTTTTGAAAAAGGTATAAATCGTTCCTTTTCCGACGTTGGCAAGCTTTGCTACAAGGTCCATTGTCGTGGCTTTATACCCGAACTGGGTAAATGCCTTTGTTGCTCCATCTAAAATCATTTGTCTCCTATCAACACTCATGATCTCACTCCCAAAATGACTATTTGAACGTTTCGGTCATTAAGTACAGAAAGTAATATACCACATCTTTTTCGTCAGATGCAACAACTTTGTTCAATTTTATTATTCACCACTCTTTTCTAAACATACGAACATGAAAAACTCCCTTTCCATGACAGAAAAGGGAGTTTATTTTTTATGAAAATAGATAAGATACAGCTTCTGAGATGGCAGCTTTTCCTTGATCAATACAATCAGGAATCCCAACACCTTCAAATGCAGCACCCGTGATATAAATACCAGGATATGATTGCTTAAACGTTTCTCGCATCGTCGAAATCTGTTTTTGATGACCCACATGATATTGCGGCATGCTTGTTTTCCAGCGAGTCACTGTCGTCAGCTCTGGATCTGCTTTAATATCCATGATCTTCTTCAAATCCTCCAGCACGATGCTCACGATTTGATGATCAGACTGTTCAACAATTGATTCATCGCCAGCTTTCCCAACATATGCACGAAGCAATGTTTTTCCTTTAGGTGCAGTGTGAGGCCATTTCTTATTTGTCCACGTACATGCTGTAATGGAGAAATCACTATTTCTTGAGATGACAAAACCAGTACCATCATATTCATTGTGAACATCCTCTTCTTTAAATCCGAGTGCAACTGTTGCAACAGAAGTCGATGTCATGTCATGCAAGTACTCAAGCCCTGCTTCTTTTGGAAACATGGAATAGATCGATTGGTGAGGAGTTGTCACAATGGCAGAATCTGCAAAAAGCGTTTGACCGCTGTCTAATTGAACGCCATAGCCTCCCTCGGCTTTTTCGATCTGGGTCACTTTTGTCCCTTTGTAAATCTTCGTCAGCTTGAGTTTACTTTCGACCGCTTCAACAAGTGCTTGCAGCCCTTGATTGATTGTCTGGAACTGTCCTTGCTTTTTCGCTGTCACTTGTTGCGCTTTTGCATGCTGCTGTGATTTTTTCATCCCAAGAATCAAACTGCGATGCTTCTGTTCTGTTTGATAGAACTGCGGGAAGGTAGACATTAAGCTCAGGCGATCAATGTCACCAGCATAAATGCCTGATAGTAGCGGTTCAATTAAATTCTCCACCACTTCATCACCCACACGTCTTCTAAAAAATTCCCCCAGAGACTGATCTTCTGTCTGTTTGCTTTTTGGCAAAACGAAATCCATCGCTGCACGTGCTTTTCCGGCAACTGAAAAAAGCCCAGTTGTAATGAAAGGACTGATATGAGTTGGAATGCCCATGACAGCGCCCTTTGGCATCGGATGAAGGGTTTCATTGACTAATACATACGCTTGCCCTGTTTCATTATTGACGAGCTGATCAGATAGACCAACATCTTTTGCCAGCTGGGGTCCACTAACCTTTCTTTCTAAAAATGAATCGGGTCCACGTTCAATGATATAACCGTCTTTATATAATGTTTGAATTTTTCCACCTAGCCTAGGACTCGCTTCAATAAGAGATATTTGGATAGGAAGGCCTTTTTCTTCAATTTCCTTTTCCAAATAGAAGGCGGCGGCCAAACCCGTGATGCCACCGCCAATGATGACAAGGTGTTTTTGATTGTCATGCATAGGATCGCCTTCTTTTATATGATTACTTGCTTTCATTAAGCTTCTTTAATACGACTGCTGCCAGTGCATCAATAAATGCTGGTTTCGCATTTGGCATTTCTGGACGATAGTAGGCTGCGCCAATTTCATCCGTGACGACTTTACATTCATAATCATTGTCGTATAACACTTCAAGGTGATCAGCGACAAATCCAACAGGCACGTATACAAATGTTTTATAGCCTTTTTGTTCAAATAGGTCACGTGTGAGATCCTGTACGTCTGGTCCAAGCCATGGATCAGGCGTATTGCCTTCACTTTGCCAGCCAATTTCATAATGCTCAATTCCTGCACCTTCAGCAATCATTTTTGCAGATTGTGCAAGCTGATCAGGGTATGGGTCCCCTGCTGCAATAATTTTTTCAGGAAGACTGTGTGCAGACACAATCAGCACTGCTGAATCTCTTTCTTCCTGACTCATAGATGCATACGTCTCTTTCACTTGTTTCACCCAATAGTCCACAAACTTCGGTTCATCGTACCAGCTTTCAACAGAAGTAATGTTCAGATGGCCAAGCTTTTCTGCTTCATCTTGTGCACGTTTGTTATACGATTTCACACTAAATGTGGAGAAGTGCGGTGCAAGGACAATACTCACCGCTTCTGTGATGCCATCTCGGTGCATATCAGCGACCGCATCTTCAATGAAAGGCTCGATGTGTTTTAACCCAATGTATACATGAAATTCAATCTCGTCTTGGATCTCATTCAAATGTTCACACAAGCCATTTGCCTGCTGTTCTGTAATTTTTGATAAAGGAGAAATGCCGCCAATTGCCTTGTAGCGGTCCTTTAAATCTTGCAGCATCTCCGGCTCTGGCTTTCTGCCTCTACGAATATGTGTATAGTAACGTTCAATGTCTTCTTCTTTATATGGGGTGCCATATGCCATGACAAGTAGCCCCATTTTCTTTTTCTCCACAACCAACACTCCTTCAGATCATTTGAAATCATTTAGATGGATGTCTTTTTATGTTTAGCTGAATAATCGTGAATAAAATCTGTCAGCTTCTTTAACGTGTCTGGTGAGACATCAGGAAATACCCCGTGACCTAAGTTAAAGATGAATTGATCTGATTTCATCCCTTGATCTAAAATCGCTGTTGCTCTTTCTTCAATCACTTCCCAAGGAGAAAGTAATATCGTTGGATCAAGGTTTCCTTGTAACGTTTTTGTTAAGCCTTCTTTTCGCGCTTCGTCTATACTCATACGCCAATCCAGTCCAACGACATCAAGCGGCAAGTCATGCCAATCTTTCGCCAGATGGCTCGCACCGACACCATACATAATCATTGGTACGTTTTCAGACTTCAGCTCTGTGAAAATACGCTGCATGACAGGCTTAATGAAGGTCCGGTAATCTGCTGCATTTAAAGCGCCAACCCAAGAGTCGAAGATTTGAAATGCTCGGACGCCTGCTTTTACCTGAGCGCGTATGTATGTGATTGTCATATCAGCTAATTTATTCATCAAAAGCATCCATGTCTCTGGCTCACTGTACATGAGCGCCTTTGTTTTATGATAATTTTTAGATGGACCGCCTTCGATCATATAGCTTGCCATCGTAAAAGGTGCGCCTGCGAAACCAATCAGCGGAACATTCAACTGCTCCTCTGTTAACAACTTGATCGTATCAAGCACATACGGCAGGTCTTCTTCAGGATGAAGCTCTCCAAGACGCTGGATATCTGCCTTTGTCCGAATAGGCGAGTCAATCACTGGTCCAATTCCATTTTTAATTTCAACATCCACTCCAATAGCTGGAAGCGGCGTCATAATATCTTTATATAAAATAGCGGCATCTACACCATATTGTTCTACAGGAAGTCTTGTTACGTAAGCACATAGCTCTGGCTGATGCGTAATTTCAAATAGCCCGTATTTTTCTTTAAGGGCACGATATTCAGGCTGCGAGCGTCCTGCCTGTCTCATATACCAAACCGGTACATGGTCTGTTTTTTCCCCTTTGCACGCCTTTAAGAACGTGTCATTAAAAGCCTTCGTTTTTCCCATTACCTTTCATTCCACCTTTCGCCTCACACTCTCTTTGTATAAGGCTCAAACACTGCTTTTACTATACCGCTTTTTCAAGGCTCGGTATACTAAAGCGGCTCAATGTTCAAAAAATCGCCGAATATTAACGTCCAAAAGCCTCTGGCTTGATATAAGCACTACCTTCGCCTTCTTCTTGTGTTTGAGTATTGTATGGAACAACCTTATACTGCGCATCTGAAAACACATTTGCATACGGCATTGTGTAGCTGTTTGTTCCCGTTACAGAATCGATCAGGGTCTCGCTTCCATTTCTCTTTTCATAAATACGATATTCAACGCGTTTGTCTTCCTGTTCATCCCATGACAGCTCCAATGTAAAGAGCCCTTTGATTTTAAATGCATAACGTGCTTCAAAGCCTGACAGTCCTTCTAAATGGATTGGCGATTGAAGTTCTTTAATTCCCTCTGGTTTTTGGAATGTTTCATTGGTTATTTGGGCTGTCGTTAAAATATCTTTCATTAACTGCACTGGATACTGACTGCCGCCAGTTAAATAATGACTGTTATCCGTTTTGTCATACCCCATCCAGATTGCCCCTGTTGTACTAGGCGTGTAGCCAGCAAACCAAGCATCTTTCGTTGCCCCTTTGACACCGGCATACGTAGTTGTGCCTGTTTTACCAGCCAAATCTCCAGCGTATGATCCGCTCTGAGCGGTTCCGCCTTTGACGACCTGTTGAAGCATTCTTGTCATATTCCAAGCATTTTGTACGCTAAACACTCGTTCTTCTTTGTTTCGATTTTTTTCAACGGTTTCTCCATCATCATTCGTGATTTTTTGAATGAAGAACGGCTTTTTATAGACGCCTTCATTTGCAAATGTATGAAATGCTCCAGCTATCTGCAACGGAGAAACCCCTTTTTCTAAACCGCCAAGCGCTATGGCAAGTCCTTTATCCGAAATATCCATCCCCATTTTCTCAAGATAGGATTTAGACGTATCGATGCCAAGCTGGCTTAACGTCCATACGGCAGATGTATTTTTACTTTTCATGAGAGCCTCTACCATCGTGACCCTGCCCTCGTACTGTCCATCGTAGTTCTTTGGAGAATAGCCGTCATAGCTTTTTTCCTTGTCCTCAAGCAGTGAATATGGTCTGAATTTTTTCTCCTGAATCGCTGGACCATATACTGCGATCGGCTTAAAGACAGAACCAGGCTGTCTAACAGCTGTGACTCTGTTATAGCCTCTTGCCTGATATTCTCGTCCGCCTATTGCTGCTTTTACACCACCAGATGCGTTGTCAATAAACACAGCGCTTCCTTCAGGTGACCCGCTTTTTCCCGGGAAATAACGATTGTTTTTCATCGCATCATAGGCAACTTTTTGCAAATTCATATCGATTGGTACCGTAATGGTATAGCCGCCTTGAAGCAATTGTTCATGCGAAATCGAATACTGTGATTCTGCTTCTTTAATCATGAGATCTACATAACTGTCCACCCAAGGGGTTTCTGATTTCTTTTTTAAATGAATACCAAGTGTTCTTCCTTTTGCTTCAACTGTTTCTGTAGAAGACAAATATCCTTGTTCATTCATTAAATTCAGGATGGTATCCCGTCTTTGTTTATTTTTATCTGGGTGTAGAACAGGGGAATACGTTGAAGGTGCCTTTGGCATGGCAGCAAGTGTAGCTCCTTCACTGACAGTGAGATCTTTTACATCTTTACTAAAATAGTAATTGGCCGCTGCTTGGATCCCATAGACGCCATGACCAAAGTAAAGCTGATTCAAATACATTTCAAGCAGCTTGTCCTTTGAATAATCTCTTTCTAAATTGATCGCAATAATGACTTCTTTTGTTTTTCGAAGAAACGTTTTATCATTTGTGAGAAAGATATTTTTGGCGAGCTGCTGGGTGATGGTACTGCCGCCTTCTACCTTTCCACCTGCTAATATATCTCGATAAACCGCCCTTGAAATCGATTGTGCATCAATTCCGTGGTGCTCATAAAAGCGCTTGTCCTCTACAGCAACAAAAGCTTTCGCCACTTTATCTGGGACCTCTTTTAATGACACAGGGTCCCGATTTTCTGAATACATGCTTGTGAGTTCTTTTCCATTCTGATCAATGATTTTCGAGGAAGCGTGAAAAACGAGCTTCTTCTCATCTATGACATAATGTCCTAAAAATAAAATGGTCAGATAGCCAATAAATGAAAGCACGATTGTACTTCCTGCAATGACTAATGGAATGATTATCTTCTTTTTCTTCAAATTAGGTCACCTCATTCCTTTATACGGATAGTATGGGATGTATTGCTTCATAATATGTTTTATGGATTGACTACCAAAGAATTATATATCATTCTTTTGTTATACTATCAAGCAGGAGGCGGTTTAGATGAATTTCTATATTACATATGGAACAGCAGACTTTTTGCAAAAAATCGCAAAAAAACATCATCTTGAAAATCTGCTTTATACGGTCGGTAAGGAACAAGCGGCTCTTTTTCATGAAACGGAGGGTGAGACAGTCTTTAAAGCACCCCATTCCTATGATGTGATTTATACAAAAGGTGAGCTCGTCCAATCTGGCTTTGTCACGCTGAATCATATCCCTGTAAAGCTCGAAAGCAGAGCACTTTTTGAATCCACCTTTCAGAAAAAAACAAACATATCAGAGCACCAGCGCGGCTTTCAGGCGCTTCGTGTGTTAAGACCAAAAAAGGATGAAGAAGTGTACTTAATTTTGACCCTTTGGGAATCTGAAGACTTATTTCAAGACTTTCAAGAGTCAGAAGCATTCTTTCAGCCGCACGAGGATACTGGCTCCATCTTCTCTCGTCCTGCCTATCTGACATCCTATCATGCCGTCATAGACCATTAAAGAAGTGCTGCTCTTCGCACTTCTTTTTTTCATAAAAAAAAGCCCTTCTGCTGGGCTTTCAACGCTTATCTCTAAGCTCGTACCGATGAATGATTGGCTGAAGTACATAAAAATTCAGCAAGATCCATCCTAATAAGATGGGCCATTTTAACATAGGTGAAGCACCTTTCATCTGAATAAGTAGTACCAACAGTGGAATCAAACAAATCATCAAAAAGCTCATCTTCGAAACGAACGTTTCTTTGATTTGATGCCGGCAGCTTGGACAAAGCATCATTCTCGTATGTGATAAATGAAATTTTTCGACGAAAGAAAATGCTTTTGAACAATTTGGACAGCTTCCCAATGCCACTCCCCCTTTTTCAAGCTTCATACTTAACCTTCGACTTTTATGTAAAATGACCTTTTCTGTCATTCTCAACATCCTCTTCTGTTGAAAGATTCTAACAATTACCATACAATCAGTAAAAGAGCCTAAAGGAGGTTTTCGGATCAATGACAGTATCCACTTTACACAAAAGGATCAATGAACGTCTTGATGAACAATATGAGGAAATGGTTGAAATTAGACGCCATCTCCATATGAATCCAGAACTTTCTTTTCAGGAAGAGGAAACAGGTGCTTACATCGCTCAATATTATGACAGATTACATATCCCAACACGCACACATGTAGGCGGACATGGTGTACTCGCTTTTATTGAAGGAGCTTACCCTGGACCGACCATTGCACTGAGAGCTGATTTTGATGCACTTCCCATTCATGATGAAAAGGATGTACCTTACCGTTCAACAAAACCTGGCGTCATGCACGCATGCGGTCACGATGGCCACACAGCAACACTTCTCGTCTTAGCGAAGATCTTACATGAGCACCGAGATCAATTAAAAGGAAAAATCGTCCTCATTCATCAACACGCTGAAGAATATGCCCCCGGCGGTGCGAAACCAATGATTGAAGATGGCTGTTTAGACGGTGTTGACGTCATTTTCGGCACCCACCTTTGGTCCTCAGAGCCATGCGGCACTGTTCTTTATAAAAGCGGGAACTTTATGGCAGCCGCCGATCGTTTCTCTATTCAAGTGCAAGGGAAAGGCGGACATGGCGCACAGCCGCACCTGACGAAAGATGCCGTACTCATCGGTTCACAAATTGTAGCCAATCTTCAGCAGGTCGTGGCCCGTAAAGTCAACCCGATTGATTCTGCGGTGGTATCTGTAGGGGGATTTGTCGCTGAAAATGCCTTTAACGTCATTGCAGATTCGGCCGTGCTAACAGGTACTGCACGTTCCTTTGAAGAGAGTGCACGCCATATCATTGAACGTGAAATTGAACAGGTGGTGAAAGGTGTCTGCCACATGCACGATGCCTCTTATACTTATGAATATGTAAGAGGCTATCCTGCAGTCAAAAATCACCCTGCACCAACTGAATATATAGCAGAAATAGCCAAACAGACAGAAGGAGTCACAGAAGTAAAAGAAGCAGAAACCCAAATGGGCGGAGAAGACTTTGCTTACTACCTTCAGCATGTTCCTGGTACTTTCTTCTACACAGGCGCTATGCCAGAAAACAGCCAAGATGTGTATCCACACCACCATCCGAAATTTGATATTAACGAAAACGCAATGCCTGTCGCAGCAAAGGTACTCGCTCATGCCGTCCTTTCCTACGATGAATGAAAAAAAGCCGCTGCCCAACAGCGGCTTTTCTATTTCAATTCCTTCAACACACGCAAGTGAAACACATGGCGTGCGACTTCACCAAGCTGTCCTGTCAGCTGATGATTTGCCACCCCACCAACAGCGGCACCGACCACAGGCATTAATTGAAACAGCTTCACAAGGTCAATATAATCTCGATATTCCTGCTGAAAGCTATACCAATCCATTTCTTCCCGGGTTGTTTCCCATTCTTCAATGAGTTTCATCATTTTTTGACGGTGTGTACTGCTTGAAAAGGCGAGTTGAAAAATACAAAGCAAAAAGAGTCTTTCCTCTTTTTGAGACAAATCGAATCCATATATACAAGCAAGCTCATATAGACATTTCATTTTAATACTCAAAAGGAGAGGGAAATCCGCCATTCCGAGAAACAATCCACCCGCACCTGTGCCAATTCCTTCAATCGCAGCGGCCTTTTGATAATATGTCACCTTTTCCTTTGCCAGCTCATTTCGCTCTACAATAGACAATTGTTCATCAATGACTGTAAATGAAGTAAAATGGCTTCCTGATACGGTGGATTCAACCATTGTTTTCACCGCACTTGTGATGACTTGATGAAATCGAGCAGGGATTCGGCGATTCACTTGCTGCTGAACGCCTTTTGAAAACCGCTCGATCTTGGATGGTTTTCTTAAAAAACGCATTTGAAAAAAAATGGCCTCTTCATACAGTTCCCGTTCAGCTGCATTCATCCCAGTTCCCTCCTTGGTGACATCATACACACGCTGTAAAAAATGCTTATCTCATCTTTTTTAATCTACTTTGTACGTAAGGCTTAAATAGGACAAGCACAAATACCAATGAAATGAGAAGAGCAAGTCCGCTTCCCTTCCATCCACCTGCTGGGAAAACGGCGGAGCTCAGTAAAATTGACTGGATAATGAGTACATTTCGTACGAGAACAAAAAAGCTTCGATCTTTTTCTTGCTGAGACACAGGATAAAGTGCCTGTAACGACAGATGAGCAAAGTGCTTTGTTAACGGGACAAGCTGTACACCTGTGATAAAGACTGTAAACAAGACAAGTAATGCCCCCACCCAGCCTGCTGCACCTGTATACAAGAGGATGAGCACAAACACGACGGTTAACCTAAACACAAGACCAAAATAGTCATTTGAACGTAAAAACGCCCTCACATACATATAAGAAAAAGCTTTACGCTGTTCATAAGGAACAAACTGCAAGACCCAGTCCATATACGCCCTTCTTTTCACTTGTTTCTTTAAATGAGGGACATCCGTAAATAAGTTTGCCAAGCGGTAAAAACGCTGTTTTCGTTTTAACTCATCAGAAATATGCAATTCCCATTGAAAGGGCTGTTTTTTTACTGCATTTGTTAGATAAATGAGATAGACAGCATATAAAAGATAAAAGACGATGGCAATGGCATAAGCTGCTTGTAAAACGGTATACATTAACATTGTATTGAGCAGAAAACGAATCACTGCATCAATCCATCTGACATGTTTCCCTTGAAAATAAGTGATTCTCCACTGAATCGCTGTATTCAGACCTTTTATTAAGATCATTTGCGCCAAAATGAGCACATATAGCATCAGATCGCCTGAGGAGACAGCCGAATATAGCGGAAGTGCAATAATGGACACGGCAATCAAAGGAAATAACTGAGAAATGAAGCTAAAGTTAAACGCTTGTTTTAAATAAGGGTCCATCTTAGCTTCCAAAGGAAGCATAAACACAAGATCTGCCTCTTTGATCAACGTTCGCACGTAAGAACTAGTCAGGACCAATGAGAAAACAACTGCCATGACCCAATAGGATGGGAAGTGAGCTGGAATATGCTTCAGCCAATTACTGTACCAGCTCGCCCCGCCTGCAAGGAAAAAAATGAGCACAATCACAAGATGATCGTTGAACATATATTTTAAATATTTTCTTGTTTCTTGTACGTGTTCTTCTAATCGTGATTTCCAAATGGTTTGCGTTGTTTTACTCATAGCTTTCTTCCTTTGTTAATTCCAAATAAAGATCATCGAGTGTCGCATCTCTCATGTTGAACTGCTCTCTTAGTTCTGTCAGTGTTCCTTTCGCTCTAATTTCCCCTTCATGCAAAATAATAAAGGAATCACAATAACGTTCCGCTGTGGCTAAAATATGCGTTGACATCAGAACACTTGCGCCGTTTTGTTTCGCCGCATTCATCCGTTCTAATAATGCGTTGATCGCAAGCGGATCAAGCCCTAAAAACGGCTCATCGATAATATACAACTCTGGCTCCACAAGAAACGCACACATAATCATCACCTTCTGCTTCATCCCTTTAGAAAAATGAGCAGGGAACCATTTCAATCGCTTCTCCATTCGGAATTCCTTCAGCAAAGACGGCAGACGTTCTTCTAATTGTTCTTTTGAAAGGCCGTAAGCCATCGCTGTCAGCTCTAAATGCTCTTTTAACGTTAATTCTTCATATAAGACAGGTGTCTCTGGAATAAACGTAAATTGTGAACGATACGCCTCTTGATCTTCTTGAAGGGTTCGTCCGTTCAGCTCAATGACCCCTTTATGAGGTTTCATTAATCCAATAATATGACGAATGGTTGTACTTTTTCCCGCCCCGTTTAAGCCAATGAGACCAACGATTTGGTTTCTTTCTAATTCAAATGAAATATTTTTCAGAACGGGATTCTTTGTATATCCACCCGTTACATCTTTTACAGTTAGAAGGGACATCAGTTCGTTCCTTTCTTTCTTTTTTCCTTTATAGTACCAAAAACGAAAGACAATTTGAAATGTTTACCTATAGACAACTCATGAATAAAACATCGGCATACTGGTCATCATAATGTATGTAGAAGAAATGAACTTGATGACCAATACGTAAATGAGGTGTTTGTTAAAGGCAATAACCGCATGACAAGTTGGTTTTTCATCTAAAAACCTTAGCTTCTGTTTTGCTTCACTGATTCTTGATTTTTGTGTCCTATACAAATATGTATACGACGAACCAAAACGTCAAATGAGGTGTTTACGGCAGAAATAGCAGGCATATGAATTCTTTATTTCAGTAAATAAAGAATTCAAAAGGCATATCAAATGAAAGCATCAGCATTTCTTCTGCAGGAGCAGGATGAGCGACCAAAGGAGTTCGCTTGTCCTGTTTTCTTTTTTGCTTCTTTTTGTGATACGATAAAGGAAAAATAATGAGGAGTGACATGGCGTGAGCGACTGCATTTTTTGCAAGATCATTGATGGAGACATTCCATGTGCAAAAGTATATGAAGACGAGCATGTATTGGCTTTTCTTGATATCAGCCAAGTAACAAAAGGACATACCCTTGTAATCCCGAAAATACATAAAGAAAACATTTATGACATGACACCAGAAGTGTCTAATCATTACTTCCAAGCGATTCCAAAAATCGCTAGAGCCATCAAACAAGAATTTGAACCAATTGGTTTAAACCTTCTGAACAACAACGGTGAAAAAGCCGGACAATCTGTGTTCCATTACCATATGCATATTATTCCGCGTTATGGCAAAGGCGACGGCTTTGGTGCCGTATGGAAATCTCACCAAGATCAATATACATCAGAGGATTTAAAAGACATTTCTTCTGCCATCCATACGCGCCTTACCTCATCTTAATTGATGAGGTTTTTCTTTTTTTCGCCTCTTTTCTGAGCTTATCCTCTGAATCGTAAGATATTTAGGACGATTCAAATTTTTTGTCCAAATGCTTCAAATTTGTGATAGGATGGTTTTATCTTTTGATCCATTAACGCGAGAAATAGGGAGAGATTGTGATGAAGCGAACGACGAATTTTAATGCTGGTCCGGCGGCGCTGCCGCTAGAAGTGCTTCAAAAAGCACAGGAAGAACTTGTTGATTTTAAACAAACCGGGATGTCTGTGATGGAACTTTCTCATCGCAGCGGTGAGTATGAAGAAGTCCACAATAAAGCGAAAGCACTCTTGGTAGAATTGATGGACATTCCAGAAGATTATGAGGTCCTCTTTTTACAAGGCGGGGCAAGTCTTCAATTTGCAATGATTCCGATGAACTTCTTACATGAAGGCGAAACGGCTCATTTCATCCAAACAGGTGCTTGGTCAGAGAAAGCCTTGTCAGAAGCAAAAGGGTTTGGTGAAACATCAGTGTTTGCCTCAAGTGAAGACGACAACTATTCGTATATTCCAGATGTAGATGCGTCCGTTTTAAATGACGGTGCTTACTTGCACATCACATCGAACAATACCATTTTCGGTACTCAGTGGAAAACGTTCCCGAACACGTCACTCCCGCTTATTGCCGACATGTCCAGTGATATTCTCAGCAAAAAAATAGACGTGTCTTCATTTGATTTCATTTATGCCGGGGCACAAAAAAATCTAGGGCCTTCTGGTATCACGATTGTGATCGCGCGCAAACGTTTATTAGAGAAAGAAAAAAGCGGCACACCTAAAATTTTAAAATATTCAACACATGCCAAAGCCAATTCTCTTTATCACACACCACCAACTTTTGCGATTTATATGCTGTCCCTTGTCCTGGAGCATGTGAAACAGGCGGGCGGTGTAGAAGCAGCAGAAAAACGCAATGAACAAAAAGCAGCGCTTCTGTATGATACGATTGATCAAAGTGGCGGTTTTTACAAAGGGCATGCACGTGCTGACAGCCGTTCACATATGAATGTCACGTTTACCCTGCGTGATGATGCACTCACTGCATCCTTTGTGGAGAAAGCAAAACAAGAACAAATGGTTGGACTCGCCGGCCACCGTTCTGTTGGCGGATGCAGAGCCTCGATTTACAACGCCGTCTCTATAGAAGACTGCCAAAAGCTTGCGGACTTTATGAAAAAGTTCCAGCAAGAAAATGAGTAAAAAGGCTTTTCTATCGTGAAATAAATTTGTTATAATAACGAGAAATATAAAGTCATGACTCTTGCAATAAATGATCAGCCATATTATTGGAGAGTTCTAAGAGCTTAGCAGAGGAGAGCATAGAAATGAAAACAAAAGAATTAGTAATTATGTCATTGCTTGCAGCAATGGGAGCTGTTTTGCATACGATTTTCCCGCCCATCTTTTTTGGAATGAAACCTGATATGATGCTGGTTATGATGTTTTTAAGCATCATCCTTTTTCCGAAAGTACAGCATGTCGTTGTGATCGCCCTAGTTACTGGGGTCATTTCCGCTTTGACAACAGGTTTTCCAGGCGGACAAATTCCAAATATGATTGATAAACCGGTGACAGCCTTTATCTTCTTAGCCCTTTTCTTATCTTGCCTGAAGATCAAGAACAAAGTCGTTCTGACCGCTGTACTCACCGCTGTTGGGACCGTCGTATCAGGCGTGATTTTCCTATCTGCCGCTTTACTGATTACTGGACTGCCGGCTGCGTTACCAGCACTTCTTGTAGGTGTTGTCCTGCCAGCAACTGTGATCAATACGATAGCTATGGTATTTGTCTTCCCGATTGCTCAGTCCATATTAAAGCGCGCAAGAATGATTGAAGTCGCTTAACGAATAACTGAACCTCTTCATTAGATGAAGAGGTTTTTTTCATATTGTTGACAAAGGGCTAAAATGATTCTTTATTTTAGCCCTTTGTCTTCTTTTCAGCATGATTGAAAGCCCTTGAAGTCTAGGAAGGACGAGTACTGGCGCGGAGCGAATTTGACATTCGTGAGCACCAGCACGCAGGACTGACAAAGAATGCGAGGGTTTGTCTACATGCTGGAACCTCTTCATTAGATGAAGAGGTTTTTTTCATGCTTCTATAAAAGAAAAAGGGTAAGCAGCAAAATGGAGAGCGAAATCCCTGCACCTGCCGCACACACAATTGCTTTTTGTCTTAATACATGTTTTGGCGGATAAGATCCTGCATACCCAAGCTGCCTTACATAATGAATAGAACCACCTGCGAAAATCACACACATACACGTAAAAACGAACAGAAAGACAGACAACCTTCTCCCCTCCCTTTTCTTCAAAAGTATGCTAAAATAAAGCAAGCTATGTATGGAAGTTCAATGAAGCTGATCGTCAGCTCAGAGAGAACATGCGAATGTGTAAAATTTGACTAGAGGTGATTGGAATGGCTAGTGGACGTTCTTTATTAACAGGATTATTTGTAGGCGGTCTCCTCGGAGGTGCGGCAGTGCTCCTGACGACTCCCTCTTCTGGCAGAGATGTACGCGGAAAGATGAAAGACGGCTATGACAAATTTGAAGATACGCTGACAAGATTAAAAAGAGATGGACAAGCTTTAAAAGAGCAGATTGTTGAAACCGCAAAAGAAAGTGCTGAGGTCATTAAAGAGGTTGGGACTGAATTGCAAACATCCATTCAGCAATGGCGCGAGGAAATCAAACCTCATCAGCAGGACTTACAAAAGGAAATTCAGGAAATTGAGGAAAAGCTCAAACAACTGGAGAAAACCTTACAAAACTAATATACTCACAAAAAAATATTCGTTTACAAAAGTGTGCGGGGTGCGTATCCCGCACTTTTTTTGCTGAAAAAAGGTTATTTTGTCAATGTTTTTCATGACTTTTAAAAATTCTTGAATTTTCAGCTTTATTAATCTTTATTTTATTGGCATAATAGAATTACAAGAAAAAGAGAAGTAGGTGAAATGGATGAATCATTCGGAACAGCCTTTCGATGTAAAAGAAGCACTTTTATTCAGTCAAAGAATGGCCCAATTGAGCAAAGCTCTTTGGAAATCCATTGAAAAGGACTGGCAGCAGTGGATCAAACCGTATAACCTAAATATCAATGAACATCATATTTTGTGGATTGCGTATCAATTAAAAGGAGCTTCAATATCAGAAATTGCAAAGTTTGGCGTCATGCATGTATCAACGGCGTTTAACTTCTCTAAAAAATTAGAGGAAAGAGGATTTTTAAAATTTTCTAAAAAGTTAAACGATAAACGCAATACGTATATTGAACTAACGCCAAAAGGCGAAGAGACATTCCATAAACTACTCGAAGATTACGACCCGGCCCGAACTGGTATTGTCAAAGGCGCACAGCCGCTTCATGACATTTACGGAAAGTTCCCTGAAATTTTAGAAATGATGTGTATTATCCGAAACATTTATGGTGAGGATTTCATGGAGATTTTTGAGAAATCGTTTTCAAACATTGAGAAGGACTTTTTGAATGAACGTGGGAAAGTCACGAAAAAGCCTGAAGAACTTGAAGACTCAGCAGAGGAAAAAGCGGCTAAAGCAAATCAAATTGTTTAATGATCTTTATAAATTCATTCATTAACGGCTGAAACAGCCCTTGATCATGCAAAGCAAAAATCGTCTCATGAACATCCAGCTTTTCAATTAACTGTCCCGCAAACAGCGCAAGGAGATCGTCGAACATGACGTAGCCTTGTGCTTTTTGCTTGTCCATTTCATCTGAGAGCTCAACACAAATACGCTCAATGTCCTTTGCCTCTTCTTTCGATACACGCTGCCGGATCAATAGCGCATAATATGGATAACGGCTCATATCTGTCGCCGTCAGTAACAGTTCCATATAATATTCGAGCTGGCTCATTCGTTCCTCAATACTCATGTACGTTCCCTCTTTCTCTTAGTCACTCTATTTTAGCCGAAATTACTCATTGACGAAAGAGACGAACCTCCCTCTTATGTCTTTTTTTCTTGAAAAACCCAAAGTTTCCTCTCTTTACTCCATATGAATGTAACAATTTATTTTTTTTCTTGAAAACCATTGATTTTTATCCTCAGGAAGAGTAAATTATCTTGAGATATTCAATTAGTTTTTTTGAGATTGGAAGGATGAAAAATGAATTGTTGGAAGACCATTAATCTTGAAAAGGATTATGGTTATACGAGAATGATGATTTCAGCCATATGTCTTACTGTATTTTTTTTCATTATGGCATTTTTATGTTTTCAACTGACTCATCCTGAAACGAGACTCAGCAGTCACAATGCACCACTTTTTGTCGTGCTTTTACTTGCGACATTGCTTGTCCACCGCGTGGTTCACTTGATCCCAGTCATGAAACATAAGAAAAAAATGACGTTATTTAAACGAAATTGCTGGCAGCGCGTGCCTAAGAGAGTGATGCTTTTCTCACTGCTCAGCCCGTTTTGTGTCATCTCACCTGTTTACTTTGTTTTAGGAATGGCATTTCCAATGTACGCACACTATTTTATCATGATCGCAAGTATTCATGCAGGCTATTGTTTGCCTGACTTTTTATTTGCTTGGAAACTGCTAAAAGCGCCAAAATCATGCATCATTGATCAAGCCCAAGACGAGTTTGATATTTTAGTTGACCCAACTTCCTCATCATGAGGTTTTTAAAGCCAACTTCTATCTTTTTCATAAAAAATTTGGTAATGTAGTATGGGAATAGCATAGAGAGGGGGGATCTCCGATAGTTTTATTTTACTTCATCGTCTTTGCCGCGTTTATTGTGTATTCAATAAACAGGCTTACTAATACATTATGCCTTGTCAGAGAGATTCCTGAAGAACGGCAAGATAAGGTGTTTCGCTTTATCAATGTATCGATACTGATCTTACTGATCTCATCATTTGTTGAAATTACCATATCTATTTAAGATCAAAGCAAAAGCTGCCTGTTTGATGGCAGCTTTTTGTGTATGATGATCTATTAGCAAATCCAAGATGCACCGATAATGATCAATAAGATGAATAACACGACGACTAGTGCAAAACCGCCAGCAAAGACTTCTCCTCCCATGTGAAAACACCTCCTGCCAGTTCTTCCTCTGTTCTAAGCTCAGTGTATGCAGAAAATTTTAAAACGTTTAGGCACTTGTCATCGTTTTAAAAAAGAACCGCCCGCACGCATGGCAGGACGGCTCCTTTCTGTTACAGCGATTTAATTAATAAAGATATGCTGCACCAACGATGATCAGCAAAATGAATAGCACGACCAATAAAGCAAACCCATTAGAATATCCTGCTCCCATATAATTCAGCCTCCTTTTTGTGATCAATATATGTGTATGTTGGTCGCAAAAATTTGACTAGACGAATGCCCTCCCATTTGCATTTCTTTTTACAGCATGTCACAATATGTTATGATACAAGCAATGATAAATAAATTGGAAAGATTAGGAGTGTTTTTTGAATGAAAAAAATGGCTTTAGCAGCTGTAACAGCAGTAAGTGTTTTAACTCTTGGCGCATGCAGTAGCGGTGACAAAGAAGTGATCGCAACAACAAAATCAGGAGATGTCACAAAAGAAGAGCTTTACACAACACTTAAAAAACAAGCAGGTGGAGATGCTTTAAACCTACTTGTTCAACAAAAGGTTCTTGCTGACAAATACAAAGTATCAGATAAAGAAATTGATAAGAAATTGGAAGAATATAAAAAGACACTTGGTGAAGATCGTTTAAAACAACTTCAAGATGAATTCGGAAAAGATTACATCAAAGATCAAGTAAAATATGAGCTGCTGACTCAAAAGGCTGCCAAAGCTAACATCAAAATCACTGACAAAGAAGTAAAAGCGTATTACGATGACCTAAAAGGGAAAATCCGTGCAAGCCACATTTTAGTTGCTGACAAGAAAACAGCAGATGAAGTAGAAAAGAAATTAGATAAAGGCGAAAAATGGGATGACCTTGTATCTGAATATTCAACTGACACTGCTTCAGCAGCACAAGGCGGCGATGTAGGCTGGTTCGCAAAAGATGGCCAAATGGATGAGAACTTCAGTAAAGCTGCCTTCAAACTAAAAGTAAATGAAATCAGCAAACCAGTAAAATCTCAATTTGGTTACCATATCATTAAAAAGACCGAAGAACGCGGTAAATACGATGACATGAAAGCAGACTTGAAAAAAGAACTGCTTGATCAAAAACAAGCAGATAACAATGAAATTCAGACGATCTTAAACAAATTGGTGAAAGATGCTGATGTGAAAGTAAAAGATAAAGAACTTGAAAATACTTTCAAAGAAAAATCTGAGCAAACCACACAACAAACAACAAACCAATAATGAACGAAAACCCCCTCTACATGAACTTGTAGAGGGGTTTTTTATTCTTATTGATTATGCAATCGAATGGTCCTCATGCTTCGCCGTTTCCTGTGATCGTTTCATTTGCTGTCCTTGACGTCTACGCTCTCTTTCCTGCTCCATTCGTTCGATAAAGATTTCTCCCTCTTTTTCAATAAAGGATTGATCAATCTCTTGCTCCTCTTTGGCTGTCGTCATTAATTTATAGGCACAAAAGATAATACCAATGATACATGCATATACCCACCATGGAAAAAATAACATTGTCTTCGCCTCCTTTTTTAGGACTAATCTCTCTTCCTTTGTGTTACATGCTTATGCGAAAAGAAGACAAGTTATGAAAAAAAACGCCCGCATCAAACGGGCGTTTTATCATGATGATTCATTGTGAAAGGTTGGTTTATAAAACGAACGATTCTCTAGTGCAAAAATACGCTCTGTATATTCTCCTGGCTTCACATGCTCAAGCGCACGATCCATCATGTTCATTTTTGCATCTAAATTATCTATATAGTGGAGAATTTCGGCTTCCTTCACCATTGGTGGTTTAGGACTGCCCCACTCCCCTTTTCCATGATGACTCAGCACTAAATGCTGCAGAATCAGAATTTCCTCAGAATCAATGCCAAGCTCCTCTGCGGCTTTCGCAATTTCTGTCACCATAATAGAAATGTGGCCAATTAAGTTCCCTTCTACTGTATATGTGGTGGAGACAGGACCCGAAAGCTCTTTGACTTTCCCTAAATCATGTAGAATGATCCCTGAATATAAAAGATCTCGATCTAGTGATGGGTATAGATCAACAATGGATTTCGCTAAATGAAGCATCGATACCACGTGATAGGCAAGACCCGAAACAAACTCGTGATGGTTTTTCGTAGCTGCTGGGTAATCAGCGAATTCCTGTCCATATTTCTTCAGCAAATGTCTTGTGACACGCTGAATATTAGGGTTTTTCATATCAAAAATATATTGCATGATGGTATCCATCATATCGTGCTTTGGAATAGGAGCTGTTTCTAGAAAATCATCAATGCGGATTTGCTCGTTTTCAGCAACAGGACGTATATTCCTAAGCTTCAGCTGATTCCTTCCGCGATAATGATGAATATCACCTACTACCTTCACAATGGTTTGCGCAGCATATGTGAGTTCATCATTCTGCTTTGCATCCCATAGCTTCGCCTCAATATCTCCACTTTGATCTTGAAGAATTAACGTTAAAAATGGTTTGCCATTACTCGCAATCCCTTTAGTAGATGATTTAATTAATAAATGCAGGTCAACTTGTTCGCCGACGTCATAGGTCATGATCCCTTTAGCCATTCAATAAATGCTCCTTCCATGTTTCTGCTCATATAAGTATAACATAAGTCATAATTTGTCAATCATTCCACTACTAAACTCGTAATCTGCCCGTCTTCCGCTGCTTGTTTCATATAATGATGACAAGTGAAATAAAACAGCTGTGATTCAAAACGAGTGAGTTCACTCATCAGCTCCAGCACCCTGTCTAGACGGACATGATCAAAGTGAACGAAACTGTCATCCATCATAAATGGGAGCTGACACTCTTGCTGGTGGGACAAAGCAAGTGCAAAACGAATCGAGAGATAAATCTGCTCACATGTTGCTTGTGAAAGCTCCTCCGGGCGGAATAGGCGTCCATCCCTCCGTTTCACAATCAGCCGGTCATCTTCGGCAGAAAATAAAATCACTTCATAACGATCATTCGTCAACGGCTGAATAAATCGGGAAGCTGTTTGGAGGAGTGCTGGTAGCCTCGTTTCTTTATGCTCATTGAGTTTCTCTCGAATGACGGAACGAACGAGCTGAATAGCCGCCCATTTTTTCGCTAGATGCTTTGCCTGCTCCTGCTCTACAGCAAGCTGATGAGTCAAATCAGACACCGTACCTGATGCTTCTATTTGGCGTATTTCTACTGCTAATTCTGCCAAGCGTCTTTTCATATTCGTCACATTCTCTTGCATGTCATTCAGACGCCTTTTTGCTTGTGCACACTGCTCCTCAAGGGTGCGTAAACCTTTACGGACAATGACCTCTTCCTCATCTATATAACCGCTTTTGTGCAGCTCTTGGTTCAGCTGCTGCAAATTGTACAGCCGCTCCCGGTATTCTTTGGATAGATGAGATAGGACATGATAATCTTCTTTTGACGCTGCTTCTACTTTTCGAAAAAGCTCGTCCGTTTGTTTTTCATAATATTGAACTTCTCCTTCTAATGTTGTCAGCTGGTGCTCTACATGCTGAATGGATACGTGCAATGTCTGACGTTCTTTTTCTCTTTTTTCCTCATCTTTCAATATCTCTTGAAAGGCTGAGATATTCTCTTGAATGGTCCCTTCTTTTCTTTGAAGGAGACTCATGAGCGCTGAAACTCTTTGCTCGTAGGTCGATTGCTGCTGTGTGAGCATCTCTATTTCCTTGTTAAGCGCCTCATATGCCGCTGTATTCGCTTTTAATTGTTTCAAGATATGGAAAGCTTCCACAAGGAATGAGAGCTCTGAGGACAAACCCAGCTGCCTTCTCATATCTTCTACTTGCTGCTGTACAGGTTCCAGTTCCCGCTCCCAGTCTTCATATTGCTGTATCATTCTTTCGTATAAAAGCTCCTTTTGCTTCACTAGCGTTTCAGCTGAAGCTGTTTGAACTTGAAAAGAATGATAGGCGTTACTGTCGTTTGCTTCCTTCATCTGAGTCTGTTTAAGCACTGGATAAATAGCAATCAAGATAAATACGGAAAATCCTGCAAACAGTAACGTCACCCAGCTCTCTGCTAAAACGAATAAGACCGTGAGAATGACAGCACATAGCACGAACATCAGCGGGAATAACCACACTCTGGAATGATTCTGTTTCACTGTAGCCCTTGTGCCCCTGACATCTTCTGCATCTTGCTCTTTAACGGGCTGTTCCTTTAATCCTTTTAGAGCGGTTTCCGCTTCTTCCAGCTCATGTCTTGCATGATCAAACCGGTCATCGAGCTGTGTTTTCCTATCCATTAAACGAACGTATTGGCTCACAGCCTCTTTTAATTCCCACTCAAAGTCAAGTGAATCATCCAGCTGGTCAAGCTTGATTGGACGCTGCCACTTCAGCTTCGCTGATGCTTCTTCTATTTTTTGTTTCAAAGAATTCTGCTCTGTTTTCCCTTCTGCTAAGCGTTTCTTCACAAGTTCAGCATCAGATGATTCAGCTATGACCTGCTTCATCTCCAATACCGTATCCTTGTCATAGAGTGGCTGAACTTGCGTGAGCGACGTTTGCAAATGATCTAATTTTTGTTTCAGTGCCGTCAATTGCGCCTTTTTTGGGTGAAGGTGTGATTCTAATTTATCAAGTTCATGCGCGGTTTCCGGTCTAAACCGTTTGACTCGTTCTGGATAACTAGCCAAATCTTTTTTTAACTCTATCTTTTTTTCTATCATAGGATAAAGTCGAATATGTTCAGTCAAATGCCGAATCTCTTTTTCAGTCTGTCTCATTTCATGCTGAAGCATTTCTACCTTCTCGGTTAATTCAGCTTGTTCTTTTTTCTTTTCGGTATAACGACTTTCTACCAATTTGGTCTGTTTCAACTTACCTGACAGCTCTTTTACATGATCAAGCTGCTGATTTAATTCAGGCTTACGTCCATTCGGTTTAAAAAGCTGCTCCTGCTGTTTTAGTAGCCTGCTGTCCATTTTAGATGCCGCATCTGAGCCAAACAAACTTGAAAAGAGTAGAAATTCCCCTATTTGATCTTGATTTAATGCTTGTACATTTTGCAGACCAAACACGTCAAAAGAATAGATCGATTGGTATAATCTGCGATCCGTTCCCTTTAACATCGCATGTAGAAACGCTTCATCTTTCACTTCACCATTTGGCAGCAACACCTGAGCTTGGCCGCCATGATCAGATGTTCTTTCAATATGAATCACACCTAATTCCTCATCTAAACATGTAAGAGACCCGCCATAAAATGAGCCATGCTTCGGCTTATACATATGGCTTTTGGAAAAACCAAATAACATCGATTCAATAAACGCCTTCAATGTCGTTTTCCCCGATTCATTCAGGCCATAAACTAACTGAAAACCGTCATCAGAAAAGTGGAAGGTTTGATTGGAAAATTTCCCGAAATTCGCAATATGGAGTGAACGTATTTTCATCATGCCTCTCCTTTTCTCATAATTGCTTCAGCTGTTCTGCCAGCAGCCTTTGTGCCTCTTCTTTAATATCGATCTCGTCCTCTTTTGTAAAAGCTCTTCCTGCCTTTCTATAGGTTGGATGACGCTTGATCGGTGAAAGCAGCTCATCATACGCATCAAACTCGGCAATTTCTGCTGTTAGTTCTGTCAAAAAAGAATCTTCTGGATAGACGGCATCTACATGTGTCCGGCAGTCAATCGACATCACCCAAACGAACAAGTCTTCATCTTCCTCCTGTTCATGAAGAACAGCCATCAGCTCCTCAAGCACTTCAAGCTGCGTGAGCTCCATATAAGCAGGAGCATCGCCAGTTAGTTCGATTTTCACAAAATGAGGAACACCTCTCTCTTTCAGTCCACTCATCTTTTTGTCCACAAGTATCACAAGATCGGTCATATGAGCGGTATGTGTGATATCTATTGTCAATGTCTCAAAGATGACATCTGAACAGCTCACAAACTCCGCTCTTTGAGCATCTTCAGATAGGTAAACGACATAACAGCCTTTCTCTCCTGTTTCTTTTATATGTCTTCCTTGCACGTTTCCAGGATAAATCACCATTGGATCTTCATGCAGAAGAGCCCGCTTATGAATATGTCCAAGCGCCCAATAATCAAAATCCCGCGCTAGAAGCTGCTGAAGCTGAAATGGTGCATACGCATCATGCCCTTCTTGACCTGCTAATGTGCCGTGAAGCATGGCAATATGATAGGGGGCATCTGTTTTTTTTTCATAATAAGGTGTCATATTTTCATGGACAGCCCGCTCTTTGTAGCTGAACCCGTAAATACTTGCCACAAGCTGACCTTCTCTATAAAAGGCTTGCTCACTTGGCGTACTGCTCAAAAAAACGTGAACATTCTCTGGCCACTCAATTGGTGTCCATTCACCACCTAAATGATCATGATTACCATAAATAATAAACACTTCAATCCCGTGTGATTGCAGCTTAAGAAACTGATTTCTTAAAAAAAGTTGTGCTTTTAGGCTGCGATTCGATTCGTCAAATAGATCTCCGCTTAGCAGCATAAAGTCTACTTCTCGATCAATTGCAAGTTCAAACATGTTCTTGGCACTTTGAAATGTACTTTCTTTCAACCTCTTAAAAATTCGGTTCGGTATATTGGACATTCCCGCAAACGGACTATCTAAATGAAGATCTGCGGCATGAATAAAAGTGAGCTTCGTCAAACGTCTATCTCCTTGTACGTTACTGTAGTTGTCCATATTTTATCACGCCGTTTTTACGAATGCACGTTCTATCGCTCTTATTCTAAAAAACACATTTTTAGGGGTAAAAAAAGAGGTTTTAACTTCCTCCTTGTATAATTCATTAAAAAACAAGAAGAAAGGGAAGATCAGAGATGGAGAAAACCTACTTTTTGACTGTATTTGATTCGTCAGGTGAAACCTTATTAAACGAAAAAATCACCACAGATAGTGATGAAAAAGCAAAAGAATTAGGACGTCATCGTTTAATCGAACAACAATACACAAAGCATTCTCACCGGCTCGTAAATGATGCAGGTAAACTTCTTTTATTTGAACGTTAAAAAAGCCGGCATCCGCCGGCCATTCATTCTTCTATTTAATGAAACACAGGACGTCTTTTTTCCAAAAACGCTTGAACACCCTCCTGATGATCACGGCTTTGTCTCAGTCTAGCTTGTGCAGCACGCTCTTTTTGAAGAACGGCTAACAGCTGTGATTCTGACTGCTGAAAATAAATCATCTTTGTTTCAACAAAGGCTTGAAGCGGCATATTTAAAAACGGCTTGACGCACGCTTTCTGATACGTATCCACCTCATCTTGAAACACGCCGTCTGCAAGGCGAAGCTTGAGCGCTTCTTCAGCCGGCAGCTTTTGCCCGCTCCAAATCAATTGTTTAGCGGTTTGTTCACTAACTCTTTTGGTGAGGAAAAAATGCCCTCCGCCATCTGGGATTAACCCGATTCCATTAAAGTTCATGGCAAGTTTAGCATCTTGATGCATAAACAAATAGTCACAGCTAAGGGCAAAGCTAAAAGCAAGACCAGCCGCTGCCCCGTGGACAAGTGCAATCGTCACTTTTTTCATACTGGCTAAAGAAAGTGTAATTCCCTCGATCAGATCCATCACGCGATGAAAATCTTCTTCACGATCTTGCTTTAGCATCATGCCAATATCTCCGCCTGCTGAAAACCCTTTGCCCATCCCCTTGAGTACAACAATTTTCGCACTGCTCTCACTCGCTGTATCACACGCTTCCTTCAATTCAGCAAACATGTCAACATGAAACGAATTATACGCTTCAGGCCTATTGAAAACGATTTCAAAAATATCCCCATCTACCTGACAATTGATATACGTCATCATCCATTCCCCCTCTTTCTTTTCAAGCTCATCACTTACTTCAATTTCCATCAAGCAATTCCTTTTCCTCTACACAAAAAATTTCAAGATCAACTGATACTAAAATAAGCATAATTGTTGAAACGAGAAATATATTTTTATATAGTAAAATAAGAAATAAAACATCATATGAAAGGGGGAGAATGATTGATAAGAAGTTCCATATGTATATTGATTAGCTGCATCGTCATGTTTTCTCCCTTTTCAAATGTCGTTTTTGCTTCACAAGCAGAAGCGAGCACACCGAGCCTGATTTCTCCATCGATTTATGATGAAGAAATCAATGCTGTGAAGACACCTCCGTTTTCAAAAAAACATGCCGCATCTCTTCTGTTAAAACAGAGGTTATCAATGGGCGCTTCAAAAGCTTTTCTTGTAAAGCTTGCATCAACCACAGCGTTATCTATTGATTTATGTTTTTTAGAAATGAAGTGTGCAATCCCCATTATGTACCAATCAAATTACCTCGACTGATTCATTTTATTTCATCCGTACTCACTATATGAAAAACAAAACCTATCATATTCGGAGGGATAAAATGAACATTAAAGAAAATGATCTTCCTGGGATTGGAAAGAAATTTGAAATTGAAACGAGAAATAGAGAAAAGATGACGATTGTGATTCATGATGATGGCAGACGGGAGATTTATCGTTTCGACGATGAAGATCCAGATGAAATACTGTCCACCATTTCTCTCGATGATGCTGAAGCCCGGCAAATTGCGGCCATTATTGGCGGTATGGTGTATAAGCCGCAAGCACTTGAAACGATTGAAATGGCATTCAATGATTTGATCATTGAATGGTTTAAGGTAGAAAAAGACGCAAAAGCGGTTGGACATACACTCGGCGATTTAGATGTGAGACAAAATTATGAAGTCACCGTCATTGCGATCATTAAACATACAAATGAAAAATTACTCAACCCCGGTGCCGATTCGATTATTCAAGCAAATGATACGATGGTCATTTCAGGCGAAAGAAAACACTTGAAGCGATTGATACGTGATTTTCTTTCTAGAGGGGGAGAGTGATGAATGGATCATTTAGTCTTTGAAGTTGGAACGGCGCTTATTCTCATCGCCATTGCCAGCTTAATCGCCAATAAAATTAAATTTTCTATCATTCCTTTTCTCATTGTCCTCGGGATGATTGTTGGTCCGCATGCACCAACCATCGGGATCATTGATTTGAAGTTTATCGAGAGCACCGAGATTATTTCGTTTTTTGGTAGAATGGGTGTCCTGTTCCTTCTATTCTACCTTGGGCTTGAGTTCTCTGTCGGCAAACTCATAAAATCGGGTAAATCCATTGCAGTCGGCGGATCTATTTATATTTTGATCAACTTTAGCTTAGGATTGCTTTATGGGTTTATCACAGGCTTTGGATTCCTTGAAGTTCTCATTATGGCAGGCGTTATCACCATTTCATCCAGCGCCATTGTCGCCAAAGTCCTTGTCGATTTAAAACGGACAGCGAACCCTGAAACAGAGTTAATTCTTGGGATTATTATGTTTGAGGATATTTTTCTCGCCGTCTATTTATCTGTCGTATCCGGTCTTGTCCTTGGAGATGCCACGTCCGTTGGCGGTGCCTTATTATCTATTTTAATCGCTTTTGGTTACATGATGATTTTCTTTATCATCGCACGTAAGCTGCCAAAACTATTAAACAAACTATTCGATATCCGTTCAAATGAAGTATTTATCATTGTCATTTTTGCCGCTTTGTTCTTCGTGGCTGGTTTTTCAGAGACGATTCATGTCGCAGAGGCCATTGGCGCTCTCTTACTCGGTCTTGTGTTTTCAGAAACAGAGCACTCAGACCGCATTGAACATCTCGTTGTTCCTTTTAGAGATTTCTTTGGCGCCATGTTCTTCTTCAGCTTCGGATTAAGTATTGATCCATTTACATTAGGAGATGCCTTCTGGCTTGCGATCGGCGCTGTCATTCTTACCTTAATTGGGAACTTCACCGCCGGGATGTTTGCTGGAAGAAGAGCCGGTTTCTCTCATAAAGCTTCTTCTAATATTGGATTAACCATCGTATCAAGAGGAGAGTTTTCCATCATTGTAGCCGAACTTGGGATTGCAGGCGGGCTTGCCGCTACATTGAAGCCATTTGCTGCATTATATGTATTAATCCTTGCGATTTTAGGACCGCTAGTGACGAAAGAATCAAAGCGTATCTATCAAATCCTAAACAAAATCTTCAAATGGAAAACTGAAAAACCAAAAGTAAAAAGAGAAACAACCATTTAATTGAAAAGGGCCCTGTGCTGGGGCCCTTTTTTTATATCTATTCAAATTGCTGAAATGCCGTTTCTTGCTTCACTTGTTCTTTCGTATCCCCGCGAATGGTTCGGATGACTTTCTGATTGCGGTAGATCGATAGTTTTAAATTGGTCGCCGCTGTTCCATGAGAGTGATCGAGGTTCGTGAATGTAAAGAAATGATGAGACCGTTTGTCTTTAAACACAAGCCTGAAGTCGTCTGTCACTTTAAAATGCTTATCGCTCTCCCATTCAATCAATGGTTCATATGCGCTAAACCATTCCGGAATATTAGGCGTATATCCTGTAGCCAATACCACATGATCGGCTGTGATTTTCTTTTCTTTCTTGAGCTGCCATTGTTTCAAATGCAGCTCTACCTGCTGCTCATCCTCCATATGTATCGCTTCAAGCTCCGTCATTGGCTGAATGAGTACAGATGGCTCTTCTCCTGAAACGGAGCGATGGTACAATTCCTGATAAATACGAGAAAGCGTCGATGCATCTATACCATTCCTTAATCCTGCCAGTCTAGGCAATGTGTTCATCCGTTCTTCATAAGGAAGGGAATGAAAATATTCAACATACTTAGGTGTAAATAGCTCCTGACCAAGCTCCGCTGTCTCTAGTTCTCTAAATTCACTTGAACGTGTAAACCACGAAAGCTGCTGTCCTTTCTTCTGATGCTGAAGCAGGTCTAAGAAAATTTCAGCTGCACTCTGACCTGAACCAATCACCGCCACCGTTTCAGCTTCATGAAGTTCTTTTTGTTGATCCACATAACGGCTGCTATGGGTCACATGCGGCAACGCAGCTTCTGGCACATCGACAGGAATCATCGGCTTGCTTCCAGTACCAAGGACGACATGCTTTGCACGATATTCAGAAAGCACCCCATCTTTCAACCGCCGAACTTTTACAAGATACCCGTCTTCACAGTCGGTCACTTCTTCCACCTTCATCCCGAACTGACAGCTATCCAATTCACCTGCAACCCATGATAAATACTCATTGAATTCTCTCCGGGGGATATCAAATTGTTCAAATGTATAAAAGCGGTGAAGCCTGTTTGATTCATGTAAATAATTTAAAAATGTATACTTGCTCCTTGGATTAGCCATTGTCACAAGGTCCGCTAGAAAGGAAACTTGTAAGTCCGTTCCTTTGATGAGCATACCAGGATGCCAAGCAAATTCGGTTTCCTGTTCAAAAAAACAGCATGTCACATCTTCATACTCCTCTAATAAAGCGGCCAATCCTAAATTTGCTGGCCCAATCCCAATTCCGATCACATCCATCATATGTACACCTGCTTTATCTTTTTACCCCCTATATACCCTTTTACAAATGAAAAAAACACTGCGTCACCGCAGTGTTTACATGTGAGAAACAAATAATGACTCAAGAAACTGAATCTTCTCCTCCGTATAGTGCTCATAACGATCATTATAAGACTTTGGATCTTTTGGATTGGCATACTGCGTAATTTTTCCGGTTCGCGGATCAATGAATTTACTCGCAGCGCCGCATCCAATGCCAATGATCGTCTGCACCTCTTCCATAATGATAATATTATACAAACTTTCCTGTCCATCTAACGAATACCCGACATTTTCGAGATTCCCCAAAATGTTTTTTTGTCTGTATAAATAGTACGGATGATAGTCATGTGCCTTTGTCCAAGCAACCGCTTCATCCATCATACGTGTGATCTCTTCTCGGTCTGCCACTTGATACTTTTCCTTATTGCGGGTCATTTCAGACGCTCTCTTAAAGGAAAGGGTATGCACCGTTAAAGATTCAGGCTTCAGTTCTTCTGTCTTGTTCAAGGAATGTTGGAATTCCTTTAGCCCTTCTCCTGGCAGCCCAATGATTAAGTCCATGTTAATATTATTCATGCCATACTGCCTTGATAAATGATACTTTTCAATCGTTTCTTCCACACTATGGTGCCGGCCAATCGCTTTCAATGTTTCATTCTCATATGATTGCGGATTGATACTAATCCGGTCAATATGATAACGGTTGAGCACTTCCAGCTTATCAGGTGAAATCGTATCAGGTCGTCCCGCTTCTACAGTGACTTCCCGAATATGTTTCACATCTGGAAAAGAGCGATACATCTCCTCATATAGCAAATCCATTTCTTCTGCTGTAATACTCGTTGGAGTACCTCCGCCAAAATAAACAGTCGTCACTTTAATCCCATGTTCCTTTAACCATTCGCCCATTTTTTGCATCTCATAATGCAGCCCAAAAAGAAACGTTCCCACTCTTCCAACTTGTCCTTGAATGGCATAAGCAGGGAACGTGCAATAAGCACATTTTGTTGGACAGAAAGGAATACCGATATAAATACTCACTTCCTCCTGTAGATCGTACAGATCTGGAATGGCTTTGATTTGACGATCAACAATCTCCTGCATCAAATGGATCTTTTCATCATGAATCAAGTAATCGCGCTTTAACGCAGCATGTGCTTCTTCCTTTGTCATGCCTTCTCTTAGCATCTTATGAAGTAATTTCGTAGGGCGTATCCCCGTAAGAATCCCCCATTTTTGCGTCATTCCTGTATATTCCTGAAGCAGATGTAAATAAACAGACAGCACAGTGTTTTTGATTTGCTTCCAGCGCTCTTTATCGTTCAAGCCCTCTGGCATCTCTCTTGTAAAACGACTCGTCATATCTGATCCAGCAATATGGCCAGAAGCCTCCACCATACCGCCAGTTTCTTTCCAATCAAACACCATGACCAGGCCAGCGTTTGCTTCACCTGAATCAAACAGCACTTCACTATCTTCCTCGAATAAATTGGCTATATTGACAAGCGGTCGATGAAATCGTTCATCAGACAGCCCTTTAACTAAAATTCGCATCGTATCACCTTTATCTTCAAACTTGTTTCATTTTACAAAATTCATCTAGGAAAAGCAATGAAGAGAACAGACGAAGGCCCTGCCATTTCTTAATAGACAGGGCCTTCACTGTATTATCGTTTAATATCAAATTGATGTAAAAAACCTTCCCTTTGCTGCATTCTAAAGTATTCTTTGATCATATAAGCAACACCCTGTTCATCATGAGAACGTGTCACCCAATCGGCTTTACGTTTGACCGAATGAGGTGCATTCCCCATCGCAACGCCTAAGCCAGCTAACTCAAGCATCGGGATGTCGTCTGTCCCGTGACCGATCACGACCGTATCTTCTAATGTAAAACCTAGTGCTGAAGTTAAAAGAGAAAGTCCTGCTTCTTTCGATACCCCTTTGCATACAATGTTCATTTTCTCATCACTGATCTTAATCAGATCAACAGATGGGAATGCTTGTTGAATGGTTGTGTGGATTTCAGGTTGAAGTGCTGCCGTCGAATACACTTCAATGACAGGTGTGCTAACCGGTTCATCCATGAGCATATCACTTAATGATTCAACAAATTGAACGGGATAGAAAATGGGATCAGACGGATGAATCAACGTTTTTCCCATCAATTGAGACTGTGTTTTTTTCCGATTGCCGATTGAGAATTTTTCATGTAACAAGCGAACATTACAATCAAAGCTTTCAAGGATCTGCACAAGATTAAATGTTTTCTCTTCCGTTAATTTCTTCACATGGAGCGGCTCATCAAGCTTATCCGCGATAAATGCACCACTATGCGTCACAAGAGTTGAAGTTGGTATTTTCAACGCCTTGGCAATTTTTTGTGCAGATCGAAAATGACGGTTGGTGACAATCGTCACGTAAACCCCTTTTTTCTTAACATATTCCACAGCTTCTTTTGTAGCGGAATGGATTTTCCCATTGGAACGAAGTAACGTTCCATCTATATTGAGTGCAAGTAGCTTTTTTGACACTGAGGCATCCCCCTTCTTGATGACTGTACTTACGATGAGGATATGCCCTAGCTTATCGCTTTAGAACATGCAGTTGAAGCAGCCCTTGTTTTATGCCTCAATCGCAAATAAAAAAAGCCTACCCCTAGGCTTTTTTTTATGTATGGTTTGGATGCGTAACAATGGCGTGATGAAGCTCCCCATGATCCCCTCATCTTTCACACACCAAAGCATTGCTTATATCATATCCCCTTATGCTTTGCTTTTCTCCCAGAAGCGCTTCTCTCTCATTTGACTCATCGTCGTAAATCCAAAGTGGAACGCACCCAATTCATCACGATAGCGCTTTTTGAAAGCACTTTCAATAAGTATTATCGCAGAATTTACGAGCTTCGACAACCCTTTTTTTAAAGATATACAAGCGGCGATATGAATGAAAAAAAGGGCGAATATGATCGCCCTTTCAATTAATTTTCTTCTGCATTTCCATAAAGCTCTTCAAGAGGCTTCATGATAATTTTATTTAATTCACCGATGAGAACACTTACGCGTTGTTCTGCTTCCATCAACTGAGAGATTTTATCGTGCTGCTGCACAAGTGCAACCGTTTTTTGCGCTTGCTCTACTTCTTCTTGTGTAATCTCTTGACCAGTCATTTGTTTTTGTTGAAGGTTTACTTGAATGTCACGGAAGTTCTCAAACATTCTTTTAGAGGACTCATCCCCATTTACCTCATCATAAAGATTTCTTAAAGCTGAATATTCTTCGCTATGACGCAGTGCTTTTTCAAGGTCATATGCAACATCATAAAGATTTACAGACATGTTATGTCTCCTTTCTATCCGTTATCACCGATATGGATCGGCGGACACCACTCCACTATAACAAACTATGGCTTTCGTTTCACATATATACAATAAATTCATCGAAATTTCTCGATCTTGCCTTAGAATAAGGTGACAAAAATCGCTTGGACAGCACCGATCAATCCACCTAAAAGACCGCCTAAAAATGTGATCATCTTCAGCTCCTTATTAGATATGCTGATCACAAGCTCTTCCATTTTTTCAAGCGGGAAAAGTTCAATTTGTTCACGAATAATTTCTTCAAATTGGAGCTTTGCGAGCAGTCCCTCAAGCGCATTAGATGCGGCTTCAATCCCTTTATCAATGAGAGATGGAGCAAATTTGGTCTTAAGATCATCCGCTACTGCACTGATGTAAACTCCTACTGGTCTATCTAACAGCACCTTTGTAGAAAAATGTGAAAGCAATTGCTTTTTCACACTAAATAGAAGCTCTTTCACATTCCATTTTTTATCAAGCTCATGTAAAGAAAATTGCTTTACCTTGTCCCATTCTTGAACAAGTAAATCTGATAAAAACCTTTTTGTCTCTGCATTCTTTAAGAACTTCATCATTTCAGGATGTACGCGATCAATTAAGCTTGAATTCCCTAAAAACATTTGGACCATACTGCCAAGCATTCCTCGTTCTTTTAAGAAATCATCTATCATATGACCGAGTCTTGCTTTTCCCTCATCACTTTCAAAGTAATGAATGCCTCTCTTTAAAATATAATCTGCGGCATCTGGAATTTTGGATGCAAGCTTATTTTCTACATCCTGTGGCAGCAGCTCAGACAACGTTTGCTGATCATACTTTTCAAGCAGTGAGTGGAGCTTATGATCAGTCCACTGATGAAGCCATGCGTCAGCTTTAACGTCAGCCTCTGAAAAACCGTATTTTTCTAACATAGAGAAAACCGTCATTTCCATATCAGCACCTTTATCAATATATCGGTGCACTGCCTGCAATATCTCTTGCTTTGCCTCTGATGATTCAAATCGTTTTTTAATACCCTCTGGCGTTAGTAAATGCTCCATCACCATGACGCCAACCTGCTTGGCTACTTCATCTCTTCTTTTAGGAATGAGACCCGGTGTAAAAGGGAGCTGCTTCCCAAATAAATAATATGGCTTATACGGACGAAAAAGCATTTTAATTGCGAGATGGTTTGTTGCTGCCCCTATCACTGCACCTATCACAATCATAAAGAGAAACGTTGTGAATATATCCAAAGTCGTCATCTACCTTTCAAACAACACCTGAAGTTTATTGTTTTTATCTATACGTATTATAGTTGTTGTCAAGAGTCCAAGCAAATGAAGCATTCAATGTGACATATGAGACAACGATCTGTCGTAATGATATAGGAACGCCAAGTTTATGTAAAATCAACAAAAAGTGTTTTTCAGATGTTAAAAAATGAATTTGAAAAGTAGGTGTTGTTTCATGATGTCAACGCTCGGCATTGTCACTCTTTCTCCGAAGCATGAAGAAGCATTCACACATCAGCTTGCCAAAGCAGCCTCTTCTTTTGAATTAGAAGTTGTTCGTTTTTCACCTCTAGATTTAAAGCCTGCTTCAAATGTCATTCACGGTCAAAAATTTAAGACTGGCAAAGGATTTGAAGCGTCAGAATTTCAGATTCCTGACTTGATTTATGATCGTTGTCTTTATCAGCATGACGCACAATCAAAAAAAGCAAAACCTATCATGAATTGGTTAAAAAAGTATCCAAAAACCGTTTTTTTGAATACTGGAATTTCAAATAAAATGCGGCTATTCGAGCAGCTCCGTCTCCTCCCTTCTTTACAACCATACTTACCTGTCTGCTCTCTATTGACAGAGCCTTCAGACCTTCTCAACTTGGTCAGAAAGGGCGGATATTGTAAAATACAGCCGCTTTCTCAACAGCACGCAGCACCCTCTTGCTTCATTTCTTTAAGAGACAAATCACTCATTACTGTGCAGCTAAACGCTAAGCAAATCATCACCTTTTCACATTCAGAAGAGGTTGAGCGTTGGTGCAAAAAGTATATCGGCCGATCTTTCCTTCAATTTTTTAACACGAATGATCAAAAAGACGTTATTTTCAATGAAATTAGGATTTTTCTTATAAAAAATTCACAAAACCAATGGAATAGCATGGGGATTCATACAAAACCATCAGTAGAAAACAGCCTTTTAAGCAATACACAAAATTCCATTCATGTGGTAGCCTTTGATCACTATTTAAACTCATTAAAGCCACACATCAAGGAGCTGCTGTTAGATGATATTGCCTCCATTCAGTCATCTCTTCCAGCGTTTATAGACAAAACTTTCTCACCGTGTATTGAATTCGCTATAGACTTGCTTCATACAAATGAAGGCAGACTTTTCATCTCAAATGTAAGATCAAAGCCAGGACGATCCTCTTTTTTAAAAGCTTACCCTGAGAGGGAGAATCAATTGATTCAGACCATACTTGAACATGCCAAATCGATGATGGCTGAAGAAAAGGAGGTTCCTTATGAAGAGAAAACGCTACATCATCGCTCCTCATTCAGCAAGTGAAAAAACAGTACATCTCCCTGCTCAGTTTAAAGAGCAGGGGGCAATTTTATCTATTGCTTTAGGTTCTTGTTTAGTAAATGATTTCACCATTTCCTATCATCATCAATCACAAAGGATTTTATTATCAGAAGACCTTTATCGCGCTTTACTCATTCCATACAAAACGAAAGCTGATGTCATATTAGTTCAACATACACTCTATATAGGACCTCTCATCGGCATTTTCACTGCAGGATTCGAACAAAATACAGCACCTTTAGGCACTAGGTCTTCCTATTTTATGAAACTGTTGCAATCTTGCAGGCAGCATGCTGGTTTTGCATATCTTTTTGGTACTCATTCTATCGATTGGGATAAAGGAATAGTAGACGGTTTGCTTTACCAAGAGGAGCGATGGGTAAAAAAGAAGATGCCCCTCCCATCCGTTGTTTATGACCGGCTCCCTAATAGAAAGGCTGCTCAGTCGGCATTCATTCAAGAAACAAAACGAAAACTCACTCAAGACTACGATATCCCTTGGTTCAATCCTTATTTTTTTAATAAATGGGACATTCATGAGCAATTATTAACAGATGAAAAAACAAGCTCTTTCTTACCACATTCCATACGATTAGATCCTGTTGATGCTTTAAATAAAATAGAAACACTCCTTCATCTGCATCATGTCATTTATTTAAAACCAACAAACGGCAGTCACGGAGACGGTATTTATCAGTTAAAGAAGACGGAAAACGGGATCACTGTCTGCTCAAATAAAGGGAAATCCACTTCATATCATTCCGTAGATCATTTCGTGAAAAAACTGCGGGAAGATTGTGCAATTCACGACTTGATTGCACAACAAGGCATTGAGCTTCTTCAAATAGACAATCAACCACTGGATTTTAGAATTCATACGAATAAAAATAAGTATGGTCATTGGACTGTTACAGCCGCTGCTGGAAAAGTTTCAGGAGATCACACTGTCACAACCCATCAACTGCATGGTGGTTCAGTAAAAACACTGTATGATATCTTTCCTGATGCAGAGAAACGTTTGAAGGTTTTGCAAGAGCTCTCTGATACTGCCCTCGCACTTAGTCGTGTGATAGATGAAAAAATGCCCGGTCTGATTGGCGAAATTGGTTTTGACTTAGGTATTGATCACTTAGGTGCTATCTGGATGTTTGAAGCCAATTCTCGTCCAGGCCGCGAGATTTTTCTACATGCACCATTGAAAAACTCAGAATGGCTGATTGGGAAAAGAATCGTTGAATACGCATCTTACCTAACACAAATGGCTCTTACTCCTATAGACCATGCAAACGCCTACTGATGATTTCTTTTCATGTCTCTGAAATCTGTGCTTTCCCTATGCTCTTTTCATCAGATGAGATACAATAAAACCAAGTTCAAGGTTGTTTCCGTATTGTCGTGTGTATTTATTGTTTCATCAATAAAAGCAAGGAGGCAATGATGATATGATTTCTCATTTTCAATGGAAACCTCTCTTTAAAAAAGCGCAATTACCTGGTTGGAAAATATCCTTTTTTCATAATGGTTCACACTATGAAGGCATTTATCACAAAACGGGTGATATTGAATGGGGCTCTCAGCTTCCGCCTCATGAAGTTGAACCAACCTTAAAAGAAGAAATCCACGAATTAATGCTATTCCATGTGTATGATTAAACTGTTTAAGGAGCCTCGCCATGTTAGAAAAGCTAAAACTTGTTTACGGACACCATATCATCAGTTCACCAACAAATGATAAACAAACTCTCTGGTATCAAACAGACGAAGGCGAAATTTTCGGAGTAAACAAAACGGAGCTAACAGAAAGAGAAACGCTTCTTCTCAATTCATTCCTCACACCAATTGATGTACCTCATACGCAGGAAACGGAAGAAGAACAGAAATGGTACAGCTATCTCTTTGAAAACAAATCAATCACCATCGATCAATCCGTCCGTGTTCATTTTTTTAAAATGGAGCACCAAGCAGAACAAAGGCAGCAAATAAAAGAGGCTGTGAACAGCAGCCTCGAACATATTCATTTCATATGGACAGGCACTGAAACAGCTATGCTCATTCAAACAAACGCCACATCAGAAAATGGTCAACTTGAACAGCTACATGATTTGTCTCAAGCCATCACAAGTGATTTTTTAACAGACGTTGTCTTCATGCAAGGACAGCTGCATTTGCCAAATGAAAATTTAAAAAAGAGATTATTGAATGAACATCAGCTCTTTTTATGGCATCTGAAGCAAGGAAAACTTAGGTCAGGGGTTGCAACATTTTATCAATGTCTACCTGCTTTCATTCGCCATGATACAGACATGGTTTCTGCCGCTATATCAGATGCATTTATAGAAACAATCTTTGATCGGGACGTTTACAGAACTCTCATGACCTATATGCAATGTAATTTAAATGCATCGCAGGCAGCAAAAGCTTTATATGTTCATCGAAACAGCCTTCAGTATCGGATTGATAAATTTATTGAACGGACAGGACTAGATATACGGCATTTTCAAGAAGCGTCAGCTGCTTATTTCATGATGAATCTTCTCGATCTTTCTTAAATGATCCTATCATGAGCACCTTGCCTAAAAATGAAAATAAGATATTGTGCACGTTGTCCATTTACAGACACCCTTCCTTTTTATACACTTCATTTATAAGTAAAGCGCTTTCAAAAAAGGACTGGGAGGCTACCACCTATGGCTGAAATGATGCTGAATCAAATTTATAAAGTGTACGATAACAAAGTAACAGCAGTAGATAACTTTAATCTACATATTGAGGATAAAGAATTTATTGTGTTTGTTGGTCCATCTGGGTGCGGAAAATCAACAACCCTCCGCATGATTGCAGGCCTTGAAGAAATTTCACAAGGGGATTTTCTATTAGACGGCAAGCGAATGAATGATGTGGCACCAAAAGATCGGGATATTGCGATGGTTTTCCAAAACTATGCCTTATACCCTCATATGAATGTGTACGATAATATGGCTTTTGGATTAAAGCTTCGAAAATTTCCTAAAACAGAAATTGATGAGCGGGTACGAAACGCTGCAAAAATATTAGGGCTTGAACAATACTTAGATCGAAAACCTAAGGCATTGTCTGGAGGTCAAAGACAGCGTGTTGCACTTGGAAGGGCCATTGTGCGCGATGCAAAAGTCTTTCTTTTGGATGAACCTCTCTCTAATTTAGATGCTAAACTTCGAGTTCAGATGCGTGCCGAAATTTCTAAACTTCATCAGCGGCTGCAGACGACATTCATCTATGTCACACACGATCAAACAGAAGCCATGACAATGGCTACTCGGCTTGTTGTCATGAAAGATGGCTTTATTCAGCAGGTTGGCGCACCAAAGGATGTGTATGAAAACCCAGAGAATGTCTTTGTAGGAGGATTTATTGGCTCTCCAGCGATGAACTTTTTTACAGGAAAACTGTCTGACGGAGCCATTGCCATTGGGAATACGCACATTCGTGTACCAGAAGGAAAAATGAAAGTATTACGCAGTCAGGGCTATATCGGAAAAGATGTGATTCTAGGCATAAGACCAGAAGATTTCCATGATGAGCCTGTGTTTATAGAGGCTTCAGAAGGAACAAAAATTGAAGCAAACGTAGAAGTGGCTGAATTAATGGGAGCGGAAACGATGCTTTATTCTTCTCTCGCTGGTCAAACGTTTATTGCACGTGTTGATTCTCGCACAGATATTCAGGCAGGTCAGACGATCCCTCTTGCCATTGATATGAATAAAGCTCACTTCTTTGATACAGAGACTGAGCTCCGCATTCGCTCAGCTGAATGAGAAGACGTTCCACAAACCATCACCATTGGGTGGTGGTTTTTTGTATATGAAAACAACATTTACCATGTTCTTTTTCCGTATGTTTTTTTCGATGCGAACCATAATATTTAGTACAAAGCAGTTACCGCATTGGGTTTCGCCAAGTGGCAAATGACTTGGTCATTTCGCTGGTGCGACTCCAGCAAACCCAACCAAAAAAATCTTATATAAAAAGGAGATTCACATCATGGCAAATTCTAATAGTTCAAATCAATTACTAGTTCCTGGAGCAGCGCAAGCAATCGATCAAATGAAATACGAAATCGCTTCTGAGTTTGGTGTAAACCTTGGAGCAGAAACAACAGCTCGTGCTAACGGTTCAGTTGGTGGAGAAATCACAAAACGTCTTGTATCTTACGCTCAGCAAAACCTTGGCGGAACAAAAGCTTAATTTCATATCTGGATCATAGAAGGCACCTCTTATGGTGTCTTCTTTTTTTGGTTTTATCCCTCACCGATTCCTTTTGAATTCATATGATGTATTAGAAAGGAGCGGATCTTCATGGACATTATTTCAGGTGTGAATTTTGAACTTCTACAATTTGTCGGTCTTTCTCTATTATGTGAATATGCTCATAGTATTCGGTCCTTTCATCTTTATAAAAAAAGCATGACATAAAACTGTACCATTTTAAGTTCTTTTCACTTATAGTATGTAGTGGAGGGATCGATCAGATGAAAATAGCTCTTTTCGGTGCTCATGGACGTGTAGGACAAGCATTTCTTCGTTTCGTAAAAGAAGATGATCGTTACATGGTTCGTTCGTTAATTCGGACAAACCGGGAAGAAATGCTTGCGGGTATGTTTCAAGTCACCGGCAATTCCAGAAATCAAGAGGATGTTCTTGAAACAATTAAAGGATCAGATATTGTCGTGAGCTGTCTATCAACAGATGGTGATGATACTTTATCTGTTTCAATGGAGCATATCGTACAATCCATGAAGCAAACAGGAACATCAAGAATTATAACAATTGGCACTGCGGGGATTTTGAAAGCAAGGCAGCAGCCTGAGCTTTACCGCTTTGAAACAAATGAATCAAGGCGAACCACTTCCCGAGCTGCTAAAGAACATGCCAAAGCATTTGAAATTCTTCAATCAACGGAACTAGATTGGACAATCATTTGCCCAACCTATTTACCAGATGGAGAAGTGACACGGTCATATCGCTATGAAAAGAATTTTCTCCCTATAGATGGACAGAAAATTTCAGTTGAAGATACCGCACACTTTTTGTATCAGCAGTTAAATTCAAAAGAATTTGTGCATCAACGCGTCGGTATCGCTTATTGATGGAAACACACCCAATTTAACCAGAGAAATTCAAAAAGTCGAGGTGAAAATCACCTCGACTTTTTAATATGAGTATAAAAATAAATTAAATTGAATATTTCAAAAAATCAATTAAAGAGTAATCCAGCCTGATTTTGAATGAACTCTTTTTACTACACCTTTTCCTGTAACAAATCTAATTCTTTTTCCTTTTACTTTGTACTCAATGAAAGGCAATTGAACATCTATAAGATCGTATTTTTTATTCTTAGTTAAAAAGTCTTCTAAATACCCCATTTGCCAATATCCATTATAAACCATATTCTTAAGAGTACCTCGAGCACTAGGAGCTAAGGTAGTTATTAAACCAGACACTCCCGCAACTACTCCTGCAGGTGTACTAGTTACAAATACCAATCCAAGTACAGTCGCACTTGTGCCTAGTGCATCTTTTAGCTTGCTGTAATCTTTTTTATTAAATCCTTTATCAAAAATATTACGCTGAGCAGATGTCATTTTTCTAACTTGGCTTAAATTAAGAGTAACCCTTGCAGCATATTCTGAAGAATCAATATTACCTAAAGCATGAACTTGTCCAACCTGATTAGCAGTCTTAAATGATTGAATTTGTGATGATAAATCAGTTTTTGTCTCGACTACTTGTTTCTTTGGTACTTTTTGTTCAGCTGCTGATGCAGATGATGTAATTTCACTAAATCCAGAAATAATTAATGTTGTTGCAGCAATCAAGATGACGTTCTTAAATAACCTTTTTTTACTCTTCATATTCAATCCTCCTGTTTTTTGATACAAGAATATAATATCACAAATAAGAGAAAATCATATATTTTTGGATAAAAAAACTAAAAAATATGT
This sequence comes from Bacillus sp. FSL W7-1346, assembly GCF_038593335.1. Lineage (NCBI taxonomy): Bacteria > Bacillati > Bacillota > Bacilli > Caryophanales > Bacillaceae > Bacillus > Bacillus sp. FSL W7-1346. The sequence goes on along the minus strand of NZ_CP151988.1, from coordinate 980,619 downwards.
ATAAAAATTCATTAATTAACCATTTTACATATCTTATTTCACATATGTGATATTGATTCATAATTACAAAAATATACCTTCCTATTAATATTAAAGTTACTTGAGTTTCACCACTGAAAAAAGCCTCTTTCAAATTGAAAGAGGCTTTTTCTACTCATCCTATCAGCTGCTCGTCACAGCTCCCTTTTGTAATTCGTACATTTGCGCATACAGTCCGCTTTGCTCCATGAGCTCTTCGTGGCTGCCGCGTTCGACAATCTCACCCTTTTCTAACACCAAAATCATGTCAGCTTTCTTAATAGTAGATAATCGGTGTGCAATGACAAAAGTGGTTCGTCCTTCTTTGACGACATCTAGTGCCCGCTGAATGATGGCTTCTGTTTCTGTATCAATGTTAGCCGTCGCTTCATCTAGAATTAAGATCGCTGGATCGTATGCCAGTGCACGGGCAAATGAAATCAATTGACGCTCCCCAGAGGAAAGAGTACTCCCCTTTTCAACAACTGGTTCATCAAAACCTTCAGGCAAATGCTTTAATAGTTCTGCTGCGCCCACTTGCTTTAACGATGTTTCAATCGTTTCTCTTTTAATGTCTTCATTTCCTAAACTGACATTGGATGCAATCGTTCCAGAGAACAAATAAGGATCTTGAAGTACAATGCCCATTTGCTTACGCAGCGTTTGGCGCGACTGACCATAGATGCTTTCTCCATCAATGAGGATGTCCCCATGCTGAATATCATAAAAACGCAGCAGCAAATTCATGATCGAACTTTTCCCAGAACCGGTATGTCCAACGAGTGCCACCGTCTGACCTTTTTTCGCCTCAAAGGTGATGTTCTTTAATACATTTTTCCCTTCATTATACGCAAAGGTAACATCCTGAAATTGAACGTGCCCCTCGATTTTCTTCTGAACCGGTTCTTCCACTTCAGTACCAGGCTCATCTAATAATCGAAAGACCCGTTCAGATGAAACCCTTGCTAATTCTAATCTAGAAAATTGATTCACAATGCCTGTAATCGGCTGGAACAAACGATTTAAATAATCGACAAATGCATAGAGCACCCCAATCGACACAATGCCCGTCGCACTTAAGGACGCGCCGCCAAAATACCAAATGAGTGCGACATATGCTAAGTTCCGAAGCAGATTCACCAAGTTATGTGAGAGCAGTGAATTTAAATGAAGCATCTTTCGCTGATATCGAAAGTGATTGTTATTCAGCTCATCAAACTCTTCTTTCGTTGCTTGTTCATGTCGAAACGCCTGAATGATCGTCATTCCTTGAATGGCTTCATTTAGCTTGGCATTAATTTCACTAATGATGGAACGAATGCGGTGATTGTAAACCGACGCAAACTTTCGGTAAGTCATCGACCATAGGAAAATAATCGGAACAGCCACTAAACAAATAAGCGCCAGCTTCACATTTAATAAGAACATGGCGATATAAATTCCAACCATGTAAATGGCACTTGTGACGAAATTAGCGAGTACTGTTACATATAAATCACGAATGGTTTCTGTGTCATTCGTAATCCGCGCGACAACCTTTCCAGCCGGTAAATTATCAAAATACCGAATCGGAAGCGTTTGGATATGTTCAAATACGTCCACTCGCATTTTTTGAATAATGCGATTTGCAATACGCTGGAGTAAATAGTGCTGCCCATATTGAAAGAATATCGCAATGACGAGCATCCCAAAATAAAATAGAACAAGCTGTACCAAACCACTGATTTCCGGCTGATAAAAAGCAAAGATTTCCTCTTTGGATAAACGCTGTACCTGATACGTCTCACGCTCGCTCCCATTTTCAATGGTGAGCTGATCCCCTTTTATTGTCCGGCTCCCGTCAAATCGAATCGGTTCATTCACAAAATAGTACCCAAATCCGACTTGCACGACATTGATTTGCTTTCCAGCTTCATTTTGATTCTGTAGCCGGTCACTTCTTATATAGTTATTTCCCTGGTAATAAACCGTTTTATTTGTTTTTTCATTTACCTCAACATACGGTTTTTCTACACCTAAAATATGATCATCAATCATTTTTTTCCCAATGAAAGGTCCTGTCAACTCAGCACCAACTGCAATGATCAGAAAGATCAAAGCAACAGACAATACTTTTTTATACAGGAGTGCATAGGCAAGAAGTCTTCTCCCTGTTGTCATGCCTCATCCCCTCCTTCCAGCTGATTTGTCAGCTGTTGACGCAGAAATTGCTCTTTATACCATCCATCTTGCTGAATAAGCGCTTGATGGGTTCCCTTTTGAACAATACGTCCTTCTTCCATGACAAGAATGAGATCCGCATGCTCTACAGCTGATAGACGGTGGGTTGTAATAAATGTCGTTTTTCCATGACGATTTTGTCTTAAATTCTCTAAAATAGCCGTTTCTGTTTTTGCATCAACTGCAGATAACGAGTCATCCAAAATCAAAATGTCTGGATCAATTAATAAAGCACGTGCAATGGAAATCCGCTGCTTCTGTCCTCCTGACAGCGCCACTCCCTTTTCTCCAACCATGGTTTCCAAGCCTTCTGGTAAAAGGCGTAAATCCTTTTCAAAGTAAGCATCTTTAATCGCTTGTGCTAATTCAGCTTCTCTCGCGTCTCTATGACCGAAACGCATATTCTCTTCTACACTTTTTGAGAAAAGGACATGATCTTGCGGAACATAGCCAATCCATTGGAACAGTTGATCCAATTCAATGTCCTCAATTGGAACACCTGAAAGCAAGATCTTCCCATCACCTGTCGGATACTGACGAAGAAGCTGTTTGACAATCGTTGTTTTTCCGCTTCCCGTTTTTCCTGTAATACCAATCGTTTGCCCTTTTCGTACAGTAAAGGAGACATCCGTTAGATTATCTTTAGAGGAAGTTGGATACCTAAATGTCACATGTTCAAATTGAATATCGCCAGGCTCTTGTAATGTTTTTGGCTTGGCTGCGTCAGTTACATCCGGTTGATAACTGAGTGTATGATTCAACCGGTCTAATGAGGCATTTCCTCTTTGCATGATATTAATCAATTCACCAATGGCAAACATTGGCCAGATCATCATCCCCAGATAGACGTTAAATGCAACAAGCTCACCAATGGTTAAATCACTTTGGAACACAAGATATGCGCCGTAACCGATACCGATTAAATAACTGATCCCCACAAGCAATTTCACGGTCGGCTCAAACAATGAATCAATGATCGCCACTCTCATATTTTTTTGAAAAACATCATCTGTCATTTCTCGAAAGCGATTCACATCTTGTTTTTCCTGTACAAAAGACCGAATCACCCGAACGCCGGCAACTGATTCTAATACACGATCATTCATATCACCAAATGCATCTTGAGCGACTGTAAAGCGTTCATGAATTTTACTGCCATAAAACGCTATCAAAATCGCCATCAGCGGCATCGGAATAATGGCCATTAAAGTTAATTTCCAGCTGATCGTCAGTCCCATCGTAAAAAAGATCATCAGCATGTAAGCAGTGGAATCGACTAATGTTAAAACGCCAAAGCCTGTTGTTAAAGCCACAGCATTCAAATCATTTGTACCTAACGCCATTAAATTTCCGGTTTTTTTCTTTTCATAAAAGGTGGGTGTCATCTTAAGTAAGTGGCGCATTAATTTTCCGCGCATCACACGTTCCATGACATTCGCGCCGCCAAATAACTGGTACATCCAAAAATAAGTGAGCGCATAGACACTGACACCAAGTAAGCAAAAAATGGTTACGTAAAACAGAATACTGGATGTTGTAAATTGACCAGACCGAATGTCATCAACTGCTTGACCTAGATACCTCGGTGGCAGCATTTCAAGTACATTCACAATGAGCAGCAGTGTAATGGCGATTGTATAGCGCCTCCACTCTTGTTTAAAGAACCAGCCTAATTTCACAAATACTGAAAACATGTTTGTCTCTCCTTTTAAAGCTAGCCGCTTTCTATATTTTCCTGATTGTCACCTTGTTTCGTTTTTTGAGCTTTTGTCATTTGTCTTGCCTTTGGCATGTTCACATGCTTTCACTCCTCTTCATTTAGTTGTTGATGCATTCCATTATTTCGAGATGCGAAATGTATACAACAAAAAAAGAGGCAACCAGCTGACTGGTACGCCTCTTTTATACATGATAAAAAGGCGCATGTTGACAAATACGCAACATACGCCTTGATTCATCCGATCAATTGGAACATACGAGTCCCTTTTCAATGACCAATGAAGGTGTAATTGTCACGTGAATCAACCCATTCATGCAGTTTGATTTCATTCTTCCAATGATGTTGCACATGACATTTCCTCCTTTTGGCTCTTGAATCTTTTTTTATCTTATAGTGGCTGTCACTATTTTGTCAATAAATATTTTTCAATAAATGAAATTTTCTAACAAAAAGTTCACACCCTTTATGTGTATCTTTTTCAGATATCGGGTATACCATGAACGTATAGACTCCTTTTGAAAGGAATGAGGACATTGTTTCAAGCTGATCGGATGGTCGTTGCGTTTGATGGACATGAAGACAGTAAGAAAGCATTAAAGAAGGCAATCGCTTTAGCCAAAACTTTGCATGCCAAGCTGACCATTGCCTACGCTCATGATGGGAAATCCAGCAGACAGGTGTTTGATGCACCTCGCCCAATGACTGGCGGCGCTTATATCGGAGGCGGCATGGCAGACCTTCAAACACCCCCTGTGTATGTACCTCATGATGAACAGCAAAGTCCCTTGATTTTTGAAGACCATACAGAAGAGGTTGTTGCAGAAGCAAGAATGCTGTTAAATGAAGAGCAGTTTGAAGCTGCAATTGAAATTGTTGAAGGGGAGCCTGCAGAAGCGATTATCGAATACGCTGAAGAGATTTCAGCAGACCTCATCGTCATGGGAGCACGTGACCAAAGCAGATTGAAAAAAATGCTCTTTGGCAGTGTGAGTGAAAAGTTATCGTCCAAATCAGATATACCTGTACTGATCGTGAAATAAATGTCATCACAAAAGGCTAAAAGAACTTGATTTTAGCCCTTTGTCTTCTTTTCAGCGTGATAGAAATTGCAGCCCTAGGAAGGACGAGTACTGGCGCGGAGCGAATTTCACATTCGTGAGCACCAGCACGCAGGACTGACAAAGAATGCGAGGGTTTGTCTACACGCTGAAAGGCTGTAAACATTGGTTTACAGCCTTTTTCCTTTTACGAAGAAATAGATGCTTCGCTTTCATGCTCAATTTTCTTCTGGAACCCTTCCTGTACACGCTTCGTGATCTCTCCTGGAACACCTTCCCCAACTGGCTGACCATCTATCTCTACAATTGGAATCACTTCAGCTGTCGTTGAACTGATGAAAATTTCCTGTGCATGCAAAAGTTCGTCTTTACTCATGCGGGTTTCTTCCACACGACATCCTTCTTCCTGACAAACCTCTAGCAGCTTTCTACGTGTAATGCCGTTTAAAATCAGGTTATTTGCTGGGTGTGTACGAATGACACCGTCAATGACGGCATATACATTCGAGGACGTCCCCTCTGTCACAAAGCCGTCTCTTATTAAAATCGCTTCAAACGCACCAGCTTCAGACGCTTTCTGCTTTTCCATGACGTTATATAAAAGGTTTAAGCTTTTAATATCACACCTTAACCAGCGAAGATCTTCAGACAATAGAGCTTTCACACCAGCTGTCTGCTCTTGAATAGGCTTTTTCACTTGAAATGTATATGCCGTAATTTGAGGGGTAAGCGAACCATATTGATGTTTACGAGGTGCGACGCCTCGCGTGACTTGAATATACACGCCGCCATCAATCACTTGATTATCTGCGACTAGCTTCTTCAAATTCTCTTCCATATCGGATACTGTACCTTGCAGATGAATGCCGATTTCCTTTGCACTCTTGAATAGACGCTCAGTATGCTCTTTTAATGTAAACAAAGTCCCATTATATACGCGGATGACCTCATAGACTCCGTCGCCAAATTGATAGCCTCTGTCTTCAATATCAACATGTGCATCTTTTTTTTCAATAAAATCCCCATTGTACAATACTTTCATATGGAATCTCCCCTTCGCTTTGCTTAATGGTTGAATCTGATGCTATCTTAGCGGATAAATGTAAACGTTTCAATGATTATTCAGAATTATTTCATATCCATTTGACTGGATAACCTTCTATTGTAACAAATATAGATTCATAACCAAAAAGATTCCAATTTTTTAGCATCTTCTATATTCATAGGCTCTTTTTTCCTGTATACTTACTCCATATGAGCACGACAAAAAACAGCGAAAAAAGACAGAATCCACTACATGATTCGACACAAACTACTGATTTATTGGAGCGATTGTAATGCAACGGGTTACGAAAAAACAGACACCTTCAAACACGATGCTGCTCTCAAAGGCGATTGGTCTAGTCATCCTGACATTGATCCTTTTTTTCATTTGGGATATGTCTAAAACCAATATGCAGGCAGCAGATCAACCAAATGAAGTGTCTACGAGCAGTCCATTTCGAGACACAAGTACAAGTCTGAAAGCAAAAGATGATTCGCCAAAAACATTAGATGCACATTTTAAGATCAATCCAAACAAACATGTAACGGATCAAACGATCTTTTTGACCTTTGATGATGGCCCTTCTGCTACATCAAATCAGCTGTTAGATGTGCTAAAGTCACAGCAAGTGAAGGCCACATTTTTTATGCTCGGTCCGCAAATCAAAGAACACCCAGCAGCTGTGAAAAGACTTCATCAAGAAGGTCATCAATTAGGACTTCATGGCATCACTCATGATGTGAAACGCTTTTATCAAAAAAGTGATTCTCCTGTAAATGAGATGAAAGAAGATCAACGTATATTGGCTTCTGTTACTGGTGAATATACACATCTTGTGAGAACACCTTATGGCAGTTCTCCAAACTTAACAGACCAGCAAAAAACACGTTTAAAACAAAAAGGCTTTGTATACTGGGACTGGACCATTGACAGTCTTGACTGGAGATATAAAAGCTCAAAATATGTACCAGAAGTATTAAATCAGCTGCAAGTGCTTGAAACCAAGTACCCGAAAGAGCCAAAAATCATCTTAATGCATGATCAGCCAGCTACCGCAAAATACTTAAACAGTCTGATCACACAATTAAAGGCGAAGGGCTACACGTTTGAAGTCCTTGATGAAACAATGAAGCCACTACAGCAATAAAGCAAACCCGCACCTGTTGGATGCGGGTTTTTTATGATTTATAAAGCATTCACAAGCTCGCCAATTCGTTCGTGAAAGACAAGATCAAACAGCGGATCGAATTCCGTTTCACTTAAATTCATCATGACCTTAAAGATGGAAGGATGATGAGCAGCATCTTCTGGAATATATCGTGCTGGTGCCACTTCTAAGGAAGTTCCCATAACGAGCAGCATGTCCGTTTTTTGGAGCGATTTCTCCACTTGGTCAAAGTGCTTCACCATGTCCCCAAAAAGGACAACATCTGTTTTGAGCACTCGCCCACATGTGCGGCCGTCTGATGAAATCCGCTCACAAACCGGTACCTCTTCTTGTAATAAATAAGGCAGTTCGTATGTTGACCCGCATGATGGACATGTAGCTGTTTGAATGGAACCATGCAGTTCATACACATGCTGGCTTCCCGCTTTTTTATGCAGACCATCGATATTTTGCGTGAAAATATCCACGCGGTTTCCTTGCTTTTCTAAATTGGCTAAAAAAGCATGTCCAGCGTTTGGCTCGTACTCTCCACTCATCTTCATTTGAAACAATTCTTTGAATTTCGGCCAAAATTGATGAGGATGTGATAAAAAGTAAGACCGGCTCATTGCCTCCATGCGAGAGGTATCTTCTGTCCATAGTCCACCCGTTGATCTAAAATCGGGAATTCCCGATTCTGTGCTCATCCCAGCACCTGAAAGGACCGTAATATGTGAGGCCTTTGATAATCTCTCTCTTAGCGCTGCCACTTTTGTTTGATCCAACCACCATTCCTCCTTTATTCACCGAGCTGTTTCTCACCTTTTTGTTTCATATAAATGGTCTGTCCAGGGAAAGCAAATTCTACCCCTTCTTCATGGAAAATATCAATAATGCGATAGTTAATATCCTGCTTAATATCCAGGTTTTCAGACCAAGCGGTTGTGTTTGTATAAAAGTTAAAGAATAAGTTTAAATAGCTGTCTGCCAGCACATCGAAATTCACCATAATCGTTTCCTTATGAACACCATCATGCTCATAAAGCATTTGCTTCAGACGTTTGATGCACTTATCAATGTTTTCTTTCGGTGTATTGTAAGATACGCGAACGGAGAACGTAATTTGACGTTTATTCATTCTCGTCCAATTTGTGATCGGCTCCTTTGAAAGGGTCGAATTTGGCACGGTCACCACCGCTTCAGCAGGTGTTCTAAATTTTGTGCTTCGGAAGGTAATGTCCTCTACAGTTCCAAGTACACTTGGAGTCTCTACAAAATCGCCCATTGTAAAAGGCTTCTCTGTAATAATCACAATTCCTCCAAAAAAGTTCGCCACTGTATCCTGCGCAGCGAGCGCAAAAGCAAGACCACCTAGACCAAGCCCTGCCACAAGTCCGTTCACATCATAATTAAACTCTTGTGCAATGACGCTAATACTCAGTGCAATAATAATAAAACGAAGAACCTTTGATAAAAATGGCGCTAAAATATCATCCATCTCTAATTCAAATTTTGAATTCACTTTTTGAAATAAGAAGGAAGAAGCTGCGGTTAGATTACAAAGTCCCCACGTCAGCATCAAAATAATAGAGGATCTATACAATTTGACAATGACATCCATATGGTGCTCAAAGTATGGGGCTTGTCTTAACGCAAAATATAAACCTAGTGCCACAAAAAACAGCCTCGCAGGTTTTTCAAACGCCACGACAATTTGGTTAATGACTTCGGTTTTAGACCGGTTTGTCAGCTTAAAGAGCAGGTGAAACAAGTATTTCGTAAATACTTTTCGAAGTAATAAAAAAAGCAATAAAATACAAAGGCTAATGCCTATTTGGATCGCAATATCGACTGTAAAATATGTATCCATCCATTTTTGTGTAAACATCTCTGTCTCTCTCCTTTAAAACAATCCTCTCTAGTTTATAATATAACCTTCGTTTATGTCCTCTCTTAAATGTCTGACCTCTATATAAAAAGCCTCGGGACCTATCCCGAGGCATGATGTTCAATTATGAAATTTTGGCTTGAGACATATCGACGGGCAGCAAACTACTTTTTCTTCTGAGCCTGATCAAGGAGAGTCGCTTTAAACATTTCAGCATCCGTTTCGGCCTTAATACGTTCTTCCACTCTAATTCTCCCTTTACCCAATCATCTCGCCTCCTTTTCATCATTATAAAACATCAGAATTTTCAGTCAACATGACGAAAGCACTAATATTTTGACGAACGCTGACGATTTGGACAAAATTGATCGAAGAAAAATTGATGTAATTCAGGTTTACTCAATCAAAGCTTGCTCTATTCCTGTAAACTTTTCAAAATGATACATCAAGCTTTTTCAGTACATGAGGTTCCATGATAATACGGCGCTCTTCTTCTCCATATAGTAAAGAAGGAAAACCACCAAAGCATTTGATATGATAAGACCAGAACTTATGTCAGGGAGCTGGAGCAAGTGTATATTATCGCACATAGAGGGTCATCAAGCGCAGCCCCAGAAAATACAATCGCTGCGTTTGATGTAGCTGTCGAGCAAGGAGCAGATTATATTGAATTAGACGTACAAATGACAATGGATCAGCACGTCGTCGTCATCCATGATGATACCGTTGATCGAACGACGAACGGAAACGGCTTAGTCAAAAGTTATACACTTGATCAGTTGAAAAAACTGGACGCAGGAAGCTGGTTTGACCAACAGTATACGAATGAACGAATTCCAACATTACAAGAAATTCTTGAAAGATACAGTCAGCGGATTGGAATATTAATCGAGATCAAACACCCAAAACGGCAGATAGGAATCGAAAAGGCCGTTGCCCGCATCATCAATCGGTTTGCCTATTCTCGTCATATCATCATTCAATCTTTTGATGTTCATGCACTGCAAAGAATCAAAGCATTCGCCCCTTCTCTTCGCACAGCTTTGATTATCAAGCCTGATGCATTTAAACTAACGAAACGAAAGTTAACGACATACAGCTCGTTTGCAAATTGTCTTAATATGAAGAAAACGATGATCAATAGATGGTGGATAGACCGCATCCACACATTCGGGATGGATGTGTTTATATGGACTGTAAAAGATCAAAAAACAGCGGATCGAATCAAAAAATACCCAATTGATGGTGTGGTAACCGATAACCCGCTATTTTTTCAAAAGGAGAAATGATGCAGATGAAAACTTATTTCGCCGTTTTTATCGGTGGATTGATTGGTACACTTTGCAGATATGAACTAAGCCAAACTGTCATCAGTCAGACATTCCCCTATGCAACGATAATTGAAAACATTTCCGGCAGCCTGCTTCTTGGTTTTGCGACAGGATACTTTCTATTTCAGAAAGGAAAAAAAGATCTTGCAGCTTTGATTGGAACAGGGTTTTGCGGCGGGTTTACGACCATGTCCACCTTTTCTAAAGAGACAGTTCTTCTGTTACAGGCAGGGCAGTTCAATTTAAGTATGTTGTACATCCTGCTCTCAGTCATTGCTGGAGTAGCCGCTGCTTTAGCTGGCCTGATCCTTGCTGAACGGCTCTTTCATCAAAATAAGCAGCAGAAAGGAAGCAGATAAATGATTGTTTTTTGTACAGCTGTAGCTGGAGGGATCGGTAGTGCATGTCGTTTCTTCATCAGCCAAACAATCCAGAAAACTCCATCCCATGCCCTTTTCCCGTACAGTATTATTTTCATTAATTTATTAGGTGCAGCCGGTTTAGGATTTCTCACAGGCGCTGTAACGTCCAATCATCCACTGCTAGTGATCATAGGAACCGGTTTTTTTGGCGGCTTTACCACATTCTCTACGTTTAGTGTAGAATCTGCGACGATGCTGATGCAGCGTCAAATAGGAAAGCTTGCTGCCTATTTACTTGTGACAATTATCGGCTCTTTATGCCTTTTTGCGGCGTTTTATCAAATAGGACAACTTCTGTTTTAAATATCTGTGATGGCAGCTAGGCTGATGAGCAGTTGATCCATCAGCTGGCGCTTCATTAAAAATAGTGTCTTCTCACTATAGCCGATTTCGATTGCACATTTTGCCATGCGCCAATCTCGAAAATACTTATAATCAATGAGCTGCTGCTCTATCTCATCCAATTCTTTTAAAGCCGTTTCAATACAAGCAACAATCAGTTCATACTGACTTTTCTGCTCTTCTAATTTTTGACGTGCCATATGATGATGTTGGAGAGAACTTCGCTTTTCAAGCTGTCTTTCAATATTTAAAATGGCTGCTTGATAGTTCTTGAAATTTTTTAAATGAAACTCAATACGTTTCATTGAGGTTTTTTTCTCCGCGATACTTGCTGTTTCATACCAGAGCATGTCCATCCCCCTTTTACGAACGTTTGTTCTTATTATATACGAACATATATTCTTAAAAAAGAGGCTAAATACCTAAAAAAACCTTGAGCTTATTTTTCGCTCAAGGTCATTTCATTTACTAACAGCGGCTCTTTTATATCAAGCCCTGTGCGTGTATTTTCTTTTTCTGATGATGTGACGCCTTTTTTCAGGTCGATCTTTTTCACATAGCGTCCATCCATCTCCAAGACCTTCATCCGAATATCATCAAGATAAATGGATTGTCCTTCTCGGATATCAATGTTCTCATTTAAGATTAGCCCACCTATCGTATCAATTTCTTCATCATGATATGACATTTCGATCAAATCTTGAACTTCCTCTAATCTCACTTTTCCATCTAATATATAATGATGCTCCGCTCTCTTTTGAATGACCGGCTGCTCATCTTCATCGAATTCATCTCGAATGTCTCCAACAATCTCTTCTAAAATATCCTCCGTTGTGACAAGTCCAGATGTCCCGCCATATTCATCCGTTAAAATCGCCATATGCATTCGATCGCGCTGCATCTTGACGAGAAGCTCTTGAATTGGAATCGTGTCAATCACTTCAATCACTGGATAAATATAATCTTGAAGCTTCAGTTGATCTTTTTCTCCTTGGTACACAATATCTGCAAAGAGCTGCTTTTTGTTGAGCATGCCAATGACATGGTCTTTATCCCCTGAAAACACGGGGAAACGTGTGTACTTTTCCTTTGTCATGATCGCCAGTATTTCGTCTAACGGCATATCTTCTGGAATCGCACAAATTTCTCTTCGCGGTATCATAATTTCTCTTGCGATTCGATTATCAAAATCGAATATCTTGTTCATATAATTATACTCTGATGAGTTGATTTCCCCATTTTTTAAGCTTTCAGATAATAAAATCTTTAATTCCTCTTCGGAATGGGAATGTTCTTTTTCAGACCCCATATCGATACCCATCATTTTCGTTAGTACACGGGCTGACCCGTTCAACACATAAATGAAAGGGTACATAAGGATATAAAATGCATGCAGCGGTCCTGACAGCCAAAGCGTCATTTTTTCTGCCTTTTGTATGGCAAGTGTTTTTGGTGCAAGCTCGCCAACAACTACATGCAAAAAGGTAATAATAGAGAACGCAAGTGTTGCTGAGATCAGGCTGATTGCTGAATCAGGAATGTTTGTCAAACCAAAACCTCGAACTAAAAGTTCTTTTACTGCCGGTTTACCGATCCACCCTAAACCAAGGGATGTCACTGTAATACCGAGCTGGCAGGCTGACAAATATTCATCTAGCCTTGATGTCACCTTTTTCGCCATGATAGCCTTTTTGGACCCTTCGGCAACAAGCTGATTAATTCTTGAACTTCTCACCTTTACAATGGCAAATTCAGATGCAACAAAGAAAGCTGTTAAAGCAATCAAAACTCCGACTATACTCAGATTAACAATATCGTCCATTTAACCTTGCTCTTTCTTAGAAGAACAAGGAGTCACCTCCTGATTGATGATGTTGTCTTTTGCAAAACGGTTAACTGATTAAATAAGACTACTTTGAGGGCCCCACTTAACCACCTCCGGTTCACGTAAAATCCGTCTCTCTACATATATATGAAACGGTATTCATTTTATCTTACCATAAATAATCTGAAAATTCCTGTATCGCTACAGTATTTTAGAGATGACAACCTAAATTGATGGAAATGCCCTTTGTTTCTTCATATTGGCAGGAAATCTGAACAATTATCTTGTATTTCAGACTCGAATTATATTAAACTATTTTCATAAACTATAACGTGACGGTTAGGAGGAGATGTTCAGATGGGGCTGAGAAAAAGTATCGTATTGGTGAACTAGCACAGATTGCACAGGTGACGAAACGAACTGTAGATTATTATACGAATCTAGGGTTGCTTGCGCCTGTTAGATCTTGCTCTAATTATCGTTATTACGATGAACATGCTTTAAAACGATTACAATTAATCGTTCTTTGCAAACAGCAGAGATTGGCTCTTTCTGACATCAAATCCAGATTAGATGAACAATTCCCTTCTCAAAAGGAAGAACATGACGAACTTGTCCATTTAACCTCTGATATCGATCGGATGAATGAGCATATGGACCGCATTTTGGCACGTTGTAAGCAGCTTCAGCCAGAACAACGTGAAAAACTAAAAGAGCAGCTTACTCCTGAAAAAATGACGGCTGTCCAATCATTTTTACTGCTGTTAAGTTAAAATTTTTACTAAACAGGAGGTGTTACCTTCGTTCTCAAAGTCAGAACGAAGGCCTTAATTGGACATAGTGAATTTACTCATAGTTGCTTTACTTATAGCTTTAACCGCGTTTTTCGTTGCATCGGAGTTTGCGATCATTCGCTTAAGAAGCTCAAGAATTGATCAATTAATTGCAGAAGGTAATAAAACAGCAGTTGCTGTCAAGCACGTCACGACTCACCTTGATGAGTATCTGTCGGCCTGTCAGCTCGGTATTACCATTACCGCCCTTGGGATTGGTTGGTTAGGGGAAGAAACAATTGCGCACATGCTTGCTCCACTATTTGTAGAGCTGTCGATTCCTCAATCAGCCAGTCATATTGTCACTTTTATTATTGCGTTTAGTATTATGACGTTTTTACACGTCGTGGTTGGAGAGCTTGCACCAAAAACACTCGCCATTCAAAAGGCTGAGCAAGTGTCCCTTCTATTTGCTAGACCGCTTATGATTTTTTACAAAGTGATGTTCCCTTTTATCTGGGTATTAAATGGATCTGCTCGTTTGTTAACAAAAGCATTTGGTCTTCAACAAGTTTCTGAGCATGACATGGCGCACTCTGAAGAAGAATTGCGGATTATTTTATCTGAGAGCTATAAGAGCGGCGAGATTAACCAGTCTGAATTCAAATATGTGAATAAAATTTTTGAATTTGATGACCGTCTGGCGAAAGAAATTATGATTCCTCGTACCGAAGTCGTCAGCTTCCCTCATGATATTACGATTGAGGAAATGCTGAAAGTGACAAAGGTCGAGAAATATACACGTTATCCAATTGAAGATGGCGATAAAGACAACATCATCGGTGTTGTGAATATTAAAGAAGTACTCACTGCATGTATTAGTGGTGAATGTTCCACAAGTGATACGATCGAACATTTTGTAAACCCGATTATTCATGTAATTGAAACAGTTCCTGTTCATGATCTACTGCTTAAAATGCAGCGTGAGCGTGTACACATGGCCATTTTATCAGATGAATATGGCGGTACAGCAGGACTTGTAACGGTTGAAGACATCCTTGAAGAAATCGTCGGTGAGATTCGTGATGAATTCGATATTGATGAAATCAACGAAGTGCGTAAACTGGGAGAAGACCACTATATCTTTGATGGAAAGGTCCTTGTAGATCAAGTTAACCTGCTACTAGGTATTCAGCTTGATAACGAAGAAGTCGACACAATTGGCGGCTGGTTCCTTACACAAAAATATGAAGTCGAGAAAAATGACGCGATTCGTGAACAAGGCTATGAATTTATCATTAATGAAGTCGATGGACACCATGTGGCATACATCGAAGTCAAAAAACTAAACGAACAACTATTAGAAGCAGCTGAAGAAGGCGCTTCTTAAGAAAAAAACGACCCTTGCCTTAGCAAGTGGTCGTTTTCTTTATCCCTTTTCGATTAACTTAGCTTCAAGTTCTTTGATTCTTGTGTTTAATACTTCTGTCATCGCACCTAATCTTTCTTTTGGCGGCAGATGATCAAATTCAGACAGCTCAATCGGTTCACCAATGATTAAGCGCATTTTCCCCTTCTTAAAAAGGCTTTTCGCATTAGAAGGTCCTTTGTACGCTGCTGGTACGATTGGTGATTTGCCGAGCTGCGCAATCGTAACGGCCCCTCTTTTTAAAGGAACATCTTCTGTTGTACGTGTTCCGCTTGGAAAAATCCCAACGATTTTCCCCTCTTTTAATAATTTAATGGGCGTTTTAATACTGCTTGGCCCAGGATTCTCTCGATCAACTGGAAAAGCATGAATCTTCTTTAAAAATCCGCCGATCCATTTATTTGCAAACAATTCTTTTTTCGCCATGTAGTGGATCTCAAACGGAAGAATTCCTGCGCCTAATGCAAGAACATCCACAAAACCCTCATGCGTACAAGCAATGACAAACCCTCGGTCTGTTGGCAGATTCTCTTTTTGATATACTTTGATTCCGCCTCGGAGAGCAAAAAATGCTTTGACGGTATAGCCTGAAAATTTATACATAGTGCACTTCCTTTGTTTGAAGAATGAAGGATTTGTTTCTATTATAACAAATTTTTTATTACCTGGTACTAAAAATTTTCTCCTGCTGATAAAATAGAGACGGTTCACTAAAATCATCTTTTCACTTAAGAGACCGCTCCTTCTGTATTCAAGTATGTGTTTTTAGGAGAGAATAGAGGAAGAAATGTGTCCAAAATTGTCGTTTTTTGAGTTTTTTTCCTGATTTGTTCTATTGAAAACACTTTATAAATGATGCAAATTTCGCTATGATAAGGAGAAATGATTTTGATTCGGTGAAAGAGATGAGTAATGTACGGCCTATGAGAAGTTTCGTGCAACTTTATGCCTTTCTTATGCGTGTATAACATAGAGGGGAGAAAAATCAGTGACGATCGATGAAATTTATCAAATGTATATGAACGATGTTTACAGGTTTCTGCTCTCCATGACAAAAGACAAACATTTGGCAGAGGACTTATTGCAGGAAACCTTTATGCGTGCTTATATACATATTCATTCCTACGACCATAGCAAAGTGAAACCTTGGTTATTTCAGGTGGCACGAAATGCTTTTATTGATTATGTCAGGAAACATAAAAAAGAAGTGACCATATCGGATGATCTCATTGGCGGCCTTTTACAAACGTCTGTACAAAGTCCTGCTGAACAGATTGAAATAAAAGAAGTCCTCAACATGTATTTGGAGCAGCTTCCAGATAACTACAAGGAAGCGTTGACATTGTATTATTTAAAAGAACTGAATTACAAAGAAGCATCCAAGGTCATGAATATTACTGAAGCAAATTTTAAAAGTGTTTTATTTCGTGCAAGGCAGCGCCTAAAAGCACTATATAACAGAGGTGTTAATGATGAATGAAGAGTTTAATAAGCGATGGGAACAATATAATAATGGCGAGATGAACGAAGAAGAAATGATGGCGTTTGAAGAAGAGCTCGAAGAAAATGAAAAACGCTTAAGCCAAGAACTGAATGACTCAGATTGGACAGACTTCTCCATCAGTCCTGAAAAACAAAAAGCCATTTTACAATACGGAAAAAGAAAGTCCTATTTACGTATTTCTGTGCTTGCTGTTATATCTACGCTGATTATTTTACCGCTTTGTACACTAGGTAGTTATCTATACTACGGCGTTGGCGGAGCAGACAGTAAAGGCAATCATTTTATGGAAACGGCCGCTGTAACAGTCGCCCTAACAAAACCGAATGTCGCCATTGATATGAAGGATTTAAAAGGGCAGGTCAAACTGTTTGGTATGAACACAGAACTTAAGCTGCAAAAACAAATTGGCAATAAAACAGAAGCCATCGGTAGTGAACAAATCGAAATGTTTTTCGATAAATTAAAGCAGCCTACGATCTCTTATTATGGCGACAGCGCACGTAATACGGAGGATTTCTTTACGCACCCTTCGTCGCAGGCAGATACATCTAAAAAACAAACACTCACCACTTTAGACAAGTTACCTGAAGGAACAGTGAGTGAAGTGTATGTATCCTATGACAAAGCATACACACCGAAAGACGTGTATTCATTTTCTAAAAAATATGATATGAAAGTGCTTTGGAATGCGATAAAAACAGAAGATTCATTAAGTGGAAATCAGCGTCCAATCGGTTTTCCCGGGAAAGACTCTGAATTTTTAAAAGAGCTTCAGCACACATCAAAAACAGAGGTTGATCAGTTCAAAGATGCCCTCGCCTATGTCAACCAGCATCCATCCTGGGCAAAAACGATCTCTGGCAGACCTGAACTTGACCTCTCTAACCGAATACGCTACATCAATCAAAATGGTGTCACGGTTTACGGTTCTGTTGTCACAGGTCCTTCTAAAGAAATAGAGAAATTTGTGAAGACAAAACGCATTAAAACGGCCAAAGTGAGCGAGGTGGAATTATGGAATTGGTAAGAATTTTTAAAGAGCATAATGTGTTTGGCTGGATTTCGGTCGGCACCGCTATTTTATCGCTGCTCATGCTGAACCTCGCCATTATCAGCAATGTGACATTTTATTCGTTTCAAATGCTTCCTTTTGCAATGGCCGCAGTTCCATTCGGTGTGATTGAACTGTTCATTAAAAAAGGCCGCACTGGACCAGGTTTCCTAGGCGTCGTTCTGAATATTTTTGTCATCGTTTGTGTCTATGCGATCGTCTCCATTGATGTCGATCTTCAATTAGGTTTTTAATACTAAAAAGCCAGTCATACTTGACTGGCTTTCAGATTGTTGACAAAGGGCTAAAATGTTGTTTATTTTAGCCCTTTGTCTTCTTTTCAGCGTGACCTGAAAACCTTTGAAGTCTAGGAAGGACGAGTACTGGAGCGGAGCGAATTTGACATTCGTGAGCACCAGCACGCAGAACTGACAAAGAATGCGAAGGTTTGTCTACACGCTGAGCCAGTCATACTTGACTGGCTTTTTCTGTACACTCTTATTTTTTGTTTAATTCGGAGTGCTTTCTTGAATATAAGAAATAGACAACAAGTCCAATGGCTAGCCAGATTAAGAAACGAACAAATGTGATGGTACCAAGCTTATAAATGAGCAGTCCGCAAGATAGAATAGCCAAGATTGGAATGAGCGGCACTGCGGGGCATCTGAATGCTCTCGGTAAATCAGGCTGTGTTTTTCTCATGACAATGACAGCAACTGAAATCAAAATGAAAGCTGAAAGTGTTCCGATGTTCACTAGACTTGCCAGCTCATCAAGCGGAATGAATCCACCCATTAATGCTGACAATGTTCCAAAGAAAAGAGTATTGATATAAGGTGTTTTATGTTTTGGATGAACCTTTGAAAGAACCTTTGGTACCAAGCCATCACGAGACATGGCAAACATGACACGTGTTTGGCCGTACAGCATGACAAGCATGACCGTGGTCATCCCTAAAATCGCCCCAACATCTACAATACCCGCCACCCAATTTTGACCGGCTACTTGTAAAACAAGAGACACTGGATGGGATACTCCCTCAAAGTTCATAAATGGAACAATGCCTGTCATGATCGCACTGACTACCACATACAACACGGTACAAATCAATAAGGAAGTGATGATTCCTCTTGGCAAGTTGCGGGATGGATTTTTTGTTTCCTCTGCCGCAGAAGCAACTGCATCAAATCCGATAAATGCAAAGAATACGAGAGCTGCTGCACTTAACACGCCTGAAGTTCCAAAAGGAACGAATGGTGTCCAGTTTTCAGGTTTTACATATTTCACAGCGACTAAAATAAAGAGCAGAATCACCGCAATTTTCATAATGACCATAATGTTGTTGACTCGTTTTGATTCTTTAATACCGAAGTACAGCAAGAAGGTGATGATCATTAAAATAATAAATGCAGGAAGATTAAAATATGTCACTTGACCCTTTAAACCACCTGGTGCTGCTGTTAATTCAACCGGTATATGAATCCCTATCCCATTTAAAAACGACACAAAGTAGCCTGACCAGCCTGCTGAAACGGCACTAGCGGCTAGCATATATTCTAATATCAAATCCCAGCCAATGATAAACGCTAAAAATTCTCCCATAGATGCGTACGTAAATGTATAAACAGATCCTGATACTGGCACTGTGGAAGCGAATTCCGCATATGACAATGCCGCAAATAAACATGCAAGACCTGCAATCACAAATGATAAAACAAGTCCTGGTCCTGCTGTGACGGCGCCTGTACCTGTCAGAACAAATATCCCTGTACCGATAATCGCTCCAATACCAAGCATCGTTAAGTCAAATGAACCTAATTCCTTTCTTAACGCTTTTTCCCCTTGTGTTGCCGCAATTAGCTCTGAAATGCTCTTCTTTCTAAACAACGAATTGCTCATACCATCACTCCCAAAACTTAGTATCCGTCTAAAGACGCCACCACTTCGTAATTCACTTTATTTTCTGAATATTTAGATTTAATTTAGCGCAATAAATTAGTGGCGTAAAATTATTATATATGAAAATTAAAAAATGAAAACACTTTTTTTCGAAATAGAGTGAAAATTCTTATTTATCAACAAAATATTTGTCAATCATCAGGGTAGATTTTCTTCAATCTTTATTCAAATCATAGCTTGGCTTCTTCTATTTATTATACAACATACAAAATTATACTTTTTTGATATAATTTTTATAAAGTGAAAATAAAATTATTCTTTTGATAACTTGTCTTCACTTTTGCTTATTTAAAAGCCTTTAGACTCATAGAGAGCTATGATAAAGGACTGATTGAGCTGCGCAAACGATATACAAAAAAAGAGACTGCCTAGTAAGCAGTCTCTTAAGATCCATTATTAGTTTACAAATGTCTTTGCGCCAAGGTAAATTGGCTTCCAATAGCTTGAAGTCATATCGCTGATCGTCACACCATCAGAAGCAGCGTGGATAAACTTGTTGTTCCCAAGGTAGACACCCATGTGAGATGGGCCAGATTTATAGGTTGTAAAGAAGACAAAATCTCCAACTTTAGGTGTTGAGACGCTTTTCATTGATCCCCAAAAACCTTCAGTTGTTTGTCTTGAAATCTTTGTTTGTTTGTTAATGATATACCACATAAAACCGCTGCAATCAAAGCCTTTCGGTGTCGTTCCACCCCATTTATATGGTGTACCGTTTTGTGCTTTCGCATCTGCTACGAGTTTAGACGTGTTTAAAGAAGAAGTAGCAACTGTTTTTTCTTTGACAGGTGTTGGTTTCACTTTGGATGTCTTTTTCACTTTCAGCTTTTGTCCAATTTTAATCAGGTCTGTTTTGAGTTTATTTAACGATTTCAGCTCTTTCACTGTCATTCCATATTTTTTGCCGATTTTAGATAAAGTATCACCTTTGACAACTTTATGAGTGGCTGTCGCTGAAGACGCTTTTACTTTTGTTGTTGTTTTTGATGTTTTCGTTACCTTTTTTGAAGAAGTACCATTCACTTTTAAAGTTTGTCCAACATAAATCGTGTTAGATTTCAGTTTATTGTCTGATTTAATCTTACTCACGGTTGTTTTGTATTTTTTCGCTAGAACAGAAAGAGAGTCACCTTTTTGAACCTTTACTGATTGTGCTGAGGCAGCTCCGGCAAATAATGTCGTCCCAAGTAGAACTGCACTTGCAGCTGTGATCAATTGTTTTTTCATTTGTTCCTCCTGTATGTATCTATCGTGATCCGAATTTTTATCTACTTTCTATTATAAGGATCGAATACCAGAAGAAATAGTCTTGACTTCCTACGACATTATGCTTATTAATTCGGCAAAAATTATTTTTTTTTAGGGTTCTTTTTATTTCATTTTTATTACACAATCATGACAAAACAAATGCATCTTGTCATAGATAAATCATACATTCATTTCTCTTTTTGGTTCATTCTATGTAAAGTGGACCTTTACAATTTTAAAGTGAACTTTACGGTGCTGTCATTTGGAATCCACACTTCTGCTCTACCATTGTAAACGTGAGAGCGATACATAAACAATGAGGAGGCAAAATGAATGAGTGTGTTGAAAAGCTCGAAAACGAAAATAGCTGCAATCGCAGCCGCATCAGTGTTATCGATTGGTATTTTTTCAGGAATTGAATTTGGACAGGCTGACAAAGCTGAGGCTAAAAAGAAACCAAAAAATGACGTACAAAATGTGATCGTGCTCATTGGAGATGGCATGGGAACACCTTACCTTTCAACTTACCGCTCATTTAAACACAACGGTGATCTTTCCAAGCAAACAGCGTTTGACCCTTACCTCACTGGCATGCATAAAACATACCCTGATGATTCTAAAAGTAACATTACTGATTCAGCAGCAGCTGGTACAGCCATGGCAACTGGTCAAAAGACATACAACAACGCCATTGGTGTAAACAAAAATGGCAAAAAACTAAAAACAGTATTAGAAGAAGCAAAACGCAAAGGAAAGTCTACTGGTCTCGTCGTCACATCTGAATTAACCAATGCGACACCTGCTGCGTATGCCGCCCACGATGTGTCTAGAAAAAACACAGCAGCCATTGCTGATGATTTCTTCGATGAGAAAATTGGCAAACAGCATACAGTCGATGTCATGCTTGGCGGAGGACTGATCGATTTTGTCCGCAAAGATCGTGATTTGACGAAAGAATTTCAAAAAGCAGGCTATCGTTACGTAACCAATAAAGCTGACTTACAAAAAAACAAACAGCAAAAATTGTTAGGCATTTTTGCTGACGGTGGTCTCGATAAAGCAATTGATCGTGATAAAACGACCCCTTCCTTGCAAGACATGACATCCTCAGCCATCAAACAGCTGTCTAAAAACAAAAAAGGATTTTTCCTCATGGTTGAAGGCAGTCAAATTGACTGGGCTGGACATGACCACGATATTGTCAGTGCGATGAGTGAGATGAAGGATTTTGAAAAAGCATTTAAAGAAGCCATTCGTTTCGCAAAAAAGGATAAAAACACATTAGTCATCACGACCGCAGATCATTCAACTGGCGGCCTTTCCTTCGGAGCAGACGGCTCGGGCAGCTGGGATTATCAGCCTGTCAAAGCAGCAAAAAAGACACCTGATTTCATTGCAAACAAAATTGTAGGGGGTATGACGGTCGAGACTGCGCTTCAACAATACATCGACCTTGATTTCACAAAAGAGGAAATCGCCTCTATTCAAAAGGCGGCTGAAACAAAAGATCCTGTTCAAATCGATGATGCCATCGAAAAAGTCATCAATACGAGGTCTCATACAGGCTGGACCACATCGGGTCATACAGGGGATGAAGTACCATTTTATGCTTATGGACCAACAAGTGAGCAGCTAAAAGGGCTTATGGAAAATACAGATCAAGCGAAACACATTTTCAAACTGCTGAGAAACCAATAAAGTGCTAATCACAAAAAAAGATGTCTAGTCGTAGACATCTTTTTTGATCATTAAGTGAGATACTTCCTATGAACCCCTTTTCCATCGTATGAAAACATCACTTCTTTTCCTTCAAGAACTGACTCGATGTGCACACTTCTTCCCCATAGCTGATACAAATATGGAAGCACCTTTTCTAAGTATTTGAGATCGAGTTCAATGCCTTCATACCAATGTTTAATATAGAGTTCATTGTTTTTTAAATAGTCACCATCGATGACTGTCAAATACGGAAAGCCGCCATTGACCCTCATGCTGACTAGCTGATCACGGACTGCCTTCCATTCTTTATCAATGACTTTATAGTCTCTCCCCTGCTTTTGAAACAAGTACAAATCTTCCCTCATCACAAGGTCTTTCGTTAAGTAATTTCGAATAAAAGAAATGTCTGATTCAATTTCTCGCACTTCAAACATTTTGCTGCGACCGGACCCTTCCGTCACTCCTGCTTTTTTTAATTCCTCGCATGGATGATCGTAGCGCTCTTCAATATCTTCAAAAATCTTCAGCCCTAAATAGTAAGGATTGATTCCTGTCTTAGATGGCTGCACGACACCTGCATTTAATTTGGCAAATTCAATCGATTCACTTGAATCTAAATCAAGTTCACGCATAATCCGCTGGTGCCAATACGATGCCCAGCCTTCATTCATGATTTTCGTTTCTAGCTGTGGCCAAAAATAGAGCATTTCCTCTCTCAGCATCGTCAGCACATCCCGCTGCCAAGGCTCTAGCTCCCGGGAGTGTGCCTCGATAAAGAGCAAAATATCTTTTTCTGGCTTTGGGGGGAATTGCTTGATCGTTTTCTTTTTCTCACGTGTTTTTGATTCATCCATTCCCCACAAATCATCATATGGCGTTTGACGTTTTGGTTTGTCCTCTTCATATTCATCTTCATCGTCGAGATTCCAGCTTAATTTTGAACGAACAAGCGACGGATCAATATGCTCCTGCAATGCCAATACAGCATCTAAAAAGGACTCGACTTCTTTTGTACCGTGGATATGTTCATATTCTTTAATTCGCTCTGCTGCCGCTGACATACTTTCCACCATATCTCGTTTTGTGTTTTGGAAACGGCAGTTGTTTTTAAAGAAATCGCAGTGTGCCAAGACATGAGCCACAATTAGTTTATTTTGAACAAGCGAATTGTTATCAAGGAGAAAGGCATAGCAAGGATTTGAATTAATCACCAGCTCATAAATTTTGCTTAATCCTAAATCATAATGAAGCTTCATTTTGTGAAATTGCTTTCCAAAGCTCCAGTGGCTAAATCGTGTTGGCATGCCATATGCACCGAATGTATAAATAATCTCCGCGGGACAGATTTCATACCTCATCGGATAAAAATCTAGACCAAACCCTTCTGCAATTTCTGTAATTTCATCAATGGCTCGTTGTAAAAGACGCTTTTCAGATACGCTCAAGGAAACCATCCCTCCTCATCGGACTTATCCCTACTATATGAGCGTACCTAAAAAAACATGATGTTCAGCCAGTTGTTTAGACGACTTCCATTTCTTTCATGGACTGCCCGCCGAACGCTTCAAAATGGATATTCTCTTCCGGAATGTCCAACGCTTTTAGAATAAGGATCATCTCTTGAGTAAATACTGGGGAACCGCAAACATAAAATTGGCCTTTTCCTTCACCAATGACTGATTGAAGGAAAGGTCGGTTAATCCGCGTAGCCACCTTCTCAACCAGCTCACTCTTTCCACTCTTTTCAAATTGTTCGTTACAAAGGATAATACGCCCCTCTGGAGATGAAATAAGAACGTGTTCAAACTCTTGTTCAAAAGCAGTTACATCCTCTAGTCTGTCTGCATGAATCATCGTGAATGGCTGATTGTTATGCGACGCTGTTTTCACTAAACCAATCATTGGTGTGACACCAGAACCGGCACTAATCAAATAAACGGGTTCTTTGGTGTCATCTTGCAAGCAGAACATTCCCTGCGGCATACTCACGTGAAGAATATCGCCTTCTCTCATTTCATCATGCAGGAATGTGGAGACATGCCCATCTCGTTTCACGGTGATGCGATAGTAAGATAGGTGATATTGATCTGATAAACTGTATTGTCTGCTGCATACATAGGCTTCACCCGGCATATCTACCTGCACCGTAATGTATTGACCAGGTTCATACATTGGTAGCTCAGATTCATCTTCTGGTACTAAATAAAAGGAAATGAGTGATGGAGATTCTTGTTTCTTTTTCTTCAGAATAAACGGTTTGACATCTGCCCATCCACTAGTTTGTTTCACATTTTCAGCCATCATTTCTGCCTCAATGGTGATGAATATATTCGCAATGATGTCATATGCAGCCTTCCAAGCCAACAATGTGTCATCTTCCTCTGATAACCCAAATACCTCTTTCATTGCTTCAAGAAGGTGATATCCGACGATTGGGTACTGCTCTTTTTTCACCATGACACTGACATGCTTATGGGCAATTTGTTTCACAGCAGGTAACAAGTCTGCCAAGCGATCAATGTGCAGTGCAGCTTGATAGAGTGTTGCGGCAAGCGCCTCTGGCTGGCTTCCATTCATGAGATTTGTTTTATTAAACTGATTGAGTAGCTCTGGATGCTGTCTGATCATATTTTGATAAAAAACAGTCACAAGTTTTGTTCCCTCAGCTTTTAGAAGAGGGGCTGATTGTTTAATGGCATTCATTTGATCTGTGGATAACATCGTTATTCCTTCTTTCAAAAGATGTATTTTAAATACATCTTTATCGTAATGGAAGACAACGTATAAAAGCAATATTTATAATACATGTTTTAAATGTTGTCACATTTAGTACTTTCTCGAACAGTTTTTGTCTAAAATGTGTTACGATGATACAAAACTCTATTAGGTTTAGAGGTCGTCCAAATGAAACTTACGAATTATACAGAT
This sequence comes from Bacillus sp. FSL W7-1346, assembly GCF_038593335.1. Taxonomy (NCBI): domain Bacteria; kingdom Bacillati; phylum Bacillota; class Bacilli; order Caryophanales; family Bacillaceae; genus Bacillus; species Bacillus sp. FSL W7-1346. The sequence goes on along the minus strand of NZ_CP151988.1, from coordinate 954,992 downwards.
TTCTCATTAAGGGTACTCATTTATTTAGCTTCGAGAGAAAACAATGAACTGTCAAATATTCAGCAGATTGCCGATATTTATGGCATTTCGAAAAATCACCTGACAAAGGTCATTTACCATCTTGGAAAACGTGGTTATGTAGAAACGATCCGCGGAAGAAATGGTGGGATTAGGCTGGGGAAAAGCCCAGAAAGCATTAATATTGGTGAGGTTGTCCGCTATACAGAGGATGATTTAGTCATGGTTGAATGCTTTGATCCGAAGAAAAACAGCTGTATTATCTCCCCGATTTGTTCATTAAAGCACGTACTTCATGAAGCACTCACTGCTTATTTACGCGTTCTTGACCAATACACATTAAATGATTTAACACAAAACAAAGATGCTCTAAGAGAGCTTCTGCTCTAAGGCGAAAGAATTTATTTCTTTCGTCTTTTTCTTTACCTCCTTGTAATAATAATTTATTTAAAATTATTATAAATAAATATTGACTATCATGTTTGATTCAATATAATTAGGGTATATAGATTGCTAGAAACCATTTTTTGTTTACAGGAGGAGAAAAAGAATGACAAATTCTAATCATAAAAATTTGACAACGAATCAAGGCGTGCCAGTTGGCGATAATCAAAACTCAAGAACTGCTGGTCACAGGGGGCCTTCATTTCTTGATGATTACCATTTGATTGAAAAACTTGCACACTTTGACCGTGAACGTATTCCAGAGCGTGTCGTTCATGCAAGAGGCGCCGGCGCTTATGGTGTATTTGAAGTAGAAAATAGCATGGAGAAACATACAAGAGCAGCCTTCTTAAGTGAAGAAGGAAAACAAACAGACGTTTTTGTCCGTTTCTCAACGGTTATTCACCCTAAAGGTTCACCTGAAACATTACGTGACCCTCGTGGTTTCGCTGTCAAATTTTATACAGAAGAAGGCAACTATGATCTAGTTGGGAACAACTTGCCGATCTTCTTCATTCGTGATGCACTCAAATTCCCTGACATGGTTCACTCTCTTAAGCCAGATCCTGTAACCAACATTCAAGATCCTGACCGTTATTGGGATTTTATGACGTTAACACCTGAATCCACTCACATGCTCACATGGCTCTTCTCTGACGAAGGTATTCCTGCGAACTACGCTGAAATGCGCGGTTCTGGTGTTCATACGTTTAGATGGGTAAACAAATACGGAGAAACAAAATATGTGAAATACCACTGGAGACCATCAGAAGGCATTCGCAATTTATCAATGGAAGAAGCTGCCGAAATTCAAGCAAACGATTTCCAGCATGCGACAAGAGATTTGTATGATCGTATTGAAAAAGGAAATTATCCAGCATGGGATCTTTACGTTCAGCTTATGCCGCTCAGTGATTATGATGAACTAGATTATGATCCATGTGATCCGACGAAGACGTGGAGCGAGGAAGATTATCCACTGCAAAAAGTAGGCCGCATGACACTGAACCGCAATCCAGAAAATTTCTTTGCTGAAACAGAGCAAGCTGCTTTCACGCCAAGTGCCCTAGTACCAGGAATTGAAGCATCTGAAGACAAACTGCTTCAAGGTCGTCTGTTCTCTTATCCTGACACGCAGCGTCACCGCCTAGGTGCAAACTACATGCGCATCCCAGTGAACTGTCCTTATGCGCCTGTTCACAATAACCAACAGGATGGCTTTATGACAACAACTCGTCCAAGCGGTCATATTAACTATGAACCAAACCGTTATGACGATCAGCCAAAAGAAAACCCTCACTACAAAGAAAGTGAACCGGTTCTTCACGGTGACCGTATGGTGAGACAAAAAATCGAAAAACCAAACGATTTCAAACAAGCTGGAGAAAAATATCGAAGCTACTCTGAAGAAGAGAAACAAGCATTGATCAAAAACTTGACAGCTGACTTGAAAGACGTAAATGAAAAAACGAAATTACTTGCGATCTGCAACTTCTATCGTGCAGATGAAGATTATGGACAGCGTTTAGCGGATTCACTCGGTGTGGATATTCGCTCATATCTTCAAGGAAGCATGAAATAAATCTTCTTTTCAGCTGGAGCACCTCTTTTTAAAAGAGGTGCTTTTTTATAGCCGAAATACGTTAATACTAATCAAATGACCCGTCACTGGATGAAAATAAATTTCTGCATGTGCTGGAAATCGTGTGGAGCCTTCCTTCACGGTCACGCGAAACACATCTTTTGTTTGATCTTCATTCACTTGTGTACGTCCAATGTAATGATAATCGTTTAAAGCGGCGCCTTCATATTCATCTTGCAAGGCAGTATACGCAAGTCTTTCCCAATTCTCTGCCGGCTGCACAGCTGCTTGTGAAGATGGATGAATCATGAGACTGCCAAATAAAACAATTCCTGCTGCAAAAAGCATCCATAATTTCGGGTGCATAATATCAATATTCTCACTTTCATGTCTATTTTGTTTAGGTTTTGCTGGTTGGTTCTTTTTCATACATCAAGCATTTATTCAGCCTATAATTCCCGGTACCCAGTTTATGCAGACACCAACTTTTCCCCTGAAAAAGTCGACCTGATCCGAGCAAACTAATGAGGACTTCTCAAGGGAAAGGAGAAGGTTTAATGAATGTGGCAGATTATGATAAAGCACTTTATTATACGCATCGCTCGCAATGGGATAATTTACTTATTCTTATGGTCCGTACGCAAGATGATTTGCTCTCGAAACGTATTGAGCATTTCTTACATGCGTATCAATTTAACCGGAACGATGCAGATGTTGAAAAATGTTTATATGGACTCCTGCAGTATATCGACCATGCTTCAGAGGCTGCCGTTGCTGAAGCATATGCAGAACCGATGTACACATAAAGAAAAAGGCTGATGATCAGCCTTTTTACATACATTTAGCAGTGCGCAGTAATTGGAAGCATGAAGTGGTCTTTGACCCAATCTTGTTTTGTATAAACAAACAGCGCATCCTCATCATTTGGCGCCTTCACCGTGTGTAAGCCGTCAATTGACGTATCAGGAGTAAAATAGAACATCACTTTTATCGTCGTTTCATTCATAATATGTGCAACAACTTCCTCTATATTTTGTGGCTCAAGAGAAATGATATCAAAGACATGTATGGTTTCATTTTCTTCATTCATCAGGACAATCGTATCCAACGCTTCAATATAAAAAATTGCATCCGGCCAAACCAATGTAAAGTAGAACATTAATAAGCTGCCATGATCCTCAGCATCTAATTTCATTGAACCCGTTTGACGTTTTTCTGCGAACTGTTCAAGTAATGGCAGGTCATGTTCCAATGTTAGCTGCTTGAGGCGCATATCCTTATTTATTTGAATGACGCTTTTGCCGATATCGAGACTAAATTCACTTTCGTGGTAACGGGTAAAGCCGAATTTCGGATAAAAATCCAGTACAGTTTCATTGGCAAAAAGAAAAATCAAATCACTGTCATGTTCGTACGCATCCATAATATGCTGCATTAACTTTGTCGCTAATCCCTTGTTGCGGTAGGCTTGATCCGTCATGACCGTGCCAATTTGAACAGCTCGATACGTTTCGCCATCAATGACCAGTGACAGAAGATAAACGGAAGCATTTGAGATGACTTTCCCGTGATGGACAAAAGAATAAGGAATGTATTTTTCATCCCAATATCCTCTTTTGTACCAGTCACTAAAATCCAAATCAAAAGTTTTGATCGCTAATTGATTAAAGCTTTCTTTCAATTCGTTATCATGGCGATAATCACTCACTAATTCATATGTGTCCATGCTCATTTCCTCCTTTTATCATTTCACCTTTAGTCAGCCGGTTTGGCTTATCACCTCCTTCAAATAAAAAAGACTTAATGAACATATACTCATCAAGTCTTTTAACGTTTTATCTAATAGACATCAGACTGAACATACATCTCTTTTCACGCAAAAGGGCACATCAAATAAACCAACAACTGTGCTCTTTTTATTCAATTCATTGAACTAAATGTGTGCTTAAAAGTTTTAGCATACGACTAAATTCCCTTCTGTTATAGCAGCTCTTTGGGCTGACTTTTTTGATAATCCACTGCATACAGAGCCGCTTGGGTACGATCTGCCAGCTCTAGCTTTGATAATACATGAGATACGTGCGTTTTGACAGTCTTTTCAGAAATGAACAAAGATGAGGCAATTTCTTTATTGCTTTTGCCCTTTGCAATTTCGAATAAGACATCTCTCTCTCTATTGGTCAGCTCTTTCATTAACTCCCATCTTTGCTCTTTTGGTTCAGTCAAATGCTGCACAAGAAAATTGGTGATATGACCATCTAATTGATAGGTGCCCTTTTGTACGTCAATCATTGTCGTAAGAAGTTTTTCTGGCGCTACATCCTTGAGCTGATAGGCTTTTGCCCCTGCTTGAATGGCGGGAATAACATAATCTTTATCCGCATAGCTTGTCAGGATCACAATGCGGGTATCAGGCATTTCCAGCGTCATTTGTTTCGTTGCCTCAATGCCATTCATTACAGGCATCGATAAATCCATGAGAACGATGTCAGGGCGCGTTTGTCTGACAATTACTAATGCTTCTTCTCCATTAGAAGCCTCACCAACGATTTCAATGTCAGACTGTGTCTGCAGGAAAAACACAAGCCCTTTTCTCACAATATGATGATCATCTGCAATGACGACTCTCATGAAGATCCCTTCCTTTCTTGAGAAAATGGCACCTTTACTTGAATAGTGGTTCCTTTACCAAGCTCAGACTCTATACAAAATGTCCCTCCAGCTCTTTTGATGCGGTCAGACATACCTTTCAGACCGAGTGAAGGAAGGCTCATTTGTTCATCGTACTGAAATCCTTTTCCCTGATCGATGATTTTCATACCAAACGTATCTCCTGATTGCTCCAGTTTGACCTCTACTTTCTCAACACCCGCATGCTTTTGGCAATTATTTAGAGCTTCTTGGCATACGCGAAATAAGGTTTCGTGCTTTGAATGATCTATTTCCATACAGCCTGATAAAGACAATGAACAATTTAGACCTAAAAGCTGTGCATACTCTTCAATCGCTGTCGTAAATCCTTTTTCAAGTCCTTTTGGTCTTAACTGCCATATGAGTGAGCGCATTTCAATGAGGGCATCTTGTGATAAATGCTGAATAAAATCAATCATTTCACCTAATTTTTGATCACTTGTCATTTGACGCGCTGCCTTTGCAGTCAAACTCACGGAAAACAGCATTTGATTCACAGAATCATGTAAATCCTGCGCAAGCCGGTTTCGTTCTTCTAGCAGTGCATGCTGCTGCTCATTTTGCACAAGCTTCATACGCTGAATAGCCGTACCAATTTGCAGTGCAATACTTTCAAGCAGATTCAGCTCCTCCTGTGTAAATGTGACCTTCCCTTTTGCCGCCACATTTAATAAGCCAAACGTACGCTTACATGCTTGGAGAGGAACGGTTGCATGATGGGTAATTCCTTCTGTATCTCCAAGCTTTTGCTCAATCGCCGTTTCAATCCGTTTACAATTGATGATATTGGTCGCTGATTGCAGTGAGCCTTTTGTGTAGCGGTTGATGCAATAGCAATCGTTTTGACACATCAATTGCTTTCGATCCTTTGCCAGCGCTTCAGGTAAACATACTTCTGCCATTAGTTCATACGATCCGTCTTCTTCTATAAAATAAATCCATGCTGTTTGAAAGCCTGTCACTTCCATAAGCATATGAAGCACTTCATGAAGCGTTTCCTTCATTTCCATCCCTTCATTTAGCTTTTCAGCAATTTCTTTTAACGTTTTTAATGTTTTGACTTTTTCTTGGTAATCTCCCATCGTGTGTACCCCCGGCTTTTACTGCCTCTCTGATCAATATGTTGATTATACCATGAGCATCTGTGCGGCTCTTTCTCAAAAAGGATGATTTTTTCTCATCCTTTCGACTGAGAAAAGCCATCATGCATGACATGATGGCTTTGTGATATTTTATTTAGCTGTTTCTTCCACAATGTCATAGACGACTTTCATGACTTCTTCTGATAAGTGTTTCAGCTTTTCTTCGCTGTCTGTTAACGATGTGCCTTTGACTGCAATATAAAATTTGACTTTAGGCTCCGTACCAGAAGGTCGTAAACAAAACCATGAGCCATCTTCAAGGAAATATTTCAGGACGTTTGATGCCGGCAGATGAATCGTTTCTTCTTTCTTTTCAGCCACAAGGTGCCTTTGACTTGATTGATAATCCTCAATGACCGTAATGCGCTGACCGGCGATAGAAGCTGGCGGGTTTGATCTAAAGGTATGAAGAATAGCAGAAATCTGCTCTGCTCCTACTTTCCCCTTTAAGGTTAATGACTTTAACCCTTCTCTATAAAATCCAAATTCCTTAAAAATATCAACAAGCGCATCGTATAATGACTTGCCTTGTTTCTTATAAAAGGCTGCGACCTCAACTGCTAATAGCGCCGCTTGAACTGCATCTTTATCTCGTGCAAAATCACCGATCAAATAGCCGTAGCTTTCTTCATAGCCAAATTGAAACGTGTATTCTCCGCTTTCTTCAAACTGCTTGATTTTTTCTCCGATAAATTTAAAGCCAGTGAGCGTATCAATCGTGTCAGCTCCAAATGCTGAGGCAACAGCACGCCCAAGCTCACTTGTCACAATCGTTTTCATCACAACGGGGCGAGGCGGTAGCTGACCTAGTTTTTGTTTTTCAGATAATAAATAATGAAGTAGTAAGGCGCCTGTTTGGTTGCCCGTCAAAACGGTAAATTCTCCATCGTGATTTTTCACAGCGATACCTAATCGATCTGCATCTGGATCTGTCGCAATCAACATATCAGCATTTTGCTTTTTGCCAAGCTTGATGGCGTATTCAAAAGCGGCATGCTCCTCTGGATTTGGAGATGTGACCGTCGAGAATTGCGGATCTGGTTTTTCCTGTTCAGGTACAACCGTCACATGCTCATAACCAAAGGCCTGAAGTCCGTTTCGGACAGGTTTATTCGCCGTCCCATGAAGCGGGGTAAACACCACTTTGACATCGACTTCTTTTGCAAGCTCAGGGTGCACACGAATGGTTTTTAATTTTTCCATATACGCTTGATCGATTTCTTCACCAATCATGCGGATCAAACCATTTTGCTTCAATACTTCTTCTGATTCCACTGAAATGGCTAATTCATTTTCGATGGCATCTACTTCTTTAATGACTTGATCTGCTTCAAATGGGGGCATTTGGCCTCCATCTTCTCCATAAACTTTATAGCCATTATATTCTGGCGGATTGTGACTTGCTGTCACAACAATCCCTGCAAAGGCATTCAGTTCTCGAACTGCAAAAGAGAGTTCTGGTGTCGGACGCAGTTCATCAAATACGTATGTTTGAATGCCATGTGAAGCAAGTGTTTTGGCCGCTTCCATCGCAAATTCAGGAGATTTATGGCGTGAATCATAGGCAATGGCGACGCCTCTTTTTTTTGCATCCTCTCCATGTGCTGCAATATACGCAGCAAGACCAGCGGATGCTTTTCGAACAGTATAAACATTCATTCGGTTCGTTCCAGCACCAATTTCTCCGCGCATTCCTCCAGTACCAAACTCAAGGTTTTTGTAGAAACAGTCTTCAAGTGCTTGATGATCATCTTGATGTGCCTCCAGCCATTCCCTTAGTTCAGTATCCAGGTGCTTCTCATTGATCCAACGCTCATAATTCGTAATCCAACTCATGGTCGTCCTCCCAGTTCTTAACATCAATAAATTAATATCTACTGTTATTTTATATGGAATTATCCTTTATGTCATGTTATATCATGAACATATGAAAAAACGATGAACAAAATAAAAAAAGCCGATACACGATCGGCTTTTTACTTATTCAGCATCAAGCGGTACGACTGCTTCATGGAATAGTCGGTCTAATTCAGTTTGATGTTTCTGTTTTGTCGCTTCATCCCAGCCAAAACGATCTGCCATATAGTCAACAACAGGCTGTGCATACGTTTTTGCCCAATTGATATTAAATAATAGGCTGCCTGTTCTTCTCAAGAAGAAATCAACAGGTGTAACAGCCAATTCTTCTTCGATCGCATAGACAAGTTCAGCCAACACATATGCGGGAATATTTCGTTTGTCTGCTTCCCCCTGAAGCTGCTCTACACGCTTGAAGACATTGCTGACGTTTGAGCCATATTTCTCAGCTAATTTTTGTGCAATCGGTTCTGTCAAACCAACGGATGCTCCTTCTGCCGTTTTCGCTTGAACAAAGGATGCCATATTTTTCGAACCGCCTACATGCCCACCTGAAATTGGCATATGTTTCGTTTTACATGGTCCGAAATCTTTTCCAGTTTCCTCTTTAAGTCCATCACGTACAAGATCCACAATATGTTCAGCCATTTTACGGTAACCTGTTAATTTACCGCCGGCAATCGTGATTAAGCCTGAAGATGATGTCCATACCTCATCCTTACGAGAAATTTCTGAAGGATCTTTCCCTTCTTCATGAATGAGTGGACGAAGACCAGCCCAGTTAGATTCAACGTCTTTTTCTGTAATATGAAGATCTGGGAACATATATTGAATGGCTTTGATCACGTAATCACGATCTGCTTTTGTCATACGCGGATGTTCCAGCTGTTTTTTGTAAACGGTATCTGTTGTTCCCACGTACGTTTTTCCTTCTCTTGGAATCGCAAAGACCATTCGTTTATCAGGTGTGTCAAAGTAGATTGCTTGTTTTAATGGGAAAACAGATTGATCAAATACTAAGTGAATTCCTTTTGTATGCTGTAAATGTTTCCCCTCTTTTGAGTGGTCCTTGTCTCTTAGCTGATCGACCCACGGACCTGTCGCATTGACGATTTTTTTCGCATATACATCGTATGTTTTCTGTGTTGTGACATCTTCAATGACAACACCGACAACTTTGCCTTTATCATAAATAAATTCTTTTACTTTCGCATAGTTGACCGCTTCTGCCCCGAATTTCACAGCCTCTTTCATGACTTCAATTGTCAGGCGTGCATCATCTGTACGGTATTCAACATAGTAGCCCCCGCCTTTTAAGCCATCCTTTTTCACAAGCGGTTCTTTTGCAAGTGTTTCTTTCGCACTTAGCATACTTCTGCGTTCACTATGCTTAACGCCAGCTAAAAAGTCATATACTCTAAGTCCAATTGAAGTTGAAAACTTACCGAATGTCCCGCCTTTATGCATCGGAAGAAGCATCCATTCTGGCGTTGTCACATGAGGACCGTTTTCGTATACGATGGCACGCTCTTTACCGACCTCTGCGACCATTTTCACTTCAAATTGTTTTAAATAACGAAGTCCACCGTGTACAAGTTTCGTTGAGCGGCTAGACGTACCTGCTGCGAAATCCTGCATCTCCGCAAGACCGACACGCATTCCGCGTGAAGCCGCATCAAGTGCCGTACCTGCGCCTGTAATACCCCCACCAATGATAAACACATCATATGGTTTTTTTGTCATGTCCTGAAGCATTTGTTCTCTTTCTAAGCTAGAAAAAGTCATCTCTTGTTCCTCCCATGTTGTACGGTAAAGAAAAAGAGACCGCAAACACCCAAAGCGTATTTCTACACTTCGGTGCTTGCGGTCTCTCCAGTTCTCCAACCGTTCTATTAACTTACTTGAAGTATACCATACTTTTTGTTTATTTGAAAGCTTGAGCTGCTTTTACAGCCTTTTTCCACCCGCTGTATAACGAGTCACGGCTGTCTTCTTCCATTTTAGGTTCAAAGCGCTTGTCAAGGTTCCATTGTTTTGCAATGTCTGAACGGTCGTTCCAGAAGCCAACTGCTATTCCCGCAAGATAGGCCGCACCGAGTGCCGTCGTTTCATTAATTTCTGGACGTTCTACTGGTACATCGAGCAAATCACTTTGGAAGCCCATTAAGAAATCATTCTTTACAGCCCCGCCATCGACGCGCAATGTTTTAAGTGAGATGTTTGAATCTTTTTCCATCGCATCTAAAACATCTTTCGTTTGATAAGCAAGTGATTCTAACGTTGCACGAACAAAGTGCTCTTTAGAAGTACCGCGTGTTAAACCGAATACAGCGCCTCGGACATCACTATCCCAATATGGTGTGCCTAAACCAACGAATGCTGGTACGACATATACGCCGTCTGTTGACTCAACGCGCTCAGCATAAGCTTCACTGTCTTTTGAGTCTTTAAACATTCTAAGTCCATCACGCAGCCACTGGATCGCTGAGCCAGCAACGAAAATACTTCCTTCTAAAGCATATTCAACTTTGCCGTCAATGCCCCATGCAATCGTCGTTAACAATCCATGATCCGACTTAATTGCTTTTTCCCCTGTATTCATCAACATGAAACATCCTGTACCATATGTGTTCTTCGCCATTCCTTCTTCAAAGCAAGCCTGACCGAATAACGCAGACTGCTGATCTCCTGCCGCTCCTGCAATCGGAATATTTTTACCGAAGAAGTGATAGTCTGTTGTTTCACCATAAATGTGTGATGATGGTTTGACGTCTGGCAGCATGGAAGCTGGAACACCTAAGATATCAAGTAGTTCTTCATCCCATTTCAGATCGTAAATATTGAACATTAACGTTCTTGATGCATTTGAATAATCTGTCACGTGTGATTGACCGCCAGTCATTTTCCAAATGAGCCATGTATCAATTGTGCCAAACAGCAAGTCACCATTTTCTGCTTTCTCACGAGCACCTTCTACATTGTCTAAAATCCATTTCACTTTAGTACCTGAGAAATAAGCATCAATCAGAAGACCGGTTTTATTTCTAAACGTTTCATCGTGTCCTTGCGCTTTTAGCTCATCACATATACCCGATGTTTGTCGTGACTGCCAAACAATTGCATTGTAAACAGGTGCGCCTGTATGTTTATCCCAAACAACAGCTGTCTCACGCTGGTTCGTAATTCCGATACCGGCGATTTGATCTGCTTCAATTCCTGATTCGATTAAAGCAGTTGAAATAACTGATAGAACAGAGCTCCAAATTTCATTTGCATTGTGTTCTACCCAGCCTGGGTTCGGAAAATATTGATTGAATTCCTTCTGAGCTGTATGTGCAATTTTACCTTCTTGATCAAATAAGATCGCTCTTGAGCTTGTTGTCCCTTGATCTAATGCGAGAATATATTTTTCTTTTGCCATGGTGTTTTCCTCCCCTTACATACTTTCATTGACAGCATTTGTCTGGTTTTTCGTAGAAACATAGAGTCCTAACAATACCACAACTAAAATAACGCTTACAATCCAAAAGGCTGGTGTGACGTTCGCTTTAAAGGCTGCATTATAGAAAACACCGCCAAATGCACCGCCCAAAATTGGACCAACAACAGGAACCCAAGCATATTTCCAATTTGATGGACCTTTACCTGGAATCGGCAGAATGGCATGTGCGATTCTTGGACCTAAATCACGTGCAGGGTTAATTGCGTAACCAGTTGTACCACCTAATGAAAGACCAATCGCAACAATTAAGAAACCAACAATCAACGGATTGACTCCGTCTGCAAATTTATTTGCACCAATCGCTAAAATTCCTACCACCAATACAAATGTACCAATGACTTCACTGAGCACGTTTGCAAAAGTATGCGGAATCGCAGGACCAGTTGAGAATACGCCTAGTTTTGCACCTGGATCGTCTGTCGCTTTCCAGTGTGGTAAGTAATGTAAGAAGACAATAATAGCTCCGAGTAATGCGCCAAGCATTTGACCGACAATATACATTGGAACATCAGCCCAAGGAAAACTTCCTTCTAATGCAAGACCTATTGTCAGCGCCGGGTTTAAATGTGCACCGCTAATTCCTCCAGTGGCATAAGCTGCAATCGCTACTGCAAATCCCCATCCGAAAGCGATTACAATCCAACCGGACTGATAAGCGAGCGATTTCTTTAAACTGACTGCCGCACACACACCGCCTCCAAAAATAATCAGAAGCATTGTACCAACGACTTCACCCCAAAATGGTGTCATGAAAAATTCCTCCTCTGGTTCAGTTGCCATCCCCTATAAATGTGTAGAAAAGATAAAGAAAAAAGATCCACAACAAACATACTTTACATCAGGGTCATTTGTCACCTAGTAAAGCGTCGTTGTGGATCTCCGTTTCTCCATCACATGATATTAACTTAGTGCTATAGTATCAGAGGATGAAAACGTTGTCAATCAATTTTCACATTTTATCTTTTTCACTTTTGGAATGCTTTCCAAAGCTTTGTATTCGATGTGGTGACAGCTGTCGCCCCTGCTGCAAGCGCCCTTTCTACATCTTCTTTTGTTCGGATAAATCCTCCTGCAAATATTGGTATTCCAGCTCTTTCGCGCACTTCTGTAATTAAATCTGGCACGACACCCGGCAATACTTCAATAAAATCTGGACGATGTTTCCCGACAAACTCCATGCTTTTTTCCATCGCACTTGTATCAAGTAAAAACATTCGCTGGATGGCATATACCTTTTTCTGCTTGGCTTTTACTATGACAGAAGACCTAGTAGAAATAATGCCAGCTGGTTTCATTTCCTGACAAATAAATTCCGTTCCGTACTCATCATGTTTGATTCCGTGAATGAGATCGACATGGACAAACATTTTTTTATGATGCGCATTCGCCTCATTCATGATGCCCTTAAGCCGCCCTAAGTGAACATCTAGTAAGACCCCATATGTAAATGGACTTTTTAAAAATTCCTCAAATTGCTTCATATTGCGAACAGCAGGTAGAATGGGTTGATCATGAAAACTCATATGCCGTCTCCTTCTCGTGTGTATTGGTTCTATCTTCTCCTTACAGTAATAGAATCGCATGTTTTTTTCAATACACCTAGTGTGCCCATTGACCATTCAGCCTAGCAGATCGATTAAAACCTGATCCTTTCTGGACATAGAAAAAAGCAGAGAAACCTCTCTGCTATAATTGTGCCATGCTTTCTTTTAAAGTATGAATAATGAATGAGGCGTCTTCATCAGTGATATTTAGCGGTGGGGCGAGCTGTGCCACGTTATTATAGCCAGCCACTGTATCGCCATTTTTCCCGATGATCAATCCTCGCTTTTTACATTCTGCAATCAATTGACCGACTACACTTGGATCAGCTGGCTTTTTTGACGCCTGATCCTGCACAAGCTCAATCCCAAACAGCAGACCTTTTCCTCTCACATCACCGACAAATGGATGCTCTTTTAACTCTTGCAAACGTTCGAGCATGTCTTGGCCAAGCGTGCCTGACCGCTCCACTAATTGCTCGTTTTCCATGATCTCTAGGTTAGCAAGCGCCACCGCACAGGAAGCAGGGTGACCGCCAAATGTATTCACATGCCGTAGCCTGTCATACGTATCTTCTCCTGCATACGCTTCATAAATGTCTCGTTTCACGCACGTTGCAGATAGCGGTAAATATCCACTTGTGATCCCTTTTGCCATGGTGATGATATCTGGCTTCACTTCCTCATGCATAAATCCAAACCGCTTTCCTGTCCGGCCAAAGCCGCATATCACTTCATCCACAATGAGGAGCGCCCCATGATCTTCACAGATTTCTTTCACCTTCTTCAAATATCCTTTTGGCGGCATTAAGATACCTCCTCCTGTAATCATCGGCTCCATGATGACGCCAGCAATGGTCTCACTTAATTCCCACGTCATCGCTTGATCGATTGCATCAGCACTTGCCAAGCTCTCTTGATCTTCAGGATGCCGGTACATATCAGGCGGTGCGACATGGATGAACCCCTGCCCTAACGGTTCATATTTGTACTTGCGCTGCGCTTGACCCGTTGCGGCTAGAGCTGCTGCTGTATTGCCATGATACGATCGATATCGGGAAATAAATTTTGTTCGTGTACTCTCTCCCTTTTGCGCATGATATTGTTTGGCAATCTTAAATGCCGCTTCATTCGCTTCAGAACCACTGTTAGAAAAGAAGATCACATAGTCCCCGCCTAGCCATTCATTGAGCTTCTCAGCCAGCTGAATCGCTGGCACATGGCTTTGTGTCAGTGGGTAGTAAGGCATCGTATTTAATTGCCTATACGCCGCTTCTGCAAGCTCTTTACGTCCATATCCGGCATTTACACACCATAGTCCTGACATCCCGTCTAAATAGCGATTTCCATGAATATCTGTCACCCATGCGCCTTCTGCCTCATGAATCACCATACTTTCATTTTCTTTGTTTGTCCCTTTCATATGATGCCAAATGAACTGATCATCTTTCGCCTGAAGATCTTGTGCGTTATGTGTTTTCATCTTCCCACGCCCCCATGTATCCGTTTTCATCACCAAAGAAGCTTAAACCGGTCCTGCATATGACCTCTCCATTCATTATATGGATAAAAAGTGAGGCATATGAAACTGAAACAAGACCGCCCGTGTCGTTACTCTCATTATAAAAAAGGGGCCAGACACATTACATTAGACAGATCGTCAACTGATTGAAAAGAACCATGAGACACTCTACTTGATCCCTTGGAAAATCTAACATATAGCGTTAATGGCGATTCCCCTGTAAAAATTCATAAGCAAGGATCGCAAATTCAAGCGCTTGACGTTTTGGCGCTTGCATCATATCCTCACCAAGTAAAGCATGAAGCTTATCCAATCTGTGATAAAGCGTCTGCCTCACAATATAGAGCTGGCTTGCGGTTTCTTTTTTAGAACCGTTTGTCTGTAAAAAGATATTCAGCGTCTGATAGAGCCTGCCGCTATTTTGTTTATCATATAAAATCACCGGCTCCAAATACTCTTTCACCATGCATTCTAATAACCCGCTTTCTTTCATGACAGGCATCAATCGAAGCATATGTAAATCTTGATAAAATGGGCTTTTTATCCGTTGCGGCATCACTTTCTTTAAATGCAGCACTTCTTTCGCTGCTTGAAAACTTTTTCTCATGTACTGAAATTGCTCACAATATGAACCGATTCCATAATTGATGACTGCCTCGCCGGTCTTCTCACGGTCATATAATTGCGTGATGTCGTTTGCCGCTTTTTCTGCACGCTCTTTCCAGTCCTCAACTTTTCTTGTATTCAATAAAATAAATAAGGTTTGTCCTTGATGCTCGTACACAATCAAATAGAAACCAGCACGCTGAAAAATAGAACGGCAAGAGACAAGAAAATAAAGATTCCCTGCGATTTCTTCTATTTGGTGGTTTTTTTGAAAGAGCATCACCACACAGCCGGTCGGTTTTTTCAGTCCTTCTGTCTCCTCAAGGTGTTCTATGATCTCTCTTTCTGTATGATCTTCATGAAACCATTTTTGCAGCCATTCATTCTCTTTTGTCTTCTTCAGCTCTTCTGTATACAGCTCTCTTAATGTTTGCTGGGCAAGGGCATTCGCTCCTTTATCCATCACAAGCAGTTCAAATTCCGAGAGCGTGTTCGATTGATGAATGAGGACGAGGTCTGCAAAGGTTTGTTTGAGTGCAAGGACTTGTTTTTGCGTCACTTCATATCCTTTTGGTAATGAAGCATATTGCAAATAATTCATCACAAGCTCTTCTGTTTGTTTGGAAGAATCACATAAAATAATCGGCTCACCTTGAACAGGGATCAGCAGTAGTATCCCTCTCACGTGCTGATACACTTGATCCAAAATATCCATCTGCGGATGAGGAGTTAGTAAAAGCTCATTCAGCTTTGACGACAAGGCTTCTAAATCTGCCATCATCTGATACTGACGTTCAATCATCATCGTATGGAGATGCTGTGTAATATTGACGAACTTCACTTCTTTTGTAAACAGAATTAGCGGAAAATCACGTTCTTCTGCATAAATAATCAGTTCTTCCGGTACATCAAACCGGAGCGGTACAAACTCAATACATAATCCAGCCGCACCTGAGTCAATCAACTGCCTTAAAAACGCCTGAAAGACTTCCAATTGATCATGGAAGCCTGCGGCCGTCGTTAAGATCAGCTCGCCTCCGTTTAACAAATCCTCTACAGCAGGCACTTCAAGTACATGTACCCATTTTACCTGCCGAAACAATCCCTTTTCCCCAGCTAACACTTTCGCATGCGTAAAATGCTTCGTTTTTAACACATCACTTACTTGAAAATGAACATCTACATTCATTCATAAGTCCCCCTTTGTTTGCCGTCCCCTATCCCAGAGGGTGCATGGATAAAATCCATAATAAAACAGGTAAAGTCACAATACTTAAAATCGTACTGAGAAACGTTGTGCTTGAGACAAACTCAGGCTTCGTTCGAAATTGCACAGCCATCAGCGTTGTATTCGCCGCTGTCGGCATCGCTGCAACTAAAATCATAATTTGTTTCACCAAATCATCAACAGGTAAAATAAGTGTAAAACCAAAGGCGATGAGAGGTGAAATAAACAGCTTCAGCAGCACCGCATAGGAAATATTACGATAATCCACTTGTTTAAAAGAAATCACTGCGAGCTGCATACCTAAAATCAGCATAATCGTTGGTATCGCTGCATCCCCGACCAGCTGAACACCTGTCATAAGCTCTTTAGGTAATGAAAGGTCAATGAGCTGAAATAATAGACCAAGAAGAGCCCCATAAGCAACCGGCATACGCAGCACTTTTTTTAGAACGACCTTCAAGTCTCCCGCGTCCTCTCCACCTTTTGCTGCATAATACATGCCGATCGTACTCATGACGAGCTGTTGAAGGACCATTAGCACAATCGCAATATCTAAACCAGCTGCTCCAAAAACAAGAAGGACAACAGGCGTGCCATAATTTCCATTATTCATAAATGCTGATGACAAAATCATGGCACAATACGTTTCATTCGAATACCCGTAAATTCGAGATAAAATGAAGACACATAAAACAAGTGAAAGACAAAGCCCTACGACAAATATTGATAAGTACACATAGTCCATCGATACTTTATTTTGATAAAAGGTTTCAAACGCAAGAAATGGTGACATTAAATATAAAGACATTGATGAGAGCGTATGTATATCAAAACCAATTGTCTTCTGCCCAATATACCCTATAAGGAATATGCCGAACACTGGCATTAAGACAAGTAAAAACTCCATGTAGCACCTACTTTTCTCTAGATGAATTCCTTCTTTTTTACCCTCTTATCATACCACTGATCATCAATAAAAAAGAAGCACCCTTATGAAAGGTCGCTTCTCTCCTCATCCATATAAAACACTTCCCATAAATGACCATCACGATCCTGAAAGCTCCAGCCATACATGAAATCATGGTCTTGTTTTTCCTTAAACGGTGAACCACCAGCTGCGATCGCACGCTCTACAAGCTCATCAACCTCTTCCCTCGTCTCGACCTGTAAAGAGATAATGACCTCTGCGCCATTTCTGGCATCTACCAATTCCTTCTCTGAAATGGATTGGAAATGCTTAAGTGATAACAGCATGACGGTAATCGTCTCATTCATCACAAAACAAGCAGCATGTTCATTCGTCAGTTCTTGTTGAAAGTCAAAACCCAGCTGTTCAAAGAAAGCCTTTGACTCATTTACATGCTTAACCGGCAAATTGATATACAAATGTTTAGATTGTCGCCCCATATCCCTCTCCCTTTGTAAAACATCATTTCCATTCAGTATATTCGTCTTTTCATTTGGCATCCCTTTGTCGCATGAAAAAATAAGCGGTAAGTCTCATTACCTTATTTTAACAAAAATGTATAATAAATCTCGTGCACAATACTAAATGAACTAGGAGGTTTTCTTAATGAAAACAATCGCAAAATCTTTGATGCTCTCCACCACTGTCCTTTTATTCGCTTCACCTATTACACAGACAGCTGATGCTGCATCTATTCAAACGAAGCAGGTGACAGCAGAAAGTGATTTTCAGCTTCCTTCAACAACAGACACCATTAAACAAAACATCGAACAATCTTTCCAAAAACAAGAAAAGTGGCTACAAAAATTAGAAGTGATTGCCGGACAAGAAAAACGTGAACAATTTGAACAGTTTTTCAACCAGCATGTAGGACCTGATTTAAAAAATCTTTTAGAAGAGTCTGATCTTACATGGAAACAAGTAGAAAAAACGATTTATCAATCTCTTGTTAAATCAGACGTTCCATTTTTAGCTGCCAAAAGCATTGCCCATTTTGCTACAGTGGCATTAAAGAAAATGTAAACATACAGAAAAGCGCCTCGCATAACTGCGGGGCGCTTGTTTTGGTTATTTCTTATATTCAATATGGTACACGTCTCTTCTTCGGTCTTTCAGCTGACGAACCGTCCCATCTTGACGCTGCCTTCTTAATATTTCTAAGTCGACATCACCGACAACCACCATTTCAATATTCGGGTTGCATTCTCCTACAATGCCATCTCTTGCGAATTCAAAATCAGATGGTGCAAAGATGGCTGATTGTGCATATTGGACATCCATGTTTTCTGTTTGCGGAAGGTTTCCGACCGTTCCAGAAATGACCGTATATATCTGATTTTCAACCGCTCTCGCCTGCGCACAGTAACGCACACGTAAATAGCCTTGACGGTCTTCTGTACAGAATGGAGTGAATATAATTTTCGCTCCTTTGTCAGCTGCAATTCGAGCAAGCTCAGGGAATTCAATATCGTAGCAAATTTGGATCGCAATTTTACCGCAGTCCGTATCAAATACCCGGACTTGGTCACCAGCTGAAATCCCCCACCATTTTCTTTCATTCGGCGTGATATGCAACTTATATTGCTTTTCAATCGTTCCATCACGTCTAAATAAATAGGCGATATTATAGATTTTCCCTTCCTCTTCAACGAAATGAGAACCACCGATGATATTAATGTTGTACTTGACCGAGAGATCTGTAAACAAATTGATGTAGTCCTCGGTATATTCTGTGATCCGCTGCACTGCTAGACTTGGTGATCTCTCTTCTAAATATGACATAAGCTGGGTTGTAAAGATTTCCGGGAAAACGGCAAAGTCAGCTGACGCATCTGATGCCACATCCACGTAATACTCCACTTGATTCATAAACTCCTCAAAGGAATGAATTTGCTTCATTGCATATTGAATGACACAAATTCGCACTGGGAACGCCGATTTATAATATCTTTTCGATTGCGGGCGATAATCGACATTGTTCCATTCCATTAGCGTTGCGTACGTGCTGGAAGCTTTATCATCCGGCAAGTAATTCGGATTGATCCGCATCAGGCTAAATTCATTTAACAGCTGAAAAGATAGCACAGGATCATAAATTTGGTGCAGCATGACTTGCTCTACATATTGGCGAGGCGTCATTTCCTCTTGATATTTATGATAATTCGGGATACGTCCACCAATAATGATGCTTTTTAAATTTAATCTTCTCGCCAAGTCTTTTCTTGCTTCGTATAAACGATGACCGATTTTCATCCGGCGGTACTCAGGACTGACCATTACTTCAATTCCGTACATATTCATCCCATCTGGATTATGGTTTGTGATATATCCATCATCTGTGATGTCCTGCCATGTGTGACGATCATCGTATTCATCAAAGTTAATTAATAAACTTGAACATGAGCCAATAATTTCCCCCTCGAATTCCGCACAGAATTGACCTTCTGGGAAATGTTCAAGGTGGCTTTCAAGGTGCTCTTTTTTCCAAGGGTCCATGCCTGGAAAGCATATCTCTTGCAATGCAATGATTCGGTCGATATCTTCTTCTCTAATATTTCGAATCACCATTCTTTTTTCAAATCGCGTTAAATCTAGTTTTTCTGCCATGATGTATTGCCCCCTTACTGATCCTCTTTTTCAAGCTGATGGAATAGCTGGAGCAATTCGATTTCAGCCATGGATTCTAATCTCGCGTCATATTCTTCAAACTGCAGTGTGCTCGTCACTTTATTTGGCACGATGACACATTTCATACCCGCTCGTTTGGCAGCGATTGACCCATTCACAGAGTCCTCAAATGCCACGCAATCTTTTGGCTCAACGCCTAAGCATTGTGCGGTTTGCAAATAAAGTTCTGGGTGAGGCTTCACTTCTTCCACATCGTCTGACGTGCGGATACATTCAAAGTAATCGAAAAGTCCAATTTGTTTCAGGTGATCAGACACCCATTTATAATCTGAGCTGGAAGCAAGTCCAATCTTAATTCCAAGCTCCTTTGCCGCTTCTAAATAAGCTTCTACACCAGGTCTTGCTGCTTCGTCCTTCATTCTCTTTTGAAAACGTGAACGCCGATCTTCTGTGAGTGCCTCATGATCTAATGTCTTTCCTAACTGCTCTTCCAAATATTTAAAAGGCTTAAAACCTGCCTGCGTTCCAATCACATTTCCCCATACAGACAGAGGCAGCTCCGATTCATGCTCCGCAAACATTTCCTGCAGAACCTCATATTCATGTGTTTCTGTATCTAAAATTAATCCATCAAAATCAAATATAATCGCCTTTACCAAAGAGGCCACTCCTTTTTTCCGAAAGTCTGAAATATCTTCCATACTGCTATCATATCGTGAATAAAATTGACTTTCAAAGATGAATGTCTGCTAAAATGATTATGTATAAAAGGAGCCTGCATCGTTTTGTCAGGCTCCTGTCATGTTCGATTCTTTCTGCAAGAGATCCAAGCGCTCCGATTCGTGGAGAATAGACATTGTTGAAAAAGAGCGGAATTGGTATTACAGATCTTGAAGGTTTCTCCGTTCCCTTAAAAATAGTATGTGCGACGACCTTGTAAGTTAACAAGGAAGTTCACACCAACTTTTACGCATTTTGAAGGTGACGGCCTGCAAAATCATCTAAATCAAACGGGAAAGAAAAGCCGCACGCATTAACTTGTTCACGGTTGAGTTCAAATAACTCACGATCTCGTTTTGTGATATGTCGCTTCGGCTTTAAAATAATGGTATGTAATAGCTGAAGACCTGATAAGATACGAAAAGCATCATCCATTGTCCCGTTATACACACCATCAATGAATGTAAGCGGGGATTGTTTTTCCTGCTCTTCTCCATTGACAGAATGGGATAAAAGATCTTCAATTTCCTTTGATACTTCTTCAATTGCCTGCTCTTGAAGGTCTGTCGCAGCTTTCATTAATCTCACGTGGCATCTACCTCTCTGTCGTTATTACTCCATTCAGAATAGCACAGAAAAAAAGTCATTCGCTAAGGTAAGTGTTTCCTATATATACCCAAAGAGAGGACGAATATCATGATCATAAAAGGACACACGCTCTCCCTAAAAGTAGGTGAGCAGCAAAATGGCATTTCCTTAAGTCAATTTTTAAAAGGCGAAGTGTCTGCCTCTAAACCGATTATCCATTTTTGGATGGAGCACCAAAAAGTCCGTCTCAATCAAAAACCTGCCCACCATGCTACAAAAGTGAGTACAGGTGATCAGATTATCATTGATTTATTTGAGACGGAAGAAAGTGATGTGTCGCCAGAATACGGTGAATTAGAGGTACTTTTTGAAGACGAGCATTTATTAGTTGTCCAAAAGCCTGCTGGAAGACCGACGCATCCAAATGAAAAAGGACAAACAGGTACGCTGGCGAATCTAGTCGCTTTCCATTTTCAAGCAAATGGAGAAGAAAAGCGGGTCAGACATATACATAGGCTGGATCAAGACACAAGTGGCACCGTCATTTTTGCCAAACACAGGTTGGCACATGCTGTACTCGATCAAATGCTTTCAAAAAAAGCGATTAACAGAACGTATCTTGCCATCGCACAAGGACTGTTTAAGAAAAAGAAAGGAACGATCCAAGCAGCCATTGGACGTGATAAACACCATGCTGTCAGAAGGAGGGTTTCTCCTACTGGTCAAAGCGCCAAGACTCATTATGAGGTCTTCCATCTCAATAAACGTTTACAGGTGACGGCCGTTAAGCTGCGATTAGAAACTGGCAGAACGCATCAAATACGGGTCCACCTTAGCAGTCTCGGGCATCCTTTAGCTGGCGATACATTATATGGCGGGAAGCGTGACCTGATAAACAGATGCGCCCTTCATGCCAAACAAGTAGACATGAACCATCCATTCACAGGTGAAAAGCTGACGATAGAAGCACCGCTCCCACCTGATATGGCTGAATTAATGGACAATATGTAGAAAAAAGAGCCTGATCATCCAGGCTCTTTTGACGTTAGACAGATGCTCTTTTCGCATAAATAATGTACCGCTCTGGTGCGTTGCCGACAAAATGAAATGGATAGCATGTGGTTAACACAAGCTCTTCTTTTTTATTTTGTAAGGTAATAATGGATGTATCATGCTGATCCACAATTTTCGTATGCGTGATTTCATAAACAAACTCACCATACGGTACAGTGATTTTCAGCTGATCCCCAATATCCAGTTCACCAGTCCGGCGGAAGACCGTATCCCTGTGTCCCGACAAAACGATTTGTCCATTTTGATCAGGATAATAACTGCCTTTGTAATGACCGACGCCTTTGGCAAGGTCGTCCGCATCTGTCCCTTCAACAATCGGCAAATCGGCTTTTAATTTCGGAATGGTCAGGATGCCAGAGGCTTTCTCCATTTCAGGTGAAAATTTTTCCTTTGTCATCCCTTGATCAGTTTCTACGACCTTCTTTGCTTCCTCTAAAGAATGTGCTGTTTGTAAGTGAGTAGAAGCGATTTGCCAGATTCCCCAGCCAAGCACCACAATTCCCGCTGACATGACAATCACTGCAAGCCATTTTTTCATGCGTTAACTCCTTTGTCTTTGCTGATGATTCTTTAGCTTGCTGCTGCCTTTTCTTCTTGTTTCGCTTGTTGAATTCGGCCCTCTTTTTGATACACAATAGAAGCTCCCTCGAAGCTCTTTACAAAAGCAACCGTTGCTTCTAAATCTTCTGGGCCTGTTTCCGGATTTTTCCCTAGCCGCCCAATCGGTGCATACTTACTTCCAGTGGCAGTCGCCATGAAGTTGTTCACTGTGAGTGTATACGTTTTATCGAAATCAACGGAAGAACCATCAGGCAGTTTTAAGTCGACTACTTTATATGTTAACGGATCGTACGAATAAGAAAAGCCTGAAATGCTATAATCTGGTCCAAATTGAGGAGATATTTGAGCTTCAATGATATCAACTAAATCTTTCCCCTTGATGTCCAGCTTTACTAACACATTTCCAAATGGCTGAATATTAAAGAGGTCTCCCCAAGTAATGGGTCCTTTTTCGAGATTTTGTCTGATACCGCCGCCATTCATCATGGCAAAGTCACTTTTCATTGAATATCTCATGCCATCCGCAATGAGGTTGCCAAGTGGTGTATCACCATCATTGGAATAGCCACCTTCCATCTTGACGCCAGCTTCTCCAACAACCTCACTAATAATCGGCTCCACTTCTTTTCCGTAATGGGCTAAAATGTCCGCTGCTTCCTGATCCTTTTCAATACCAGCCTGGTCTACATACTGGATGTTTGCACTCTTTTTGACAATATCCTTTGTTTTCCGGTCAAGTGTGACATTGACTTCTCCAATTGCCTTTCCGTATTCAAAGGCTTGGACAATTAATTTTCCATTCACTTCTCCATTGACCACTTCGTGATTATGGCCAGCGAAAATGACATCAATTTCGTCATCACCTTCTTTGGCGAGCCTTGCGCTTTCTCCAGTAATGGTATCACCATTTTGAGAGGCGGTCATATGAGCCAGAACTGCGATCGCTTTAATCCCTTTTTGCTTTAATTCTTTCGTTGCTTCATTGACAGCTTTGACTTCATCAGTAAATTGAATATCTTTAATTCCTTCTGGCATGACCATTCCTGCCGCTGATGTTGTCACTACCCCGATAAAAGCCACAGGAATTCCTTCGACATCCATGATTTCATAGGCTGGTAAAAGTGGTTTGCCAGTATCCTTGTATTCACAGTTTGCACAAACAAGCGGGAAGTTCTGCCCATCGTACCCTTTTGTGCCTTTAGGATGATCTCCACCTTTTAAGATGCGCAATAATTCATCTACACCTTCATCAAACTCATGGTTGCCGACTGTCCCAACATCAAAGCCGATGTTCTCCATTAGTTCAACGGTTGGTTCATCTTGTAAAAGAGAAGATATTGGCGAGCTTCCGCCTATCATATCTCCTGCATGAACTGTTATCGTATTTTTTTGCGCAGCCTGCTTTTGTTTTATATAAGCCGCCACATAATCCATCCGTCCATACGTTCCTTTACTGCCATCACCTTTTACATCCAGCTCATATTGCTGATCAATTTTACCATGCAAATCATTCATGCTTAAAATGGTTAATGGGACTTCACTGGATGATTCTGACGCCTGATATCCAGCCTGCTCTGCTTCTTCTTTAGAAGCAAAAAAGATACGTTTATCCACATCGATCTCATTCCAGCTGTCAGGTGATACGTAGGTTTTTGCAGATGAATCACCCACATAACGAGTGAGCCCTTTTTTCTGCTCGCGTGCTCTAAATTCAAACGGCTGTTCTAGCAGAGGATCTTCTTCATTCCAAATACCAAGCCCTTTTTCCTTGGCATCTTTCACTGCTTGCTGGAACATCAGATACTCTTTTTCATCTCCAACAGGCCAAATGAAATAAGTAGGGGCATATCCTTTTTTCACAAGCTCTAGGTTCGTATTCAGCCCTTTTTTGGTTTTGACTTGAGCTAAAAGACGTCCATATCCATCCTTTGCTTCCGGGCCAATCTTTAATGTGACTCGATCACCACTTGAAAGAAGGGTTTTTAAATAATCCGTCGCTTTTTGTCCAAAACGTAGCTGGTTTTGATCTAATTCATTTTTTGGCTTGTGGTAGGTTTCTGGTGTGTCCATATTCACGAAGCGTACCTTTGTTGTGCCGAGCACAGGCTTCTTCAAATGAATGGTATCTCCATCCACAACACGATCTACCGTTGCCTCATATTCTTTTTTGATTTTTGGCGGCTTTGGCTGGTGCTTCAGCAATTTGACATCGGTTTTGTGTCTTGGAAGTACTTGCAGCGTATCGTATCTGCTTAAAACGCCAGTAAACTCATACCATTTTCCGGTCTTCACTTGATCAATGGCACCCGTATCAACCATGACTCTAAGGACTGTGCTATGATATTTTTTATCGATGATGGCCACATTGTATCCACCGCCAGCCGGCTGATCTGGCGCCTGTTCTACATAGCCTTTTACCGTCACTAATCTCCCTTCATATTTGCTTGCCTGATCCGATTCCAATTGTTTAATGGAAACTTTCTTTGGCGAAGGCAATGGCTGATTCACAGCATCAATCTTCAGATGGTCTTGATCTGGCACAATTTCAACGAGCCCTTTATAAGTCGTGATCTTGCCTGTCACCGTGACCTTCATGCCTGCTTTCAGTTCTGGAAAATTCTTAGGCTGCGCAGAATAAATATTGAGACCAGCTGTTTTGTCTTGAATATATGTTGATAGTTTCCCATTCCCTATAGCGGATTGATCTGCTGTTACGATTCCGCTCACCGTTACCGTTTCTCCTATCAGTTTTCGGGCTTTTTTTATGTTCATCGGCTTTGTTTGTTTCCATAAAGTCTCCTTTTTCTCAGAAGAAGAAAACGCCTCAGCTGTCATCATACTAGGCAGTAAAGATTGCAGACTAAATATCACCAAAATCAAACAACAGACCATTCGAATAGATTGTATACGTTTCATTAGATTTCTCCCCTTTGAACTTCATCTCTTCTAGTGTACAAAGCAATTATTAAGACTGGATGGATTTCATGTAAAACTGATCTCAATTACTTGGAAACGTAATAATCACACGTGTCCCTTCAAAGCTTTTGCTCTCAAAACGAATGGTACCGCCATGGCTTTCAATAATCTTAATGGTCATCATTAATCCAAGACCCGTGCCTTTTTCTTTCGTTGTGTAAAAAGGTTCACCTAATTTTCCAATCTCGTCTTCTGGTATGCCCTTTCCTTGGTCTTCAAATATCAGCATCATTTGGTCGTTTTTCAATAATGAAGTCACTTGGATCACACCTGTTACTCCATCCATCGCTTCAATTCCGTTTTTAAGAATGTTAAGGAACACTTGTTTTAGTTCATTTGGAATGCCTTGAATATGAGGCAGAGAGGGAGCCAGATTCTTTTGAATCGACACTCCTTTTAAGACCGCCTGAGATTCAACGACCATAATGACTTCTTCGAGCAGAAGATTCACATTCACCGGTTCAAATTTAACAGATTTGCTTCTAGAGAGCACAAGGAACTCGTTAATAATAGACTCAAGCCGATTAAACTCTGACATCATCACATCGGCATAATCCTTCTGATACTTTTTACTTTGAATCATTAGCTGTAAAAAGCCTTTTAACGACGTAAGTGGGTTACGTATCTCATGGGCAATACCAGCTGCCAGCTGTCCAACTGCTGACAGCATTTCAGACTTCATCAGCATTTTCTCAGACTGTTTTTGACTTGTAATATCCTCTGAAATCCGCATGACAGTAGACTGCATTTTGTCAGGGTCATCGATTCGGTGTAAAGAGACTCTTTCCCATCGCTCACGCCCTGATAAGTCCTGAAAATACAACTCACCTGTCCAGCTGCCCTCTCTTAAACACACGTCCCATTGTTTCGCTAGATCATCACATTGACACAACGCATAATAAACAGAAAAAATATCTTTTCCGATCAAGTCATATTCATGCTGCTGTACAAACTGACAAAAGCGCTGGTTGACACACTGAATGACACCTTCTCCTGTTGCAACCACAATATGAATATGGCTGTTATCAAGTGCTGTCACCGCAAGATGAAGAGCCTGCTTCAATTTCGTCATTTCGGTCATTTTGATCCAGGTCATCACTGCTCCCTCGCGATCTTGATCATAGAAAGGCGTCATATGAACCGTGAATTGTTCTCCTTCGTTCGTTTCAATTTCACGTTCGATCACGCGCCTATCTGAAATGACAGATTGAATATCATGATAGAGCATTTCCTTCGATAGCTTCTTCACCATCGACTGAAAAGTTTGCTGGTGCCGGGTTTGAGCTGAAGTAAATAAAGAGGCAGCTGTAGGAGTGTGATAGCGAATATTCATTTCCCGGTCCACAAACAACGTGGCAAGTTCTGGCTTCACAGACGGCCGGTACAGTTCTTCTCTTGTCACCTTTAAGTTGTTGATGATATTAATAAAATGCTCGTTTGTTTTCTCGCGCACTTCTATTTGCTTGTTTTTTTCTTTTAATTGAGCCCTTGCTTCTTGCTCCTTTTGTTTGACCTCATTGAGCTCGTTTTCTAAATCGACAATTCGCTGTTGATAAACCGAATTCTGCTCTGACATCCCTTTGTCCCTGCCGTTCTTTTGATTTTTTCCTCTCTCACTCATCCGAATGAGAATGACGTATACTCCTTTAAAACGGCGATCAAAATGTTTCACTGTAAAATCAGCATACTGCTTTCTGCCATTATCCGAAATGAGGACATGTTGAAAGACAACCTCAGTCTCTTCAGTCCACACCTTTTGAAAGCTTTGACTTAGTATCTCTTTCATATAATCAGGGGTTACATATTCACATAATTCATCTGAGACTTCTGCATGCGCTAAGAAAGAATAGGCACCGTTTGATATCGCGAGAATTTGCTCGCAATCGTCTATGATGAAACATGCATCATACTCCTGCTCTACTTCTTTCATATATTGGACAGCTCGTTCTTTTAACTCCGTACGACCTGCATTGTATTTAGGAACGTTTGAGTGGGTGTAAATGTTCCACTTTTCATTTAACAAATGAAATAAACGAGGGATATTGGGTACCTTTTCATTCGGTCCTAATATCAACATCCCTTGATCCTTTAGTGCATATTGGAATCGAGATAAGACTCGTTTTTGTACTTCTGGCTGGAAGTACATCAGAACATTTCGGCAACTGATAAAATCGAGGTGGATAAAAGGTGAATCGATCAATAAATTGTGAGGAGCAAAGACAATATGTTTTCTAAGCGACTGCTTCACAATAAAAGCGTCACCTTTTTTTTCGAAATATCGCGCCCTCCATTTTTCTGGCATCCGTGCCATAGACTCAAGCGAATAAACACCTTTGCTTGCACTTCGGATGGCTTTCCGGTTGATGTCTGTTGCAAACACTTGAAGTTCAATGGACACTTGTCTTCGTTTCATTTCTTCTAAAAATAACATCGCAAAAGAATAGGCTTCTTCACCTGTAGAACATCCTGCAATCCAAATGCGGCATCGAGATTTCCCATTTTTCATTGTGTTTTCAATGATCGACGGAATGATGTGATGTTCACATACTCGAAAGGCTTCCATATCTCTAAAAAAGGAAGTCGTTCCGCTTAAAAGCTGTACATGCAGGCGATCAAGCTCATCTGGTTCTCTCTCTAATAAACGATCGTACTCGGACAATAAGGAGATCGATTGGTTCGCACTCCTCATTCTTTTTTGAATGACAGAGAGCAGCCTGCGCTTCTCATAGGTTGAAAAAGCAATTCCTTTATGCATTTCAAGACGTTCAATCATTCTGATCAAAACAGGGTCTGCAACATCTGTATGCGGAATGTTGATGATGTTGGCTATATATGACGCAAGTGCAGAAGGGTCTTGAAATGTTTGATGATACATACGATCAAACCCACTATTTGTCTCACTGCACGATATGGCTGTACCGCCTTGCACAACGATTTGAAGCAAGCCACTTCCTACACAATAGCCTTTTTGAAAAAAGATCGCATAGGCCTCTTCCTTTTGCACATTGGCAAGTGACTGAAACAACGAATTCACAGCACACGCCTTGTTCGTAGGATGCTGCTCTGTTATGTGTAGCCGTTTGTCTTCTGTCAATGTCACAGCTGCATGCTGCGGACAAAAATAAATCGTATTTTTCATGACTTTCTCACCATGCTTAATCGGCTTTGCTCGGTAGCCAATCGGTAAAACAAGTGCTTCCAAATCAGTTACACAATCGCCTGTCACATGATTTTGCACAACAATAAAAGAGGCATTTAATTCCTGCGGAAATGATTGAAAAAAAGCCTCAAGATGATGCTGTTCAAACGGCGAAACACCGATGCCAATCACTGGTGCCTGCACATGTTCGTCTTCTATCAAACGATTAATGATTTTGTCCTGCATCTGGTACCCCCATGTTCATTCGTCTGATACATTTTTTCGACAAAAAGGAAGAAAACCCTCTAATTGTAAATAATGTTTTTTGCATGAAAGGAGGAAAACTTCCTCACATTAAAACAGACTGTATAAACAGAAGGAGGATTCTTTATGCAAAACGATCAGCAGACAAACGTTCAAGGACATGCCCAGCAGCCCCAATTCAATCATGGCGGGCATGAGTTATTTGATTTACATGAGGTATTGGCAGGGACCATTAATATTTTGGATCAATACATGATCTTTCGGCAATTTATCCAAGATCCCGCATTATCCGACATGTTAGATCGACAATATCAATTTGTATTGTCCCAGTACAACGTCACGGTAGATTGCTTTTCTACTGGTCAAAAGCCTAGTGAAGAAACATCTACTTATATGATGAAAGAACAGACGCAGGTGACATACGGAATAAAACCATCTCAGCCTAAAAAGCCAAATCAGTCATTACAAGATGTAAAAGATGCGGGAATTACAGGACATATGCTTGGTCTCGTGAAATCTCATGCTGGATTACTCTCAATGACTGCATTAGAGGTCACAAACCCTGTGGTGCGACGTGTGCTTGCAGCGCAAATTCCGAACTTTATTGAAATGGCATATGAAATTTTCTTATATCAAAACAAACATAGCTATTATCAAGTTCCACAGCTTACAGCTCAAGATATGCAGGCGATGACGTCTACATTTGCCCCTATGCAAGGACAAGTGCAGATGCCGCCAAGCAAAGCCAATCAGCAAAAACCGCTTCATTAAATAAAAACAACGGCCGACCTATTTACAGGTCAGCCGTTTTTTCTTTGATAATTCAGTTTAAATTGCTCTTCAAAATCTGTGAGACGTTGTCCTGTCGCTTGTTCAAACCCTCTATCAAAACGACTAGTTTTCGCCGTTTCCTCCATGATCTCATGTATGACATCTCGTCCATAAAGCTGCACAAGCTCATAGATCATATAGTAGCTTTGTAAATAAACATCTGTCTCATACGTCGTGCGAGATTCTTGCCAGTCTTGATCAGAATAAAGAGATTTAAAAGGAATGACGTCAAACCGTTCAGACGTAGCGTTCAGCACATCATAGGCCGTCCATTCTGCTGTCCCTTCATGGAACCAAAGGGGAAAGACGACTGGAGATACCTTATATGCATGCACCTTTTCATAGAAAACGAAATGGGCATACTCATGAATGAATAACGTGTTGAAAAAGTATAAAGGCAGTGTCTCTTTCTTCAACAATTCTTCCCGTTTATCTGGGTATAATCCAATCATATGATCAACATCAGAATAAAAACCTGTAATATGCTTGATGCCAGCAAATTGCTCAATCGTCTCTTTATCATCAAAATAAATGATATCTAACGGTTTATCAGCTTCATACTGAAACACTGACATCGTCCTCTTCTTTGCCTGCTCAAGCGCTTCTATGGTCAGATCGACAAAGGCGCCCTCATCCTCTGCATAGTAGATTCGAATATGTTCATAGACTTGCTTATTGAGTCCTTCCGTTAAGACCGTTTTAGGCGAAGAATGCTCCTCTAGATATTGCCCTGCCAGCTGGAACGCTACATAAATCAAGTACGCAGTGAACGCATAAAAAATCAAACCTGCTGCAATCATTCCGCTTACAAGTTTTTTATGAATTAATGACGGTTTTGCTTTCATTTACTCCCCACCTGAATTCATCCTGCAACCTCTTTCTCTTTCTATGAAAAAACAAAGATCAACAAGAGGTGATATATTTTTTACTTTATGCAGTCAGGTGCGCAAGGTGCGGTTCCAAACAAAAAAGCCGCATATGACATACGGCTTTTGTCGTAGCTATTTTGATTCAGGGAAGACACGTCGAACCGTTTCAGTAAACTCGTCGAAGAATCCTGAAATTGGCTCTCCACTTCTAATACGTTTTCCGTACCCTGCCATACGATCGACAAAGTCTGGATTAGCAGATACATACACATTATCAATTTGTTGATCCGTCGATTTGACTTTGTCTGAAATTTTCTTTTTCAAATCGTCTGTTACATCTCCGCTTTTATTGCCTTCAAGCACGACAGCAACAAATGCATTTTTCCCTGTGACAAGTACGTTCGCTGTTTTCACTTCAGACATGTTGGCAACAAGCTCTGATGCCTTATCTGCCACTTTCACCTTCTGAGGTGTCTGCACATTTGGTTGATCCTGTCTCATGTTGTCGTTCTTATATGTGACATTTTCATACTGTCGTTTCATTGTTCCTCTTCGTTCATCGCCCTGGTTGTTCATTCCACACCCAGCAGTGATCAATGTTGGAACGAGTAATAAAGATAGCATCCATTTCTTATTCATCAATTGATTCCCTCCTTTTGCTCATAGGTTTTTCATCCAGCAGACTTTTTATGCACACATCCTCTATTTCAGCAATGAATTCATAAATCAGCCTTGATTGGTCATCCTAAACATGATGAAGAAGTATCATCACGATCAAATGGAGGGATTCGTTTGTTTAAAAAGAGAAAAGGTATGAGTACTGGTGCAATGATCGCAGCATCAACAGCCATCATTGCATTATTTTCACCACTATTACGGAGAAGACTTAGCAGCATGACTCAAATGAATTTGTCCTCAATGATGAAAGGGCAAGATCAACACCATCATGAGCCATCTCGTCATGAGTCCCATTCACATTCACGTAAAGACTCAAAAGGCACAGCTGAAGTAGGACAAATGATCAAGCAAGCATTCAGCGCTGTCCAGCCAAATGAAACAAATCAGCATCAAACATCATCAAAAACATACCAAACTCATCAGCCGCCGAGAGAGTCTTACGCCCAGTCTCTTCACATTGATGAAAGTGTCATGAATGTAATGGATGATGAATCTATTCAGCAAGTACTCAATGACATCGAGCACAAATAACTAAAACAGGAGCCTTTTTTCAGAAAGGCTCCTGTTTATTCTCCTGAAAAATGCTCTTTCACCATGATGCAGAAGGAAGGCAAGAAGGTGATTTCGATCGTGATAACAAACCGTTCCACACCATCTAATAGTATCAACAGCTCTTTTTCATGCTGCCGATCCTTTTTTATTTCTACATGTCGCACAGTTTTAAAGGCATATACTCCTAAAACAGATGCGTCCTTTTTTCGAACAGCCTTCAAAGAAAATTCTTGTACTCCAAGAGACATCGTCACCACAAATCGCTCTTCCTCATTCTCAAACCGAAACGTTAGATCTTGATATTCAATGGGCATATCTCGTTCAAATCCTTCATCAGGCCACGTCTCAAAAAAAGAAAGCCAGTCCGTTCGATCTGGAAATTGTTTTCTCCTCATTTTAAACCCCTCATAAGTGAAATTTTTATTAATTATCTTGTTTCCCCTTTTCTTTTGCAACAAATTTTAGTAATTTTAAAAAGGTGATTTTATTTTGCTAAGAGACCTCTTTATTAATTTAACAATTCTTGTCACTTTCCATTATTTATTGATGCTTGTGTTTAAAGAGAATTTTTTAAAAAAGGAAGACACCTTGCTCAGACAAATTTTTAAAGGAATGATTTCTGGGTTACTCGGTGTCCTCTTAATGTTTTTCTCTATTAAAGCAGGACCAGCCATCATCGATTTAAGACATATCCCCCTTATTTTAACGGCATTTTATGGAGGCATTGCACAAACGTTCATTGCAGCCTGTGTGATCATTATTGGCCGATTATTAATCGAAGCCAATGTCGCTTCTTTCATTAATATTTTTTCCATGATATTTATCGCCACAGCTTCCTTTTTAATTGCTGAGCGTCATATCAATCACGTCGTAAAAATGCTGTTATCTATTACCATGAGCAACGTCATTGCGACGATTTTATTTATCATCATTGTCAATGAAAGATCGTTTGAACTGCATACTGCCTATTGGATTTTCTCGTATATTGCCGGTTTATTTAACTTTTATGTCATTGAGCATCAAACAAAAGCGTATCAGATGTTAAATTTGTATAAATTCCAAGCTCATTATGACTTTTTAACTGGTGTTTTAAATAAACGGAAATTCGATGAAATATTAAGTGATGCTTTTTCTCTGAACTTAAAGCAACCTATCCATCAAATGTCCTTGATTTACCTAGACATCGATTATTTCAAAACCATCAATGATCAGTATGGACATCATGAGGGAGATATTGTTTTAAAAGAAATCGGAACAAGGCTGATTAAGAACACAAGAAGCTCTGATTATATTGGGCGGATCGGCGGTGAAGAATTTGCTGTGCTTTTACCGAATTGTTCCGTTGAAAAAACATGGCAAATTGCGGAACGTTTACGAAAAAAAATGGCGGATCAGCCAATTTATTTACAAAACGGAACATCGATTCACATTACGGTGTCAATTGGATGTGCTTATGATGCAGGAACAAGTGAAAACATGAAACAATTACCGATTATTGCAGACCAGGAGCTCTATAAAGCGAAGCAGTCAGGCAGAAACCAAGTGAGCTTTTCTGGACGTAAAAGAGAACACTTAACATAGGCTTTTTCCTCAATTTGTTAGCGCTAATTATTTTTAAAAAAGTTTTCGTATAACAGTTGTTTTTTCCCGCAAACACTGGTAAAGTAAAGGTAATTATTTTTGTTCGTATCATCTTTAAGAAGAAAGTTTTGAAAGAGTTTTCGTCTTTGAAGTTTGTGTAAGAGCAAGAATAGTGAATTTAAGCGTTAAGATCGCTTTAGGAGGAAATTTCATGTTAGAAGGTAAAGTAAAATGGTTCAACTCTGAAAAAGGTTTCGGATTCATCGAAGTAGAAGGTCAAGACGATGTATTCGTTCACTTCTCTGCTATCCAAGGCGAAGGCTTCAAAACTTTAGAAGAAGGTCAATCAGTTTCTTTCGAAATCGTTGAAGGTAACCGTGGACCACAAGCTGCTAACGTTAACAAAGCGTAATTTAAGAGCATCTGCTCTTTTAGCACTTTATAGAGTGAAGGAAAACCGCTCGGCTTATGCCGGCGGTTTTTTTGTGTAATAAAAAAGAGAACCTGACGAGAGGTTCTCTTTTTATTTGTCCTTCTGCTTTAGTTTCTGTAAAGCAGAACGATACATATCATCATTCATTTTCGTCTCTGGTTCTTCTTCTTTGACAGGTGGTTCTGGCTGCTTAAACTTTTGAAGCGCCTGTCTATAGAAATCATCACCTGACGGAGCATCATCTGTCTGAGAAGGCTCTGACGCTTTTTCTTCCACTTCAGGCTCTACAGGTCTCGCCGCAACTTCTGGCTCGCTATGCGGCACGTCAGGATGATTCGAAACATCTTCTTTGATCTCTTCCTTCTCGGCCGAAGCGTGTCTGACATTGAACGCTACTAATCCGATAATGACTAGAACAGCAGCTACTAACGCTACAATAATCGTCGCCAAAAGAACCCTCTCCTTATCGCTTAAATGACGCAGTGACTGATGCTACACGTCTTCCTAATGCTTTCCCCAGCTCAATGCCTTCTGCAGAAATCACTTCATCAGAATCAATCGGGCACGTCACACCTGCTCCATAATAAGAGCCGTATAACGCATTTTCTGGAACATTTCCAGGAAGGCCGACCACAAGCATCCCTTGATGGAACATTGGCGTAATCAAATTATGCATCGTCATTTCTAATCCGCCATGTGTTGTTGCAGTGGTACAGAAAACGGCACCGACTTTATCGATAAGTTTTCCTTCTGCCCATAAATACCCAAGACGGTCAATCCATGTCTTTAATCCAGAACTAATGGTACCAAAGTGACCAGGGCAGCCCCAAATGATTGCATCCATTTGATCAAGCTTGCGGATATCCGCATCTTTCACATGATCAATGAACACTTCAGCTTGCTCTGTTTCACCTGCGCCAGCTGCAATCGCTTCTGCAAGTGCTTTTGTATGGTCACCTTCACTATCGTATACGACATAAATTTTCATGTACGGTCCCTCCACACTTATCTTGCATCTTGGTTTGCTTCCTTAGGTGCTGGAAGCAATGTCATTTCTTGTTTCTTATCCTGCTTTTCTTTTCGCTTTTTATCCTTACGTACATCTCGCAGGAACAAGCTGAGAATCACACCAGCTGCACAGAATAATGTCACCCACATGTAAGCATCATTGATGCCCATCACATTGGAATCGACTTGTGCTTTCGTAAAGAGCTGGGTCGACACATATTTTTGAGCAGCTTCTGCTGTCATGCCCATATGGTGCATCACATTAGAGACAGCCGCCTGGAATGAATTCATAAAGAACGGGTCAGCCGTATTCGTTTGATCTGCCATATTGGAATAATGGAATGTCGTGCGATTTGTATAAATCGTCGTGATCAAACTCGTACCGATCGAACCACTGATTTGTCTCAGTGTGTTTGACATCGCTGTACCATGACTGTTTAAATGCTGCGGTAATTGGTTCATCCCAGCAGTCATGACTGGCATCATCAAGAGTGACATACCAAAGGCACGTACTGCATACATGAGCACAATGTGACTATAAGATGTATCAATCGTCAGCCTTGTAAACTCGTATGTGGTGACAACTGTAATCAGCATCCCCACAATGGCAAGTGGACGAGGTCCAAATTTATCAAACAAGATCCCTGAAATTGGAGACATAATGAGCATCGCAAGTGCCCCTGGAAGCATTAATAACCCCGATTGCAGTGCAGTAAACCCAACGAGGTTCTGCAAATAGATCGGAAGTAAGAACATCCCAGTGTATAAGGCAACGGTAATAATAATGTTAATAACACTTGATAATGAGAAAATGCTGTATTTAAACACGCGGAAATCAAGCATCGGATTATCCGCTTTTAGCTGTTGGAAAATAAAGAGAATGATCGCAATCGCACCAATGATAATCGTAGATAAAACGATTGGATCTGTCCAACCATCACTTCCCGCTTCACTCACTCCGTATAGAAGCGAAGCAAAACCAACGATCGACAGAATCGCACCAAGGCTGTCCAGCTTGATTTTTTTAGGCTCTACAATATTTTTAAACATAAAGAAAGCCGCGATAATGACAATCGCACCGATTGGTACAAGTCCATAAAACATAATACGCCATGAATAGTGTTCAATAATATAACCAGATAACGTTGGTCCGACAGCTGGCGCAAACATCATCGCAAGACCAAAAATCCCCATTCCTTTCCCTCTGTTTTCTGGAGGGAAAATAAAAAGGATTGTTGTCATGACGAGCGGCTGTAAGATACCGCCACCGACTGCCTGAATCAAACGACCAATCAGCATCGTAGAAAAGTTTGGCGCAATACCGCAAATAAAGGTCCCTAGTGTAAATGAAATCATCGCCACGAGGAATAAGCTGCGCTGGCCAAAACGTGTGATTAAAAACGCAGATAACGGAATGAGCACACCGTTGACAAGCATGTAACCTGTTGTAAGCCACTGAATTGTCGTCGCACTCACATTAAATTCAGTCATTAAATGGGGCATGGCTACGTTCAAAAGCGTTTGGTTTAAAATCGCTACGAACAAACCGGCCATTAAAATGATCAGTAAAGACAAGGAGCCTGCTCCCTGTTTTGTCGCTGCAGGTTGATTTGCCATCTCAGACAACCTCCTTTCATTTTTTGATATCAGTCATCATTAAGATGAAATTTTGACAGAAGCATTCATACCTGGAAGTACTTTGTCAGATGGATTTTTAATTGAAATTTTCACTGCTACTTTTTGTGTCACTTTCGTGTAGTTACCACTTGAGTTTGTTGCTGGCAGCATATTGAATGTTGAGTTTGTTGCATAACCAATTTGTTCAACTGTTCCTTCAAATGTTGTATCAGGATCGCCGTCTACAACGATGTCCACTTTGTCACCTTTTTCAATGTTCTTAATGTCTGTTTCTTTAATATTCGCTGTAATGTAAAGCTTGCTTAGGTCAATCGTTTCACCAAGAACTGTCCCAGGCTGCACTTGTTGGTTGTTTTGTACTTCTTTTTTGACTAATGTGCCATCAGCCACTGCTTTAATGTTTGTTTTTGCTTCTCCTTCAACTTTTGCAACTGTGCTGTCTTTTTGCACTTCGTCACCTTCATTGATGTCCCAGCCTTTGATTTGTCCAGCTGCTGGCGCTGTAATTTGGTACATGTCACCTGTCACTTTTGCTTCATCAGTTTTTACGAAGTTTGTGCTTTCGTAGTAGTAATAAGCACCTCCGGCAATAATGGCAAGAATCACAATAAGGCCAATAATATTCGTTAGCAATAAACGCCCTCTGTTCATGTTTTGTTTCTCCTTTCATGTATAAAAATATAGTGTCATCTGCTTTAGCAAACTTAGAATGCCCATCATCTGACAGATTATGAAACAAGCTCATAGAGCTGGGCCTGTTTCCCCTTTTTCTACTCTGCTGAAAATGGTGTGCAGCCCATTTATACTTATTGTTCACTTATGAGCAAAAAGCAGAAAAAGAAGAAAAGACGATCGGCATCTTTTTTTGAAAAACTTATATTTAACAAGATTAAATATTAATAAATGAAAATTGAAATGTCAAAGAGAAAGTTTTACTTTTTTTCTGGTGATCCCTTCCTTCTCCACACAAAAAACCTTTCAGCCCTTATGCTGAAAGGTTTTTTTGAATGTTCTCTTTAAGAAAGAACTTCTTCCTGCTGAAAAAATTTTTTTAATGCGAGAAAAACGTCTGATTTTTGCTTCAAAATATAATGCTTAAATTTCTCATCCTGAATATGTTTATATGCTGACATTAACGTAGAATGCCGATTATATTGATTCACTTCACCATAACAAAATAAATTGGCTTTTTTCATAATTTCAGAAACGAGCTTCACGCACCGTGCATTATCAGAGGTCAAATTGTCACCATCAGAAAAATGGAAAGGATAAATATTATATCGTGACGGAGGATATCGTTCGTCTATGAGCTCTAGTGCCTTTCGATAGACAGAAGAACAAATGGTTCCCCCGCTCTCTCCCCGAGAAAAGAAGTGCTCCTCATCTACGACCTTCGCCTCTGTATGGTGGGCAATGAATTCGATCTCGACTGTCTCATACTTTGTCCGCAAGAAACGTGTCATCCAAAAGAAAAAGCTTCTCGCCATATATTTTTCCCAAAGCCCCATACTTCCGCTCGTATCCATCATCGCTAGGACAACCGCTTTTGATTCTGGTTTGGTGACTTCATTCCACGTCTTATACTTAATATCCTCTGGATAAATAGGATAAAAGGAAGGGCTTCCTGTCATGGCATTTCGTTTAAATGCTGACAGCATTGTGCGTTTTTTATGGATATTACCGGTTAACCCCGTTTTGCGAATATCATTAAACTCAATTTCCTCGACAACGATATCATCAAGTTCCTTTTGTTTAAGATTTGGTAGCTCCAGCTCACGAAACAACGCTTCCTCTAAATCCATTAATGAGACTTCTGCTT
The DNA here is from genome assembly GCF_038593335.1 of Bacillus sp. FSL W7-1346. Lineage (NCBI taxonomy): Bacteria > Bacillati > Bacillota > Bacilli > Caryophanales > Bacillaceae > Bacillus > Bacillus sp. FSL W7-1346. The sequence continues at coordinate 916,533 of NZ_CP151988.1, read as the reverse complement.
CGTAATAATCATCACCGGCTTGATCTCCAGCACCTTGCCCTTTTCCCTGCCCTTGCTTACTGTCAGATCCATCCCGAGCGACCACATCGCCAACCTGGCTGTCTCCATCCCCCTGACCTACATGCTTATTCTTATCATAGTTGTACCGAATTTTATATTCATCTAAAGAACGGATCGGAATTTTGACCACATCTTTGCCATTAGACATAATGATGCTTTCCTCTGTGACAAGATCCGGCAAATTGTTTTTAATCGCCTCTTTGACTTTTTTCTGATGACGCTGCTGGTCATCAAAGCCTTTTCGATGGAGGGACCAGTCTTCCTGAGACACAATAAACTGACTTTTTTCTTGCCGGGACATCCATCCCCCTCCTCACCTTTTTGGACAATTCTTGTAACCATCGATTCCATTATCGTATGCTGGCCGTCGTCGAAATGACGACGATTTCTAAAAAAGACATTACTGGTGCTGGTTTGCGCCAATAATGCCTCCTTCATTTATTAACGATTCAGAAGACTACCTACATATTTTAAGAGTTCATTTGCACTTGTGGAATTATAGCCATGCTCATCAATCAATCGCGCCACTACTTCATTGACCTTCTTCAACTGCTGCTCATCCGGGGTTTTCGTCGATGTCGTAATTTTCACGACATCTTTCAAATCGGCAAAGAGCTTCTTCTGAATGGCTTCTCGTAATCTCTCATGAGAATTATAATCAAAGCGTTTGCCCTTTCTCGCATAAGCTGAAATCCGAATGAGGATTTCTTCTCTGAATGCCTTTTTGGCGTTTTCAGAAATGCCGATCTGTTCCTCAATTGAACGCATGAGCTTTTCGTCAGGATTCATTTCTTCACCTGTTAACGGATCACGCAGTTTGTTTTTATTGCAGTACGCCTCAACATTATCTAAGTAATTATCCATGAGAGTTTTCGCAGACTCCTCATAGGAATACACAAATGCCTTTTGAACTTCCTTCTTCGCCATATCGTCATACTCTTTTCGTGCGACAGAAATAAAATTCAAATAACGTTCCCGATCTTCACTTGAGATCGATGGATGCTGATCGAGTCCTTCTTTTAAGGAACGGAGGACATCCAGTGCATTGATGGATTCCATGTTCTTTCGAATAATGGTGGATGAAATGCGGTTAATGACATATCTCGGGTCAATTCCGCTCATTCCTTCGTCATGAAATTCCTTTTTCATCTCATCAATATCAACAGATTGGAAACCTTCGACACTTTCCCCATCATACAGTCGCATTTTTTTCACCAAATCGATATCAGACCGCTTCGGCTCTTTCAGCCTTGTCAAAATAGAGAACATCGCAGCCACCTTTAGCGTATGCGGTGCAATATGAACATCTGAGACATCACTTTCTGAAATCATCTTATGATATATGCGTTCTTCCTCTGTCACCTTTAAATTATAAGGGATCGGCATCACAATAATTCTTGAGTGTAAAGCCTCGTTCTTTTTATTCGAAATAAATGATCGGTACTCCGTTTCATTCGTATGTGCAACAATCAATTCATCCGCACTAATCAACGCAAAACGCCCCGCCTTAAAATTTCCCTCCTGCGTTAATGAAAGAAGATGCCATAGAAATTTCTCATCACACTTTAACATCTCCTGAAATTCCATCATTCCACGGTTCGCTTTATTGAGCTCTCCATCAAACCGGTACGCACGCGGGTCTGACTCTGAACCAAATTCAGCAATCGTTGAAAAATCAATACTTCCTGTTAAGTCAGCAATGTCCTGAGATTTCGGATCAGACGGGCTGAAGGTACCAATGCCGGTCCGTTTGTCCTCTGAGAAAAAAATTCGTTCCACTCTCACATCCTCAATGCGGCCGCCATATTCCTCTTCGAGCCTCATCAAGTTCAAAGGTGATAAATTCCCCTGCACACGTATGCCGTATTCTCTATAGAAATCCTCCCGCAGATTTTGCGGAATAAGATGAAGCGGATCTTCATGCATTGGGCAGCCTTTAATCGCATAGACTGCGCCATGATCTGTTAGTGAATACTCTTCCAGCCCTCTTTTCAGCCTTGTGACAAGCGTCGATTTCCCGCCGCTGACTGGACCCATTAACAATAAAATACGCTTTCTGACATCTAAACGTTTAGCCGCAGGGTGAAAATACTCTTCCACTAGCCTTTCCAATGATTCCTCTAATCCAAAAAGCTCCTGATCAAAAAATTTGTAGGTTCTGACCCCATTCTCCTCTTCAATCCCGCTGTCCTTAATCATATGATAAACGCGAGAATGAGCAGATTGAGCGACAAGTGGATTTTCTTTAATAATATCTAGATATTCGCTGAATGTACCTTCCCATTTCAGTCGCTGCTCTTCTTCTCTGTGCTGTTCAATTTTCTTTAAAATATCCATATGAACCTCCTCTTTCAAGATTGAAGCTAGAAATCAGATACTGTTTTACAATCTATGCGGAGGCGTCCTATTACATGCTTTCGTTCTTCAAAATGACGAATTGGCAAACTGAATTGACAACCATCCGCAAGAGCCTTCATAATAAAGGAAAAACAGGAGAAAAATGAACTTCATCTCCTGCTTTTCAAGGCGAACTTCACAACATATGAAACCGGCAGCAAAGGAACAAAGGGATAAGGGGGAGCTTAAATGAGAACGGTCATTATGATGGGCGTCATCATTACGTTTTTAGTATCCATTTTCACAGCTGGCTACGAAGGCAAGCCTGGTAAATGAAAAAAAGGATGTTCCATCAGCGGAACATCCTTTTTCATTTCGTTCATATTTTCAGTACTTACATATTCACTGAAAGCGAGATCGGATCTCGGCTTTTATCATGTTCTTATATCAAATCTCGGTATTGCTGCTGGCGAAGCGCCTCATACACAAGAATCGCTGCCGTATTCGATAGATTCAGTGAACGAACATGCTCTGTCATTGGTAAACGTAGACAGCGATCCATATTCCGTTCAATCAAATCTTTTGGCAATCCACTCGTCTCTCTGCCAAATACAAAGAAGTAGTCTTCATCTAGCTGCGAGTAATCGAACGTTGTATGCGGCTTTTGCCCAAACTTTGTGATATAGAAAAATTGCCCCTTCGGATGAGCCTCAAACAATTCATCTAATGAATCATGATAGACGACATTGGCATATTTCCAATAATCGAGTCCTGCACGCTTCAGCATTTTATCATCTGTCGAAAAACCAAGCGGACGAATCAGATGAAGTGTTGTATTTGTTGCTGCACATGTTCGCGCAATATTTCCAGTATTAGCTGGAATTTCTGGTTGATATAAAACGACATGAAGTCCCAAAAAAGTTCACCTCTAATTTTCTTTTCCGCTCAACATTATACCATTAACTATCCTTTGGAGCATCGTCCAAAATGTGAAAAAACGTATAACGAATACTAGGTGTATAAGCCGTTGAATCTTCATACGACCAGTAACGCATACGGCTGTCATACGTTTGTGCATTCACAAGAGGCATTCCGCCTTTATCATGATCAACGACAATGGTTGTATGATTATACCTACCGTCACCCTCAAAATCGTAGCAAATCACATCACCTATTTGAAGCTCCTGCGGCTCCTTGAGCTTCTTCGCTCTCAACCCCGCTTTGGAATTCGCTAAATAATTTTTCATCGAATGTGCCACCGTCCAGCTGTAGCTCCACGTATGTGGACGAACCCACCAGCCAGATCCACGGTTCGGATATCCTCTCGTTGGCGCATTCCCTGCTTTTAGACATTGTGAAATAAAATTCGTACAGTTATCTTCGAAATTTTTATAGGCTGGATTTCGTTTATTCCAATACGTTTCAGCATATTGAACAGCTGCACGCCGGTCATAGTGAAAAGCTCTTCCAAATTGGTCTTCATTTTGGAAGCGCTCATCCACCTGATCTTCCTTTTGTCGTTCTTCTAACATCATCCGATCTTTCACAAGCATGTCGTTATAAAGAAACGCTTCTCTTTTCTCAACCTGTTCCTCTAAATAAAAAGAATCGTCTATATCCTTACAGACATAAGTGAGGTGCGCGAGATATTGTACTTGCTGAGCTCCATCATCTTGAATAGCTGAATCAAGAAGTTTTGCTTTTGCTTTCGCCTTGACAATCTCAACTTGTCTTCTTGCAAACAGCTCTTTCTTTCGCTCCACAGCGTCCACATCAGACATCAGCTGCGGCTGTTTGATCGTACTGCCATTTAATAAATATGCCAGTCTGTCTTCTAACGTTTGTTCTAATAATTGTTTCACACAGACACCACCAAACTTTTTTTAACATCTCTGTTTGGTTCATTCTATGTTCAATGGGAGGTTATTTAGTATTTAAAGGTGTTTGTAACAATTCAATCCCTTTGATGATCTCTTGTTTTGCTTCTTCATCACTTTCCCGCTCAAGGGCTTTTTCCAGTTCTGAAAGCTGCTGACCATCGCCAATTTTACCGATTGCCCAAGCAGCCGTGCCTCGAATGACCGGTCTTGGATCTTTATGCATCAGGTCAACCAAATCCGGCAAAGCAGATGTATCTTTAAAGTGAGCAAGTGCCAAAATGGCATTCCGCTGAATAGGCTTTTTCCCTCGCCATGATCCAGAAACATGACCATACTTCTCTTTAAATTCACGATTGCTGATTGTCAGCAGTGGCTTTAAGAGCGGCTTTGCAATTTCAGGGTCCGGCTCCATTTCAGGATGTAGATGAAAGTCTTTCCCTTTATTAATTGGGCAGACCGTTTGGCACGTATCACATCCATACAACCGATTCCCTATTTTCGAGCGAAATTCGTCAGGTAAAAACCCTTTTGTCTGTGTTAAAAACGAAATACACCTTTGAGAATTGAGCTGGCCTGGATTCACAAGAGCACCCGTTGGGCATGAATCCACACATTTATTACAAGTTCCGCACTGGTCTTCTATTTTCTCATCCGGTTCAAATGGAACATTTGTGATCATCTCAGCCAAATAGACATAAGATCCGAACTCTGGTGTGATAATCATACAGTTCTTTGCACTAAAGCCAATGCCAGCACGTTCGGCTACAGCACGGTCAGACAATTCACCTGTGTCCACCATTGATTTTGTCCGTATATCTTCGTGTTTACTGCGCAAAAATTCTTCAAGCATGTCGAGCTTTTTTTTCAGCACAACATGATAATCAGTTCCCCATGAAGCCCTGCAAAAAATCCCTCTTCTTGCATCCTTTGTACTTCGGGGAGCATCTTTCATTTTAGAAGGATATGCGAGCGCAATGGCGACAATTGATTTTGCTTTTGGAAGCAGCAAAGCAGGATTTGTTCGTTTTTCGATATCAGGCTCTTCAAAACCGGACAAATACCCTAACGATTCATGTAAGATGAGGCGGTCCTTTAATGAATCAAATGTATCAGCACTTGCAAATCGAATTTTATCGACACCAATTTCGTTCGCATATTGAATTAACTCTTCTTTTAATTGTCCAACATGAATCACCTTGCAAACCTCCTTTCTTTGTTTCTTCAGTTGTTTTCAGTATAATACGAGTGTATCATGACCGATTGGAGTGAGTCACTGTGAAGATACAAATGGAAATCTCCCAACCTAAAAGCCCGTCTATCCATGTTGGACAGATTGAATATTCACATATTGAGATAGGAAAATCCCCTCAAATGTTAAAAGGCCGACTGCGCCTGTTTCAAGAATCTTTGTTTTTTGAATATGAAGATCAAACTTTGGAAGAAGTACCAGCGATCAAAGAATGGACGAACCTTCTAGAAGGTATCCCCTTTCTTCCGCTTCTTGCTGATATTCAAAAAGAACAATTTATTGACTCGACCAATTCCGTACAGGATTTGTCGATATTTTTTTCACTAAAATATTTCTTGCCTATCCTTACATTAGATGCCGATCAATTGAAAGGGCCTCTTTCATTATCCAAAAATGAAACTGGTCATATTGAATGGCAGGATGGCGCAGAGCTTAAAGGGTTATTTTCTCAAGCAAGTAAAGCTCAAATTTCTCAAGACACAAAAAGCATTCTTCAAATCATTCTCTTCCCACCATCTATTTCCCGGGAAAAGAGTGAGGCACTTATACAATCCTTGACGAAGATGTTTATACAAATACATGGTGGAGAAAGTGAATATGAACTCATTGAAAAAGCACTGTAGGTCACAGTGCTTTTCACATTATACTGACATAATAAAAAACGCAACACTTCGTTTATCTATGAAACGAAATACTGCGTTATAAACAAAATTATGTATTGGAGCGGGTGATGAGAATCGAACTCACGACATCAGCTTGGAAGGCTGAGGTTTTACCACTAAACTACACCCGCATCAATCTTTTAGAGACAACGTCATTGCGTTGACTTTTATTATGTTACAACTTTCTTAACAATTCGTCAAGAGAATATGAAGATTTTTCGTCAAAAAATTTCATATTCTCCATATATATTACGATAGTTATTTGTCTAGTTGCAAATACACCAAATAAGCCTGCTTTACATCTTTTAATTCCTCTTTCAGATTCTTTTCAGAACCTGTTAAACCAGAAAACTCATGGTTCATTCCAGTTGTGATGGTAGTAGAAATTAATTTTTTCTCTCCAGGAGACATGTGAAAAAGATCTGAAGCTGATATCGTTGTGTTTCCTCCCACGTCCTGTTTGAAATCCATGCTAGTCGAGAGTTTCGTTAGTTCGCTTTGCTCTTTATCTTTCCATAAGCTATACGTTACTTTTAACAGATCATCTTTTTCATCTTCTAGCTGATAGATAAAATTCACACTGTTATCGACGCCATTTTGATGAAGGTCAATGGTGATTTTTTTTGTATCTTCTTTTAATAATTGTCCATCTTTGTAATGCATACCGATCAAGGATACACTTTTATTACTGCCTTTTAGTCCTTTCACTGTCATCGCTTCAAACGGCTTATCTGATAATGCTTCCAAAAGACTTTTTTCATTTTTTGTTAGTTTCATAGGTTCGACAGTTACTTCATCGTGAGTTGCTGTTTCCTTATTTTTCTCTGTTGCAGGTTTTTCTGAGACCGTTTTCTCTGTCGTTGTTGTTTCTGCAGCCTTCTCGCCGCATCCAGCTAATAGAAAAACAGTAAATAAAAGAATGCTCCATTTCTTAATCATTGATATCCCCTTTTATATATTTATTTTTTATTATACTAAAATTTGGTTTAATATACAAAAAAAGATTAGGAGAATTCTCCTAATCTTTCGCTTTTTTCTGTTTCATGGCTGATAGGAATGCCACAATGAAAAAACTGACAGCAAAAATGACAACCATATAAATAAAAAAGTTTGGTTTGATTTGGAACGTAAATGCTGACGAACCTTCCATCTCAAAAGCAAGACTGTTAAATAATAATTCATTATTTGTTTTTGATTGAAATAAGTGATAGAACAGAACACCAATAGTCAGCATCGGAAAACCTAAGAAACCTAGGAAACTACCAACAATTGCACCTTGTTTCATTGCCTGAACGTTCATGATCGTTGTCCTCCCATTCCACCAAGCAATAACTGCTTCATAATAGACTTACCATCCCCCATAAACGGAAGAAGGTAGAGCAATTGAATAAAATACGTGATTGAAAAAATGAAAAACCCTGTCGAAATTGGATTTTCTTTTAGAAATAAAACAGTCACAATGATTCCGATTGCGCCAATGAGCCCCGGCAAAAGCGGACCAAGCAGTGTAATCCACACCTGTTTTTTCTGAAACGGGTCTAAAACAGGCCTCACAAATTTCACAGACATCATATCGCTCGCAAAAAAGCCTTGAGGACCATCCCGGCCGGCGAACTTCCGATGTGCATACCCATGTGCCGCCTCATGCAAGGCAGTTCCAGTAATTAATCCGAAATAAATAATCGTAAAATAAATCGCAATGGCCGCAATCGATGAATCAGGAATAAATAAAAAGGCGATTCCCGCCATGATCATAAAGAGCACCCAGAAAAAGATGATTTTGCGCGTCACCATCAGCAGAGCCGTACCCAATATGTGAAGAAATGAATGACCCGTGCAGTCAAACCGCTCTTTCATTTTTACTTGATACTGCTTAAAAAATTGACAGAAGGCTGTGACAGTCCGATATGGCGATTGATAATGAATCGACAGCAAGTGATGCTGATTCAGCCCCATCATCAATTGATAAAAATCACGGGCAATCACAGACTCATCGACCTGAAACAAATCGGCGAGCTCTGCCGTAATACTCGCCTCTGTCCTTTGACCATCCACTTTCGTTAACATATGATATGCACTTTCGTTAATCGGAAGCGAACTTCCGTACTGCGTATCAGTCAAATGTCTTTTTTGTAAAGTCACATATGGCGCAAGTGCCGGCACCCGCTCAATCTTTAGCTTATTGTTAAGAAGTTGAATCATGTGAATACCTCCATGAAAAACCTTTATATATGGCAAAGATGAGCAGACATTCAAATCCTGCCACAAGCAGCCACTGAAGCATTTGACTCGATTCCCCTATCACATAGTTTCCAATAAAAACAATCGGAATCATGATTAAAATAAGCGCTCCAAACGAGAAAATGCCTGTGTATGGATTATTTCGATCAAGGGGCAATAAAATACCAACCACATAAAAGAGAGCCGTTGCATTACACAAGACAGCAGCGCCAATCAACACGATCCAGATCTGATCCGGGAGCGTCAGTGTTGTGATCATAAATAAAACAATTTGGATCACACCAACGAGCAAAAGCCCAAGGAACTTATAAAGAGCCACTTCCCACGGCCTTAGACCGAACGTTTTATACATCCCAAGCATTCGTTTGTCATTGCCAAATGAATTAAAAGCTGTTAACCCAGCTAGCGCACATAAGACAAAAAAAGCTTCTCCTTCAAAGCGGAAGGCAAACTGATAACGGACAAATAAAATGACAATAAGGAGGATGAGAAAGTTTAAAATATTTTCTTCATTTCTCACTTGTGACTTTATTTCCTTTACAATGAGTGACCACTTTTTCGAAGATGAAAATGGTAGTTTGTGCAGAAAGGTTAACGCTTTTTTCTCAGCCATAATTGGCATTAAAGCAAGAGAAATAAATGCGCCTCCCGCAGATAATAAGATGAAGAGGATCAAAAACGCATAATTCACCCCGTCAGGAGACATCCCTTGTGCCGCTAAGAAAAACGGTGCTGTAAAATACATCAAATGATAATCAAACTGTACATATGATTGCTGTATTTGATTGATGTCGAAATGTGTCATTCCATAGGCTACAACTAGCGCTAATAAAACAAATATCGCTGCAAATTTTTGCAACGGTAATTTTAATTTTAGTACGAGTAAATAAGTCACGTTGTAAATGAGCTGAAGCAGTGTTAAGACAAAGAGCGATTGCAACAGCACCATCAAAAAGAATGTAAGAATAAAGAAAATACCGATCCCTTGTGCAATAAAATTAGGTAAAAGCAAGATCCCGATGAAAAATAAAACAAGCCCTGTCACGACTGTCACCATCGGAATGAAGTAACCAAGACTTTTTTGAAAGGTAGACAGCGGAAACCAGCTGAGCTGCATAGAGAAGCGGTCTTGTTCAGGTGTTCTGACTTTGATCAGCACAAATAACAAGCTTGTAAAAATGGATGCATTGATTGCCATCGACACAACCAACAACCCAAGTGAACGTTCATCTCCATTTAAGAAAGCCTTCATAAAGACACCCGTAAAACTGTATCCGATGATGGCTCCCATTGTGACTGCAAACAAAAAGAATAAGACCACAATGATTCGCTTCGTTTGAGTATCAAAGAGCTTATACATCTCCTGCTGCCACATTTTAAGCATCATTTTAGAAATGATTAATGATTTCATCAAAATGTGCACCCCTATCACTTAACATTGAAGCTTTCAGAAACACCTGTTCCAATGTGCTTGATTGATACTTTTCTTTTAAGGCTGAAACCGTCCCTTCATCCATTTTATTTCCTTTAGAAATAATGGCGATCTTGTGGCACAGCTCTTCCGCTGAAAGCATATCATGCGTTGAAAGCAAGATTGCACCATGGTGCTCGGCATAACGTTTCATTAGTTTCTTTGTGTTTATAACCGCTTCAATATCAAGTCCTCTAAAGGGCTCATCCATGATCACTAATTGACTCTCAAGCATAAAGGCAGCAATCAGCTGTGTCTTTTTTTTCATTCCATGGGAATAGGTTTCAATCGGTCTTGATAAAGCTGATTCCATATCAAACAATTCAATTAGTTGATTTCTTCTTTGAATTGTTTTACATTCATACATAGAAGAAACAAAATCTAAATATTCAGCACCAGTCAATGCTTCAGGGAGCAGCAGATCATCTGGAACATAGGCGACTTGTTTTTTAAAGGATGGATCATCATTTGTGACGTCCTTGATATGAATGGTTCCTTCTGTATGCTTAATGATGCCGAGTACACAGTTAATCATCGTTGTTTTACCGGATCCATTTGGTCCAGCAACAGCAACGATTTGATGAGGGGCAATTTTCAAATGAAAATCATTGACAGCAGTCACGTTATTTTTATACGTCTTGGTTAAATTCTCGATCGTAAACATATAACCTCCAAGTGTCTGCATATTCTTTAAAAACAGATCAGGCTAAACCGCCCGCCACAGACGGTTTAGCCCTGGTGTCTTATCTAAGAAGTAAAAAGATGAATCCTAAGTATAGCTACTTACATTCAATTTGGACTTTTAAGCCACTTTCCCACTGAACGGCTCCTGTAAAGCTACCCTTGCCGTTTGCTAAACACCAAACTGCTGCTCCTAGAACAACTGTTGCTCCCAATCCAAGAAGGACAGCAACAAATACTAAGAACCAAGCTTGGTCCATAATAGCAGGTTCCATAGTGGAATAGTCAACTTGCGGCGCTGCATAAGTCATACTTTTCACCTCCCAGCTTATGATGATCGTATCATAGGCGTCACACTCCAAACATCAACAGAAGATCCCATTTTTGACCGAACATATTTTCGTGTAAAATGTGACTTTTTATTCAATTATTCATGTTCAACTGTATAAATTCTCCCTTTTTTACTATTTTTCACCACAACGTAAGAACCACCAAACCCATATAATGTCAATTAAACCATCTTTTTTCTGCCTTTTTTCAAATAGTTCATTTTCATCATCTCTTCTATTTAATCTTTCATTTTTTTGAGATAGAAAGAATTCCCCCGATATATCAGATATAAAAGTCCTAATTATATGTCGTTAACACATCAAATACGACATATTAACTGATAATTCCGACAAAAGAGTGAGCATATTTTCCTTCTTCTCTTGTCTCTTAAAATATGTATATACAAGAAAACCTGTTGGGAAAAAAGCCCTTGCCTTCTTCCACAGCACATATCATTTTACTTGCTTCTCTTTCTATAAAAAAAGCAAAGCAGCCCGACAAGTATGACTGCTTTGCTTTCATTTATGAGGAACTTGCAGCAGAGGCTGTATCAGGAAAGTAATTGTTCCCAATAATTTCACCAGCAGGAACGTGTGGTCCTGCATCACCATTTCTTTTAAATGGGAGAAGCGGGAAAACAAGTTCTGCTAAATAATAAGATTCTTCTAAGTGCGGATAACCAGAAAAGATAAATGTATCAATACCTAGAGACTGATATTCTATTACACGTTCTGCTACTGTATGCGGGTCCCCGACGAGCGCTGTTCCTGCCCCGCCTCTAACTAAGCCAATGCCTGCCCAAAGATTAGGGCTAATTTCAAGCTTCTCTTTATTCCCTTGATGTAATTCAACCATTCGTTTTTGCCCTACTGAGTCCATCCCTTGTAAAGTCTTTTGCGCCTCATCAATAGTCTCTTGATCTAAATGACGAATCAGATGTTCCGCTGCTTGCCAAGCTTCATCTTCCGTTTCCCTCACGATCACATGAAGTCGAATACCAAACCTCACCGTTCTTCCTTCTTTTTCAGCCTGCTTTTTCACTTGTGCGATTTTCTCTTTTACTTGTGCAGGAGGCTCGCCCCAAGTTAAATAAACATCTGTATGTTTTGCAGCGGCTTGAATGCCTGCTTCTGATGATCCTCCAAAAAAAACGGGTGGATGTGGTGTTTGAGCTGGTGGAAATAGCAGACGTCCATTTTGTGCTTGCAGATGCTTCCCTTGAAACTGAACATTCTCTCCTTTCAATAACCGCTTCCAGATGGTCAAAAATTCTTCTGTTGCCTCATAGCGTTCATCATGAGAAATGAATAGCCCGTCTCCTTCAAGTTCTTCTTTACTTCCTCCCGCTACAACATTGATCAGCAGTCTCCCGCCTGAAAGCCGATCAAATGTGGAGGTCATTCTAGCAGCAACAGACGGCTGCATCAACCCTGGCCGAAGAGCCACAAGAAACTTTAAATGAGTTGTCTCTGCAGCTAAAGCGGCCGCTGTCAGCCATGGATCTTCACAAGATCTACCTGTAGGCAGCAAGACCCCTGTGTACCCAAGCTGATCGGCAGCTTGAGCAATTTGTTTAAAATACGGATAGTCTGCCTGTCTTGCCCCTTTCGATGATCCTAAATAACGCCCATCCCCATGCGTTGGAATAAACCATAGAATATTCATCATATCGCCTCCTATTATTTTTCACCTTGATAACTTGTGCGCCATTTGAGCAGTCGCTTTTCTAACAGCCGTACAAATGAATCAGTCATCTTACCAACTACCGCAAAGATGATAATCCCTACAAACACTTTATCCGTTTGCGAGAATTGTCTTGCATCCATAATCATGTAGCCGACTCCACTACTCGACCCCATCAATTCAGCCACCACTAAACCAAGCCAGGCAATGCCTAATGAAAGCCTCACGCCCAGAAGAATATGAGGAAGGGCAGCAGGTAAAATGAGCTTTGTGATATTTTGATACAGATTAAACTCTAAAGCGCGAGCCACATCGAACAGCTTGTTATCTACACTGCGAATTCCTAGAAAGGTATTGATATAGATCGGAAAAAAAGCCCCAAGTGCAATCAATAAAATTTTCGCTGATTCATCAAAACCAAACCAAAGAATAAATAAAGGAGTCACCGCTAAATGAGGAACTGTTCTCAGCATTTGCAAGGTCGGATCTACATACTGCTCGGTTTTCCTAGAAAAACCGACACACAGACCCATCACAAGTCCTAAACCTCCCCCAAGTAAAAACCCGCATATTGCTCTGTAGAGACTGATGTAAAGATGGCCAAACAGCTCACCGGAACGAATCAACTCACGAAAAGATTCCGCAATGACAGTGGGTGCAGGTAGTACAGTAGAAGAAACGATTTGGGAAGCAGCAGCTCCCTGCCAAATCGCAATGAGTAAAGCAGGTAATACAAGTCCTTTTAACATGATGAAGGATGAAGCTTTTCTCCTTTTTTTCTTCATTCGCTCGGTTTTAGTCACAAGGGCTGGGTTAGATGCAGCTTTCATCAACTCTTCTCCTCTTTCAGCATTTTTTCAATAAACGAATTATCTACCACCTGATTGACATCAATCTTCCGCTGAATCGCCTTTGTTTGATATTGAAAATCAGCTGTATGCTGCTGGGCGTTTATGATCTTCTTAGAAATGGGCTCATTGAGCGGCTCTGTATTGTTTAATACTTGTGTCACCACCTTCTGATCTAATTGTTTCAAACGAGCATAAAGTGTAATGGCTTCCTGTTGATGGTCTTTCTGCCATTTCACCGCTTTGTCATATACTTTTAAAAATTGCACCACTAGTTCAGGGTACTCATCGGCAAACTTGGTTCTGACAAGTGTGAATCCAGGTGAATATAAATCGGTCGCTTCTCCATTAACCAGTAGCTTTGCTCCCTTTTCTATCGTTTCAAGTGATAAGAACGGCTCCCAGATCGACCAAGCATCAACTGACCCATTTTCAAACGCAGATATTGCCTCATCCGGCTGAAGCTGAATGATCTGGACATCCTTTGCAGATAAACCTGCCTGATCTAATACTTTGTATAAAAAGTCAAAACCACTGCTTCCTTTGGCAACGGCGATTTTTTTCCCTTTTAAATCTTCTACTTTTTGAATCTCACTGTTCTTATTCACTAAAATCCCATTCGCCTTTAACCCATCCTGAGATAAACCAATTTCCTTAAAATCAATACCTGCTGCCTGACCAGCTATAACAGGTGAATTACCAACCTGTGAAAAATCTAATTGATTGGCGGCGAGCCCTTCGAATTGGGGAGGACCACTTTGGAACTCCACCCACTTGACTTTCATACCTTCTTTTTCAAATGATTGCTCAAACCACCCTTTTTCCTTTGCTAAAAGAAGTGGGCTTAGACTTTGCTGAATCCCAATCCGAATCTCTTTCGGCTTGTCTTCTGATCCATTCGCTGCTTGACCACACCCAGCTAATACAAGGAGGATACCCAGAAAGAGAACGATCCTTTTTTGCCTTTTCATTCGATTTGACCTCCTTAAATTCCTGAGCCATTCGTCAGTAACAGCTCATCTGTTTTCTCAAATTCTGAAAGCACCTTTTGTCTTAAGCTCTGAAAAGCTGTTGACGTTCTATTCCGCGGGAATGGTAAGTTCACGGGAAGGATTTTATGAATTCGGCCGGGTCTTGCTTGTAACAGCACAATTTCATTGGCTAAATAAATGGATTCGTCAATATCATGAGTGACAAGCACCATCGTTGTTCTTTTCTCCTGCCAAATATCCAGCAGCACATCCTGTAAGTGTTTCCGTGTAAATGCATCTAGCGCACCAAAAGGTTCATCAAGCAATAAAATCTCCGGATCACGCAGGAGTCCTCTTGCAATAGCAACACGTTGTGACATCCCGCCTGAAAGCTCATGTGGATAGGCGTGTTCAAAACCTTTTAACCGAACAATTTCAATTAATTCATCCACTTTGCGGCGAACAGCTGCTTGTTTTAAATTGAAATTGGCAGCGATATTTTCTTCGACCGTCAACCATGGAAATAAGCGATGCTCTTGAAAAATAAAGCCCTGTTTCATTCCTGGTTCTGTCACACGCCTTTCTCCTATCACGATCTGCCCATCATAATCTGTATCAAGCCCTCCAATCATCTTCAGCAATGTACTTTTCCCGCAACCGCTCGGACCAATCACCGTCACGAATTCACCAGGAACGATGGTGAGCCTTACGTTTTCAAGCACTTGAATGGTTTGTTTGTCTTTCCAAAAAGACTTATCCACAATATCAACGGAAATAGTCAATGCAAGTTCACTCCTCTTGTCATCAGATAGATACACAGAAAGGCCCTTATCCCAAAAGAGAGATAAGAGCCTTCGTTTTGTCCGATCAGCTTTTCATATTGAGTTGTTAGCACCATCCTAAATCATATTATTCCTATAAATCAACTACATTTTATAAAATGGTTATTTCGACCTTGTATGTTTTTCATCAATACGATCGTAAATGGCTTCTATTCGTTCTTGATTGCTGTAAATCTCATATTTGTTACGCTCAATCAAAATGTCTAATGTGATATCCATATGTTTTCTGTATTTTTTTCGTTTTTTCTTTTTCTCCATCTTCAACTTCCCTCCTGATTAAAATAAAAAAAGGCCCTTCACTCATGCCTGAGTGAACGAGCCTTCGGTTGACCGATCAGCGATTCTTGTTGGTATTTTCAGTATGCTTATGTTAATACATACTATTCCGACATGTCAACTATATTTATTGTTTTTTCAGATTTATCTAAAAAATGATTGACCGGGCACTAAACAAGATTTATAGTCTTATTAAATATTTCTTATTAAAGTAGTTGGTTTTATCTAACAAAAGGAGGATACACACATGTCAGAAGAACTTCAATTTCGTTTAGAAACAAAAGCAATACACGCAGGTCAAGAACTGGATTCAGCCACCTATTCAAGAGCTGTACCTATTTACCAAACAAGCTCTTTCGGTTTTAGAGATAGTGAGCATGCGGCGAATTTATTTGGCCTTCAGGAACCCGGTAATATTTATTCACGTATTATGAACCCGACAAATGATGTGTTTGAAAAACGGATCGCTGAGCTTGAAGGTGGAATTGGTGCACTTGCTGTCTCCTCAGGACAAGCAGCGACCACTTACTCCATTTTAAACATTGCAGGAGCTGGTGACGAAATCGTATCCTCCAGCAGTCTGTATGGCGGCACATATAATTTATTTGCTCATACATTAAAAAAGCTCGGAATTACAGTGAAATTTGTGGATTCCTCAAACCTTGAAGAACTTGAAGCAGCCATTACAGATAAAACAAAAGCAGTGTATGCAGAAAGCATCGGGAATCCAAAAGGCGACATTTTACATATTGAAGCCGTATCAGCCATTGCACACAAGCACCATATCCCTCTAATTGTGGATAACACACTTGCCAGCCCTTATTTGTTAAGACCGATTGAATTTGGCGCAGACATTGTTGTCCATTCAGCGACGAAATTCATCGGCGGCCATGGCACATCCATTGGCGGAGTCATCGTCGACAGCGGCAAGTTTCCTTGGAGTGATAGTGATAAGTTCAAAGGCCTGACGGAACCAGACCCTAGCTATCATGGTCTGACGTATACGGAAGCGATTGGCGAAGCAGCTTATATCACAAAAGCACGTGTACAGCTCTTACGTGATCTAGGGGCGGCTTTATCACCATTCAACTCATTTTTACTCTTGCAAGGCTTAGAAACATTGCATCTTCGCCTTGAACGCCACAGTGAAAATGCATTGAAGACAGCACAATTTTTACAAGATCATCCTCTTGTAGAATGGGTCAGCTATCCAGGTCTTGAAGGCCATGAATCCTTTGAGCTGGCTCAAACTTATTTACCAAAAGGGCAAGGCGCCATCCTCACATTCGGCATTAAAGGTGGCAAAGACGCAGGAAAAAAACTCATTGATTCGGTTCAGCTTTTCTCACATCTTGCAAACGTAGGCGACTCTAAGTCACTCATCATCCACCCTGCCAGCACAACGCATCAGCAATTAAGTGAAGCAGAGCAAAAAGCCACAGGGGTGACACCAGAACTTATTCGTTTATCTGTTGGAACAGAAGCGATTGAAGATATTCTGGCAGATCTAGAACAGGCGATTTCAAAAAGCCAGTCTTAACCAAACAAAAAAAGCACACACCTGTGTGCTTTTTCTTATTGACTAGTGATTGATTAATCGAATATCTTGGAAGGGATAAAACACGAATGATGTTGTCCCTTGAATATCACTCTTTGTAAAAAGACCTAAACCGTTGCGACTGTCCATTGAGTTTTGGCGGTTGTCACCCATGACAAAGTACTTTCCTTTAGGAACTGTAAGAGGACCGAAATCAGGTGTCAGCAAGGTGCCATCTGCGGCAGCTTTCTTTTTGTTTGATGCTAAATAAGGCTCCGCCACTTTTTGACCGTTCACATATAGCTGGTCATTTTTCATTTCGATTTTATCACCAGGTAAACCAATCAATCGTTTCACATAGTGAGTACTGCGGTCTTCCCCATCAAGAACGATGATCTGTCCGCGTTTATAATCGCCGAAGTAATCGACTGTTTTATTCACAAACACCCGCTCTGTATTATGCAGTGTCGGTTCCATAGAAGTCCCCTTTACAATATACGGTGCGAATAAAAAGTTACGAATGATAAAAACAGCAATAAATGCGATTAAGATGGCTTTGATCCAGCCCCATAATTCTGATTTCTTTTTTTGTGTTTTTGTATTTGTTGTCATAAGCTCCTCCTGAAATCCCCTAGGACAAAATGAGTTATCGCCAGCTGACCGCTGACGCCACGCTTGTTTCTCCCTAAATATAAACATATTTTGCCAACAAATCAAGCTGTAAGAGAGAAAAAGGCAAGCACCTTTCTGTGCTTGCCCAAAACTCAGTTAGTTAGCAGAAGAATCCGCTTCTGTCTCTTTGTTTGTTTTACCATAGAAATAATCAGATGGATTCACTGGTTTAAAATCAGATAGCTTATGGAATCGAAGAAGATCCCTGTATAGTACTTTATCTGACAAGCTTAACTGATTATCAACACGGGCTTTAATCGCTTCTGTCTTTTTGTTTTGTTTCACCACTTTACCCGTTTTTGTATCGTAGACCGTATTATCTACAAGGGTATATTTTGGTGTCACATAGTTTCCGTTACGGAATGCAACAGTTTGATCATGCTTCTTAGAGAATAAATCTGTTCCAAAATTCACGTACTCATTTGAATCAATACCTTGTAAGTGAAGAAGCGTCGGCATCACGTCTACTTCACCGCCATACGTATGATTCACGCCGCCTTGTTTCCCAGGGATCCGAATCATGAGCGGTACACGCTGATTTTGTGCATTTTGATATGGCGTAATTTCTTTCCCTTGAATCTCACTCATTGCACGGTTATGGTTCTCAGAAATACCGTTATGATCACCATATAATAGAATCACTGAGTCTTT
Source organism: Bacillus sp. FSL W7-1346 (assembly GCF_038593335.1). Classification (NCBI taxonomy): domain Bacteria; kingdom Bacillati; phylum Bacillota; class Bacilli; order Caryophanales; family Bacillaceae; genus Bacillus; species Bacillus sp. FSL W7-1346. Next base: position 898,142 of record NZ_CP151988.1, on the reverse strand, counting down.
ATATAGACCTGATTTTTTCAAGTCCTTAAAGAATTGTTCTAATGACTCATCCAAGTATCTCGCTGTTTGGAAATAATTATCCACTGTTTTATCGCCAGTTGTTGCCTTAGCGATTGTCGCATCTTTCTCATCTAAATTAAATGGATAATGGTTGGTCAATGTCATTAAGTGTGCGTAAAATGGCTTTTTCATTGATTCTAACATTGGGATTGATTCTTTAAAGAATGGTTTATCCTTCAGACCCATGTTTACAAGGTTTTCTTCATCCATGTTGTAATAAGATGCATCGAAGAATTGATCAATTCCCATATGTTTATAAATCGTGTCACGGTTCCAGAAAGATTTATAATCCCCGTGAAGCACTGCACTCGTATAGCCTGCTTTTTGATCTAAGATGGCAGGAAGTGATTGGAAGGTATTTTCACCTTTTGTCACAAACGCTGCACCCTCTGGTAAGCCAAACATACTATTATCCATCATGAGCTCAGCATCAGAAGTCTTCCCTTGACCAGTCTGGTGGAAGAAGTTATCAAAATACGTAAAATCTTCTTTCCCATGAGCTAGTTTGTTTAAAAACGGCGTCACTTCTTCTCCATTTAACTTGTAGTCAATTAAAAATGACTGGAAGCTTTCTAAATGGATTTTGATGATGTTTTTCCCTTTAGCTTGACCAAAGTATTCTGCATTTGGTTTCGCATAGTGAGAAGTCGTATAGTTCACGACATCCGTTAAATCATCACTACTCGCATTTGCTACCTGCGTTGCATTTTGTGCAGTTTGCACGCCGTCATAAATCGCATAGTTATAAACACCTAAATATTTCACAATGTACTTATGATCAAATGTTCTCGTCAATAATTCTGGACGATCTTTTTCAGCTAAGTGTAGGTTAACGAAGAACAGTCCAACACCTGCAGCCACAATTAGCAGTGCGAAAGTTTTTTTCATTTGGAACTTCTTCACTTCTGGTCTCCAAATGACAATGGCAATTAAAATCATGATATCAAGGAAGTACAAAAGGTCATGCGGCTTAATACTTGCTAATACACCGCCAGTCATACCTCCCCCAAGATTACCGGCTTGTTTCATTGTCGGGAAGGTTAAAAAATCATCAAAGAAACGATAGTACGCTACATTCGCATATAAAAGTGCGGTCATAATAAAATCAATGACAATTAAAACAATGGCCGATTTACGCCCCTTCAAAAAGAGAGCAAGTCCTAAAAACACGATGGCTGAACTGAATGGATTTAATAAGAGAAGACCCTCTTGAAAAGATCCCTTCACTCCTAAATTAAAGTCCATTTTGTAGGCTGTGTACGATTTTGCCCAAAATAAAAGGACAGCCAAAACAAAAAAGCTATATTTGTTCGCAAATATTTTATTCATAAAACCTCTTCTTTCTTATTTTCGATCTGATATAAATGAAATCATAAAAAATTTACATTGATTTTGCAAATGTAAATCTTCTGCACCAAGCATTCCGATGCTCTTTTCTCCGCAGGTTACATGTGCTCCTTTAATATAACGAATAAGAAGCATCATAAGTTTCAAAAAAAATACGAGTAAATAAAAGGAAAAATATCCATTTACATTAAATTTACTGCCACTTCATGTTTCAGAGAATGATGAAGGTTTTGTAAATCACTCAGTACTACTTTACTTTTTTCATCTAATCGTGTCAAAGTAATTATAAAGAAAAGGAAGAATCACCTAGGCTTTTCGACTCACTCAGCCAAATTTATACAAAATCCGAACCGATTTGCTTTTTTATTGTGACTCAACCTCCAGCAATCCATGTATCCTCTCTGTTGCCACAAACCTAAAAAACAGTTTTAAACAAAAAAAGCTTGATTTCCTCTGCCAATGTACGGTGTGATAAAGGTATAGCTCCATCAAATAAATCAAGCTGGGGGACATCCTATGAAATCAAACAAACAAATCAACATATTTGAACAAAGATTCTCAGAAGAAGTGATAGACATCATGGCTGTTACAGGACCTTCTGGAGTCGGCGCAGGAAAAGCAGGAAAAGAAACTCTTTGGACTGCTTCAATCCCACTCATTGCATGGAAGGAAAAAGACCGCATCATAACCGAAAAAGTGAGACTGTGCTGGTTAACAGATGAAAAGGGATTACGAGAAAAACAAGCGCAATTACATAAAGAATCTATCGTCACACTTCAAGTACGTAAAGGTGAAGGTGAATTTATGCTCGTTTCACTTGTTGATACAGATACTGAAGATAAGGAACTTCAAGAAATATTAGAAGAAGCTCAACAACCTATCTTTTACCACGATGACAAGCTGGGTACTTTTGAATTAGTGAAAGGACTGGACTTATTTGAAACAACCATCCAGTGGGGCAATGAGGAGTGCCTTCTTTACTTCAATCTTGAAGAAGAGGAAGAAATGAATGACTCTCTGAAAACGGCTAGACAACTCGTAGAAGAGCAGACAACATGGGATGCCTCCATGAAGTCATATGCAGCAAATCAGCTGCTTGAACTAGCAAAAGATTGGCAGGAACAAGACGACTCCGCTGAAAATTCAGAAGAGATCACACCGGATCAATTTATCAGCCGCATCTCTCTTGAAAGCCTCCATGCTTATCCAAATGGAGAATTCGAAGCCTACTATCATGACGGAGATTTATTTTGGGGACATGTCATCATTGTCTCTGGCAATATGAATGGAACGTTTCAAGATGCACACATTGCTGGCTAAAGAAAGGGGGATGGATAAATGAAGATCAAAGCTTTTGACGAATTAAATCAACTAGGAAAAACACCTATTGTAGCCAAAATAGGCGGGTTTCGCCCTGATCCATCTAAGTACAGCTGGTTTGCTGGTCATTTTTTCATCCAACGTGATAAAGGGTGGCCGGCAGATCAAGATGGAGCTATGATTCCCATTTTACAAATGTATTTACCCGAAGTACCAGGGGGAATGAATGGCTTTGATGAATGTAAGATGATTCAAATTTTCATCAACAAGAAAACCCTTCCGATCGATATCGCCAAAAACGGTGAGGGCTGGAAACTCATTGAATATTCATCAATGGAAGGATTAGAAATCGCTGAGACCCCTGAAGACGTGAAAGGAATGAAACCTTTCCAGATAGAGTGGCTCGAAGGGGAACAACCGGATTATCCATGCTGGGAGGAAGCTTGGTCATACGTTGACTTATCAGAGGTTAATGATAGTGAAGAAGCGACAGATCATTTCTTCGAGTATTACTCAAACTACTCGTTCACAAAAATCGGTGGATACGGAGCTTACATCCAATCTCCTCCCCACCAGATGTCAGGAGAATTCATGCTGCAAATCGCCTCTGAAGAAAAACCTCGGTTCATGATTGGTGATAACGGCACGATGTATTTCTATTACGACAAAGACAATAAAGAATGGTTCATGCACTGGGATTGTTTTTAAACTGATTGAATGGAACCTTTCCCCTTTCTAACCGTAATAAACGATATGAAGTGGGCCAGAGGTATGGGATTCATTTTAGACATCTTCAATCTTGCTCTGTATATCCCTTTTTTACAGGTAGATGAAGATGATATATCACGGAATGCAGCACAGCTAAAAAAATACAGCTGGTTTCAAGCGTTATTAAGTGATCAAACGAGCAGAGAGCTGATCATTTATGATCAAGGAGTCCGGCGTGTAATTGGTCAATTTAAGACGAGTAAACTCCATAAGAAGCCATACAACATCAGATGCGAACGAAAGGTACAACAAGCCATACACCGTGCCATGTCAAAACACGGAAAGATCCGCACTTAGCTGTGGCTCTTTCCGTACAAATGTAATAAATCCTTTTGAAGAAAACAATTGACGCTCGGACAACTCTCCCCGTATATTATGTATAAATCCATCTTTTTTTAGAAAAGGGGGCCTCACATGCGCTTGTTTAAGAACTGGAGAAAAAAGCAGCACAAACAGCCGATTACTTCAGAAACGCAAGAAGACAGCATCCCAATTAACTTTTCCACCCTTCCCTTTGGCACAGACACCATAGATGATTTTTTGTTCAACTTAGACCTAACCTCAAAACTGATAGATCCATACAAAGAAGCAGACACGAACAAATAGAACCTCAACTTTCGTGAACACTCATCCAATATTGGATGATTTTTTTATACTTAGAGGAAGGTGTACCCCCTATGAAGACATATTATTTCGTCAGACACTGTCAAGCAGATGGACAATCCGAGGATGCGTCTTTAACGCCTCAAGGCATCACACAATCGCAAGAACTCGCACAGTTTTTTTCCGGCATTCAGCTCAACCACATCATCTCAAGTCCTTATAAACGAGCGATTCAAACCGTTGAGCCCCTTGCTCATGCCAAACAGATCAAGGTACAAATGGATAAGCGTCTCTCTGAACGTAGGTTAAGCAGTCAACCAATGGAAGATTGGTATGAAAAACTAAAGCTCAGTTTTTCGGACATGCATATGACCTGTGAAGGCGGAGAGTCGAGCCAAGAAGCGATGAATCGTATTGTAGAGGCACTCTATGAACAAATAAAATTAGGAAGAGATCATACTTTATTCGCCACTCATGGCAATATTATGAGCCTGCTTCTAAAACACGCCGATCCCGCAATTGGATTCAAGGAGTGGGAACAACTAAGCAATCCAGATGTCTACATCCTGAAATATTTTAAAGCAGACCATGTAGAAATAGAAAGAATATGGCATAAATAAAAAAGGCAGGGTTGACCCCAGCCTTTTTCTTATGAAAAACAACTATTGATTATAGTAAAATGTCTGTACCCACTCATAGGGCTTCTTACGATCCGCACACCATTTCACAAAGCCTCTTGTCTCCGTCTGCTGAAATTCCTTCCAGTCCGATAAAAGCTGGTTATAGTAGACTGCTAGTTTTTCAACATTGCTTTGAACATTTTTATCTTCGATCAGTTTCATGACATCTTGAATCCCTTGAATTCGCTCATGATCTTTCTCATAGATGCTTAAATAAAGATCTTCATGTATATGGTGAAACGAATACCACAAAGCCGAGAAATAGGTTTCGCAAATTTGAACAATCACTCGCTGCTCTTTGCTGCCACCCATCTCTAGTGCCTTCAATAAATAGGGCAGCCCTTCCCCCTGATGCACAAACAAGCCTTGCCAGCGATACGGTCTCACATCCATTGGATCAATATTTTCCCACTCTCGAAGAACAGGGTGGATCACCCCATGTACCAATGGATACACAAGCAAATGATGACCATCCTCAAAACGTTCAATGTAATCAAACAGCCAAGCAACAAATGAACGCCGTGCTGTAAATTCGTTCTTATTCATCTCTTTAACAAAAGACTGAAGAACCTTTAACGCATCTTTACGCAGACCCTGTTCTTTCCTTACACAGTACTGTCTAAAAAGCGGATAATCATGTGATCGCTCATCTTCAATAATAGTCTGTAATATCGTCTTCGTTTGCAAAATAACAACTCCGCCTCTTTACATTCATTCTATTGATATATTATAACCAATTGTAACATCCACATGAAACTAGTAAAAAGATGAGTTGGCCTTTTTCTTTTATAAAACCCTTGGCATCCTCAAATCCATTCTTTTCTGTGTTCATGAATGAATTGAATGTCTTTTTGATAATGTTCAAGGTGCCCGTCATGAATCATTTTTTGAAAAGCTCTATCCCCTTCATTCGCTTTTCGCTTCATGTATTGACATAGACCTTCTAAACGCAGTAACACCATGTCCACATAATCTTCTGGTATTTCCTCACCATAAGCTTCAAAAAACAGTTTGACTCTATACTTTATATGGGCTGCATGCTCTAATGTATGATAATTTACGACCTCCCCTGTTTCAGTACGAAAAAACCTACTGAGAGGCACACATGTATAAAGGGTATATGCAATATCCCAAAGCCTTGGACCAGGGGCAGCTACATCAAAATCAATGATTCCCACTGGCTTTTTATTGTTGAAAATAATATTGTACATCGCAAAATCATTATGGCACACAACCTCTATGTTGTTAGGCGTATTGTCCATTCGTTCCCAATCGTCTGAAATGGGAAAATCACATACAGCATCATGGTACAGTCTAAGCATTTTCGCTATATCTTTTAAAGCATTGTGAGAGCACATGTATTCTTTTAAGGGATCATGACCGGCCTCACCTTCAATGAAGGACAAGATCTCTCTACCTTTTTCATCAACCCCTAAAAACGTTGGAGCATAGGAGAAATTCTTTTTTTCTAAATGCTTTAGCAGCTTTTGTATATTCATATTGTCTGACTTTCCCTCTCTGCGAACCGTATCTCCCGAACGATATACGTTGGAGACATTTCCACCTGTCAATAACTCTTCATGATCATTTTGTTTTTTCATAAATTCTCCCCCAAACTTGGGTCACAATGATGATGCCAGCTAAAGATGTGCATGTACCCACAAATATTCATTTAGTTACACAAAGGTAATTCACTGTTTTATGTGAATGCGCCAATCCATTCTGTTTCCTTATATGGTTAAATGTATCGTACCAAATGTTGCAAATCATCAAAAGTTTATTCTGTTAAAATTAGTACATGCTCATTCTATTCTAATAGGATTCTATTTTCATCTAAATAACTCATTTAAACCACAAAAAAACGTTTCACCACGAGGGTGAAACGTTAGGTTCACGGTAAAAACCAAACTTTTAATAGATACCGGTGGCCGGAGTCGAACCGACACTACGTGATAAATGATTCCAAAAAGGCAAGGTATACCCTCTTAAAGTAAAGCAGCCGTTAATGAAATAAGAATTAAAGTTCTTCTTGATATATTGCTGATTTTATCGGCTTTAAAGTCAAAGGAATTTTAAACTCATGAATACTTTCAATATGATTAAAAAAATGATCTATATCGTCATAATCCATTGACCATTCTTCTACCACCTTTAACTTTTTTAACTCGCTTGTTGGTTTAAATAAAAATTCACAGTGCAGTTGTTCCATGTGAGAATAATCATCTTTTTCATAAATTGTAAACTGACGTACAAAATCAAGATGAAATAGTTCCTCTCCTGTAAAATCATAGACACCACACTGAAATAAAATTTCTTTATCTTCTTCGCCCTCAACGGTCTCCTTTGAAAAAGCCTTAAATGTTTCCCAAACCTTATTTATCTCATCGGTCTCTTCACCGATGCTATCTTTAAGATAACTTTCAGCATTTTTAACCGTAATCATTACAACACCTCCTATGTACAATTGATCCAATCCATCTTCAATTGTCCTGCCCCTTTAGTTTAATCATAAGGTAACCATCAATAAAGTAAAAGTTAATCTCCTTTGAACACGATTTGAAGTAATTTTTCCGTGTGAAAAATCAGCTAAACAACAAATAAAAAACGCCCTCCTACAATTTGTAGAAAGACGTTTTAAACGTTAATATTCCTTAATTCTTCTGTAATTGACGATAATAAAGAATATCTTAAACTAGATACCGGTGGCCGGGGTCGAACCGGCACTCCGTGAGGAACACGATTTTGAGTCGTACTTGAACGTCTGAACCCTTGAACCATTGGCATTATGCTATTTATTCAACATTTCTTAAAATAAAGATGCTAACAAATTAGATTTTGCATAGCATATTCCTTCTTTATACACTAATACATCCGATACATTACATGTTACCCGTTTCCCTAGTATATCCCAAGAATGAGATATTTCATCACGAACATACTCATAAGCAAGTTTTGTCTTTTCAATTTCAGTTTGAGCCGGATTAAAAAGTTCATCTGCATTAGACCTAATAATAGGATTAGTATAATTGACTTGGTTTAATTCAAGCAAATAATCTTCTATTTTTTTTCTTTCACATATCAAATGCATGAAATTCACCCTCCAATCGATAATTTTTTAACCAAGTTTTTTCATCATTGAAACAATTTTTATACTTAAACCATTTGGCTTATGTACAACTTCCTCATCGTAGATGCTATATCCCATTGAACTATACAATTTTATGTTTCTAGTCACGGTCATACGAACTTTGCAGAATATACTAGTTAATTCTTCTTGTACTGCAAAATTTTCTAAAAAACTTAATAATTTTTTGGCAATACCATGACCCTGCATTTCTGGAATTACTGATAGTCTATAAAAATATAAACTATCTTCTTTTATTTTAAAGCGAACCATTCCAACTGGCTGATTATCAATATAACAAATTAAACTCCTCTCTCCGTCTTTTAAGGCAATTAAAACGGATTGCACAGTTTCCTCCAAAGCACTTGAAGGTGGCACTTCGTCTTTATACTCCAAAAATGCCTTTATCATTAAATCATGTATTACCGATGTATCTGATAAATTAGCAAACCTTATCTCCAAATGTATCCCTCCTTTAACATTCTTGTTTAATGACAGGTAAGCACACGATTATATGTACACGATATTTTTATAAGAATCGTATTGAAGATAAATAAAAAACGTTCCTTACAAAGTGTAAGAAACGTTGATTTCATCGTATTTACTACCGATGATATAGATACCGGTGGCCGGGGTCGAACCGGCACTCCGTGAGGAACACGATTTTGAGTCGTGCGCGTCTGCCAATTCCGCCACACCGGCATGATCATTAAAGAGCGCAACTTATAATAAATAAAAAATGGTGCCGAGGGCCGGACTTGAACCGGCACGGTAGTCACCTACCGCAGGATTTTAAGTCCTGTGTGTCTGCCAATTCCACCACCCCGGCAGTCTTTTCAAAAAAGGCGACACCCGGATTTGAACCGGGGATAAAGGTTTTGCAGACCTCTGCCTTACCACTTGGCTATGCCGCCATAATTGGAGCGGAAGACGGGATTCGAACCCGCGACCCCCACCTTGGCAAGGTGGTGTTCTACCACTGAACTACTTCCGCATATCAACTGGGCTAGCTGGATTCGAACCAACGCATGACGGAGTCAAAGTCCGTTGCCTTACCGCTTGGCTATAGCCCAATAATAAAATGGGGCGATTGATGGGAATCGAACCCACGAGTGCCAGAGCCACAATCTGGTGCGTTAACCACTTCGCCACAACCGCCATAAATGTTATGAATCATATAATTGGCAGGGGCAGTAGGAATCGAACCCACACCGGAGGTTTTGGAGACCTCTGTTCTACCGTTAAACTATGCCCCTATGAAAATAAAAATGGTGGAGGGGGGCGGATTCGAACCGCCGAACCCGGAGGGAGCGGATTTACAGTCCGCCGCGTTTAGCCACTTCGCTACCCCTCCACATTTGAAAAACAGTGCCGGCAAGAGGACTTGAACCCCCAACCTACTGATTACAAGTCAGTTGCTCTACCAATTGAGCTACACCGGCAAATAGTGGTGGCTCGGGACGGAATCGAACCGCCGACACACGGATTTTCAGTCCGTTGCTCTACCAACTGAGCTACCGAGCCAAGTATTCTTTTTAAAAAATGGCGGTCCGGACGGGACTCGAACCCGCGACCTCCTGCGTGACAGGCAGGCATTCTAACCAACTGAACTACCGGACCAATAAAGAGAAATTTGGTTGCGGGGGCAGGATTTGAACCTGCGACCTTCGGGTTATGAGCCCGACGAGCTACCGAACTGCTCCACCCCGCGACGATATAAAAGATATGGTGGAGGATGACGGGCTCGAACCGCCGACCCTCTGCTTGTAAGGCAGATGCTCTCCCAGCTGAGCTAATCCTCCGAATAAAATGCTGGTATGTATTTCTATAAAAATGGTGACCCGTACGGGATTCGAACCCGTGTTACCGCCGTGAAAGGGCGGTGTCTTAACCGCTTGACCAACGGGCCCTTTATTATGTAAATTGTGGCGGAGAGCAAGGGATTCGAACCCTTGAGACGGGGTTACCGCCTACACGATTTCCAATCGTGCTCCTTCGGCCACTCGGACAGCTCTCCAAATTGGCTCCGCAGGTAGGATTCGAACCTACGACCGATCGGTTAACAGCCGATAGCTCTACCACTGAGCTACTGCGGAATGAAGAAAGCCTGGCGATGTCCTACTCTCACAGGGGGAAACCCCCAACTACCATCGGCGCTGAAGAGCTTAACTTCCGTGTTCGGTATGGGAACGGGTGTGACCTCTTCGCCATCATCACCAGACAATTTAGTGACAAAAGATATTATACTATGTATTACAAATAAATCAAGAGATATTTCAAAAAATGTTCTCTCAAAACTAGATAACAATGTTCATTTTTCACATTAGAATATAGGTTAAGTCCTCGATCTATTAGTATCTGTCAGCTCCACGTGTCACCACGCTTCCACCTCAGACCTATCAACCTGATCATCTTTCAGGGATCTTACTTCCTTGCGGAATGGGAAATCTCATCTTGAGGGGGGCTTCATGCTTAGATGCTTTCAGCACTTATCCCGTCCGCACATAGCTACCCAGCGATGCCCTTGGCAGAACAACTGGTACACCAGCGGTGCGTCCATCCCGGTCCTCTCGTACTAAGGACAGCTCCTCTCAAATTTCCTGCGCCCGCGACGGATAGGGACCGAACTGTCTCACGACGTTCTGAACCCAGCTCGCGTACCGCTTTAATGGGCGAACAGCCCAACCCTTGGGACCGACTACAGCCCCAGGATGCGATGAGCCGACATCGAGGTGCCAAACCTCCCCGTCGATGTGGACTCTTGGGGGAGATAAGCCTGTTATCCCCGGGGTAGCTTTTATCCGTTGAGCGATGGCCCTTCCATGCGGAACCACCGGATCACTAAGCCCGACTTTCGTCCCTGCTCGACTTGTAGGTCTCGCAGTCAAGCTCCCTTGTGCCTTTACACTCTGCGAATGATTTCCAACCATTCTGAGGGAACCTTTGGGCGCCTCCGTTACATTTTAGGAGGCGACCGCCCCAGTCAAACTGCCCACCTGACACTGTCTCCCTGCCCGATAAGGGCAGCGGGTTAGAAGGTCAATACAGCCAGGGTAGTATCCCACCGATGCCTCCACCGAAGCTAGCGCTCCGGTTTCCAAGGCTCCTACCTATCCTGTACAAGCTGTACCAACATTCAATATCAGGCTGCAGTAAAGCTCCACGGGGTCTTTCCGTCCTGTCGCGGGTAACCTGCATCTTCACAGGTACTATAATTTCACCGAGTCTCTCGTTGAGACAGTGCCCAGATCGTTGCGCCTTTCGTGCGGGTCGGAACTTACCCGACAAGGAATTTCGCTACCTTAGGACCGTTATAGTTACGGCCGCCGTTTACTGGGGCTTCAATTCGCACCTTCGCTTACGCTAAGCGCTCCTCTTAACCTTCCAGCACCGGGCAGGCGTCAGCCCCTATACTTCGCCTTACGGCTTCGCAGAGACCTGTGTTTTTGCTAAACAGTCGCCTGGGCCTATTCACTGCGGCTTCTCGGGGCTTTAACACCCTAAGAAGCACCCCTTCTCCCGAAGTTACGGGGTCATTTTGCCGAGTTCCTTAACGAGAGTTCTCTCGATCACCTTAGGATTCTCTCCTCGCCTACCTGTGTCGGTTTGCGGTACGGGCACCTCTCACCTCGCTAGAGGCTTTTCTTGGCAGTGTGGAATCAGGAACTTCGCTACTAAATTTCGCTCGCCATCACAGCTCAGCCTTCACGGGAAACGGATTTGCCTATTTCCCAGCCTAACTGCTTGGACGCGGATATCCAATACCGCGCTTACCCTATCCTCCTGCGTCCCCCCATTGCTCAAATGGTGAGGAGGTGGTACAGGAATATCAACCTGTTGTCCATCGCCTACGCCTTTCGGCCTCGGCTTAGGTCCCGACTAACCCTGAGCGGACGAGCCTTCCTCAGGAAACCTTAGGCATTCGGTGGACGGGATTCTCACCCGTCTTTCGCTACTCATACCGGCATTCTCACTTCTAAGCGCTCCACCAGTCCTTCCGGTCTGACTTCACTGCACTTAGAACGCTCTCCTACCACTGTTCGTAAGAACAGTCCGCAGCTTCGGTGATACGTTTAGCCCCGGTACATTTTCGGCGCAGAGTCACTCGACCAGTGAGCTATTACGCACTCTTTAAATGGTGGCTGCTTCTAAGCCAACATCCTGGTTGTCTAAGCAACTCCACATCCTTTTCCACTTAACGTATACTTTGGGACCTTAGCTGGCGGTCTGGGCTGTTTCCCTTTCGACTACGGATCTTATCACTCGCAGTCTGACTCCCAAGGATAAGTCATCGGCATTCGGAGTTTGACTGAATTCGGTAACCCGGTAGGGGCCCCTAGTCCAATCAGTGCTCTACCTCCGAGACTCTTACCTTGAGGCTAGCCCTAAAGCTATTTCGGAGAGAACCAGCTATCTCCAGGTTCGATTGGCATTTCACCCCTACCCACACCTCATCCCCGCACTTTTCAACGTGCGTGGGTTCGGGCCTCCATTCAGTGTTACCTGAACTTCACCCTGGACATGGGTAGATCACCTGGTTTCGGGTCTACGACCACGTACTCATGCGCCCTATTCAGACTCGCTTTCGCTGCGGCTCCGCATCTTCTGCTTAACCTTGCACGGGATCGTAACTCGCCGGTTCATTCTACAAAAGGCACGCCATCACCCGTTAACGGGCTCTGACTACTTGTAGGCACACGGTTTCAGGATCTATTTCACTCCCCTTCCGGGGTGCTTTTCACCTTTCCCTCACGGTACTGGTTCACTATCGGTCACTAGGGAGTATTTAGCCTTGGGAGATGGTCCTCCCGGATTCCGACGGAATTTCACGTGTTCCGCCGTACTCAGGATCCACTCTGGAGAGAACAACATTTCAGTTACAGGGCTGTTACCTTCTTTGGCGGGCCTTTCCAGACCTCTTCGCTTATATCGTTCCTTTGTAACTCCGTATAGAGTGTCCTACAACCCCAAGAGGCAAGCCTCTTGGTTTGGGCTGTTCCCGTTTCGCTCGCCGCTACTCAGGGAATCGCATTTGCTTTCTCTTCCTCCGGGTACTTAGATGTTTCAGTTCCCCGGGTATGCCTTCTCATACTCTATGTATTCAAGTATGGATACTACTCCATTACGAGCAGTGGGTTTCCCCATTCGGAAATCTCCGGATCAAAGCTTGCTTACAGCTCCCCGAAGCATATCGGTGTTCGTCCCGTCCTTCATCGGCTCCTAGTGCCAAGGCATCCACCGTGCGCCCTTTCTAACTTAACCATTTCTTACTTTAGAAAGAATCACTATGTGTGATGAACTTTGCATTGCATTCAATGTGAATGTATTACTTATTGTTATCTAGTTTTCAAAGAACAATCCTGTCTCGCTAGAGACATGTTTGAAGGAATGATCCTTCAAAACTAAACAAGACGAAAAACGTACGCTGCTCCATATATCCTTAGAAAGGAGGTGATCCAGCCGCACCTTCCGATACGGCTACCTTGTTACGACTTCACCCCAATCATCTGCCCCACCTTCGGCGGCTGGCTCCATAAAGGTTACCTCACCGACTTCGGGTGTTGCAAACTCTCGTGGTGTGACGGGCGGTGTGTACAAGGCCCGGGAACGTATTCACCGCGGCATGCTGATCCGCGATTACTAGCGATTCCAGCTTCACGCAGTCGAGTTGCAGACTGCGATCCGAACTGAGAACAGATTTGTGGGATTGGCTAAACCTTGCGGTCTCGCAGCCCTTTGTTCTGTCCATTGTAGCACGTGTGTAGCCCAGGTCATAAGGGGCATGATGATTTGACGTCATCCCCACCTTCCTCCGGTTTGTCACCGGCAGTCACCTTAGAGTGCCCAACTGAATGCTGGCAACTAAGATCAAGGGTTGCGCTCGTTGCGGGACTTAACCCAACATCTCACGACACGAGCTGACGACAACCATGCACCACCTGTCACTCTGTCCCCGAAGGGAAAGCCCTATCTCTAGGGTTGTCAGAGGATGTCAAGACCTGGTAAGGTTCTTCGCGTTGCTTCGAATTAAACCACATGCTCCACCGCTTGTGCGGGCCCCCGTCAATTCCTTTGAGTTTCAGTCTTGCGACCGTACTCCCCAGGCGGAGTGCTTAATGCGTTAGCTGCAGCACTAAGGGGCGGAAACCCCCTAACACTTAGCACTCATCGTTTACGGCGTGGACTACCAGGGTATCTAATCCTGTTCGCTCCCCACGCTTTCGCTCCTCAGCGTCAGTTACAGACCAGAGAGTCGCCTTCGCCACTGGTGTTCCTCCACATCTCTACGCATTTCACCGCTACACGTGGAATTCCACTCTCCTCTTCTGCACTCAAGTTTCCCAGTTTCCAATGACCCTCCCCGGTTGAGCCGGGGGCTTTCACATCAGACTTAAGAAACCGCCTGCGAGCCCTTTACGCCCAATAATTCCGGACAACGCTTGCCACCTACGTATTACCGCGGCTGCTGGCACGTAGTTAGCCGTGGCTTTCTGGTTAGGTACCGTCAAGGTGCAAGCAGTTACTCTTGCACTTGTTCTTCCCTAACAACAGAGCTTTACGATCCGAAAACCTTCATCACTCACGCGGCGTTGCTCCGTCAGACTTTCGTCCATTGCGGAAGATTCCCTACTGCTGCCTCCCGTAGGAGTCTGGGCCGTGTCTCAGTCCCAGTGTGGCCGATCACCCTCTCAGGTCGGCTACGCATCGTCGCCTTGGTGAGCCGTTACCTCACCAACTAGCTAATGCGCCGCGGGTCCATCTGTAAGTGACAGCCGAAACCGTCTTTCATCCTTGAACCATGCGGTTCAAGGAACTATCCGGTATTAGCTCCGGTTTCCCGGAGTTATCCCAGTCTTACAGGCAGGTTACCCACGTGTTACTCACCCGTCCGCCGCTAACATCCGGGAGCAAGCTCCCTTCTGTCCGCTCGACTTGCATGTATTAGGCACGCCGCCAGCGTTCGTCCTGAGCCAGGATCAAACTCTCCGAGGTATGCAGGATGCATATCACACATGCGTTGCTACACGATGTAGCGAACTTAGCATGTGATCATTTCCTGCCTCGTCAGCGTTTGACTGACTACCTATGATCTATCATAGGATTTTTTTATAAAAACTCGAATTAACAGGTACGTTTTGTCTTGTTTAGTTTTCAAAGATCATCTTCATTGTCGCTCAGAGGCGACTTTCTTAATATAACATTCGAGCACCGTGTGCGTCAAGTGTTTTTTTGAACTTCTTTTTGTCAGCTTTTCTTTCAAAGCAACTCAGTTGCTCATTAGCGACGTTTAATAATATACCATCATAATATTCATGCGTCAATATCTTTTTTAACAAAATATCCTCGATGATAGATTTTTTGCCCCTTCGTCTCAATTGGCTCTACTAGCACAATTCCTTTTTCCACAAAGAAATCAATCATCACACTAAGATCAGGCGTGAAATGTTTGAGATCAGGATGTGCAAGAAGCTCGCCAAACAGCCAAATATCCTGCTGTTCCATGACATGACGCAAATGAGCCGCACCAATTTCTGCTTTTGAATGAATCAAGAAATCATTCGCTAGGAATAAAAGTTCTAACCGCTTATGAAGACTTTCGTGGCTTTCAATCAACTCTGAATAAAGTTTATATACTTCCGGTTCCATATGTCGTACTTGGTTCCAAACGGTCACTTCTGGGTGGAAGCCTTTATCAATCACTTCAATACGCGCCAGATGATGCAGGGCATGCACAATGGAATTATATGCATCGAGGAATTGATTTGATTCAAAAAATGCTTTTCCTTCTATATATCTTCGAATGAGCTTGCCATATTCTAAACCAATTTTGAGCTTGCGGTTAGAAAACGGGAATGTACTCAGTTCATCAATCAAGTTGAAAATATATTCATTTCGATCAAACAGGACTTTTCCGTTTAAAATCCAATCAATAATCCGTCTGTTGGTACCTAAGGTAATCCATTCCTTCAACTGATCATCTGTGACAACATTTAAAGAAGCTGTTTGGTGACCGGATTCATAGTGCTTAATAAATAACGGTTCTTCCGCATCCTTTACGATGACTAGAAGCGCTGCATCAAAGTTATCCGTCTCAGAAGATACTTTATGTCTTCTTTCTACTATAATCACAGCTAATGTATCTGGATGACTTGCTCTCTCTTGATAAATAGGACGGAGAAGATTTTCCATAGTGATTCCTCCAATACTCGGGTGTAAGGTTCTTCTCTAATGCTATGTATTTCTCCTCATAGAATCAAAATTCCTTCAATACATGAAAAAAGATCGTTGAATCATTATAAGCAATTTATTCACAAAACTCTATAACTAATTCAAACAGAAAGGTAAAATGTGCTATATTGGAGATAAGGGGGACTAGGGATGGCGAAATACTCCAGTAAGATTAATAAAATCAGAACATTTGCACTTAGTTTGGTTTTTGTTGGTTTTTTGATCATGTATATCGGTGTGTTCTTCAAGGAATCGGTCTGGCTGTCGACCTTCTTTATGCTACTCGGCGTGTTATCGATTGGTTTGAGTACAGCCGTTTACTTTTGGATCGGTATGCTTTCTACGAAGGCAGTCCGTGTCGTATGTCCAGGCTGTGAGAAGGAAACAAAAGTGCTTGGGCGAGTGGACATGTGCATGCATTGCAGAGAGCCACTTACACTCGATCCAGCATTAGAAGGCAAAGAGTTTGATGAATCCTACAATCGAAAAAAGTCATAAAAATAAGCTGACCATTCAACTGGTCAGCTTTTTCATTAATGATTTTCTTTTTTTGCACATTCTTGACAAGTGCCATAGATCTCCAAGCGATGATGACTTACTGTAAAGCCTGTCACATGGGATGCAAGCTGTTCTACTTCATCAAGGCCAGGATAGTGAAAGTCCACAATCTTTCCGCAGTTTTCACAAATCGCATGGTAATGGTCAGATGTCGCAAAATCAAATCGGCTTGAGGAATCCCCATACGTTAATTCTTTTACTAATCCAGATTCCCGGAAGACTCGTAAATTGTTGTAAACCGTTGCTACACTCATATTAGGAAATTTTCCTTCAAGTGCCTTATATATATCGTCCGCGGTTGGGTGTGTCATAGAATTTACGAGAAACTCCAAGATGGCATGGCGCTGCGGAGTAATTCGAACACCGGTTTCTTTTAGAGCATCTAAAGCGTCTTTTAGTTCGTGAGCAGCCATTTCATCATGCACCTCTCTTTTCAAAAATATTCTTATATTATAATCTTTATAAATAGTGTACCCCCAGAGCCGAAACTTTGTCAATTACAATCCTCTTTTTTACCTATTCTTCTATACAAAAAAGACCGGCACGACTGCCGATCTCATCACGTCAACATATTAAGCGTGAGCTTTCAGTTCCTCAAGCGCTTCTTCCACATGATCTTTCACCTTTACTTTACGCCACTCTTTCACAAGCTTTCCTTCTTTATTAATAAGAAACGTTGAGCGTTCAATTCCCATGTATTCCTTACCAAAGTTCTTTTTCAGCTTCCATACACCGAAAGCTTCAGACAATTTTTGTTCGTCATCTACAAGAAGCAGGAAAGGTAAGTCATGTTTTTCTTTAAACTTTTGGTGCTTGTCTTGACCGTCTGGGCTTACGCCGATAATCACAGCATCTAATTCCGCAAAGCTTTGATGGCGGTCACGGAAATCACAGGCTTCCGTTGTACACCCTGGCGTCATATCTTTTGGATAAAAATAAAGGACAATGTGTTTCCCTTTAAAATCAGAGAGCTTTACTTTCTCTCCATTATCACCGAGTAATTCAATATCAGGTACTTGCTGCCCCACTTCGATTGTCATGATACAATCCCTCCAACCTATTTTTTCATTAGCCTATCCAATTTCGAGAAGATATTCAACTAAGGACGCTTGCATCGGCATGTTAAAATAATGATAGACGACGTGATACGTTGAGATAGGAGGCTATTTATGAAATTCACCGAATCAGAAAAATTACACCAAGAGGCGCTGGAGCATATTGTTGGAGGGGTTAACAGCCCATCTCGTTCATATAAAGCAGTGGGCGGCGGGTCACCTGTTGCAATGGAAAAAGGCGAAGGCGCTTATTTTTGGGATGTTGACGGAAACCGTTATATCGACTATTTGGCAGCATACGGTCCAATTATTACGGGACATGCTCATCCTCATATTACAAAAGCCATCACGAAAGCAGCCGAGACGGGTGTCCTTTACGGAACACCAACGAAGCATGAAGTTACTTTTGCTAAGATGCTGAAGGAAGCGATGCCTGCTTTGGATAAAGTTCGTTTTGTCAATTCAGGTACAGAAGCTGTGATGACGACAATCCGTGTCGCTCGCGCTTATACAGGTAGAACAAAGATCATTAAGTTTGCCGGATGTTACCACGGTCATTCTGATCTTGTGCTAGTTGCGGCTGGCTCTGGACCTTCCACTTTAGGAACACCAGATTCAGCGGGCGTGCCTAAAAGTATTGCAAATGAAGTCATTACCGTTCCATTCAACGATATAGACAACTACAAAGAAGCATTAGACCGCTGGGGTGATGAAGTAGCAGCTGTTCTTGTTGAGCCCATTGTCGGAAACTTTGGCATCGTAGAGCCTAAAGACGGTTTCCTGCAGCAGGTTAATGACCTGACTCATGAAAAAGGGGCTCTAGTCATTTATGATGAAGTCATTACAGCTTTCCGCTTTATGTATGGTGGTGCACAGGACTTGCTTCAAATAAAACCTGACCTCACTGCATTAGGTAAAATTATCGGCGGCGGTCTTCCAATCGGCGCTTACGGCGGCAAAAAAGAAATTATGGAGCAAGTCGCCCCGCTTGGACCAGCCTATCAAGCTGGTACGATGGCAGGAAATCCCGCCTCCATCCTTTCTGGTATTGCATGCTTGGAAGTGTTAAAAGAAGACGGAGTCTACGAACGTCTGGATCAGCTCGGGGCCATGTTAGAAGAGGGAATTTTAGCCCACGCAAAAAAACATCAAGTAGATATTACAGTGAATCGCTTAAAAGGTGCTCTCACCATTTATTTTACAAAGGAAACGATTGTGAACTACGAGCAGGCTGAAAATACGGATGGTGAAATGTTCGCCCGTTTCTTTAAATTCATGCTCGCACAAGGTATTAACCTCGCTCCTTCTAAATATGAAGCGTGGTTCTTAACCATTGCGCATACTGAAAATGATATTTCTGAAACGCTCAAAGCAGTAGATCATGCGTTTGAACAACTGAAACAATCATAATGAAGAGAAAAACAGACGTAAATTCATGCGTCTGTTTTTTTATTTACCAGCTCTTGATTGTCAAAAGCGAGTGAATCTGTTACATTTTTTCTCAATACCTTCTTTTGATGTTTTCATGAACTTTCAAAAATCACTTGAATATTTCGGAAGACCGCTGTATATTACTTAGTTGTTTCATCAAAATATTTATGATATATGACAAGTGGTCATCTATTATCGAAAAGAAAGGAATGCAGGGACAAAACCAATGAAACTTGGAGCCCGTATTTTAAAAACTGGTATTGCCATTGTACTCGCGCTTTACCTGGCAACATGGCTTGGGTTGCCGACACCCGTCTTCGCGGGAATTGCAGCTGTATTTGCTATCCAGCCATCTATTTATCGATCATTTTTAACGATTGTTGATCAAGTGCAAGCCAATATTATTGGAGCAGCACTTGCCATTACGTTCGGTCTGCTTTTTGGCACAGGACCCGTCATCATCGGCTTAACTGCCGTCATGGTCATTGCGATTAATTTAAAGCTGAAGATTGAACACACGATTCCGATTGCACTCGTAACCGTCATCGCGATTTTAGAAAGTGCAGGGGATCATTTCCTTTCCTTTGCCTTAATTCGAACAGCAACTGTGGTGTTAGGCGTACTTTCTTCATTTTTAGTGAATTTGATTTTCCTGCCGCCAAAGTATGAAACAAAGCTTGTTCATCACATTATGGAAAATACGGAGGAGATTTTAAAATGGATCCGTCTGAGCTCCAGACAGTCAACTGATCATTCCACTTTAAAGGATGACATCGATCAAATAAAAGAACGCATGATCAAATTAGATCACATTTACTTGTTATACAAAGAAGAACGAAGCTATTTAAAGAAAACAACTTATGTCAAATCTAGAAAGCTTGTTTTATTCAGACAGGCAATCATGACGTCTAATCGAGCGCTGTACTTGCTGAAAAAGCTTCATAAGTTAGAAAATGAAATTCATTTGATGCCAGAGCATTTCAGAGAGAGCTTAACAGATGAGATTGATTATTTGCTTTATTGGCATGAACGTACCTTGATGAAGTTTGTTGGAAAAATGAAACCGCAGGACGATGATTTTCAGAATGAATGCTCTCTTCGTCTTGAAGCATTAACGAAATCATTTATTCAGCACCAGCAAAATCAAGAAAACAACTTGCTGGATTACAATATGCTGAATGTGATGTCGAGTATTATTGAATACCGTGATGAATTGGAGCATCTAGATACTTTGATTACAAGCTTCCAAACGTATCACCCAAAAGATAGTGAGATTGAGACAGAAGAAAAAGAAGCTTAAATAGAAAAGACCGATTCTTAGAATCGGTCTTATTTTATTTTCTTCATTTTAGGATCAAGGGTGTCTCTTAATCCATCTCCCATCAAGTTAAAGCCAAGAACCGTCAGCATAATCGCAATCCCCGGGAAAAATAAAGTCCATGGCGCTTGTACGAGATAAGGTCTCGCATCTGCAAGCATTTTCCCCCACTCTGGACTTGGCGCTTGTGCACCTAATCCTAAAAATCCTAAAGCCGCCGCTTCAATAATGGCAGTACCAATCGCAAGCGTCGCTTGAACGATGACCGGCACCATACTATTTGGCAGAATGTGACGAAGAACAATGCGGCGGTGTGACATCCCAACTGCTTTTGCTGCTAAAACATATTCTTCTTGCTTAATGCTCAGCACCTTTGAACGAACCAGCCGCCCAAAAGTCGGGACGTTAATAATCGCTATGGCAATAAGGGCATTTTGTAAGGAAGGGCCTAAGATGGAAACGATCGCAATCGCTAATAGAATGCTAGGAAAAGCGAGTAAAATATCAAATAGTCTTGAGATGACAGCATCCAGCAATCTGCCGCCGTAACCTGCCATCAATCCAAGCAATGTCCCTAAAATAACCGACCCGAGAACGGAGAAGAAACCCACCCATAATGAAATCCGAGCTCCATGCACGACTCTAGAAAATATGTCTCTCCCGAAATCATCCGTACCAAACCAATGTGCAGCCGAAGGGGCACTAAATCGTTCGCCTAGTGACTGCTCGTTGATTCCATAAGGAGCAATGAGCGGTGCAAAGATTGCTAGGATAAGAAATAAAAAGACAATCACAGTGCCAATGACCGCCAGCTTGTGCTGAAAGAACAGTTTCATCGATTCAAGAATCAGTGATTGAGAGCGTTCTTCCTTTTGTTCAGGTGCTTGAAGCTCTTTTTGCGCTTCCATGTCGTCACTCTCCCTTCTCTAGTATTTAATCCTCGGATCAATGACTGCATACAAGATATCCACAATGAAATTGATCAGCACAAATATGAGCGCAACAACAAGAATGCCAGTTTGAATGACAGGATAATCACGATAGCTAATGGCATCGTAAATATATCGCCCAATTCCCGGCCAAGCAAAGATCGTTTCTGTTAGAATGGCTCCGCCTAGCAAGAGACCTGTTTGAAGACCAATAATCGTTAAAATCGGAATGAGCGCATTTTTCAGCCCATGCTGATAAATGATAAAAAATGAACGTACCCCTTTTGCTTTTGCTGTTCGAATAAAATCTGAATGAAGAACTTCCAGCATACTTGCCCTTGTAATCCTTGCAATAATCGCAGCAGGAATCGTTGCGAGAGCGGTACTTGGTAAAATTAAATGCTTGATGCTGTCAAAAAATTGATCAAATCGTCCTTGCAAAATCGTGTCCAGCGTATGGATATAGGTGATCGACTCTACCGGATTTCTGACGTTTTCTCGTCCTGTAGTCGGCAAAATACCTAATTCAATCGAGAATAGCCATTGTCCCATTAAGCCTAACCAGAAAATCGGCATGGACACCCCAATGAGCGCAATAAACATGGCCACATAATCAAAGAAAGAATGTTTAAACCACGCACTAATGATTCCGGCATTCACACCGACAATAATCGCCAGCAACATAGCGAAGAAAGTCAATTCTAATGTAGCAAATAAGTAAGGCTTCATTTCCTGGGCAATAGCCGCTCCTGTTCGTATGGAAGTCCCTAGATCGCCTTTTAAAAGCCCCAGCATGTAGTGACCATATTGAACGTACCACGGCTGGTCTAAACCAAGCTGAATCGTCAATTGCTCTACTGCTTCTTTCGTTGCCCGCTGTCCTAAGATGACCTGCGCCGGATTTCCAGGGATAAACCGAATAATAGAAAATACAACTAAGGTCATTCCGATCAGTACTGGAATGAGCATTCCTGCTCGCTTCATACAATAAGCAAACAAACAGCTTTCACCGCCTTTTCATTGTTTGGATAAGGGAGATCGAACGATCTCCCTTATTTGCTTATTCGAAATATACGTCAGTCAATGCTTCGGAACCAGTCGGATGCGGCTGGTAGCCTTTTAAATCTTTAGATGCAGCAAGCATTGGAATTGAATGGACTAATGGAATCCAAGGCGCTTCATCATGAATGATTTCTTGAGCTTCTTGATATAATTCATTTCGCTTCTTTTGATCCGTATCGGTCTGCGCTTCAATGAGGATGTCATGCATTTTATCGTTTTGGAAGAATGTATAGTTGTTGCCGCCAATACTGTCTTTATCTAATAATGTATAGATGAAATTATCAGGATCGCCATTGTCCCCTGTCCATCCTAATAAGAACACATCTGCTTCGCCTTTACTTGCTTTATCTAAATAAGTCGCCCAATCATATGTGACGATTTCGGCTTTGACACCAACTTTTTCAAAGTTTGACTGAATGACTTCAGCTACCTTCATCCCGTCTGGCATATATGGACGCGGCACAGGCATTGCCCAAAGCTTGATGCGAAAACCGTCAGGGAAGCCTGCCTCTTTCAATAGTTCTTTTGCTTTTTCCGGATCATATGGATATGGCTCAATCTCGTCATTGTAGCCTTCTAATGACGGAGGAAGTGGATTTTTTGCTGGTTCAGCAAGCCCTCCATAAAACGACTCGATGATTGATTCTTTATCAACTGCATAATTGAGTGCCTGACGAACCAACTTGTTATCAAGCGGCTTTCTAGTCACTGTCAACCCGATATAACCTACGTTCATGGATGGTCTTTCAATCAACTGGAGCGCTTTGTCTGTTTTAATGCCATCTAAATCGGACGGATTGACGCCATCCATTAAGTCGATTTCGCCTGTTTTAAGCGCATTTAAACGAGCAGAGTTTTCAGGAATAGAGCGGAAGATGATTTGTTTCAGTTTTGGTTTATCTTTTTGCCAGTAATCTTCGTTCTTTTCTAAGACAATACGATCGTTCTGCTTCCATTCTTTAAACTTAAATGGTCCTGTGCCCACTGGGTTTTCTCTAAATGAATCACCGCTTTTTTCAACTGCTGCAGGACTAGCGATACCAAATGGTGACATGGCGATGTTTTTCAGAAATGTTGCTTGCGGGCGTTTGAGTTGAAATTCAATTTCATGCTCTCCTTTGACGATGATGTCTTTAATGACATGCCCTTTATCTTTTTTATAGCCGCCAAACATGCCGTAGTAAGGAAATTTTTCGGCATCTCCATTCATCCAGCGGTCAAAGTTGAATTTTACAGCTTCTGCATTAAAGTCTGTGCCATCGTGAAATTTCACACCTTCTCTTAAGTAGAACGTGTACGATTTTCCGTCCTTTGCAACATCCCATTCTGTTGCGAGGCCCGGATGGATGGTCGTGTCTTTTTCACCGTAATTCAAAAGCTTTTCAAACATATTCTCTGTGACCTTGAAGGTTTCGCCTTCTGTTGTTGTAATCGGATCAAGTGACGTAGAGTCCCCTCCTCTGCCGAATACGAGAGTGTCTTTTGTGGCTTTTTCTTCTGATGTTGATGAAGATGAACAGCCCCCTAAAAATAACGCAAGTGCTAGCACAAGAATGAAACTACTGAATAACCATGTCTTCTTCATTGTGTTCCTCCTTTTGATATAAATAGCACGCAGCTGCATGACCTGTTTCCTCCTCATACAAAGGCGGAACAGCTTGCAAGCATTGCGCCCACCTTTTTGGACATCTTTTATAGAAAGGACAGCCATCTTCTGACAACAAGGTGGATTCTTCTGCTGACACATCCTGCGTTTCCAGCACGTGATCCATATGTGGAATGGATGTCAGAAGAAGCGATGTATAAGGATGAAGCGGCTTGTGAAAGACGGCCTCCGCAGGACCCATTTCTACAATACGGCCAGCGTACATCACTGCAATTCGGTCGCTCATATACTTGACAACGCCTAGATCGTGAGAAATAAACAAGTACGTCAGAGAAAGCGTCTTTTGCAATTCGAGCATTAAATTCAAAATTTGCGCTTGAACCGATACATCTAAAGCGGAAACTGGCTCATCGGCAATCACAAGACTTGGATGAGTAATCAGTGCCCTAGCAATTCCAATACGCTGCCTCTGGCCGCCGCTGAATTGGTGCGCATATCGATCTCCATAGGATGGGTCAAACCCAACAATGTGCAGCATCTCTTTTACCCGCTTTTGTCTTTCTGCTTTTGTTCCATGTTTATGAACAATGAGCGGTTCTTCTAAAATGTCTTTGATTTTCATTCGTGGATTTAAGGAAGCGTATGGATCTTGGAAAATCATTTGAATGTCTTTTCTGAAGGAACGCATGTCTCGTTCTTTAAGAAGCATCACTTCTTTTCCTTTCATTTGGATTGAGCCAGAAGTCGGTTCGATTAATCTCATTAAGCTTTTGCCAAGGGTTGATTTCCCGCAGCCAGATTCGCCCACAATGCCGAGCGTCTCTCCTTCTTTCATGTGAAAGGACACTTGATTTAAAGCCAAAGTCGTCTGTTTGTGTTTAGAAAAAAATGCCGATGTGTCATAACGCTTCGTCAGTTGATTCACTTGCAAGAGTGGGTGATTCAGTGTCTTCTCCTCCTTCCATTAGAAAACATGCGACGCGGTGATTGTGTGAAATGGATTGTAAAGATGGGTCTTTTTCAAGACATTGCGTCATTTGATATGGACAGCGTGGTGCAAATTGACAACCGGACCGAATAGCTCCTGGCTTAGGTACATGACCCGCAATGGACATGAGTTTTTCTTTTTTCTCTTTAAATGATGGAACAGAGGCGAAAAGACCTTTCGTGTAGGGATGGAGAGGTTTTTGGAAAATACGGTCAACGGTTCCTTCTTCTACGATTCGACCGGCATACATAATCATGACACGCTGGCATATTTGCCGCACGACGCCTAAATCATGAGTAATAAATAAAATAGCGGTGTCCATCTCTTCATTTAACTTTTTGAGCAAACGAAGAATTTGTGCTTGGATGGTGACATCAAGTGCAGTCGTTGGTTCATCTGCAATCATGAGCTTTGGGTGACACAGCATCGCCATCGCAATCATCACACGCTGACGCATGCCGCCCGATAGTTCATGTGGATATTTTTTGAGTAATGACGCTGCTTGTTTCAGGCCTACCGTTTGAAGCAAATCTACTGCCTTCACTTTTGCTTCTTTTTGGCTGATGGCCTGATGTGTGAAAAGGGCTTCTGTCATTTGCTTGCCGATGGTCATGAGTGGATTGAGAGAAGTCATGGGTTCCTGGAAAATCATTGAGATGTCATTCCCTCTGACCTCTCGCCATTGTTTCTCCGAAAGTGACAGCAGGTTTTGACCTTCAAATTGTATGTGACCTGTTGTTTCTGTTTGGTGATTCAGCCCCATTAAAGACATCGATGTGATGCTTTTCCCGCAGCCAGATTCGCCCACAATACCTAAGGTTTCTCCTTTTTGAATAGAGAATGAGATGTCATGGACGATCGGCACTCTCTGCTTTTTTTGCTGAAAGGCAATGGACAGCTGTTTGACATCTAGCAATACTTCTTGTTCTTTCACATCTTCACCACCCCGTCATACTTTTTAAAATTGTATTGAGACAAGCTGGGAAATATGTCATGTTTTTGACAAGCATAAAAAAGCCTATCCGCTAGAATCGGATAGGCTTCTACTAATTTAATGTTTGAATGGTAAATAGATGGCGATAGTGGCTGTCTCGGTTCATTAATTCTTCATGTGTTCCTTTTTCCACAATCTCGCCTTGTTCCATGACCACAATGAGGTCCGCATGTGTAATCGTTGATAAACGGTGCGCAACTATAAAAGTTGTGCGATCTTTTGCCAGCTTTTGCATCGCTTCTTGAATGTAATGTTCACTTTCTAAATCAAGTGCAGACGTCGCTTCGTCTAAAATAAGCAGCGGTGGATTTTTAAGAAATACCCTTGCAATTGAAATTCGTTGTTTTTGACCGCCTGATAGCTTTACGCCACGTTCTCCTACTTTCGTGTCATATCCTTCAGGAAGAGACATGATAAAATCATGCGCATTAGCCGCTTTGGCAGCCGACACAATTTTCTCAAAGGATGCTTCCGGGTCTCCCACAGCGATATTTTCTTTTATGGTGTCACTGAATAAGAATGTATCTTGGAGCACCATTCCGACTTGATTACGCAGGCTTCTTGCCTTGTACTCTTTAATATCAATGCCGTCAATTTCGAGTGATCCGCTTGTAACATCATAAAATCTTGGAATTAAGCTGACGAGTGTCGACTTCCCTCCGCCGCTCATTCCTACAAGCGCAACAGTTTGACCTTTTTCTACTTTCAAGGAGATATTGTGTAAAATCTCTTCCTGTGTATGTTCGTAACGGAACGTCACATCTTTAAATTCTACCTCTCCTTTTAAGTGATTGGCTTCTTTTGCATTGGGCTTGTCTGTTACTTCATACGGTTCATCAATAAACTCAAAAATACGATCCATTGAGGCTACTGACTGAGTTAAAGTCGTCGATGAGTTAATGAGACGACGAATCGGGTTGTACATCCGGTCAATGTAGCCGACAAAGGCAATCATTGTCCCAATTGAAAGCGACCCGTTAATGACGGTATAGCCAGCAAAAGCAATGATGAGCAGCGGCGCAATGTCTGTGATCGTATTGACGACGGCGAATGTTTTGGCATTCCAATTCGTATGATTGATCGCTTTGTTTAAGAAATTTTTATTTTCATCGTGAAAATTCTCTTGTTCGTATTCTTCAATCGCAAAGCTGCGAATGACAGGCATTCCTTGTACTCGCTCATGCAGGTGCCCTTGTACCTCAGCGAGTGCCTGCGACCGCTCTTTTGTCAGTTTGCGAAGCCGTCCGTAAAAATACTTCACTGCTAACGCATACAGCGGAAAAATAATGACAGACACAATGGTGAGTTTAAGATCCAGTGTACACATAATGGCTATCACAATCAGGACGGTCATCAAATCAAGCCAAATGTTCATAAGCCCTGTGATGACAAATTCCTTTGTTTGCTCCACATCGTTGATGACCCTTGAAATAATTTCCCCTGTTCTCGTGTTGGCGTAATAACGAAGGCTTAGCTTTTGAATGTGCGAGAACAGTTTTTCCCGAATATCAAATAATACTTTACTGCCTGTCCACTGCGCATAGTATTGTCTGTAGTACTCAACAGGCGGTCTCATCACTAAAAATAATACAAGCATGATTCCCATAATAATAAAGAGAGTGGATGTTTTTTCTTCAGCCGATCCAGAGCCTTGAATGACATCATCAATGACATACTTTAAAAGCAGAGGCAATGTTAAGGGGATCGAGAACTTAATCATTCCGATCACCATTGTCAATGCAATCTGTTTTTTATACGGTGTTACAAAAGCCATGTAACGTTTTATGACCCCCATGTAAATCTCCTTCCCAATCTATCAGTGCCTCTTATCCGTACGCAGTCAAAAACCTGTTGGCTTTGAAAAGCCAAACAGGTTTTAGCTGCTGTTACTTATTTTGTATAACGCAAAAAACGTTCATACCACATATCCACAAATTCTGGAGCAAACGGTCCCTTCCGCTGGTGAATCCAATGCAGTAATGTATTTAGATGCTCTCGTAAGATACTATCGATTTCTTTTGGATAATTCATCTGCCTCTTATGATCTGCATATTCATCCTCATCCAAAATATTATACGTCATGTCCGGAAAGACTTTGACATCTAAGTCGTAATCAATATACTTAATCGCCTCTTCATCTGTCGCAAAAGGAGAGCTGATGTTGCAGTAATAATACACCCCATCATCTCGAAGCATCCCAATGACATTAAACCATTGTTTTGCATGAAAATAGCAAATAGCCGGTTCTCTTGTCATCCATGTTCGGCCATCGGATTCAGTCACCATTGTTCGATCGTTTGCACCAATGATACACAATTCCGTTGCTTTCAGAATGGTGGTTTCATTCCAAATCCTGTGGATCAAGCCATTATGTTTATAGCTTTGAATTTGGATGGTTTCTCCTTCCTTGGGATAGCCCATATTTTCTCCCCTACTTTCTATAACAAACAAACCTAACAGTCCAAAGACCTAATTTCCCAACTAAACATGTCTCTATTATATTATACCGTTACATCATTAAAAAATGAAATGAAAAAGCCATTCAACCCAATTGAACGGCACACTCTTTTACATCACGGTTGAGCTCTTCTCCATTTGTTTATACGAATTGATGACTTGTTTAGTCTGTTTTGTAAATAGTGTCTGGACTTTTTGCAGTTCCTCTCGTTTCTGTTTGATTTGATCATGAAGCTTATGCCGCTCTTCCTTTTTTTCACCTTGCAGCAATTGTTTTTCTGTCTCTAAGTACAGATCAAGTTCTCCTTGTACATCGAGCAGCTGATCCATAAGCTGCATTTGTTCTTTGACAAGCTGATCGAAATCAGACATCTAACTCCTCCCTTTCCTTCGATTCCACTTTTTGTATCTATACCATTTCTTGAAAGAAGGAAGAAGTCCTTTGACTGTTTATGTAGAGGTTTTACAGGTTTTGTCGGATGGTGGAAAGAGGCAAAAAGAAAAGCACTTCATTCGTAGATGAAGTGCTTCCCTTTGTTTCAGTGATTAGCTGTTTTGTTGTTTGTTTTGCTCAGCTTTTTGGTTGTATTTTTTTACGTGCTGTGCGTCAGTCTCGCTAGCAAATTCAGTGCCATATTGACCGCCTTGTGCAGCAGCTTGGTTTTGTTTTTTCACTTGTTGTGCGTTTGTTTTGTTTTGTTGTTTATCCATCATTATCACCTCCACGCACATTAATTTGTGCAGAAGGTGTACATCTTATTCATCATTTTTTTAAACAAGCAAAGAACGTCCGCCATCGACGATAATCGTCTGTCCTCTAATCATATCTGCTTTGCCTGATACAAGGAATTCTACACTGTCGACCATGTCTTTAATTTCCACCATACGGCCTGCTGGTGTATTTTTCTTAGCGTCTTCTAATAACTCTTCACGATTTGGGAAGTGCTTGAGTGCATCTGTATCAATGGCGCCGCCTGATACGGCATTTACGACGATATTTTTTTGTGACAGCTCAACGGATAGGTAGCGTGTCAAAGCTTCTAGTGCTGCTTTAGATACACCGACCACCGTGTAGTTTTCAAGGTAGCGAATAGAGCCTAGTGAGCTAATGCTGACGATATGTCCGCCGCCGTTTTTCTCCATTAATTTGGCTGCTTCTTGTCCGCAGAATAACAAGGCCTTCGCATTGATATTCATGGTCCAGTCCCAATGATTTTCTTCAAGATCCATGATTGGGCGCTGAACGCCAGATGCCGCATTGTTCACAAATACGTCTAAACGGCCAAACGTTTCGTCAATTTGCTGGAACATGTCTTTGATTTTCTCTGGCTGACCAACGTTGGCTTTGACAACTAATGTTTTAACACCCATCGCTTCAATTTCTTCAGCTGTTTCAAGTGCTGCTTTTTTGCTTCTTGCATAGTTAATGACAATGTCATATCCTTTTTCAGCCAGGCGAAGGGCTACTTCTTTCCCGACACCTCTACTGCTGCCTGTAATTAGTGCACATTTACGCTTGTTCATTATGGTTCATCTCCTGATTTGAATAGTTTTCGTCCATTCGCTTCACACTAATAGGAAAGTTCCTATTAGGAGGTTACATTCATGTATGTCGGACGCGATTTAAGCCAGCTTGGCATGATGTCAAAGGATCAATGGAAAGATACTGAGCTTGCTTTTTTTCATCATGCTTTCCAACAAATTTTACCTTATTTAAACGAAGAAGGGCAATCTAAGTATCGAGAAATCATTTCTGAAATTGAAAACCGCGGGGGTCTGCACCGAAATGAAGCCGATTATACCCATGGTACAACGGTTAAATATGACTAGGCTGTTCAAGTGCCATCTTCCATATTTTTTGATGTGAGACTGGCAAAGCATATGCCTCAAATTCTTCTGTTGTGACTTTTTTCAGCATCGTGTCATCAGATACAGAGGTCACACGTCCAAAGAAAACAGAAATATTCCAGATGAGGTGGGTAAATACATGTTGAATGGTGCCTTCTAAATCACCAAGTTCTGCTTGTACACCCGCTTCCTCTTTTAAGAAATCAATCAGCTGCTCTTTTTCCGTTTTTCTTCCCTTCATTGTTTCCATGTTTGGGAACTCCCATAAATTCGCAAGCAGACCTGTACTTGGACGTTTATGAATATAAAGATGGCCTGCATCGTCAAATAGCACCGCTGCTGCCATTGATTTCGCAGTCGGCTTTTTCTTTTTACTTTTCACCGGCAGCTCATGCTGAACGCCTTCCTCCAGTGCTGAGCAATGCATGTTTACAGGACAAATGAGGCATGCAGGAGAGGTTGGGGTGCAAATAAGTGCACCTAGCTCCATTAGCCCTTGATTGAATTCTGACGGCTTTTCCCGGGAAATGAGCTGATCAACCGCAAATTCGAAAATGTTTCTCGTTTTTGGTTTTGCAATATCATCCCATATGGACAAGATACGGGAAATGACCCTCATCACGTTGCCGTCTACCGCAGGGTATGGCTTGTTATAAGCGATACTCAGCACTGCGCCGCTCGTATACGGACCTACACCTTTCAGCTTTGAAAATTGCTCTTTCGTATCAGGGACAACGCCCTCGTAGGATTCATATACTTCTTTCACAGCAGCCTGTAAATTACGCACTCTTGAGTAGTAGCCAAGACCTTCCCATGCTTTCATGACCTTTTCTTCATCAGCTAGTGCGAGATCTTTCACCGTCGGGAATTGCTCCATAAACCGATTGAAGTACGGAATGACCGTATCCACTCTCGTTTGCTGAAGCATCACTTCTGATACCCAGACGCGGTATGGATCTTGATTTTCACGCCATGGAAGTGTCCGTTGTTCTTTTTCATACCAATCGATTAAATCATACTGAAAGCCCGCAATATCTTTGCGGTCCAGCTTTTCTTGAATGTCTTTCATCTCTATACTCCTTCTTATCGAACCGAGAGCTAACGTTCTGAAAAGAACCTTATTTGTTGTATACTGTTTGTAGATACGTTAACATGTTACATTAAATCGGGATAAAGCAAAAGTGATTTTGCACATAGTCTTGATGAGAAACGTATACTTTGTATGATTGTTCCTAAGCATGACAACTAGGAGGTAATCAATTGGACACTGGTACTCATGTAGTAATGGGCATTTCTCTTGGGGGACTTGCGCTTTTAGATCCAGCCGTCAGCGCAGATCCACACATGGCACACGCTGTGATGATCGCGACCATCGCCGGCTCCCAAGCACCAGACATTGATACTGTGCTAAAACTAAAAAATAATGCAGTTTATATAAGAAATCACCGAGGATTTACTCATTCCATTCCGGCTGTACTGTTTTGGTCATTGCTGATTCCGGCTGTGATTTTCCCATTTGTGCCGGGGGCAAATTTACTTCACCTTTGGTTATGGACACTATTAGCCGTCGTGCTTCATGTGTTTGTCGATATTTTCAATGCTTACGGCACGCAGGCCATTCGTCCATTTTCAAAAAAATGGGTAGCGCTTGGGATCATTAACACGTTTGATCCGTTTATCTTTTTTACACATCTTGTCGCCATTGTCGTTTGGGCGATTGGCGGGCATCCCGGCTATACGTTTATTACGCTGTATGCCGTGATTTTCTGTTATTATATCGTCAGAGTCATCATGCAGCTTCAGATTAAACGCCAGCTGCGTGCACGATTCGATGAGATTGAGGAAATAATCATTTCGCCTACAATGAAGTTTAGACAATGGCGTATTGCTGTGAAATGTAAATCCTCTTTCCATGTTGGACGCAGTATGAATGGTGAGATCATCATTTTAGACACCTTTAACCGTGTGCCGGTCCCTGATACAGAGATTATGAAAATTGCCAAGCAAGATGAAAACATATCAGCCTTTCTCTCCTTCTCCCCTGTCTACCGGTGGGAAGTGGATAAATACAAGGATCATTATGAAGTACGGTTCATTGATTTGCGCTACCGCAGCAAAGGTCACTATCCTTTTGTCGCGATCTGCCATATCGACATGGACCACCAAATCAAAAATTCCTATACCGGCTGGATTTTCAGTGAAGAAAAACTGCAAAAAAAATTAAGACTCGGCTCTGTGTGAGCGAGTCTTTTTTTGTGCTTACAACTCTTACATCTTCGTCATATATTCCACAATAAACTCCCAAAAGCCAGGTCCTTCTTGGTAAATCAGCCAGTCTACTTTTTCGATGAGTTTGATATAAAGTTCTTGTTCGAGGTCTTCTCTTTCTTGATATGCCGTGTTTTGTAGTTTCTTTTTGATCATGGGTGTGAAGGTTTCAATGAGTTCTTCCATTTCTCCATTGGTCATTTTGTCTTCGGGCACGGACATCTCCCCCTGTTTCTTCTTTTAGTTTGTTGAGCGCTTTTTTGTGAATGTTTGAGATGTTTTGTCTTGTTTCGCCTAACTGATCGGCTATTTCTTTCATCGTTAGGCCTTCGACATAGATTTGGGTTAAGACCATTTTTTGTTTGTCTGTGAGCTGCTGGTAGGCCTTGTACAATCTTTTGTCTTGCAGGTGCTCCCCTAAGTCTTGTTGGTTAAAGAGCACAGCTTCATACGTATCTGTTTGAACAGGGTCTTTCACTTCTTGCGTATCAGGATGATCGAGTATGAGCGGAAAACGCTGCTGCTTTTTTTTCACTCGTTTGTCAAAGTCGACTGAAAAGATGCGGATCATTGTGGAAATATACTTGATGATGCGGATTTTTTGATAAAACTGCTTGAACTCGGAATCTAGTTTTTTCGCATTTTCTTCGTTTGGCTCTTCCATGACTTGCCTAAGCAGTTGCTGGTTTTTAGGATTGCTTAAAAATTGCTGAATGAGCGGGTGGTCAACGATTTCCTTCCATTTTGCTTTCAATAACAGCCGATAATCCATGTGCATCCTCCCCTTTGTTCTCTCTACTTGCATTAAGTGGACAAAAGTTAAAAAAAGTAAACTTTGTGAAACGGGTCTAATGGTTCATTTTCTCCCCCTTTGATTTCCTATTTCTTCTTTCATACCACTTATAGAGAAGACGAGCATCCGCTGGGAGGTGAGACAAATGGAGACCTTTTTTTCGGAGGAATGGCTGAAGCAGCTCGGTCAGGCTGGCTTTCCTGCCATTTTGACAGTTTACTTGCTGACACGTTTTGAACGAAAGTTTGATGAATTAAGCAAACTCATCCAACGATTGGTCGCTGTTCAAAAAAATGATGAATCAGATTGACATCTTCTTGATTCGTTTCACCTTATGAAAACGAGGGCGAAATGAAAGGCCTTTTGTCACCTCACACAATACGATGTTGAAAGGGGATTTTATCATGAGTGAAAAGCAAAATGGTGTACCGCAGCCGATTCGAGGAGAAAAAGGAGCAACGGTCAAAATTCCACGTAATCTCGAGCGAGACAGACAAAACCCAGATATGCTCACGCCACCAGAAACCGATCATGGAACGGTTCCCAACATGAAATATTCTTTTTCTGATACGCACAACCGTTTAGAAAAAGGCGGCTATGCCCGCGAGGTAACGGTGCGTGAACTGCCTATCTCTAAAAGTCTTGCCTCTGTGAACATGCGGCTAAAGCCTGGTGCGATTCGTGAGCTGCACTGGCATAAGGAAGCGGAATGGGCGTACATGATTTATGGGGAAGCAAGAATTACATCGGTTGATGCAGAGGGGCGGAATTTTACAGAGGATGTGACTGAGGGAGATTTATGGTACTTCCCTTCAGGCTTGCCGCACTCTATTCAAGCACTTGAACCAGGAGCTGAGTTCTTGCTTGTGTTTGATGATGGTTCCTTCTCTGAAAATAGTACGTTCCAAGTGACTGATTGGCTTGCGCATACCCCAGAGGAAGTCGTTCTCCAAAACTTTGGAATGACAAAGGAGCAATTTAAGAAGCTGCCAGAGAAAGAGAAGTATATTTTCCAAAAAGGAATTCCTGGTTCCCTTGAATGTGACAAGGTGCAAACAGAGCAAGGAGAAGTCCCGAATTCCTTTAAATATGAGCTATTAAAACAAGAGCCAATTACGTCAAGCGGTGGACAAGTGTGGATTGCGGACTCTACCAATTTCAAAGCGTCTAAAACGATTGCATCCGCTCTTGTGAAAGTTGATCCAGGTGCCATTCGTGAGCTG
Source organism: Bacillus sp. FSL W7-1346 (assembly GCF_038593335.1). Lineage (NCBI taxonomy): Bacteria > Bacillati > Bacillota > Bacilli > Caryophanales > Bacillaceae > Bacillus > Bacillus sp. FSL W7-1346. The sequence continues at coordinate 863,481 of NZ_CP151988.1, read as the reverse complement.
CACTGGCATCCAAATACGGATGAATGGCAATATTTCATTTCTGGAAAAGCTCGAATGACGGTATTTGCTTCTGATGGACATGCGAGAACCTTCAACTATCAGGCGGGAGACGTTGGCTATGTGCCATTTGCGATGGGGCATTATGTAGAAAATACAGGCGACGAACCGCTCTATTTCTTAGAAATCTTTAAGAGCGATCATTATGCAGACATTTCACTCAATCAGTGGCTTGCGGTGACACCGAAACAGCTTGTTTTGGATCATTTAGATCAAGGCGAAGAATTCTTAAAACTGCTTGATACAGAAAAACATCCTGTCATCGCTGCACCTAAAAAAGAGGATTAATTCCAACCTTCCTGCAAAAAGGCTGTCCTTTTTGCAGGTATCTTCATGTAAAGGAGTGTTGTTTACCCATGCAACAATCTGTTCACGCTTTATGGCAAGGGCTGAAATGGCTCATGGCGCTATCAGCTGTCTGTTACATATTTTTGTTGTTTTGTGTGCTGTTCTTTCATTTGACGGGTGCTTTTTATCAATCGATTTTATCGTTGATTCTGTTTATGGGCATCTATGTTGTACTTGGGATCTCTTTTGAACATCTGGAACACGTGCTCATGCGGTTTGTTCGTAAGTGTCGGTCCAAAAAACGATCTATCGTTTTCTATGCCGTTTTATTTCACCTTTTGTTTATTTGGGGTGCTGTCTATGTATCAGACGAATTGGTTGACGGCATTTTGCTGACTACTTCTGAAGAAATTCTCTTTGCGCTAAGTCTTTGGTTATTTCATTTTTTGTTTGATTATGCGTCGTTTTCGTTTGATAAGGAAGCTTCGTGAGGCGCTATCGTCTTTTTGTGGAGAGCGCTTGTTTGACCTGCTCCATATGATGGAGATCATGTTTAATCAAACCTTGAAAATAACTTGATAACGTCAGCTCAGTTTGACCGATCAGAAAGGGTGTAGTCCAGCGAGATGCTTCGATTTTCTTCATTTCTTGAAGCAATTTTGTTCTAACAACAATAAATCGCCCGATCGTCTCGCTTCTCTCTTCCTTTCTTGCTCTTTCGGCTGACTGCTGATTCATTTCATGCACATCAGGTGCCTGAGGTAACGCTTTATTGTTCCAAAATTCCTTTAGGCGATCGTGTAAAATAAATTCATCCCATGGAACGAAATGTGCGATGATCTCAGCAATGCTCCACTTTCCATCAGCGATGGCGCTACGCCATTCTTCTTCTGTTACTTCCGTTAGTGACTGTACCCATTCAAGGGTGTGTTCATAGTGTTTTATCACGGTGTCTTTGTTCATGTTTTGTTATCCCCTTCATGTTTTTAAAAGAAGTTGATCAGAAATTGGTTTGTTTCATCCTTGCGAAATCATTTATAACATATTATCATATACTTTAATTACCAAATGAAAAGGGGGAATTGTGATACGCTGTCCTATATGAAAAAGCTTATTTTTTTGCACTAAAATAAACCGACCGGTCTGTTTATAAAAGGGGAGGAAAAATGATGAAATCTCAAAATGTAATCATTATCGGCAGTGGTGTAGCAGGATTGGCTACTGCTTTATTTTTAAAAAAGGCTGGAATGGAAAGTACGATTTATGAAAGCAGGTCAGATGAAGAATTAGAAACAGGAGCAGGTTTTTTACTATCTCCGAATGGGGTAAAGATTTTGGATGGAATCGGGTGTAAAAATGAAGTGATAGCAAATGCAACCGTGATAAAGAAGATCCAGCAAATAAACAGTGAAAATGAAGTAGAAGCGATCTTTCACAATTATAGCGAAAAATATTATGATGCCCCTTTACTGAACGTCATGAGAGACCAAATCATCAAATCACTTTTAAAAGAAGTTCACCGCCAAGGAATAGAAGTGAAATACAACAAAAAGTTAATCTCAATCACACAGCAGCCTCATTCCGTTCAGGTTCTTTTTGATGATGAAACTGAGATAACAGGTGATATTGTAATAGGAGCAGATGGAACTTTTTCGAAAACAAGAGAGGCTATTGCGTTTAATGCTAAATTAGACTATAGCGGTTTTTGGGGACTACAAGGAGTATCGTTTGTGAAGGATTTTGTATTGGATGAGGCAACAAGTTATTTTTACAATGACGGAAACTTTCAATTCATTTTTGGGAAAGCGCATCCAACAAATAAAATGAATATTTTATGGCAAGCTTTCTCTCAGTGTCCTGAGAAGTTACCTACAAAACATTTTGAGAAAGCCAATAAAGAAACCATCCGACAGTTATTATATAAACAAATGGAACATTGGAACATTCCTAAACACCTTTCTGACATCATCGATCATACTAACATGTTCTTTCCAAGAAGTATCTATGAAATAAAGGATTTTCCTGTGTGGTCAAAAGGACGTGTTGTTCTTGTAGGTGATGCGGTACATACGGCGAACCCTTTTGTTGGTCAAGGAGCATCGTATAGTCTAGAAGATGCCATGCTCATAGCAAAGATGCTAAGGGATCATGATTATCGAGATGCGTTCTATTATTATGAAAAAGATCGAAGAAAGAGGACAGAAGAATTGAATGCGCTATTTCAGCACATGAGTATTCAAAACGATATTGATAAAAAAATGAACGAATACACGATTGAATGGGATGAAGAAACTTACGTATGAGATGAAAGATAAAAAACACCACTTATGCTGAAAAGTGGTGTTTCTTGTGTTTTCTCCATGCATATAAAATCGCAGCGATCAAACTGATCAGTGAAATGAACGCTAGTATTCTGATATAAGGCGGATAGTAGGTTAGCACGATCTCGTTTTTGCCTTTTTCTATTGGAAAACCGATAAACGCATAATTGGCTTGTTCAATCTCGGTTTGATGGCCGTTCACCGTGAGCTCCCAGCCTTTTTCATATGGAACAGGCAGAATCATATAATCATCGCCGCGCTTGTTCTCATAAGAAATCGTAAAGCGGTTATTTTTAAGCTTCACCTGCTGGCTGCCATCATCCTGTTTTTCTTTTTCATATGCCCGCGCAAGGGTGCGGTAAGGCTCATGATACAGCTTTAATTGACTCAGCTCATACGTCCCTTTTGGAACTCGTATGGAAAGGATTTTTTCCGCAGGGACTCGAATCGTCACGTCATTAACGCCTGTTTTGTAGATAGACGTATTGCTTTTGCGTGATGTGACGTAGTCATCCACAGATAACTGAAACCCTTCGTTACGGTCGGTCCGCTTCACATAAAAGCTCACATACACATCCCCCACGCGAGCGATATCATCTGGAAGGGTGATATTCAGCCCGCCCGTTTTCCCGTATACATCAAGCACGCCATTTTCGTATACCGCTTGTTCAGTATGAATGTTTGTATCCTTTATTCGATCAGGCGATTGGTCGATTTCAGCATTTCCTTTTTTGTTTAAGATCACACCTTGCAACATCGCATGTTCTTTATCAAGTGCTGACGCATGCTCTAGTGACTTTTCTGAATAGACGGTACTCGTTGTTCTTGCAAATGGGAGCGGACGTGTATTTTCATACACTTCATAATGCTCGCTTTCCAAGATTGGCTTGAAATCAGCTGGCGGTGAGTAAGACATCCTTTTGTCTCTCATATAATACTTCCCGTAGGTCAGACTGTATAAATTCGCCCTGTCCCCCATTGTTGCATACCGGCTGACACTTTCCCGTCCCATATCAATTTGCAGGTCATTCCAGTAGAAATGGAGCAGATGCTGATTCAATATACTTGAATACGCACTCATGCCTTGAAAGCCTTCAAATAACGGGGTGTTGTTGCGCACGCCGTTCATCCAATCAATCCGGGCAAGCGGATCTTCTTTTGAGCGGCTTTGAATCTGCTGAATGAGCTTCATTTGCTCATGTCCAGCATACGCCTCACTATTCAGATACGTATCTGATACGCTCTTAATATTGCTTCTTTCAAATAAGTAGCCCTGCTGATACACAGCTGCTGTCAGTAAGCTCACAACGATGAGCACAGCTGAAAAGAGACGAAGGTGCAGACGTTTTCCCGCATGTATCGAGAGGAAGAACAAACTGATCACAAGCAGTCCTATTCCGGTAAATACAACAACATCCATATTTCCCTTTGCTCGTTCTGAAAGAGCGACTGCGAGAAGGAATACAAGCCAAGCGCCTAAAACCGCACGTTTTTTCCACTTCCACTCAATTTGCGAGAAATGCTTGATGGTGATGGCTACGGCTGCTCCAACTGTAAAAGCAAGAATATATTCAAATCTGTACTGCGGTGCAGAAAAACCATTAAACACGCTCGCCATCTTTGGACTGTAGTGAAAAATGATCAGCAGAACACTGATCGATGTGAACATGAAAAACCATCTGTTCCGGTAAAGCGGAACGAGAAACAGACAAATCAGAAAGATGACCGGCAATAAATACACCCTGCTTGTAAACAGCAGATGATCATGCAGCTCAAACCAAGGAATTGCCTGTTCATACGGCGGTCTTACATTATTGAGAAAGCCGTAAACAGACGGGATAAAAAAGGCAGCACTGATCCCAAACGATAACAACGTAGAGATCGCAAAGGTCCAGAACACCTTCCAGCCTCGCTCCTCGCTATGAAGCTTAATCATATATCTGAAGACGAGATAAATGGCTAAAAAGATAAAGTGAATGTAAGCAAAGTAAAAATTATTGATCAGCATGAGACTGCAAGCCGCAATAAACCATGCTGGCTTGCCTGTTTTGAAAATACGTTCAACCCCGAGCACAAGCAGCGGAAGCCACATCATGCTGTCGGTGAAAAACTCCCAAAACGTTTGATGTCGAAAGTACACAATAGACAGTCCGTAAATACCGGCACCTGTCAGCGCCCCCAGCCTATGCTGCACAATCGAAAGGAGCACACGATATGCGATGAACAGAATGACTGTCAGCTTGATCACACTCAGCCAGATAACTGCATTTGCCCAAAAGTGAATGTCTGTTGACTGAATAAGGTGGAGCGCATTTAACAACCAGACAACAGCGACTGTGACCATAAAGACCATCGACGTTGTAAAATAATAACCTAATTGCGTATATGTACCGCCGCCTAGACCGAATTGATAGGAATAAAAGAAGTTCCCTTTGACGTATTCATCGTAAAGCAATTTTTTAAATGGGAGCATTTGCGAAATGCCATCCCCATCTCCTGTCATATATCGGCCTTGCGTATATTCATATAAGAAAAAGGAGTGTCCTAATAAAGCAAGAATGAGGCACATCCCAATGAGTATCCATCTACGTTTCATCATCTAAATCCTTTCTCCAAAAGATCCACTGTTCATTGAAACAAAACAACCCAGCAAGCGATTCGTGCTTGCCGGTTATTTGACTCCACGTTATTTAAATAACTGCGTTAACACTCGGTCTTGTTCTTTTGAGCTTGTCTCTTGTTCCATGACATTTGATTCTTGAATTAAGTAATGCGGCCTCTTTTTCGTTTCATAGTAAATTCGGCCAATGTATTCTCCGATCACACCTAGACTCAAGAGCTGGACACCACCGAGGAAAAGCACAGCTGAGATTAAAGTGAAATAACCCGGTACCATGATGCCCGTTCTGACGATTTGAATAAAGGTCGCCACGATGTAAATCAAAGAGAGAAATAAGATCAAAATACCCGTATAAAAACAAATACGCAGCGGGCGGTTGTTAAAGGAAATGACACCATCAATCCCGTAGTTAAATAATTTCTTCAGTGACCATTTTGTATCACCATGCTGTCTTTCCACATTTTCATAATAGATGACCTTTTCTTCAAAGCCAATCCAGCAAAAAAGGCCTTTTGAAAAACGATTTCCCTCTTTCAGCTGAAGCAATGCGTCGATCGCTTGACGGGAAATTAAGCGGAAATCTCCTACGCCATCACGCAAGTCCACTTCGACCACCTTGTTCATCACTTTATAATACATCGATGATAGGTAAGAACGAAGCTTGCTGTCCCCTTTACGGTTTCGTTTGGCAATGACTTGATGATAACCTTCTTCGTAGCCTCTAACAAAATCCTGAATCAAATACGTTGGGTGCTGCAGGTCGGCGTCCATAATGATCGCAGCTTCCCCTTTTGCATGCTCAAGACCTGCTAAAATTGCAGCTTCTTTCCCAAAGTTACGAGAAAAGGAAATGTATTTGACTTTTGCACTTTTGTGAGAGAGCTCTCTCATGTATTGAAGCGTATTGTCTTTGCTTCCATCATTCACAAAGATGATTTCAAAGTCATAATGAAAATCGCGAAACTCTTCCTCGAGTGCCTCAAAGATTCGTCTGATGTTTTCACCTTCATTGTAAGAAGGAATTATAACAGAGAGCAGTTCCCGTTCCATATCGCACCTTCTCTTCACTTTTTTCACATAGTCTGTTATGTTCATTATTCCTTTTTTGTCAGAAAACGAAACCCTTTTTTATTATCCATAAATTTCATGTATCCTTAATCGTTACATTATATCAGAGTTTTATTTCCAGTGATTTTCACCAACATGAATTTAATGTAATTTTAAGTTTATCCATTGTAAAAAGCCTGTAATTTTGATCACAGACTGGGTATTGTTTCATAAAATTGTTTGGTCAATTATATATTTCCCTGTTTATTGAAAAAATGAGTGGAAGTGAAAAGGGCAACCCTTTTAATGCAGCAGCCCTTTGTCGTTTTGTTGCAGATGCTCATTTGCCTTCGATTGTTTATTTTGAAATAAATGCAACTGAGCGCCGTAGCTTTCGATCCATTCTCGGACAATCCGTTCAGTCGTTTCTTGTCCTTTATACTTGCGGCCAGCCTTTGCATAGGTTGTTTCAAAATCACTCCAAAGGAGCTCTACCCATGTACGTGCTTCTTCATATGTGAGCATATTGTTTTTTTCCATTAGTTGTTCGGTTAATCGCTCAAAATATTGTTCCATACTGGTTCCTCCTTCATCTAGCAGAAAGTGCCTTTTTAAAAAAATCTCTTTTTTCATATACTACCCTTACGTCTTCAAAAGACGCAAATGATTTGTATTGTTTGGAGGGAATCAGTATGCGTAATAAAGCAAAGGGCTTTCCAAATCAAGTGAATCACAAGTTTGAAGGCGAACCAGGGGCCACAGATGCTTATGCGTCTAAAAGGCCGAACGGTGAGACGAATACACGTCCACAGGAACGTATGAGGGCATCAGGGAAACGCTAATTTTTCCAAAGGGAGTGCTTGAGATATGAGTTCAAATGGGAAATCGTATATGGAAGACTTTGTTCAATTAAGAACAACCGCTTACCCTCAACCATGGGCGAATGCTAAACATTCTGCCTCTCAGGTCAACGGAGAAACGCAGCAAACGCAGCACGACATCGTACTTCAGAACAACGTCCGTAAACAACGTTCGAAGTAAAGAAAAGGACTGATCTCTAGGGATCAGTCCTTTTTCTTCTTACCTCAGCAAATGGCTATTGATCAGTCCTTTTGCGTAAGCATTGAAATCGGCAGAGCATCTTCTTTATTTGGCTCTGAAACTCTGTAGCCCCAAGCAAAAACCCCATTTAAATACTCCACATAAAACTGCTCGTCTGTATCTTTGATGTGATAGGTCGTTTTCGTCTGAATAGTAGCTGGATCTAATAAATAGGCTTTCGCCATGTCAATTTTCCGCTCCAACACGGCATATTCATTCACAATGCCTAGCTGCTCAGCCTTTCTTGCTTTTTCAGAAAGAGCGGCAATCTCCTGCTTTAATTCGTATTCTGTCATTTCACTATAGCGTTTTTCCATCTGTCATTCCCCTTTGTCTAAAACGTGATCAATTATATCAAGATCAAATCCTTTTCGGTAAAGGAATTGCTTCACTTTCATTTTTTTCTCAAATGATCCGTCATATCCTACCTTGCGTTTTGCCTTCTCAAGCATATAGTGAAGGGCTTCTTCTTCCTTTTCCTCTTCTTGTCCATCATAGGCTTCTTGAAGGGCTTTATCAATGATATCAAATGAAAATCCTTTTCGCTGAAGCTGCAATTTGATACGCTGTTCAATTTCTTTTGCGGACCGGTTTTTCTCTTTCTTAACCAGCTTCAGCACTTGTTTCACTGCTTCCTCTAGCTGCAAATCATTCGGATATTGCGATAGTGCTTGTTCGATGGTGTCATCGTCTATGCCTTTCAGCTTTAATTCTTTTTTTAGCACTGACGGGCCTTTGCTATTCGTTTTTCGGTGGGTGCTTACATATGCTTCTGCAAATTCAAGATCATTTACATACTTATAATGTTTTAATTTGTGTATAATTTCACTAATAGCAGGTGCTGGTATGTCTTTTTTCGTCAAATAATCGGTGACTTCTTTCACTGATCTCATCCGATACGATAAATAATCGACGGCCTGCTGAAATCCTTTTTTTACTGCATCACCGAATTGAATCTCTATGATATCGGCTTCGTCCAGCTCTTTTCCCTTTTTCAAATCATGCTGGACGAGCACATCTAGATCAACGCTAAAAGCGTACTTTTCATCAAGAAAGATGTTCACGCGTTCTGTATTGTTTTTCTGAGCAGAGATTTTCGTAATATAGGGCATCCTGTGATCACTCCTTTTTTCAAACAGTCAGGATGTTTCTTCTGATTCAAAATCGTGAAAGATATAGGTATGTATATGAGAGGAGAAGATGTCAATTGAATATCGCCATTACCGGAGGAACCGGGTTTATCGGCCAGCATATCACAAAGGTGCTCGCAGCTGAAGGACATCATCTATATATTTTAACAAGAAATCCAAAGGAATCCGAACAAAATCATTTACACTATGTGCAGTGGCTGACAGAAGGTGCTAAGCCTGAACATGAATTGCCTGCGATTGATGTATGGATTAACCTTGCTGGAAAATCCATTTTCACACGCTGGACGGACAAAGCAAAAAAAGGCATTCTCTCCAGTCGTCTTCAATCAACGCAAGAAGTAAGACGCATCATAGAAGCGCAGGAATCGAAACCATCTGTGCTCATTCAAGCAAGTGCTGTCGGTATCTATGGCACTTCCAAGACAGAGGATTTTACGGAGGAGGCCCCACCAGCCGATACAGACTTTTTAAGTCATACGTCAAAGCTTTGGGAAGCTGAAGGGCAAAAAATTGAGGCGCTCGGTATTCGCACGGTTTATACACGCTTTGGGGTAGTGCTAGGAGAGAAAGGCACACTTCCTCTTATGACCTTGCCATACAAGCTGTTTGCCGGTGGAACAATTGGCTCTGGCTCGCAATGGGTATCTTGGGTTCACGTGGAGGATGTAGCACATCTCATTGCGTATGCCATTCTACATGATCACATATCAGGTCCACTCAATGTCACGTCTCCAAATCCTGTTCAAATGAAGCAGCTGGGGCAAACCATTGCATCTGTCCTTCATCGCCCTCACTGGCTGAAGGTGCCGTCCTTTGTCATCAAAACCGCTCTTGGCGACATGTCATTGCTTGTATTAGAAGGCCAGCGCGCCCTGCCGAAAAAGGCACTGCTGTCTTCTTATGAATTTTTACTCCCTGAGCTAAAAGAAGCGATTTTGCATTCAGAGGAATAAATGTTGTCAAAAACACCCATCCTATTAAAAATGAGATGAGGGGGCGATTTTGATGAAGAAAAAAGAACACCAGCCGACTTCAAAACTGAAGAAAACCCAGGAAGTTCTGTATCAGCAGGAATTCAAAAAAGCGGAAAGAGCAGCAGAAAAAAGAAACAAATAAAGCGGATATTCCTCTTTTACAAGCACATAACTAAAGTGATCTTGTAAAGGAGGGAAAAGCTTTGAAAAAAGACCAACTCAAAAAATCCAACCAGCAGCTTGCGGCACAAGAGACGGATGGCGAATATGTTGAATTTTCCAAAGAACTTGCAGATCCGAATGACGTAAAAGCGATGGCACGTATGAAAGCAGCCGATCAGCGTGCCAAAAAACAATAAGTAAAAAAAACAGACCCTATCACAAGGTCTGTTTTTATTTGATTTCAGTTAGCAGGGTTGATGCCTTCTGACGTGACTTTTCCTCAGGCACCTCTTCTGGATAACCGATGTGAAGAATCGCAGCAAAGCGTTCGTTTTCCTTTAATCCCATATCCTGTTGAAACCCTTTGTCGTATAAAATACGGCCGCTCTTCCATACCATACCGATTCTTTGATCCCAAGCCAGCAGCTGGAAGTTTTGAATGAGCGCACTCACAGCGGCAAAATCATCATTTCTCACAACTGGATTTTCGTCTTCTTTTAAAACAACAAGTAAAAGTGCTGGTACTTTAGAAAAATAATCTCTGTACTGATTGATCTTTTCTTCTTTTGCGTCTGGGTTGTTGCGTTTAAAGAAAGCAATGAACCGCTCAACAAATACCTCTTTTGCTTCATCCGTCACTGCATATAAAAAACGCCAAGGTTCCGTGATTTTATGATTGGGTGCATAGACTGCATCCTCTAATAATGGCTGAAGCTGCTCAATCCTCACCGGTGTTTCTTTGAATTTTCGAATCGATCGTCTATATCTGACAGCGTCTCGAACCGTTAACGCTTCTGTTTGTTGTTTTGTTTCTGGCATATATGTCATCCTTTCAATCAACCTTAATTGAAATTGATTCTCATTCACATTATAAACATGATCATGTGTTGTTTGCAAATAGGACCTCACCTCTCTGCTAAAAAGTTGTTTGACTTTTTCAAGTAATGTTACAATCATATTACGTTTTAAACAAATTTTGAGAAAAAAGCCAAGATGATGAAATGATTTCAGGTATTTCCACTTTGTCTCATGCGGCTATTTTTTCAAAAAGCTTTCAACCCATGATTGGAAGGGAGGCTTCTGGATGGAATGAAAATCAATATTGGGCAAATCATCAAACTCTATCGTTATAAACAAAATATGACCCAATCGGAGTTGGCAGAAGGAATTTGTTCTGTCTCTCATTTAAGTAAAATTGAAAATGGCTCAAAAGAGGCCAATCAAGATACGATCAATCTTTTGCTTGAACGGCTTGGAATTAGTCAAGAAACGCTGTCGCAAAAGGCGCGTCACCTGCTGTCATTGCTCGATGAGTTTCAAATGAACATGTATTTCTATGCGCTCGATCAAGCAGAGCAAAATGCAGAAATGATCATTCATCACGAGGAACAGTTCTTTTCGCTAGATTTAGGGATTCAGTATCATTTGTCCTTATTTCAATTTTATTTATTAACAGAAAAACAACAGCTTGCCTTAAAAACACACCGCGTGCTTAAAAAGTTTGAAAAAACCTTTATTGACACAGAAAAAGAAACGTTTGAATATCTAGATGGCATCCACCAGATTAAAATCGGTCAGCTCGAAGAAGGATTGAAAAGACTTGAAAGCTGCTTTTCTTACGCTTCTGTTGAACAGAGTGACCTGTATTATCACTATGCAAAAGCACTTGGAGCTATGGGGCATCTCGGTGATGCGCTTGAGGCCACACATCAAGCAATGGATTTGTATAGACAAAAAAATAATTTCAAGCGGGTCATCCATTGTACACTCATTCATGGGGTCATCTCACTAGAATTAAAGGCCTTTCAAACAGCTAAAAGATATTTAAAAGAAGTGATTTTACACACGTCGCTTCACCCTGATGCTTATATTAAGATGACAGCTTATTTTTATTACGGGGTTCTCTTAAAACGCCAAGGAGATTTCTCATCCGCTGTGCCTTATTTACTAGATTCACTCAATTATTTTAATCAAGAACAGATAGAAGATCGTTACTGTGAAACGCTTTATGAAATCGCAACATTGTATGCGGAATATGATCGCAAAAAGGCGCTTCCATACATACACGAGCTGCTCAAACAGCCTCGTATTCAACCAAACTGTTTATATATGATTAAAATCTATAAATTGATGATTGAAGAGAATCCTCATGATTTGAAAACTTATTTAGTAGAAGCAGCGATTCCTTACTTTGAACACAATCAGCTCCACAATGAGTACTTGTTTGCTCTTAGAACCTTGCTTTCCTATGCGGCTTCTGAGCTTGATAAGCGTGCATATATGTCTTACACAACGAAGCTGCTTGATCACTTAGCATCATTTATCCCATATTACAAAAAAGCATGACCTTCTGCCGATCGAAGGTCATGCTTTTTCTATGATTAGATGGTCTTTTGTTGATCTGTATCGGGACGGGTGACTTGTTCGACAGAATGAATGTACCGTTTTCTCGCAAAATAATCGTAAGCATGCTGCCCAAAGCCAAGCCAAATGCTGAGTACAATGAATGGGACCGTTCCCCATAATGCAGGGATATGACAAGCCATTCTCAGCCACGTATAAATCCCTGAGTTTTTTTGATTTTTCGCTAAGGAAATAGACACGATTCGTTTCTCTGCCTTCTCTTCACTAATTTTATTTAGTCTCAGCAGCTGTGAGTGTCTAAATGATTCAAAGTGAATTCGGTTTTTCCAATCGAGTGATTTCAACAGGTCAATTGCTTTTGCACATGAAGGACTTTGTCCGTCATAAAACACAAGCAGTCTGAGTGATTTGATCGAACGCTGTTCTCTTTTCTTTGATTCAGCGAGCTTCTTTTTTTCTTGATCGAGATAGATAATTTTTTTCATAAATTGATCGCCAGCCCTTTTCCTTCATTTATTTTTTTTAGTTCGTTCAAAGGAGATTACAACTAGATTACTATAGTTGCTGGGCCTCTTGTATTGGGAAAAAGCCATCCGACGTGCGTTATATGAGCCTTTAGATAAGGGCAAAATAGCTGATTTCATGGCATATATGAGGTTTTTCAACTAAAAGTGGTTGGGAAAATCGTGATGCTTTGCGGTTTTCTGCGGTATTTGATAGAATTCTGCGGTTTTTCTACATCTTTATGCGGTGTTTTGTAGGTGAAACGCAAAAACAAGATAAAAAAAGACTACTTCCCATTGCGGCGAAGTAGTCTTTTGGTTTATATTTTTGCCAAAACTTCTACTATTTCTTTCTCAATATCTTTCCATAAGTAACGATCTGTCGTATAGTGATGTGCGGCTTCTTTCGCAAACACTTTAAATGCTTCCTCAAAATCGGGTGCATCTTTATCCGGCTTTTTCTCGTCGACAAAGCGCTGAGCTTCTGCTGAGCGAGGTCCCCATTTCCCCACTTCTTTCCCGTCCTGATCAATAATGACGATAATCGGAATCGATCTTGCGGTCCCGTTCGTTAAATACTGATCCATCAGGTCTAGGTGCTCGTCCCGAATGAAATAGCGCGCATCAATCAGTGCTTCATTTGCAATACGCATGAAAATAGGTACATTAACCATCGCATCGCCGCACCAATCTGCCGTGATCACAAGCGCTCTCAGTTTTTTCTTTTGAAGTTTTTGAAGCAGCTCTTTTTCCTTTTGATGAATTGCGTACTGGTTGTACACCGTGAGTAAGTTTTCACGATTTTTCTCCATGTTGTGTACATATGTACGTTCAGCTAATCCCTTTGTAAACCATTCATTTAGTGTCATGTGAACATCCCCCTTACCCTTCAACTTTACCACTTTTGCTGTTCTTTTGTCTAAAAAAACCTTCACCTAGTGAAAGGTAAAGGTTCTTTGGACTTATGGACGCCGTTTTCGATTTGGGTCCATTCCTATCAGCTTAGTGACGAGCACCATTGTGACAGGCAGTGATGTATTCTTTTTATACGCTAAATATTTTCCGCGCCATTCTGGTTTATATTTCTGTTTAAACGACCGTAAGCCGCTGAAACTATACATATATCTGACGTTATTGAAGATGACACTCGCCAAACGTTCTGTCAGAAAGGACTGGTGGAACGTGCCTACATTCGATAATGGTGCCATTCCCATGTTAAAGGATGTGTAGCCTTTTTCTTTCGCCCATTGAAAAAGGTGGATAAAGAGTGCATCCATCATCCCGTTCGGTGCATCATGCATGTGACGCATGAGGTCGATGGATATCTCTCCTTTTTGATACATCGGCATTAAGGACACAAAAGATATGATCTGCCCTTGTTCATCCTTTAAAATCGCAATCGGTGCTTTTTGAAGGTAGTCTTCATGGAAATAGCCTAATGAAAATCCTTTTTCTTTTTTCTTGCCCAGCCAGCTGTCAGAGATTTGTTTTAAGGTTGAGATCAATTCCTCTGAAAAGGGCGGCTCCAGCATTTCAAACGTATAGCCTTCTCGTTCAAATTTATTTGCAACAGCCCGTAAGTTTGATTTTTTCTTTCCTGACAAAGAGAACGTTTCTAAATCGACCATGGCTTCTTCCCCAAGCTTAAAGAAGTGAAAACCTAGGTCATGATAAAGCGCCATTCCTTCACGTTCTACTTGATAAAAAGCGACACGATAGCCTGCTTTTTCTGTCTGCTCCAAAAATTCTTCCAGTACAAGCGGATAAGAGGCTCTACGCCCAGAAGGATCTCCAAGCACAATAACGCAGCGGCCAATCCGGCCAAACTGAAGCATCGCCTCTCCATCACTTGAGAAAAACAGTTTTTTGTCTCCCAAAAAACCTAGATGACTAAGAGCATTTCCTCCCTTTTCTTCGAGAAAAGTTTTTAATTTTTCTTCATCGGCTTCTTCGCCGATTGGAACTGCTTTTTTGTTAAAAATCAATTTGCTAATGAAAAAGAAAAGAGGGACGCCAATTAAAGCAATCATACTGGTCATCGTGATATGCCGTTCATTATGAACCAAATAGTCCTTGCTTAAGAAATGACCAATTTTCATCCAAATGAAGTTTCCAATGACATTATAGTTAAACAACACTAGTAAATATCCGGCGGCGGCGGCCACAAACTGATTCAAAGAATAAGGCGCCTGCTGCTTCACAAATTGATTTCGAAGCGAGAAAAATACCACCATGATGACCGGCAATATAAAGATCAAACTTAGGTTAAACCCTTTTAGTAAAGTAAACACAAAGCCGCCTGCCAGGGCAATCATTGTCAATAGATAAGACCGTTTTGTTCTTTTATACACTTCAATGGACAAAATCATTAAAATGATCCCGAACATTAAAGAAAGACCATTAAATCCTGATAACAAAAAGCGTGGAATGGTTGTAATCACACCTAAACGATCAACAGGAAGCACAACGGAAGCCATAATGAGCAAACCGCTTCCAAACGTTAAAATGGACAAAGATCCGTACAATAGACGGATGAGCAGAGCTCGGTGCAAAACAATTAAGACGTTCGTTGTTTCAATAGCAGGAGCCATTCTCGGATTGCCTTCAAGACGCCTGAGTGTTGTTCCAGTTAAATCGTATGCCGCTAGACAAAGTCCAAGAATAAACGGGAAAATGGAGTAAACGAAGCGGTACAATACAAGCGCTGTCAGTACCATCTCTTTATCAAACCCAATGTATTGCATACTGAGTAAAAAGATCAGATCAAACGAACCAAATCCGCCCGGAACCATACTGATTAAACCGCCGATTGACGCAATCGCAAAGACGCCTAATACAATACGGACATCAACGTTCATCCCCATAGAGACAACAGCCATGTACATGACAAGACCAGCTGCCAGCCACTCTAAAAACGATGCACCAATATAAGCATAGATCGGGTGCTTCAGTCCGTTTTCACCGCTCTCAATCGAGCTTTTTCGAATGGACGCCATGATGATGTAAATGGGCACAATACAAGCAAAAATAATGACAAATGCCCATAACCACGGCTCCTGACTAATAATACTTTCAACTGGCAGGACCCTAACTAAAATCAAATCACTGAAAATAGATAAGCCTAGCAGAACGGAGGATGTTAAAAGGGCTATGCCTTTCAGCAGTTTTTTCGTATCGGTTATGTATTCCTTGTATAGAAGCGTTCTAAGCCCTGCTCCTGATAAACCACCGAATCCAAGTACACTATTAAAGGAGTTGGCGATCCAAGAAATTCGGATCGTTTTCCAGCCGCTGATGGGCATATCAAGGCTTTTTCTTAAAATAAAATCATATAAGGACATGGATAAAACAGCGACAAGTCCAAGAAAGACTAGAATAAACAAGTCCATTCGATTCAAGCTGTCAATAATATAAAACGTCTTTTTAATGGAAAGGCCGCTCAGCTCCTGCTTGGCGACAAAAATTAAGACAAGGATGATCACGATCGGAAAGAGCATTTTTAAGATCGTCATACCCGTTTTTTTGTTCCACATGTTTTTCCCAACTTTCTAAGTTGCTTCATTAATTTCAACTGACCATTATTATACAACAAATACCACTTAATTCATGCAGTTTAACATTCAAAAGCTTCATGATACTTTCAATTAGAAGTAAAAATCAGTAATATAAAGAAAAGAGCCGCTTAAAGGAAGTGAACAAGCGTGGAATATAATATTCATGACACCACCGTACTAAAAGAGGAAATCCTATCTCCTGAGGAAAAAAAGACATGGGTGCTGTATATGAAAGTGCTCACTGCTGCAGGACTTGGAGATGTTTCTGAATGGATGAAGCTTGATATGAGTATGCCTCAAATGAAAGTACTCATGCTGCTCAATAACCATGGCTCTCTTAAGGTGTCCGAAATTGCTGAAAAAATGGGGGCTTCTTTGTCCAATATGACAGGGCTGCTTGATCGGTTAGAACAATCGAACTTTGTGGAACGAAAGCATTCTGAGCGTGACCGTCGAATCATTGTCGTAGAATTGACAGAGGAAGCGAAAAATATTTTCAGAAGTATTTATCAAAAAGGGCATGAAAAAATTAAAAATTCCCTGCAACGGCTCAATGATGAAGAAAAAGAAAAAGTCAATGAAGGTCTAGCGATTTTAGAAAAAGCACTTCGTCCCGAACGTGGCTAAAAAAGAAAAAAAGACGGTCACTTGAGGTCCGTCTTTTTTATTTCTTCTTTTTCTTGTTTATCTGGGGTGAAAAGATATTGACGAATGACTTCCCGGTCATCCCACAGGAGATAACCTAAACCGATAATGAGAAAAATGATGCTGATCCACGTACCGCCTGGGAGTATATCTTCCAGTTCCTCGATTGTTCTTACTGTGCTTACATTTCCACCATAACGAATCTCAAACAAAACGAATTTTGCTATATAAAACAATGCCGCCATGCAGATAAACATAGCGCCGACAATTCTTCTACTAGACATGTGTTGACTCCTTTACTTCCACTGATTTCTTTTGATTAATTCCGTGATATGGGCGAGATGATGCTGTGAATGCCAGACGTACATTCCTGTTGCATCATATAAGGACACCGTTTGTTGATCGGCTGGATGGTAATATGCAGCGTTGAAATCTTCCTCTGTCATCTCCCGAAGTAATGTGACCCACCGGCGATGTAGACTGCTGATTAACGGCAGCGATTGGCTGATAGACGCCTTGCTGTCAGGAAGTGAAGCAAATGCCTCCTGATCATATGGACGTATGTGCGGTGTTTCTTCTGTCAGCGCAAGTTTAAATCGCAAGTAGGCATTCAGATGGCTGTCCGCTACATGGTGAATGAGCTGACGAACGGTCCATCCTCCTGGCCGATATGGGGTATCCAGCTGACCATCTGTCAATGGGACAACTGCCTCTTCATACTTTTGAGGAATGAGTGCCAGCTCATCAATCCATGCCTCCAGCTGCTTTTTCGTTTGTTGGTCCACCGGTTCATATAAGCCAATCGGATATTGTAATGATGTCATCTGCTGCCCCTCCTTAAAATCCTTCTAGAACAAATTTACCTATCATCTTCCCTTGCTCAAGTGTTTGATGTGCCTGCTTCAAATTGGCGGCATTGATGGGGCTGAGCACCTTTGTTAATGTATGTTTTAACTTCTTCTCTTCAAATAATGTACTCGCTTCTTTTAAAAGCTCATGCTGCTTCATCATATCCGAGGTTTTGTACATCGGCCGTGTGAACATGAATTCCCATACAAATGCAGCACTTTTATTTTTGAGTAATTGAATGTCTAAATGGTGTTGATTTTCAACAATGGTACAGATCGTACCTTGAGGTTTAATCGCTTCTGCCATGCCTTTGAAATGGCCATCTGTATCATTTAAGCATAAAATGTAATCCACTTCGCCAATCCCTTTTTCCTGAAGCTGCGCTAAGAGCGGCTGGTGATGGTCAATGATATGATCAGCCCCTAATGAGAGACACCATTCATTTGTTTCAGGTCTTGAAGCAGTGGCGATCACAGTCGCTTTCGCTAATTTGGCGAGTTGAATGGCGATAGAGCCCACTCCGCCTGCTCCACCGATGATCAGCAAGGTCGAGCCTTCTGCATTCCGCTTCATATGCATTCGGTCGAATAGCGCTTCATATGCCGTAATTGTTGTAAGAGGCATGGCAGCTGCTTCGGCAAAAGAGAGATTTGCAGGCTTTTTCGCCACAATTCTCTCATCCACAAGCTGGTATTCACTATTTGAGCCTTGTCGCGTGATATCTCCTGCGTAATAGACGTGGTCACCCGGCTGAAACAACGTACACGCTTCGCCCACTTCCACCACCGTACCGCTTGCATCGTAGCCAAGAATTTTCAATTCATCTTCTTTCTGATTCTTCGGTGACCTCACCTTTGTATCCACTGGATTCACCGACACAGCCTCTACTTTCACCAAAATATCCTTGCCAGCTGCTTTGGGCTTTGCCACCTCCTGATCGATCAAGCTTTGTTCATGCTCAATTGGCAAATACTCAAATAATCCAACTGCTTTCACTCGCTCGCACTCCCTTTCTCCATGCTTCTTTTCCACATTTTATCATACATTTCTGATGCTGATGGATCAGTCAGCAAGCGATTGCACATTTAGGAGTTCTTCAAAGCCCTTCGTTCCCTCACGATGTAAGAAGGTCGAGCCTTTTGTAAAGAGAGGACATAGGTGAACCAGCCGCTCGATTTAAAGAAGTACTGAACATAATAAAACTGAATGTGCTGAAAGAAAACGACGATGAACAGAAAAATTGTGAATAATAGCGTCACAATGTCTCCCTGCATCCATCCACTGATCAATAACATCACAAAACCGAGCATCATGAGCTGTTCGAGCCTCTGCATGATCAGGATAACGAGATGTCCCCGTTTGGTTAGGTCACCTGATTGACGCTTTCGAATGTTTCTTGATTTATAAAACCATACGATACTTGTCACTAGATGATGAATGATAAAAAGAGCGATCATGACCATCAATAAAGGAGTTGATTCAAAAAGATCTTTTATAATGAATGGGATCACCAAAAAATAAAATGCGGTAAATGCGTGTCTAGCTGATAAGAGAAATAATTGTTTTTCTATGTATCGCTGCATGTGTCTCACCTCTATATGTAGTACGTCTCATTTGTCATAAGGTTCCTTCTGCCTATCAAAAAAGGATGCCCTGAAAAAGGCATCCTTCATGAATCAAGCTTAAAATGCAGCACTCAGTACGACAGGACCTTGCGGAAGCTTGTTATCCTTTTTTGGTTCAAGGGTGACAGCCACAGTATCCCATGATTCGTTTGCTTCTTTTTCAGATAATGCATAGGTGACGGTGCCCTCCCCTTTGCTATCTGTTTTAAAGGCACCGGCCGGAACGGGCTGATCTCCTTTAATGAGCCATACTTGATAAACAGCTGATGAATCAAGCTGGCCTTTTAATCCGTCAGCACTCACGACAAGCTCTTTTTTGCCGTGATGCTCAATCACTGAAAAAGCACCCGTTGTTTTTGCCGATTCAGCAGATGCCAGTGATTTTGTCGCAACAACTTTGACAGGTTGTTCTGCTTGTTCTGTTCCATTTGTTAAGAAATACACGTTCCCAGCTGCAGAAATGAGAAGTAGTGCGGCAACGAGAGGCAAAAGCCATTGATTTTTCTTCTTCATTGGCGGTTTCGTCTCATTTGCATCACGCACTATTTTGAGATCTTGAGGCGGGTTCGATGTTGCAGCGATTGTTGTCTCTGATATCTCTTCTTCAAATACTCTTGATAAAATGCGGCCTTTCATCCCTGCCGGAGGCGTTTCGTCCTCTGCTAGAAACGGAATATCAGACATGAGCGATGTCAGTTCTTCAAGCTCTTCTTTGCAATCCGAGCAATGTTTGATGTGTTCTTCAAACTGCGTCTTTTCTTCTCCTTGTAAATGCCCGTTAAAGTAATCAATGACTTGATGTTTACACTGAGTCATGCCTCTTCCTCCTTTCCTCCGCGAGACAGTTTCGTTCGTAAATGCTTCAATGACAACCGAACTCTTCCCTTCACCGTTCCAATAGGGATGCCTAGTTTTTCCGCAATGCTCTTTTGTGTCATTCCTTTAAAATAAACATCTTCGATGATGGTTTGCTGTTCTTTCGACAATGTTGATACTGCTTCACGTATGATTTGTTTTTCTACGTTCCATTCTACTTCTTTTGACACATCTTCTTGATGATCTGCCAAGTATTCAATATGCTCATCTTCAAGAGCTGTTTCATTTCGGTGTTTCCTTAATAGATCGATTGCCGTGTTTCGTGACATCATAAATAACCATGAGGAAAATTTCCCTTTATCTGTATTGTATTCTCCTATGCCGCGCCAGAGCTTGATAAAGACTTCTTGAAGCACTTCCTCCGCCAGCTCACGGTTTCCAGTCATTTTATAAATAAACGAATATAACACACGTTCATAGCGATCGTACAATAATTCAAGCGAGGGCTTATGTCGATCATGTTTGATCTTGTGATACAGCTCAAAATCCTTCAGTGTGTCCATGGTCATCTCCTTCCTTTTTCATGAGAAAGAGCATTATGCATTCATCATGAAATCTTCACGTATGGCTTATCACTCAAATTGCTGAGATAAGCCTCCTTTGTACTTTACTCTTTTTTCAAGGAGAAAAAAAGAGCACTGAAAAAGGAAATGTGTTCCTCATGAGAATGTACTTACTAAACGGATGGATTGACCATTTGGATCACCCACCTCAAGGAAAGTCAAGAATGCATGTGTTTCATTCACTGTTCAGTTGATTTTAGCAAACTCTCATTAGTCTCTCAATTTACATCAGGTAGAACGCATCCTTTCATCATGTCATAATAGAACGAAACAGGAGAACTGGAGTGTCCGAAAATGATTGTAACGATTGTTCTTTTTTTATTAGCTGGTCTGGCTGAAATAGGCGGTGGTTATCTTGTCTGGCTGTGGCTGCGTGAAGCAAAACCCGTCAGCTACGGAATCGCAGGTAGCCTCATCTTGGTCGCTTACGGCGTCATCCCTACATTCCAGCAGTTCCCGACCTTTGGGCGGGTTTATGCAGCCTATGGCGGTGTTTTTGTCGTTCTCGCTGTGTTTTGGGGCTGGTGGGTCGATCGCAAAACCCCTGATATGTACGACTGGATGGGTGCTTTGATCTGTTTAGCTGGTGTCAGTGTGATGTTATTTGCCCCCCGCAGTTAAAGGTCGGATGATGATCACACGCTAAAAAGCCGGCAATATGCCGGCTTTTCCTCTTTTACATTCTAAACTGTGTTTCATACAAACGCCGGTACATCCCGTCCATTTCCAGCAGGTCTTCATGCCTGCCTTGCTCCTTGATGCCCTCTTTTGTTAAAACCACAATCCGGTCAGCATGCTGGATGGTCGCTAGGCGATGCGCAATAATAAACGTGGTTCGTCCTTCAGATAGTTCTTCAAGTGAGCCCTGAATAAAGGATTCTGTCTCCGTATCCAGAGAAGATGTGGCTTCATCTAAAATAAAAATTGGCGGATTTTTAAGGAAAATACGTGCAATGGAGATACGCTGTTTTTGTCCGCCAGATAACATCATTCCGCGTTCACCGATGATCGTATCAAGCCCATTTGGCAAGCTATTTACAAGATCCTTCAGTTGGGCTTTCTCCACTGCCTGCCACACTTCTTCATCAGATGCATCAAGTTTTCCGTATAAAATGTTTTCTCGGATGGTCCCATGGAATAAATAAATATCTTGCTGGACGACACCAATTTGTCTCCGCAACGAAGGCAGTGTCATCTTTCGTGTCTCTATGCCATCAATTGTAATGGTACCCTCCTGCCATTCGTAAAAACGTGGCAGCAAACTGCAAAGCGTCGATTTCCCAGCACCAGAGGGACCTACGACCGCAATGGTCTCTCCTTGTTTCACCTCAAGATTGATGTCATGAAGAACCGGTTTGTCTGATTCATATTGAAAAGACACATGCTCAAAAACGATATCCCCATTTAACTGATCAACTTCAATGGCATCATCCGCATCCTTTTCATCTGGCGATTGATCGATGAGTGATGCAAATCGTTTAAAGCCCGCTGCACCTTTTGGATACATTTCAATGACTGCATTGATTTGTTGAATGGGTCCTAAGAAGATGCCTGTTAATAGCACAAATGACACAAATTCCCCATACGTCATATTTTTTTGCAGCACAAACCATGCGCCGCATACAAGGCCAAACACTGTCACACTCTTAATAAGAAAATGACTGACAGCGGTATGCACAGCCATCATTTGATATGTGGTTAGCTTTGTCTTTCTAAATTGCTCGTTATGTTCAATAAATCGGTCCATTTCATGTGATTCATTTCCGAACGCTTTCACAACACGTATGCCACTAATATTGTTTTCCACACGTGAATGGAATTGACCAATACTCGAGAACATTTTATCAAAAGCAGCAGACATTTTTTTCGTAAAGTAGACGGATAATCCGATCAAGAATGGAACGACAATAAATGTGAGAACTGCCAGCTGCCAATTAATCGACAGCATCAAGCCAAAGGCACCCGTGAGTGTCATGATCGCGATAAATAAATCCTCCGGGCCATGATGCGCGATTTCTCCAATATCCATTAAATCATTTGTCATACGGGACACGAGTTTTCCCGTTTTCTTTTTGTCAAAGAAGCGAAAGGACATTCTTTGCACATGAGAAAATAGCTGATTCCTCATATCCGTTTCTATATTAATGCCTAATTTGTGCCCAAAATAGGTCACGACATAATGCATCGTAGAGCTGATCACGTATAAACTGAGGAGCAGAATACCCCAAAACCAAATGGCATCCCAATCACCATTTGGCAGCAAATCGTCCATCACTTTACTGATGGCAAGGGGAAAGGATAATTCGAGTAAGGCTGCCAGTACCGCACAGGAAAAATCTAATATAAACAGCCCCATATATGGTTTGTAGTATGAGAAGAAACGCTTTAACAATTGACAGACCTCCTACCGATCAGACATTTCTGTCAATATGTCAGCAAACTCTTCCGCTTGATTGGCTACTGCAATCGGATCGTAAGGCCAGAAGAACTCTGTATCCATTTGATAGGTCTGCTCTTTTTTGACAGATTCTAGACTCTTCCAAATAGAATTGTTTTTATCAAATGTTCCGCCGTTGCTTTCATCAATGAAAATGTAATCTCCTGCATATTCAGGAAGGGTTTCATACGAAATGACTTCATACCCTGTCTTACTTTTTAAAATTGTATCTCTGACCTGTTTTGGCGGGTTTACCTGTAATTGCTGATATAATGCCTGCCCGCCTCGATAAATTCCGTTACCATATACATAGACATCATTTTTAAAAGCACCCATGATCGAGACCGTTTCATTCTCTTTTAAAGCAGACTTCACTTTTTTCCTAGCAGCCTCAATTCGTTGATCGAAGGCGGTGAGGAATGCTTTTCCTTCCTCTTCTTTATTTAAAATTTTTGCCAGCGTCGTTAATTCTTCATGTGCATCTTTGAAAGAACCGTAAGGATACACGATGGTAGGGGCTATTTTTTTGTACACATCATAGACTTTTTCATCCTGTACGGCTGTGATAATCAGATCAGGCTTTAAGCTAAGTGCTTTTTCAGCTGAACGCTCGTCACTGATGTCCTCTATTCCTTTTATCTTGCCCTTTAAGTGTACGTTCTTTAAATCCTGCGTTGTCGATCCAACAGGCTGAACGTCAAGTGCAATCACACTCCCTAAATATCCATCTACGAGAATTCGTTTAGGTTCAGCTGGAATCTCTATCTTTCCTTTCACTGTTTCAACCGTTTTCGTTTCTTGCTTTGATTCTGCTGTTTTGGCCTGTTCTTTATTGCCACAAGCCGTCAATATCATTAGAAGAATGACAGCACATATCCAATACGTCTTTTTCATCTCCATATTCCTCCTTCATTTTCGCCACTACAAATGAGAATAGTTATCAATTACTAGTCTCATGTATTCTATCAACCTCTCCCGTAGTGGTCTATGGAGGATTCTCGCAACTTACATATGGACAATTGTTGGATAGGCTGACTGTGTCAATTGAGAGACAAACCGGTCCATCAAAAGAAGTGCACGCTCTCCTTCATCAAATCGAAACTCCTCCAGTTTTACTGGATAAAAGGTACCATTTTTCACAGCCGATAATTGACGAAGAACATCACTTTCTTCCATTCGCTTGTCCATTTGCTTATACCACCCATATTGGTCAGAGACAATAAAAAACATATGATCCGCCTCGTATTCTCCAAGTCTCTCTAAAGGAATGACTGTATGTTGATTAGGAAGAAGAACTTCTTCTAAAATGGCTTTTGGAGGTTTTAAGCCAAGCGTTTCGTAAAGATAGAAGGCGCCTCTTGCCTCATAGGACCACATATACACTTTGTCATGTCCTCTCATTTCATAGATTGCAACGGTCTCGCCTTTTTCTCTAAAGGAAGACAGGGTGTTTCTTGCCTGTTGACTATGCTGTTCAAATCGTTTCACCCAATCGTTTGCCTCATCTTCTCTTCCTAAAAGGCGTCCTATAGACAGTACATCTTGTACAGCATGATGACCGGCGTATGGCAGAACAAGAACAGGTGCGATTTGCTCCAATCGCTTGATCAATGCAGGTTTTGAATAATAATAGTTAGGGACGATGATGACATCTAATTGAAGTGATTTAAAGACGTCATCAGGCGTGTGTTCATTTATGACGAGCGAACTAGCCAGATGTTCTTTGAGTATATCTGAATGGAGATCGGTTTCTTCGTCAATACAAACAGGCTCAATGCCTATTGCAACCAATGACCCGACAAATTGAAAAGCAGCAATCCGCTCTGGTCTTCGGTTCATTCGAAACTGACTGGGCGTTCTTCCTGTTTTTTGACGGAACTTCCTGCTGAAATATAAACTGTCTGCATACCCGACTTGCCGTGCTATGATTTGAATTTGATCGTCTGTTTGTAAAAGACGTTTTTTAGCTTCGTCTATTCGAATTTGTGCAATGTATTCTGTCACACTCATTCCCATACTTTGTTTGAAAAAGGTAGAAAAGTAACTCTCATGAAACCCCATCTTATGAGCTAAGTCTTTTCTTGTTAGTTTTTGATTATAATGTGCAGTCATATACTGCAAGATCATGTTAATCGAATAATGCACTTTTTCGTTGTATGGCTTGGATTGTTTGCGGAAAATGAACATGATTTCTTCCAGCCATTTCGCCTGTTCTTGTATGATTTGGCTCGTCTGTATTTGTTTGATGTAAGAAAAAAGGACTGCAGAGCCTTTCACCACTTCCCCATTATCAGGGAGATGATCATGATTCACCTTATAGACCAATTCATTTTGTGCATCATGTGCCAGAGTGAATTGGTCAAATGTGACCGTATAGATCACTACTTGCTCGCTGGATAAAGATTCAACCATGACATCTATTCCTGAGCGGATCAACACACTGTCTTTGGCATTTAGCTCATATCGAATTCCTTCCATGTCAAGTCTCACCGCACCGTCGGTTGTCAAGAACATCAGTGAAGATGTTTGCCATGAGTCCGTTTGTTTCACAGAAAGAGATCGTTTACTGCTTTCTTTCATGCGAAGAATTGTATGAGTATAGGCGGTCATTTTCTCTTTCTCCTTCCATATAAAAAAGTGCTAAAATAAACCATTTTAGCACTTCAATGTCTGACCGAATGGTGATTATCGCGCTCCAGCCGTTTGTAATTCTTTGTTTTTCTCTTTAAAGCGTTCATTATGTGAAGACACGTACGCTACTTTTTCTGCTTCTGGTTCGATGTATAGCTTTGCGCTATTGAGTGCATTGACTCCATCAACAAACGTACCGGCAATTAAACGCACTTTACTTTTATGTGTGCATAAGTCGCCAACTGCATAGACGCCAGGTAAATTGGTTTCCATCTTTTCATTGACCTCGATGAGTCCCCACTCACCTTGCTTGAGTCCCCATTCTGATAGAACGCTTAAATCACCTTTCATGCCATGGTTGACGATGACAGCATCGGTTTCGATTCGTTCGATGTCGCCTGTTTCTAAGTGCTGAATGGTGACGGCTTCAATTTTGTCACCTTGACCATGAAGCTCTGTGAGTTCATGCGGTGTGAGAATGCGAGCACTAGATGCTTTCATGTTGGCGACGTTTTTTTCATGTCCACCAAACATATCACGACGATGCACAACGGTCACACTTTCAGCAATTGGAACGAGGGCATTGGCCCAATCAACAGCTGAATCTCCGCCTCCAGAGATGACCACCCGCTTTCCTGCAAACGTCTTTAGCTCCTG
Source organism: Bacillus sp. FSL W7-1346 (assembly GCF_038593335.1). Taxonomy (NCBI): domain Bacteria; kingdom Bacillati; phylum Bacillota; class Bacilli; order Caryophanales; family Bacillaceae; genus Bacillus; species Bacillus sp. FSL W7-1346. The sequence goes on along the minus strand of NZ_CP151988.1, from coordinate 837,056 downwards.
CACAGTGTAATAAAGGTTTGTTACTTCATAACGGTCTGCATGCTCGATTTCAAGTTTTCGCTGAACTGGAATTCCGTGACCCATCGCTAAGATGAGGGTCTTTGTCAAATGACGATCGCCATTTTCAGCCGTCAGCAGGATATGACCATTCTCATCCCGCTCGAATTGCGTGATTTTTTGATTCAACGCAATCTCTGGTTCAAATGTTTTCGCCTGTGTTTCTAGCTGCTGAATCAGCTGTTCACCTCTTGTTGGCGGCAAACCGCCCACATCCCAAATGACTTTTTCAGGATATAGAAGGATTTTTCCGCCAAGACTTTCGTTATACTCCAGTACCTTCGTCTTTAAATCCCGCATCCCACTATAAAAGGCGGTGTACATTCCTGCTGGACCGCCACCAATAATGGTGACGTCAAACAATTCAAGCTGATCTGTCATTTGAGTCCCTCCGTTTTTCATTGAATGATCTATTTATCATTGATATTGATTCTCATTATCATATGTATCTATTGTAGTCTACTGTAGCGAAGGGAATCAATAGCTTTCTATAAAAAAAGAACAGGACGAGCGCTTTCTCGTCCTGTCATCCATCACACAATCGTTAATCCAAGGTCCTTTAATTCCAGCGAAACAAGTCTTGCAATCGCATCTGCCCCTTCTTTTGTAAAGTGCGTGCGATCCTCTATACCTGTTGACAGCATAAAGTAAGAAGTCGTTTTCTCTATGCCGGAAATTTGATAAAACTGGAGACTAACTGTATTTAAATCAACGAGAAGAACTTCTTCTTCATCGGCAAGTTCTTTCATAGCGGCACAGTAATCAGGGAAATCATTGATATATTCTCCGTCTTTTTCATGAAAGCGGCCGACTGGCGTTAATAAAAGCGGTGTAGCTCCTTTCGCTCTTGCTCCGTGAATATATTGAGACAAATAGCTTTTATACGTTGTGAAAGGATCTGTATGCCGTTCGGGCTTCTCCGTTGAAGCATCATTGTGCCCCATTTGTGTGAAAAGCCAGTCCCCAGGCTGAATGTCAGCCAATATTTTATCAAGCCGTCCTTCTTCAATGAATGTTTTTGAGCTTCTTCCACCGATTGCGCGGTTGTCGACGCTCACACCCTGCGCTGTGTAGCGATGTAAAAACTCTCCCCACCCTCCTTGAACAGGACGATCTGGGTAAGATGAAACGGTTGAATCACCAGCTAAATAGATGGTTGTCATGTTCATACGCCTCCTTTTTCATCTAGCCACTCTAATAAGCGATGCGGACATCCAAGTGGCTGCTGAAAAGATATGAAACAATCAGCATCGCTACTTCATTCATTCTCTTTTTAATGATCAAAACCCTGCTTACCGGTAGATGTGAATACGTTAAATATGCGGCGGAAGTTCTACTTTTGTCTCAACAGCTTGCTTTAACGCCTGAAGCATATAGCCAATTCCTTTATATGGAGCCAGCGGATAAATCGCTGGCTGATGAGGAAGTAATAACGGATCGATCACCTTTCGATATTTTTTTCCACCTAGTATCACTAATTCATCATATGCAGTGAGATGTTTTTCATGAAATTGCTGACTTAGTGCTTTTCTTGTTATCTGATCAGTATGCGGTGTACCAAAAGCCACATCATAATTTTCATGAATAATATCATCTGCCTTTAAGAATCCATGCTTCGCTGAAATAATTAGGTAGTCTGAAAAGAACGTTCGGGCATAGCTTTTCGTACGCTGATGCAGCGGACTTAAATAAACGAGGTTCGCCGGCTGGCTCCCTGCCTCTGGATGGACGTCCCATATTTTCTTCGCCCCACATGGAATGATACAAACTCGCTTCACTTGATTTTCTCCTTCCTTCGTTGATACATCCGATACAACATACAACCTAGCGCTGTGCCAAGTGTATTTAAGAGAATATCATCTATATCGCTGCTTCTTGTAATCATACCAGATTGTGAGAATATCCATTGAAGGATTTCGATGATCGCTGACAAGATCAACCCAGCCAGCACCGCCTTTTGAAAGCGACATGTCCGAAAGGCTTGATATAGAAAAAAACCGAGCGGCACAAATAAGAGAATGTTCCCTGCCACATTTAAAAAGACAAGGTTTGGATAGCCATGCTGAAAGGCGTGTAGGTTTTGTTGAATGGAATGGAAGGGAATCAGATTGACGCTCACTTGATCTTTTGGTGCTGAAAAGCGATTCGGAAAGACCGTTAAATAAAAGAGAACATTCGTATAAACAAATAGAAAAGCAAGGACCATTTCTGTTCGTAAATAGATAAAACGTTGCTGTTTTTTTGCCAGCCTATATCTCATATTTAGATAGAACGGGACGAGCAGAAGAAAATAAGCCATTGAAAACATAGCACTGGATGTCATACAAATAGCTGCCCCTTTCTTACACCATGCTTGACCATATTACAGGTTATTCAAGCTTTCCTGTATCTATTCATCACTTATTCTCACAATTCATGCGATATTGACAAATCGTCATTTTCTCGGTATACTGACTGACATTCAGTCATTTTAAGGTCGGTGATCCTGTGTCAAAACGAGAAAAAATTATGCTTGCTGCGATTGATGCCTTTAAAGAGAAAGGAATCGAAAAGACGACCATATCGGATATTGTGAAAACTGCAGGTGTTGCGCAAGGAACTTTTTATTTATATTTTCCTTCAAAGCTGTCTGTCATGCCTGCCATCGCTGAACATCTGATCGCACAGATGGTACCAGCCATTGAAATGGAACTCACTCAGCATGCGGATGTACTTGATCAAGCAGATGCGCTAGTTGAATTTATTTTCTCTTTTACAAGACAATACCGTGATGTTCTTGCCTTAACGTATTCAGGTTTAGCTGCCACCGAGCATTTAAAGGAATGGGAAGATATTTATGAACCGATTTACAAATGGGTCGCTTCTTTTTTAGAAAAGGCAAAACAGGACAAAAGAGTACGTGCGAACTTGAACTGTCAATATGCTGCGAAATTCATTATCGGTTTACTTGAATCATCAGCTGAGCAAATGTACTTATTTACAGAAACAGATACAGAAGAGGTTCTGATTCAAAAACGAGAGGTGAAGCAATTTCTCCTTTACGCACTTGGCATAGAGACACCTTAACTTAGTACAGCACTTGCTGTACGCTCTTTTTTGGTTTTAAAATGACGAATCGTCAGTTTTCAGTTTTAGGAGGAAATACGATGAAAAAAAGCTGGATGTATGTTGCACTCACATGTTTATTTGAATTACTTTGGGTGTTTGGTTTAAATAGAGCTGATGCTGTGTGGGAGTGGGCGATCATTATCTGCCTGATCCCGGTTGATTTTTATTTTTTAATGAAAGCCTGCGAGAAGCTGCCGACAGGGACTGTGTACGCCGTGTTTGCAGGAGTTGGAACGATTGGTACATCTTTGATGGATTATGCGCTGTTCGGCGGTTCGTTTTCATTAGAAAAGCTTTTATTTATGGGCATTTTAATTCTCGGAATTATTGGACTGAAAGTGTCTGATGGAGATGCACATGAGCAGAAAGGAGAAGCGGTATAAATGGGCTGGTTTTTTGTACTGTTGGCCTCTGCCTGTGAAATTGGCGGAACCATTGGTCTCAATATGTTTAGTAAGAAAAAGCAACTCACGACAGGCATTATATTTGTCGGCGGATTTGCCTTATCCTTTTTGTTTTTGTACGCCTCGTTCTCTTCCGTTCAAGTCTCCGTTGCCTATACGGTTTGGATTGGACTTGGAACAGCGGGTTCTGTCTTGTTTAATATGATTCTATTTAAAGAGCCGAAAAACATGATTCGTATCCTCAGCTTGCTGCTGATTGTGATAGGTGTGGTTGGGCTGAAGTTGTTTGCGTAATAGAAAAAGCAATGGAATAGATTATCCATTGCTTTTTAAGTTAATTTTTATACTTTTCTTGGTACGCTTTAAATTGTTTTTCGTATTTTTGCAACTTTTCCCCATCGACTTTTGAATTTAATTTCGGTTTCCGCTTTCCAATCACCATTACATCTTTATCTACAATAGGACTTGATAAAAAGATATATGGTGCAAAACGATCACACTTCGTATGTGGAAGGGTGACGGATAATCTAGCGTATTCTTCTGTCGGGAATTGGTTTGAAATATCAAGTTCCTTGAGTCCCTCTAATGCCGATATTGGCTCTAAAGACTCGTCCTTCACTTTTATATTTGATAAGCACAGATATTTTAAATTCTTGAGGTATCTTAAAGGTTGAAGCGTATTTAAATTTAATGTATTCCAAATCCCACCTGACAATTGTAACCATTCTAAACCAGTGTTTTTTTGCAAAGGGGCTATGTCATTCAACTTTGAAAAATCTGTTAAGGATAAAGATTTTAAAAAAGTGTTTTTTGATAGATCCCATAAACTTTGTGCCTTTGTATTCCATTCAAGTGACAATACCTCAACATCTTGAAGAGAACTGATGATTGATAAATCTTCTACTCTCAGTTCACGCATATAGAGCATTTTGGGATTAACTAAGCTCAAGATCGTATTGAATTCCTTTTGGCTCACTTTGTAAATCCACAATTTCGTCAGGTTAGAGAAAGAGTTCAACCTTTCAATATTTTTTGTTTTTCCTGTGATTACTAACTCAGTGGCATTTTCATCTACGTCGGCTAAATCATGAACAGCTTCTGGTCGTGCATCATGACGAAAAATATATTCAGGGTCTTCTTTTAACATTCTTTTACCTCCACACCTACTAATGATGGATATCTAAATGAATTTTATCAGATTTTTTCCGAAGAAACAGGGAAAGGGATAAAATCGAGATGGTCTTCTTTAGTCCGTTTAACCACAATCCGCCGATGATTAAGTCTATTTTCAATCCATTTTATAAAATCTTTATCATCTAAAATATGGAGCAACAACATATCAACGACTTCGCTTTCACTATACTCCATATATTCTGCACAGGTCTTGACGATAGCTCGTACTCTTTCATATAAACAAATAAAAGAACCCCAATTCATATACGAATTAGAGTCCTCATTATATGACTAATACAATTTTCCCACCTTAAAACCGAACCCGTTAATCAAAGCCCTTCCTTTTTTATTTCTCGTTTAATGTGGATCATGCTGCTCAAGCAAGAGATCCATTGCGTAAATCGATTCGCCTTTTTCATCCAATAAAAAGTATACAATCAAAGGCTCTCCAAAGGACCCTGTCTGCTGCGTGAACAAAACACATGTGAATTTTTCAATACCTATCGGAATCTTTCTTCTTAATAAAGGATGAAGAATAGGCGAAGTCCGAATTGTATCTATATCCACATCCCAACGTTCGTTTTTTAAAGTGGGATAATGCTCTACTAACAATTGGTGTAACATGTCGGTCGTGAACGCTGCTTTTCCATCAAACTCATCATCTATTATGTTGGTGTTATACATCCGACGGTTGCTTATCCTTTGAAGCATTGATTCGTATTCCTTTTAAGACAAATCGTTTCTGGCCATCAAGAGTACAAGTGATCAATGTCAGTTCATTTTTCCCACGATCCTTTAGTACATCAACATCCGTCGGTTCTATCGTAGCTGAGCTGACAATTTTGTATTCGTATGTTTCTGCTTGATGATGTAAGACGACTTTTTCCCCTTTAGGCACCTCTGGCAGCTGTCGGAAAAGCCGGTCGCCTCTATACCCTCTATGGCCTGCAATCGTGAAATTTCCTTCACCTGGCATTTGATGAGATTTGATTTGAGTCAGTGCAATACTTAAATTTTCTTTTGATGTAACAGGTAGCACTTTTTCATTTAAATCAATTGACGGGATCTCAAGCTCCATCGTATCTCGCAGGTCTTCTTCTGACACAGTTAAATGTGGAATAGAAGAAAGGGCATCACTGTCATTTTCTTCAATCATTTTCAATGCCTCTTCCATGGCTGCTGCCTCTTGAGACGTTCGCCACTCATATAGAAAAGGAACGGAGATAAGCATTAGTCCTGCGACCACCAAAAAGCTGCCTAATAAGGTTCTTTTTTTCATCAATACACTCGTTCCTTCCTTTTACTGAATGGTCCTTCTTCTGACTACAAGAAGAACAGTTCCAGACACTACTAGTAAAATCCCTGCATACATCAAATAACGTAGCCATTCTTCTCCCGTCTTTGGCAATTCACCGTTTGAATCATGAGGCGGATGTTGATCCCCTTGATCTGAGGCTGGGGGATTTGTGTGATCCACTTCATTCTTCATTGGAGCATTTTTCACAATCAATGTCTTGATCTCCACTTCGCCCATTTGAATTGTAAAAGCGATTGGTTTTTTTAACGCTACATAACCATTTGGAGCTTTCGTCTCTGTGAGTGTATATTCACCAGGTTTAAGCCCTTTGACAATGGCTTCTCCGTCTTTTCCTGTTGTCACAGATTTGATGATTTTCCCGGCTTTTGTACGAATGTCAAAGGCTGCACCTTTTAAGGTTCTATCAGTCTGCTGGTCTACCTTTATGATACGCAGACTTCCTAAAATCAAGTGATTCTTCGCTGTTACTTGAAGAGGCTTCTGCTGATTTTTCTCAATCGTAAACCGGATCGGCTGATCATCTAATTCATAGCCATGAGGCGCTTTCGTTTCAACGAATTGATATTCTCCCGGTTTTAGATCGTTGATGTGAAGCTTTCCTTTTTGATCCGTTACAAGTGATTTCTTCAGCGTTTTCCCGTCTTTACTCTGAAGAGCAAACTCTGCGTTTTCCAGCGTGTGTCCTTCAGCATCCACTTTGGTCAGTTCCACTGCTCCCGGCGTCAGTTTGTTGATCATTTCTACTTTTGCTGGTTTGTCTTGACCTAGACGAATCGTAAATGAGACAGGTGTCTGATCCAATTCATAGCCGGCAATGCTTGCTGTTTCGACAAATTGGTAGGTTCCTGGCTTCAGTTGATCGACTGTCAGTTGACCGTTTTTGTCTGTCTTTAAGTCTTTCTTCACACGCTGATCGTGCGCATCAATCAGGTCAAAGGTCACGCCAGCGAGCAACTGACCATCCTCCCCTTTTTTCTGAAGCTTCACAGCACTTGTCGTGCGAATATTTTCTTTTGTCACTTTCACCAGTTGATTTGGGTTGAAATCAATCTGAAAGTCTACTGGTTCTGCATCTAGTTTATGTCCAAAAGGAGCCTTCGTTTCAACCAATTGGTAAGCGCCTGGTTTCAAATCGTTGACAGTGATGATACCTTTTTCGTTGGTTGTTAAACCTGACAGCAATTCTTTACCATTGTCATTGAAAAGGGTAAATTCTGCGCCTTTCAATCTTTCTTTTTCTTCCCCTATTTTAGTTAGTTCTACAGAACCTTTCTTGAGCTGATTGATTGCCTCCACTTGAATCAAGTCTTTTTGACCTAATTCAACTTCAAAGACAAGTGGTTTCGCACTCAATTCATAGCCTTCAAGACTCTTTCTTTCAACAAATTGATAGGTTCCAGGTTTAAGACCTGTGAAGGTAATCTTTCCATCCTGATTGGTTGTAATCCCTTCTCCTCCTGCCACTATCTTTCCTTTGGCATCAGATAGATCAAAGACAACCCCTTCTAATGATTTCCCATCTTCGCCTGTTTTGTGTAATAGCACTCCGCCAGTTGTGCGGCTATTTTCTTTTGTCACACTGACCAGCTTCTCAGGGTTAAATGGAATAGCAAAAGTGACAGGTGTTTCGTCAAGCTCATGACCGAATGGCGCCTTCGTTTCAACAAACTGATAGGTTCCAGGTTTCAGATTGTTGACGATGATCTTCCCGTTCTCATCTGTGACAAGACCTGTTTTTATCTCTTTTCCATTTGCATCTACTAGCTTGAATTCTGCTCCTTCAAGCACATCATTCTTTTCACCGAGTTTCGTGAGCTGGACAGCTCCAGTTTTGAGATCATTGATCACTTTGATTTCTGCCGGTTTTTTTTGTGCGATTTCAATGGTAAACGGATAAGGTTTATTTTTCTTTTGGTAACCATCAATACTCTCTGTCTCCACAAGCTGATATTTGCCCGGTTTGAGGTTGTCGACCAAAATCTTCCCATCTTCATCTGTTGTCAAATCTTTACGCACGACTTTGTCATTTTGATCCAAGACTTCAAATCGAACACCTTGAAGCTTCTTGCCATCTTCCCCTTCTTTCATCACTTCTAATCCACTTGTTTCATAGAGGTTCTTTTGTGAAATGATGACTGGTTCTTTTGGATCGAGTGGTACTTCAAATGTGATGGGTGTTTCATCTAATACATAACCATCGGGTGCGTTTGTTTCGATGAGCTGATACGTACCCGGTCTTAGTTCGTTAATCGTGATCTTGCCATCTTCTCCTGTGACAAGCGCACCATTTAGCTCATGCCCATCTTGATCTAAGAGCTTGAACTCTGCACCTTCTAGTCTCTCTCCGCCTTCACCTATTTTGCTCAATTCTGCAGAGCCTTTGATGATGTCATTTACTGCGGTGACAACCGTTGTTTCTGTTTGATTTTCTTTAATGGTGAACGGCCATTTTTGCTGATTTAATTGATAGCCTTTCGGTGCGTTTGTTTCAACAAAATAATAGGAACCTGGCTCAAGATGTTTGAAAAGGATTTCTCCTTTTTCATCCGTTTTCAAATGGGTTTGGACGGTATCTCCAGATTCATTTTTCAGTTCAAATTCTGCATTTTCTAATGCCGCACCCGTTTCTTTGTCTTTTTTCGTGAGCTTCACATGCTGGCGGATTTCTTGGTTTTGCACCGTTATGCTATTTCCTGTTTTTGCTTGATCTCCTGATTCGTAAGGCTGATCAATCGTGACATTGATCGGTTCCTTCGTTTTCAAATAACCATCAGGTGCTTTCTCTTCTGTCACGATATAGTCACCATACAGAAGACGATCAAATCGAAGAGCTCCTTCTTCATCTGTTGTCTTTGTTCCAATGACGATACCGCTCGCAGCATCAGTCAGAGAAAAGGTTGCTCCTTTTAGCGCTTTTCCACTACTCGCATCTACCTTATGAATGGTTAAAGCGCCAATCGCTCCTGTGCCATCTCCCATGCCAGCGGTACGTTTGACCACAATTGAGGCTTCGGATTCCTTTTTGATTTCTTTTACATTTTCACCTCTAAACGTTACTTCGTTTTGAAGTGTACTTCCCACCTTATCTAAAATGAGAGATTGGTATTCTAAAATATAGGGTCTCGTGATTTCTTCTTTAAATTTGATTTGAAAAGAATCTGGATCGAATTCAAGGTCTAGTTCATAATCCTTCCCTTTTTCAAGCTCTTCCTTTTTGGTCACTTGCCCCTTTTCATCTATTGTTGTCGAGTACAGATGAAATGAGTTTTCTATTATGGCTTGGTTACTGCTCGGATGGTCGATAATCGTCGCATCTTGGATTGTTGATTGACCAAAGTTGATATTCAGTTTCCAATCAATGACTTTCCCTTGTTGATTTCCTGATTTGCTCGTGTATTTCCCTCCATTTGGAATGGACACCACAGCATTCACGTCTGATTCTTTCGTCTTTCCATCATAAAGGGTCGCTTTATTTTCGTAGGTTTTCTGTACTAAATCCATTCCTTCAACACTTGTTTGATACGTGATTTTGTATGGGGAATCAATGGCATGTTTGAAAATGACTTCGAAACCTGATTCTCCCTTTTCATTTTCAAGGAATTTGATGTCATAATGTTCTTTCGCTAATACTTCTTTTTCTTCCGCACCATTTTCCCCGCCTTGTAAATCAAGCGAGTAGACGATGATTGAATCTTTAAGCAAACGCTGATTTCCTTGAATGAAATCCTCGATTTTCGCCTCTTCTAGATGCTTCAAATTATAGTTCACACCGATATTCCATGTGATCTCTTTTTTCTTTGCATCATATGTTCCATTCTTGAACCCATTGGACTGCGTGTATGTGTCAGGCGTAAAGACAGATTGGTTTTCCTTCGTCAAATCCTTGCCATCTTCATTTACCCATTCAAGTTTTACATGGTTACGCAAGTTCTTTTGATCTTTATCTGCTCTTTTTTCATAATCAAAAGACGTTGTATATGTGATAGTATGTTCTGTCTTGATTTCTTTCGTAAATTGAATATCAAATCCATTTGCATGTTCAACGATTTGATAATCTGTGCCTTCTTCAAGCACTGTATTACCTGTCGTCACTTTTAAACTATCTTTTTGCAGCGTCAATCCTTCGTTTGTAAACGTATCTTTTAATAGTAGATTGTTCATGGTTTGTTGATCTTTGTTGAAGGTGATACGCCATGGAATGGTCTTGTTCTTGTAATTCGGTGTTCCGTGGTTTTTCGTTAGGATTTGCTGATCAATTCTTTGCTTCCCTTGTTCGCTCTCTTTGCCAGCTGTTACAGTATTGATAATGTCTTCAGCTTCGAAAATTCGCTCGGTTGCTTTTGTTTGATATGTGATCAGGTAAGCCGATTGAATTTCTTGATTGAATTGCAAGGTAAACCCGTTTTGTTCATCCTTTGTTTGAGGTTGAACCACGTAATTTTCAAATGCTTTTGTTCCTGCTTCGTTGCCGTTCTGATCAATTGTGACTTCTTTGACTTGAATTGAGTCAGATATTAGCGCCTGTGTACCGTTAAAGAAGTCTTCTATCAAAGCATCCTTTTGAGCCAGCTTTTTTTCGTTATAGTTATACCGAATTTCCCAAGTAATCGTTTGTGTGACTGGATCGTAGTGGGCGGCTTTTTTATTTAAAGGGCTGCCTCTTGTCACATTTACTGTTCCATCTGCTGAACTAATCACTTTATCAGCAGAGACAAGGGACGCTTTATTACGAAACACAGACTGATCTTGATTCGTAATGTCCGTTTCATACATTAAACGGTAAGCGAGATGCACGTCATCTTTAAATTCGATCGTGAAATCTTGACCATCTGCTGTTTGGCCGATGGTGTAGTGGTTTTCGTCAAGCAGCTGTCCAAGCGATGTTTCACCATTTAGCTTTGTATCTACACGATAAAGCTTGATTGAATCTTTTTTTAACGCTTGACCTTCTTGAATCGGATCTAACAGTTTCGCTTGTTTCACATCATCTAAGTCCATATTAAAATCGACTGTCCATTGAATGGTTTCAGCATTGTAAGATCGATTGGGTTCTCCCTTTTTAGAGACATTTGGACCATTTGGAATGTATTGAATCGGAATCGATATCGTATCTTTGCCTTCAATCGGGGTAATCACCACTTCTTTTTCTTCAGTGATCACTGTTTGTTTATCTAATTGTGTCCATACTTGAAGTGTTCCTTGGATATTTGAATATTGTTTAATAAAATCTGTGAACTCGATGGAGGCATTTCCGCTTTCATCTACAGAAAAATAACCGATGATCGATTGATTAAATTTCATCTCGAGTCGATCGATTTTTTCGTAAATGACTAATTCCTCTGGAACCTTGAAATGGAATTCATCCCCGCCATTATAGTTATGACCATTCGGGATGGCCCACTTATAGTTAATGGAAATCAGTGAGTTGACGTCAGGCTTATCAACTGAATTACCTTCCTGATCTTCAAAAATTAATTTGGCATCAGTAAGGAGATTTTCTTGTATCTGCATTTGTTTTGAAACACTTTGCAGCCCTACACGATTAGACACGTTCACTTTGTTTTTTAGTAACTCATCTTCATCGCTTTGTGTCTTTTGAACAGTTTCTTGATTGTTAGCAGCTTTGTCTTTCTCCGATGAGGTTGAATCATCTTTTGAAAGATTTTCTTTATGCTCATTTTGCTTTGTTTTCTCTTTTTTCTCAGCTATACTGGTGACGTCAATATCTATAGATCCTTCTAAATTCGGATCAAGCTCAATATCCTCATTGAATGTGACAGTCACTTCATTTTGTTTTGAAACGGTATACTCACCAACAGGGATGTCATCGACAGTAATGCGTTCTTTCTGCTCCTTCTCTACCTGAATGACTGATGGAAGAGAGAGAATATACGGATACTGCTTTTTGAGATCAATTCCTTTGATAGACCAATGCACAATGGCCTTTCTAACTTGCTGATCTTCTATGTTTGATAACTTGTTGCCTTCGCTATCAGCAAACTCAATATTCCCATAGATATTCTCTTGAATGTCTTTAGCTTGTGCCCCTGCTAAAGGCAAGATTCCTAATATACTAGACTGTATGACTAACACGGTCATCAGTGCCACCGATAATATTCTTTTCAATACATCCACCCTTTTCTACAATTATTTTTCAACAACAATTAAAAAATCATTTGTATACTGTCTGATCAATCACTCCGCTTCTGATCAAATTTTTCTAAAAATTGCATCTTAAGACCCTATGAATAAAATGAGTTGATCAACCATGAGTTTGAAAGGTCATCATGAGTAGTAGATATAGTAGCTGGATAGGGGTCTATAGCAATGGGGAATAGTGAGAGGGAACATGAAAAGAATAAATGTGAATTTTTCTATTTATACTGGAATGAACAACAAATGATTAGTACATGCATATATAAGCATGTATTCACATATAGAACGTTCATATAAAATAAGCATGTATCATATGGTATGTATGGTGAGATAGTTCAGCATCATATAGATCGCATTCCTTCTACTCCCTTCCATATGGTAATCAAAAAGCCGATGCTTTTTATTCTTACTTTTACCGTTTGAGCAGCAAAAAAATAAACAAAATGATCCATTTTTATGGGATTCATGGCATACTTATCATCTTTTAAAAGAAAGATATGGAGAATTAGGGTATAACATTTGTTTTCGTCTAATTTTTTTCTCTTTTATCATGAAAAGTGAAGACAAAACGATTTAGCCTAAACATTAAAATCATTTTATGCCTATTTAGAAATTAAAATGTTCTTTAAGTGAACTTCATAATATAAAGGCAAGCCAAGGGAAGGAGTTAGTTGTTTAATGGAGCTCATTGATAATAAATCAAAGAGATGGATAAAAATTCTAAAACTGCTTGTATCAAAAGATAAGTGGTGGAGCCTTCAAGAGATATCGAATGAACAAATCGGTTCGGTTCGTGCCATTCAAAACGATTTAGAACAAATGAAGTCGTTCCAAACAGAGAACGGTGAGCCGTTAATCCGCATAAAGCCAAGACAAGGCATATCCATTTGTTATACACAGACGATACGAGTCGACTACTATATCAAAGAAATTCTAAAAGATACGATTGAAATTCGATTGATTGACGGCGTTTTCTTTGAACAAAACAGGTCTTTCTATGAATGGATGGACACGCTGAATATCAGTAGATCCACATTGTATAACACCATACATAAAATCAATTCGCTTCTTACCTCGTATGACATTGAGTTACGACCAGATAGTATGCAGTTCCATGGAAATGAGAAGGAGATTCGTCAATTTTTTGTGGAATTTTTGTTTGAAGTTTATGGAAGCAGGCTTTGGCCATTCGATGATATTCAAAAGCAAGATGCAGTTGATTTTTTACAAAAGCTATTTCAGGTGCTCGAAGTCAATCTACCTGATGTGGCTTTAGATAAATTTTGCCTATGGCTCGCCGTTTCCATACACCGATTGAGGAAAAATTTTACCATACGACGCAATTATAGGTACTCAATGGATAAGGAAAAACAAACATCTACAGCTAAAGGTATCTATAAACAAATCAAAAACTTGGAAGAACACGTTTGCCAAATGACAAAGGACACTTTTGGTGTTACATTGGATCGTCACGAATTTGTCTTTTTATTATTGATTGAACCAGCTATTGGCCATTATAAATCAATTGAAACGGTCGAAGAAAAATTGACGTTCTTTCAATCGCATACACCACAGCTCTTTGAAGCCATTCATTCCTTTATCAATCAATTGGAGTTGATTTTTCATCAAGAGGTGGCTAATCGCAAGGCGATGACACTGATTCTTCTCCAATATTATGTGTATTCTAGGGAAATTACCGTAAGAGATGGATTCCTTTTCAAAAAGAAATCGAGTTATTTATCAGAGGTAAAAAAACAGCTTCCTTACTTCTATTCGAGGATTACTCATATCATCCAAGAGTTAAAAACAGACGATATACTCGCTTCTTTTGTGAAAAATGAACGAGAATTGATTCGTATCATTACTTCTAACTGGAGAGGGCTTGTTCATTTGGAAATGGATCGGAGAAACGTGTTGAACATTTTTGTCATTTCAACATTAGGTTATAATCATAGTTTGTTTATTGCGGATTTAATTAAATTAAGATTGCCTCCTCTCATTCATATTTTCACAAGTCCAGAAAATACATTAAATGAACTGACAATGGATCGACTTGGGATTGATATGATTGTGACCGATACTGAGCTTCCTCATCAATTAGGACGGTCTACGCTGCTGATCAGCTCTTTTCCAACAAAGAAAGAATTGGACAACTTGCACTCAAGATTGGCTGATATGACAAACTAAGTTTCACCAAAAAAGCTGCTGAGACATGCTCAAGCAGCTTTTTGGTTCTGTATTAATGAAGCACGATTTGTTCATTCATCAAATCAATGGCGTAAAGCGATTGCCCATATTCATCTAATAGAAGGTATACTTTGAGCGGGGCAGTGGTTTGATCTGTTTGCTGCGTGAATAGGACACAAGTGAATTTTTCAATCCCATCTGGCAGCTTGCTTTTCAGAAAAGGATGAAGAATAGGAGAGATTCGAAGGGTATCAACATCTTTCAGCCAAAGCTCATCTTGTAACGAAGGATAATGGTCAACCAAAAACTGACGAAACACTTCCAATGTACTCAAGGTAGATATCCTCACTTTCTTCTAACTTGGCTTCAAACTCACCTAAAAACAAACGGAACCAACTCATCATATGATCTCGGTACACGTATTTTCGCATACGGCTTGAGACATGATCACTTACTTTTTAGACTTGATACTGTAGATCAACTGTACTGTCACGAATGTTCAATATGTATAACGTTTCCTATGTCTTCTCATTGACTCCACCACGAATTCAAACAATGGACCTATGATCATATTCTTACCTGTTTTCTTTCGTGATGAAACGACAACTTCCTGCTACAAAATTCCATTTTTCTGCAAAAAAGAGGGAGATGGGACAAAAAAAGAACAGCTCCTCACTGTTCTTTTGGAAGTTATGAAAGGTCTGTCAAAGAGAACACTTCGCCGCTCACTGCATCAATGCCATCATGACAATCGAGCCTGCCGCATAAAACATATTGTTTTTGCACATCGTCATAGACATAGATAGGTATAAGTTCGAGGCGTTCTCTCAATGTTTCAAAGGCTTGTTTCTGAGTTATGGTGATTTCACTAGCTGTTTGAGATGGATTGAGTATCCCACATACTTGAAACATCTCTTTTTTATCTATGTAATTAATGGCTTCAAAAGTGTTGGCATCAATGAAGACCTTGATTTTATCCATAAATCCACAGCCTTCTTGTTCATTCGTTTTTAATATCGCATGGATGTATCCGTGATCACGTTGGAGTGTTTTTAGAACCCACTTTCCTGTATCCTTTGGATATTTTTGCGCCAAGAAGGTGCAGACTGCTTTGATACACTCATCCTGGTCTTCTTTTGATATCGGGAGGGAATCTGGTGATGATTCCAATGAGAAAGCTTGTTCAGCTGAAATGTTCTCATGAATGTCCATTTCTTTTTTTTCAAAGGCACTGTTTATCGGTTCATTCCACTCAATGACTTCATTCATGTGTATACAATGCGTTTCTTCACGCCCAATTTCAAACGGAAGAGTTCCTGTTCCATCGTTCTTCACATAGATTTCTTCTAACGCATAAATAGACCGGATTTGATTGTGCTCGAAGGAAGGCCATTGAAACAGCTGCACTTGCTGCTCAGCTAAGTTCTCCACCTGATCAAGGGAAAGCACATACTCCTCATCTTTCAGTAATGTTTTGGCTAAAAATGGACCGTGATGTGTAAAGTACATGAGCTGTCCATGTTCATTCCATTTCACTTCGATTCTGCCTGAAGGTGTTACTTTCACACCATCTATTGCTTCTTCGAAAGAAAGTTCCCCTTTCTCCTTCAGATGCATATGAAAATGCTCTCCATAGATCAATCCTGTTTCTTGTTCGATCCATTGAATGACATGAGCTGGATAAGGTCTCTTAAACGTGACACCATGCTGCGCATAGGTTTTGTCCATAACAAAAATAACTGATTCGGTCTGTCCTGTATTCAAGTTCACTTCAATGACAGCTGTGCCGTCTGGGTTTAGATCATCGTCCTCGGGTTCCGTTTCATGAGAGGGAAACCATTCCATATTCAATGTATACACCGTTTCATTGAACATATTGACGTAGCGATGAAAACTGTGTCTTTTTAGATAGTAAAGATCTAAGCCAAATTTCGTCTTTGTCTGATCGATCAGTTGTTGTATGTTTGCATTCATTTATTTCACCTCAAAATGATTCAGTCTTATGGAAGAACAAAGATGACGATAAAGCCGAAGATAACGATCGCTGTTAATAATCCTAAAACCATTGACACCATGTTTGTTTTCTTTGTAAAGCCTTTTAATTCATGCTCTTCAGTCGACCGGTCGATTTTTCTAAAGCGAAAAAGCATGCTTAAATTAATAAGGGCTAGAGTTACAAATAATAAGAAAATTAAAAGCATAGGTTGTATGTTTAAGAATGGATTTGTTACATCTTGGAAGCTGAATGACTGAAGGAACATCAGACCACTTAATACTACTCTTGAAATATTTTCTGCCTTCTTTTCTTTCTCCCACTCTTCCCCCAATTTTTCTTTTTCATAAATGGCTATCTGCTCGAAAAGGGGAATGAAAGACTTTGTTGATCCTTTTTTAATAAAACCATAAATACTTAGAAAGAGCATAATAATTCCTAAACAAAGAAAGAAATGTGTAAATCGAATGTCAGACATTTGAAGCAAGATAAAAAAAGCGACGATTATGATGCCGGCTATTAAATTAGAAACGACTATTTGCTTTGACCTCATCTTTTTTAATGCAGCTTGTTCCATACAATACTCCTCCTCGTTTCAAATGTTTCTGTTAAGCGCTCTATCTCTATTACGATGTTATTGAAAAAATGTTTCAATATTTTCCCTTTCAATTGTCAATTCGGCTTTTTCCCAAATGAAAAGACGCCCACCATTCAATGAACGTCTTATCCTTCTTGATGAAATCAGCACATCATATTTGAGCTGTTCTGTCTTTTATTTGCTGGGCTGCCAGGTGTTTAAAGTCATCAATAGAGAGCAGCTTTGACATTTTTTCTCCATGTTGTCTGATGTTCAGTGTTTTTTCTTGCATTTCTGTATCTCCAATGACAGCGATATAAGGAATTTTTTGCATTTGCGCTTCTCTCATTTTATAGCCGAGTTTTTCATCCCGTTCATCGATTGTGACTCTAATTCCGATATTTCTTAATTGCTGCTGCACCTCTATGCAGTAATCAAGGTGAACGCTTGAGACAGGTATGATTTGTACTTGGATTGGTGAGAGCCATAACGGGAAGACGCCGGCAAAATGTTCAATGAGAATACCAAGGAACCGGTCAAGTGAACCAAAAATGGCACTATGAATGACAACTGGCCGCACCTTTTCATTTTTCTCGTTGATATAT
Organism: Bacillus sp. FSL W7-1346; assembly: GCF_038593335.1. Classification (NCBI taxonomy): domain Bacteria; kingdom Bacillati; phylum Bacillota; class Bacilli; order Caryophanales; family Bacillaceae; genus Bacillus; species Bacillus sp. FSL W7-1346. Next base: position 819,478 of record NZ_CP151988.1, on the reverse strand, counting down.
GTTAAATCAAATTTCTCTGGCATTTGAAAATCCAGCTGAATTGTGGCGCACTGGTGGCTCCGCTTTAGTGCATCTTGAATATGAAAGTCGATCTTCGGACCATAAAATGCCCCATCTCCTTCATTTAAATGGTAGTCAATCTTTAACTGATCAAGCACATTTTTTAGCGCTTTTTCGGATATATCCCAAATAGCGTCATCCCCTAATGCTTTTTCTGGACGAGTGGATAGTTCGACTGTATACTCAAAACCAAATGTCCGATACACATAATCAACTAATTGAAAAATCCGTTTGATTTCAGCTTCGATTTGATCTTCTTTTAAAAAAATATGGGCATCATCTTGGCAAAATGTTCTGACCCTGAACAATCCATTTAATGCTCCGCTGAATTCATGACGATGCACCTGACCAAATTCAGACATTCTAATTGGAAGGTCTCTATAGGAATATAAGTTATTTTTGAACATGAGCATATGCCCTGGACAGTTCATCGGCTTTAAAGCAAAACTTGTATCGTCTACTTCTGAGAAATACATATTCTCATGATAATGATCCCAATGGCCTGACTTTTCCCAAAGTTCTTGGTTCATCATAAATGGAGTACTTACTTCTTCATATTGCGCTTTTCCTCGCACTTCTCTTGAAAAGGCCATTAATTCATTTCTGACAATCTGACCTTTTGGTAAATAAAACGGCATGCCTGGCGCTTCTTCTGAAAACATAAAGAGGGATAACTGTTTCCCTAATTTCCGGTGATCACGTTTATTTGCTTCTTCCATGAAATGAAGATAATCAGCTAGATGATTTGGATGCTGAAACGCTACACCATACACTCGCTGCAAGACATCCTGATTGCTATCTCCCCGCCAATAAGCCCCTGCCACACGTGTTAATTTAAATGCCTTTAAATACCCTGTAGAAGGTAAATGAGGTCCACGGCACAAATCTATAAATTCTCCTTGCTGATAAATCGTGATGGCTTCTTGTCGAGGAAGACTTTTTAAAATATCCAGTTTATATGGATCATGTGCAAACATCACTTCAGCTTCTTTGTAAGAGACCTCCATTCTTTGAATTAGGTGATTCTCGTTTATGATGTTTTTCATCTCTTTTTCAATCATTGCCAAATCCTCTACGCTTAACGTTTGATTCAGCTTCATATCGTAGTAAAATCCATTCTCAATGACAGGTCCGATCCCCAGTGTCACATTGTCATATAACCTTTTCACAGCTTGGGCTAATACATGTGCAGCTGTATGACGTAATACTTCCAGCCCTTCTTTTGAATCAAGTGTTAGAATCGAGAGCCCCGCATCGTTGTTTAACGGATAACTTAAGTCCACTGTCTGATCATTGATCTTTCCCGCTACTGCTTTTTTTCTTAAACTTGGGCTAATATGGGAGGCAACCTCTGCGACAGTCGTACCTGCGGAGAACTCCTTGATCTTTCCATCTGGAAATTGAATTTTCACCATTTTTTCTCTCATCACTGACACACCTTTCTCTTTTTTGAAATAAAAAAACACACCCATCCCTCGTAAAGGGACGAATGTGTGATTCGTGGTTCCACCCAAATTCCCATAATGCGTATGCTTTATGGCTCTGGTGCCGTAACGTGGCGTAGACGGTATTGGATACTGCAGTTTCCCCAATACAGCTCAAAGGTGGTAAGACAACTTTTCTGCGTTAGGAAGATTTCACCGTGACTTCCCTCTCTGTGAACCGATAAAAGCTGCTCATGTCCTTTTCTTCGCTTTTGATTTCTCCATATATTACATGATGATGGGGAATGATGTAAAGATTTATTTTGTATAGTGTTATTGAATTTTATTCTTTAAATGAAATATCTTGTCATTTCACTGGGGCTATATTCGACTTGATACTTAGGAGATAACGCATTCTTCACTTCTTCCGTTATACACTCCCCTGCTTGATTAAACTTCTTTTCCATTTCTACCCCTTCTGGCAGCAAGTCATCTGTTTCTTCATCAAACCAACAACCATACTGTATGGCCCAATTCCATATTTTAGAGAATAGTACATCGCTTATAGGTACATCATCTCTTTCTATATGACATTGACAATGTCCGCATTGAAAAGGTTCGCCACCATAGGTTCCTTCAATTTTCACATAAGGTTGGTGCTCAAAATCACGACAGCATACCCATTTTTTGAATTCCTGACCAAATGTTGTTAGTTTTATCGAGTAATAACGCATGGACGTTCGTTTTCCTTTCATAGCAAAAACACCTTGATCAATCAGCTTCTTTAGCCGATACTCAATAAAATCATCTCCGATATATTGTTCTAAATGACCAAGGACTTCTCCAATTAAGCGTGGAGTTACAATGTATTCCTCTTCTGGCTCGGACAGATGAAGCCGCTTAGCCATTTTTACTAAATAAGCATCAAATTCATCTTCTGGTACGTTGATTGTTTGTTCACTTCGCCATATCCGCAGCGTATGATCTGTTTCGGCAATGTGAAGCCACTCTTCTTGTAATCGTTCTCTTTCTTCCTTGGAAATGGTGTGAAAGTGATTTTTACTTTCATAAATAATTTTAAATTTTTCAGATGGGATTTCCCCAGTATGTCGAAGGTCCATGCGAAACGTCTTTGTATTAAAATGGTGATCATATGCAATCGCTGTATTGATGACAGACACGTCCACGTTTTTTCCTTTTAATAAATAGATGGCAAATCGTAGACCTATTTGTTCATGTGCATTGTTGCCTATCCATATCATTAAATGTGATCCATCTTTTATATCCTTCACTTGTTGAATCATTATTTGCTGATCGATGACCATATCATCAAATCTACCAAACTCATTGGACATGACATGACGAAGCCACTCAATACGAGTCTCTTGTCCTTGACGTTCATGTAAGTGTGTAAGTGGGCCAATGGAGTAGATATCATCAAAGGTGATGATGTCTTCCACTGGTTTTTGCTTCATTTCTCGTAATGCTTGTTTTAAACTACCAGCAGTTGCTGCCCCAAATACGATATGTATCATTATTCGTCTCCCTTTATCTTACATTTTATATCATCTTCGCCTATTCATGGTTCTTACGTCAATTCTATTGAGTCAATTTCATTCAAAAGTACGACGATGAGAGGATAAGATCTATATAAAGAATGCAGAATTGGGGAGACTAGATTTTTTATAAAAAATGAAGAACCATACGAAATGTGGCAGTCAGTTTACTGAGTAACTTTGAGACTTTCTTTCTAATGATCTATTGATAGAAATACCCTCCAAAAAGGGAAATTCAGTTTATGTACTTCTTCACAAGTTCCCCTTCACAATCGTTCTCTTGGCTTTTTTAACAATCCTGCTAGTCGCTTTTGTATCAGAATCCTTTGACCACTGTTCACATAGGTTTCTTACCCAATTCGGCTGTGCTTTACTAGCGTCATTCAGCCAGTTTCCTACAGAATCTTGAACATATGTTGATGGATCAGATTTGAGGTGATTTAGAATTGGCAGTGCTCTTTCTGGCTCCTGTTTTAATAACTCAATATGCTTTGTCCATACACCTCTTGGACGGATTGCCTCTACAGAGAATCGACGAATATTTTCATCCTCACTTTTTGCCCATTCTGTTAAATATTCTATACTTTGATCGAGCTGCTGACTTAGACTTTCTCTCACTGACATCCAAGCAATTTCGCGTACACCAAAATGATGATCAGCTGCAAATGGCTGAATGTACGCTATTTTCTCTTCTAAAGAGGATGAATGCTGTTTGTTCATATAAGCAGCCCAGCAGCGGACGCTATCAGATATGTGACAACTGCATGCCTGTATGACTTCCACTCTTTTTTCCTCATTTTCTTCCTGCAGCATTTCATCTAACAAATGACCGATAAGACGAATCGCTTTCATGCCTGACTCCGCTTTTTGTTTGGCGATTTCTGCTGAAAGATCGATTAAATGTTTGTCTAAACCAATGGACGGCAAAACATGCTGTAATAGAGTCACATGATTGACAGCCAGCCATTCAGTTAAATTGACACTCTCTAACTCTCCCTGATTCAAAAGAATCAAGACGTCATGAGGAATGTCACTCCCCTTTCGAGCGCCTTTACGATTGATGATCTTCTCACTTATTGGCATTATGTATTCTCTCCTGTCTAGTAGTACTTTTGTTTGACATACATTTTTAAAATAATTTATTATTCACCCTTAAAAAGCTAGTGTGAAATTGATCCCTTCATTCTTTGGATATTTACTCCTATTGTAGCAAATAAACTTCTCAACTGGTGCATTCTTCAAATCAAAAAAGGAACTACCGAAATAAGTAGTTCCCTCAATACTAGTAAATCTATGTTACCTTCCTTGCTCCATCACCTTCAAACTCTTATGCTGAGAAATTCGGTCAAACGCCACCATCAGAATGGTCATGAGTAAAGCGAGAAGAACCGTTCCAGCGCTGATCCAGCTGAGGTTCAATATAGATGTCCTGCTTAGTACAAGACCTCCTAAACCCGAGCCTAAAGCAAATCCGAATTGAATAAATGATGTATTGACACTTAATGCGATATCAGGAGATTTAGGTACAAGTGTGACAAGATATAGCTGCTGAGCTGGCGATGTGCTCCATGTTGCAATCATCCATATCATGATCACCGCCACCATGACCACGAGGTTCCCTGTCACAAATGCTAGCAGCATAAGCATGATGATTTGTAGAATAATTCCAGAGAAAATCGTGAATGTTGGGCCTTTTTTATCTGCTGCTACCCCTCCAAGACTGGAGCCCAAAAAGCTGCATATTCCCGCTAGTAATAAAATGCCACTGATTTCTGTAATGCTAAGATTTGCTGATTCTTGCAGGAAGGGCGTTAAATAGGTAAATAAAGTAGAATATCCACCTACATAAAAGAGTGTCACTGCCACCGCAAGCAAAATTCTCTTATCTTTTAATATCGATAATTGCATACCTAGCGTCACCGGTTCTTGTTCTTTCATAGAAGGGATGCGCCTATACACAACAATCATTGGAATGAGCGTGATCAATCCAATGGCTGCAAATAATGCTTTCCATCCAATCATACTGCTTAGAAATGTCCCGATTGGAACGCCTAAAACCAAGGAGCTGCTTAATCCCATTAAAATGATGCCAATCGCTGTTCCTCTTTTTTCTCGTTCCACAAGACGAGTTGCCACAGCCATTGCCACCACAATGGCCGTCCCTCCACTAATTCCTTGTAAAACCCTTGTCATCAGCACCATTTCAAACGAATGGCTGACACTTGTGATGATATTACTTAAAGTAAAAATGATCAGCATCCATGATAATATTTTTCTGCGGTCGATATTGATGGTTAGTGCAATGACAATCGGTGCGCCGATTGCTGCTGAGAGCGCTAAGGATGTGACCAATAAACCAGCAGCTGATGTCGTGACCTGTAAATCATCTGCGACCATTTGAATAATCCCTGTAATGATATATTCGATTGTTCCGATTAAAAAGGCTGCTAAAGCAAGTAAATAAACAACGGCTTTATTTTTCATCGTGACGGTTCTCCTTTGGGCAATGTTTACGATTTGACTTCATTTTTTATAGGAATTTGAATTTCAATGAGTCTTCCTTCTTCATTTTCTGACAATGGGTAATAGATTTCTCGGCCCGGCTGATCATCTTTCACGCGGTATCCGTTATGTTCGATCCATGTCGCCAGGTCAACACAAGCAGATTGTGCAAATGGGGATTGTGAATGAAATAATAGTGTCGCCATGGTTTCTTCAGCTGGTAACGTGCGCATCGTAATTCCCTGAGGAAGAGAGCCCCTTAACGCTTTAGCGGAATACCCAACCTCAAATTCGAACTCACTTTCTTTAGCAAGTGATTCCCTCCACAGCACGATTTGTGGCTCTGAGTTCAATTCTTGCGGGTGTTTATGTAATAAATGATGAAACATTTGAAAGAATGAAGGGATTTCGTCAACAGTTCCGTTGGATTGAAAAGACATGATGCGTTTGCTTTCAACCGATTTGATGATGACCTCCTGTTCTTTTTCAACACACCCCTCTCGTTTGATAAGGTGCATTCGCTCCTTAATACGGGCTAATTTCTGTTGTTCTCTCTCGATCAATTGCTGAATCTCACTCTCTTTCAAGAGAAACATGCCCTGAATTTGCTCTACTGAGATATCTTCACGAAGAAGCTGCCCCATTTGCTTTAACGTAAAACCTAATTCCTTATAAAGAAAAATTCGATTGACCTCAAGTAGCTGCTCAGCTGAGTAATAACGGTATCCCGAATCTTGATCGATCTGCTGAGGCTTTAATAAATCAATTTGGTCATAATATCTTAAGGTTTTGACAGGCACTTTACTTAACATAGAAAAATCACCGATCTTGAACATCCTGCATCTCCTCCGATTTGTTGATCTGATCACAGTATAAACCTTTCAGTTAAGGGGAAGGTCAACATGAAGTTGATTAAATTTTTCAAAAGCACGAAAAAACCTAGATTTCTCTAAAATCTAGGTTTTGCTCATTATCCTACTATTTTTTCTAACAATCCCATCGCTTCAACAATCTTTATATCATCCATAAATCGTTGCAAACTTACTTTATGCTCTTTCTTTTGTAAATCTGTTGAATAACCTAAGCATAGATTAAAAATACAATCTAACCTTTGTCCGACTCCACTATAAAAATAATTCGTCAATATTCCATTATTTTCACTTGCAAGAACCACAACTGTAGCGATCTCTAATACATATTCTATATCTTCTATAGAAATCGTTCGATCCTTTTTCTTAGCAGTCATGAATTCATGACTATGAATAGAACGAATCCTACCTTCAAGTAAATTGAGTATAGACCTTTTATAGATGACATACACACTGTGAATATGATGTTTATCAGGACAATAGGGATCTTGTAAAATGAATTTTATACGTTCATCTTCTTTTTCCATTTTTATTGCATCAAGATCATATAATAAAATATGATCAATTTCTTCTATTTTCATAGGAGGAAACATGTGGGATACATCTGTTTTGTTTTTCAATTGATCACCCCGAAATCTAGTCTCTCTTACTCCAAACGTTCCAATCTTTCAAGCCACTTGACAATAGCTCCGTTTTTAAAGAAATCGAGTATAACACCCTCGCAAAATCGTTCAGCTCTCAGAACCCCCATAATGAGAGCCAGCACACACTGCGAATTTAAATTGGAAACGTCCACATCCTCCATGTCATTCATTCCCCATTCAATTCCATTTTCTTTGAGGATCTCCCTATAGCGGGTAATCTCCAGTTCTTGATGCTGTTCTGCAAATGTATAGACATCCTCGATAAAACGACGGACCGTTTCGGAATAATTCACATAGGGCATCTGAATCGGATGTTCCGCTGTTCCGTCATTTTCTTGATCTATGACCCATTCACCAATATCATCGCCTTGAAGCATAGGGATATAGTTTGTTAAGATGTTAAATTGACTCAATTTCATCCTCCACCTTTCCATGAATTAAAAATTCTTTGATCGATCTCTCTCAATAAGTTAATAAAAAAGTCCGTGATGATCGTACAAACGAGAAGCCAGTATTCAAATCACGAACCATTTTTATTCATTTCACTTTTTACACTCGTACCATCGATATCACTGTCTCCACATGCACGGTATTATTCATCTTGCTCGTCAACGTTTATGTGTCATATTAAATAATAATCTGATACCAGCTGTGAATAAAGCGTCAAGGAATTTATAAGACGATTCTCAAATAAAAAAAACACCTCTGTCACATCGTTGCGAAGAGGTTATGTTCACTATTTTGTCTTTATACTTCTTAGAAAGGCACTTCTGTTCTCTGTTGCATTTGTCAGCATCGTCGCATTTTCATTGAGCCTTTGTACCAATGCATCCTTAGCTTTTCCTTCAAATGAAGAGAGTAAAGCAACATACACTTCAGCTACAACCTGTTGTGCTGAAGAAAAATCTGATGCGTTTTTTGTATCTTCTTTTAGGTTCTGACAATGCGTTTTTAAACTTGAACCTACAATTTTTTTTAATTCCTCATTCTGTTGTAATCGTCTGTAAAACTCATCTGCATCCATATTAACTCCATATGGCAATTGAAATCCCCCTTACAACCGTAACCATCTTGCTAATTCTTTATCCTTATCTTTTAAACCCTCCGCCATTTTCACAATAAACTCACTAATATCCTCTAAATCTCTAATCAAATAATGTAGAGAAGCCTCAGTTTGATACTGTTCTTCTGAGTCATAAAATGCTGCTCCATCTTTCACAAAAGGGGCGTAAAACAATATAGCTTTTTCAACGTCACTTGGATCTAAATCCTTGAATTCTCCTAACCTTTTTCCGCAAATAGATTTCACGTCATACACCATTTTGCTGTGATCATGAGGGAATTGTTCAATTGCTTGCTTTTTTGTTTTTAAGTCTTCGATAGCTGCCTGTAATCGATGAGCTAATTCTTTTGCATATTTGGCATCCACTTTGATGGTTTGTCCATTCATACCTGAATAAGATGAAAATGATTCGATATTCTGGTTATAAACACCTTTGCTTCCATCAACACTTTTGATATGACCATTCTTATCAAAAGTAAAGTTCGACTCATTTAAACTATGAGTATCCGGATCTTTTGCGAATGCTTGGCCATAGAAGGAAGTAATCAAATTTCCTAAAACCCCAGGAACACCAAGCGGTGACACAAACCGATCTATACGCTCTCTTCGTGATTGACTAGGATTTTTCGTATAAATTGTCGTTCCGTTGTGCCTATCATATTCTAACAACCAACCTGCCCCCACCATATCATCGGGATTAATGATGGCTTTATGATATAAATCAAATTTGCCGTTTCTGATTTTCTTCTGTGTTTCCTCATCATGCAGCTTAACAATGGAAGGGTTGTTAAAGGCTACACTGTAAACATGATTGTTTACACCAGCGTATTCCGCATCTGCCCCTCCAAGTGAGTGACCCGTTGTTGAAATCACTGTATTAGTGCCAGCATACTTTTTCACTTCATTGGCGACGAGCTTATCACCTTGATCAAATTGAGATGTCTTAGTGACAATTTTGTAATCTCCACTTTTCAACAACATGGCTTGTTCCATACTACCGTTATACTTGGTAATCGCTTTAGAGTTTTCAGGTGCCTCTTTTTTCATGATGTATTTGACTTTCTTTTTCGGGTCTTGACCCATTACCACGTTGCCGCCATCTGCACTTATCACGTCAGCTTTGATTTGTTCTTGATTTGTTCCTTGAAAACCTACGACAACATTCTCAGGTTCTTTTGGTTTAACCCATTTACCTTCTTTTTTCTTGGCTTGGACAAATACGTAAACATCTAGGCCTGTGTCTGGGTCTTTTTTGATTTTGTCTACATAAAAAGCTTTTTTTGAATCATTTACAAGTGGTGTCTTATTCTCATAGGCTTTTCTCATTTTCTTTTCACTATATGTATTTTGGCTCAGAGAAAAATAATCTTTATCTGTTAAATTAGGTATGTCCGTCTTTGTATTCATGTACAATGCCCCTTCTCTCATGTAAAATCTAAGATAGAAAGGATGGTTTTATGAAAAAATACATAATTATCCTTGTGACTTTGGTTATTATAACACTTGGAGGGATATTTATGAAGGAACAACACGACAAAAAAACAGCTGCCCAAGAAGCTAAAAAAGAAGAATTGTATTCCTTGGCTAAGAAAAGAATGACTGACTTTATTAAAACAAACTATAATGATATTAAACGAATTGATTATACTGATGATTATGAGATAAACCCAATGGGCGGTATTGAAATTAATGGTTATCTCAATGAAAATAAGAAAAAAGAAATATGGGGAATCTATGATAAAGGCAATGACGAAGTCATATCTTTCACTGTAGATGCTAAAGAAAAACCCGAGTGCGAAGATAAAGTATGCGAGTATTAAAAAGAGGATAAATCATCGAATAAACAAAAACGTCCCCTTGGAATTTCAAGGGGACTATTTGTTTACTTCAAGAAGGCTTCGAGCTGCGCCTTTTTCTTTGGTTTTGGACCATAGATACCATCTGCGATAAGACCATGCATATATTCATATAAAACTTCCATTGATAAAACATGACTGATGATATTTAAGCTCACTTAACAGAAAAAAATTTGGTGATTACATCATATTAGAAGGTTAAATGATCATAATGGCCTTTTGCGGTTCTTTGCCCACTATTATTTAAGGACTAAAGACACCACGGTCTCCACATGCGCCGTATGCGGAAACATATCCACTGGCTGCATGTATTCGATCTTATAGTCTTTTGACATGTATTCGAGGTCTTTTGCTAGTGTAGATGGGTTGCAAGAGACGTAGACAAAGCGTTTTGGTTTGACTTGTTTGACGGTGTCTAGGAAAGTGCGTTCGCAGCCTGTTCTTGGCGGGTCGACGACGATAACATCGGGACGGAAGCCTTCTTTGACCCATTTTGGCAGCCAGTGTTCGGCTGTGCCTGTCACATAAGTTGCGTTTTTCATGCCGTGTTTTTTGGCATTTTTCTTCGCGTCATCAATTGATTCTTTGATGACATCCATACCTCTTACTTCTTTTGCTCCATCTGAGAGCCACATTCCAATGGTTCCAACGCCACAATACGCATCGACTACCTTTTCTTTGCCAGTCAGTTTGGCCGCTTTTTTCGCTTCGTCGTAAAGCTTTAATGTCTGCTTCGGATTCAATTGGAAGAAAGCCCGTGCACTCAATTCAAATGAGACGTCTCCTAAAAATTCTTGGATGACCATGTTGCCAGCTAGGAGCGATGTTTTATGCCCAAAGATGACTGACGTTTTTTCGCCATTGATATTGTGCATAATAGACGTCACTTCTGGCAGACGTTTTTGAATGGCTTCGGCGATTTCTTTTTTCTTTGGAAACTCAGGTTTTGATGTGACAAGGACGACTTGGACTTCACCTGTTTCAAAGCCGACACGCACAACAATCGAGCGCACGTCGCCTTTTCTTGTCCGCTCGTTGTAGACAGATACGCCGAATTTCTCTAAAATTTTGCGGACGACGCCTGTTGTTTTATTCGTTTTCGGATGCTGGACGATACATTCCTTGATCGGGACAAGTTTATGGGAATTCAGCCCATAAAGCCCTGCGATGATGTCGCCGCTATGTGATCTTCCGACTTGGAACTGACTTTTATTCCGGTAGTGCCATGGATCTTCCATACCGATTGTTGGTCTAATGTCGATCTTTTCAACCGACAGCTTTGTATGACGCTCCATTGATTGAATGACAATATCGCGTTTTTCCTTTAATTGCTGCTCGTATGCCAAATGCTGAAGCTGACAGCCTCCGCACTCTTCGTATACTGGGCACGGCGGTTTCACTCGATGTTCTGAGCGCTTTCGAACTTTCCTCACCGTACCTTCTGCATATTTCGCTTGAACATTCGTTGCTTCAACTACTACTTCCTCACCTGGAAGTGCACCTGGGACAAAGACCACTTGCTTTTTAAAATAACCGACCCCTTCCCCATTAATGCCAAGGCGTTTAATGGTAAGCGGGAACTGCTGCCCCTTTTGCAGAAGGGCTCCTTGCTGTTTTTCTTTCACGTTTATTCTCTCCGTTCTATTTAAACCTTTATCGGTTGTCCTCATTTTATTCCATCTGAATAGTATATCACGACTTGGACGAAGAGCGAAAATGCCTTTCAATTATTTATCTGTCTCTATACTTCTCCATAAATAAAGAGAAGCGTAGCTTAAATACGGTGCCCACTCCTTGCTTAAAACTGCCATCTCTTCTTTTGTTGGCTTTACTGGCAGGTCAAAGTGACGTTTGATCGCATTTTGAATCCCAATATCTGCCGTTGGAAATAGATTTGGTCTTCCGAGCCCATTCATGAGGACATTTTGCACCGTCCAAGGTCCAATCCCTCTAATCGGAAGCAGACGTTCTTCAATTTCAATATCCGTTAAGTCGTGTAATTCTTCTAAATTCAGAGAGCCGCTCACTATTCGCTTTGAGACATCAATGACATATTCCGCTTTTCGCTGACTGAATTGCAGTTTTCTCAAATCATCGGTTTCAAGTGATGCAATGGTTTCCGGTAAAGGGTCAAACCAAACGCCGTCGATTTGCTCACCATACGTATGAACAAACCGTTTCGTCAGCTCATAAGCAAATGCAAGATTGAGCTGCTGATGAATGATGCATTTCATCAAGCAATGATATAGATGGAAATCCAGCATAAGCGGCGTTCCGATATGACGTTCAAAAATGGGCGCAAGATTTGTTTGAGCAAAATGGTCATGCACGGCATGTAACTGATGCTCCATGCCAAATATTCGCTTCACCTCAGAAAGGATGGCTTCCTCCGGCCCGTTTGCCTGTACCCGGAACGAAGGTGCTTCTTTTGTTCCTGTCGCTTGAACGACTGCAACGTACGGTTTATGATTTAGCCTCATCGGTACTTTGATTTCTCTTTTATCCAGATCGACCGCCTTTAATGGATCGCTCGACAAACGTCTCAGCACTTGATCGAAGTGATAGGGCGGTTCAACCAATAGGTGTTTTTCCCACATGTTTTTCCTCATCCTTTCTGCCAACACACGCAGATGTGATTGTTTCACTTTGCATGAATGATTCTCTATATTGAATACTTTTAAATATAAAGAGTACAAGAATTTATCAGTTATATCTTCCTTATTTATGGTCATTCTCCTTTTGGATAGATGAAAATTTTTAGTCGAATTCAGCTAAAATTCGACAGCAATCTTCAACATTTTAGGAGCTTTTTCCTTAAATTAGAAATAGAACCTATGGGTGATATCTTCTATCTCAAAAATATTTGTATAATTATGACATATCAAGGAGGTGAACAAAGGAATTAGCGGATTAGGCAATCATTTGTTTCATCTTGCAGGAACATATTTACCTCATTGATAACCGGCTTTACCTAGTTTCACGTTTTACTAAAAGAAGACCCAAAATTTAAAAACAAAGGAGATCCGACCAATGAAAAAAACAATTCTTTCTGTTGCCCTTGCCACTGCTGTTTCTTCGACACTACCAGTATTCGCTGACGCTGCTGAAAAAACATCATCAGCACCCGTCTCTACTACACTACAGCAAACTGTTTTAAACAAAGCTGCTGAAGGTAAAGCTGGAACGACAGCTAGTCCTAATGTTAACGTCAATTTCGATGTCCTTGGAATTGCCAATGCAATCATTAACGCAGTAAATGCAAATGCCAACCGTTCTGGATTCGTTAAAGGTGTAATGGAAAGCACATTCTATGCTGCTGGCGGCAGATATAACGTCATGGTCTTTAACCTAAGCCAAAACTATGAAGACCGCTTTAATGGCGTGAAAACTTTCGCTACTGCTAACCTTGGTAATGTTGTTTACGGTATTTGGGTTTTTGAGAGCGGTACATTTAAAAACAACGGCGATGGCGGCTGGGATAACTGGGCATTTAGAGGCTGGTTTGACCGTCAAAATAAATTCGTTACGTTCCATCGTCCTTAATTCTCGCTTTATCCATCAATCATACACGCACATTGGACCGATCTCATCGCTGAGATCGGCTTTTTTATGGTGAAAACGTATAAGTTCACCGCTGCTGCTTCATGATATAATGCAAGTCTGGAGGGGTGCACATGCTGAAAAAACTTGCAGTGACAAAAAACGGCGACTTGATTGAACATGCAACATTGCAGCAGCTTTCAAGCCCCGATATTGCCTGGTATTGGATTGATTTTTATGCGCCAACGGAAAAGGAAGCAGCACTGTTAAAGGAATTTTTTCAGTTCCATCCGCTTGCGATTGAAGATTGCTTCCATTATTTACAGCGGCCAAAGCTTGATTTTTATGAAGGGTATTTATTTTTCGTCCTTCATGCCCTCAATCAAAAAACACTTCGATCTGAAGAAGTCGACCTGTTTGTTGGAGAAAACTATATCGTTACTTTTCATTTGAAGGAAGCGCCCTACATTGATCGCGTCATTCGAAAGCTCAAAGGGTCTGATAAAGCACGAGAGAGCGGTCCAGAGCATATGGCTTATATGCTGATTGACCAGCTCGTCGATGATTATTTTCCTATTATTTATCAAATTGAGGACAGGCTCAATGAAATCGAGGATGAAGAAGGGCATAAAACGTATGGTACATTAATGAACGAAGTATTCGGTATTCGATCCGATTTGCTCAAACTGCGCAGAACCATTATCCCGATGAGGGACCTCTTATATCGAATTGTGAACACGAATATGATGAAAAGCGATGCAAACCGGCAAGCATATTTTAATGATATTTATGATCATCTATTGAAACTAACAGAGATCGTTGAGTCAAATCGTGATATGACAGCCGATTTACGAGACAGCTATCAAACACTAAATTCCAACCGAATGAATGCCATCATGATGACACTGACCATTGTCTCGACGATTTTTATTCCACTGACCTTTATTGTTGGGGTGTATGGGATGAACTTTGATAACATGCCTGAATTACACTGGAAATATGGCTATTTTGGCGTACTGATTTTCATGGGTTTGCTTGTCTCAGGGATGCTTTTGTGGTTTAAACATAAAGGATGGTTTAGGATTTTCAAATAGTTTTTTGAGAGAAGTGCTTGAAAGGGAGATACTATGGAAAACTGGATTCCACTGTCAGACAAAGAACTAAAGTACGCATGGAAAACATTTGATCAAAAGTTTAAATTTAACCCAAGCATTTCTCGCTTTCCCGGTTTTCAAGCACCATCTCCTTACATCACATATGATATCTCTGCTTATTTCGAGGACCCTTCTCTCCTAAGTGCGGATGAAGACCTTGAAAAGAAGGCACTGCTGTCTTTTCAGGAGAATATCACCGGAACCGGCGAATATATGCTGGTACTTGATTGGCAGCACGAATGCTATTGGATCACACCATATGGCTCATTTGAAAAAGATGAATTTGGAGAATGGAGAGTTCCTGTGCTCCCAAATGGGGATTACTATTTCTTTTTATCAAAAGAGATGACCTGGGGTTTACTAGGACATCCTTGGGAGCAAAGCATCACGATTTTCGGTGAGGGCTTGATTGACTCCTTTACTCGTCATCGTCCCCTTTTGTTCCAGCGTAAAATAAGAGAAGGATAAGTCAAAAAGCTTGCAGATGTCTGCAAGCTTTTTTCTATAGCTGAGGGAGATGCCATACTTTTTCAAGCATGAGATCGTCTAAGCTTTTAAAGGTATATCCTTGTTTTTTTAAAGCAGTGATGGCATCATCAAGTGCCTCGGCATTGTCCCTTGAGACGGTATGAAGTAAGTAAATGGCACCTGGATGCGCCTGTTTCATCATTTGATTGTACGCATACTGTTTTCCTTTTTGATGGTGGATGTGCCAATCTACAAACGCTACTGACCAGAAAACGGTTTGGTAGCCAAGCTGTTTCGTTTCCTTTAGTACCCTTTCACTGAACACCCCGCGCGGTGGACGAAGGTAGAGGTTATCTTGTTTTCCTGTGATTTTGTATACCGCTTCATTGACATGATCTAGCTCTTCTTTGATTTCTTTCGTGCTCTTTGTTGTTAAATCTGGATGGTGATAGGAATGGTTGCCAATAATATGACCTTCCTCTGCCATACGTTTGACGAGCTTGGGCTGGTCCTTTACGAAGTGCCCAGTCACAAAAAAGGTGCCGGGTACTTGATGCTTTTTCAGCACGTCCAAGATTTTGGGTGTGTACCCATTTTCATAGCCATTGTC
Organism: Bacillus sp. FSL W7-1346; assembly: GCF_038593335.1. Lineage (NCBI taxonomy): Bacteria > Bacillati > Bacillota > Bacilli > Caryophanales > Bacillaceae > Bacillus > Bacillus sp. FSL W7-1346. The sequence continues at coordinate 803,732 of NZ_CP151988.1, read as the reverse complement.
GAAAGTAAAATAAATCTCTTTCTTTTTCGTATTTCCTAAATAGAAAGCATCATATTTCTTTAAGAGGGTCGTCAGTTCCTTGCCGGCATCTGCTGGCTTGTGCTCTTTGCTTTTAGCAAATCCCCAATGAATCGGCTGATTAGACACGGCTTCTAAGTTTGAAAAAGGCATCGATACAAAAAGCGCACATAGACAGATCAGTATGCATTTTTTCATTTAAGTCACTTCCCGGTTTTTCTTCTATTGTGCAGAATATACCGGGTACTCATACACTTTTTGACCTGCCAATTTAAAGAAAAAAGCCCGCATCAGCGCGAGCTATTCTTCCTTCCAATCGGTTTTAAATCGTTCATATTTCGCTTCTAGGTCGTCAATCATCTGGATGAGTCTGTCTATATCCTCAACGTCTGTGGATTCAGGATCTAATGAATCAATCACATTCATAAACATATCTAATCGGTTCTTTAAATAATCAACCTGCTGCTCTTTGCTGTCTGCTGCCTTGCCCATAGATACACTCCCTTTAGCATTTGTTTATAGCTTATCTTTTTTTCCTTTGTAAATCAATTGTGTCCCCTCTTGCGTATAACGGTGATGGGGCTTAAAATTAACTGTTGGCGGGTCTATGTTTGCCCGAATGAAAAGGAGATAGATACCATGAACCAAAAAACAGCACTTCGTCCGATTACACCTGCATTCGACCCTTGGGAAGCCTATCTCGATGTGCAGGATTACGGAGAAATGAAGCTGACAAATATTGAATTGACGACAACGACGTTGTGTAACATGAGATGTGAGCACTGTGCGGTTGGCTATACTTTGCAGCCAAAAGATCCGAATGCACTGCCACTCGATTTACTGCTTCGCCGTTTAGATGAAGTACCGCTCTTGCGTTCCCTTAGCATCACAGGCGGAGAGCCGATGCTGTCTCTGAAATCTGTACGGGAATATGTCGTTCCTTTATTAAAGTATGCCCATGAACGCGGCGTCCGTACCCAAATTAATTCGAATTTAACACTTGATTTGGCTCGATATGAAGAGATTATTCCATACTTGGATGTCCTACACATTTCACATAACTGGGGGACGGTCGAAGAGTTTGCTACGGTTGGTTTTGCAATGATGGACCGAAAGCCAACCTTTGAGCAGCGTGAGAAATTGTTTAACCGCATGATTGAGAATAGTCAGGCCCTTGTGAAAGCGGGTGTAACCGTATCTGCTGAAACGATGCTGAATAAGCGTACGCTTCCTTATATTGAACACATTCATCGTCAAATCGTGGACGAGATGAAATGCCAGCGCCACGAAGTTCATCCGATGTATCCAAGTGATTTTGCGAGCGCCCTTGAATCATTGTCGCTTCCACAAATGCGGGATGCGATTCATCAGTTGCTCGATGTTCGTGATGAGAACACATGGATGCTGTTTGGCACATTGCCATTTTATTCATGCAGCACAGATGAAGAAGACCAGCGCCTCTTGACTCGATTGCGTCAAGCGAAAAATGTGACAGTACGAAATGACCCTGATGGCCGTTCACGGTTGAATGTGAATATTTTTGATGGGAATATTATTGTGACAGACTTTGGCGATACACCGCCATTAGGAAATATTGAAACCGATACGTTGCAATCAGCTTATACACGCTGGATGAACACAAAATTGGCAAAAGAACTGAATTGTCATTGCCCAAGTGTGCAATGCCTTGGTCCAAATGTTCTTGTGAAAAACAGTTATTATCAAGATGTTGATTTTACTTCTCGTACAGCCAGGGGGTAACCGATAGATGGACGAAACATTTCTGACAGTGGTCAAGAACAAATACATTGAAATTCTCCTTGTTGGACTCATTCTTTGGCTTGCCGTCTTTATGATCAACAAAGCGCTTCAGATTTTCTTTAAACGAACTGAATTCATTGAAGATAAAAAGAAAAAAACGATTGAGAGCTTGGTCAAATCGGTTTCAAAGTATACAGCTTCCATATGTTTTGTCTTATATGTGATTTCTCTATTTTTTCATGACTTTGGGAAAATCCTTGCGGGGGCTGGTGTTGCTGGAATTGTCATTGGTTTTGGCGCTCAGACCTTGATTCGTGATATTTTAGCTGGCATCTTCCTCATTTATGAAAGGCAAATTCATAAAGGTGACTATGTGACGGTCAATAATCTTTTTAACGGAACCATTGAAGAAATTGGTCTCCGGTCTCTGCAAATTAGAGAATGGAGCGGCAAGCTGTTAACCATTTCAAACGGAGACATTCGTCAAATCCAAAACTACAATATGCACTACATGCGTATCACAGAGTCAGTCTTGATCAGCGCAAACCAAAATCCTGACATTGCTTTCAAGGCGCTAGAAACAGCATGTGATCACTTAAATCAAATGCATCATGATTTACTGAAAAAAGATGAATTCCAAAACGCCATTGAACCTTTTCAGGTTCATGGCATTATGGGGCTCAATAAATTGAATCGCGGGATTGAGATCACCGTAAAAGGAATGGTCGAGGATGAAAAATACTTTGAAGCCGCCCTCGCTGTGCGAAAAGAAATGATCACACAACTTCATCAGCATGATGTGAAATTGCTTGAGGATCTCGTCTATCCACAGCCTACAAAATAACCTCATTTGTGATGGGGTTATTTTTTTGATCACTTTTTGTTAATTAGTTAATTATCATGCATGTAGTTCACATGATCATTCGGTGTGATGAGCTGACTAGACCGCATGAGAAAAATAAGACGCTTGAACAACTTGGACATATCAGCTAAGGAATTCTTTTCTTTTCAGCCGTCTTACTTCTATCCTCTTGACTGATTCATGTATAATAGAAAGCAGATTGATTTCATGCAGCATGGGGACCCTCATACTGTGTATTTACTAATTGAAAGAGAGTGAATAAGATGGGTCGTAAATGGAACAACATTAAAGAAAAGAAAGCATCAAAGGATGCCAATACAAGTCGTATTTACGCAAAATTCGGGCGTGAAATCTATGTGGCTGCCAAGCAAGGTGAGCCAAATCCAGAATCAAACCAAGCACTTCGCTTTGTCCTAGAACGTGCAAAAACATATAGTGTCCCAAAACACATTGTGGACCGTGCGATTGAAAAAGCAAAAGGCGGTGCAGAAGAGAACTTCGATGAGCTGCGTTACGAAGGATTTGGTCCAAACGGATCTATGGTGATCGTTGATGCCCTGACCAATAACGTCAACCGCACAGCGTCTGATGTTCGTGCAGCATTTGGGAAAAACGGCGGAAATATGGGCGTCAGTGGATCTGTTGCTTACATGTTTGACCAAACAGCGGTGATCGGTGTCGAGGGGAAAAGTGAAGAAGAAACGCTTGAACTTTTAATGGAAGCAGACATTGATGTACGTGACATTATGGAAGAAGATGATACGGTGATCGTCTACGCTGAACCAGATCAATTCCATCAAGTTCAAGAAGCGTTCAAACAGGCAGGCGTAGAAGAATTTACTGTCGCTGAAATCACAATGCTGCCTCAAAACGAAGTGACATTAGATGATGAATCGAAAGCACAATTCGAGAAACTAATCGATGTATTAGAAGAGCTTGAAGACGTGCAGCAAGTTTATCATAATGTGGATTTAGGAGAATAATCAGCTAAGCCATCGTAGTTGTTGGATTCATTCAACTTCCGCGTTGGCTTTTTTATTGTCTAGGTAAGGTTTACGTTCTACTCAAGACCATGTAATATGAAGAAAGAGTCGTTTCCACAAATAACCAAGGAGCTGAGTTTCATTTTTAAAACATGGTGGTTTTCGTATTATGGCTTTATGATCCTCCCTTTTATTGGCCTATGCTTAATTTTCAACAATTTGACGATATTCACTAAAGTCTTTCTCTTTCTTTTCTTTGTATGGTTTTTATATAACGCCTTTGATTTTTACATTCATGAAATGAAAAAGAAAAAAGATAGGACATCTTAATCAAAAAACAGTCATCTCCCCTTGGTAAGAGGAGATGACTGTTTTTAATTCATCCCTTGAAACCCAAACGTCAGGTGATCCTGAACAGGAATCCAAGCGCCGATTCCTTGTGAGGTCACATTTTTTACGACAAGTTTGCGTTTATTTCCCTTGAGCACAAGATACACTTCTCCGTAAGTAACCTTTCCTTTTTCGTTAATGGCTGGAGCGTATGCATGCAGGGATGCTGCTTTTTTCGGAGATACGTGGTAGGACTGATCTCGCTTTGTTCCTGCACCAATCACTGTGTCGAAGGCGAGCGGAAGTTTTGTTTTTTGGATGGCTTTTTGCATCATCAATGTTTTCACATCTTCTGGGTTTGGTACTTTTGCTGTGAGCCCTCCACTTACTTTTACTTGTTGCTTTTGCACATATTTGCCGATGGCTGTTTTGTTTCCGCCTCTATTATCAATGTGATTCGTGTTCACTTTTTTGTATTCCCAATTGGCGACGGTTTCGTTTGAATCATAGCTGAGTGCCCATCTTCCAAGAAAAATCGTTGCCCTGTAGCCAACTGCTAGCGGTGTACCTGAGATACTGGATTCATTCAGCATTTTAATTAAATGTGTATTTTCTATTGGTACACTTGTTGTTTTAAATAATTCGGCCGTCAGCTCGCTCGGCTGGAGCAGCGGTTGATCCTGTGACGCATTTGGATACGTATTTTCCTTTGAGATACTGGCGACAGACGATGGCACCTTAAACGGCTTTGCTGCCTCGGCTGGAAAACTATATAGAAAACTTAAGGATAAGAGAACAACAAACATGATGCGGGGCATCTTTTTCATATCATCACTCTTTCTCATTCATTTTTCCATAGTATTTTCCCGAAAGACGTCCCTTATCCACAAAAGATTATAAAAGGAAAAATCCAATCGCCATAATGAAATAGGCAGCGAGCAATGTAGCACCTTCAAACCAGTTCGTATCCCCATCATTTGAAAGGATGACCGTCAGTAAAACAGAGGATGCCATGGCAATGAGCTCTGGTAATGAGAAGATCAGTGGCATTTGCTTTTCAAAAAACAGAGAGCTGATCACAAGGATCGGTGCGACCATCATGGCGACTTGAAGCGTGGAACCGAAAGCAATTTCGACCGCGACATCCATTTTGTTTTTATACGCCATAATGACGGCAGATGCGTGTTCTGCTGCATTACCGACAATCGCAACAATGATGACCCCGATAAACAGTTCACTCCAGCCAAACTGTTCTCCGACTGTGTCAAATGTATGGACGAGCCGCTCTGAAATATAAGCCACAGCAATTGTCGCAAGGAGTAAAATCGCCGTGGCAAACTTCCCAGACCATTCTGGTATTTCTTCTTCCGTCGCGGCTTCCCCTTCCGCAATTTCTTGCTTGGCAACATAAACACCTCTGTGGCTGACCAGTTTGAAATAGAGTGCTGCGACATAAAGCAAAATCATCACAATGCTAATGCCGATACTTAAAACAAATTGACGATCTTCTGCCATCCCTATGGAAAAGACTTCTGGAATGACAAATGCCACAATAATCGCAAACATAAGCAGCCCAGAGTTATGCCTTGCATCGTGGACATTGAACTCTTGTCGTTTAAATTTCAATCCGCCAACGAAAAAAGACAGTCCAGCCACGAGCAGTAAATTGCCGATCACTGAGCCAGTGAGTGAAGCAAGGACAATGGCGGTGAGTCCTTGTTTTAATGCAAAAAATGAAATGATTAATTCCACTGCATTTCCAAAAGTAGCGTTTAATAACCCACCAATCCTTGGTCCCGCTATAATGGCAAGACTCTCTGTCGCTCTTCCCATATAACTTGCAAGACCGATGATGGCGATACAATAGACGGCAAACATGACAGCCTGCGGAAAATGAAGAAAACTACCAATTACAGATAATGGAACACCGATTGCGACAATCACAAGAAACAAACGATTCATACAGCCAATCTCCTTTACATCATATCTGACTGTTATTCTTTCGTGAGTGCCGGCATCATATACATTTAGATTCGTTCGTGTGAAAGGGTGATATCAATCGTTCCTTTCACGGATTGCACCATCGAGCAATGCTTCAGCGCAAGTTTCATTACTTTTTCCAGCTGTTCATCAGAGGTGCTGATGCTTTCAAAGATCATATGTAAATGAATATGAGTGATTTTGTTTACAGTTCCTTCTCTTGTCGTTTCAGGTGTAATGGTCAGCCCTTGATAGGATATTCGTTTTTTTCGGCATACATGAATGACCATTTCTCCAAAACAGCCCGCAATAGCCGAGGTGAACAATTGATACGGCCTGTATCCCGCTTCTTTAATTCCCGAAATAGACAGCTGCCTTTGATCAGCATTTGCGATCCACCGATCATTTTCATATATCAGCTTCATTCCTTTTCCACCTTTCTATTGAAACCCCTATGGTTCCATTGTACGATGAAAGCATGAACTTGTAAGGAGCTTCTTATGGCGAGAATTCATTTTATGATTTTAATTTTACTTGTATCCGTATCTGGTTTTTCGCAGGGAGCGTTACTGCCAGTTATTTCGATTATTTTCGAACATGCCGGCACTTCCCCGACGTTAAACGGACTGCATGCCACCGGTTTATATATCGGCGTGCTGCTTGCGTCTCCTTTTATGGAAGCGCCGCTGCGCCGCTTCGGATTTAAACCATTGATCGTCATTGGAGGCGCTGCTGTCTTTTTAAGTTTGTTTAGCTTTGTCTTTATTGAATCTTATGTCGTCTGGTTCTTCTTGCGGCTGATGATTGGCATCGGTGATCATATGCTTCATTTCTCCACACAGACGTGGGTTACCTATGCCTCATCATCTAGAAATCGCGGGCGAAATATTTCATTGTATGGGTTATCCTTTGGACTCGGTTTTGCCGCTGGCCCTTTTTTAACACCACTCATTGAAATCAATCCATCCTTGCCGTTTATTGTGTCTGGTGCAGTTAGTTTGTGTATTTGGCTGCTTGTGTTTGTTTTAAAAAATACATATCCTGATACAGGTGAAATGCAGACGTCAGAGCAGACAAATAGTTTGAAGCGCTTCAAGAAGGCGTTTCAATTTGGCTGGGTAGCGTTTATGATGCCGTTTTGCTATGGCTTTTTAGAAACAACGCTCAATAGTAACTTCCCTGTGTATGCGCTGAGAAGCGGGGTGACGATAGATGCTGTTGCGTTTATTTTACCTGCGTTTGCGATTGGGAGTATTGTTTTTCAGCTTCCTCTCGGGATGCTGAGTGACCGTTTCGGCAGACGACGCATGATTTTAGTTGTGACACTCGTCGGTTCATTCTTTTTCCTTTTAGCAGGGATTTTCATTCAGTCCGTTTTGGCTGTTGCGATCTGTTTCTTTATCGCAGGTATGGCTGTAGGTTCGACCTTCTCACTTGGCATCAGTTATATGACGGACTTATTGCCAAAGCATCTGCTGCCTGCTGGGAATTTGATGTGCGGGATGGCGTTTAGTGCAGGAAGTATTCTCGGGCCGGTTCTTGGCGGATTCTTTGTGCAGACGTTCGAGGGCATGAATTTACTTTACCTTGTCAGCATTGTGATTTTATTTGTATTTTGTTGTGTTCGATTTGGGAAGACGCTGGCAGTGGTTGACACTCCAAACGAATCCATTTCTCATTAAAAACTCCCCTGCACCTATGCAGAGGAGTTTTTTCATCTAGTGATACCCATTTTGCCCATTCGCACTTCCGCTTGTTTTGTGCTTTGGCTGATGGCCTTTGTTTTGTTTTGTGTTGCTTCCGCCTTTTTTCGATTGTTTAGACATTCGTTATTCCCCCATCCGTAAAGATTGAACATGTTCGTTCTCCTTTAGGATGCCCGGTTTTCTTTAGAGCTTGCCTGGTACGATTTTACGCTTATGTAAAAGCGCATTGAGCTCGCCGCCGAGGATGATCATAATGCCGGTTAAATAAAACCAGATCATTAATATTATGATTCCCCCAATGCTTCCGTACATCGCACTATAGTTGGCAAATTCGCCTACATAAAATGAGAACAGCATGCTGACGAGAATCCAGCCAACAGATGCAAATATGGCGCCTGGCAGCACAAATTTCAATTTCAGCCTGATGTTAGGGGCAAAATAATATAGGGATGTAAAAACAATCAGTAAAATCAGTGGACTAATAATCCATCTCATGGCGGTCCAAATGGTGAGAAACGCATCTGACTGCCCTACTAATTTGGCAACGAATAAACCAAGCTCTTTTCCAAAGACAGGCAGCATCAAGGCAAAAATAATCGTAAGCACCATCGCAATGGTTAAGATGATCGATGTTAAACGTACGAGAATGAAGGAACGATTTTCCTCAACTTCGTAAGCGTGGTTAAATGCTCTGACCACCGCATTAATGCCGTTGGATGCAGACCAGAGTGCGGCAATAATCCCGAATGACAACAATCCGCCGTTACGGTTATTCAGCGTCTCTTCGGCAATGGATTCAATCATTGATAGCGCTCCCTCTGGCGCATAACCAGAAATGACGCTTAGAACATCCTTTGATGTCAGCGGCAAATAACCAACAAGCGTCAGCACGAAGATGAGAAACGGAAATAATGAAAGCAAAAAGAAATACGCAAGCTCAGCTGATTTTGCCGGTCCTTCATGCAGCAAAAAGCGTCCTATTAACGCTTTAACAAAACCCATACGCCTCATCTCCAATGATCAATCTTTCTGTTTCTTTTGAAAGTGATCCTTTGTTTCTTCAATAATCTCTAATACCTTTGGTGTTGTTTCCTTTAACTGATTCACCTGTACATTCAGAAAAGACAAATCATCTGAGACCGTTCTCATCAATTGCTTCGTTTCTTCCATTTTTTCCTTCACGCAAGCAGACATCTTGCCAGGCTCCAGGCGGTATTCATCCAGCTTTTGCTGGCAGTCATTCCATTTTTCTTTTAATGCAATCCTTGTTGGGCGATGAAATAATGTCAGCAATATGCCGCAGGCTGCGCCTATAACAGCTCCCCGAAGCACGATTTGTTTGTTCTCTTCCATCTCATCTGATCTCCTTTCCGTTAAAGGTGTTTCTCTTTTTTTACATACGTCAAAAAACGATCAATTCCTGTTTCAATTAAATCATGTACTTCCTCAAAGTTCCCAGTGTAATAAGGATCTGGCACATCGTCTCGATCGTCGTCTTCTACAAAGTCAAGAAGACGGCCAATAAAGTGATGTTTTCCATAGCCGGCTAAACTGCGGAGGGCGCCAACATTTTCAGCATCCATCGCAATGATATAGTCGTATGTGGTGATATCCTTATCCATGATTTGTCTTGCCATCATTCCTTCATAGCTGATACCCTTTTCATCAAGCAGCTTTCGTGTTCCTTCATGCGGAGGACTGCCTTGATGCCAGCCACCAATGCCTGCTGAATCAATCACAAAGTGTTCACTCAGCCCTTCGTCTTCGACTCGTTTTCTAAACATCGCCTCTGCCATCGGTGACCTGCAAATATTGCCGAGGCATACAAATAATACATGAATCATCCTTCATTCTCCTCCTATCTTTTCCCTAAGAGTCCCTTTGGAAAACCTTTTCTCTATCATATCAAGCCCTTTTTCTTTTGGAAACTTTGCAAGAAAAACTCCCATCGGCATTGACAAATTACACAAAAACAGGAGAAACTTTAGGAGAATTACACAAACAAAGGGGGACATTAGATGGGAATCATTGAGCAATTTGTCACGACGATGAACAATTTTTTGTGGGGGCCTCCCCTGTTGATTTTAATTGTTGGTACTGGAATCTACCTCACCTTTCGCGTTCTCTTCATTCAAATTAGATTACTTCCTTATTCTTTAAAGCTCGCTTTTTCAAAACAAGACAAAACTTCAGAGGGAGATATCTCCCATTTCCAAGCATTAATGACGGCTCTTGCTGCAACTGTCGGTACAGGGAATATCGTCGGTGTTGCCTCAGCTGTCATTGCAGGTGGTCCTGGTGCAGTATTTTGGATGTGGTTTGCTGCATTTTTCGGGATGGCCACCAAGTTTGCAGAAGCTGTTCTTGCTGTAAAATACAGGGTCAAAAACGAAAAAGGCGAAATGTCTGGCGGACCTATGTATTATTTAGAGCATGGCTTAAAACAGAAATGGCTAGGGGTGCTATTTGCTGTTTTCGGTGCCAGTGCTGCCTTTGGGATCGGCAACCTGGTACAGTCTAATTCCATTTCAGGCGTCATGAATTCTACTTTTCAAATTCCAACATGGGTAACAGGTATCATCATTACCGCCTTTACGGCACTCGTGATTTTAGGCGGAATTAAAAGTATCGGCCGAGTGACATCTATTTTTGTACCAGTCATGGCTTTATTTTACGTCATTTGTGGGCTCATCATTCTTGTCATGAATGCTGATCTTGTTCCTGGCGCAGTCAGTCTTATTTTCTCAGATGCCTTTACAGGTCAAGCCGTGGCAGGTGGTGCGATTGGAACCGTTATTCGTTGGGGTGTCGCGCGAGGCGTCTTTTCCAATGAAGCTGGTCTTGGATCAGCACCAATTGCTGCTGCAGCTGCGAAAACGGATATGCCTGCCCGTCAAGCGCTCGTCTCTATGACGCAAGTGTTTATTGACACCATCATTGTTTGTTCTATCACTGGCATTACGATTGTCATGGCAGATATGTATTTAACAGAAAAAAGTGATGCGCTGACTTCGTTATCCTTTGCTCACTTCCTCGGTCCAGCTGGCTCAACCATCGTGGCAATCGGGCTGCTCCTGTTTGCCTATTCAACCATCATTGGCTGGTCCTATTATGGAGAGAAATGCTTTACATATTTGGCGAAGGATTCGTACGTCATGTATTACCGTATCGTGTTTGTGATAGCTGTCTTTTTCGGTGCCGTGTTTAAGAATGACTTCGTTTGGGGCGTAGCAGATATGCTCAATGGGCTGATGGCCATTCCAAACTTAATTGGCCTCATCGGTTTATCAGGTGTTGTGGTGTTTGAATCCAAACGAATCATTGATAAGATCAAAGAGGAGAAAAAGGAAAAAAACATTTCAGTGTCGTCATAATAGCCCTTTTATTCTTTTGCTTTTCTGTTAAAATAGACATATTATTCGACACATGCAGGAAAGGACGTGCCGCCCTTGTCACAGCAAAAAGCGGCTGAAGTCAATCAGCTGATTGAAGACATTTCGCAAAAGCTCAATATGCTGAATATTGGAGTCATCAAAGCAGAAGACTTCAGTCCAGATAAGTATGAAGATATTGAATTTCTTCACCAAATGGTGATGAAAAAATCTTCATTCAGCCCAAGTGAAATGCAAGCCATTGCAAGCGAGCTGAAAAGCTTAAGAAAATAATCGTGCACCTGATACTGAATTGCGGTTTACGCCGCTTTCTTACATCCATGCACAGAAAAAGCCAGCACCTCGCAAGGTGCTGGCTTTGTTTATCCTGTCAAAACTACTTATTTTGCAAGCAGTTTTAATGATTCACGGTTAAATGCTGGAATGTCATCAGGTGTACGGCTTGTGACAAGCTGATCCTGACAAACAACGACTTCTTCATCTTTGAATTTGGCGCCTGCGTTTTCCATATCTACTTGAATGGATGTATAGCCGGTCGCGCCTCTTCCTTCCAACGTCTTCGCTGTAATAAGCAATTGCGGTCCATGACAGATCGCAAATACTGGTTTTTTCTCGTCCATAAAAGCTTTTGTGAATTGCACGTAGCGATCATCCGCACGCAGAATGTCTGGTGAGAAACCGCCAGGAATCAGAAGTGCATCGAAGTCTTCTGGTTTCACGTTATCGATAGACGCATCGACTCTTACTTCTGCCTCTCCTTGCTTTCCTTTCACTGTTTTTCCTTTTTCGTTTTCAATCACTGTGATCTCATGGCCTGCGTCTTTAAAGGCTTTTGCAGGCTCGGTGAATTCAACATCCTCAAAGTAATCTGTTAAGACAACTGCAATTTTCTTACCCATGTAGAAACCCTCCTGCTTAATTATCGTTTACACTACACACTATACCCCCACCAATTGAAATCAAACATCCTATCCCTATGAGAAAACACCCTTTCAGAAAAATAAGCATTTAGACTCATTCACATTCCCTTAACAAGGTAATTCGTATGATTTATGTTATCTTTACAATAATCTGCAAAAAATAACTACAAAAGTTAACGAAACATTTCTACAATAGGTATTGTGGTCAAAAAAATTAGAAAGGCGGAGATCAGGTGAAGAAGCAAGCACATAGGTCTAAACGAAGGAAAAACCTGTCTATTCTGCTCACTTCCATGATGTTGATTAGTCTCATTCTCCCAGCAGTACCTACTCATGCAGAAACAGAAAGCGGCAGCGCCGTAAAGGTCAGTATCTTAGCCACAACGGATGTTCATGCGAACATGATGAATTACGATTACTACAGTGACAAAGAAACAAATGAATTCGGTTTGGCAAAAACAGCCGAGCTGATTGACAAGCACCGTTCACAAAATCCCAATACACTCCTTGTTGATAACGGAGACCTGATTCAAGGAACCCCTCTTGGAGAATACGTTTATAAAAATGAAAAAGACAGCATCATCAATCAAACAAAGGTTCACCCCATTATTCATACACTCAACAAATTAAAATATGATGCAGGTACACTCGGCAATCATGAATTTAACTATGGTTTATCTTTTCTTGACGGTACCATTGCGGGCGCCAACTTCCCGATTGTCAATGCGAACGTCAAAAAGTTAAACGGAGAACACCGATTTACTCCTTATGTCATTCAGGATAAAACCTTTAAAGATGCAAACGGAGCCTCCCAAACTGTGAAAGTCGGTTACATAGGATTCGTACCACCACAAATTATGACGTGGGATAAGAAGCATTTAGATGGACAAGTTCAAGTGCAGGATATTGTGGAGTCTGCCAATGAAACCATTCCAGAAATGAAAGCAAAAGGCGCAGATGTCATCGTCGCTCTTGCTCATACAGGAATTGAAAAAACAGCTTCACCTAAAGGATCAGAAAATATGATCTTTGACCTTGCCACGAAAACAAAAGGCATTGATGCGATTGTGTCTGGCCACCAGCATGGCACATTCCCTAGCGCTGAATATAGCGGCGTAGACAAATTTGATGTCGCGAAGGGAACCATTAATGGCATTCCTGTCGTCATGTCAAAAAACTGGGGAAGCTACCTCGGGGTCATTGATTTAACGCTAGAACCAGACGGAAGCAACTGGAAAGTCACAGACGGAACAGGCAAAATCGAATCCGTTGCCGGGGTGACATCTCAAAACAGTACAGTGAAAAATGCCATTCAAACAACTCACCAAAACACCCTAGATTACGTCAGAAAGCCAGTTGGAAAAACAGAAGCAGACATTAACAGCTTTTTCGCTCAAGTGATGGATGACCCTTCTATTCAAATCGTGACAGATGCCCAGAAATGGTATGCACAAGAAAAAATGAAAGATACTTCGTACAAAAACTTGCCGATTCTCTCTGCGGGTGCGCCATTTAAAGCCGGGGGACGCAACGGTGTGAACTATTATACAAATATCGCAAAAGGTGATTTAGCCATTAAAAACATCGGCGATCTCTATCTTTACGATAACACCGTACAGATTGTAAAACTAAAAGGCAGTGAAGTAAAAGACTGGCTTGAAATGTCTGCTGGTCAGTTTAACCAAATCAAACCAAATACTTCAAATGAACAGCCTATTTTAAACGAAGAATACCGCTCATATAATTTTGATGTAATCGATGGTGTGACGTACCAAGTAGATGTCACACAGCCTGCTAAATACAGCACAACAGGCACACTTGTTAACGCTAGTGCGAACCGCATCAAAAACTTGTCTTACAACGGAAAACCCGTTTCTGACAATCAAGAATTTTTAGTCGTGACAAACAATTACCGTGCATCTGGCGGCGGAGGCTTCCCGCACCTCACACAAGATAAAGTCGTGCTCGCCTCAGCAGATGAGAACCGCCAAGTGCTGATGGATTATATTATTGAACAAAAAACCATTAACCCAAGCGCAGATCAAAACTGGTCCATTGCACCGATCAAAGGCGCAACCGTCACTTTTGAATCTTCTCTTTTAGCCAAACCGTTCGCAGAGAAATCAAGCAGCGTCGACTTTATTCGGAATGCCAGCACAGACGGACTTGGCGTGTACAAGCTAGCGTTTAAAGATGATGGTACAACAGAACCACCTGCAACAGACAATTGGCATTTAACGGTGATGCATACAAACGATACACATGCCCATCTGGATGATGCAGCAAGACGCGCAACCAAGATCAAAGAAGTTCGCGCCCAAAGCGAAAACAATATTTTATTAGACGCTGGAGATGTCTTCTCTGGTGATCTCTATTTCACAAAATGGCAAGGACTTGCCGATCTGAAACTGATGAACTTAATGAAATACGATGCCATGACGTTTGGGAATCATGAATTTGACAAAGGTCCATCTGTCCTACGTCAATTCCTGACAGGTGACGCATCCAGTGTAGATGCTAAAAACCGTCACCAGTTTGAAAAACCGAACTTCCCAATCGTGTCATCAAACGTGAATGTCTCTAAGGAAAAACAGTTAAGCGACTTAGTGAAAAAACCAGCAACATTTAAAGCTGGTGAGAAAAAAGAAGCTGGCATTTACCCTTACATTCTGCTTGATGTAAATGGTGAAAAGGTCGCTGTATTCGGTCTAACCACTGAAGACACAGCCATTACATCCAGCAGTGGTCCAAACATTCAATTTCAAGATGCATACAAAAAAGCAAAAGAAACAGTCAAAACCATTCAAACTGAAGAAAAAATCAATAAAATTATTGCGCTTACACATATTGGCTATAACCGTGATCTAGAACTGGCTCAAAAAGTAGATGGCATTGATCTCATCATTGGTGGTCACACCCACACCCTTGTTGAAAAATTAAAGGTCATCAATAAAAAAGAACCAACGATTGTTGCGCAAGTAAAAGACTACGGACAATTTTTAGGAAAAGTAGACGTGGCCTTTGACAAAAAAGGCGTCGTACAGCCAAAAGAATCTACTTTTGACCTCATCACGATCGACGACTCTGTGAAAGAAGATGCGGACGCAAAAGCGATTCTTGATCAGTACAAGGCAGATATCCAAGATTTAAAAACCGAAAAAGTCGGGACGTCAGATGTCTTCTTAGATGGACAGCGTGAACACGTCCGTGCAAAGGAAACGAACCTTGGAAACTTTATTGCAGATGGCATGTTAAAGAAAGCACAAGAATCTGCTGGGGCTGACCTTGCCATTACAAACGGTGGCGGTATTCGAGGCAGCATTGAAAAAGGAGATATCACATTAGGGGATATTTTAACGGTGATGCCTTTTGGAAACACACTATATGTCGCAGATTTAAAAGGCAGTCAAATTAAAAAAGCGCTTGAACAAGGTCTTTCAGGCATTGAAGAAGGCGGAGGCGCATTCCCTCATGTAGCCGGTATTGAATATACGTTTACACTGAGTAAACCGGCTGGCAGCAGACTGATTGATGTCAAATTGAAAGATCAAAAGGGCAATCTGACTGATATTGATGATCAGAAAACATACCGCGTGGCGACTAATGCATTTGTCGGCACAGGCGGTGATGGCTACAGCGTCTTTACAGAAGCGTCTCATGGTGAAGACTTAGGCTATGTTGACTATGAAATTTTCAAAGAGCAAATTGAACAGGCAGACGGTCATATTTCTCCAGTCATTGACCATCGAGTGAAAGAAGTATTCCTTCCTCGCTTGAAAGGAAAAGGCGCCTATGACATTCAAGATGATGAGAAATTCCAAACGTATGTGCAGCATACGAACAAAGCATTGCTTTATTTAGACAAAGCAACCGAAGCGAAAAAGGTTCAATTGTCTCTATCAAAAGGGCAAGTAGCTGAACTGAAGAAACGAGAGCAAGATCCAAACGTCACCATCTATCATGACAAAGTCGGTCTAGCATTACCGCTCTCCAATTTGTCAGAGCAACAAGCAGATATATCAATGGCAAAAACAAATAAGGTGAAAAACGCATTAACCGACACTTACG
Organism: Bacillus sp. FSL W7-1346; assembly: GCF_038593335.1. Classification (NCBI taxonomy): domain Bacteria; kingdom Bacillati; phylum Bacillota; class Bacilli; order Caryophanales; family Bacillaceae; genus Bacillus; species Bacillus sp. FSL W7-1346. Next base: position 787,712 of record NZ_CP151988.1, on the reverse strand, counting down.
ATTTCCAAATCAAACAAGATCAGAAAAATGTGTCTACCTTTAAAGATCCCGTCACACTGTTCTTTACATTAGATGCGCCTGAAAAAGCGAAAAAACCAGGTGTCTATTATGTCGATCGTGAGAAAAACCGCTATGCCAAAACAAGTAACGGTTCATTCGAAAACGGGATTGTCTCAGGTAAAACGGAGCACTTTAGTGAATACACCGTACTCAATCAAAGTGAAGCTGCTGGAACAAGTCCAGACCAAAATGGCGGAGACGGTGGAACTTCTGCTCCAGGCGGATCGGATCCAAATCAAGATGGAAGCGGCATGCCAGGCGGCACTCTGCCGAATACTGCAACGATGATGTATACAGCGGTATTGATTGGCTTACTCATGCTCGCCTCAGGCGGTATCCTTTATTACTACCAGCGCAAGCGCACACGAAACAAAGTATCATCTTAATAGAAAAGGACAGAGCATTGGCTCTGTCCTTTCAGATTGAGGACAAAGGGCTAAAATGGACTTTATTTTAGCCCTTTGTCTTCTTTTCAGCGTGATAGAAAACCTTTGCAGTCTAGGAAAGTCGAGCACCGGAGCACAGATTTGACAACAAATGCGAGGGTTTGTCTACACGCTGAGGACAGAGCTTCGGCTCTGTCCTTTTTCCATCTCACTATCAATCTTGGGATAAATACATCCAATGACGGTCATCAAATTTTTTCACATCATCTGACCCTATATGACGCAGCATTCTATTAAAGAACGTGATATCATCTTCATCATCAACGGCATATAAATCCTCTTGAACATATTCTCTCGTAATGAAATTCGTTAAGTTCGTATTATTCACAAATTCAGCAAAGTACGATTTCACTAGGGTTAAATCTTCTTCATTTAATGTTTCATCACTGATAATTGAAATATGAAACACATTCAAAATCGCTTGAATGTCTTCTTCATCCATATCACATAATGGCTCTAATTTTCTATCTTCTTCCGTAAACGGTTTTCGCGTGTCTTCAATGATGACATAACATAAAATCCTGTGATCTTTCATCACGCTAAAAATTTCTAAATCTCTTAATTTTAATGGTCTATTCAGTCTGATCATTTGTCCTCCTAGAATGTTGCTCTTGTTTCCCTAAAACCTGAAATAGACAGAGCCTCGGCCCTGTCTACTTCTCTCTTCTAGCAAAATCCACGAACCTGAAACGATCTAGGCGGTGGCGGCTTTCTGTGTATTGGAATAGACTCGTATCCTCCAAGAACACATAATTCTTCACCACTACCACATGATCAAACCCGTTCAAATCGAGATACCTTTCATCTTCTTCAGTACATGGCTCGACCACAAATTCCTTTTGAGCATAACTAATCGAGACCCCAAGTTCTCCTTCAATATACTCGTAAATCGATCCTTCACAAATGTCCTTAGACAAGACCTGCACATGTTTTTGCAAAAAGTAATCTTTGTCTAAAATGACTTCTTCTCCGCTAATATTGCGAGAGCGAATGACTTCCCAAACGTCCTCCTGCCCACTGATTTTCAGCTGAGACTGAATATACTGATCTGGCTTGATTAAACCGAACTCATGAACCGTTGTTACCGTCTTGCGCCCAAGCGTTTGGGAAAGCTCTTTAAAGCTGACAAGACCCGAAACTGGGAACTGCATTTTCTCTCGGTTCAGCAATACTGAGCCTTTCCCGCGAATTTTTTGGATATAGCCATTTTGCACAAGGATGTTTAATGCCTTTCTCACCGTCTCACGGGATGTGTCATACATGACAGACAGCTCATGTTCTGATGGGAGGATGCCTTTATCCTGCCATTCACCTTGTTCAATTCGTCTTGCGAGCTGATCATAGATCACTCGAAACTTATTCTCTTTCATTTTCCTTCCGCCCCATTTACTAGCGTTTGGTTAAATGATAAACGATTGACTCATATGGGCGCAACGTAAATCCCTTGATATCTGCCGGCACATCCTCATAATTGGACAGCAGAACTTGCCCTTCCATTTCATTGACATCCTTTGCAAGCTCATCTGGAAGTGTAAAGTCCGTCTCGCCTGCATAAAAATGGTTGATCACGAGAATCTTCTCATCTTTGCCTTCTCGGACATACGCAAACACCTTTGGATCATCTGCCAGCAGTAAAGTAAAGCTCCCATAGGTGATTACATCAAGTTCCTTACGAAGCCTGCAAAGGGCTTGATAATGATAAAAAATCGACGTCTCATCTTTTAAGGCAGCTTCTACTGAAATGCCGTTTTTAGCTGGTTCAATCCAAGACGTACCTTTTGAGAACCCCACATTTTTTTCCGACGTCCATTGCATAGGTGTCCTTGCGTTATCTCTTGATTTGACCTGTAAAATCGCCAAAGCTTCTTCCTTTGTTTTCCCTTTTTCAAGCATGACTTCGTACATATTGAGTGATTCGATATCGCGGTATGACGAAATGTCCTCAAAGCGAGGATTCTTCATCCCAATTTCTTCACCTTGATAAATATAAGGAGTGCCTTGCATCAAATGAATGGTGGTCGCCAGCATCTTCGCTGATTGCTGATGGTACGTGCCATCATCACCGTATCTAGACACGATGCGTGGCTGGTCATGGTTGCACCAAAAGAGTGCGTTCCAGCCGCCGCCCTCATGCATTTTCGTCTGCCATTCTGACAGAATTGATTTCAACTCTAGAAAATCAAATGGCGCAATGGCCCACTTTTCACCGTTAGGATAGTCGACTTTTAAATGATGAAAATTAAACGTCATATCCAGCTCCTGCCGATCAGGTCTTGTATACCGAATGCAGTCTGTAATATTCGTTGAAGACATTTCCCCCACGGTCATGCTATCGTATTTCGAAAACACTTCCTGATTCATTTCATGCAAAAATTCATGAATTCTCGGCCCATCTGTATAGTACATACGCCCGTCACCTTGCACTGATTGCCCGGCATCATCTAAAAAGCGTTGATCCTTTGAAATGTTATTGATGACATCCAGTCTGAATCCATCGATCCCTTTTTCAAACCAAAAGTGCATGATGTCATATACTTTCCTGCGTACTTCATCATGTTCCCAGTTGAGGTCTGCCTGGGTAACATCATATAAATGAAGATAATAGTCACCTGTCGCTTCATCTAATTCCCACGCTGGCCCGCCAAACTTTGACTGCCAGTCATTCGGAGGAGAGCCGTCCGCTTTCGGCTCCTTCCAAATATAATAGTCTCGATACGGGTTCTCCTTCGACTCTCGGGAGGCTTGAAACCACTCATGGAAAATCGACGTATGGTTCACGGCGAGATCCATGATGACACGGATCCCTCGTTCATGTGCTTCTTTCAGCATGTGCTCAAAATCAGCCATTGTGCCGTACATGTCATGGATTTTTGTATAATCACTAATATCATAACCATTGTCATGCTGTGGTGACTCATACATAGGGGTCAGCCAAATACAATCCGCCCCTAGCTCTTTGATATAGTCGAGCTTTTTCGTCACGCCATTGATATCACCTGTACCAGAGCCTGTTGTGTCTAAAAAGCTCTTCGGATAGATTTGATAGACCACGGCTTTTTTCCACCACGGTTCGTTTGTTTGTTGATTCAATTTCCTTCACCACCACTAGTTAAGTTCTTGTGATACATCCTTCTTTTTAAGTTTTGCATATAAAAGGGTACCAATGAATGGGACGATCAGCACAATCACCATTCCGATGGCAAATGCCCCCCAATATTTCGGAATGATCGAGAAGATTCCTGGAATGCCTCCAACGCCGACTGAACTTGCCAGTACCCCTTGTGAGGCAATAAACATACCAGCTATCCCTGAACTGATCAGGGCAAAAATAAACGGGAATCTATAGCGCAAGTTCACCCCAAACATCGCCGGTTCAGTAATGCCCAAGTAAGCAGAAATACTTGATGTCAGCGAGAGCCCTTTTTGCTTTTCATCTTTTAAGACAAACATCATCGCAAGTGCTGCTGATCCTTGAGCAATATTAGACAGGGCGAGCATTGGCCATAGGAACGTGCCGTGCAGTTTTGAGTTAATCAGCTGAATATCGACTGCTAGGAACGTATGATGCATCCCTGTAATGACTAACGCTGCATACAATCCGCCATATAAAAGACCGCCAAGTGCTGCGAATTGCTGGAATACGGTGACGAGTCCAGATGTTAAAACGTTTCCGATCGCAAATGTAACGGGACCAATGACGATAAATGATAAAAATCCAACGAGTAATAATGTAATTGGTGCAACAACTAACAGCTGAATACTTTCAGGTGTCCTTTTTGTTATAAATAATTCGAGCTTTGCGAGTAAATAGGAGGCGACGAGTATCGGAAGAACCTGCCCTTGGTAACCTACCTTTTGTACTTCAAGTCCAAACAAGTTCCAAACAGGAATATCACCTGTCTTTTCCGCCGCTCCATATCCCCACGCATTCAACAGATCTGGATGTACAAGCATCAGTCCGAGGACCATCCCTAAAAGTGGATTACCTCCAAACCGCTTGACAGCCGACCAGCCGATTAATGCTGGCAAAAAGGTAAAGGCAGTGCCTGCAATCAAGTTGATCATATTTGCTAAATCCGCCCATGCCGGATACACATCCACAATGGATTTTTGATCAAAGAAAATATCAGGAGCTGTTAAAATATTATTAATCCCCATCAATAAACCGGCTGTCACGATAGCTGGAAGGATTGGAATGAAGATATCTGCAAGCGTTTTCACCGCACGCTGTAAAGGATTTAATTTCTGATCAGAGGCACGCTTGACGTCCTCTTTTGTCGCTTCGCCGATTCCCGTCTGTTTGACCATTTCGGCATAAACCCGATTCACCACTCCTTGACCAATGACCACTTGGTATTGGCCATTCGCTGAGAAAGATCCCTTCACTTCATCAATTTGTTCTAGTGCTTTCTCATCCACCTTACCTTCATCTTTTAGCACAAAACGAAGTCTTGTCACACAATGTGTGGCTTGATCAATGTTTTCTTTGCCGCCAATGGCTTTCACAATCTGATCTGCCGCTGCCTGATAATCAGCCATGCTATCCCCTCCGAGATCGTTTTTTTATAAGAAAAAAGAATCAAAACTTGTATATACATGTTCACTTCATATTTTATATTTGTATATACATGTAGTCAATAAGAAAATGTAGCGCTTTCATAAAAAAAGCTCCCTCAATGTGCTCAGAGAGGCAGCGTGTCATCATCTTTTTTATGCTCCGTTAGTTTTTCGTAGACCCTATTCTTATAAAAGGAGGAGGCTGGTCGAGCAAACGTTTGGCGCTTGGATGTGAGTTCATCGAGGCGTTTTTGTTTTTCCTCACATACGAGAGAGAGTTTTTTTCTTTCTTCTCCATCTATACTCGTTTTCAGTAATTCTTTGACCGTCATTAGTTCTTTTTTCAAAGCGGTTTCTTCCCCGGCAAAGCCAGCATTTTTCATGATTCGATAGCCCATCCTCAGCTCTTCTGGTACATGAGCAGCATCATCCTTTGGCAGAGGTTTCCCAAAGCCTGATAGTCCTTCAAAAGCTCCATGGTCCATCGCCTTTTTGATCCGTTCTTCTGACAATCTCTGCGCAAAATCCATGACACGTCTCCTTTCAGATCGTCTGATATTTTGGTTAAGCATAGCAAAAAAGCTGACTCTCTCACAAGAGCCAGCTTTCTCGTTATTTTTTGTCGATTTTAAAAGTAGATACCATTTGTGCCAAGTCCTCTGACATGTCAGAGAGCTGTTCAATCGCACTTGAAATTTGCTGCATGCCAGCACTTTGTTGTTCTGTTGCTGCCGCTACTTCTTGAGAGCTTGCCGCATGTTCTTCTGACACGACCGAAATTTGTTCAATCGATGTAGAAATTGTTTGATATGCTCGTTCTACCTGCTGAATAGATTGAAGCAAATTGTTCGTTCTGCTTGCAAATTGAGACACTCCATCATAAATACCAGCGAAGTTCTGCGAGGTGCCTTTCATTTGCTCCCGGCCTTCTTCCACTGCTTTACTGCTTTCCTCCACGCTTTCAAGGACACGCTGACTATTTTCCTGTGTGCCAATGACTAAGTCTGAGACCGTTTTAGCTGCATCAGCTGACTGTTCAGCTAACTTACGGACTTCATCAGCGACAACGGCAAATCCTTTTCCTTCTTCTCCTACACGTGCGGCTTCAATAGAAGCATTCAGTGCAAGCAGATTCGTTTGCGCTGAAATGTCCGTAATAATGGAGATGACACTTTCAATTTCTGTTGAATGTGATTGCAATTCTTCTGCCGCTTGCTTGGAGCTTGTCATCATGTCATGTAACATGTTGAGATGTTCAAGCACATGCTGCACCAATTTTTGACCAGATTCTGACTGCTCTTGTACTTCTGATGAAACAGATTTCATTTCATCCACTTCTTTTGTCACGCCTTCGATTTGTGTATCGATTTCCGCAACAGATGTTGTGCAGTCTGTAATGTTTGCGACTGAATCATTGATTCCTTCACTCATATTCGTCATCGCTTCTGACACTTGTTGTGCACTTTGACTAGATTCCGTTGTCACTGTGCGAAGCTGTGAAGACATTTTCGACACTTCACTTGATGAGTTTGAGATCTGTCCAATAAGCTCTTTGATCCGTCCCTGCATTTTCTGGAAGGAAGCCGCTAATTGACCGATCTCATCTTTACTTTGAACTTCTACCATGCCAGTTAAATCACCATCTGCAATTCGATCCGCTGATTCCATTAATGAGCGTGCTGGTTTTGCAATTCTTCTTCCCATGAAGAATGAGAAGAGTAATCCGCCGATGAGCACAATCGCAGATGCTACTGTGATATAAATTGTCAGCTTTTTCGTTGTTGCTGGAACAACAGAGGCATCTAAGTCAATTCCTAAAATCCCCGTGAGTTCACCGCCTGAATCTTTAATTGGTAAAAAGACGGATTTATGAGTCCCATACGAATCAACGTAAATGTCACTTTTGACCATTTTATCTTCAGAAAGAGCTTGTTTCATTTCATCTGAAAAGACATAATCTTGATCAAAATCATTGTCTTCCCCTGTTAGTACGATGATTCTTTCTTTGCCGCCCTTATTTGATAACACGTATAAGTTCTCAAGCGTATGATCTTTTTGTAGTTCTGTGAATTTCTTTTTGATCTCCACATAAATGGGATCATCCTTCCCGCTAATGCTAAGGACATTTCCATCAATATGATCGATTTCTTTTTTCGCTGTATCAATATCTGTTGTTAATCGATAATCAAATTGCTTTAATAATTGGGAAGATAAATCCTGGCTAACTAAATAAAATGTTAGAACGAATAATGCAACGGTTGCGAGTAATGTTACGACAACGACTGACATGATTTTGGAGGATATCGTAAGTCCTCCAAACTTCCTTTGTTTCGCCATTTTTTTCTACATCTCCACTCTCAATTTTAATTTAAGCCTCTACACTTTCAAATTGTCCACAAACAGATGCAATGACATCTTTTAAATAAGATACGATATGAGGGATATGCTCCGGTAACGTATAAGGTGAAATCACAAAAAATTTACTCACACTTAGATAGAATTCTTGACCTTCTTTGGCATTGACTTGTAAAAACTTCGTTGTATCACCAAAGAACATTTCGTCTCTTTTCTCTCCAAGCTTTTCAAAGAGGATTTTGTTCAAATCATTGTTGCGCTCAATTTCCATAGCAGTTGCTTCTCCAGATATTTCTTCCTTAAAACGAGGAGAGCCGTCTAGGTAAATTCTAAACAATGTAGCCATTCCGACATTGTCATCATTGACGACTTCTGCTTGTGGAATTTCCTGACGAAGTGCTTCTCTAAATGCAAGGTTCACCTCTAAAAATTGACCGAGCAAGCGCTGGTATCCTTCAATTCCAAACGTTAGCAGCACACTTAGCATGCTGATGGAGCTTCCCATTCTTGAGCATTCAAGCGTATAACCGGTATGGTATTCCCCGTATCCTCTATGTCCAACATATGGTGTTTCTTGTTCTTCTAGATCCAAGCGCTTTAAGTCAGCAGCGTTTTTCACTAAGAATAAACTAGATGTGTACGGTGTTTGTCCGAGTTTTTGAAAGTCAAAACACATCGTGTCAGCAAGAGAAAGATGCTGGAATTTCGCTTTGATTTCTTTTAGCATACGAAGAACACCGTCTGAGAATTGCAGCGGGTTTTCAGATACATCATACTCATTAAAGAAAGCAAAGAATCCACCAAGCGCCGAATCTGCATGAATATGCGGCACCTTGAGACCATACTTCTCAGCAATGGCTTCTGCCGTTTCACGCACCCCTTTTACATCATCAATTGCAATGGCATCTGTTGTTCCGGTTGTTGCCACAATATAAACGGGAATTCCGCCATTTTGGGCAACACGTTCCATTTGACAACGCAAATCTTCCATATCCATCGAATGATCTTTATTCGTCTTAATTCTGATTAAGTTGTCTGTGCCAATCCCTGTTGCTTCCATTGACTTAAATAAGCTGTAATGTGCTGCATCAGAACAAAACGCATAAAGATTTTGCGGGACGCCTTTTCGTAATGACTCCGGTGCAACTTTCGCAATCGCTAAACGAAGCCCCGAGAAAATAGCCCCTTGACCTCCCCATGTTGTGTAGCCCCCGCTCACATTTGGATCATATCCGATGAGCTTAGACATCATTGAGACCACTCTGACCTCAGCTTCCGCACCTGCTGGTCCATACACATCCCAAAGGTTGTTTCCGTTAACCAGCATAGCCGTCAGCATGCCTAGAATTCCTGGTGTACTTGCCATTGGCAAAATGTTCGTGAAGAAATACTTCGTGTGGTATGGATGATTATGTAAAAGCTTCAGTAATTCTTCATTCACAAGTTCCGCTTGTTGTCCGTTCATCGGAATTTGACTTGTTTCAGTGAGCTTTTTGTAAAAGTCCTCCTCGCGATTCTTTTCACCTTTTAGGTGAGCACGGTTCGGATCCTTCAGGTCATCGACCCCTGAAATGATCTGTTCCATTAATTTAATGAGTTCTTTCCGCTCTTCTGCATTTCCGTCCTCACTCGGAAACCAGTTCTGAACGAGGTTCTGTGCTCGTACAGTCATATACTATCAATCCTTTCAATGGAAGATTTCCTGTCACTGTCTATATCGACCCCGTTTCAAAAGTTTATAGTGTCGAACTGTACACTTAAGTATATTTAGATAATTTGTTCACCCGTCAAAAAGAATAAAACCCTTACAATACACATCAAAACCATTATGTTTGTGAAACAACAATATATATCAATATACTTTCTTGAAGGAATTATTATCCAGACAATTCAGCGGTTTATTCATTCATTTTTTTTACTTAACCTGCATAAACATTAATAAACACTGGAAATCCGCCTAAATGCACCATTGTAGAAATCAAATTAATTCTTTAGACTTGTGTCTTTTTACCTGTTTTATTGATATAGCAACAGGAAAAATACAGAATTTTCTGTCATTATTAGGATGAATTTCACAAAAAGTTTTTCGGAGATCGAATATTTTCGATGTCTTCCCATTTCTAGCTCGGACAGGTTGCCTTAGGTGCTCACCGGTTATGACTTTTCTATTTGTGCATTTCATGGTATATTCTAATGGTTCGTTTTCTTTCGTTCCGCCTCTTCCGTTTAACGGAGAAAAGGAGTGTTTAAATGAAAACATTTATTCAAAAAAGGGGCCTCGGCTTCTTTGTGATTGCAGCCATCTTGTTATGGCTCAAGACGTATACAGCTTATTTAATCGAATTTAAACTTGGTATATCAAATGTGCTTCAGCATATTTTGCTTTTTGTGAATCCTATTAGCTCCAGCTTGTTCTTTCTTGGCTTTGCTTTATTGTTCAAGAAAAAATGGCAGCCTGCCGCTATCATTGTGATTCACTTTTTCATGTCTTTTTTACTTTACGCAAACATCGTGTACTATCGATTCTTCAATGACTTTATCACGCTGCCTACAGTGATGCAGGCAGGAACGAATGGCGGACAATTAGGTGATAGTGCATTTTCACTCATGCGTTGGACTGATATGTTTTACTTTCTCGATACCATCATCTTGATCGTACTCGCAGTCCGCATGAAAAGACAGCAGCAAACAAGTACAGCGACTGTACCTGTTCAAAAAACAAAATCGTTTAGACTCGTTCTTGTGTCCTCTGTTCTGATCTTTGTTGTCAACTTAATCGCAGCAGAAATTGATCGCCCAGAGCTTTTATCAAGATCGTTCGACCGCAATTATTTAGTCAAATACTTGGGTGCTTATAATTTTACGGTGTTTGATGCCATTCAAAATGTGAAATCAAACAGCCAGCGTGCCCTGGCAAATTCAAGTGATGTAACAGATGTAGAGAATTATCTAAAGGCGAACAGCGCTGATCCTAACCCAGCTTATTACGGGAAAGCGAAAGGCATGAACGTCATTACGATTTCTCTTGAATCACTGCAAAACTTTGTCATTGATTACAAGGTGAATGGAAAAGAGGTCACTCCTTTTCTCAATTCATTAGCCCATGACAACAAAACGTTTTATTTTGATAACTTCTTCCATCAAACAGGACAAGGAAAGACATCTGATGCGGAATTTATGATGGATACGGGGCTTTTCCCATTATCACAAGGCTCTGTGTTTATTAACAAAGCTCAAAACACATATCAGGCGCTTCCTGGCATTTTGAAAAAGGACCAATACACGTCCGCAGAATTCCACGGGAATACGAAAACGTTCTGGAACCGAAATGAAATGTTTAAGTCCTTTGGATATGACAGATTTTACGATTCTGAATACTACGATATGAATGAACAAGATACGAAGAACTATGGATTGAAAGACAAACCGTTCTTCAAAGAATCCATGCCAATGCTTGAAAATCTAAAACAGCCGTTTTATTCAAAATTCATTACGCTGTCAAACCACTTCCCATTTGGTATGGATGAAGGTGATACTGATTTTGAACCTGGCGACTTCGGAGACTCCGTCGTTGATAACTACTTCCAATCTGCTCATTATTTAGATGAAGCCATTGAACAGTTCTTTAATGACTTGAAGACATCTGGTCTCTATGACAATACCGTCGTCATTATGTACGGTGACCATTACGGCATTTCAGAAAACCATAATGAAGCGATGGAAAAAGTGACTGGCGAAAAAATTGGAGACTATGAAAATGCCCAGCTTATGCGTGTGCCGCTCTTTATCCATGTGCCAGGCGTAAAAGGCGGACAGATTCATAAATACTCTGGTGAAGTCGATGTTGCGCCTACTCTTCTCCACCTGCTCGGAGATGATACGAAGAACTATTTAATGTCTGGTTCTGATATCTTATCGAAGAACTTTAAAGAGCTTGTGCCATTTAGAAATGGAGACTTCGTGTCTAAGGACTACACGAAAGTAGGCAACAACTATTACAGCAACAAAACAGGTGAAAAAATCGAGCCGACTGAAAAGGCATCACAAGAAAACGAAACGGTGAAAAAGATGCTAGAGACATCTGATAAGATTGTCACGGAAGATTTACTCCGTTTCTACAAACCTAAAGGCTTTACACCAATTGAACGCAATGATTATGACTACACAAAGAAAGTACAGGATGAAAAAGATTCCTCTTCCGCCAAAGATGAATCCAGCTCGTCTTCCAAATAACTTTTTCATTTAAGGCCCCAGCCGTCAGCTGGGGCTTTTTACGTTTGATCCGCATGACACCGGGTATAGTTGAAGAAGGAGGGATTGATTAATCATGAAAAAAACAGCAGCTTTTGTCGTGACCGCTTCACTCGCTTCTTCCACCTTATTCGGTTTTAGCCCGGCGATTTCAGCACACACCATGACCAAAACGGAGACAGAACAGTCCATTCCTCAAGGGCCGAAAGCAGCGCTAAACAGCATTTATCAGCTAGCACATCAAGGACAAATGCCATACTATGCAGAAGGACTCAAAATAGGGGTTCAAACAAAAAAAGACGTTCGGCATAAACTAGGACAGCCTTATCCAGAAACGGGTCAAAGCGGCTTTGATTTGTATCATGCTGAGATGGGCAACCCTGGATTTGCTTTTCACTATGACAAAAAAGGCAAGATTAACGAAATCCGTTATTTTGGAACAAATGTAGAAAAAGAAACGAATATCGGAGGAATGACTCCTTCCCTATTAAAGAAACATCTTGGACCAGCAGATTCAGTCAGCACCATCCCACAAACAAAAGAGAAGAAATACGTTTATCAGACCGGTGATTATGAGCTCGAATTTATCGTCGGACATGATCCAGATATCAGTCAGCACTCGTTAACAGTCTTGCATATCAACCTTATAAAAAGTGATTCTTAAATAAAAAGCATCCTGAGTTTTCGCTCAGGATGCTTTCTTTTATTAAGATGCCACTTCTAAATGCGGCTTTCTTTTCAGTTTTCGCTTAAGGACTGGACCTGCTACATAATCAAGGCCAAGTTTTCCGGCATTTCCTTTCGCTGCCATAATGAAGACGGCGATCAGAAGAAGAAGCGGGTTAACAGAAACGGTTCCAGCTAGTAAGAAAGAGACATTCATCACGCTTCCAAAAAAGGCTGCTGTTGTTGTGAACAATCCAACAATTAGTCCTAGACCAACTAAGATTTCTCCCCACATGACCATGGCACTGAAGAGTCCGGCATTTGGCAACGCGACATTTTCTAAAAACCAGACATAGAACGGATAAACAAGATGTCCATCTTTCACAACAGGTTCAGCTATGGCAAATTGCAAATATCCTGATGCATCGAATCCGCCTGTTAGTTTTCCAATACCAGATGTCAGCCAAGTCCATCCGATATAAAGTCTTGCTGCCAAAAGGATAACCGCTGCCCATACATTCGTTTGTAAGAATTTTGTAAACATGATGATGCCTCCTTTTAAATTATGTGAAATATTTCACATTTTCTTTATGATCTTATTATACTACTTAATATACATTTGTGATCCTTTTCACATATATATTCACAAATTGTTCATGAATATCTAGTTGAGGTAAACTTTTCTCTCGTTATCACCGTCTCAGTAATTCAGACAGTGAAAAGGGGTTACATTTTGTATGAAAACATTATTTCATTTTGCTTATTTACAGGCCATCTCTTGTCTATTTCCTGTCATGATCTTTACGGCGCTTGCCCTATCAAAGGTCGTGTCTATTCCTTTTCTTCATCGATATGATGTTATTCTTCTGCTTTGCCTCATGGCACAGCTTCTCATGCTGATGCTACGGCTTGAGACGCTGACAGAGTTGAAGGTTATTTGTCTCTTTCATGTGATTGGAATAGGCTTAGAAATCTACAAAGTACATATGGGTTCATGGTCCTATCCTGAAGAAGCTTATACGAAAATTTTGGGGGTTCCGCTCTATAGCGGTTTTATGTATGCGAGCGTGGCAAGCTATATTTATCAGGCACTGACTCGGCTTCACGTGAAGGTGAAAGCATGGCCTCAGCCGTACCTTTCGATTGGGATCAGTTTATGTATTTACCTCAATTTCTTTACTCATCACTGGATCTATGATTTACGCTGGTGGCTGACATTACTCCTAGTGGTTGTGTTTCGAAAAACAAAAGTGTCCTTTCAGGTCGGTTCATCGACCTTTCGTATGCCGCTTGTTATCTCGTTTTTGCTGATTGGCTTTTTTATTTGGGTGGCCGAAAATGTCACGACCTTTTTAGGAGCATGGCAATATCCAAATCAGCAGCATGCTTGGTCTCTCGTCCATCTTGGTAAAATCAGTTCATGGTTTTTACTTGTTGTCATCAGCATTGTACTGGTGATCGAACAGCGAAAACAAAAAAACGTTCAGCCCATTTGATCTGGCTGAACGCTTTTTTTAGTCCCGATCGACTTCCTTGCGAAGATCATCGGCGACAAATTCGACATTTGTTCCAATGATGATTTGTACGGAAGTTTTTCCTGACGTCAGTACCCCTTTGGCACCTGCTTTTTTCAATGTACCTTCATTTAATAAATCGGTATCTTCTACTGTTAAACGAAGACGGGTCGCACAATGGTCAATTGTGGTGATATTGTCTTTGCCGCCTAGTCCCTCTACGAGCATACTTGCTCCGGCAGTATGTGTATCATCCCCTGGGATATCTTCGATGTCATCATCTTCCCTGCCCGGTGTTTTTAGCTTTAACAATTTAATCAGGAAATAGAAAACAACAAAGTAAATCACGCCATAGATGACCCCAACCACAAGTAACAGAATGGGTTTTTGCGCAATTCCAAAACTTAAAACGTAATCAATCGCACCGGCTGAAAAAGCGAAACCGCTATGAATGCCTAAGGTGTTGACAATAAAGAGCGAAAGACCCGTTAATATCGCATGAACACCATATAAAAGTGGAGATAAAAACATAAATGAGAATTCAATTGGTTCTGTGATCCCTGTAATAAATGACGTCAGTGCCATCCCAATCATAAGACCGGCTGTTGCTTTTCGTTTTTCAGGCTTTGCGGTCACAACCATCGCGAGACATGCCGCCGGCAGCCCGAACATCATCACTGGGAAGAAACCAGTCATAAAGACACCTGCACTTGGATCGCCTTTGAAGAACCGCGCTAAATCACCAGTCGCTCCGCTGAATTCACCGAATTGAAACCAAAATAGATTATTCAGCACATGGTGAAGTCCTAATGGAATGAGCAAGCGGTTAAAGAAGCCAAACAGCCCGGCACCCGTTGCTCCAAGACTTAAAATCCACTCCCCTAAATCATTGATCACACTTTGAATTGGAGGCCATACATAACCAAAAACGGCTGCTAATAGAATGGTAAAAAGTGCTGTCATAATAGGCACAAGCCGTCTTCCACTAAAGAAACCTAAGTATTCAGGCAGTTTCGTGTCCTTAAATTTATTGTAAACGTAACCTGCCAAAAGTCCGCACAAAATACCACCCAATACCCCCATATTGTTGGTCGAATTGATCGACGTGGTACCAGCTGACAAAATAAAATAAGAGATCGCTCCAGATAACGCCGCTGCTCCGTTACCATCCTTTGAAATACCAATCGCTACACCCATAGCAAAAATTAAAGCCAAATTCGCAAAAATTGCATTTCCTGCCGCATGAATAAACGGGATGTTGAATACATCTTCCCGCCCAATAGCCAAAATGATACCCGCTGCAGGAAGCACAGCGATTGGAAGCATAAATGATTTTCCTAACTTTTGAAAAAACTGAAACACCATCTTATTTCTCCCCCCTTCGTCATCATCATGAACAAATCTCTCATGATGTTCATAAAAAATATATCATATGCACATCTAGTTATCTATACCAATTTGTCCACATCTCACCCAAATCTCAGCCTTTACTCTTTTGGCGTAAAATGTGGTAAGCTATTGAATAGAATGAAGTTATAGAAAGCGGGAATGAACAGTGATTGTCAAACATGATCATGAGTTAGAAGCCTTAAAAAAAGTCGGCCGAATTGTCGCTTTGGCAAGAGAAGAAATGAAAAGCCAAGCGAAACCAGGCATGTCTACAAAAGAATTAGATTTGATTGGGAAAAAAATATTAGAAGAGCATGGAGCCAATTCAGCTCCTGAAAAAGAATATGATTTCCCCGGTACGACTTGCATCAGTGTCAATGATGAAGTCGCACATGGCATTCCAAGTGAAAAAACCATTTTACAAGAGGGCGACCTTATTAATATTGATATCTCAGCAGAGCTTGATGGATATTATTCCGATACTGGGATTTCATTCGTTTTAGGTACAGGAGATGCTCGTCTTGAAGCATTATGCCAGTGTGCAGAGGATGCATTCCTTGAAGGATTAAAGCACGCGAAAGCCGGAAAAAGACAAAATCAAATTGGCCGTGCAGTCTACAATACAGCCAAAGAACAAGGATTTACCGTCATTAAAAACCTGACAGGACACGGCATTGGGAAAAGCCTGCATGAAGCACCTAACCATATTTTGAACTATTATGATCCATTCGATAATGCTTTGTTTAAGAATGGGACAGTGATCGCCTTTGAACCTTTCATTTCAACAAATGCTGAATCGATTTATCAAGCAGATGACGGCTGGACATTTAAAACACCTGATAAGAGCCTGGTCGCACAGATTGAACATACGATTGTGATCACAAAAGACGAACCGATTATTTTAACAAAGCTGTAAGTAAGCGGGTCCCCTCCTTCACTGGAGGGGATTTCAGTTTGTAGACAAACCCTCGCATTCGGTGTCAGTCCTGCGTGCCGGTACTCGTCCTTCCTAGAATGCAAAGGTTTTCAATCACGCTAAAAAGAAGACAAATGGCTAAAATCAAGTTCATTTTAGCCATTTCTCAACAATCTGCAATCCCTTTCACGAATCTGTCACGACTAAACAAAAATGCCTGTGGTAAAATAGGCAAAGATATGCGAAAGGGGTCTTATTTGTTATGTGGTTCATCATCATCGGTGTTATCTTCTTTATTGAAAGTATTATTTTAACGGTTGTAGGTATTAAGAAAAAACAATCCATGATGACCTACCTCGGTATTGTCATCATGATTATGACAGTCGGCATGATCATCGTTACCCTCAACCCGCCAAATTCATAAATGATTATTTCCAGCATATACATGGATCATAGGCAGATAGAATCAGTTTTCATTTCTAAACACCTGCACACTTTTCACGTCCTTTTTTGAGATGTTACAATGCAGGCAGTTTCCATTGAAAGGAGTTTTCTATCATGCATTATGGTAGCAAAGGCTGGTATGTCGAAGAATTAAAGAAGCTTGGTGTGACCAAGCATGAAGGAAGAAAGCTTCAAAGCTTTAAAACTTATTTCCTTGCAAATCTTCTTGAGCAAAAGAAAACGAGCTCTTAAATGTTGAAAAGCCGTACATCCATATCAGATGTACGGCTTTTTTATATGGGCTGAACACGTTTTTCTAAAGACTTCCTGACCACATCTGCTAAGGCATCTACTTCAAGAACTGCTTTCAGCCTGTTTTGATCTACTTGACGGTATTTAACTTCATTGACTTCGTGGACTGTGATGGAATGGGGCGCTTTTTCGACTAACACAAGAGCTTCATCAGGAGAGACCATTCCTTCTTTCAGCACACGCAAATAAAAACCGGTATATCCCGTTTGCTGCACTTCCTTCACAAGCTTCATGTTTCCATGCTTAAGAGAGAGCTTCACACATGGCTGTCTTGGCTGGCTGACCTCAACAAGCGCTTCCCCAAACTGAAATACATCTCCAATACGGACTTCTGTCTCTACAAGCTGATGCACAGTCACGTTTTCACCGAAGGCTGCTTCCTGTAACGACACCCCTAAAAATTGCTCAAAGTAAGTATAGTGATCATATGGAAAGACGCAAATGGCTTTATCATCACCTCCGTGATGGACCAAATCACCTTGGCCATCTCCATCAAAATTGAGCTTACTCAAATAAACAGGCTCGTGAATACGCTTTTTGTTGATGGCTGTTTTGATTTCTTTACCATTCACATAGGTGGTGATAGGTTGTCCTACTTGAATTCCTTCGATGTCGTACCTTGTCTGCCCCACTCTCGCCATCTCCTTTGATTGTCTGATTGCTTTTATTTTACATGGTTTGACAGTCAAATCATAGTCGGTACATGAAGGAACGAGGCAGGTTATGGTACGATGAGAAAAAAGGAGAGATGACATTGGTTCATTATAAAGCTATTGTAAAAGGACGAGTGCAAGGAGTCGGCTTTCGATATTTTGTTCAAGGAGAAGCCGTCAATCGAGGGATAAAAGGCTGGGTACGCAACACAGATGAGGGTCACGTGGAGTTAAAAGTAGAAGGAGAGCAGCAGGAGGTTTTTGACTTTTTAGAGACCGTCCGTAAAGGCAGTCCTTTTTCAAAAGTCACACATTTGGACATGGAGCCGCTCACCACGTTCGCCCATTATCAAGACTTTCGGATTAGAGGATAGTTGATGTGTGTCCTTTATTTCACAACAGTAAATGGGTTTGCAACATAATAACCAATCAAGGTTGTACGTGAAGCATCTTTGTAGAGACTCACATGAACATCATAATTGGCTGATCCACTGTTAGGAAGTAATAAACGAGTAGGTGCTGCGAAAGCGTTTTGTCCAGAGATAGACCCTTCGTGTGTAAAGACTGGTGTCACTGGGAAAGTAAGTTTTCGAACAGCAGCTGTATAATAAAGTGTTTCATTTGTTGTTGCTGTCATGTTGATGTTGACCTGAGGATGAAGCGAAGTATAAGTTGAACGATCGGTTGTCACCTTTAAATTGATGTCATTCTGAACCATTGCTCCAGTCGTTGCTTTAGCTCTTTCATCACCTAGTGGTAGAAATCCGTTGAAACTGAATACAGCCAAAAATATGAGCAACGTCATTTTTTTCATCTCTATTCCCCCTTTTTGATTTCACCGCCATTAAACCATCATTTTCCAAATCAAACAACATTCCAAAGACTCATTTCATACAAAAAAACCTAGCTTTTCGCTAGGCTCTTTCCGTCCCGTGGTAGGGTTTTTCCTGATAAAAATAATTCGGTTTCACGATCGTATTGTCATAGTGACGATGGAAGATATGCGTAGCAGCTGGTGATACTGGCGGAATCAGCCATGTCCAATCACCAGTCAGCTTACGATCAGCTTTTTCTTCCTGTTTTTCAAATTGTTTGAACTGATGGGCAGCTGTATGATGATCCACAATGGTCACCCCTGCTTCCCTGTAAGAATGGAGAACCGCGACATTCAATTCGACAATGGCTTTGTCTTTCCAAAGTGACGAATTTTTTGTTGTATCGAGCCCTAAAATAGAAGCGACTTTTTTCAGCATATTGTAGCGGTTTTCGTCAGCTAGATTTCGTGCGCCAATTTCTGTTCCCATATACCATCCATTAAACGGTGCCGCATTGTAATGAATGCCACCAATTTCTAATTTCATATCAGCAATAATCGGAACAGCATACCATTTCAGTCCTAAATCACCGAATCCATCATATTCAGGATGAGTGATCTCTACCTCTTGAACAATCTCTTTCGGAAGATCATACAGAACCGGCGGCTGATCTTTTAGCTGAAACATAAGTGGCAGAAGGTCAAAATGCGTGCCTTCGCCTTTCCAGCCATGCGCTTCACACAACTTGGTTAATTCAAGTGATGCCTCGTCCCCAATGATGCCATATTCCGACTCATATCCCGCATAACGAACGAGCTGATGATTATAAATAACGACTTCCTTCCGTCCCTTATTCTCTGGTGGGAAGATGGTAATGGACGGTTTGATTTTACCGCCATTTGTCGCATACTCAATATGATGAAAGAGTGCCTCTTTCACCTCATCTTCTGTTGTCACGTGCCGGCAGTCATGCACATGCAGTGTTGACCAAAACAAGCGCCCAATGCACCGGTTGCTGTTGCGCCATGCCATTTTTGCCCCGTGAGCTAATTCTTCCTGCGTATGAGTATACATGCCATCAGACTCAATTTCTTTTTTTATTTCATGCAGACGTGCTGCTTTTTCTTCATTTGATTTGCCTAATTCTTCATAGCATACAGAAATAAAAGCTTCTGCTTCATTCCACAACGCTTCTTGGTTACTCAAACATACTCGCCTCACTTTAATACGAATATATCCATTGTAGCGGTTTCTATTGATAAATTCACTTGTTTCAAACCATTTTTTATCATATCGTGCGACGATTGTCCTTAGACAATGGATGAATCAATGACTTCAAGGGTCTTTTGGAGCCAGCGAACATATCCTTTTTCCCTTTCAATTGCTCTTGTCAGCACTAAATAATGCCCGAATTGTGTTGAATGCAGTGATTGGGCAGATGGATCTTCTTCTGTTAAAATGTTCAGTTTCTGTTTAAGCATCTCTACTTTCTTTGTTCGCTCCAGCAGCTGATGTGCGAACAGACCGGCCGCTTCTTTTTGATCCATAGATGAGATAAAGAACGTTTTTAACATAAATTCATCTTTTGTTGTGTCTGGAATCGGGCCTTTTTCCCTTAACCATTCATGCAGTTCTCTTTTTCCTGCATCAGTGATTTGATAAACCTTCTTCTCTAGCTTTTTTCCTTGTATGTGAATATCAAATTCAATAAAACCCTCTTCTGTTAGCCGCTTTAATTCAGGGTATATTTGACTATGCTTCGCACTCCAAAACTGTCCAAGGGAATCTTCAAAGTGTTTCTTCATATCGTATCCCGTCAGCTCACGCTGATCTAGTAAGCCAAGAATGGCATATTTCAGTACTCTCATGACATGCCTCCAACGCATATTCTTTGACAATAGTATACCATACACCCTAAAATAAACATGTAAATCATGACATGTTTGAAACAACATCATTTTAATTGAAAGAAGGAATAAACATGGATCAATTCGTTGGACTTCATATGATTTATACGTATGAAAATGGCTGGGAATATGAGATTTACATTAAAAATGATCACACCATTGATTACCGCATTCATAGCGGAATGGTTGGAGGCCGCTGGGTTCGTGATCAAGAAGTGAATATTGTGAAGCTGACAAAAGGGGTATACAAAGTTTCCTGGACGGAACCGACTGGGACAGACGTGTCTTTAAACTTTATGCCTGAGGAGAAACGCATGCATGGGGTCATTTTCTTCCCAAAATGGGTGCATGAACGTCCAGATATCACCGTTTGCTATCAAAATGACTATATCGACCTCATGAAAGAATCCCGTGAAAAATATGAAACCTATCCGAAGTATGTCGTACCAGAATTCGCAGACATTACGTACATCCACCATGCTGGGGTAAACGATGAAACGATTATCGCAGAAGCACCGTATGAAGGCATGACCGATGAGATCAGAGCTGGACGAAAATAGAAAAAGCGGCACGCACTGTGCCGCTTCTAGGATGGTTGACAAAGGACTAAAATGAACTTGATTTTAGTCCTTTTTATTTTATACCTAACGTCTTTTGAGATAACAGGAATCGGTAAACTGGTAGTTCATCGCCTACTTTTGATGCAATAAAACCTGATGACATATAGCTGTCTTTTGATTCTGGTTCAAGGGCAAGTGACAACAAATTGGTCTCTGGCTGTGCAGTCACATATACCTTTGTTCCTTTTGGCAGCTGACGTTTCTTTTCAACGAGTCTCGTTTCAAGCTGAATATCTGTTTTGCTTGTTTCCACTCGTTTTGTTACCTGATAGGCTTGTACAGGTACTTTCATGCCAACAGGAAGTGTCACACTTTTTAACCCTAAAGTTCTGAGCTTTCTATCTACTCCTTCATGTCCTGGGAGAATAAGATAAGCTGTCGGCCGTTCTCTTGTCAATACAGGAACCGCATCACTTGCACTATGAAAACGTACCGGGACATTGGTGGTTTGTCCTTTCTCAATATCCACCATTTCAAGTGAATCGTTCACAGGCGCCTTGAAAGCATCTTGAATGACCACTTGATCATCATCGTTTGATTGAAGACCTTTTTTCACAAGTTTCAGCCGCTCCGTCACCATTTGCTGCTTCACCTGCTTGGCATGCTTCACTGTTGTCTCAATGATTTTTTCATGAGTGGTGACTTGTGCTGCCACGCGCCGGGTAAAGTCCTCTCTGCCAATTCCAATCCCCCTACTTTCTACAAGAAATGAAATAGCTGGTGAAAGCGCTAGGGCATTTCGGCCAATTCGTGCATCAGTTCCGCCTTCATAAAGATCGATTTTTCCGTCCTTCCCTCTTGTGTTTGTATAATATAAATCGTTGGAAAATCCCTTATTTGTCAATGTTTCACGCACTCCGTTGACGTACAATTCATTTGACGTGAAACGAATACTTTCAGGAATGTTCAAATTCTTACCGGATAATATCAGCAAATCGTGATACTTGAGTGCACCTGATGCACCGATGTCTTCAAACTGCTTTTGACCAACATCATATTCATGGGCATCGATGACGACCTCGGGCGCAAAGCGATTAAATTCTTGATGAAGGGCTGTCAGCTCTGGAGATTCTAGTGTCATGTGGTCACGGTTGCCATCCATTCCGTTTGCAAGCCTGCGGTCAAATGCATAAGAACCATCTGGATTGATTCTTGGAACAATGATGACGTTGACATGGCTCAGTATACGCTCTCCTTCATCACCTGCTAGTCGTTTGGCGATGACAAGGGCAGATTCACCGGAGGCTGGTTCATTTCCGTGTATTTGTGCTTGAAGCCAGATCGTTGGCTTTTTTGACAGTGGAGAGATGTGACGATCCTTTGTAAAATAGAGGGCTGGAATGGATCTGCCTTCAATGGATGTTCCAATCTGTTTCTGCGTGGCGTAAGGACTTTTACTGACAATGTCACGTAAAAAATCTTGAAGCTCTTCTTGTGTGGTAAATGCTTCTCCTTTTTTCTGAAAGGCAGGGGTATCAAACGTTTCGTCAGGCTCAGGATACAGTTTTTGAACCGTGGCTGGCTGCTCATAGCTTTTTCCATAATAAGGGGTCTCTGCATTCGCTGAAGCTGGTGTCACCATCGACAAACTTCCTGCCATGAGGCATATAGCAGCAAAAAGAATGGTACTTTTCTGTTTGGACATGCTATCCTCTCCCTTCGTTGATTTGCATTATAAAGAAAAAAACAGCAAAAGTGTCAGCATTTTTCAAAAATATATCTTTTGGAGGAATCATGCATGTCTTTATATAGGGCAAATGAATGGATGTTGCCCTGCAATAGGACCTAAAAAAGAGCGCCTGCATGAGCAGCAGACACTCTTCTCATTACCAGATCGAAATGGCCCCAATTAGAACCGCCATCACTGTCATGGCGACGACTGCAAGAACCGCCCATTTCATACCAAATTTCTGATGCTGATCTAGTGATACCCCAACGAGTCCCACAAGTAAATGAGTCGATGGAACAAGTGGGCTTAACATATGAATCGGCTGACCAATGATAGATGCTCTCGCAATCTCAATTTTATCGACACCGTACGCTGCCGCTGTTTCTGATAGGATCGGCAGTACCCCATAAAAGTATGCATCATTTGGCATAAAGAAAGTGAAGATCCCGCTCGTTAGCGCGACAATGACTGGAATAAACCCGCCAAGCTGCTCTGGAATAGCTGAAACAATCGAAATCGCCATTTCATCAACCATTTTCGTCCCAGTTAAGATGCCTGTAAAAACACCTGCCGCAAAAATCATCGAAGCAATCGCTAAGACGTTGGTTGAGTGAGCCGCAATCCGCTCACGCTGCTGCTCTAAATTCGGATAGTTCACGATAATTGCCACACAGAAAGCCAGAACAAATAGAACCGTTAAGCTGACTTTTCCTGAGACAAGAAGGAGCACCAATAACAACGTAAGCGTTAGGTTAAACCACCAAAGTTTCGGTCGCTTAATATCATCTTGCAGCGCTGCTGCCATTTCATTTGCATGAATCGGCTGTTCGAGCTCAATAACACCAAGACGTTTTCTTTCAGACTTCCCAAGAAAGTATGCCACCACAATCATGCTCAAAACCCCTGCACCAATGACTGGAATCATCGGGCCAAATAAAAGTGATGGATCAACGCCAAGTGCACTTGCCGCTCTAGGTGTTGCCCCTCCCCATGGAATCGTATTCATAATCCCCATGCCGACTCCGGCGATACCCGCTAAAATAATCGGACGAATGCCAAGCAGTGTAAATAGTGGAAGCATGGCTGTTGTTGTAATCATGTACGTTGTGGTTCCATCACCGTCAAGTGCGACAAGCATCGTCAGGACGGCTGTTCCGACAACAATTTTTAATGGATCGCCTTTGACGATCTTTAAAATTTTCGCCACCATTGGATCGAATAAACCTGCATCAATCATAATCCCGAAGTACAAAATGGCAAACATGATCATGACCGCCGTTGGAGCAACTTGCTGTACACCTTTGACAATCATGTCTGAAATTTCTGTAAAATGAAAACCTGCAATAAGAGCAAATGCAATCGGTGTTAATACCAATGCCGTTAAAACAGACATACGTTTCGTCATAATTAAAACCATAAATACAATCATCATAAGAAATCCTAAGATCGCTAACATTTCGTTCACCCCTTATGTTGTATACGCTTTCATTAAATGTTGGTATCCCATTTCCAACCCTTTCTGTCATGATATCTGACGCCTTAATTGAAGTAAATATTATGAATTTTAATTCTTTTTTGGTCGATAAATGCTTTTTGTTCATTTTGTGCAATTGTTGTTCTTTGTTGGTTCCATGAAAAAAGCGGTCTCATTTGACCGCTTTTTCTCCTTGTATAAATTGCTCATAACGCCTTAATTGATCTTCCATATAGACCTTTGCTTCTTTACTATTCATATAACGGCCTGTCCAGCCTTTTTGTTTTAACTGCTTTTTCCATGACTTCGTTTGCGTCATTTTTTGAAGAAGCTGATCCCATGCTCGAATGTCGTGCTGATTCATTTGCTTTGGTCCCATCACACCACGCCAATGAGAGAAAATGAGCGGAATCCCTTGTTCTTTCCAAGTGGGCACGTCTTTGAATCCTTCTAAACGCTGATTCGTTGTGGTCGCAACAAGCTTCAGTCTTTTCTTTTCATAATCGTGGCGAACCTCCGTAATGGTTGTAGTTGCCGCATCTACCTCATGGTCAATGAGTGCTTGGAATAAATCATCTGCACTGTCAAATTTTAAAAACTGAATGCGGTACGGATCTATCCCTGCCATTTCGGCAGCCCGTGCGAATGAGATTTGATCATCATTTCCAAAGTCCGGGGCAAACCCAATTTTTAAGGAATCCGGTTTCTTTTTTAGTGCGTGTAATAGCTCTTTTCCATTTGAGAAAGGAGAATCAACTGGCACTGCGACTACCTGCCACTCTTCCGCAAGAATAGCGAGCGGGGTAACATCATTCATGGTCACGTTACTGCTGCCCAGCAAATTACGGCTTAATAATAAGCTTGAATTTAAACTGATATAATTGGCATCTCGCTCCATCATATAGGTCCATCCTTTATCAACCGTTCCGCCTCTTTGATAAAGAATATGCACAGGCTCTTCCACTAGCTTTTCTTGTTCTAGCACGGTTTTCATCACTTGAGCTGTTTGGTCAAATCCGCCATCAGGTACACCTGATACCACAATGTATAATGGGCTGTGCTCCAGGAAAGAATCTTTTGCTGTTTTTTCATTAAAGGTGAGCGTTGTACAAAGACAGACCAAAATGAGTAGGAGTATTCCTTTTTTCATTTTTATGACTCCGTTTGTTTTTTGGCGGGATAATATTTTCGTTCTGGTCTACCAATGATTCCATACGCCAGCTCTGCCCGGCATTCTCCCTTTGTCACAAGATACTCTACGTATCGTCTTGCTGTTGTGCGTGATGCGCCCATTTTTTCTCCGAGTTCTTCTGCTGTAATTCCGTTCATCTCTGCTGCCATGAATGTTTTCACTTTGTCCAAAGTCAGTGAATTAATGCCTGTTGGCAAGTCTCGCTCATCCTTTTGCTGCGATTCTTCCTGTATTTGACCAAAAAACAGATCAATCATCGTTTGATTGACTTCATCTTTTGAATTGATTAACTCTCTCTTCTCTTTATATTCGGTTAACACCTGCGTGAATTTTTGGGCGGTCACTGGTTTGATTAAATAATGAACCACTCCATAATGCAGTGCGTCTCTTAACAGCATCGTTTCCGTTGCAGCCGTGATAATGATCACATCCACTTCAGGATGGCGCTCTCTTAACAGCGGCAAAAGGTTCGTGCCGAGCTCATCAGGCATGTAGACATCAAGTAAAATGAGATCCACTTGTTCTTTTTGAAGTGCCTCCCACAGATCCTTTGCACTCTTTGCCTTGCCGGCCACTTGAAAGCCTTGTACCTTTTGTATATAAGATTCATGAATCGCAGCGATTCGAAAATCATCTTCCGCAATGAGTACCTTTATCACAACCTATTCCCCCTTTGTGCCTTTCGGTATGTAAACAGTGAAGATGGCACCGCCTTCTTTTTGGTTCGCAACTTCAATCCAGCCCCCAAGTTCATCTAGCACTTCTTTGACATTGGCAAGTCCATAACCTCGCCCTTCTCCCTTTGATGAATGTCCTCTTGTGAAAAGTTGTGAAATGGCTCCTTCATCTACACCGTCCCCTGAATCAGATACCTCTATGATAATATCAAATCCAATATCTGTGATGAACAAGCTGACTTCTCTTTTCTCTTTATTCAATACAGCCTCAAACGCATTGTCTACGAGATTGCCAATGATGGTGATAAAGTGAGATAAACTCAAATGGGCTGGGAGCGGCTCCAATGAACTATTTTCATCAATGTGAAAATGAACCTTTTTTTCAGATGCCTTTCCTAACTTCCCAAGTAAAATGGCTTGTATCTTCGGAGAGCGAATTTGTTTCATGAGTAAATCATGCTGGCGATTTTGAAGTGTATACTCTTCTTTAATTAACTCAATGGCTTCATCCACTTGTTTCAACTCAAGCAAGCCTAAAATAGCGTACAGCTTATTCGAAAATTCGTGTGTTTGTGCTCTAAGGTCTTCTGAATATTGACTGACCTCTGTCAATGTATCCAGCAGCTTTGTCAGCTCGGTTTTCTCCCTGAAGCTCACAATTCCTCCAAATACTCGATTGTCCTGCACCACTTTTTTGACATTTAACACGAAGGTTTTATCATTGACGACTGATTCTATGTTAGGTTCAATCGTCTCTACCTTTAGATAGGATAGAAGATTGGCATTTGGCAACACTTGATCAATATGAAGAGGCAGCGTTGAAGAGACGCGTAGCATCTGTTCAGCTGACGTATTCATCATCGTAATGGCACCTTTACGGTCAAATGCAATGATTCCCTCTTTAATCGCATGCAGCATCGCTTCTCTTTCTCGATATAATGAAGCAATTTCATGCGGTTCAAGCCCTAATATATCTTTTCGAATACTCCTTGTTAAAAAAATCGCTCCAAAAACCCCAGGCAAGAGCACAAGAAGGGCAATATAACTTAATTTGAATAGTTGATGAGCTGTCGCTTGGTCGATATCTCTTTTTAAAAATTCGACACTGACTGTCCCAATAATCTCTTCATAACTGCCAGTTTCTTTCATGATCGGAGCACTTCCTCTGACAACGGTTTCACCATCAGAATCACCCGTTGATATGGAAGTTCCTCCAAATAGCAGTGTACTTCTTCCTTCCGACACACTGATGGTTTTCCCTACATCCTTATGATTCGTATGAAAAAGAACCTTTCCTTTTTGATTGGTGATAAAAATGGCATGCGCTCTTACTTGCTCTTTCATTTGCTCAAGCACAGCCTGTTCTTCATTTTGCGAATCTCCCGTGGCCACCGATGTTTTAATGGGCGGCATATAAGATATCGTTCTAGCAGTTTGCACCGCCAGCTGTTCAGCTTGGTTCTGCCTTTCTGATGTCTGCAAAAAACCAAAACAAATGGTTAATAAGGCAATAACAACAAGCAAAAGACCAATAATTAACCCCAAAATTTTTGTTTGTAAAGTGACTTTCCTTTTGCCCATCCTCACCGCCACAACCCCTAATTCAGTAGATTCACCCGAATAGACTCTAAGAAAATCATATCATTTTTTCTCATGAAGTTAAGAGAAAATTCACACAGACAAAAAAGGATGACTCAGTATTGAGTCATCCCTGTGTGCCTATTACGTGATGGATAAACCAGCACTTGCATAGCCTGCTACAGTATTCACTAAGGAAAGACCAGTAGCTGTTGCCGAGAATACAACAAGCAATCTTGTTTGCGGTGTGACTGGTACATTTAAACCAGTAGCGATACCGTTTGTAATAGCCCCTATCGTTAAAACACCGGTTAACGCTGGAGCCAATGTAACGCTCGCTACTTGAGTGAAGCTGTTATCTGGTGTTGGTGAAGCAAACAGACTAGCAGTTACAGTAATACTCGTGCCAACTAAAGAAAGGGCTGCAGTCGTGCTAAAATAGCCAGCAAATGACGTAATGGTTCCAGCTCTTGGAACGGAGAATGCCATGTTTAACAATGTTCCTGCTGCTCCGGTTAAATCAATGATTCCTCCTACAATACTGACACCAGTGGCTGAGTTACCGAATCCGACCAAGCTAGATGTTCCAACTAGACCGCCTGCGATTGTGGTTAAAACAGCTGGCGTACCAGATGCAAATGGAATAATCGCACTTGATCCTGTCGCACCTGTGGCGCCTGTTGCACCGGTTGCTCCCGTGGCGCCTGTTCCTGTAGCCCCTGTTGCACCCGTATCTCCTGTTACACCTGTGGCGCCTGTGACTCCGGTCGCTCCTGTTGGACCTGTATCTCCGGTGACACCGGTTGCTCCCGTGGCGCCTGTCACACCTGCGGCTGCCAATAACGTATAATCTGGAGACGTATCTGGTGTGCCAGTTGGTGGTGCTGTATTTACGACATAAGTTCCACCTTCATATGTCACCACTTGACCTACTGGATAGGTTGGAGCTGTTGCTGGGTCAAATGCCAAAATACCAGCTAACCCTACTCCGGTTGCCCCGGTATCTCCCGTTGCACCTGTGGCTCCGGTTACTCCAGTCGCTCCCGTATCTCCTGTTGCACCTGTGGCTCCGGTTACTCCAGTCGCTCCCGTATCTCCCGTTGCACCCGTGGCTCCGGTTACTCCGGTCGCTCCCGTATCTCCCGTTGCACCTGTAGCTCCGGTTACTCCGGTCGCTCCTGTATCTCCCGTAGCGCCAGTTGCTCCGGTTACTCCAGTCGCTCCCGTATCTCCTGTTGCACCTGTAGCTCCCGTTACTCCAGTCGCTCCCGTATCTCCCGTTACACCTGTGACTCCAGTTACTCCGGTCGCTCCCGTATCTCCCGTTGCACCCGTGGCTCCGGTTACTCCGGTCGCTCCCGTATCTCCCGTTACACCTGTGGCTCCGGTTACTCCGGTCGCTCCTGTATCTCCCGTGGCGCCTGTCACACCTGCGGCTGCCAATAACGTATAATCTGGAGACGTATCTGGTGTGCCAGTTGGTGGCGCTGTATTTACGATATAAGTTCCACCTTCATATGTCACCACTTGACCTACTGGATAGGTTGGAGCTGTTGCTGGGTCAAATGCCAAAATACCAGCTAACCCTACTCCGGTTGCCCCGGTATCTCCTGTTGCACCTGTAGCTCCTGTCGCTCCCGTATCTCCCGTTGCACCTGTGGCTCCGGTTACTCCGGTCGCTCCCGTATCTCCCGTTACACCTGTGGCTCCCGTATCTCCCGTTACACCTGTGGCTCCGGTTACTCCGGTCGCTCCCGTATCTCCCGTTGCACCCGTGGCTCCGGTTACTCCAGTCGCTCCTGTATCTCCCGTAGCGCCAGTGACTCCGGTTACTCCAGTCGCTCCCGTATCTCCCGTTACACCTGTGACTCCGGTTACTCCAGTCGCTCCCGTATCTCCCGTTACACCTGTGGCTCCGGTTACTCCAGTCGCTCCCGTATCTCCCGTTACACCTGTGGCTCCGGTTACTCCGGTCGCTCCCGTATCTCCCGTTACACCTGTGGCTCCGGTTACTCCAGTTGCTCCCGTATCTCCCGTTGCACCCGTGGCTCCAGTTACTCCGGTCGCTCCCGTATCTCCCGTTGCACCGGTCGCTCCAATTGCTCCTGTCGCTCCGGTTGCGCCTGTATCTCCTGTAGCGCCGGTCGCTCCTGTTCCTGTGGCTCCCGTGGCACCCGTATCTCCGGTGGCTCCTGTCGCTCCGGTTGCGCCTGTATCTCCTGTAGCACCGGTCGCTCCGGTTCCTGTGGCTCCAGTTGCGCCCGTATCTCCGGTGGCTCCTGTCGCTCCGGTCGCTCCTGTATCTCCTGTAGCGCCGGTCGCTCCGGTTCCTGTGGCTCCCGTGGCACCCGTATCTCCGGTGGCTCCTGTCGCTCCGGTTGCTCCTGTATCTCCTGTAGCGCCGGTCGCTCCGGTTCCTGTTGCTCCCGTGGCACCCGTATCTCCGGTGGCTCCTGTCGCTCCGGTCGCTCCTGTATCTCCTGTAGCACCGGTCGCTCCGGTTCCTGTGGCTCCCGTGGCTCCCGTTGCTCCGGTGGCTCCTGTCGCTCCGGTCGCTCCTGTATCTCCTGTAGCACCGGTCGCTCCGGTTCCTGTTGCTCCAGTTGCGCCCGTTGCTCCGGTGGCTCCTGTCGCTCCGGTTGCGCCTGTATCTCCTGTAGCACCGGTCGCTCCTGTTCCTGTGGCTCCTGTGGCACCCGTGGCGCCCGTATCTCCCGCAGCTGCTAACAATGTATAATCTGGAGACGTACCTGGCGTACCTGTTGGTGAAGCTGTATTCGCCACATACGTACTTCCATCAAATGTCACCACTTGACCTTCTGGATAGGTTGGGGCATCCGCTGGATCAAATGCCACGATACCGGTTAAGCCTACACCGGTGGCGCCTGTTGCGCCCGTTGCTCCTGCTGGACCCGCTGGGCCTACTGGACCCACTGGACCCGCCGGACCTGCTGGGCCTCTCCTTCCTCTTCCCCCTGGCGGTCCTTGAATGACACACACACAAGGATCTTTTCCGCAGCATGGATTTTTTACTGGTTTCCTTGGTTTGTCTGATTTACCTTTCTTACAACTATCACATTCCCAGCCATCATCCTTATACGCATCATACCAGCTTCCTTTTTGGTAGTGGTCTGTCGAATGAGTTGGGTATATCTTTCCGCATTGTCTACATTTTCTCATAGAATCACCCCAATCCATCGTATTCATCATGATCGATAAAGGTGTATGTACAATTTTATTTTTATCAAAAAATTTGAAAGGCCTTGCACTCTACGTGCAAGGACCTCTCTCCATCGTTAAAATGTCATCGTCATTTTTAAATCTTTTCCTACCATACTATATTCAATATCCGCTGGACGGATCGCCTTTTTTAGTTTTTTCACACCTTCTCCTTCAAAAAAAGTAGGTGCATCTTTCCCTCCGATTAATAAAGGTGCCATATAGATAACAGCTTCGTTCACAAGTGATGCTTCTAAAAATGACGCACTCACACTGCCCCCTGCCTCTACAAGCACTGACATCACAGAGCGCTTCTTCAACATGTGTAACACAGCCTGAAGATCTGTCCGGTGTTCTCCGCTTGTGACAAATACTTGATGACCTTTTTGTATCAACTGTTGATACTTTTGATGATCATAATCTTGTGATGTACAAATTATGGTTTCTGCCCTATGATCTGTTAAGCATTTGGCATGAAGCGGTATCCTTAATGTTGAATCTAAGATGACACGAATGGGCTGATGGTTGAATGAATCCTTTACAATTAAGCCGGCATCATCTTGAATAATCGTTTCCACTCCTGTCAGCACCGCATCTGCTTCTTGACGTAAGCGCTGCACTTCTGTTCTCGCTTCTATTCCAGTGATCCATTTGCTTTCTTGCTCAGCCGTGGCAATTTTCCCATCTATCGAAATAGCTGATTTTAAAATGACATAAGGAAGGTTTGTTTGCATCAAATGAAAAAAAGGAGCATTTAAACGATCTGCTTCCTGTTTACATATCCCTTGCTCCACTTCAATTCCAGCCTTTTTCAAAAAGGCAATTCCTTTACCTGCAACAACCGGATTCGGATCTTGGGTGGCAATCAGCACTTTCTTCACTCCACTTTTGATGATCGCTTCGGTGCAAGGGCCTGTTTTTCCGTGATGTGTACAAGGTTCGAGTGTCACATACATGTCAGCTCCCTTCGCCTTTTCTCCTGCCATTTGTAGCGCATGAATTTCAGCATGAGGCTCGCCAGCCTTCATGTGCGCACCAATCCCAACGATCTCACCGCTCTGAACAATCACTGCACCAACAAGCGGATTGGGTGAGGTTTGTCCTTTCATCGCCTTCGCGTTGGCAATCGCCAGCTTCATATAAAAAACATCATCTTTCATCTCGGGCTCCTTTCTTCTCTCAAGGGAAAGAACTCCTTCAGAAAATGAAGGAGTTCTATTCTCATGTGCTATACTTTCTCAAGCCGTTTCTTTTCAGATCGATCATAGTAAGGCAAGGAATAAAACAGTTTATATGATGCTCGTTGTTTACAAAAACAGCATTTGCGACATTCATATTTATTAATGAGGAGCACATGCGGACAATTGAGTACAGTCAGACCTTTTTTCATATGTTCCTTGCAAACACTTATCATGAGAATCCCCCGCTTACATTCTTTTTCTTAATGAGAGATTACTTCTTTCGGAAATTGTTCAAATAAGCGCAGTACTTCCGTATGTGTGCCATCTTCTCGAATATGATAAATACCACCGTCATATGAGCTTGCATACACATCATTTCCTAGTTGTCTAATGGCACTAATACCATTCTTAGCAATTCGAATCGGACCTGTATTGACATCTAGCTCTGGATTCCAGACCACAATATACCCCCAATAGTCTCCGCTCACAATATAGCCAGAGTCTGTCACAGTGATGGATTTAATGGAATATTGATGCTCGTTGTGCTGATTTAAAATTCTGCCTGTATGCAAATCAAACAATCGGACGTTTTTATCCCGGCTGACAATGGCAATACGATCTCTTTTGCTATCAATAAATACATCATTTAACAGCTCTGTCGCCCCGATATATTCTGCTGTTAAGGACAAACTCTTTTTATCGAGAAGACAGATGGTTCCTTCAACTGCCGCTGTGATGATATGATCTCCTTCTACCTTTAATGCTTTGACTGCGCAATCATGTGCTTTAGAACGGCCGATTTCCTTTAAGTGTTCTGTCGAAATGACATGCACATAACCGCCATAAGTGCCAATATAAAATTGACGATCCTCCTCATGGAAATACACACTATTGACAGGACCTGTGTTGAGATCAAAAGAGACCATTTGCTGCAATGACTCGTGTACAATATGCACCTG
Organism: Bacillus sp. FSL W7-1346; assembly: GCF_038593335.1. Taxonomy (NCBI): domain Bacteria; kingdom Bacillati; phylum Bacillota; class Bacilli; order Caryophanales; family Bacillaceae; genus Bacillus; species Bacillus sp. FSL W7-1346. The sequence continues at coordinate 754,858 of NZ_CP151988.1, read as the reverse complement.
ACTCGCATGATCGCCCCATGCATAATAGCTTCCATCCCGTGCAACAGCCACTCCATTTGTGAGAACACCTGTTGATTTTGCGATTTCGATTCCATTCTTTCTGAATTTTCCGTCATCTGATGCAGTGATAATATCACCCGCTTCAGTCAACGCAATATCATTAATAGAAGGTGTCGCCAATTCCTGCTCATCAGAGATCACTTTTCCTTCTTGAATGGACCATTCACAATACGTTTTCCCAAAGCTGGCTCCTAAAATGGCTTGCTCGTCTTCTGTCCAAACAAGCGAGCGCTCCCATTGATATTTATGAGGCAGCAACGTATCAATTAAATCACCGGTTTCATAATTCCACAGCTTAATTAGATGGTCATAACCCGCTGTAAGCAAGTAGTTACCGCTCGGTGAAAAATTCACACGTTTCACACCTTGTAAATGAGCTTTAATGTTTTTTTTCTCCTGTAATGTAGCGGCATCATAAATGATAACTGTGCCATCATCTCTGCCAAGGGCGAATACTTCTTTTTGATTGCTGCCGCTGATCGTATCCAGCTCATAATCAAACGGGCCAATTTCACCTACAATTTCTCCTGTTTCATAGAGCCATACAAGGACATAGCCATCGTCACCAGTTGTATAAGCTTTATCCTCATGAATCCATACAGCTAATACATCCTTGCTATGTCCATGAAATTCTCTTAAAATGGCTCCCGTTTCAATATCCCAAACTAAGCATCTTCTGTCTCTGGACACTGATACAAGAAGCGTATCCTGCTTTGCAAATGCGACAGCTTCCACATCATCCGCATGACCATATAGCGTACGAATTCTTGTATGTGTGCCAGTATCATATAATTGAATGGTATAGTCTGACGATGCACTCGCTAAATACGTTCCATTTTCCGAAAGGGATAAAGAGTTGATGATATGCTCGTGACTGCCAATGAATGTTCCTTCTCCCGTGGCACGGTCCCATTTATAAATACAGCGGTCATAGCCACCTGTGTAGACAATTTGGTCATGCTGAGTTGATAAAACGGATGTAATCGGTCCTCTATGCATGGTTTTACACTCCCACCTTTATATGTTGTTTTTGACGAGTAACTACACGAAAACCAGTAAATCGAAAAACAGGGTCTGGGTGTTTCCCGTGTCTTCTTGCGACTCTGCATAAATCTCCGCCTCTTGCGAAGGAGCCACCTTTTAAAATGTAGTAATCACTGCCGAGTGTCTCGGTTAAATCATCTACAACCTCAATTCCGCCTTCATATATGTGATACTTGGTGTTGACCCATTCTTCGACATTGCCACCCATATCATATAGTCCAAATAGAGATCTTCCTTTTTCGTAATGACGGACAGGTGTCGTTTTTTCAATATTTGATTCGTGTGTATTACAGTAAGAGGGGTTAAACTCATCTCCCCAAGGATATTGATGTCTCGTATTGCCCCGGGCAGCATATTCCCATTCTTCCTCAGTAGGGATCGATACCTCGTATCCAAGCTTCCCGCTCAGCCACTGACAAAATGAGAAAGCTTCCTCGATGTCCATGCCCCAAGCTGGATGGTCTTTCCCCCCGCCAAGTTCTAGGTTCGTCAAGCTCTCTGGATAAGGCTTTCCTGTCTCGTCGCAATAGCTTTGATACCATTCATTGGTGACGACCGTATCTGAGATGAAAAATTCGCTCATATACGGCTGATAAGATGGAAATTCTTTGTACAGCCATTTTTGAAATTTTTTCTCACGGCCATAGGCTGGATTGAGAAGTTTGTCCTTCCAAAATTCTGATGCCTTTTTCATATCTTCTTCATTACTTCCAATCGTCGCATAGCCGCTTGGGATTTGAATCCAATTGATATCAGGTTTCACGCTTTTCTCCCGCCTTCTTTAAATAAACTCATCTACTGATTAATTAATTTCTTCTCATCGACCATATGCCCTGATGCTGCTTTTGCCTTTAAATATGCTTCATTATAGAGAGAGGCTTCTACCGTATGATCAAACCGTAAAACCGGAAGACCGTAAGCAGCAATGGAATCGACTTTATCTGGATTATTGGTTAAAAGATGCAATGGTTTCCCTTTGTTTAAATAGTGCAAGACAGCCGCCGCTTCCTCGTAATGCCGATCATCATCTCCGCAGCCGATCAACCTGTTCGCCTCAAATGTATCCAGTTTCATTTCCTGTAATTTATACGTGAAGGCTTTGGCCATTAGCCCAATAGAGCGCCCTTCTTGATTGGCCATATACACAAGCATGCCTTTTCCGTAATCGGTGATTTTTTTTAGCGATGATGCAAGCTGTGGACCGCAATCACATTTCAGTGACCCAAACACATCCCCTGTTTGGCAGACACTATGAATTCGCACAAGCGGCGGCACTTCATTTTCAAAGTCGCCAAAAAGGAGACAAGAGGAAAATGTTTGCTGCTCGGTACTCATTTGTACAATAGACTCAACCGTTGGCGTTGTATCAGCTTCTACAGACGCAAAAGCATACCATGTAAACTGCACTTCTTCATGTTCAATAGAGATCGGCAGGTTCACTGGCCCCACGAGCAAATAGTGTTTTTCTTGAAATGTAAAATGATGAATCATTGATTGTAGTTCAGCTACAAACTTGTTCATTTGTCTCCCCCTATTCATCACTGCACCCCATTGAACTCTCTCAGCGCAGTGATGGCGTGATGAATATGTGTATGCACTCCCTTTGCACCCTGAGCACCGGTTCCAGCTAGAATCATGGCTCAGGAGAAATTTCCTGTCATACTGGCTGAATAGATGTGCGATGCCAATCATCCATCAGTACCTTTCATAAAGACTCTTTTTAGACTGTCACTTGTCCAGTACAAAGGAGCAGAAATCGAGCTTCATACGCTGTATTCTCTGTAAGAGAGCAACACCATTTGATGATTCTTGAATGGAAACTGACATGCTCTTTCTCTAAAAGAATATCTCTGCTAGCTTCGAGCTGCTTTCTCCTTTACTAGAAGCTCTGGTCCTTCAAATGCACGTCATCCGGTTGTGCCCTTTGATTGGATGAATAGTCCGTACTTCAATTCAGCTACATTGATTGAAGCACTCGCCTAGGTATGCACCAAGAACCATCACATCAAACATCGCGTTTATCCTCCTTTGCACTAGATTTTGACAGCAATGACATGATGCTGGCTGATCCCAGCCTTCGCTTGTAATGGTGTAATCGAAACGAGCTCAAGTCCTGATGTACAAATCTTTTCTCCAAGCTGAGTATCTGAGAATGAAAAATGGAAGCGTCCATCTTCTCCGATTAAGCCTGTTTTCCACTCTTCTCCCCATACAACAAGGGAAAAGACACCACCTTCATGAAGCAGCGAGGAAATCTGCTTTAAGTATCGTTCGTGGTCATCAGGATGCTGATGGTGAAAGCAGCCATGATCTAAAATCAGATCAAACGTCAGCTCGCGCCCTTGATCCATTGACCAGGACATAAAATCTTGATGATAAAAATGGACAGGAACCTCTTTTCTTTTCTTTAATCCTTGCCATTCCTCATGTTCATAAAGATCAATGCCGGTATATGCCGACAGTCCTTGTAAATGTTCAAGAGCCCTGCCGTTCCCGCAGCCGATATCCAGCACAGAAGCAAGTGCATCCTTTTCCCTGGAACGCCATGCCTTCAGAGACATCACAGCAGCGTCTGTTAATGATGGATCAGTAGACCACATATCTGTTCTTTGCTCATAGTGTTCTTGAAAAGCCATGCGCATTTTCTCTAAATACAACCCGCTGTCTTCATGATACAAAGCCTTTTTCATCACGTGACCTCCTTCAATTCACAATCACCTTTCCTAACAAAGGTGGTTTTCAAGCAAAAAGCCTTATGATAAAATGAAAGATGGATTTTTTAGGAAATCTATTTTCTGAAAAAGGAGAGAAGCATCCCACATGTCACTCTTCTTTTTCAGCACTCATCTTCACATACAACCCCAGCCATTCAACTGTTACAGCGCCTTAGTTTGTTGTACATTTTCTTCATATGGGTTCACCTCCTTAACAGCGTTTAGAAAGCGTTTTCTTTATGATGATCCTCTGAATACCCTGAATCATATCATTGAGAAATAGGCATAGTAGAAAAACGAATCTACCATTCTAAGCTATCTATCATCCATTTCTTTTTGTCTAATAGATATTTCTTCAGTATCGCTTTGCCCCAGAAGTGCTCTTCCTTAGGTCTTAATGCATCATCATTTACAGAATTGATCCTGAAATCCACCTATCAAAAATTTAACAACTAATTCCATAATGACTTGATTAAGCCAAATATATTGTTTTTAGATTATTTTGTCAACAAATTATTTCCTAAACATTAGAATGATTTTCTAATTGAAAATACAGGTATATTTCGTGGTTTTTTGACCTTAAAACACTTATTTCTACACAAAAATACAACTTAAACCAATAGAACTAAGAAATTTATCTACTAAATTACACAAGATTTTTATTTCATTTTGAGATAAAAATAAAGATATCATAATTATTTCCCGAATGGTTTTTTGTGATATTTTCACTACTTTTTTCTTTTTTTTGATGGTATCCTTTGATATTTCTATATTTTCAATTAGACATTTTACTGTTTACCCCAATTTTTTAACCTGTCTTATTATAGTGAAAAAGACAGATGGTAGATTTTAATTATCGCAGCATGAAAAAAAGCCCCTTACAAAAGTAAGAGGCTTTTTACGATGGCGTTTATGCCCAATTTTTCACTTTTTCATGGTCAGTCACAAAGAGAAGAACTTTTCCTTCGTCTAAATGTTCTTCAAATGTCTCAGCTTCTTCTTTTGAGAAACCAATTTCGTGAATCTTATTGCGGAGTTCATCTCCCTTTTTGCTAAAGATGTTTCCAACCGCATGCTTGAGTCCAACTTCTTTTGGACCTATCGTATTGGCATCTGCATTGCTTGCAATACGCTCAGTTCGATCATCGTCATGGGACAGAACATAAATGTCCTCTCTTGCAACACCGAGTTGTTTTAATTGCTCCACATCTCTTTGAAGTGTTTCATCATTTGAATACTCTCTTACAACAGGTTTCATTTATTATTCCTCCTTTAACGTCTTACGAATCTTTTACCCGTCACTTTTGTCATTAAACCCTCCTCCGGCACATCCATTTTTACTCTGTTAACTTAATGCGTCTATGGACTTATTTTTGACAAAAAGACTGTAAAAATGACTAAATTTTCTGAAAAATCGTATTCATTCCTTGTCATTTGTTGTACAATTCTTATACTGGAGGCTAGAAATGGGGTGGAGCTGATGTATTATTTTTCAGCTGAGCAGCAGTTTAATGCATGGGTTGTCAGTGATTTGGTGAAACAGCTTTTTCAAAAATGGAATCCTGAAGAATCAAAAGCAAAGCCGCTTACTTTGTTTGCTGAACAGCACTTTCACATCTGCATCGATTATCTCTTTTCTATTATTATCAACATTGGAGATATCGAGTCAATCGAACAAGATCCACAAGACCTGTTGTCCTCATATTTAAATATCCTTTTTCCTTTTGTGACGCACGATATGATGAAAGCCTCCATGCAAAATGCAAATGAATATTTGTTAAAAGAACGTGATGCGGATGAGTATCAACTGTTTGGTTGTCTCCCGCCGCTCCTTTCTGTCTCTCTTCAAAAAAAGTAGTCCCCTTCTTTTAGATGGTGGCTGCTTTTTTGTATGTGCTTGGAAAAGACCGTATGTTTTGAACGAAAAGAAGCATCATGTTAATGTAAATCTAGGTTGCAAGTGAAAGGGAGGATTTGACATGAGTCAACAAAAACAAATTCAATTAGCAAAACGTCCAAAAGGGTTACCTACTAAAGATGTTTTTCATTTTGAAACAGTTGATATACCAACGCCGCAAGATGGCGAAGTCTTGATTCAAACGAAATATGTGTCTGTAGATCCTTACATGAGAGGACGAATGCAAGATACAAAATCCTATACACCTCCGTTCAAGCTGAATGAAGTCATTCAAGGTGGTGTGGTCGGAGAAGTCGTCGAGTCCAAATCTCCTCAATTTGAGAAAGGTGATTTTGTACTTGGATTCCTTGGCTGGCAGGAATATTCTACTGCCAAAGCAGAGTCTCTGACAAAAATTGATCCATCCATTGCGCCGTTATCTTATTACTTAGGGATTTTGGGCATGCCAGGACAAACCGCCTATTTTGGACTTCTTGCGATTGGTCAGCCAAAAGAAGGCGAAACGGTTGTCATTTCTGGAGCCGCAGGTGCCGTTGGTTCTGTTGTCGGACAGATCGCTAAAATCAAAGGTGCCCACGTTGTTGGAATTGCCGGATCTGATGATAAGCTGGCTTATTTAAAAGAACTGGGCTTTGATGAAACCATTAATTATAAAACAACAAATGATTTAGATGACGCCATTGCAAAAGCCTGCCCAAACGGTGTCGATGTGTATTTTGACAATGTGGGCGGCGACATCTCTGATGCTGTAATGAATCATTTGAACCGTTTTGCACGTATTCCAGTCTGCGGCGCCATTTCTTCTTATAACATTAGTGCAAGCGAAGACATTGGCCCTCGTGTGCAAACAAAACTCATTAAAACAAGCGCATTGATGCAGGGCTTCATTGTTGCCAACTACTCTGATCGTTTTGAAGAGGCGGCAAAAGATCTCGCACAATGGGTAAAAGAAGAAAAACTCACATATAAAGAAACAATCATTGAAGGCTTTGACAACATTCCAGATGCATTCCTTGGACTATTCAAAGGGGAAAATGTCGGAAAACAACTTGTCAAAATTTCATAACAAAAAAGGACCCTGCCAATTATGGAGGGTCCTTTTCTTATGCCTGCTTGGGTGCAAGGTGCAGCTGGCCTTGCTTATACACGATTTCTTCAAGCGAAAGATTCAGCTTTTTCGCCATTTTTTTCAGCATTGATTGCTCTTGAGGTGTGACAAGACTGATGACTGCGCCTTCTTTTCCTGCGCGTCCGGTTCTGCCTGAACGGTGAATGTAGCCTTCTTCATTTGGCAGATCTGCATGAATCACATATGGCAGATCATCAATATCGATTCCTCTTGCTGCAATATCTGTTGCAAGGAGGAGCGGGAATTCACGCTGTTCAAAAGCCTTTAAGATGACAGCACGCTCTGCTTTTTTCGCTTCACTGTGAAGCACACCAAGGTCGACATGGTGATACGCTAATTTTTCTGCATAAATGCTCAAATTCGTAATATCTCGCACAAAGACAAGCGCCTGCATGTCCTCAAGCCGTGATAGCTTTTGCAGCAGTTTCACTTTGTCACGCTGATCACATAACAGATAATAGTGACCCACTTTCTGTGCTTCTTCCTCGCTTCTAGCAATTTTCAATACTTCTGGTTCAGATGTCATTTCTTTGATCAGCTGAACGGTTTCTTCTTTCAATGTTGCAGAAAAACAAAGGATTTGTCTTTCTTTTAATGTGGACTTAATGATCCCTTGGATCGTTTTCATATGCTCTGGCACAAGAAGCTGATCTGCTTCGTCTAATACAATCGTTTTGACTTCGTGCATTTTCAGTTTCTTGATTTTGATTAACTCTTGTACGCGACCCGGTGTCGCCACCACGATATTCGGGTGTTTTTTTAGCTTTTCCTGCTGCTTCTTGATATTTGCCCCGCCTATTAAGGAAATAGCTTTGATGTCTGAACCTTGTTTGAACTCTTGCACGACATCAAAAATTTGCATCACAAGCTCTCTTGAAGGTGCCAAGATTAAGACTTGCGGGTGTTTGATACTCACATCAATTTTATTTAAAAGCGGCAGAACATACGCAAGGGTCTTCCCTGTTCCAGTCGGTGATTCTGCGATCACATCGCGTTTTTCCGTAATCCACTCTGCTGTTTGTTCTTGTATCGCTGTTGGCTTCTCAAAGCCAGCCGCTTCAAAGTTCTTTTGAATAAATGGCTTTGCTTCTTTCAAAAATGCCCAATTTTCCGTCATGTTGATCTCCTTTATCCTCATTCAATCTATCCTTTAGTATCTCAAAATCAGCTTTGAAACGCAATTTTTCTTTTGATGCTTTTATCGAGCCGGACAGTTCGATATAATCATGAGAGGCACTAGCCGTTTTGAATCTATTTGAGGTGTAAAAAATGATATTATCTGTTAAAGATTTAAGTCATGGCTTTGGCGACAGAGCCATTTTCCACGAAGTCTCCTTCCGGTTATTAAAAGGCGAGCATGTCGGCTTGATTGGCGCCAACGGTGAAGGAAAGTCAACGTTTATGAATATTATTACTGGAAAGCTTGAGCCAGATGCAGGAAAAGTCGAATGGGCAAAAAATGTCCGTGTCGGCTACCTCGATCAGCATACCGTGCTTGAAAAAGGAAGAACTATTCGTGAAGTCCTTCAAGATGCATTCCATTATTTATTCTCAATGGAAGCCGCAATGAATGACATTTACGAAAAAATGGGTGAAGCAGATCCTGATGAGCTAGAAAAGCTTTTAGAAGAAGTAGGCGTCATTCAGGATGCCCTGACGAACAATGATTTTTATATCATTGATTCCAAGGTAGAGGAAATTGCAAGAGGTCTTGGGTTAACAGATCTCGGGCTCGATCGTGATGTGACAGAGCTGAGCGGCGGACAGCGGACAAAAGTACTGCTTGCGAAATTGCTGTTAGAGAAGCCTGAAATTCTTCTTCTTGACGAGCCGACCAACTATTTAGATGAACAGCATATTGAGTGGCTGAAGCGCTATTTGCAGGAATATGAAAATGCGTTTATCCTCATTTCACATGATATTCCGTTCCTAAACAGTGTCATTAACTTGATTTATCATGTCGAAAATCAAGAACTCACGCGCTACGTTGGTGATTATGATCAATTTAAACAAGTGTACGAAGTGAAAAAGCAGCAACTAGAGGCAGCGTATAAAAGGCAGCAGCAAGAAGTGGCTGAATTAAAGGATTTTGTCGCGAGAAATAAAGCACGTGTCAGCACTCGAAATATGGCGATGTCTCGTCAAAAGAAACTCGATAAAATGGACATGATTGAATTAGCAGCGGAAAAACCAAAACCAGAATTCCACTTTAAACCTGCACGTACATCAGGGAAATTGATTTTTGAAACGAAGGATTTAGTCATTGGGTATGACGAACCACTTTCTCGTCCATTGAATTTAAAAATGGAACGCGGGCAGAAAATTGCGTTATACGGTGCCAACGGTATCGGAAAAACGACACTGCTCCGAAGCCTGCTTGGAGAAATTTCCCCCATTTCTGGTGAGGTGGAACGCGGAGAATTCCTGCATATTGGCTACTTTGAGCAAGAAGTAAAAGAGCAAAACAGCAACACTTGTATCGAAGAGGTGTGGAGCACCTTCCCATCGTACACACAATATGAAGTCAGAGCTGCCCTTGCCAAATGCGGTTTAACGACAAAACATATTGAAAGCCGTGTGTCTGTTTTAAGTGGTGGTGAAAAAGCGAAGGTCCGCCTTTGCAAGCTCATTAACGAAGAAACCAATTTGCTTGTTCTCGATGAGCCGACAAACCACTTGGATGTCGATGCAAAAGAAGAATTAAAGCGCGCGTTAAAAGAATATAAAGGCAGCGTCCTATTGATTTCCCACGAACCTGAATTTTATCAAGATGTGGCTACTGAAACTTGGAATTGCGAATCCTGGACAACCAAAGTATTATAACGACAAAAAAAAGCCTCATATCTTTTCAAAAGATATGAGGCTTTTTTCTATTAATGACCTGGTTGGATATTCACCAGATGCTTACGGCCAAGAAGCAGGATGACCATTCCTAAGAGAACAACTGCCGCCCCTACATAATAAGGGGTGCTTGCTGTGTAAGTTTCAGCGAGAACTCCCGCAATCCAAGGCGCAATCGCACCACCAATAAATCGTACAGCACTGTATGAAGATGATGCAATTGAACGCTCAACAGGAGCTGATCCCATCACAGCCGTCGTAAGCACCGTATTGATCATGCCGAGGATTCCCCCAGCAATGACAATACCGCAAATGACCACGACCACATGTGATGTCCATATTCCAATGCCGAATAAAATCACAGCAAACGAAGCAAAGAGAACAACAAGAGCTGTTAATGTACCCAATTTGCGATGAATGACCGGCGCTGAGAAGACAGATGTCACAGCCAAAAATAATCCCCATCCAAAAAAGACGTAGCCAAGACCATGCTCATCAAGATGAAGCACAAATGGCGAATAAGCTAGAAGAACAAAGAATCCAAAGTTATATAAGAAAGCAGCAGATGCCATCGTTAAAAGCCCCTTATATTTCAAGGCTCCAACAGCTTCAAATAACTTCACCTTTTTCTGCGGCTTTTGCATAGGTGGAAGCATAAAGGTAATGGCTAAAAGAGCAACGAGCATTAACACTGCCACACCAAAGAATGGCCCGCGCCAAGAGATCGTTCCAAGCTCACCGCCAAGGAGCGGCCCAACAGAAATCCCAAGACCTAGTGCCGCCTCATATAAGATGATGGCTTTCGCACTTCCTCCAACAGACACACCGACAATTACTGATAATGCCGTTGAAATAAATAAGGCATTCCCAATGCCCCATCCGCCTCTAAAACCAATTAATTCATTAATGGTTGAAGAAGTACCGCCTAAAGCAGAAAAGACAATAATAAAGATGAGTCCTAATAATAACGTCCATTTGGCACCAATACGACTAGAAATAAAACCGGTAAAAAACATCACAAAGCCGGTGACAAGCAAATAGCTCGTAAATAAAAGAGACACCTGACTTGGAGATGCATGTAATTGCGATGCAATGGCTGGCAAAATCGGGTCTACAAGCCCTATTCCCATAAATGAAATCACACAAGCAAAGGCCACCGCCCAGACGGCTTTTGGCTGTCTAAGCAGACTCGTACGCTGTTTTAATACTTCTTCTTCCTGCATTCCATCAGAACCTTTCCTACAGTTGTTTAACAAAATAAAATAAACACGCTGAGGTGTTTATTTTTGTAATTGCTCAATGGCATGAGCCGCTCTTTCTTTCATCATTTCAAGATCCTTTTTAAAGGATTGAATCGTTTCTAGCTTTTTTGTAATCAATTGATGCTGCACAGTTAACTGCGTCTCAATATCTAACAGCTTTTCTAATCGTTCCTTCGGATCAAGCGACAGCAAGTAGCCTTCTTTATTCAGCTCAAGCTGTTTTCCTATTTCCATAAACGACTGAAGCTCTTGTAAAGAAAAGCCAAGTACTTCTTTGGCCTGCATCACTTTCTCCAGTTCTTCCATGTCGTCCTCTGAGTAAAGTCTGACACCGCCCTCTGTCCGCTTTGGTGCTGATAATAAACCAATCTCTTCATAGAAACGAATGGTCCGTTTCGTCAGACCGCTTCTTTTCGCCACTTGATCAATTTTCATCCATTCCATCACCAGTGCCTCCTGCTCATCAATTCATGTTTTATTATACACCTTTGTGACCTTAACGTAAACGTTAATTTTTGATCACTTGATTTCTATTGTGGTTTGATGCAGAATAAATAGGAATAATTACGTTTTAAAGGAGGTACCCTATGCGTTCATTTCCATCCAAAAAAGAACGACACGCACAATTCGGTTCTGTCCCGCCAAGCGCTAGAACAAAACCTTGTCAAAAAGAGGACATGATAGACATCCAACAAACCGAACAGGACTTTTATTTTAATCTGGAACAGGTCGGAATTTGCCGTGTGTCGTACCCTGTACATATTTTGTCTAAAACGGCTCCACAGCACCAAACCTCTTCCGCTGATTTTACGCTGAGTACATATTTGCCAGCTCATCAAAAAGGCATTCATATGAGCCGTCTCACCGAGCAGCTTCACTCATTTTATGAGAGCGGAAAGCCGGTTGATGTGGATTCCTTAAAAGAATTGACGGCACAGCTTGCCAAGCATATGAATCAGCCATCTGCCTCGATTCAAGTTTCCTTTCCGTGGTACATGGAAAAAAAGAGTCCCATCAGCGGAAAGTCCGGTTTGATGCATGCAGACGTGCAATATGACATCCACTTTCATGAAGAAAACGGATGGATTTGTCATATTGGTTGCACTGCTCAAGTGACAACGTTATGTCCTTGTTCAAAAGAAATCAGTGAATACGGCGCACATAATCAGCGTGGCACTGTATCGATTCAGGTAGAGCTGTTTGAACAAGGTCAACTCCCTGACGACATGAAAGCAGATCTACTGCAGATCATCGAGTCTAATGCGAGTGCGCCCCTTTACCCTGTACTCAAAAGACCAGATGAAAAACAAGTGACAGAAGAGGCCTATGAAAATCCACGTTTTGTAGAGGATGTTGCGAGATTAATTGCGGCAGAGTTGTACGAACAAAACTGGATCAAAGGCTTTCAAATTGAGTGCCGAAATGAAGAATCCATTCATCAGCACGATGCTTATGCCAAATGTTCTTATCAAAAAAAACTGTAGATCGTCTCTACAGTTTTTTGATAACCTTTATTTTTCATTACTTTCTAATTCTTCAATCATCATCGACAGTTCTGTCCAACGATCCATCGCTTGTTCTAATTCTTCAGCGACGGCTTTTTGCTTGTCCATCAGCTCTTGAATTTTCCCAAAATCACTGCCAGCCTCTGCAATGCTGGCTTCGAGCTGTTGGTGTTTGTCCTCTAAAGCTTGTATCCGATCTTCAATCCCATCCCATTCAAGCTGGTCCTTATAGGATAGTTTTTTCCTCTTTTTCGGTGCAGCTTCTACTTGTTTTTCAGCTGGTTTTGTCTCTGTCCGCTTCTGTTCTTTTTCTTGCTCCATGTAATCGCTGTAAGCACCTTGGAAGTGTGAAATACGTCCATTTCCTTCAAACACAAGCAGACGATGGACGACTCGGTCTAAGAAATAACGATCATGCGACACGGTGATGACTACGCCTGGGAACTGCTCCAAATAATCCTCTAAAATGCTCAGTGTCTCTGTATCCAAGTCGTTCGTCGGCTCATCTAAAAAGAGAACATTCGGCTCTTCCATCAAAACCTTCAATAAATACAATCTGCGGCGCTCTCCCCCTGACAGCTTGCGGATAAACGTGCGCTGCATGGATCTAGGGAATAAAAATCGCTCCAACATCTGCTCTGCTGTCACAATGACGCCATCTGCCGTTTTGACAATTTCAGCTGTTTCTTTAATGTAATCAATGATATTCAGCTCTTCATTCATTTCGTTATGGTCCTGCGTGTAATAGCCAATGCGGACTGTTTGTCCAATGGTCAATTGTCCGTTCGTCGGTTCTATTTTACCCGCTAGGCAATTGAGTAAAGTTGTTTTGCCCACTCCATTCGGTCCGATAAATCCGATGCGATCACCTGGCACGACTAAATCGCTGAACTGATCCACAAGGGTTTGACCAGCAAATGTGATGCTGATCTCTTCTGCCTCAATCACTTGTTTTCCAAGCCGGTGAGAACCGATCGCAAAATCAAGCTCTCCCTTTGCATCAGGTCCCTTTTGATCCTTCAGCTCTTCCACTCTGCCGATACGTGCTTTTTGCTTTGTCGTTCGAGCCTTTGCCCCTCTTCTCAACCATGCAAGCTCACGTCTAAGCAAATTTTGACGTTTCGTTTCTTTTACTTGAGCTTCTGCTTCTCGTTCCGCTCTTTTTTCTAAAAAGACTTCATAATTTCCTTTATATGTGTAAAGCTGCCCCTGATTTAATTCATAAATCCGATTGGCGACACGGTTTAAGAAATAACGATCATGGGTGACAAGAATGACAGCCCCACTGTATTGACTCAAATATCCTTCAAGCCATTCAATGGTTGCGTTGTCTAGATGGTTTGTCGGCTCATCTAAAATCAGCAAACCTGCAGGCTGAATTAAATTTTTGGCGATCGCCACACGCTTTTTCTGTCCGCCTGATAACGCATGAACAGATCGGCTCACATCTTTGACGCCAAGCTTTGTCAAAATCGTTTTCGCCGAAAGGTTCGCATCCCATGCGTCGTCCTGATCCATTTTATTTTGCATACGCATAAGCGCTTCTTGTTTTGCCTCGTTTTGTGGATCATGCTCTAAATCAGCCAGCGCCTTTTCATAGGCTTTCATTGTTTGAATCATTGGTGCTGTTCCTGAAAAAATATAGTCGAGAATCGTTTCATCCCCGCTCATTTCAGGATCTTGCTCGAGAAATTCGATATCAAGTGTCCCTGCCTTTGTGATGTCGCCTTCCTCAAATGATTCAAGTCCTGCAATGACTTTTAAAAGCGTTGACTTCCCTGTTCCATTCGGTCCAATTAACCCGATGCGTTCCTTTGGTTCTATATGAAAAGAGATATGATCAAACAGCGTTTTTTCGCCATAGGTTTTATATAATCCTTCTACATTCAATAAACTCATTTTATCAGCCCTTACATAGATTCTTCCTTTATTTTAAATCAGCCAGTAGCAGAAAACTAGTTTTAAAAAAAACCGCTGCTGAAAAGAATGTTTCCTTTTGATGCTCGATACACTATGAAGAGGTGATCTAAAGATGATAACCATTAGTTTATGTATGATTGTGAAAAATGAAGAGGAGGTTTTGGCTGACTGCCTGTCTTCTGTTCAAGACATTGTAGATGAGATGATCATTGTTGATACAGGATCAACGGATCAAACAAAGGACATTGCTCACTCCTTTTCAGCGAAGGTGCTCGACTTTGAATGGGTCCAGCATTTTGCAAAAGCACGCAATTTCGCTTTTTCCCATGCGACAAAAGAGTATATCTTATGGCTGGATGCCGACGATGTCCTACTTGAAGAGGACCGGCAAAAACTGCTTCAGCTCAAACAGACGCTAGATCCCGCAGTAGATGCCGTCTCGATGTTTTACCACGTTGGATTTAGTGAGGACGGTCAGGTGAATTTTAAATATAGAAGAAATCGGCTCGTCAAGCGTGCCTTGAACTTTCAGTGGTATGGGGCCGTTCATGAATTCCTTCAAGTGTATGGCAACATTTTTCCCGCTGATATCGCCGTCACCCATCAAAAGCGTAAGAAAACAACCGCCGGAGAGCCCGGACGCAATCTGCGCATTTATGAAAACATGCTTGCAAAAGGCGAAGAGATGACACCTCGTGATCTCTTTTACTTCGCCAATGAATTACGAGATAACAAGCAGCATGTGAAGGCGATTCGCTTTTATCACAAATTTTTAGCCACAAAACAATGCTGGATTGAGGATGAAATTCGCACATGCCAAAATTTAGCTGACTGCTATTATGCAGTCGGATTTGAGGAAGCCGCCTTATCCTCCTTACTGCGATCCTTCTTATATGATCAGCCCCGTCCAGAATTTTGCTGCCGGATTGGGGATCATTTCAAAGCACAAAATAAACACAAAGCAGCGATCTATTGGTA
Source organism: Bacillus sp. FSL W7-1346 (assembly GCF_038593335.1). Lineage (NCBI taxonomy): Bacteria > Bacillati > Bacillota > Bacilli > Caryophanales > Bacillaceae > Bacillus > Bacillus sp. FSL W7-1346. The sequence goes on along the minus strand of NZ_CP151988.1, from coordinate 739,487 downwards.
TGAGCAGGCACTGAAAGCGCCTGAAATCGAAACAGCCTTTACACTGACACAATATAAAACATGGTATCCTCACCTTCAGCTTTGCTATTGTTATTATCAGCTCGGTGATTTGGCTCAAGCGAAAACCCATCATCTTGCATCCTCAGCCCATTACCCAACACATCCGAGTGTGCTGTACAATGAAAAAATATTTGCTGAAGAAACGTAAATCTCCTGTTATCACATCCGCCTGTCAATGACGGCGGATGTCTTTTAATACACATTAGACTTTTGTGACATTTAATACTTTAGTGATTTAAAGCGTTTTTCAACCAATTGACTAAATTGTCATTTACGCATATACTAACATTCGTCTTACGAAAAGATTTATCCATTAGGAGGTCAACATGAGTTCTTTATTTAGAAAAAAGTCTCTCGATCAGCTCATGCTTGAAAGTCAAACGAAGCGGCTGAGCCGTTCTTTGAATACATTTGATTTAATCTTGCTTGGCATTGGCTGTGTGGTCGGGACTGGAATTTTTGTGATAACGGGGGTTGCGGCTGCGAAAGATGCGGGACCTGCGATTATTATATCTTTTATTTTGGCTGCGATCGCATGCGCCCTTGCTGCTTTTTGCTACGCTGAATTTTCCTCGTCCATTCCAGTGTCAGGAAGTGTCTATACGTATTCTTACGCAACACTTGGAGAATTCCTCGCCTTTTTAATGGGCTGGGATTTAATGCTTGAATATGTTGTTGCGCTCTCTGCTGTGGCAAGCGGATGGTCATCCTATTTTCAATCACTGCTCAGTGGATTTGGTCTGCACATACCGAAGGCTTTATCGGCTGCACCCGGAGCCGCTGATGGGGCCATCTTTAACCTGCCAGGCGCACTCATTATTTTACTCATTACCTTTATTGTCTCAAGAGGCGTAAAAGAGAGCACGAAGCTGAATAACATCATTGTGCTCATCAAAATTGCCATTGTCCTCCTCTTTATCATTTCAGGCTTTGCTTACGTTAAACCTGAAAATTGGACACCTTTTATGCCAATGGGCTTCCATGGCGTGATTGCAGGAGCGGCAACTGTCTTTTTTGCTTACCTTGGATTTGATGCAATCGCTAATGCATCAGAAGAAGTCAAAAACCCGCAAAAAGCGATGCCAATCGGAATTATTGGCGCGCTCGGTGTTTGTACAATTTTATACATCGGGGTGTCCTTTGTCTTAACCGGCATGGTTCACTATACGAAACTGAATGTCAGTGACCCTGTCGCTTTTGCTTTACAAGTGGTTGGACTGAATAGTGTCGCTGGTATTATATCGGCAGGTGCTATTATTGGGATTACGACCGTGTTAATTGCACTTGTCTACGCTCAGGTTCGTTTAACCTTTGCCATGAGCCGAGATGGACTCATGCCAAAAATCTTTTCAAACGTTCATCCAAAATCGAAGACACCGGTTGCCAACACTTGGCTGACAGGCGCTGTTGCGGCATGTATCGTTGGTTTCGTCAACTTATCAACACTTGCTAATTTAGTCAGCATCGGTACACTTGCGGCCTTTACGGTGATCTCGATCGCTGTGATCATACTCCGGAAAAAACATCCGAATATGAAAACAGCGTTTAAAGTACCCTTTGTTCCTGTTCTTCCCATCATTAGTGCGGTCATTTGTATGATCTTGGCTGCCACACTGAAATGGGAGACATGGCGAGCCTTCCTCATCTGGGTAGCCATTGGTGTCGTTGTGTATTTTACCTACGCAAGACGCAAAAGCCATCTGAATCAAACACAATAGAAAAGAGACACGGGGAATCCCGGTCTCTTTTTTGTTTAAATCACACTGTTTTTCACTGAATTCGAGTCCACCATATCTGGATCGAGTACGCTTGAAATCGGAATGACAAGCGGTGAACAATCTCCATTGTCCTCACCAAAACCTTGGTTCAATTTCATCGAGAGAAAATAATCGATCTGCTGATAAGGTCCTAGCGTCAGTGATGCCCCCCGATCCATTGCATTGATTTTAAAAGCACCGACATTGACGACTGAGGGTGAGAATAACATCACACATCACTTCCTTGGAATAGGTTTAGCTGCTGGCGAAAAAGAGGCAGGTGAGTCCACTTGATCTCGATCATCTACATGGCTCTTTGTTCCGACAAAACCGCTAGCATCTCCAAAATTCTGTCCGTACCCCTGATTTTTTTTATCTGAGTTTTGCCACTCTGCTAACAAATTTTGTCCGACATTCACCGCCGACGCATTTTCAAAGGAATTAATTTTTAACATGAAAATATTAATATTGATATACGGAGTTGGTTGAACCACAGATAAACCTCCTTTTTATAGGTATATGCGAGCACCCATCAAGTATGTTAACAGGAGGTCTTCACATGGACTTCGAAAAAATGAAGCAGTGGATGGACATTGCCCAGCAAATGCATGGAGATGATTTTTGGAAAATGATATTCGATGATGAGCAAAGATCTCCCTTTATGGCAAATGGTCCGTCTCCATTTACATTCTCGCAGCAAGATCAGCGAGGAACAGATGCATCGTTTCCACCAGTCGACATTGTGGAAACCCCTACTGAATTTCAGTACTTAATTTATCTGCCTGGCTACCGGAAGGAAGATGTTCAGGTGCTGTCATATGGTGAATATTTAGTTGTAAAAGGACAGCGTTTTTCCTTTTTTAACGAACAGGATTTTCGCCAAAAACAAGGAAAGTATGGTCCGTTTGAAAGAAAAATTCGGCTCCCAGATATGATTCTTGGTCAAATGAATGCGGCCTTTAAAGACGGCGTACTATACATTCGCTTGCAAAAGGATGAAGGAAAAGCAACTGCGATAATCATAGATGACGAATATTGATACTGACTGCGTCTATTAGATCACGATCATCAATCGTTTCAATCGGCAAGATCGTGATCACGCCATCGGCATTTTGTTCACCAAAACCATTGTTTCTTTTGATCGTCGAGCAGTGATTTCGTACGATCGTCGAACCGAATGTCATCGAGGACCCTGTACCAATCGTATTCGTCTTCATATGGGTAATCTGAATGCGTGTAGGCAGCATGCACTTCTCCCCTTTCATGTATCTCTATAAGTATATACTTGGTAGCTTTTCCATAGACTAGAGCAAGGCGAAAGAAAAGGTTGTGGTCCACTTGAAACATTTCATTCAATCACTCTTTAAAAAAACTGAATCCAGTCCATCCCCATCTGTCGTCGAGCTGGAAAAAAGACTCACCGCTCTTGAGCAGAAAATGTCTGCACCTGCTCCGCCTGTCTCGGAGGATACGCACATTCACATTGAATCACTGCATGTGGACAAAATTGACTACCATTTAGAGTTTGGTGAGCTTTCCATTGATCAGCTTAAAGGCAGACTCAACATTGGAGCCACCTATTACACGCCAAAGGACCCGCACCTCAAAAAGGCAGCTTCAGTACCGAAGCCAAAAGAAACAAAAACACCAAAAGTCTCCATTCGATCAAAGTCTTCATCTCAGCACGACCGGCAGCCAGAAATAAACCGCAAGCACAATCGCTACAATACTGATCACATTTAGCCAAAAACCAGCCTTGACCATATCAGATATTTTCAGCACATCTGCACTAAAGACAGCCGCATTTGGCGGTGTGGAAATTGGCAACATAAACGCACATGAGGAAGCTAACGCAGCCGCAGCCATTAAGCCGTACGGCTCCATGCCAATTGCAAGTCCAAGCCCTACTGTAATTGGAATGATCATGTTCGCAACTGCTGTATTAGACATAATTTCGGTCATAAATAAAATTGAAGCCGTTAAAATAATCAGCAGCATGAGGTAAGACAGCCCATTTAAATGCTGTAAATTTTCCCCGATCCATCCTGTTAGATTCGTTTCCGCAAATCCTGTAGCGAGCGAAAGCCCGCCTCCAAACAAAAGCAAAAGCCCCCATGGCAACTGCTTCATATCCTGCCATTCTAGTATTCTCTCTCCATTTGTCGCTGGAATGAGAAATAACAGCATCGCCCCAAAAATTGCGATCGACGTATCCGAGACAGGAAGCCCGCCAAACAAAAAGATCTTAAAGATCCATAAAAAAGCCGTCATAAGAAAAATAGCAAAAACCCATTTTTCTTCTTGTTTCATTTTGCCTAAATCCTCTAAACCCTTCCGTATAAACGCTGCTCCCATTTCCCCTGTGTGCTCTACCTTGAACTGTATCTTGGTCAAATACAGAAATAAGAGAATAAGCAGAACAGCCGCCACCGGAAAACCAAACAAAAACCATTCAAAAAACATAATTTCTCGATCTAACAGCTTTTTTGACATCGCCGCAAAAACAGCATTTGGTACAGACCCAACGAGTGTCGCCAGTCCGCCAATAGAGGCTGAATAAGCGACCGATAATAGGATGCTTTTACTGAATCGGTCAAGAGATGCACCTGACAAAATATCGTTCGCCTTCACCTCTTTAATCACAGCCAGTGCCACAGGCAGCATCATCAGTGCTGTGGCTGCATTTGAAATCCACATAGATAAAAAGGCCGTTGCTATCATAACCCCTAATACAATGCGGTCACTTCTTGTGCCAATGATGTTTAAAATATGTAAAGCCATTCTTCTATGTAAATTCCATTTTTCAATAGCAATGGCAATCATAAATCCGCCCATGTACATAAAAACAATCGGGTCTCCATAAGCTCTTGATGTTTGCTCCATCGATAGCCCGCCAAGTGTTGGCAAAAGGATGATGGGCAATAAAGAGGTCGCCGGTATAGGCAAAGCTTCTGTGACCCACCATGTCGCAGTCCATGCTGTAATGCCAAGTACCACTCTCGCTGCATAGGTCAATTCACTTTCTGGAATGAGCAAAAAAATAAGCAAAAAGAAGATTGGTCCAAGAACAAGTCCAGTTAGATTCACTTTTTTATAAACGATCACAATTCCTCCTTCATGAAAACGCTTTTAATTTTTTCTAATTTTTCACATTCGATGATCACATAAAAAATCCTTTAAATCATAAGAAAAAATGAAGATATCCTTAAACAGCAGTTGTGTCTTAATTCATATTTCCACTTCATGTCTTGGTCTATTTTCATAGGAGAAACTATACAAATCCTACACAGTAACTGTAAACTATAGAGGATCTAATCAAAAATTGAGGTGTTTTCATTGTATACAGATCAACGAAAATCATTTTGGAAACAGAAAAAAGTCATCATTCCCTTTCTTAGCATCATCGCGATTGCTGCTGCTCTCTTTTTCTTAAAAGATTCGCTTTTCTCAAAAGAAAAAGAGGCGCTGAAAGCCGCTGAATCCTTTACGAAATATCTGGAGAAAAAAGAATTCACGAAACTGGCAGATGAGGTCACAAGTGGCTCTCTGAAAGCCAATGACTTTTCTAAAAAACAACTTGCCGAAAAATACGATAAGATCTTTAGCGGCATTGGTGCAAGTGATCTAAACGTCTCAAACGTCAACGTAGAAAAACAGGACAAAGGAAATGGGTATCAATTCACCTATGAAGTCACGATGAAAACGTCACTTGGAAAGCTGAACAAACTCTCTTACAAGGGCGTTCTCTCCGAAGAGGATAACGAGTGGAAAGTAGACTGGAAACCAAATCTCATCTTCCCGCAAATGGAAAAGGGTGACACCATCAAAGTGACGACGGATCCTGCGGTACGCGGAAATATTGTAGATCGAAAAGGGCGCACGTTAGCCGAAACAACTGGTGGACACGCACTTGGCATCATCCCTGGAAAGCTCGGGACAGGTACGGAAAAAGAAAGCAACATCAAAAAAATCAGTAGCGCTTTTGATATAGATGAAGAGCTGATTCAAAATCAGCTGAAACAAGCATGGGTCACAGATGACACATTTGTCCCGCTAAAGTCTATGTTAGAGCAAAAGCCGATTCCAAAAGACATAAATGGCGTCACCTATCAAACGAAGGAAATGCGCTACTATCCATATAACGAAGCCGCTGCTCATCTGACAGGCTATGTGGGAAAAGCAAATGCGGATGATATCAAAAGAAATCCAGCTTTAAAGGCGGATCAAATCATCGGCAAAACCGGCCTTGAATTCACATTTGATAAGAACTTAAGAGGACAAGATGGCGGAAGCATCCTCATTATCCATGATGAAACAGGTATTGAAGAAACATTACAAAAAACAGACCGAAAAGACGGAAAAACAGTCAAGCTGACCATTGATGCATCTTTACAGAAAAAAGCCTATCAACAGCTGAAAGGTGAAAAAGGGGCTGTCACCATTATGAACCCATCATCAGGTGATTTATTAGCGCTTGTTAGCACCCCTTCTTACGATGTCAATTTAATGACCAACGGGATCACGCCTAAACAATATCAAGCATACAGTGAAAATCCTGATCTCCCATTCCAAGCTCGATATGCGAGCAGATATGCACCAGGATCTACATTCAAAACCATTACAGCAGCGATTGGACTGGAAACAGGTGTCACAAAACCTAATAAAGTGCGCACCATTCATGGACTGAAATGGCAGAAGGATCAATCTTGGGGAAATTATCGCATTACACGGGTACATGACAAAGAACAAGTCAATATGGTCGATGCCCTCGTGTACTCAGATAATATTTATTTTGGACAGGAAGCCCTTGAAATCGGCAAAGATACTTACGAGAAAAAAGTGAAAACATTTGGATTTGGTGATGATTTAAACATGCCGTTTACAATGAAACCGGCACAAGTGTCTAACGACGGAATCAAATCAGACATCTTACTTGCCGACTCAGCATATGGCCAAGGAGAATTACTCATGTCACCAATTGAACAAGTACATGCCTATTCTCCATTTGCAACAGGAGGAAAGCTTGTGTACCCTCGAGTCATTCAGGATGAAAAAACAGCATCACCAAAACAGATCATCAAAGAAGATACAGCAAATACGGTGAAGGACGCACTCACTCAAGTCGTCACTAATTCAAACGGAACCGCTCACTCGTTGCAAATAAAAGGGGCTGATATAGCCGCTAAAACGGGAACAGCGGAACTAAAGAGCAAACAAGGTGCGACAGACGGTACTGAAAATGGATTTTTACTTGCGTTTAATCCTAAAAAAGAAGATTACGTCCTCGTCGGCATGATTGAAGGTGTGAAAAACCGTGGAGGCAGTGGACTTGTCATTCAAAAAATGAAGCCTGTCATCGCTTCTTTCTATAAATAACCCTTTAGAGACACACGCTCCATCAAGCGCATGTGTCTCTTTTTTTCTAAATCATGACAATTTGCTATTGTTTTATAGTTCACCTTATGAATAAAATGAGGAGAATGAAAAAAGAAACAAGTTGAATGAAAGGAGGAAGTCTCATTGGCTCTTGCTGCTCAAACAAAGAATAAACCTCAAAAAGCGGTCACCGGTTCAACGGTTTATCCTATTTTATTGATTATTGGTATTTGCCATATGCTCAACGACACATTGCAAGCCGTGATTCCTGCCATGTTCCCTATTTTAGAACGCTCAATGGGGCTGACCTTTACTCAATTAGGGCTGATCGCCTTTACATTAAATATGGTCTCCTCTGTCATGCAGCCTGCGATCGGGTGGTACACAGATAAACGGCCGATGCCCTATGCACTGCCTATCGCATTATTTTCAAGTGCTGTCGGCATTCTCGGCCTTGCGTTTGCGCCGTCATTTGCGACCATCCTACTGTGCGTCGTCTTTATTGGACTCGGCTCTGCGATTTTCCATCCAGAGGGCTCACGGGTTGCCAACATGGCAGCTGGTCCTAGACGCGGTCTTGCTCAATCCATCTATCAAGTCGGTGGAAATACAGGTCAAGCCTTTGCACCATTAATTGCTGCATTCATGCTCGTCCCGCTCGGTCAGCCTGGAGTCGCTTGGTTTACGATCGTTGGAATGGTGGCTGTCGGTTTCCTTCTCTATATTTCGAGATGGTACGCAAGAAAGCTTCAAACCATTCGAGCACAAGCGAAAAAAGCGCCTGCAAAAGCGGCAAGATCTGAACTTCACCGCAAGTCAGCGCTCACAGCACTTGGCATTATCGTCTTTCTTATTTTCGCGCGTTCTTGGTATGGAAATGCGATCTCGAATTTCTATGCGTTTTATGCGATTGAACAATATGGTCTGACGATTAAAGAATCACAAACTTATATTTTCTTATTTCTTATATTAGGTGCGATTGGGACATTTTTAGGCGGACCGCTTGCAGACCGCTTTGGCAAGAAAACCGTGATTTTAATTTCCTTATTGGCATCCTTTCCGCTTGCCCTACTTCTCCCATTTGCCGGACCGGTTGTTGCTTATGTTTTACTTGGACTTATTGGGATCATTCTGACTTCAAGCTTCTCTGTCACAGTAGTCTATGCCCAAGAACTATTTCCCGGGAAAATTGGCACAATGTCTGGTTTAACTGTTGGGCTTGCGTTTGGTATGGGAGCGATCGGCTCCGTTGCCCTCGGCTCATTAATTGATGCAGTCGGTTTAACGTCTACCATGATCGGTGTCGCCTTTTTACCGATATTAGGTATCCTAGCCTTCTTACTGCCAAGCGATCAGACCATAGCGAAATGGAATGAATCATAAAAGGTAAAAACCGCTCATTTACTGAGCGGTTTTTTTCATATCTCATAAAAATGTGTGTCGGGAACATGTTTCTTCGCAATAAATCCTTGCTGAAAATCAGGAAAGATTTCCTGCACCTGTTTGATTTTTTTGTGAACCAAATCCGCATACGGAATATACAAGTGATTCACCAGCTTTTGTTCTGTCATATAGTAATACCAATTCAGATTAAAGTTCTTTTCATCAATGATCGTAAAGGCAGAAAAATGATAGAACAGCAGTGGACATTCGTCGAGATACATATCTCCTTTCACAACGGAGAGCTTATAGTTTTCAATATTCCAAATCGCTGCATTGGCACCTTTAGATGCCACCACATGGACACCCTCAAAATCATCGACCCATCTTTCAACATACCGCTGATCACCATATGTCTTTTTTTCCGTATCCATTTCTACTGTACAGTGCGCAATGCAGTTCTCTTTCCACTGCGTCACAGCCCGTTTGGCCACATCTGTGTTTCGACAGCCTACAAAGCCAGTATTAAAACGTCCGGATAATTCATAAAAGTGATAGAATCGCTTGGAATTCATATGATCTGTCAAAAATACATGAGCGAGTGGATTTTCTGCAAATATCGCCTCTGGATCATGATAAAAATACAAATCCGTATCCAAATGAGCGAGATAATCTGCATCAGAGGACTCAAGAATTTTGAGTAGAAACGCAGGCTTAAGCGTCCAGCAATACTCGTGGAACGTACGATCCGCCTTTGCTTTTCGCAGCGAATCATCTTCCACATCTTCAAGCTGTTCATATTGGACATGTGGATGAGGAAACTGACTTAACACCTTGTAAGCCAAAGGATCAGCACATAAGACAGAAAGTTTGTATGATTGAGCCGTCTGCTCAAGTGAATGAATCAGCGCCAGTAGCTTAAATACATGGGTATTGGACACAATGGTTGTGAAATGATAGGATGCCATCTACAACACATCCACTTGGAACAAGTCAACATGCAGCAGCTCTTTTGTGAGCCCTTGAATAGCTTCTGCCAGCACCGTGCATCCATGTTCCTGCTTGGCACGTTGGACCGCCTCTGACAGCTTTTTCAAAGGGAAATGCTTTGCCGTCAGCACGTCCTTTTGATCACGTTTAATGCCCACATTCCGCTCTGTGATCATATGAAGCAGCTCCAAAAAATAAGCGAGCAGATCATCATATGCTTCATTCTTACGCAGCTGGCGAATGTCTTTCACGATATCATTTGTCACGGTATGAGAAAATGGTCCAGAGAAAGCCAGATGAACATCAATCGAATCAATATTGTTGTACTTCTCGCACATATACAAAATGTTATATTTGATGTCATCGAATGACGTTAAATTACTTGGATGTTCCTGATGCACACTTAAAATATCCTCACGCAGCTCAAATGAGAGGCCAAGCTGATGCAGACGAATGCCTAAATCATAATCCTCAAACCCGTATCGAACGATTTTTTCATCAAACATCCCTAGTTCCATGACATGCTTTCGCTTGACGGAAGAGTTATTTGTGATAAAAAATCGCCACGGCAATTGATAAGAACTTAAATCATAGTCGTACGTGTTTAAAATGTCTTTCAGAATATCAATAAATTCGGACTGCAAGTCGAAGCTTCTCTCTAGAAATGCTCCGTTTTTTATTTCCTCCATCGACACAAGAGACGTTTTGTCTTTCATTTTCCGCTGATACAGCCCTTGTTTTTTTAATCGCTTCACATGATCTTTATCAAAACCGGTGTAAAAATAACGGTAGATTCGCTTCCAGCATACACCGCAAATGACACGGTCCTCATGATCAGCATGTGCCTCTGCGTGCTTTTGAATAAATTGGGGCTCTGCCAGCATATCGCTGTCATGGAATATTAAGAGGTCTCCCTCTGCCTCACGAATGGCATGATTGCGCCCCTTGGCAATTCCTTGATTGACAGGAATACGCACCTTTTTGAATGGAAAGTTCACCTCAATGTTTTCGAGCATTTCCATCGTGCCGTCCGTTGACCCATTATCAGCAACAATGACCTCAAATGGAATATCGGTTTCCTGAAGCGTTAAGGAAAAGAGGCTCCCTTCTAAACGCTCTTTCGCATTATAACTCGGAATAATGACGCTGACCTTCGGCTTTTCATTCATGCGCCATCCTCCTCCAGTTTGGCATAGCCGTTAAACATCGGATTGACTTGTTCTACCGATTCAATCACATGACGCAGCACTTCCCGATAGGCCTCTTGGAAAAATGGCAAATCATCTCTTCCTTTTTCATGGATTTGCTGCATGTCATCTTTGCTTAAGATCCGAAAACCACTGAAATGATAGCAAATGAGTGGGCTTCCATCCTCAAGCAAAATACGTCCATTCTCTTCCTGATAAGAATGCTGGCCATAATTCCAGTGACCAATATTCACACCCTTTGTTTGAATATCTTCTACTTTTTCAAACAGCACCGGCATATGATCCAAATACCCTTGATCCCCAAATTTCCCTTCTCCAGGCGCATTTTTGCATTCTTTTAGACATTCTTCTTTCCACCAGCTCAGGCACTTCCGGCCGGCTTCATCTCCTTTAAAATGCAGGAATCCTGAATTATAGCGCCCTAAAAGTTTCTGAAGCATCTTCACTTCCTCTGGATCAAAGCTTGGAATGACAATATCCCCTCTTGATAGAAGCACAGAGGCATCAGGCTGGTTTTGAAAAATCACTTGTGGACGCTCATAAAAGAACAAATCCGCATCTAGATACGTCACTTCCTCCGCCTGGTCCTGCTTAAATAGCCACTCAATCCAAATCGGTTTTAATGTCCAGCAATATTCCGAATCATTTCGTTCCTTTTTGATCTCTAGAAGCTCAGGCGTTTCAAGCTCACGCACATGAACAAGATCGACATGTGGGAAATTCATTTGATGAAGCAAATCAAATGCAGCATCATCCATACATAACGTCTTGATGACAGCATCATCTTCTACTTGCTTCAACGATAAGAAAAACGCAATGGCTTGATAAAGTCTTCCACTTGATAGAACCGTACAATATATGCTGTTCATCTGTATACACCTCTATTTTTGAAAGAATTCGCGATACCATTCAATTGTCTTTTCTAACCCTTCATCAATGGAGTAATCAGGCTTCCAATCAAGCAGCTTTCTCGCCTTTTCTGCTGATAAATATTGATGCTTAATCTCATGCGTTCCTTGATTCAAAATACGAGGTTTTAGTTCACTGCCCATCGCCTTTAAGATTTTATCAACGAGCTCAAGCACGGTCAGCTGAATTTCATTACTAAAGTTAAATGCTTCTCCTGCAAGCCCTTTTTCCTCCATTTTTTCAGCTAGCAGTAAATAAGCCTTGACCGCATCTTCAATATAGAAATAATCACGGATAAAGGTTCCGTCACTTCTAATTTCTGGCGCCTTTCCCTCTAACACAAGCTGGATGGTTTGCGGAATGATTCGGTTAAAATTCAAATCCCCGCCTCCATATAAATTACCGCAGCGCGTAATACAAACCGGAAGACCATATGTGTTGTAGTACGTGTGAGAAATTAAATCTGCACAGCTTTTTGACACATCATATGGATGCTTGCCGTTAAGCGGCATGTCTTCATCATAAGGAAGCTGCTCTTGATCCCCGTATGCTTTATCACTCGATGCCACAATCACTCGTTTGATAAGCGGCTGCCTTCTGCATGCCTCCAGCACATTCCATGTTCCTAAAATATTGGCTTCAAATGTAGAGACCGGGTGACGATTTGCGACCCCAACAATCGCTTGGGCGGCCAAATGAAAGACCGTATCAATCTCATATTCTCCTAACGCACGTTCTATCGTTTGCATGTCCTCAAGTGCGCCTTGGACGACATTCATCTTTTCAAATTGACTGCCTTGATATAAGTTCGATCTTGGCACCTGATCACGTACAAGCCCTGTTACGTTTGCTCCTTGATCTATCAATTCCTTGACGAGGTAACTCCCTAACAATCCCGTACACCCAGTCACAAATACGTTTTTCCCATTCCAAAATCCGCTCATGCTGTCACCAAACCTTCCATGGTTGTTTTCCTTCAGTCCACATGCCGTTGATTTCTTTCAAGTTTTTATACGTATCAATTGCTGTCCAAAATCCGTGGTGCTCATAAACTGCTAGCTCTCCATCATTCGCCAAGTTCTGAAGAGGCTCTGCTTCAAAGACGCACTGATCATCATCTGTTAAATAATCAAAAACCTTTGGAGACAACACAAAAAATCCTCCATTGATCATCCCGATACTGTCTGTCTTCTCAGAGAAGGATTGTGCCATCCCGTTATACACCTTCAGCGTGCCGTACTGTGATGTCTTTTCAATTCCTGTGACAGTGGCAGCTGCTCCAAGCTCTTGATGGCGCTTGAGCAAATGAAACATATTGATATTGGCAAGTCCGTCACCGTACGTCATCATAAATGTCTCATCACCAATATAATCCTGTACCTGCTTTAGCCGCCCGCCTGTCATCGTATTCTCACCTGTATCTAAAAAGGTGATTTTCCAATTCTCCGAATTCCCTAAAAGCTTCATTTCCCCTGTCGACATATCCAGCTGCATGCTGTGATGCCGCCAGTCGTAGTTGAGAAAATACTCTTTGATTTTCTCTCCTTTATATCCAAGCAATAAGATAAACTCGTCTACACCGTAATACTGATAGATTTTCATAATATGCCATAGAATAGGCCGGTCTCCGATCATAGCAAGTGGTTTAGGAAGCGCTTGTGTGACCTCACTCATTCTCGTTCCCTTTCCTCCGCAGAGAATGACTGCTTTCATCTTCTCCCCTCATCTCTCTATGAAAATTTTTGATTGAAAACCCTATCTTCATGCGGAAAATCAGTACATGTACCCTTATACTTTGTCCGACATCAGGTTTTGAATCTACTCTATTCATATGTCGGAATAAGAGAGGGTGCCACCTAGCATTTAACTATTTTTACAAACAAAAAAGAGCGAGATTTGCATTCTCGCTCTTTCAAAGTTTAAATTGTATATTTTCAGGGTAGATGGTATGATAAACATGTGCATATACAGCACAAACAGCCTCTTTCGATAAAGAGACTACTAGATTGAATGAACTCAAGTGGCAGCTTGCTTCATTCTTAATATGAATCACGGAGGTGAATTCCCATGGCACAAAATGTACTTTGTGAAGTGAACTCTTGCCGTTTTTGGGCTGACAACAGCTGTACAGCCTCTACAATTAAAATTGGTAAAAGCACAATGACTGACGTGACTCGCAATGCTGAAACGGATTGCGAAACATTTGAAACAAAATAATACATGATTTTCTGAGATGAAGGAACTGGCAGGTTCCTTCTTTTCTTTTATCATTCTATCAAGAATGATAATTATTATCAAGCGTTTTTCACGAAACATTTCTCGGGAAATAATGACACGATATTTCTCCATTCGTTGACGATTTTCACTCCTTTTTCTATACTCAACATATCCGAAGAAGAAAAAGTGGTGACCAATCAGTGGATTTTACGATACGATTTCTATCATTCTATGTGGTTGAAATAGAAGGCAAAGAGGAACAAGCAAATAAACGGTTTAAACATTACCAAACATTAAACCAAGAGGAATTTGATCAAAGTGAGCTGAAGGACTTTCTAGACGGTGAGCTGAAAAAAATCGTCAAACGAAAAGTGGACAGACACCCTAAGTCTGAGCAAGTACCGACTAAAATCGGCCGATTTATTGTCGAACCCGGCCATGAACTCGATTCAAATCCAAACTACAATTTATTTCATCAGACGAGATTTGCAGATACAAAAGAAGTATTTAACGAATGCAGTGAACAATTTGTTCGCACCTATTTAGATACAAGTGCTGTAAGAGGCGGCGTGTTTTTGGTTGCATCTGCGGTTCCTAAAAAATATTTCGATGACTCTTTTGTCTTTATCATGAAATGCGATTTTGAACAGAAAGTTGCTTCTATTGCTGATACATCTACCTTGATCAAAAAAGTAGAAATGGCGATTACAACAAAAAACATGAAATCGATTCAATACCCGTTTATGCCAGAAGAGGGCATGACTGAGGAAGCTGAAGTGAAAATTCATCAATCCTCACACGCTCGTTATTTTGAAGACTTTCTGAAATTCGTCGAATACGGGGAATCGATGCCTGAAATCATGAAATCACAGGTCATGAATATGGTGCAGGAACATGTATTTGAAACATTTCAGGATGAAAGTGAAGAATTAAAACAATTTGAAGAGGACCTTGAAATATGGGAAGCAAGTGAAAAACGGGAGATTCGGGAAACACTCGATACAGAACAGGTCACGCTAGCGGCTTCTCATATTGTTGAACAAACCCCTGATATCACGATGAAGATGCGTCTAGGCGAAACAGAAATTAAAGGACTTTTAGCCGACTTCGGCCACTCGATTCATATCGCAAAGGTCAACAATCGATATGTCGTGCTCGTTGAAGCAGATCAAATTGTATTTGAAAAAGGAAGCACACCTGTTGAATTCCATAAACCCAATGGCTTGAAAGAGGTCGTCAGCCAACTCACGCAAAAAGCCTATGATTCAGACTTAGAATAAGGAATATGACTGCCTCCTGCGATCAGCTGCATGAGGCAGTTTTTTATATAACGTTTTATTTTTACACTGCACTAGAAGAAACATGCTGCCCGCTTCTTATCCACATGCTGACGAGCATTAAACTTATGATAAGCATCAGCCAAAAGACGCTGTTTGTTCCGAAAAACTGGATCAACGTATACCCACACAAAGGTCCTAAAGCAGCCCCCATATCTTGAACAAAAGAATAGCTGGCGAGAAAGCGGTTCTTATCTGTTTGAGCAGAAGCTTTTTGAAAGGCAAGTGTATCGGTGAATGTTGTGACAATTGTTGCCATTAGTTGAATCAAAAGCAGCATCAATAGGAACCAGCCGCTTACCTTCAGCATGATCACAAGAAAACTGAGCCCTCCAAATGAAAGAAACATCCAGCATAACATTCGTTCCTTCATCACAAGACGATCAAACCATTTGCCCGTTCTCGGTGCGAGAAATGGTTCCCATCCCCACCTGAGCGCTTGAATAACACCGCTTAAAGCCGAAGCTCCGATAACAAAGCCAAACAGAGTCAATTCATCTTGGTCAATCTTTGCTTCAATGACATGACTCAGCGTGGATGCGAATAAACCTTGGATGATCAGTGCGATCAGCATGCCTGTTATCAGTACTTTTACCACATCTCGTGTCAACCACTTCTGTTTGATGCCATGATACACCTGCGTGCCTTCTCTCTTTTCAATTTCATCCAACGATACATAAAAAATGCAGCCCATTAATGTGAGTAAGCCAAAGACAAGCGTCATGGACTGAAAACCGATCAAGCTGGCAAGGATTCCACCAAATAACATGCCAAATAAACTGCCAAGCCGGTAAAGCCCATTATAAAGACCCGTCAAATGTCCTTGTGAGCCTTCGTCCATTTCAGCCAAGACCCTCATCCCACTCATACGGAGTAACGTCCAAGCGAGACCCCATGCACAGCGGCAAATCAATAGCAGCCAAAACCCACTCATACCATATAATATCGTGGTCACTGACGCGATCAAAATTGCGATCAGTACACCGGTCTTCATTGGAATATATCGATAAAGCCACCATACGACAGGTGCTAGCGGGATACGAATGAATCGGTTGATAGACAGCAGTAACCCCACCTCCCAAATGGATGATAAACCAATCTCTTTCCAATAGACCGGGAGAACAATATAAAGCATTGAATCCCCAATAAGGGCAAATGCTGTGATGAGCGCAATTGACACCACTTGCTTTTGACGACGATCCATTTTTTCTTCCCCCTTCGCTACCTTTACGATAAGGGATACCTTATAATAAATCTAATGAATGTTTTTGATTGAATCATCAAAATAATTGATAGGCGGTGCAAAGATGAATTTACATGCCCTCCGTATTTTTGCAAAGGTAGCCGAAACAAAAAGTGTCACACAAACGGCAGACGTGCTGTCTTTGACGCAGCCGGCTGTGACGGCACAATTACGAAGCATTGAACGAGAGATCGGCTTTCGTCTTTTCAAACGAAACGGCCGGGGAATTACCCTGACGGAGATGGGAAAGATCCTGTATCCATATGCCCGGCAAGTATTCGAAGCGGAAAAAGAAGTAGAATATCAGATCACCCTTCTGCAAAACGGAAAAAAAGGAAGACTCAGAATTGCTTCTACCTATGTACCACTTAACTTTTTGCTGCCTGATTGGCTTGCCTCTTTTAAAACAGCATCGCCACAGACAGACATTGAATTAAAAAGCGGAAACTCCGCTCAAGTGATCGAAAGCCTGCTTCAATATCAATCAGATGTGGCGATCGCCGTAATTGAAGATCTGCACCACGAAGATCTTCACACCTCTCACTTAACTGATTTAAGTTATGACTTTATCGTGCCTGTGGATCACCCGTTAAATGGACTAACCGTCCCCCTAGAACGCCTAAGCCATGAACCCTTTTTAATGCGAGAAGAAGGCAGTTCGACGAGAGACAAGCTTTTTTCCCTTTTTACCGCTAAAGGAATTAAAAAACCGACCGTTGATTTACAATTCAGTGGTGTCCACGAAGCCATTCAAATGATCAAAGCTGGCTATGGCATCACCCTTGTTCCTCGTGACGCTGTTCAGCGCAGCTTAGAACGTGGAGAGATTGGGCGCGTGTATATCGAAGGAATTGACATTATCAGACCTGTTGTGGTCTGCAAACGGGCGAATGACCTTGAGGAAAATAGGACGGTGAATGCTTTTCTGCAAATGAAAGACATCGGACCCTTTATAGCACCTGACTCCAATTAAAAAAGTGCCTGCTTCAGCAACAGGCACTTTTTCTATTCGGATGGCTGAACAAGATCAAAT
This sequence comes from Bacillus sp. FSL W7-1346, assembly GCF_038593335.1. NCBI lineage: Bacteria > Bacillati > Bacillota > Bacilli > Caryophanales > Bacillaceae > Bacillus > Bacillus sp. FSL W7-1346. The sequence goes on along the minus strand of NZ_CP151988.1, from coordinate 721,977 downwards.
GGGACCGCTTTTGAGGCTTTTACTAGTTGTTCTGGGATGATGAGTATTTCATTTCCCCATTCTCCCGCTCCAACGCCTAATATCTCTTCTTCTAATAGCGATGCTTCGATAATCGTGCGGAACCCTTCAGGCTGCCAGCAAAATGGCGGAATCGAGCCAATCCGATAGCCCGTCACTTCAAGCACTGTGTCTGGTGAAGCCATTTTGATATTACGAGAGCCAGCGGCTTTCTTTAGTTTCCCTGATTTGATGTGCTGGTCAGCACCCACCATTACAAGCAGCTGCTCGCCTTCCCCTGTTTCAAAGATCAATGTTTTGATCATTTGTCTTTCTCTAAAACCAAGAGCAGCCGCTACATTCGCTGCGCCCTTCTCTGTGTCGGCAGAAAATGTTTTGATGTCATACGGGATGCCATGCTTGTCCAAAAAGTCATGAGCTGGTAATTTTTTCAATGGATTGAACCCCTTTCCTTACGATGTTCTTTCATTTAGCTTATCACAATCCTCTCATCCTTAAGATGTATTTTTCAATGGAAAACCTCTGAACACTTCGCCAACATGCTATACTGAACTTGTTTTTGAAAAGGAGTCGGTTGGATATGGGAAATAAGTTTTGGTGTTATACAGGCAGTAAAAGCCTTCTCATGCTAAGTGATATTCTATTTTTGATGACAGTCACATTGGTTATTTATCAAGATACACAATCTGTCGCTTATGCGGCTGTATTTCCGCTCATAAGAACACTATGTCAGCTATTGGCTGGGCTCCTCTCTCCTGTTTTGACAGAACTCTTTCAAGCCAAGCGTCTATTGAAATGGGTCCCTCTTTTACGTATTGGAATGCTCGTCGTATTCACGACCCAATTTGATTTCTTTCAGCAGCACCTGATCTGGCTGTTTAGTGCATTCGTTTTGATTTCCATCACAGGCGGGTTCATCAGCCCTTTATTACAGGCCATCATGCCGATGCTTGTATCAGCAAATCAGCTTGTGAAAGCGAACAGTACAGCCTCCGTTTTTTATCAATCTGTTCAAATCGCCGGCTATTCGTTTACTGGAATGCTCGTCCTGTTGATTGGTCCATCTTATTTAATGTGGGCCTCTTGTTTCATGATTGTGTTGTCCTATCTATTGATCATCCCTGTTTTTTCTCTACTCAAGCAAGAAGACACGGTTCAAAAAGAAAATAAGATGAACGGGTTCAAAGATGGCTGGAAGATCATTTGGACAAACAAAACGGTTCGCATCCTGACTTTCATGGATGTTAGTGAAAATATTGCAGGTGCTTTGTGGGTCGGACCAGTTACGCTTGCCTTTGTCACACTTGTTTTAAATGAAGGTGCGGAATGGTGGGGATATATCAATGCCGCATATTATATAGGTGCCATTATAGGCGGACTCATGGCCGCATGGCTAAGTCAGTTTATTCAAAAACAACTTCTCCTCTTTATGGCAGCGGGCTCTTTTATTTATGCAGTGCTGACGATCCTATTTTCGCTAAACAGCCTGCCATGGCTTGCATTGCTGCTTTGTATTTTAATGGGGCCTGCCTATCAAATCCGAGATGTCTCTCAGCAAACCATTCTTCAAACGGAAACGCCAGTCCATGAGTTATCAAAGGTATATTCGGCTCAATACGTTCTCTCTTCTATGTCTGTCAGTTTATCTATTTTCTTTGTTGGATTAATTGCGGATACATTCGGAGCGAGATTTGTGTATTTGTTAGGCGGACTGTTTGTACTCATCTGTTCCGGGATTGCCATCACCACTTTCATGATGCAGAAAAAAAGAGCCACTGTTTAAGGCAGCGACTCTTTTACTTTTCTTTTAACATCGCAAACATGTCACGCGCCATTGCTTCTAGGATATACACAACGGGTGTCTGTGTGGTGATGTTGGCTCTATGGACTCGTTCGTCTGTGACGTAATAAGCAATATTTAAGTCAGAAATACGAGAAATTGTACAGTGCTGATTGTTTGTAATACTAATGATCGTGCTGCCTTCTCTTTTTAGTTTCGAAATATGATCAATCGTAATACTGTTCTCTCCCGATACCGACAGCACAATGGTGACACTATTGTCTAAATACTGCATATTCATCGGGAAAAACGGATCATTGATGTAAAATGAAAATTTCTCAAGACTTGAAAAGTACCTCGCCCCATACTGCGCCAAAATACCAGAACTGCCCGTCCCGATAAATAGCACATTTTTTGCATCCGCAATGAGTTTGGCGGCCTCTTTGATCTTCTCCTCAAAATCTCCTTTAAGTGTCCGTTCGATAAATTCATACAAGAAATGCTGCGTGCTTTTCAAAGAAGGTGTTTGTTCTGCTTCTAAATACATTTTGAGCTTCACCTTAAATTCTGAAAATCCTTCACAATTCACTTTTCGACAAAAGCGAAGGACAGATGAGGTCGATATATGTGCGGCATCTGCCAAATCACGAATTCTCATATAGACGACTTTTTCACTGTTTTCCATAATGTATCGGTATAGAGCGCTTTCTAGTTCATTAAAGCTGGAAATGACCTCACTTGAAAACATCTGACTTCCCCTTTCTCCAACAACATGACACAACACGTTTCTTTTATGTAACAAATCTCTAAATAGGGCACCCTTGCCTAAAGACGCTGAAACCGTTTACGCACAAGGTACTCTCACGATAAGCTATAAATGTACAAACAAATGATAAAAGATTGATTCACTCTATTATAACATTGTGCGTTACATTATTCGGAGGTGCAGAACATGGCAAAAGGATTAAAGGTTGTCACAATCGGCGGAGGATCAAGCTATACACCGGAGCTAGTCGAAGGATTCATTAAACGGTACGATGAATTTCCAATTAGCGAACTTTGGCTCGTCGATATCGAAGCAGGTAAAGAAAAGCTTGAGATCGTCGGAAATCTTGCAAAACGTATGGTGAAAAAAGCGGGACTTCCAATCGAGGTTCATTTAACTTTAGATCGCCGGAAAGCACTGGTAGACGCTGATTTCGTCACAACACAATTCCGCGTCGGATTACTGGAAGCACGTATGAAGGATGAACGCATTCCTTTAAAATATGATGTCATTGGTCAAGAAACCAACGGTCCAGGTGGTCTATTCAAAGGCCTGCGTACCATCCCTGTCATTCTTGAGATTGTGAAAGATATTGAAGAATTATGCCCGGATGCTTGGCTTGTGAATTTCACCAATCCAGCTGGTATGGTCACAGAAGCCGTACTTCGCTATTCAAACCACCGCAAAGTCGTTGGCTTATGTAACGTACCAATCGGCATTCGCATGGGCATCGCCAAAGGACTTGATGTCGACGCAAGCAGAGTCGAAGTCAGCTTTGCTGGATTAAACCATATGGTCTTTGGACTGAACGTGTTCTTAGATGGCAAAAGCATCATGGATCAAGTGATCGAAGACATGGCAGATCCAAACTCCACCATGTCCATGAACAACATTCAAGCGATTCCGTGGGATGCAGATTTCTTAAAAGGGCTTGGTGTGATTCCTTGCCCGTACCACCGCTACTATTACAAAACAAGTGATATGCTGGCTGAAGAGAAAAAAGCAGCAGCGAATGAGGGAACTCGTGCAGAAGTCGTCCGTGCACTAGAAAATGACCTGTTCGAGCTTTACAAAGATCCTGATCTTGATATTAAGCCGCCACAGCTTGAAAAACGAGGCGGTGCTTACTACAGTGATGCAGCATGTAACTTGATCGCATCTATTTATAACGACAAGCACGACATTCAGCCTGTAAATACCATCAACAATGGCGCCATCAGTGACATTCCAAATGATTCTGCCGTTGAACTGAACTGTGTCATTACAAAAGACGGCCCAAAACCAATCGCTGTTGGTGAAATGCCGGTTGCTGTCAAAGGACTTATTTCTCAAATTAAATCCTTTGAACGTGTAGCCGCTGAAGCAGCCGTGACAGGCGACTACAACACAGCACTTGTCGCCATGACCATCAATCCGCTCGTCCCATCAGATGCCATTGCAAAAAGCATCCTAGATGAAATGCTAGAAGCACACAAAGACTACTTACCACAGTTTTTCAATAAAGTAGAAGCATAAAAAGAAGCCGCACTTGTGAAAAGTGCGGTTTTTCTTATTTCCCGGCAAACAACCGATCCATCTGAGCACGGTCATAGTCTAAGAGCCAGTGCTTTAAACCTTCATAAACTGGACGCAGATGTTCTGGATCTGTCGCAATAAGATCACAGCCTCGATCATCATATAAGTGGAAAATCATCTGTTTTGAGAGATTGATGAGATAAATGTCATAACCAAGCTTTCCTTTCATGATTTGATTCGGTTTGTAGAAATCCTCTTGGCATATGGCTTGTAATAGCGGGCGCAATCGAATATCTTGCAACTGACACTTGAGTGTAAATCTCTCTATTTTCATTGTTTCTTCTTGTTTTGGTTGTACATAGGTCAAACGCTCGTGACGCAATCGGTGACGCACTTGTCGGTCGGCATATTTTTGATAAACAAGGAGCTTTTGCCTCGTTAGTTCATGTTCATGCTGCGTGTAAACATCCGTGACAAGTAGAATATCGTCTTCTGGATCAAAAGCATATCTGACAATTTTTAAAGCCCGATCGCCTGCTTTTTCTAATACAACCGATTCTTCTCCTAATGACCAATCTGCCACTTCAAAGCGAAGACCAAAAGGCCACTTATAAAAAAGAGGCGGCGCGAGGACAAGTTCAGGAAAATGACTTTTTAAAAAACGATTGGTTTGATCGCTCATCTCATGTCCTTCCATTGGTTTTATTTCTTATTTTACCGTTGAAACTGATGGGAATTCAATTGGAAATAAACTGTCATTTCTTATATGATAGAAAGAGATGGAGGTGTGACCAATTGAAAAAATGGTTTTTACAGGTATTCCTCACCGCATTGATCACGATGTGGATACAGACTGGACTTGATCAGGCGAACATCATTCATATCACCAATGTATGGGTCGATGTCAGCAGCTGGATCCTAATCTTCTTTGTCATCTACGCACTTTTTGAATGGACTGCTCACGTCTTAGCAAAACGGAAAATCGCTCATCGCTGAACATCTCTTTTTACAGAGATGTTTTTTGTTGAAACTCTTCCTGCACAAGTTCATGAATCACACCCATTCCTGCCTGACTTCCGGCTGCTGCTGCAAGAACAAGCTGAGCAAGTCCGCCTAAATTATCACCACATGCAAAAATACCGCTGACGGTTGTACGCCCAAGAATATCTGTTTCAATGCCCCCATTTTTCGTCATTTGACAGCCTAGTTTTTCAGCAAAAGGGGTTGACTGCTTGAAATCACTTGCGACAAATCCGCCTTCTCTTTTCACAGTTTCCCCATTCGCAAGGTGAAGAGAGTGAAGCTGCCCATTGTCATGATGGATCGCTACAATTGGTACATCAATGACTTGAATAGAATGCGCTGATAGCAGTGCTTTCTCCTCTTCAGCTAACACTTGCTGTCCATTTGTAAACACAATCAAATCCTTTGTCCAATTGGAAAGAAGTTTCGCCATATGCAAAGCACGCTGGTTCTCTGCAATCAGGGCAAGTGGCTTGTCCTTCAGCTCCCAGCCATCGCAGAAAGGACAGCTAAACAACGTCTTTCCATACACATCATGAATCCCGTTGATCTTTGGCAATATATCCTGAAGTCCAGTTGCCAAAATGATTTTTTTCGCTTCGAATCTTTCTCCTTCTTGTGTCAGTAACGCGAAGTTGTCCTCATAATTTTGTATCTCCACCATTCTGCTTCGTTTGATTTGGATATTGGGGTAGTTTTGGAGATCCGCTTCTCCTGCTTGTCTGATCTCAAACGGTGTCATTCCATCGTTTGTAATAAATCCATGTGATTCCTGAATCACTCGATTTCTTGGCATCTCATCATCGAATACCATGACCTGTTTTCTGCCCCGCCCCACAACAAGAGCTGCATTTAATCCGGCTGGCCCGCCTCCAATAATGGCACAATCTAATATCATATAAACCGCTCCTTTTTATAAAAGACTTTAAAGACTCTTAATATCTATAATTAGTTCAAAAAAATCACATGTTGAAAAATGGATTTTTTTCTGTCTGCTCTATTTGGCTTGCAATATCAACTAACCGCTTTTGACTTAACGTCTCCTGCATTTTCATTTCAACATCCTGCATGACTTTTTCAATCAAACAGCCATCGTGAGGCATGAAAGAATCATGTGCTAAAGAACAACGAAATAAATTGGTTTGTCCTTCTACCGCCTGAATGACGTCTAGAAACGAAATGTCCTCCTTCTTTTTCAGAATGGTGTAACCACCTTTTGCGCCAGGTGTTGATTCAATCAATCCCGCCTTCACAAGCTTTGTTAAAATTTTAGATAAATAGGTAGGTGAAAGATCTTGCATCTTGGCGAGAGGTTCAACGCCTATTGCTTTCCCCTTTGGTGCAAGGGTTAAAAATACCATCGTATGAAGCGCATAGTTGGTCGCTTTAGAATATTTCATAGAAACACTCCTTTCTATCTATTGTAGACCTTTTATATCTGTAATTGATCATAAAAGATTCAAGAAGAAAAAGCAAGTATTGTGGATCTGCTTCTTTTTTCATTCCACATTTCGCATTTCCTTCCGATAATAGAAGTAAGCACGAATAAAGCTTGATGAAGACTAGAAGGAGTGAAAAAAATGTCAGATCAACAGCACAATGCAGCACACGAAGAAGAAGAGGAATTTAACGTATACGACATGCTTCCACCCGCAGGAACAATCATTGGCGAAGCAACAGAAGAAGAAATGGAAGCTGCGGCAGCATTAGAAGTGAGACATTACGCCTTTATGCGTCTGCAAGACTCGTACATTCAATTTGATGGATCTTCTTATAAAGAATTGCTTAAAGACTTTCAAGAACTAGAATTTGATTCTGCAAAATTTTGGAGAGCCATCGCACGACGCCTGCAAGTCCCATACGAATGGCCCATCCGAATCGACCATGCAAACGGTCCTATTTATATTGGTGAAACAGAAGATAGCCGTGAGGTTGAGGAGAGTGCGGAGTAAGGACATGGTGACCCCCTTTTTAGTAAGGGGGGCTTTTTAAGAAATTTAAAAGATTTTTCACATGAAATAGATATTCTTATTGCTCTTCTAAATCAAATTCCAACCACAATGATATATTAAAAGCGATTTCATGCATTTCATCTATTTTTGATTGATTCAATTCCTCCGCAAAACGACGTGCATTTTGAAAAATATCGTCATTCTGCTTAATCACCACAGCATTCAGTGTAAGGATTGTACTGAGCGCCCAGCCAGCAGTTACTAACAAATTTTCGTCTTGAATGGCGTTCATAAAAGTTTCTACTTCTGAAAAAAACCACTTGATATCATCAATTTGTTCTACATGAAAAAATACAATATTCTGAAGTGCCTCAGGATCTCTGGTCTTCAATATTTCTTTCACTTCTTCTTGTGATAGTGGTGGGTTTTGCTTTTCATATTCAGCCTGCCACTCTTCATCTGACATCCCATCTTCTTCGCTATCTTCTGCGGTATAATGCCCCGCAATCAATTCATCAAACGAATCCGCTAATTTAAAATTCGTCTCATATTCTAGATCAAAGTAATGAACTGGCGGATGTTCCTTTGTTTCTCTATAATCCAATGCGATCCACGTATGACCATCCCCACAAATCAGCACAAGCCTCTCAGGCAATTTCCATTCTTCTATTAAATAATCACTATCCATGATACCTTCGCCTTTGGCAATTCCTCTTAAATGATCAAATGACACATGATCTTCTGCCCATCCATTCGGCTGGTCTGTTGGAAAAGCATTATGCAAGGTATAACCGCCATTTTGTTCGAGAATCAGTTTCTTATATGTATCAGGCAAGATGACGCCTAGTTTCTTTTCCGCTTTTGCAATGCCTTTTTCATTGATTTTCTTAAATGTCTCTTCACTTTCTCTGTCTGTGTCCCAAAATGGTTTCAAATAATATACCTCCAATTGTTATTTCTATCTCATTTTACCATTTAAGAAAACTAGTTTAATAGTCCTATTCATAAAAAAAGAGAAGGGTTCTCCCTCCTCTTGTTGATCATGATTGTTCTTGATTTCTCGCTTCAAATTCATCTAGCATTGCACGCACTTCATCTGTTGATGATGTGTTCATTAATTGGTTTCTTAGGAAGCTCGCTCCTCTGAACCCTTTCACATAAATCTTAAAGAAACGATGAAGTGCCTTAAATGGACGCAAACCTAATGAGGAATATTGATCATGAAGATCAAGATGCAACCTTAAAAGACCTAGCAGCTCATCACTCGTATGCTCTTTCGGCTCTTTTTCAAAAGCAAATGGGTTATGGAAAATCCCACGCCCAATCATCACTCCGTCCACTCCATACTGCTCAGCTAGCTTTAAGCCAGTTTGACGGTCAGGAATATCACCATTGATCGTCAAAAGCGTATCAGGAGCTACTTCATCACGCAATTTCTTAATCTCAGGAATGAGCTCCCAATGCGCATCTACCTGGCTCATTTCCTTTCTAGTACGAAGATGAATCGATAAATTCACAATGTCTTGCTCCAAAATGTGTCTGAGCCAACCACGCCATTCATCGACCTCTGTAAACCCTAGTCTTGTTTTCACACTAACAGGTAATCCCCCTGCTTTTGCCGCTTGAATCAGCTCTGCCGCAACGTCTGGACGAAGAATCAATCCACTACCCTTCCCGTTTTGCGTGACATTTGGGACAGGACAACCCATATTAATATCAAGCCCCTGAAATCCTAACTCCGCCATTCCAATACTCATTTGTCTAAAGTTCTCAGGCTTGTCTCCCCATATATGAGCAACAATCGGCTGCTCATCCTCTGTAAATGTTAAACGGCCTTTCACACTTTGAATGCCATCAGGGTGGCAGTAGCTCTCACTGTTCGTAAACTCTGTAAAAAACACATCCGGTCTCGCCGCCTCACTCACAACATGACGAAACACAACATCTGTCACTTCTTCCATTGGTGCTAATATAAAAAATGGCCGCGGTAAATCACGCCAGAAATTTTTACTCATCTTTCATCCAATTCCTCTCACGACATAGCGCCTAAAGGGCATGTCCTTCTGTAAATTCTTTCAGCAATTTTTATCATTATATACTTTAATATGAACTAGGCAAAATTGCAAAAAAGGACATTTCAAAACCAAATAAGGGGTAAAGATTAATTTTCGACCTATAATTACCGCTTTGTATTCAAGTGAAAGGCAGCCAAAATAAAAATATCCCGATATCGGTGTTATATCACGAAATCGGGATGCTTCAATACATTATGACTGTTGAATCACAAGACTAGCAACGCATTCAACATGACTCGTATGCGGAAACATATCCACAGGCTGCACTTCCTCCGTCACATACCCACCATCTTCAAGAATATGCAAATCACGAGCAAGCGTCCCTGGATTACAGGACACATACACAACACGGTTCGGTTTCATCTTTAAAATCGTATCAAGCAGTGCTTCGTCACAGCCTTTTCTTGGTGGATCAACGACAAGAGTGTCTGCTTTAATGCCTTCTTTGTACCAGTTTGGGATAACGGTTTCTGCTTCGCCGACTGCGAATTCAACGTTGTTGATTCCGTTTAAGGCAGCGTTGCGTTTTGCATCTTCAATCGCTTCTGGCACAATTTCCACGCCATATACTCTGCCTGCTTTTTGTGCGAGAAATAAGGAAATTGTACCGATTCCGCAATACGCATCGATCACGGTTTCTTCTCCTTGCAGCTCGGCATATTCAAGGGCTTTATCGTAAAGAACCTTTGTTTGAGCTGGATTCACTTGATAAAACGAGCGGGCTGAAATGGCAAATTTGATGTCGCCAATCGTGTCATAAATGTATTCTTCTCCCCATAAAACGGTCGTTTCGTCTCCGAAAATGACATTTGTCTTCTTTGAATTTACGTTTTGTACAATTGACCGAACGTGTGGGAAGCGTGCTATAATCTGTTCAATCACCTGCTGCTTTTGCGGAAAATCAGCCGTTCTTGTGACAAACACAACCATCATTTCACCTGTTGCAATACCGTAACGAACCATGACATGGCGAAGCCAGCCTTTATGACGTTCTTCGTTATATGCTTTGATGCCAAACGCATTGCAGATGTCTTTTACTGCCTGTACCACTTCGTCATTTTCTGATTGCTGGATCAAGCATTTTTCCATATCAATGATTTCATGGGTACGCTGCTGATAAAATCCAGCAACAAGTCCGCCTTCCCGTTCGCCAACTGGTACTTGTGCTTTGTTTCGGTAGTTCCAAGGGTCTTCCATGCCGAGTACAGGATGAACTTTTACACGGCTCATATCAAGCTTGCCGATCCGCTCCAATACGTCCTTTACTTGTTTCTGTTTAAAAAGCAGCTGGCCTTCATAGCTCATGTGCTGAATTTGACAGCCTCCGCACTGCTTATAGATAGGACATGGCGCATCTTGCCTGTGCTGACTTTCCTTTGTCAGCTCCATGAGTCGTCCAAAAGCAAATCCTTTTTTGACACGTGTGACTTTGATTTTCCCTTGTTCGTCAGGAAGGGCATTCGGTACAAATACAGGGAAACCCTCAACTTTCGCTACACCTGCACCTTCGTGCGTTAAATCTTCGAAGGTTACATTGTAGTATTCATTTTTTTGAACAGGCGGTTTCATTTTCACCAATTTTATCACCTCATTTGCAAAGAAAAACTTGGTCGCCATAAGGAACCAAGTTCAGTCTTCACCCTATTTTTTCAGCTGTTGCTTTTGGCACAATAAATTCAATATGGCGATACAGGTTTTCAAATTCACCTGGCAGCATGCCGCCGTATTCACCATCTAAATTCAATTGCATTTTATCTTTTACATCTACCTTCACGCGATTCGCTTTTGCGTAGATGACATTGTTATCATGAATATGCTCGCCTCTGAGTGCAAGGCTGACCACTCGAATGGCTTCTGCTAGATTGACCTTCTTTAGAATGATCAGGTCAAACATCCCATCATCTAGAATGGAATCTGGTGCCAGCTTTTCAAAGCCGCCTACTGAGTTTGTTAGTGAAACAAGAAACAGCATGATTTCTCCATGAAACAATTTGCCGTCATATTCAATTTCGACTTCTGTCGGGCGAATGGAAGGAAGCATCTCCATACCTTTCAAATAATACGCAAGTTGTCCTAGCATGGTTTTCAGCTTACTAGGCACTTCATAGGTCAGCTCTGTTAATCGGCCGCCTCCCGCAATATTAATGAAATACTGTCCATTCACTTTACCAATATCAAGCGGCTTTGCTACACCATCAATGATCGCATCTGTCGCTTTTAAAATATCTTCTCTTGGAATGCCAAGTGCTCTTGCGAAGTCATTGGTCGTTCCAACTGGAATGATTCCTAATTTTGGTCTTTTTTCAAGCGGTGCTAATCCGTTGACGACTTCATTAATCGTGCCGTCTCCACCAGCTGCTACAATTAAATCAAAGTCTCTCTGTGCGGCTTTTTCGGCTGCTTGTGTTGCATCTCCTGCACATGTCGTCGCATGACAAGATGTTTCATAGCCAGCCTGTTCAAATTTTTGCAAAACCTGCGGTAAATTCTTCTTAAAGAGTTCACGTCCAGATGTCGGATTGTATATAATTCGAGCACGTTTCATTCATCATCATCCTATTATCATTATGCAATCTATTTTCACCACTAACAACCTTTAATTATACTATGAGATTTGAAAATGGCAACAGAACACCCCCCTAATATTTGAAATCTCATGGTACGTTTCCCTCAGCAGATCAGCATTCTGATAAGATAAAAGAAAACGATGAAAAGGATGGTATGCCATGAAAAAGCCTGTCTATTTCAATCATGACGGCGGTGTTGATGATCTCGTGTCCTTATTTCTGCTCCTTCAAATGGAACACCTGAAAGTGATCGGGACGTCTGTGATTCCTGCTGATTGTTATTTAGAGCCTGCGCTGAGCGCCTCTCAGAAAATTATTGATCGATTTAGCCCATATGAGATTGAAGTCGCCGCTTCCAATTCTAGAGGTGTGAATCCATTTCCAAAGGAATGGCGTATGCATGCCTTTTATGTAGATGCCCTGCCGATTTTAAACGAAAAAGGTGCTGTTGATACAAAAGTATCTAAGCTTCCTGCACATCTTCACCTGATTGAAACGGTGAAAAAGTCAACCGAACCTGTTACCCTGCTCTTTACAGGACCGCTCACAGACCTTGCACGCGCCTTAGAAGAAGATCCTTCCATATCAAATAAAATTGAGAAACTGGTGTGGATGGGCGGCACATTCCTTGAAAAAGGCAATGTCGAAGAACCCGAGCATGATGGAACAGCAGAATGGAATGCTTTTTGGGACCCTTATGCTGTGAGCACCGTATTTCAAGAGCGTTTTCCAATTGAAATGGTCGCACTTGAAAGTACAAATCAGGTTCCGCTCACACTCGATGTCCGTCAACGATGGGCTTCCCTGCGCTCCCACATCGGGATTGACTTTATCGGACAATGTTATGCCTTTTGTCCACCTCTCATTCATCACGAAACAAACTCGACTTACTACTTATGGGATGTGCTGACAACAATCACTCTTGCATCCACCTCATTTACCCGTTCAAAAGAAATGAATGCAATTGTTTATACCGAAACACCAAGACAAGGACGTACCGAAGAACATCCAGATGGAAAATTGATTCAAGTCATTGACCACGTCGATCGGGATGCCTTTTTCGAGGCCTTTGAAGAGCTGATGAGAAAAGCGGTTTGTCAGATTTCATCATAAAAAAGCCCCGCTTATTAGCGAGGCTCAGATTGTTGACAAAGGACTAAATTATACTTTTTTAGCACTGTGTCTTCTTTTCAACGTGATAGAAAACCTTTGCAGCCCTAGGAAGGACGAGTACCGGCGCGGAGCGAATTTGACATTCGTGAGCACCGGAACGCAGGATTGACAAAGAATGCGAGTGTTTGTCTACACGCTGAAGCCCCGCTCATTAGCGGGGCTTCCTCTTACTCTTCTTCAGCGTACTTTTTCTTACGTCTAAACTTGCTTAAGATTTCATACACGATTGGCACGATCACCAATGTGAGAAGTGTAGAACTTGTTAAACCGCCAATAACGGTGACGCCAAGTCCTTTTGATACGATCTGACTTCCGCCTTCAAAACCTAATGCGAGTGGCAGCAATGCACCAATTGTCGCAAGTGCCGTCATTAAGATTGGGCGTAATCTTGTTGTACCTGCTTCAAGTAAGGCTTCTCTTGTTGAAAGACCTTCTTTTTCTTTATGAATCACTCGGTCAATCAAGACAATGGCATTTGTTACAACGATTCCGATTAGCATCAGCAATCCAATCATGGCATTTAAACTGATGGTTTCTTTCGCTACAAACAATCCAACGAGTGCCCCAATAACCGTAAATGGAAGTGAGAACAGAATCGCAAATGGTGCAAGACCTCCGCCAAATGTAATGACGAGAACGAGGTATACAATCGCAATCGCTGCAAGCATTGCGAGTCCTAGCTGTGTAAAGGATTCCTCAATATCCGCACTTACACCGCCTGTATCAATCGTAACGCCAGATTTCAAATCAAGCTTGTCAACTTTCTTCTGGACATCTTGTGTCACACTTGATACGTCGTCTGTTGTCATGTCACCAGATACTTCAGCATAAATCTTCCCATCACGCTTTGTCACAGTGTTTGCTGTTGTGCCATCTTTCACTTTCACCACATCGCCAATTCGGACTTGTTGTCCTGTTGGTGTTGTGATCTTTTTATTCTCTAGATCTTTTTTACTCTTGTATTCATCTTTTTCCGTTTGAAGCTTCACATCTAGTTCTTTGCCGTCCTCTGTTACTTTCGTCAACGTTGTTTCATTACTTTGAGGAGCGATCGCCTGTGCGATTTGTGAAGCGGTTAAGCCTAGTTTCGCCAGTTTTTCTTGATCTGCATTAAACGTATATTCGTCATATTTCTCAGATAAGCTTGTGCTGACGTTTTTCAAGTTCTTTTCATCTTTTAAAATGTTCTCGACATCTTTGACTGTGCCTTCAATATCACTTGCTTTGTCACCGTACACATAGTACGTCACTGTATTGCTTGCGCCAGCAGATGAGAAGTCTTGTGATTTCCATTCCCCTTTAGACGTTTTGTCTTGAAGGGCTTTAACCATACGATCTTTTTCTTTATCAAAGTTCGGTGTGTCCTCGTCGTATTGTACGAAGAATAATGCACCGTTAGAGTTTCCGCCAACACTTGCTGTCATTGCATTTGAAGAGCCTAATGAATATTGAACCGTATTGACATGATCACGTTTCATTAAGTAATCTTCTGCCTTTTTCGTTTCAGCAATGGCTTGTTCTCTTGTTTGTCCAGGCTCTGGCGTGTATGTCACCATTGCCGTTTTTTCTGCTTCCTGTGGTAAGAAGCTGACACCGACAAGTGGTGCGAGGAATAAGCTTCCGACCAGCATCAGAATCGCAATTCCTGACGTGATCCATTTATGGTTCAATGTCCAATTGAGTACACGTCTATAACCACCAGCAAGTTTGCTTGGTTTGTGTTCTTTCACCTTTTTCGCTTTGCCATACAGGTTCTTTTTAAATAGGCTGTGAGCCATCATTGGAACGATTGTAATGGCAACAAGTAGTGAAGCCATTAGAGCAAACACAATGGTTAATGCAAATGGGATGAATAGTTCACCAATCATTCCACCCACTAGCGCTAATGGCAAGAATACCGCAATTGTGACAATCGTCGAAGACATAATCGGAATAAACATTTCTTTTGTGGCTTCTCTAACGAGTGCTTTGCCTTTTAACGGTTCATCTTTTAACGCCATTCGTCGATAGATGTTTTCTATGACAACAATCGAGTCATCGACAACGCGCCCAATGGCGACTGTCATGGCACCAAGTGTCATGATATTTAATGTGATATCGAGCTGATTTAATAATAAAACAGCAATCAACAGGGATAACGGAATGGAGATGACCGAAATTAATGTTGATTTGATATCTCGAAGGAACAACATGATGATAATGATCGCAAAGATTGCTCCGATGATCGCCTTGTTCAGCATTGTGCTGACAGATTCTTTAATCGGCTCTGCTTGATCATATGTCGTGCTGACTTTGATTCCTTTATTGTCTTTTTTGAATGTTTCAAGTTCTTTTGTGACTGCTTCTGCTACACTCACTGTGTTGGCATCAGAGCCTTTGACAATTTGCAAACCGATACTGTCTTTTCCGTTCGTTCTAGAAATCGATTCTGCATCTTTCACGACTTTAATATCTGCTATCTCAGAAAGTTTGATCGTCGGCAGTTCTACAGATTGACCGCTTGCTGCACCTGCACCTGTTTGTTGCTGAGCTGCTGCTGCTTGCTGCTGACTTGCACTTCCAGCCTGCTGATCGGTACCTTGAGCACCTGCATTTTCTGAGCCGCTAGCAGATGCACCAGCTCCTGCGCTTGCACTTGGTGTGACAGGAATTCGCATGTTTTTCAAATCTTTAACACTTAAAATATTGCCATCCACTACGACTGATTTTTGCTTGTTGCCAAATGTGTATAACCCTAAAGGTACATTGACATCAGAGCCTTTGATCATGTTTTGGACAGTTTCTTCATCTAAACCATATTCCTTCAATTTCTTTTGTTTAAAAGAAAATTCTACTTCTTTGATTTGTTGTCCAGAAGCTTCGACAGACGAGACACCCTCTAAGCTTTGAAGAGAAGGAATAAGATCATTTTCCACTTTTTGTGTCAGGTCTTGTAATGATTCTTTATCACCGGAGACACTTAGAGCTAAGATTGGAATCGCATTGATGCTAAAACGTGTGATTTTTGGTTTTTCTGCATTTTCTGGAAAATTGATATTGCTAATGGCATCTTCAATTTCCTTCTTTGCTTCATCCATATCTTTATTGTAATCGTACTCGATTTGAATCGATGAGGCATTTTCAAAAGAATTAGAAGTGACCACATTCACCCCATTGAGATTTTGTATCGACTTCTCAATTGGATCTGTCACCTTATCTGATACTTCGTCCGGCGTTGCGCCAGGATACGTTGTAGAAACCGTAATGACTGGAGTGTTGATATTCGGGATTGATTCTTGTTTCATATTCAATCCGGCATATAGACCAGCAACTGTTACGATAATCGTCATGAGCCATACAGCGAACTTGTTCTTTAATACAAAATTGATGATCGAATTCATTATGTCCTCCATTTTCCTTTATGTATTGACTGACTGGTCATTCTATATCATAATAAACGGTGATATACAATGCCGTCAACCATTTCACTTGCGTTTGACGTAACATTCTAAAGCTGAAGGGGCCTTATTTCATGAACGAAAAAAAAGAAAAAATCATTAAAGCAAGCATTCAGTTGTTTGCGAAAAAAGGTTTTTCTTCTACGACCATTCAGGAAATTGCAGATGAATGCGGAATTTCTAAAGGTGCATTTTATTTGCATTTCAAATCAAAAGAACAGCTTTTCAACAGAGCGTTTGAATATTATATCGACACGTCTATGCAAAGTATTGAAAAGATTCGAAAAGAAAATCAGCATCTTGCGCCTAGAGATATCTTTCAGAAACAAATCGCTGAACAGTTCCAGCACTTTGCTGAGAACAAGGATTTTATCATTTTGATCCTCAGCGAGAACATTATTCCGGAAAACCAGCAAATTAAAAAGTATTCCAAAACGGTTAAAAAGCAGATGAATGATGAAATCCAAATTTCTATTTTGACCACGTATGGACAGGAGATCGAACCATACATAACTGACCTGTCAGTCATGATTCAAGGAATCATCCAATCTTATGTGCAAGTACTGCTTTTGCAAGATCAGATGCAATTATCATGTGATGAGCTCTCATCCTTTATTCTCGACCGATTTGATGATTTGGTGCATGGGCTTCTCCGTTCTCATGCGAAGCCGATTCTAAAGCAAAACATTTGGGATGATGAAGCGCCAAATGCCGCTACTCTTCAAGAAGAGCTTCGATTGTTAAAATCTGAGCATCTGCTTTCGGATGATACCCTTGTATCCATTGAAGTTATTGAAGAAGAATTGGCCAAAGATGAGCCGCGCAAGCCGGTCATTCAAGGGATGCTGACAAATTTAGAAACGTGTGAGGACTCCGCTGTCCAAAGAGCTGTGGAACAATTGAAGCTATTCCTCCAATGACAATACGTGGCGATGTTCACTTTAGTTCACCTTTATCCCCTTCGAATATGTGCTAAAGCTTATGCTTCATTATAAAAAAAGAACCAATGAATTGATATACGGCGGTGGTCTGAATCTGTGATAAGACCCTGTCATTATCCATCAACAAAAAAACCGCCTCTTCCATGAGGCGGTTTTTGCGATTTATCGTTTTTTGATTTCTTCGAGAAGAATCTTGTTGACCATCGGTGGGTTTGCTTGTCCCTTCGATGCTTTCATGATTTGTCCGACTAAGAAACCAATTGCGCGGTCTTTTCCATTTTTGAAGTCTTCAATGGATTGCGGATTGTTATCAAGAGCTTCTGTGACAAGTTTGAGCAGTGCACCTTCGTCAGAAATTTGGACAAGTCCTTTTTCTTTGACGATTGTTTCTGCGTCGCCCCCATTTTCGATAAGTTCTTTGAATACCTTTTTGGCAATCTTAGAAGAAATCGTTCCTTTTTCGATAAGCTTGATCATGCCAGCCAGTCCTTGAGGCGTTAGCTTCGTATCTTCCAGCTCTTTTTGAGCCGAGTTCAAGTAGGCAGATACTTCACCCATGAGCCAGTTTGATGCTTGCTTCGCTTCAGCACCTTCTGAAATGGTCGCTTCAAAGAAATCAGACATTTCTTTTGTCAGCGTCAGTACCATTGCGTCATATGCAGGAAGTCCAAGTTCATCAATGTAGCGTTTGCGGCGCTCGTCTGGAAGCTCTGGAATCGATGCTCTTACACGTTCTTTCCACTCGTCATCAATATACAGCTCCACCAAATCTGGTTCTGGGAAGTAACGGTAATCATCAGAACCTTCTTTGACACGCATGAGGATCGTCTTTTTAGACGCTTCGTCATAGCGGCGAGTTTCTTGTTCGATCAAGCCGCCAGAAAGCAATACTTGCTCTTGACGTTTTTCTTCGAACTCAAGACCTTTTTGGACGAAAGCAAATGAGTTTAAGTTCTTGAGCTCTGTTTTCGTTCCAAACTCTTCACGGCCGATCGGACGAAGAGAAATGTTGGCATCACAACGTAGTGAGCCTTCTTCCATCTTACAGTCAGAAACGCCTGTATATTGAATAATGGATTTTAATTTTTCTAAGTAAGCATACGCTTCTTCTGGCGTACGAATGTCAGGCTCAGATACGATTTCAACAAGTGGTGTACCTTGACGGTTGAAATCGACGAGTGAATAACCGTCGCCTGTGTGCGTCAGTTTTCCTGCATCCTCTTCCAAATGAAGACGTGTAATACCAATTCGTTTTGTTTTGCCGTCTACTTCAATTTCAATCCAGCCGTTTTCACCGATCGGTTTATCAAATTGAGAAATTTGATACGCCTTTGGGTTATCAGGATAGAAATAGTTTTTACGGTCAAATTTTGTATCAGTTGCAATCTCACAGTTCAGTGCCATTGCTGCTTTCATCGCAAAGTTCACCGCTTCTTTGTTCAGCACAGGTAGTACGCCTGGATAACCAAGATCGATGACACTTGTTTGCGTATTGGCAGCCGCACCAAAAGGCGTCGGTGAGCTTGAGAAAATTTTTGATTGTGTTTTGAGCTCTACGTGGACTTCAAGTCCAATTACCGTTTCAAAGTTCATTCTGATTCACCCCTTACAGTTCAGGTTTTGCTTTATGATGATCTGTTGCTTGTTCGAAAGCGTGAGCCACGCGGTAAACGGTTCCTTCATCAAAGTGTTTACCGATGATTTGCAGTCCTAACGGAAGACCATTTGCAAATCCACAAGGCACACTGATTCCTGGGACGCCTGCAAGGTTAACAGGGATCGTTAAAATGTCGTTTGCATACATCGTGAGTGGATCGCTTGTCTTTTCACCAATGTTAAATGCCGGAGTTGGTGTTGTTGGTCCTACAATGACATCATACTTTTCAAAAACATCTTCAAAGTCTTTTTTGATCAGCGTACGGACTTTTTGTGCCTTTTTATAGTATGCATCGTAATATCCTGAGCTTAGAGCGAATGTGCCCAGCATGATGCGGCGTTTGACTTCGTCTCCAAAGCCTTCAGAACGGGTATTTTTATATAAATCAATCAGGTTGTCTGCATTGTCTGTACGGTAGCCATAGCGAATACCGTCAAAACGAGCAAGGTTTGCAGATGCTTCTGAAGATGAAAGCAAGTAGTAAGTCGCAAGCGCATATTTAGAATGCGGAAGAGACACTTCTTCCCATGTGGCACCAAGTCCTTCTAATACTTTCAACGCTTGAAGAACAGACTCTTTTGCTTCTTCGCCAACACCTTCGCCAAGATATTCTTTTGGCACAGCGATTTTCAAGCCTTTGATGTCGCCAGTTAATGAAGAAAGAAAATCTGGGACATCGACATTTGCACTCGTTGCGTCCATTTGATCAACACCAGAAATCGCTTGAAGAACATATGCGTTGTCCTCAACATTACGCGTAATCGGCCCAATTTGATCTAATGATGAAGCAAATGCGATTAAACCGTATCTGGATACACGGCCATATGTTGGTTTAAGACCAACAACACCACAGAATGACGCCGGCTGGCGAATGGAGCCGCCTGTATCTGATCCAAGAGAGAATGGTACTTCTCCAGCTGCAACAGATGCTGCTGATCCACCACTTGACCCACCTGGAACGGTGTTTAAATTCCACGGGTTTTTCGTTGGTTTGAAGCCCGAGTTCTCCGTAGAAGATCCCATCGCAAATTCGTCCATGTTTAATTTGCCGATTGTGACAGCTTCCGCTTCTCTTAAGCGGTTCACAACGGTTGCATCGTAAATAGGATCGAAGTTTTGCAAGATTTTACTTGACGCCGTTGTACGTAAATCTTTCGTCACGATGTTATCTTTGACACCGATCGGCATACCGAACAATAGACCAAGCTCGTCCTTTTCACCAACGGCCTCGTCCAATTCCTTTGCGTACGCACGTGCTTTCTCTTCGTCCAGCGCTAGGAATGCTTGTACTTTCCCGTCTACTTCATGGATTCGTTTATAAGACTCGTCCACTAAATCAGAAACAGACAGTTCCTTTTTATGTAAAAGCTCTTTTAATTCAGAAATTTTGTGGTCAAACAGTGACATGCCTCAGGCCTCCTTTAGTCCAAAATTGATGGCACACGAATATAGCCGTCTTTATGATCAGGCGCGTTTTTGATGACTGCCTCAATGGAAAGACCTTTATTCGGAACATCTTCTCTCATGACGTTTTTCATTTTTAATACGTGTGTTGTTGGTTCAACGTTTTCCGTATCTACCTCGTTTAACTGCTCTGCAAATGAAATGATGCTATCAAGCTGTTCTGTAAACATCTCAGCTTCTTCTTCTGTAATTGCAAGCCGTGCCAAATGCGCAACATGCTTTACTTCTTCTATTGAAATTCTTGACATGCAGGTTCACCTCCAAAAATGATACGTGTTCGTGGTCATGATCATAAGTCATATACACTTTATCATATCAAATTTTACTGTTCTAAAGCAACTTTACGAGGACGCCTAGAAAGGCTTTGTCCACTAATATGTCATTGTGGTGTAGCCAGTGTCTAAAATATTCATCAAGGTGACTTTTTATTTTTCAGAAAATTTTTACTTTAGTTTATTTTTGTAAACGCATACATATAGAAGCTTATCACCGATCCGTGCATTTTTTCTTAAAGATAAAGATGTTTAAGAAGGTTGATCACTTGGGAATACTCTGATAGGTTAAGTAACCATAGCAGTGAGCAGGGCAGTGAAATGTCATTTCTGTCTAGCACTTCTGTATATTTTGATTGAGGTGATGTCAAATTAATACGAAAAAGGTGAGAAAACAAAATGAGTATTGAAGTTACAATTTCCTTATCTATCTATTTTATCGGGATGCTTGCCATTGGTTGGTATGCGTTTAGGAAAACACATGATTTAAATGATTATATGCTTGGTGGACGGGGTCTTGGTCCATTCGTTACAGCTCTATCAGCAGGTGCTGCGGATATGAGTGGTTGGATGCTGATGGGTGTACCAGGTGAAATGTATAAAACAGGTTTATCGACAACCTGGCTTGCAATTGGTTTAATTGTCGGTGCTTATTTGAACTATTTAATTCTTGCACCTCGTTTACGTTCTTATACAGAAATTGCTGATGATGCCATTACGATTCCTGATTTCTTTGACAAACGATTCAAAGGATCATCTGCTTTATTAAAAGCAGTTTCAGCCGTCATCATTTTAATCTTCTTTACGTTGTATACATCATCTGGGATGGTATCAGGCGGACGTTTATTTGAGTCAGCATTCGGTGCTCACTACATGTTTGGTCTGATATTGACATCAAGTATCGTGATTTTGTATACACTGTTCGGTGGATTTCTAGCAGTGAGCTTAACGGACTTTGTCCAAGGAGCTATTATGTTTTTAGCATTAGTGCTCGTGCCGATCGTTGCCTTTACTCAATTAGGTGGACCTGTTGCCACATTCAATGATATTCAACAGATTGACCCTAAATTGCTTGATATTTTTAGAGGAACGAGCGTCATTGGCATTATTTCCTTCCTCGCTTGGGGATTAGGTTACTTTGGACAGCCTCATATTATCGTACGTTTTATGGCGATTACGTCCGTAAAAGATTTAAAACCAGCACGCCGAATCGGAATGAGCTGGATGATTATCTCTGTCATTGGTTCACTATCTGTTGGTTTAGTTGGTGTCGCATACGTACATGAAACGGGTATGAACCTTGCTGATCCTGAAACGATCTTTATCGTCTTTTCTAAAGTATTGTTCCATCCTTACATTACTGGATTCTTACTTTCTGCCATTTTAGCAGCCATTATGAGTTCAATTTCTTCTCAGCTGCTTGTGACAGCAAGTGCCATGACAGAGGATTTATACAGAACGTTTTTTAGAAAGAAAGCCTCAGATAAAGAGCTTGTGATGATTGGTCGTATGTCTGTACTCGTTGTTGCGATTATTGCTCTTTGTCTATCTCTAAACCCAAGCGACACCATTCTTGACCTCGTCGGTTATGCTTGGGCAGGATTTGGTTCTTCATTCGGTCCAGTCATCTTGCTTTGCCTATACTGGAAACGAATGAATCATCACGGTGCACTTGTCGGAATGATTGTGGGTGCCGTTGTGGTTCTTACATGGATCACGACAGGTCTCAACCATTCAACAGGTATCTATGAAATGATTCCTGGCTTTACGTTAAGTGGCTTAGCCGCAATTGTTGTGAGCTTAATGACAAGTAAACCGACAAAAGCATCAAAGCAGCTATTTAACAAAATGGAAGACCATCTCGAAGAAGAAACAAAATAACCAGACATGAGGAGTCATCTGCATTATGCGGATGACTCTCTTTATTTTTAAATAAAATGCTTTTCTTTCTCCCGTTTCTGAATAAAATAGAAGTTGTGCAGCCATATGGGCTGTGAGAAGATCATATACATGATGTGAAACGTACATGAAGTGAAAGGAGCGATACGCATGTTTTGGACAATTGAATGGGATACGGTCTTAAAATTAGCCGTTGCCACCTTAATCGGTTTGATCATCGGTCTTGAACGCGAACTTAAGAAAAAGCCGCTTGGGCTGAAAACGTGTATTGTCATTGCTGTCAGCTCCTGCGTATTAACCATCATCAGCATTGATGCAGCCTACAATTTCCCTCGAGTCTCTAAGCTTCAAATGGACCCACTCAGGTTACCGGCGCAAATTATATCTGGTGTTGGTTTTATTGGAGCAGGTGTGATTCTTCGCAAAAGCAATGACGTCATCTCAGGTCTTACGACATCTGCGATGATTTGGGGAGCAGCAGGACTTGGGGTTGCAACAGGTGCAGGTTTTTATAAAGAAGCCTTCCTCAGTCTTTTCTTTATTCTTGTCAGTGTGGAATTTTTACCTTGGCTCTTCCAGCGGATTGGACCCATTCGCTTACAGGAAAAAGAAATCCGCATCAGAATGTCACTTTCTGACCGAAACCGCATGACAGAAATTTTAAAAGAAATGAAAGCACTCAATATTCGGATTCATTCTGTACGTATTGATGATTTAAAGGAAAAAGACTATCCGATCATGGAAGTACGTGTTCGCGTACATAAAGACCGCTATACAACCGATGTGTACTTTGATATTAAAGATTTAGAAGGCGTTGTTGGTGTGAAGTGTGATACGGTGTAGGATAAAAAGCCCCTTGCTATGTCAAACAGCAAGGGGCTTTTGATTTATGTTGTTAGCTGATGAAAGTCAAAAGGCGTAATTGGGGTTTTGTCCTCAATCTCCTTTCGAAAACGCGCCAGCATGGCACTTTCGTCAGCGCTTAGTGTTCGGAGATCAAATGCTTGATGTAAAAGCCCATAAATAAGCATATGACGCAGCATAAGGAAATCTGGTATTGTCGCCAGCCATGCGTCATCAAGCTCATTCTCCTGTCGATAGCCTTTGAGAAAATGGCTCATAAATTCACCCGTAAATTCAGCTTTATCCTCATACGGAAACACCGGATACCAAAGAACGTTGTATAGCAAAATGCTCATATCGTTGATAAACCAGTGATACCCACAATCATCAAAATCAAATGCAATGATTTCTCCATGATGATAGTGGAAGTTCCCGTGATGTAAATCCGCATGCACCAGTCCATAGACATCCTTGGATATTCGGAGCTGGTGAAGCTTTTGCATCAGTTCATCTTTTCGCTGCAACACAACCGTTTGATCAGAAGGAATATACGTTTCAAGCTTTAATTGCTCCTCCTCATACCACTCTTGACGCTTATAGCGAGGATCTTTCACTTGATATTGTTTAGTCGTTTGATGCATACGCCCAGTATAGGCTCCTAACGCTTGAAACAACTGTCCATTCCAATCTGCTTCGGTCACTTTTCTGCCGGGCGCCTTTTCGTACACTCTCAGCAAAAAAGCCCCTCCTGCTTGATCGGGAATCGCTTCAACATCTTTTCCTCTTGCGGATAAAACCGGTTTAGCTACTGAGATTCCATGTTGAGATAAATACCGAATCCAGTCCATTTCTCCTAGAATATATGTGCGGGAGCGGCGAATGGTATGGGTAATTTTCAATATATAACTCGACCCTTTTTCATCCGTATATTCATACACATAATTTTCTGCATCGGCTAGAAATGTGACCTGTTCTGGCTGAAAATGATAGAGTAGAGCCGCTTTCTTTAAGACCATTTGTTCATCGTATCGTGCTTTTACTTCTTTATGCATGCTGATTCTCCTTTTATCGTCTTTTTACTTATACATGACGGTAATCAGCATTTATACGAGCATCAACATACCTGCCTTTCCTTTTGATTTCCTCACATACTTTGACAAAAGTTGAAAGATTCCTCTAATTAGAAATAAAAAACCGCCAAAAGGCGGTTTTCAGATTGTTGACAAAGGGCGAAAATGAACTTGATTTTAGCCCTTTGTCTTCTTTTCAGCGTGATGAAAACCTTTGCAGCCCTAGGAAGGACGAGTACTGGCGCGGAGCGAATTTCACATTCGTGAGCACCAGCACGCAGGACTGACAAAGAATGCGAGGTTTGTCTACACGCTAAAAACCGCCAAAAGGCGGTTTTTATTTAGTCATATATATGGACCGTTGGTTCTTTATCTTCAGCATTTTTTGTGATGAGGGCTTCTTGCTGATCAGAAGAGGTGATGTTGATTTCTATATTGGTGCTCTTATAGTAATCCATGACTTCACCTGTTAAGTATTGCGTGAATGCCACGACTTCTGTTTTGCCGTAGAATTGCATTGGAATTTCTACTTTCA
This sequence comes from Bacillus sp. FSL W7-1346, assembly GCF_038593335.1. Taxonomy (NCBI): domain Bacteria; kingdom Bacillati; phylum Bacillota; class Bacilli; order Caryophanales; family Bacillaceae; genus Bacillus; species Bacillus sp. FSL W7-1346. The sequence goes on along the minus strand of NZ_CP151988.1, from coordinate 696,990 downwards.
TTTTTTGCAAGTTCCCGTTTTTATAGAAACCTTTGCCTACCACACCTGTGTAATTCGGGAAGTAGTCTTCTACCTTTGTCTTGAAGCGGTCAAATCGCTCTGAATCATCTTTGTAGCTGCTCTTGGCATTATCTGAAGGGAAGAAGACATTCTCTTCTTTAATCGTATCCCAACTGCCAATATCAGCTGATCCTGCTTTTACATCAGTTTTAGCGATAAAGTTTCCTGGAACAATAGATGATTTTGGTGCTTGTTTATAAAGAGCAATCATGATTGGGACTTTTTGCAGTCCGTCCATTTGACGAAGGCGTTTAATGACTTGTTCCGCAATTTTTTCGCCCTCTGCTAAAAGTTTCTTTGAATTTTTCGATGAATCGATGGTCACCTCTTGCTGAGGATCTCCGATATTTTCGCGATAATAATAGACAGAGTTAAGCGCAAGACCGATGACAACCCCGCCAAGCTGTAAGCTATTTTTATCTTTTCTGATTAAGTAATTATGCTCTAGCATGGAAGCTAAGTAGATTGGACTATTCTCATTTTTTGACTTTGTTGAACCTGAGTTTGGAAGAGCAGGGTTTAAGCCTAAGTTCTTAAAGTCTTTGTCTTCTTTTTCAGCTTTTTTCAGATCACTGCCTGTTTTTTTGCGGGCAAGCCAGCTGAGAACAGTATCTTCATCTAAATGCTGTCCTTCTTGGAACAGATAGTCGTTTGTATTGAATGATTCTGTTGCCAGGCGCATGAGTCCTGTTTCAAATTCATCAATGTCTAAGCGTGTATTGAGACGCTCTGCAGTTAGTCCTCTTGCCGCTCCTTGTTTAAACGGCAGCACCATTTTGTAATAGGAATCAGAGATGTTGTACATTGGGATGATCGCTGTTTCTTTCGTTTCATCCGTTTTTTGTGTGACCTCTTCCTCATCCTTTCCCCCAAAAGGTGCACACGCTGACAATACCAGTGTGAGCATTGTCAGCAGCAATAGCAACTTTTTCAATAGAAAACACTCCTCTTATTTCTTTAGCTCCTCGAGCATTTTGGCTTCGTCCCAAATTTCAATATTGAGTTCTTCTGCCTTTGTCAGCTTACTTCCAGCTGCTTCGCCGGCAATGACTAAGTCTGTTTTTTTACTCACGCTACCTGCTAACTTGCCGCCTAATGCTTCGATCGCTGCCTTTGCATCATTACGAGACATTTCTTCTAATTTCCCCGTCAGCACAATCGTTTTTCCTGCAAAGTAGGAATCACTTTCTTCTACTTTCACGGGTTTTGGCCCTGTGTAGGTCATATTGACCCCAAGTTCTTTTAGTTCATTTAGCAGATCTAGAATTTCTTCTTTCTCAAAGTACGTGACAACTGCATCGGCCATTTTTTCACCAATTTCATCTACTTCAAGTAATTGCTCTTTCGTCGCTTGTTTTAACTGATCGATATCCTCAAAGTGCATGGCCAATGTCTTCGCAGCTTTAGAACCAATAAATCGAATACCGAGTCCAAATAATAACCGTTCAAGAGAGTTTTCTTTCGATTGCTCGATCGAACGCAGTAAATTATCGACTGACTTTTCGCCCATTCGTTCTAGCTGAATCAACTCTTCTTTTGTTAAACGGTAAAGGTCTGATACACGAGAGACAAGCTGTTCTTTGAAAAGTTGTGTAATGACTCGCTCGCCTAGCCCATCAATATTCATCGCATTACGAGACACAAAGTGAATGAGTCCTTCACGTATTTGGGCGGGGCATTGTGGATTGATGCACCGAAGCGCCACTTCTCCTTCTATTCTGACCAGCTCACTATGACACTCTGGACATTCAGTCGGCATGTGAAACGGCTTTTCTTCTCCTGTTCGCTGATCAACAAGAACCCCTGCAACCTCTGGGATAATATCGCCCGCTTTTTTGACAATCACTTGATCAAAAAGGCGGATATCCTTCTCTTTGATCAAATCTTCATTATGAAGAGAAGCACGTTGCACTGTCGTTCCTGCCACTTTTACAGGCTCAAGAATCGCTGTTGGGGTGATGACGCCAGTACGCCCCACACTTAGTTCAATATCAATCAGCTTCGTCACGACTTCTTCGGCCGGAAATTTGTACGCAACAGCCCAGCGTGGACTTTTTGCTGTGAAGCCTAGTTCTTCTTGCTGTGCCAATGAATTGACTTTAATGACAATGCCATCGATTTCGTATGAGAAATCAGCACGCTTTGTTTTCAGTGTTTCAATGAGGTCGATCACTTCTTCAATGGTTTGGCACATCCGTCTTTCTTTGTTCGTTTTAAAGCCAAGCTCATCGAGAAGATCAAGTCCTGCGCTTTGCGTATTAACACCAATTTCATCAAGCTCCGCTATACTGTAGACGAAGATATCAAGGTTTCGTTTCGCTGCAATTTTCGTATCGAGCTGACGAAGTGAGCCAGCAGCCGCATTACGCGGGTTCGCAAACGGCTCTTCTTCGTTTTGTAATCTTTTTTCGTTAAGGGCTTCAAAAGAAGGTTTTGGCATAAATGCCTCGCCTCTCACTTCAATCGACAGAGGCCGATTGATTTTGAGCGGGATGGAACGAATGGTTTTGAGGTTCTCGGTAATATCCTCACCTGTTGTCCCATCACCCCGCGTGGCACCCCGTACAAACACGCCATTTTCATAACGGAGAGAAACAGCGAGTCCGTCAATTTTCAGCTCGACATTGTAAGCGACGTCGTCACCGACTGCTTGACGAACCCGGCGGTCAAAATCAAGAAGGTCCTGTTCATGAAACGCATTGCCGAGACTGAGCATCGGTGTGCCGTGACGTACTTTTTGGAAGGCGTCTAAAACAGCACCTCCTACTCTTTGCGAGGGTGAATCCGCAGCTTTTAAATCAGGGTATTCTTCCTCCAGAGAGATCAGCTCACGCATCCGCGCATCATATTCAGCGTCAGGAACACTTGGACGATCCAGTGTGTGATATTCGTAGTTGTATTGATTCAAAATCTGGTGTAGTTCCTCGATCCGGCGTTTCGCTGCTTCTTTATCCATCTGCTTCTTCCTTTCACTTCATCCGTTTTGTCAGTCCTATCAGTTTATTGCTTTTCGATTGGCGCAAATGCGGCAAGGAGACGCTTAATGCCTGTAGGGCTTGGGAAGGCAATATCAAGCTCTGTACTATCTCCACTACCTTTTACACTCACAACCGTGCCAACGCCCCATTTTTTATGAGCGGCTTTATCACCGACAGCCCAGCCAATGCTGCCGCCGCCTGTGTTTTGAATGGTTTGCGTTTGTGGACGTGAGACAGGCCCTCGTCTTTGCGGTCTTTCTCTCGTTTGGCCAAACGGTGTTTTCGTTTCTTTTTTCTCATTTAGGTTGTCCAATAAATCAGCTGGTATTTCTCTGATAAATCGTGATTCCAGATTCATGTTCGTCCGGCCGAATAACGTTCTCATTTTTGCACTTGATAAATAAAGCTCTTCTTCGGCCCGTGTGATCCCTACATAAGCAAGACGGCGCTCTTCTTCCATCTCGGCATCTTCCATTAATGAACGACTGTGCGGGAAGACGCCTTCCTCCATTCCCATTAAGAACACAACGGGGAATTCAAGTCCTTTTGCTGCGTGGAGGGTCATTAAAATGACCGCATCCTGATCTTCTTCCTCAGCCTCATCCAGCTTATCAATGTCTGCGACAAGGGCGAGGTCTGTCAGGAAGGTGACAAGTGATTTATCTTCATTTTGTTCTTCAAAGTTTTTAGTGACCGATAGAAACTCGTCAATATTTTCTAAACGGCTTTGTGCTTCAATCGTTTTTTCGATCTTCAGTGCTTCACGATAGCCTGTTTTCTCTAGGATCTCTTCCGTTAATTCTGTGACAGATAAATAATCCTGCATATTTGTCATTTGATCAATGAGCTGTTTGAACTCATCAAGTGCATTGGCTGCTCTTGCACTGAGTCCAATGAAATCCACCTGACCAAGTGCTTCAAACATAGAGAGATCATTCATTTCTGCGTATGCGGCAATTTTATCAACAGAAGTCGCCCCAATTCCACGCTTTGGTACGTTGACAATGCGTGCAAAACTAATATCGTCATCTGGATTTGCCACAAGGCGTAAGTATGCCAAAATGTCCTTGATCTCTTTTCTGTCATAGAACTTCGTGCCGCCGACGATATTGTATTGAATGTTCGCCTTCATTAACGTTTCCTCTATGACACGTGACTGAGCGTTCGTTCGATAGAGGATCGCAAAATCAGATAATTTACGCTTGCCGCTCTGATGAAGCTGACGAATCTTTCCAGCGACAAATTGACCTTCACCGAATTCATTATCCGCACGGTAATAGGCAATCTTCGCTCCTTCATCATTTTCTGTCCAAAGATTTTTCGGCTTACGGTTTGAGTTGTTTTGAATCACCGTGTTTGCGGCATTCAGAATACGTTTGGTCGATCTGTAATTTTGCTCAAGCAAAATCACTTCACTGGACGGATAATCTTTTTCAAAGGAAAGAATGTTTGTAATATCCGCTCCACGCCAGCGGTAGATAGACTGATCCGAGTCACCGACCACACATATATTTTGAAAACGCTGCGCGAGCAATTTCACAAGCATGTACTGCGCTCTGTTTGTATCCTGATACTCATCGACATGAATGTATTGAAATTTTCGCTGATAGTGTTCTAATACTTCTGGTATCCGCTCAAACAGACGAATCGTCATCATAATAAGATCATCAAAATCGAGTGATTGGTTTTTGAGTAATCGTTTTTGATAATCTGTGTAGACGTCGCTGACCACTTGATCGTAAAAGTCACCGGCTGTTTTTGCGTATTCCTCTGCGTCAATGAGTTCGTTTTTTGCACTGCTGATTGAACCTAAAATGCTACGTGGATCAAACTTTTTAGGATCGATATTTCGTTCTTTTAAAATGTTTTTAATGACTGAAAGCTGATCAGATGTGTCTAATATAGAAAAGTTGCGGTTCACACCAATACGGTCAATATCGCGTCGTAAAATGCGCACACACATGCTGTGGAACGTAGAGATCCAAATGTCATCCGCACCAGGCCCTAAAATGGCTTGTACACGCTCACGCATTTCTCTTGCTGCTTTATTTGTAAAGGTAATCGCTAAAATATTCCACGGTGCCACATGCTTTTCTGCCATTAAATACGCAATTCGATGCGTGAGCACTCGTGTTTTTCCACTACCTGCTCCTGCCATCAGTAGCAGCGGTCCGTCTGTTGCTTTGACCGCTTCTTTCTGCGCGTCATTCAGCCCTTTTAATAGATGATTCGATATTTCATTCATTTCATTCACCGCCAATTCGAACTTATGTTCTATTTTAACCCGTTTCGTCTTGTTTGACTATGATGACTTTTTCACTGCGTCGACTGTCTTTAACGCTTCTTTAAAATTGTCATAAATGACGTTTCCCACGACGACAACGTCTGCATGCTGTGCAAAGTCTTTCGCCTGCTCTTCGCTTTCAATACCGCCGCCATAAAATAGAACCGTTTCATGTAGCACTGCTTTGGTTTCTTTCACAAGCTCTATATCTCCAAGCGTTCCGCTGTATTCTAAGTAAAAGATGGGCAGTTTCATCAAGTGCTCTGCCACTCTCGCATATGCCCTTACGTCATCTATATCCAGTGCCGTATTTGCCTCTGTCAGCTTAGCCGCTTTACACTCTTCGTTTAAGATGACATATCCTTCCGGCACAATCTCTTCCATTGACATCAAATCACCGTATTCCTTCATCGCATCCTTATGCAGACCAACAATCCAATCAGGATGAGCGCTGTTTAACACAGTGGGGATAAAATACAGGTCAAAGCCAGGCACAATCATCTCATGTGTCGAGATTTCAAGGACACATGGCACAAGAAAGCGGCGCACCTTTGACATCAGTTGCAGCACGTTGTCTTCTGTCACGTTGTCACTGCCACCAATTAAAATGGCATCCGTACCAGATTCACAAATCGCTTCAAGTTGTTCATCGGAAATCTCTTTATTTGGATCGAGTTTAAAGACATGCTTCCACTCGGTAACATCATACATGAAAAACGTTCCTCCATTCGTTTCATTCCATTTAAATATTATAACAAAATCAGACACCGCAAAAAATGGGTAACCTCCTTCAGCTAAAAGTTTCATTCTTTTGAAAATAGTCGATTTTCACTTTAGGCGAGGTGAATGATTCAAGAGGCGAGGGAGATAAATAGATCGATGCTGAACTGAAATGAGAGCTACTTCATCTCATCACATGATATTATACATGAAAGGAACATTTTACTATCGACCAAGCAGGTGAATGATTTGAAAAGAACCATCACATATGATCAAACGATCAACATCGGATACATCTATCTCATCCCGCCTCGAATCGGGACAATTAAAGAAACCATTGAATTAGACGTGAATGAATGTGTGAACGTAGACATCGACAAAGAGGACCGAGTGGCTGGGCTGGAGTTATTTGCAGAAGAAGCCAAGGTGTTGAAACACACACCCGTTTATGAGGACGAGCTTTCGTTACGTTTTACGGATCAGGAAGTTCTCTCAACCTATCATTTATCGGGCATTGAATTTCAATTCTCAACGCCTGATCACAATGGACTGATTGGTTTTACCATTGTCGATCCTCTTAAATATCATGTCAAAAGAAAGACAAAAAAAACCGTTTTGATTGATTCAAAACGGTTTTTTAAAGCTATTGTCTCACTTCATTAAAATAATGAACAGATGTCATGGCCCCTTCATCGACCATCTTGTTGTCTTGAATATCTAATGGATCAGGGTGTCCAGCTTTTTCAGGAACCTTTTCATCTGATCGGAACATGCTTGCCCATTTTTTGAGATGCTGTTTATTTTTCACTGCTAATAACACTGCACCACCAACCCCTAATCCTGCAAGTACATACGCATTCGGACGCTTATTCATGTATGTTCCCTCCCCTTATGATCTTATTTGTAAGTTACCCCGCCTTTTCATTTCTAAACGTCACAATCTGTTGAAGTGGTTTCTCTTTCAATGAAAAGTGGAATAACAACAGTAATGATAGAGAAAAGAGGGGATTTTCGTGACAACAACTTTCATTGTCATTGGCGCATTATTAGTGATTTTTTTCATCATACCAATCATTTTATTCATCTGGATTTGGATGCGAGATGAAAAACAAGAAGAACACTCTGTCCTGCGGAATTATCCGGTCATTGGAAAATTGCGGTTCATTTTTGAAAAAATAGGACCTGAGCTTCGCCAATATCTCTTTCTCAATGATCGAGAGGAACTTCCTTTTTCAAGAAGAGAATACGAGCAGGCCGTCATGTCTGGAAAATACAACAGCCGGACAATGGGATTTGGTTCAAAACGTGATTTTGACAAGCCAGGTTATTACATTCGAAACGTCCTCTTTCCAAAGCAGCGAGATGAATTGCGCATCGACCAATCAGAAAACATTCAAACAAAAGTGTATCAAATTGATCAAGATAATTTACTTAGAAGAAGTGAACATACGAAAGAAGTTGAAGCAAAACCTTATTATCTCCATGAAGAAGATGTACAAATCATTGGTGAACATACATGCCAAAAACCCTTCCGCGTCAAGGGATTGATTGGTCAATCAGCCATGAGCTACGGCTCCTTAGGCGACCGGGCGATTACGGCTCTATCCTCCGGCTTAAAAATGGCTGGCGGCACATGGATGAACACAGGTGAAGGCGGGCTTTCGCCTTACCATCTCAAAGGGGGCGCCGATATCATTTGCCAGATTGGGCCTGGTTTATTTGGGGTTCGAACAGAGGATGGCGCATTTTCATTTGAAGAGTTTAAGAAAAAAAGTGAGCATGATGAAGTAAAAGCCTTTGAACTTAAGCTAGCACAAGGAGCGAAAACACGCGGGGGACACATTGACGGTGAAAAAGTCACAGAAGAAATTGCCCAAATCCGCAAACTGCCGCCGCACCAATCCATTGACAGTCCGAACCGGTTCGAGATGTTTCACTCCATTCCTGACATGCTTGATTTTATTGAACAACTGCGAAACATCGGTGGAAAACCAGTTGGAATCAAGCTAGTTGTTGGACATAAAGAAGATATCGAGGAGCTTGCTCTCTATATGAAAAAAAGCGGAAAACATCCTGATTTCATTACAGTGGATGGCGGAGAAGGTGGCACAGGTGCTTCCTTTCATGAACTGGCTGATTCCGCAGGCCTGCCCATTTTCACCGCACTGCCGATGGTCCATCAAATTTTGAAGAAATATGGGGTTCGAGATCACCTCAAGCTGTTTGCGTCTGGTAAACTTCTCTCCCCTGATAAAATCGCAATTGCCCTTTCCATGGGAGCGGATTTTGTGAATATCGCACGAGGATTGATGTTCTCGGTTGGCTGTATTCGGGCGCAAGTATGTCACACGAATAAATGCCCAGTTGGGGTTGCCACCACAGATCCAAAGCTGCAAAAGGGTTTATCCATTGAGGAAAAGAAATACCGTGTCTGCAATTATATCCTGTCCCTTAGAGAAGGTTTGTTTAATTTATGCGCAGCAGCTGGAATCGAATCACCTATTCATTTTAACGAAAAACATATTATTTTTAGACAAGAAAACGGTCAGACAAGTGAAGTCCCTATGTTCTCAGGCACAGAGCAGTCTGTCTAGCTTAAAAAGGTGCGTTTCCGCACCTTTTTTCGTTGACATTCTTGCGCAATCACGTATAAAAGACTTAATAGATCTATGATAAGGAGAAAGAGTATGCGTGAAAAAAAGATCCGCGGTATGAAACGAAAGACTCAACAGATCATAAAAGAAATGAACGCACATACGCAGTCGTTTCCGGCGAATGTTACTGACTACTGGCACCTGCCTTTACCAGCGGCTTATGATTTTATGACGTCCAACAGAACACCGAAAAAGATCAAACGTCTATGCATTCAAACTCTATTGAATAGAGCTGAGCATCTCATTGATTTGAAACCAAACGACGGAGACATATATCGTGTCGTGGTCGCAGTCGATCTGCCTGGATTATGGCATTCACAAATCATTGTGTTTAAAGGGGATTCTTATGTGAAAGATTTCTTCAACAGACAAGATGAGTATCAGACATGGCTTCCCCTTTCTGATCAGAGAAATATTCAAAAAGAATGGGATTTATCTGTTGCACAAAATATGCGAACCATCGGTTTTAAGGAAGTAATCACTGATGACGATGAAGTGTCCTATGAAGGTGAACGATGGTTTATGGGGGAACTTGATGATATCTAATAGAGCCATTTCAAATGAAATGGCTCTACTTGTTCAACTTCAAAACGACAAATCATAAAGAATGTTTGCAGTGAAAGCTGCTTTATTTTGTTTCGTCCGTTGCTTGTTGCTCTGCTACGCGGTCAAGTGCCATCGTATAGGCATCATTTCCGTAGTTCAAGCAGCGTTTGACACGTGAGATAGTGGCTGTACTTGCACCTGTTTCCGTTTCAATTTTGTGATACGTATTTCCCTCGCGAAGCATACGCGCTACTTCAAGACGCTGTGATAAAGATTGGATTTCATTGATGGTGCACAAATCATCAAAAAATCGATAACATTCTTCCAGGTCTTTAAGGGATAAGATGGAGTTGAATAGCTGATCTAAGCTTTTGCCCCTTAATTTATCAATTTGCATCTTTATACATCTTCTCCTTTACTATTGGCACACCGCTCCGCACTGACTTTTCTGAGAAAGCGGTATCTTTCCTGACTCATTTTTTTCAACCTCAGCAATGAGCTTTGAACGAATCATGACAGGTTTGGTTCTACGCTGAAAATACCATCAGGTTCTTTCGTAAGCCGAAGCTTCTTTATCGTAAACAAATTCGACAAGTTTTGTCATATTCCTTGTGCGACAATCTGACAAACTTGTTTGCCTCCGATATCTAGAACACTTCTGCTCTGTTAAGTCTTTCCCTAAAAAACAGTATGTGTAGAAAGCTTGGCGAGACGACAAAACTGCGCCCCGCCTTGCTTAATTATTCAAAATATGTTGGTCGGCCAGCGTAACCGACAGATTCATTTTACAATTGGGCACTTCATTCGTCATGTCAAAGCCCTATGCTTTGTCACCATATCTAGCAGCGAAGAGATCCATTGCTCACTCCTGCCCTATAACAGCGGTCAGAAATCTAGCAAATATGATACAGCTCCACTCTGTTATATTTTAACGCATTATAGACGGAAAGAGTACAGTTTTTTTCATGACATCAAATATTCCTCTTGGTGTCACTCGAATATACGGCAAGTGTGTGCTTTGGAAAAAGACAAGTGTATCAATTGGGCAGTCAAATGGATACCCGCGCTCAATGAGTAGCTCGCGTAATGTTTGCTCCTGCTGAAGAACCGTTTCAAACGATTCAGCTGATGCACAGCCTGATAATTGCAACGGGATTTCATGCAAAATCTTTCCGTTTTCTGCGAGCACAATTCCCCCGCCAATTTCTTTCATTCGCTTATGAGCAAGCATCATATCATCTTTATTTTTCCCAATCACTAAAATGTCACCCGTGGTTGAAAATGAGCTGACAAATCCTTGCACCTTGTTTGCAAATCCTTTTAACACTGTGTTCACGCGCCACTCGCCTTTTCGATCAATCAGACTGAAGAAGCTTTGATCATGGTCACAGGACAGCTGGTTGACAGAGTTATCAATCTCCACTGTATAAGGCTCCATAATAACAGCATTTCGCATTTTGACACCAAGCGGCATTGAGAATTGCAAGTCACTCATCGTCAGGTCATAGCTTAAATCTAATGGTTCGAGCCCGCCATTTTCCCATTTTGTCTCTTGGAATTGATGCCGGTTCTCCCCCTCTAATTTAAGGATCACCCCTTTAGAAATCACCGTTTCTGGATTTGGATTCATCGGATCATCTAAAATATTCAAAGAAGCCAATCGGCCAGGACCGACCACGCCTAATAAGTCATCAATTTGATAGTATTTCGCAATGTTAAAGGTCGCCATATTGTACGCATCAATAGTAGGCACGCCTTCTTCAAGGGCAATGGAAATGAGACGATTGATCATGCCTTCTTCATAAAAGTGAGGCGCTGATCCATCTGTTGTATAGAAAAAGTGATCGTAGTGCCTAAAGTCACGCTCATGCAATTCCCTTAAAATGTTCACTAAATCTGGGCGGATGGAAGAATGACGCAACGACACATGATAGCCAAGAGACAAGCGTTTGAGCACATCGTCTGCATTCATTGCTTCATGATCACTGTCCGCTCCAAACAGCTTCATTTTTGTTAGCGTTTTCTCAGAAGCCCCAGGGAAATGCCCTTCAATTCGTTTTCTCTGCTTCTTCGTTTCTTGCATGCAATATAAAATGAGATCATCACCGTCCATTAATCTTGGCCAGCTCGTTAATTCGCCGCCTTGTAGGACGTCGGGATGATCAATCCATTCTTTCCGATAGTTAATAGGGAGCATCTCATCTTCATACCTGACCTCGGTTTGAAGATCGTATCTGGACCACCAGAAATACTGAAATGGCTGCTTTTTTAATTCGCATAGAGCGGAAAGCGCTTTCTTTTCATTGCTTTGCAAAAGAAGAAATAAGTTATCGCTGACCATCGTTGTTGTGCCAAATTGAGACACATATTCTGCAAGTGATTGGGGATTATAAATATGGAACGGATGCGCGTGAGGTTCAATATACCCCGGCACAATGTATTTACCTTCACAATCAATCACACGTTTAGCTGATTTATTTTGAGGAAGCTCTGCTCCGACATAAACAATTCGATCATCATGTATCCAAATATTTGCCTTCACCCATTGCTTCAAAAACGGGTTTAGCACGAGTCCATTCGTTAAAAGGAGTGTTGGAACTATTTTTGAGTCGACTACATCGATTTGTGTGCGGATGTCATTGTTTCTCCAATTAAAAGTACGTTCGGACATTCACATACTCTCCTTCATTTGTATTAGCCCTATCGTAACATAACGAACCACGTTACGCATTAATGAAACGTTACAATTTCTTGAAATCACACTTAAAATAATTTAAAAAAGGAGAATCACTTGCAATGAAACCTAATCTTGGCTTAATGGAAGCGCTCATGAGAATTGCCTGCGGAATGACGATATGTACTGTAGCTGGATCCTTATATGCTCGAAAACCATGGAGTAAAATGCTGCTTTTTGGCATCATGCTCGGCGGATTAAAATTGGGTTCTGGTATTCTTCGTTTTTGTCCAGTGACCTATATGTGTGAACAGCAGAATACACATAAAGAGAAGGCTGAGTAGACAGCCTTTTTCAGATTGTTGACAAAGAGCTAAAATGAATTTTATTTTAGCCCTTTGCCTTCCTTTCAGCGTGACATGAAAACCTTTGAAGTCTAGGAAGGGCGAGCACCGGAGCGGAGCGAATGTTACATTCGTGAGCACCGGCGCACAGACCAGCGGGCGAATGCGAGGGTTTATCTGCACGCTGGAGAAGGCTGAGTAGACAGCCTTCTTTTTTTGTGTGTGAATCACTCCGCTGCTTCGCACCATTTGACCAACGTACCAGCAATGATTTCTGCTGCTTCAATGACATGTTTGATCTCAATAGATTCATTCGGGAAATGGGCAAGCTCTGTCGTTCCAGGTCCAAACACAATGATTGGGATATCCGCTGCTTGTGACAGTAATCCGCCGTCTGTCCCCCAAGGGGCGGCTTCTACCTTTGGCGGGTGCTGCATGACCTCTTCATATTGTTCCTTCAATAGACCTAAAAGCGGGTGATCAGAGTCGATTGACCCTGGAAGCCATCTAGCACCAAACCACTCCACCTCCACAGGATGTTCTTGAAACCAATCATCCTTTTCCGCGAGTCCAGTCATCCAATTTTCTAATTCCTTCTCTGCCTGCTCAACTGTCTCACCTGGCATCACACCTAGCCTGCCTTCCATTGTGACAAGATCTGCAACAGAGGACGGCCAATCACCGCCTTGAATTTTCCCAATGTTGATTGGAATTGGAATCGGGATATGCTGAAACAGCGGCTCCGTCACTCGCTGATTTCTTTCTTTTTCTAGTGCCGCTATATGAGAAAGGACCACCGTGCTCTTTTCAATAGCAGAAACACCGTGATACCTTGTTCCGCCATGAGCTGCCCTTCCTTTAATATGCAGCCTGAACCACTTTGATCCTTGCTGAATCGGAAAAATGTTCATATGACTTGGCTCTGGAATGATAGCAGCATCCGCTGTGTACCCTTTCATTATTGCTGCAAGTGTGCCTGCTCCGCCGCTTTCCTCTTCGACGACACTATGAAACACCACATCTCCTTTAAGGGGAATCTGAAGCGCATGCAGTGCCTCAAGCGCAAAGAGTAAAGAAACGTTTCCACCTTTCATATCTGTTGCCCCGCGTCCATAAAGTCTCCCGTTTATGATATGCCCGCTGTAAGGCGGATATGTCCATTGATTCTTATCTCCTGCCGGAACCACATCTACGTGCCCGTTTAATAAAATTGATTTGCCGCCACCTTTTCCTTTCAATCGCCCAGCAACGTTGGGACTCCCTTGAAAAGATCGGCGCGGGGAATAAAAATAAGGATGCTCTAGTAATTCATCGCCGCCAATTTCCCAAACGTCTACATCAAAGCCAATGGCGGACAGTTTATTGGCCACGATCTGCTGAACCTCTTCTTCATTTCCTTGGGTGCTGTCACATTGCACCATTTGCTGAAGAAGCGTAATGGCTTCATCCTGATGCTCTTTCATCCAGTTTCTGATACGTGTCTTTGGCTGCAAGTCGTTCATCCTTTCTACACAACAGATTTGACATCAGGCGCTAAAATTAATGGCGCTTCAGTCGCCCTTATGACATCTTCCGGCTGAAATGGCGGCATGACTTCACGTAAAATGAGCAGCTGAGACTTGACCTCAATGACCGCCATATCCGTAATAATCAAATCGACACACGCTTTAGCGGTTAATGGCAATGTACAAGCCGTTTTCACTTTAGATCGACCGTGTTTATCAAGATGGCTCATCACCACCACCACTTTTTTCGCTTTTTGCGCCAGCTCAATCGCTCCGCCCATACCCGGTACTCTTTTCCCCGGTACAATCCAATTGGCAAGATCCCCTTTACTGCTTACTTCAAGTGCACCCAAAATCGTCATATCCAGCATGCCTTTTCGGATGATGCCAAAAGCAGTCGTACTGTCCATGTACGAGCCGCCCTTTGTCAACGTAATGGGAAAACCACCGGCATTGCACAAATTCGGATCTTCTTCCCCTTGCAGCGGCGAGGCTCCTGCCCCCATAATGCCGTTTTCTGCATGCAGCCACACCTCGTAATGTGATGGAATGTAATCTGCCGAAAGGGTCGGAATGCCGATCCCAAGATTCACAATCATGCCGTCTTCAATTTCTTGTGCTGCTCTTTTGGCAATGCGGTGTCTTAAATCGATGTCTCCCATGCCCATGTCCAGTTCACTCCTTTTGATTGCACGATTTGATTCACAAATACGCCTGGCGTCACGATTTCTTCTGGATCGAGCTGCCCTGCTGCCACAATTTCTTCTGCCTCCGCTATGGTCCAGTCTCCTGCCATCGCCACAATCGGGTTTGTATTCCGTGCGCTTTTATCAAAAATCAAGTTTCCCACTTCATCTGCTTTGTAGGCATTGACGATGGCAATATCCGCTGTGAGCGCAGGCTCTAACATATAATTCTTCCCATTCAGCTCAACCAATTGTTTCTCATCGAGATTCAGGCTATCCATCCCAACATCTGTCACAATGCCCGCCAGCCCCATTCCGCCTGCTCTGATTTTTTCTGCAAGAATGCCCTGCGGATAAAAATGAACGTCTAATGTACCAGCCTGCATTTTCTGTCCGGCAATGGGATTTGAGCCGATATGAGAGGCGATGATTTTTTTCACTCTTCCTTCTGTGATGAGCCTGCCCACACCAATTTGCGGGAAACCTGCATCATTTCCGATCAATGTCAGATCTTGAATATTTGCTTCCAAAATGGCATCAATCAACGATGGTGGTGAACCCACGCCGCCAAATCCGCCAAACATGATGGTCATGCCATCTTTTAATTGCGTCATCACTTCATCCAAACCCACAGTTTTGTTCATGTTCGTTCCTCCTTACATAGCAGATGGGAAAAACCCTCGATTGATTACTTCTTGTTCGACTTGTGTGATGGTCTGCCCGAATAAATCAATGAGTTCATCCATTTCCTGCTGTGTGATGGAAAGCGGCGGTGCGATCATAACCGCTGCGCCTCCGACTCCATCCTCTCCAGCGCTTGCTGGATACACCAGCAGTCCATTTTGTTTTGCCGTTTCAACGACGAGATTGGTTATCTGAGCATGTGCAGGAAATGGCGTTTTGGATAAACGATCTGCGACAAACTCAATGCCAATCAGCAATCCCTTCCCTCTCACATCTCCTATGATGGAATGATTGACTTGCAGATCTTTTAAAGCATTCATTAGATATCGCCCAGAAAGGTCAGCCCGATCGGGAAGCTGATGCTTTTTCATATATCGAATGACCGCTAATGAAACAGCTGCTGAAAGCGGATTGGCACTATATGTGTGCCCTGCCATGACAGAGCCGGACCCACTGATAATCGGTGCCATCACACGATCCGTTGAGACAACTGCTGCGATTGGAGAATAACCTGCGCTCATGCCCTTTCCAAGAACCATGATATCTGGTACCGTGCCCCAGTGTTCCATCGCAAACATTTTCCCAGTTCGTCCAAAGCCCGTCATGACTTCATCTGCGATCATTAAAATGTCGTTTTCTTCACAGACACGCTTCATCGCTTCGTAATATCCGTCTGGCGGCAGGAGCGCCGCTCCCGCTGCGCCAACAATCGGTTCAGCAATCAATGCGGCGATCCTCTCTTTTCCTATACGCTGGATGACGGTTTTAAATTCCTGGACATACCACTCGACCTGCTTGCTGTCTTCCTTTGGCAGCCATGACCTGTAGCTATAGGGCGGTGACAGCACTGGATGCTTTTCAAGCAGTGGTTCAAAACGCTCTCTCCTTGCAATATGACCTGACATTGACAACGCCCCTAATGTAATACCGTGGTAACTCATCCATCTTGAGATGATATGATTTTTTTCCGTCTTCCCCTGCTCTTGCCAATGCTGAATCGCCATTTTCATAGCGGTCTCCGTTGCCTCTGAACCGCTCCCTACAAAAAAAGACCAGTTCAGATCACCTGGGCAAAGTGTACTCAATTCATACGCTAGTTCTTCCGCTGGTTCATTCGTAAATTGTGACCTGTACGTAAAGCTCACCTTTTTCGCTTGCTCCGTCATCGCATCAATAATCTCTTGTATGCCATGTCCAATACTTGCCGTGACTGCCCCTGATGAGCCATCTATATATTTTTTTCCGTCCCGATCATATAAATAAATCCCCTCTCCTCTCACAGCCACAGGATATTGCTGATTTAACATCGGTTTGATTAAGTAATCCCGGGTCTCCACTTTGTCATTCCTCCCTCTCTTGTCAGCAGCTGCACTTTTCTTTTTACATGAATCGCAAGAAAATTTTGTATACTTGGTATAAGATTAGCTTAATCAAGAGGGCAGTCATCCTCCATTCGCCATACGCCCGAATTTCACACGTGTTTTTTATACATGGTGTATAAGAGTGTTCAAAAGGAGGTCATGAGTCTATGGCGATTCTCGTCAAAGATGCACTCTCGCTCGATATGATGAAAGAAACCAAACTGCTTGCTGGAGAAAATGGACTGGATCGTCTTATCCAGTGGGTGACCATTGTGGAAATTATTGAGGACACGTCTAGACTTTCCGAAGGAGAATTACTTGTTACAACTGGATTTGGACTGACAGAAAATAAAGAAAGACGCATCCGGCTTGAAAAATTGATTCAATCTCATCGTCTTTCAGCCATTGCCATTTATAAAGGCGTGTACTTAACGGAAATTCCCGCATCACTCATTGAAGCCGCCGAAAATAGCGGTATTCCGCTCATCGAGATTCCGCCCCACGTCAATTTTTCAGACATCACAAAAGCCGTTCTAGAACAAATCGTCAGCAGTCAGCTCCATCAGCTCAAATATTCTTCCGCGATTCATCAAAGACTGACCCATTTAAATGTGAGCAATAAAAATGTCACGCAAATTACAGATGAACTGGCACATCTCACAGCGGCAAATATCGTCGTACTGGATGTGTTTTTGCACCAAACAGCAGCTCATCTCGAAACAGACGAAGTGACCTATTCTCATGCTTTTGGCTTTCTAACAGATGACGAACCGATTGAAACCTCTTCTCTGCTCAAGCAGGCAGAGGAAAAAGGCCGGCTCGTCTATGACACATATGGTGCGTTTGTTCTAGCCGCATGCCCTGTGATTGCAATGGGGGATATTTTCGGGTTCATTGTGGCGTTAAAGAAAAAAGAGACGTGGCACCATCTCGATGCCATCGCCATTGAGCATGCTGGTGCGGTGTATGCGATTGAATGGTTGAAACAAAAAGCCATTCAAGATACAGAAAACCAAATGCAGGGGCATTTATTGGATGATATGTTGCAGCAGCAATACACAGAAGAAAGCTATGTCATCGAACAAGCAAGAAAGCTGCAATATGATATGAGCGAAGAACAAGTCGTCATCTACTTTCAATTTCAGCATCAGCACACACAGCTCGATCATCAAATGGTGCAGCGCCTATCCCAATTACTCACATCCATTTTTGAACGCAGACAAATTCCTTTTTTATTAAAGGCAAGGCTTGATTCCATTTTCGTCCTGACACCAGCGGGGAAAAGCACTTTCCAAGAAACAAATTGGTATCGCGCATCAGAAGAATGCCGCAGTACTTGGTCTTATTTTTTCCCCGTCCATCCCATTGTGATTGGCATTGGAAGAGCCTACGACCAGATCAGTCTCTTTGCCAAAAGTGCAAAAGAAGCCCAGTATGCAGCAAGGCTTCTTCCTCTTTTGAAAACAGATGACAGCATCATTCATTATCAGAAGCTCGGTCTATATGGTATGCTGCTTGAAATGAACGAAGCCGGAATGAATTTGCATGACTTTTACGTGGAGCTGTTAAGCCCGCTGCTTTATACAAAAAAACAAGGAGCTGACCTCATTCATACACTCGAAGTGTATTTGGCACACAATGAAAATATTCAAAAGTCAGCGGGGGAATTGTTTATTCACCGGCATACGTTAAGCTACCGGTTGAAACAAATTGAAACGAGAACAGGCTGCAGCCTCAAATCCACTGATGATCGGATGAAGCTGCAGCTAAGTATCATGGCGTACCGCCTATCTGGTCTTCTTGATCAGATGAGAACCATTTCATGATTCATTTGGCGTTTTGACCCATAGATTCATATCTTCAATTTTGTCAAAAATATAGCAGTTGTTTTGAAAGCGCCCAGTGTATGTATACCCGAGCTGATAAAATACTTGATTCATTCCATAGGACAGTGCACGGGCAAGAGAATAAAAGACATAAATGTGCATGGATTGAAGCTCTTGTTCGAGGGCTAGAATCAAATGATGCATGAATCCTAGTTTTCTGTATGTGGGAAGGGTTGCACAATCTGTTAGTTCTGCATGACCATACGGTACATTGATTTCAGCGGATGCGGCACTTACAAGTTGACCGTCATGTTCAACGGCATAAAAAACCGTCCCTTCCTCCATTACCTTTCGGATGTAATCTGGCTCATTCATTGGCGTGGGGTACGTTTCAAAGACCGTATCATAGAGCGCTGCCAGCTTGTGCACATCCTCTGGACCGGCTTTCCTCATCACATACTCATCCTGCCACACGCCTTGGTCTTTTTTAATCGGCTTTCCTTGAATAGACGCAACGATTTCATCTTCCTTCAACCAAAATGGGCTGTTCATTCGATCTTCGGTCAGAAAGAGCGACATGCCGTATGCATCACTTCCGAGAAAATAATGAGAAAACACCCCTTCAAGCCGAAAGCCTTTTGCTAAAAAAAGAAGCATATGCTCGCGCCTTACTTTTACAATAACCTTAGACGCCTTGCAGTCCGCCGCTTCCTGAAGCACGGACTGAATCACATCCTGCACCCTGCCGCTATAGTCATCCAAACGAATTCGCTCATTAAATGGATCCATACAGATCAAAGCAGAAAAACGCTCGTTTGCAAGTTTCTTCAATTGCACCATACACTCATTCCCCTCTTAGCTAATGAAAAACTTCCAAATTAAAAATGAAGAAATAGCAATGCCAGAAAAAATGGATAGGATCATATAACTAATGGCTGAAGCTTTTTTCATTTTATTGTGTTTAATGGCAAATAACATAATGTTATTTATATTTATGAGAAATGAAATGATCATGAATATTGCAAAGAGAATAATTGCCTTAAATTCCATGTTGCCTCCTCGTGAATGGGTCATCCAATAACACTTCTCCATATTCGGGCTATATCCCTTCTAATCATCAAAAGAAGAAAAAACACCTTTCCATCTCGTCAGATAGAAAGGTGTTTTGATTAAACGTTTTTTCCCGCAGCCTTCAGCGCACGGGCGCCAATGTCACGGCGATAAAATAAACCTGGCTGAATGATTTCTTCAACCGCTTCATACACTCTTGATCTTGCTGCTTCAAATGTGTCGTCAAATGCGGTCACATTTGCTACACGGCCGCCATTTGTGACGAATTGATCGTTTTCCTTTTTCGTTCCTGCATGGAAGGTGACGACATCAGAGACCGTTGTTTGCAAAGCACCGATTGGTGTGCCTTTTGCGTAGTCTTCCGGGTATCCTTCTGATGCAAGAACGACACTGACAGCAGCTGTGTCTTTCCACTGCAAGTCCACATCTTTTCCATCTAGAATGTCGAGGAATACTTGGACTAGATCTGATTCAAGACGAGGGAGCACTACTTGCGTTTCAGGGTCGCCAAAGCGTGCATTGAACTCAATGACTTTTGAGCCTTCTGGTGTCAGCATTAAGCCTGCATATAAAATGCCTGTAAACGAACGCTCTTCCTGCACCATCGCACGAGCTGCTGGTTTGACGACGTCTTCCACCGCTTTTTGTACCACTTCATCAGAAATTTGTGGAACCGGTGAATAAGCGCCCATCCCGCCGGTGTTTGGTCCTTTGTCATCTTCAAATGCCCGTTTATGATCCTGTGCGATCACCATCGGATACACCTTTTCTCCATTGACAAAGGCCATCAGAGAAAACTCTTCACCTGTTAAAAATTCTTCAATGACAACCGATGCACTCGCATCGCCAAACTTTTCATCCTCTAAAAAGTCATGCAGGCAGTTGATCGCCTCTTCAAGCGTCATTGCCACTGTCACGCCTTTTCCTGCGGCAAGCCCATCTGCTTTAATGACAATTGGGGCACCCTTTTCTTCCACATATGCCTTCGCTTCTTCAAACGATGTAAAAGTGGCGTAAGCGGCTGTCGGGATATCATAATTTTTCATTAAGTCTTTTGCAAATTCTTTTGAGCCTTCAATGATTGCGGCTTTTGCATTCGGTCCAAATACCTTGAGACCTGCTTCTTCAAATGCATCGACGACACCTGCAATTAAAGGAACCTCTGGACCGACAATTGTTAAACCGATGTTATTGTCTTTTGCAAAACGAATTAACGCCTCATGATCTCCCTCGTCGATCGGTACAAGCTTTGCTGCGTCTGTCATTCCATCATTGCCGGGTGCGACAAATACTTGGCTGACAAGTTCGCTTTGATTCACTTTCCATGCGATGGTATGCTCTCTTCCGCCTCTGCCGATAATTAATACGTTCACACTGTCATCCCCTTAATGTTTGAAATGTCTAACGCCAGTGAAGACCATGGCGATGCCGTATTCATCTGCTTTTTGGATCGATTCTTCATCACGAATGGAACCACCTGGCTGGATGATCGCTGTGACGCCTGCCTTTGCAGCAGCTTCCACTGTATCGCCCATTGGGAAAAATGCATCAGAACCTAGTGCACTGCCTTTTGCCTTTTCACCTGCTTGCTCAATCGCAATGTTAGCCGAGCCAACACGGTTCATTTGACCAGCACCAATACCTGCTGTCATTTGATCCTTCGCTAGAACGATGGCATTTGATTTCACATGCTTGACGACTTTCCAAGCGAGCTTTAAGTCTTTCCATTCGTCTTCAGTCGGTTCTCTTTTCGTTGGGATAGAGATCGTTGCTTCCTCTAAACCGTATGTGTCGATATCCTGAACGAGCAATCCACCATGAACACTTGTGAGCTGCTTTTCTTTTTTCCCAAGATCTGCTTCTACATCTAATGTTAGTAGACGAAGGTTCTTTTTCGCTGTTAGCACATCAAGTGCTTCTTGGCTGAACGATGGTGCGATGACGATTTCTAAGAAAATCGTATGGAGCACCTCAGCCGTTTGCTTGTCTACTTCACGATTAAGCGCCACAATGCCGCCGAAAATAGACGTTTCATCTGCTTTAAATGCACGATCAAATGCTTCTGCAATCGTTTCTCCTGTCCCAACACCACATGGGTTCATATGCTTTACAGCCACAGCCGCGGGCTCCGTAAATTCACGTACAATTTGAAGTGCTGCATCTGCATCTTTGATGTTGTTGTAGGAAAGTTCTTTTCCATGTAATTGCGTTGCAGTAGCTAAAGAGCCTTTGCTTGGAAGCGCATTTTCATAGAACGTCGCCGCTTGGTGCGGGTTTTCTCCATAACGAAGAGATTGTTTTTTCTCAAATGTGACTGTGAACTGTTCTGGCTCTGTTTCGCCAACAAAGTTCGTTAAATAATCCGCAATCAGGGCATCGTAAGCAGCTGTATGACGGAATACTTTTGCTGCAAGCTCACGTTTTTTCTCTAGTGAGACGCCGCCTTCTTTGATTTGTTGAACGACAGAATCATAATCACGCGGGTCCACAATCACAGTGACGTCCTGATGGTTTTTAGAAGCAGCACGAAGCATACCCGGTCCGCCAATATCAATGTTTTCAATCGCTTCTTCATACGTGACATCGTCTTTGGAAATGGTCTCTTTAAATGGATATAGATTCACAACGACAAGATCAATCGGCTGAATGCCGTGCTTTTCAATCTGTGCCATATGCTCATCGTTTTCTCTCACTGCTAATAGTCCACCGTGAATGTTCGGATGAAGCGTTTTGAGTCGTCCGTCCATGATTTCTGGGAAGCCAGTCACTTCAGAAATACCAATGACATCAATGCCGTTCTCTTGAAGAAGTTTGTGTGTACCACCAGTTGAAATCACTTCAACGCCAAGTTCTGTTAGTTCTTTCACAAAAGGTACAAGATTTGTTTTATCGGAAACACTGATTAATGCGCGTTTGATCGTCATGCCTTTGTCACCTCATTAAGATAATTCTAAAAGTGATTTGATCACTTTTGGATATAGTGTATGTTCTAATTCATGCATTCTTTTTTCAATGGATTCAAGGTCTTCCCCTTGTTCAATATGAATGGCTGCTTGGTCAATAATCGGGCCGGTATCCATGCCTTCGTCGACATAATGTACCGTGATGCCTGCCACTTTGACTCCTGCTTGATAGGCTTGTCCAATCGCATCGAGTCCAGGAAATGCTGGCAGTAAAGAAGGGTGGATATTCACGATTTTCCCTCTAAATGCATCAAGCAATGTCGGACCGATCAGTCGCATATACCCAGCGAGGAAAATCCATTCCACTTCATGCAGCTTCAGCTGTTCAATGATGGTTTGCTCAAAAGCGGCTTTACTCGGGAAAGCCTTCGGCGTAAAAGAAAAGGACGGAATGCCCTCTTTCTCTGCCCGCTCCAGCACCTTCGCACCCGGTTTATCACAGATCACAATGGCGGCTTTTGCCGGCCACTGTTCTTCTTTTAACGTATCAATAATGGCTTGAAAATTTGTCCCGCTTCCAGAGGCGAAGATCGCAAACTTTTTCATGAGAGACTTCCACCACCGAAAGTGACGCCTTCTCCTTTTTGAACTCGTCCGATAAGGAAGGCTTTCTCTCCGTCTTGTTCAAGTCCGCTGATCACATCCACAAGATCATCCTCTTTGACGGCTAGGACAAAGCCGATACCCATATTAAATACATTGAACATCTCTTCTGCTTTCAATTGCCCTTTTTCTTGGATAAAGGAGAAAATAGGCGGAACTGGCCATGAGCCGTTATCAATCTCCACACCAAGTCCTTCAGGTAGCATACGTGGTAAATTCTCAATAAAGCCGCCGCCTGTCACATGTGCCATACCGTCAACCTTGCCAGCTTTCACTTGTTTAAGAACAGGCTTGACATAAATCTTCGTCGGTTCAAGCAGCTCTTCTCCAAGTGGTCTTGTAAAAGGTTCATACGTTTGGTGAAGATCTAGACCCGCATCTTCAAGCAATACTTTTCGTACAAGAGAATAGCCATTGCTATGAATTCCGCTAGAGCTGAGTCCAATCAGCAAATGCCCTTCCTTGATGTTCTCTCCTGTGACGATTTCATCTTTTTCAACGACACCTACAGAAAATCCAGCAATATCATATTCTTCTTCTGTGTAAAGACCCGGCATTTCTGCTGTCTCTCCGCCGACAAGCGCTGAGCCAGACTGCTCGCATCCGTCAGCTACACCTTTGACGATGGATTCAATTTTCAAAGGATCTGCTTTTCCAACTGCTAAGTAATCTAAGAAAAAGAGCGGCTCTGCCCCTTGTGCAAGTACATCGTTCACACACATAGCAACAGCATCTACACCGATCGTATCGTGTTGATCCATTAAAAAAGCGAGCTTTAATTTCGTACCAACACCATCTGTTCCTGAGACAAGTACGGGCTTTTTATATGGCAGTTCAGATAAATCAAACATCCCGCCAAATCCGCCTAGAGCCCCCATGACACCTGCTCTTTTTGTACGTTCTACGTGTGTTTTCATTCGTTTAACGGCTTCGTATCCTGCTTCGATGTCGACACCGGCGTTTTTATATGCTTCTGACATCCCATTCACTCCTTTTATCTGCTTGTCTTCCATGTATTTTCGGCAGAATGAAAGAGCAGCATATCAAATCACGTTGACTGCTGCTCCATTATTCGATTATTTCGTCAGGACTGTTTCCTTCACATGAGGAAGGACAGTATCTTCATAAATTTCGGTCGGGTATTTTCCAGTAAAGCATGCTAAACACTGACCGCGCTGCGGATCATCATACTTTCTGCCAATCCCGTCCATTAAACCGTCTACAGATAAAAATGCAATGGTGTCTGCACCGATCTCCTGTCTAATTTCTTCCACTGAATGAGATGACGCAATCAGCTCTTCGTGTGTAGACGTATCAATTCCATAAAAACACGGATGAGCGATTGGCGGTGAACTAATGCGTACATGCACTTCCGTCGCACCTGCTTCTCTTAGCATCGTCACAATTCGGCGGCTTGTTGTTCCGCGTACGATGGAATCATCCACCATGACGACACGTTTGCCTTCGACCACCCCGCGCACAGCAGACAGCTTCATTCGCACGCCCTGCTCACGCAATGCTTGAGACGGCTGAATAAATGTCCGGCCGACATATCGGTTTTTAATTAAACCTAGCTCATATGGAATACCTGTTGCTTCGGCATAACCAATCGCTGCAGAAATACTGGAGTCTGGCACACCTGTCACGACATCTGCTTCGACATGTGCTTCTTCTGCAAGCTTCTTGCCAAGATTCTTTCTCGCACTATGCACGTTGATGCCATTGATATTGCTGTCCGGTCTTGAGAAATAAATGTATTCCATGCTGCACATGCTGCGGTTAATGTTCATTGAGAAGCGCTCAGATTTTAAGCCTTCATCATTAATGATCAGCATTTCGCCAGGCTCTACATCTCGTAAATAGGTAGCACCGACGACATCAAAAGCACATGTTTCAGAAGCGACAACATAAGCATCCCCAAGCATACCAAGTGAAAGTGGGCGTAATCCGTTCGGATCAAGCGCTACGATCATTTCTGTTTCCGTCATAATTAAGAAAGCATAAGCTCCTTTTAACATGGACAGAGCATTTTTGATTTGATCCTTCAAATCCATATATCCGCTACGCTTAATTAAGTGAGCGAGCACTTCGGTATCAGAAGACGTTTGAAAAATACTTCCTTGATTCTCTAGCTGCTGTTTTAATTGCGTTGCATTGACCAAGTTTCCATTATGAGCAAGGGCAAGACTACCATTGTTTTGTGAGCGGAAGAAGAGGGGCTGCACATTCTCAAAGCCGCCTCCGCCTGCTGTCGCATACCGAACGTGTCCGATCGCACCTTTTCCCTTTAAATCCTTAAGCTCACCGTTTTGGAACACTTCCGTAATCAGTCCAAGGCCTTTGTGTGACGTCAGGTTTTCACCGTCTGTTGCAATAATTCCCGCACCTTCTTGTCCTCGGTGCTGAAGGCTATGCAATCCGTAATATGTGATTTGCGGGGCTTCTTCGTGTCCCCAAACCCCAAAGACGCCACATTCTTCGTTTAAGCCTCTGATTTCAGCAAGCATGGGATCGCTCCTTTCCATGCGCGTTCAAGCTCGTTGACTGCCGCATGAATCCATTGTTGTCCTTCTTGATTTTTGACAGTGAATACACCATCATTTGTGACCGTTCCAACTTCTTTTGCATCTTGCACAGCCGCAGCAAATGCTTCGCGGTTTTCTGGTTTCACTGTGACGACAAAACGTGACTGTGATTCACTAAATAGTGATGCAGCGCTGTTTAGATCGATCTGGATATCAGCGCCAAGACCATCTGTTCCAAATGTACTTTCAGCTAGAGCTACACCAAGACCGCCTTCAGACACATCATGTGCTGACTGAACAAGTCCGTTTTGAATTGCTGCTAATAGGGCTTCTTGACGCGCCAGCTCTACATCCAAATCAATTTCTGGTGCTTTTCCGTAGATACGGCCTTCTGTCATTTTTTGAAGCTCACTGCCTGCGAATTCTTCCTTCGTTTCACCAATGACGAAAATCACATCACCTGCCTGCTGGAACGATTGAGTCGTAATATGAGCTGTATCTTCAATCAAACCAACCATGCCAATGACTGGCGTTGGGTAAATGGCTGTTCCATTTGACTCGTTATATAAAGAGACGTTACCGCCGATGACCGGTGTACTTAAAGTACGGCAAGCTTCGCTAATGCCGTCAGCAGATTTTTCAATCTGCCAGAAGATTTCTGGTTTCTCCGGGTTACCGAAGTTCAAGTTATCTGTTACTGCAAGCGGACGAGCGCCTGAGCAGACAATGTTACGTGCGGCTTCTGCAACGGCGATTTTCCCGCCGACCTCTGGATCAAGGTAGAGATAACGTGCGTTACAATCTGTTGTCATCGCAAGAGCTTTTTTCGTCCCACGGATTCTGAGCACACCCGCATCAGAGCCAGGTGCAACGACTGTGTTTGTACGAACCATATAGTCGTATTGATCGTAAACCCATTCTTTACTCGCAATCGTTGGCTGCTTTAACAGCTGTTTCAATGTATCTGCTGCATCTGTGATCGCTGGAGCTTCCACTTTTGTTTCTAAAAACTCGCGATAGTATGCAGGCTCACTTGACGGCTTGTGATAAACCGGTGCTTCTTCTGCAAGTGCATCAACTGGAAGCTCACACACTACTTCTCCTTGATGGAGTAAACGAAGCATTTTATCGTCTGTCACATGACCGACTGAGACTGCTTCAAGATCGTATTTTTCAAAAATATCAATGATTT
The DNA here is from genome assembly GCF_038593335.1 of Bacillus sp. FSL W7-1346. Classification (NCBI taxonomy): domain Bacteria; kingdom Bacillati; phylum Bacillota; class Bacilli; order Caryophanales; family Bacillaceae; genus Bacillus; species Bacillus sp. FSL W7-1346. The sequence goes on along the minus strand of NZ_CP151988.1, from coordinate 670,314 downwards.
CTTGCTCACGGCCTTTTTCAATGACCAACAGCATTCTCTCTTGGGATTCAGACAGCATCATTTCATACGCTGACATGCCTGTTTCACGCTGCGGGATCAGGTCTAGGTTCATTTCGATACCTGAACCAGCTTTACTTGCCATCTCTGCACTTGAGCTAGTTAAGCCAGCCGCTCCCATATCTTGAATGCCCACAAGCGCATCATTTTTGATGACTTCAAGACATGCTTCAAGCAAAAGCTTTTCCATGAACGGATCGCCGACTTGAACCGCTGAACGTTTTTCTTCTGATTCATCAGAAAATTCTTCAGACGCAAATGTTGCACCGTGAATCCCGTCACGTCCCGTTTTAGCACCAACGTACATGACCGTATTGCCAACACCTTTTGCCTGCCCTTTCTTGATGTCTTCGTGGTTGATTAACCCTACACACATCGCGTTAACGAGCGGGTTCCCTTCATAGCTTTGATCAAAATGAACTTCTCCGCCGACTGTTGGAATACCGATACAGTTTCCATAGCCTGCAATCCCTGCCACTACTTCTTCAAACAAGTACTTCACGCGCGGTGAAGTCAGTTCACCAAAACGAAGAGAGTTTAATACCGCAATTGGACGAGCACCCATGGAGAATACATCACGGATGATTCCGCCAACACCTGTTGCCGCTCCTTGATACGGTTCAATTGCAGATGGATGGTTATGTGATTCGATTTTAAATACAACCGCTTGGTTGTCTCCAATATCAACGATTCCAGCGCCTTCCCCAGGACCTTGAAGAACATGCTCTCCTTTTGTCGGGAATTTGCTTAAAACAGGCTTTGAGTTTTTATAACTGCAATGCTCTGACCACATGACAGAAAAGATACCCGTTTCTGTGTAGTTTGGCAGCCTGCCAATAATGGATTCGATTAAAGCGAATTCTTCATCACTCAATCCCATTTGCTGATACAATTTCTCTTCTTTAATTTGCTTGTGACTTGGTTCAAGCAGTAGTGACATGAGTGTCCCTCCAATTTTTCACGATAGATTGAAACAATTTAAGTCCGTCTGCGCTGCCTAGTAATGAATCAACTGCGCGCTCAGGGTGCGGCATCATGCCGAGTACATTGCCCTGTTCATTCGTTACACCTGCAATTCGATTCACACTGCCATTAATATCGTCACCGTAAGTGAAAGCGATTTGGCCTCGTTCAATCAGCTTCGCTAACGTGTCTTCGTCACAGTAGAAGTTGCCTTCTCCGTGTGCTACAGGAATCGTAATCGATTCACCTTTTTGATAACCGCTTGTAAATTGCGTTTCGTTGTTCTCTACAATGAGTTCAACTGGACGACAGATAAATTTTAGATCTTTATTCCGTCTCATTGCACCTGGCAAAATGCCAAGCTCCTGAAGAATTTGGAACCCGTTACAAACACCAAGAACAGGTTTTCCTTCCGCAGCTGCTTTTTTCACAGCCGGCATGATGTTAGAAAAACGAGCAATCGCACCGCATCTTAAGTAATCCCCATAAGAGAAACCGCCTGGTACGAGTACACCGTCAAAACCATCAAGACTCGTTTCGTCGTGCCATACATATTCAACTTGTTCACCTAACTCATCTTGAATCGCATGGTACATATCGATATCACAGTTAGAGCCAGGCAAGACGATCACTGCAAACTTCACTGTGCGACAACCTCCTCCACCTCATAGCGGTAATCTTCAATCACCGTGTTGGCAAGCAATTTTTCACACATTTCTTTGACCACTGTATCTAAGTCACGATCTGATTTCTCAATGACTAGCTCCATATATTTCCCGATACGGACATCCTTTACTTCCTGATAAGACATGCTGTGCAAAGCGTGCTGCACGGCACTTCCTTGTGGATCAAGAACGCTCTCTTTTAAGCTGACAAAAATTTTCACTTTATACATGTTTATGGCCTCCAAGTCTTTTGAAAATTTCTTCGTATGCATTTGTTAAGCCGCCCAGGTTTCGTCTGAACACGTCTTTATCAAGCTTTTCGTTTGTGTCTTTGTCCCAAAGCCTGCACGTATCAGGTGAAATCTCATCAGCTAGCAAAATACGATTCTCGTGATCTATTCCGAATTCAAGCTTGAAATCAATTAAATTCACATGGCAATCTGAGAAGATTTGCTTCAATTCTTCATTCACTTGTCTTGTGATTTGTTTCATTTCCTCGACCTGTTCAGGTGTCGCTGCATGTAAAATGCGAATATGATCTTCTGTAATGAGCGGATCGCCGAGTGCATCATCTTTGTAGTAAAACTCGATCAAAGGTGTGTCCAGTTTCGTTCCCTCTGGAATCCCAAGACGTTTTGACATACTGCCTGCCACCACGTTTCGCACAACGACTTCAAGCGGTACGATGTCTACCTTTTGAATGAGCTGTTCTGTTTCAGATAGGCGTTTCACAAAGTGATTGTTGATTCCTTTCTCATGTAGCATTTGAAAAATCAAGCTGGAAATTTCGTTATTCAGTCTGCCTTTGCCTTCAATTTCCGCTTTCTTTTCACCGTTAAATGCTGTAGCTGAGTCTTTATATTCAACATATAAAATATGCTCGTCATCGGTCTGATAGATTCTTTTCGCTTTGCCTTCGTAGAGAAGTTCTTGTTTCACAGTCATTCAGATTGGCCTCCTAATTTGAATGTTGGCAATTTTCAGGATTAGGCGCCTGACTAGCAGGCGGCCCATTTCTTACGCAAGACCTAGACGTTCGAAAATCATATCGACATTTTTCAAGTGATAGTTGTAATCGAAGCAGTCAGCGATTTGTTCAGGTGTTAAGCGTGAAGTGATTTTCTCTTCTGCTTCTACTAATGTACGGAATGGTACTTGTTTCTCCCAAGCTTCCATCGCCTTTGGCTGAACCGTGTCATATGCTTCTTCACGTGCCATACCTGTATCAATGAGTGCAAGCAGAACACGCTGAGAGTAGATCAAGCCAAGTGTGCGGTCCATGTTGCGTTTCATATTCTCAGGGAAGACCGTCAAGTTCTTCACAATATTAGAGAAACGGTTCAGCATATAGTTCAGTGCAATCGTTGCATCTGGTAAAATGATGCGTTCAGCAGATGAATGAGAAATATCACGCTCATGCCAAAGTGGTACATTTTCATAAGCAGTCAGCATATAACCACGGATGACGCGAGCAATTCCCGTCATATTTTCAGAACCGATTGGGTTTCGTTTATGCGGCATCGCTGATGATCCCTTTTGTCCTTTTGCAAAGAATTCTTCTACTTCACGCGTTTCACTCTTTTGAAGACCACGAATTTCAACAGCAAATTTCTCAATGCTTGTTGCAACTAAAGCAAGGGTTGCCATGTAATCTGCATGACGGTCACGCTGCAAGGTTTGGGTTGAAATTGGTGCAGCTTTGATGCCAAGTTTCTCACATACATATTGCTCAACAAACGGGTCGATGTTCGCATATGTGCCAACAGCACCAGAGATTTTGCCGTATTCGATGCCGGCTTTTGCTTGTTTAAAACGTTCTAAGTTACGCTTCATTTCCTCGTACCAAAGACCAAGCTTTAGGCCAAATGTTGTCGGTTCAGCGTGTACACCGTGTGTACGGCCCATCATGACGGTATATTTGTGCTCTTTTGCTTTTTCTTTTAGTATGTCAACAAATCTCTCAATGTCCTTGAGCAAAATATCGTTCGCCTGTTTTAATAGATATGAAAGCGCCGTATCCACTACGTCTGTAGATGTTAACCCGTAATGAACCCACTTTCTTTCTTCTCCTAGAGATTCAGATACAGCACGCGTAAAGGCAACCACGTCGTGGCGCGTGTCTTGTTCAATCTCTAGAATACGATCAATATCAAAGCTTGCATTCTTACGCATAGTCACAACGTCTTCTTTCGGAATGACGCCAAGTTCTGCCCAAGCTTCACAAGCGAGAATTTCTACTTCAAGCCATGCATTAAATTTGTTTTCCTCTGTCCAGATTGCTGACATTTCTGGTCGTGCGTAACGTTCGATCATTTCCCGTTTCCTCCATCTCTTTCAGTCCATATCTTTGTGATGTTTGCCATCCATTCATCATCAAGCTGTTTCATAAATGTCATATGCCCCATTTTGCGGCCGGCTTTTACTTCATGTTTGCCATATAGATAAAGCTTCGCTTCCTTTAAAAGCTCAGGATGTTCTTTTGGGATGTCCACTTCATCGCCCAGCAAATTCACCATCATACCCTCTGATAAAAGAGCTGTTCCGCCAAGCGGCAAACCGCATATGGCGCGAATGTGCTGTTCAAACTGACTCGTCTCACATAAATCCAATGTGTAATGTCCAGAGTTATGCGGGCGCGGTGCCAGTTCATTGACGAGCAGCTTCCCTTCATTTGTCAGGAACAGTTCAACAGCAAGCGTACCGACCAGCCCTAGCTTTTCAGCAAGCGTTGTTGCCAGCTCTTTTGCTTTCTCCTGAATGCTGCCATCTACCCGTGCAGGCACGATGCTTTGGAATAAAATATTGTGCTTATGAATGTTCTCAGCGACTGGGAATGTCGCAATTTCCCCATGAACAGACCGCGTCACAATCACGGACAGTTCCATTTGGAAAGGAACCCAGCTTTCTAAAATGCACGTTCCATGCGTAAGAAGTGCAGCCGCTTCATGAAGCTGATCCTTCTCTTTGATGACGTACTGTCCTTTACCGTCGTAACCGCCTCTGCATGTTTTCAGCACAGCTGGCAAACCAAGCGCATTTACTGCATCTTTCAGCTCCTTCTCATCATGAACGATGCGATAAGGGGCGACTTCACAGCCTGCATCTACAATCCCTTTTTTCTCCGTTTCACGGTTTTGGGTTAAAAGAAGGAGTTCGCTTCCTTGCGGTAAATACGCCTCTTCCTTCAGCTGATTGAGTGCATCATAATCAATATTTTCAAATTCATATGTGACCACATCGCTGATGTCCGCCAGCTGCCTGATCGCTTCAAGGTCACTGTATGCGGCTGTGATTTCTGTATCAGCAACCTGTCCACAAGGAGAAAGTGTGACAGGGTCAAGGACTGCTGCCCGGTAGCCCATTTGCTTTGCACTGACGGCCATGTATCTGCCAAGCTGTCCGCCGCCGATGATACCAATGGTTGCGTTTGGAAAAATGGTCTGCTTAGCCAAGCTGATCACTGCTTTCTAATACAGTTTGTTTTGTTTGCTCTCTTCTTTCTTCAAGGCGTGCTGCAACGGCTTCATCGAATGCTGAAATCATTTGTGCAGCTAGAAGCCCTGCATTTGTTGCACCGGCTTTGCCGATTGCCACTGTGGCAACAGGTACACCGCCTGGCATTTGAACGATGGATAATAAGGAATCCAGCCCGTTTAATGCTTTTGATTGTACGGGCACACCAATGACCGGCAGTGTCGTTTTTGCTGCGACCATCCCCGGTAAATGTGCTGCGCCTCCAGCACCGGCAATAATGACCTTGAGTCCTTTACCTCTTGCTTCAGTCGCATATTCAAACATCAAATCAGGTGTCCGATGTGCGGATACAACCTGTTTTTCATACGGAATGTTTAATTCCTCTAAGATATCGCACGCATGTTTCATTGTTTCCCAATCAGATGTACTTCCCATGATGACACCTACAAGCGGCTTCATTTTGTCCCCACCTTTAAGCTATTATTCGATTTTGTACCGTTTGACACGCTTCCCAAACCTAAGTAGCTTGTCAAACGCCGAACAAAAAGGCCCGGTTTGTATTGCATTGTTAGGAAGCAACACAAACCGGGCCATGGTAAGCGCTGTTCGCTTTTAAAACGCCATGTCAGTTTTGTTCACTATCCTGCATAGTCCAGTCATTTACGGTAACTGGGTAGAAACTTATGGGCCATATTCCCAAGATTATATGAGGCTCGTGTTTTGATTTCATGTTTATCTTAACAACGGATGTTCATGATGTCAACGGATTTATCGAACAATCTATGAAGTCGTCGTTTTAATGTTCGGATTTAGAGTATTTTTCCCTCAAATACGATTTTTTTCCCAATCGGAATGATCTGAATCGACCCATTTTCCTTCTTTTCCTGAAAGATGGGCTCCTCCATTCGTCGGACAGGTGAGTAGCCTTCCTCTGCCATCTGGGACAACACTTGTTCAATCGTCATGTTGTCTTCCACGTAGAATTTCTTTTTCTTTGGTTTTGCGGTCATTCTTTAATTCTCCTTTTCTTCACAGCCTTCACCCAGAAGCCGCCATGAATCGTTTTGGGCTCATACGAAATGATAAACGCCTTTGAATCAAGCGTTTTAATCGTTTCATATAATTGCAGTTCATATTTTCTCGGTGTTAAAATTTGCATCGCTGACCGGTCTCCTTCAAGACCTCCTACTACCCAGTTGGTGACGCCATATCCTTTTTCTCTCAATTGTTTTGGGAGATCTAGATCGATTTCTTTTGTAATCACGTTCACAGTAATGTAGCCAAGTGCCAGCTTCTCTTCAATTTTCATCCCGACAATGATTCCAATTCCATAACCTAGCGCATACGCAATGACATTTTGTACTTGATCTAAGTTATCTAATACGATACTCAAACCAATGACATAAATCAGCATCTCGACAGTACCAGCAAAAGCGGCTGCATACCTTCTGCCTTTCATTGTTAAAATTAAACGCATAGTGGAAAAAGAGACATAGACAATGTTAATCACTAAAATAATCAAAACCATGGTGAACGCATTGGATAAAAGTTGTTGAAGCACGATTCGAACCCCCTGCACTAAAAATCAAATAAAGCACCCCATATTCTACTAGAGAACAAACCTTGATACAATCAAATTTGCGCGAGAAAAACACATATATCTTTCGACAACAAGGGGTGGTCTTTGTTACCAAGAGTTTACCCGTTTTTTCCTCTTCTCAACATGAAAAACCTCCTTTTTCAAAAGGAGGCTTTAGATGGTTGATAAAGGGCTAAAATATACTTTATTTTAACCCTTTGTCTTCTTTTCAGCGTGATAGAAAACCTTTGAATTTTAAAAATACCGAGTACACGCTGAAACGTGTTTTATCCAAACCGAACTGGAACAAGTGATGGGATCAAATACTCTCCGACAATGCCCCATAAAAGGGCAATGATGACGAGCTCAATCAACAAAAAGACCCAGCCGGCATACATCAAGTCTCCCCGCACAGCTTCTTGATCTGATTGAATGGAGCGGAAGAGCACAATGGCAATCAGCTGAAGACCGAAAAACATCATGACGGATAAAATCACCGTTACATATGGAATATTCAGCATGGCAAATACAAGCCAAAGGATAGATAAAACCAAAACCGGCACAAGCACGGCACCGAACTTCATGATCACTTCTTTCAGCGATATGTTTCCTTTCAGCATGTACTTACCGAGCACCCAAACCGTCAGCATCATCAGTGTCAACAGAATGAGTGAAAAGACCGCTACCTTTAAAAAGGCGTCACCAAAGGAATAATGAATACCAAAACCTAATAAACGGGTCTTTGACGCCTTTAATTGAACGTAGTTGCCTAAAGCAAAAAACACACTGAACAACACAATTGAAATCCAGGCGTACTTCATGCGTAAAGTGTCCGCTTGATGGATCGCACGACTCGGTGATTTTAACATCGCAAACCCATATGAGCCATAGCGCTTAAACGCACCTCCTACACCTCTTGCAATGCGCTGAATTGCTGAACGCTCTTCATCAGCTGGCTTAGCCGTTCTTCCTCGTTTTGCAGCACTGCGGCTGAGGCGGGACTGCCTCGTTTCTTGATCTATTGATGGCTCTTCGTTTTCGTTTTTCGTTTCAGATGTGACCTGCTCTTGATCTTTCTCTAACATCCCATATCAACTCCTATCTCAGACAATCCGCACAGGCTCAAGTGACCTGTCCGAATGACTCCTATTAAAGTAGCGGAGTCTCTCTATTCAGTCAAGATTCCTTGACGTTCATACGAATAGACGGATAAAAGAATGAAGAGGTTTTAAATGGAGAGAAAATAAGACAAAACAAAAAAGCTGATGACTGGATCAGCTTTTCATCATCTTTCATCACTTTTCATGAACGATAGCGCCCCTGCTTTGCTTTCTGAATCCGAAGATTCTCCTGGTGTGCCGGGAAACGAGTCTTTTCTGTCGTATCGACTTGTGTAATTTGTCCATTATGAATGGTGATCACCACCGACCCGTATTCAATCCCTTTTAAGGCAGATAAAATAAAATTCAGCTTTTGTTCATCCATCGCTCATCCCCCATCCCACTAATTTTGCTTGCGCTCTTTTAAATAGAGAACCTCATTTTCCAGCTCATGAATCGTATAGTGCATGAGCGCTTCATGTTTTTCTTCATGCCCCCATAAAAGGAGCTGCTCAATCAATACCTGCTTTTTCCGCTCAATCACCTGCCTAAGCCAGCGTGACAAGTCATCCCCTCCCGTTATGATGAATGCAAGAAAAAAGGCACTCTGAACCCTTCTATAGAAAAAAGGAAATCAAAGCGCCTTTGGTGATCCAATCAGCGAATTATGTCTTTTTATCATAAACACATAATTCCTATAAGTCAACTATGTTTTTAAAATTTCCCTACAAAAAACAGCAGCCTCCATGAGCTGCTGTTCCAGACAAACCATTAATGATTTAAGAAAGCAAAATATAGAATAAAGATGACAAACAGGCCGTACATAATTGGATGCACTTCTTTTGCTTTTCCTTTAAAGATCATGGTGATCGGGTAGAAAATGAAACCAATTGCAATCCCTGTTGCAATACTATATGTGAGTGGCATCATAATCATGGTTAAGAAGGCCGGTACCGCAATTTCAAAACGATCCCATGCGATCTTTGCAAGAGGTGCTACCATCAGTGCACCGACAATGATTAAAGCAGGTGCCGTTACATTCGGTGTCACGACAGATAAAAGCGGCGAGAAGAACATCGCAAGTAAGAAGAAAATACCTGTCACGACAGCTGCAAAACCAGAACGGGCACCCGCAGCAACACCTGAACTAGATTCAACATAAGACGTCGTCGTTGATGTACCAAGAACAGAACCGACGACGATAGAAGAAGAATCCGCCAGAAGCGCTTTTCCTGCACGCGGCAGCTCATTATTTTTCATTAAACCAGCCTGCGTTGCCACAGCCACAAGTGTACCAGCTGTATCAAAGAACCCAACGAATAGGAACGTTAAAATAACCACAAGCATTTGAATGGAGAAGATGTCTGGCAAGTGAATCAAGGCTTGACCAAAAGTTGGAGACAAGCTTGGAATGCTATCTACAATTTGAGATGGAACTGGCACAAGACCAAGGATCATCCCAGCAATAGCTGTCACAAGCATCCCAATGAAGACACCTGCATTCACTCGAAGAACCATTAAAATGACAGTCACAACGATTCCAAATACCGTCAACAATACAGGACCACTATGAATGTTTCCAATCGAAACGAGCGTATTATCGTTATTGGCTATAATACCGGAGCCTTGAAGACCCACAAATGTAATGAACAAACCAATCCCTGCACCAACCGCCAGCTTCAGCTCAGATGGAATGGCATTAATGATTTTTTCACGAAAACCTGTTAAAGAAAGAGCAACGAAAATCAATCCTGACACAAACACCCCGGAAAGTGCTGCCTGCCATGAGATCCCCATACCAAGAACAACTGAGAAAGCGAAGAACGCATTCAGTCCCATACCTGGTGCAATTGCAATCGGGTACCTGGCGATCAATCCCATCAGGAAACAACCTGCCGCAGAAGCTAACGCCGTTGCTGTAAAGACAGCCCCCTGATCAATTCGTAATTTATCTGGAAAATCCGGTACTGCTACTAAAGCAAGTGTGATCGGATTGACAAACAAGATGTAAGCCATCGACAAAAATGTCGTTAAACCGCCGATGATCTCTCTGCGATAATTCGTACCTAACTCATCAAACTGAAAAAACTGTTTCAAAGCCAACTGACTCCCTTCATGTCCTTTTGCTTTAGTCTGTCCCATTCACAAGTCAAATAAAAAACGCCCCAACAGTTTTTGGGACGCTTGACTACAATGTGAATTCAGACCGTGACATCAAACAAGAACAATGCATGATTTATATCAAACGAGTGTGAATTGACGTAGTCAAGCCATTTACGGTAGCTTGGTAGAAACTTGCGGGCCATATCCCCGCCATTATACGACTTCTATCTATTTGATTTCTGTGTCTATTGTACCAACTTCATTTTTAAAACACAATACAAAAAGCGAACATTTTTCAAAGAAATGTCCGCTTCATTCGTCTTATTACACGAATTTGGAAAATCACATCTAGTTCTTTATACACCCATCACTGAATTCAGGCAAAAACCGTTTCTGCTACATCGAAAAATGCCTTCACAGCAGGAGACGCTTGCGTGAGCGATGGACAGGCAAGCGCCACCTCACGATGATGCGATACATTCAGATGACTGATCTGCACAAGTTGCTGCGTTTTTAGGAATAACTCAGGACCTATCGTCACACCAAGTCCTTCCCCAACCATGCGGGCAATGGTCGTACAATCATGCACTTCAAATAAAATAGACGGCTTGATTTGTGCCTCCGAAAAAATATCCTCTACATGGGATTGATACATGCCAGTTGGCATAATAAATGGTTCATCTGCTAATTCTTCCATGTCTACAATTGGCTGCTGCTTAAAACGATGATTTTCGTGATAGGCGACCACCATTTTATCTTTCATAAGTGGCAATAGATCAAACGCTTCATCCGCTTTACCTTTTACAACAAACCCAACATCAATAATGCCAGAATCGAGCCACTCCAATATTTCTTCATATGTCCCCTCATAGAATTTAAATTCAATCTTTGGATGCTTTTTCTGATAGCTCACAAGTAGCTTTGGCAATAAACAAGCGGATGCACTGGCAAAAGTTCCAATCCGAATCAAGCCAGATTCAATATTTTTGGTGAGCGCAATTTCCTGCTGAATTTTCTCTACTCGATTTAGCACTTCTCTTATATGCGGAAGAAGGGTTTCACCGGTATCTGTCAGCGTGATGCCCTTTTTTCGGTCACGCACGAATAAAGACACGCCCCACTCCGTCTCTAAACTTGCCACCGCATGACTCACGGCAGACTGTGTCATATTTAATGCTTCAGCTGCAGCAGTAAAACTGCCTAGCTCGACCACCTTAGCCATCGTCTCGAATCGAACAAAGCTCATGAGTATTCACTCATCCCTTTCATGAAAAACATCAATTTTACTTATGTTAGCACGGAATTTAAAATAAATACAACGTTTCAACATAAAGGAAGGGTTCAAAATGAAAAGTACATCTTATCCATTGCTCATATTTCTTTTAGCCGTCGGTTCTTTCGTCACAGGCACTTCAGAATTCGTCGTATCAGGCATACTGGACATCATTTCTGACGATCTGCGCATCTCCATCCCGGTTGCGGGACAGCTCATCACCATCTATTCTCTTTTTTATGCGGTGGGTGCCCTCTTTTTAGTCATGGCCACATCGAAATTGAATCGAAAAAAGGTTCTTTTATCGGCAATTTCCATGTTTATAGCGGGGAATGTGCTCGCCTTTTTTAGCCATCACTTTATGCTACTCATGCTCTCACGGGTCATCATGGCCATGAGTGGCGGCTTATATATTGTACTCGCAACAAATTATGCAGCGCAGCTCGCCCCGCCAGAAAAAAAGGGGAGTGCGATGGCAACAGTAATCACTGGATTTACAGTTTCACTAGTACTCGGTGTACCGATTGGAACATTTTTAGCAGGATATGTAGATTGGCATGCCATTTTTCTCATCATTGCAATAGGGACCGCTTGTCTCTTGTTTCTTCTGTATCGATTATTACCGCCTATGGAGGGACATTCCCATGTGCCATTCAAACAGCAAATTCAAATTCTTCAAGACCGTAGGGTGTTAAGCGGCTTAGCCACGACAGCCTTTTGGATTTTAGGTTACACGATGGTATTTGCTTACATTTCGCCATTATTGCGACAGACATCCGGATTTACGCTTGAACTGACAAGCATTGCCTTGCTTGTCTTAGGCATCTCCGCTTTTATTGGCTCGCGCTTTGGTGGATACGCTGTCGATCAATGGGGACCAAACCGAACCATTTCAATCAGCATCACGGTTCAGATGCTCATGCTCTTTGCATTATCCTTTACACAATTTTCGGTAGTTGGCGTCTTCATCACGCTCGCCATTTGGGGCACCGCCACATGGACAACAACACCAGCGAAGCAATTTTATCTCATCTCCCTAAAACCCGAAACATCAGAAACCGTGCTGAGCTTTAATACAGCGATTATGAATATCGGCATGATGCTTGGCTCGTCAATGGGTGGTCTGATTATTCAGTATACAAATGTAACGAATTTAAGTTGGATTGGCGGGCTAGCCAGTTTTGTTGCGTTGATGTTGATTCGGTACTCGTTCAGTCGTCATCGACTGGTGGAACAACAGATAAAAAGCGAACATGTGTAATCATGTTCGCTTTCTTATTTATTGACTAGCTTTTGATGTTTCTTTTTTGACTGGAATGGTTACCGTTATCGCCTTCTGTGGTGCCAACATATTCAGCTCTGACAAATCAATATAAAGCCCATATTCTTTAAATGAAAAATGGTTTAATGATAAAGTATCTAACTCCTTATCATCAAATTCAAAGGTGGATTGCATGGAAGCTGTCTTTAAATTCGTCATCTTCGCATGGTTCCCTTTCAAGTAATATCCGCTTTCATAGTCTGCTTGTGGATCGGGCCATGATTTCATCTTTTCAACATCGCCTAATCCAATGAATTCACCTATATTCTCCATTACATCCTGATCTAATTCTTTTTGATCTATTCCAGTAAATTGATAATCAACAATCACAGAACGGTCTTTTTGCTCTATCTTATTGATTTTGATTCCGATGCCATGGTGTTTTGTTTTGAACTGAACAGGCAGCTTTGTCTGAAGAGGAATGATTTTGCTTTCTTCCCGTTCGATATTCACATATGTGTCAAATGTCAATTCAGTCGCCTTTGGATTGATCGGCTGATTCAAAATCGTTAAATGATCTTTTCTAGTTTTGTCAGAAGACATTTGTTTTTTTCTTAAAACGGTCCCAATCTCAAGCTGATACTCATTCCCTAAATTATCCTTCATTCCATCTATACTGACTTTATCATCTTTGGCAAAACCATTGTAATCAATGGCATATTGAATTGCAGAGCCATTCACTCCATTTTCTACCTTTACATTTCTTATTTGATAACGTCCATTTAAAATAGACACGTCTTTTTGTCCCGCTAATAAAGTGGTTTTTTGCTTGACCACAGGTAACTTGAAGCGCCAATTCCCTACAATATCCCCAATCTTCGAAATAACAAGCGGTACTTGCTGACCTTGTTTGATCGTTTGTCCATTTGTATAGACTTCCGTCTGCCCAACATAGCGGCCATCTTTCATTTTTTTCAATCCCTGATTGTCGTAACTCGGTTGGAAAGTGTCATTTATACGATCGAAGTTGTTGACTATGAATGGTACAGAATCTTCCTTTGTATTCAAATTCTCCACAGTAAACGTATAAACAAGCCGCCCTGCATCATAATACACACTGTTTACTTTCACAGTAACCCCTCTTGATTCAGCCCCCTCATTGACATGCTTCACCAACTCACTCTGAAAAAGAGACATTCCTACTTTATCGTGAAACATCATATATAACTGTCCAACAAACGGCACTCGAGCCATCGCTGTATTAAGAGAAGGAAAAATGAAGCCTGATGAAAAGTAAAGGACAACAAGGGCGATAACTGAATAGATTGGCGTTCTCCAATTCCATGTGAACCAACGTCTTTTCTTTTCCGCTTTCACATCTCCCATTGCTTGACGAATTGCAGAGGTCAATTCAACTTTTGGTACATCAATCTCATCATAGAGCTTTTTCATTTCTTTTCGTTCCATCGACACTCTCCTCCTTCTCCAATGTTTGCTTTAATAACTTTCTTGCTCGATACAAATGAGTTTTGACGGTTCCTTCAGGCACACCCATCTGTTCAGAAATCATTGAAATCGAATAATCTTGAAAATAAAACAGCTGAATCACGAGCTGATATTGCTCATCTAACACATCTAGTGCATTTTTTAAATCGAGCTTGTCTTCCAAAAAATCATGCCGCTCAACGCTTTCATGATGCTGTTCAAACGGAACAACATCTTGCTGCTTTTTCTTCATCGCAAAAATCGTATGAATCAAAATCCTAGTCAGCCATGTAGAAAAATAAGCCGGTTCTTTTAATCCAGATAAATGCTTAAATGCTTTCATGACCGTCTCCTGAACAGCATCTAACGAATCCTCTTTATTTCTTGTGTAGAGGAAAGCCGTTTTATATAAACGCTCTTGATACATCAGCATTAATGTCTCAAATGCCGGGACATTCCCTTTTTGTGCTTTTTTAATTAGACGCACTTGCTTCATCTCATTCACACCTCCTACACCTGTTAGAGCAAGGTTTCTCTCAAACGGTTTCAACAATCGGAAATTTCTTTTACTTAGCATATGTCGGACAAAAATAGAGAAAGTGAAGAATGGAGTCGAAAGAACAAGTTGGATATTTGATATAATTGAAGAAATATCTACAAAAAGGAGTATGTCGATTGTTTCGATTCGAAGAACCCACGTGTGCTAGCTGTCAGAAAAAAATAGAAGGAAACGAAGAAGTGTACGTCAAGCTGGTCTATCCAAAGAGAAAAGGAATGACAGAGGTAAAGGCTTGGCTGAGGAATGAAGGCGTTTTTTATTGTAAGGCATGTTATGAAAAAACAACATAAAGACGAGCACTTCAATAGAATGCTCGTTTTTACTTTCTACTATTTCACTCCCGCTTACTACGAAGTTCAATGAGTGCTAGTTTATTGTCATTGAAAAAGAACTCTAGAATGATACCGTTTGATTGATCTTGATATTGTATACCTTTGCTATACCCTTCGACAAACCAGAGCTTCTTGAATTGCTCTCCATATGTTTGTATCACAGATGAATAATCTTCTCCTATTTTAACTCCCTTAGATGTTTGAAGATTTTTCTGTTTTGACTGATTGTAAATAGATGTTACTCGATGATGCTGATCAACTGATACGACAAAATCTTCATTTTCTTTTTCCATGTAGACCGTCTGTTTTTGATGAGAGAATTGAGAATTCTCAACAAACTGATGATCTCCCTTAAATGTTTGACCGATCTTAAAATGACCTATCGATTCATCTGTTAAAGTGATAGAGTGAAAATTAAAAAACATTGCTATCCAGACAACTAGTATGGCTCCACCTAAAACAGAACCTATTATCACTAACACCTTAGAACGAATGGCACCTTTTTTAAATAAATAAATCATTAAAGATACGGTGATCATCATGATACAAATCATGATCAGAAAAATGCCCATTTTTTTTATCCTCTTTTTTGTAAAATTCGAATGTACATGATTACCCCAATGATAAATTCATATTATATCAGAGCAGTCCACAAATTGTGCCAATACAGGTATAATTTAAATAAAATAAACTATAGGAGATACATATGACTAGACATAAACTGATATTTCCACAATCATTTCCAACGATACAGACCGAAAGACTGATCTTAAAACAAGCAACGATCGCAGATGCCGAGGATATGCACTTCTACTTATCCAATGAAACCGTGTGCCGCTATATGGGCATTGATGCACATGAAACCATCGAAGACACAAAAGGAGAAATCAAGTGGTATGACAATATCTACAAAAAACAAACAGGCATCCGCTGGGGAATTTCTTTAAAAGATAACCCTACCATCATCGGCAGCTGCGGCTTTCTCAATCTAGAAAAACAGCACCGCCGTACGGAAATTGGCTATGAATTACACCATGATCATTGGAGAAAAGGCATCATGAATGAAGCGATTACTGCGGTGTTGCGGTATGGATTTCAGGAGATGAACTTGAATCGGATTGAAGCGATCATTGATCCAGCTAATACGTCCTCTGTTCAATTATTGGAGAAGATACATTTTGTACAAGAGGGTTTATTAAGAGAGTATGAATTAGGTCAGAAGGGATTCGATGATGTGTATATGTATTCGATTTTGAAGAGAGATTACGAAAAATCCTATTAAACAGAGGAGAAACAAATGAAAACGGATATTCATTTCATCCAAAAGCCGCAACCAGAGTATGTTTCTTTTCACATTTATGAACTCAATCCAGCGATTGAAAAACTTGTCCAGCAAGTGGAGCAGTCAACTCCCTATTTCTTAGCACAAGAACCCACGAAAGAAAGAGTGAAAAAGGTCTATTATCACGACATTTTATATATAGAAAGCGTTGATAAAAGATCGTTCTTGTATACGTCAGATGGAGTGTTTCTCTTAAAGGAAAAGTTATTTGAACTTGAAAAACAGCTTGAAGCGCACGATTATGTCAGGATTTCAAAATCGATGATTCTAAATATAGATTCTATTGCCGCTATTTCTCCTAAAACGAGTGGCCGTTTTGAAGCAAGCCTTACAAATAAAGAAAAAGTAATGATCTCACGTTTTTATATCCAAGCATTAAAAGAGAAGCTTGGATTACGGAGGAAGTGAACAGGATGAAACGTTATATCACAAATCTTTTGATCACATTTTGTATGGTCTTTACTGCACTCGTATTGATTTACTGTTTCACGTTTGGAACGATGCCTATCTATATTTTACAAGCCATCATGTTCAATTCCTTTTTTTCAAGCGCCCTGACCTTCTTGCTATACCCAAAACAAACGTACAGCCATAAACGGATTCTTTTTCAACAAATTCTATATATCGTCCTTGTGATGTGTATGATTATAACAACCATCATTATTGTGAGCGGTGAAATCAGCCCCCTTTCGTTTATCGTGAATTTCCTTGTGGTTATGGCTTTATTCTTTGTGATCAAGTACCTATTGTATAAAAAAGATCAAGCAACCGCTGAGGAAATCAACGATCTTTTACAGCAGCGAAAGAAACGAACAACATCTTAATATGCATCTTAGGGCTAAAAATTGACATGTTAGGAAGATTTCATTGTGACTTCTGCTTGATTCCATTACTCTGACGTTAGAGGAGGAATCAACAATGAAACCAATGACAATCATTCGAAAAGCTGTACTTTTACTGCTGTTTTCTTTAATTATTCCAACAAGTGCAGGTGTCTATATATCCATAAAACAAGTGACCGATCCAATGACCATCTATATCATCAATGGCAGTGCCATGCTAGCTGGGTGTCTTTTACTTCTATTCATTATTCAAAAAAGTCGTTTTCACTTGAAAGAAATAGGTTTTCGAAAAGGCTCTCTCGGTATGTGGATATTTCCGATCCTGATCATCGAGGCCATTCCGTTTATTGCTGGATTCAACAAGGATTTAACTGTTTCTTCCTTTCTAGCACTTTGTTTCTTCATGGTGTGTGTCGGTCTTTTTGAAGAAGGAATCTTTCGAGGCATTCTGTTTCAATATTTAAAACAAATTAACTTGAGCACTGCCATATGGGGCTCCGCCGTACTATTCGGTCTCGGTCATGCTGCGAATCTACTAAGCGGAAAAAGCCTCACCTTAACAGTCGCACAAATCCTATTCGCCTTTTTATTTGGATTCGTTGCAGCTGAAATCGTTGCACTCACGAACAGCCTGCAATGGGTGATCTTATGGCACGCGGTTCATAATATCGTGGATCAAACCACAAATGGGCAAACGTCTGTGGGGATGCAAATGCTTTTGCTTTCGATTCAATGTGTCATTTTGCTTGTTCTTGCGGTGGTGTTGTGGAGAAGATTAAGAATGAAAAAAGTGTTCAATAGATAATGAAAAGAGGAGGAAAGAGATGAAGGGGAACACATGGATAGAAGGCTGGTTTCAAAAGTGTGAAGAACTTGAAATCAAGCCTTGGGAATGGGATTTTAAACAAAGTTATATCAAAGAGCCGATACCGAAAGATAAATCATCAATTGAGTTAATATTAGATTATAAAAGTCGTAAACTGACCGAAATCGGAATTTGCAATGTCACTAAAAGAAGAGGTCGTGATGCTGACTGTGATAAAGAACCTTTTTATATTTATCAATTACTTTGGAGTACTGATTATAAGCCAGAGCCTAAATCACAGCTTAATTTAGACCGTTACAACTTGATCCGTGGAGAAACAATGAATTCGTTTATAACGACTTTCAATCATTCTAAAACACTAACTTATGTTTCTCATATCAAACATAAGTTTGAAAAATTCGCTACTGCCACCCACTGCATTGGGAACTTCATCGTATTACCACATTGGATGAATACGGGCCGTTATAAATTTTCTCAAGATTATTGGGATGTTACGATGTATTCACTATTTGAATTCTTTCAACCATTAGGCTGTTGGAAACAGTTCGTCGAACGATATTTCCTTCAACCTTATGTGAACGATGATGAGGAACGGACAGTGAGTGAATTTTGGGAAGGTCATTTTGCAGGTATAGGAAATTACAATCAATTAAAACCTCAAAATGAACAAGAATTAAGTGAGTACCTACATAAAGTCAATATTAGGATTGAAGAACGGGGCAAATGGATGATCAAAAAAGTCTGTGAAGAATTGAAGTTACAACACTTCACATTTTATGACGAACTAAAAGATAGACAGATTCGATTTTCCAACGAATTGAAATAAACCATAATGAGCGAGCTCAGTGTTCGCTTTTTTATTTTCTAAAAGGGTTCCGATAAAAGAAAAATGAGATCATAAAAAGCTGATATCTTAAACGCTATATCAGCATCATGTTATCAAGCTTATTCACTCATGTAATCCTCTTTCAGCATGCTGTATATTTCTACATCAACAACTCCTTTGCCAGACCATAAAACAGCTTGTCTAAGCAGCCCTTCTTTGATAAAACCATTTTTCAATAGGACTTTTTTTGATACCTCATTTGCTGGCATGACTTCCGCTTGAATTCTATTGATATCAATCTCTTCAAACAGAAATTTCACTAGTGTAGAGACAGCTTCTGTTGCGATGCCTTTTCCCCAATGTTCCTCTGCAAAGAAATAACCAATCGTCACCGCATTCACTTTTTGATTGATGTCCATTGTTTCGATGATACCAACTAGCGTATGAGGATTATCCTTTTGAAAGATTCCCCATTTCACTCTGCTTTTCTTCGTATAATCTCGTTCAAAATGTCCAATCATTTTTTTTACCGTTTGGAGATTATGTTTGGGAATGATCCCACAATACTGAAAGACTGTGTCATTGTCGTAAATTGAAAATAACTCTGGCAAATGACGCTCTTCCACCCTTTTTAACAATAGATTCTTTGACGCAACTACAGGAAAAGTACCAAAAAGACTTTCTATTTTCATCTCTTAATCCCCCTTATTCCTCGATAGGAATATAGATTTTCATTTTGATATCGTTCGGGCCATTCGAATGTAAGACATCTGTTATTTCAAAATCTGGTCCACTCGTTCTTTCATAATTAGAATTTGGGAGCCAGCTACCATAGATATATCTTCTAGTGTTTTGCACCATTTCATGAGAGCCACTCACTTTAAATTCTGCATATCTCCCCTCAGGAATCACTATATTTACAAACCCTTCATTTAAATCTATATCGGATTCCTCCACTTCTTCCCCTACCACAAACGAAAAACGGCCATCATCCTGAAAGGAAGTAGATACACCATAAGCCATATGAGGTGCTTTTCTCTTTGGAATCTGTTGATAATACTCCTTTTTTCCAAAATCCATATAAAACAAAGGAATGTCCGTGAAATATTCCTCACTTTGAAGATTCGTTTGATACTCGTAACCAATAATATAAAATTTGTTTAATTGAGTCATGACAGGTTTATTCATATTGAATTCACTGTCTAACTTAGATTGATACGCTAAAAAATCCATTTTGTTTTGTTTCTTTAACACCATTTCCTCTTTTCGAAACCTGCCTGGTGTCACCCCAAAGAATTGTAAAAAAGCACGGGCAAACGCTTCTTGAGAACCATACTGGAACGCAATCGCTATGTGTAAAATATTCTGATTTGTTTCTTTCAGTAACCTAGCAGCTTCAGAGAGCCTTCTATTTCTGATATACTCTTGCACAGAAAAACCTGTAATGGCTTGAAACAGTCGCTGAAAATGAAACGCTGAAAAGCAGGATTTCGAGGAAATATCCTTTATACTTATATTGTTTTGAAGATTCTCCTCAATAAACTCAATCGAAAGCTGTATTCTCTCATAGTAATCCATTGTTTCTCCCTCCTCTACTTTTATTTTATTACTTCCCTCCTCTTACTTTTTGATCATTTGTGCTATTTTTAAATAACCTTCCACAAAATAATCATTCAATTTCCATAGCACAAAAAGTCAAGTTTCTTAAAAATGATTTCCGTTATATTAAACTCGTAAGGTAAAGATGTGCTCGATTGTCCTATCAAGAATATGAGAAAACGATTCAAGGACCATTAACATCTGAAAGATAAATTACCGCTTCAAACTCTAGCAAAAAACGCTAGTTATTCTACCATTAAAACAGAAGTAAAATAAAATTAAAAATGAATACAAGACACCCATAGGACAAAAAAAATCAATTAAAAAAGATATCCCTACCACTATCTCTTTTTTGTCATCTTGGTATAATAGAAAAAATCAGAAAAATGAGAATGCGATGATAAGGAATAGTACTTGCCGAAATGTTTTCAGAAAGTTGCTGGCTGATGAGAAGCAATAACAAAAAGGCAGGGAACTCACCTTAGAGTAGCCTTAGTGAAATGAAAAGTATTGATGTAGTTAAGGTCGGCACCCCACCGTTATATGGGAAGGATATAAGATCAAACAATCTATATCCGAATAAGGGCATGATAATGTTTGTTTATCATGAAACAGGGGTGGTACCGCGTAAGAAGAAGTCTTTCGTCTCCAAGTTAAATCTTGGGGATGAAAGGCTTTTTTTATATTCTATTTTCTAGGAGGAATCGATGATGTTTAACCACAAAAAATACGAAAAGAAATACTTTTTGCCACCGAACCTTACGTATGATTGGGTGAAGAAAGAAACATTAGAAAGTGCTCCGATATGGTGCAGTGTGGACTTACGGGATGGAAATCAAGCATTACCTATTCCTATGAACTTAGAAGAAAAATTGGAAATGTTTCAGTTACTAATAGAGATAGGTTTTAAAGAAATTGAAATCGCATTTCCAGCTGCTTCTGATACGGAGTTTAGGTTTTTACGGACACTGATTGATCATCATATGATTCCAGACGATGTCACGATTATGGTGATCACACAAGCGAGAGAGCATATTATCCGCCGAACCTTCGAAGCCATTAAGGGGGTACCGAAAGCGATTGTTCATTTATATAATTCGACTTCAGAAGCTCAGCGCAGACAAGTATTTAAGAAAACAAAAGATGAAATTAAACAAATTGCAATGGATGGAGCTATTTTAGTAAAAGAACTTGCCGAAAAAACAAATAGCGATATTTATTTTCAATATAGTCCTGAAAGCTTTCCAGGAACAGAAGTTGATTATGCGTTAGATATTTGTAATAGTGTTTTAGATATTTGGAAACCGACACCAACTCATAAAGCAATCATCAATATTCCGACAACAGTTGAATATTCAATGCCTCATATCTTTGCAAGTCAGATTGAGTATATACACAAAAATCTGTCTTACCGAGACAGTGTGACATTATCTGTTCATCCTCATAATGACCGCGGCTCTGGGGTGAGTGATGCAGAATTTGGTGTGCTAGCTGGCGCAGAAAGAGTCGAAGGTACATTATTTGGTATCGGTGAACGTACAGGGAATGTAGACTTAATTACCTTGGCGATGAATATGTATTCACAAGGTTATGATCCAAAATTAAATTTCAATAACCTAGAAGCTATTCGTAAAAAATATGAAAAACTAACAAAAATCACTGTTCCTGAGAGGCAGCCTTATTCTGGGGAGATGGTTTTCACCGCATTCTCTGGGTCACATCAAGATGCGATATCTAAAGGTATGAAATATAGAAAAGAAAATAAAGTTGATAAATGGGACGTTCCGTATATCCCAGTAGATCCCGTTGACTTGGGGAGGAATTATCAAACGGATATGATTCGCATCAACAGCCAGTCTGGAAAAGGCGGCATAGGCTATATACTAGAAACAAACTATGGCATTCAACTTCCTTATCAAATGAATGAAGCCATGGGATATGAAGCGAAGAAAGTATCTGATCAGACAAGTAAGGAATTGTCTGTCGAAGAAATATATCATGTTTTTAAAGAACAGTATGTTGATTTTCACCCTCATTTCCAGCTGCTTGATTATCAATTTCATAAAGGAGAGAAGCAGGAAGTCACCTTAACTTTGCTGAGAGATCAACAAATTGACATACAAGGAACTGGCACTGGAAGCTTAGATGCCATCAGTAATGCGTTAAAAGCATATTTTCATCTCGAGTATGTTTTGGAAGTCTATGAACAGAATTCTTTGGGCAAGGATTCCCAAGCAAAAGCCTGTGCACAGATTGGTATTTCATATCAAGGAAAAATGCATTGGGGTGCTGGAATCGATAAAGATATTATAGAAGCAACAGTGAAGGCCCTGGTGGTTGCAGTAAATAAACTAGAGGTTTGGATGTAGATGGAAACAGATACACTTGAAAAACATGAAGCGATGCAATATTTAAGAGAGTACAACGAACAAGAAATCTTTTATCAACAATACCAACAGAAAAAGCATGACAATCAATCATTGCAATTACTTTTGAAGGATTATGATCATAACAATTTCATGCAAAAGCAAATATATATAGAAGAATTTTTGCTAAGAGGGCAGAACGAATTTGAAAAAGAGGATACCATGTGGTTAGGTCAGGAAAAAGATATAGAAGTGAGAAAGTATAGCCGTTTTATGCCTCAATTGTCGGCTATCCATGATTTCTTTGAGATGATCTATGTTCTGGAAAATGAGATGTATGTAGAAGTGGAAGATAAAAAAATCGCTTTAAAATCAGGAGATATTGCCTTTATTCCACCTGACACAATACACAAGCCACTTGTAATGGAGAATACAATCGCAATCCAAATCATGATCCGCAAAAGTACTTTTCAAAAAGTGTTTTTTAAAATGTTAAAAGGAAATCATGTCATTTCTGAGTTCTTTTTGAATGCATTGTATATAAAAGAAAATAAACATATTCTTATTTTCCATAGTCACATGGATAAAAATTTGCTAGACTGCTCTCTTCAACTATTTATAGAAAATCACAATCGATTTCCTAGTTACCAGTTGATTATGAATAATTTGTTTGAGATATTATTATGTCTCTTATTAAGATTCAAACCAAATCATATGAACGTCATTCAGGTCAAACCATATAGTGATATACGTATGATTCAAATGCTTCAATATATTCAGCAATGTTGTGAGCATATAACACTCCAAAAGATGGCAGAGAAATTCAACCTTTCACAATCTTATCTGTCTAGATATATAGCTCGTACACTCGGCAAATCATTTCGTGAAATTCGACAAGAAATAAGATTGGAAAAAGCCTGCGAAATGCTAACCGGTAGTAATTTACAAGTGGATCATATTTCGGGAGCCGTTGGTTATCAAAATGTAGAGCATTTCATTCGTTTATTTAAGAAAAAGTATCGCCTAACACCACATCAATATCGTTTAAATAATAGATCATGTCAAATCAATACGAATAAAAAGGAGAAATCATCATGTCAATCAAGCAAGTAAAAGATTATTTTAAACAATATGAAATGGATACTCGAATTAAGGAATTTTCAGTATCTAGTGCAACCGTAGACTTGGCTGCTTCTGCATTGGGCTGCGAACCTGAAAGAATCGCAAAAACACTCTCCTTTCTAGTAAATGGACAAGCTATTTTAGTTGTGACCTCTGGCGATGCAAAGGTTGATAACAAAAAATTCAAGGAATATTTTAAAACAAAAGCGAAAATGCTGCCTCCTCATGAGGTCGTTGACTTGATCGGTCATGAAATTGGCGGAGTATGTCCTTTTGCTATAAAGAATGGCGTTTCTGTTTATTTAGATATGTCACTCAAACGTTTTGAGACAGTCTATCCAGCCTGCGGGAGCAGTAACAGTGCTATTGAACTAACAATCAAACAATTAGAAAAACACTCTGGTTATACACAATGGATTGATGTGTGTAAGGGATGGAATGATGAATTCACACATTAAAACGAAAGGAAAGAATTAAAAATAAAAAAGAGCTAGAAACCCTTGATACACAAGGTTTCTAGCTCTATTATAACTATTCCCACTCAATGATTTAACAAATTCATTTAAAGCTAATTGTAAGTCTTACAAGCTTTTGAGTTATTTGACAACATTTTATAAAACAATAATTTATACCGATTGTTTGCAAAACAAAAATTTTTATGATAAATTGTCTACATGAGTACGACATTATTGCGAGGTGTATAGATGAGTAGGGAGTATTTGAATATTCGTTTATCTTATGAAGCAAAGTATTGGATTGAAAAATTACAAGAATATAAGCAACAGAAATTAGACAAATACATTAATGATGGTCTTATTGCAGATATAGAAAATGAAGTGATTGAAAACCACTCAGAAATACTTGATGGAGTCTCGCTTACAATTATTTTAAAGGTTTCTACATCTAGTATTGTGGAGGTTGCATTTAATAAGACTAAGCATTATACCCTGGAAAAATGGCGACAGATAATTGAAAAATTAGAAAAACCCAATAATGAAATTGATTATCAAAAAGAAATTGGAACACTGACTCCCCGTCTATATTTAGATACACACATTATTCAAGGACTAGGACAATATCGTATAGATTTCAAATCCCAGAAAAATATCAGGAGTCTTAAGATGAGCTTTATCATAAAATGTGTCGTTTATGCTTATTATCTAGAAGTTTTTAATAACCAAAATCCTTGAAGACTTATTTTGAAGTCTTCAATTTTTCGACCTAAATGTCTATGTGAGTACGACATTTTTAAAGGAGGTGGTATTTATAATAATTAAAAATTTTCTAAGAAACCTATGAACGTTTAATTATCTTTGTCTTTAAGCTTTAGAAAACTATAGGGAGTGTTTGTTATGAAAACAGAAGAAATGTTAGCCACAATTAAATATGTGGAAGCGAAATTTCATGGAATTACCGACATGAATAAATCAAGGATTAAATACTTTCAAAGGAAGAATTGGGAGATTATGAAAGGAGTTGAATATGATAGCTCGTTTTATGCTTTTGTTAGGGAGCTTAAACAAGTAATGGGTAGTAATATAGCTGAAATTACAGCCAAAAAAATTCTTAACAATTGGTATCTATGGGCAGAGGATAATATCAAGTCACTCGAACAGATTCAACCATTTGAGTTTAGTGCAGATGCTATCGACTTTTTAATAAATAACAACTTTCGTGTAGATCATAAAACTTTTTCCGAGTTAACAAAAGATCCGATTGCTATAACATCTGTGAAAGACAAAATGCCTAAAGATTCTATCTTATTTCTTAAGTTAAAAACAGTAGCAGATCATGCTTATCCTAGTCCTCGTGGCTTCACATATGAATATTTAGTGAAAGTAGTGGCTGGATTCTCAACAAGTTGGAATCAGAACGCAGTAACAGAAAATGGAAATCAGAAAAGAGGACATTAAAATATGGCAATCAGACCCGTAATTAATAATATGGACACGTTAGGAACGAAACTATTACTTGTAGATGTTAAGCCTGCTTATGAACGTCTAAAAAAAGACAATGGGCAATATGAGAGAACAGATAGGATTACACATTATAACTATACAATCGTTTGCCTAGAACGAAAATTCGAAAAGATTTCTATTAAAGTTGAGGAAGCCCGCCCTCTTTTTGACACTGAAAAAACAGAAGTTCCAGACAATACATTAGTGCAATTTGAAAATCTTGAAATAACACCTTATGTTTCTAATAATTGGATACAACTTTCGGCTAAAGCAGAAAAATGCACTATCGTAAAGGATGGATAAAAAGTGAGAGGAAACGATTTTGTTCAAGTAAGTTATTTCTCAAAAATTCCCTTTCGGTATAGATTATCAAGCCTACTATTCTCTATTTGTTTATTAGTGTTGATTACAATATTTCTTGATAGTCTATTAACTGGTGGTTTACAAACACTTCTTCTACTTCTCTTCTTCTTTGCTTTAGTTCAGATAATCAAAAAGTGGATTGTATCTAAAAGAGAATTTAATCTTTCTCCTTTTAATAAACTAAAGCGATTTATATCAGCGAATAAATTATATGAAGAAGAAACTCGTGAAGTCGGTGCTAACCAAAATGGCAATCCAAGAAGAAAAAAAATAGTGGTTAACTCTGCTTATTTCTTGTACATGGTGACTGATGATGAATTAATTATTAGAGCGTGGAAAAAAGCTGACAAATTCTCTGATAAGGCTAATTCATATGACACGCTGCTTAGCGCGTTATTTGGATTAGAATTATATAAAAAATACGACGATATTCAATATTGTGATTATGTATTTGAACTCGTGAATGATCAACGAATTGTTTTGGGAAATGAATCGTTAACTCTTCTAAATAGTGACGTTATACAACTAACATCAAAAATTAAATGGGAGCTTGGAAAGCCACCACATGCACTAATTGTTGGAGGTACTGGTTCAGGGAAAACTTACTTAGTAAATACACTGATTTTGGATTACCTTCGTAAAGGTGCAGAGTTATTTGTTGCTGATCCAAAGTCTGCTGATCTTGCTTTGATTGGTAGGTTAGTTAATAAAGAACATACAGCTACTACCGAAAATGAGATTGCGAAATTATTGCGTGAAGCAAGCGATGAAATGGAAAAACGTTATAGAAAATTGTTTACGGATGAAAATTCATTCGGTAAGACATGGAAAGACTTTTCAGGTATGAAACCTTTAGTTGTAGTGATAGATGAGTATGCCGCCCTATCATCTGTAAGTTCACCTAAAACATTGAAGGAAATTAATAGTTATTTAACTTCTCTCATATTGAAAGGACGTCAAAGTGGAATCGAGATCTGTATGATTATGCAAAGGCCAGATGCCAATATACTAGCTGGTAACCTTAGAGATCAGTTCGGGGTACGCATTGGATTAGGGAATATGACTGATGAAGGAAGAAAAATGTTATTTGGTTCAGTTGATATGAAGTATAAGAGTGTAAATGAGATCGGTGGTGGTTTCGTCATGATAGACGGTCAACATAATGCGCCTGTCTACTTTGAATCGCCACTTGTTCCTAAAGACTTTGATTTTATAGGGGAACTACAAAAAATTCGTGACAAGAACCCTGACTCAACCCCTTGAATTGAATGAAATAGGGAGGTAGGCGCCTAGACGCCTAAACGGAGTGCCCGATTCTTTTCATTCACTTTGAGGGGTGTAGACGAGCGCTCTTTGCTCGGCTTATTTAACTTGATATATAGAACAACATCTAGAGAAAATAGGATTCTGAAAAGGTATGGCAGGAATTTGGAATGAGTGGTTCCTATCAAAAAAGCGATCAAAAGTTATAAGTACAAAATAGTTGAAACACCTACTACTGTTGAAGTTTGGGAATATATTGATGACCCTGTCTTTTATCACGTAAAGGATGATGTAGAAATTGTACATACTGATAAGGATTGGATAAAAGAAGACTTCACCTGCAAGGATACTCTTCAACAATACGACAGTTTGAAGCGTAAACAAAAACATTATGAACAGATGCGTTGGGAAATTGCTCGTATTGTTGATTGTAATTTTGATAACGCAACAAAATTTATGACATTAACATTCAAAGCGAATGAAAAAGATATATCTTTCACAAATTCAGAGTTCAACAAATTTATAAAAAGACTTAATTATCGTTTGTACAAAATAAAAAAACAGCAGCTGAAATATTTGGCTGTGTGGGAAAAACAAAAACGTGGTGCAATTCATTATCATGTTATCTTTTTTAACTTCCCTTTCATCAGAATAAGTGATTTGGAAAAGTTATGGGGTCATGGTTTTGTTAAATTAAACAAGATTGATGTAGATAGTCAAGAAAATCGTGGTCGGTATGTGAGTAAATATTTTTCTAAAGATTTAGAAAGAAAAGAGCATAAAAAAAAGGCATTTTTCAAATCCCAAAATTTAAAAACACCTTTAGTGCGACGAACTAATTCGTTGAAATTGGCTGATTTGTCAGATGGGCAAATTCTATACAGTAAAGAGTATACACGAAACATTCCTGACTTTCACTCAACAATTAATTCGTATAAGGAATCATCTGTTCGCTATACCAAATTTAGAAAGGAGTGTACTAATTGATTACAATCACTAAACAAGAATTAATTAGCTTAGGTTTTGGACCTAGTCAATCAGCAGACATTATTCGTCAGGCTAAACGATTAATGTTGAACAAAGGTTTTTCATATTATTCAAGTAAACGACTAGGAAGAGTACCTGTCGCCGCAGTTGAGGAAATTTTAGGATTCTCAATGGAAACAACAGGAGATAAATCTCATGCCTAAGATTTCAAATGTATATCAAGATAAGAATAATGGCAAATGGTATTTTGTTGCTAGCTTAGGCTATGATGAAAAAGGAAAACGGGTACAGCACTGGGAACGTGGTTTCTCTACACAAAAAGAAGCTAAACGAGCTTATGATGAATACATGAATAATCATTCCTCTACTTCTTTACAGAAAAACAGTACAATGTCATTTCAGGAGTTTTACGAAACATACTTTAAACCTGATTATAAACGATCTGTTAGTGATAGGACTTATGAAAACAGAGCCTCATCTATGGATCTTCACTTTAAATTTTTCTTTAACAGAAAATTGAAAGATATTAGTCCGCCTTTAATTAAGCAGTGGCATAATAAACTGTCCGAGAGATATTCAAGTTCCTATATACGAAACCTACATGGAATGTTACAAAGAACATTAGATTTGGCTGTCACATTAGGATTGTTGCAAAAAAATGTGGCAAAAACTGTCGGTAACATTAAGAAAGTAAAAAAGAAAGTAGACTTTTGGACAAAAGAAGAATTTGAGAAAGTTATCGCGACTTTCAAAATGGATGATTACTATGAACATTTTTCTTTTATCACAATATGGCTACTATTTATGACTGGATTACGCTTTGGTGAAGCACAAGCATTAGAATGGGAAACTGATATTGATTTAAAAAAACAAACATTAACTATTAGTAAATCAATGTATTATAAAAATGCAAATGAATATACAATTACTGAACCAAAGACAAAAGCTGGTAATCGTATTATTGCTTTAGATGATGATACAGTTGAATTTCTAAAAGAGTGGAGAGAAAGACAATTCTATGTTTTTCCCTCCAAGTATGTCTTATCTTATAACGGTTTGCCAACTAATAAGAGTGCTACCTTTCATATGATTGAACAGCACTCAAAATTAGCAAAGGTTCATAAAATTAAAACTCATGCTTTACGTCACTCCCATGCTTCCCTGCTAATTTCGTTAGGTGAAAATGCCCTAGTAATCCGAGATCGGTTAGGTCATGAAGATATTCAAACAACTTTAGGAACTTACGGACATCTGTATCCTAATATGAATCGTGAAGTAGCTAACAAACTTAAAAACATTATTAATTTGCAATATAATCAATTTAATAATAGAAAATTGACTTCAAATCAGTATATAAAAAGACATTAATTAATAAAGTTAGGGTTTCAATTAGAAGCTCTATCTTTATTTATATCTTTTCCTAGACAAAGACTTTTAAAGAATTTCTCTAAATTATCATCATCATATTTCCCTTTTTCATTTTTTTGATAGAGAAAATAAATTTCTTTTTCCGTTAAAACCTTTACTATAGCTCTTCTTGTATAATTTTCTAATTTCTCTGTATATAAAATTAATTTTTTCGTTGTTCTCGCATTTTTTGGAACTGTGCTATTATGAACATGATGAGAACGAATTCCATAAATCACTCCCATATCATTAAATATTTCTTCTCGTTCTTCATAACTTTCTCCTATTAACCAAGCTATTCGTTCTCTTAGTTTATGTGTAACATCAGTATTACTAGTTGAAAATAATGTTTCTAATAAAGAAATAAATATTGAAACTCTCTCTGGTAAGTAACGTTGACTTCTAGCAGTTTGTAAAAGATAAAAAGCTCTTTCTATTCTTGAAGCTTCATAAACTTGAAATTCTAAAACTGAAGTGTCTATCAAAGCCTCATTAAAGTTTTTACCTAAAGTGTCTACAGCTTGATAAAAATATCTTTTATAAAATAACTCAGGCATCTTTAATTCTTGCTTATCAAAAATTAATGATTCTCTAAAACCTGTCATGTTATTAAACATCATGCTTCTTCCATTTGAATGAAACTTTGTATTTATTCCCTTTTCTAGTTGCATATAACCACTCTCAATATGTACACTATTATCTTTAACTAGCCATAAGAGGTTATTAACAAGTTGGGTTTTTTTCATAAATTCATCTAAAAATTCTAACCCTAATTCATCCTCAAAAATAGTGTCATCATTAATTTCACCTTCTGCATAATAATATGAACCCGAAAGTAAATAATCATATTCTAGACTTCCAATTGCACTTTTGAATTGCGGATGAAACATTTGAGTTACCTTATTGGGATTATTTGAAATTCTAATATTCTCAAAAACCTTAATACCCTTATTCAGTGTGTCTTTAATTTCAAGATCATATGCATATGCTATAAACTTATATTTAATCATTTCGCACTTCTTTCCTGTTTATAGTTTTCAATTTAATTAATATTATCATTTTGGTTTGCAAATTGTTAGCGCACAATGTTAAAAAAGCCTAGAACCCCTTATAATAAGGATTCTAGGCTTTCTTTTTTATTACTCCCACTCAATCGTAGCAGGCGGCTTACTCGTAATATCATACACCACACGGTTAATATGCTTCACTTCATTCACGATACGAGTTGAGATCTTTTCAAGCACATCCCAAGGGATTCTTGCCCAGTCACTCGTCATACCGTCAATAGACGTAACAGCACGGATACCGATTGTGTAGTCGTATGTTCTTGCGTCACCCATGACACCTACGCTGCGGATGTCTGGGAGAACCGTGAAGTATTGCCAGATGTCGCGCTCAAGGCCGAAGTTGGCAATTTCTTCGCGTAGAATCGCATCCGATTCACGGACGATTTCTAGTTTTTCTTCAGAAATTTCACCTAGTACACGGATTCCTAGTCCTGGACCTGGGAATGGCTGTCTCCATACGATGTCGTCTGGAATACCTAGCTCTGATCCTAGAGCACGAACTTCATCCTTGAATAGTGTATTGAGTGGCTCAATCAATTCAAACTGCATGTCTTCTGGAAGACCGCCAACGTTGTGGTGAGATTTGATTGTTTGTGCCGTTGCTGTTCCACTCTCAATGATGTCAGTGTAAAGCGTTCCTTGTGCTAAGTAGTCGATTCCTTTTAGCTTGTCCGCCTCGTCATCGAATACATAGATGAATTCGTTACCGATGATTTTACGTTTTTGCTCAGGATCAGACACACCT
Source organism: Bacillus sp. FSL W7-1346 (assembly GCF_038593335.1). Classification (NCBI taxonomy): domain Bacteria; kingdom Bacillati; phylum Bacillota; class Bacilli; order Caryophanales; family Bacillaceae; genus Bacillus; species Bacillus sp. FSL W7-1346. Next base: position 638,750 of record NZ_CP151988.1, on the reverse strand, counting down.
TTTAGCTTGTTTAAGAAGCGATCTTTCGCATCTACTTTAATCACGTTCATGTTGAAACCTTCGCTAAATGTTTTCATAACCCCTTCTGCTTCGCCTTTGCGAAGAAGGCCGTGGTCAACGAAAATACATGTCAGCTGATCGCCGATGGCTTTGTGAATCAATACCGCTACAACAGATGAATCCACACCGCCGCTTAGTGCGCACAATACTTGCTTGTCGCCTACTGTTTGACGGATTTTCTGCATTTCGATTTCAATGAAGTTCTCCATTGACCATTTGCCATCGCAGTCACATACGCCGAAGACAAAGTTCTTCAATAGATCATTTCCGTACTCAGAGTGACGTACCTCTGGGTGGAACTGAACGCCATAGAAATTCTTCTCAGCTAAGCTCATCGCTGAGTTTGGACAATGTGCACTTGTTGCATCGACTGTAAAGCCATCTGGTACTTCAACAACGAGGTCACCATGGCTCATCCAAACGACTTGATCCGTTGGAAGGTCTTTGAATAAAGCTGGTGTTCCGTTAATATGGATGTCTGCTTTTCCATATTCACGCTGGCTAGCCGCTTCTACTTTCCCACCTAAATAGTGAGTCATCAGCTGCATGCCGTAGCAAATGCCTAGAACCGGAATGCCTAGATCAAAAATCTTTTCATCACAGCGGAAAGATCCTTCATCATATACACTGTTTGGTCCACCAGAAAGGATGATTCCTTTCGGCGCCATTTCTTTAATTTCTTCAGCAGTTAAAGTGTGCGGATGAAGCTCACTGTACACACCAAATTCACGAATACGGCGAGTGATCAGCTGATTGTACTGACTACCGAAATCGAGAACCAAAATCATTTCATTTACTAAATTTGTCATGGTGTCACCTCTATGTCCAATATAGTTTTTATAAACGCACAGAAAAAATGAGAGGAGAAAACCTCTCTCAGTGTAAATCACGCTTTTGAAGCGCCCAGACTCACATCCGAACGCTTCAATTTCATGTATTTTAGAAGGTTTTAATATTCACCTATTCTAACAACAGGAAGGTACGTGGTCAAGACTATCTCCTGTTTATTAAATTTTCCCATAACTTCACCGACTGCTGCCAAAGCGCCGACGCATCTTCTCGCCTGTAGAGCGCCCGCTCATAGAACTGCGTTAGTTCAGACATGTGATGATTCCTTTCCTTGTCATCGATCAAAGAAGCAAATTCTCTTAGCGTCATGCCTGGCTTTTTCTCGATCCCTCTGCGCCTTAGCTGCTTTAATAGAGCAGCATATGCGTAGAAAAAAGCTTCCTCATCTGGCAGACGTTTTACCTTTCTCACAATAAAGATTGGCAGCCATCTTGCTCTGAACCGGTAAAGCACCCAGCCAATGAAGCCAAGAAGGACAATCGCACCTGCTGCGTAGCCCAAGATTGAACCAACATGAACCATACTTGGCTTTGCTTTGGCTGCTTGTTCCTCTTGTTTTGCCGCCTGTTCTGTTTCTTGTTGCTGCGGCTGTTGTGTCTGTTCGTTTTCTTGTTGATCAGATGCGGGCTGATCTTTTTCATCCTGTTGATCATCTGTTTGGTCGTTGTTAGCCGTGGTTTCATTCGTAAATGTCTCTGGGTTCGTGAACCCTTTTGTCGGTTCAAAAGTCACCCAACCACGGTTTGGAAAATACACCTCTACCCATGAATGGGCATTGTTATTGGTCACTTCATACACATTGTTTCCATCCATCTGTGTTTCATATAACTGACCAGACGTATATCCTTTCACCCATCTCGCCGGAATTCCAATCGAGCGAAGCATGACAATCATCGAGGTTGAAAAGTTATCACAATAGCCAATCATTGTGTCAAATAAGAACTGATCCACATAGTCTTCGTTACGCCCAGGCACAGCGACATTTTGGGTTTCATATGAAAACTTCGCAGATCCTAAATAATCCTCAATCGCTTTTGCTTTATTATACATATTATCCTTCGTTTCCGTTAAGCTGTTCGCCAATGTTTTCACACGCTCTGGCAGCGAGGATGGGAGCTGCAAGTATTCACGTCCGACCTGCTGATTCACTTGCTTCTTGGTTGGCACTTTGATTCGCTGTAAGTCCTCTAGGATAAATGTAGGTGATAAGAAGCTGACTCGATAGTTCCCTAAATTTTTAGGCGGGTTTTGAGTAGACGGGACAATTTTCTCCGTTTTGCCCATCATTTGCAGTGGAATGTTTTCCATTGGCGTCAGCATAACCGTACCAATCGGATAAACAGCATGATTAAATCGATAATTTGATTCCATATCGACTCTTGTTTCATGCTCCTCTGTTTTTACGCGATTGGTAAACCACCGGTTCGGCACATCACTCCCTTTTAACCGAGTAGGTTTCGTATCATTTGAAGCATCCTCCCAGCCTTTCCCCGTGTAAATACTTTTTGTTTCTACACGAAAATAAGACGGCTCTTTTCCGCTCCATTTAAATACCGGTGTACGGTCCTCACTAAACGGTCCCCCAAGCGACGAATCATCCGCACTATATCCCACCTTATTCTGCCCGGCAGAACCATCTTGATTCGTGACCGCTTTAAAAAACGGGACAGGGTCAGGCCATTTTGGATCAGATTTTGGCAAAGAAGCACCGAGTGATGCTGATACAAGAACAAGCGCCAGCATGGGTAAGAACCAATTGAGACGCGCTTTCTGTGACACCCGCACACCTTCAGCCGAACGAAGCCGGTCGAAATAGAGCAGGCCAAGCAAACAAAAGCCAAATACCATAATTCGAACGATCGCAAAAGTCGCATCATAAGGCGTAAATGTATCAAGAATCGTGACATATACAATCGTCATCAGTAAAAAGAAGAAGATACGCTGCTGATACACAACCCAATAATGAAGTAAATAAACAAGTAGCCAAAGCAAAATATAAAACAACAATGTGCGGAAAGACGGATACATGTCACTCCACATGCCCATGCTCATCAAAGAAATATTATCTTGAATATCAGCAAACAGCGCAGGCAGATAACTTGGCTCTGATTGATAAAAAATCAAATATAATGCGAGCAAGATCAATCCAGCACAAATAGGAAACGTCACATACCACTTCAATCGAAAGAACGTAAACAAACACGTAAGCCCTATAAAAATGATGAAATAAGACGTATGACTCGTCTCTGTAAAATCTTGAAGCGGACGAAGCCACTCCCAAAGCAGCAGAAATGCGACAGCATAATAGATGAACAACTCAAAACGACTTTGCCGCTGATGCATATGCAGCATAAATGTTTGTCACCTCACAGTTCTTTCGTGCAGCCGGTCCTCAAATAAAAGGGTCGTGTGTATCCCAGAAGCTTTAAGCCGGTCCACAAGCTGTTTTTCTTTTGCCGTCAATCGATCAACGGCTCTCTTCACTAAAAGAACGGTGATGTTCTTTCTGTTTCGATTCCCAAGTAAAATGGCAGCAAGCTCTTCTTGCAGATGACCTGTCACCACATACTTTCCTGTCTGCTGGTGCTCACTCGCTGTTAATGATTGATAATCAGGTGCACGAGAAGGCTGATACTGCACCTTCGTTAAATAGTAGAGCATGTCCTGTAAATGCCACTCTCCTTGATCCACTCGAAATAAGTGCTGATCCCCAAGCGGGACAAGGCCTACCGGCACCCCTTTTTTCACAGCCGTTTGCAAAACCGATGCGGCCATAGACACAATCGTTTCAAAAGCGGCTTCATCTGTAAAATCAGCAAACACCACCAGATCCTTTGTCTGATTCTGTTCAAACTCCTTCGTCATAAGCTGACCTCTTCTAGCTGTTGTCTTCCAGTCCACCCAAGCGAAACGGTCTCCTTGCTGGTATTCACGCACACCTGTTGTCACATTTGTCGGTTCATTTAACCAAGAGTGCAACGCTTTGCCTCCATTTTCATTCACCGATGCAGCAGATTCAACAGGAATATCCAACATTTTCGGATACACAAGCAGTGTTTTCTCTAATGGAAGGATCACTTCTTTTTCCACAAACCCAAACATATCACCCGTTTTGATTCTAACCGCCGTCAATTGATGCTCTCCCCGCATGATGTCATTAAATTGATATGAAAATCGCCACGTTTTCCGAAACCAAGGAAAGATCATTCGCTTCATTTCAATTTGTTCCTGTAAATGAAAGGTTTCCGGCGGTTCATCCTCAAGTATGACGTACACGTACGGAAATAGATTCGTCCGCTTGATTTCAAGGTCAACAGACAGCACATCCCCTGCCTTTAACCGGGTATGCTGTAATGTCCTTTTGGCTGTTGCACGAAGTGGAACAAGGGCAAACAGCAAAGCATACAAAGCATATGGTGAAAATGCATAGAAAAGGAACCAGCTCACAAAGCCGCCCTGAAACATGGCATAGCAAAAGGCTGTTGCCGTGAGAAGAAGGAGCATAAACACCCGTAACCATAGTGAAAAAGCGAAACGGTCACGTGACTTCATTGAGTCATCGACTTTTGAACTGGTACGCCAATATGCTCAATCATCTGTCGCAACAGTGTCTCCGCCTTCTTCCCTTCATATGTTGCTTCTGATGTCAAAATCATGCGATGCGGCAATGTGTAAGGCGCCAAATACTGTACATCATCAGGAATCACATAATCCCGCCTGTTCAACAGCGCATACGCCTGAGCCGCTTTCATCAATGCAATTGAACCCCTTGGGCTCACGCCTAAATAGACAGACGGATGATTTCGCGTCGCTTGGGCGATTTCGACAATATATTCTTTAATCGATGCATCCACATGTACGGTCTGAACCGCTTGCTGCAAAGCATGGATATGATCTTTTGTCATGACTGCCTGAAGCGTGTCAATTGGCGATTGTTTCTCCTGCAAATTCAGCACCTCAAGCTCCTCCAGCATGGTTGGATACCCCATCTGCAGCTTAAATAAGAAACGGTCCATTTGCGCTTCTGGAAGTGGATAGGTTCCCTCATACTCCACTGGATTTTGCGTAGCCATCACAAAGAAAGGATCTGCCAGCGGCATCGTTTCTCCGTCCACTGTGACACTGCCTTCTTCCATCGCTTCAAGAAGGGCTGATTGTGTTTTAGGAGAGGTTCGGTTGATTTCATCAGCCAAAATAATCTGCCCCATAATCGGTCCTTGTCTAAATTCAAACTCGTTTGTCTTTTTATTATAAATCGACACACCTGTTACATCTGAAGGCAAAAGGTCAGGCGTAAATTGGATTCGCTTAAACTCACACCCAATGGATTTTGCCAGAGCACGAACCATCATGGTCTTCCCAACGCCAGGCACATCCTCTAATAGCACATGCCCCTTCGCCAAAATCGCAACAAGGCTTAATATCGCAATATCTTTTTTCCCCACCATCACTTTATTGATGTTATCTACGATTTTTTGTAAATCTGAATGCATCGGTTCATCAAATGCCATCCTGATCCTCCTATCACGTTTCCGTCAATTTTCATATAGTCTAACTTTACCATACAACACGCATTTGCATGAAACATCAACACGTAGAAAAAAGAAGCCTTCTCACGACGGAAAAGACTTCTGCTCCTCTTTAGGCTCACTTGCTGGTTCCATATGAACATGAGAGTGTAGAATATCATGTTCCTGCTTCATTCTGCGTTCAATTTCATCTGCAATATCATGGCTTTCTGCGATGTTTAAATGCGGTTCTACTTCAACGACCACATCCACATGGACGGTGCTTCCAAGATAACGAGCTTTAATGTCTTTCAAATCGCCCACTCCTGGTGTCGCTTCAATCGTCTCTTTATATTTAGACATATCTTTTATATGAAAACCGTCCGTTAACGAATGAGACGCATCTCGGAAAATCTCCCACGCCGTTTTACAGATAATTAAGCCAATCACAAACGCAGCAAGCGTATCAACCCACGCCAGCTGAAATTGAGAGGCGATAATTCCGACAAACGTCCCGATACTCACATAAGCATCTGATTTATTATCAGCCGCTGCCGCATATAGCGCCTGGCTATTAATTCGTTTAGACAGTTTACGATTATACATATACACGCCATACATCACAACAGCACTTCCTGCTGCCGTCCAAGCCGCAATCATATCAGGCGTTTGATGCTCTGATGAGAAAAGCGACTGGCCTGCACTCAGCAAAACCTGAAGCCCGACAAGCATCATAATAAAGGAAGCCACAAGTGACGCAATATTTTCAGCTCTAAAATGACCGTATGGATGATCCTCATCAGGTGGCTTCTGAGAAATACGCAACCCAATTAATACGGCAAGCGAAGCAATGATATCTGTCGTATTATTCAAGCCATCTGCGGAAAGGGCTTCTGAATGAAACACATACCCAATGATCAGTTTGACAGCAGATAAGATCACATAGGCTATAATGCTGACCCAAGCACCTGTTTCACCTTGTCTTAATTCGTTGTAGCGCTCCATATCGAACAGCGCCTCCTCACAAATTACTTTTCTATATTTATCTTACAAAGCCAAGCCCGTGTGGGTCTACAGCAACATGATTCGCTTGAATCAGCAAAATAGGATACATAGAAATGTGTTGACCTAAGCAAACTTATTTTTATAAGGTCAATTGACCTCAAGACCTACTCCCATCAACGTTTTTCAAAACCCCCCCGAAAAATGAAAAAGAACAAAATCACTCTGTTGCTAAATTATCAGAATAGTTTTATTTTAAAACACAACTTTTCTTTCTTCCTTCTTATGCTATTTTTAAGAATGGGCAGAGGAAAATGAGGGAACATAATCTCTCAAATCCTTTATACTTTTTAACATCATGTTAAGAGGTTTGAAATGTCAGTTTGATAACCTGTCCAATGCTGAATGACAATTCAGTATGATAAAATTTAAAATATTCTAAAAACAAACTCTCGAATAAAAGAGAAATGTTTGGAGGTAAAGAAATGTCCAACATGACAAACGGTCTTCAAAAAAACCTTAAGACAAGACATATTTCAATGATCTCCATTGCCGGGGTCATTGGGGCAGGGCTATTTGTTGGTAGTGGTGCTGTCATTCATTCTGCAGGGCCTGGATCGATTCTTTCCTATTCATTTGCCGGACTTCTGGTCATCTTTATTATGAGAATGCTTGGAGAAATGGCCTGTGCCTATCCGACAAGCGGCTCTTTCTCACAATATGCGAGCGACGCCATCGGCCCGTGGGCCGGATTTACAATCGGCTGGCTTTACTGGTTCTTCTGGGTCATCGTCATCGCCATTGAAGCCATTGCCGGTGCTGCCATTATTCAATATTGGTATGGAGATGCACCAGTTTGGCTCACAAGTCTTATCCTCACAATCCTCTTAACCTTGACAAATATCTTTTCTGTTAAATCTTTTGGCGAATTTGAATATTGGTTTTCATTGATTAAAGTCGTCAGCATTATTCTCTTCCTACTCATTGGTTTTGCATTTATCTTTGGTTTTGGCGGTCATCATACTGCAGGTCTTGCCAATTTAACGGGGAATGGCGGTTTCCTTCCAAACGGATTCGGCTCTGTGCTCCTCGGGATTGTCGTAGTCATCTTTTCATTCATGGGAACCGAGATTGTGGCAATTGCCGCAGGTGAATCAGCAGACCCTGTCAAATCTGTGACAACAGCTACCCGTTCAGTTGTATGGCGTATTATTGTGTTCTACGTCGGGTCGATCGCTGTCGTTGTCACGTTACTCCCATGGAATTCAGCGAATATTTTAACAAGTCCGTTCGTTGCAGTATTAGAATACATCGGTGTCCCATCAGCCGCTCAAGTCATGAACGTCATTGTTTTAACAGCCGTTCTTTCTTGTTTAAACTCCGGCCTATACACAACGTCCAGAATGCTTTATTCATTAGCAGAAAGAGGCGAAGCACCAAAACGTTTTATGAAAATCAGCAAACGCGGTGTCCCTGTAGCAGCGACAGTCGCAGGTACCTTCTTTTCCTATATTGCCGTCATGATGAACTATTTTTACCCTGAAACCATCTTTCTATTTCTAGTCAATGCCTCTGGTGCCATTGCACTTCTTGTCTACTTGGTCATTGCCGTTTCACAATTAAGAATGCGTCGTAAAATCGAAAAAGAAAATCCAGAACAACTCAAAATCAAAATGTGGCTGTTCCCATACCTTACGTACTTTACCATTTTGGTCATCTGCGCCATCTTGGCCTCTATGCTGTTTATCGAATCAATGAGACCTCAGCTCATACTGACAAGCATCATTACCATCAGTGTACTAGCCGCCTACTTCATCTTTAAACCGAACAAAAAAGTGCCTGCAAGTGCAGCGCTTGAAAATAAACACCCTTAATTCTCCCGCTGAAAAGCGGGTTTTTTTATTTTATTCACCTATTTGGATGTCCGCACTTATAATGTATCAAATTGATTTTAAGTGAGGATTAGTCAACATGAACCTAGAAAAGTTTGTTGACGAGCTGCCAATTCCAGAAGTCGCAGAGCCCGTCAAAAAAAACCCAAGACAAACGTATTATGAAATCGCTATGGAGGAGGTGTTCCTAAAAGTTCATAGAGATCTGCCCCCAACCAAGTTATGGACCTATAATGGCAGTTTGCCTGGTCCAACCATTAAAGCGAATCGAAATGAAAAGGTCAAAGTGAAATGGATGAACAAATTGCCGCTGAAACACTTCCTGCCTGTCGATCATACCATTCACGCTGGACACCATGATGAACCCGAAGTCAAAACAGTCGTTCACCTGCATGGGGGCGTGACACCTGCAAGCAGCGATGGTTATCCAGAGGCTTGGTTTTCGCGAGACTTTGAAGCAACCGGCCCCTTCTTTGAACGTGAGGTTTACGAATACCCTAATCACCAGCAAGCATGCACATTGTGGTATCACGATCATGCCATGGCATTAACACGATTAAATGTATACGCCGGATTAGCTGGCTTTTATTTGATCTCAGATGCATTTGAAAAATCGCTCGAATTACCGAAAGATGAATATGATATCCCTTTAATGATCATGGACCGGACGTTTCAGGAGGATGGCGCACTGTTTTACCCAAGTAGACCAAATAACACACCAGAAGATAGTGACCTTCCAGATCCCTCTATCGTGCCATTTTTTTGCGGGGAAACGATTTTAGTCAATGGAAAAGTATGGCCGTATTTAGAAGTAGAGCCGCGAAAATATCGTTTTCGTATCTTAAACGCATCCAATACAAGAACTTACGAGCTTCATCTAGATAATGACGCCACAATCTTACAAATTGGATCTGATGGCGGCTTTTTGCCAAGACCTGTTCATCACCAATCTTTTAGCATTGCACCTGCTGAACGTTTTGATGTCATCATCGACTTCTCAGCTTACGAAAACCAAACGATTGTTTTAAAAAATACGGCAGGCTGCGGTCAGGAAGTCAATCCAGAAACAGATGCGAACATTATGCAATTTAAAGTCACTCGACCGCTCAAAGGAAGAGCAGCTAAAACATTACGTCCGATCTTCAAACCACTTCCACCACTCCGGCCGAGCCGAGCTGATAACGAGCGAACGCTGACCCTTACTGGCACACAAGATAAATATGGGCGCCCTATTTTATTACTAGATAACCAGTTTTGGAATGATCCTGTTACGGAAAATCCTCGACTTGGCAGTGTAGAGGTATGGAACATCGTTAACCCAACAAGGGGCACACACCCTATTCATTTACATCTTGTTCAATTTCGGGTGATTGATAGAAGACCATTCGATACAGACATCTATCAATCAACAGGTGAAATCGTGTACACGGGACCAAATGAAGCGCCTCCTTTGCATGAACAAGGATACAAGGATACAATTCAGGCGCATGCCGGTGAAGTCATTCGCATCATCGCTCGGTTTGTCCCATATAGCGGACGATATGTGTGGCATTGTCACATATTAGAACACGAGGATTATGATATGATGCGGCCGATGGATATCATTTAGTAAATATGAAACCTCCTCTCTCTTAATTGCGTAATATGAAAAGGGCTAACAGCTTCTATATATTAGCCCTCTATTTTCTTTTCAATCTCCATGAGAAAAAACGAACAATGTATCGCATGAATGGCATTTTTTTGAACATTACACACTTAAAAAGTTGACGAAGTAAACCGATAATACTACTATATACCCATTACCTCTATCAAAAGGCACTTAAGAAACCATGCACAAACAAATAGAAAATCGTCATAAAAAACGGAGGAGTTCAATTTGAATGAAGAAAAAGAGACTTGCCAGGTCAAGCAAGAAACAGTGGCAGGTAACAGGGAGAAGCTTTCAATTCATGAAAACGAGAGCATTCGATCAAACATTGAACAACTAACAATTGAACTCGGTGAACAAAAAGAATTCAATCACTTCATATTAGATGAAAAACAGAAGGCCATCAGCACATTATCGGCTCTCATTGCAAAAGGTGATTGTGATGAAGAGTTAAAAGCTCATTTTGTACAAGCATTACATATCGGGCTCTCTGTTATAGAGATTATGGAGATCATTAAGCACTGTACAAAGGTTGCGGGATTCCCTCATTCCATTAATGCCTTGTTTATTTTTCAAAACTTACTAGATGAAAACAATAAATAAGAGAAAACGAGAAGTCTTCTGTCCTCTCGTTTTTTTATTTCCACTTACTTTACTCTCTTACGCTGATTCTGTCACAGTAGCAAAATATCAAAATACCACTCATTTCCTTGCTTAAAAAGTGATGTTGATTTCACAAATCCGCATTTTTCACCAACACATCCCATGACAAAATAAAAAAACGTCCAGTTATATGAAATAACTGAACGCGCACCTTTTACCGATTGACAGTGAAATTGTTAACAATCCCGCCTTCTTTCTCCCAAGCGGTTTCTACTGTTTTCTTCTTAATATCATATTCAAAAATGGTTCTGACCTTCGCCTTTCGTCCTGTGTCATCCTTTAATTCCTTTGCGTTCTTTGCAACACCTAAGAAATAAACAGATGTACCATCCGCAGAAAATTGCGGCTGGGCAGCACTTAAAATACGTACATCCTGACTGTTTTTAACAAGTGTCTTCGTTTTTCCTGTATCTACATCCATCACCTTAATAGATGATACTTCTTTTTCATTTCGAACCTTCACTTCTGTATAAATGAGTTTTTTATGATCTGGTGAAAAAGAAATATCATTGATGGTTTGAGAAATACGTGCAATTCGCTTTCCCTTCTCACCTGTTTGTAGGGTAATCTTCATGGTCGTTGGTTCAGGATCCATTCCTTTTTCATTTGCCTCATCCGTCTTTTTATAATCCTCTTTTAACGAATAATGCTGAATGGCCAACAGATTTGATGCTGGATCATAAGCAAAAGAACTCACCGTATCATCATCACTTTTTTCTGGATATAACACTTTCACTTTCTGTGTTTTCAAATCAAAAGACGCTACATAAAATTGCTCACCTGAATCCTTGTTATACCTTAAATATAACTGTTTTCCGTCACCAGAAAGTCTCATACTGTCGATTGAATCGTCACTCGTAAAGAGCGTTTTTTCTTTATCCGTTTTCACATTCAATTCCCGTATACTTACTTTTTGTGTGTCTTCATCTGTATACGTGTAGTATAAAAGCTGTTTTGCCTGATCATAAGCAATTGAAGGATATGCTGTCAGTTTCTCTGTATGAAGCGCCTTGTCATGCAAGTAATAAGTATTGTTTAACTTTTGATCCGTAAATGAAACAAGCAATTCGTCTTTTGCATCTTGATTTGTTTTCACTTTTCCTGCATGTTTTGCCTCTTGCCCCGGCTTCATCATGAAGAAGATGACGGCCGCAATTGCTGCGACTCCAATCACTGTGACGATCCACCATGTTGATTTTTTCATTGATTTTCAGACCCTCTCCACAAGAAAAGAAGCCAGAAAATGAACTTTTCCCGCTTCTTTGCATGCCTATGTATTAATAAGTGTAATGCCCTTTGACGACACCTTTACTTGTTTTATACCCAAGTGCTTTGAATGCTTTCGGACTTACGTCTAATACTGCGTTTGGCATTCTACCTACATCATATTTATATACTGTAATCACTTTATGTGGTTTCGCTTTTGTTGTCACTCTTAGTTTTGTACCTTTTTTCGGTACGTCAAATCCCATTTTCGTTGCTGCATCCCAATGACCGAGTTTTTTTCCATCTGCGCCTTTTTTACCGACACCATTATACCATGTAATATTGCCGCTTACTTTTTTTGCACTTGCTCCATGTGAGAAACTAAACGCTAAAAATAAACTAGCTACTGTTACGATTGTCGCGATAAGCTTTTTATTCATTAAAAAATCCTCCGTATTTGGTTTCTGACCCTATTATACATGAAGATGCACCCAGTTATTTTACAGTCACATTACAATTCGAATACAAGTTGACCACTTAATGACCGATTTTGTTCATAAATTTCACCAAAAACAGCCAGAACATCGTAAGTAGACCTCCCCTTTCGTTTTATATAATAGAAATGAATCAAAGATAAGGAGGAATTTCCATGAAAAAGTGGTTCATCGTTTTGAGTGTAAGTTTGACCTTCGTTTTGATGCTTTCAAGTATTCCCGCCTCTGCGGCTGGTCCTCGTCACGGCGCCATCGTGACACAAACGGATGAAGCCAAATGGTCAGGTATCTCGGCTGATATTGTGCTGCCAAAAACAGCCACTATTAAAAATGGCTATGCTGACTGGTATCTTGGTCTCGGTTCTGCCGTTGTTGAAAGCGGGATTTCAAAAACAGCTTCTGGCTATAAGGTATTCCTGGGCACCGGCTCCCAAGGCGGCAGTCAATATTGGAACAGTGAATACGATTCAAGTATTAAAGATGGTGCACGTGTCAACTTAAAGCTCATCAACAATGGTGATGGCACAGTGTCACTATACGTCAACGGGAAACTGCGCTATAAGCAGCCTGTTTACAACCCTAGCCGTCTGAAAGACCTCGATGTCGTCAAAATGGTACACGGCGTACAGGATAATGGAACAAACAGCTACTCGCAAGCAAGTTTCTCTAATGTACAGCTCCGTGCAAATACATCTGGAAGTGTCTACAAAAAATGGGACGGCACCGTCAAATCATCTCTTTTACGCAAAAATCTAGAATCTGGTGCTCCGGCTCCAAAATTCACGGTCATTTCGTCTATCCCACTTAGTACAACCCTTTCAGCACAATAAAACACGAGCACCCAACTTTGGGTGCTTCAACATTGCTGACAAAGAGCTAAAATGATTTTATTTTAGCTCTTTGTCTTCTTTTCAGCGTGCAAGAAAACCTTTGCAGTCTAGGAAGGGCGAGCACCGGCGCGGAGCGAATTTGACATTCGTGAGCACCGGCGCGCAGGCCTGACACCGAATGCGAGGGTTTGTCTACACGCTGGAGCACCCAACTTTGGGTGCTTTTGATTGTTCACAGCTTATCAACACTTCTCTTTTAATCAAAACATCAATTCGTGGTAACATAAGCATACATACTTTGAAGAACAAAGGAGAAAGAACGTGAGAAAAAGTCTACTTGTTTTCATGAGTCTTGTTGCAACCTTCTCTATCCTAGCAGCATGCTCAAATACGGCAAAAGAAGAAAAAACAGAATCTACGGCACTTCCAACGATTAATGAACGCATTCAAAATGAAACGAAAGAGGTTATGGAGCAGTCTAAGCTCGTAAAAGACACAGCGATCACCGTTGATCAAAAGAAAAAAGTCATTTCCTTAAACGTGACGGCTTCATCTGAGACCAATAGTGATTACGCTGAAGTCATTGGTTTGAACTTTGCCAAAACACTAGCTATTGGTGCATCCACTGAAAAGGAAAACAACCTGCATAAACCGGAAAATGACAGCCTCGGCGCCCTCTACTCCTTTTATGACCTAAACATTACCGTGAAACAGGAAAACGGAAAAGTACTGGCAAAAGGAAAGAAAACAACAAATGAAACAAAGATTACCTGGGAGAGAGCCCAGTAATTGGACAAGAAAATCCTTTATGGATTTTCTTGTTTTTTTTAACAAAACTATTAACATTGTGAAAAGAATGCCGATGAGTAAGATTGTGTTGGTTCTTAAGTACCAATAATTCTTATTTACATATCGGAGGAAAGTATCATGAAAAGAACAACGGAATTTGTTTTAGGCTTAATTGGAGGAATTTTTGGGTTTTTTGGTGCAATGTTTGCCATTGCCTTTGGAGGACTCGATGCCGCATTTAGTGAATCAGGTACGAGTCAAATCACAGGATTAGGCTGGGCAGCAATGCTTTTCTCTATTCTTGCGATTGTGGCATCTGTTATCGTGAAGAAAAAAGCAAAGCTTGGCGGGATTTTATTATTAGTATCTGCTGTTGGTGGTATTATTTCTATTTCTATGTTCTTTATCCTTCCAGCTGTATTAATCCTCATCGCAGGATGCATGGGTGTGTTTAGAAAAGAGCCTGTCAAAACAGTTCCAGCTGAATAAAGTTGATATAAAAAAGCTTGTAGAGGGTCGCTCTACAAGCTTCTTTTATTGTATATTTTCATTTAAATCTTCTCTTATGATATCAATCAGTGTGTCAATATCCGAGTGAGCTCTAGATGCTAATCGTACCAGCAAATGATCGATATCCTCATACAAATGACGATCTTTCAACATATACTTCCCATAATACGGAATGACAAAGAAATAGAGCAAATCTGCTACTTCTAGTGCAACGTCATCACCAACTTCATTCTTTAGCGCCTCCCCAACACATTGGATCAGCCAATTCAAATCTTCTTTCTTTTCAATCGGAACGTACATCAGCTGATGAATACGGTCCGTTTCTCCCGTTTGTAAAATCTGCTCCGCTGCTCCCTTTGATAGAGCACCAATCTCTTTAGAAGATATATTAAGAATCGCGAATTCATTCTCTGATCTGTCTTGATCCATTTGCAGCACGTTTTGGTCCATCTCGACTCACTCCCCGTTCTCAGATACTTTTATTATAAGGAATTCAACTGATTTTTTATGGAAATAGTGGATTTTTTTATGTAATTTTAAACAAAAAAAGAACCTAATGATATGATTCAATCTCAATTGGCATAAAAAAACCATTGCACTTTATTTCAATCTATCTCAATATATGTATGTTAGTAGATTGAAAGGGATGAGAGAAATGAAGATGAAACACCCGTGGATCAAAGGAATTATTGTCAGTGTGGTTCTCGTACTTGGGCTTGGAATCTTTCCTATCCAGCTGCCCTTTTTACACATGACTTATGCGACACCAGTCGCAAAAGCAGCTACACCGAAATACGTGACAACAGCGAATGTTCATCTTCGCAAGGGACCTAGAACAAAATATTCAGTGATATTGACCATTCCAAAAGGGAAAAGGATTCCTTATCTTAAAAAGAATGGTTCATGGATTCAAACAAAGTATAAAGGAAAAACGGGTTACGTCAGCTCTCAATATATCAAAAAAGCAGGCAAAAGCTCACCAGCTTCATATGCTGCTCCTTCCACTAAAACGCCAGGTATGTATGTAAAAGGGATATTGGTTGTGAATAAGAAACATAGACTCCCGTCTTCATACAATCCCGGAGAAAACAAACAAGCGAGAAAAGCAGTAAACGCTATGATCGCGAAAGCCAAAAAAGCAAACATCCGACTCACCGCTTTTAGCACCTTCCGTTCATACGACCGCCAGCGTGTCTTGTACAATAATTACGTCGCCTCTCATGGCAAAAAACAAGCAGATCGATTTAGCGCAAGACCAGGCTATTCCGAACATCAAACCGGCCTTGCTTTTGATATCGGCGGTGCCAATTCAAAACATTGGGCTGAAGATTCTTTTGCCAATACGAAAGAAGCGAAATGGCTGGCCAAACACGCCCATGAATTTGGCTTTATCATCCGCTATCCGAAAGGTAAAGAAAAAGTGACAGGCTATCAATATGAACCATGGCACCTCAGATACCTCGGATCAAAAAATGCGAAAAAAGTGAAAAAGAGCGGCAAAACCATCGAAGAATATTTGAACATAAAAGGATAACAACAAAAGCACTCTTTTTCTTCAGAGTGCTTTTTTCATATATTCTCTTCTCTCTTTTTCATCGCAGCCGCCATTTCCACTTCACCCTCTGCTTCCAGCTGTTCAATAATGCGAGCATAATCTCTTTCATGGCGATTTTGACTTAACTTAAAAGCAGCTTGAACTTCATCAATGATGATTTTGAAGCCCACAATCCCTTTCATTTGTTTCTCTAGCAGTTCCTCAGACAATGTATCCCACAGCACTGGCTGATCTCTATGACTTTCATATGTCTCCAGCATCGCTGTTAATTCCTTGACCAGTTCTAATTTTTCAAGCAGTGAAGCCTTTCCATATACATGTACAGCTTGATAATTCCACGTCGGTACGGCTTCTTTCTCATACCATGAAGAGGATATGTAGGCATGCGGCCCTTGAAAAATGACGAGCACCTTCTCGTTCTCTTCAAACGTTTTCCACTGAGGATTTCCAATCGCCATATGCCCTGAGATCACATACGAATCGCCAATTTGATGAAAACTCACTGGAATATGTGTCGCAATGGGCTTTTCATTCGTTGTCGTCACAACTGTAGCAAATGAATGTGATTGAATAAATGATTTGATTTTCTCCATATCTTTCACTTGAAAAAATGATGGTATATGCATGGACCCTTCCCCCCTTATTTAATTAGTAGCTTCTCTTTTTGCCTTTTTTCACATCTTCCCAATCTTTTTCGATATTCTTTCGCACCCTTAGAAGATACTCATAAATCTGTTCCGCTTCCTCTTCAGAAAATCCATCCAGCGCTACCCGATTTGAATGATCATGTTCTCGTTTGATCATTGGATAGACGGCTTTTCCTTTCTCAGTTGGAAACAGCTTCTTGATTTTCCTATTCACTGTGTCATCTTTTTTCTCAATAAAACCATGCAGCTCTAATTTTTGAATAGCCCGGGCCGCCGTTGTTCGGTCTACCTTGATCATCTCCGCTAGTTTTTCCTGAATGATGCCAGGCTCCTCACAAATACGCACAAGATACAAATACTGCCCCTTCGTTAAATCATATTCTTTAAATTCAATATTACTAATGGAATCAAGCGCGCGAGCAATCACGCCAATCTCCCGCAAAATTTCTCTCATTTATCACGCCTCTTTTTTATTGTATTTACATAAATTTTAAAAATTAGTATAGCTCATGAATATTGTATATGCAATAAAAAGCCCACTTCCTCTCTGGAAGTGGGTTCAACCTCTTATTTATCACGCCTCTTCGATCCAAACAATCCAAACACGACAGCCAGTGCAACAATAATCGCCACCCAAGTCGTAAAGCCCATATGATCACCGCTTTTCTTTTAAAATCATCTCATCTCTTTATGTTAGATAAAACCAAAAAAATCACTGTCTCTTTAGTTAACGGATGTAAAGCGGTGAAAGTTTCAATTCATTTAACACTCTTAACCAAAAAATAGACAAAACAAAAACCCCTATATTTCAAGGGGTTTTCGGGGGTGTTACATCATGCCGCCCATTCCGCCCATTCCGCCCATATCCGGCATTCCGCCGCCTGAGCCGCCTTCTTCTGGTTTGTCAGCTACGACTGCTTCAGTTGTAAGAAGCATAGCTGCTACAGAAGCTGCGTTTTGAAGTGCAGAGCGAGTTACTTTTGTTGGGTCAACGATTCCTTTTTCGATCATGTTTACCCATTCGTTTGTTGCTGCGTTGAAGCCTACGCCAATTTCTTCGTTTTTCAAGCGCTCAACGATGACTGATCCTTCAAGACCTGCGTTGTGAGCGATTTGACGAATTGGCTCTTCAAGAGAACGTAGAACGATGTTCACACCTGTTTGAACGTCACCATCAGCTTCGATGGAAGCGACTTTGTTGTATACATTCACAAGTGCTGTACCACCACCGGATACGATACCTTCTTCAACTGCTGCACGAGTTGAGTTCAGTGCATCCTCGATGCGTAGTTTACGTTCTTTTAGTTCTGTTTCAGTTGCAGCACCAACTTTGATGACAGCAACGCCGCCAGCTAATTTTGCAAGACGTTCTTGTAATTTTTCTTTATCGAATTCAGAAGTTGTTTCTTCTACTTGCGCACGGATTTGGTTCACGCGTGCTGCGATTTGAGCAGAATCTCCTGAGCCTTCTACGATCGTTGTGTTTTCTTTTGTAACAACCACTTTAGACGCACGGCCAAGCTGACCAATTTCAGTTGATTTCAGGTCAAGTCCTAGGTCTTCTGTGATTAATTCTCCGCCAGTTAGAACAGAGATGTCTTCAAGCATTGCTTTACGACGGTCACCGAATCCAGGTGCTTTTACTGCCACTGCGTTGAATGTTCCACGAAGTTTGTTCACAACAAGTGTTGCAAGTGCTTCGCCTTCTACATCTTCAGCAATGATCAATAATGGTTTTCCTTGTTGTACGACTTGCTCAAGTACAGGAAGGATTTCTTGAATGTTTGTGATCTTTTTATCAGTGATTAAGATGTAAGGATTTTCAAGAACCGCTTCCATCTTATCAGAATCAGTTACCATGTATGGTGAAGCGTATCCACGGTCAAACTGCATTCCTTCAACCACTTCAAGCTCAGTTGTGAAACCTTTAGATTCTTCAATTGTGATGACGCCGTCGTTTCCTACACGCTCCATCGCTTCCGCAATGAGGCTGCCGACTTCTTCATCTGCTGCAGAAATAGACGCAACTTGAGCAATTGATTCTTTTCCTTCGATTGGTTTAGAAATCTCATGCAAGCCTTCAAGTGCTACTTTCACTGCTTCTTCGATTCCTTTACGAACACCAACAGGGTTTGCACCAGCTGTTACGTTTTTAAGACCTTCACGGATCATCGCTTGAGCTAGAACCGTTGCAGTCGTAGTACCGTCACCAGCTACATCGTTTGTTTTGCTTGCAACTTCTGCCACAAGTTTTGCACCCATGTTTTCAAATGCATCTTCTAATTCGATTTCTTTTGCAATCGTTACACCATCATTTGTGATAAGTGGAGAACCGAATTTTTTCTCAAGAACCACGTTACGTCCTTTAGGTCCTAAAGTTACTTTTACAGCATCTGCAAGTGCATCTACACCACGTAACATCGCACGACGTGCTTCTTCACTGAACTTAATATCTTTTGCCATAATAACGAAACCTCCTCAGTCTTTTTAGAAATATATCTCAATCTTTGTTTATGTGATTAACCAATAACAGCTAAAATGTCGGCTTCACGAAGGATTAAATATTCTTTTCCTTCATATTTCACTTCAGTGCCTGCATATTTTGAGAAGATAATGCGGTCGCCTGTGTTTACTTCTAACGCAACGCGCTCACCACTTTCAAGTACACGACCTGAACCTGCTGCAACAATTTTACCTTCTTGCGGTTTTTCTTTTGCAGAATCCGGTAAGACAATACCGCTAGCGGTTTTTTCCTCAGATTCAACGAGTTCAATGATTACGCGATCGCCTAATGGCTTTAACATAAGAAACAACCTCCTCAATTTTTATATGTAGTCTTTTTTAGCACTCATCATCAACGAGTGCTAACACATTTATTATAATAAAGAATGTCTTCTGTAATTTCAAGTAAAAACCTTTAAAAATTTTTACGCTTTCATGATCTTTTTTTATCACCGATTCTTTCCTTTTCAACGAAAAAGAAGACTTGTGTTACAATAAATCTAGTTCTTTTAGTAAAGGGGTTTTCGTTACTTGAAAAAACAATATTGGTACATCATCTTAACGTATATATTGGTGCAGGTTTCTGCGTTTCCGTATGTGTTCATCATGAAGTGGTTAGGTTACATTCAGACACCGATGACACAAGCAGAGCTCTCCAAATTGTCAGGAACATGGACAATCATCAGCTTCTGTATTGGACTAATCATTATTCTGCTCATCCTTCGGACTGTGCCAAAAACATCACTTCGAAATGAAGCACCGGCATCAGTCGGCGTGGCAATCGCTTGGATCATTGGCGGTTTCTTTCTTTCCCTCTTTGCACAATCCATTGCGGGGGCGATTGAACAATATGCATTTGGCATTAGCCGAGAATCCGAAAATACTCAAAACATTTTAGCCATTATGGATGCAGTTCCATGGCTTGTCATCGTCATCGCTCTGATTGGACCGATATTAGAAGAAATCATTTTTCGAAAAATCATTTTTGGTGTCGTTTATGAAAAAACGAATTTTTTCATTGGCGCACTTGTCAGTTCAGTGGTTTTTGCTGCTGTACACAATGATTTCCCACATATCTTGCTCTATACCGCAATGGGCTTTACATTTGCCTTTTTATATGCGAAAACAAAACGAATCATTGTGCCAATCGGTGCTCATATGCTGATGAATTCGCTCGTTATCCTTGTGCAGATTGAGCCAGTAAGAAAAATGATTGAAGAACAATCTCAAACAATGCAAATGATTATTGGAGGCTTTTTCTCATGAGAAACCCTGTCGTATGGGGCATTATTTATTTTGCCGTAGGTGTGGCGTTCACCTATATGGCCATTCAAAATCCAGGTGACATGTGGTCATTTTACAGCATTTTGCTGATGGTGTTTGCGGCCTATAATATTAATATCGCGTTAAAAATGTTTGCTTTTTCTGTCAAAATGAAAAAACAACAGCAAAAATAAAGCAGAAACCATTTTCCGCCGTTTGGAAAATGGTTTTTTTATGGAGGTCATGTTTTGATGGAACACGAAAAACTGAACATCATGAACAATCAGCATGAAACGATTGGTACAGCCGCTCGATCTGATATCCATGCTGAGGGCCTTTGGCATGAAACCTTTCATTTCTGGCTTTTAAAAAAGGAAGATGACACAGTGTTTCTCTATTTTCAGCTGAGGAGTCCCTCCAAAAAGGATTTCCCTTCTCTATTTGATATCACAGCAGCAGGCCACCTTCTCGCAGATGAACAGCCTTCTGATGGCATCAGAGAAGTCGAAGAAGAGCTTGGTCTCTCCATCTCGTTTGAGAACCTTACCTTTGCTGGTGTCATTAAAGATGAAATCCATCTGCCATCGTTTACCGATCGTGAGTTTTGCCATGTGTATCTTTATATGGATCAAAAAGAGCACATGGATGTCCATCTACAGAAAGAAGAAGTTGCTGGACTTTATAGAGCAAGGCTGATGGATGCACAGCAGCTTTTAAGTAGAGAATGCAAAAAAATGAAAATCGAGGGCTTTGAAGTGGATGCAGACGGCAAGCGACGTGAGGAAAAGAGAGAGGTCCGTGTACATGATTTTGTCCCGCATGAACCTGCCTATTATGAGCATCTCTTTCAAGCAATCAATCAATTTCTTTCGCAATAGAAAAAGCATCGTGATCCCTATTTGGATCACGATGCTTTTTTATGAGACAACATCATTTTCTTTCTCCTCTGTCTCTGTTTGCTGCATTTTGCGATAGGTCACTCTTGAAATGACAATACTCACTTCATACAAAACGAGCATTGGCAAGGTAACCATGAGGTGAGAAACGAGCTCTGGCGGTGTAATAAGTGCGGCAATGACAAGGAGGACAAAATAGGCATACTTCCGTATTTTCGATAAAAACATCGGTGTAATGATGCCAAGTCTAGTGAGAAACATCAAAACGACAGGCATCTGAAACAAAAAGCCAAATGGAAGTGTTAACTGCATCAGAAATGTAAAATACTCATGAATCCCAATCACTTGCTCCACATGTAAATCATTTGACATCCGCATCATAAAGTCGACGACAAACGGAAACAAAATAAAATAAGAGAAAGCCACACCGCTCAAAAATAAAAGCAGTGCAATCGGAATATAAGCAAGTGTCACCTTTCTTTCTTTTTCATATAAGCCAGGACTCACAAACGCCCAAAGCTGATATAAAATCACGGGACACGTCAAAACAAGAGCAATGACAAAAGCGAACTGCATAAACACGTACAGTGGATCTGTGAGCTTAAATGCGTTCAATGTCAGTGTGGCCGCTTCATCGGTATTTTGTAAATACACAATGACCGGCTTAGCGAGAAAAAAACCTGCCACCATAAAGGTGACAAAAAACATCGCAATGATCACTAAACGTTTTCGCAGTTCCACAATATGCTCCATAAGCGGCATATCTTTGACATTCATGAAGCTCATCCTATTCTACTGATCTTCTTTTTTCTTTTTTTCTTCCTGATCATCAGCTAAACCTTTTGTGGCATTTTTGAATTCACGTAATGTATCTCCTGCTGCTCTTCCTAATTCAGGAAGCTTTTTCGGCCCAAAAATAATGAGCGCAACAACCGCAATCAGAACCAAACTTCCAGGACCGATCGGACCCATTTGCTCCACCCCCTTTACCCCTTTTCGTCAGTCCTCCTGTGTAACAGAGTAATGCTTTAAGAAATACACAAGAGACTGAAGTTCAACCGCCAAATCTATATGATGAATTCGAATGTGTTCCGGCACATTCAATCGAGCCGGCGTAAAGTTAAGGATTCCTTTGATGCCAAGGGCAATCAAACGATCTGTAATGGATTGAGCTGCTACGGCAGGCACTGTCAAAATCGCAACAGGAATATCTCCTACCTCTTGCACATGCTCTTCAAGCTTATCCAAATCATAGACAGGCACGCCGCCTATCTCACTTCCTATTTTACTCTCATTGACGTCAAAAGCCATTGAAATTTTTGTATTATTATTTTTAATGAAATTATAATGTAAAAAAGCAGTCCCTAAGTTCCCGACACCGATGAGCATAACATTCGTCATTTCATCTTGGTCAAGGGTCTTTCTAAAGAAGGTCAAGAGGTAATCGACGTTATAGCCATACCCTTTCTTCCCAAGTGCACCAAAGTAAGAAAAATCTCGGCGAATGGTGGCAGAATCCACTTTGACTGCATCACTAAGCTCTGCCGATGACACCCTTTGTTTTCCTGATGCATGCAGATTTTTTAAAAAACGGTAGTAAAGCGGCAAACGTTTGGCTGTCGCTTGTGGAATTTTTGACTGGTCTATATTCATATAAGATCCTCCAACTTAAATATCAGATGCTCTGTGAAAATCACCGTTTTTCCCGCCTGTTTTTTCTACTAGATAGGTCGGGCCGATGATCATCCCTTTGTCTATTGCTTTGCACATGTCATAAACGGTCAGTGCACATACTGAGGCAGAAGTGAGCGCTTCCATCTCCACACCCGTACTTCCTTTTGTTTTCACCTGTACTTGTATGTTCAGAATGTACGCATTTCCGTCTTCCTCCCAATCAAAGGAGATATCGACACCTTTTAATGCAAGCGGATGACACATTGGAATGATGCTGGACGTTTGCTTTGCTGCCATAATGCCAGCTACCTGTGCGACAGATAGTACATCCCCTTTTCCAATGTCATGCTTTTGTATTTGATGAAATACTTCTTTTATCATACGAACGCTTGAAACAGCAACGGCAGTTCTCACTGTAGACGATTTGTCACTAATGTCGACCATCTTTGCTCTTCCTTGTTCGTTAAAGTGGCTAAATTGACTCATCTTTCAACGCTCCCTCACTCAAATCATACACTATTTTTTCCTATCTGTCTTTCATTTGACCATCGCAGCCGTATGTAAGATTTGCCGGTTTACTGCTGATAAGCTACACTTAACATATTATAGCAGAGGTGAAGTTACATGATGATTCTACAAGTGAATCAGCTGTCCAAATCGTTTGGCGCTGATACCGTTTTAACGAATATAAAATTGGAAGTCAAAGCGAGGGATCGTATTGCCATTGTCGGTCGTAACGGTGCAGGAAAATCCACGCTTTTAAAAATCATTGCCGGTCAAATGTCTTACGAACAAGGTGAGATCATCAAACCGAAAGACCTATCCATTGGATATCTAGCACAGCATACAGATGTGACGTCTACACGTACGCTAAAAGACGAACTACTATCGGTTTTCGATCATTTAAAAGAAATGGAACAAGAGATGAGAACCATAGAAGAGAAAATGGCTTCTTCCACAGGAACAGAATTAGATTCTCTAATGAAAACCTATGACAGACTGCAGCAAGCATTTAAAGATCAAGGCGGCTACCAATATGAAGCGGATGTCCGCTCCATTTTACACGGACTCGGCTTTAGTCATTTTGAAGACCATACAACCGTCCAATCCTTAAGCGGCGGTCAGAAAACACGTCTAGCGCTTGGAAAGCTATTATTAATGAAACCAGAACTCTTGATTTTGGATGAGCCAACCAACCATCTAGATATTGATACCTTATCATGGCTTGAGCAGTATTTGCAAAATTATACAGGAGCCATCCTCATCGTTTCCCATGACCGATACTTCTTAGACAAAGTCGTGAACCATGTATATGAAGTGTCAAGAACAGCGATGAAAAAGTTCGCAGGGAACTATAGTAAGTATCTTGACCAAAAAGCTGAGCAGCTAGAGCGTGATATGAAGCTGTATGAAAAACAACAAGAAGAAATTTCGAAGCTTCAAGATTTCGTGGATCGCAACTTAGCAAGAGCCTCCACCACAAAGCGTGCTCAAAGCAGGCGGAAACAGCTGGAACGAATGGATCGTTTAGATAAGCCGTTAGGAGATGAAAAATCCGCAAACTTCCATTTCGATATTATGAGGCAAAGCGGAAATGACGTGCTGAAGGTGCATGATCTCGATATTAGTTACGATGAAAAAACGCCGCTCCTCTCCTCCCTATCTTTTCATATTAAACGTGAAGATAGCGTGGCACTCATCGGCCCTAACGGTATCGGGAAATCAACTCTTTTAAAAACCTTAACGGATACGTTAAAACCAGTAAAAGGCGAGATCAGCTTTGGTTCTCATGTGACGATTGGCTACTATGATCAGGAACAAGCCAAGCTGACATCCTCCAAGAAAGTGTTAAATGAACTTTGGGATGATTATCCCCATATGACTGAAAAAGACATTCGGACTTGTTTAGGAAACTTCCTTTTTTCAGGTGATGACGTCTTAAAGCCTGTACATGCATTAAGCGGTGGAGAAAAAGCACGACTTGCGCTGGCAAAGCTGATGCTCCAAAAAGCCAATTTCCTGATTCTTGATGAACCGACGAACCATCTTGATTTAGACAGTAAGGAAATTTTAGAGAATGCTCTGATTGATTATCCAGGCACCATCTTGTTTGTTTCGCATGACCGTTACTTTATCAATCGCTTGGCAACAAAAGTACTTGAGCTTTCACCAAATGAAACAAAAGAATACCTCGGTGACTACGACTATTATCTTGAAAAGAAAAACGAACAATTAGAGCTTGAAGCACTTCAAACTCAGGAGACGCATAAAAAACAAGCAGAAAAACCAGTAGAAACAGCAAAACTTTCCTATGCAGAAGAGAAAGAACTTAAAAAGAAAGAAAGACAAAAGCAGCGCCGAATTGAAGAAATTGAAGAGCGTATTGCTGTCATAGAAGACAAGCTCGGTGAAAACGAAGAGCTTCTATGTGATCCTGCTATTTTCCAAGATCACGAGAAAGTACAAGCCATTCAAACAGAAAATGATGCGCTCAATCAAGAGATGGAATCACTTTTTGCGGAATGGGAAGATCTATCAGATGCATAAAGAGTGCCCTAACGGGTGCTCTTTTTTTAAGGCGAGAATCTTTATCCACAATGATACCCACAATAACATCTTGATTATTCTTAAATATTTTAAAGTTATCCACTTTATCCACAGTATTTTAATCACATATCCACATAAAAGATCACATTTATACACATTCTCTTCATTTTAAAACGAATTTTCTAACAATTGTGGATATATAACGTTTACATGTGAATAAATCGCTTTCATTTTAATAGAAAAAACTCCTGTATATCCACAGGAGTTCTTATTCATAGGAGACAAGCGGCAGTCCAGGTTGACCGTTCATTGCCATGTCGCCTCTTATTCCCTTTTCAAATGCAATGGTTCCCGCAGCAGCAATCATGGCTGCATTGTCTGTACAAAGAGACAATGGCGGAATCATGACATTCACTTCAGGCAACTTCGCAAATGCTGAAGTAAGGGCTTCTCTAAGACCTTTATTGGCAGCAACCCCGCCAGCTAGAACGACTTGTTTCACACCATACGCTTCAGCCGCTTTTAATGTCTTTCCGACTAACACCTCAATCACGCTTTCTTGGAAACTTGCAGCCAAATCCTCTGGCGCAATGGTTTCACCCTTTTGAGACGCATTGTGTAGTGTGTTGATGACCGCTGATTTTAAACCGCTGAAGCTAAAATGATAGGACCCTTCTTCAAGCCATGCTCGAGGAAGCTTAATCGTTGGCTCCCCTTCATGTGCCAATCGATCAATGTGAGGTCCCCCTGGATATGGCAGACCCATTGTCCGAGCTACTTTGTCATACGCTTCTCCAGCCGCATCATCCAACGTTTCACCAATGACCTCAAAAGACCCATGCTCTTTCATCAAAACAAGCTCAGTATGCCCACCAGAGACGACTAGAGCTAAACAAGGAAACACCAGTTCACCAACGAGCTGGTTCGCATAAATGTGTCCAGCAATATGATGAACACCTACAAGCGGAATTTGATGTGCGAAACTCAGTGCTTTGGCTGCATTAACACCTATTAAAAGTGCACCAACTAAGCCTGGACCTTCTGTCACAGCAATGGCGTCTAAATCCTGAAAGGTCATATTGGCCTGCGTCATGACTTCTTCTAATACGATCGTCATTTGTTCCACATGATGCCTTGAAGCGATTTCTGGTACCACGCCGCCAAATCGTTTATGGCTTTCTATTTGTGAGGCGACAACATTCGCTACGATCTCTTTCCCATTTTTCACAATGGACGCAGCTGTTTCGTCACAGCTTGTTTCTATACCTAATATGAATCGATCTTTTTTTTCACTCATTTATCTTCACCCACATGACTAATGCATCTTCCCCGTTATCCGTATAATAATTCTTTCGAATAGAAGCTGGTTTAAAACCTAGCTTTTCATAAAGGGATTGTGCTGGCGTATTTGATACCCGCACTTCTAGTGAAAGATGATCTGTCTTTTTTTCTTTGCAAAATTCCATGACATATCGAAGCAGCGCTTCCCCGTATCCTTTTCCCCGGTGCTCAGGGAGAATCGCAATATTCGTAATTTGTGCATCATCCATGACAATCCAAACGCCGCAATATCCAACAGGCTGACCATCTTCTTCAATGAGGAAATAATGGCTGTATTGGTTATGGAGAATTTCATAGACAAACGACTCTTTCTTCCAAGGCGCTGTAAACGAATGCACTTCAATCGTATATACCTCTGGGATGTCCTCTACTGTCATTCTTCTCATCTCTACTGTGTTGAGATTATTTTTGTCCTTCAAGCCATTTCACTTCCGCTTCTGCCAAACGAATATAATTAGGAACAAGCTGATGGACATCTTCAGCAGGGCGGTCTGCCCCTAAAAATGCGAGCACTGATGGTCTTGGGTTGTGAAATGCCTCGTCTGCGATCACAGCAGTTTCTCCAAGTATGGAGAGAACATTCTCTTGATGAAGATGCACATCATGTCCAAGAAATAAAACAGGGTTCCCTTCCTTTTTCAGCTCTTGAAGCCAATCAGTGAGCAGGATATTTTGATCAGGTTTCACTTCTTTTATCTTTCCACCTTCAAATGTATATAACCCTGTATAAACTTGTCCTCTTCTTGCATCAAATATAGGAGAAATCATTCCATCAAAATATCGAGCATTTGCCGCCAGCGTTTCTAAACTTGAAACAGCAGCTATCGGAATAGACAGCGTCCAAGCAAGTGTTTTTGCAATGGTCACACCGATTCTAACGCCAGTGTAAGAGCCGGGTCCTTTGGCTACAACAATTTTGCTTAATTCGTTCGGTGCTACGCCGCATTCTTTCATCAGTGCTTCAACTGTCGGCATTGCACGTACTGAATGATTCTTCTTTAAGTACGTAATACTTTCCCCAACCACAGTGTCATCACGGACAAGAGCTATTCCGAGTGTATGGTTTGACGTATCAATTGCCAGTATGGTCAATGTCTTTCATCTCCTTACAAAGGGCCTCATAGCGCTCCCCTTTTGCATAAAACGTAAGATGACGTTCTTCTTCACGTTCTGTTCTCAGCATTTCAATTTTTAAATACGATGAAGGCAATTGAGGTTCAATGAGATGTGCCCATTCAACCAAACATACACCTTCCCCCTCAAAATATTCGCCCAGTCCAATATCTTCTTCCGCATCTTCCATACGATACACATCCATATGATAAAGTGGCAGTCTGCCATCCGTATATTCTTTAATAATTGTAAAAGTAGGGCTGTTGACGATACGGGTAATACCTAAGCCTTCTGCAAAACCTTTTGAAAAAGTCGTTTTACCTGCGCCTAAGTCTCCTTCTAATGTTAAGACATCGCCGGGCATCACAAGTGTAGCCAAGGCAGCAGCAATTCGTTTCGTCTCATCCGCACCTTTTGTTGTCCACGTTAACTTCATGGTGGAGTCACCTCATTTCTTAAAATGATTATATCCTTTTTTCATTAAAATTGTTTGTTGATCATGGTCTTTTAAAATAACGCTGGACGCTCGATCATCTTTGACTTGTCCAATACGCGTGATCTGAATGTGTTCTTTTTTACATTTCATCTCAAATCGCTTCCAATCCGTTTCAGGGATCGTACCAGTTAAGACAAAATCCTCTCCACCGAACAAGACCCATTCAAGCCACTCTTTATGTAACAACGGTAGATGTGGATGTTTTGGGAGCTGATCAGCTTCAATTTCAATCGTCACACGACTCGCTTCCGCTATTTCGTTTAACTCACTCGCTAATCCGTCACTCACATCATTCAAGGTCACCCGGGGGAAGCTTGAACAAATAAGGCCAGCAGCAATATGCGGCTGCGGCATTTTGTGTCGCTCTAGAAAAAAAGCAGTGTCAATCGAATGTGCAGCATTTACTTCATTCATTAAAAGGGATAGCCCAGCAGCTGATGAACCTAGTTCACCTGTGACAAAGACAACGTCTCCTGTCTGAGCACTATGACGGTAACAGGCTGATCCCTTTGGAATCTCACCAATGACCGTTACTGTGATGACAAAGTCACTGCGGGTGGCTACTGTATCTCCACCGATTAAATCCATATGATATCTGTCAGCCAATGCTTTCATTCCCTCGTAAAAAGCTGCAACAATTGCTTCATCCCCATGAGGCGGGATCGCGATTGATACAAGATAATACTTAGGGGTTCCTCCCATGGCTGCAATATCACTGATATTCACTGCCAGCGCTTTAAATCCAACCTCAAAGGGTGTGGAAAAATCAAATCGAAAATGGACATGCTCTACCATTGTATCAACACAAACGACCTCTTCACAATGTGAATGAGGTTGATAAACACTAGCATCATCACCGATGCCCATGACCAAAGAACGCTGATGCGTTTCTTTTGGTGTAATTCGGCGAATAAGATCAAATTCATCCATAAAAGACAGCCCCTTCATACAATCAACTGATTGAGCAAACATGATGTCAGACACAGTTAGTATTAGTGTAGCGAATATGAGCCTCGGTTCCAACTAAAAACGATATAAAGAAAGCCTGGTATAAAAAAACCAGGCATTGTTTATTGAAGTCATGATCTTTTCTTATCACATTTAGTGTAGCCAAACACAAGGAGTTTCATTGCATCTAGGATACTTATTGAAAGAAAAAGACATAAAAAAAAAACGAAACTATACGTTTTCGTTTACAAGTCATAAAAATGGCGGTCCGGACGGGACTCGAACCCGCGACCTCCTGCGTGACAGGCAGGCATTCTAACCAACTGAACTACCGGACCATTTTGGCTGTACTCAATGAGCACTCGCTACTTAATAGGTAAAATAATTTGGTTGCGGGGGCAGGATTTGAACCTGCGACCTTCGGGTTATGAGCCCGACGAGCTACCGAACTGCTCCACCCCGCGACGATATAAAATGACAAGCTTGGCGGCGTCCTACTCTCACAGGGGGAAACCCCCAACTACCATCGGCGCTGAAGAGCTTAACTTCCGTGTTCGGTATGGGAACGGGTGTGACCTCTTCGCTATCGCCACCAAACCTGATGGAGAGAATGTTCTCTCAAAACTAGATAACAATGTTCATTTTTCACATTAGAATATAGGTTAAGTCCTCGATCTATTAGTATCTGTCAGCTCCACGTGTCACCACGCTTCCACCTCAGACCTATCAACCTGATCATCTTTCAGGGATCTTACTTCCTTGCGGAATGGGAAATCTCATCTTGAGGGGGGCTTCATGCTTAGATGCTTTCAGCACTTATCCCGTCCGCACATAGCTACCCAGCGATGCCCTTGGCAGAACAACTGGTACACCAGCGGTGCGTCCATCCCGGTCCTCTCGTACTAAGGACAGCTCCTCTCAAATTTCCTGCGCCCGCGACGGATAGGGACCGAACTGTCTCACGACGTTCTGAACCCAGCTCGCGTACCGCTTTAATGGGCGAACAGCCCAACCCTTGGGACCGACTACAGCCCCAGGATGCGATGAGCCGACATCGAGGTGCCAAACCTCCCCGTCGATGTGGACTCTTGGGGGAGATAAGCCTGTTATCCCCGGGGTAGCTTTTATCCGTTGAGCGATGGCCCTTCCATGCGGAACCACCGGATCACTAAGCCCGACTTTCGTCCCTGCTCGACTTGTAGGTCTCGCAGTCAAGCTCCCTTGTGCCTTTACACTCTGCGAATGATTTCCAACCATTCTGAGGGAACCTTTGGGCGCCTCCGTTACATTTTAGGAGGCGACCGCCCCAGTCAAACTGCCCACCTGACACTGTCTCCCTGCCCGATAAGGGCAGCGGGTTAGAAGGTCAATACAGCCAGGGTAGTATCCCACCGATGCCTCCACCGAAGCTAGCGCTCCGGTTTCCAAGGCTCCTACCTATCCTGTACAAGCTGTACCAACATTCAATATCAGGCTGCAGTAAAGCTCCACGGGGTCTTTCCGTCCTGTCGCGGGTAACCTGCATCTTCACAGGTACTATAATTTCACCGAGTCTCTCGTTGAGACAGTGCCCAGATCGTTGCGCCTTTCGTGCGGGTCGGAACTTACCCGACAAGGAATTTCGCTACCTTAGGACCGTTATAGTTACGGCCGCCGTTTACTGGGGCTTCAATTCGCACCTTCGCTTACGCTAAGCGCTCCTCTTAACCTTCCAGCACCGGGCAGGCGTCAGCCCCTATACTTCGCCTTACGGCTTCGCAGAGACCTGTGTTTTTGCTAAACAGTCGCCTGGGCCTATTCACTGCGGCTTCTCGGGGCTTTAACACCCTAAGAAGCACCCCTTCTCCCGAAGTTACGGGGTCATTTTGCCGAGTTCCTTAACGAGAGTTCTCTCGATCACCTTAGGATTCTCTCCTCGCCTACCTGTGTCGGTTTGCGGTACGGGCACCTCTCACCTCGCTAGAGGCTTTTCTTGGCAGTGTGGAATCAGGAACTTCGCTACTAAATTTCGCTCGCCATCACAGCTCAGCCTTCACGGGAAACGGATTTGCCTATTTCCCAGCCTAACTGCTTGGACGCGGATATCCAATACCGCGCTTACCCTATCCTCCTGCGTCCCCCCATTGCTCAAATGGTGAGGAGGTGGTACAGGAATATCAACCTGTTGTCCATCGCCTACGCCTTTCGGCCTCGGCTTAGGTCCCGACTAACCCTGAGCGGACGAGCCTTCCTCAGGAAACCTTAGGCATTCGGTGGACGGGATTCTCACCCGTCTTTCGCTACTCATACCGGCATTCTCACTTCTAAGCGCTCCACCAGTCCTTCCGGTCTGACTTCACTGCACTTAGAACGCTCTCCTACCACTGTTCGTAAGAACAGTCCGCAGCTTCGGTGATACGTTTAGCCCCGGTACATTTTCGGCGCAGAGTCACTCGACCAGTGAGCTATTACGCACTCTTTAAATGGTGGCTGCTTCTAAGCCAACATCCTGGTTGTCTAAGCAACTCCACATCCTTTTCCACTTAACGTATACTTTGGGACCTTAGCTGGCGGTCTGGGCTGTTTCCCTTTCGACTACGGATCTTATCACTCGCAGTCTGACTCCCAAGGATAAGTCATCGGCATTCGGAGTTTGACTGAATTCGGTAACCCGGTAGGGGCCCCTAGTCCAATCAGTGCTCTACCTCCGAGACTCTTACCTTGAGGCTAGCCCTAAAGCTATTTCGGAGAGAACCAGCTATCTCCAGGTTCGATTGGCATTTCACCCCTACCCACACCTCATCCCCGCACTTTTCAACGTGCGTGGGTTCGGGCCTCCATTCAGTGTTACCTGAACTTCACCCTGGACATGGGTAGATCACCTGGTTTCGGGTCTACGACCACGTACTCATGCGCCCTATTCAGACTCGCTTTCGCTGCGGCTCCGCATCTTCTGCTTAACCTTGCACGGGATCGTAACTCGCCGGTTCATTCTACAAAAGGCACGCCATCACCCGTTAACGGGCTCTGACTACTTGTAGGCACACGGTTTCAGGATCTATTTCACTCCCCTTCCGGGGTGCTTTTCACCTTTCCCTCACGGTACTGGTTCACTATCGGTCACTAGGGAGTATTTAGCCTTGGGAGATGGTCCTCCCGGATTCCGACGGAATTTCACGTGTTCCGCCGTACTCAGGATCCACTCTGGAGAGAACAACATTTCAGTTACAGGGCTGTTACCTTCTTTGGCGGGCCTTTCCAGACCTCTTCGCTTATATCGTTCCTTTGTAACTCCGTATAGAGTGTCCTACAACCCCAAGAGGCAAGCCTCTTGGTTTGGGCTGTTCCCGTTTCGCTCGCCGCTACTCAGGGAATCGCATTTGCTTTCTCTTCCTCCGGGTACTTAGATGTTTCAGTTCCCCGGGTATGCCTTCTCATACTCTATGTATTCAAGTATGGATACTACTCCATTACGAGCAGTGGGTTTCCCCATTCGGAAATCTCCGGATCAAAGCTTGCTTACAGCTCCCCGAAGCATATCGGTGTTCGTCCCGTCCTTCATCGGCTCCTAGTGCCAAGGCATCCACCGTGCGCCCTTTCTAACTTAACCATTTCTTACTTTAGAAAGAATCACTATGTGTGATGAACTTTGCATTGCATTCAATGTGAATGTATTACTTATTGTTATCTAGTTTTCAAAGAACAATCCTGTCTCGCTAGAGACATGTTTGAAGGAATGATCCTTCAAAACTAAACAAGACGAAAACGCACGCTGCTCCATATATCCTTAGAAAGGAGGTGATCCAGCCGCACCTTCCGATACGGCTACCTTGTTACGACTTCACCCCAATCATCTGCCCCACCTTCGGCGGCTGGCTCCATAAAGGTTACCTCACCGACTTCGGGTGTTGCAAACTCTCGTGGTGTGACGGGCGGTGTGTACAAGGCCCGGGAACGTATTCACCGCGGCATGCTGATCCGCGATTACTAGCGATTCCAGCTTCACGCAGTCGAGTTGCAGACTGCGATCCGAACTGAGAACAGATTTGTGGGATTGGCTAAACCTTGCGGTCTCGCAGCCCTTTGTTCTGTCCATTGTAGCACGTGTGTAGCCCAGGTCATAAGGGGCATGATGATTTGACGTCATCCCCACCTTCCTCCGGTTTGTCACCGGCAGTCACCTTAGAGTGCCCAACTGAATGCTGGCAACTAAGATCAAGGGTTGCGCTCGTTGCGGGACTTAACCCAACATCTCACGACACGAGCTGACGACAACCATGCACCACCTGTCACTCTGTCCCCGAAGGGAAAGCCCTATCTCTAGGGTTGTCAGAGGATGTCAAGACCTGGTAAGGTTCTTCGCGTTGCTTCGAATTAAACCACATGCTCCACCGCTTGTGCGGGCCCCCGTCAATTCCTTTGAGTTTCAGTCTTGCGACCGTACTCCCCAGGCGGAGTGCTTAATGCGTTAGCTGCAGCACTAAGGGGCGGAAACCCCCTAACACTTAGCACTCATCGTTTACGGCGTGGACTACCAGGGTATCTAATCCTGTTCGCTCCCCACGCTTTCGCTCCTCAGCGTCAGTTACAGACCAGAGAGTCGCCTTCGCCACTGGTGTTCCTCCACATCTCTACGCATTTCACCGCTACACGTGGAATTCCACTCTCCTCTTCTGCACTCAAGTTTCCCAGTTTCCAATGACCCTCCCCGGTTGAGCCGGGGGCTTTCACATCAGACTTAAGAAACCGCCTGCGAGCCCTTTACGCCCAATAATTCCGGACAACGCTTGCCACCTACGTATTACCGCGGCTGCTGGCACGTAGTTAGCCGTGGCTTTCTGGTTAGGTACCGTCAAGGTGCAAGCAGTTACTCTTGCACTTGTTCTTCCCTAACAACAGAGCTTTACGATCCGAAAACCTTCATCACTCACGCGGCGTTGCTCCGTCAGACTTTCGTCCATTGCGGAAGATTCCCTACTGCTGCCTCCCGTAGGAGTCTGGGCCGTGTCTCAGTCCCAGTGTGGCCGATCACCCTCTCAGGTCGGCTACGCATCGTCGCCTTGGTGAGCCGTTACCTCACCAACTAGCTAATGCGCCGCGGGTCCATCTGTAAGTGACAGCCGAAACCGTCTTTCATCCTTGAACCATGCGGTTCAAGGAACTATCCGGTATTAGCTCCGGTTTCCCGGAGTTATCCCAGTCTTACAGGCAGGTTACCCACGTGTTACTCACCCGTCCGCCGCTAACATCCGGGAGCAAGCTCCCTTCTGTCCGCTCGACTTGCATGTATTAGGCACGCCGCCAGCGTTCGTCCTGAGCCAGGATCAAACTCTCCGAAAAAGTTCAAAACCGAAGTTTTGTTTTTCGCCAGTTTGACTGACTACCTATGATGTATCATAGGATTTTTTTATAAAAACTCGAATTAACAGGTACGTTTTGTCTTGTTTAGTTTTCAAAGATCATTTTTAAAAATGGAGCGGGTGATGAGAATCGAACTCACGACATCAGCTTGGAAGGCTGAGGTTTTACCACTAAACTACACCCGCGTGGTTAAATGTTATTGGCGCGCCCGAGAGGAGTCGAACCCCTAACCTTTTGATCCGTAGTCAAACGCTCTATCCAATTGAGCTACGGGCGCTTAATCAGGCGACTTAATTATCTTAACATATCGTTTTTATTAAGTCAACATCTTTTTGAAGTTTGTTTGTCGTATCTGTCTGAGCATCAGCGTTTCAGATGCGTCATCAGCGACGAATAAAAATATACCATGGATCATACAAAAGGGTCAATACATTTTTCTAAAAAAGTTTCATGTTTTTTAAGAAGTGCTCTTTTGTTAGATAAATAGAGTTTCAATCGCCCTAATTTCATTTCTTTCTTCATAATTCTAATGATTCTTAAATAAAATCTTTCTAAATCCAAAGGAGGACAAAACATGGTCACCTAGAATTTTTATTTATTGGAAAATTCTTAATTTTTTCCATGCATTTAAAGGAGGTAGGAGATGATGAAAAAGTTTGTCGCTTTTCAAATCATGATCGCTTTGGTGATAGGAGCTCTTATCGGCCACTTCTTCCCTGATTTCGGAATGGCACTGCGGCCCATTGGGGATGGCTTTATCCGATTGATTAAAATGATTGTAGTCCCTATTGTTTTCTCTACGATTGTCATCGGCGCAGCTGGCAGCGGTGGAATGAAGAAAATGGGCAGTCTCGGATTAAAGACAATCATTTGGTTTGAGGTCATTACGACCATCGTTCTTGGAATCGGACTTTTATTGGCCAACGTGTTAAAGCCAGGCGTTGGACTCGATTTCTCTCAATTAGCTAAGAAAGATATTGGGGAACTCGATGGTTATACTCAAAAGGTCGTCGATTTTAAACAGATGGTTTTAGACATCATTCCAACCAATATCATCGATGTCATGGCTCAAAATGATTTACTAGCAGTGATTTTCTTCGCTATTTTATTCGGTGTAGCCGCAAGCGGCATTGGGAAAGCTTCCGCTCCTGTCCTTACCTTCTTTGAATCAGTAGCACAAATTATGTTTAAGCTCACACAAATGGTCATGGTGACAGCTCCTATTGGAGTTTTAGCATTAATGGCAGCTTCTGTCGGACAATACGGCATTGTTTTACTCATTCCTATGATGAAACTTGTTGGCACTGTTTTCTTAGGATTGTTTATTATTCTATTTGTTTTGTTCCCTCTTGTCGCACTGATCTTCCGTTTTAACTACTTCGAAGTGTTGAAAATGATTTGGGATTTGTTTTTAGTGGCCTTTTCTACTACAAGTACAGAAACTGTTCTTCCCCAGCTCATGTCACGGATGGAGAAATACGGCTGCCCAAAAAGAATCGTTTCCTTCGTCATCCCGTCAGGTCTTTCTCTTAATTGTGATGGTTCAAGTTTATATTTATCGGTTTCCTGTGTGTTTCTTGCACAAGCGTTTGGTGTCGATATGAGTTTATCACAGCAGCTCCTCATGATGCTTGTCCTTGTTTTAACAAGTAAAGGCATTGCAGCTGTCCCGTCTGGGTCACTTGTCGTTCTTTTGGCAACAGCTCATGCAGTAGGTCTGCCAGCAGAAGGTGTCGCTATTATCGCCGGTGTTGATCGGATTATGGATATGGCTCGAACAGGCGTGAATGTTCCTGGACATGCGGTTGCCTGTATTGTCGTTTCTAAATGGGAAAAAGTATTCCGAGAGTCTGCATGGGAAGTTCCAAAAGCAGGTGAAGAAACAAAAGGAATGTAATGTTTTTTATGAAGGAAAGGGGTCGCCCTTTCCTTTTTTTATGGCAAAAATGTCTGCTTCAGCACGGCTTTACCTTCTTGTTGCAACTGCACCTCCGCGTATGCTCCGTTAATGAGGGTCATTTGCGGTGGTACGTGTCCACAATCAATATCGTAAACAATCGGTATGTGTAATTCCTTATGCAATTCTTCATATAGATCCGTATATTCATATCCTTCCACAGGAGTGTCCACTGCACTCCTGCCAAACATGATGCCAGAGCAATGATCAAACCAGCCTGCTAGTTTTAATTGAACAAGAGACCTCTTCATGCTCGCAGCATTTAATTCACAGTTTTCAAAATACCATAGAATGGGTTCACCTTTCAGGTATGTTTCTTGAAAAGCTTTGACATCTCCAAAAGGCGTGCCAGCTAAGTGCCGGATCACATCAATACAGCCACCCATCAGTCTTCCCTTCATCGTCGTCTCTAAGTGATCAACAGTACGCCATGCGGTTGGCTCGGTTAAATGAAAGACATGTATGCTTGGATGGTCATACTGCCATTCCTTTTGATACATATCAGAAGAAAATTGAGTAACATCCTTTTTCTCTGGAGTGGAAAGTATTTGTTCCCACATAGCCGTCACCTGATCAAGCTCTTCCCCCTGAAGATCCACAAGGTTCGGTCCATGCGCTGTCGCAATGCCTGTGTTTAATGTCAAAGCTAATAGAAGGAGACTTGTATCTGAGTAACCAAGAATCCACTTTTTTTGCATCACTGAGAAATCAAGATGCTCTAACACTTCAATAAGCAGCTGTCCGCCCCATGGCGGGATGATGTGGTCAATCTCAT
This sequence comes from Bacillus sp. FSL W7-1346, assembly GCF_038593335.1. Taxonomy (NCBI): domain Bacteria; kingdom Bacillati; phylum Bacillota; class Bacilli; order Caryophanales; family Bacillaceae; genus Bacillus; species Bacillus sp. FSL W7-1346. Next base: position 601,245 of record NZ_CP151988.1, on the reverse strand, counting down.
GACAAGTCATCATCCGCTGTAACTCATTTGCTCGCTTGATTGCAGGGGCTGATTTCGCTTTTTCCTGCTGCCATACTGTCTCTCCACATATGACTTCATAGCCTCTTTTTTTCATCCGATCGCAAGACAGTTGAAACATCTCATGCAAAGAGGGTTGCACACCTGAGGACGGTGCTGTCACCCCAATCGTTTGTCCTTTTTGCAAAAATGGATACTGGATCATCCTGCTCACCTCCACCTTCTATGAATCTCTCATCTATTCATTGTAAAGAAAATTCCCCTTCTCCAAGGGGAATCTCGTCTTACTCTCTCTGACGCAGGACAGTATATACACCTGCGAAAATACACAAAATCCCAACAAAGGAACGTAAGCCCATCTCTTCACCTAGAAGCAGCCATCCAAGGACCGTACCAACGATTGGTTGAAAGAAGAAAAACAGACCACCGCTTGAAGCGTCCATCAGTTGAAGCCCTCTATTCCACAAAAAGAAAGCAAGGGCCGTTGAGATGATACCTAGATACAGAATGCCACCCCATATTTCCGGTCTTGCCATTTGATGCACATCAAGATGAGGCAAACGAAACAAGACAGGTGGTGTTAATACGATAAAAGCCACAATGATCGCATATGTTGTCGTCACTACTTGAGGATACTTTCCTGGAACTCGTTTCAAAAGAACAGACATGAGCGCCCATGTTAATGCAGCAATAACCAGTGAAAGACCGCCAACAAACTCATCCGTTTGAACAGCGACAGGCCCAATCATCGTCAGCACACCTACTGTAGCAAGCAGAATGGAGACACACTTTCTCATTGTGAAAGATTCTTTTAATAGAAAGAAAGCGAAAAGCACCATAAAAGCAGGTGTGGCCGATGTAATGACGGCACCCATTTGTGCAGACGTATACATTGTGCCAATTTCTTGGGTCACGATCGATAGAAAGTTGCCAATCAATCCAATCGACACAATCAGCGGGATATCCTTTTTGTCTAACCGAAAAGAGTAGCCCAAACGCCAAATCGTGAACACAAGAACGACTCCAGCTACTGCATATCTCATCCAGACGAGCTCAAGTGGCGGGACCACCGCAACTGTGACTTTGACCACTACATACATACCGCCCCAAATACTAGCAGCTAACGCTAAGTAAAGGGCTCCTATATATTTTTCATTCATTTTTTCCCCTCCGTTACTGGATATATTCACTGCGATATCCACAAACGGAGATCACTCTCCGTTATGGACGGAGGTGATTTGGTACATCATGTTCAAATAAAGGCTTCCATTGCATATCAGTCACCCCAATTGTTTTTATTTTCTGATTACTTTATAACAAAATCTGGTTCACTTCAATCCTTTTTTATCGCCATGTTTCTTCATATAATAGAAGTTCGATAGGATTGACATGATGAATTCGTTTTCTTATAGTAAGTAAAACAATTGATGTACACAGAAAAGGAGTAGAGGTCTTTGGATGTTGAAGCTAGGAAACACATTCCCACTGCCGGAAACGAACCGTTTCTTGAGGGAATAAAAGATTGTGTGCCAACCTTGCTTGGTTATATGAGCATTGGGTTTGCCTTTGGAATTGTTGGCATTAGTTCGCAGTTAAGTATATGGGAAATCGCGCTGTTATCTATCTTTATATATGCTGGCGCTTCACAGTTTATCATCTGTGCATTACTTGTGACAGGAAGCCCCCTTTCCGCTATTATTTTCACCACGTTCATTGTCAATTTACGGCATTTGTTACTCAGTCTTACGCTTGCCCCTCATTTTACACGCTACTCTGTAAAGCAGAACATCGGGTTTGGCCTTCTGCTTACTGATGAATCCTTTGGCGTAGCGATGAATAAATTAGCACAGCAAGGAAAATTGAATAACAGATGGATGCATGGACTGAATATTACAGCTTATTTATGCTGGATTGCTGCGTGTACACTTGGCGGAATATTCGGACACTGGATTTCAAATCCAGAGGCGCTTGGTCTTGATTTTGCCCTATCCGCGATGTTTGCTGCGCTGCTCATTCTTTCTTTACAGACGGTGCCAAAAAATAAGCTAACCCATCGCTTGTCACTTGTTTTATATATGTTTGTTGCGATGTTTGTGCTGCTTCATTTTGTTCCTTCACACGTGGCTGTTTTGTTGGCAACTGTGCTTGTTGCCACTATTGGGGTGGTGACAGATAAATGATTAGCAGTTTTATGTTATGGCTCATTCTTGGCTGTATGATTGTGACCATCATCCCAAGAGTCGTTCCATTTTTATTTGTAAGGAGTATCCAGATGCCAGAAGTGGTGCTCAAATGGTTATCATTTATCCCCATTTGTATATTTACTGCTTTGATTGCAGAGCATCTATTCATACATACTACAGCAGGCGTCACCATTCACTGGATGTACCTTGCTGTCTTGGTTCCAACTGTGTTAATCGCTGTTTGGACAAAAAGCTTGTCCCTCACCGTTCTAGTAGGCGTCATGCTGATGGGCACAGCTAGATGGTTTTTCTAATAGAAAAAGCTTAACCGGATGCGGTTAAGCTTTTTTCATTTTACGATACCGTATATAAAGCCGTCATAGCCTTTTTCGCCAACAGTTTGAATAGCGGTTGCTTCAATTCTCGACTCTTGTTTGAGTAAATCGAAAAATTCACGCGTTCCCTTCACTCGCTCATCTTGATCAGAGGCATGGAGAACTGCCCCATTTCTGACCACATTGTCTGCAATAATGACTGTTCCCTTTTTTGAGAAATATAACGCCCACTTCAAATATTGCGGGTTGTTTGGTTTGTCTGCATCAATGAAAATCAAATCGAACGGGAGCGTATCCTGCTCTTTTAACTGAGATAAAGTATCTAACGCTTTTCCTTGTAAAATGGTGACACGTTCTGCTAGGCCTGCTCTGTCTATGTTCTGCTGTGCTGTTTCTGCATGATGACTGACAGCCTCTAATGTCATGAGTTCTCCATCCGATTCAAGTGCACGGGCAAGCCAAATGGTACTATAACCGCCAAGTGTACCGATTTCTAAAATGCGCTTTGCACCCTTGGTTTTTGCTAACAAATAAAGCAGTTTCCCTTGGGCCGGCGACACATCTATTTCTGGTAACCCGGCTTGCTTATTCTTGATAAGAGTTTGCTCCAATACGTCATCTTTAGCCATCAATTTGTCTTTGATATACTCGTCAACTTTCCCCCATACTTGCTCCAAGTCATCCATCTCCCTTGTTCATGTCTTCTATTTAAATTCTACATGACGGAAGCGAGAATTTATAATCAATTCTTTTCACACACCTATTCATTTTATTGATGAAAGGAATGGGATGATGGATACATGGGGCAAGTACCTGTAAGTATGTGCAAACTACTGATTCAGCTTATTTTTCACGTCACCTTTTTTATCTTGAAGCTTTCCTTTTACTTGATCTTTCTTTCCTTCTGCTTTCAGGTTTTCATGATCTGTAGCTTCGCCAAGTTTTTCTTTCACTTGACCTTTGACTTGATTTGTTTTTCCTTTCGCTTTATCCATATGTCCATTTTGTTCACTCATTTGTTCCACCTCCACGTTTGATACTGTTTATTTAGCCTTTTTGCACATGACAAAACATCTGAGTGTGCTGTGTGGACGTTTCAGTGATTAGACGAAAGGGTGGTCGTCAGATCGATGTATTCGTGAATACATGTTTACTGTTCGTATTTGAACTACCACGAATATTAATAAGTTGCTATGGAAATCTTATTAATAGAAATATAAGAAAGGATGAAAAGAATAATGACTGATACAAATGACAATGAGCAGAATATCATTTGGAAAGAATATGAAAATGAAAACGGAGGAATATATCGAGTTGGCTATGTGGAAGATGAGCCTTTAGATGATGAAACGCAAAATCGGGTTTCAAATAAGAAACCTTTTAGTATTTCTGTAAATTGGCCTGTAAAAAACTCAGCGGTTCAAAAAACTAGTAATGAAGTAAAGCAAACAGCAGCCATTACAGAATATGCTTTATATGATCGAAATCCATATCATAGCCCTCGTAAAATATTCAAATACCGCCTGATCATCACTAATACTGAGCATTATGATTACTATTTTAAAGACGAATCGGGCGATAACTATGAATTGAACACTTTTTGGAATTGCACACATTACCTCGATTACAATTCAGAGGCACCAAATATAATCCGGATTGAAGGTACATGAGATTTGATTTCGGACAACAATCTAAAAGGATTGTTTATCTAGAAATCTAAAAATGTGAAACTTTTTATTATTTACATTGAGATTGTAGAGAAACTCATGTTTTTCTACAATCTTTTTTATTATTAAATCATCTGAGAAGGGTAAGATCTACGCCATGACACCAAAAAGAACCAAACATCTGAGTGTGCTGTGTGCGCGTTTCAGGTATGATAGACATAATGGAATGAAAGGTTGGTGGTCTGTTCAATGATCATTTCTGAAAGTATGTTCACTGTACGTGGTGTGACCTATCGTATTCGCTCTGCTGCATTAGCAGATGCCAAACAGTTATCAGCTCTCAGACTGAAAATCGATGGTGAAACCGAATATTTAGATCGTGAACCGGGTGAAGCTTTTATTGATGAGAAAGGGTTCGAGGCGTTGATTCAAGAGGATTCCAAGGAATGCCGTCATCTCTTTTTAGTTGCAGATATTGAAGGAGACATTGTCGGTTTTTCAAGATGCGAAGGGCATTCTCTTAAGCGCTCTGCTCACAAAGTAATGTTTGGCGTCGCTGTACAGAAGGCCGCTTGGGGCTATCACATCGGGAAAGAACTTTTAGCTGCATCGATCGACTGGGCAGATCAGCAAGGCATTCAAAAGATGTCACTTCAAGTAATGGAAACCAATCAAAAAGCCATTCGTTTATATGAACACTATGGCTTTGAGATTGAAGGCTTGTTAAAAAAAGATAAACGGCTGGCGGACGGCATGTATTATGATACGGTTGTGATGGGCAGGCAGCGGCCAGTCTCCTGACCGCTTACATGACATAACTCCAGATCATCGAAATCGCACTATACATAAGTAGAAGTCCCATGACGAACTGGAACGGCCGCTGATAAAGAGTCAAAAAACGCTTGAATACAGAGCCAAATAAACTCCAGCTAAATGTGCCTAAAAAACCGATGATGGCGAGAATCAACGTCAACAACATGTATTGCATATTGGACTGTCCATACGGCAGAACAAAAGTGGAAATGACGGTTAACCCATACAAGATGGCTTTCGGATTAATAAATTGCAGCAGCATCCCCGGGATAAAATGATTATAGCGGTCTAGTGTTTCGTCATCTCCGCCTTTACTTCTCATGATTTTGACAGCTAAATAGATCATGTAACCGGCTCCAATGAAAGCCATGACCCAGCCGATTTTCGGCATGACTTGATAAAGAATCATATTGAAAAAACCGCTCAAACATAAAATGACCAAAAATCCGATCCCAACCCCTAAACAAAATCGAAATGTTTGCTTGACCCCATATTTATTCGTAAAGACCATCGCCATGATATTATTCGGCCCAGGGGTGAAGCTGGTAACAAAAGCATAAATCAACATGGAAACAATCAAATCGTTACCTCCTTTTCATACGTTATTTAGACTTAAAAGTCTTTATTGCGTATATATTACGTTTTATTGTACTATTCAGTCGTTATAAAGTAAATGAAGAAAGGAGTTTTTTTGATGGAGGATGTACAATCGATTATTGCTAGAAATGTCAAACTGCTAAGAGAGCAAAAGAAATTAAGCCTAGAAAAGATGGCTGAGGTAACAAGTGTGAGTAAAACGATGATTGGGCAAATCGAAAGAGGAGAATCCACACCGACCATCACCACTCTGTGGAAAATCGCCAATGGGTTGAAGGTGTCTTTTAGTGAACTCATATACGCACCGCAGCCTGAGATTAAGTTTGTGCGAAAAGAAGACGGACAAGTTTTAACCGAGGACGAGGGAAGGTATCGGGTATATACGACGTTCCCATTTGATGACCTGAGAAAATTTGAAGTCTATCAGGTAGAAATTGATCCTCATGGGTCGTTAAGTGCGGAAGAACATATCGGCGGTACAGAGGAATTGATTACCGTATTTGAGGGAGCACTTGATTTATCAATCGGTGATGAGCAATACACATTACAAGCTGGCGACTCGATTCGGTTTAAAGCTGACCGTGCCCATGAGTATAAACAATCAGGAGAACAGATGGTACGGATGCAAATGATTCTTTATTATCCCCATTAAAAAAAGCTGACAGGCTTGTCCACCTGTCAGCTTTATTTTATTTAATTAAATCCTGGATCGCGTACAACCGTTCCAGTAAAGGTAACTCTATATTTTCCTAAACCTAACTCTTCAATTGACGATTGATAGAGAATACCGACCCATCCATCCTTTGCATATGTAATACTTGATGGGATGTTTGACGTCGTATATGTTCTCGTTTCCGAGACGGTTCGACTTGCTTGTACCGTAACTTCACTGTTTACTTTCCCCTTCGCTTCTACCGGGACAGCAGTGACACCCGCACCCGTTAAAACAATTGCTCCAACCAAAACAGAAGTTATGACCTTTTTCATACAAAAATCCCTCCCTTTTTTTGTTGAACATATTAACCATACCATAATTTAGAACTTTCGTAAGTTATTTTTTCATTTTTTTGAAAATTATGATATGATTGTCTTATGCTGGATAGAGGGTGTTACATACTTCTATGCTTTTATCCTCACCTCGTTCTAGTGAAGCAATTGATAACGGAGGTGATTTCATGAAAAAATGGCTTATCTGTTTTCAACTTGTTTTCCTCTTCACCTTGACGGCCACACCATTTGCTTCTGCTGCTTCATGCCCTACAGTGAAACCATGTGTTATTGATCCTTAAGCATAAGAAAAAGTCGATCAAGCCTATTCACTTGATCGACTTTTTTGTTATGCTTGTTCAGCTTCCCAGCGGGCAACCTCTTCTCTTACTTTAGGAGCCACTTCTTTTCCAAATAACTCAATAGCTTTCAGCACTTGATCATGCGGCATCGAACCGACCGGTACGTGCAGCATGAAGCGCGTAATGCCTACATTTTTTCGCAGATGTATCACTTTCTCTGCCACGGCATCTGGATCTCCTACATACAATGCACCTTCTAATGTTCTTGCTGCATCGAATGTAGAACGGGTATAAGGTCCCCAGCCTCGTTCTCTTGCTAATGTATTCATGACATGCTGTGTAGAAGGGAAGAATTGATCTGCTGCCAATTCTGTTTCCTCCGCAACAAATCCATGTGAATGGGATGCCACCGTTAATTTCTCAGGGTCATGTCCAGCGTGAATCGCAGCTTGCTTGTAGAGCTGCACGAGCGGTGCGAACTGTCTAGGGCTGCCGCCAATAATGGCAAGGACAAGTGGTAATCCTAATAATCCAGCACGTACGACAGATTCTCTGTTTCCTCCACTGCCAATCCAGATCGGAAGCGGATCTTGAACAGGTCTTGGGTATACGCCGACATCCTGAATGGAAGGACGATGCTTACCGCTCCATGTCACACGCTCTGACTGCTGTAATTTCAATAGTAAATCTAGTTTTTCTTCAAATAATTCTTCATAATCATCTAAGTCATAGCCAAAAAGCGGGAACGATTCAATAAATGATCCACGGCCAGCCATGATCTCTGCACGCCCGTTAGAAAGGCCATCTAATGTCGCAAAATCTTGAAACACACGAACAGGATCTGCCGATGAAAGAACAGTTACGGCACTTGTCAGACGAATATTCTTTGTTTGCGTTGCCGCAGCTGCTAATACGACTGCTGGATTTGATGCGGCGAAATCTTCACGATGATGCTCTCCTACACCAAAAACGTCGAGACCCACTTGATCTGCTAAAATAATTTCTTCTACTACTTCACGAATGCGCTGTGCGTGGCTGACTGTTTTTCCTGTTTGAAAATCAGGTGTTGTTTCTACAAATGTACTAATTCCTAGTTCCATGAATGGAACCCCCTATCTTATAAATATGTCACAAATTCAGAGACCGGCTTGCGGTAGCCTCTCGCTTGTCTGCTCTCTACTTTTTCTTTTCCAAGTGTAATCATTAATACAGGAACCAAATCTGATTCGATGTTTAACACCTTTTTCATTGCTTCGGGGTCAAAGCCGATCATTGGGCAAGTATCCCATCCCTTGTTTTTGGCGGCAAGCATAAATAGCATGGCAGATAATGAAGCGTTTCGAATCGCCTCTTCTTTCTGAAAGTCTGATCCTCTCTGCACATAAAAACTCATCGTCTCTCTGACCATTTCCTCATATTGTTGCGCATTTAAGATGCCGAGCATTTTTAGGCCTTCATAAATGTTTCCTGCTTGCTCATAAGCTTTCGGATCGCCGAGCACAATGATCGCTGCTGAAGCGGAATGCACCTTATATTGTCCAAATGCAGCATCTCTTACTTGCTCTTTAAGCGCTTCTGATTGGACGACGACATATTGCGTATGCTGTAAATTAAAGGCTGAAGGTGCCAGCTTCACTTCTTCAAAGATACTATTAAGCTCTTCTCTCGAAATCGAGATATTTGGCAAAAAATTTGATGCTGATCGTCTTTCACGTACCAATGTATCAAAGCTGCGTGTCATCTTGTTTCCCCTTTTCGTGAAGTTGTTTTGCACCTAAACCGATTTTTTTCAACCATTCGATGAGCTGCTCTTTTTCCTCTGTTTCGATAAAGGACAGATTTTGTGAAATGACATCTGTATGTTTTGGGAAAATATCGTCAAATAGCTGCTTCCCTTTATCTGTCAGTAATACATGGAATACACGTTTATCAGAAGGTGCACATTGTCTTTTGACTAATTCTTGTTTTTCTAATTTGTTGACCACATAGGTGATGCTCCCACTTGGAATGGATAAGATCTCACTAATTTTTTGAACGGGATGTGGTCCCTTACTATACAGTAATTCAAGAATTTGAAAGTTTTCAAATCCGATATCATAACGTTCAATGTCTTTTTGGATATTTGCAAAAAGGGCATGATAGGCTTTCATCCACACTCGGAAAAGCCTTAAGTCTAATTCCTGTTCTTGCTGCACCATGGCAACTACTCCTTTTTCAATAAATCCTAAAACTAGGATAAATTTATCCTAACACTAGGATATTTTCTTGTCAACGTGTTTGTTTGATTAAAAAAAAGACCCCTGTGAATTAGTGGTCTTCTTTTAACACAAAATGCATTTCAGCAATTTGTTTGTATTGATTCACTTGTTGTAATGAAAATCTAGATTCCTGTTCAGTTGGAGGGAAAAGAGGGATTCCTTTTCCAATCATGACAGGTGCGATTTGGAGATACAGCTCATCGACTAATTTTTCTTTTAATAATGCTTGAAGCAGTTCCCCGCCTCCTACTATCCAGATATGCTGGCCTTTTTCATTTTTTAAATTTTTGATAAACGAGAGAACATCTTCACGAACGATGTGGGTTCCTGTATGACTGTCTTGTAAAGTGCGAGAAACGATATAACACGTCTTGTCTTCATAAGGAAACTCATCAGGTGAAAGTTTGAGAACCTGTTCGTATGTGTTCCGTCCCATGATCAGCGTATCGACTGTTGCATAAAATTCCTCATATCTCGTATCCTCTTCGCCCTCTGTGCCTATGAGCCAATCTAAACGGTGATCATCCCTTGCTAAATATCCATCAATGCTCATTGCCCCATAAAATAGTAATTTCCTTTTCAATCTCACCACTCCCCGCCTCAAATAAGAACGTATATTCCCATTTTAACAGAATGAATAGAAAAATGATATATGATCAATTCGTTTCTTACGATTCCTGTTCTACCTTCATAAGAAGCTTGTACAAGATGTGCGCAAGCTGCCCCGCTTCGACTGTCATCCCTTCATGAATCCATTCCTCCAGTACACCAACAACACCAGACACAACAAATGAAGCCTCAATCTGTTCACGTTCCGTAATCTGACGCTGATCAAGTTGCCACTCTTTCATGATTTTTTCTTTAAAAAACGCTTTAAATTGATTCGTCGTTGGGCTATTCGGTTTGACAAATAACGTCATCATGAATTGTTTTTCTTTTAAATACTCAGTTGTTTTGTTTAAAAAGGACAGCATATCAAGCGGGTCCTGGCTTGGAAACGATTCATCGTATAGTCCGCCAAGCTGATTAAATAGTTCCTTCTCAAGCTGTTCATGCAAATCAAATACATCTTGGTAGTGCAAATAAAAGGTCCCTCTTCCTAAATCCGCTCTTCTAGATAGCTCTGATACTGTAATTTGTTGAACATCTTTTTCCTTTAAAAGCTCAAGAAAGCTTTCCCGTATCGCCTTTTTGGTTTTGATTGTTCGTCTGTCCTTCATCAAACACCCTCCATTTTTGAACAATCTGGCTATACCTGTCTATTTATGAACAAGAGATCATTCATTGCCGATGTTCGGTTTATTTTCCTCTTATTATAATGGACACATGTTCAATAATCTATATCTGTTCAAAAAAAGGAGGACCATCATATGTTTCAATTCAGACTTGCTAGAGAGGATGAACTGCCTCAAGTGGCAGCGTTGTTAGATGATTCATTTCAGAACTATTCATTTTTTGATTTATTATGCGAAAAGGTGGCCAATCGTTCTGCTTTCGCCCGTCAGTTGCATTTGATCAATACAAAGGTATATTTTCAGCATCAAATCTGTTTGGTCGGGGTTGAGAACGAGAAAATTGTGTCTGCCGCCCTGTTAAAACATCCCCGTCTTCCTGAACCAGGACTCATGGATTATGTGTTATCTGGTGGGTTAAAGCTACTCTTTACTGGTGGCATATCGGCGATTCAGCATGTGTTCCGTATGTTAAAGGAGGCAAAAAAAGCGTGTTCTTCCTTAAAGAAACCTTACTGGTATTTAGAAGCTCTTGTCGTTGCAAAAGACCAACAAGGAAAAAAACTTGGAAGCCGTATGCTAAAGCAATGTCTTTTCCCCTTTATCGCCCGGCAAGGCGGCGGACTGTTCACACTGATTACACACAACGAGGCCAATCGTCATTTCTATCGAAAAAATGGGTGGACGGAGTTTGATGAGAGAGTACTGCACGGAGAAAACATGTCCCTAGAAAGCTGGAGTTATAAAACCGTGATCAAATAAGGTATCTTCTTCAAGGGATGATATAATAGAAGCAGTTCAAACAATGATCATACTTGGAGGAGAGACTGATGATACGACGACTTGATCATATCGTGTTGACTGTACAACATATGGAGGAAACCATTCGCTTTTATACAAACGTATTAGGAATGAAGGAAGAAACTTTTGGAGAAGGCCGTAAAGCCCTTCGTTTTGGCTTACAAAAGATCAACCTTCATGAAGCGGGTCATGAATTTGAACCAAAAGCTGCTCATCCCCAGCCTGGATCTGCTGACTTGTGTTTTATCACCGATTTAGATATAGACAGTTTATTGCTTCATCTTCGAAAGCAGGTTGTTCCAATTGAAGAAGGTCCGGTCAGACGTTCTGGTGCATTAGGTCCGATTGAATCCATTTATATCCGTGATCCTGATATGAACTTAATTGAAATCTCCCGATATATAGAGGAGGCTGATCCATCATGACTCGATTATTTTTGAGACCGATTGAAGAAAAAGATTATCCTGGTATTCATAGAGGATGCCAGCATGCAGAAACACTTTATATGACTGGCACACGCAAAACGTTCACACTAGAAGAAATTCGTTCAGCCTATACCCGTTTTCTGCAGGATGACAGTAGACGAGACTTTGCTATTTGTCTGCTAGACACGAAAGAAATGATCGGGGATGCGGCGATTGTGGATATTGATCCGATAAACCATACGGCAAGTTTCCGCATTGCGCTACATGGTCCAGAGCATTTTCACAAAGGATATGGCACTGAGGCTGTTCGGATGGTTCAAACATTTGCCTTTGAGACGTTAGAACTCAACCGGCTTGAGCTTGAAGTTTTTTCCCATAACCCACGAGCCTTTCGAAGCTATGAGAAAGCCGGATTTCAATATGAAGGAAAAAGACGTCAAGCGCTCTATTTCAACGGTGCTTATTCGGATGTCATCATGATGGGCATCCTTCGTGAGGAATACGATAGAATCAAATCATAAAGATGTCCCAGCCTACGAAGGGTCATCTTTTTTTAACAAATGAAGCCCTGTAACGATGATCAAACAAATGATAGAAGAGAGAACGATAGAGACGCTTGATATGCTGAGCGCCATCCCTTCCCATCTGCCAATGAAGAAACTGCCGATCAATAAGAGCAATCCAAACATAGTGATACATATCGGGACAATCAGCCTGGCATGGCGATGCCTACGTCTTTTTCCTGCCCACCACGAGAGACAGAGCACAATGACAGTAAAAATAGCGGTTTGCAGCCAGAACATATCGCATCCACTCCTTTTCTTTTTTATCCTATGACAACGGAGGTTTTTACAATGAATATTAGACCGATTCAAAAGCAGGACAATCCTTTTATCGCGGCCATTATCCGCCAGTCATTAGAATCAGCGAATCTTGCGATTGAAGGTACAGCCTACACAGACCCACACCTTGATCAGCTTTTCGAATACTATCAATCATTGACTCATGCAGCCTATTGGATTGCCGAAGAACATGGTGAAATTGTTGGTGGCGTTGGCATTGCCCCTTTCACAGATGGCATTTGTGAGCTACAAAAGCTTTATTTAAGCCCAAAAGCACAAGGCAAAGGTGCGGGCAAGAAACTGATGGATACGGCCCTCCAATATGCTGCTACATACTACGATGCTTGTTATTTAGAAACCCGCAGTGAATTAACAGCTGCTACTGGCCTTTATCAACGGTATGACTTTTCTCTTCTTCCTGCACCGATTGAAGGCTCAGAGCATTCTGCCATGGATGCTTGGTATCTCAAAACCTTTTCAGCGTGAGGCATAAAATAAGCGATACGTCTTTGTCCACTGAAAACCTAGCTTCTCTGCCAATTTGGCCGAGGTTGCATGATGGACATCGCAATCCCAATGCGGTGTCTTCCCTTTTTCAACACAGATGCTGATCATTTGCTGAGCTGCTAACAAAGCCAACCCTTTTCCACGGCAGGCTTCATCTGTCCAAATATCGATCTCCACACGTTTTTCACTTGAAAAAATAGAGATACATTCACTGACCACGTCTTCACCGTTTAAGATGGCAACTCCGACGCCATTAGATAAAAAGTGATCTACTCCTCCCCAATATGCTTCATAATAGCTGGATGGGAATACTTTGCTTGCGGCAATGACTTGTTCATTCGTGCGTTTAATCATTTCGTCTTGATCAGGCACAATCAGATCAGGAGAGGTCAAATCATAAGAATACGCATGTCTTTGCATTTCATTCAGTTGGGAAACGAAGCATTTTTTCATCATCTCATCTGATGCAGGATTTGCTGAAAACAAAGTGAACCGTCTGTTCTCTCTTTTCTGCTTTTTATAAACATCCACAATGAACGTTGAACATAATGAGAGTGCTGCTTCTGTCTTGCCTGCGACATAATAAATGCCGGTTGTTGTCCCTGCAAAATAGACACACGGGTGATCTCGGTGATCCACATATAAATCTCCTTGTATCACCCCATCGAGTATCGCATCTACGAACACTGGATAGGCAGGATCAATCCGCCGAATTTCCTCTTTTACCGCTCCTGTCCTTTGTTGATCTACAAGATACAACATCATTCCTCCATTCACGAACGAGTATCTTTTCATTATAAAGGAAAGCCGCAGACACGCGGTGAATCTTTGCAACAAAAAGAATTCTTCTGCATCAAAGTAACATTCCATCGCATTCGCTTTCATCTATTGCTATGCTCATTGTAAGAGGAGGTTTATGAATGAAATTTCGTTTTTTCTGGAATCAAGAAAAGGATGTGACGGAAGTAGACGTCATCAGCCATCCACATAATCAAGAACGTTTACAAAAAATTGTATCAATGCTGGAGACTAGTACATCTCTAACGGTCAAAGATCCAAAAAATGATCGGCAGTCTCTTTTACCATTAGAACAAATTGAAGCGATCTCTGCGCTTGGACATCTGTCAAAGGTGATCACGACTCAGGGAACGACGTATTTTCTCAGTAAACGGCTGAAGGATCTGAAGTCGTTAGAGCGTGAACATTTCTATCGTATCAACAATGCAGTCATTCTCAATTTAGCGCAAGTCGACAGCTTTGTCGCTGGTACGTACGCTCGCTTAGAGGTCGAAACCATCTCGAAAAACAGCTACACCGTCAGTCGTCATTACGCCAAATATATAAAGGAGCGATTCAAATGATCAAGGAACTAAAACATCAATTTATGCAAACAGCTTTTGTCTCTATCGTATGGCTGACACTCATCCTGTCCATCACTCAATGGTCATCCTCTATCCCTTTTCATTACGTGTGGCACATCATTGCCATCGGTACTTTGGCAGGCATCGTCTTTGGGGTCATGTATCCTTTACTATGGAACTACTTTACCTTTCCAGCACCCATCAACATTCTCATCTCCACTGTCGTCAATTTAGGGTTTCAAGTAGGAGCCGTCGCTTTATATTCGACTACACTGCTCGAATGGATCATGCCTTATTTTATCGGTATAGCCTTTCTCACATTAGTAGGCCATATCATCGCCTTTCTATTTTACAAAAAACAACAAAATCAAAAACTGGCGCAGGCACTGAATCACCTGAAGCCGCAGCCTTAAAAAAAGAGACCTTATTTGAAAGGTCTCTTCAGATTGTTGACAAAGGGCTAAAATGAACTTTATTTTAGCCCTTTGTCTTCTTTTCAGCGTGATAGAAAACCTTTGCAGTCTAGGAAGGACGAGCATCGGCGCGGAGCGAATTTGACATTCGTGAGCACCGAAGCGCAGGACTGACACCGAATGCGAGGGTTTGTCTACACGCTGAAGAGACCTTATTTGAAAGGTCTCTTTTCTATTATTCTGCTGCTAACTCATTCTCTCTAAAAATGAATCACCCCTAATTCCACTGCTACTTTAATTGCTTCCGCTCTTGAAGTGACCTCCAGCTTTTGATAAATATTTGTTAAATGAGCTTTGACAGTTCTCTCGGAAATCCCCATATCAAATGCAATTTCCTTACTTCGATATCCCCTAGCCACTGCTTGTAAGACTAGCATCTCTTTTTCAGTCAGCATGTTTATTTCTTTTTTCAAATGGGTCGGAGTCACTTGATGCTCTGTTGATTCAAATACTTTAGCAGCGACGTTTGCTTGAAGAAGAATATCCCCTCTGATAGCTGCTTCAATTGTATAAAATAAATTTTCTCTGCTGGCATCCTTTAAAAGATAGCCCTTTGCTCCAAGTTGCAGCCCTTCAATCATTAATTTCTCTTCGTTATAGGTAGTGAGAATCAGAACCGGTACTTTTAATTGAAGAGACTGCATCTCTTTTAACATCTCAAGCCCACTCATGTTAGGCATGTTGAGGTCAAGTAATACAAGGTCTGGAGCCTTCTCTTTCAAGATATCTAAACCCTTTGCTCCATCTTCTGCTTCACCAACAACATCAAATCGTTGATCTGTCTCAAGAATTAATTTTAATCCTTCTCTAACAACAAAATGATCATCGACAATCACAATTTGATAAGACATTGTTTTTACTCCTTTTTCAAAGGTATGGTTACCGTCACTTGTGTACCTTCATTTTTTTCACTTTTCAAGTGTAGCTGTGCATCAAGCAGTCGGGCACGTTCTGACATACCAATTAGACCGTAATGCCCGGAAGTGGATTCTTGTTTTTTCTCATCAAAACCCACTCCATTGTCTGTGATTTGCAAGGAGATGTGATCATCTTGTTGCTTCATCATCAATTCGACCTTACTTGCTTTGGCATGCTTGGCAATATTCGTCAAACATTCACTGACAATGTATACAGTATGTTCGATGAGGAAAGGGGACACTTGATAAGAGACAGCCACTTTTGTATGAACTGGAATATTCGTCGCCGTCATAAACCGATTCACTTCATCTTTCACAGAATCAGCTAAGTCATATTGATCCTGGCTGTATGTTCGAAGGTCGTCAATGACCAATCTCGCCTCACCTAACGTCGTCCGCGCATGGCTCATTGAACCTTTAATAATGCTTTGAGCACGCTCAACATTCTCATTCTCTAAATGGGCATGGACCGCTTCTAATTGCATAATAATACCTGCCAGCCCTTGTGCAAGGGTATCATGTAAATCTCTCGCCATTCTTTGACGCTCATTTGCAAGTGTCAGCTCTTCCACTTGTTGATGTGCCAATTCAAGTTCCTTTAAAAATGTTTGTGTACGAATTCTAGCTTTGACTTGTCTAAAAAATAAAATGGAGTATGCGATGACTACAATCAGAATCAAAAACAAAATTGGAATGTATACGGTCAAATCATCTGTATCATTGACCAAAATAAGGGCAAGAAAAAAAAGAACATAAAAACTAAGCCCTGTCAAAATCACCTTCAATGTATGATAATATACCCCAATACTTTGCGCTATTAGTACCGGTAACAGACCAATTAAGATCACAGGGGAAGCCGCCTGCATGACTGAAACACAAAGTAGAATCACTATTCCTTGAATCAGAAAATATACCCATGGATTCTGCTGAAACCAGTAAAATGACCACCAATGCAGAATCAGATGTATAGCAATAAGTGCAGAAAAAAACAGGCCAGAAAGTGCTAATGGGGTGGTTATAAACTGAAATATCATTGCTGCAATATAAACAAGAATGACCCATAATAAGGTTGGAATTCGCGAATAGATCATTTCATTAAAAGGGTCTACCCGTCGTTTCGCCATAAATATCACCATCCGAGCCTCATATTCACTCAAAAAATACCGCCCACCCTTTATCGAGGTAATGGCGGTATCATCAATCATACCATGTAAGACTATCAGTGACTAAATCACCTTCTCTTCTTTCTCATCCTTCTGAGAAATAGACTCACCTTCAATGTCTATACGTGGAAGCCAGCTTTCGAACCATTTAGGTAAGTACCAAGCAGCTCGTCCGATTAGCATCATACATGCTGGGATAAAAGTCATTCTTATGACAAATGCATCAAACAGAACGCCGAATGCCAACGTTAACCCCATTGTTTTGATAATCAAGTCATCTGCAAAGATAAAACTAGCAAAGACGAGGATCATGATTAAGCCTGCGGCAGTCACTACTCTTCCACTATGCTTCAAACCTGATACAACGGACTTTTTCGCATCACCTGATAGAAGGAAATCTTCTCTCATTCGACTGACTAAAAAGACCTCATAATCCATTGCAAGACCAAATAATATTCCTGTCACTAGTACAGGCATAAAGTTTAACAATGGGCCATTTGCTGGTATTCCAAACAATGGCGCAAGGTGTCCATCCTGTAAAACAAAGACTGAAAAACCTAGTGTGGCGGTCAATGTCATAAGGAATCCTAAAACCGCTTTTAATGGAACAAGGAATGACCTAAAAACAAGAATCATTAAAATCAAAGCAAATCCAATAATGACTCCTGCAAATTTCGGTAACGCTTCACTGAGTCTATCTGAAATATCTATATTAACTGCCGTAGACCCAGTAACAAGTAATTTCGTATCATACTTTGCAGCAGTCTGACTAGATTCATTTCGTATATCTTTGACTAATTGCTTTGTCGCCTTATCTTCTGGACCACTTTTCGGTAAAATGGTCAGCATGGCGTACTTACCCGATGGATTAGGAACAGGCGGTGCCATTTGTTTGATGCCATCCATCTTCTCTAGTACTGTTGTTGTTTTCTCAATAGATTTCATTGCGTTATTTGCATGGGAGGCATCAATGATAACAACCAGTGGCCCATTAAACCCTTTACCAAACCCTTCTGCTAACAGGTCATAGCCCTTACGTTCAGTTGTTTCCTTCCCCTTCATGCCGTTATCAGGAAGACCCAACTCCATATGAAGTGCTGGCCAACTGAGTAGACCAGTCAATACAATGACACCTAGGATGATCTTACCTGGATACTTCTTGATAAACCTTCCCCAAGCTGTGGCTTCTTCTTTTTGTTGAGATTGTAATTTAGAGAACCATTTATTCTTTCTTGAAGGGCTGACTTTATCACCAAGAATCCCTAGTATGGCAGGAACAATTGTGAGAGACACAAGCATAACTGATAGTACCATGAATGCAGCTACAAGACCCATAACGCCTAAAAATGGTATACCGACTAAAACAAGTCCGCATAGTGCAATTACGACGGTAACACCTGCAAACAATACAGCGCTGCCTGCTGTAGCAACAGCTCTAGCAGCTGCTTCTTTCAATTCGTAACCCTCTGCTAATAACTGTCGATAACGAGAAATGATAAATAATGCATAATCAATTCCTACTGCAAGTCCAATCATCACAGCTAATGTAAGACTAAATGCAGACATCTCAACAAAATTTGAGGTAATTAATATGACCATCACGCCGATTATTAACCCAATGACAGCCGTCAAGATCGGTAGTCCTGCAATCAATAGTGAAGCGAAGGTAAAGGCTAAAATAAAGAAGGCCATGACAATACCTATGACTTCCGAAATCCCGCCTACCTCAATTTCTGAGAATGTGACGGAGCCGCCTAATTCTGTTTGGATGCCAGCTTTTCTTGAAATCTTAATACTATCTAATACTTTCTCTTTTGAGGATGTTTTTACCTCATCCGCCTTTACCCGGTATGTAATATCCGCATACCCTATTTTCTTATCCTTACTAATAGCAAATGTCTGATATAAATCCGTCACTTGCTTGACTGCTTTATCCTTTTTGACTTCTTTGATCGTTTCGTTCAATTTGTTTCTTACTTTTTTTGTTTCTAATGTTTCACCCTTAGGTGCTTTAAAGATCAGACGAATCGTCCCGCCATCATCACCTGCTGGGAACTTTCTCTGCAAGAGATCCATTGCCTTTTCTGATTTTGTTCCTGGAATCGACATATCGCCATTAAATGAAACACCTGTCCCTATTGTTGCCGCCACAACAGCAACTAAAACAAGTAACCAACCGATAATCATCCGTTTCGGCTTAGAAAATGCACTTTTTCCTAAATGATATAAAAATTTTGCCATTCACTTACTCCTTTTTCTTCAACTTCGTGAACTTGATCTCTTTATTCTAAGCAATGAGATGGTCGATTGAAATTGTACTTTCGGGCAAGAAGTATTGTACTTTTAGGCAACAAAAAAAGGGCATCTTCTTAAGATCCCCTTTAAAACGTTTATGAAGCGACTGTTTTTCGCCTCGTTCTGTTGATTTTACCGACAAACATATAGCCATATTTATAATGATTTGCTATCCGTGACAATAGGATAGGTCCTGCAATTGCAAGTGCTGATATGATGATTGTCCCTACAAAGAATGGATAATCTTTTAATTGTCCCCATAGTAACACAGAAATACCTAGAAAATACCCGTGAAGCAAATAGATGGTGAATGAATATTGACTAATGACAGCTACGAAAGGTGGAACGCTTTTCACTTTAGAAAACAAGAGAAAACATAAGAAGACAATACTGACTGTATAAAGAACAATGTCTGGTCTCTTAGAAGAAGACTCGAAAAAACCTACATATGAATTGCTTAGAAGGGTCGCTGCTGAAATCAAAACAAGTCCATACACGGCATACTTAAAACGATGAAGTCTTGTGATAAACTGCTGATAATTCGCTCCACAATAATAGGCTAAACAAAAATAGAACAACCACCCTGGAAATGGAATCCATTCTAAGCCGAACATTGGATTAGGTAATTGAGGTTGTGGGATTTTGACGAGGTTCATGACACTTAAATAACCAACTGTGATGATAAAGGAGATCGGCAATACCCATTTGGCTGAGGTACGCTTAGCCATTTTGTGAAAAAACATGTGCAAAAAGTAAAATTGAAAAATAATCAGAACAAAATAACCAATATAATTTCCCAATAAGACATTTGCTGAAGCTCTTTTAAAAAAGTCAACTGCCCCTCCATTTAACGATGCCGAATGCAAAAAACCATCGACAATCCCAATAAAAGCAAATGGGAAAAAGATGGCTTTCACCCTCTTCCACATAAATCCTTTAGGGGTACCATTCGGATAAGCATGAGCCAATAAAAACTCAGAAATGAAAATAAAACTCGGGGTACTGAACATGAGTAGTGCTACAAGAATAGATGATGAATGGGGGCTAGATAAAATGGCTATTGCATGAATGAACACAACACTCAAACACGAGATACACCGAATATAAAAAATCTCTTTAATTTGCATTGAACATCCTCCTCCTGCATTTTGGTAAAACATGTATTAGATTAACATGTATAACACCTTATCAACAGGGACCTTGTGATTATTTTTCAATCATCTATCCAAAAGGAACAAAAAAAAGAGCCCTAGAGCCCTTTATCTAATCAGATTCAACCGTCGCCTTCCCCTTCCAAATAAGGGTTAAGCCCAATCCAAGAAATAAGACAACACCTGCAAACAGGAATGGGAAATGAATATTTTGATCGAATAAAATGCCGCCAAGTGCCGGGCCAAAAATCGTACCAAGGCTTGTGTAGGTAGAGTTCATCCCTGCGACAAATCCTTGCTGATTGCCAGCGATTTTTGATAAGAAGGTCGTGAGGGCAGGGCGCAATAAATCGAACGCAAGGAAAATCACACACGTCACGATCAGCACAACCATAAAGCCTGACACGACTGTGGAAACAAAAGCGAGAACTGCTCCAACAATCAAGCATAGTTGAATAACTCGTTTCTCCCCAAGCGCATTCACCATTTTACCAAACACGAGGACTTGGATGATGACGGCTACAATTGAACTGACGGTAATGATAATCGCAATATCCTTCGGACCAAATCCAAACTTGTGATTTGTAAACAAGCTAAAGACCGTTTCATATGCAGATAGTCCAAACGCCAGCACAAAGACAATGATGAAGGCGATGAGATAGCTTGGATGAATCGATTTTTTCAAGTCTTTAAAGAAGGTCGATTCCTTCACTTGATCCATTTGTTTCTCTCTCTCTTCTTTTGTTAATGGTTCCTTCAGCATAAACATAGACGAAATCACAGCAATAAATGCAATCCCTGCTGCAAAGAAAAACGGCAGGCGAACGCCATATTCTGCAATAAATCCGCCAATTCCCGGGCCGATGATAAATCCGGTACTAATAGCAGCGGATACATACCCCATTGCCTTGGATCTTTCTTGAACAGTCGTGATATCGGCGACATAAGCGGTGACAGCCGGCATGATAAATGCTGCACTAATACCGCCAAGAACCCTTGCAAAATACAGAACATATACGTGTGTTCCTAGGCCAAATACGAGTTCTGATAACGCAAATAGAAAAAGGCCTGACACGATCATGATCTTTCTTCCATAGCGGTCTACCCATCTCCCTGCAACAGGTGATGCGATGAGCTGCGCAACAGCAAACGCCGCCACAAGATATCCCATCGTACTGCCCGTTAAATGCATGACATTCATAAAGAGCGGCATGACAGGTATAATCAGACCGATACCTAAAAACGCAATAAATATATTACTTAATAAAATAACAAGTACGGCTTTTTGCTCACGAATCGGTTTTTGCATGATGTTTGTTTCCCCTTTACTGACTCACTTGTTACTCATGATGGTTGATTCCGTGAATAAACAATGAGATCGCCTCTTTTTGTAATTCCTTTTTCTGCTGCATCGTGTCATTTTTATATAACACGTCTAATCCATAGAATACAGAAAGTAATATTTTCACTTTTGATTCAACATGCTGAATCGACCAGCTGCCATCTTCGTTTCCTTCAAGCAGGATGTCTCTCATCACATCATCAAAGTCTACATCAATCTTGTTCAGCCGCTCCATGACTTCATCTGATGTAAATGCACTGGCACAAAATTCTTCACTTGCTCTCATTAAAGGATAGTTAATCCCCATTTGACTAAGCAGCTCTGCAAACCCTGCGAGCTTATCAATGGCCCGGTGCAGCGCTTGTTTCTCTTCATGCCACGTCTCCATCATGAATCGATGATCCTCTTCCATAATATGAAGGAACAAAAACTCTTTTCCTTTAAAATGATGATAAAGGTTGCCTTTACTTATCTCAGCCGCCTCTAGAATATCTCGCACGGATGTTTCGGAATATCCTTTTTTCGCAAATAAATCACGTGAAGCGGTGACAATTTTCTGCTTCGTCTTTTCACTTTTTCCAGCCCCGCTCTGTGCACTTGTCATCTATGAACAATCCCTTCTACCTTGCTTTTCTTCACACGGACAAATAAAACCGACCAGTTGGTTTATTTTTTTATTATAAATGGAGATTGCCCATAATACAATGAAAAAGTCATCGACTTCTTAAGGAGTGAATCTAAGTGAAAACAAACAAAACGATCATTTTTGCCCATCACCAAACAGGAAGTATTCTTTGTCCATTGTTGATGAAAAAAGTGGAGGTAGAGGTCATTTTCTCAGTAGTCTATCCTCCTTTTATTTAATTTTTCTTAACATTTAACTTCACTTAAATATTAAGATCGCATATAATATAGGAGAAAAGAGGTGATGTCATTGGATGAGGATATCATTCATTACAGCAAAAAAATCATTGAGTACTCAAATGCACTAGGTTCTATCTATGTAGAAGAGTATCAACGATTCTTAAAAAATGAGTATGCAGATTTAACAAGCAAACAAGAACTGACCCTTGAATTGCTGCGGTCGAAGACGAGAACAATCAATGAACTGGCTGATTATTTCTCCATTTCATCTAGTGCCGCTAGCCAGCTCATATCAAAGCTTGAGCAGCTTGGATATGTGAAAAGAGAGATTAATCCACATAACCGTAGAGAAATCATTGTTGATTTTGCTCAAAAGGGCCATGACTATCATAAAGATATTGAAAAAATTCAGCTGCATCTTATTCAAAAATACTATGCCCAGCTTTCAAAAGAAGATCTAAAAACATTATTATCGCTTTACGAAAAAATCTATCAAATTGCGAAAGAAACGCCTTAACCTGGCGTTTCATGCATGAATATGTAAGTTAGATAAACGATGAAAGGGATGATCAAATGGACAGGATTCATTTGCAAGATGGACGTCATATTGGTTTGTCTCAATACGGTGATCTTGAAGGATTCCCAGTATTCTTTTTTCATGGGACACCTGGATCGAGAGTGATGTTTTTAGATGATGATCCAATCTCAAAAGAGCTTGGCATTCGTCTTATTTCTTTAGACAGACCTGGTTTTGGTTTATCTGATCCGCAACCGAACCGCACTATTTTAGACTGGGCAAAAGACGTACAGGAAGTGGCCGATCATCTTGACATCTCCCATTTTTCAGTGATTGGTGTCTCTGGAGGCGGGGCATTCGCTGCTGGTTGTGCCTATCAATTGCCAGACCGCATTCTTTCAGCTGCTCTCGTCTCAAGTACCACCCCATTTCAGGATGGTAAACCGCCTAAAAGTATGCTAAAGGAGAACAAGATTGCCTTTTTCCTCAGTAAAAGAATGCCTTGGCTCTTAAAGGCAAGCTATCGCGCTCAGAAAAAACTAATTGAAAAGAAACCAGAGAAATTCAAGAAACTAACGAAAAAAGGGAACAAACATTTACATCCTTCGGATCGGCAATTTCTTCAAACCGATGAGCAACTGGAGCTGATGATGCGGCATTTATACGAAGCTACTCGTCAATCGGTTGATGAATGTATTCATGAACCAGATTTACTCTCACGGTCATGGGCATTCGATATGAAAGATATACAAATCCCTGTGGATGTCTGGCATGGAAAAGAGGATCAGATGGCCCCTTTTGCAGAGATAGAAAGCATTGCTCCCAACATTCCAAACGCCAAAACGCACTATATCGAGCAAGCAGGACATTTTCTGACTGATATAGATGATGTTTGGAGAGACATTTTACTCTCTTTAAAAAAACGGGCTGAACATCAGGTACACATATAAAAAAGACCCAATGATTCGTCGGGTCTTCTTTTTAATACTGCTCGTAATAGGATTGAATTTTATCTGGATCTTTTGTTTTCGTCAGAGCCAGCATGAGTAGAATGCGTGCTTTTTGTGGATTTAATGAATCCGATGAGACAAAATGATGTTCATCATCCATTTTTTCATGTGTGACAATGCCATTTCCTGCACGGCTTGACCTCACAATCACCACGTCTTTTTTCACAGCATCTGTTGCCCCATTGATCGCTTCTGTTGACATCGTTCCATTTCCTGCGGCGGCAACGACAATGCCCTTCGCTCCTTCTTTAACCGCAGCATCATACACATACTTTTGATCATTTTGATAGCCGTATAAGATATCCACTTGCGGCAGCTCTTTTAGCTTGGAAATATCGAATTCACTGTCAGCTGTATGTTTTCTTGTCGGTTCGTTATAGAAAGAGACAACTTCACCCGCCACTTCTCCAATGTACCCTTGCTCAAGAGACTTGAACGAATCGGTTGTGGTGGTATTTGTCTTCGTAATAAAACGAGCAGAGGCAATTCGGTCATTTAATGTCACCATTACACCTTTGCCTTTGGCTTCTTTTGTCGAAGCAATTTTCACTGCATGATACAGGTTAAGCGGGCCATCCGCACTAATGGCAGATGCTGGCCTCATGGAACCCACGACCACCACAGGCTTATCACTTTTTACAACCAAATGTAAAAAATAGGCCGTTTCTTCTAATGTATCTGTACCATGTGTCACCACAATGCCATCCACTTGATCATCATTTAAAAGCTGATTGACTCGTTTCGCTAATTTTAAAAGCAGAGCGTTATCCACATTTTCACTGCCGACGTTGGCTACTTGCTCACCCGTGACATTTGCAATATCCTTCAGCTGTGGTACAGAAGCAATGACTTTATCGATTCCAAGTGCACCAGATTTATAGCCAGTCGTATCTGTATTACTGTCTGAACTACCGGCAATCGTTCCGCCTGTTGCCAGCACCTTAATATTGGATAAAGATTTGTTCCCTGTCTCAACAGCCGTGTTTTTTTCTTTTGTTTCACTGGTAGTGCTTTCTTGATTACTTTGCTTATTCTCTTGAGTGCTATCGTTCGCACAAGCTGCGGTCACCAATAGTGAAACAGAAAGAAGGGCAGCACCAAACCATTTTGTTACGTTCATAAGATCATCTCTTTTCTTAAATGTGATGAATAATTATCTGTCTATAGGGTTTACTTTATACCATTCCTTCATTCATCAGCATGAGGTGAAAGTCACAGAACCAAATAAAGGAAAAAGGGTACTATTATCAAAATTTATTTATACCATAATACCTAAATTGACTTCAGAAATTGTTCTCAACCCATTTATGATAAAATATAGGAAATCTTACAAAAAAGGAGTACATACAGTGCGTTCCGTTCAACCATTTTACAAAATCCTACTCACACTATTCTTCAGTTCCATTTTACTCAGCTTGTTCGTATGTTTATATCCACCGATTCAGGGCGAGCCTGCGTTTATGATGCTTTACACTCCCATCTTTTTTGTTTATTATTTCATTTTTGCGGTACCTTTACAGTTGTTGTTTTCTTTAAAGCCTAAGGCTTTTCATCCTCTTTATTTAGCGGCTTACTTACTGATAGCAATGATTGTCATGCTTTTTGTTATGGATGGAATTGAGAGCTCCACATCCCTCCCGATCATAATTGTCAGCAGTCTCATCTACTGGACCTGCGATTCTTTCATTCATCAAAGAATGCATAAAAAAAACACCTAATGTGTAGGTGTTTTTATCTATTCTAGTATGTGTTGACAGCGCTCCACATTATCCAAGACATCTTTCGGCTCGGTGACCTGCTGATCACTAAGAGAATCTATCCTCAGTGATTGGAACTTTTTATTTCATGCTTGTGCCAGCGTGTGAAAAAATGGGGTCCTTCAATTCAAAATCAAATGTCTTCCCATCAACGATACCAACTGTTTTTGAACTGTCGTAAAGTTCAAGCAAGCACGCTGCCATTTCTTTTGATGTGTGATATTTCTTGATAGTGCCTTCATATTCGAATTGATCGACATCTAATGAACGCTTTGCAAATTCTGATTCTGTCGCAGCAGGCGCTAATACTTTTGCCTGTAATTTGGCTCCTTTTTCTTTCAATTCTAGGGCCAGACCTTCTGTAAAGGCGCTCACATAAAATTTCGTTGCTGAATAAGTGACAGCATTTCCGACGACGGTATAACCCGCTCTTGAAGAGATATTGATTAGCTGCGTCCCCTCTTTTTGCTCATAATCACGGACAAACAGAGTGGATAAAATTGTTAACGCTTCAATATTGAGATGAAGCATGTCCCCGATTTTTTTCACATCCTGCTCTCCTATTGAACCAAAATGGCCAAACCCAGCATTATTAATGAACGTATCCAGCTCATCACCAGCTAATGACTCATAGAAAGAATACACTTGCTCTCTGTCTGTTAAATCAACAGACTGGATTTTCACTTGAATATCGGGATATGTTTCTAGAATCTTTTCTTTCAGTTCTTGGAGTTTATCAAGCCGGCGTGCAGCTAAGATCAGATTTTTTCCTCTTGCTGCAAAGGCCAAAGCCGTTTCATATCCAATACCTGAACTTGCTCCTGTAATGACTGTATAGCCCATTGTATATCCCCCTATTCGTATCTTCTAGCTGTTTAAAGTATAGCGAGAGCATGTGACTCTAGTCAATTTTGAAGAGATTCAAAGAGACATGAACAACTGAACGTTCAGCATTTAATCGGTTTCTTTTGAATTATGTTGGAGGATAGCCTGCTGAGCTTTTTTTGTTAATTTGTGAAAAACCAGTTGATAGGAATGTTCAATTAGCTCTTCGACAAATGAAGATGGAATATCTGCATCAAGATAAATAGAATTCCAATGCGTCTTATTCATGTAATAGCCGGGAATAATTCCTTCATGCATTTCTCTTAATTCTTCAGCACGTTGCGGATCACATTTTAAAGTGATGACTGGCTTGCGATCGACGTCTCCCCCCATCATGGCAAACATCTTTCCACCTATATGATAACGATCTGCCTGCCACTCAGGTTGATAGTCGTGGGTTGCTCCTTGTAAAGAAAGACAAAATGCCTGTAGTGTCTCTTTTTTCATTCTATTAGCTCCTTTTTAGATGTCTTCTATCTTACTATTATATCGACTACTGCGATTGTTGTATCTACACTTCTTTTCAAGACGTCAGCAAGAACACAAAAAAAGCACAGAAAAAAAGTCTGTGCTTTTTACTGATATCCGAATATTTCTTATTCAAACGCCTTCTTAAGCTGATCGCTCATCAGATGCCAAGCCTCTTCAGCTATCTTTAAATCTCCGGCATGAGTGAACGCATGAGGGACTCCTTTAAATTGTTTGTATGTGACATCTACCCCTGCTTCTTTTAACTTGTCCGCATAATGCTCAGCTTCTTCAGCTAGTGAATCCTTCTCAGCTGTGATAACAAGAGCTGGGGGCATTTGTGCTAACACTTCTCTCTCTGCAAAGACTGGAGAAACGAGCGGATTGTGCGGATCTTGACCTTGCAAATAGAAGGCATTAAACAGTCTCGCCATTTCCACTGGAATTGCTTCTTCAAACGCTGGCTTTTGTGCTGGATCAGTAGCTAAATCAAGTGGCGGATAGTCAAGCACTTGATAGACAATCGGAAGTTCGTTCCCTTTTTGGATATCAAGCAAACAAACCGCTGTTGCCAAATTCCCACCTGCACTATGTCCGCCAATGGCTAATCGATTTGGGTCTATTTGTAGTTCATCAGGATGTTCATATAACCATTTCATCACATCGTAGCATTCATGAAGAGCGGCCGGAAAAGGGTGTTCCGGTGCCAGCTGATATTCCACATTGACGACGATACACTCCGCACGATCTGCTATGACCGGACACCAATGATTATCCATTTCAGCACTTCCAAGGATAAAACCGCCCCCATGCAAATTCACGAAAACAGGTAGGGGTTGTTTCAATGTTTTCACAGGTTTAAATACCCACACCTTTGTTTCACCAGCACCCGTTGGGATATCATATTCCATTTTGTTCACTTCAGGAGGGTGGACTGGCTTTAGTTCTGATTGACCAGCTAATGAATCTTCAGCTGGTTGACGTAATGACTCAGCCATTTTGATTTGTTCGTCTAAGTTCATGATCTCAGCTCCTATCTTATTCTTCTATCTCTATCCATTCGTTACGAATTTCGCCTTTTCCTTCAATGTCGTCAGAGAATCGTTGCTTTTTATCTATCTCCCCATTTTCAGCTCCTTTGAAACAAACATTCACTCCTATGAATAATTAAAAAAAGCACTGTGGCGCTAAGTCCTCAGTGCTTTTCATATATTATGATACTTGTTGTTCGACTTTCACTCGTTTAATAAAGAAAGCAATCACCAAGCCAATCACTGTCATAATGACAGCAAAGATAAAGGCATGCTGGACGCCATTTGTAAAGGCGAGCAGCTGATTGACTGGATTTGCGGGATCAGCCACATTTTCCATAAAGCTGCGAGCTCCTGATGAAAGGATCGAGATACCAACTGCAGTCCCAATCGCTCCTGATACTTGCTGCAATGTATTCATAATCGCTGTACCGTGCGGATATAGCTCTGGCGGCAGCTGATTCAATCCATTTGTTTGGGCAGGCATCATGATCATCGCAATTCCTATCATTAACGTAATATGAAGCGTCACGATATAACCGATGGACGTATTCACACTTAAGTTCGTGAAGCCAAACATGGTCGCTGCAACGATGACAAGGCCTGGGATGACAAGCCACTTCGGCCCAAATTTATCAAAAAGCCCACCCATGATTGGCGATAGCAGTCCATTGATAATTCCACCTGGTAATAGCATTAAACCTGCTGTAAATGTAGAAAGTGCCAAGGACGTTTGCAGATATAATGGCAAAATCATCATAGCAGACAGCATCACCATCATACACACTAAGATCAGAAGTAACCCGATCACAAACATTGGATATTTAAATGGGCTTAAATTCAACATCGGTTCTTTCATGTTTAACTGTCTTAGGGAGAACACAAGAATGCCAATGACACCTACAACAATCGCCACAATCACATGCATACTGCTCCAGCCGCCGCCTTCACCAGCACTGCTAAAGCCATACACAATTCCACCGAAACCGATGGTTGATAGCACAATCGATAAAATGTCGATTTTCGGTCTAGTGGGTTCCGTAATATTTTGCATAAAAATATACCCAAATACGAGTGCAGCAACTAATAACGGAAGCGAAATCCAAAAAATCCAATGCCATGTTAACGATTTAAGAATAAGACCAGAGACCGTTGGACCAACTGCTGGGGCAAACATAATGACAAGACCGATAATCCCCATTGATCTACCTCTTTTATGAGGCGGAATGATGACCAAAATCGTATTAAACATCAATGGAAGGAGCAAGGCTGTTCCTACTGCCTGCACCACACGTGCCACCATTAAAATACTGAAGACTGGTGCAACGGCCGCAATAAATGTACCGATGATCGAAAAGACCAGTGAGGTGATGAAAAGCTGTCTTGTTGTAAACCATTGAAGAATGAGGCCTGAAATTGGAACAAGAATCCCTAGTGTTAATAAATAGCCGGTTGTAAGCCACTGAGCAGTCGTTGCTTCAATACCAAAGTCTAATGTTAAACTTCTCAGCGCCATGTTGAGTGCCGTTTCACTAAACAGTCCAATAAATCCAGCTGTGATAAATGAAATAATAATGGGCAGCGTTCGAATGTCGGAAGCTGCTGTTTGCTGTTTGTTCATATTAAGTTGGCTCCTTTTCTTTTTCAATATTAAGCAATCTTAGGAAGTCAGGCTAGTCAGAAATGAGCCACTTCATTGTCGTTGAAAAACAGATAAAATTTGTTTTTCCGCAGCGAATTGTGCAATTTTTTCGATTGAGTAGCCGGATTCATGAATATAAAACATGAGTTCAGGCGTCATTGGAGAAGACATACATAATGTCGTCAACTCAATGTCTTGTATGTTCGCTTCTCCTTTTTCTTTCGCTTCCACGAGCAAATCACGAATGATTTGTTTGAGTGATTGACTGTAATGAGAATCATACACCTTACTTGTCTGCTCTAAATTTCCAGAGATCGTCAGCATCCGAATCCAGTCTAAGTGATGACCAACGATGAGATGGATCTCCTCGAGAACATATTGCAAACGATCTTGAACCGGCTGATCACTTATTTTATTTAAGTAAAGATGCAAAGCAGGGATCAGCTGTTCAAATCTCTCACCAAGAATAGAGAGACACAAATCACTTTTATTTGCATAGCGGCGGTAAAGGGTTCCTTGACCAACACCAGCTGTTTTTGCGATTTTATGCATACTGACATTCTCTACACCAAACTCTTGAAACAAAGAGAAAGCGACCTCTTCAATTTTCTTTCCAATATCCTTTTCCATGATGCTTCACCTTCATCCACCTTGCATATATCTCTATGTGTAAATCAAATTTCTTTCATTTTCATTAGGACAATTGTACCGGTATTATCTTACGGACAACTGTCCGCTTTGTCAATCATTATTTTTTACCTATCAATTTTCTTTTCATTCTATTAAAAAAACACACTGTTTATCATTATTTAGACCGATTTTCCATTTTGAGAGAATCATGTATGATCAAAAAGAAAACGCTTTCAAAAAAGAGAGGGGAATGCCTACATGTCTTACCGTGTAAAACGAATGTTGATGCTGCTTGTCACTGGATTATTCTTAAGTTTGTCCACATTTGCTGCAAGTGCCTCGGCACAAACGGGCGGGTCGTTTTATGAGCCGTTCAACAACTATAATACGGGGTTATGGCAAAAAGCCGATGGGTACTCGAACGGAAATATGTTTAACTGTACGTGGCGCGCAAACAATGTCTCCATGACGTCGTTAGGGGAAATGCGATTATCGCTCACTAGTCCTTCGTATAATAAGTTTGACTGTGGAGAAAACCGCTCCGTTCAAACATATGGCTATGGACTTTATGAAGTCAGCATGAAACCAGCCAAAAATGTTGGGATCGTATCTTCGTTCTTTACTTATACGGGACCGACTGATGGTACGCCTTGGGATGAAATTGACATCGAATTTCTAGGAAAAGATACGACAAAGGTTCAGTTTAACTATTATACCAATGGTGTCGGAAATCATGAAAAAATCGTCAACCTTGGTTTTGATGCAGCAAACTCTTATCACACATATGCGTTCGACTGGCAGCCTAACTCGATTAAATGGTATGTGGACGGTCAATTAAAACATACGGCTACTACTCAAATCCCTCAAACACCTGGAAAGATTATGATGAACTTATGGAATGGTGCAGGTGTCGATGAATGGCTCGGCTCCTACAACGGTGTTACTCCACTTTACGCTCATTACAATTGGGTGCGTTACACAAAAAGATAACCACATCACAAAACCTGTGACAAGTCACAGGTTTTTCTTCATTTAAATAGAGTTCGTTTTTAATTGATGAACTAGTTTTTGTTCATAACTGTGGATAATATCTTCATAACTTTCAATCTTGTAATCTAACCGTTTAATCGTTTCTTCGATTTCCTTTTGTTTGTCTACAAGTCTTTCTCTCTCATTGACCAAAATACGCTTCCTTGAGGACAATGTACGATCCTCTCCCTCGATAAATAAAGCCGTATATTCTCTAAGAGCATCAATTGACAGACCCGCATTTCTCATACATTTAATAAATTCTATCCACTGAATATCTTCTTCTGTATAATCACGAACACCATTTTCATCACGCCTGATCGGTCTAATTAAACCTATATTCTCATAATACCTGAGCGTAGCAGTAGATAAATCGAGCTGCTTGGCGGCTTGTGCTATTTTCATTGTTTTCACCCTTCTCTTCTTTCTCTTACTTGACGATCTCCCTTTTCCCATCATCTCCATTTTTATCGAGAAGACAAGATACTTTTGGCTCAAATCTTGATTCAAGGTTGATGCTAAAGCCTGAATTGAGGCGATCAGATGGTTCTATGTTGACTTAAAGTTCACTTTAAGACGTACAGTATAGAGGAAGGACCGAATCTTACTTTTGAAAGGATGATCCAGAATGTGTCAGACGCACCAATCAAACGTTTTAAGTGTTTCCCATGCAAAAGCAAACTTTGAACGGACAACCATTGAACGAAGAGCCCTTCGTCCACATGATATTTTAATTGATATTCAGTTTAGCGGGATCTGTCATTCAGATATCCACAGTGCCTTTGATGAATGGGGCGGCGGTATTTTCCCAATGGTTCCGGGTCATGAGATTACTGGAGTTGTTTCAGCTGTTGGGGATGCTGTCACGAAATTCAACATTGGTGATCGTGTAGGCGTCGGTTGTTTTGTCGATTCTTGCGGTACATGTGAATATTGCCAAAATGGAGATGAACAATATTGCAAGAAAGGAGTCGTTCAAACTTATAATAACCTGGATTATGATGGAGAACCAACTTACGGCGGCTACAGTCAGAAAATTGTTGTGACAGAACGATTTGTTGTCAATATTCCTGACCAGCTCTCCCTCGATGTCGCCAGCCCTCTTCTCTGTGCAGGCATCACAACGTATTCTCCATTAAAACACTGGAAGGCTGGGCCTGGCAAAAAAGTGGCGATTGTCGGAATGGGCGGTCTAGGTCATGTCGCCATTCAATTTGCACGCGCACTTGGCGCAGAGGTGACTGTATTAAGCCGCTCTATGAATAAAAAAGAAGAGGCGCTGTCATTTGGTGCAAAAGACTATTTTGCTACAAGTGACTCTGATACGTTTAAGACACTAGCCGGTCAATATGATCTCATTCTCAATACCGTCTCTGCCAATATCAACGTGGATGCCTATTTGTCCTTACTTCGTGTTGATGGAACATTAGTAAACGTCGGTGCACCACCAAAGCCAGACAACTTCCATGTGTTTTCATTAATTACTGGACGTCGCAGCATCGCCGGCTCACTCGTTGGCGGCATCCAAGAAACACAAGAAATGCTCGATTTCGCAGCTGCTCACAAGATCGCACCACAAATTGAAGTGATCAACGCAAACCAAGTCGATGAAGCATATGAACGTGTGCTCAATAGTGATGTGCGTTATCGATTTGTGATTGATATTTCAACATTATGATCGGATTCTATTTGGAAAGACCAGCTCAATGTCTGGTCTTTTTTTAATGATGGATATTCTGTTTTTCTTGTAGCAAGGATTCTTGAGGATATGATCAAAAACCACCCGAAATTTTCATGAAAAAATCTCACTTTTTTAGAACCAAATTTATTGACAGAAAATAAATAAACATGTTATTATTAAAAATTTGATTATTTTACCTCTAAATGTGGTACCCTTAAAGTAGATACATGATATGGAGGCGGATGATATGTTTCAAATTGGTGATAATATTGTTTATCCAATGCACGGAGCAGGTATAATTGAAGCCATAGAAGAAAAAGAATTCTCTGATGAAAAACAACAGTATTATGTGATTAAAATGTCAATCAGTCATATGAAAGTGATGATTCCAACACGAAAAATGTCAAGTTCACGTATTAGACCTGTTACAGATATACTGGCATTAAACAATGTGATGCACATTTTCCAGCATGGCGAATCAGCTCAATTACTGACATGGAAAGAACGCCATACAATTAATACAAACAAAATAAAAACGGGTGACATCCAAGATGGTGCTGAAGTTGTGCGTGATCTGATGCGGATGAAGAAAGAGAAAGCACTAAATGCAAGTGAAAAGAAAATGCTAGATGAGGCTCATGAATTTTTGTTAAGTGAATTAGAAGTTATCGAAGGGATTACAGAAAAACAAATTAAAAGTTTCTGTTAAGAACTATGCCGCTCTTTACGGTATCCCTCACCATTTTTGAATACATGTTCTCTAGAACGATCCATCCTTCAATTTTATTAAAGAAAAAAAGAATTTATTTAGGCAAATTCCGCATATTGTAAATCCAATATGCTATACTGTTGATAAACCTTTGAAGCATGAATTTTTTTACGATTACCTTGTAACATCTCCCTACTTGTACGTTGAGTAGGGTTTTTTATTGCAGAAATAAATGAAAGCACAAAAAAACAGGCTCTCTACAGAGAACCCGTTTTGATAGAATGAAGATTAAGCAATTTTTTGAACGTTAGCAGCTTGAGCTCCACGAGAACCTTGCTCTACGTCAAATGATACTTTTTGACCTTCGTCTAAAGATTTGAATCCGTCACCTTGGATAGCTGAGAAATGTACGAATACATCGTCGCCTTCTTCACGTTCGATAAATCCAAAACCTTTTTCTGCGTTAAACCATTTTACTGTACCTTGTTCCATGTTTGTTGCCTCCTCGTGCGTTTACCACACAATGTATTATACTATCCTTGCCCAAAGTATCCTCAAGACGAAAAGTCTTTCTTCATGCTATCCTTTACGCCGAACAAAAATAATTATTCTTATTGTAACATGAAGCGGAAATTATTGCAATTTCATCTTATAGATGAATTCTAAAATTTTTACTTCAAAGAATAAATTCAACTACAATCTCACTAGGACTCATATAGAACTAATGACTCAATACTCATATTCAAATTTATGATTTAATTGGAAAGTAATGATAATTCAAAGGAGATATAAAAATGAAAAGGTTTATTCTATTCACCCTTATTTTATCACTAATAATTTCTATTACTCCTAATTCGGTAGCTAGCGCTACGAATTATAATTATGCTCCAAAGGAGAAAAAAGAAGTTAATACTAGGGTAGATACCAATTCAAATAATAAAATTTTTGATGCTGAAGATGTGATGGCTTTAGAAAAATATATCAAAGTATTCAATGGGAAATTTTCCTTTAACAAAGAAGAAGCTTATTCTGATGGAGTTGACTTAACTCTGATTGAAGGCCAAATAACATTTTTAAATCAACTAAACTCAGAAATAGAGGCAGGTATATTAAAAGTTGAAGATGATTTGAGTATCATTCGTTTAAAGGATAAAGAACAAGTGTCACCTGATATGCAGACACTTGCTTGTAAAGGAAAAACAACTAAATCTAAAGATTATTGGTGGGGCTTTACACAGAAGTTGAATAGCTGTGATACGAATAAATTTGCAGCTGATTTGGGTAGTGCGGGTACTATTGCTGGTGGTGGCGCACTCCTTCTTACATGGTTTGGTTTTTGGCCAGCCTTACCTGCAGGTTTAGGTAGCGCTTATTTTCATTTAATGGGCTCTCGCGCTAGTGCTAACAATAACGGAAAAGGAATAAATATGAAAATATGGTGGACTTTAGCTTATAAATTTTCACCACAGTAATTTTAACTATACAATTGGAGTGATATTATGTGGAAAAATATAACTACATTTTCATTTCCCCTAGTTGTTCTCATTATTTTAGGAGTTACTTTTTTTCGAACTTATAAAGATAAAAGACCCGCAAACAAATTAAAGTTTATAAAACAAATATCTATTACTCTCGTTTGCACCTATGTATTAATAGTCGTCTTCACTTATTTAATAACCCACAACTATGGATAATGATTAATTATGTAACTCGTCCCTCTCAAAAAAAAGTCCACTTACTTAAAAGGTGAGTGGATTTTTTAGAAACTATAAAAAATAAAAATACCAAAGGTCTATAAATATTAATTTCATGGATACAGGCAACACAACTTGAATCTCCACAGGTTATTCACCTACTAGGACCTCAACATAGTGAATTAATATCATTAGTTATGAATTCTTCTTTTCTTTACCCTCATGCTTCATAATTACTGTTACAGGACTCCAACTTGCTCAAATTTGCACAGCATCTTATCTGTTTTCCAATAGCACGCATCTCTAATTCAGCGGAAATCACAAAAATCGCAACAGTTAACCCTATTTATAAACAGTTATACCACCGACTCCAGTCTATTTAACCAGTTATGTACTAATGAATGAAACACATCGGGTTGTTCAATCTTCAGGTTGTGACCAGCCATATCAAGCACTGCAAAAGTGGCCCTTGGATTTGGATAGTCTTCGATCAGCCGCCACGCATCGTGATATCCGACGACATGGTCTTGACGTCCTGTGATAATGAGCGTAGGATACTGAAATTCAGAAGAAATATCGAAGGTAAAGCCATATCCATTTTGAAGAATGTTATTGATGAATTCATGATTTGTTTGTTTAGAAGGAAGGTAAATTTCATCGCGGAATCTTTCCCATTCCATCTTTCCTTGCACAACGGCCATGGAGCAAAATTCATCCGCCTCTTCTGAAGACAGTTGTGAAATTAAGTGACTGTCACTTTTTAGAACGGTCTTCTCTGGCACGACTCTTTTATCGAATACAGGTATAGTCATTGGGGCCACAAGCAGTAATCCACGAACGGTTTCCCGGCGTGAATGAACAATACCTCTAGCTATGTACCCTCCATACGAATAACCGCAAACAATAAACTGTTCATCAGGGATCAGCTCATCCAAAAGACGCAATACCGCTTCTAACATATCATCAGAGTTCTGAATAGATGGATGCGCCTCGGAACGTCCCATCCCCGGTAAGTCTATGTATATTCTCTTCCAACCGCTGTGTTTTTCAAATACCGGTTCCAATGCATGGAACATCACTTGATGGTCAAGTGTCCAACCATGCAATATCACGATCGGAAATCCTTCTCCAATGACTTTATGGTAAATTGACATGTATTTGCATCCCCTTTTTTAGCGCTTCCCTAGTAATCTCAAGATTTTTTGTTGTTTTTCTTCATCATAGCTTAAAGTGAATAAAATCTTTGTTAGGAAGCTATGCTATGATTCCCCAACGAACTTCTCACGTAGATGGATTTTATTATGACTTTGATTTTTCTAATTGGGTTTCGCCCCATAAAAGAAGTTGTTCAAATATAGGGATCAGCTCTAGTCCTGCCCCAGTCAATGAATATTCTACTCTTGATGGAACTTCATTATACTGAACTCGTTGAACAATTCCGTTTTCAATCAGGTCCTTTAATGATTGATTGAGCATTGTTCCTGTAATTCCATACACTTTACGCTTTAACTCATTATATCGAATCTCCTTGTAACTACATAGTACAGCTAAGATTTTTAAATTCCATTTTCCCGCTAATATATTTAATGCATAACTCGCTGGAGCTATCGCTTTATTCAGCTCACTTTCAGTCATATTTTATCCACCCCTTAGTCAGTTTTTCCTTCCTTAAGCAGTTTATATTGCGTACTTGTTAAATCAATTCCATTTATTATAATCAAATATGTAAACCGTGTCATCCATGTATTAGAGAGCCAAATTGATTATATAAACCCTTCAAGTCATTACTTTTTAAGGAGATGGAGTGAGTAAATGAAAAATGAAAAGATGCGAGCTGCACAATACACTAGTTATGGATCACCGAATGTTCTTTTTGAAGATTTTATATCAAGACCAGTTATAGAATCTGGAGAAGTACTCATTCGTGTACATGGGTCGAGTGTAAACTCTATGGATACACTGTTTCGATCAGGTAAGTTAAAACGATTAACGGGTAATCAATTCCCTAAAGGGACAGGTGCAGATTTTTCTGGAGAGGTTGTTGAAGTAGGGTCGAACGTAAAAAGTTATCAATTAGGTGATAATGTGTGGGGGGTTCTCCCTATTAATTTAAGGAACCAAATTGGTAGTGCTGCTGAATATGTAGCTATATCACCTGAGAAAATATCTAAAGCTCCTATAAAGATTGATCTCATACAAGCAGCGGCATTGCCTGGCGTAGGTGCTACTGCAATTATTGCCTTAAAATACAAAGCGAACCTTAGAAAAGGAGAAAAGTTACTTGTACGTGGTGCAAGTGGTGGAGTCGGAAGCATTGCGATTCAAATTGGAAAAATGTTAGGTGCTCATGTAACTGCTCTTGCAAACGAAAAACATCTTACTTTTCTTCAAGAGCTAGGTGCAGACGAAGTATTTGATTATAAAGAAACATCTCCTACTGATCTTAAAAAGTTTGATGTAGTTATGGACACAGTAGGAACTGACCTTAAACATTATAGGCGCTTGCTTGCAAAGAACGGTAGAATGGTTACTATTGGATTTCCTAGTTTTTCGTCCTTCATATATATATTAACTTCAACTATTTTCGGTTCTCGTAGAGTTCGCACATTCAGCGCAAACCCCAAAAATGAAATTTTAAAAGAATTAGCATCTTATGTAGATTCCAACAAGGTCAGACCAGTTGTTGATAGCATTTATCTTTTATCTGATGTTGCCAAAGCTCATCATTCCTTAGAAACTGGAGGTGGACGAGGAAAACGTATCATAAATTTACTTGATAACAAATAAACCACCAAATGACATGACATTATTTAATTTTTCTGTTGCAAAAGGTGCATGCTTGGTAGCCATTTCAAATCTTCCAGCTCTTCTAAAGTATTCAGCTGCTTCTAATGCAAAGTCTTTAATATCACTATACATTTTCCTACTTTTTAAGAACCCAAAACATCGGTCTAACAAATGCTTATCTTCTTTTAAATACAGACCTTGAAGAATATGAAATTTCGAATATACTCGACACCCACACAATTCAAATATTTTACATTTTATGATGAATTTGTAACAAAACCAAACTTAGGGGAAGTATAATATTTTAACACAGATCTTATCATACTCTTACTCGAGAAATATAATATTATACAAATTTTTCTCTCCAAAATAAGTACATTGAAAATAAAACAAAAAAACCAAAGGTCTATAA
The DNA here is from genome assembly GCF_038593335.1 of Bacillus sp. FSL W7-1346. Taxonomy (NCBI): domain Bacteria; kingdom Bacillati; phylum Bacillota; class Bacilli; order Caryophanales; family Bacillaceae; genus Bacillus; species Bacillus sp. FSL W7-1346. The sequence goes on along the minus strand of NZ_CP151988.1, from coordinate 562,460 downwards.
ACCTTTGGTTTCTTAGATGCGGCCGAGAGGACTTGAACCTCCACGGGTTATTCACCCACTAGGCCCTCAACCTAGCGCGTCTGCCATTCCGCCACGACCGCGTGTTTGATGTGCTCATATATTCATAAGTGCACTGTTTGAAAAAACAATGCGGGTGAAGGGACTTGAACCCCCACGTCATAAAGACACTAGATCCTAAGTCTAGCGCGTCTGCCAATTCCGCCACACCCGCGTGACAATGGTGAGCCATGAAGGACTCGAACCTTCGACCCTCTGATTAAAAGTCAGATGCTCTACCAACTGAGCTAATGGCTCATCTGCTATGCAGAAAAACATATAAAAAAATGGCTGGGCTAGCTGGATTCGAACCAACGCATGACGGAGTCAAAGTCCGTTGCCTTACCGCTTGGCTATAGCCCAACGAATCAAAATAACAAAACATGACCCGTACGGGATTCGAACCCGTGTTACCGCCGTGAAAGGGCGGTGTCTTAACCGCTTGACCAACGGGCCATATCATAATGGCGGAGAAGGAGGGATTTGAACCCTCGCGCCGCTTGCGCGACCTACACCCTTAGCAGGGGCGCCTCTTCAGCCACTTGAGTACTTCTCCATTATGGCTCCGCAGGTAGGACTCGAACCTACGACCGATCGGTTAACAGCCGATAGCTCTACCACTGAGCTACTGCGGAATAATAAGACATGTTTCATTATATCTATGCCAGAAAAATGTGTCAAGAATTTTTAAACGTTTCGTTCCTGCTCCATTTACGACGGCTTTTATAATTTAACATATACTAATATAACAGTCAAGCCTTTTCCCCTTCCTTTTTTAACTTACCATGACAAATCCCGCAGACATATCGCGTGGTGTCAAATCGGCGCTTCCTCGTATAATGTCTTCCACAACCTGTGCACACATAGTAATGAAGCGTCACCGCTCTTTTTTTCTTTTGAACGGTCTTCAGCGGGGTACAAAAGCGCGGGGCTCCTACTTGCTGCAAGAGTTCACGAAAATCCCTGTCCCGATGCTGATAGCCCTTCCCTTCAAGGTGCAGGTGATAATGACATAGTTCATGCTTAATGATACCGATCAATTCGTCTCTGCCATGCTCCTCAAGATATCGGCGATTTAGCTCAATATGGTGTGTTCCAAGTAAATATCGCCCGCCTGTCGTTTTAAGACGGTCATTAAAAACAGCCTGATGGCGAAACGCCTTACCAAAGAACTGCTCTGAAATGTCTTCTGTTAACTGCTGTAACTCTCTCTCGTTCAATCAAGATCGTTCCTTTCTATAAAAACCTCGAACGGGACAATTTCCCCTTTGCATACATTGAAGGTACACCCACTGTTTTGATCAAAGGAGGAATGGGCGATGCCCAACTGGCTGAAAAATCAGATGCAGAAAGCATTTTATGAGAAAAATCATTATCAAATCAAATTGCTCAATCAATGCTGGTACTTCTATAGAAAAAAGCACTCAGTCACATCAAGGCACACCCCGTCCTAAGGTGCGCCTCGTTTTTTATTTAATCTGGTTTTAGCATCGATAGAGCGACCCGACCTTTTGCCTGGTCAACGGAGTCTACCCAAACAGTCACAATATCACCGACTGACACGACGTCAAGTGGGTGCTTCACAAAGCGGTTGCTCAGCTTCGAAATGTGGACAAGTCCATCCTGTTTTACACCAATATCAACAAATGCGCCGAAGTCTACGACGTTTCTCACCGTTCCTTGCAGCTCCATTCCTTGCTTTAAATCCTCTAATTTCAACACATCCGTTTTCAAAAGAGGTTTTGGTACTTCATCGCGCGGATCACGCTCAGGTCTTGTGAGCTGATCAATGATATCTTGAAGGGTGATTGAACCAATTTCAAGCTGTTCTGCTGCTTCGTCCAGCTTCACCTCTGCAATTTTCTCTTTTAACTGTTCTGTTCCAAGATCGTCTGGCGTCATGTTGATCATGCGTAAGAACTGTTTTGTTTCTTTATAGCTTTCAGGGTGAATACCCGTGCGGTCAAGTGGATCTTGTCCATCTGTGATGCGCAGGAAGCCGATACACTGCTCATAAGTCTTTGCACCAAGCCTTGGGATATCCTTCAGCTCTTTTCTGCTTGTGAATCTCCCAATCTCTTCACGGCGCTTGACGATGTTTCCTGCGACGGCTTTTGAAAGACCTGACACATATTGCAGCAGCGCCTGTGAGGCTGTATTAACGTTCACACCGACTTGGTTAACAACCGTTTCTACCACAAAGGTTAACGAGCTGTTTAATTGCTTTTGACTCACATCGTGCTGGTATTGTCCTACACCGACAGATTTTGGATCTATTTTTACGAGCTCTGCTAATGGGTCCTGCAACCTTCTGGCGATGGAAATGGCACTTCTTTCTTCCACTTGCAAGTCTGGAAACTCTTCTCTTGCCAGCGCAGATGCAGAGTATACACTTGCCCCTGCTTCATTCACGATCAAATATGAAACTGGCTGGTCCAGCTCTTGGATCAAGTCTGCGATGAATTGTTCGGTCTCTCTTGAGGCTGTTCCGTTTCCGATCGCAATGACTTCAATGTTGGATGATTGAATGATTTCTTTCACTTTTTGTTTGGCTTCCGCTTTTTTCTGCACAGGCGGGTGCGGATAAATGACGCCAATATGATGGACTTTTCCTGTATCATCCACGACGGCTAATTTACAGCCTGTACGAAACGCAGGGTCTACCCCAAGTACACGTTTTCCTTTCATCGGCGGTTGAAGAAGGAGCTTTCTTAAGTTTTCAGCGAAAATATGAATGGCTTGTTCCTCTGCTTTTTCTGTCAGCTCTTTTCGTATTTCTCGTTCAATTGATGGCTGAATCAGGCGTTTATATGCATCATCAATGGCCGCTTCAATGTAAGGTCTCGCCGTCGTTTGCTTGCCTTTTAAAACTTGTTTATCGAGGTAGAAACGAATATTTTCAGCAGGTGGTTCGATGGCTGCTTTCAAAATCCCTTCTTTCTCGCCTCGGTTGACCGCGAGTACACGATGAGGCACAATTTTTTTAATCGGCTCTTGATAGTCGTAATACATTTCATAGACGTTTTTCTCGTCGTTTTCAACGTCTTTTCCTGATGTGACAAGACTTCCCTTTTGGTACGTCTCACTGCGAATCCATTTCCGCATATCTGGATCATCAGCCAGCTGTTCCGCAATGATGTGCTGGGCGCCCTCCAGTGCTTCTTCTGCAGTTGTGACTTCTTTTTCTTCATTGATAAAAGCCGATGCTTTCTTTTCAATATCATCGTTTGGCAACTGCAGTAAATACTCCGCCAGCGGCTCAAGTCCTTTTGCTTTGGCTACATTTGCCTTCGTTTTTCGTTTTTGTTTAAATGGTCGATATAAATCTTCGACCTCTTGCAGCTTATGCGCCTGTTCGATCTTCTGTTTTAATTCATCTGTTAATTTGTCTTGTTCAGCGATTAAGCGAATCACTTCTTCTTTTCGATTCGTCACATTTTGGATATATGTATAGCGTTCAGAAATGGTTTGAATTTGCACCTCGTCTAGTGAGCCTGTCTGCTCTTTCCGGTAACGTGCAATAAACGGTACGGTGTTGCCATCCTCTAATAGCTGGATCACACTTCCAATTTGTTTTGTTGAAAGCTTTAATTCTGTCGCAATTTGTTTCAATAAAAAGTCAGATGTCTTCATACTTTGCATCCCCTCACTGTGTCTTCTCTTTTAGTGTATCAAAAAAACCGGCAAAACAGAAAAAAGGTCAGCTATTTCATGTAAGCTGACCAAGTACATAGGTGAGATCGTCCTTCTTGTCTTGTGTGTATGTTTCAAGTTGTTTGGCGATGTCTGCAACTGAATGGCTATGCTTTAAACACATTCGCATGTTTGGCACATTCAGTCCGTCGGAATACATAATGAATGTCGATCCTTTTTCGTAGGAATAGGTGTATGTTTTGTATTTTCTAGGTTTACCTGATAGATATCCTGATGTCGGAAGTGGATAAATATAGTCGCCAGAAGGTGCATTCAAGATAAATCGAATATTGCCAACCGAACAATAGGTAAACTGCTGCTGGGAAAAATTCACCTTTAATATGGCTACAGTGGCCCCACGTTTATTTTTCATGGCCTGATTGCATCTATCAATGAGGGTTGTTACATCCTCATGTCCATATTCTTCGACAATTTCGCTGACTAAAGAAGATGATTCATTGGCGAACTGGCCGCTGCCTAATCCGTCTGCTACAGCACAAATTAGTTCTTCATCATCTGCTTTAATAAAAAAACTGTCCCCGCAGCATGATTTTCCTTCTTTGTTCGATTGATAGATAATGGCGTTTACATGCTCATGCTGTTCGATCTGCTTCATTACCCTAGCTCCATAGACGCATCTTCTGACAATGCATCTCGTAGCTTTTTAACTGCCTTCCGCTGCAGCCTTGATACATGCATTTGAGATATGCCGAGTAAATCGCCTGTTTCTTTCTGGCTTTTATTTTGCAAATACGTGAGATTGATAATTTCTTTTTCTCTATCTGTCAGAACGTGAAGCACACTTTCAAGCATCATTTTTTGGTTTACACGTTCGTACCCTTCTTCTTGTGAGCCGACGACGTCTAAAATCGTCACAGTGCTTCCTTCAGAATCAGCCTCTACGCCTTGGTCAACAGACAGCGCTTGATAGCTTTTGCCCATCTCCATTGTTTCAAGAACTTCTTCTTCTGTTACATCTAGATATTCTGCGATTTCTTGTACTTTAGGTGACTTTTGCGTTTCCGTTGTCAGGTGATCAACTGCCATCTTGATTCTTGGTCCAAGCTCTTTAATTCGTCTTGGTACATGGACACTCCATGTTTTATCACGTAAAAAGCGTTTGATTTCCCCGATAATGGTTGGAATGGCAAATGCCTCAAATGATTTACCGACAAGTGGATCATAACGCTTAATTGCGCCGAGTAGACCAATCATTCCAACTTGTCTTAAATCCTCATGAAAGCTTTTTCCTTTGGAGTATTTCTTCGCGAGCATATCCACAAGATTTGTATAACACTCAACTAGTGTTAGCTGCGCCTGCTCGTCATGGTTGGATTGATAGCTTTGAATGAGGCGATCCACTTCATCTTTAGTTAGTTTCATAGTTTTGGATGGTTGTGTCATGGTCAACTCGCTCCCTGTTTAAAAACTTTGTCATCGCCACGGTAACTCCGGAGTTTGCTTGCACCTCGACTTCATCCATCAATGTTTGCATTAAGTATAAACCAAGACCTCCTTCTGCCAATTGATCCACCGTATGAGCAGATGTGTACGGCCCTAGGTCTTCCTGCTTTTGCTTAAAGTCAAAGCTACCGCCTTTATCAGCGACAATGATTTCTAGACGATCTTCATAGACAAGAAAGCGAACCGCTACCTCTCCATCTTCGCCATCTGCACCTTTATAGGCATGCTGAACTGCATTAGTACATGCCTCACTGACGGCAATTTTCAAGTCCTCAATCTCTTCGTAGGCATAGCCCATTCGGCTTGCAACGCCTGAAAGAGTCAGACGAATGATGCCTACGTATTCTGGTTTCGCCGGTATTTTCATCTCGATTAGATCTACTGATTCGTTCATTGTACCCCACCCTCTGACTTTGCAGAAATGTCAATGATGTCCTTTAGTCCAGTGATTTCAAACAATCTGACAAGCCGATCCGACAAGTTCTCAAGCTTTAATGATCCTCCTGCTTTTTGAGCCGCTTTGAACAGCCCAACAAACACACCTAAACCTGTACTATCCATGTAAGTAACATCTTTCAGACAAATGTCAAGATGCTCTCCTTTCTCTGCTTTGGGCATAAGGGTTTCTCTCAGCTCAGGAGCAGAGTACACATCGATTTCTCCGCTGACACTAATTTTCGTCTTATGATCTATTTGATGCTCTTTTACAGACATATTCATTATGCATTCACCTCGAAATTCTTGTTTCCTAAAGTTTTATATACCCGCATATTCACTTTCTAAACCTTTCTTTTAAGGACAAGTAAAGTAAAGTCATCGTGAAGCTGAAAATCTTGTAATTTGAGTAAGCTTGCATAGATAGCGTCGACCATTTCCTGTGCTGAATAGGAAAGATGCTCTGCTATGAGCGCTTTGATATCTTCGCGCTCTAAGAAGCCGTCCTCTGACTTGGATTCGGTGACCCCATCTGAAAATAAGATCACCATATCTCCTACGTCCAAATGCTGCTCATACTCCCTGTAATCAAAGTCTGGTGCGATTCCAAGGACAAGACCTTTTGCATCTAAATCGTAAAATTGATTCTCTTTTTTGCAATAGAAAAAGCCCGGCTCATGTCCAGCCGATGCGTACTTAAATTCATGTGTTTCTTTATTATAGCTGCCATAAAACATGGTGATAAACATGCTTGGGTCTACGTTTTGCTCGACCACACGATTAAGGGTTTTGAGCACTTTCGTTGGACCGCTGCCTGACTCTGGCAAGGAATCCATCGCATACTTAATCATCGACATACAGAGCGCAGCTGGAATGCCTTTCCCAATGACGTCTGCAATCGCGATATTGATTGTATCGTGATCTGTTACGAAATGGTAATAATCCCCACTCATCTGTTTTGCCGGCACACTGATGGCTCCGATATCAAATGTGTCTCCTTCTGGAATTTTCGTTTCCAGAAGGGTTTGCTGAACATTTGCAGCAATTTCAATTTCCGACTTAATTTCTTGCTGGATGCCTCTTAGTGTTAAATGCTCCTGGTAGGCAAGTCCGTATCCAATCATGACTTCAATTAAGAAGTCTAGTGAATGAAAGACATCTTCCGGCAAATCAGGGTAAAGCTCCTGAATCACTTTTCGGTGAACACTCACTATTTCTTCAGGAGGTATTTGATGCTCAATGGTTTTACGGCTAAATTTTTGAGCTTGATAAAGCGATGTTTCAGTTAAATCACTGATATAACGACTGAGCAGCTGATGATACCGCTGCTCCATTACCTCCTTAAAATCCATGGTTTCCCTCCTAGCGAAGCCACTTGACAGCTTGTATCTCAGTTCCTTGTTCTGGTGCGGAATCTAATTTAAATTCATCCATCAGTCTTCTGACGCCCGGCAAGCCTGCTCCGAGTCCGCCTGATGTAGAAAATCCGTCTTCCATTACTTTACGTATATCCATGATGCCAGGCCCCTCATCGGCTGCGATGACTTTGAGTCCACGCTTTCCGCGCTCCATCACTTCTTCTATACAAATCTGACCTTTACCAGCGTATAAATAGATGTTACGAGCTAATTCTGAAATGGCCGTCGTAATTCTTGCTTGGTCAACTGTTCCAAAACCAAGTTCTTTTGCAACATTGCGCCCCAATTGTCTTGCTGCGACTATGTCCCATTCCGTCAATATTTTTACACAGGATTGGTCTTTCATATCTATTCCCCCAATTCCCGCTTCAGTGTCTCAAGCCCTTGTTCAAGATCTAGTGCTGTCTGAATTTCTTCCAGTGAAATGCCAAGTTCAATAAGCGTCACAGCGACTGCCGGCTGTATTCCTGTTAATACAACTTTTGCCCCCATGAGCTTGGACATGGTGATCACATCGCCTAATACCTTTGCGATAAATGAATCAATCATATCGACGGATGTTAAGTCAATGACCACACCGTTTGCTCCTGTTTCATGAATTTTATTCAGTAAGTCTTCTTGAAAGTGAAGAGCTGTTTGATCATCAAGCTCCCACTGTATTGAAATCAGAAGACAATTATATAATTTTAAGATTGGAATCTTCGGGTGATTTCTCAATTGGTTATCCCTCCAATGAAACAATTTTTCGATTTGTCATTTCCAAAGCAGTTTGAATTCCTTTTTGAAGGGTATTCTTTGTTGTAACCTGAGATAAATCAATTCCAAGGTTAACGATTGTTTGGGCTATTTCTGGGCGAATACCGACAAGTAAACACTTCGCTCCTACTAATCTCACAGCCTCTGACGCTTGAATGATATGGTGGGCCACCATTGTGTCCACGACAGGTACACCCGTGATATCAATTAAGACGACCTGTGAGCGATGTTTGACGACACCATTGAGCAGGTTCTCCATAATTTTTTTCGCACGATCTGTATCAATTGTTCCAACAAGTGGCATGACGGTGATGTGCTCAAATACTGGGATTAGCGGGGCAGATAGTTCCTGCAGCGCAATTTTTTGAAGGCTGACGGTTTTTTCCCATGAGATGGAATACTGGTTTAAGATCTCATTATGGATGGGTGTGATGAATCGATCGATTTGCCAGATGAGGTCATGACTTTCTTGTGTTGTATCTTTGTCATCGTTCATTTTTTCATATAAATGTGTACGGATTTCTGTTAGACCGTTTGCCAGTAACTTAAGTGATATACCCATTTGAACAATTTTTAAAGCAAAATTTTGCACTTTTTCTTCAAAATCCTCATGATCCCCCTCTGAAAGAGATGTAATGATGAGTTGAACATATTCCGAACAGATGGTTTCATACATTTTGTCGTTCAGCATCATGTCCGTTTCTTTTTCTCCGAGTCGTTTTAAAATGTCCGTCCACTCTTTTTCTAATTCCTTTTGGTGCTTTCTTGCAAAAGCTAACACGATATGATTCGACATGTTTTACCCCCTACTTACATTTAAAGCTCTTCTTTAGTCTTTCTTCATTATAACGTTAAAAAAAATTGAACACAAAAAAAGTTGCTCCCAATAGAGCAACCAAGTATCACCATATTAAAAATCAATAAGAGCCAAACTAACTTGTAAGGCTTCATCAACCTTCTCCATCATCTCATCATCAAGATGTGTGATTTTATCTGTCAATCTTTGTTTATCGATTGTACGAATTTGTTCCAAAAGAATGACAGAATCTCGTTCAAAGCCGTAGCGCTTTGCATTAATTTCGACGTGAGTCGGTAATTTCGCTTTTTGTATTTGGGCTGTTATGGCTGCAACGATAGCAGTCGGGCTGAAGCGATTTCCAATGTCATTTTGAATCACCAATACCGGGCGAACCCCGCCCTGCTCGGAGCCAACAACAGGAGATAAATCAGCAAAGTAAACATCACCGCGTTTAACAATCAAATGTTTAACCCCCGCTGACTAATCGCTCAACTGTATTCTCAGCCTCAAATTCTGCGTATTGTGCCTCTGAAGAGATATTCAGATTAATTTTCGCCATCTCCATGTAGCCGCGTCTCATCGATTCACGATTTTGTCGAATATTACGTTCACGAATATACGTTTTTGTCGCTCGGTAGATCAATTCATTTCTTGTTACCTTATCCTGCTCTGCTACTCGTTCGATCTCAGACATTAAAGCCTCCGGCAGTCGAATCTTCATTTCGTTTGTTGCGCTGGATTCAGACAAAAAACATACACCTCCACAAAACTTACGGATACCGTTTCGATCCATTCCAAGACTAATCATACCATTATTCAATGCACAAGCAAAGCTGTTTTTTCATGATTTCTTATTAGAACATGAAGCGGCTCGCCACCCGTAAATCAAGATGATAATGGAGTTCCTCTTTCCCATTATACGCTTTTTTCCGAAAATCATACGGTATTTCCAAAATCTCTAAAAAAGGGAGAATGTTTATGATGCCTTTGTAGAATAAAAGAGAACGATGTCAGTTTGAACATCGTTCCCGTGGATGCTGTTTATAAAAAGCTTGGCCCGCCTTGAAGCAGCGGATTACGTACATGAACCCTTTTGCCGTCCTCTATATAGACTCTTGGGACGCGGTAGCCAACAGAACATGTGACTTCGTAGTTAATGGTTTCAAGCCGCTTGGCTATTTCATCGACGGATATCTTGTCTTCGCCTTGTGTCCCGATGAGCACGACTGGCTCCCCTGCCGGAATGTCCTTTTTCAAATCAACCATGAATTGATCCATACACACCCTTCCAGCAATCTTTCGGCGTTTTCCGCCAACGAGCACTTCTGTTCCGGCAAGCTTCCTAATCCAGCCGTCTGCATACCCGATTGGAATCGTACCAATCCATGTATCTTGATTCGCTGTATAAGTTGCACCATAGCTCACGCTCTCACCCTTTTGAATGGGCTTTACATGTGCAAGTTTTGTATGAAGAGATAATGCTTCTTCCAGTTCAAACGGCAATTCATCCTTGATTTCTTCCGACGGCGACAGCCCGTACATACTGATGCCAAAACGAACCATATTAAATAAAGTGTCTTTAAACCTTAGACCTGCTGCACTGTTGGCGCAATGAATGAGCAGTTTGTCCGTATGAAGCGGTTGAAGCAATGTTTTAAACGTATCAACCTGCATACCGAAGTAGTTTTCATCTTTTTCATCCGCTGTGGCAAAGTGAGTAAATACGCCTTCCAGCTGTAAAAAAGAATGATCGTGGACAAGCTCTTTTACTTCGCTCACCTGCTCGATTGTTTTCACACCTAACCGATTCATGCCGCTGTCGATTTTCAAGTGGAAACGAATGGGTTGTCCCATCTGCCCTTTCATCACTTTGACGACTTCTCTCAGCCAATCGATCGAGTAAGCGGTCATGATAACGTTGTATCTAACGGCGACTTTGACATACTCTGACGGTACTGCGCCGAGCACAAGAATCGGGGCTTTGATGCCTTTATTTCTTAAAGAAATGGCTTCATCTAAAAAAGCGACGGCTAACAGGTCTGCTCCTGCTTCGAGGGCAGCTCTTGCCACTTCTATATCTCCATGTCCATATGCATTGGCTTTCACAACAGCCATTAGTTGGACGCTTTGACCAATATGGTCTTTCATATGTGAAACATTATGCTTGATTGCTGTTAAATCAATTTCTGCCCATGTGTCTCTATAAAAGGCATTTGTGTCCATTCATCACACTTCCCTATTGAATGATTCAATACTTCATTATGATACTAAAAATCCAGAATAATGTGAAACAACTCAAAGAAAATCAGCCCCTGCACAGGGCTGATTTGTTGTTATGTTAAGAATCTCGCCTATTTCGCTGACTGTCCTTCTACACTTTTGGCGACCATTAAGAGTTCTTCTTTCGATAAATCACTTGAAGAAATTAAGTAGTCAACTCCATCAGATGTCCAAGAAAGAGATTTGTCTGTCAGAACACCCACTGTCATGCCAAGATCGACTGGCTCGCCATTCATCGTCACAGGCGTAGACGCTTCTGCTACCCGCGCTTTTTCCTGAATGAGCGTGAAGGATTTCTTTCCGCCATACGTCATTACATACCGCTTCCCAGCATCTGTTGTCATTTCTTTCTCTTCCATTTTCTTCACGCCCTCTGGCATATCCACAGGCGTTTTCACAGCAAAGCTGTCAGATGGATCTGCACTTGTGGCAACATCCATTTGAGAAAGTGTCATATTTTTCTTCTCATCAAAGGCGTCTTTGTCAAAGGATTTGTTGAATTCAAAGTGAGAGAATTCTACTTTCACCATTGGCTTTTTGTCGCTGTCCAGTACTTTCACACTGGCAGGCGCCATTGTTTTTTTATGAAAGGTAATCTCTTGGGTCGGCAGCATTTGGTTGTGCTGATAGTTGGTTTTTGTTTCAAAAACGTACTTCGACTCTTTTGCTTTGAACTGAGCTGCACTGTCATTTTTAATGTCTTTCACAAGTGATTCAAATAAATACACCTGACTGCTGTTGTTCGGCCAATCACTATGGAAGCGGAAGCTTTTGTTTAATGAAGGTGTCAGCACAAATACACCATTGCCATTTCTTAAAATGACTTGACTCTGATCCTTCTTCGGATTTTCTAAATAGACACGGTAAAGCTCCGGCTTCTTGTACCAAATTTCCACGTGGTATTCCTGCGGATCATTTCCTGTCTCAATGGTCATTTTTGCTTTGGCTTTGTATGATGTCATTTCCTCTGCCTTTTTGTTTAAATCTCCAACGATATCTTGTTGAGATTTTTGACCGCATGCGGAGAGAATCAGTACAAAAAGGATCCCCGTTACAAGCAAAACAAAGCTTTTTCTCACCCTTTTCAACCCCTTCGTTAATTGTGTTAAAAGGAAGAAACCGCTTGTTTGACTTTAACAGTACGCCTCAAGAGTTAACTGCGTACCGCGAACCATCAAAGCCTGTTAGCAACTCGCCCTTCCTTATCGCACTACCCAATATATGAAGGGGGGACAAACAATATGCAGACTAGCTTGACAACCTTTCAATTAAAACTTGTGCTGCAGCATATTCTTTTGTGTGTGTAATGGATACATGAACGTAGTCTTCTTTTGTTTTCTCACTTTTGATGAGAGGTTTTCCGTTCGCATCTTTTTGTATCTCGATGTCGTGAAAGCTTACATACTGACCAATTCCCGTACCGTATGCTTTTGCGAATGCTTCCTTCGCCGCAAAACGCCCTGCCAGAAACTCCAGCTGTCTCTTTTCACTTAGTGTGTGAAAGACTTCCTGTTCACGTAAAGTCAAAATTCGTTCTGGTAAACGGGGCTGCCTGCTAAGAACTCGTGACAGCCGGCCGATCTCTACAATATCCATACCGATTCCTTTAATCATGAGGTACCTCCTATGATACTCGTACTAATTTGGATGTTCGCTTCATAAACGTGTTACTATAAACTTACCATTATCTAGTCAAAAGGGGTTTGTTATGTTTATTCGAACGGAGAGCTTTCAACAATTTATTAGATCGTATCCAATCGTAACAGCGATCCTTGCTTTGCAAATCGGCCTATGGCTTTTATTTGCGATCCCTATTCCAATGATCCAGCTTGGGCAGGACCATCTCGTTGGTTTTAATTATGGTGTTGCAGCAGGAGAATGGTGGCGGCTTTTAACGCCTATTTTTCTTCACGGAAGTCTGACACATATTCTGTTCAATTCCATGTCGCTCTTCCTATTCGCTCCAGCACTTGAGTATTTGCTTGGAAAGGTTCGATTTCTTGTGATTTATCTGGGTGCTGGATTCATTGGCAATCTCGGAACCTATTGGGTGGAGCCTTTAGAGTACGTACATGTCGGGGCTTCTGGTGCGATATTTGGTTTATTTGGCGTCTATCTTTATCTTGTCCTATTTAAACCGCATATGATGGACCGTGGTAATTCTCAGGTGATCTTAACGATTCTCGGCGTCTCTGTTATTATGACGTTCGTCAACTCGAACATCAACATCATGGCCCACTTATTTGGATTGATAGGCGGCATGATCCTAGCACCGATCACTCTATTCTTCCATTCAAAAAAACGACGCTATTAAGCTCATAAAAAATGTCGATCACTCCGTTTAACGGGAGCTGATCGACATTTTTTGTTTAAGTTGATTGATTCGTTTCATAGGAATACCAATCGCATACACGTTCAGCATCTTCCTCTTCAAGGTGATGCACACCAAAGGAATCAAGCAAGGCAGAGGACTTCACAAAGGTGTGAATACTTGCCACCCGCCCTTTCTTTTGAAAATAGGATTGGGTCATCGTATAGTTTTGCATTCGTTTTCTTAAAACAATTCCGGTGGTCTTGCCGATACCTCTTGTCGTTAATTGAATCAGTTGATCTTTGATCACATATCCTGATTGTTTATAGGCTAAATACCCAAAAAACAAGGCAAATGGTAATGGAATCAGCGCCAAATACCCCCATGGTGGAAAACGTACAGAAAGGATTATACCTACAAGTAATGGAACAAATCCGTAAGATATCAGATAACGTTTTAGTGAACGCTTCGGCACTTTTTTCAATTCACTTTCTGGTGCCAGCTGATATTGATCTGTAAATTGCGTTAACAATTCATTGATCTTTTTCTTCCGTATGAGTGGAAATAAGACAGAAGAGGTCTCTTTTTCTGTAATGGAACCTCCTGCGCTGACAAGCATGACCGTCGCAAAACCAAATGGTTCACGCAGAATATTTTCTTTGATTTTCACTGCTTGAATTCTCGCAAGCGGAATGGTCATTTGATGCCTTTCGATGAGTCCTCTTGTGATGATGATGTCTTTCCCTTTTCGTTTTGCGGTAAAATTCGCATATTGAAGGGCTGTTACCCCAACACTAAGAATCCACGCAATCAATACGGCAATAAATATGAGAATCGCATAAATCTCAACACTCGCATGACTTAAAAAAGAAAACCGTTTAAGGAATCCGTCCAAAGGTAGAATTTCATCTATTTGTGTGTAAATGGCGAGACACCCAGAAATAATGACGCCGATTCCGCTTGAAGTGGTCGCAGCCAAAAGCAGCTCTGGTATACCCATTCGGTAGGAAACACTGATTTCTTTTTCTACAGGCTGTTGCGCTGTCAGAGAATCAGGGAAATCTAAATTTTCATCAATCATTTCTTCTTGTTGCAAGCTTTTCTTCCGGTTGAAAATCGATTGCTTTAGTTGCTCAGCTTCTGCTTTTGTAATGGCCGTCAGGCTCACTTCAGGTCCATCCGTCCCGCCTGCCGTTTCGATTTGCACCCGAACCAAACCAAAGATCCGCTGGAAGATACCTTCACTTGTATTCACCGTTTGAATTCTTTCTAACGAGATATACTTTTTCTTTTTGGTGATGACACCTGATTCCACTCGAAATTCATCGTCTTCCATTCGGTAGGTGAATCGTCTCCATGCTAAAACGGTTGAAACAGCTTTCCATAAAAGAAGCACCCCAAGAATAATGAACGCATAAAAACGAATACTTGAATTCGAGTTCACAAAAATAAGCACGAAAAAAGGGATAATGAAGTTTTTGATCATGGATACGGCATCTGATATAAAATCAATGAACATCGAGATTGGATGTACACGTTTTGGTTCAGACATCATCTTCCGTCACCCTTGCTAATCGAGATATGTAATCGCGAAGCTCATCTGCCTCTTCTAATTCCAGTGCCGGAATATCATGCACTGTCGCAGCCGTAGAAATTTGAACAGATGCCAACCGGTAGCGCCTTAAAAGCGGCCCTTGAGATGTATCCACATGCTGAACACGTACCATTGGCACAATGACACGTGTGACACGAATCAATCCGTGCTGTATTTCAATTTCGTTCTCAAATACTTCATAGCGCCAGATGTGATGGCGGATTTTCGGGATGAGCCAGATTCCGAAGATGACCTGTAAAATCCACAAACCGATGAGGATGGCTCCAATCCAATATGGCCATTGAAAATAATAACTAGCTACAAATACCCCAATGATGATGAATAAGAAAATCAATGAGATAATTCCATTTTGAAGACGCCATACTTTTAATCCATTTAAGCTGATTTGACGTTGCGGCTGTTTTCTCACATTCTTCCCCCATTCTCTTACTTTTCTATCAATATATTACGAAAGAAAGCCTAAAAAGTTTCATTAGGCCTGTTAAAAAAAGCGAACCCTGCAAAGGATTCGCTTTTGAATTAGTTGTTATAAGATTTCTTTTGACGACGATCGTTAGAAGAACGATTGCGGTCATTTGAAGAACGCTTTTTATCACCGTAAGATGAACGGCTTTTTCCGCGATAGCCGCCACCACCGCCGCCGTCTCTGCGTTTAGAAGAGCTGCGGTTGTTACGATTGCGTTTTGAAATCATTGGTGCTTCATCTGTCAAACGAACAGGCGTTGCATCCGGCTCTTTTGTCATCATTTTGATGGCAGCCGCAACCACTGTAACAGAATCATGATCTTCTAATAATTCAGCAGCTGCTGTCATGTAGAAGTTTAAGTTGTTTTCACTGATGATTGTGCGCAGACGATCAATGGTTACTTGTTGTTGTCCTTCGATTGCCTCATCTAGTGTTGGTTCTTTCATACGATCCATTTTACGTTTAGTTGTTTGTTCGATCGCACGAAGCATATCTTTTTCACGTGGTGTGATGAATGTCATCGCCATACCTGTACGTCCAGCACGTCCAGTACGTCCAATACGGTGTACATAGCTTTCTGGATCTTGTGGTACGTCGAAGTTATACACATGTGTAACACCTGAGATATCAAGTCCACGTGCTGCAACGTCTGTTGCTACAAGCACATCGATTGAACCTTCTTTAAATTTACGAAGCGCAACCATACGTTTCGCTTGAGTCAAGTCACCATGAATTCCTTCAGCTGTATAACCTCTAAGGTTCAGTGCTTCAGTCAATTCGTCAACGCGGCGCTTTGTACGGCCGAAGACAATTGAAAGCTCAGGTGATTGAATGTCAAGAAGACGAGTCAATGTATCAAACTTTTTACGTTCATGGATATCCAAGTAGAACTGCTGGATGTTAGATACAGTCATTTCTTTCGCTTTTACTTTTACGTGTTCTGGGTTTGTCATGAAACGTTCTGCAATACGCTTAATTGGTGCAGGCATTGTCGCAGAGAATAAAAGTGTTTGGTGTTCACTTGGTACATTTGAAAGGATCGATTCAATGTCTTCGATGAAACCCATGTTGAGCATTTCGTCTGCTTCATCAAGCACGACTGTTTCAACATTTTGAAGACGCATTGTACGACGGTTAATGTGATCGAGTAAACGTCCTGGAGTCCCTACGATGATATGAGGATTTTTCTTGAGCGAACGGATTTGGCGACCGATATCTTGTCCACCGTAAATCGGAAGTACGCGCGCACGCTTGTCTTGGCCAATTTTGTATAGCTCTTCAGATACTTGAATCGCTAATTCTCTTGTTGGCGCAATGATAATCGCTTGGATATTTGGAGACGCTGGGTCGATTTTTTCTACAAGAGGAATACCAAACGCTGCAGTTTTTCCTGTTCCTGTTTGTGCTTGTCCAATGACATCTTTATTCTGAAGACCGAGAGGAATTGTTTCCGCTTGAATCGGTGTTGCTTCTTCAAATCCCATGCGGTTAATAGCTTTCATGAGACTTTCGCTTAATTGAAAATCTTGAAACGTTATAGTCAAATTATTCAAACTCCTTCTAATTGCTGTTTCAGTAATCTCGTGAATGATCATTAAAAACTGCCCTTTGTATGAAAGGACAGGTCCATTATATACAAAGCCCGAATTACCCTACCTTATATCTTACCATTACACTATTTGTTTTTCAACAAGACAGAAATGGATATATCTACTGCTCCACAATGACAGATTCACCTTCACTTTGATCTCCGTCCATCCATTTCCACTTTTCAAACAGTTGAATTTTTCCGTTATCCAGCTGCTTAGGAGTGGAATGACATGAACCGCTTCTCATGCTGCCATCCTTGCTTACATGGTGATATCTAAAATGAAGTGCTCCGTCTTTATACACAGTTCCTACAAGTACGCCAGATTGAATACTGCCGCCTTGATATGTGCCCGTTAAAATATTCCCGTCCTGACGATATTGAAATATGGTTCCTTCCGATACTTCCCCATTGCTCGAATTAGACTGCGGGACAAAGGTTTTTCCGTCATATTGAAACAACCGAATCGACCACCTTTTCTTACCTATTGTAACATAGGCCTGTCACTCATTCGACAAAAATGATGCAAATTTTAACAAGTGGGATTCAATTTATATTAGTTTAGCCACATTTTAGCTTTTCTATAGATTAAATTGTTTTTTTTAGAAATTGTTCGACTTTCTCAAACAATTGCTGTGCACAAGGCTCATGACAAACGTGATGTTTACAATCCGGTAAATAGAACATTTCTTTCTGACGGGATGGGATTTTATGATAAATGAATTCTGCACTAGAAGCGGGGACGATCCCATCACTTTCACCTTGAACGATCAAGACAGGTAGATGAAGCTTTTCAAGAGAACCTTTCGTTTGCTTCACCAATTTCATAAACTCTACAGCAGCTGATAGCGGTGTACTCTTCAGCTTATGACGATATCGATCATACAATGGGTTCGTATCAATCAAACCAGACAAGGATTCCTTCACCATCTGCCTTGTGTCTTGAATCATTTGTTTTGGGTTAACATATTTAGCAGCAGCACTTAACAGAACAAGACGAGCCACTGGATACTTCGCTGCTAAATATGAGGCAATCATCCCGCCCATAGAAAAGCCGACCAAATAAATGGTGTCACATGTTCGGTAAAGGGATAAGAGTTCTAATTCAGCGGTGGCAATCCACTCCTGATAGAGAATGCCTTTGAGCTGAAGTTCCTCCCCATGCCCCGGAAGCGTGACAGATTGTACCGTCCAATCTGTCGTCTGCTTTAAATATTCCGCAAGCGGCTCTACTTCATACGGGGCACCAGTAAAACCGTGTATACATAGACAGCCAATCACCCTGTCACCTTCTTTGCCGATCTGATTTATAGTGCAGTAATCACGTCTTCCAATCTCATGCCACGGGAAGCTTTGACAAGAACGACATCGTCAGGTCCTGCCACATCCGCTAGTTTTTTCTTCAGTTCTTCTTTGTCCATATAAGAAGACACGCGGTCGTCTCCAAATGCTTTCTTCGCTCCTTCAGCAATGAATGCACCAAGACGGCCAAACGTTAAAACATGATCAATAAACTCAGGCTTGATGTACTCCCCTACTTCAAAATGATAGGTCTCTTCTTCACTGCCCATCTCCAGCATATCTCCGAGTACGAGAATGCGGTTAGCAAAGCCGTCCATATCACCTACAAGATCAATCGCTGCTTTCATTGACGTAGGACTCGCATTATACGCATCGTTGATAACCGTGATGCCCTTATCTGTTTTAAACAGTTCTAGACGCATGCCTGTCAATTTCGTTTGCATCAGCCCTTGGGCAATTTGTCTTTCATTCAGACCGAAATGCTGGCCGATTGCAATAGCTGCAAGAGCATTCTTTACATTGTGTTTCCCTAATACAGGAATGAGAAACCCTTGAGCATATCCCTCCACTTGAAATTCAGTGCCTTCAGCGAGTTGGTGGATGTGAATCACCTTGATATCACAGTCCTCTGATTCTCCAAACGTTTTTACGCTGCGTGCAAGGGCATTTGCTCTTTGGCGGAGTAAAGGCTCGTCTCCTAAATAATAAAAAGTCCCATCCTCTTTTAACCCTTTTGTGATCTCACATTTTGCATCTGCAATGGCTTCTCTTGATCCTAGATCCTGCATATGAGATTCTCCAATATTGGTGATGACAGCTACATCAGGTTCAGCGAGATTAGATAAAAATTCGATTTCTCCTTTTGCACTCATGCCCATCTCTAATACAGCAATCTCGGTTCCTTCTGGCATCGCAAGGATGGTCAGCGGAAGTCCAATGTGATTATTAAAGTTGCCATCTGTTTTGTGGACTCTGTATGTCGTTTGTAGGACAGAATGGATCATATCTTTCGTCGTTGTTTTGCCATTACTTCCAGTAATACCAACAACTCGAGGATTTTCCTCTTTTAAGTATGATTTCGAAAGCTGTTGGAGTGCTGTCAAAGTATCCTCTACAAGAATGACAGGTACACCGAACGGTGGATTCGCTTCTGTTTCATTCCAAAGAACCGCTGCCGCTCCAAGCTCCACTGCTTTTGAAGCAAAAGTGTGACCGTTAAAATGTTCCCCGATAAGCGGGATAAATAGTGCGCCTTTTGATACTTTTCGTGTATCTGTTGTCACTCCGTGTATCTGTTCTTCGCCAAAAGCTTCATTCGATAATGTGCCACCAGCCATTTGGGCGACTTGTTTCACTGTACGTTTGATCATGTTTTTTCGCCTCTCTTTCTCATTTCACGTTTGAAGGAAAAGAGACACTACCTGTAGGATAGTGTCTGCTTGCTTCTTACATTAAAAAGTGGTTTTAATGGTTTGTTTTTCTTGATGGCGTTCAATTGCAAGTGACACCAGCTTCTCAATCAGCTCAGGATACTCTACACCAGTATGTTTCCAAAGCAGCGGGAACATACTAAAAGGTGTGAACCCTGGCATTGTATTCACTTCATTGATCAGCACTTCGCCTTCTTCTGTTAGGAAGAAATCTGCACGTACGAGGCCAGATCCATCAATGGCTTTAAATGCCTTAATCGCCATATCGTGAATCGTCTTGTACTCTTCCTCTGACACATTCGCAGGAATGATCAAATCTGTATCGCCATCTTCATATTTTGCTTTGTAGTCATAAAAATCTGTTTTAGGTGCAATTTCACCAACAACTGAGCATTTCGGCTCGTCATTTCCTAATACACCAATTTCAATTTCTCGTCCTACAACGCCTTCTTCCACAACAACACGACGATCATATTGGAAAGCCAAATCAAATGCTGTTTGCAGCTCTTCTTTGCTGCGGCATTTACTAATTCCGACACTTGATCCCATGTTGGCAGGTTTCACAAAACAAGGATACCCGAGAACTGCTTCTACCTGTTCTAGGCTGTCTGATATGGCTTTCTCATAATCCTTTTTATTGAAGGAAAGATGCTTTGCCTGCGCAAGCCCAGCTTGAGCAAACACATCTTTCATCATGACTTTATCCATACCCGCAGCAGACGCGAGAACGCCGTTACCGACATATGGGATATTCAATAGTTCAAGTAACCCTTGCATGGTCCCATCTTCACCATTTGGCCCATGCAGCAATGGAAAGACAACATCAATCTTTTCATCAGCTGATGCAGGCTGTGGAAACATGCTTTCATTTAAAGAAGTTGGTAAAAACGTCTTTGCATTTTGTTCAAATTGAAGCATTTTGACGTTTGATACTGGTTCAGTGAGTTTTTCTCCTCTTAGCCATTCGCCCTCTTCTGTAATATAAATTGGATGTATATCGAACTTCTCAGTGTTAAGTGCTTTTGTAACTGCAAGGGCTGTTTGCAGTGATACATTATGTTCGGCTGACTTTCCGCCGTAAACCAATCCTAAACTTATTTTCAATGGATACTCCCCCCACTAAAATTCATCTTTACTATCTTATCACTTTCAAGCAAAAATGCTCTAATTAATTTTTGTTGTTACGGAATTGAAATGATTTGTAAAGGTTGTAAGCGCCCCCCCGAGCATTTGTATGTCATTCGCCTTTATTTTATATTAAAATGACATTGAAAAGGAGTTGTGACAAATTGAAAAAAATTACAAGCACTGAACAATTCAACGAAATCATTCAATCAGACAAAGAGGTCATCGTTAAATTCTTTGCGACATGGTGCCCTGATTGCACTAGAATGGACATGTTCATTCCAGACATTTTAGAGACTTATGCTCAGAATGAATGGTTTGAAATAAACAAAGACGACTTTCCTGAATTAGCGGAAACGTATCAGGTCATGGGAATTCCTAGCCTGTTAATTTTCAAAAATGGCGAAAAAACAGGTCATTTACACAGTGCCAACGCTAAATCACCTGAAGAAGTAACGGAGTTTCTTCAAGAACACGTTTCATAACTCATTTGAATGGAGACATCAGCCAACTCATGCTGGTGTCTTTTTTTATATCCTTTTAAATCAAATCTCTTCATAAGACGAGATGTACGGCTAAAACGTTTCAACATCGGCAGGAATGTTTGATCTGATTTCATGACAAGGTTTGACAGCGGATTATTTCCTGGGAAAGAATTCATCGTCGATATGGATGGGAATATGTCGGTTACGTGAATTTTCTGAATTGAATCTTTACTTATGACATTCTGCTTTGTATAATGGAGTTGCTAATTGAAAATGATTATCAATTTCATCTATGTGAAATCCTATAGAGTCCATTCTACCAAAGGAGCGTTGAGTTACATGTCTAAGAAGAAAATCAAAACGTATCAGCAATTGATTGAAGAAAACAAGGAAGCGATCATGCAAGACCCTAAAATGATGGAAAGTATATACGAAACCATCGATAAAAAGCACCAAAAGCAGCTTGCCGCTGCTGGACGTGAATCATAAACACAAGAAGAGCAGTCAAACAGATGGCTGCTTTTTTATTTGCCTAAAGAAAAGAAAAAAGCCGATAAAATCTATTCTTCGATTTTATCGGCTTTTGTTTTAATGTGATTTCGCTACACGGTCTTGCTTCATTCCTAAATAGATGAGCATATATGTCAGATAACCCATTGTCATCGTTAAACCACCGAAGAAGAATTGTGAAAACACGGGTTCTTCAAATGTCGTAACGGCAGCAAGAACGATCCAGCTCGCATATAAATAGACCATGAACCATTTCATGTTTCTTTTAAATGTATACAGAAAGAAAAGACCCGCTAATGAAAAGATCCCTAGCGCTAGTCTGAAATAAACAAGATGATCAAACTGGAAGGCAAAAGACACAAACGAAAACGACAACAGCAACAAAATAGGTAAAGCCGTAATAAAATTTTTCACGATAGTGCCACCTCCATGACTCTGTCTTATTATAAGACAAAATCAGCCGGTTATCGTGAAATACAGACTCGTTTTCACAAAGATGTCACGAATTTTTCTTGTTATTTGACACAATTTTTACACATTTACATCACGCTTCCAAAAAAGGAGCCAAGCAGCACCAACAAAGAAAACGAAATGCGCCCCTACAATGAATAGCGAAAAAAGAGGGCTCATGCCCTGAAAGAGCGGCGGACCTTGAAAACTGTATTGTGTGAAGTCCGTATTAGCGAAAAGTAGAATCTTCCCCCACTGGTTTTCTAACAGAGACATGATCGACACTAATGATTTCGCCGCGTATAAGACGAAAAATGAAGTCACAAGTGCAATCAGACTGTTTCTAAACAAACTTGAGCACAGAAAAGCAAAGCTTGCCATCATGACCACTTCCACCCACTGTGATCCAATCACAGCAAATGTGTGCAGAAATAATCGCCCAGTGCTTTCATCAAAATCAGTACCAAAGAAAATAAGGCCAAAAAGAAAAGCGAACACATAATAAAAAACAAACAGGTAAAGGACCATCAGCACAAGAGTGATGTATTTTGACAAGAAAATATGAAGCCTTGTCTTCGGCCGAATCAACAAGAACTTGATGGTTCTTTTTTGAAACTCTGTTGAGATCAATGTGGCGCCAATCACGACAGCGAACACTTGTAAAATAAACACAACATTCGTAGAATAAGCAAAATAGTTCGCGACTGTATCTTGCCCGCCAAGCCCGGAAATGACTCGTTTCAATGCTAGAGCCATCGTCAATTGAAAGACAACAATCAGTCCAAGTGCAATGAATGTGATCTTTTGTCTCGTGATTTTTTTATGTTCATTCTTGATGAGTTGAAGCATCTGCCGTCCCGCCTTCCGTCCATTTCATAAAGGCCTCTTCAATTGATTGTTTTTGAGGCGTCATTTCAAGTACATCAAATTCTGCTAAGACAAGCTGTTTATTCAGCTCCGGCACACGGTCTTTATTCAGTTGAACCAGCACATGTTGATCCCTTTGTTCATATGTATATCCTTGCGTATCTAGCCATGAAACTGCCTTTTCTACTGGCTGAATATTCATCAGCACCTGCTCTTTTCCTTCCATGTCGCGAAGGTTTGTATTGGCTTTGATCTGTCCTTTTTGGATGATGATCATGCGGTCACAAAGCTCTTCTACTTCATGCAAAAGATGTGTAGCAAATAACACAGAGACACCTTCTTCTTGTACAAGCATTTGCAAGTGCTCTCGAAACTCCTTCATTCCTGCGGGATCAAGCCCATTTGTTGGTTCATCTAAAATGAGCAGATTGGGCTTATGCAAAATGGCTTGTGCAATTCCGAGCCTTTGTTTCATCCCTAGTGAATACGTTTTGACCTTCTGGTGAATGGCGTGCTCCAGACGAACTCTTTTTACCACTTCAAAAATGCGCTCTTCTGAAACTCCATCATGCATAGATGCATACAGCTCAAGGTTTTCAAAACCTGTTAAATATGAATAAAATTCCGGATTTTCTATGATCGCTCCAACAGATGACATCGCCTTTAGATGATCATCATCTTGAGAATATCCATTAATGATGATCCGGCCGTTGTTTTTTTTCAACAAGCCAACAATCAATCGAATCAAGGTCGTTTTTCCAGACCCATTCGGTCCAAGTAAACCAACAATTTCTCCTTGCCTAATGTCCATCGAAATATGTTGCAAAATTTGATGCCGGCCAATTTGTTTATCGACGTTCTCTATGTGTAGAACAGCAGACTGCAAAGTGTTTCCTCCTTCTGATGTAAAACCTATGGCGGCAGTTACGGCCGCTCATCCTGTAAAAAGTATATCACGCTAGACAAGCCGTTCCACGAAAAAAAGGGCTGATCCAGTCAGCCCTTTTTGTTGTTACAGTGATAAATTAGGTGTTGGTGCTTCCTTCTCATGTTTCTTCTCGGTTTCAGAAACAATCACCGCACATGCTGCGTCACCTGTAATATTGACCACGGTTCTTGCCATGTCTAATAAGCGGTCTATGCCAAGGATCAGCGCAATGCCCTCAACAGGAAGATTCACGGAATTTAAAACCATGGCTAGCATGATGAGCCCTACCCCTGGGACACCTGCTGTGCCAATACTTGCTAGTACTGCCGTTAAGACAACTGTCAGCATTTGAACAAGGGTCAATTCAACTCCATACACTTGTGCGATAAAAATAGTCGCAACCCCTTGCATGATCGCTGTACCATCCATATTAATGGTCGCACCTAGCGGCTGCACAAAGCTTGAAATAGGTTCTGGCACCTTCAAACGCTTTTGAGCTGTTTCCATTGATACTGGCAGTACTGCGTTACTGCTTGATGTACTAAATGCCACAACCATCGCTGGAGAAAATCCTTTGAAGAATGCCATTGGATTTCGTTTAGCTAATAGGGCAACGGTTGACCCATAGGTCAGGAAGAAATGCAAGATCAGCGCAATTAAGACGACTGAGAAGTAAAGTCCCATCGCTTTCATGGCATCGAGCCCCTGACTGCCAATTGCCGTTGCGATCAAACCGAATGTCCCGTACGGTGCGAATTTCATCACAACACCGACAAGATACATCATTAATTCATTTCCTTGTTCAAACAGCTTCAGCATACCTTCTGTTTTTTTACCGAGCAAGGCAATGCCAAGACCTAAAAATACACAGAAGACGATAATTTGAAGCATATTTCCTTCAACTAGAGATTGGACTGGATTGGTTGGAATAATATTGAGTAGTGTATCTGCCATTGATGGGGCTTCCTCAGCGGAATATTCTGCCGCTTTCGTATCAAAATTGCCAAATGCGCCTGGCTTAATAAGTAAGGCCAATGAAATGCCAATAATGATGGCAAAAGTTGTAGTGAGTAGAAAGTAAGTAATGGTTTTTACGCCGATTCTGCCAAGTTTTTTCGGATCGCCAAGGCCTGCCACACCAAGTGTGATCGAAAAGAAGACAATCGGCACAACTAACATTTTAATCAGGTTTAAGAAGATTTGACCTAGAGGTGTAAATAAATAAGGGTCTAACACTTTGAAAACATTTGGAGCAAAAATGTTGAGTAGTAGTCCTGTGATTGCACCTACAATTAAAGCAATAATAATTTTCGTCGCGAGCTTCAATAAAATCTCCCCTTCCTCGTCAAAAAGGCCCACGAGAGAGTCTTCTCGTGGGCCTGCGTGTCCATACGTGTACCACTGTCTACTCTCTTCACGCTGATGAGGTTAGCTGACGGGTTAGGACGAAGAGATGTCCTTTTTTCTTAAAATAAGAAAAATTCACCCCAAAAACTTGGGTCCCCCATTCCTTTAGAAGGATTAAGCGTGTGGTAATATGATATTTTCATACTATTTATACCTTATTTTTAGAAAATTGTAAACAGGGTCATATGAACTTTTTAATTACTTTCTTCCTTATTCGTGACCTCTAAGATATCTAAGATAAACACAAAGATTGGGATGCCGATAATCAGTCCCCAAATGCCAATATAGTGTTCAGAAAAGATCAGGACAATAAACGTGAAGAAAATAGGGAGCTCTGTTTTAGCTGACATGAGCTTCGGATTTAAGAAGTAGGCTTCAATGGCATGGATGATCACGATCACCAGCACAATATATAGGACGTACATTCCGCCTCCAAGTGTATACGCAATGATGCTAAGTGGAACGAGGGAGATGACCACACCCGCTACCGGAATTAAACCTAACAAGAAGACCATGACCGCTAATCCAAATAATTGCGGAAAGCCCATAATGCCAAGCGCAATTGTCGTTAAGACACAGTTAACTGTTGCAATGATGAACTGTGCTTCAAGTACCTTACCAAATGTTCTGGAAAACTTACGTCCAAAGAAGGCAATTTCATGATAGAACACGGAGATTTTACTCGTTTTGAACTTATTCATGAATTGAATGAGGCGTTCCTTTTCGAACAGGAAGAACATGCTTAATATTAAGGACATAATGACCTGGATACTGAACGTGCTGAAATCTGTTAAGTATGTATAGAGGAAATTAAACCCTTTCTCGAAGAAAGAAGATATTTTGAAATCTCCCAACACATTGGTGACGACGTCAAAGAAGGGTAAATCTTGTGGATGATCTGCAATCTTTTTCCCTAAATGAAATAACTGTTCCACCTGTTTCGCGATGATGGGCACAAACACAAAGCCGCCAAACGTCAATCCACCAGCTAGAAGGATGTACAAAATGGTGATGACTGATTTCTGTCCTATTTTCAGGAAGCGATTTAAAAAGCCTCTTATGACCTCTTCTAACCGGTTCATTAAAAAGGTGAAAATGAAGGTCAGGAGGATTAAATTCATCATTCCTCTTAATAGATATAATGCTGTGGCTAATACTACAAATACTGAAAACCTCTTGACACCAGGTTTTTCGAACAATTTAAAAAATGCCGCCATACGTTACACACCTGCCAGGACTAAAGTCTATTTTTCGTTGGATCTCATATTCATTATATCGGATCTTTCTGTAAATTATATAACAAAAGGTCAATGAGGTCTTACGATTCGTCCTAAATTAATCAAGCTTTTATGTTTTTTCTTTTTTTACACAAGAAAAAACCGAACCCCATGTAGAACATAAGGTTTCGGTTTTTGGTTGTTTTTATACTAAACAGCCTGCTTGATATTTCGCATTTCCTGTAGCGCTGTTTTACTCTTCGCTTCGTCAAATTCCCCTTCACTTTTCGCTACAACAATTGTAGCAATTCCATTTCCAATCAGGTTCGTAATCGCTCTTCCTTCACTCATGAAACGGTCGACCCCTAATAGCAGTGCAAGACCTTCTAGCGGGATAACCTGAAGTGCAGCAAGTGTAGAAGCTAGCACGATAAATCCGCTTCCTGTGACTCCAGCTGCTCCTTTTGATGTGAGCATCAGAACAAGGATAATCGTGATTTGCTGTCCGATGGATAGGTCCACCCCAAACACTTGCGCTAAGAAGACCACGGCCATGGACAAGTAGATTGAGGTTCCATCTAAGTTAAAGGAATAGCCTGTCGGGATGACAAGTCCAACAACCGACTTAGAGCACCCGTATCGTTCCATTTTATCCATCATTCTTGGCAGGACAGATTCTGAAGAACTTGTGCCAAGAACAATTAAAATTTCATCTTTGATAAAACGGAGGTAACCGAACAGGCTGAAGCCATACATTTTACAAATGATGTTCAGCACGACGAAAATAAACAGGAACATCGTCATATAAACGGAAAGCATCAGACTAGCTAGTGGTTTAATTGAAGCTAAACCGAAGTGTCCGATTGTATAAGCCATTGCTCCAAATGCCCCTAATGGCGCGGCACGCATGATGTAACCAATGATTTTAAAGAAGACAAGCGACAGCTTATCAAGCCATTCGATGATGCCTTTCCCCTTCTCGCCAAGTGCAGCGAGCGCAACACCGAATAAAATAGAGAAGAATAAGACCTGTAAAATATCTCCCTTTGCAAAGGCATCTACCATGTTAGATGGCACAATGTGTGTGACAAACTCCATCCAGTCGATACCCTGTCCCCCATTTTGGGTATATTGCGAGACATCCCCTTTTTCAAGCTTACTATAGTCAAGACCTGCTCCCGGCTTCATGATATTGACTACAAACAGTCCGATGACAAGCGCAAGCGTCGTCACAACTTCAAAATAGATAAAAGCTTTTCCCCCAACTTTTCCAACCTTTTTCATATCCCCCATCTTGGCAATTCCAAGAACAATGGTTAAGAAAATAATGGGTGCAATGACCATTTTCACTGCATTAATAAATGTGTCACCAAGCGGCTTCATTTCTTTCCCGACGTTTGGCCAAACCATCCCAACAATGATCCCGATTATGACAGCTGCAATGACCTGAAATGTCAGGTTCTTCAATAGCCTCTTCATAAAAAATCAACTCCCTCACCCTTTGATGTAAACGCTTAACTGTTATCTGTAGATAAATGATAGCGATTTCATCAAAGGCTGTGAAGCTTATGGACATATCGTACATTTTGGTCTTTTTGGTCTCTTAGTCAGAATGTACGATATATTTATTCACAGGGCGTCCGACCCCGCCATATTGCATATCTAATTTCAGCTCGCCTTCTTTTACAAGGAAGTCTAAATAACGGCGTGCCGTGACACGTGCAATCCCAAGTGCATTGGCGACTTCCTCTGCAGACTGTGCTCCTTCTTGCAGACGCATATAGGCTTTAATTTCATTCATCGTATGCACATTCAGCCCCTTAGGAAGCCATGTCTCTTCCTGCTTAACTGCAGGCTTTCGTATGATATCATCGAGCATCTCTTGAGAAAATTCTGCTGCGGTACGAATTTTTGATTTGAACGCTTTATAGCTTTCAAGAGATTCTTTCATCCGTTCAAACTTAAATGGCTTAATGATATAATCTCGGGCACCATTTTGAAGCATGGTGCCGATCGTCTCTTTGTCCTTTGCTGCCGAAATCACAATCACATCCACCTGCATCTTTTGCTTTCTGATGTCTTGCAGTGTTTTGACGCCATCTTTTTTAGGCATATACACATCGAGCACCACAAGATCTGGGCGAATGTCTTTGATCAGCTGGATGCCCTGCTCGCCATTTCCTGCTACAGCCGCAACTTGAAAGCCAGGGACACTCTTAATGAACTCTTTATTGACTTCTTGCACCATCGGATCATCTTCAATTAATAGCACCTTAATCTGAGTCATCTGTCTCTCTCCTCTATTGTCATTGGGAATTCGATTGAGAAGGTGGTACCAATGCCGATGCTTGATGTGACTTCTACATTTCCCATTCCTTTGTCGATAATCGTTTTTACAATATACAGCCCGTAGCCTGTTCCGCCTTCTTTACCGTGAGTAAAGCCTTTGTCGAAAATATGAGGAATCATGTCCTCTTCTATTCCAGATCCATAATCTTCAATTAAGATCGCGAGGACATCCTCTGTTTGATCAATACTAATAGAAATGAGTTTTGTGTCTCTTTCTACAGTATCATACGCGGCAAAGGCATTCTCGATCAGGTTGCCAAGTAGCTTCGTCATATCATGCTGATCCAGCCGCTCTGGGAAATCGCGCAGACTGCTATTTTCATCTACTTCAACCTTTATGCCTAGCTCCTTGCCCCTTCTTATCTTGCTCATCAATAAACCTGCAACTGCATCATGCTGTATTACACGGTGGAGAAAGTCCGTCACATGCTCCTGTTCTTCGGTCGTTTGAAACGCTAAATCGAGCGCTTGATCGGCTTTCCCCAGCTGAATTAATCCCGCAATTGTATGAAGCTTATTCATATGTTCATGATTTTGCACCCGCAGGCCATCAACGAAGTTCTTCACCCCGGTTAATTCCTCCGCCAATTTGGCCGCCTCTGTCCGGTCCTGAAAAATCGCAACCGCTCCGATGATTTTCTTTTTCATCACAATCGGAATTCGGCTGCTCATGATCCGCTTTCCGCTCATATGAATTTCTTCATTGTAGACAGGTTCTGCGCGGTCAATGATTTCTGGAAGCCTTGTATCTGACAGCACATCCCAAATATTTCGGCCCACTACATCACCAGTCACGCTGAAAATTTGCTTTGCTTTTTCATTAAAAATGGTGATCATGTGCTGGTTATCAATGGCAATGACCCCTTCATTAATGGAATGAAAGGTAGCGGTGCGCTCCTCTAGCATTCTGACAATCTCATGCGGCTCCAGCTTAAACATTTGCTGTTTAATATGACGGGCGAGCAAAAATGAACCGACAAGCCCGAAGCTGAGCGTCAGCAAAAGGATCATGAGGATATCTCGCTTCATTTCTCCTAATATATCTGCCATACTCGGCAGTGTTCTTCCGACTAGTACAACCCCTGTTTGGTTAAATTTTTCATCCTTTACTGGATAAAAAGCTCTAATGGCTGTGCCAAGCTCTCCCTGTGCTTCTGAGAAATAGATATGCTCTGCAAAGGCAGGTTCTTCATCTGTCCCCTCTGAGCGCTGGCCAATTCTTGTTTTCACTGGATGTGTCAGTCGCACGTGATCCATATCCATGACAACAATGTAGTCAGCATCTTGGATAATCCGAATCTCTTCAATGGCATGCTGCAAACGCGCACGCTCCTTTGTCTGATCATCCAATGCCTGCTTTACCTCATTCATCTCAGCTACTGTTCTTGCCGTGTTCATGAGCCTTTTTCGAAGTTCTCGTTCCTCTGTTTGCTGAATTCCCCCGACCAGAACAATTCCTCCGATTAAAAGGGCAAAAATGACAACGAAATATGTGAGGATGGTGAGCTTCCATCTAATAGATAATTGTTGTAATTTCAGTCGATTTCTCATCATTTTTTCACCTGTATCTTTACGAATTCTTCCTCTGTCAAGTATCCTTGACATAAGGGGGATCTGACGCATGAAGAATTTACTCGCCTATACGCTATTGCTCATCATCGGTTTTGTAACCGCTTTATACTTTGGTTTTTATCATATGATGCCTAAATCAGCGACGACCTTCGACGATGAACAGACTGGGCTGAAGGATCAGCTTGTGTTCAAATTCAGCCATGTTGTCGCAGATAATACCCCAAAAGGGCTGGCTGCAAAGAAATTTGCTGAGCTTGTTCACGAAAAATCCGATGGCAGGATCAGCATTCAAATCTTTTCAAACGGGAGTCTTTATTCTGATATCGAAGAAATTAATGCACTAAAAGAGAATCAAGTTCAATTTATTGCTCCGTCTACGTCAAAGCTCGGCATGCTGTCCCCTGAATGGCTGGCACTTGATCTGCCCTTTGCCTTTTCTAACTACGATGCTGTCCAAGAAGGGTTACATGGTGCGATTGGACAGAGACTGTTCGGCACACTGCAAAAAGACGGACTAAAGGGAATGGCCTACTGGACAAATGGCTTTAAGCAAATCACTTCGAATAAAGGCCCTATCAAGCAGCCTAGTGATTTAAAAAAGCAATCTCTCCGTATTATGCAAAGTGACATGATTGAAAAACAATTCAAGCTTCTTGGCGCAAAACCCTATCAGGAATCGTTTAATTCAACATTTCAGCTGCTAGAAACAAAAAAAGTAGACGGTGAAGAAAATACAATTTCAAATATTTATTCAAAAAAATTCTATCATATACAAGACTATATGACGATCAGTAATCACGGGTATTTAGGGTATGTCGTCTTAACGGATCAATCTTTTTTTGATCGTCAAACACCTGAGACGAAACGAATTTTACTCGAAGCGATGGAAGAAACAACGGCATGGAACGAAAAACATGCCGAACAGATGAACAAGGATCAGCTGGAGGATATTAAACGCGAATCTCCAATTGCGATACACGAATTAACACCAGCAGAGCGGCAAAAATGGATGAAGGCGCTCGATCCTTTGTATGATGAAGCAGAAAGGATCATCGGTTCCACCTTGATCAAACAAATCCGCGAGCTCCGGGCACGCTATGAATATTCTCCGATTCAAGCGTTTGAAGAAGATGCTGAGACCAAATAAAAAATCCCTTGAGAGAGGGATTTTTTTATGCGCCGGAGTCACGCTGTTCTTGCTGAGCGAGCTCCTCTAATCTTGATAATATTCTGCGCTTTCGATATTGCATGATGCCTGTTTCGGCAATTCCTTTTAACTGTGAGCGGTTGGACGCTGCACCAAACAAAATCCCCGCAATTGGGACAAGTTGAAACAGCTTCTTCCAGCCAAACGAATCACGGTAGTTATATACGACCTCACGCCATCCTTGAATTTGAGAGATCATGTTTTCGTGCTTCCCTTCTGATGCATGATAGCTCTTCAGCTCTTTTAATATTGATTTTTTCCCAACAACGTCAGCAGAATTCAGCTGTAAACATTTAATGATAAAGACTCGTTCTTCTTTATTTTTCGGATCATAGCCATAGGTGACGGCGATATCCTGTAATGTTTTTAAAGAGAGACCGAGGACAGCCGGAATATCTGCCGCTAATGTAAACATACCTCCGACACCTGTTGTCGCACCTTGCACAGTGGCGAGGTTTGTTCGGTTTTTCCCCATCTGATCACTAATGGCATCCATGACCTCGATTGGAGCCGCCTCAATATCTTCAATACGCTGAATCGATTCATCGGCACATTTCTTTTGAAATTGATGAATAATGCCTTTCTCTGACGTCAAATAGACACCGCCTGATTGAATATAGTGCCCCATCTCATCTAATAACACACCGATTTTTTTTTGAATAAAGGCAGGGGTCAGCTTGTCCAGCATTTGAAATGGAAGCCGGCTAAGTTTCTCCCAAAACCATACCTTTTGCTGGTCTTTCTCCCACTTTTCAATCTCTTTTAATTGTGCTTTTAACCACTCTCTTTCCTCCATGCGATTTGCCTCCTTAGATGCCGTTCAAGTATATGTCTGTTATTATACACAATCCTTGTCCATCATACGTATCGAACATTGAAGTGGTTCCGAAAGGTTTTAATCTCTTTTAAAACGGTTATTGCTTAGTAAACAATAAACAAACAAAAGAGGAGTGATCAACATGTTAGGATTTCTGATTTCATTAGTTGTGGCGATTGTCATTGGTCTCATTGGGAGTGCACTCGCTGGAGGCAGTGTACCAGGAGGCTGGATCGGTTCAATGATTGCCGGGCTTGCAGGTGCTTGGATTGGTCATGGATTACTTGGAACGTGGGGTCCTAGTCTGGCAGGATTTGCGATCATTCCAGCGATCTTAGGAGCAGCCATTTTTGTCATTATTTTAAGCCTGATCTTCCGCAGCGTTGGATCAAGGGTTTCTTAAAAAACGATAGAAAAGAAGAGGAAGCAGAGGATGCACCGCCTAAGATAAGAGGCGGTGTTTTTTATGTGTTGATTGACAAGGTATCTATTTTTTTCACTTACATATGATAAACAAACCTATTAGTTCAGATAGTTGACTTTTCATGAAGATGGGCATATGATGATTAAAAATTGCATCGAGGAAACTTTTTGTGCCAAAGCAAAACTTTGTAGAATCTAGGTGATGACATATGACAAACAAATACATCGAGGCACAAGCCCACATGTCAGTGGCAGCGGAGCGTGCACTTGAAGGAAAGGTGAAGGGATTTAGAAGGCTCCTTCCTTTTCTCGGACCTGCTTTTATCGCCGCCATTGCCTATATTGATCCAGGAAACTTTGCGACCAACATTGCGGCTGGCTCGAAATATGGCTACCTTCTGTTATGGGTCATTCTCATATCCAATCTCATGGCCTTACTCATCCAGTCTTTGTCTGCAAAGCTTGGAATCGCAACAGGGAAAAATTTACCTGAAATTGCGCGAGAAGAGTTTCCAAAACCAGTCTCGATTGGTTTATGGATTCAGGGCGAGCTCGTCATTATCGCCACAGATTTAGCCGAATTTATCGGGGCTGCCCTTGGTTTATACTTACTCTTTCGTATCCCGCTGCTTGAAGCATCGATTATTGCAGCGATCGGTTCTTTTGCCATTTTAGAGCTCCAAAGACGAGGTTATCGAGCGTTAGAAGCAGGAATTACCGGCATGCTGTTTGTTGTCGTGATTGCTTTCGCTGTACAAACCTTTGTCGCCAAACCTGATCTTGCAAGTGTCGCCGGTGGACTGTTCATTCCAAGGTTTGAAGGGACAGACAGCGTACTGCTTGCCGCTGGTATTTTAGGCGCTACGGTGATGCCGCATGCGATCTATCTCCATTCAGCCTTAACGCAAAGAAGAGTCGTCGGCAGAACGGAAAAAGAGAAAAAGCTGATTTTTCGTTTTGAGTTTTTAGACATCCTCATTGCGATGGTAGTTGCTGGCGCCATCAATGCCAGCATGTTGATTGTAGCAGCTGCTTTATTTTTTAAAAATGGTCTTTTTGTTGAGGATTTAGATGTAGCATTTCAGCATTTTGGCACTCTCGCAGGTCCTGTATCAGCGATCTTATTTGGTGTAGGTCTGCTTGTAGCCGGACTTTCCAGTTCTTCTGTCGGTACACTGTCAGGCGATATTATTATGCAGGGTTTTATTCAGTACCGAATTCCGCTATATGTCCGCCGGCTGATTACCATCATTCCCCCTATTGCGATCATTGCATCTGGGGTCAATCCGACATCTGCACTTGTGATGAGTCAAGTGGTCTTATCCTTTGGCATTGCGTTTGCTTTAATTCCGCTCATTTTGTTTACAAGTAAAAAACGAATTATGGGCGATTTGACGAATGCTCGCTGGGTGACCGGAATATCTTGGGTGATAGCAGCTCTTGTTGTCGCACTTAATCTGTTTTTAATTGTGGATACGTTTATGTAAAAGACAGTGATCAGGCTGTCTTTTATATCGGGTTGTGGTAGAATTTCCCTTGAAAGGATGTGATCACATGTTTTTTTATCAGGATCAAGATCTATCCATGCGGCTACTTGAACCAAGAGACGCGAGAAGTCTGTATCTGCTCATCCAACGCTCAAGAGAACACTTACGTGAATGGATGCTATGGGTCGATTCGACGCAGACAGAAGAAGATAGCATGGCGTTTATTCAAGGTGCCATGCAACAAGCTTTGCAAAACAATGGTTTTCAGGCTGGAATCTGGTCACATGGAGAACTCGTTGGTATCATTGGCACCCACCAAATTCATTGGATTAATCGGACGGTTTCCATTGGCTATTGGCTCGGGGAAGGCTATCAAGGAAAAGGCATCATGACAAAAGCATGCAAAGCGGTCATTCACTATTTATTTGAAGAGTGCGGTCTGCACCGCATTGAAATAAGGGCCGCTGTTGATAATCAAAAAAGCAGACGCATCGCAGAGCGTTTATCTTTTTCACTTGAAGGCATATTAAGACAATGTGAATGGCTGGGCGACCACTTTGCCGATCACTGTGTGTACGCACTTTTACAGCCTGAATATATGAAACAAAAAACGAATTCGATCAATCAGCCTACTTAATTGTGTCGATTGGATGAACTATTTTACAAAGTGAAGCTTTGTAGTATCCGTTGTGATTGGCATCTGATAAAATAGAAGGAAAAAATCGAGGTATGATGTATGTCTCTTATTATTTTATTTTACTTATGGATTGTCCCTTTATTATTTGGCATTTTCTTCTCATTCCTAACAAAGAAAGCCACATACAAACGCCGCTTTGTCCCATCATATAGCATGGCAGGACTCAGCATCGTATTTCTCATTCTGGCACTCGTCTTTTCAGCCAGTCATTTTCTATTCATTTGCGGTATGTTCCTATTTGCCACAACACTTGTCGGCACAGGCATTCCGTTATTTTTAGCCTTTACCAAAACACCTTCATAAACAAAACCACCTTTTCGCTATGGAAAGGTGGTTTCTTTTTTACTGCTGAGGCATTCGATAGGTCATCGTACCATTTGGGTTTTTTTCAATTACTTTCACAATGTCTTGAAGGATCTCTGACGCTCGATCATTTGAGTCATACTTGCCGAGCGTCTTGACCCAAGAATCGCCGCCTGCGATAGACCCTTCAATCTTTTTACCGGTTACTGTGACTTCGTGAACATTAACGAAACTTTGTTCGTTTTGTGTGAAAATCCATAGCATTGGTTGATTCCCCTTTTTTGTTAATAGCTCATTTCGAATAATGCGTGTCTCGATATCTGCATATCTTACAGGGAACAGTAGTCAAGATTAATAAATTTTATCACATTTTATATATAAGCCTTCTCTGTATTTTGAGACAGATTAATATTACTCCAATTATTTCAATCATTATTCGAATTTATTTTTCCTTATTAACCATTGAATTTTTCGACGTATTTTAAATCAGATTCATCAGGCTCTGTTTTTTGCTCTACAATACTTCCGTTTTCATCGTACTTTATATAAGTCATTTTCCGACCAGCTATATATTCAGATTCATACTTTTTATTTCCATTTTCAAAAAACTCGACTTGATATCCGTCTGCAGCACTTTTATTCATATTACCTATTTTTTTCACATTTCCATTTGAGTAAAATTCAACATACTTTCCCTGCTTAACAGCTTGCTCTACATAGAAATAACTTTCAATATTTCCATTTTCATATAAATCATAGGCTAGTCCTGTAAAAAGTTTTTCTTCTCCTTCTTTAGTAAATTCTACAATTGCTAGCTCGTAGGGTCCTCCATATTCTAGAGATTTTTCAAACTCCGTACCACTTTCTATAGTTATTTTTTTGTCAGAATATCATCCATCATGTAAACTCCTTTCATTTTATAACTTTCATATTTATTATTTTAGAGCGTTCAGATAAAATATTCTGTTCGCTTTAAGCACAGAGACCCTTCATTATGCCTATTTTAATTAGGAATTTCTTAAAATCTTCAGTTTTCCAATATATCGTTGGCTTTTTTGATATATTCCAATTACCGAACTCTATATTAATCGGTGTATAAAGATCATTTTCAATATTTATAGGCTGACTGTCTTTATATTCTGTTACTCTTAACATCATCATGTCTCCTTTCAAGGCATATACACAGCTTTCTTTATTAATGGTAGTAAGCTGTCTCCACGGAGTCATCTAAAATTATTTCCCATATATCGAGTGCTTTTTCATACCAAAAACGGTAGACTGAGCTTCTTGTTATTCTTTTTGGGATCATTTTTGGCAACTTCTTTTTTAGACAATTATCTAAAGTTTTATTTCATAACAAAAAGCACTTTTTGCCTTGAATAACAATAAAGTGCTTTTTATTTTTCAGTCTCGACAATGATGTTTAATCTTCGAATATTTCCGGTATTTTCTCTCTCCAAATTAACAACAATTCTATGAATTCCTTCGTTTCAATTTTATTTTCAAGAGGTTCTTCAATCCTATAATGATGTTCAACTACTGTCTCATCTTTTTTAATATTTACACTGGTAGCATTCAATGTAATTTCAAATTTCTCATATACTCCATCTATAACATTTTGAATATATCCTATATATTCATCCACTTCTTCTATCGATGAAATATCTTGTATAAAATCTGAGAAAATACTTATTTCTTCGGGTAGTATGATTGCTAAATCACCAAATTGGTCTTCCTTAAATTCATATGGATATCTCATATAAGTTAATCACCTTCATATTATTTTTTATATAATGGATATGCTGTAGCTATTGATCCATCTTTTTTCAAATACATTTCTATTTTAATTCCTGATGATGTTATACCTTTAAATTTATTAGGACCTATCTGTTGTTTATTTTGGTAAGCTTCATCGATAGCTTTTAACACATCAATGCGGTTCCATTCCTTAGGAAAGAAACTTGATTTAGCTACTTTTTCAACTCCTTCAATTTCAACTTTAGCTCTATAAATACCGTTTTTATCAGGTAAACTTTCACTTCCTGGAATAATCTTACCACCTTGCATACTTTCATGATGATAACCAACTGCTTTTCCTCTTTTATTAATTTCACCATGATAAATGTGTTTCATCGTATGGGTATTATATTTTTCAGCACCCTTAATCCCCATTTTACCATGAAACCCCTTCGCCCCAAACGGCAAAAGCATCCCCAGCGCTGCATTCATACTCGCTTCCTGCTGTTCTTTCGAGACTTTATTTCCAAACATATCTCGACCCGTAATCGCTTCGCTGAAGCCGTTTGTTGCGGTGAGGCCATATAAGCCTTTTTGAGACGTTTTCAGGGCGTCAAAAGATTTCTGTGATGTCTTGTAAATGTCGACTGCTCTGACTGCGGCGGACGTGGCTTGAGTCGTTTTATAGACGGCTTTTCCGCCTTTGAAAATACGGCCCGCCCATCCGACAATCGGGATGTATCCTGCTGCAGCCATGCCTCCTGCGGCGACTCGCTGGCCTGCGGTGAGTTCTTCACCTGTGATCGGATCGACACCTGTTGCGGCACGTTTTGCATCGTTCACGCCTGTCAGTTCATTGACGATATTTCCTCCGTAATCAAGAGCTTTTTCATACCACGGACGGTTGGCGAGTGCTTCTTGTTCCTTTGCGATCTTGCGAGCTTCTTCTTGATCTTTTTTGATTTTCAGATATTCAGACGTTTGCTTCTCAATATCGCTTTTTGCCTTGTAGATTTCGCTATTTTGATACGCTTTCTTGTCAAAATTCATAGGTGAAATGGATTTTTCGTCATTTGTCGCATTCATCATTTCTGCGTACAATGCCATTGTAGCCTTCTCCTCAGTCTCTGACAAAGCATATTCATCTTTTAGATTTTGATCAAGTTCTATTAAATCTTTAACCGTTTTCTTCCGTTCACCTTCCGCATCTGCAATCTTTTCGTCAAAGGTTTTACTATCAAATACCTCCAGAGAAATGAGGTCGTCAATATCTTGAAAAATCATTTTGAGTGCCTTTTTTTGATCCTTCACGATGCTTTTGGCATTCTTGATTCCCATATGTACAGCGTTGTCTAAAAAGTGTTCTTCTACAAAGGTGTTGCCGCCAAAGTTTGTATCATCAAGTGTCCCAGAAACACCTTCATGAAAGGCTTTTTGTTTATCAATGAAGCTAATAAACATGTCCACATTTCCGGCGAGTTCTTTGTAGAAGCTTTTAATGTTATCGGCACCTTTTCCAGTGAAGTCGTCACCGAGATTGGCAACACCTTGAAGTGCCTTTTTTAAATCTATCATTTGTTCACGGAGTTCCTGATAGTGTTTTGCCCTTGTATCCATGGCATTGGTTAGTGCTTTTGCATCAAGTATCTTGCCCAGATTAAGCCACTCCCTCCATTATTGATCATAAAGTCTATTTTACCTTTCTCACCGAATTGGAAAAATAGGCTTTAAGTTGCAAAAAATGCAGTCTTTATATTTTTATACAGCAGAAAACAAGTGACAATTGAAATGATTTTACCCATTCAACAAAAAAAGTCAGTCTCCCTAATTGGAAGACCGACTACCTGCTGTTTAGAAAAAGCGTTTAAGGCTTTTCTTGAGTGGAGGGATATCCAGCTCACCTTTTTCAAAGAATTTTTTCAATAAATATTTACTAAAGCCTGCTGCTTGTGTGTACGTGATTTTACCAGGTAACGGTGGTTCATTGGTCACCGCAACATCAATGATCACAGGTTTATCAGATTGAAGTGCTTGATCAAAGGCTGGTGCTAGTTCTTCATGTGATGACACCGAGATTCCTTTACCACCGCATGCTTCTGCAAATTTTGCAAAATCAATATTTTCCAGCTCTATACCATAGTTGATGTTGCCTTTTACCTGTTGTTCATATTCAATCATACCAAGGTTGTTGTTGTTTAAGATCACAACGACAATTGGCAGTTTATATTTTACCGCCGTTACAAAATCTTGCATCACCATTGTGAAGCCTCCGTCACCACAGACAGCAATAGCTTGGCGGTTTGGTTCGTTTAATTTAGCTGATATTGCGCCAGGTAAACCACAGCCCATTGTGGCAAGCCAGCTGGAAATAATGAAATCCTGCTGTTTCATTTCGAAATGACGTGCCATCCATACCGTCACATTACCAACATCAACTGAAAGTATGGCATCATCATCGACCGCTTCTTCTAATCTAGCGATGACTTGCTGCGGTTTAAGCGGTGATGTGGCAATAGATTTTTCCTTATCCATTTCTTCTCGCCACTTCATCATATGCTCTGTGCAAGCTTCAAGGAAACCGCGCTGCTCTTTATATTCAATATAAGAGGTTAGTTCATGAAGACCAGTCTTACTGTCACTTACAATCCCCACTTCTACCGGATATCTTTTACCGATCTGATCCGGTTTGATATCCAATTGAATGGCAGGTGTGTCTTCCGGTAAGTAATCCCTATATGGGAAGGAGGTTCCAAGCATGATTAATAAATCGCACTCTTCCATCGCTTCATACGCAGGCTTCGTCCCGATCTGACCTAGGTTCCCTAAAAAGTATGGATGCCTGTCTGGAACAACACCTTTTGCAGGAAGTGTAATGACGATCG
Source organism: Bacillus sp. FSL W7-1346 (assembly GCF_038593335.1). Classification (NCBI taxonomy): domain Bacteria; kingdom Bacillati; phylum Bacillota; class Bacilli; order Caryophanales; family Bacillaceae; genus Bacillus; species Bacillus sp. FSL W7-1346. Next base: position 522,383 of record NZ_CP151988.1, on the reverse strand, counting down.
GTGCAGCTGCCTTTTCTGCAAACGAAAGAAGTTCTTCTTTAGCATTTCTTAATCCTTTTCCTGCTAAGATGACTGGCTTCTTCGCATTGTTAATGAGTTGAGCAGCCTTTAGCAGTTGATCTTTCTTCGGCCGCACATCTCCCTCTACATAAAGAGGTGATGTATAAACGGGACTCCGCTTAATTTTCTGAGAAAATAAATCATCTGAGACAGTGAGAACCGCCACCCCTTTATGGGTATAAGCAGCTTTGATGGCTTGATTCAATAAGTCAGGCAGAGCTTCTGCTGTCTGTACTTGCTGATTAAAGACAGCAACATCGTCAAACATCCGCTCTAATTTGATTTCTTGAAATGCATCTCTACCTACTTCAGTTGAGGCAACCTGCCCTGCTATCGCTAATACAGGTGCACCGTCCGCTTTTGCATCGTATAGTCCATTTAATAAGTGGACAGCACCTGGCCCAGCAATTGATAAACAAACTCCAAGTTTGCCTGTTAGTTTCGCATCAGCTGCTGCTGAAAGTGCTGCCACTTCTTCATGTCTTGTTTGTATAAATTGAATTTTGCTTGATTCATGCCTTAGTTCTTCGATTAATTCGTTAATACTGTCGCCGGGCATTCCATAAATATGTTTCACGCCCCACTCTTCCAGTAGCGCTGTTACTTCTTTTCCTGCGGTTCTTTGCGGCATGTGAGAAAACTCCTTTTTTCTTACTCCATACCACCGCACCCTTTTGATCAAACGTTTCAACTTGCTCTTGTTACTTTTTAAAGTGATATGGAAGAGTGGCGACAACAATATCCCGTTTCCATAATAAACGGAATCTTAATAAGAAAGCAGATTGATTATGCAAAATGGTGTGCCATCTTTTTTTCGGAATAAATTGAGGAACGAGCACCATCACTCTATATTGATGTGCATTTGCTTTCGCTTCAATCGTTTCAAGAAATTTATCAAGCGGGTGAATGAGACTTCGATAAGACGAATGTAAAATCACCAGACGCACATCACTATTCAGCTTTTCCCAATCAGCTTCAATTTTCTTGTCTTTCTCTTTATCAAACGATACATGAACCGCTATGACCTGATCTGATAAGGATTTTGCATATTGCACAGATTGTTCGACGACACGTGTGACACCTGCTATTGGGACGATGACCACATTTCCTTTGATTTCGACAAGCTCGGTTTCATTCAATAAACGTAATTGTTCTCCAACAGACAGATAATGTTTCTTAATAGAATGAAAAATAAATAGAACAATTGGCATGAAAACAAATACTGGCCATACAAGATGGAACTTGGTCAAAATGAGAATCATGAAAACCGTAAATGAAATAAGTGCTCCCACGATATTGATAGGCATTTTCACTTTCCATCCCTGTGGTTTTTCACGAATCCACTTTACACACATACCTGTCTGAGACAAGGTAAATGGAATAAACACACCGACAGCATAAAGTGGAATGAGGTGTTCCGTTTTCCCATCAAATAACCAAATAAGCAGCATAGAAGCTACACCTAAAAAGATAATACCATTAGAATAACCGAGCCGATCTCCTCTCACTGTAAACATGCGCGGCATATATTTATCTTTTGCTAAGTTGACAGCCAATAATGGAAAAGCTGAAAAGCCTGTGTTTGCCGCTAATATTAAAATTAATGCTGTGACAGCTTGAATGACATAGTAGAAAAATGTCCGTCCAAATGTGTCTGATGCAATCTGTGACACAACCGTTTCTTCTGGCTTTGGCGAGATGCCAAAACCAAACGCAAGCAATGTCACTCCTACAAATAGAACGGCCAGTAATCCCCCCATCATCAATAAAGTTCTCGCTGCATTTTGTGCAGCTGGTTTTTTAAAGGATGGAATTGTATTAGAAATCGCTTCAACACCAGTTAAAGCAGAACAGCCAGACGAAAATGCCTTTAATAAAAGAAATAACGTGATGCCTGATACATGTGTGCCAAATGCTGTATGTTCAGGTGCTGGCGGCACTTGCCCAGTTAATAGTTTAAAACCGCCCACCCCAATTAAAATGAGCAATGAAAAGACAAATAGGTACACAGGATAAGCCAAAATAGATGCCGACTCTGTCAGTCCACGAAGGTTTAACACCATAATCACTAGGACTAATACGATTGAAATCATGACATGATATGGATATAGAGCTGGAAAAGCCGATGTGATCGCATCGGTCCCAGCAGAAATGCTCACTGCTACGGTTAAAATGTAATCGACGAGTAATGATCCACCCGCAACCAGCCCTGGTTTTTCACCTAAGTTTCTGCTGGAGACGACATACGCCCCGCCGCCTTCTGGATAAGCATAAATAATCTGGCGGTAAGATAGAATTAACGCCATTAAAAGAATTAATACACAACCTGCAATCGGGAGTGAGTACCAAAACGCTGCCGCACTAACAACTGATAGAACAATCAAGATTTGTTCTGTACCGTATGCGACTGACGACAATGCGTCTGATGACAATAATGCCAAAGCTTTGATTTTTGATAGTTTTTGTTCTCCTGCTGCCTGTGATTTTAATGGTTTACCAATTAAAATACGCTTCATCAAACTGTACATGTGATGCCCGCTCCTTTAGTGTCAAACGATTTGAGTTACAAAATTTTGGATCGCCAAAAAGACACAGAGGCAATAGAATGCCCCTGTGCCTATTGTTTAGATCACAGGTTGGTCTTTGCTCTCTTTAACGCTTACGAGGTTAGCTGACGGATTCGGGCGCATGAGATTTTGCCCTACCTTAAAAGGATTCACCCCACGTGGTGTTTTATACCACCACAATTGGTTCCCCCGCTCATCGAAATGATTCAGCGATTGGTCTTTTATAAAAGAGATCATACTCCCGTTTGACACCAAAGTAAAGAGATTTTTTCAAGGTCTTTTGATCGTTTAGAACTCAGTCTTTTTACGGTTTTTTCGTACGAAATAGACAATCATCACAAGCACAAAAAGGATGAGTGCAGCGATACACGCAAAGTAAATCCAAGACTCGCTGCTGCTTTGTTTTTCACTTGTTTTCAGACTGCTCGATGTGCTACTGACGGATTGATGATTAGTAAATACGCCTTTGTTTTTACTCTCTATTGCAACTGTTGCTTTTTCTGTATTTGTTTGAAGAAATTGCATGACTTCATTTGACACGTTAGCTTCAGCTGCAGTCATTCCTGAAAAGACTGTCATTGTCTGTTCTTTATTCCAAACAGATGGCTGCGTCCATACAATTCGAGCCGTTGTTTCGTTGATCATGCCGAAAGAAGATACATCATACTGATCCTTTTTCACCGGAACAACTAGATCGGCTGCTTTTTCTTTCAGAAGAGAGAATGTTTGAATGCCTCCGATGAAAATGAGAGGGTGATTTTTCAATTGTTCATTTGTCACTTGAGAAGCTTTTATTAAATGATATTGAGCTACTTCTGGCTGACTAAAAGATTCCGTCAGCATGGCCATTTGATTGATTGTTTCACGCTTGATTTGATCTGGTATGATGATCAATGTATTTTTTGAAGTGAACGGGAGCGGCCATGCGGCTAAATCTGGCTTTTCACTCGTTGTTCCTTCTGGTATTTGTAAAGTGCTATTTTTGTCAATGAATATCCAGCCTTCTTCATCTGTATGTCTGCAGGATTCCATGTTTTTAAAACCACTTGTGACAAATTGCAAATCAATATATTCATTTTTTTGAAGTATCTTTGAATCTACTGGAATCGAGACATGATAGAATCCATTCGCATCTTTGTTGCCTAGTTTTGTTAATGGTACGTCGTGCGGTTCGTCATTGATCATAACAGTTAACCGTTCTGTTTTGCTTGCCGCTGTATCAGATTTTTTGAATGAAAGATTGAGCTTTGCACCTGATTTTTGGTGAGCCAGTAGCGCTTTCGGATAATAGTAGTGGTCGGATGCCGTCTTGTTGGTCCCAACCGTGACATCATCTCCGCCAAAATCTTTCAAACGAATCTTGTGAGATGGTTTAGACGTTTGAGCTGCAGCCTTTTGAAGCACTAGGTCTGTTCCAGTCAGTTGATCCGTTAATTCTGACTGAGTTAGAACATTGATTTTTCCAGCGATTGTCACAGGCTTTTCCGCTGTCACAAATAGAATGGGCTGTTCTGTTTTCTTTGCTGTCAAAGTTCTCATCGCTAACGTAAGATGACTGCTTTTCGTTTTAATTCCTGCAGCTTGTTCAATCGTTTTCATCCGTCCATCCCAGCTTCCTATAGCTCCCACAGCAATCGTTGGGTGAGCCACTTGCTTGATGTCCTTTTCTTGGATAAGTTTGATCTCCTTTTGGAGATCTTTGTTTTTCAACGTACGGTATACTTTGATGGCTGCTTCTAATTCAGCTGCATCCGGTGAATTAGGAATGACAATGTCTGTCTGTTCTTTCTGATCACCTGTTTGAATAAAAGGTGATGGAAAGCTATCTAATGTGAAATCTTTCGTCTTGATTCCTTTGAATGTAAGTTCACTTTCAGGATACACTTTTAGCCAATTGGCAGGTGTCTCTTGGTTGATACACACGCCTTCTTTTAAAACACCATAAAATGTGACCTGAATGCGGTGAGTACCTTTTTTCAATTGTGATTTGTTCAACTTGATTTGAATCGACTTCTTCTGGTTTTTCCCTGATACAGGGATGGTCTTTTCGATCTCTCCATCAATCATAACAGTGAATGAGGAAGGTGAAATCAATAATGGTGAAGCCTCTATATTTAACGTCAATGTGCTTGACTCTGTTTTTTCCTGATCCACTTGATAGGTAAATTCAGTGCGGTCTTCTTGTCCATATAAGGTCACTACGTCTTCTGATAGATGCTGCGTTTTTGTTTTGCTTTCTTTTGAAGAATGAATCCACTCATCTTTGACTTGAACTCGGTTGGATTGCGCCATTGCTTGACCTGCCAAGAAAAAAGGCTGGATCGCTAAGGATAATCCTAATATATAAATCAACCATTTTAACGATTTCAATATGTCACCCGCTTTTCTTTTGTTGTTGATTGTAACGCTCGGTTTTGTACCATTTCACTTCTTGTTTCAATAATCGGCTTTTCGCCTCTACACATAAGGAGTACACAACAAGCGCAATCCATACTTGGGAATAGGTAAAGTACATGAGAACGACAATGAGAATGTTTTGTTTGGTCAGCTCTGTTTTCTCTATGCTTAACGTAATCATCACTTCTGTTAAAAAGAGGAAGAAGGCTAACCCCCATAGGATGAGTGCCACAGCTCCCACAGATAAGTGAAGATCAACGAATAAGTTTACGATAAAAATGCCATTGGAGAGCAGTACACCAAAGAAAAATAGGAAATACGTAAAGAAAAAATAAAATAAATCGAAAATCATTCGTTTTCGTTTTAATTTCATAAACTGTCTTAAAAATTTGAGCACAACATATTGGTTGCCTCTAGCCCAGCGTGTTCTCTGCCGCCACCAGACTTTCCATGTTTCAGGCTCTTGTTCCCATGTAATCGCAGCAGGAAAGAACCGAATCACATAGCCCAGATTATACACACGAATCGTTAATTCAGTGTCTTCAGCTAGTGCATGGACATCCCAGCCGCCAAGCTCTTCTAAAATGTGCCGGCGGATCGCAAAGTTGGTGCCTGGTATCGTCGCAATGCCAAACCATTTCCATCTCCCGCCTTGCGCCATCCACTGGAAGCAGATCGTTTCTATGTTAATGAATTTTGTCAGGAGGTTTTTGGCTGCATTGATGACCCTGAATTTCCCGACAACAGCACCTGCTTTAGGATCATTCAATAATCCAAGAACCAAATGGTAGACGGCTTTCTTTTCAGGCATATTATCTGCATCGTATACACAAATAACGTCTCCTGTCGAAGCCTTCAAGCCTTCATTCAGTGCAGTAGATTTCCCCTTCCCTGCAAATGGTGGTTTTGTTTCAATCATATGAACATGATCGTATTGCTCACTAAATGATTGCACAATCTCCCCTGTACGATCAGAGGAATTGTCATTAATCACAATGATTTCAAGGAGGTGTTTGGGATAGGATAACTGGACCATGGCTTTTAGCGTCTGCCGAATGACTACTTCTTCATTATGTGCTGGAATGAGAATGCTGACGGTCGGCAGATCTTTCCCTTGTTTCGTCCATTTAGGCAGCACTTTTTCGTAAGTTAAATAGTGCTGAAAGCCTCCCTGCATCAGAAACATATGATATAGGAGCATGATCCAAATCAGTATTAATGATAGGTAAAATAAGATATCAGCCACCTGATTTTCTCTCCTTAAAGATCCGTTTTTTCATGGTCAGCCTTAAATACAATGTGTAAAAAGCAAATGCCACAATAAAGAGCAGCACCACCACTGTGAGTATTCGAAGCATATTTTCCATCCCGCTTCGTTTGTTTGTTTTTGGTTCAGCTATATTGGATTGCTCTATTTGAATATGTCCATTTCCTGCTGTTTTGATCTGGACATTCCGAGTTTGAACAGTCTGTTTTGTTTTCTTTAAATCTAGCCATTCACTAGAAGGGATCGCATCCATTTGTGTGATTACATCTTGCAGCCCATCTATCCCCGCTTCCACATCATAGGACAAACCAATGGCGGCGGATTGGATATGCTGCATGGATTGAATTGTCTGCTCAGTCAGTATGTTTACACCTTCTTGGTCAGACGCTGTATCTATAGACTGTTCAGGATATAAAGTCATGCCATGAAGCATGGCGGGTGTCGACAAAAACGGTGATGCACTTCTTGTTTTCCATGTACGGTCTGAGAGCTGCACCTGTCCAAATAGACTGGACACATGGCGGGAAATCACTTCATAGCCTTGCAGGGATATGGCGTCATTCGGCACTTCAAATGCAAGTGGATATAACCCCTGCTGCGTGAGCAGTTCAATGCCTTTTGTCAGCTTTTCTTCTGTATAGATGGCTTCTTGATGTTGATTGGATTTGATATACGCATTAAAATCTTTTTCATTTGGAAAAAAGCTTTTGTTCAGCTGCTGATCAGCTTTCTCTGGTTCATTTGACGTAACGGGCTGATCGTACTTTACATCCCAGAATTCAAAACCTTTACCCGACTCCTCCGTTCGATACGTACGGCTAAACCCATGAAGAACGACACTAGCTCCATTGCTTTGCAATTGTGTTAACACGTGGACAAGTTTAGGCCGGTCACTCAGCGTCACTTCATCCCCTGTTGCTGGATCAATCCATATAGGGGTCACCGCCAGCAGAAAAGGGATATGGCGAGCTGTTACGTATCGTCCAAGTTCAAGTAACTTCTTCTCATCCGTGACGGGGTTAATCTTCCCAATCTGTAAGTACTTTGTCGTCGTTTGATTAGAAGCCGGCAGGAGACTTTCCAGCACCTCTGCAAGCAGCTTGTCGTGCTGAAGGATATTTAGCATTCCGACATATGCCGCACCTTCTTTTGTTTGAATCACAAATGGCTGTTCAGCTTGATTTTTCTTCAATAAGAATTTACGTTGCAGATCTGTCCCTTGAACTGTCTGAGCTGTGATTCCTCTCTCTAGCTGACGGTATTCTTGATCATCAGTATCTTTGATTTGACTGATGTGATCTTGTTTGTGAAAAGTAAGCTTGGAGAATGGGCGAAGCTGTTCCGCATTGTATCCAATTGCAATTAAGCGTTTTGATTCGTTTATGAGACGAATGGTTTGTGCTTTCAACGTTCTCTTTTCTTCACCTATATAGATAACTTGCTGAAAGTTATTGAGGTTCTTTTCAGTTATTTGTTCATCAGATAAAATGGTCGTTCGTGTGGAAAAATGCCCCACAAGTACATCAAGCATATGAACAGATGGAGTTGCCTCACCTGATTGTGTGGAATAGACGATGAGGGTCCTGGACTCTTTCTCAAGTGCACCGGCTGATGTACTGTCTTTGATCAAAAGCATAGAGAAAAGAACGATTAACAAACAACATTTCGTCAAAACATTAAAGTTCATTCATCATCATCTCGTTTTCTAGTTCTTCTAAAAATTGCTCTGGTGTCCGATAGTCCGAGCTGCTTGTTAAATGACAGACATGAAAAGTTAAGGTCACTTCACGACCATTTAGCAGGACATGCGTTTGCAGTTTGTCCTTTAGCTTTTCAAGAACGATCGAGACGTTTTCTGCAGGTGTGTGAGTGAGCAGCAGCCCGATTCGTTCTTCGGATAATCGAAATTTCTTATCCGTTTCTCTCACACTTTCGCGTATCTTCATACTGAGTTGCTGGAAAAGATGCTGCATTTCTTTTTCTCCATATAATGTTTTGAATTCAGCTGAGTAGTGCATATGAAGAAGGATAAAGACGAATGGCTGTTTGTATCGTTCTGCTCGTTTCATTTCCTCAGATAACTCGAGCCTCATCCGCTCTGCATTGTCAAATCCTGTGGTTGAGTCAATCGCTACAAATTGTTTGATGGCCCTCTTTTGTTGGTCAATGGTGTAACGCATCGTTTTTATTCGCTCATGCACGTTTCCAGCAGAAATAGCAAAAAAGAGAAGCGCCACGCCCCATATCACGACATCTTGCAACGTTTGATTAGAAAAGAGTGAATTTGTGTGACCGAGCTCTGTAAAGAACATCCCGCTTCCTATAAAGAACAAAATCAACAAAGTAAAAACCAATGCTGGCAAAATACCAAATAAAATACCGCATCCTATCACGACAAATGTGAGTGTGATGATCATGACACTCTCCGCATCACGTCCATTCAAGTAGCCCATAAATAAAATGAGTCCCGCAAACGTGAGGAGCAGCGTATAATACGTGCGATAGGTGTTACTGAATAACCTTTTCATTTAGAAGCTCCCTTTCTGCAATTAGAGGCAATAAATTATCAAATGAGTGTGTATCTTTTTCGTTCATATAGCCTCCGTAATAAGGCTTGAGAGGATCTTGGATTTGCAGCTCTTTCATTCGGTGATAGACGTCTTTTGCAAAATCATCTTCTCCTTGTTTGAGTGCATATAAGATCACCAGTGCATAGACTGAAGGCGATTCATACGTCACTGCTGGCTGTAATGTGCTCAGTTTATATCGTCCATACAGTTTTCCTTCCTTTTGGAAGTTGGTTTTCAGCCATTTCATGATGACTGTTGTATCAACCTGTGCACGTTCGGCATAAAGAGCCGTATAAAGCTGGTCGATCAAGTTGATTTCCTGATCAAATGAGTAGACTTTCTTCGCTATGTCATAGGATTTTGGAAAAAATCCTTTTTGTCTCGGTGCATTTTGTAGAATGGCCAATTGGTTGTTCATCATTTGTTCTGTGAATAGGTGGAGGGATACTAGTTCTTTGATTGCTTTTGGGTCAAGATATGAAAGTGTGATTGTGTGTGAAGTTTGCTTTGTCGATGCATCATAATAGTCGGTCAACATACCCTTGAACATGTTTTTGTCTTTTAACGCTTTTGCGATTTTTTTAGCTGTGGTTTGATACACTGACTTCTGCCACAATTGATCTGCTTTTTGAAGCGCTGTTACTACACGTAAGTCATCAACTAAAGCATTGACTTGGCTTTTTTGATGAGATTCGATTTGCCAGCTAAGAAGATCATGTTCCAGTAAGAATTGAGTGCGCAGGACGTCTACCTGTTGATCAAAAGATGTTTGATCTTTTTTTCTAACAAGATAATCCATCCAAAGTCCGAGCGATTCTGATAAGTAAGTAGGCTGTTCCGCAAGCGAGGTTCGAATCATGCCTTGGTCTGTCATTAAGTGGTGAGTCATAAAGTACTCTCCTGACAATACTGGCTTTGCAGTTTCTGGTTGAGCTGAATGTTGCTGCTGTTTCCAGGTACATCCGCCTAGTAGAATGACAATGAGTATAGCGATAGCTGTACGATATATGGGTGTATCCATTCGTGTCCCCTTTCAATCCTTATTCTCTCTAAGCATCTAACGATTTATTATAGAGCGTTTCTGTTTAAATGAAAATAAATATTTTATACCAAATTACGAGTCTTTTCGCTTACATATTCCCATTTACAGAAAAACAACATGTCAAAATACTCGAACAAACAAAAAACCCATGCGAATTCACATGGGTTTTTACACAACTATTGATCTAATTTTAGTTTCTTCAATTGTTCTGCAAGTGCGTTATTGATTGGTTCTTCCACTTTCTTTTGTTTTTTCATATATTTAGACACATCGTGCTTACTGGCTCGTTTTTGATTGGATTGTGATTTGCGTTTTTCGAAAACAGACAGTTTCTCTCTATGACCACAAACACAGGCAAATATTTTGCCATCACCTTCTCCTCGTAGCTCAAGCTTTTTATGACAGTTCGGGCAGCGTGCATTTGTTTTCTTTGCCACATTTTTTCGATGTCCACATTCTCTATCCTGACAAACAAGCATGGTACCGTTTTTCCCGTTCACTTTTAACATGAGTTTTCCGCAGTCAGGGCAATGTGTGCCTGTCATGTTGTCATGCTTAAAGGTTTGGTTCGTTTGTTTGATTTCAGATACGGCTTGTTTTGCATATGACTTCATTTCACTCATGAATTGAGAAGCTTTCAATTGGCCTTTCGCAATTTTAGAAAGCTTTTGTTCCCATTCCGCTGTTAACGCAGGTGACTTTAAATCTTCAGGTACTAAAGAAAGCAGCTGCTTCCCTTTCGATGTGATGAAGATGTCTTTGCCTTTTTTCTCAATTAAGAAGCTGTTAAACAGTTTCTCAATGATATCAGCTCGAGTTGCCACTGTCCCCAATCCACCCGTTTCGCCAAGGGTTTTCACTAAGTCTTTTTCCTTGTTCTCCATAAATGCAGACGGGTTCTCCATGGCAGATAAAAGGGTCGCTTCGTTAAAACGAGCAGGAGGTTTCGTTTCGCCTTTTGTCTCTTTTAATTGGCGTACGTCAAGTGACTGCCCCTCTGTTAATGCCGGCAAGTGCTGATCTGCTTCAGCTGATTCCTCGTCTTCATAGGAATCATCGTACACGGCTTTCCAGCCGGCTGATTGCACAATTTTTCCTTTCGCTGTGAATGTCTCACTGCCGATCTTGGCGATCACTGTGGTTTCCTCATATTCAAAAGGGGTCATCAGTACAGCGAGGAATCGCTTGGCAATCAGGTCATATAATTTACGCTCTTTATCACTTAATGCACCCGGATACAGCTCTTCCTCGGTTGGAATGATCGCATGGTGATCTGACACTTTGGCATCGTTGACAAAACCTTTATGTGCTTTAATGCCTGATTGTAGAATGCGATTCACATGCTGCGCGTAAGGTCTAACGTTCATTCCTTTGAGTCGATCTTTTAATGTGGGAACGATATCTGCCGAAATAAAACGTGAATCTGTACGCGGGTACGTCACAAGCTTATGCTGTTCATACAGACGCTGAAGTGTAGACAGTGTTTCTTTTGCTGAAAAACCGTAGCGTTTATGGGCATCACGCTGCAATTCTGTCAGGTCATACAATCCTGGAGCAAAGGCTTTTTTCGCTGTTTTTTTCAGTGCATCAATCACTGCAGGTTTTCCTTTACAGGCTGCCAAGCGCTCCGTCACTACATCCTCTTGGAATGTACGGTTTTGTTTGGTCTTTGCATCCTGCCAAGTCAGCGTCAGTCCGTCTACTTGTGCCGTCAGCCCAAAGAACGACTTCGGCTGGAATTGCTGAATGTCTTCCTCTCGCTTGGCGATCATAGCAATCGTTGGCGTTTGCACACGTCCACAGGATAACTGCGCATTGAACTTCGTTGTCAGCGCTCTTGTTGCGTTGATTCCTACAATCCAGTCTGCCTCTGCACGCGCAACCGCCGAGCGATACAGGTTATCATACTCTCTGCCGTCTTTTAATCGTTTGAACCCTTCTTGAATGGCTTTGTCTGTAACAGACGAAATCCATAAACGTTTTAGAGGCTTTTTCACATGGGCTTTTTCAAGAATCCACCTTGCCACAAGCTCCCCTTCACGTCCAGCATCTGTTGCGATGACAATGTCTTTTACATCTTTTCTCGCCAGCTGCGCTTTGACCGCTTGAAACTGTTTCCCTGTCTTTTTCATCACGACAAGCTTGAGTGGTTCTGGAATAATTGGTAAATCCTCTAGACGCCAGGATTGAAATTCTTTCCCGTAGCCTTCTGGATCAGCCAGTGTCACCAAGTGGCCAAGCGCCCACGTGACAATGTATTGATCTCCTTCTAAGAAACCATTTCCTTTTTTATGACACTTCAGCACACGTGCAAGGTCACGTCCTACCGAAGGTTTCTCTGCTAATACAACTGTTTTTGACACTAGATTTCACATCTCTTTCTTCTATCCATCCTTTTATTATAGCAGACGTGGAGATGCGGTTCTAATGACAGAACATAAAGCTGAAATACTAGTGTAAAGACAACACACTTGAAATAGAGACATATCTACACTGAAACGTATTCAGAAAGTACCACGAAATAAGAACTTATAGTGCCGCATATGCACCACCCCGTCAAATTTTCGTTCCATCATATGTTTTCCAGTCATACAAAAAACCCCTCTGTATTCAAAAGGCGTTAGAAAAAAGAATTTAGCATTTATGCCCTAGCTCGTTTCATTGATATCGATTAATCTTTAAAATCCATCAAAGCTGCAATTCTCCCATTTTTTAAAAATAACATGAACATATTTTGAATTTTTCGTAGATTTCCGCATGTCCAGGCGATCTTTCGTTTATATTAGAAGATGAGAAACTAGCTTTTATACAGGAGGATTTGTATATGCATACAAGTATCAGCCGTCTGAGACAGGCGGGTTTTATTGAGGGTATGTCTCTTTTAACCCTTCTTTTAATTGCCATGCCTCTAAAATATTTTGCGGATATTCCGATGGCGGTCACCATTGTGGGCTCTCTTCATGGCGCATTGTTTGTGATCTATATGCTCATTTTGGCATATGTGACATTTAAAGTTCGCTGGCACTTGAAATGGTCCATCGCCGGATTCTTTGCGGCATTCATTCCTTTCGGCAACTTCGCCTATGATAAGGTGCTTCGCCAGTATGATACAAAAGCTTAATCAAAAGGGCTAAAACGACATTCGTTTTAGCCCTTTTTCTACACGCTGACGTATTTTTTAAATCGATGCATATTTCACAATGGCTGCTTGACGTGTCATTTCGTGATATGCCACCCATAATTCATCACCTGGCAGTACGCTAGTGATCGGATCGATTGGCTGTTTCACTTCATACATCACGCCATCTCTCTCAATCTGAATGATCGCTAACGGCTGGTTGCCGATGACACCGGAAAATGTGACATGGGTCACTTTTGCACTTCCTTGTTTCTCTTGCATAAGACTGATTTCTTTATCCAGCTCTTCTTGTTTTGTCTGCATCGTGATTTGAGTTCCTGGCGCGACCTCCATATGGTCAGGTATGAATTGACTGACCGTTTTTGTGATGGATTGATCTCCGCTAGAAACCGTCACATCCAGCATAATAGGCTTCTGATCATGAATTGTGACTGGATATTGCTTCACCCGTTGGATCGTTCCTGTTAACGTCACATCTTTCCCCGATCGATTCCGCACTTCATGCCCATAGGCTGCCATTTTGAGCTGGCCGTTGATGTCAACGAGATCGGCTTTTTCTCCTGTTCTAAACTCAAAACCAGCGGCTTGAATCATCGGAATGGTATACCTTTTCTGATCTGCTTCAAATGTAAGTGATAAGACGGTGCCTCGTCCTACGGTTCCATATGATTCTATGTTTCTTAAAATAGCGCCTTTGATGAATTTTGGCTCGCTTGGCTGCGAGAAGTCACCTTCTTTTAAGAGCATCGCTTTTTTCTTTTTCGGATTGTAGAGAATGGCAATACGCTGACCCGGTTGCGGTATCTGAGTATAGGATACAACCGTTTTAACCGCCTTTTCGATATTTTTCCCATCATATTGAAATTGAAGTTGCATGTTGACCAGCGGCTGTTCGTTGATGTAGGTACCCGTTTCTTTGACAGATACAATATTGGCTTCTAATGTGACACTGTCCTTTATCTTGTTCTTTCTCACCAGTCTCAAAATCGGTGGCAGGAAGATCGCTAGCACAAATAACAGCAGTGGGATAAAGAGCCATATCGCCCAGTTGAGAATGAGTGGTCCGCCCTTCATGACATATTGCATAAAGGTGTCAACAGACGTTTGGTGGGCTGGACTGGCATTTTCGATTGAGATGACCTTTTGCAAAGGAAATTCCTTTAGCTGTTTGCTTTTCGCCTCAAATGCCCCCGTTAATTGGTTGCCAAGTGAATAATAGAGCCAATCGCTCTTCACATTTTTATGAAAAGAGAGATCTTCTTTTTGTAAAGATTCATATGACAACGACTGAGACAGCTTGCTGGCAGACGTCGCCTTATTCGTGCGATGATTATAAATATAACCAGTCAGCTTGCCTTTTGCTTCATCCTTTGCTGTCGAGCCTAAAAGAAGAACTTCTTCTTCATTCAGCTGGTAGATAAAGGTTTGGTAAATTGGTTTTGGTGTTGGGACGACTTCCCCAAGCCTTCCCTCTGCATTCACTTTCCTTGGTCTTTTTGGATAGTTGGATTCGACAGCGACAGCCACGTTTTGTGATGATCCGATCGTTTTTTGCAGCTGCTGCACGACTTTATCTTCAATGAGGCTAAACGGTTCTGCACTTTTGGAGACATAGACCCCAAGCTGATGCTTCTCGTTTGAGATTCCGCTGACATATGCCTTCTGGTCATTTTTCAAAGTCAATTCAAACATAGGGAATGGGGTCTGCCCTCTAAAAGAATTCATGACGACATCGATGGAAACAGGTCTTGCTGGCAGCTTCAGCTCGTTGAGATTGTGGACATGAAACTGACCATTCTTTAGCTCACCGAGGACCGCAGCAGCGCCTTCCATTTCTCCTGTAAACACGAGACGTCCATTCCATTGATATGTATTCGTTTTTAAAAATGAAGGAATCTGTAAGTTTTGCTTGACGAGTTCTTTCTTTGCTCCGCTTGGAGACAGTTTTTCGATCAACAGCTGCTCGTCTTTATTTTTTAAAGCAACTAAGAGATGGTTCCCTTGAATGGATGGCAGCATTTCATTAAACGAATCGCTTGCTGTGGTCCATTCACTGATTCTTTTTCCTGATTGAGGATCATACATTGCAAAATGGAGCTGCTGGTTTTTTGATACAGCACTCACCACTCGTTTTCCTTCATCGAATGTAAACATTCGTTTGATGTCATACTCTGTTACTTTCCCTGCGGACAAATCATCTTGGTAATGGTTCCACACCAAGACACTAAGAATGATCGCTGGAATAAAGAAGACTATATACCTGAGGAAAATCACTGGTATTCTTTTCACTTGATCGCTTCCTTTCATGGAGTTCCTTTTTCTTATACGTCAGTGCAGCGAGAATGTTTCATGCTAGAAGAATACCATTCCAACTTTCTAAATCCATATTTTACATATTTGATTGTTTACGATAAAATCCAATCAGATTCAAAAAAAGGATGTTATCTCAATGGATAAGCTATCATCGATCATTCTAGCGGCTTGGCTGCGTGTTCCCCGTTGGTTCAAGCAAGGGGTGCTCGTATCTATGACCATTTTCTTTTTTTATATGTGCTTTGTAAAGGGGCTGACTGGCTGGTACACCTTGCCGCCTGTCACTTTGCTCGCATGCGCCATTTGTTCCTTTCTCATCTGGATGGTGTGGCTAAACAATCAAAAAAACAAGTAAAAAGGAGAATTTCATGAAAGAATCCATCTTTTATTTTGCTATCTCTTTTGTTCTTCAATGGGTTTGGTTTGGGGTTGTGCATCCAGATAGAGGCGTGACACTGCTGGACATGTTGATCTTTTCTATTTTGTTTACGGTGATGTTCTTTTTTATTGGCCGGATTTGGAGGTATCAGAAGAAAGGGCGAAGTGAGTGATGATGAAGCATTTCCTCTTTCTGTCAGTGAGCAGTTCTATTGTGAGCGGAGAATCCTGTTAAAGGGGATGTCATGCGGACGGTATCCGCTTTTTTTCTTCCTTTTTCCTATTTTATTGTTTAAAACGTAAAAAGGCTGCCAAATAGATGGCAGCCCGTTTCTTACTCTTTTCATGCAAATAAATAATCAATGTTTAATCTCCGTCACGGAGTGTATGAATTAAGATTCGATCATATCAGTGTGTCATATGTGTTCCGAGTGAACCTACGTTTGAAAGTAAACGCCATGGAAGTTCTGGATAACAAGACAACGAAAGCCCTACCTCTCATTCGTCCTTACGGCTCCGAAGCCGTGCCAGTGTGAATTGTAAATCAAAACGTCTTTTTTCCATTCTTCCGCTTTTATAGGGGGCGGTTGCAGAAGGAAAAGAATAAGTTTGTTCGCTTTGACAGCGTCTCGTTCTTATCAAGTAGAAGCTCTATTGCTTCTCATTATGTCATAGAAAAAAGAAAGTTTACTTTCTTTATTTATTTGCTATTTCAACACTTAATATAAAACTATAACACGTTCCCCCAACTTACGCAAGTGTTAAAGTGATAATTCTGCTGGTGTCCGGTTTCCTTCGTTCATATAACGAATGGAGGTTGGGTCAATCTTAAGGATCACTAGGTTTGGATCATCTTTTCCTTTAAACCATTTCTCCATCTCATCAGACCAAAGGCGGTCGATCAGTTCTGGATCATCAGTTAATGTGGCTTTACCTGCAATTTCTGCATATGTGTCCCCAAATCCTTCACCTGAATAACCAATGAGAATATGAACATTCGGATTTTTTTCAATCTCATCAGCTTTATGTGTTTCTTTGCTTGTTGGTGTATATAATGTCAGCCCTTCATGAAAAAAAGTCATATAGCGGGTATGCGGCTTATCTTGTTCAACAGTCGCCAATGTTCCGACTTTTTGTTCGTCTAATAAATTCATTACCTTTTGTTTTAACTCTTCTTGTGACATGTATCTTCACTCCTTCAAAATGTCATCCGTACTCTTAGGTTTCCACGACAATCCATTCATTAAACAAAGAAATGTGTTTTTCATAAAAAGACATCTTCTAGCTGATGCTATAAAAAACGGATACATTGAAAGGGGAAGTTGAACATGCATCATGAAACGATGTTCCATTTGAGTTCACTTGTTATTGCAGCGGTTGTTGTGGGCATTATCATATGGTCTGTCTCATCTGTACAGAAGAATCGGAAGAAATACTAAATACACCGCCCAATCAAAGCTGGGCGGCGTGTTTATTGATCATGTATTCATAAAGGAACCGCCGTTGACGTGAAGTGTCTGTCCCGTCATATAAGACGATTCGTCTGAAGCAAGCAGTACATAGCAGCCTACATGCTCCACAGGCTGTCCTGGTCTTCCCATTGGGGTCTCGGCCCCGAAGTTTTCGACACTGCCTTCATCAAATGTAGATGGAATGAGCGGCGTCCAAATTGGGCCGGGCGCTACACCGTTTACCCGAATTCCATCTTTCACAAGCGACTGTGCCATAGAACGAGTAAAGCCGTTGATGGCCCCTTTTGTCGCCGTATAATCAATGAGCACTTTGTTGCCTCGATACGGGTTAATAGATGTTGTATTAATAATGGAACTTCCCGGTTTTAAGTAATCGAGTGCCTTCTTCGTAAAATAAAAATAAGAATAGAAATTGGTTCTAAAGGTTTGGTGAAGCTGTTCACTAGAAATATCTTGAATACGTTCTTTCGGATGCTGTTCGGCCGCATTATTGACTAATATGTCCAGCTTCCCAAAGGCTTCAACTGTCTTTTCTACCGCTTTCTCACAAAAGGCTTCGTCCCCGACATCCCCTGCAATCGTTAAACATTTGACGCCTTCCTGTTCTACACGTTTTTGCGTATCCTCTGCATCCTCATGTTCATTTAAGTATACGATCGCGACATGAGCTCCTTCTTTGGCATACGCGACAGAAACGGCACGTCCAATTCCGCTGTCTCCACCTGTAATCAGCGCTACTTTTCCTTTTAGCTTACCAGACCCTTTATACGATTCATCCTCATAGATCGGCGCAGGATTCATTTCTCTTTCACTGCCTGGCTGCTGATCCTGCGTTTGGCGCGGAATGCCATTTGTTAAGTATTCACGTAAATCCATGTGTAAGCTCCTCCTTGATTTGTTGATGTATCCTTTCATTACCACTTCATTTTTTTACTCAAACATCCCCATGCGCCATCAATGCGTTTTGAAAACTGACAGGTTTCAGGGTGGGAAAAATCGGTTACATAAACATGAAAAAGGAGCGTTCTCACATGCTATCAACCATTTCTAAAACCTTTAGCAGACCAAAAGGCTGGCTCGGAAGCATCGCAGGTTTTATTATGGCAAATGAAAACAAGGCACTGAATCAATGGGCGATCCAGCATTTAGATTTATCAGATGGTGAAAACATTTTGGAAATAGGCTACGGCCCCGGCTATAGCATCAAACATATGCTCAAGCATTATGACGATCTTCACATTGATGGACTAGATGCTTCTTCAACTATGAAGGAACAGGCGCATTCGCGTATAAAGAAACGATCCAAAGAGAAGCAGGTCCGGCTTTATGTCGGGAAAATTGAAAAAACGCGCCTCCCGGCAGATCAGTATGACAAAGTACTTTCTGTTAACAATTATACGATTTGGGATGACCCAAAGGCTGGCGCACTCAACCTTTATCACACCTTGAAACCTGGCGGAAAACTCGTCATTGTGATGCAGCCAAGAGAAAAAGGAGCGGACGCCAATCGAACAAAAGAAATGGGCGAAAGCATCCTCAATGACTTAGAATTTGCTGGATTTGATCAGTTTTCTGTTGAATATGAGGAGATTCGTCCCACCCTCGCTGTCTGTGTCACAGCAAAAAAGCCGAGAAGCGAATAAGCTCTCGGCTTTTTCTTACCATTTTGCCTCTTTGACAAATTGATAAAAAAGTTGATGTAATTTCTGTTCAATCTCTTCCTTTGTTCCTTGTCCATAAAGCGCCATGCTTTCTTCACTTTCAATGATGGATGAACTGATCAGGCTAAACATTTCAGACCCTTCTTTGCCAAGCTCTAGCGGCGCCAGCATGAGGAGCATTCTGGACATGAGCTGCTGCCCGCCATCCATGCTTTTGATCTCGTATGCCTCATCAAGATCATAGATATGAAAGACCGGTTTCTTAATGAGATCATGCTTTAAGTGAAAAAGAGCAAACTCGGTTCCTGGAATGCCTAAACCACCTTGCTGCTCACGCTCAAGTAAACCGGCTGTCACTTCGTCTGCACGTTCTAAATAGCCTTGACTTTCAACCTGACGCATCAGCGCTCTCATTGTTGACTCATGCTGCTCCGTCGTCTTCTTTTTTTCGATTGTAAAATGGGACAAGATGCTGCGAATCACTGACATATAATTCGTGATTTGCTCTGCCATCCCTATCATATCAACCGTTTCCTCCACCGATTCTTTTGCAGATTCCTGTGCTCTTTTTTTCTCAATCAGATAAGGAATTTTTCGTTTAATATGTGACTTGACCCGCACTGCGTCATCCTCGTTTAAGAGCGGGCTGACCATAATGTAATCAATATGCTCATAGGGGATCGGCACGGTTGATACGATCATGTCATAGCTCGCAGCGTCGATTTCCTTTAGCTCCATTAAGGAAGATAGATCGAATTTGGCGATCTCAGGCAATTCTTTTTTTAATCGTGATGCGAGCATTTTTGACGAACCGATACCGCTTGAGCAAACGACCAATGCATGAATCTTGGTTTCTTCTTTTTTAATTTCAAGCACCGAACCAAAATGAAGCACGATAAAGGCAATTTCATCCTCTGGAAATTCGATCTCAGGAAAGAAGCGCTCCACACCTTCTTCAATCGCCATGAACAGCAAGAAGTAGTCTTTTTTTATTTGTTGTGTGAGCGGATTATAAATCCGCATCTTTTCTTTCAAACGGTTCATAGCTGGTTCAAGATGAGACACGAGTCCCTCATACAATGAATCGTTTTCATTTAAATGGTAACCTGTTTTATGAGAAATAAAGTCAATGAGTTTCTTCGTTCTCAGCGCGATATCTAACTCAATCTCATCAATGCGGTATTCTGCCGTAAAGCTTCGATTTGCACTGCGCAAATGGATGGTCATGTATCCAACTTCAGCTTCAGGAATCTCTACATTAAACATGCGTTCTAATGCTCGTGCGATTCTGAGTGAAGATTCAAATTCCTTCGTCCGCTTTAATTCAAGCAATTCTTCCTCTTCCATCCGAATGGTTTCACCGATTTGAATGCGTTCAATGGCATAGGTTAAGTGAACGACAAGTGCAATATAGGCACTATCTGACAACGAGAGAGAGAGTCTGTTTTTCAAATGAAAGAGCAGCCTTTCTACCTTGAGCAGCTGTCCTCGACTGACTACCCCAAACACCTTTTCAGTCGCTTTCGTTCGATGTTTAATATTCATCTCAATCGTTTCGAGAAATAATTGAATGTCGAGACGGTCAACGATCAGGTTGCCGACAATTTTTCGTTTGGCTTCCTCCGGTCCTTTTAATTCAATGCCGTACCCACGCTTGCGGATAAGCAGTAAACCGTAAGGAGCGATCCAGTCCGTCAGTTCATCTAAGTCGTAGCTGATGGTCGCATTTGTAACCTGCAAGTCGGCTGCAAGTGTATATAATTTCACCGGTTCTTTTGCTTCAAGCAGGGCACACAGGATTAAGAGCTTCCGTTCATCAGAACTATATTCAATTTGATCTTCATTTGAAATATGAGACAGAAGCCGCTGTTTATCTTCCTGTTCACCGACCGCCTTCAAGCCCTTCCCCGGCTGTTTATCAAGTGATAGGTTGTAATTCTTCAAAATAGGTTTAATGGATTTAAGTTCTCTATGAATGGTTCTTGTACTTACCTGAACAGAATCGGCGATCTCACGAATGGTGACATAACGATTTTGCTGAATCATATATTTGATCACTTTCTGTTCTCGTGCCGTTATGTACATGAAATGCCTCCTTCTGCTTAAATAGGTCTATTGTCACACTTTAATATAAAACGCTTTCACTGATCGATGCAACCTGAAGTTGATCTAAATTTGGCACACAGGCTGTGACAAAATGAAAGACTCAAACGTTTCTCCAAAATGAAGGTCCATAATCCTTTTGATGAAATTGAATCGTTTGTTCATGAAATGGCAGTGCGCCCCCGACCTTTAATGAATAGGTAGGATTATAGACGGGAGAGCCAAAGCAATACTCCATCGTCCCTTCCTCCGGCCGAAACATGACGGTTCGCATCGTCCCAAACAGCTCTTCATAATTGTGCACAGTCAGACCAGCAGGGTATTCTGCCTGAAATAGTTCCGTAAGAGACTCGCTTGACGGCTGTTCTTCTAAAGCTTGAATTAACATGTCGTACCTGACAACAGAATGATGTTTCGTCAACCCTTTTGCCGTGTGATCAGCAAGCGGATGGTTCGTAGCCGCAATAAATCCACGCTCCGGCCTTCTCACCTTTTTTTGCCCATCAATCATTTCAATCACAGCCGCCTCTCCCTGCCGGTCGGCAAGCATTAGGTGAACATTTGACGCGACGGGCATTTCCTGTACCAAACGGACGGCATCCTCCACCATTTTACAGGACTCTAGCACAGCACGAATGACATGATATACTTGCAAGCCAGCAACAGCCGGCGGCTTTAAGCCTGGTTCGTTGCCAATAGGCGGACCGCATGCAGAAAATGTGACCGATAGACCATGCTCATTCATCCCATCAGATCTGCCAAATAAGATTAATGATGAGCCTGTATGGACTGCTGAGCCCTTCACATGTGTAGATACAAGACGCATATCATCAAACAGCGGAGAAAAATCATAGTTGCGCAGCATCACCGTTTGTTGATTGGCAGCCTCATTTCCCTGCATCACACAATGGGAACAGCCTGGCTGCAGATGCGAAGAATAGAAAAAGGTCAAATTGCTTTCATCTATTTGCATTTCATCACAAAATCCCGTGAGTTCTTCCTCTAACTGAGGAAGAAACGGTCGAATCAGCTGCTTTGTTTCCTTCACAGCCTCTTTTGATAACGGTTCTGTTTGAATGTATTGTTTCTTAAGCAAAGGGCGCTCCTTCAGCCAAATAGCCTGCTGCTTTCCTACCTCATAAGCTGTTCCTTTCAATTCATGAAAATACGCACTCATCTCCTGCATGCATCCACCTCTTTTGTCTTGTTTCTTTTATCATATCGAAACAGCCCTTCATTTAAAAGAATGAAAAAACTGCAATCCCGAGGGATCACAGTTGCTTAGCGGATTGTTGAAACAGCGCTTCTGCCATTGCTTCATATCCTTTGTGGTTCGGATGAAATTGATCAATCGATAAGTATGCGCTTTGATGACCTTCAAATACACCGTAAATATCCACCACTTCTACATGTGGATTCGCAGCAAGCTGGCGAAGGTGATGGTTGTATTGCTTCAGCCATCTCTCGGCGATCGGAATCTCAGGAAAAGGATTATATAAATTCAATAAATATACGCAGTATGGATGATGCTGCCCTCTTTTTATCAGAGCGATTTCTTGAACCATTTTGCTAAAATTCGCCTGACAATGCATAGACGCTTGCAGCAGTGTCTTTTCATCTTCCCCTTTTTCATACTGCAGAACAGCTTGAACAAGATCATTCCCGCAGCCTGTGATGGTGATGATGTCAGCATGAGCAATCGCCCGTCTTACATCAGACCGCTGAAAAAGCTGCAAGATCTCTTCCGTTGTTAACCCTGATTTCGCAAATACGGACAGTTTCACCGGTATATGCAGCTTCTTTTCAAGCTTCGCCGCATATCGCTCCGTAAAACCGCCGCCAAATAAACGTGCCCCCACCCCAACCGTTAAGGAATCTCCAATCGCAACATAGGATCGTCCCACTCTTATCCCTCACTCTCTCCTGCCTTCTCTTATATATACGAAAAAGAAGAGCAAATGCTTATAGCAGATGGCTTAAAGGCATCCACCTTTTTTTCAAAAGCGCAGGATGGGCGCATTTACAAACACTTTACTTGCGATATCGATCCATTTTTTGTTCAATGGGAGTAGGGTTTTTTTGCTTAAATCGCAGCTTTGAAGCGTTTCAGAAAAATTTACAAACTTTTTATCTTGATTTCAAGACTTTATACCTTGACTTCAAACTATATAGTGATTACAATGAAAATATCAGTTTTTATGTAACTGTGCTTGTTACATCTTTTTCATAGCATTCCAATATGATTAAAGATGCCACATATTCAGTGTATCTTTGGGGTACGCTAAAAAAATCATTGAAACAGGAAGGATTGAATAAACATGGCAAAAGTTTTATACATCACTGCACATCCGCATGATGAAACAGTTTCTTACAGTATGGCTACTGCTAAAGCATTTATCGAATCTTATAAGGAAGCAAATCCAAGTGACGAGGTTGTACATATCGATTTGTACAAAGAAAACATTCCTCACATTGATGCAGATGTATTCGCTGGATGGGGCAAGCTTCAATCTGGTGCTGGCTTCGATACACTTTCAGCTGAAGAGCAAGCGAAAGTTGCTCGCCTAAACGAATTAAGCGATCAATTCGTTTCTGCTGACAAATACGTATTTGTTTCACCACTTTGGAACTTCTCATTCCCACCAGTTCTTAAAGCATACATCGACTCTGTTGCTGTAGCTGGTAAGACATTCAAATACACTGAGCAAGGTCCTGTTGGATTACTAACAGACAAAAAAGCGCTACACATTCAAGCACGTGGCGGATATTACACTGAAGGTCCTGCTGCTGAACTAGAAGCAGGTCACCGTTACCTTGGAACAATTGCAAACTTCTTCGGTATTCCTTCTTTCGAAGGTCTTATTGTTGAAGGTCACAATGCTGAGCCTGCAAAAGCAGAACAAATTAAAGCAGATGCGATCGAACGTGCAAAAGCTTTAGGTAAAACTTTCTAATCATGAACACGCAAAAAGCCAATGATCTTAACGGTCATTGGCTTTTTATTTGTTCAGATGCAAAACCTAATTCTTTTGAAATGCCGCTGGCCGCTTTTTTGACCTGCTCAATTAAATAAGGAAGCCGTTCCTTTTGATAGCCTGCCTCAAACCCCGCAATACTAATGCCTGCTGCCACTTCTCCGTGATGATTGAAAATGGGCGCTCCAATAGCCGCAGTATAGTTTTCAAGCTCTGAATAGCTTAACGTATATCCGCGCCTGTTTGATTCTTCGATCATGTTTCGCAGGACATCTTTATCAGTAATGGTTCCGATCCCGATTTTCCCGAGCTCTACCGAATCAATATAGGCAAGTCTCTCTTCCTCTGGCAAAAAGGAAAGAATACTTCTCGCACAAGCTCCCGCATATAATGGGGATCTTCTTCCGACAGCGGTATAGAGCCGGACAGGCTGCGTTCCTTCCATTTTCTCCACATAAATGGCTTCATCTCCTTCACGAATAATGAGCTGAACAGCCTCACCTACCTCATCACGCAAGTTTTCCATAAAGGGCCTTGCAATTCTACGGATATCGAGGCGGTCGGCGACAAGCTGACCGTATTCAAGGAACATCAATCCTAATCGGTAAACACCTGAAGGATGCTTTTCTAATAACCCCATATCGGCTAACGAGTTGGCCATTCGGTGTACAGATGTTTTGGGCATGCTCGAGAGCTCAATCATGTCATTTAACGTTAATTGTTCGTGAGTGATAAAAAGCCGTAATATCTCCATTGATTTCACAACGGTTTTATTTGTGTTCTGCATGTTTCTCACCTTTTCTAAAACGAAAATGCTTCGAGTTTTAATCTTGCCGTCAGGTCCTTCATTTCTGCTTCTTGTGTGAATAAGGCTTGCTCTGCTTCTTGGCGGTCAATTTGTTGAAACGTGAGATTCGCTCCAGGCATCGCCTGCGCAATGAACGGCAAATCGACTGTTGCCACCTCACCAATACGGGGATATCCACCTGTCGTTTGGCGATCTGCGAGCAGAATAATCGGCTGGCCGTCAGGAGGAATTTGAATAGAGCCAAAAGCAACCGCTTCTGAAATCAATTCAAGCTTTTGCTTTAAACGTATCGGTTCCCCTTTCAATCTGCATCCCATACGATCAGATTGGGGAGTGACCTGATAAGACCGTTCGAAAAAAGCTTGCTGCGATTCTTCCTGAAAATGAGACAGATGTCTCCCTGCCAGCACCCGAATGACTGGTGATTTCCCGAGAGGCAAAAAATGAGCATGATTGACTGTCCATTCTGGCGCACGTTCCCCTTTGCTTTTTAACATGTGAACGAGGCTCACCGCCAGTGGTGACGGTTCTCCAATCGGCAGGACGTCTCCTTTTTCTAGCGGACGCCCTTCTATCCCGCCTATCTTCGCTCTGACGTACGTACTTTTACTTTTCATCACCGGCTCAACATCAAATCCACCGGCTACAGCGAGGTAGGAGCGGCATCCCCTCTTACAAGGGCCAAAGGTGATCGTGCTTCCTGCTCGAATGAAGAGCGGTTTCCATAGAGGCACTTGTTCCCCGTCAATCTCAAGATCCACATCAGCACCGGTCACGGCGATCAGCTGATCCTTCTGACATGTCAACACTGGGCCGGGTCCCATTAATGTGATTTCCAGCACCGCTTCGTTTTCTTGATTCCCAGTGAGGATGTTGGCGATTCGGAGCGAGAGCGGGTCCATGCCGCCGCTCGTTAAAACACCGTACTTCTGATAGCCTATTCTCCCTTTATCTTGAATGGTGGTGAACATTCCTGGCTTGATGACATGCATACTCAACGATCTTCCTCCTTCATGCTGAAAAATTCCTTTTCAGACAGTTGAACAAATCGAACCTCGTCCCCTGCCTTTAGTAGACTAGGTCTCTCAGCATTCGGCCGAAATAAGGACAAAGGGGTTTGTCCAATGAGCTGCCAGCCTCCGGGTGTAGATATCGGATAAACCCCTGTCTGCTTCCCCGCAATACCCACAGACCCTTTTGGAATCGACATTCTTGGTGTTTCTCTACGCGGAGCTGCAATTTTTTCAGAAAGTCCGCCTAAAAACGGGAACCCAGGAGCAAACCCAATCATATAGACAAGATACCTCCCGGATGTGTGAATGCGTACAACTTCTTCAGGCGTCAAACCATTGATACGGGCGACTTCTTCTAAGTCAGGACCGAGCTCTCCTCCATAACATACAGGAATGTCGACGATTCGGCGCTTTGCCTGATTCCCCTCCTGCCAGTTGTCTTCAAGGAGGTTTTCAATATAGTCTTTGACCCATTCATACGGAGAGATCGCACGTTGCTTAAGCTGAGCAGATTGATACACCTTATAGGGCTCATAAAAGACGGTCACGTTTGTAAAAGCTTGAACAGCTTCCACATATCCGTCAAATGGATGCTGTTCAATACATAAAAACAGCTGCTTCACACGCTCATGAATGTCTTCACTTATGTCAGTCCCGGCTTGGATGACAATGGCTGCGTCTCCTAGCGGGTGGAACGTGATCGTATCTTTTATCGTTGAAAATGCCACTCTTATGACACCTCTCTTTCTACAGGACACCGAGCTTTTGATCTCTTACATCTGTGATAAACATATGACCGGGTGCATGGGTGATCGCAATATCCGGCTTAGTGTGCATGACGATGGCTTGCGGCGTCACACCACATGCCCAAAACACCGGGACTTCCCCTTCTTTGATCACAGATGGTTCTCCAAAGTCTGGTTGATCTACATGTTCAATGCCAATCACAGCTGGATCACCTATATGGATAGGACCGCCATGTACAGATGGGAATCTAGACGTCACCTGAACACTTCTTGTGACTTGATGCGCTGGGATTGGCCTCATACTGACAACCATCGGACCATGGAATACACCTGCCCTTTCACATGAAATGGTCGTTTGATACATTGGGACATTATGACCGTCTTCAATATGGCGGACAGGAATGTCATTCAGCATCAGTGCATGCTCAAACGTAAAGCTGCATCCGATGAGAAAGCCCACCATATCATCCTCCCAATAGGAAGAAATATCTGTTACCTCTTCTTGAAGAACCCCTTTTTTGTAAACACGATATTTAGGGAAATCCGTTCGAATATCCGCATCAGGTGCTGAACGCCTTGGCACTGGATCACCTGGGTCGAGCACATCAAGCAAAGGGCACGAAGCCGGATTCCGCTGACAAAATAAAAGAAAATCGAAGGCTAGCTCTTTTTTGACGATCATTAAGTTGGCTTGCGCAAATCCCTCAGCAAAGCCAGCCGTTGGTCCTGTGATCTTCTGCTTACGAATCAATTCCCTGATTTGTGACGGCTCATAGGTTTGATATGCTTTCATATGATCAGCTCCATAGTTTTGGAATTTCATTCATGATGGTATATCCGCCCATGATTGCCATGATGACAACAACAAACGCGCCTGTTGCTGTCAAAAAGAATGGATGGCGATAATCACCGACAATTTCTTTTTTATAGGCAGCAATCAGCAATGTTCCGAGTGCAAGCGGCAAGATCAATGCATTGATGGCCCCAACCAAAATCAATATGTTCACAGGTCTTCCAATCGTGATAAAACAAATGGTCGAGAGCGCAATGAATCCAACGATAATGCCTCGTTGATTTTTCTCGATTTTTGGTGAGAAGGTTTTAAAGAAGGAAACGGAGGTGTATGCCGCTCCAATGACTGAGGTAATGGCGGCAGCCCACATAATGATGCCAAACATTTTATATCCCACATTTCCAGATGCTAATTGAAAAACAGACGCAGGCGGGTTCGATGGATCAATCTGTAAGCCTTTTGAGACAACTCCTAGAACGGCTAAAAATAAAGCCACACGCATCACGGATGTGATCAAAATACCGAAAATGGAACTTTTCGTCACTTGAGGCAATGCATCCTTCCCCTTAATGCCAGCATCCAGCAGACGATGACCACCAGCAAAAACGATATAGCCACCAACTGTCCCGCCGACAAGTGTGACAATTGATAACATGTCAATTTTCTCTGGCACGAAAGTTCTCATGACCGCTTCTCCAACTGGCGGTGCTGTAGAAATAGCCACATACAGCATCAGACCAATCATGACAAAACCAGCAATTTGTGTGAATCGGTCCATCGCTTTTCCTGCCTCTTTGATGACAAAAATGAGAATGGCAATGACTGCACTGACCCCAGCCCCTATGCGGGGATCGACGCCGAATATGACCTGAAAACCGAGACCCGCACCAGCGATATTTCCAATATTAAAGGCAAGACCCCCAATGACAATCAAACAGGCTAACACATATCCGAGCCCCGGCAGAACCATATTGGCAATGTCCTGTCCTCTTTTTTCCGAGACGGCAATGATACGCCATACATTTGTTTGCGCAAAAATGTCTAGCAAAATAGAAATCAAGATGACAAACCCAAAGCTAGCTGCGAGCTGCTGTGTGAACACCGTTGTTTGTGTTAAAAATCCCGGTCCAATGGCGGACGTTGCCATTAAAAAGGCTGCGCCCATCAGCATAGAACGGTTCCCTTTTGGAGCTTTCATCTGTTTGGCTTTCTCTCTTTTCATGCTGTTTCCCCCTTTGATGACGATTTATCGAAAGGCCTTGAGTTGAATAGTGGCTTCTTTTAGCTTCGCTGTAATGGTTTTTGCAAATTGAAGCGCGTGACTGCCATCCCCGTGGATACACACCGTATCTGCTTTGAGCTGAACATCTTCCCCTTGCACTGTCCGCACTTTCCCCTCTCTTACCATACGGATGACCTGCTGAACCGCCCTTTCATCCTCTTCAATGAGTGCATGAGGTTCACGGCGGGATGTCAGTGTCCCGTCTGGTTGATACGTCCGATCAGAAAAAACTTCATGTGCCACTTGAAGACCGATTCTTTCCCCTGCTGACGCAAGTTCACTGCCTGACAGCGCAAATAACACAAGGTTAGGATCAATATCATACACAGCCTTCGCAATTGATTCAGATAATTCAGTATTTTTAGCCGCCATGTTGTAAAGGGCGCCGTGTGGTTTGACGTGCTGCATTGTACCGCCTTCTGCTTTCAGAAAGGCTGATAGTGCACCAATTTGATAGATCACAAGATCATAGGCTTCCTCTGCTGAGATAGCGATTGGACGTCTGCCAAAACCGACTAAATCTTGCAGACCTGGATGTGCACCAATTTGGACCCCTTTATCCAGTGCCATTTTAACCGTCTTTCTCATCACAGTTGGATCTCCCGCATGAAAACCGCATGCAATATTGGCTGAGGTAACATATTCAAGAATTTGTTCATCTGAACCGATGGTGTATTGACCAAAACTTTCTCCCAAATCACAGTTAATATCCACTTGATACATAGGACCCCTCCTTGTCGTTCCGAATTACGGAATAGAAAGTCCGAATATTCGAATTTATATTGATTATACCAACTTTGGATAGACTGCACATGAAATTGTCAGAAAATATAACAATAGAACTAGTAGAAAACAAAAAAAGTGAGAGGTCATATCCTCTCACTTTTTCTACTCATTTATTTAGACAGCACCCAATGCTGGATGGCTTTTGCTACCCCATGCTCTGTATTAGGAGCCGTAATCCAATCAGCCGCTTCTTTCACAACTTCTTGTGCATTGCCCATTGCGATGCCTAATCCGGCTTCTTGAATCATCGCCATATCATTCAGGCTGTCGCCAAGTGACATGACGTTGTCCATTGTACAGCCAATGCGTTCTGCAACTTTTGCGAGAGCTGCCGCTTTGTTAATGCCTGCTGCATTGACTTCGATATTGGTTGGACTGGAATTCGTGATTTCTAGCTGTCCATTTGTTTTTAATGTATGGAGGACTTCCTCACGAACAGCATCGTCATGAATATCAAAGCCAAATTTCAGCCATTCGTGGTCATGAATGCGTTCTGGGAATTCTCCTCTCCACACTTTATCCACAGTAGATGCCCAGTAATCGGTTTCGTATCTGTTTTTTAGATCCCACATCATCTGAACGTGATCGGGATGCAGTAGTTCTCGTTCGATCAACTGGAAGTTTGAATCCCAAATTTCACTTCCGTTCGCTGTGACAAGATAGGAAGAGAGTTTCAGTGGCTCGACCAGCTCTCGGCATGTCATCAGCGTACGTCCTGTGCTAATCACCACATGGACCCCTTTGGCTTCTGCTTCTTTAATGGCTTGTTTATTTTCCTCAGGAATGACGTGCTCACTGTTTAACAGCGTGCCATCCATATCAATGGCAATCAATCGGATGTCTTTCTTATCAGCTTGTGTTGACAAATTGAGTACCCCACTTTGTATCATTTTTTGAATCTATCTTTATTTTAATATAAAGATGAAGATGGCACAAAGGGACGAGTTTGATCCCATAGAAAAAAGACCTTGTGACAGGTCTTTTTAACGTTCACACGCAATGCCGTCTTTATCACGGTCAAGGTGTTTATTTTTTAAGTAAAGTGCTTTTGATGCATAAGGCTTGTACTTCGTTTTTCCACCTTTGTTTTTCGTATTTTTGCTTTTTGCCACGCCGCCTTTATATACTTTGTTGAGTGCTTTGCAGTTTTTGTACTTGACTGTCTTTGCATCCGCTGTGTGAGTGTCAACTTGTGTAAAGCTAAGTAAAAGACCGAAAGACAAGACAGTGACCATGATTTTTTTCAACATGTAAGTTCCCCCCTATTTTTTCTCATTTTACATTTTTATCATATGTCACCACATTTTGTTTTTCAAGACGATTGAGGTGAAAATATTGGTTTTTTTGGAATTAAATGAATCTTATGACCTATGTGGTAAAATGAGTGGGAAACCTTTCCGGTTTTGACACGTATATGAAGAGAGGAGCTTTCCACATGAAAATGAAATATACCATTCTATATGTAAACGATGTTGAGGCAAGTATTCAGTTCTACCATCATATCCTCGGTTTGCCGATTAAATTGAGGGTTGAATCCTATGTTGAGTTTGATACAGGAGAAGTCACCCTATCGATTAATTCACGCCAAGATGTGAAAGAGGCACTTGGGCTGCCTGTTCCAGAGGCAGTCAGCTCATCACAAACGTTTGAGATTGGCTTTGTTGTGGATGATGTGAATGAAACCATTGCGTCCTTGAAGGAAAAAGGAGTACCTGTCATCAAGGAACCTGCCAAGAAGCCGTGGGGACAAACGGTCAGTTATGTGTCTGATCCTGATGGACATTTCATTGAAATATGTGATGCGGTCTCCTAATAGCTGTCCGAAGGAGTGAAGCGTAATGAGAAAGAAACATGCTGTTTTTGCTGGTGTTTGCTCCATGCTGGTGATTTGCAGTGCGGCGCTCATATTACAGCACCATGAATGGATTGGATTCGTCAGTGGTGGAATCTCTATTATTGCGTTCGTTGCATCTGGATTTCTTATGGGTGCATGGACCAACGGGGAAGAGGCACGAGCGGCCTATCACTCTGAAACAAAAGAACACCGGATGTTTCGTCTTGATACGGCGTTTCTTTTCATCATCTTTGCTCTTCCGCATATGGGTGCAGCACTGTTATATGTTTTTATGTAAATAGTTGATTTGGTTCAAAGGAGTAATTAGCATGGCTGTTTTTGTCTTATTCGTTGTAGTTGGTTTACCTATGATCTCTGTGCTGATTGGTATTTTCGGCACATTGTTTTTAAAGAACATTTGGTTTCCCACCTTGATTGTGCTGGTAGCGAGTGTGATTCTGATGTTCACCTTTATTGGTGGAAATGAATCTTTTCTCATTTGGGTCATCGTCTACACAGTCTGTGCATTTCTCGGTGCGTTCATTACAAAGCGATTCCAAGTTGTTTCATAAATACTCATCAAAAAAGAACAGTTTGCACTGTTCTTTCAGATTGTTGACAAAGGGCTAAAATGATTCTTTATTTTAGCCCTTTGTCTTCTTTTCAGCGTGATAGAAAACCTTTGCATTCTAGGAAGGACGAGTACTGGAGCGGAGCGAATTTGACATTCGTGAGCACCAGCACGCAGGACTGACAAAGAATGCGAGGGTTTGGCTACACGCTGAAAGAACAGTTTGCACTGTTCTTTTTTTGATTAAATATCGGCACACCATAGCTCTATTTCGATTTTCAGCTCTGGCCACCCTAATGCAGTCACATAGGCAACGGTCATTGATGGATATGCCGTTTTGAAGATTGCATCCCACTGTGGATATAGATGATCCCAATCAATTTCTTCTGTTGCCCAAATATTGACTTTAATGACGTGTTCTTCATTCAATCCTTCTGATGCAAGGATTCTCTTTATATTTTCAAACGTATTGGTGACTTGGTCGTTTAAGCTTGATGGGATCTGTCCATCCGCTCCTGTCCCTACTTGACCTGATGTCACAAATAACCCCGCACCCTTTGGCACCCTTGTGATATGACTGTAGTTGCCAACGGGTTTCGGCATACTTTCTGGGTTTTTTCTCGTGATTTTTTCCATGTAAATCCCTCACTCACTATGATTTTTCTGCGTGTTTTTCCTCCTGTAGACAGACTTCACCAATTTTTGTCTATCCTAAAAGAAAACAGCAGTGGAGTATCCGTAGCCACAAGATAAGAACATCAATATTTTCTTTTTCATGGACGAAACACCCCTTTTTGATTGCGTGAGCAAGGTTTAGATTTATTTCATCCTACCTGATAAATGAACCACAGTCAAAAATAAATGATAACGTGTAACATCTTGATTCTTATTGCCCATTATCTAAAATCGTTCTTTTCTTGTTCATGGTTTGTTCAAATTTCTTCTATATAGTAGATCGTAATAGGAGGTAGGATACATCATGGCAAAAATAAATAAGAAAATGATTAGTCTTTGCACCGCAGCCATCAGCAGCTTATACATCACTGGTTATGCAACTACCCATCACGCTCAAGCCGTTCAAACAGCACAATCAAATACACAAGCAGACGCTTCTTCAAACGATACATCTCTCACATCAGATACTACCGCCACTCAAACAGAAGATACCACTTCAGAAACTGAACTCAAGGATGGTACTTTCTCTGGTACTGGATCAAATGAAATTGGCTCTATCAGTGTATCTGTTACCATCAAACAAGGAAATATCACTTCTGTCGAGATTACGAGTGATAACACTAGATACGGGCAAAGCTCCATTTCATCATTACCTAATGAAGTGGTTATCAGACAAAGTGCTGATGTAGATACGGTGAGCGGTGCAACATTAAGTACTCAGGATTTTGAAACAGCCGTTGCTCAGGCTTTAGAGCAGGCAAAGGCATAGAGAGGAGACACTATGATGAAATGGTTAGGACAACAAAAACTGATAACTTATCAAAAATCCATGCTGGCTATGGGAACTGTTATCAATATTCAAGTGGTTGCCTATGAAGAAGATCGACGAGCTGTTTTAGAAGACATCAATCGCGCTTTTTCCATTTTTTACGATATCGAACATCGGTTTAGCCGTTTCCGCTCTGATTCGGAAGTCATGAAGTTAGCCAATCGCTCCAAGCAAGAGGTATTAGTCAGTGAAATGCTTTTCGATTTAACAGCCTATGCGTTAGAGTTAGCTGAATTAACAAATGGAAAGTATGATCCAACCATCGGGAAAGTCATGGAACAAAAAGGATTCGATCGTTTATATACGACAGGACAAACTTTTTCATCAGATGACGTACCACATACAGCTGTTCATTACCGTGACGTCCAGTTAAACGAGACGAATCGGACGATTTATTTGAACAAACCGCTGATTTTGGATTTTGGTTCTATTGCAAAGGGATTTGCGTGCGATCTTGCCGCAAAAGAGCTTGAAGCATGGGAAGGCTTTATGATGAATGCTGGTGGGGATGTGTTGGTATCTGGATTTAACGAACAACAAGAAGAGTGGACAATTGGGATTCGGCATCCCATTCACAAACAGACCAACATCTCGGTCATTCAAACGACTAATTGTGCGATTTGTACATCTGGAAGCTATGAACGGATCAGCCGTAATGATCCTCATACGCACCATTTGATTCTCCCTCAAACGAAACAGTCTGAACAAAGTTTGTTAAGCTGTACCGTCATTGCACCACTCGGTATGCTCGCAGATAGTCTCTCTACAGCTGCTTTTTTATTAGGTAGAGAAGGAGGTTATTCTTTTTTAGCCGAACATGAAATACCTGCCGTGATGGTGGATCAAGATGCTGATATGACCCTAACACCGGAGATGAAGGAGGTTCCATCATGGAATTACAGCCAGCACCAACAAGAGACCAAACATTTTTGAAATCATCGCCTTCACTAAAAACCTACATTCGGACGCCGAAACGGTATGTCATCGCCATTCTTTTGGTCTTTTTAGCCGCCGGGAGTCTGCACGCTGGTTTTCTTAGTGGTCTCGCTACAGTTGCTACCAGCATCGGGACAGCACTAATTATTGACTCTTTCATCTCAAGAGTGATTTGGAAAAACAATAAACACACATTCCCTGATGGAGCTCTGCTCACAGGGCTGATTATTGGCATTGTTCTCAGTCCAGCCACTTCTTTTGCTGTATCTGCTTTCACAGCCGCAGTAGCCATATTATCTAAGCATGTCATCACTTATCAAAAGAAACCAATTTTGAATCCAGCCGCATTTGGTTTATGGCTCTCAGTCATTTTATTTTCTTCCAATCAAAGCTGGTGGGGCGGTATGTCTCTTCTACCTTGGTGGACTATAATCCTAGTGGTGGTCGGCGGTTATTTGGTGACAAGCCGCGTACAAAAGTTCCCGCAAGTTTTCGCCTTTCTAGCAGCATACGGCCTGATCCACCTCATATTGGGATTCATCGGCCTAACGGATGCTTCATCTGCTTTTATGACGCCCTACTTAAATGCCGTCTTGTTCCTTGCATTCTTTATGTTGACTGATCCACCTACTTCACCAGCAAAGAATCGTGATCAAATCATCTTTGGTATCCTCTGTGCTGTCGTTTCGTGTGTGGACTTCTATTTATTTAATAGCTTATCTTACTTACTCACAGGGCTTTTATGTGCCAATGCTTGGAAAGCCTATCGAACGTACCAAACAAATCAAAAGCGACGGGCAAAAAGGACGAAAGTCGTCTAAATAAAAAAACGGACATCGACTTTTCGACGTCCGTTTGACCATACCTTATAAACGATAACGTGCAATATCTTGATTCAATCGCATGCTTAGCTCATTGAGCCTTTCTGCTGCCTTCGCCACATTGGAGATGGCGGTGACTTGTTCGTCAGTAGATGCAGTGATTTCTTCAATCGCAGCGGCATTTTCTTGAGAAATATGCGCTGCACCATGCATCGCTTTTGTGATGAGGTCGTTTTGTTCCAGTAATGTGTTCAGCTCTTTTGCCATCGCATTCGTTTCAACGATGGTTTGTGAAATCGATGTAGAGATGGAATTGAATTCTTGTTCTGTTGCATGAACCGCTTCATCAAGCTCGGCAAAACGATCCATTGTTTTGGACATCATGCCAGCTGTAGCCGTCGTTTCTTCTTTAATGCCTTGAATCATCTGCTGTATTTGAACAGCTGATTGCTTTGTCTGTTCAGCTAAATTCCGCACTTCACTCGCCACAACCGAGAATCCTTTGCCATGCTCTCCTGCACGAGCTGCTTCAATGCTCGCATTCAGTGCCAGTAAGTTTGTTTCGTTTGAAATGCTTTCAATGGTATCTGTGATTTGAGAAATATCTTGTACTTTTGTACTTAACTGCTCAATCCCTGATCGAATGCCTTGAGATGCCTGAATGGATTGCTCATTTGATTGTTTTAATTGCTGGACAATTTGCTGACCCTGCTCGGAAGATTGGTTCGACTGGTCTGAAATTCGTTTGATCTGGTCGCTTTGTTCTTTGACGTTTTCAATGGATTGATTGAACTGAGTCATTTGTTGATTGGCTATCTCAAGGTCTGATGCTTGATGAAGGGTCCCTGTTGAGATATCTCCAATCGCTCGGCCAATTTCTTCACTGCTGGCGGATGTTTCTTCAGAGATGGCGGATAGATCTGTCGCAGATTCGACGAGCTGGCTGCTCGTTTCCTGCAAACCGCTCACAAGTGTTCTAAGCTCTCCTGACATATGATTAAAGCCTTTTGCCAACTGCCCAATTTCATCCGAGGTTTCTTTTAAGCTGGTGCGTTCAAGATTGCCCGCCGCAATTTCTTTTGAAGCAGCCGTGACTTGCTTGAGCAGTCTCACTTTTCCTCGGGCTGCCAAATAAAAGACACCCATACTTAAAAGAGCGACACCTGCTGTAATGAGAATAATATAGAGCTTCATCTGCTCTAGTTCTTTATAAAATTCATCCTGAAATACAGCGATTCCTATACTCCAATTCCACGGTGTAAACTGGTTCATATAAGCGAGTTTTTGTTTTTCTTCCCCCGTGGCATCGTCTTTATCCATATAGGTGATATAGTGTGCATCCTCGCCTTTTGCTGTGGCGCCAGCGACCATTTTTTGACGATTTGTCGTGTTATCTGGGATGACGCCGATGTCGTTAACCGGATGAACCTGTGATGAATAATCGGCTCCATATGCGACAAGGTAGCCTTTATTTTTATAGATGAAATCTGATTTTTGAAATTGATACCCTTTGCCGTTGTCATTCTTCGGCCCGCTCAAGTATATACGGGCTTGTTCCTGCGCCTGTTCAAGCGTCAGTTCTTTGTTCTCCACACGGTCGTTCAATTGTTCAAGAGTAGCCATCGCCCCATTTACGATGTGTTTTAAATCTTCTTTCCCCGCATCAATTAAGACATTTTTCGCTAAAAAATACCCCGTTGTTCCTACAAGTCCGCCTGTTAGAATTGTAATAACGATAATGGCTGACATCAATTGAAAAAAGACACTCCTTGAAGCAAACGCTTTCTTTTTCATGTTCTAATTCCCCCTTACTACATATATCGTCATGCAGGGGAAAGTATTAAAAAAGTCATAGAAAAAATCCCTTTCACGTTAGAGAAAGGGATCTCAGATTGTTGACAAAGGGCTAAAATTGATTTTAGCCCTTTGTCTTCATTTCAGCGTGATAGAAAACCTTTGCAGTCTAGGAAGGACGAGTATCGGAGCGGAGCGAATGAGAGATTCGTGAGCACCGACACACAGGACTGACACCGAATGCGGGGGTTTGTCTATACGCTGAAAATCCCTTTCACGTTAGAAAGGGATTTTTTGATTATCGCTCGGTTTCTTTGAGGATAGCTTGATAGAGATCGTCTTCAGGTTTGAGTCCACATACCTCTTGAAGCACACCTTCAATGCCTTTTTCTTTCCTTAATGCCTGCAAGCGGACCGCTTCTTCGTCTTCTGCAAAGTCGTAAGCCAAGGCAGCAGCGATCCCTTTGATTAAGTACACTGGCTGCTTGATCTTTTTCGCTGGACCGATTAAACGGTCATCTGCTCCCAGCTTTCTAAGAGGAGAGCGTGCGACACGAGTCACTTCATCGGAGATAAAAGCATTCTCAAATCGCTTGATAATTTTTTGAATGTACGCATCATGTTCTTCTTTTCGGAAGCCATATGCGTCAATTAAATAACTGCCCGTTTCATGAAGGGCACCTTCGACAACTTGACGAATGTCTGGTGTATCAACAGCTTCTTTAATGGTTTTTACGCCTTGCTGATACCCGACATAAGCCGCTAGTGCATGTCCTGTATTGACGGTGAAAAGCTTCCGTTCAATATACGGCGTCAAATCTCGGACAAAGGTCGCTCCGTCAATTTGCGGAACATCTCCAATAAAGCCCGTCTCATCAATGACCCACTCGAAAAATGGTTCAACCGACACTTTGAGAATGTCCTCATGGTGCTGAATCGGAACAATGCGGTCAACCGCAGCGTTTGGAAAGCCAACGGTTTGTGATATCACTGCTTGCTCATCTGCTGTTAAATGAGAGAACACCGCTTCTTTTAAATGAGCACTTCCCCCAATCATATTTTCACATGCCACGATGTTGATGATATGGTCTGGCTTTTTTCGTTTTAATCCTTCAGCAATCGATGAGGCAATGATCTTCAATACGGCTGGTCCAACAGCTGTTGTAATCAAATTGGCTGTGGCAATCGCCTCTGTTAATGCTGCTGGATTTTGCGAAGAATTGATCGCTGATACGGGCCCGACTACTTCTTGCTTCTGCCCTGGTGCTGCGAGTTCAACCGTGTATTCTCCTCTTTCATTCAGCTCATTGATGACCGCTTCATTCACATCGGTAAAGACAAGTTCAAAGCCTGATGCCTTTAACAAAGATCCGATAAACCCTCTGCCAATATTCCCTGCTCCAAAATGAAGTGCCTTCATGTTAGTTCACCTCGTTAAAGATGGCGATCAGTTCATCCTGATCCTTTGCATGAATGATACGTTCTACATTTTCTTCTTCTGAACAGACAATCGCAATTTGAGACAGAATGTCAAGATGCTCGTTGTTTTTCCCAGCGATCCCAAAGACGACTTTCGCCACATTTCCTTCACCATATTCAACACCATCTGGAATTTGGATAATCGAAATCCCTGAATGAAGGACAGCCGCTTTCGCATCCTCTGTTCCATGAGGGATTGCAATGCCGTTCCCCATAAATGTAGAAGAGATCTCTTCTCTTTCAAACATTTTGTCGACATAATCACTTGTGACGTAGCCGTTTGCTACGAGGACTTCGCCTGCTTTTTTGATGGCTTCTTCTTTAGAACCTGCTTGTTCGTTTAGAAAAATATTGTCTTTAGAAAGTACTTGTTTCATACATGATCACACACCTTTTTTAGAATAAAAATCAGGAAAACAACCAAAACGGGGAGTTCAATTAGGAAAAATTGGACTCAACCCGTTTCGTCATGTTATTTTTTCAATTTCTCAATTAGCTCATCATATTTCGGGCTGTTTAAGAAATTATCCACTGAGATATGCACAGCGCCTGGCAGCTTTGCCTTGGCTCTGTCTGTTAAATCTTTATGAGTAAAGACCACATCCGCATCATCTGGGATGTTGCTGATCGATGTGTTTGTCACATCGATATCAAGCTCTGCCTTTTTCACTTTGTTTTTCAGAATGGACGCACCCATTGCACTTGAACCCATTCCTGCATCGCAGGCAAAGATGATTTTATTCACGTCATCTGGATTGACGTCACTTGGAGATGCTGCTTGCTCGTTTGCTTGAGCGTCTTCTTTTTGTGCTGTAAGAGCAGCGGCGGCTGCACTTTTCTTGCCTTTCATGTCCTGCATCTTTTCTGTTGCTGCTGTTAAATCTTCGTCAACTTCTTTAGATGCTTTCAAAATGACCGATGCGACAAGGAACGATACGATAGCTGCTACGACAACCCCTGCTAAAACGGCAAGGTGACCGCCTTTTGGAGACATCAGCATAAGCGCAATAATACTTCCTGGTGACGGCACAGCTTTTAATCCTGCATTTAATAATGTGAACGTCAGGACACCACTTGCTCCCCCTGCAATGACAGCCAAAATAAGTTTTGGTTTCATTAAGATGTACGGGAAGTAAATTTCATGGATTCCTCCTAAGAACTGAATGACAATGGCACCTGGTGCAGACTGTTTCGCATTTCCTCTTCCAAAGAACATATACGCAAGAAGAACACCTAAGCCTGGCCCTGGGTTTGTTTCAAGCAAGAACAGAACAGATTGCCCTGTCTTCGCTGCTTGCTCGACCCCTAACGGACCTAAAATACCTTGGTTAATCGCGTTGTTTAAGAATAATACTTTTGCAGGTTCAATGAAGATACTTGCCAGCGGTAGTAAATGAGCATTGACAATGATATCTACACCTGCCGCAAGGGCTTTATTCAGACCTAGTACCACTGGGCCGATAGCATAGAATGCAATGGCAACAAGAATGGCACCGAGGATACCTGCCGTAAAGTTATTCACAAGCATTTCAAAGCCAGATTTGATTCGGTCTTTGAACAGCTGGTCGATTTTCTTAATAAGATAACCGCCAAGCGGTCCCATGATCATGGCACCTAAAAACATTGGAATGTCTGAGCCAACAATGACGCCAATCGTAGCCGTAGCACCGAGCACTCCGCCTCGATGGTCATAGACGAGTTTACCGCCTGTGTAACCAATTAAGAGCGGTAGTAAGTAGTTAATCATCGGTCCAACGAGTGTAGCTAATTGTTCATTCGGAAGATAACCACTTGGAATGAACAAAGCTGTAATGAGTCCCCATGCAATAAATGCACCAATATTCGGCATAATCATGCCGCTTAAATAGCTTCCAAAGCGCTGTACTTTCACGCGGAATCCGCTTTTTTCCTTCATCTGTGAAAACCCCTTTCTTCTCTCCCTTTATTTCGGGCTTTATAGGTCAAAAGATATAAGAACGAGAGTCAGTGAAGCCCTTATACCTATCGTAAAACGCTTTCACTTTCCCTTCAATTGAAACTAAATGTCACTTTGTCACTTAGTGTGTGACAAAATTGAAAAATAATGTGACACCTCTCGGCATACCATAGATGATAGCGGGGTAAAAGTTGAATCTACTGTTGTTTTGGCGCAAAATTCATTGGAATTTCACAACTTTCAAATGGTCACTTCTTGTTTCCTCTACTTAAATCGAATAGGCTTATATTGATCAAACATTCAAGAAACGTCTGCGCAGACAAGACATGACACAGAAAAAGTGAACCATCTTGCTATTTGTTTCGTTTACCTTTTAGAGTGGGCGGTACAATAGAAAGAGCGGTTTTTTCTGTGACTCACAGTTTACTGCCGCTTTCTTTCTGATACATGAGACATTTTCATAGGTAGAAAGGCGGTTATTCACATTGTTGAAATATAGTAAGTGGCTTCTGCTGCTTCTCTTCATGTTCTCATTTTTCATTCCAAAAGAAGCATTTGCTCATGCATATGTGGTGAGCTCAAATCCAGTAGCAAATGAAGAGCTGGATCAGCAGCCTCCTGCAGTCTCAATCACCTTTAGTGAAGGAATCGAAAGCGGATTTCATGCCATTAAGGTGTTTAATGCAAAAGGGGATCGTGTGGATCAAGGAGATACGGTCATCAAAGAGCAAAAGATCATGGAAGCAGCTTTAAAAAAAAATTTACCAAAAGGCATTTACACCATTCAGTGGAATGCGGTATCAGCCGATGGGCACTCTGTGTCTGGCATGATTCCGTTTAGTATCGGAAAAGCGGATGGAGGATTTGATCAATTAGATCAAGGACAATCAAGTGAATCCATCGATATGGCTTCAACCATTGACAAAGCCTTTCTGTATACGTCATTCAGCTTATTTCTTGGAACCATTTTATTTGGGCTTCTATGGTTTAAAGCGCCCATAACCGACGTTTTAGCCCGGCGAATGAAGCGACTTTTGACTGTTTCACTGATCATGATGGGCGGAGCACTCTTGTTCCAGCTGCCGATTCAAACTAAATCAGCGGCAGACGTGTCCTTTTTAGGGGCATTTCAACCATCGCTTTTACAAGAAACCATTGTGTCGACTTCGGGTGGGAGTCTGTGGATGCTGCTAATGGCGTCATTTGTTCTACTGACGATCTGGACGATTGTGGCGATGAAAAAAGGAAACTTCACTTCCTTCCGGGTATGGCTGTTTCCACTGCTCATTTTCATCGTACTCCTTTGGCTGAAAGCACAAATCGGTCATCCAGCCGCTACAGATAATAAAATACTGACAACGTCACTCGATTTCATTCATCTCGTTTCTGCATCTATTTGGGTCGGCGGCTTAACAGCCATTGTCCTTCTTTTGATGAAGAAACTGCCGAATGAAGATCAGCCGCTCATACGCAGCACCCTGACAGCCTTTCATCCGTGGGCACTGCTCTCAGTTGGACTAATTGTGTTCTCTGGGTTTGTGAATGCGATTTTTATTCTGCAATCATTTGATGCCCTTTTCCAATCAGCTTATGGACGCACCTTCTTAATCAAACTTGGTTTATTTATCATCATGGGTCTACTTGGGCTTATCCATTATTTGATGCTGAGATGGGAAAAGAAGCAGAAACGAAACGTATCTTTACGAGCAGAGTGGATCATTGGGATCGCTATTTTACTATTAACAGCCGTATTTACCAATATCCCAAGTCCTCCGCCGCCTGCACCAGAGCCATTCTTTGGAGCCAATCAGGTGGAGCATCGTGACCTTGTGTCTTTGAGCATTACCCCGAATGCTCCTGGTAAAAACACGTTCGAGGTGGCATTTACGAAGAAGGATGGACAAACGATCACAGACATTCAATCAGTGACAGCTAAGATCCACAAAGTCTCCTTGTTCGGTGATGAAACGCCAAACGAATTTCAGCTGAAACGATTAAAGAATGGTCACTTCTCGGCTGAAAACCTCTTACTAAATGAAAAAGGCACTTGGAAAATTGAGATTCATGTATTAACTGGTTCTTTTGACAACATCGATACGACATTCATTAGAAGAAACTAAAAGGAGTTTATATCATATGAAAAAATACGTTAAAGCTTTATTACCAATGCTTCTCGCTTCATTTTTACTGGCGATTCCTGTAAGTGCACACGTGACAGTCAAACCTGATACATCCGCAACGAATGCTTGGGAAACCTATACGTTAAAAGTACCTTCTGAAAGCGACAGTCCGACAACAAAGGTTGTCATCACGATGCCTAAAGGCGTAGAATTCCAGCAATACGAGCCAGTGCCTGGCTGGAAAACAACAACTGAAGAGAAAAACGGAAAAGTCACAAGAGTCACTTGGGAAGCAACTGGCGATGGTGTCCTTGCTGGCCAGTTCCAGCAATTCGTGTTTGTCGCAAAAAACCCTGAAAAAGCCGGCGAAGCGGCATGGGATGCGTATCAATATTACAAGGATGGAACAGTAGTTGAATGGACTGGCGACAAGGACGCTGATAAGCCTCATTCGATCACAAATATTGTTGCGTCTAATACCGTAACGGATTCACATGGTCAAGAAAAACCAAAAGAAGAAAAGGCATCTGAAACAGCCTCTGCTTCTTCTTCACCACTTGTTCTTGGTCTGTCCATTGCAGCCTTAGTTGTGGCATTAATTGCACTTGGACTTGCTTTTAGAAAGAAATAAGCCTTACATGAGCGATCGTTTTTTCAAGCGGTCGCTTTTTATTTTCCCAACCTATCATTTCCAATATAGGATTGAATAGGATACTCGTGCATGCCATAATGAGACACATGACCACCTAGGAGGCTATGAGATGAACCATCTAATCATATTTGCTCATCCCCAGCAAAGCTTAAATCAAACCCTATTAGATCTTGTTGTAAGCACTCTTTTGAACAATGGTCATGATGTGACGGTTCGTGATGTGTATAGCATTGGCTTTCCGCCAGAGCTGACAACAGCAGAAAAGGTTGCCATGAGAAACGGACATGTGCCGGTACCGGTTCAAAGAGAGCAGAAGCTGATTCAACAAGCTGATGTCCTCACGTTTATCTTTCCAATATGGTGGACAGGCTTGCCGGCGATGCTAAAGGGTTATGTGGAGCGCGTTTTTTCAGAGGGGTTTGCGTATGAGATCAATGAAAACGGAGTGGTGAAAAATCTGCTTCGAGACAAAAAAGGGGTCATTATTAATACGCATGATGCACCGAGGACCTTTCTTGATTCAAATATGATCATCACCCCCAGCCATCACATGACGACAGATACAGCCGCCTTCGATCTGATCGGCGTTCAGCCAGTCGAACGGCTCTTATTCAGCAGCATGGAACAAGCATCTGCAGACGACATCCACGAGATTCTCAAAGAAACAAAAGAAACGGTGGATCAACTTTTCCCACCGGCTGTTTAACATAAAAAAACTGCCGAGGCTTCTCGGACAGTCACAGATTGTTGACAAAGGGCTAAAATGAACTTGATTTTAGCCCTTTGTCTTCCTTTTCAGCGTGATAGAAAACCTTTGCAGCCCTAGGAAGGACGAGTACTGGAGCGGAGCGAATTTGACATTCGTGAGCACCAGCACGCAGGACTGACAAAGAATGCGAGGGTTTGCCTACACGCTGAGACTGCCGAGACTTCTCGGACAGTCTTTTTCACATGTTATTCGTCTAAACCAATTGACACATACTTCGTTTCTAAATAAGGCTCGATGCCTTCGATGCCGCCTTCACGACCAATACCGCTCTCTTTCATACCGCCGAAAGGTGCCTGCACAGCGGATGGTCCCCCGTCATTCCAGCCAATAATCCCGTAATCTAGATTCTCAGATATATAGAGACCATTGCGGTAATTCTCTGTAAAGAAATAAGCCGCAAGTCCAAAAGGTGTATCATTTGCTAATTCAATGGCTTCATCTAATGTGCTAAATGTCGTAATGGGTGCAACTGGACCAAACGTCTCTTCATGCATAATGTTCATTGAAGGGTCGACATGAGTTAGCACCGTCGGCTGAACAAAATAATACGACTTCTCATCGTCAAAATGTGTATCGCCGCCGACAAGAACTTTCGCCCCTTTATCCACGGCATCTTGAATTTGGTCGACAATTTTATCGAAGCCTCGCTTATTGATAATCGGTCCGATGGACGTGCCTTCCTCAAACCCATTTCCTACTTTCAGCTTTTCCACTTCTTTGCTGAAGCTTTGCGCAAATGCTTCATGAATTTCTTCATGGACGATTAAGCGATTGGCACAAACACACGTCTGGCCTGCATTACGGAATTTAGATGCCACTGCTTGTTTCACAGCCAATTCAAGGTTGGCGTCCTTATCTACGATCAGCGGGG
Organism: Bacillus sp. FSL W7-1346; assembly: GCF_038593335.1. NCBI lineage: Bacteria > Bacillati > Bacillota > Bacilli > Caryophanales > Bacillaceae > Bacillus > Bacillus sp. FSL W7-1346. The sequence goes on along the minus strand of NZ_CP151988.1, from coordinate 477,724 downwards.
CATGACCGCCAAGTTCCATAGAAACGTGTTTCACTGTGCTCGCACTGTTTTTGATGAGATGTTTTCCAACTGGTGTAGAGCCAGTAAATGTGATCTTGCGGATCAATGGACTATCTGTGAAGATTTCCCCCACTTCTTTTCCATCTCCAATCACCCATTGCAAGGCATCCTCTGGAATTCCGGCTTCATGGCCTAATTTCACAAGCTCAATGGCCGTAAGCGGCGTGTCTTCAGCAGGTTTCACGATAAACGTACAGCCCGCCGCAAGCGCTGGTGCAGCCTTCCTTGTAATCATCGCCGCAGGGAAATTCCATGGTGTAATCGCCGCAACAGGACCGACTGGCTGTTTTGTGACAAATAGGCGTTTGTTTGTCGTATGAGATGGGATCGTTCTACCGTAAATCCGCTTTGCTTCCTCTGCGTACCACTCAATATATCCAGCGGCATAGACGATTTCCCCTAATGCTTCTTGATACGGCTTCCCGTTTTCTTCTGTGATGATTTTTGCAAGTCTTTCTTTATGCTCGATCATGAGATCAAACCATTTGCGAATGATATTTGCACGTTCATGGGCCGACGTTTTTGCCCATGTTTTGAATGCTTTGTGTGAGCGAGTGATCGCATCTTCAATCTGTTCTTTTGTATGCTGAGCAACTGAGGCAATTTCTTCTCCGGTTGCAGGATTATACACTTTGAGTTCGTTTGTCATGCTCTACCTTCTCCTTCGTTCTTGGATTCATTACATATAGTATATACCCAATGAGTGCCCAACCTAAAAGCAAAATCCATTCAGCTGGCCATGATAAGGAAGCCGGCATCCCAGGAAAATAAAATGATAGAAAAAGGAGACTGAGTCCAATGGCAAAAACGCCGGTCGTCCGCCAATATTTAATGCGGTATGGACGCTCAAGCTCAGGTTCTGTCTTGCGAAGTTTCATAAAGGCAATGGACACAATCAAATACCCAACGATGATGCCCACACCGCCTGCATTGACAATCCACACGAGGGCAGGTCGGCCTAGTAATGGTGCAAAAAAGGCCAATGCACCTAAGAACAAAATGGCATTTGTCGGTGTTTTATACTTCGGATGAATATACGCAAACCATTTGGAAATCATGCCTCTTTCCGCCATTGCGTAGAGGATACGGCTTGCACCAATGATAAAAGCATTCCAGCTCGTCACAATGCCTGCTACACCACCAATGACAAGCACAGTTCCAAACGCCTGATGACCAAGAAGCTGTACCATAGCATCTGCTGTTGCCAGTGATGAAGCCTCAAGCTGACCTTTGGACAATCCTGCCGCTACTCCAAAGACAATGAGCAGATAAAATACAACCGCACTCACAATGGAGATAATCAAAATTCTCCCGATGATCTTCTTCGGTGCGTTAATCTCCGCCGCTACCTGCGGGATGACATCAAACCCAACGAATAAAAAGGGAATCATCACTAACACAGCCATCAGACCGCCAACCCCGCCTTGAAACATCGGCTCAAGGTTTGCAAAATCTCCATTAAATGTAGCTCCGCCTAATAGAAGAAAACCTGTCAGGATAATGGCCACTGTGAACACCGATTGAAAAATAGCAGCAGGCTTTGCGCCAATGTAGTTCAGAGCTGTTAAAAACAACGCACCGCCAGATCCAATCAATACCCATGTAAAGTAAACATCCCATCCTCCTATATTCCATAGGAAACCAACATGCTGTGTTGGAATGACATAGTCAATGACTGTCGGAAGTGCGACAGCTTCAAACGTAATCACGGACACATAACCGAACAATACGCCCCATGCGGAGACAAACGCTGATTTGATCCCAAATGCCCGCTGGACAAAGACGAGTCCTCCGCCTGTTTCTGGAATCGCAGAGGAAAGCTCTGCATACGTTAGTCCAATAAAGATGACGAGAACGCCCCCTATGACAAAGGCAATCACACTTCCTAAAAATCCAGCTGTTAAAATCCAATCTCCCGAAAGTACAACCCAGCCCCAGCCAAGCATTGCACCAATGGATAAAAACAGTACGTCTGACTGCGACATGGTTTTAGCCATTTGTTGTTTTTGCATACAACCATCCCCCTTTGTTGTTTAGCGTGCTGTGAAGGCGTCTTCGATAATCCCTAGTCCTTCTTGCAGCAGCTCATCTGTGATGACAAGTGGTGTTAAAAAGCGAATAATATTCCCATTGATCCCTGCCGTTAATAAGAGTAGTCCGTGCTTGTTTGCATAGGCTGCAATCGCTGCGGCTGTCTTCTTATCTGGTGTACGCGTTTTTTGATCTTCCACAATTTCAATGGCCGCCATTGCCCCTAATCGCCGGACTTCCCCGATGAATGAGTACTTACTTCTCCACTCATTCGCTTTGTCCTCAATGACTTGTCCAATGTGTTCAGATCGTTCATTCAGTTGTTCTGTTTCAATAATATCAAGTACAGCCAAAGCTGCCACACAGCCTAATGGACTGCCAGCATACGTTCCTCCTAGCTCCCCTGGGTCCGCTGCATCAAGTAATTCTTTTCTGCCAACAACACCGCTCAGCGGCAGGCCAGCTGCAAGTGATTTTGACACAGTGATTAAGTCTGGTACCACATCGTAGTGTTCAATCGCAAAGTATTTCCCTGTTCTTGCGAATCCTGTTTGGATCTCATCTGCCACGAATACGATTCCATGTTGCTGACAGAATGAAGCGACATGCTGGACAAAACGCTTCGATGGTACAATGAATCCGCCCTCCCCTTGAACTGGCTCCATCACCACACAAGCGACCGTTTCTGGTGCAACGGTTGCGACAAAGAATTGATTGAACTGATCAATGATGTATTCGTCGTAGGCTGCATCGCTTAATCCTTCAGGTTTTTGATAGTAATAAGGATACGGCGCTTGATACACTTCTGACGCAAATGGTCCGAATCCAAATTTATAAGGCTTGACCTTGCTTGTCATGCTCATCGTCATATTCGTTCTTCCGTGGAAGCCTCTTGTAAATGAGACAACCGCTTGTCTTTTCGTATATTTACGGGCAATTTTCACTGCGTTTTCAACTGCTTCTGCACCTGAATTTAAGAAAATGGCTTTTTTGTCGTGGTCGCCTGGTGTGAGGTGGCATAACTTTTCTGCCAATTCGATATAGGATTCGTACATCATGACATTAAATCCTGGGTGAATCAGGCTTTCTGCCTGTGCTTTGACTGCTTCCACAACCTTTGGATGGGAGTGTCCTACATTTAATGTACCGATGGCGCCTGCAAAATCGATAAAACGATTGCCATCAATATCGAAAAGCTCGGCTCCCTTCCCTTTCGCTGCAAGATGACGGTTGCCATTACTTACGCCTCTTGCGACGTATTGATCTCTTTTCCCCTGCCATTCCTCTGTTGAAAAACGGTTTGTTGTCGTTTGACTCATTGTCATCCATCCCCTTTATGTCTTTTTTATTATTCTGAATATTTTTTGGTATGATAGAAAGTACCAATATCATTTTTTTCATGGTACCAGAGAGGATGGAATGACGAGATGCTGACAATTCAACTAGATCAAACAGGGGAAAACGGATTTATTTATCATCAAATTTATACAAAAATTAAAGAGGAAATTTTAAACCGTAACCTGCAGCCGCACGATCAATTACCGTCTAAACGAGAGTTAGCAGATACTTTAAACGTCAGCGTCAATTCAGTGAATGGCGCCTATCAGCAGCTGCTTGCCGAGGGATATTTATATTCAGTTGAACGGAAAGGCTTTTTTGTGGAATCACTGGAAACATTTCATGAATCAGGTCAACTGAAACCCTCTTCCCTTCCAGCTGATTTAAAGGAAAATCCGATTGAGCGAGATGACTGGTATTCCTTTTCTCATATTTCTGTTGATACAGCCAATTTTCCTTTTAAAAGCTGGCTGAAAAGTGAGCAAAAAGCGATTCATCTCCACCAAGAAGCCTTTGGTGAGCTGCCGCACCCACAAGGCGTCTATGAGCTACGGGAAACAATTGCCCGGCTGATTGGACTTGCACGAGGGGTCAAATGCTACCCTGAACAGCTCATTTTAAGTGCAGGTACACAGTCGCTCATTCATTCGTTATCTAGCATCCTTCCAGCTGATCAAATATATGGATTAGAAAACCCCGGCTATCGCAGACTGTATCAAATGCTGAAAAACAATCATCACCGGATTGAAACGATTGGCATTGATCAAAAAGGGGTGCGGATGAGCGATATCCAGAAGAAAGAGCCAAATGTGTTGATCATTACGCCTTCTCATCAGTTCCCAACAGGGGTGATCATGCCGATTTCTAGGCGGATACAGCTATTAAACTGGGCAGCTGATCAGCCAGACCGCTATATCATTGAGGACGATTATGACAGTGAATTTAAGTACGGCACAGACAGCATACCGGCGCTACAAAGCCTTGATCGCTATGACAAAGTCATTTATATGGGGACCTTTTCGAAATCTTTGCTGCCCGGCTTGAGGATCAGCTACATGGTGCTGCCGCAGCATTTATTAAGACGCTATAAAGAAGAACAGCACTTTTTTATTCAAACGGCCAATCTTTTTACACAATACACCCTTCTTTATTTTATAAAAGATGGCGCCTATCAGCGGCATATTAAAAGAATGAATGGGCTATATGAGGAAAAACGAAAACAGCTCATTGGGGAGCTTGACACTGTCTTTCGTGACAACGTACGAATTATCGGGGAAAATGCAGGGCTGCATTTTATCGCAGAATTCCGCTCAGATCGGACGCAGCATGAGATTTTACAACGTGCCAAAGACCGAAAGCTGAAAATGTACGGGATGGACCGTTTTACCCTTGATGAGCATGTGCCTGGTCACAAAGAAGGCTTTGTCCCACTCGTCCTCGGTTTCTCTCATATGCGGCCAGAGGATATTAAGCCAGCGGTGAGACGCCTGTATGACTCGATTTATGGGAAATGAAACAGCTCATGTAGATGAATCGTGGCGCTCCTTTGACGGGACTAAACCGACAGAGGAGTGTTACGATCACATTCTTTCATAAACGTAATAGTTGATGTGAATATTTTTTTCTAGCAATTTCACGAGTGTTTGAAGGCTTTTTAAGTTTGTTGGCAGTAACGCAATACCATCTCCCTGTTCAACGATTTTGATCATTCCTTCAAACGAATCTAACTCAAATAGGGTTCGATCACCCAGCATACGTCTGGCCTCATGTCTTAATGGGCAAAGCTGATCACGATTCACGACCAATGAAACATCATCATCGTATATCTCTTTGGATTTTCCATATACGTTCAATGCCAAGCTCTTTACCTCTTTTAATTGATATTCCGCTTTTTCCATTTGATTAAAAGAAATAATTTGATCATACACATCCTCTGTTAACTTTTTGTTGATCGTACTTGATGAAGCAATGATAAAATCAGTGGCTTGAATATCCTCTAAAACATGCTGCTCATATAAAACGTTAAATAGAAGTTCAGAGCATAAAACGTTCTTTTTCTGTGAAGTCAATTTTTGTTGAATGGACTTCGTTTCTTTTACGATTTTTTGAGCGTATTGATAAAATAAATCCCCCTGTCCTGTTGAACTGATTCCATGATGATGCCGGATAAAAAATGTTGCATCATATAAAGTTTCAAGCGCTTTGATTCTTTGAGAAATATTGGATTGCGCATACCCTAAAGCTTTAGCCGCTTGATTAATCGATTCTTTTTGATACACCTCTATAAAAATAATCAAATCATTTATATTCATCATGATCACCTATCACTTTTTGTGATAACAATAACACAAATATGTATTATTCAACTGGTTTGAAGTCGATTATGATGGCTATTGAAAGGGAGTGTTTCTATGCATGCCATGCAATATCATGTGGATCTGCCTGCGGATTATGATATGAATATCATTAGAAAAAGAGTACGAAACAATGGATGGAAAACAGATGGATATCAGGATTTATTATTTAAAGCTTATTTGATCACTGAAAAAGACAAACATAGGAGTTTACACAATGGCTATTGCCCATTGTATATTTGGAAACAATCTGAGGGCATGACGGATTTTGTGTTTAAGGGGTCATTTGATCATATTTTACGTTCTTTTGGCTGGAAACAAATCAATATTGGCATCACATATTCCGTTCATTTAACAGATGATTTTCATCGTAGCACATTCGTTCTTGAAGAGTATGTGACGATTCATCCTACTGATTGCCTTGAAAATCTAGATATCGCCCATCTCTTTTCCCATTTTAACGACAATAAGGGTGAAGTCATCGTATATAACCCCGATAAATGGAAATGCGTCAAATATTCTTTTCTGGACTCATTACCAGAGAATATAGAGCAGCAGATTCACATTTATGACATTGTCCATCTGTCTATGGATCATTCAATGGCCTAATTCCGTTTTACACGAGACGCATCACAAATCCCCAAGGTTACAATGCCTTGGGGATTTGTCATTTGTTGATGCAAGATTCTCTTACCACCGCTCCTTGTCTACAGCTAAAACGGATGACAAGAGGCCTGGAAAAGCGGTATCAATGTCGTCCTTTCTGAGAGAGTAGTAACGGTGCTTCCCGTCAATTCTCACTTTCACGATGCCTGCCTCTCTTAGTACTTTAAAGTGATGCGACAGCGTGGACTTGGCAATGTTCATATGATACGTACCGCATGTTCTCTCACCCGCTTCTGCTAAGCAGCGGACAATCTCCAGCCGAACAGGGTCAGCCAATGCTTGCAGCACAGAAATGAGTCTCATGTTTTCTTGGGTTGGATGATTTGGATTATTCATACGATAAATGTATCGTATTTTGTTCTAACATACAATCTCGTTACTCGCCTATGACATTGTAACGCGACAACCTATGGAAACGACTATGACTCATAGACACTATTTTGAAGGGAAGAACCTTATTTGACACGGACAATATGGACTTGCTTATTCATGCTCTTATTGGCAACGAGCTTATGCGCCTGCCAATCTGTTCAGCAATTTGAGTCAAAACCACCTAGTGCAGAAGAGTTATTAGCTCTCGATCCACAGGCAGATTTATTTCAATGGGAAGAAACGATCTATGAAACAAACATAGATTGGACAAAATCATTAAATGTAACAAAACATCAGCAAGTAGGTGTCATTCAGAAAACAGCTGCCACACATTTTGAACATGGAACAGCTTCTCGGTTGAAAAAAGGAACCGCTATCTACTCTGTCAAGGAGCGGGAAGATCTTTTAATCGTCGAACGTAACGGACAGATCCACATATATGCCGCACATGCGGAAGGATAAATACCTGTCATTGGGGCAGGTATTTTTTTAAGTTCATTTTCTTGTCATGTGCCATTGGTTTTGTTATCATAGCAAAAGTGACCACTCGGTTTCCATTGTGACCATATGGTTTTGCCGATTCGGAAAGGACTTATGAAGATGAACGAAAAGCAAGAAGAGATTTTGCGGGTGTCGAAGAAATTATTTTCTCAAAAAGGCTATATGAGTGTCTCCATGCAGTCAATTGCTGATGCCTGTAAAATATCAAAAGCGTCTATTTATAAACTGTTTGATTCAAAGGAAGCTCTTCTATTGGAACTGATTAAATACAATCAGCGCAAAATGAGAGAGATTTCTCAGATCATTCATTCCGAAACGACGCTGTCCAAAAAGGAAAAATTCACAAAAAAAATTAAGCTTGAGCTTGAAGAGTTTAAAGAGAATCATAAATTTTTGAATATGCTGTCCTTTGAAGCTTTTTCACAGCATTCGCCCATCGTCATTAAGCATTTACGTGAGACACGCTCCATTATCATGCAGCGGCACAGAGACATCATTTTAAGCACATATGGTGAATCTGTTGCGCCTTATGTGTGGGATCTTGTGATTGTCCTCAACGGATTAATGAGAGAATTCATCTTGATGTTGGCGATTGAGCACAAGAACATCCAATTAGAAAATGCCGCCGAAATGATCATCGGTGTGATGGACCGTGTATCAATAAAGCCTTGCTCCATTGAGCCTGTGCTAACAGATCAGCTGATGGACTCTTATTTGCTTTCCACACAGGAAGAATATGATGAAGAAAAGCTTGTCATCTCGTACTTAACAAAGATGAAACAAGAGCTTCACACACTAGCAAACGGAGAAGAAAAGGACGATCTCCTCTCTGCGTTTGAACTGCTGAGTCAAGAACTGTCAAAGGACCAACCGAGAACCTTTTTAATCAGCTCATTGCTTGATTATTTAGGCAAACACAGCGTTTTATCTCAAAACGTGTCACAGCTGAAAAGCATTATTTTATAGATAAAGAAGGGATAATATGAACCAATCAACAACATCGTATAACCGGTCTGTGATTGTTGGGATTTTCCTCGTTGGGGCGTTCGTTGCGATCTTAAACCAAACGCTTCTCATTCCAGCGATCCCGCATATCATGGAAGAGTTCAATATTGATGTCAGTAAAGGCCAATGGCTGACCACAGCCTTTATGCTGACAAACGGGATTCTCATCCCAATTACGGCCTTTTTAATTGAGAAATTTTCAAGCCGTTCCTTAGTCTTAACGGCTCTTAGCATTTTTACAGCAGGTACCATTCTTGCTTCGTTCGCCACGAATTTCCCGGTGCTTCTTGCAGCACGTATCGTCCAGGCAGCTGGCGCAGGGATTTTAATGCCGCTCATGCAAACGATCTTTTTAACCATTTTCCCAAAAGAAAAACGCGGGCAAGCCATGGGTATGGTCGGACTAGTGATTTCATTCGCACCGGCTCTTGGACCAACACTTGGCGGCTGGATTGTCGATTCCTTTAGCTGGAAGTTCTTATTCTATATTGTTCTTCCAATCGGTATTATTGATCTCATTCTTGCTTTCTTCTTAATGAAAAATGTCACACAGCAAAGAGACACTCGTATCGATGTCTTATCGGTGATCCTGTCTTCCTTCGGATTTGGCGGACTGCTGTACGGATTTTCAAGTGTCGGAACGTATGGCTGGACGAGTGCGACCGTTCTGATTTCACTCATTGTCGGCGCTGTGAGCTTGTTCTTCTTTATCCTGCGTCAGTCGAATTTGAAAAGACCCATGCTTGAGTTTGGCGTCTTTAAGTTTGCGATCTTTAGCTTAACGACCTTCCTCGGTATGCTCGTCTTTGCCTTACTGATTGGAACAGAGACGATTTTGCCGCTCTATACGCAGAATGTCAGAGGGTTATCTGCCCTTGATACAGGGCTGATCTTATTGCCAGGGGCTCTCTTTATGGGATTCCTATCGCCGATTATCGGACGAATTTTTGACAAAGTAGGCGGTAAAGGGCTGGCTCTAGGCGGATTTACGATATTAGCTGTCACTTCCCTGCCATTTATGATGCTCAGCCTTGATTCATCGATTACCCTCATTACAGTGGCCTACACACTTCGCTTAATCGGGGTTGGAATGATCATGATGCCGCTGACAACAGCCGGTATTAACTCGTTACCACCGCATTTGATTCCGCACGGGACAGCAATGAATAATACGATGAGACAAATGGGCGGCTCTATCGGGACGGCTGTGCTTGTCTCCATTATGAGCAGCTCTGCTGCCAATGCAGCATTATCCGATCCAATGAAGTCAGCCGTTCATGGCATGAATACGTCATTTATCGTGTCTGGTGCTATTGCGGTCATTGGACTCGTCCTTTCATTCTTCTTAAAAGAAAAACGTAAAAACAAAGTGATGAAGCAGGAGTTATCTTCTTCGTCCTCTTCTTCATAAAGACAAAGAGCTCGGCATATCGCCGGCTCTTTTTTCATCTATGCACACATAACGTCTTCCCCAAAAATACATTTGTTCATTCAGAGAAGAAAAACCTTGATAATTTGAAGAAAAGAGTTGATAATAGAAACTATTCAATTTGTGAGAAAATTTTTACTATAGGAGATGTATGCATTGAAGGTCGTTAAATTTGGTGGCAGTTCTCTTGCTTCTGGCAAGCAACTGCAAAAGGTATTTGACATTGTCACAGCAGATCCAGCTCGAAAAGCAGTCGTTGTTTCCGCACCAGGAAAACGGCATTCAACGGATACGAAGGTCACCGATCTATTAATTAGCTGCGGTGAACAATATTTACGTTTAGGTGAAGCACACGATTTACAAGAAGCTGTCATCGAGCGATATGCCTCGATTGCGGATGAGCTGGGGTTAGGTCATGACATTATTGACACCATCCGGCAAGATGTAAACACGTTATTACAGGCTGATTCTTCTCATCCTGAGCGTTATCTTGATGCGATTAAAGCAAGCGGTGAAGATAATAACGCAAAGCTGATTGCAGCCTACTTTCAGCATCAAGGCGTCGAAGCGCACTATGTGAATCCAAAAGAAGCCGGTCTATTTGTCAGCGACGAGCCTGGTCAAGCGCAAGTCCTTCCAGAATCGTATGATCATTTGTACAAATTAAGAGAACGCTCTGGCATCATTGTGTTCCCTGGCTTTTTCGGTTTTAGTCTAGCGGGTGATATCGTCACTTTTTCCCGCAGTGGATCAGACATTACCGGTTCCATTTTGGCAAATGGACTGAAGGCAGATGTGTATGAAAACTTTACGGATGTGGATGCAGTCTACGCCGTCAATCCAACGATCGTTCATGAACCAAAGGAAATCACAGAGCTGACATATCGTGAAATGCGTGAATTGTCCTATGCGGGTTTTTCTGTATTTCATGATGAGGCACTTATTCCAGCCTTTCGGGCAGGCATTCCTGTTCAGATTAAGAACACCAATAATCCAACGGCCAAAGGTACGAAAATTGTAAATCAACGGGATCATACGAATGGCCCTGTTGTGGGAATCGCATCAGACAATGGATTTTGCAGTATTTATATCTCCAAGTATTTGATGAACCGAGAAGTGGGCTTTGGACGTAAAGTGTTGCAAACGTTAGAGGAATATGGACTTACGTATGAACACGTGCCTTCTGGCATTGATGATATGACCATTATTTTAAGACAGGATCAGCTGGAGGAGCAGCAGATTGAACAAGAGCTTTTAGACCGATTAAAGCTTGTACTTGATGCAGATGAAGTGGTTCTAGAGCGGAACCTCTCGCTTATTATGGTCGTAGGAGAAGCGATGCGTCATAATGTTGGTACAACAGCAAGAGCGGCAAAAGCGCTGTCAAAAGCCAAAGTGAATATTGAAATGATCAACCAAGGCTCTTCAGAGGTGAGCATGATGTTTGGCGTCAAAGCGGCTCAAGAAAAAGAAGCCGTTCAAGCCTTATATGAGGAATTTTTCTCTATGTCCACGGTGCCTGTCTCCATTTAATCAGCAGACTGTCAGATCTCCGGATCGGCAGTCTTTTTGATCTCGCACGATTTGCGCATTAAAGTATATCTATTTCTCGTTTGATTTTGTATGATAGAGACAAATCAACTATTGTTCCGGCCATTGATCGGAGCTACAAGGAGTCCTAATCCATGCCTCGTCAACAACTATTAAAACAGTTTCGCAATTTTCATGATGCTTCTACAAGTATTTTAAACATGATGAGTCAATTCATTCATGTGAATACACTGTTTATTGCTAAAAATGATCAAAACACCAATCAGATTGTGAAAGTGCTAAATCAAGACGAGCAGCTTCTTGAAGAAGGGGAAGAAAATCCTTACGAGAAGACATTTTGCAAGCTGGCGGTCGATCATCGCGATACGCTGTTGATCCCTGATATCCGCTTGGACGAGCGTTCAAAAAACTTAGACGTCACGAAACAGCTGCAAGGCGGATCATTTATTGGGGTTCCCATCGATTTTACTGATGGTACGAACTATGGAACCATTTGTGGACTTGATCTAAGGCCGCAGCAATTTACAGAAGAGCATGTTCATATGTTTGAAACGATGGCATCTTTGTTGAGTTACGTCTTAGAACTCGACCAGGCCAATCGGCAGATTCAGCAATTATCTGTACCGATCGTACCTGTTGTTGACGGTGTCGCCGTGCTCCCTCTTCTTGGTGATATCGAAGAGACACGTGCGCAGCATATTTTAGAAACCATTTTACAGGAAAGCTACAGGCTGTCGCTCTCTCATTTGGTCATTGATGTTTCAGGGACAAAACGACTCAATGAACAAAGCATTCAATACTTGGTCAGCTATGCGCAAACGTTAAGACTTTTAGGCATTTCAGCTGTTTTAACAGGAATTAAGCAAGACCTTGCGCTAAATGCGATTCAATCGAATATTTCATTTAAAGACATCACCATTCGTAAGGATTTACCGCAGGCACTTGCTCATATCGGCCTAACGTTCTCCAAAACAGAATAAGTGATGATACACCAAAAAGGGCTAAACCGAGTTTAGCCCTTTTCTTGTGGTAGCGGTAAACGAATGATAAATGTTGTTCCCTTATGTTTTTCGCTTTTTAAATCAATCTGTCCGTCATGCAAGTCCACAAGCTGCTTGACAATCGACAGGCCAAGTCCGTATTCTCCATATGGTGTATTCGTTCTCGAAATATCCGCTTTATAAAAACGTTCCCAAATGTGTTTGACTTCTTCAGGTGCAATGCCGATCCCCGTGTCTTCTACTTCAATGATCGTTTCCCCATTCTCTTCTTTCCCTCTCAAAGAAATACGGCCGCCTTCTGTAAATTGAATGGCGTTCTTTGTGATGTTGACGAGAATTTGAATGAGCCGGTCATAATCTGCGTATACCTTTTGTTGAGGGTGAACCTCTACCATGAGCTGATTGTTTTTCTCTTCAGCCATTCGGCTCAGCTGCTCCTTAATCACTTCAAACGTATCAATGAGTGGATAGTGAAATTTTTGAAGGGTGATTTGATTCGACCTGATTTTCTCATAATCCATATTTTCATTGACGAGACGCAGCATTCGTTTTGTCTCATCAGTGATGAGCGCATAGCATTTCTCTTTCTCTTCTGCCGGCACATCCGCAGTATTCAGCCATTCGACCAATCCTCGAATGGTCGTCAGCGGTGTTTTCAATTCGTGAGACACATCTGCGATGAATTGTCGCCTACGCTTTTCGAGCCGGTCAATTTCCTCTCTTGACCGTTGAAGACGATTGGCCATCATATTAAAATCCTCACCTAGTGTGCCAATTTCATCAAGGTGTTTGTTTTCAAGATGAATGTTGTAGTCACCATGCGCAATTTTCTCAGTTGCCTCTCTCAGTTTTTTGATACGATTCACATGGAACTTCGACAGAAACAGACTGAGAATAAAGGTAATCGTCAATGCCACAAACACGATGATATATAAATACCGATTCATTTGAGCAATCAGCTCTTCTGCTCCTTGAATAGGAGCTATGAGCACCACCCCGCCCTTCAGCTTTCCGTCTTCCATGACAGGAAGTGCCACAAGTGATGCTTCTTGATCAAGCCGGCGTGAATCACTTCGCTTGACAATAATTTCTTCTCCTTTTGCGAGCTTGGCCCACAAATCTTTTGTGAGTAACGCTTCATGCGGCGGCATCTCTTGCTGCTGAGATAGCACAGTCCCTTTTTCATCAAAGACGAAAAAACGGATTTGTCTCGTCGAAAGAATGTCTTCAAATGGACGCAAACGGAAGTTCATCTCGGCTTTCGACAATTGTTTAAAATTCTCCAAAATTTCATTCCCATACGAACTCATTTCGTCTACCCTATTTTGATAAGCAATATCTTTCACAAAATGAGACATCAAGGTGCTGATAATAATGATGGCAATGAGCAATAACCCAAGGTGACTAATCAGCAACTGGTAAAAATATTTAATCTTCATCGAACTTATACCCTACGCCCCATACCGTATACAGAAAGGGCTTAGGTCCGTCTCCGATTTTTTGACGCAATCGTTTAATATGAACATCAACTGTTCGTTCATCACCATAAAATTGGTATCCCCAAATTTGCTCAAGCAATTGTTCTCGTGAAAATACTTGCCGAGGATGCTGTATAAAAAAGCACAGCAAATCGTATTCCTTTGGTGTTAAATTTTCGATCCGTTTCCCCTCTAGAAACACTTCTCTCGTTTTTTTATCTAACTGAAAATGTTCGGTCTCTAGCCGTTCACCCTCTTTCGCTCCTTCTTGAGTAGATGTTGTTTGAGCAAAACGTCGTTTCACTGCTTTGATTCTTGCCATTAAGGTGAGCGGACTAAAGGGTTTTGTCACATAATCATCAGCCCCAAGATCGAAGCCCAGCACCTGATCAGATTCCGTTTCCTTTGCTGTCAGCATAATAATCGGAACATCACTAATCTGGCGGACTTTTTGACAAATGGTCAGACCATCCATTGAAGGAAGCATGACATCTAAAATGAGCAGATCCCAATCCTCCTCTTGCTTAAATCGATTCAATCCTTCTAATCCATCATGGACGAATTCCGCTTGAAATCCTTCTCGTTGAAAAAACATATCCGTCATTGTACAAACACTCTGGTTATCTTCAATCATTAATATTTTCATCATCAGCCTCCGCTGTTGCCTTTGTTTTTCTTTATGTAGCTTTATTTTACATGTTCCTTCTCAAATCTCAATTGGATTGATACGATTTCATGAACTTATCATGCTTTGGTCATCTTTTATTCATACTTTTTGATGGAGCTAGGTGTCGAGGTGAGCCGCATTGATTTTTGTTATGAAAAAAAGCTCATCTGATTGATGAGCCCTTTTCCTTGTCATGCCAGCAGTTGCAAGTAAGCAGTGTCATTCCCCTCTTCAACCGCCTGTAAAAGCTGCTTTGCCTGTGATGTGCTGGTGACGCTGCTTAACTTTTGTATGATGTCTTCTGTCGATAACGCACAGCCTGGTGCTCCCCGAGGGATATCGACCCGTTTGCTGATGGTGGTGCCGTCAGATAAGTTGAGCTTTACAATCGTAAAACGTCCTTTTGGTACTGCGTCTGGATGGGGATTTATCGTTTGATCATATACTCTATTTACCCGCTTCATCCATGTCCGCAGCTCTGGTGAAATGGCTTTTTTCGTAAAAGCATCCAGTGATAAAGGTTGTCCAAACACCGCTAATGCGATGACATACTCGACACTAAATCGTCCCTCTTCTCCCGTCAAAGGTGCCCGCTCCGTGAGTGCTGCATCACCGCCAGGCGGAAACATGACGTCGACCTGTACGATCTTCTCCTGTAAGGAAGAGTGTTCTTGTACTAATGACTCGATCGCATCGGCTGCATGATGCGCCGCTGAACAGAACGGATAGACTTTGAACCATAGACCTGGCGACACGATACGCCACGCAGTGCCATAGTCCTCTAGCAGACGTCTTTCCGCTAGTTTCTGATCCCCATAGAGAGAAAAGAAGCCCAGCTCTCCATCCAGAAGCGATTCACTCCCGCCAAAACCTGAGCAAGCTAAATCCATGGACCATACGGCGGTTTGAGCGGCGAGGCCAGCTTGTAATGGTTTCATATCAGCCCCAAACTGCTTTCGCATTCCAGCTGATTGCGCACCTGCAAAGCCGATCGCTTTCGCCAGCTCTTTCTGTGAAACTTGTTTCAAATAACCAATCGCACAGACCGCTGCAATGGCTCCGAGAGTTCCGGTATTATGCCAGCCCCTCTCATAATGCGACTTGCCGATGGATTCACCTAGCCTTGCCATCACTTCGACGCCAGTAATGTAGGCTGCTAGAAATCGATCACCGTACGACTCCCCGTTGGTCAGCTGGGAAAGCAAGGCCGGAATGATCACCGCACTTGGGTGTCCTCTCACATCAGAATGCACATCATCATAATCAAGGGCGTGAATCAAGTAGCCATTTAGCATGGCTGCGGATTGGCGGCTGACCTTCTTCCCTTGTCCAATGACGGGAATTTGAGCTGCTCCGCCTTCTTGTTCCACAAGTGCTATGAGCTTTTGAATTCCTTCATCCTCTTTCGCGGCAAGCGCTGCCGCCGCAGCATCTAATAGACCGTTTCGAGCCATTTGAACGGCTCGTTGATCTTGCAGCGGATCAGCAGAGAGCACTGCCTCTGCGAGCTGTTTCGTTAGTTCCATGATCGTGACTCCAATGCCCGAACCGCAAGCTCTGCAAAGAAGGCAGCAGCGACTGGAAGTGCCTCTTCATTTAACGTAAAGGCAGGGTGATGCCATTCCTCGGTACCGCTTGTCCCCATCCAGACGAAAAAGCCTGGAATGCGTTCTTGGTAAAGGGCAAAGTCTTCTCCGCCTGGTGACTGCTCTGCCTCTACTACTGCGAGATCAAGCGCTCCTGCCGTTTCTTCCACAACCTTTGTCAAACGCTCGTCATTCATCACAGAAGGCAAATACGGATGCCATTTCACATCTGCCTTTGCGCCAAACCCTTCTGCGATACCGCTCACGATTTGTTTCATGAGATCTGGAATCATCGCTCTCACTTCAGGTTCAAACGTCCGAACGGTCCCTTCCATCTCGACGCGATCAGGTATCACATTCCATGATGTGCCGCCTTGAATACGTGTGATGCTGACAACCGCATGATGCAAAGAACTAATGCGACGGCTGACAATTTGCTGTAGGGCGCTTGTGATCTGACCGCTGATGGCAATCGGATCAATTGTGTGATTTGGAATTCCAGCATGACCACCCGTTCCTTGAATGTCAATTTCAAAGCGATCGACGCTCGCCATTAATGCTTTTTCTCTTATCCCGATGGTGCCAACTGGCAGGTTAGGTTTATTGTGCATACCAAATATCGCATCCACTCCATTTAAGACGCCTGCCTCTATGACGTGTTTCGCTCCTTGCGCCACTTCCTCAGCCGGCTGGAACAAAATGCGCACTGTTCCCTTGAGCCCATGTTTCCGTTCGTTTAATAGGACGGCCGCACCAAAAATCGAAGCGGTATGGAAATCATGGCCGCATGCGTGCATTTTCCCTTGTATCTTTGAAGAAAATGGTTCGCCAGATGCTTCTTCAATTGGAAGTGCGTCAATATCGGCTCTCAGAGCAATCGTTGGTCCCTCTTGTTCTCCTTTGATTTCACAAACGACCCCTGTTTGAAGATCTGGGAAATTGAGTACTGTGATCCCTTCCTCTTGTAACCAGCCTCGTAGTTTTTTGGTCGTTTCATACTCTTCAAATGCCAGCTCTGGATGCTCATGAAGCGCTCGGCGTATGTTAATTAAACGTTTGTTTAAAGCTTCATTTCCTAATGATTTCACTGATACTCACCCCTCTAAAGAGTAAAAAGCAGCTTATGCTTCTTCAGCCGCTGCTTCTTTTTGGATAAATCGTTTTGTTCGTTCATTCTTCGTTTCGTCAAATAGTTCGGTTGGCGTTCCCTGCTCAATGATATGACCATCTGCCATAAAAATGACATGATCTGCTACTTCTCTTGCAAACGCCATTTCATGTGTCACGATGATCATCGTTGTTTCTTGAATGGCAATGGATTTAATCACTTGAAGCACACCTGAAACAAGCTCTGGATCTAGTGCTGACGTTGGTTCATCTAGCAGAATCGCATGTGGATCAACCGCTAAGGCTCGGGCAATTCCGATTCGCTGCTGCTGACCGCCGGATAGTGTAACCGGATAGCTGTCCGCTTTTTGTTCTAGCCCTACTTGTTTCAATAGCTTCATACCAATTTCATTTGCCTGCTGTTTTGTCATTTTTTTCGTCACAAGCAGTGACTCGGTAATGTTTTGCAAGGCTGTTTTGTTTTTGAATAAATTATAGTTTTGAAACACCATGGCCGTTTGCTGACGCAGGTGATGGGCTTCTTTACGTGTATATTTAGACGCATTCAGCTTCGCATCGCCAATTTCAATCGTACCTTCATCTGGCGTTTCTAATAGATTTAGACAGCGCAGCAATGTTGATTTACCGGAGCCAGAAGGTCCGATAATGGCCACAACCTGCCCTTTTTGCACGTCAAGATTAATTCCGTCTAAAACGACAAGGTCGCCGAATGATTTTTTCAAATTGGTGAGCTTGATCATGTCCACACCTCCTTAATTCCGGTAAGGTTTGCTGATTTTTCGTTCAAATAGGTCTTGCAGGAAACTATAAATGATGGTGAGCACCCAATACACAATGCCAACCGCTAAATACGTTTCAAAGTACTTATAGTTGGCCGATGCAATCATTTTCCCTTGCGCAAACATTTCTGCTACCCCAATGGTAAAGGCAAGCGATGTTTCTTTTAAAAGACCAATAAAGGTATTCCCCGTCGCTGGAATGGCATTTCTGACGGCCTGCGGGAAAATAATTCTGACGTAAGACTGCCATCTTGTCATGCCGACAGACAGGCACGCCTCAAGCTGCCCTTCATCCACTGAATTAAGAGCCGCTCTAAAAATTTCTGCTAAGTACGCTGAGTTTTTAATACTTAAACCGATAATGACCGCTGTTAAGGCATCCATTGAGGTCATCGCAGGGAATAGCTGCGGAAGACCAAAATAAATGAGAAAGAGCTGAACCAAAGTTGGAACCGCTCTGAAAAAAGAAATATACAGCTTGGCAAATTGGTATAAGACAGGTATCCGGTTTTTCGTTATAAGCGCGAATACCACACCAATGATAATGGCAAATACCATGGAGACAATCGCCATGAAGATCGTTATCGGCAAGTATTGAATCAAGGTTGGAAAAACCGTCACCATATACTGCCAATCAATGTGATTCATGTCTGCTTTTCACCGCCGCTGTTGTTATTTTTTAATCGGCACTGTGACATCGTCTTTGAAATATTTCTCAGACAATTTCTTCAGTGTTCCGTCTTCTCTTAATTCTTTGATCGCTTTATTGAATTCTTCTCTTAGCTTGTCGTGCTTTTCATCTTTGGCAAATGGGTAGCCGACTTCTTCATATACGATTGGGTTGCCGACGATTTTGAGTGGAAGTCCTGTTTTTTCAATTTGAGCTAACAAGACACTGCGTCCGTTGACGTAAGCATCTACACGACCATTTGCAACTTCATTTAAGACACCGTCTTGTGTTTCATATGTTTTGATGTTGATTTTCTTGTCTGGGTCTTTGCTCTCTAGGTTTTTGGCATGGTTTGAGCCAAGAACAGCCGCCACCGTTTTTCCTTTTAAGTCATCAAGTCCTTTAATGTCCTTGTTGTCCTTCTTGACAATGATTTGTGTTCCTGCGTATGCATACGTATCTGTAAAGTTGAACGTTTGTTTACGCTCATCTGTAATCGCAACTTGGTTTGATACGGTATCCAGCTTACCAGATGTCAGCTGGCCCATCAGTCCGCTGAATTCACTCAGCTGCCAGTCTAGTTTGTAGCCTAGCTTTTTCGCAATGGCTTCTGTGACCTCGACATCAAATCCTACTAGTTTGCCGTTTTCTTTATAAGCAAATGGATAGCTTTGGCCTGTAGCGCCCACTTTAAGAACTTTCTCATCTTTGCCTTCACTCTGATTACCCCCGCCGCATGCCGCTAACACCGCAAGCATTGCCGCAAATAAAACAACTAGCCACTTTTTGTTTTTCATGTTCGTACACCCTTCTTTCCTCTTATGGTTGTGTAATATCTGATCGTAATTGTTTTTTAAAATAAATGGTGATATGGCCTTTGCCTAGATCCTTTTCACCTGCTCTGACATAGCCTTTACGCTCATACATGTCCATGAGCCACGGATGCTTATCAGCTGTACCGAGAGAGACATACGGTACCTTTAGTGTGTCCCTTAGCACTTCCGTTTCAACCCACTCAAGCAAGGCTGAGCCTGTGCCTTTTTTTGCCGCTGGTTCTGAAGCAAACCACCATATATGCGGAACGCCGAATGGTCCTGGCTGTTCTCCCCAAGGCATACGGAGTGATAAGGTGGAGAGAAGCTCTCCGTTTTCTTCCATTACATAGCAAAGGTTCTTTTGTACATTTTTCTGAACGAGGGCGATATCTGCATGTGCTGCTTGGAACTGGATGCCGAGCTCACGAATCGGCTCATAGGCTCTTGTTGTCAGTTCAAGCAACGCTTCTATATCATCCTCAGTTGCCAGACGAAACGTATATCCCAACGTTAGTCACCTCACCTTTATGTCATGTAGCGATTTTTTGGCTGTTTTAATCCGAGATTTTCTCGTAAAGTTTGTCCTGTGTATTCTGTTTTGAACAGGCCTCTTTCCTGAAGGATCGGAACGACGCGGTCTACGAAGGCATCAAGTCCTTCTGGCAATAATGGCGGCATCACGTTAAAACCGTCGGCTGCTTCCTCAACGAGCCATGTCTCCATCACATCTGCTAGTTGCTCTGGTGTTCCAATGAAGATATGGTGCCCACGGGAACCTGCAACAGATTGGTAGAGCTGGCGAATGGTCAGGTTGTCCTTTCTCGCCATATTCATCACAAGGTCAAAGCGGCTTTTCACGGCATTTGACGCGCTTGGATCAATCTCTGGAAGCGGTCCGTCTAGTGGATACTGCGAAAGATCAATACCCCCTAAGTAGTTTTGTAAAATGCTAAGGCCGATCTCTGGAACAATCAGCTCTTGTAATTCTTGATACTTCGCTTTTGCTTCTTCGACAGTATCGGCAATGATTGGGAAGATGCCCGGCATGATGCTGACATCCTCTCTAGCTCGTCCAGCAGCCTCTACTTTTCCCTTCAAGCTTTGGTAAAATTCCTTCGCTTTGTCGAGATCGTTTTGTGCCGTAAAAATAAGCTCAGCCGTTTTAGCCGCAAGCTTTTGACCATCTTCAGAAGACCCTGCTTGAATGATCACCGGCTGTCCTTGAGGGGTGCGTGATACGTTAAGCGGACCCCGTACGGAGAAAAATTCACCTTTGTGCTGCAGCTCATGAAGCTTACTAGACTCAAAGAATTCTCCTGTTTCTTGGTTTCTGATAAGTGCGTCCTCTTCCCAAGAATCCCACAGACCTTTGACGACATCGACGAATTCTTCAGCTCGCTCGTATCGTTTGTGGTGCGCTAAATGCTCTTCTCCGCTAAAATTTTTCGCTGTTTCTTCAATAGAAGACGTGACCACATTCCATGCTGCTCGTCCGCCTGATAAATGATCGAGTGAGGCAAACTGTCTCGCAATATGGAATGGCTCACTGTATGTAGTTGATGCTGTTGCTGCTAAACCAATTGTTGAGGTAGACTCTGCAATCGAAGAAAGCAGGGTGAGCGGTTCAAATCTCGTTAATACATTTGGATGAGATGTATGATTAATTGATAAGCTGTCGGCTAAAAAGAGCAAATCCAGCTTCCCTTCCTCGGCCTTTTTCGCTAATTGTTTAAAGTAATCAAGATTCATGGCTGCGTCTGGTACTGCTTTCGGATGTCTCCAAGAGGCGACATGATGTCCAGTTCCTGCGATGAATACGCCTAGCTTGAGCTTCCGTTTCGGCTGTGACACTTGTTCTTCATCCTTTCTATATCTTCCTTGTATCAAGTGATTATTTTACAAGATACATTTTTCTGATTGAATTAATCGGTTTTATCCATAAAAAAAGGGCAAATGTTGTGAAAAATGAAAAATAATTATTACTATATGCCCTTTTTACATGATTGTCAACCGCCTTCTGAACCTCCAAAAAAAGGGATTTACAGGCGTTTAGGGCGGATCAATTTCAATATTTCCGATGAGCCGGTCCGTGGAGTGCGTCATCAATTGACTGCGCTCTAGTACGTTATGGGCAATCACCGAATGAGTGGAAGATACGGTGCGGACGGCAATCGCTTTTTGAGGAGAGAGATTAATGATGTTATTCCGTAGCACACGTGCTGAGACAACCTCATCAAGAAAAACGGCTGTCGGCTGTCCGATCGAACGATTTAAATAAAAGCGGTTATCTCCAATTTGGGGTGAGCCATTTTTAATATACATCACCACATATAAGGACGTTTCTTCAAAGGAATTGTCTTTAATCTCTAAAGGAGCGGTCGTATTGCTGTAGACGGCATAGTTTTGATAGTGCTTAAAACGATTCTGCCATATGAAAGCCTTTGCATTTCCTGTCACGCTGATCGTATACGAAGATGCGAGCTGTGAATGTCCTTCTTGAATAAAGTGATTGCCGTTGATCCCTGCTTCTCCCTCCTGCACCCATATCCCGCGGCTGAATTCCTTGAATTGATTATGCTGAATTAAGATATTCGTTCCTCTGACCATCGCCGCATCGATGACAGAGTAGACGGTATTGTTTGAAAAGACAATGCTGTCTGATTGATAAATACGCAGCGATGTACTTCTAAGCCGTGTGTTTGTCCCTGACTCAATATGGTTTCCTTCTATTAAAATACGATTGGCCATATAGACAGACACAGCCGCATCTTCAAAAAGACTGATTTTATTACCTGTGATGTGCACGCTGTCTCCCCTCACATCAATCCCCTTTTCAAATCCTTCAATCATATTGCCAATAATGA
This sequence comes from Bacillus sp. FSL W7-1346, assembly GCF_038593335.1. Lineage (NCBI taxonomy): Bacteria > Bacillati > Bacillota > Bacilli > Caryophanales > Bacillaceae > Bacillus > Bacillus sp. FSL W7-1346. The sequence continues at coordinate 455,429 of NZ_CP151988.1, read as the reverse complement.
TCACATTGTTTTCCGATTGATCAAGCGGCACGCCTAAGCTCGTAATCCCTGCTTTTGTCACGCCCCCTCCCACTGCACGAATCAAATTATTCGCAATGATCATTTCAGTGGCGAAGCCATAGGAGATACTGCTGTCCGTTTGATTGCCTTCAATGATCACACCATAGCCATTGAAATTATAGATAGAGCTGGCTGCGCCGCCTCTGACTATGTTGTTTCGAATTTGAATATTCAGCGGTTCCTCCAAGTTGGTCGCATTTTCCCCGTATCCTTCAATATCAATGCCCATTTTTGGCTCGACCCCGTTCACCCCTGCCCTTTCAAGCAAACAGTCTTCCACAATGACACCATCACAGCCTGTAATAGACATATTGTTTCGCCTTGAGTCAGTGATGGTGCAGCCAGAAATATGAATAGACGAAGCTGGCGAGTACGATTCGATATGTGTCAATAAACCGTGCGGACTGACAATGATACCGTCTCCCGTACAATTGTTGATTTGAACACGATCGATATTCACATGGGAAGCACCTTCAATACACACCCCGAAGCCCCATTCATGTGTTTTTCTTTCTGGCGGGAGTGCCTTGTACACATGCTCATCACGGTCGCCTTCAATCCGCCCGCCCCGAATGGTCACATGCTCTACCTCTCCAATATAGAAGGCTGCATATCCCCACGAATCATTTGGTTTCACTTTGATAACGGCATCTGATGCCATCTCAATACAAATATGACTTGGCACTCGTATGCCGGCATTACGAAAAGGAAAAAATTGATCCCCCCTGTACACCGCATCTATTAGATACGTTCCACTCGGCAACCAGACATGGGAGTAACCCTGTGCTTTTGTCCATTCCAGGCATTCGTTCAGTTTCGCTGTACAGTCCGTTTTCCCGTCAGCAATCACGCCAAAGTCTAATACATTGACAACGGGTTTCTTCAGATCAGTTTCATTTACATCCCCCAATGAAAACCCCTCCTTTTTACACATGTCCTCTTGTCATCCTATGCATGTGGGAAAGGTTTGCTTGTACGATATTTCAAATTTTATATAAATTCTTCTGGAATAACTTTCCGATGATTTTCACTTGAGCGAATTTTTCATTTTTTTGAGTCTTTACGCCTATTAAACTAACATTTTCCTGTTTTAGAATAGTTTTATATTGACACAAGAACTATACAAGAATATCATTTTTCTCATATCTCTTTTTTTAAGAAAGGATCTATGCCATGTCTACAATTGACCACGATAAAATTGTTAAAAGTGTTCCTCAAAAAGGGTTTTTTGGACATCCTAAAGGACTTTACACACTGTTTTTCACTGAATTTTGGGAGCGTTTTTCTTATTATGGCATGCGTGCACTGCTTATTTATTATATGTACACAGAGGTGACAAAAGGCGGTCTTGGTTTCGACCAGACAACCGCTAATTCGATCATGTCTGTCTATGGTGCGCTTGTCTACATGTCAGGTATTATTGGCGGATGGCTCGCCGACCGGGTATTTGGTTCGTCCAGTACGGTCTTTTATGGCGGGGTATTCATTATGCTTGGTCATGTCATTTTGGCACTACCTAGCGGAGCAACAGCGCTCTTTATTAGTATGGGGCTGATTATTATTGGGACAGGTCTCCTAAAGCCGAACGTATCAAACATAGTCGGTGACCTGTATACAAAAACAGACCCTCGCAGGGATTCTGGATTCAGTATTTTCTATATGGGGATCAATATGGGTGGTTTTATTGCCCCATTAATTGTCGGAACACTCGGTCAAAAAGTGAATTTCCACCTTGGTTTCTCACTCGCTGCCGTTGGTATGCTTGTTGGACTGATTACGTTTGTCATCACGAAAAAGCCGAATCTTGGACTTGCCGGCACTTATGTCACAAATCCACTATCAGCTACTGAACGCAAGAACTTCAAAATTTTCGGTACATTGATCGTGATTGTACTTGCTGTTTTTGCTGTCATCGGCATTCAAACAGGAGCGCTCACGATTAATCTATTCACTTGGTTTGTCAGTGTCCTTGGTGTGCTGATTCCAATTGTTTATTTTATTGTGATGTATTTTAGTAAAAAAACGAGTGCAGTGGAGCAGTCGAGGGTCCTCGCTTATATTCCATTGTTCCTAGCTGCGGTGATGTTCTGGGCCATTCAAGAACAAGGCTCAAATATTTTAGCCACATATGCAGATCAGCGAACAAACTTGAATTTCCTTGGCATGACATTAGCCTCTTCTTGGTTCCAATCATTGAACCCAATCTTTATTGTGCTCCTGTCACCAGTATTTGCTTGGTTATGGGTCAGACTTGGTAAGAAACAGCCGTCTACCCCGATTAAATTCTCACTTGGCCTTCTGTTCGCAGGATTATCCTTTATCATCATGATCATTCCTGCCTACATGTCTGGACCAAATACACTTGTAAGCCCACTATGGCTCGTTCTAAGCTTCTTCCTTGTCGTGATTGGAGAGCTTTGCTTATCACCAGTTGGGCTGTCAGCGACAACAAAACTGGCACCTGCTGCCTTCTCAGCGCAAACGATGAGCCTTTGGTTCCTTTCAAATGCAATGGCACAGGCGATCAATGCACAAGTGGTCAAGCTGTTTGATAAAGTGCCAGAAACCGTCTATTTCGGGATCATCGGCATGCTCGCTATCGTTTTATGTGGCGCTATGCTTCTGCTTACACCAGTGATTAAGAAAGCGATGAAAGGCGTGCATTAAATTGAAAAAGAAGCCTCCCAAATGGGAAGGCTTCTTTTTTTGAATTAAAACCGAATCTCATCATCTCCGTGGATTTGCAACTGGAGCGGTTCACTTTTCACCTGATGTTTTTTCACATAGCGGTGATAGACAACATACCCAATGATCATGAGCGGTACGCCGACATACAGCCCAATCCGCTGCTCCGCATCAAAGGCAAGACTGATTAGCACAATCGAGTTCAGCGTGATCGCAATGATCGGCAGTACCGGATAAAGAGGGGTTTTAAATTTTAGGTTTTCCAGCTTTCCGCCTGCTTTCAAATATCTTCTGCGGAAAAGCAGCTGTGATAATGTAATCGTAATCCAGCCGGTTTGGGCACTCATGCCTGCAATAGACACGATCCAAGCAAAAACGGTTTTCTCTGCAAAGAATCCTGATAATAACGAAATACCTGTAAACAGGAAAGTGAGCAGTAAGGCATTCATCGGGATGCCCCGCTGATTGACTCGTCTAAACGCCTTCCCTGCCATTCCTTCCTTCGACAAAGAGTACAGCATTCTCGTAGAGGCATATAGGCCAGAGTTCGCCACAGATAATAAAGCAATGATAATGACAAAGTTCATGATATCTGCCGCATATGGAATGCCCGTTCTCTCAAACACAGTGACAAATGGGCTTTGCAGCACACTCGCTTCTTTCCAAGGCACCATGCCCGCTAAGACAAAAATAGATAAAACGAAAAAAACAAGTGTGCGCCAAACCGTCTGATGAATCGAGCGAGGCACGGTTTTCTCTGGATTTTCACTTTCTCCTGCCGCAATCCCGATCAGCTCCGTTCCTTGAAACGAAAAATTCACCGTGATCATCGTGACGACTACTGCGAGCAAGCCATTCGGAAACAGACCGTCACTCACAAAATGACTAAAGTAAGGAGCTGGTTCCCCGCTCGTCGTTTGAATAAAACCAAACATCGCCGCTCCGCCTACGCCAATAAATAGTAAGATGGCAACAATCTTAATGGTTGAAAAGAAAAACTCCGACTCCCCGAACGCTTTCGCTGACCTGGCATTTAATAAGAACAAACACAGCCCAAATATGAGACACCAAATCCACACATCCACTTGTGGAAGCCAGCGTCTCATCAGCTGCCCTGCTGATAAAAATTCCAGCGCCACAGTGGCTGCCCAGCCAAGCCAATAAATCCAGCCAACAGCAAATCCTGCTGCAGGACTCATAAATTTCGTCGCATACGTATGAAAAGACCCCGACACAGGAAGCGCGACTGAGAGCTCTCCAAGACACAGCATGGTTAAATACATAATCAATCCGCCCACAATATAGGAAAGAACAGCTCCAACTGGCCCTGCTTGTCCAATCGTATAGCCTGTTCCAAGGAAAAAGCCTGTCCCAATGACACCGCCAAGAGAAATCATAAATAAATGGCGGGAGGTCATCGCCCTTTTCAATTGTTCGGGCTGATTTTGTCCAACATCCACAATGATGCCCTCCTTCTTCTAAGATGTTCTGTTATCAAAACATGTCTCCATGTAATTATTCCATTTTCAAAACAACCTACTAATTATACATCTTTTATAATAAATATGCTTCCTTCTATCGTCACTGTTACAAAGTCTTTATTTTAGTAATGTTCGCACAACTATACGGTGATTTTGATCATTTGATAGGATGCCTAATATCCAACAGAATTGTACGAAAAAACCAGCATGCAAACTTACAGACACTGGTTTCATTTCCCTCTATTCGAGTCTCATTTCAAACAGTCATGAGTCATTTTCCTTTTGTAGACACTCTTTGATAAAAACATTTATTTCTTGAAAGCAGCGATTTTTAGATTCAGCGTGAAAAGTCGTAGAATCTGGATTGGCGAATCCATGCTGCCCCTTTACTATTTTCACGCAAAGCTTTTCCTTTTTCTCCAAAACATTCGCAACCTCCCGAGGGTTAAAAGATGCTTCAACTTCCGGGAAAAATAACAGCGTATTGCAGGCAGGCGTCATATCGAGAAAATCTCTTATCCTTGAACCATAAAATCCAATGACTCCGGTAAACAACTGATCATATTGGCTGCATTGCCAAGCAATTGTTGCCCCCACACTAAAACCTATCAGACATATGTCTCTCTCTGCATTTTTCGTTTTTAACTCTTTTGCCACATTCAATACGATCTTTACCGATTCATCAAAACCAACATTATTCATAAAGTAGTCATATGCCTCATTCTCACTGGCATAAGGGAAGTGTTTAGCCTGTCCTAATAAATGAGGACAATAAACCTCAAAACCAGCTTTGTCAAAATGATCGATCATACTCTTCATATGATCATTTATTCCGTATATTTCGTGTACTAAAATCATGACAGGTTTTTGTTTCGATGTATGCAAATGATCACACTTCCCTTTTATTCCGTTTGTTCACTGGAGGATCGTGTACTTTAAAAAGTCATTTAAGTCGACTGATCAACACCCACATAAACTTCTTTTGATGTGAAAATCATAGCATATTTTTCCATTAAATAGTCTATCTCACATTCTCATAAATCGAACTCTCTTCATCATCGTTTGAGAATGCGTTTGGTTTTATCCACCTTTTGTTTTGGGTATAGTTCTATCGTTTATCCGTTCAACCAGTTCAAGGCATAAAGTTGGTGAGATTCGCTCAAGCTAGTTTCAAATGCTTTACTTTTAGGTTGCTTCTCTGTAAGATCATATGTTGTAAATACCAACAAGAAAAGTGGGGAATAAAATGAAAAAAATGTTCTTTGCCATTATTTTAGGCGCTTGTGTTGCATTGATCACAGCATGTGGATCAGCTGCAAACGACAGCGCAAATAAACAATCTGGGTCTAAGGAATCAGGTGACCTTTGGAAGTCCATTCAGGATAAAGGCGTATTAACCATCGGTACAGAAGGTACATATGCTCCTTTCACCTTCCATGACAAAAAAACAGATAAATTAACTGGCTATGATGTCGAGGTCATCACAGAAGTCGCAAAACGTCTTGACTTAAAACCAGAATTCAAAGAAACACAATGGGACAGCATGTTTGCTGGTCTGAATTCTAAACGTTTTGATGTGGTAGCGAACCAAGTTGGTAAAACTGGACGTGAAAATCAATATGATTTCTCTGATAAATACACAACGTCTCAAGCCATTGTTGTGACAAAATCAGATAACAATGACATCAAGAAACTTTCTGATGTGAAAGGCAAAAAAGCAGCGCAATCATTAACAAGTAACTACAACAAATTAGCTACAGATGCTGGCGCTAAAATTGAAGGGGTTGAAGGTCTTGCACAATCCATTCAATTGATTCAGCAAGGGCGTGCTGATTTGACGTTCAATGATAAATTAGCTGTCTTGAATTACTTGAAAACAAGCGGTAACAAAAACCTAAAAGTTGCATTTGAAACAGGAGATCCACAAGAAACGTATTTTGCCTTCAGAAAAGGTAGCGGCGAAGTCGTTGACAAAGTGAATGGCGCATTAAAAGAAATGAAAAAAGACGGTACACTTGCTAAGATTTCTAAGAAATGGTTTGGTGAAGATGTTACAAAGTAATACCCTAGGAGTCGTCATTCCTTGGGATCTTCTTCAGCAATCTTTTTGGCCAATGGTGATGCAGGGGATTTATTATACAATCCCCCTTGCCATCATTGCCTTCATTATTGGTCTTTTTATCGCGCTTGTGACAGCTCTTGCTAGAATGTCTAAAATCAAAGCCCTCAGATGGATTTTCTCCATCTATGTGTCGGCCGTTCGCGGAACGCCGCTTTTTGTGCAATTGTTTATTATTTTCTATTTCTTTCCGACATTTAATATCACACTTGATCCATATCCAAGTGCTATCATCGCTTTTTCTTTAAACGTAGGTGCGTATGCTTCGGAAATTATCCGTGCATCCGTCCTATCTGTTCCAAAAGGACAATGGGAAGCGGGGTATTCGATTGGGATGACCCATCGCAAAACGCTCGTCCGCGTGATTTTACCGCAGGCAGTGCGTGTATCGATTCCGCCGCTGTCTAATTCATTCATTAGTTTGGTGAAAGATACATCACTTGCCTCCCAAATCCTTGTGGCTGAGATGTTCCGTAAATCACAGGAAATAGCTGCGGCGAACTTGGATCAAATTTTATTTATTTATATGGAAGCAGCCCTGATCTATTGGGTATTCTGCTTCATTCTATCGCTCGTTCAACACCAAATTGAAAAACGACTTGATCGATATGTCGCAAGGTAAGGAGGGAACGACATGCTAACAGTCAAAGGCTTAAACAAATCCTTTGGTGAAAATGAGATTTTAAAGTCGATTGATTTTACGATCAACAAAGGGCAGGTTGTGGCGATTCTTGGTCCATCAGGTTCAGGAAAAACAACGATGCTTCGCTGTTTAAATGCACTTGAAATTCCAAATGCCGGCTCCTTTACCTTCGATGATTTCTCGATTGATTTTTCTAAAAAAAATAAACAAGCTGATTTGCTCAAGCTTCGCCGGAAGTCAGGCATGGTGTTTCAAGATTATCATCTGTTCCCACATCGTACTGTTCTTGAGAATGTGATGGAAGGTCCAGTCCAAGTCCAGCGCCGTCCGAAAGAAGCGGTGCGAAAAGAAGCGATTCAGCTCCTGCAAAAGGTAGGACTTGAGGATAAAAAAGATTTGTATCCCTTCCAGCTGTCAGGCGGTCAAAAGCAGCGTGTCGGCATTGCCCGTGCACTTGCCATTCAGCCAGAGCTTATGCTTTTTGATGAACCAACCTCTGCGCTAGATCCTGAGCTTGTCGGAGAAGTCTTAAAGGTCATGAAGGATTTAGCGAAAGAAGGCTGGACGATGGCGGTTGTTACACATGAAATCAAGTTTGCCCAAGAAGTAGCAGACGAAGTGATTTTTATTGATGGCGGCGTCATCGTCGAACAAGGTCCTCCTGAAGAAATCTTCAAACGACCAAAGGAAGAACGAACAAAACAATTCTTAAATCGGATTTTGAATCCAGTATGATCAAAAAGGCTGTTCTCATCATGTGAGAACAGTCAGCTTGTAGACAAAGTCTACAAGCTTTTTTATATAATAAGGGTAATAACACAATTCTGTGGGGGATGAACATGTTATGGAAACATGAAGAAGAAAGAAGAAATCAACTAGAAGTAGTGGCTTTAGATGAATTAGTACCTAAAGATCATCTTGTACGAAAAATTGATCAAGCGATCGATTTTGATTTAATTTATGATCTCGTCAAAGATCATTATAGTTCTGTTAACGGTAAACCAAGTGTGGATCCCTTTGTTCTCATTAAAATGGTTTTGATTCAATATCTATTCGGCATTCGCTCCATGCGTCAAACCATTAAAGAAATTGAAACCAATGTGGCTTATCGTTGGTTTATTGGATATGGATTTTCGGAGAAAATTCAGCACTTTTCTACCTTCGCTAAGAGCTACGTGAAACGCTTCCACGATACAGATTTATTTGAACAAATTTTTTACCGAATCTTAAGAGAAGCGATGAAAAAATGTCTCGTTGACCCTTCTATCGCCTTCATTGCTCAACCCATGTAAAAGCGAACGCTAATAAGAAAAAACTTGAAAAGAAAATCGTTCGAGTAGAAACAGAAGTTATCAAAATCAGCTTCATGAGGAGATCAATATTGATTGTGAAGAACATGGAAAAAAGCCCTTCCCCTACAGAATAAAGAAAAGGAAAAAGAAATCAAGGTCAGTACAACTGAACCAGAGAGTGGCTACTATGTAAAGGATGAACGTGAAAAGTTATTTGCTTATTCATTTCATACAGCTTGTGATTCAAAAGGATTTATTTTAGGATCACTGGTCACTGGTGGAAATGTTCATGATAGTCGTAGGTTAGATTCACTCGTATCAAAGGTGACAAAGAAAGTCGGAAAACCAAATGTAGTTGCAGTAGATGCTGGATATAAAACATCCTTACATCGCCAAGTTTTTAATGGATAAGAGATAAGACCTGTCATGCCTTACACTCGTCCGAGAACAAAAGCTGGTTACTTGAAAAAGAATGAATATGTGTATGATGCACATTTTGATTGTTACATTTGCCCAAACGGGCAAATTCTTTCTTATCGTACAACAACTAGAGAAGGCTATAAGCAATATACGTCCGATTCAGAGGTATGTAAATCCTGCTCATTTCTAGAGAACTGTACACAAAGTCAAAATCATACCAAACAAATTCATCAGCATATTTGGCAGGACTATCTAGATGAAGCAGACCATCTGAGACTCACACAAATGAATATGGACATCTATGCAAAACGGAAAGAAACAATAGAAGACGCCTTTGCGGATGCAAAAGAAAAGCATGGTATGCGTTGGACGAAACTTCATGGACTAAAAAAAGTTTGAATGCAAGCGATGCTTACTTTCGCTACCATGAATCTTAAAAAATTAGCAAACTGGACATGGAAAGAACCATGTCCAGCGTAAGACATCAGATAGATTTTATCGAAATAAGTGAAAACCCCACTTTTACTTGAAGTAAAGGTGGGGTTTGTCTACGGTCTGACTGTTCTCATCATGTGAGAACAGTTTTTTTGATTTTACGCATCAAGCTAGCAAATCTGCATGGACCCATAAAGTTATCATGGCCAAAATAATTATTCAATCTTACGATAATTTTTTATTAACCATTTCATCTAAAAAATTGGATGACTTCTCTCCCATACAATTTTTATTAACTAAACAAAAAAAACTGTAAAAGTATTTTCAAATTAAAAAATTACTGATTGATTTCCCTTAAAACTTGATAAAACGATAGTTTATTTCTTACTGTATATTTTATATTTTATAAATTTTAATAGGTACAGCCCTTAAATATTGAATCTTTCCTTTCAGTATCAAAATCTAAGGAACACATTTTTTATGAGTAGAATTACTCTTAAAAGCAGCAATATTTCAAATTCATTAATTTTTAAGGAAAAACGACAATTTTCACCTTACTTCGACAAAACGACGGTGTTATATTGCATTTAGATACATTTTATTACATCAATGGATAATTAGTTGAATTAAAGAGTAAAAATGACAATTTTGATATACCTCGTTTTAAACAAATGTTAATTCGTTTAAAACTAAATGAAACGCCAGCAAACAAATATATATCTATATTTACAATTCATGTAGCAAAGCCAGTTTTTAAAAGAACATTCTAACACATGTATTTGTCATTCAAACGGCGCTTAACTTAATCCTTCAAGCCTAGAATTTAAACTAAACCAATAAATTCTATCCTCTTTGAAATGCACAGTTATTTTTCATCATGATAAACACCTTATTGTTTCCTTAACAAATATCTTACGTGAAACCTATAATTAATTATCCGAATTTTGCAATACTTATATGCATAAATGGAAAATTTAAATTGCTTCTTAATCCGAAAATTAAATTGTATAAACATAGTATAAAAAAGGGGTTAAATCCATGAGTAATCAATATATCTATACATTAACTAAACATTTCTGGATTTCTTGCGCCCATAAAGTCACAGGTGCGGGAAAATGCGCAAGGCTTCATGGCCATAACTACAAGGTTACCTTTTGCATTACCGGTTCAGCATTAGACGAAAAAGATATGTTAATAGATTTTCGTGAAGTGAAGCACCATTTAGAGAAAAAGTATGATCATTATGTGCTAAATGATTTTGACGAATTTAACAAAATAAAAGGAGGATATGAGCCGAGCACCGAAAGGGTCGCTCAGGTTTTTTTCGAGATAATAGAATCATTATGCAACGCAAAGAGGAATCAGCCGCATATTAAATGGATTGAAGTTCAAGAAACCAATGAAGCCAGTGCGAGATACGAAAAACTTGAAAGGAGGTGATCCTGTGGAAAAAGAAATCGTGAAAAAAGAGGAAGATCAAATTTCTGAAGATTTGCTCTTGACTGACGAATTGGAGCTTGAAGAAAAAGAACTTTTTTTAACCAACGCTAAGACGATATAACAAAAAATAGGATCTACAAAACAAATCGTTTTGTAGATCCTGATAATGATAGGGTGTGATCTTATAGACATTTTAAAAAAATGCTATGAAGATTTTTTAAAGATAGATATGGAAACAGAAATCGGACATCTTCTTAAACATAAGCAAGCTGAAAAAATAATTGGCATATGGAACTTATGGAGCGGTATCAGCTTCACACAGTTTGAAAAGTATGTGTGGCAATGCATAAATAAGGCAAAAAAAATTCAAGACGTCATCAATATAACCGGAACGATGCACATTGCCATAAATCTCCTCTACGTTTTAAGGAATCACCAACTATGTAAAATAAGCAAAATTGGCGAAATCGAATTTTCAAATGATCTGATGAACTTTGAGGTTGCTGGTGATCTCGCAACTGCGGTTTTTCCGGAACGGATAAGAAACAAAAAAGAACATGGGCAGTTTCAAGCAACATGGACCACTTCGGTTAAGCGTGCAAATATAATTTTTGAGAAAGTGCCTCCGTGGAAAGATGTATTTTTTTGCGGCGATGATGATTTAACAAGCCTTGCTCTTGCCCAAATCAGTGGCAACGCATTTAACATATCTGTAGGTGATATAGACAGCGATCTCGTGTCTTTTATAGAATCCATCAACAGACGGGAAGGGTTGCAAATTGAAACATTTGAATTTGATGTCACATATGAAGCCCCTGACAGGCTTAAAAAGAAATACGACGTATTCCATTGTGATCCCCTCGATCATGGGCAAGGCATAGATTTATGGTTACAGAGGGCACAAGAAGTATTGAAAGGCGAACCAGGGGATTTGATTTATCTGAATATTAGTGCGGATCGTCTCGGACAAAGAGAGTATCTTCTATTCAAACATCTCCACGAGATGGGCTTTTACTTGGAGGAAAAACATAAAAATTTTAGTAGCTATCAAGTGGAAGAAGAACCTTTTTTAAATAAGGAAAAATTAAATGATGAAATAGGAAAATTAAACCTTGAGTACAGCGCAATAAAAGATTTATATATTCATACAGATCTATATGTTTTCATCAGAAAAGCGGTTAGATCAATTTTTCTTCCGCAAGAATTTTTGGAGATTAGAAGAAAAATATGATGAGGTGTTTTAATGTACGTGCTAGGTATAAATGGTTGGGATAAAGGTGTGCACGATACGAGTGCAAGTTTATTTTATCAAGGAAAATTGCTCGCTGCCGCTGAAGAAGAACGATTTATAAGAAGAAAAAAAGCGTTTGACACAGTGCCCGTTCATTCTATTTCTTATTGCTTGCACGAAGCAGGTATTACAGCAGATGAAGTCGACTATATAGCATTAGGCTGGGATGTGGAAAAACTTGAAATTGAGTATGGCGACAAACAAAGGCTGACAACTAAAGATATCTTGCATTGTGTTTTCCCTAAAAATATGTTTCCGAGAAAAAAAGACCCAACACTACAAATGTATCCCCACCATCAAGCCCACGCTGCTGGCGCATACTATAGTTCCGGATTTGATGACGCAGCAATACTTGTAGTAGACGGTTCGGGCGAGGAAGAGTCCATCACAATCGCTAAAGGAGAAAAAGGGCATATCGATTATCTTGAAGTTTACCCTTTGGAATGTTCCTTGGGAATCTTTTATGAGGGGTTATCAAAATATATTGGTCTGGGCAGATTTAGAGAAGGAAAAACAATGGGCTTGTCATCTTATGGAGTATGGGAAGGGAACGTCCCGTTAATTGTCAACAAACATGATGGATATAGAAGAACTTATAATCAAATTTTAACAGATTGGGTACGTTACTTTTATAAAAAATTCGGTGAAAAGAGAAATTCAGCACATTATGTCTACGACCACAAAGGGGCTAAACTATACGATCAACTTGATGCATTATCTTATAATCATGTGGCAGCTTTTGGACAAAAAGCATTGGAAGAGAATTTGATCTACCTTGCCAAGAGGGCGATAGAGATTACCGGCTGCTCTCGATTATGCATCTCCGGCGGCGTCGGGCTTAACTGTGTAAGCAATAGGAAACTGCTTGACTTAGAAGAAGTTAAAGATATTTTTATACAGCCCGCTGCATCTGATGCAGGAGTATCATTAGGGGCAGGAGCAATGCTGTCTAAAGAACTGGGTTTTGATGTAAAGCTTTCGAAAGACCATGTCTATTCAGGACCGGCCTTTAGTGATAGAGAAATTAAAGATTTGCTAGAACAATACAAAATTAAATATGAGTTTTTTGAGAATGGCATAAACGAAGCTGCAGTCGAGCTTTTAAAAAAAGGAAGTGTCGGAGCTAGATTTTCCGGAAGAATGGAATTCGGACCAAGAGCTTTAGGAAACCGAAGCATTCTGGCCAATCCGCAAAGCAAAACAATGCTTCAAAGGGTAAATTATATAAAAGAAAGGGAACAATGGCGCCCACTTGCACCTAGCATTAATGCAGAGAATCAGACGATGGCGATAAACGAGGTAACGGCATCTCCTTATATGCTTTTAAACGCAACAATACATAAATCCTCGCTAGAGTTGCTTCAGGCAGTAACTCATATCGATGGTTCCACAAGGCCTCAAATCGTAGATAGAGAGGTGAATTCACCTTATTGGGAGCTTATTCAATGTTTTTATGAAGAAACCGGAATACCAGCTGTTTTAAATACGTCTTTTAATATTGGAAATGAGCCGATCGTTTGTTCACCGAAGGATGCAATTCGTTCATTTTTTTGTTCTGAGCTAGATTTTCTATTCTTAAATCATTTTTTAATCAAAAAATAAGATGAGGTGAGTGTTCATGAGTTCTACCTATCCAAACTTTCCGGAATACAAACTGAAAAACATCTATAAGGGGGAAACCTTCTTTAAGAGAGGGGCGACCAGCGACCATATCTTTCACGAAGAATTTGAACAATGGCAAAAATTCTTTTGTAGTGATGAGTACCTTCCGCCAGCCGGAAAAGACATCATTTTATTCCAAGTCTGCACATGGGCAAAACCATATGACTTTTCTTATATTGGAAAAAAAATAAGAAAGATAACAAATAAATTTGAAAGGATACACCCCATCATATTGTCTAATGCAGGCGTTATCCCTTATGAATATCAAATGAATCCGGCATTTTGCGCATACGATTGGATACAAACAGAGGATATATCCGAAGAAGAAGCTTTAAGAATGAAAAAATTATATCAAGATTCACTTTTAAATCGAATAAAGAATTATTTAACCTCCAAGCAGCAACATTATAAAGCAGTTGTACACTATTGCATGCCAATAAAGGATTCAATTGTGACTGACATTCATGATTTTTGCAAAACAATAGACCTCACATATTTTCATACACCTGGTTTGGAGACATTCAGAAGTTCAAAAGGCGTCTTGACTAACTTAAAGGATTGGGGAGAGTTTTATATTTTAGATCCTGTGTTGAATGATTTGGAAAATACTTTAAAAAAGGTGAGTAGCATTGATAGATCTGTCAATCGTAATACCAGCTTATAATGACCCTAGACTTGACGATTGTTTAAAAAGCATAGACATAGAGGCAGAAATTATAGTCGTACTCAACGGCGCAACCAAACAAGTTGAAAATATCGCCAAAAAACACAATGCAATAATGGTCTATCTTCCCTTTCCAAATCTTGCAAAGGCTTATAACGAAGGAATCAAGTCTTCAAGCAAAAATAATGTTCTGCTAATGGATTCAGATTGTATTTTTAGAAAAGGCTGTATAGATAAGTTATACAACATGTTGTATAAACATCCGTTAGCTAAAGGAAGGGTTCTTTTTGCCTACCGGTCAAAAACAGAAAAAATAATTGCAACTTCCAGACATATTCATACTACTAAAAAAAATGCGTATTCCCCCCCTTTAGCATTTAGAAAGAATATTTTAGATCAAATAGACAACTATTATTTTGACGATCAAATAAACTGGACAGAAGATTATGATTTTGATGCAAGAGTGAGGAGGGCTGATCTCAGCATCGGATACGATGATAGTGCCCAAGTCATCCATCCTGCCCTGACGCTGTTAGGCGATTTGAAAAGCTCTTACAACTATGGAAGGGGACAAGCAAGGGGGGTTAAATCGAATAAAGAATGGTATTCTCCTCCTAGCAACCTGTTGAAAAGCATGCTAAAAAGTTGGACTCCTTTGAAAAATAGGTTTGGTACGGGTGTAGCTATTTATCTTTCTTTATGGCAGATTGCATTTTTCATGGGGTTTAAAAAGGAAAGCAAATCATTTGAAAGAGGTGTAAAAAAGAGTGGTTCAGCAAATACAACAGTATGACAATATCTCTAGCGTTTATGATAAATTAATTCCTGAACCGGACGGACTATTTGATTTCTACAGCAGCTTTGTAAAGGAAGGTATCACAATTCTTGACATCGGATGCGGATCTGGCCGACTGGCCTTTCAATTAGCCCAAAACGGTGCAACCGTTCATGCTATCGATATTTCCGCAGGGATGGTTGAAAATGCAAAAAGGAAACTTGCTACATCTGACCAGAAAACATTAGAACGTATACATTTTGAGAAGGCCGATATAAAAAATTTCCATTGTGATAGCCAATTTGATTATATTTTTATGAGCGGTGGTGTTTTTGAGTATCTTTTGACCCCAAAAGATCAGGTCGAAGCGCTAAAAAAAATTAAGCAACTGCTAAAACCTGAAGGCAAGTTTATTTTTGACATCATATCGCCGCCGCAAGTCTGTCCTTACGACAAGAGGCAAAAAGATTTTGGAAACACAGCTAATCCCTCCAAAGATCATCAATATATTAAATCCCAAAGTATATTTCGAATAGACCATTATAAACAAATTGTATCAACTTATTGTTTATTTGAAATACATCAAGGTGATAAAGCAACGGAGAAATACGAATTCAAGTTTTTAACTAGATATTCACTACCGACAGAACTGTTTTATCTTCTAAAATCCAGAGGTTTTACTGTTTTAGACTTTTATGGGGATTACAATAGAGAACCTTTCAAGCGAGGCAGCGAGTTTATGATCTACATCACAAAGCTTTCTTAAAGAAAGGAGAAAGTGAATGCACACAAATAACAGAAAACATTTAGTCATCGCGCCACATCATGACGATGAAATGATCGGATGCGGGGGAACAATTGCCAAAGCGATTAAACGCGGGGATCAGGCGAGAATTATTATCGTCACAAAGGGCGAACTTTCCGGAATCGATGGCAGCATTGAACAAAATATTCAAATACGTGAAAACGAATGCAAAAGAGCTTGCGCAATCATCGGCACACAAGATATTCATTTTTTAAAAGAAAAAGACCGGGCGCTCACCTATAGAAGAGATCTTGTTGAAAGAGTGCTGATGCATATAGATGATTATCGGCCTGATTATGTATACTATCCTCACTCGGAAGAAGCTGACCGTGACCATCGAATTGTTCATGAAATTACCAGTGAGGCATTATTTTTAAACCGCTCTAATTTTCTGCGAAACAAAAACAAGATCAAAAGATGTTTGCAGTATGAGATTTGGACTCCGTTAACCACTTATCAATTAGTCAGTGATATCAGTAGTGTGATAGACCAAAAAATGGAGGCTTTAAGCGCATATAAATCTCAAGGAGCCATCCTCCAATTGGAAAATGGGGTTAAAGGGTTAAATGCATATAGAGGTATGCAGGTCGGCACTGAGTTCGCAGAAATTTTCAAATTTTAAAACTTATCAACGGAAGGATTTGGTTATGTTCATACAGGTCGAAAATGTATCACGTTCATTCAGCAGAGCTTCAATGGATGAAGGATTTTGGAATTCCGTTAAGAGTCTATTTCATAGAGAAAAAGAAGTCATTCATGCTATAAACAATGTTTCTTTTTCAATTCCAAAAGGAAAAATTATTGGTCTTATCGGTGCAAATGGGGCAGGCAAGTCAACTTTAATTAAGCTGATGACGGGTTTGATTACACCGACTTCAGGGAGGATAACGGTCGATTCATTTACGCCGCATAAAAAAGAACCGGCGTTTTTAAAGAAAATAGGGGTTGTATTAGGACAAAAAAATCAATTGTGGTGGGATCTTACACCATACGAAACATTTTTGCTCCATAAAGAAATATATCAGATTGCCCAAGCTGAGTTTGAGGATCATATAGAGCGACTGACAACCGCTTTGCATGTGAAGCATGTTGTGAGATCTCCCGTTCGAAATCTTTCTCTTGGCGAAAGAATGAAATGTGAATTGGTAGCCGCGCTACTTCACTCTCCTGAGATTTTATTTTTGGATGAGCCAACAATTGGCTTAGATTTTATTGCTCAAAAAAATATTAGACGATTCTTGAAGTCATACTGCCGGGAACGGGAAGTGACAGTTATCTTAACGAGCCATTATTTACAGGATATCGAGGAGCTTTGTGAGCAAATTATGATTTTGCGAGATGGAGCGCTTTATTATAATGGGAGCTTTAAAGGTTTGCCAGGTTTAAACGATGATGAATACAAGTTGTTGTCGATCACCCTATCAGAAATGGAAAACCTTTCGCTTTTGAAGCAATATGGTGAAATCATCGAAGAACTGGATCATACTGTTCTTTTGAAAATTAGTAGAAATACATTCAGTCAGGCTTTGAGGGATATTATCAATAATTACGATATTATTCATTTTGAGGAGAAGCATACAGAAATCCAATCTTTATTAGAGGAGATTTATAAACAATCAGAGCATGTCGGAGTTGAAAAAAATTGAGAAAATATATTAAGCCGGGGCTCATGGCCATACAGACGGCTTTTCAGTATCGACTCAACACCCTGCTGTATATGGCATTTAGCCTGCTTCCACTTATTGCAGTCATTTATTTATGGCAGAATGTCTACGATCAAAAACAAATCATTGAAGGCTACACAATTGAATCAATGATTACATATTTAATTATAGCAAAGATTCTCGAGATCTTATTGCTTCCTTCTTTCCACTGGTCAATTCAAGATGAGGTGAGCAGCGGTGAACTTTCAAAATATTTAACAAAACCTATTTCATACTGGGGATTCTGGTTTTCAAAAAATACCGGAAATAAGCTGGTCCAATTAACGCTTGTTATTATTCCAATAGGAATTATTTCTTTTTGCAATAGAGAATATTTTTTATTTCCTGATTTTCATGATTTAGCAGGTCTGATTGCAGCTGCCATCTTGGCGATGATTTTGTATTATAATTTGTATTTTCTTGTTTCTCTATTTTCTTTTTATTTTGTTGAGATAGCTTCGTTCTTTTTTACAGTAGATATTTTGCTTGAACTGCTATCAGGTACGCTATTTCCATTAAAGCTTTTGCCGGACCCATTTTTTCATATCGTTAAAAATCTCCCATTTGCCTATTTGATTGATTTTCCTGTAAACATATATCTTGGCCGTTTGGGAATGGGAGAAATCTTTTACGGCTTATTTATTCAACTTATATGGATCGGCATACTTTCTGCTTTTTCGAAGTATGCGTGGAAACGTGCGATGTCAAAATATGAATCGGTTGGTGCATGAAATGAGATACATCACTCTTTTTCTCCACATTGTTAAAATCAATAGCATTAATTTAATGATGTACAGAACCAACTTCTTTATGAATATTATTGACAGTCTCATATGGTTTGTCATTACACTAATTTTTTTCAATACACTCTTTGGTTATGTGGAAAACGTCAATGGATGGAGTATATATGACATTTATTTACTAATCGGAACAAGCGAGATATTAAAATCCTTAATTTTTGTATTGTTTATCAATAACCTTCCCTATATCCCATCATTGGTTAATAAAGGAACCTTGGATCTTCTTTTATTAAAGCCCGTAAACAGCCAGTTTATTATTTCTTTGCGGAAATTAGATATGGGGAATTTCGGGAATTTAATTCCAGCAATTTTGCTTGTTATATATGCATTGATCAATCTACATGTCGCCTTACAAATAAACCAAATATTTGAATATTTGTTCCTTATTTTAACCGGAGTAGTGCTGGCTTACGCACTCTGGTTTATCACTATGACATTATCGATTTGGATTACGAAAGTTGACGGTCTGCACGAATTGTTTTTAGGGGCAATGACGCTATTTAGATATCCGACGTCTTTTTTTAAAGGGATTGGCAGAATAATTTTTGTTTTTATTTTTCCTATAGTGATCGTCGCAAATGTACCGGTGGAACGCCTTCTTGATGTGTCTAATGAAACAAACGTTTATCAGTATTTCTTATATGTTATTGGTTTTCTAGTATGTAGCGCGATATTTTGGAAATTCTCTCTGAAACATTATCAGAGCGCGGGAGGGTGATGAGCGTAAAATGAATGCAGATACAACAGTATTACCAATGGTCGAAATTTTCGAAACAATAGAGGGTGAAGGATCTGCTGTGGGAAAACAGACGACATTTATAAGGCTGTTTCATTGTAATCTGCGTTGTGTGTGGTGCGATACAAAATACAGCTATGCCCCCAGCAAACCCGAGTTTGAAGCTACAATAGAAGAGATCGCACAGAAGGTGTCCCGTTTGGCAAACCATTATGTTTGTTTAACCGGGGGAGAGCCCTTAATCCATGGGGAAAAATCTTTAGCTTTAATTCAGAGGCTGGCTAAAATCGATGTAATTAAAGATATTCATATTGAAACAAATGGTGCTATTCATTTAAAGACTTTTATAAACATGAGGCGTCAATCCCCTGAAATGTCCAATAAAGTTCGATTTATAATGGATTTTAAACTACCAGAAAGTGGAGAAATGGAAAAAATGATCTATGAAAACTTTGATTTATTAGATGAAAATGATGAAATCAAATTTGTTATAGGATCTGAAAACGATTTTCAAATCGCCATGGATGTTATTGACAAGCATCATAAAAAGGGCCGGCTATTAATGAGTCCGGTTTGGGAGACGATGAAGCCAGCGAATCTAGTCAAAAAAGTTCTAAACAGCCGGCGGAAAGATATTCAAGTTAATCTTCAGATTCACAAAATCATTTGGGATCCGAAAGAAAGGGGTGTTTAATATTAAAAAGAATGATAAGAAAGCAGTCGTTGTTTTAAGCGGTGGATTAGACAGTGCCACCTGCATGGGAATTGCAGAGAATGAAGGATACAAGTTGCATGCCCTCACGTTTTACTATGGGCAGAGACATTCCAGAGAAGTGGAACAAGCTAAAAAAATTGCAGAGCATTATCAAGTACAAGAGCATAAAATTGTAAATATTGATTTTTTAAAAAATTTAGGAGGCAGCGCATTAACCGATGAAAATATAGATGTACCGAAAAAAGTGAATCAAAATAACATCCCGATAACATATGTACCGGCTAGGAATTTAATTTTTCTCTCCTGTGCATCAGCTTATGCGGAAGTGATTAAAGCAGAAGCTATTTTCACTGGAGTAAGTAGAGTCGACTACAGTGGGTATCCAGATTGCCGTCCAGAGTTTATTGAAAGCTTAAACAATACGGTCCGTCTTGCGACCAAAAGAAATATCGAAGGGGAAAAAACAAACATTTATACTCCTCTTATCAATTTAAGTAAAGCGGATACAATAACGCTGGGACTTAAGTTGAATGTGCCTTACGAGCTTACTACCTCCTGCTACAACGGAGAAGAGTATGCCTGTGGTGAATGTGACAGTTGCACATTAAGGTTAAAAGGTTTTAAAGAGGCTGGTTATAAAGATCCTATTACTTATAAAAATATTCAAATGATTTAAAAAACGGAAAATCGGTAGACACCAAAGATAACCTTATCATTTAAGTAAATAATAAATCAATGTACTGATCAATTTTACGAATCAGGTGATCCTCTTTGATCCAATTGATCTAACAATACAAATTCTGCTTCGTGCTGAGGATAATTTCTAATGTGGAACATGAGAAAATCACCTTCCTGTACTAGACTTTTTCCTATTATAAATGAGAACCTGGAAAATTTAAGAAAAAGGCTGTCAAGATTTTCTCGACAGCCTTTTTTTATATCTCTTTTTGCAGCCGCAGCGCTAGTAAATCTTGCAGGAGCAGTCTCGCTCCCTCTGGGCTGACAACTACACCGCCTGACAGCGCCTTATTGGAACAGGTGACTTGCCCTGTAACGATACAAGGTTTATCCTGCCAATAAGGCTTTATCACAATGTGACTTTCTTCTTGATAGATTTCAATAAAATCTTGTGGATGAATTTTCAACCGTTTTCTTATATCTGTCGGCAGGACAATTCTTCCAACGTTATCTATATACTTTACATCTTCTTTATTTAACAAATTGACCCCCCCTGCATCTCTAGATATGATATAGAAGATTCCCTGTTTATCAAGGGATTAAGCGCTCTAATCGGTTAATGAAAAGAATGAGCTGCAGGCTGATCCAGTGGCTAAACACGCTTCCCATATATAATATATCTGTTTGGCGCAGGCCCAATGAAAGAAAAAGGATAACATGTGGTGAGGACAAGTTCTTCCTTTTCCTGTTGTAGTGTAATAATACTTTGATCATCTTTTTTCACAATCTTTGTTTTCTCAATTTCATAGGTAAACCGACCGTATGAAAGCTCTATGACAAGTTGATCCCCTTTCACAAGTTCTCCTGTTCGTCTAAACACAGTATCACGATGCCCAGATAAAACAATTTGTCCCTGTTCGTTAGGAAAATAGCTCTCGTGATAATGACCCACTCCCTTTGCCAAATCCTCCGCCGCTGTTCCTTCTACAATTGGTAACTCAGCGTTTAACTTTGGAATGTGCAAGAGCCCAATGGTTTCACCAGCCTCCGGCACAAAAGAGGAATCCATTTTCCCCTTTTGCTGGATGGCTGCTTGCGCTGACTGGAATGATTGATCTACTTGTCTTTGTCCATCAACGATTTTCATATATCCTACAATCACAAGACAAATACCTGCTGTAATCAATAGAGCTGAGATGATTTTTTGAAACATGGACGATTATCCGTTTCTTTTTCTTCTTTTCCATACAATAAGGGATGCACCTATTAGTACAAGTGCAAATCCTGCTAGTAAAAGGTTGTACATCTCTGTTGCAGTGTTCGGAAGATGATGACCAGGTGTATCCGGTTCTGAATGAGAAGGCTGCTCTGGATTTGCTGGCACCTCTGGCACATGCGGCGGTACTACCGTTGTTGAGTTTTCAGGTTTGTCTGGTTCGTCAACATTATCACCCTTCACAACTGCGATATTTTGAATGGTTTTACCTTCAGTTCCTTTCGCGACCTTCGCTTCAAAAGTCACCGTATGCCAGTCCGTATCTTTGATATCGCCAAATTGACCGGTCACTGTGCCTTTTGTGTAGTCTCCGTTGTCGTCATCTTTTGCATCTGTGACGGCTTGGTCATCTACTTTTAATGATCCTTCGACATATTCAAGACCTTCTGGCAGTTGATCTGCGATCACTAAATCTTTGATGATACTGTCTTCTACACTATTTTTTGTTTTGATGGTGTAAAGGAGAGTGTCGCCTACTTGTACTTCTTTTTCATTTGTATTGCCTTCTGCTTTTTGAGAGATCTCAGATGTTTTTTCTGATTCAAGCTTTGGATCTCTTGGATCAATGTTCGTTTCGGTTGTCGGCTCATCTGGCGGTGTGTTTTCGCCTGTTACTTTCGCTGTGTTTTGAATGGTTTTATCCGCTTGGCCTTTTGCTACTTTCGCTTCAAACGTCACGGTATGCCAGTCTGTATCTTTGATATCGCCAAATTGACCGGTCACTGTGCCTTTTGTGTAGTCTCCGTTGTCGTCATCTTTTGCATCTGTGACGGCTTGGTCATCTACTTTTAATGACCCTTCGACATATTCAAGACCTTCTGGCAGTTGATCTGCGATGACTAGATCTTTGATGACACTGTCTTCTACACTATTTTTTGTTTTGATGGTGTAAAGAAGGGTGTCGCCTACCTGAACTTGTTTTTCATTTGTATTGCCTTCTGCTTTTTGAGCAATCTCAGATGTTTTTTCTGATTCAAGCTTTGGATCTCTTGGATCAATGTTTGTTTCGGTTGTCGGCTCATCTGGCGGCGTGTTTTCGCCTGTTACTTTCGCTGTGTTTTGAATGCTTTTACCTGCTTGTCCTTTGGCTACTTTCGCCTCAAACGTCACAGTATGCCAGTCCGTGTCTTTGATATCACCAAATTGTCCGGTCACTGTGCCTTTTGTGTAATCTCCGTTATCGTCATCTTTTGCATCTGTGACGGCTTGGTCATCTACTTTTAATGATCCTTCGACATATTCAAGACCTTCTGGCAGTTGATCTGAAATCACGAGATTTTCGACGATGCTGTCCTCTTCAAGATTCTTTGTTTTGATCGTATACAGAAGGGTATCGCCTACCTGTGGTGTTTTTTCATCTGTGTTCCCTTCTGCTTTTTTCTGAATGCTCGCTGTCTTTTCTGATGCTAGTTTTGGTTCACGAGGATAAATTTCTGTTTTCGTTGTTGGATCATCTGGCGGTGTGTTTTCACCTGTTACTTCGGCAGTGTTTTGAATGTCTTGACCAGCCTGTCCCTTTTCAACTGTCACTTCAAACGTCACGGTATGCCAGTCCGTGTCCTTCACATCACCAAAATAACCTGTGACCTTTCCATCTGTGTAGTCTCCGCTATCGTCGTCTTTCACATCTGTGACAGATTCTCCATCAATTTCAAGAGACCCAGCGACATACGTCAGCCCTTTTGGTAATTGATCTGAGATCACTAGATTTTCCACAAGGCTGTCTTCTATCGTGTTCTTTGTTTTAATTGTATAAAGCAGGGTATCTCCTACTTCTGGATGCTTCTCATCTTTGTTACCTTCAGCTTTTTTCTGCAAGACCGCTGATTTTTCTGATTCTAGCTTTGGATCACGAGGATAGATTTCTGTTTTTGTTGTCGGATCGTCTGGTGGTGTGTTTTCACCTGTGACACTCGCTGTATTTTGAATGTCTTTGCCAGATTGTCCTTTTTCAACCGTCACTTCAAATGTCACAGTATGCCAATCTGTATCTTGAATGTCACCAAATTGTCCTGATATGGTACCATCTGTGAAGTCTCCGTTATCGTCATCCTTTGCGTCAGTGACTGCCTCTCCATCCACTTGAAGTGAATCCGGCACATACGCTAATCCTTCCGGCAGTTCGTCTGAGATCACTAAATTTTCAACGAGACTGTCTTCTATCGTATTCTTTGTTTTAATCGTATAAAGAAGTGTATCACCGACCTCTGGATGCTTCTCATCTGTATTGCCATCTGCTTTTTTCTGCAAGACCGCTGATTTTTCAGAAGTCAGCTTTGGGTCACGAGGATAGATCTCTACATTCGTTGTCGGCTCGTCTGGCGGTGTGTTGCCGGTTGTGACACTCGCTGTATTTTGAATATCTTTGCCTGCCTGGCCTTTTTCAACTGTGACTTCAAACGTCACGGTATGCCATTTCGTATCTTTCACTTCACCGAACGTTCCAGTGACAGTTCCATCTGTCATATCACCGTTGTCGTCATCTTTTACATCTGTGACCGGATTTCCATCTACCTGAAGTGAATTTGGTACATAAGATAATCCTTGAGGTAACTTGTCAGAAATCACAAGGTCTTCTATTACACTATCTTCAATAGCGTTACGGGCTTGAATGGTATACAGCAATGTGTCCCCTACTTCTGGGTGTTTCTCATCTGTATTCCCATCTGCTTTTTTCTGTAAGACCGCTGATTTTTCTGATTCAAGCTTCGGATCACGAGGATAAATTTCTATGTTTGTTGTTGGATTGTCTGGCGGTGTGTTTTCCCCTTTGACATTCGCTGTATTTTGAATATCTTTACCCGCTTGCCCTTTTGCTACTTTCGCTTCAAATGTCACGGTGTGCCAATCGGTATCTTTCACATCACCTATTTGACCTGTCACAGTACCGTTTGTAAAATCACCTTTGTCTTGATCCTTTGCATCTGTTACGCTTGTGCCATCTACCTTAAGAGATCCAGAAACATAGGTTAAGCTGCTCGGAAGGTTATCTGATATGATCAGATTTTTAAGAATGCCGAATTGCACCGTATTTTTTGCTCTAATTGTATAAAGCAAAGTGTCGCCTACTTCTGGATGCTTTTCATCTGTGTTGCCTTCTGCTTTTTTCTGTAAAGCAACAGATTTTTCTGATTCAAGGTTAGGAGGATATGGATCGAATTCAGGCTTCACCCTTGAAGCTAAGTCGTAAGATAATGAATCACCTACAGTGCCCATATATGTTGTACTTAATGTTTTCGCATCAAGTGTAAAAAGAGTAGAATGACCAATAGAGTCATCTTTTCCTGATTGTAATAGCATTTGTCCATTTGGCAAAAAGCTAATTCCTCGTACTCCTCCCTCAATCGGTTTACCATCTGCATTTGTGATTGGAATCACTCGAATGACTTCAGCTGTTTCAGGATTCATTTGCGCAATGGACCCACTGGTATTAGATGCGAACCAAAGATAGCCATCCTTATCGACGACAAGGTCTCCGCCAATGTCTCCGCCAATGCCAGGGCCAACGTCATAACCGACAATTTTCTTGGCCGTTTTTTGACCAGTTGCTAAGTCGTACGTTGCAAGGTAGGGTTCTCCATCAACCGCATACGAATGAATATATTTACCGTTATAAACAACGGCATTAGGCGCTCTTCCGCCTAAAACACCTACACGCTCTGCTTGTCCAGTGGTCGCATTTATTTTATAAAGAACTGGCTCTCCACTTGCTGTCGTAGTTGCATACACAGTGTTTTCTTGATCATTCACAGCAACACCGTTCACTACAGTCGAATTAATTCCCTTCACCTGTACACTAGCCTTTACGTTTGTTGGATTTTGCCCATCAAGCTGATAAAGAACTAACTTCCCATTTCCAATCATGTAGGAATCTGCGTTATTGACAACCACTGTCCCAGCGGCTTTCGTAACAGGTGGCGAAACTGTTAATAAATTCCCAGCAATCAGCACCAATATTAGAAATAATTGACTCGTTCTTTTTAATATGTTCATTTTTTGACATCCCCTTTTCCCTGCTCTAAATCATAATGGTATGTACCAGTTCACCTCCCACACTTTGGTAAAGAATATCAGTAACATTTCAGAACCCTCAACATGACTAAAAGACTATTTTCGACAAAAATAGCCCTTTTGTCATATACAGCTTTCGACATCTGATCCATCTATGTTTTTTCCAATAAAACAAGTTTTTTTATCGTGTATTAAATATTTTATCTATCAATAAAAACAGGCCTAACGGCGCAATTTACATACAATCTATTCTAATTTATCTTGAATATTCTTTAATTGGATAAAGGTTGTTTTTTTGTCATTTTACATTGAATTTTTTTCTTATTTTCATAAAAATTGTTAATTATTGGTTCACTTTGTTAAAAAAAACAAGGCAAAAGTCTTGCTCCAAAATTTGATGTTTTCTGCTCTTTTTATGGAAAAAATTCTTTTTATCGAGTAAGCGATTACAATTGAGCAAAGCCATTTAAAGGGGCGTGCGAGTATGTTACGATTGAAATCGAGTGTTTAAGAAAGAAGGGAAAGCTTTTGAAGCGGGAACATCTTTTACGTTGGTTTTTTTATTTTGTTGGATTGATTGTACTTGCTTTTGGACTATCGCTGACAGTGAAGGGAAAGATCCTTGGCATTGGTCCGTGGGACGCTTTTCATTATGGACTGTTTCAGCATTTTGGTTTAACCATTGGACAATGGTCGATCATTATTGGTGCACTCATTGTGACACTGACATCTGTTTTCACGAAATCTTTTCCAAAGATCGGCGCCCTTCTCAATATGGTGCTGATTGGCGTGTTTATTGATTTCTTTAATGCAGTATTACCTGCACCACATGGGTATTTACCTGCTTTATATGTATTTATTACGGGCGTGATTGTGTCTGGGTATGGCGTTGGCATTTATGTCTCAGCTAATCTTGGCGCCGGGCCAAGAGATTCATTAATGCTGCTCATCTCAGCAAAAACAGGGCTGAACGTACAGTGGGTTCGAAATGGTATTGAGTTAACCGTGCTTCTATTTGCATGGATGCTCGGCGGCCCGATTGGCATTGGAACGATTCTGACGGCCATCTTTACTGGACTCGTCCTTCGCTTTTCATTGCCACAATCGACACGGCTCTTGCAGCTGCTCATTACAAAAACAGCGGAGAAACCTGTTCAAACCCTTACCCGATAAGAACAAGCCATTCTACTAAAAGAATGGCTTGTTTTGTGCTAAACTAAATAGACGCAATATTCTTAAAACAGGAGATGATCCTCTGATGCAGCTTTTCCATTATCATTACTGGACACCATTTGTTGAGGAGACGGAGCAGGCGTACACTTCATTAGGCTTTGAAGTAAAGGGGCGTTTCGCAAAGGAAGGTTCCTTTCCCCCTCCGCAGACATGGGATGATTTTAGAGAGAAGAAGCCCTCTTTCCGAATCATTGAGATGAGAAAGGGACAGATCAATATCACATTTGGTTATAGTAAAAAAGTCCTTTTTGATCACATCGGCTTTCTAGTGACTGATGATGAATATGATCAGCTGCTGGTACAAGCGCAAAAGAGAAACTGGGCAATCCAGACCGGGGAGCGAAGAACGTTTCTTTCTACACCGATGCGCTTAAGGCTTGAATTGCAGCGGCGGACAGATGTGATTGAAACTGGTGAAGAAGCAATTGCCGAGATGACGATCGCAGTACCTGATTTGACTCATACACCTGCGGTCGATCAGTTGCTGGACGGTTTGACACAACCTATTCATTGGAAAAAGGGAGAACGTCTCTCTTTACTTGAAGTGAAGATGATGGATTCTTCTGGGATGAATACGATTGATCCAAACGGTGTTCATGTCCTCAAACAAGGATAAAAAGCAGCGAGATACGCTGCCTTTTTTATGATTGTTTACGGATTGGAATCCAAATCAATGTCACATGATCTGGAGAATTTATCTCTCCATCTAAAGGGTACGTTTCCATCTCCATTCCCCCAGCATGCTCATATCCTGAGGCAGGAAACCATTCTGTGAAAATACGTGTCCATGTTGAATGCACAGCGGTTTCGACAGGCCCCTTTGCCTGAAATACAGCCCACGTACTGGCCGGAATCTGCTCGACTGTCATGGTCGAATCTGGTTGTTCCTCACCTTGCTCAATCCCAATGATATAGTCAAATGTTTCAAGCGTTTCATCAAAATGCGCACATACACCGATATATCCGAGTTCTCCAGCTGCATGAGCCAGTGAATCCGTCCATCCTTCTTGATTGACACGCTTCCAAAAGGCGGGAATATCCTGTTTGTTTTGGCTATTCTTTGTTGTTGTCTTTAGTTTTCTGCCCATGATTGAAAATGAATCCTTTTCCACAATTCGATAATGCATCGGTTCGACTCCTTTTATTTGAAGTTCGAAGGAGAGACGGGGGTAGGCTTTCACTGTATACTCGCCTGTTTTCACTGCTGCCGGTGTATATCCATGATGCCGCTTGAAGGCTTTCGCAAACGACTCTGGGGTTTCATAGCCATACTTCACCGCCGCATCAATGACTTTCACTTGCTTGGTCATGAATTCTTCTGCCACAAGGGTTAATCGTCTTTTGCGAATATATTCTGCTACTGCAATTCCCGTCAGCATATGGAATAGCCGCTGATAATGAAATTTAGACATACATGCGGCCTCTGCCACTTCTTCGATCTGCAAAGGCTGATCCAGCCTCTCTTCCATATAATTGATACTATCCATGATCAAGTGAATCATTTTTCCCTCTCCTTCCTTTTCCACTATATCGAGAACCGCCCGCACCTTCCTGTCATTTTGTGCTTTCATTGAACAGGATGTCTGTTTCTCTTTTGCATGTGTTCATCCAATGGTACAATAAATGTAAAAAATTGAGGTCCGTTATGAAGATTTTCGCTATTCAATTACAACCTTTAGATGATAGAAATGCACGAAAACAAATAGAACAGCTGAAGCCTTTTGTATCACTTGAAAAACGCGCCGCCGCTGAGCGCTTTCGTTTTTTGATCGATGCAAGAAGAACGCTTTTAGGTGAGGTACTGATTCGTCACATCATTCATGAGATGTACGCACTGCCTATGGAACAGATCATTTTTGAAACAGAAGGGAATGGAAAGCCTGTTGTCCGGCAAATTCCTTCTTTTCATTTTAATCTTTCTCACTCTGGTGATTGGGTCGTGGGCGCAGTAGATGATGCGCCTGTTGGCATTGATATTGAAGAGATTAAACCGATTGATTTAGCCATTGCCAAACGATTTTTTTCAGCTGACGAATATCAAGATTTACTCTCACAGCCGGCAGAACGGCAGGAAGCCTATTTCTTTCATTTATGGTCCATGAAGGAGGCTTTTATCAAGCTGACAGGGAAGGGAATATCCTATGGTCTTTCATCCTTTACCGCTCGCTTGTCAGAGGATGGACAGGCTACTTTGAGATTACCTGATCACGAAGCCCCTTGCGTTGTCCAAACATATTCGCTTGATCCTGCCTACCAAATGGCGGTTTGTACAAGAAAACCTGCTGCGGCTGAGCACGTCGATATACTCACTTGTGAGAACATGCTATCTCGCCTTAATAACGTGTGATTTGTTGAAGTGATGACTTTAGCAAATCGACGCCTCGTGCGATTTCCTCTTCTTTTACATGCCAAATGTTCAGCTGAAGTATAGGCTCCTTTTGATAAGTAGAAATGAAATGGCGGTCGATCGGCTGAACCATCACAGAAGCCTTTTTTAGCTGCTGAATGAGCTGATTCATTGGAATGGACCGGTCGACACGAACGTGGGTGTGGGTAGCTGGCTCCTCTTCTCCCAGCGCATAAGCACCTTGATCATTTTTCAAACAGGCCACAAGTTGTTTGGATCGAGCTCTATAGGTCGCCTGCATCCTTTCTCTATGACGCTCAAACATCCCGCTTTTCAAATAAATTTCTAAAGCAGCCTGCGAGAGCATCGAGCTGTCGATATCAATAAGCCGTTTATGTTCACTAAAGGGGCCAATCAGCTCGTTTGGTAAGACGACAGCACCTGTTCTAAGCCCCGGAAAAATGATTTTTGAGAAGCTTTTTAAATAAATGACCTTCCCCGCCTGATCATATGAATAGATCGGGTCTCTTTTTGTATCGAATTCTAAATCAGCCAAATAATCGTCTTCAACGATGTAGACATCATATGCTTCGGCAAGGGCTGCAATCGCTATTTTTTCTTGTTTCGACAGACTCGTTCCAAGCGGGTTTTGAAATCTTGGCATCGTATAGAAAAAGCGAATATCCTCCTCCCGGAAGATACGCTCCAATTCCTGAAGGTCGAGTCCGTTTTCCGTCCGCTGAATCCCCCGGACAGGCAGCTGGTTTTTCTCTAAGTATTGGAGGAATAGGTGATAGCCTGGCTGCTCGACCAATATGGTCTGTTTTCCATTTGGAAACGGGATGGTGCTTAAAATCGATAAAGCCAGCTGAATACCAGAAGTCATGACGATCTGTTCTGGAGAGGCAAACACTTGATAATCCGTTAAACGCTTTGAAATGATTGGCAGTAAAGATGGTAATCCATTGGTGGTGCCATAGATAAATAAATCATTTTGATACAGATCAATCGCTTGATTGATGCAGTGCTGAAAATCGACATACGGAAACACAATGGGATCAGGCGCTGAGGAAGCAAAATCAATCCATGTGCAGCCCTTCTTAACGGCTGACTGATTGGTTTTCACGACAAAATAGCCACTTCTTTCTACAGAGTACAGCAAGTGTTCACGCTCTAATGTGTCTAGTGCTTTTATGACAGTGCTTTTGCTCACAGCATATTGAGCCGCTAAGTGACGAATGGATGGGATTTTCATTCCAGCATTGTATTCACTGCTCTCGATTTTGTTTTTTATATTCAACACAAGCTGATCATATTTCCTCACAGTACTACCCTCCTTGTACCGGTACAGATATCAATAACTCTTATTGTACACTTTACTTGATCCGTTTACGATAAAAAGACAGAACCGGTCAATTCAACTGAAGCATGCATGCTCGTGTAAGGAGAATTCTGATGGATATGTCAAAACAAAAAGCGTATGCTGCTTCGATCGCATACGCCTGTATAATTGGTTTTTCATTCTTGTTTGTCAAAGTAGCCTTAGCATCAGCGAATCCGATAGATGTATTGGCACACCGATTTACTGTTTCTTTTGCAGCGGCTCTTTTGTTATTTCCATTTTTGCGAAAAAAGTATCGTTTTTCCATTCAATGGCGTGATCTCATTTACATTGTGCCTTTTTCCTTGCTTTATCCTGTGTTGTTTTTTGCATTTCAAGTGTGGGGGCTGATGTTCACCTCTTCATCAGAGGCCGGCATTATTCAGGCGACCATCCCTATTTTGACAATGGTGCTTGCAGCATGGTGTTTAAAGGAACGTCCTACCTCGATTCAGGTGCTGTTTACCATTCTTTCTGTGTCCGGGGTGATGCTCCTCTTTGTGGTGAAGGGAATTGATGTGAAACATTCTCATCTCATTGGTTATGTGCTGATCTTACTTTCAGCCTTATCATCCAGTGCCTATAGCGTATTTGCCAGAGTGATGACACGGCGATTCCATGTCATTGAACTGACTTTCGTGATGACATTCTTTGGATTTGTCTTCTTTAATGCTGCTGCTCTCATTCGGCACTCGGTACATGCTACACTACCGCAGTTTTTCAGTCCGTTTACGCAGCCATCCTTTGTATGGTCTATGCTCTTTTTAGGCATTCTCTCATCACTGCTCACAGCGTATTTATCAAACTATGCTCTTTCCCACCTTGAAGCAGCAAAGGTGAGTATTTTTAACAATCTATCTGCTTTCATTACCATTGCCGCTGGCGTGCTTATTTTACATGAAACGATTGATATGGTTCACCTCATCGGGGCTGTGCTCGTTATTGGCGGAGTGATTGGCGGGAATGTGGTGAGGAAGGGGAATTCATAAAGAAAACGGCCCTCGTTTGACGGGGCCGTTGTTTTCTTTTATTGGCTGATGAATTGCCTTTTTGTTGTCTGCTCAATGACATGCCTCATATGTTCTGCGAACTGCTCGAGGTGTGTGTTGATATACATGTGCCCTCCTTCGAAATCAGTACGTTCGATGGCGTTTGCCCATGTTAGCCAGCCGTCTGCGTCTTCCATGCATTTCTTATCTTGCTTTCCGTTCAATAAATAAACGGGTGATTTAATGATTGTTTTGTCTGTGTGCTGGAAGGATTCTAATGCTTGATAGTCGGCACGTAAGGATGGTGTAAAGTAATCCATCATTGGCTTGTTCTCTAACAATTCTTTTGGAATCCCGCCCATTTCAGCGATATGCTGAACAAATGCTTCATTCGATAAATGGGTCAATATTTGTCTTTTTGTTTGCGGTGGCTGAATGGCAGAAATGACAACCGCTGCCGGATCGATGCCTTCCCTTTCTAGCAACTGAGTCAGCCTGTACACCACAAGTCCGCCCATGGAATGTCCGAACAAAATAAATGGACGGTTTAATTTGCCTGTCAGTCCTTCTTTATACAATTCAGCCAGCCGGTCAATGCTTGTTTCAAGCGGCATGAGGTTCGTTCCATGACCCGGAGGCTCTGCTGCTGTCACTTCGGCCGTGTCCTTCAGCTGTTCAAAGAGCGGACGGTAAGAGGCGGAATATCCGCCAGCAAAAGGAAAACAAATAAGCTGAATGAGATCTGATTTTTTTTCAAAGGTTTTAAATAATTGGTTCATACGTCCTTACCCCTTTACGATCGTTTCAAGAATCTGCGCAAGTTGATCTGCCTGCGGTCTTTTCATCATGGTCACATGGTCGCCTTTTATTTGATAATACGAGCACGTTTCTCTCGTGTAAGCTTCCCAATCGGCAAATTTCTTCTGGAAATCTGTGGCGTGATCGCTGCTTTGTATAATATAAAACGGCACAGAGAATGGGTCTTTTTCTAATTCAATGGCTTGTGACATGATGGTATTATGAGTCTGCATTTGCAAGTATTTATCTAAATAGTGATCATTCATAAATTGATGAACGACTTCATCCTTTTCTGCTTCTTTGAGGATTTTCTGCTTCACTTCTTGGAAGCTGAGCCCTTGTAATGCTTCTGGTTTGATGCCGACGAGGTTCCCCATACCTAGGACGAGGGCGAGCATTTTCACTTCTTCTTCGTTCATATCGGCATGAAGCGCTTGATCTGCCTCATCTCTTAATACCGGAACCGTATCTAAAATGATCAATCCTTTTGGCGCTTTTCCTGCATGACAGAGTCTCTGATTCATTCCGTAAGCAAGATGTCCGCCCATAGAATGCCCTGCCAAATAATCAATGCCTGGTCGATAGAATGTCTCAATGGCTTCAATAAAAATGGTGACAAGCTCTGTATAATGAAGGAATTGTGGTTCTTCATCCTCATATAAGCCTGGAGACTGCAAGGCGTAAACAGCTCCTTCATGTGTCATGAGCTTGGCCACATCGATATACCCCATCACCGTTCCACCAGCAGGCGGTGCAAAGAAAATTCTCGGTTCAGCCGGATCCCCTTTTTTCAACTCGATTACATAGTCTTTCGGCGCTCTTTCGACAGGCTCGCCTGTTTCTGGCACTGTGTCCAAATATGCCGCTAACTGTGCTGGCGCTGGGTGCATAAAAATCCATTTCGGATCAACACGGACACCTTTTTCTTTTAATTTGGCAACGGCTTGAATACTCATAATGGAATCTCCACCTAAATCAAAGAATGAATCATGAATTCCTACTCGTTTGACACCAAGCACTTCACTGAAAGCTGTCACAATCAGCTGCTGTGTTTCTGTTGCCGGTTGATCGTCTTCATGTGAGGATGAGACTGCGTCTGTCGGCTCCGGCAAAGCTTTTTGATCGACCTTCCCATTCGTTGTGACGGGAATTGCGTCAAGTACGATAAAGTAACTTGGAATCATATAGCCTGGCAGGCTTTCCTGTAAAAATGCTTTCCATCCGGGAACAGGCTCTCCCCCATCTGTGACAAGGTAGGCTGCCAGCCGTTTTGAGCTACCGTACGTTTTAGCAATGACGGTACATTCTTTTACTTGTGGATGTTTGAGCAGGGCTGTCTCAATTTCTCCACATTCAATTCGGTAGCCTCTAATTTTGACCAAGTTGTCTTTTCGGCCAAGGTATTCAATACTGCCATCAGATCGCCATTTCCCTAGGTCACCGGAACGATACAGTTTGTCCCCTTTTAATGCCGGGAATGGATTGTCAATAAACCGCTCCTCCGTGCGCTCTGGGTCATGCAGATATCCTTTTGCCAGCCCTGTTCCGCCGATATAGATTTCTCCTTTGACGCCTGTTGGTACTGGATTGAGATGATCATCTAGTATGACAACCGTTGAGTTGGCGACTGGCACACCGATTGGCACTGATCTTGCATCCTCCGGTACGTGTGTGACTTGATAAGTGGTCGCTAATGTTGTG
Organism: Bacillus sp. FSL W7-1346; assembly: GCF_038593335.1. Taxonomy (NCBI): domain Bacteria; kingdom Bacillati; phylum Bacillota; class Bacilli; order Caryophanales; family Bacillaceae; genus Bacillus; species Bacillus sp. FSL W7-1346. Next base: position 421,289 of record NZ_CP151988.1, on the reverse strand, counting down.
TTTTCTGTTGGACCGTAAGCATTGATCAGCACACCCTTCATATGTGGCAATGCCTTTCGTGCATGCTCACTAGACATGGCTTCTCCGCCAACAAGTAATGTACGGTATCCAGCCACACTTTTTGGATCATGCTCAATCAGCCGGTTGAATAATGCAGTTGGCAAACAGTTGGCTGTGACTTGATGCGTTTTGATTAAACGAGTTAATTCGTCCATATTCAGAGCAGCATATTTCGGGATCAGAACCAGCTGACCGCCATTTAGCAGCATTCCCCATAATTCAAAGGTAAAGGCATCAAATGCATAATTAGACAGCTGAAGCATTTTATCTTCTGAACCAAGCTCAATATAGTTTGTTTCTTTCACTAAGCGGACCACTCCTGCATGAGGAAGCATCACGCCTTTTGGTGTGCCTGTTGAGCCTGAAGTGTAGTTCACATAGGCAAGCTGGTCTTCTCCTACAATCGATTTTTCCCTTTGATACACTGCGCCTGTTTCTGGTAACGGCTTGTCCATTTCAATCTTTGTGCCGCTCAGATCGTCTAAACGTTTGATCAGATGCGACTGGGTTAAAATGATATCGCTTTGTGTATCGCGAACGATCAGACCGATGCGGGCATCTGGATACTCAGGTGACATCGGTACATAAGCAGCACCCGACTTGACGATCCCTAGAACTGAGACCATCATGTCAAACGAACGATCAAACAGCATCGGGACAAGTGAACCTGGTCCAACGCCCTTTAACTGTAAATAGGCAGCCAGTTTTGTCGCCTTCTCGTCTAAATCTTGATACGTCATATGCTCTTCCATATAAGATACAGCAATCCGGTGCGGGTCACGCTGCACTTGTTCTTCAAATAATTCTTGCAGCGTACGCTTTGGATAAGGCGTGTCAGTTTGATTTTTCCCTATGATCATGGCATCCTGTTCTGTTTTGTCCATGACGCAAAAGTCAGCGAATGTCCGTTCAGGCTGAGCCGTCATGCCATCTAACAGATTGAGATAATAATTCATCATACGGTGGATCGTTTCTTGCTCAAATAAATCCGTATTATATTCCACATGGATAGACAGCTTGTCCTCCTGCTCAAATACATGCAAGGTGAGATCAAATTTAGAGACGGTATGATGGACCATCACTTGTTCCGATGTCAGTCCTTTTAGGTTGATATCCAGCGAATCAGTGACATACCCCATGGCGACTTGGAAGATTGGTGAACGACTTAGGTCTCTATCCATTGAAAGGTCATCCACAAGCTTGTCGAATGGATAATGCTGATGCTCAAAGGCTTTTAACGTCATTTCTTTCACCTTTGCCAGTAAATCGGCAAAGGTATCGGCTTTTGAAACGTCCTGTCTCAGCGCCAATGTATTGACAAACATGCCGACGAGCTTCTCTGATTGTTCGACATCACGCCCAGCGATCGGCGATCCAACAATGACATCTGTTTGTCCAGACAACTTGTGAAGCAGGACATAATAGGCTGACAGCATCGTCATAAATAGTGTTGTCCCCTGCTGTCTCGACAAGGCATGTAAACGACGAACAAGCGGTTCATCTATCACGATTTGCTCTGTAGCTCCATTAAATGTTTGAACCGGCGGACGAGGACGGTCAAACGGGAGCTCTAATACCGGCAGCTCTCCTTGTAACGTTTCTAGCCAATAGCTCTGAGCCTCATGGTGGTTCTTTAATTGCTCATTCTCCCAATGAACATAATCGGTCCATTCAATCTCAAGTGCAGGTAGCTCAGGCGTTTTCTCTGATAATAGCGCACCATACACGACTTCTAATTCTTGAATAAGCAGGCTGAGCGACCATGCATCGGAAATGATATGATGCTGCGCACAAAGCAAGTAATATTCCTCTTTCCCCATATCAACAATTGTCCATTGTGCAAGCGGTCCCCGTTCTAAGTCATAGATGCGGTTCGCCTCTTGCTGAATCAGCTGTTCCAATCTTCTCACTCTTGTTTTTTCATTAAATAATGAGAAATTCGCAACGGTTACTGATGGCGGAAGATCTTCACGGATGACTTGAACCGGCTTGCCGCCAATGGTTTGAAATGTTGCGCGAAGTGCTTCATGACGTTTTGTTAAGAGACCGATCGCCTTTGTTAACGTTTGGATGTGTAATTGACCCATCAGCTTCCAAGCACCTAATATATTGTAATGATGGCTCTTTTCTAATGTAGATAAGAACCAAATCCGCTTTTGAGCGTGTGACAGCTCATAGCTTGTTCGTTTTTCCAGCTTTGGAATGCTGGCTTCCTGAATGGCTGGTGCTTCATTGATGTCATCGACCATTTGTGCCAAGTGTGCTAGATTCTTGCTTTCAAACAATATTTTTAGCGGCGCCTTTAGTGAAAACTCATGATTAATACGTGAAATCGTTTGAGTGGCCTTTAATGAATGTCCACCAAGGTCAAAGAATTGATCCTCTTTGTACACACGATCGACTTCTAAAATATCCTCCCATATGGCCGCAAGCACCTGCTCTGTCTTCGTTTCTGGCAATTGCTTTTCAAACGGCTGTGCGTGTTTGTGATGGAACTGTTTGAGGGCTTCGTGATCAATAGAGCCATCTTGTTTTTTCGGTATATCTTCCACTTGCCTGATGTCCCATTTCCCCTCTATGATGCCTGTGATCTTGTCAGCATCCACTTCTTTGCCTGATTGCACCGTATAGTACAGTTTCTTTTCAAAATGTGGTATTGGTGCTGGTTGAAGATGTTCAGCAATTTCTTGATTGGCCCCATCTAGGCCGATAAATAGATGCGCTTCATTCAGCCGAACACCTAGACATAATGAATGGAGTCCTTGTTTTTTTCCAATCAATTGAAAGCCCTTGCGAACGGTTAGCGCAGCCCCAGTATGTCCCTTAGACAAACCAAGATTATCCCACATACTGAAATTCAACGAAATCGCTCTTCTTCCCTCATGATAGGTAAGGGCATGTGCGAGTCCATCTAAAAAGCTGTTCGCCGCAGAATATGCGCCAAATGTGGTACCACCAAAAAAGCCATTCACTGATCCAAAAAAGACGAGTGGCACTGACGGATCATGCTTGAAAGCTTCCTGCAGCACCCAAGCACCGTCTGCCTTCCCTGAAAGTTCTTTGACGAAATCTTCTTCTGTTGTATGAGCCAGTGTGTACGTATCCACATGCTGAAAGTGCTCAGATACATTGCCAGCACCGGCTAAATGAAGCGCTCCTCGGATCGACTGTCCGAAATGTTTTTCTGCTTCATAAATCGCCTGCTCGACGTCACATAAATTCGTCACATCGGCTTGTACATAAAGGACGTCTCCCAGATCTTTAAGTTGTGAGAATGACGCCTCTTTTTCTCTGTCTTCTTCAAGGGATGTCCGTCCAATTAACACGAGCTTCAAGCCAAATTGGAGCATTTGCTTAGACAGTTCAAATCCAATACCGCCAAGCCCGCCAGTCAGCAAGTACAAGCCTTCATATTCTAAAAACCCTTCTGTCTGAGGTGCCGTCATCATATTCACTTTTTCCAGCTTTGGTACGAGGCGCTGGCCATGCCGGTAAGACACTTCTGCTTTTAAATGAATCGCACCTAGTTCGTCCGCAATATGCTTGGCATCCTGTTCCACATTCTCCGCTTCAATATCAAGGTGAGACACTTCTGCCCCTTCCCATTCTTGCGGGATGGTTTTTAATAATCCAGCAAGAGACGTTTTCTCCACATGAAGCTCATCTTGCGGTTTTACAAATTGACCACCTTTTGTGACAACAACGAGACGCATCGGCTCTTTATTTTCTTGTCTCAATGCTTGATACAAATACAAAATGGATTGGCTGGTGCTTGCATTCAGTTCTTTGAACTGCGCAGGGCTGGCAATCATCTCCTTGTCTGACACATTCCACAAGTGGAGCATACGGTCAATTTTTAATTCATCGGCTTCAAGCGCCGCCACAAGCCTGACGTAATCCCCCTTGATTCGAGGGTTCATCTGATACATCCCTTTTGACAGGCGTAAAAATTCATGACCCTTTTTCACAGAAACATAAGGCAGGTTCATTTGTTCAAATTGTGTATAAAGCGATTGATAAAGCCCTTTTTCATCCTCAAATACGAGTACATGATCAGTGGAGACTGGCTGAGATGGACCGATATTCTCTTTTACCCAAATACGTTTAAAGAACCAATCTGGGAGGGTTTGTTCATTTTCCGAAGCAAGATCAAGTGCACGTTCAATGTCATGAAACACCCCATCTTTCAGTGCCGCACCTAGTTGGGCACGTTGGATTTTTCCGCTTTCTGTTTTCGGAAATTGGTCTTTTTTCACCGGAATGATGTGGTCAGGTTCGATTCCCATTTTGCGAATGATGCTCTCTCTAATCTGCTGAATCATTGTGATTTGATCCTCTATCGAATCCTTCTGCGTGACAAAAAAGACGGCGAGTGTGTCATTACTTGATTCGGGATTGTAAATGCCGTACGCAGCGGCAAAGGTGACTTCAACCCCCTCAACCTCTTCCACAACGGCTTCAATTTCGTAATTCAAATAGTTCGCGCCGTTGATGACGATGATATCCTTTTCCCGCCCTGTGAGGACTAGGCGCCCTTCATGAATAAATCCTAAATCTCCTGTATGAAACCAGCCGTTTTCCGCAAATACTTCTTCATTCGCTTCCTCATTTTGATAGTAGCCCATCATAATCGTTGGACTCTTCACCTGCAAGCGGCCGACTTGATCTTCTGGCAGCACATGGTGATGCTCATCAACAATCCGAATCCATACAGAAGGGATGGGTGCACCAACTTCTGTAAAGGTCATCTTGTGCGGATGATCGTGCGTCACATATTGAATCTCACTTGTTAATGAGGTCTGATCAATGGTCAGTTGTCCATCCTGATCATCATGACGCATGAATTCTTTTGACTGGACAATGGCTGATGATGTTTCTGACATGCCATAAGCCGGCACCATCGCATGGCGGCTTAATCCGTGCTCACCCATGATGTGCATGAAACGCTGCGTCACTTTAGGAACAACTGCTTCGGCGGCGTTCATGATATAAGTCAAGGTGGAGAGATCCCAGCTCCCTTTGCGAATGTCGTCTTCATATTCATTCATCATCGCAAAGGCAAAGTTTGGCGCCCACGTCCTTGTGACACCGTATCTTTCTACCCAATCCAGCCACACCATCGGACGTTCGATAAATTGGTCAATGGATGGACTAATTTGCTGGCAGCCGAGGTACACATCATGGACATGAAACATGACAATGCCCCCTACATGATCAAGCGGCATCCAGTTCATTGATACATCCTCATGCGTGAAACCATTTGCCTGCTCAAAGGAAATGATTCTAGATAAAATGCTTTGATGGTTGTGCCGGATACACTTTGGCACACCCGTACTTCCTGAGGACAGCAGCTGAAGCACAGGCTCATCCGGCTCTGGCTCATAATGCTGTTCATCTGGATCACAGGCAAGTAATGTTTCGATTGTTAAAATCGGAATCGCTTTTGATTCAAATGTTTTACGCAGTCCTGCAATGTCCTCAGCACTCGCTTCGTTTGTAATAATGAATGGCTCATTTTGCAGCTGAAACACGCCCTTGAGCTTGTTCACGCCTTGATTCATTTCATCGTACACCGGCGGTACAGAGACTGGGGTTGGAATGATTCCACCGAGAATACAGCCCCAGAATACCGTGATAAAATCTTGATGATCTTTCAATTGAAGCAGCACTTGATCGCCGTTTGAAAGTCCGGCTGCCCTTAATCCAGATAGGACACGTTCCGCTCCTGTGAGCAATTCCGGGTAAGTCTGGATCACCTCATGACCGCCTTCTTTGAGATACGTGACTCCGCGATTTGGTGACATAAAGGCGGCTCGGATCAGTACCTCTGTCAATGTGACTGGTGTACCTAGTTTTCTGATCACATCACCTCCATAAACAAGAGCTGGTGGTTTTTCTTGTACGGAGGATTGTATGGTTTGGCTGACTTCATCTTTTGAAAACGATTCGTTTCCATTTGTACGCTGTCTATCCGGGAAGAGGTCATCTAAATGATAAGGTGTTTGTTTTTCTGTCTGACTCTCTATCAAAACAGCTGCTTCCTCTACTCCATCTATGGCTTTCGTGCGCTCTTCTATCTTTCTTCGTTCCTCTTCATCTAGTACATCAATGGCAAGCAGCGCCTCGGTATCGACCGCTCCACTTTCTTTTCGCGGCAAGGAAGAGACGAGGACGAGTGCGGCTGGCACTTCATCAGGATGAAGCGGGCCTTTCATCAAATCCTCTCTTGTCAGCGAAGGGTCCTTCGCCTGTGCAAACAGCACAAGCGATAGGCCTCCTTCTTGATTTTTCTTCGGGATGAGCGCACATTCCTTTAGTGGAAAGTGAAGCATGAAGACTTTCTCTAATGCTTTGAGATCGATTCGTTTTCCATTGATCCTGACAATATGATTTGCTGCATTTCCTTTTCGTCTACTAACTAGCATTCTTCTTCTCCTCCTACATCCAATCCAAAATCTGAATCTTGCTTTCTTCCGTCCAAACGCCGACATCCCCTGTCGGATAAAGGTATTCGCCTGTTTGATGTTTGAATGGATGCGGAATTTTATGCGCCTCCATCCAATCGGCTAGCTCTCCAAAAAGTGCTTTGATCTCTTTGGCGCCGATAAAAATATCTCCAGGAAATCCAATCGGCATGAGCTGATGTTCTTCATTCAGGACATATATTTCCGTTTCATAGGCAGGATCATGTACGCCTGCATAAACTTCTTCTTGGTCTGGGTATAGCACGCTGACACATGCGTTTTTCGCCCAATCACTGATCATCCGCTCTTTTTCCTCATTTGTCACAATTGTGAAGGAAGATAGCGGCGTATCCACTTGTTCTGTCATGGCTTCAAGTGTGTGAATCAGCTGCTGCATCAGCGTTTGTATTTGCTTTTCTGTATATTGATTTAAGTTGTATGTGATCCGAAGCTCCAGCGTATCTCCCGGCACTGCGACAAGGGTTAAGTCATAATTTGTTTCTTCATGACTGGCGATGTCTAAAATGCGTACGCCATACGGCTCAATGGACTCAATCGGATAGTTTTCAAACACGACAATGCTGTGAAACAATGCCTCTCCATTTGGAATTTCCGTCATCTGCTGAATATCTGGCAGTACGGTATACTCGTATTCTCTCATCTGAAAAACGGTTTCCTGTGTATGGGCGAGCAATCGTGCAATCGTCCAGTCCGAATGGATCGGTAAACGAAGCGGCAATGTGTTAATAAAGAGCCCTGTCATGCTTTCCACTTCTGGTAAGTCGGCTGGCCGGCCAGATACGGTCACCCCAAATATGACATCCTCTGCGCCCGAATGAAGGTGCAAGAGCAGTCCCCACGCTGATTGAATCAGTGTGCTCATCGTGACCTTCTGCTTGCCAGTCATCTTCTCCAGCTTCTGCTGCATCTCTGGCGTCAATTTGACGCTGGACTGCGCCATGCTTACTTCTTGGTCTAAAGCATGTTCTTCGCCGTCTCCTGGAAGCGGTGTCGCTTCCTCTACGCCTGACATATAACGCTGCCAGAATTCTTGCGCCTTCTCTTGATCCTGCTTTTGCAGCCATTCGATAAAATCTTTATATGGACGGACTGTAGAAAGACTGATCTCTCGGTCGTCCACAAGAGAGCGATACAGCGCAAAGGATTCCTGAATAAAACTGAACAAACTCCATCCATCGATTAAAATGTGATGAAAACTAAAGACAAACGTGCATCTTTCCTCATCACAACGGAATAAAGCAATCCGAATTAGCGGTTCATCTATATGGTCTAAATGGAAATCCTTTGAACGATCAGATACTAAAAAGTGTTCGATTGTCTCTTCTTGCTTCGCATCACTCAGGTGGCGCACATCGTGCTGAGTGAGATGGATGCTTCCTTCTGATTGAATGAACTGAACAGGCTCCTTCAGCCCTTCCCAAGCGAATTTTGTTCTCAAAATCGAATGACGTTCTACAAGAAGATTCCAAGCTTGTTCATAGGCATCGCCGTTTGTTAAGCCTTGGAGCGTCATATGCACCTGACCAAAATAAGCTTGTGAGTCTTGATCTAGCAGTGCATGAAACAGCATTCCTTGCTGCATTGGAGACAGCGGATACACATCGACTACATTGTCTGGAAGTTCATCTATTTGCTTTTGCGTGAGCTGAACCATCGGAAAATCAGATGGTGTAAAGCCGCCGCTCGTTTCAACACAATGCGTCAAGATGATCTCCATTTTTTCTTTAAAACGTTCAGGTAACAACCGCACCTCTTGATCTTGTAGCAGTTCACGATTGATCATAAAGTTCATCTGCAACTGACCATCTGTCACATATCCATACACATCGATCAAATGCTGTCTTTCTGCTTTCGGATCGTGAACATGTCCATTTCGCTCGTCTGCTATATACAGCTTGGCTTCGCCATCTGCCTGATCTAACTGACCGAGGTAATTAAAGCTCATCTGCGGCGTTACCGTTTTGAGTAAACGAGATTCTGTCATGTATTGAAGCAAACCGTAGCCGATTCCCTTTTGCGGCACAGCTCGTAAGGTTTCTTTGACGTCTTTGATTTGTCTTGCAACATCGGTTTGTATAAAAGGAATAAAAATAGGATAAGAGCTTGTAAACCAGCCGACTGTCCGTGACAAATCCATCTGTTCAAATAAATCCTCGCGTCCGTGCCCTTCTAAGGTAATGAGCATTGGCTTTCCAATGGCTTGCGTGAGTCCTGCTAACAGTAAATCGTTAATCTCTGTTCGGTATGCTTGTGAGGCCTGTCTAAGTAACATATCTGTTTGTTCCTTTGTGAGCTGAACCGACAGGATCTCTGCATGTTCTTCTATATTAGAAAGCGCAGGCAGTTGGAAAGGAGAACCTTCTTCCTCTTGATCCTTGATTTTTTGCCAAAAAGAGGCCTGCGCTTGTAATTGATCGGTTTGTGCATATTCATATAAGGCATCTGCCCACTGCTTATAGGAGGCGGTTTTTTTCGCAAATAGGATGTCCTGCCCCGTAGCAAGCTGTTTCAATCCATTTAGTACATCTTCTTGTATCATGCGCCATGATATGCCATCCATGACGAGATGGTGTGCAGCAATAAAGAGCTCAGACGTGTCTTTACCTGTATGGAAAAGAATCGCTTTGATCACTTCTCCTCGCTCTAATGACAATGTTCCTTGACAGGCACTTGTCTCCAAGCGGATTTGTTCCCGTGCTTCCTCCTGAGATACATCCGTCACATCAAAGAATGTGACACAAGGTGTGATGCCAGGCTCACGAATGGTTTGAATCCATGTGCCATCTGCCTCTTTTGTATATATAGCTCTCAGCATATCGTGATGATCGACCAGTTTTGAAAGAACCTGTGTTAACTGTTCATGTGGAACAGATCGCTTCATTTCAATATGCGCCGAGAGATTCCAATAATCTTGATTGGTCATCGATTGCTCAAAGAACCAAGATTGAATCGGGAGAAGACGAACCTCTCCTGTCACAGGTGATTGATCATAGACCGTAGAGACCTCTGACTTTCTCATCGCTTGTGCGAGTTGTGAGATGGTCTGTTTTTCAAATACATCTCTCGGCTGGATGACGTAGCCTTCCTGTGCTAAGCGTGCCACCATTTGTATGACAATAATGGAATCTCCGCCAAGCTCAAAGTAGTTATCATGGACGCCAATAGAAGGAACGCCTAGCAGCTGAGACCACACTTTTTCTAACACACGTTCTTCCTCAGTAGCTGCTTTGTCAATGGCTGTTTCTACTTCTTCTTGTCTCCACTCTGGCGGTGGAAGACGCTTTTGGTCTACCTTGCCATTTGGCGTGAGCGGTAATTCATCCAGCTCTATTAATAGGCTTGGCACCATATAATCTGGCAGAATGTCTTTTAAGTTATGGCGAATGTCTTGCGTGGTCATGCCGCCTTTTTGGACAAAATAACCGATCAATCGCTTATGACCACTCTCATGCTGATGCGGGATAACGGCACATTCTGTGATGTCATCAAATGTCAGCATAGCGGCTTCAATTTCTCCGCATTCCACGCGGTGTCCACGAATTTTCACTTGATGATCGATTCTTCCAAGACAGTCAATGATGCCATTTGACAGCCAGCGGCCCATATCGCCTGTTTTATATAAACGCGCTCCTTCTTGGAAAGGATGCGGGATAAATGATGATGCTGTTTTTTCTTCATCTCCAAGGTAACCAAGTGCTAGCCCTGTGCCGCCAACATAAATTTCGCCGATGACGCCTTGCGGAACTGGCTGCATTTGGTCATCTAATACATAAGCTTGTGAATAAGCAATAGGCTGTCCAATCGGGACCGTCGCCTGATCTTCTTCTAGTGCTCGAATGTGATGCACACAGGAGAACGTCGTATTCTCTGTTGGTCCATATCCATTTAAAAGCCCTTCAGGCAAATACGGTAGTGCTTTTCGGATATGAGCGGCTGATAAGGCATCTCCGCCGATCAATAATGCATGAAGACCAGATAAAGCTTCTGGATGTTCTTCTGTTAAACGGTTGAACAGCGGCACAGTCAGAAACCCTGTTGTAATCTGATAAGTTTTTAGTGCTTCCGCTAATGTATCCATTGATAAAATGGTATTTCGATCCGTCAGTATGAGCCTTCCCCCGTTTAAAAGGGCTCCCCATATTTCATACGTAAAAGCATCAAAAGAGAAGCTGGCGATTTGTAAAATGCGCGTTTGTTCATTAAGGGTGACATAGTCTGTTTCACACACAAGCCGGACGACCGCTTGATGCGGGATCAGTACTCCTTTTGGCTGTCCAGTTGACCCCGATGTGTAATTGATATAAGCAAGTCCATCAGGTCTTAGTGCAGCGGGCATGACCTCTGCTTCTGGTAAAAATTCTTCATACCCTTGATCAAGACAAATAAGTTCCGTTTGATGGATGGATACTTTTTTCAGCCATTCATTTTTTGTCAGTAAAAGCTGAATCCCTGTATCTCTCAGCATATAGTCAATGCGGGCATCTGGATATTCAGGATCAATTGGCACATAAGCCCCTCCTGCTTTCACAATGGCCAGCACCCCAAGAATCATTTCAGGCGATCTGTCGATGAGCAGTCCAACTGGTTCATGCGGCGTCACGCCTCGCTGCTGCAAATAGGCTGCAAGACGATCGACTTTCCCGTGTAACTCCTGGTACGTCCACTCATCTCCCTGGAACTCGAGCGCCACTGCATGAGGTGTCTTTTTCACTTGCGCTTCAAATCGTTCCGTCATGAGTAGCGGACCTTTTGGTTGATCAGTCTTTCCGCTCCATTCATAGAGCAATTGATGCTTTTCTTTCTCTGGCAGGAAATTCACTTGTCTGATCGGCTGCGCTGGATTTTCACAAATTCCTTCAAGCAGGTGCTCGTAGTATGCAAGGAATCGCTCCATCGTGTCATCAGAAAATAAATCCGCATGATACTCAAGCTTTAACTGAAGCCCTTCAGCTCCTTCAAACACAAACAGAGAGAGATCAAATTTCGCTGTATCATTATCCTCAATGGCTAAAACCGACGTCGCCTCTCCCATTGGAGAAGCTTCCAGCGGTAGGTTTTGCAGAACAAACATGACCTGAAACAGCGGCTGCTTACTGGCATCACGCACAATATTCAATTCATCGACCACCATCTCAAACGGCACATCCTGATGTGCATAAGCACCGACGGTTGTCTCCTTCACTCGCTCTAATAATTCCGTAAAGGCTGGATTCCCGCTATGGTCGATCCGAAGCGCCAATGTATTCACGAAAAATCCGATTAAATGCTCCATTTCCGTTCGATTTCTCCCAGCAATGACCGAGCCAATGACAAACTCGTCCTGTGAAGACAATCGATGTAATAGCGTAGAGAAAGCCGACAGCAAGGTCATATACAGTGTGCTGTCTGTTTTCTTAGATAGCTCATCAATCTTTTCAGACAGTGACTTCGACAGCTGATATGTTTTCGTCTTCCCTTTGTAGGATTGAACGGCCGGCCGCGGATGATCATACGGCAATACCAAATCTTCAACAGGTGCCGCAAATTGCTCCTTCCAATAGGCAAGCTGCTTATCTAGTGGCTCTCCTGTCAAATACTCCTTCTGCCACAGTGCGTAATCCGCATATTGAATAGGCAGTGCCGGCAAGTGAGGCTCCCGCCCTTCGATCTCCGCTGTATACCACTCGGATAATTCTCTTGCAACAATGCCGATCGACCAGCCATCTGACACGATGTGGTGAATGGACATCAGCAAGATATGCTCTGCGGGTGAAAGTCGAATCAGCTTCACTCGAAAGAGCGCTTCGTGTTCTAATTGAAAAGGTGTGGATGCCTCTTCTTTCGCCCATTCAGCCGCTTTTTGTTCTTTCTCTTCCTGTGACGCTATGCCTGAAAGGTCCATCACCTCAAGCTCTGGAAGGGCCATCTGTTCATGAATGACCTGTACCGGTTCATCCCCGCTCATCGTAAAGGACGTTCTGAGCGATTCATGTCTTTCCACCATATGATGCAGACTTTCCTGAAGCACCTTGATATCTAAAGGCCCATTCATCCGAAACGAAATCGTATTATTGTATAATGGCAAATCCGGCTCTAATTGATAGAGGAACCACTGTCTTTGCTGGGCATAAGACATCGGAATGTCCTGACCCTTCTCCATTTTTCTCATCGGAATCACTTCATCTGCTTTGGCATTTGAATCGATCCAATCCGCTAATTCTCCGAGTCTCGTATGTTCAAACAACACAGCAAGTGGCACGTCAAACCCTGTTTTTTGTCTAACCGCAGACAGCATTTGCGTCGCCTTCAGCGAATGACCTCCTAGTAAAAAGAAATGATCGCCGCAGCTGACATCCGAGACATCGAGCAACTCTGACCAAATGTGTGCGAGCAGTTTCTCCGTTTCTGTGTGAGGTGCTCTGTTGTCTGAATCCATTCCGCTTTCCTCTATTAATTCATGAAAATATGCCTCGTCTGGCGATCCATCTTCTGTTTCTTTCCAATATTCCTCAGGAAACAAATGCACGGCATATTCACCAGATAGACGGGACTGTAAACACGTATGAATCGATTGATACAGCCGCTCTTCAACCGCCTTTGTTTGATCAGTTTTGAAAAAGACGTAAAAGGTCTGCTCTGTTTGCATCTCCGCATCCGCATGGACCATCTCGTGAATCTCTTTTTTCGATCGATCCAATCCCGCATAAATGAGCGGAGCATCTGTCATCAGACATGCGAGCATCGTTTGGAAGCCTGCCTGCTTTGAAATTGGGAGATAACCTCTTTCTTTTAACATGCCTTTTATCATGGAGCCTTCACTCATTCCAATCTCGTCCCACATGCTGAAACTAAAGCAATATGGCTTCACTGTAGATGTCAGCTTCTGATAATGAGCAAATTGTTCCACGAACTCATTGGCAGCGCAATAGGCGCCGACAGTCATACCGCCCTTTAGCGTTCGGGCTGACGAGCTGGAAAGAAATAAAACATTCCTGCGTTTGGAGGCAGCTTCATGAAGCGCAATCGTTCCATATACCTTCGCTTCGTACATGTCATTCAGAGACACAGATGTCATATCAGCAAGCAGTTCTTCTTGAATGATACCTGCGAAATGAATGATCCCATCCAGCCTTCGATTTCCAGCGACCTCATGTCTAGAGATGATCGCTTCCACCTCTTTTTCAGCCGTGATGTCTGCTTTCTCATAAAGAACCTTGCCGCCACGCCATTTTGCCTGCTTTTCTAGCAAAGACAATGTCTCTTGCTGGTCACTAGAAAGTGCCTCTCTCTCTTTCCTTCCAAGCAACACGAGATGTGCTTGATAAGATGTCAGTAGGTGTTCACTGACTAAACGTCCAATTCCGCCTAGCCCGCCTGTTATGACATAAAGCCCAGATGATTCAAATGGCGGCTCTTTCCTTTTCTGTTCCTTTTCCAAATGAAGAGGTGCTAAAAAGGGAATATAACGAACACCTTGACGATAAGCAGCAACATGACGATCTTGGTCATGTGTGAGTTCTGCCATTATCGCCATTGCATGGGAATGACTAGATACCGATTCTGCTAGAGAAAAATCAAGACATTGCACCTTGATAAACGGCCATTCATGCTGAATTGCTGTCATCAGTCCTACTGTCGTTGCTTTTTCTACATCGTGGATTTGATCCTCCGGCACATTCATCGCATGGGCTGAGACAAAAGTGATGGCCACCTGCTCCTCATAGACGGAAATGGCTTTTGTTAAAAATAATGCACTCATGCTGCCCGTTTTCTGCGCTTGTTTTGCCTTGTCCACATAAAGCTTGTCTTCTTGGTTTGTATAGTTCCAAAGGTGAATGATGTGTTTCACCGAAACGCCATACGAACGGAGCGTCTCAAAGAGTTGTTCGTAGTCAGACGGCCGATTCGGGTGGATGATGAAGTGAGTGTGTGTGAGTTGTTTGAACGCTTGACCCGGTTCAACCGTAATGTATGTTTGTTCACTGTTTGCGAAAGATTTCAAATGATCTGCCAGTCCTAATGGATCTGCGAAGATCACAACGTCCCCTACGATCTGCTTGTCAGCTGCATCAAGTGGAGCAGGTATCCACTTCTTTTGATAACTCCAATCAGGCAAGGTATGTTCATTTTCAAGTCTCATATCCATTTCCATGATCATTTCATCAAATTCGCCTTCTTGCCATCTTGTCTTGAGCTGTGCCCTTTCTATTTTTCCAGAGCTTGTTTTGGGAAATGCATGCTTCTGGACAGGAATGATGCGAGATGCAGACAAGCCCATTTTTGTTGCAATATGGGATTTAATGTGCTGACTTGCCCTCATAATATAAGTCGGCTCATACAGCTTCGGTGTAAAAAAGAGAATCAGTTCATCGGATGCAGAAGCCTCCATTCGGACGGAACAAGCAGCCACAAAGCTCGTTTCTACTCCCGGTACTTCCTCTGCTATGGCTTCAATTTCATAGTTGTGATAGTTTTTCCCGTTGATGATAATCATGTCTTTTTCTCTACCGGTTAGTGTCAGCCTTCCTTCGTGCAGGAAACCTAAATCACCTGTGTGAAACCAGCCATCCGCTTGAAATACTTCTTGATTCGCTTCGTCATTCCGGTAATAGCCCTTCATGGTGGTTGGACCTTTTATTTGCACACGGCCAATATGATCTTCTGGAAGAAGCTCATGCTGATGATTGACGATGCGTATCGTGATACCTGGAATCGGTTTGCCCAACTCTGTAAAGCTGACGGTTCCTGTCTCACGTGCTTCTGCAGGTCTTAGCTGCTCTGTCAGCGACGTTTCCTCAAAGGTCAGAACCCCGCTGTTTTCATCTCCACGCTCAATCGCAAAGGAAAACACAACCGCTGATGAGATTTCAGACATGCCGAAAGCCGGTCTGATCACATCTCCCTTTAAGCCGTGCGGAGCAAGCAGGTGTAGAAATCGGTGGATGGTTTTTGGCACGACCGCCTCTGCCCCATTGATCATGCAGGTCATCGCCGACAGATCCCAAGATCCTGATGAAATCTCTTTCTCATAATCATTGATCATCGCAAATGCAAAGTTAGGTGCCCACGTCTTCGTTGCACGGTAGCGGTCCATCCAGTCAAGCCACCGCAGCGGCTGAGCGATAAAGTCATCTGTTCTTGCCCGAATCTGCTCGCAGCCTGTGTACACATTGACAAGGTGGAACATCACGATGCCACCAATATGATCTAAAGGCATCCAGTCTAACGAGACATCCTCTTGTGTAAATTGATTTGCTGCCACTGTTCCTTTGACGTTCGCCAGCACACTTCTATGGGAATGCTCTACACACTTTGGCATCCCTGTACTTCCAGACGTTAAGATAAAGAAGACGGAATCATCCGGCGCGACAGGGTGAGCGGCTGTATCTCTTTCTAATGTCAGCATCGGCTCAACTGCTGCGACACGTATTTGGTCTGTATGCCACAGTAAGGCTAACCCTTGCACCTCCTCGATCAGTGAGTCATCTGTTAGGATGAGCGGATGCTCGAGCAGCTTCCAAGCATGATGAAGCTTCTTCACTGCAGCATTCATCTCCCGATAGGTTGGGGCAGCCGACACAAGCGTTGGAACAAATCCGCCTAATACACATGCCCAAAAGGCAGTGACCATGGCATGATTCGATGAGAATTGAAAGAAAACAGGATCGCCTGCCTTAAGCCCCAGTGCCCTTAAACCAGTCAGAACCCTCTCGGCGTCTCCTTGTAACTGCGCATAAGATTGTGTGAGTTCGTTCTTGCTATTCACGATATACGTAAGCCCATTTGTCGTTTTTGCAGCCTCTGTTAAGACGTCCTGTAAGGTCTGTGCGCCTTGTGTGACGTCGAGATCCCCTCCATAGGAAAGAGCGGGCGGCATATCGGCCAAAGCAGGTACAGCCGTTTGCGTCTGTATCGCTTCCGCTGCGGCCTCCTGCTCAATGTGCTTGTCGAGAAATAAATGAGAGAGGTGATACGGCCGCGGTCGAATGGTTTTTTCACGTGAAAAAACAGCGAAGCGTTCGATTTCGTTGGTTTGTAAAATGGTTGTCTTTACATCTTGTAAAATCGCATCCATTGATTCATGTCTACTCGTTTGGTTAATGGTTGATGGTTT
Organism: Bacillus sp. FSL W7-1346; assembly: GCF_038593335.1. Classification (NCBI taxonomy): domain Bacteria; kingdom Bacillati; phylum Bacillota; class Bacilli; order Caryophanales; family Bacillaceae; genus Bacillus; species Bacillus sp. FSL W7-1346. The sequence continues at coordinate 404,651 of NZ_CP151988.1, read as the reverse complement.
CATATGAGTTCCTTTCCTTTTTTGTTAGGCAGGACTGCAAGGCTGCATCCTGCCTAATCTAAAGTTTACAAGACTCGTTCTCTATTTGTTTGATTGACAATATGTTTGATCAGCTTTGCATTTTGAGCTGCACATTCTTTCTGTTTGAACATATCAGCATGCTGGCCATAGCCTTGGTATTGGGTAAAAGATCCGGCTGTTGCCTGTGTCCACTCTTCCATCCAGTCCGGGATCGCTATTTGTTCTTCAGATTGGATGAACGTAATATCTGCCTGTATTTTGCCTTGATTCACCCCCTTAACAAACGTTTCATAGTAGGCGCGCGTCTTTTGGGCAAGCGCTTCTTGAACGATCTCCCCTTGAGCAAGTTCGCTTTGTTTCGTTTGATGAACAATCGCTTCAATATCATCATCAATGGATCGTCCTTCTAAATCACTTTCTCCAATTTTCTTATAGGAATCGATCATGATGACCTTCTCGACTGTCCGCCCTCCTTGTTCAAGCGCTTGAACAAGCTCAAAGGCGAGGTAACATCCGCCTGAGTACCCCATCAACGTCAGCTGCCCTTTTGGCTGAAGGTGCTGAATATGCTGAACGTACTGCGCCATTCGGTTATTCGTTTCAATAAAATCAAAAGCGACTAGCCGAACATCATCAAGCGTTTTTGCTGCTTCCTGATAGATAAAGCCGTAGCCTGGTAATGGCGGAAGAGCAAAGACTGTTGATGTTTGAGATTCATTGAATACAAGATAGCCAGCGGTTTCCCCGTCCTGATGCTGAATATAATGACTAAGTGCTTCAATCGTCGGGGTCTCAAACAACAAATGGATCGGCACCTGAACCTCAAACTCTTTTGATACTTTGGACAAAAGAGACATCGCTTTTAAAGAATGTCCGCCAAGCTCAAAGAAATGGTCATCTGTGCTAATATCCTCTCGTTCAAGTACTTCCCGCCACATTACCAGCAGCTTTTGTTCAACTTCATTTGCGGGCAGTTTCACATGGCGGTTCCCTTGCGGCGCCTCTGGTTTTGGTAGCTGGCGTTTATCAACCTTCCCGTTTGGCGTAAGTGGGAGGTTCTCCAGTTCAATCAGCTCATGAGGCAGCATATAAGCTGGAAGACGCTCTTTCAGCCCTGATTTGATGTCATCGAGTTTGCCTTTCCATGCATCATCACACGTGATGTAGGCAAGCAGCCTTGTATGATTGGTTTCATCATGATCCGCTAGGAGTACAGCTTGTTTTACACCTGGGTGCATGAGAAGGTTGGCTTCAATTTCTGTCAATTCAATTCGGTGCCCCCGAATTTTCACCTGATCATCGACTCTGCCTGCATACTCAATCAGACCGTCTTCTCGAAAATAGGCTAAATCCCCCGTGCGATACAGCCGCTCGCCCGCAGCGAATGGATGAGCGATAAAGACTTGTTTTGTCAGATCAGGACGATTCAAATACCCTTTTGCCAGTCCTTTGCCGCTCAGACAAAGCTCTCCAACCATTCCAATCGGCTGAAGCTGTCTGTGCTCACTCAATATATAAGCGCCCGTCTGGTTGAGCGGCTTCCCAATTGGAATAGAACGTGCCTCTAAAGGGATCGCTTCATCTATCGGATAATATGTGGCAAAAACCGTTGATTCGGTTGGTCCGTATACATTCAACAATCTGCCTTTTCCCATCACATCAAAGGCTTTTCTCACATGCTGAACCGATGCCCTCTCTCCCCCAAACAGCACCTTACGCACACCGCGCATCCAGTCTGTTCCTTCATCAACGAGAAGATGGAATAAAGCGGTTGGAACAAACATGACAGAAATATGCTCTCCTTTTATCAACTCAGTGAGCTTCCCCATATCTAAAATGGTTTCTTTTTGCGGCAGGACAAGCTTTGCTCCGTTTAAAAGCGCACCATATACATCAAATGTAAAGCCATCAAATACGCTATTTGATAACGACAGCAATGTATCTGTTTCTAAAATGGTTAAATAATTCGTATTTTTGACCACCCGGGCAATATTGGAATGGGTCGTCATGATGCCTTTTGGCTGTCCGGTTGTTCCAGATGTATACATGATGTATGCCGTATCATCTAAACCAGCTTCAAGTGGCAGATTCTCTGAGCTCATCAGTAAAATTTCTTGATCATCTGCAAAAAGATACGTGCCATCAAATGCGAGTGACCTCGTCTGACTGATAAAGGATGAATGAGTCAGAAGATGCGTCGCTCCGCTGTCTCTCAGCATATATTGGATACGGCTTTCTGGATAATCTGGATCAATCGACACATAGGTGGCACCTGCTTTTAAGACAGCGAGTAAACTGACAATGAGTTCAGGTGTCCGCTCTGCTAAAATGGCGGTCACCGTTTGATGACCCACCCCATTTTTTTGCAAATGCCTTGCCAGTCGATTGGCTTGTTCGTTCAGCTCCGCATATGTCATCGTGTGATCACCTGCTGATAATGCCACTGCATTCGGCTGTTTTCGGACATTATGCTCAAACCACTTTGTCAAATAAAGCTGATCATGCTCCAGCTCAGGTGCATTCCATTCCTCTAACATTCGCTGTTTTTCCTGCTTTGTCACAAGTGTCAGTATATGAACTAACTGATCTGGATGTTTGATGGCCCCTTTGATCAAAAGGGTCAGCTGATCCTTTAATTTATGGACAAATGCAGGATCAAATGCACGCTGATTAAAGGCCAGCTTCAGCTGCAATTGTTCCCCGGGCGACGCCAGTAAATTGAGATCATAGTTCGATTTCTCATAGACATTCATGTCTTCTACTGTAAAGCCAAGCAGTGACTCCTGCTCGTCTTTCTTTGCAGCAGGGACATTCTCAAACACCACAATATGATCAATGAGCTGCTGCTGACCTGCCTTAGCCTGAATATCATAAATCGGGATATATTGGTGCGGTTCAGCCGCTAAAGACTGCTGCTGCGTCTCTGATAATAGAGAACGGAACGTCATTTGGTCTGTCAGCTGAATTCGTCTTGGAATGACATTGATGAACAACCCCACCATCCGGTCCACACCAGCTAAATCTGCCGGACGTCCTGACACAACCGTTCCAAACAACACATCGTTTGAGCGCTGATACCTGCTTAGTAAAATGGACCAAGCCGATTGAAGCGCACTGCTTAACGTGGCATTCTGCTGCAAGGCTAACTCTGATAAAGCAGCAGTTTCTTCTTTACTCATGGCCCATTCGATTTCGCCTAATTCATGCTCATTTGTTTGCTTTCGCTGTTCTTTAAAAGTCGACTGCCCCTCAAAACCAGCCAAAGATTGCGTCCAATATTCAAGTGAGGCTTGTTTATCTTGTTTTTCCAGCCATTGAATATATTCTTTATATGGCTTGACTGGCTCCAGCCTATAAGGGATGTCATGCAAAAGTGCATGATAAATCGCAAACAATTCCTGCACAACTAGGCCAAAACACCAGCCATCTAGAAGGATATGGTGATAGCTCCATATCCAGCGATAGCTTGAAGGACCCGTTTGAAAAACAGAGGCCCGCATGAGCAGATCCTTCGAGAGATCAAATCCTCTCAGCTGATCCTTTTGTTTAAAACGATCAATACGTTCAAGCTGTTCACTTTCAGAAAGATCCTGTATGTCCACAACATCAAGCTGGAAAGGTCGATTTTTTAATACAACTTGGACAGGACGCTTCACTTTTTCGTGGAGGAACACGGTACGAAAAATATCGTACCGTTCCACAATGATATTCATGCTTTTCTCAAGCAAATCATGCCGAAGTGTGCCCTTCACGTTCATATCCATTTGTTCTACATAAAAGCCTTTTTCTTGATGATGGAGGGTATGAAACAGCATTCCTTCTTGCATCGGTGACAGATAGTACATATCTTGAACTTGATCCCTTTTAAATTGACTCATCTATTTCATTCCTCCTTCCCCTTTTTCATGACTGATCTAGTGGTGTTAGGTCAATTTCTCCTCAAGCATGTCAAAGATATCGTCCATTTCATCCATTTCAAGGTCTGCAGCCGAGAAGTCACTTGGTGTAAATTCTCGCTCTTGATGCGCTAAGCAATGGGTGATGATGGATCTGATCTTCTCCTTCAACAATGCGATGAACTGCTGTATCGTTTGTTCTTCATATTCACTTGCACAATATGAGCACGACAGAATGAATTGATTGTGCTGAACAAGACCGCTGAGGTTCAGCTTATAAACAGCTTCAGATTCAGGGCTTGCTTGACGGCCCATATCATAGGTTGAGGGCCCAAAGAGTTCTGTCGTCACTTCCTGATCAATCTGCCCAAGATAGTTCAAGCTGATTTCAGGCTGCACGTGTTTGACTGACGGTTCGGATGGTGTCATGTATCTTAAAATACCGTAACCAATCCCTTTATTCGGTACACGCCGTAGCATCTCTTTCGTTCCTTTGATAGCGTCTGCAATGGTCTGATTCGGTTTCGCTTCAAGAACGACTGGATACATGCTCGTAAACCAGCCAACTGTGCGGGATATATCTAATCCTGATAAAATGTCCTCTCTTCCATGACCTTCAAGCTGTACATGTACATGAGATTGACCTGTCCATTCCTGAACGGCCAGCCCAAGCGCACATAGAAGAATATCATTCATTTCTGTTGTGTACGGAAGATGGATATTCGTTAACAGATGCTCGGTTTCTGCTTCTGTCAGCTGCATTTTGACCGCTTTCGTATCCGCGACTTTTCTTTCTTTTACTTCATGGTCAACAGGTAAAGTCGTAAACGGTCTATTTTCAATCGCTGCCCAATACTCCTTCTGGTTTTTTAGCAGCTGTGACTGCGCATATCGTTCAATCGCTTCTGCCCATTCTTTGAAAGAGTGCGTTTTTGGCGGCAGAACCATCGTTTCTCCTTTTTCTGCCTGATGATAAAGAGACATAAAGTCTTCTAGTAAAATCCGGCATGAAACGCCGTCAATCACTAGATGATGTGTGATCATGAGTAAGTGATCACCGTTTTCTGTATGGAAACAAATCACTTTCATCAACGGACCTTTTTCAAGATTCAGTTGACGCTGATACTCATTGGCGTATGTGGAAATCGCCTGTTTCACATCTTGCGCTTTTGAAACATCACAAGAAATAATTGAAAATGGTTCTGTCAGCTCCCGCTGATTGTATTGCAGCATGTCATCATGCTCCTGTCTGAACACCATACGCAGTGCATCATGATGTGAGAGCAGTCTTTGCAGAACTTGTTCTATGACAGCCAAGTCAAACCCTTTTGGTGCATGAAGCATCATTGAGAGATTCCAGTGGTGCTGGTGATCAAAGTTCCGTTCAAAGAACCAGCGCTGAATCGGTGTTAAAATCACCTCTCCTTCGACAGCTGACTGATCGGCTGTGAGAAGATCCGCTTCTTCGATATATGGGCGGAGCTCCGCAATCGTTGGATATTGGAAAAGCAGTTTCATATCGAGCTTCCAGCCTTCTTGCGTGAGTCTGCTTGCCATTTGGATGCCTTTAATCGAATCTCCGCCAAGGAAGAAGAAATGGTCGTGAATACCGACTTGGCTGACGCCAAGCACATCTTCCCAAATGCCGCAAAGCAGTGTTTCCACTTCATCTCTTGGGGCTTCGTATGCTGTTTGATTCGCTTCCACATCAGGTGCTGGCAGTGCTTTGAGATCCACTTTGCCATTTGCCGTCATCGGCAGTTGGGCTAGCTTAATGATCCATGATGGCACCATATATTCAGGTAAGGTGCGCTTTAGGCTTTCTTTCAAAGTGCCCGTTTCTTTATCTGTGATGACGTAAGCGACAAGAGCGTCTTGATCACTTGCGTCTTTGACCGTTGTCACGACGGCTTCTTGGACTGAATCCAGCGCAAGGAGCTGCGCTTCAATTTCTGACAGCTCAATACGGAATCCGCGGATGCTCACTTGATGGTCTTTTCTGCCGAGATAGATCAGTTCGCCATCCTCTGTCCATTTCACCAAGTCACCTGTACGGTACATGCGCTCTCCTGGATAAAATGGATCTGGGACAAACCGTTTGTCCGTTTCCTCTGGGAGATTCCAGTAGCCTCTTGCCAGTCCTTTCCCCGCAATCACGAGCTCACCCGGTACGCCTTGCGGCGAGAGGTCATATAACGAACCCATAATGTAAAAACGAGTATTGGCAATCGCTGTTCCGATAGGAAGCGTGCCTTGATCTGGATCAATGATCCCGCTTGTCGCCACGACCGTATTTTCTGTTGGGCCGTAGTTATTCACGAGTTTGTATGGAACGGGCTTCACCTGTTTCAGCTTGTCCCCGCCTGTCAGTAAGTAACGGAGAGAATGATTGTCCATCGACATAAACTGCTCACATAGCTGTGTTGGCAGGAACGCAATGGTGATGCCTTCATGATTAAAATACGAATTGAGCTTGATCATATCGAGGCGAATCGCTTCGTCGATGATATGGAGCTCTGCGCCGGCGATCCACGTCGGGAACATCTCCCAAATGGAGGCATCAAAGCCAAAGCCGGCATATTTAGCGGTTCGGTCTTGTTTCGTTACCTGGAAGGCATCATTGTGCCAGTAGGCGAGATTGACAAGGGACTGGTGCTCGACCATGACACCCTTCGGCTGTCCAGTCGTTCCAGATGTGTAAATCATATAGGCGAGATCCGTTGGTTTGATAGGAACCTGAATCTCGTGCGCTTCTCCTTCTACCGCCTCTTCTATTGAGAGGGTATGACCTGTGAAAGAAGGTGGTGCAGTGAGCCCTTTCTGAATCAGAAGGACCTCTGCCCTGCCATCTTCCAACATGTAGGCAATGCGCTGCGCTGGATAATCGGCATCAATTGGCACGAATGCCGCACCTGCCTTGAGCACACCGAGAACAGCGGCTGTCATCTCGAGCGATGGACGCGTGAGAATGCCGATGCGGTCTCCCGGTTTTGTGCCGCTGGAAATGAGTCTTGCGGCGACTGTATTCGCCCGGTTGTTCAGTTCTTCATACGTCCAGCTTGTGCCGCAGAAGGATGCGGCTTTTTGATGAGATACTTCCTGCGACTTCGCCTTAATCAATGCATGAACCGTTTGATCTGTCGGAACATCTAGGATAGGTCCTGACCATTCATTAAGCAGTTCTCGCTCTTCTTCTTTTGTTAAGATGGAGATGGTTGAGATCGGCTGATTCAATTTCTCGATCATTTCGTCTATGATTCGCTCAACATATTGACTCCATCGCTGAATGGTACTCTTTTTAAATAGTGCCGCTGCATATTCAAAGCGCAAGCCCATTTGATCTTGTTCCTCAAAGATGCCGAGCGTTAAATCAAACTTTGCCTGAACGGCTTCTTGCTGTCTGTGTGAAAGCGTAAGTCCATTCAAATTCGGTAACGTCAGATCACGCTCATCCGTTGTCATCATGACACTAAACAACGGGTTGCGGCTCGTGTCTTTCGGAAGGTCTAACTGCGCGACCAAATCCTCAAACGGGAATCCTTGATGTTCATAAGCTGATAGATTGTGATCTTTTATTTTTTCTAGCAGATGCTCTGCAGTTTCTTCTAACTGAACGTCATGTCGAAGGGCCAGTGTATTCACAAACATGCCCGGAATCCGTTCGATTGACGCATGTGTACGTCCAGCCGTTACAGCCCCTATGACGATGTCATGCTGCCCAGTCAATTTATGAAGGAGAATGGCAAAGGCCGTTTGCATCACCATGTTCAAACTCACATTTTTTTCAGCCATGAGCGCTTTGATATGCTGCGCCTTTTCAGCAGACAGCCATCTATCCACCCGGTCTCCTGCAAATGACTGCACACTAGGCCGCGGGAAATCAAGCGGAAGTGCTAAGTCTTCTGGCGGCTGTGCATATTGCTCCAGCCAATAATGCCGCTGTTTTTCAAGTGCTACTTGCTGCTCTTCCTCTTGCTGCCATACCGCATAATCCTTGTAGTGCAACTGAACTGGCGGTAACGTCTTATGCTCATACAACTCCGCTAATTCTTGAATGAGCAGACTGCGTGTCACCCCGTCTGCGATGATATGGTGCATATCCATCATGAACACATATTTGTCATCAGACAGCTTTGCCACTTTCGCTCTCATTAGAGGTGCTTGATGTAATGAGAATGGAGTCATGAAGTTGTCTACGACGGATTGTACCTGATCGCTTTCTACTTCAACCATCTGTAACGTAAACGGCACACGGCGATAAATTTTTTGGACGGGACTGCCGTCAATTTCAACAAAGGCTGTCCGCAATGACTCATGTCTATCAATTAAAGCTTGAATCGCTCCTTCTAGCTGCTTCAGATCAAGGTTTCCTTCCATCATGAAAACGGCTGGCATATGGTAGGTGACGGATTCTGGATGCAACTGCTGTAATACGTACATTCGCTTTTGTGCGGAAGAGACTGGATAGAAATCTTGCTTTTCCGCTGGCTGAATGGATGTAACAAGCGAAGCATCAGCTTCTTTCAAATAGGCAGCTATCGCCCGTATCGTTGGCTTTTCAAAAAGAACCTTGAGTGGAACATGCTGATTCAGTTTGGCTTGGATTTTCGAAATGAGCACCATGCCTTTCAGAGAATGCCCGCCTAATTCAAAGAAATGGTCATCAATGCCAACTTTCTCAATTCCAAGAACATCTGACCAAATATCACAAAGCGTCTTCTCAAGCGCCGTTTCTGGTGCTGCGTGTGCCGTGCGGTTCATATGTGCCTCATGAGGAAGCGGCAGAGATTTCGCATCTACTTTTCCGTTTTGCGTCAGCGGCATATGATCCACTTTGACAAAATAAGTAGGAATCATGTAATCCGGCAGTGTCTCTGAAAGCTTTTCTCTAAATGTCAGCGTTCCAATGTGATCAGGTGCTGTATAATATAACGCCAGCTCCGGTAAACGAGACGTGTTGATCACTTTGACATACACTTTTTGAATGGTTGAAAGGGCACGTGCGGCATGCTCAATTTCTTGTTTCTCAATTCGATAGCCGCGAATTTTCACTTGATCGTCTACTCTTCCAAGGAATTCAATCTCCCCATTTGCATGCTGTCTGACCAAATCTCCAGTTCGATACATCCGCTCTTGAGGGAAATAAGGATTTTCAAGAAAACGCTCTGCTGTTAATTCAGGCTGATTCAAATAACCTTTTGAAACACCATCACCTGAAATGTAGAGCTCACCCGGTGCGCCATAAGGGACAAGGCGCTGCTCGCGATTGCATACGAGCGCTCTTGTATGAGCAATAGGCTTTCCGATGATAGAACGCTCCTTTAAAGCATCCAGCTCATGCGGTGTCATTAGCTTGCTCACTGTACCAATCGTTGTTTCTGTCGGACCGTAATGGTTCATCACTGCCACGCATGGATGCTGCTTCATAAATGTCGCAACATCTTCAGAGACAATCGGTTCTCCTCCCAATACCACAAGCCGTAAAGCGTCAAATGTATGACCCTTCGAATCTGCCATCATATGAAATAAGGATGGTGTCATTTTGATATAAGTCAGCTCTTGTTCATCAATAAAACGCATGAGACGTACAGGGTCTGTATACACGTCTTCACGAGGAATATAGAGTGTCCCGCCTGCTCTTAGAACCGGGAAAATGCTTGTGTAACCAAGGTCGTATGCATAAGAAGACAGGAGTGCTGTTCGATCGCATTCTTGTAAAGTCACTTCATGTGTCAACCAATTGACGTAGTGTGATAGATTACGATGCGTGAGCTGTACACCCTTTGGCTTCCCTGTTGTTCCAGATGTGTAAATCACATAAGCCAGTTGATCAACCGATACGTCCGGCAGGTCTAGAGAATCGTTTCGTTGGACGGCTTTCTCCACATGTACGACCTGAATCGACTTGAGATGCTGATAGGAATCGCCAAGAGACTCATTTGCCACGATGACTTTTGCCCCTGAATCTTTTAATGTGTAACGAATACGTTCCGCAGGAAAAGCTGGATCAATTGGTACAAATGCACCGCCTGCTTTCATTACACCTAGCATCGAGACAATGACATAGACAGACCGATCAAGAATAAGCGCGACTGTGCTTTCTTTCTCTACGCCTTGCATCTTCAGCTCACTGCAAAGAGCATTGGACATGTGATCTAGTTCACGGTAGGTCAGCTTCCTTTCACCATCCATCACCGCAATGGCATCAGGCGTTTCCATGGCTTGACGTGAAAATTGCACATGGTACGGCTCATGTTGACCTGTTTGTTCTCCATCCCTTTTCTCCAGCCGCTCCATTTGCTCATGCTGATCCAAGAGATTGAACAAGCCAATTCGTTCATCCGGATGCTGGACCGCCTCACGAATAATCGCAAGAAGATGTGTTCCGAACCGGCGGATGGTTTCCTCTTTAAATAATGCCGTTGCATAGTCTAGGCTTAGTTTTATTTCTCCCTCACGTTCAAATGCTTCTAGAGACAGATCAAATTTGACGGATCGGTGTTGCATTGCATAAGGCGAAATGTTCAGATTGCCGAGCTTTAGTGCAGGAACATCCATGTTCTGCATATTAAACGAAACACTAAAGAGCGGGCTTCGGGTTGTATCACGATCAAGCGGTAGACGCGCGATTAACTCTTCGAGCGGATAGCTTTGATGTGCAAAAGCATCTACACTCGTTTCTTTTATTTCTTCAAGCAGCTGTATAAATGACTTTGTTTGTTCCGGTTTCCCGCGCATCGCAATGGTATTGATGAACATCCCTGGCATGTCCTGAATATCTGGATGTGTTCGCCCCGCAACAGGAGATCCGACAATGATATCTTCCTGTCCGCTGTAGGATGCAAGCAGCACTTGAAATGCAGATAACAAGAACATGTACAGCGTCGTATCTGTTTTCTTGAGCAGCTCATGAATACGCTGAGTTGTCGCTTGATCACAGCCAAACATCACCCGTTCTCCAGAAAAATCACGTTCCACTGGACGTGGGTAGTCTGTCGGCAAATCTAAAACCGGTACATCTCCTTCGTATTGCTTCAGCCAATACGCTTCATGCGCACGCTGTTTCTCTGTTTCTTCTTCACTTAACTGCCAGACAGCGTAATCTTTATAATGAATGGCTCTTTCTGCAAGTGCCTCTCCATCATAGGCTTTCGCCAAATCCTGAATGAACGTCTTCATGGAGCTGCCATCTGTAATCAGGTGATGTGCTTCCAAGACTAATAGATGACGATCATGACTCACTTTGAGCAACTGTGCTCGCAGGAGGGGAGCGGCTGTCAAATCAAACGGCGCCTGACGTTCAGCAAGAAATGCCTCGGCCTCTTCTTCCTTTACATCATGGACAGGGAGGTCAAATGCCGCTCTTTCATGTACCCTTTGGACGATGTTCTCGCCTTTCATATGAAAACTCGTTCTTAAGATTTCATGCGTTTGAATCAACTCATCAAATGCTGAGGTGAGCCGCTGATGATCGAGCGTACCTTCAAGCGTTAAGACGATCGGAATATGATAGTTCGTACTCTTAGGTTCAAGTGTTTGTAAAATGTATAAGCGCCGCTGAGCTGGTGACACTGGATAGTCCTCCGCCTTCGCTGCGGGTAAGATCGGATGTCCTTGTTCTTCTTGACCGTCCTGGTCAATGTATGCCGCAAGCGATCGAACCGTTGGCTTTTCGAATATCACTTGAATCGGAACTTCCTTTTGGAACACTTCTTGGATTTTGGCTGACATCATCATTGCTTTAAGTGAATGTCCGCCAGTCATGAAGAAATGCTCATCTATTCCCACCGCTTTCCCAAGCAGTTCCTCCCAAATTTGAGCAAGCGCCTTTTCCGTCTCGGTTTCAGGTGGAATGATCCTGATTTCTTCACGATCAGCTTCGTCAGGCGTTGGTAAAGCTTTTCGATCAACCTTTCCGTTTGTGGTAAGCGGAAAAACATCTAGCTTCATGACGTGATGAGGTACCATATATGCTGGCAGTGCTTGATGAAATAGAGCCCGCACTTCTTCTTCCGTGATCGTTCCCGTATAGTAAGCGGTCATTTCTTTTTCATCTGAAGGAGACGCATGGATGAGCACAACCGCATCATCGATCCCCGCCTCTTGTTGAAGAATCGTTTCAATTTCACCTAGCTCAATACGGAAGCCGCGGATTTTCACTTGATCATCTGTCCGTCCGAGGAATTCGATTTGACCATTTGAACCGTACCTAGCCAAATCTCCTGTTCGATACAAACGCCCTTTTGCCTTGAAAGGATCAGCGATAAATGCTTGCTCTGTTAATTCTGGACGATGGAGATATCCTCTTGAGACACCGTCTCCGCCAACATACAGCTCTCCTGGCGCGCCAATTGGCTGAAGTCTTTGATTTTCATCTAAAATGTAAGCGGACGAATGATTGATCGGCTGACCAATTGGAATCGTGCCCGTTTCATCCCCTCTCACCTCATAAATGGTCGAGATGGTGGTGTTTTCTGTTGGGCCGTACGCATTCAGTAAAACAAGTGATGGATGATGTTTCTTCACAAGCTCTGCACTTTTCACATTGATCACATCACCGCCTGTGATCAATTTGGACAATCCTTTAAACATATGCGGTCGCTGCTGAGCGAGTTGATTAAACAAACCTGTCGTTAAAAAGAGTGCCGAGATTTGATTCGTTTGGATAAAGCGTTCAAACCGGTTGATGTCCAATAACGTGTCACGGTCAACAGGATAAAGCGTTGCACCGTTCAGCAGTGTGGTGAAAATTTCAAAAGTAATGGCATCAAAGCTGACTGCTCCTGTATGTGCCATACGATCCGACTTGTTCAAGCCCAGTGTCTCCTGTGAACATGCCAATCTGACAATATGTTGATGCTCAATTTGAACACCTTTTGGCTGACCGGTTGACCCCGACGTGTACATGATATACGCCAATTGCGAAGGAGAGGTCTCGACTTCGAAAGGTCCGTTTGACTGATTCGATATGTCCGACACATGAACGGCTTGGATGCTTTCATGAACTGGCGGCTGGCTGTCCGCATAGAGCAAAACGGATGCACCGCTGTCTTCAAGCATAAAGCGGATTCTATCCTCTGGCTGGGCTGGATCAATTGGTACATAAGCAGCCCCTGCTTGAAGAACCGCTAAAATGGCGATCACTGCTTCAGCAGATCGATTCATATACACTGCGACGGCATCTTCTTGTTTCACTCCGCTATCAATCAAATGACCCGCAACACGATGGATTTCTTGGCCGAGCTCTTCATAGGTGAATGCCCGCTCTCCTTCGACTAACGCCAGATGGTCTGGTTGCGTTTGAATGCGTTCTTTCAGAAGCTCAGGAATAGACAGATGCTTTGGATAATCTCGTTCTGTCTTGTTCCATGCTTCCATCTGCTGTTTTTCTTCTTCGGTGATACACGTCACGTCATGAAGGCGAACTTCCGGATTTTCGATGATCTGCTTCATGAGATTAGTGAGGTGTTTTGATATTTTTCCAATGACCTCTTCTTCAAAAGCCACCGCATTGTATTTGATTTTCAATGTCCATGTTTCACCTGGATATACGAGGACATTTAGATCGAAATTCGTTTGTTCAAATCCGTCTTTTACATCAATGGAAAACCCTAGACGTTCCGACATGGTGTCACCAGATAGCTCTTGATCTAAAGGATAGTTCTCAAACCCGACCAAGTGATCGAAGAGTTGTCCTCCTGCAGCTGTCTGTTGCTGAATGTCATAAAGCGGCATAAAATCATAGTTTTCCGCTTCCAGCGCATGCTGCTGAACTTTTTGAAACAGCTGTTTGAAGGTGTCTTCCTGATTCATTTCTACCCTGACCGGTATTGTATTGATAAAAAGCCCTGCCATCTGTTCTATCCCAGCCACACTTGGCGGCCTTCCAGATACGACTGTTCCGAAAGTGACATCATGTGCCGCATGGTAAGTCCCTAAAAGAACCGACCAAACAGCCTGGAATAGATTTGGTGCTGTCACTTGGCAATTCCTTGCGATCTCTTGAATGCTGCTGACCATTTCAGCATCCCATGTGAACGTCCATTCCTGATGGTCATATTGCCCGTTCGCTTCTTTTTGCTGCAAAAGCCCTTGATGCTGAACCGCACCGTCTAAGCGATCCTTCCAATAGCCTTCCGCTGCTTGTTGATTTTGCTTGCCAAGCCACTGGATATAATCTGCATAAGGTTTTCCTTGTGAGCGATCCGGCGTTTTGCCGTTCCGATAAGATTCGTAGTAATGAAACAATTTTTTCATCAAAACTCCCATGGACCAACCATCCATGATGATGTGATGGTTGCTCCAAATGAGATGCCAGTTTGTTTCATTCAGTTGAAAAACAGCGACCTTCAATAACAAATCATTCGTTAAATGGAAGCCTTGCCTTCTCACTTGCTTTTTATATTGATCTAGTACCTTTTGCTGTTCCTGATGATTCAGGTGAGATAGATTCTCTCTATACACATCTAGATTGCGCTCTGCCAGTACAACCTGACGAGGCTTCTGTAATTGCTGATAGACAAAGGCTGTACGGAGAATGTCATATGTGCCGATGAGCTCATTGAGACTTTTTTCAAAAAGATCGAGATCAAACTCCCCTCTTATTCCAAGCTCCAGCTGTGTGAAATAAGAGGACGAATTAGGGTCTAGCATGGCATGATATAACATGCCTTCTTGCATTGGTGTTAAAGGATATACCTTTTGAATCTTCTGTTTGCTCATAGTCCACCTCTTCGTTTGCTTAAAATATATCCATTAGCTTTTCAAGTTCATCCATGGTCAGGTCATCGTCTCCTACATCACTAGGTGTAATTTGCGCTTCATCTTGTGATACACAATGTGAGATGAGTGCCTTCACGTTCTTTTCTAAAAGGTCCTTAAACTGTTCCATCGTTTGCTCTTCGAATTCAAGCTGGTGATATGAAATCGTCATATGGAACATGCCCTGTTCTACGAAACCAACAATATCTAATGCATGAGGTTTCTCTGATTCTGGACTTAATGATTGACCTGCCTGCCAAGTGGATCGACTTAGTTCACCCCCGCCAATCTGTTCATCAAACTGACCAAGATAGTTAAAGCTGATATCTGGCGTGACATCAAATGCGATACCGTCCTTCATTTTGTCAGGCGTTAAGTATTTTAAAACGCCATAGCTGATTCCCTTGTTCGGAATGTGTCTGAGCTCTTCTTTCAAAAGCTTGATTTGATACGAAAGATCCTCCGCATGCGACAAATCAAGCAGCACAGGATACATGCTCGTAAACCAGCCGATGGTCCGCGACACATTGACCGCCGGAAGGATGTCTTCCCTTCCATGTCCTTCAAGGTGAATAAAGTGTCTGTCTTCTCCTGTCCACTCTTTCAGGGTCAATCCTAAAGCGGTTAGCAAAATGTCATTGATTTCCGTATGGTACGCTTCATGTACTTCTGTCAGTAGACTGCGTGTTTCTTCCTCAGACAGCGTAAAGCGAATGGTTTTTGTATGCAGCATTCTTTGATCCTCTGTAACATGATCCTTTTTCAGAGGTGCAGTTAAATGCCCAAGTACCTTTTTCCAATAGTCCCTTTCTGCCAGCAGCTCATCTGACACTGCATATTCCGTCAACTTCTGGGCATATGCTTGGAATGAATGTGTTTTTTCAGGAAGTGTCAGCTCTTCCCCACGCTTCGCCTGCTCATAAAGAGCCATGAAGTCTTCAAGGAAAATACGCCATGACACACCATCAATGACAAGGTGATGTACAACGAGCAATAAGTGATCTCCATGATCGGTACGGAAAATCGCAGGTTTGACTAATGGTCCCTCTGTTAAAGAAATACTCGCCTGCACTTCATTTGCCAGCTTTTCTACGTGCTCGATTTGCTGTGATCGTTCTCCTTGTACTTCTATCACGTCCACCGCTACATCGTTTTCGTCTACTCCACGATGACGCTGGATGATGCGTCCTTCTTCTATCGGATAAACCAATCGCAAAGCATCATGATGGGTCATCATCTGCTCGAGCACTTGCTTGACAAGCGCTTCATCCAAACCATTTGCCGCATGGAGCATAACGGACTGATTCCAATGATGCTGGCTGCTGAAGTTCCGTTCAAAGAACCAGCGCTGTATCGGTGTTAAAATAACCTCTCCTTCGACAGCTGACTGATCGGCTGTGAGAAGGTCCGCTTCTTCGATATATGGGCGAAGCTCCGCAATCGTTGGGTATTGGAAAAGCAGCTTCATATCGAGCCTCCAGCCCTCTTGCGTGAGTCTGCTTGCCATTTGGATGCCTTTAATCGAATCTCCGCCAAGGAAGAAAAAGTGGTCGTGAATACCAACTTGGCTGACGCCAAGTACATCTTCCCAAATGCCGCAAAGCAGTGTTTCCACTTCATCTCTTGGCGCTTCGTATGCAGTTTGATTCTCTTCCACATCAGGTGCTGGCAGTGCTTTGAGATCCACTTTTCCATTTGCCGTCATCGGCAGTTGGTCTAGCTTGATGATCCATGATGGCACCATATATTCAGGCAAGGTGCGCTTTAAGCTATCTTTCAAAGTGGTCGCTTCTTCATCTGTGATGACATAAGCGACAAGAGCGTCTTGATCACTTGCGTCTTTGACCGTTGTCACGACGGCTTCTTTCACTTCATTTAGCGCAAGGAGCTGTGCTTCAATTTCTGACAGCTCAATACGGAATCCGCGGATGCTCACTTGATGGTCTTTTCTGCCGAGGTAGATCAGCTCACCATCCTCTGTCCATTTCACCAAATCACCTGTGCGGTACATGCGCTCTCCTGGATAAAATGGATCTGGGACAAACCGTTTGTCCGTTTCCTCTGGGAGATTCCAGTAGCCTCTTGCCAGTCCTTTCCCCGCAATCACGAGCTCACCCGGTACGCCTTGCGGCGAGAGGTCATATAACGAACCCATAATGTAAAAACGAGTATTGGCAATCGCTGTTCCGATAGGAAGCGTGCCTTGATCTGGATCAATGATCCCGCTTGTCGCCACGACCGTATTTTCTGTTGGGCCGTAGTTATTGACGAGTTTGTATGGAACGGGCTTCACCTGTTTTAGCTTGTCCCCGCCTGTCAGTAAGTAACGGAGAGAATGATTGTCCATCGACATAAACTGCTCACATAGCTGTGTTGGCAAGAATGCAATGGTGATGCCTTCGTGATTAAAATACGAATTGAGCTTGATCATATCGAGGCGAATCGCTTCGTCGATGATATGGAGCTCTGCGCCGGCCATCCACGTCGGGAACATTTCCCAAATGGAGGCATCAAAACCAAAGCCGGCATATTTGGCGGTTCGGTCTTGTTTCGTCACCTGGAAAGCATCATTGTGCCAAAAAGCAAGATTGACAAGAGACTGGTGCTCGACCATGACACCCTTCGGCTGTCCAGTCGTTCCAGATGTGTAAATCATATAGGCGAGATCCGTTGGTTTGACAGGAACCTGAATCTCGTGTGCTTCTCCTTCTACTGCCTCTTCTATGAAGAGGGTATGACCTGTGAAAGAACGTGGTGCAGTGAGCCCTTTCTGAATCAGAAGGACCTCTGCCCCGCAATCTTCCAACATGTAGGCAATGCGCTGCGCTGGATAATCGGCATCAATCGGCACAAATGCCGCACCTGCCTTGAGAACCCCAAGAACAGCGGCTGTCATCTCGAGCGATGGACGCGTGAGAATGCCGATGCGGTCTCCCGGTTTTGTGCCGCTGGACATAAGTCTTGCGGCGACTGTATTCGCCCGGTTGTTCAGTTCTTCATACGTCCAGCTTGTGCCGCAGAAGGCAGCGGCTTTTTGATGAGATACTTCCTGCGACTTCGCCTCAATCAATGCATGAACCGTTTGATCTGTCGGGACATTTAGGATAGGGCCTGACCATTCATCAAGCAGTTTTTGCTGCTGCGCTGGTGATAATAATTGCATCTGATCTAATAATTGATCTGGTGCTGACACCATTTGTTCGATCAAGTAAAGGAAATACTCCTTCCACTTCTCAATCGACGACCGTTCAAAGATAGAAGAATTAAAATCAAACACAAGCTCGATTTGATCGTCAGATTCGTTTCCAGTTAAGGTTAAGTCAAATTTCGCTATGTTCTCATTGAACGGCTGGGGAATGATATCAAGTCCATCCATCGACAGGTCACGAATATCTGCATTTTCCATCGAGAACACCACATCAAAGATTGGATGGCGGCTTGTGTCGCGAACCGTTTGCACTTGGTCCACCAATTCTTCAAATGGGTAAAGTTGATGTTCATTTGCCGCTAACACAAGCTCATGAACTGTTGACGCAAATTGAGAAAATGTCTGGTGTCCTTCCGGTTTTGTTCTGAGTGCCAGCGTATTCACAAACATGCCGATGACTGATTGAATATCAGGATGAGTTCTGCCCACCACTGGAGAACCGATCATGATGTCTTCTTGTCTCGAAAGCTTGCTTAAAAGTGTACTGTAGCAAGCAAGCAGCACTGTATACGTTGTACCGTTGAGTGATCTAACCAGCTCATCCAATTGCGCTTTAAGCGCACCGTCTATAGAAAATTCGACGCGGCCCCCTTCAAACGTCTGAACCTTTGGTCTCGGAAGATCCTCAGGCAACGCCAAAACAGGCAGTTCTCCTTGTAATTGTTCCAACCAAAACGCCGCTTCAGCCTCTTTTTGTACAAGAGATTCTTCACTGTTTGACCAAACCGCATAGTCCTTATATTGAATAGGCAATTCATCAAGTTCGTCTCCTCGATACAAGATCGATAGCTCATCAATTAAAATACCGACAGACGCACCATCTGAAATGATGTGGTGCATATCAATCAACAGATAATGAACACTCTCCGATTCAGACACAAGCCCCACTCTAAGCAGCGGCGCTTTTTCTACATCAAATGGACGAATAAAATCATTCATTAATTGCTGAATGTCTCGGCCTTCCCCTTCGATGTTTTCAATGTTCACAGAAACATTCGTTTCAATTCGTTGAACAGGTTCACCCTGAACGAAGTCAAAGCTCGTACGGAATGCTTCATGACGATGAACAAGCTGGTCAATGGCTTTTTTAAATCGTTTTTCATCAAATACACCTTCAAGCTTTAAAGCAGCTGGCATATGATAGCTCTGCTCGGCATCTGTCATTTTTTGCAGAACAAACAATCTTTTCTGAGCAGATGTCACAGGATAAAAAGCCGCTTCTTCCGCTTTTTCCACTCGTCTGATTTCAGTTCGATCTGTTTGATCCACCGCATGGGCAAACGCCTCTAAAGTGGGTGATTCAAATAATGTTTTCAACGTACATTCCACATGCATCTCTTCATAGAGCCTGTTCAGCATTTTCATGCCGCGCAGTGAATGACCACCGCATTCAAAGAAATGATCATGTCTGCCGATTTTCGGAACTTCAAGAACTTCCTGCCAAATATGTGCCAATATACGCTCTGTATCTGATTGAGGTGGGACGTATTCATTTGCCGCCTGCTCACTTACATCAGGTACCGGTAATGCCCGTCTGTCTACCTTGCCATTCCCCGTTAGTGGCAGCTCGTCTAATTGCATGAAGAAAGCTGGCATCATATAAACAGGGAGTTCTCGTCCTGCTTGCTCACGTAAATCCGACAGCGGAACAGCACCTTCTGCTGTGAAATATGCACACAATGCATCATTTGATATCGCAATGACAACGGCTTCCTTCACTTGCGGATGCTGCAATAGCTGGTGTTCAATTTCGCCAAGCTCGATACGCTGACCTCGAATCTTGACTTGATGATCGATTCGCCCAATGAATTCAATATCTCCATTTGACAGCCATCGTGCGAGATCGCCCGTTTTGTACATGACTTCACCAGGTCGGAAAGGAT
This sequence comes from Bacillus sp. FSL W7-1346, assembly GCF_038593335.1. Lineage (NCBI taxonomy): Bacteria > Bacillati > Bacillota > Bacilli > Caryophanales > Bacillaceae > Bacillus > Bacillus sp. FSL W7-1346. The sequence goes on along the minus strand of NZ_CP151988.1, from coordinate 384,882 downwards.
TTTCAACAAACTTTTCGCTCGTTAACTCTGGCTGGCGATAATACCCCTTGACCAGTCCGTCACCTGCGACACAAAGCTCTCCAGCTACTCCCGGCGGCTGCACATGTCCAAACTCATCGACAATATAAACAGCCGTTTGACTCACCGGCTTTCCGATCGGAATCGATAGTGCTTGTTCTTCAATGTGATTCACCGGATAATACGTTGTGAAAATCGTGCTTTCAGAAGGTCCATACATATGAATAAGTTTGTCTTCTCCAACCGTTTCAAGGGCTGCCACAACATGCGGCACAGAAGCACGTTCCCCGCCAAACAGCACTTTTCTGACGTTTTTCAGGCTGCCTTTTTTCATATCAATCAGTAAGTGAAATAGAGCGGTCGTGATCATTAAAATACTGACTTTTTCCTTCTCAATCGCGCCAGAAAGCTCATTCATATTTAAAATGTGATCCTTTGGCAAAACAATGAGTTTCGCTCCGTTCAATAAAGCGCCAAACACATCAAACATAAATGCATCAAATACATAGTTTGAAAGGCTCATCACCGTGTCTTCATGATGAATGGTGAGATAATTCGACTGCTTCACTGTTCTCAAAATGTTCCGGTGCGTCACCATGTTCCCTTTAGGTTTGCCTGTCGTACCAGATGTATAGGTTAAATTCGCCAAGTCCAAAGGCGAAACACATACAACTGGATTGCTCTCTGACTGCTGATCAACGGCTCGATCTTCTGTTTCTATGATTTTCCCTTCAAACGCAGTAAGCACAGAGCGATGACGCAGCACCTGATGGGTCAGGACAAACTGTGCACCACTATCTGTCAAAAAGTGCTTGATGCGCTCATCAGGGAAGTCAGGGTCGATTGGCACATAGACACCGCCAGCCTTTAGCACAGCTAAAACCGACAACACCATCTCATTGGAACGTTCAAAGAATAAAGCCGCTGTCATCCCTTTTTCAAAACCATGTTCACGTAAATAATGAGCCAGCTGGTTCACTCTGCGATTCAGCTCTTGATAAGAAAGAACCTCATCTTTATATTGCAAAGCAGGCTGATGACCATGCTGCTGTACTTGCGATTCAAATTGCGTCACAATGGTTTCTTCCACAGGATATGGCGTAGGTAACGGGTTCCACATCTTCAATTGAGCCGCTGCTTCTTGTTCAGACAGTAAGCGGTATGATTGAATCGCTTGCTCCGGCATTTCGACCATCTGCTCCAGAAGATAAACATAATGCTTGAGCATCTGCTCGGCAGTACTTCGTTTAAATAACGCCGTACTGTAATCGAGAACAAAGGAAAGACCATGACTTGACTCCATCGCTTGAAGTGTGAGATCAAACTTTGCAATATGGAAATTGGTTTCCTCGGCTTCGACTTTCATCTCTCCAATATGCTGGGTTGTTGAATGATCTGGCGTTAGAGTAAAGACCGTATCAAATAATGGATGGCGGCTAAAATCTCTTTGCACATTTAGCTTTTCAAGCAGCAGCTCGAATGGATATTGCTGATGCTCAAACGCCCTCATCGTCTTTTCCTTTACTTGCTCAATCAACTGCGTCATTGAACCGTTCGGATCTACCTCTGAACGTAAAGCAAGTGTTTGGACAAACATGCCGATCATGTCATTCAAATCTGCATGCACCCGGCCTGCTGTTGGCGTCCCCACCACAAACTCCTTTTGACCTGTGTATTTCGCAAGCAATGTATAGTAAGCAGAAAGCAACACGGTATACAGCGTCGTATGATGATTCGCTGCAAGCTCCTGCAAACGGCCTGTTAACGTCTCATCGATGTTTCTGAGAACGCGGTCTCCAGCGAAAGACTGGACAGCCGGACGCTGATAATCCGTTAGCAGCTGCAAAGCAGGGATATCTCCTGAAAATTCTTTCAGCCAGAATGCTTCATCTATTTGCCCGCCTTGCTCTGCCTGTTGTTCTTGCCAAACAGCATAATCTTGATATTGAAGCTTCAATGGCGCTTTCACTAATCCCTCATATGCGTCAGACAGCTCACGCAGCATCAAATCAATTGAAAGACCATCTGAAATCAGATGATGCATATCGAAATAGAGAAGATGCTCCCGGTCATGTAAAGACTGTAGACCAACACGCAAAAGCGGAGCCTGCTCAAGATAAAAAGGTCGGACGAATTGACGCATGTTTTCTTCCATCGTACTGCCTGTCACCTGTTCTATTTGAAATGGGACGGATGAAGCTACCCGCTGACGAGGGACTCCTTTGACTGTATGAAAAGAAGTGCGCAGCACATCATGACGTGCGATCAGTTTTTCAAAAGCTCCCTCCAACTTCTCTCGTTGCAGCGTTCCTCTTAATTTCACAACGGCAGGCATATGATAGGCGATGCTCTGCTCCAGCTGAGTCACCATATAAACACGCTGCTGCGCTGGTGACAGTGGATAATCGGCGGCAGTCGGTGCTTTCGGTATGACCACTTGTGAAGACTTTTCCGCTTGTTCAATATAAACAGCAAGTGCTGAAATCGTTTGCTGTTCAAATAAAACAGATAAAGGGACCTCCACTTGAAAAGCCCGCTGAACGAGTGTAAGAACTTTCATCGCTTTGAGTGAATGCCCGCCTAGGTCAAAGAATGAGTCGTACACACCTATGTTCTCTTGATGAAGAACGTCTTCCCACAAACGAACAAGCTTCGTTTCTACATCGTTTCTAGGCGCTACATAAACAGCACTGACAGCCTTGTCTCCTTTTAATACAGCAAGCGCACGCCGGTCGACTTTCCCACTCACTGTCAGTGGAAATGCCTCAAGCTGCTTGAAATAAAGCGGCATCATATAAGCTGGCAACTGATGTTTGATAGCGGCTTGCAGGGTGTTCACGGAAAGAAATTCTTGTCGTGCTTGATAGTAAGCACTTAAAGCCTTTCCACCGTCCGGTTCATCCACGACAAGGACAACAGCCTGATCGACTCCGTCTACCTGCTCCATGACCGCCTCAATTTCACCTGTTTCGATGCGGTAACCTCTTATTTTTACTTGGTCATCTATTCTTCCAAGGTAATCAATTGTGCCGTCTGGAAGCCATCTCACTACATCACCTGTGCGATACATCCGGTCTTCAGGAAAAAATGGATCTGGTCTGAATGCCTTCTCCGTCAATTCAGGCTGATTCACATAGCCCCGTCCAACTCCTATTCCCGCAATGCATAGTTCTCCCACAGCTCCCTGCACCTGTAGTTGTTCATGTTCATTTAAAATATAAATCCGGTGATGGCCCAGTGGCTTTCCAATTGACACATAGCGCTGTTCTGGTGACTTCTGCAGCTCACTGAGATCTAGACGGTGAACCGCCGCATCCACACACGTTTCTGTCGGACCATACACATTCCACAAGGCAAAATCCGGCTGGCTGACACGCACAGCTTCAATCAGCGCCTGCGCTGCTTTCGCAGGGAGTGCTTCTCCCCCAATCAGCATATGAGTCAGTGCAAGCCCATCCAAATCAGCTGCAAGTAAAAGCTGCACATGTGCTGGCGTTCCATCTGTTGCCTTAATTTGATGTTCTTTGTAATAAGCCGCTAGCTGTACACCGTTTCGTGTCGTTTCTCTTGGCACAATATGAAGCGTATGTCCAAATAAAAGAGCAGCAAAGATTTGTTTAACAGATGCATCGAAATGGAACGGTGCAAGAAGCGCCACTTGAAGCTGATTTGCCCCCTCATACACTTCGTGATGCAGGGCATGAACCAAATGATGCAGCTGAAGATGCTCGATCATCACTCCCTTCGGCTTTCCAGTTGTACCCGATGTATAAATAAGATAAGCCAAATCCTGTGATGTCGTCTGATCGATCAGCTCAGGCAGCGGACGATCTTCTAATTCCATATGCTGCTGGACAATCATTTTTTCCGCAATGGATGAATATTGCTGAACAAACGATTCTTCTGTTAAAACGATAGAAGCACCAGAATCTTCTACAATAAATTGAATGCGTTCCTCAGGTAATGCCGGATCGATCGGTACATATGCACCGCCAGCTTTTAATATCCCAAAAATGGCAACCATCGCATCTGCCGTCCGTTCCATTAAAACGGCAACTGGTACATCACGCGAGACACCTTTCATCTGTAAAAACCGTGCCAGTTTGTCCGCTTTTTGATACAGCTCTCCATAAGTGAACGTTCCATTTTCCGCTACCACAGCTGCCCGTTCTGAATACGTTTTAGCTACCTCATCAAATAAGTGGTGAACTGGTTTCGCTCCTGGTAAATCAAATGCTTCTCCCTTAGATAATTGAAGCAGTTGCTTTTGTTCATCTGCTGGCAGTAAAGAGAGAGCCCCAATCAGCTGATCTGGCTGAGAGACCGCCGCCTCCAGCAAAATGATCAATCGATCAAACAGCTTACTCATATCGTCTTCACTAAATAGGTCTGTACGGTAATCCAAATCAATGGTCAATGTATCTGTATCCCAGCGGTCCTTCACATGAATCGATATATCATTCATCCCGCTTCCACTAAAAATCGGCTCCGTAATGAACGAAAGATTCTCTTTTTTCTGCCACTGCATGACCTGATACTCTAAAGAAATATCAAACAGGCGCCCTGTAAATCCATCTCTTTCCCTTAAATCATTCATGAGCACATTGTAAGGATATTTTTGATGACGCAAGATCTTCATCTGATCCGCCATGACCTGCTTCACGAAATCAAGAAACGTGAGGGATCCTTGCACAGATGCGCGCATCGGAATGGTCGACACAAACATCCCAATCATCTTTTTTTCCTTTGCATTTGTCCGATTGCCCATAAAAGTGCCAAGGACCACATCCTCCATGCCGCTAAATCGGTGCAAGTAAATATAGACAGCGGACATAAACATAGAAAGCATACTGACTTTCTCTTCTTCACAAAAGACTCGAAGCTTCTCCTTTAAAGAATCAGGAATATCCCCTGAAAATCTCTCCGCATGTAAGCTCATCTCGTAACCTTTATGCGGTGTTAAAGAAGCGAAATCTGGAATATTGGAAAATTGCTCGTTCCAAAAAGCTTGGTCTTTCTGAAAACGTTTAGAAGATTCATACGTTTGCTCACTCATGATGTGATCAACGAAGGAAATGTCTTCAATTGGGGAGATGTCTGTCCCCTGCAGCATGTCATGGTATAGATCAATGATTCGATTTCCCATCAAGATAATTGAAATACCATCAGCCACAATATGATGTGCTTTACAGAACAGCCAGCACTCTTGATCACTGATTTGAAAGACCGTAAATTCAATTAAGGAACGATCAATCAGTTCCATCGGCTCACGAATCTCCTCGTTCGCCCACGCTCTGACTTCCTTTTCACTCCAGCCTTTCACCAAACGAATCGGCTGTTTTTCATATGGCTTGATATATTGAACGGGCTCCTCCTGCTCATGTCGATACACCAGCCTTAAACGAAGAGAATCAGTTTCACGAATGTACGCTTGAAGCACATCCACGATCAAAGAAGGATTTAGACCTGATACCGATCTTAACTTGGCAAACCCACCCAAATTAGAAATACTTGTGCCTGGATAAAATCTTTCCGTGTAGAATACTCGCTTTTGCGCATGTGTTAAGGGGTAATAAACTGTACTCATTCTCATCCTCCGCTCTTCTATGTTTTCTCCACCAACTGTGATACCCTGCACCCTCTATATCAAAAGAACCAAGTCTATTTCATTAAAATAGACGGAATAACAAAAAAGGAGCCCACCCCGAATAAAACGGAGGGACTCCCATTTTGATTCGGTAACCTGCCGACCATAGTAAAAAAGCAACTTTTACCTTAGGACATGGCTTTGCGTCTCTATGTTTCCATAGATTTGCCTTTTTCTTCTTTTCTTTTAGATATTTTCTATTTACGTCCACTTTATATGAAATTATTGTTTTTTTCACCGAAAAATGGGTGTAAAGATTCATGCGTTATGCCGAAGGGATCACATCATAATTTACGATATTTACCGAAAATAACTAATAATAGTTGCGTTCCACCGAAAATAAATGACCGATTACCGCAAAAATTTCATGTTTTTCCTTAAATTTTTCAAATATGACCGAAAATGTAGGAGAGAGGTCTCCTATCACGCCTCGCATTTTCTTAAACCTTAAGAACTATATTCCATAAAACTTTGAATATTTTTACCATAAAAAACAATACAAAAAGAGCTGTCATTTCAAATGACAGCTCCTTGTTTCTTCATTATATTTACATCACCTTAGACAGACCAATCGTTTTCTCAATAATGAGCAACGCAATGATAGAAATGATAATAAATATGACAGATATCGCATTGACACTCGGATCAAAAGTTTGCTCAATGTAATTAAACGTCCTCACGGGAATCGTAATGGTTTGAGGTGAAGAAACGAACAAACTAATCGAGATTTCACCAAATGATGTCACAGCAGAAAACACCCCACCTGCGATAATACCAGGCTTGATCAAGGGCAGTGTCACACGAAAGAAAGTACGTATGGGCCCTGCACCAAGATTCATGGAAGCTAGCTCAAGACGTGGATCAAGATTTGAAACACTGACACCCACGGTTCGTACCACATAAGGAAAACCAATGATGACATGCCCAATGACTAATGCCCACAAAGACCCTGTAAAGCCCATAGCTGTAAACAAATACAGCATCGCAATCCCTAATACCACTTGAGGAATCATAAGAGGTGACAAAATAAAGGCTTGAACAGCTTCCTTTCCCTTAAAGGAAAGCCTTGCTAAAGCATAAGAAGCCATCGTTCCTAAAAGAACAGTAAGCGGCGTCACAATCAATAACAGAATCACGCTGATACGCAAAGATTCCATCCATTCTGGATTCGACACGACCTCATGAAACCAGCGAACGGAAAACGAAGTCGGCGGGAATTCAGGAAAAGCATTCGGACTAAAAGCAGAAAGAACAATGACAAGAACAGGTACGGTTAAAAAGAGATAAACGAGTGAGCCTGCGGTCCATATCAGAACCGAAAGCAAACGGTCACTTATTGATTTTTTACGCATGCATCCTCGCCTCCCAACGCTTCAATAGATAGCTTAATAGACTGACGACCGCTAGCACACAAATCAATAAAGTAAAGGACATCGCAGCGGCAAGAGGCAAATTATACACCTGCATGACCTGCTGATAAATGGACAGTGGCAAGAGCGGTTGCATCCGTCCGCCGACTAGCAGAGGAGTAATATAACTTCCTGCTGCAAGTGAGAAGACAATAATTGCTCCGGTGATCATGCCTGGAATCGTAAGCGGCAAGGTCACATGAAAAAATGTCCGAATACGACCAGCACCAAGACTCATAGAAGCCGGTCTTAAGTGACGGTCCATATCAGTTAAGCTCGTTGCAATAGGCAGCACTGCAAAAGGCAGCATCACTTGAACATAAGCAATAATGACCGCATTCATATTCCACAGCATCGATAGCGGTTTCTCAATCAGATGTAAATCGATCAGCATGCCATTGATCAAGCCATTTTGAGAAAGAAGAACGATCCATGCAAATGTCCGAATGACGACACTCGTCAAAAGCGGCGATACAAGTAAGATATAGAAAAAAGCCCGCAATCTTGGGTGAGGTGCTTTCACTAGCACATAAGCTGCTGGATATGCCATCAATAAACAAATCACCGTTGTCTGTAAGGCCACCCACACAGTACTTCCAATTGCTTTCACATATGCATCTGTCGTAAATACATGTAAATATTGAGACAAACTATAGGATTGTAACGTATTCATCATCGAATCCACATCACGAAAACTGAGGACAAACATCATCACAAGCGGAGCAAGAAGGAATACAACTAGAAACAAACAAGCTGGCAGCAGCATAAACCAATGAAAGCGCTGATTCTTTTTTTTGATTCGCATCACGCATGCACCTTCGAATCTAAGAACACAATATCTTCAGGCTGCCAATGAATATGCACAGTTTCTCCAACTCGAGGCAGCTCGGGAAATGCTGCGTCTGATGCATGGACAATGATTTCACCTTGATTAAGCCCAACGACCAAACGTAAAGAGTGCCCAATATAACTGACATCTGCCAACACGCCTGTGACATGATTTGGCTGAACTTCCTCCCCGCCAGAAGATAACTTGATTCTCTCAGGACGCAGCATGAGTAAATGCTTCTCGCTCTTCTCTTTAAATGCGGCTTTTAGCTGAACTTGCTTCCCGTTTGATTGAATGAAATGTGGAACAGTGTATGTGGAAGTAACTTCATCATACTTCGCTTCAAATAGATTGACCTGTCCGATAAATTCAGCAACAAAACGATTATTTGGCTGACGATATACTTCTAAAGGTGTCCCAATCTGCTGAATTTTCCCCTCACCTAATATCCCAATTCGGTCGGAAAGACTTAAGGCTTCCTCCTGATCATGCGTCACAAGAATAGTCGTAATTCCGACATTCCGTTGAATATTTCGCAGCTCCGTCTGCATATTTTTTCTTAGCTTTGCATCTAGGTTACTAAGTGGTTCATCCAGAAGGAGAACGGCAGGCTGGATAGCAAGTGCACGTGCAATTGCGACCCGTTGCTGCTGACCACCACTTAATTGGTGCGGCATACGTTTGGCAAATGACTCTAATTGAACAAGAGACAAACTCTGCATCACCTTTTGCTTGATTTCCGCCTTCTTTTTCTTTTGAACCTTCAACCCATATGCAACATTATCAAATACGGTGAGATGTGGGAAAAGTGCATAGCTTTGAAAGACCATCCCCGTTTTCCTTTGATAAGGAGGTAAAGTCGTCACATCATGATCACCAATATAGACGACTCCTTTTGTCGGTTCTAAAAAACCGCCAATGATATTGAGTAAAGTTGATTTTCCGCAGCCACTAGGGCCAAGAAGGGAGAAAAACTCTCCCTCTTTTACCGTAAGACTGACATCATCAAGAGCAATCTGTTCGCCGAAATGCTGGCTGATATGTTCTAAATTGATTCCACTCATGCGATCACCTATTTTCCTCCGCCTAATACTTCATTCCATCGATTCGTCCATTGACCGAGCTCTGAAGTCGCTGTTTCATAATCTACCCAAGTCAGCTTGCTATAATAATTTTCGCCAACCTTCACTTTCCCTTTAATCTTGTCTCCGTATTTCACATCAGAATTCGACATACCGTAGTAAGATTTTTCTGAGAAGGCTTCTTGAGCTTCTTTCCCACTAAGGTAGTTTAATAGCTTATAAGCCGCTTCCTCATGCTGACTTCCCTTTGTTAACGCCCAGCTCGCAACTGCTGCCACAGCGCCTTCTTTCGGATATGAGAATCCAATATCCATCCCTTCTTCTTCAAGTGCAAATGCTCGGCCATCCCAATATGGAACTGCCGTCACGTCACCACGTTCTAACAGCGTTTGAATAGACCCTGGGTTATCAGGAAAAGCAGCTACACGCCCTTTTAATTGTGCGAGGCTTTTAAATGCTTTATCAATATCCTTAGGATTTGATTCTGTCCCTCCTTGAGCATGGACAAGTGCAGAGAAAAATTGTAAGCCCGCTGAATAAGTTGGGGAAGAAATCGCCACTTTCCCTTTCAGCTGATCGCTCCATAAATCTGTCCAGCTGTTTGGCTCCTGTTTGACAAGATCTTTTCTATAAGCAATTCCAAGCTGTCCCATACTAAAGCCTGCTGCATATTGTTTTCCATCAACAGTGAGTTTCTTTTGAACAGAACGATAAAGCTTTTTCACATTTGGCGCTTGATCTTCATCAATAGGCGCAAGAACGTTTGCCGCAATACCTCTTTGAATCGTATCAGGCTGTAAAATAAGCAAATCATACGGTGGATTTTTACCATTAGATGCTTTTAATTTTGTAAACCATTCAGAATCTGCCCCAGAGACCGTTTGTACTTTAATGCCTGTATCCTTTTCAAACTTTTCGAGGATTGGCTTAATATTCTTTTCCCAATCCCCTCCGTAGACACCAACGATCACAGTCTGCTGCTGTTTACTTTGATCATGCCCATTTCCACCGCATGCAGACAGCAGTAACATGACGGATAGGACACCTGCAAATATGGCGATTACTCTTCTTTTCATGATTCATTTCCCCCTTTTTGTTGATTCAACTGACGAAGTGCTTGAATAATATCCATCTTTGTTAACGGTTCCTGTCTATGACTAAAATGAGAATGAACCGCATGTTTATAGTGCGTACGCTCATTTGCTGGGTATGAACGAAGCTGCACAGCAAGCTCACTGCTGGCTTCGTCCGTCCACACTTTCTCATAAGCTGCTCTTTGTTTTCCAAAATCCCAAGCGACAGCATCAGCATCATTCATCTTTTCACGAAGCCTGCTCGTCTGCTCGTCATCAATTTTCCATTCATTATGATATCGATAGACTTTGACGCCATATTGCTGAAGTGCTCTTTCTTCACTTAATAGCCCTGCTTCCACTTCATGAAGGACTTTTTCTTTCATTCTAGCAAATGGATTCCCCCATCCTCCTCCACTTGGTGAAACCAATTGAACAATATCGCCTTTTTCAAGACGCATGACATCAATTTTCGGCTGGTTTTGTGTCTCCCCATTTGGTTTGGTCAATTTCACCTCACCAATTGCTCCTGCACGTCCGCCCATTAACCCCCAAGGTTGAAACTTCATTCGTTCCATTCCTCGTGCCGTCACCATCGATTCTGGCTTGATCATTTCAAATTCTAAACCAATCGCATGTCCCCCTCTATGTTCCCCTGCTCCACCTGTGTTCGGTAGCAGTTCATATCGGTGTACATGAATATCAATATGCTGTTCCAAGCTCTCGATAGGTGTATTTTTTAAAAAGCCTGACGAATGATCAATTCCATCGACTCCATCAGTCCCTTTTTGAGCACCGCCGCCTCCGCCTAACGGTTCGACCACAGACATTTTTCTGCCTCCTGTTTGATCATCAGGAACTGAGAGAACGACGATAGCGGATTGACCTGCACCTGCCGCCGGCACTGCTTCAGGCAACAGCTTACCAATAGCACCTAGCACGACATTATACAGTCTCATTGTAATGGAATGCCGAATACCGACAGAAGCCGGATATTCTGGATGGACAAGCGTTCCTTTAGGTGAAATCACGTCTATCGGATACGTAATCCCACCATTAATCGGAATAAAAGGATCTTTACTAATGATGTAATTAATCAATCCTTGATATAAGAAGGAGTGCTTTTGACCATTGGTGACAAGATTAAAAGCTGTCTTAACTTGCGGGTCACACTCAGAGAAGTCCAGTGTCAGCTGTTTCCCTTTGACCGTCAGCTTGATCTTTAATCGGATCGGCACATCCGAAATCATATCATCATCCAAATAATCAGCGAATTCACTCGTTCCATCAGGAATGGCTTCAATTACTTTTCCGGCGCGATCCTCTGCTTGCTTCAGCAGATCAATCATTCCTTGCTTCACTTCGTTTTTTCCAAATTTCTCGATCATTTCTTTTAGTCTGATTTCTGCTGTATTAACAGCGGCAATCATCGCATTAATATCGCCATCATTTAAATGACTCGCCCGGCTATTAGCTCTTAAAAAGGTACGAACAACCTGATTCTCTTTTCCACCTTCATAGATTTTCACTGGTGGAATTCTTAATCCTTCCTGATGAACATCTGTTGCAGTTGGAGAAATGCTTGAAGGGACAAGACCTCCCACATCACTTACATGAACAAAAGACCAGGCATAACTGACAATTTCATCTTCTATAAAAATAGGTTTGATGATATGAACATCTGGCAAATGAGTCGCTAAACCGTCTGTCGTATAAGGATCATTTGTGATGATAATGTCACCCGGCTGCATCGGTCCGCTTTCTTCAATCGCTTTTTTGAGACTCAGCCCTAAAAAGATCGTGACACCGACTGTTTTTGGGTAAACAAAGAAATCTCCAGAAGGCGTGGCTAATGCTGTGGCAAAATCCGCCGATTCTTTTACGAATGTTGTAAAAGATGTCCGCTCAATGACATGTCCCATGCCTGATGCAATCGCATTAAAATAACTCCTCATCATCTCAAGCTTTGCTGGATCAGTTCCCATGTAAAGCCGCCTCCCTTGAAATCACCAAGTTTCCTGAATGGTCTATGCTGCCTGCCCAGTTTGGCAAAATCAATGTTGTCGTATCATCTTGCTCAATGATGGCAGGTCCATTCACAACAGCACCTAATGACAAAGTACTCCGATTGTAAACAGATGCTTCGTACTCTTTTTCTTCTATAAAGATTCGTCTGTATGATTGTGGTATTAAAGGCTGTCCGCTGCTTTCATCAACAGGAGAGAAAGGCAGTGGAGGTGTTTCACCTATAACCCGAACTCGCAAATGAGTAAATTCAATGTTCGCCTGATCATCTCTATGGCCATATTGACGCTCATGCAGGTTGTGGAAAGCTTCAATCAGGTGATAGACGTCTTGTTCCTGCTTTAGCCAATCCACCGATAATGGCAATTCAATCTCAAATGCCTGTCCTTGATAGCGGGCATCTGCTAATAACAAAATGGACGTTTGATTGATATGTTGAATGTTTTGCTGGCTGAACCAATCCGTTGCTTTGCGAGAAAGCATTTCATAATCTTGTTTTAATTCGTCAATCGTATAGTCTTGTAAGCAGATTTTCTTAGACAACACAGCATCATGGATAAAATCGGCTGTAAGTGCACCTAGCGCACATAATGTTCCTGGACTTGGAGGGACGACCACATTTTTTGCATGAATTTCTCTCGCAAGGAAATTCGCAACAACAGGCCCTGCCCCGCCAAATGCCAACAAACTAAAATCTCTAGGATCAAACCCTTGCTGCTCCATGACATTGCTTAGTTCTGTGTACATATTGGCAACAGCCACTTGAATCAACTGGTCAGCCGCCTGTTCGACCGTTCTATGAAGCTGATCAGCAATTGGCTGAAAGGCTATTCCCGCTGCAGACCGCTGCAATTGTAAATGTCCTCCGGCAAACCGTTCTTGATTGAGGTAACCGCATATGAGAAATGCATCGGTTAAAGCAGCTTTTTTTCCCTTTCCATACGAAGCAGGACCAGGCTGCGAGCCAACTGATTCCGGTCCTGCTTTAAGAAGCCCGCCTTGATCAAGCCATGCGACAGAACCTCCGCCAGCCCCTATCGAATACATTGCAACAGATGGAAGAATGATCGGAAATCCTGAAAGCTGATTCGATTGAGCCATTGTAGGCTGCCCATTTTGAATGATCGAGATATCTGCACTTGTGCCACCAACATCAAACGTAATTAAATTGGGTTCATTTGCAGATATTGCAATTCTTGCTGCACCAATTACACCAGCTGCCGGGCCAGAAAAAAGAGTTTTAACGGGTGAAGTAGCTGCACTTTCTGCATCCATTAAACCACCATTTGATTGGGTAATGTATGGAGAAATTGGTACACCTTCTTCTTTCAAGCGGTTTTTCAACGTTTGTAAATATTGTTTCACCTTTGGTTGAATGTACAAATTGACAACAGACATCACTGTCCGCTCATATTCTCTCATTTGTGGCCATAATTCTGATGATGTCAGGACTTCTAACTGTGGGTAATGATGATGAATATAGGCTTTTGCCTGTAATTCATGAACTGGATTTTGATAGCTATGTAAAAAAGAAATGACAATGCCTGCTAGTTTTTTAGAGATGACCTGCTGGACAGCATCATCTAATTGCTGCAGTTGGAGAGGTTTTTTGATCGAACCATCGTGTATGAGCCTTTCAGAGATTGGATATACATGTTTTCGTGGTATCAATGGTTCTGGCAATTGAGAATTGAAGTCATAAGGAATGGGTAGACGTAAACGCTGTAATGACAAAATGTCTTGAAAACCTTCCGTTACAAAAAGGGCTAAATCTGCTCCCTTTCTCTGCAATAATGTATTAAGACCGATTGTCATCCCGTGTACGAGATATTGTATTTTGGATAAATCGACACCTCTTTCTTTTAGAAGTTTCAGCCCATTGATAATTCCTTGAGCTGGGTCATCTGTCACTGTAGGTGTCTTGAGTTCAGTCAGCTCCCCTGTCGCTTCATTCATCAGCGATAAATCAGTAAATGTTCCACCTATGTCTATTCCGAGCCGATAAGAGACATCCGCCATTTGTACTTCCCTCCTGCAATGTAATTGGAATCATATTTTGATAAATTACGACATTTTTTGATATTTGACTCCATATTATTAAAGCATATCGGTCTAGTCAATTTTATTTTTTTGAAATTTCTGTGTGTTAAAATCTTGAAATTAGCCCAAAAACCAATCATAAAGCCATTTTGCATCAGCATATATGTTTTTTGAGCAGCAAAATTAAATTTTTATGAGTTTGTACAACGATGAAAAGAGCATAAACAGGTAAAAACCGTTTTTCAAACTTTAAAAGACGTTTTTTCAAAACGAGGAGAATTTGGTAAGTAATTCTGCTATACTTCTGTTTACAAAATACGCTAAAGAGAAAGAGAGCTAGCATCTATGAAACTTCTTAAAACCATTCTCTTGCTTTTATTGATTGTCATTGGTATAGCGACAGGCTATGTCCAACTAGGGCAACATAAACAAGAGACGACAAACTCTTCTTATGACAAAACCATTCACTTTCCATCAGATCGATATCCAGAAACCGCGAAGCACATAGAAGAAGCTATTGACGAAGGTCATTCTTCCATTTGCACCATTGATCGAAAAAATAGTGATGAGCAAAGAGACAAATCACTTCATGGCATTCCAACAAAGCGTGGTTATGATCGTGATGAATGGCCAATGGCGATGTGTAAAGAAGGTGGAGCAGGGGCTTCTGTCAAATATGTACGTCCTTCGGATAATAGGGGGGCAGGCTCTTGGGTAAGTCATCAATTATCAGATGATCCTGATGGCACAAGAATCCAATTTATTATCGAGTAGCACTATCTTTCCTTTTTTCACAACAAAAATTTCTGTGTAAGTGCATTCACGTATATCAAACATTTTTTTCATGCCGATAATCCTTAAGGAGGGATACCCCTACCTTATACCTAAAGGAGTAAAAAGCATGAAGAAAAAAGGAAAACTGAGGCTTGGCGCCAAAATAATGCTGATCTTTTTAAGTGTCCTCATCGTATTTTCAGCAGTTGTTGGTTATGTAGTGAACCGCGAAATGACAGAGAACATTAAGCAAATGGCCACCGAAAAAGCAAAAGGCGATCTAAAGCTAGGATACGCTTACCTAACTGAAAAGGTTGCTGGCTCGTGGCAGATAAAAGATGGCAAGCTTTACAAAGGAAATACTCAAATCAATAACCATGACACATTGGTTGATCAATTGGCCGAATATACTGGTGATACAATCACGATTTTCCAAGGAAATACCCGTGTTGCCACAAATGTCATGTTAAACGGGAAACGAGCTGTAGGAACCGAAGTCTCGCCTGAAGTAAAGGCCGCTGTTTTGGATAAAGGCGAGAATTATTACGGAACAGCCAATGTTGCCGGGGAAGACTACCAAACGGCTTATATGCCCATCAAAAATGATACAGGGGAAACGATTGGTATTTTCTATACCGGTGCAAATCAAAGCATGATTTCACAAATGCTTCAGTCTTTCTTTATTCAATTTGTCACGGTTCTACTGTTAAGTTTAATTGTTTCTGTTATCATTATTTCTATTTTCACAAAGCGGATTCAGACACGTCTCAAACATATGGCATCTGCTATTAAGAGTGCAGGCGAAGGAAATTTAACCATCAACGTGACAGATCACACAGGCGATGAACTTTCTGAGCTGGCAGGTCACTTTAATAAGATGCGTGAGAAATTAAATCACACCATTTTAAATGTAATCAAAACTTCTGAATTAGTAGCCACCTCTTCTGAGGAGCTGTCAGCTAGCGCAGAAGAAACGAGTGCAGCATCAGAGAAAATTACCCATACCATTCAAGAAGTCGCACAATCGTCTGAACAGCAATCAGCCCAAATGACAGCTAGTGAGCACACGATGAGACAAGTATCTAACGAGCTGGTAAACATCACTGAAAATGCGGGACAAATGGCAACAAGAAGCCAGTCCGCACAAGAAATGGCCCAAAAAGGTGTACAAAATATCGGTGAAGTCAATTCACAAATGACATCTATTGCAAAATCAATTGAAGAGAATGGTACAGCAATTCAAGCGTTGGAAACACGTTCAGCCGAGATTGATCAAATTTCCAAAGTGATTACAGATATCGCTAACCAAACAAATCTACTTGCTCTTAATGCGGCCATTGAGGCAGCACGCGCAGGTGAACATGGAAAAGGTTTTGCCGTTGTGGCAGACGAAGTGAGGAAGCTCGCAGAAGAATCGCAAACATCATCCAACATGATTTCACATCTCATTTCCGAAATACAAAAAGAGATGAATCATTCGACGAGTGCCATTAAACGAGTACGAGAGGAAGCGGCTCAAGGGGCTGTTCTTATTTCTCATACAGAGGATTCATTTATTGACATTCAGCAGTCAATGAAGGAAATGGCAGATGGCATTCAACATTTATCAGATGCATCCCAAAAAATCGCAGCTTATACAAATGATGCGAAGCAGACCTTTGCCTCTATCACAGAAGGCGTTAAACTGACGAGTGAACATTCACAACAAGTAGCAGGTTTAACAGAAGAACAATTTGCAGCAATGGAAGAAGTAACAGCTTCATCAGAGGCTCTTGCCCATTTAGCAGGAGACCTAAAAGAAATGGTTTCGCAATTTCACATCTAGATCCCTCAAACAGTAGCGCAAGACGGCGACAATCGTCTTGCTGCCTAACATTCTCTTCAATTATCATACTTTCAAACATTCACTTTTCAACATGATCGCCAGCTGGACAAATTTTATGAATAAAGGAGTTAATCTATATGAATGATTTAAATCAAATGTATCCCCTATCTATCTCCTATCACCAAATCACCGTATACACTGGAAGCACGACGCCACCTGTGATTGATTGGACAGATGACGATATTCTTCAAGGATTCGCAACTGGGGATCGAGGTATTTCTTTTGAAGGCATCAATAACGGAAAGGCTTCTATTATCGTGACATTAAACAGCCATGAGCCTCCATCATCCGTTGATAGAGTCATCACAGTGCCATTTACTCATTCAAGTGATCATGTTTATCTAACAAGCGTCATGGCACAGGTACTGTCTTTCTCCATTCCAAAAGGAGACTATCAGCTCACCTGCTATATATCTGAGCACCCTGATCAAGATCTCTATTATTTTGATTTTCAGACTGCTTAGATCACGCCTGGTCGTACTGCTCAAGCCATTTTTCTGCAAAATCGACTGATTCTCTCATCGGCAATAAATACGAATTGGCTAGCCCGATTTGACTGTGGTTATAACTACATCCTGATTGTAAAAAGTCACGACCAATCTGTTCAAATAGTTCTTCTCTTGTGATGATATCTTGATACTCTTTCCACACCCTCCAACCATTCTCTAAAATGGGGGCCCCTCGTGTCATGAGGTCTTGCTGTGAGATTCGATATTCAGCTAAGTGAAAAGCTGTAACACTCTCGAATGATGTGCCAATTAGCAGCACTTTTGCATCAAGATTGTACATACGTCCAAGAGGTGAATTTTCTCCTAAACCATAAGGAAGCGCATGGTGGTTCAACACTTCATGTTTCCTTTTCCCCCAGGCGGTGAATGAGAAATGAGGATGATTGCTTCTTTCTACGCCTGGGTATTTCCAAAAGGTCTCCGCTACCTTTCCCATTGCTGTTGGAGCTGTGTAAGCCGGATCAAATGCAGGCATCGTGTCTTTGATCGGTTTCCACCAAGAATAAGGAACAGGCGGATTGATCCAATCAGCAGGATCAGACAGCTCTAATGTTTGTGCCGGCATAATCAGTGTTCCTTCATCTGTTAAAATATCCATCATAGCTTGGATAACTGCTATGGCCCCTCCATTCACCCAGCCAATAGATGACAAGGATGAGTGGACACATAAGGTCATGCCCTGCCTCACACCGAGTTGAACCAAATCCGCTTTGATTCTTTCCTTTGTGATCGGCTCAACCTGATGTTCGATTAATTTTTTCATCGGTTATTTCCTCCTGCGCCTCATCTATTCTTGATGAGTGAGACGTTTCACAGCGATAGACAATTTATAATTTGCATGCTTTGTTAGCTCCGTTAAAAATTGATCAAGCTCATCATGACTGGAGAAATGTCCTTCAGCCATATAACAGCCCTCTCCACTTATTTTAAACAGGTTTTTGATTTCTTCCTTTTGATGGAGAAACGATAAAAGCGGTTCATGATCATAACTTCGGGTAAAGAGCTGCAAAAATGTTTGGATGTTCTGCTGTGTCCGCCAGTTAATTGAAATGGTATAGGCTTCAATAATCCCCTCTTCTTCAAGCTTTAAAACTCTATTTTTAGCAGCTTGACCGGTTAAATGGACTTTTTCACCAAGTGCTTTCATCGTCAATCGGCTATTCTTTGAGAGTTCTTTTAATATATCCATATCTGTTTTGTCTAGCATTAGCTCACCTCTTTCAAAAATCAAGTCGTTCCGCTGAAAGACTTTCATGATCCTCTGTCACATGAGGCTCTTTTAATATACTGTAAACTTAATAAGAAAAAAAGGAGGCCTTCTAATGAAAATAACACTCATTCGTAATGCTACTTTATACCTTCAATATGGTCCGTCAACATTTTTAATCGATCCCTTTTTAGCAGCAAAAGGAACCTATCCACCGTTCCCGCATACTGCCAATCAACATGCAAACAATCCAATTGTTGAGCTGCCTGCAAACATTGATTTGGACAAGATATTACAGCCTGATGCTGTCCTGCTCACTCATTTACATGTAGATCACTTTGACGACGAGGCAAAAAAGAGATTAGCTCAAACTTTGCCGATCTATACTCAATCAGAGAAAGATCGCACGGAAGTAAAAGAAGCTGGATTTCAGCATGTTACATGCATTGAAGATGAAATGGATGTTTGCGGTGTTCATATCAAACGAACTGGCGGGCAGCACGGGACAGGAGAAACCGCTAAACGGATGGGACAAGTGAGCGGTTTTGTTTTCTCTCATCCTGATGAGCCTACTCTTTATATTGCAGGAGATACCATTTGGTGTGATGAGCCGAAAGAGGTTGTGAATACATGCCAGCCAGATATTATTGTGGTCAATAGTGGGGCTGCCCAATTTTTAGAGGGAGATCCAATTACGATGACAAAGGAAGAGATTGTAGACATTCACCATACTCAACCACAAGCTCAAATCATCGCCTGTCACCTTGAAGCCGTGAATCATTGTTTATTAACAAGAGCGGCATTAACATCTTACATTCGAGAGAATCATGCAGATCAGGCCATTTTTGTCCCTCAAGATGGTGAGACGCTGACCTTTTAACACATAAACAATAAAAACCGGCACCTTGCTGCCGGTTTTCTTGAACTTATGGTCGATGGTGCTGTGGTTTTTTTAGTAATGGAACAAACCCGTTATTTTTTAAGTGATTGTAATGTTCATCCATTCGTTTTGTGATGTGCGTGCCTTGTTCCTTCGTTAACACACCATACTGAACGTATTTTTCGATCACTTCTTTTCGTTTAGACAAAATTTGCTGTTCAAGTACTTCAATTTGTTTTTGTTGCTCTGTCGTTAATTTTACTTGATGCGTGACGGGGCGCTTTTCCATTTGGGGTGTTTCTCCATGAGCCGTATTCACTTGAAAACCAAATAATATCACCATCGTTAGTATGATCAAACCACTTGTTTTTTTCATCTCTGTCGTTCCCTCCTTTATTCGATTTTAATTTGCGCATCCTTTCCTTTTTTATACATTATTCACACCATCAAATTGCACATAATATTCTTACTTTTTCGCTTTTCATCTGAAAACGTTGTCCTAACTGAAAAAGCGTGCTATGTTTTGTTTTGTATAAAAAATAGAGGAGGATTCTTAAATGAGTCGTTTTTATCATAGAAAACCTATATGGGTGTTGCTTGTTGTGTCTGCTCTCATGCTTGTCATGTCTGCTTGCAATCAATCAGGCTCATCTCAGTCTGGAGAATCAAAGTGGGATCAGATTCAAAAGAAAGGGAAAATCGTGGTCGCTACTTCAGGCACCTTGTATCCTACGTCTTACCATGATACATCGAACGGCAAGGATCAATTGACTGGCTATGAAGTGGAAGTCGTCAAAGAAGCATTTAAGCGCCTTGACGTAAAAGTAGAATTTAAAGAAATGGGTTATGATGGTATGCTCAGTGCCATTAATTCAGGTCAGGTGGATGCCGCTGCAAACGATATCGACATCACAGATGACAGGAAAGATAAGTTCGCCTTTTCAACACCTTATAAATACTCATATGGAACCGCTATCGTCAGAAAAGATGATCTGTCAGGTATTAAAACGCTAAAGGATTTAAAAGGAAAGAAAGCAGCAGGTGCTGCAACGACCATTTATATGGATGTTGCCCGTAAGTATGGTGCAAAAGAAGTCATTTATGATAATGCTACAAACGAGCAATATTTAAAGGATGTCGCAAACGGCCGTACAGATGTCATTTTAAATGACTACTACTTGCAAACACTGGCGCTTGCTGCATTCCCTAAGCTAAATATTACGATCCATCCAGACTTAAAATACATGCCGAATGAACAAGGGTTTGTGATGAAAAAAGACAATACAGAGCTGCAAAAAGAATTAAATCATGTATTAAAAGAGATGAAAAAAGACGGAACCATGAAAAAGATTTCGGAGAAATTCTTTAATCATGCTGACGTCTCAAAGAAAATTGATGTTGATGTCGAAGATGTCGACATTTCTAAATAAGGAGCCGCAGACGTGGGAGATATTCATTTAGAATATATCTTTAATCCTGCACTGGCAAAAGCGTCATTTCCATTTGTGATGAAAGGCATCTGGCTGACGCTGCTCATTTCTTTTGTGAGCATGTTTTTTGGTACGATTCTAGGCTTTTTTATTGCCCTTGCTAGAATGGCAAATACGTGGTTCCTTCGGTTGCCTGCACGGCTGTATATTTCATTCATGCGTGGGGTTCCCATTCTGGTCATTTTGTTTATCCTTTATTTCGGATTCCCTTACATCGGCATTGAATTTACAGCTGTCACTGCTGCTATTATTGGATTCAGCTTCAATAGTGCTGCATACATTGCCGAAATTAACCGGGCGGCTCTCTCCTCTGTTCCAAGTGGTCAAGTGGAAGCCGCCAAATCAC
The DNA here is from genome assembly GCF_038593335.1 of Bacillus sp. FSL W7-1346. Lineage (NCBI taxonomy): Bacteria > Bacillati > Bacillota > Bacilli > Caryophanales > Bacillaceae > Bacillus > Bacillus sp. FSL W7-1346. The sequence continues at coordinate 363,668 of NZ_CP151988.1, read as the reverse complement.
TTGGTCTCAGTTATTGGCAAACGATGCGCGGAGTCATTTTGCCTCAATCCGTGCGCATTGCACTGCCGCCCCTGACCAACGTCATGCTTGATTTAATCAAAGCTTCCTCACTAGCGGCAATGATTACTGTGCCCGAACTCTTCCAGCAAGCAAAAATTGTGGGTGGACGAGAATTCGATTATATGACCATGTATATTTTGGTTGCCTTGATTTACTGGGGCATATGCAGTGTGGTCTCATTGCTCCAAGACTTTTTGGAAAAACGCTATGCGAAATATCTATAACAACAAAAAGCAGATCCATTGGGTCTGCTTTTTAATGTATCAACCATAACCACACATACAACCCCAATAACGTGATGATCAGCGTCGGTATGGTTAGAATGATTCCAGCTTTCATGTATGCTCCCCAAGAAATATGCACACCTTTTTTCTTCAAGACATGAAGCCACAGCAATGTCGCCAATGAACCGATTGGGGTCATTTTCGGACCAAGGTTTGAGCCGATGACGTTGGCATAAATCAGTGCATCTCTCATCACACCTGCTGTATCTGTGTGACCGATGGCAATCGCATCAATTAAAACGGTTGGGAGATTGTTCATGACAGAAGATAGCACTGCTGCCAGGAGCCCCATAAACATCGTTCCCGCAAGTAAACCGTGTGACGCCCCCTGTTCAATCCACGCCGCTAAAATTTCTGTCAGGCCGACATTTTTCAGCCCATACACCACGACATACATGCCGATAGAGAAAAACACAATCGACCAAGGTGCTTCTTTGACGACTCGTTTTGTCGCCACTTGTGGACTCCGTTTCGCCAGCCATAAGAAAGCAATGGCAATGCCTCCTACAATGATTGACACCGGAATGCCTGCCAATTCCCCAGCAAAATATCCAACAAGCAAGCACCCTAACACATACCAAGATAACCGGAACATGCGCAGATCACGAATGGCCGAAGCTGGTTCCTTCGCCTGCGAAACATCGTACGTTTTCGGGATGAGTTTCCGATAAAACACATACAACACAAGCATACTAGCGCCAAGCGATACAAGGTTTGGGACGAACATGTTTGCTGTATATTCAAGAAAGCCAATATGAAAATAATCGGCTGATACGATATTGACCAAGTTACTAATGACAAATGGCAAAGACGTCGTATCTGCAATAAAGCCGCTTGCCATGACAAACGGCAGGATCATACGCTCATCCAGCTTCAGCGCTCTGACCACAGATAAAACGATCGGGGTTAAGATAAGTGCTGCTCCATCGTTGGCAAAAAAAGCTGCTACCACAGCGCCTAGCAATGTTAAATAAATAAACATGCGGACCCCGTTCCCTCTTGCGGCTTTTGCCATATGAAGTGCCGCCCATTCAAAAAAACCAATCTCATCTAAAATCAGTGAAATGATGATAATTCCAATAAATGCAAAGGTGGCGTTCCAGACAATTTGGGTGACTTCCCATACATCGCCCAAATGAACGACCCCAAAAGCAAGAGCAAGAATCGCTCCCCCGCACGCTGACCATCCAATGGTTAAACGTCCTGGCTGCCAAATGACAAGGACGAGGGTCATGATGAAAATCAAAATGGCCAAGGTGACTGATCCCAAAGGTGGCCCTCCTTTCACTTTCCTCATAAAATCTTTATCTATCATACAACGAAATAAGGCAATTGTATGCCATTTTATGATCTCGCATAAAAATCCGCAGGTCATCCTTTGCACCTGCGGAGTCCACGCCTATTGATCTTTTTTCATCAGCATCAATTCAATAAATAACTCACATCGCTGGCTAAAATGACTTAAATCGATAGACGTCATTTCAAAAATTTGTTTCATTCGATAGTTTAGTGTATTTTGATGAATAAACAACTGCTCTGCAGCTGGTTTTAACTTGCAATTATTCAATAAGTAGACCTCTAAGGTTTTTAAAAATGATGTTTGGCTGTCACGGTCTTTTTCCTTTAGGCGCAACAGATCTGGATTAAAGTCGTTTTTCTTTTTTTGGTGACTGTAAATCGAGTCTAAGAACCGGAAGACCCCCAAATGCTCGTAATCGTATGGAATCAATTCCTGCCCCCCGACAATCTTCACTGCTTTCACGACTTCTATCGCTTCAAATCGACTTGTGCTCATTTTCATGACATCTCGATATTCTCTTCCCATCCCAATATATAAAGGAGATGGGTGTGTATGCGTTTTCGATTGAAGATGGGCGACGACATCCGCAGCGGTCGCTTTTGGTGAGTGTCGATCTGACAAACTGCCTAATATCACGACGATGTCTGCTTGCACAGAGTAGACGTGATTGACCTTGTCTTCTAGCTGTAAATAGGTTCTAATCATATCCTTCACATCTTCTGCCGTCTCACTTTTATTATCGGCGGCATGAACAACCATCACAGTAAAGACAGCTGGCAGTGGAATGCTTAAATTCTCAGCTTCCCATTTCAGCTCTTCTTCTGTATAAAAATGATCATCCATGACCTTTTTGAAGAACTCTTCAATCTTGCCTTCCTTTTTCTCCAGCTGTTTCTTATTTTTATAAATGACTTTTCCAACCTGAAACGATGCCTCGTGTAAAAATTGCAGCTCCTCTTGAGAGAGAGAATCTTCAATGTCCTGCACCCAAATAAAGCCGACAACCTCTTGTTTGTGCTTGGCGCTTACAGCCACTCGTCGATTAAACCCGAGCTCCTCATGACCATTCACATAAAAAGGATTTGAATCTGTATATAGCTGCTCAATGACCCCTGTTTTTTTTAACCAATCCACCACAGCTCCCGGACATTCCTTTGAGAAAATGGTTTGCTGATTGACTGGGTCGAACTGCTGGATGCTGTAAGAATTATAAGCAAGCAGCTGACATTCAGTACTTTCTAAAATGACTGGTTTTTTTAAATAACCACTAATAAATGCAATTAATTTATCGACATCAAAAAATGTATGAAGCTTTTCTAATATCTCTTCCATCCCGATTGCTCCCTGAATAAGTGATACATTTATCATACTTCTTTCCAGTCAGATTTGTATAGAAACAAGTCGTAGACAGGTAAAAAAAGCATGAACTCGCCTGCACGAGTTCATGCTTTTCCATATTAAAACATTTCGCTGATCGTTTTGGCCTGCATGTGCAGAGCAAGATAATCTGGACCGCCTGCTTTTGAATCAGTTCCTGACATTTTAAAGCCGCCAAATGGGTGGTAACCCACAATCGCTCCCGTACAGTTACGGTTAAAGTAAAGGTTCCCGACATGGAACTCCTGCTTCGCACGGTTGATGTGATCACGATTATTTGTAATGACCGCACCGGTTAACCCGTATTCTGTGTTGTTGGCTACTTCAAGCGCCTCATCAAAGCTTGAGACTTTTGAGAAAGCTAGGACAGGTCCAAAGATTTCTTCTTGCATTAAACGAGATGTTGGCTCTAGATCTGCAAACACGGTTGGATGAATGAAGTACCCTTCTGAATCATCACTTGTTCCGCCAGTGACTAGACGGCCTTCTTGCTTGCCAATTTCGATATATTCCGTGATCTTGTCAAAGGAAGCTTGATCAATGACAGGTCCCATGTACACATCAGCTGATAACGGATTCGCTGTTGTTTTCGTTTCTGTGATTTCTTTCACTCGCTCAACGACTTGGTCATACAGCTTCTCGTGGACGACAGCACGAGACCCAGCTGAACATTTTTGACCTGAAAAACCGAAGGCTGATGTGAAAATGGCGTTAGCGGCTAATTCGACATCTGCATCCTCATCTACAACGACTGTATCTTTACCGCCCATTTCAGCAATTACACGCTTTAAATGCTGTTGTCCTGGCTGTACTTTTGCCGCACGTTCAAAAATACGTGTGCCCACTTCTCTTGATCCAGTGAATGTAATAAGGCTTGTTTTCGGATGATCTACTAAGTAATCTCCAACTTCTGCTCCGCTACCTGGCACGAAGTTGACAACACCTTTCGGCAGACCTGCTTGCTCCAGTTCTTCTACAAAGCGGGCAGCAATGACAGGCGTCGCACTTGCTGGCTTTAATACGACTGTATTCCCTGTGACGATTGGTGCAACGGTTGTCCCTGCCATGATCGCAAACAAGAAGTTCCATGGTGGAATGACAAGCGTCACGCCAGTTGGTGTGTACACATATTGATTGCGTTCCCCTTCGCGGCTGTTCACCGGTTTGCCTTTCGCAAGCTCTAGCATTTGACGGGCATAATACTCTAGGAAGTCAATGGCTTCTGCTGTATCTGCATCCGCTTCATTCCAAGGCTTCCCTGCTTCTTTTACGAGAAGGGCTGAATACTCATGCTTTTTACGGCGAATGCTTGCCGCAGCGCGGAATAAGACGCCGGCTCTTTCTTCTGGAGACGTGTAGCGCCATGTTTCAAACGCTTTTGCCGCAGCTTGAATCGCTTGCTCTGCCTCTTCTTTCCCAGCTTTTGATACGGTACCCACGACTTCTTCCTTCTTCGCCGGATTGATCGAAACAATCTTGTCTGTTGTTTCGATTCTTTCTCCATTAATCACAAGCGGATAGGTTTGCCCAAGCGATTCTGTTACTTTGGCTAATGCTTGTTCAAACGCTTGGCGATTTTCTTCCTGGCTAAAATCCGTGAATGGTTCATGCTTGTAAGGTGTTGTCATCTTTGTCACGCTCCCGTTTCAAATTATTTTCTCGTCATCCCTTTTAAAGCAAATGCAATGTTTGCCGGTCGTTCTGCAAGACGTCTCATGTAGTAGCCATACCACTCTCGTCCATACGGGGTGTAGACCCTCATTTGATAGCCTTCCTTCACGAGTGCTTGCTGCGTTTCTGATCTCATGCCATACAGCATTTGAAATTCGAACTGATCTGTCTGTATATTGTGTTTTTTCACAATATGTTTCGTAAATTCGATCATTTGATCGTCATGTGTCGCAATGGCTGTATAGTTCCCTGAGAGTAATTGCTTTTCGATCAGCTTCTTGTAATTCTGATCGACGTCTTTTTTGTTTGGATACGCCACTTCAGCGGATTCCTTATAGGCACCCTTTACAAGTCTTAAAAATGGCTGCAACTCATTTAGGTCATCAAGATCTTGTTCTGTTCTGTACAAATACGCCTGCAAAACCGTACTGACATACTCATATTGAGATTTCATTTCTTTAAAAATGTCCAGCGTTTTTTGACAGCGCTGTTCATCCTCCATATCAATTGTCACCATAATACGGTGTTTCTCTGCCGTATCTAAAATACTTTTCATATTGCGATACACAAGGTCATCGTCAATATCTAAGCCAAGCGATGTCATTTTAAGTGACACGTGGGAATTGAGTCCCGCCTCTGCAATTCGCTGAATGGTTTGAATACACTCATTCGTCCGCTCATTTGCAATCTCTGCCTTTGTGACAAACTCACCAAGGTGATCAACCGTTACGGCCATACCTTGATCGTTTAATCGTTTGATGACAGGGATAGCGCTCTCAAAATCCTTCCCACCGATGATTTTCTTTGATGCAACAGCACTTCCCCAATTACGAGCAATATGGTTCAAGAGACTGCTCTTTGACAAAAACAAGAAGAAATTTCTTGTGACCGACTCCATAAAGGGCACCTCCCACTCTTTGTAAGCTATGTCTTTATTGTAAGGCTCATGAGCTGTCCGCTACAATATTTGAAGATGACAAAAATTCTGACTTTTTTTGTGGTTTTATCACAATAAGAGATAAAAAAGAGCCTGCCGCTAACCGGCTGGCTCTTTCATGCTTACGCCCACACCTCATCAAGGGTAGACTGCAAAAGCTTATTTAATTCTTGCATCAGATTGTCTTTCGGCTGATTGTAGCTTTTCACCAATTCATCAAAACGCGCCAGCTCTTGATCAATAAATGGATGGACATGAGCGAGACGGTTCTCTACATCCATTTCTTCTCCGTCCATTTTACGTTTGAGCAGTTCGTGAATTTCTGCTAACAGCGGGCCTTCCTCCACTAGCTCCTTGAGTAATTCATGAAAGTCCATGGGTGGAACCGTCCGGTAACGTTCAATCCACTGACAGGCAAGCAGCGGACGGAGCACATAGAAATACTTCTTGATTCGCACCTGCTCTCCTCGTAAATGCCGGCTTTCATTCCGCTTCGCCATATTGAGGTAATGATACATCAAAGCCGCAGGGTAAAACGCTCGATCCTTTAATTCTCTTAGCTGCTTGGCTAGAGAGAAAGATTCAGCATAGATGATGTCAGAAGACAGCCATTCCATAATGGATGGATTCGATTTATTGAATAAACGCAGCGCCTTTCTAAGCTCCCAGCCGCTGATATCAAGCATGTCATCAATCGGCCGTTCAATGACATCTCGATGTTCTTCCATCGCCCAGTACCATTCCTTCCGGGGAACGTATAAAAAGCGAACATCATAATCACTGTCAGTTGAAGGAAATCCCCATGCCCTGCTGCCCGATTCAACGGCGAGACAAATCTTGACGTCATACGTTTCTTCGATGATTTTCAGCTCTTCCTTAATTCTTTCTCTCAAGTGTCCATCAACTCTTTCTATAGAATTCTGCATGACTTCTTCACCTTTTGGGAAAATACGAATAAGACATATATGAAAAAGGAGTTGGATCTGATGTCTATATCTCGCATTATGAAATGGATCACTGGGATTTTTGAAGCTTGCCTTGCTATCCCTGTGATCGGAGGTCTATTCGTTATCAGCAATGGCTATTCACCGCTCATGGTCATGCTTATTCTGCATATTATCACACTCGTCTTATCGAAGCGAGACCAGGGACCAATGATCGGAAGTATCATTGGCATTGTGACATCCTGCCTTGCCTGGATTCCGATTCTCGGATTCATCCTTCACATCATCACAGCCCTTGCCCTGATCGTTACAGCATTAGTGCCTGATGAAAAAACAAGACAGAACACCAGTTATTAAGCTGATCGCTCCAATAGCTGAAAAAAGACAAAGAGCTAAAATGAATGTCATTTTAGCTCTTTGTCATGCTCTTATGTTGATAGAAGCAAATGCTTTTGTAAAAAGGACAGCTTCTCTGTTTGAAAAGCAGGAATAAACTCGTGCCCAAAATATCGGTACACTTTCAGCTCTTTATCTGTTTCTAAATGATTGTATGCCGCAAACACGGTGGATGGCGGTGTCACTTGATCAATCAGACCGATCGCCATCAATGTTGGCTGTTTCACCCAGTCGGCTAAATTGATTAAATCAAAATAGCTTAATGTCTCAAATGCCTTTTCCTCCACTTTCGGATCACTGTTTCTTCGAAAGTATGAATTGATTTCTAAATAAGGCTGCTCCAAGGCAACATCAACTGCACGCTCAAAATTTGATAAGTAAGGATAGTCTGCCACAACGACTTTTGGAATGTCTGAAAGGGCTGCGGCCGCAATCGCTAATGCACCCCCCTGACTTCCACCGATCACGCCGATACGGTGTTCATCTACTTCGGGGAAAGACTGAATGACTTCGAGTGCACGAACAGCATCTAGATAAACACCTCGATAATAGTACGTATCCTTCGATAAAATGCCTTTTGTCATCCACCCTAATGCATGTCCGCCCGGCGTCACTGAGGTGTCTTCACTGCCACCTTGACCACGGACAAGCATTCCAAACGTCGCATAGCCATGCAGCGCCCAGTTGACGATGTCGTGAATGCCGCCGTCATAGCTGGCATTATAGCCATGAAAACGAACGAGCGCTGGATGCGGACCAGTTTGATCAGGCACAGCATAAAAGCCTTCAATTTTAGAATGTCCAAAGCTTTGATACGTCAGGCGGTACACCTTGACGCCTTTCACTGGATAGTCATAAGATTCAAGTGTTGGCTCTGCCTCCACTTGGCGCAGTTCTTCGAGCGATTTCTTCCAAAAGTCTGAGAAATCAGGACGTGCTGTTTTCTTTGGTTTATATTTTTTTAGCTCTTCTAGTGATAAATCGAACAATTGCATATCATACTATTCCCCTTTGTTTTATTAGTTATGAGTATCATACCACTCATTTCTTGATTGAGAAAGTCATTTAACAAAACCTTCTGACATTTCTATTGGCAAAGATGGCGGAAAGCTTTATGATAAAGAAACTGGCTTGAAGACTAGATGCTTCAGGCAATATCACCCGAACCATTCATTGCATGAAACGAATAAAGGAGGAAGACCGACATGAACATCGCCCTGATTCAAATGGACGTACAAATAGGAGAACCTGATGTAAACTTTCAGAAAGCAGAAGCGTTTTTAGAAGAAGCCATTCGCCAACAGCCTGATTTGATTATTCTACCTGAAATGTGGAATACCGGCTATGCGCTGGAACAAGCGGATGAGCTTGCCGATGCAGATGGTGAGCGGACAAAACAACTCTTCTCTTCCTTTGCTCGTCAGCACCAAGTGTATCTCATCGCAGGCAGTGTTTTAAATAAGAGGACAGAAGATGAAAACATCACCAATACAATGTATGTCTTTAACCGCCAAGGTGAGCTTTTGTTAGATTATGATAAAATTCATTTATTCCGCTTAATGGATGAACACAACTATTTAACCGCCGGTCATCAGCTTGGTTTATTTAACTATGATGAAGATGTCAAGATTGGCACCATGATCTGCTATGACCTCCGCTTCCCTCAGCTTTCTAGGACGCTCGTGAACAAAGGGGCGAAGGTGCTTATCAATACCGCTCAATGGCCGTCAGCAAGAGTGGACCATTGGCGCAGTCTGCTCATCGCAAGAGCCATTGAGAATCAGTCATTTGTGATTGCGGTGAACCGGACGGGCACAAGCAGAGACACTGAATTCCCTGGTCACTCCATGGTGATTGACCCGCTCGGACGCATTCTGCTTGAGACAAATGATGAAGAAGACATTTATTATGCAGACATTGATCTTCAGCTCGTAGATGAAGTGAGACAACAAATCCCCGTCATGACAGATCAGCGGCTGGATTTATATTAGAAAGCAGGGGACTCCCCTGCTTTCAGCGTGTAGACAAACCCTCGCATTCGGTGTCAGTCCTGCGTGCCGGTGCTCACGAATGTCAAATTCGCTCCGCGTCGGTACTCGTCCTTCCTAAACTGCAAAGGTTTTCTATCACGCTGAAAAAAGGTAAAAGCAGGGGACTCCCCTGCTTTTTGCGTTTAATTAAACGTTTGTTTAAGCTTTTCCTTGATTCTGTTGAAGGTCCATGAAGGCTTGAGCGGCTTTCGTTAAATATCTTTCTTCCACATATGCAAACACAAGTGTGCGGGTTGGGCATGAATCAATGTGTAAATAAGTGACTGCTTTGCTTTCCTCTTGTGCCACCATTTTCGGCACCACTGTCACCCCTAGCTCATTTTCAACCAATGCCTGAGCTGTTTGAATATGACTCGTTTCAAATGCAATCCTCGGCCGAAAACCATGATGACGGCACAGTTCCGTGACCACTTGCCGAAAGCCATATCCCTCTTTCAGCATAATAAATGGGGCATCTTCCAGAAGACGAAACGGGACAGACCCTTCTTGATCCGCTTGATTGATGATTTCATTCAGTTCATCTGTCAACCACGGTTGAGCCGTTTGCGGAATGGCGAGAAGAAGCGGCTCGGTCAGCATTTGTTTTGTTTTCAATGATTCATGCTCGACAGGCAAAGAAAGAATCGCCAGATCCAGTTTCCCAGTGAGTAAACGTCTTTCTAGCTCACGAGGCGATTCTTCTATCAAATGAACGTGAACATGCGGATACGTTTGACAATAGGTTTTTAATAAACTTGGTAGGACATATCCCCCTGTAACAGCTGGCGCACCGATCATCAGTTCTTTCCCCACCTCATAAGCAGCTTCCCCCATCTCACGCAATAAATCATCTCGTTCCTTCAAAATGGTTTCTGCTCTTTTGATCAATCGGTTTCCCTGAGGTGTAGGAGTGACTTGTCCATACTTCCGAATAAACAGGGGAGTATCTAATTCTTCCTCAAGTTTTTTAATTTGCTGACTTAATGAGGGCTGTGCAATGTGAAGTTTTTCCGCTGCTTTTGTAAAGCTTTGCTGCCGGTACACTTCCATGACATATTCCATCATTCGTATATCCACTTCTCTCACCTCATAGGTTTTAACTATTCATATCATATCTTTTATGTCTTAGACAAATCACGGGAAGAACCCTACGATAAAGAAACAACAAAAGGGGGTAAAGAAATGAATCCATATTCGAAAGCCGAGAAACAATTCTCACAAAATGCAGAGAACTACCGAGATTCACCCATCTTTGCAGCTGGAAAAGAGCTTGAATGGATGAAAACGGCGGCGAAGCCAAAGGGCGATGAGCATCTACTTGATATCGGCTGCGCGGCAGGTCATACCATTTTTTCCTTTTCAGACGTCATCTCTAAAGGAATCGGGATTGATGTCACACACAAAATGATCGAGGTTGCTACAGCACTTGCAAAAGAGCGCCAGCTGAACCACATTACGTTTGAGCAGGCATCCGCAGACGCATTGCCCTTTTCTGATGCATCATTTGATCTCGTCACATGCCGATTTGCTGCTCATCACTTCCCACATCTCCCGGCAGCCATGTCTGAAATCAGCCGAGTCTTAAAGAAAGGCGGCAAATTTCTACTTGTCGATCATTATGCACCTGAAAACCAAGCACAGGATGACTTTATTAATCATTTAAATAGACTGAGAGATCCCTCCCATGTGCGAGAAAGCTCGTTATCAGAATGGAAAGAGCTTTTCGCTGACAACCATCTGACGAAAGAAGATATCCGTTACTGGGATCTGCATATTGATTATCAGGACTGGATCATACGAGGACGTACACCAGAGAATGTTCAAAAGGAAATCGTTGCCCACCTTCATGCTGCAGACGATGAAACGAAACAGCTGTTTCAACTGCAATTCGACGAACATCGTCAGCCAATATCCTTTTGCCTAAAAGCCGCACTGCTTCAAGGGATCAAACATTAAACTGATCGAAAAAGTCTACCCTAGCCGGTAGACTTTTATATTATGAATATACATTTCCACTATCTGATAGATATTACTTTTCATGTTCGTGACAAGGAGTGTTGCATGATGTTTCTATTATAAGATAATTGAACTGAGGTAGGTTAGGCTTTTTCAAAAGTGTACGTAAATCCTCTGAATAAAAAAAGAACCTACCCTCTTTAGAATAAGTTCTTCACTGCATGCATCACTTACGGTGCAATATCTTCTAATACTTTCTCTCGCGTTTCGATCATTTTAAAAGCAAGAATTGCTCCCACTACAGTCACACTTGCAAAAAGAATAAAAATAGTTGAAACACCGCTCACCTCTAAAATAAAACCTATCATAATAGGAGCGATCGCTGAGGCCAGCCTAAGCCACGCTGTAGCAAATGCCGTACCAATTACCCTCATACGGGTTGGATAGATTTCAGGTGTATATAAATAGAGAAGAACTGTAATTGTCCCCATCATTCCGTAGGCAGCGGACCCTAAATAAATAACGCTTTCTGGAGAATTTGCTCCGCTGATCCATAAAGCCGTTAATAAAGCACCTGTTACGATAAATGCAATGGTTGCCCAGCGCTTCCGTCCTACTTTATCGATTAAAAATGCACAAGCGAATACCCCTATGGTCTGTAAAATATTTGTGAGAGAGGCTGCCCTTAATGAATCTCCAACTGGCAAATTGTAAACCGTATTATAAAGACTCGGTAACCAATTATTTAATCCATTCGATACAAAGTAGGCAGAAAACCATAGTCCCCATACTATCAATGTTCTTTTACGATAAAAAGTAGAAAAGAGCTCTTTCCAGTCGCCTTTTTCAGTGCTGCTGGACACTTGCTTTGCAACAGGCATTCGTTTGTCCGTACTAGCTTCAATCTCTTCAATGATTCTTTCGGCTTCATCTAACCTGCCTTTTGAAATAAGCCATCTTGGAGATTCACGCAACATGAAAAAGAAGACAAAGACGATTAAACCGCCAATTCCACCAATCAAGAACATCCATTTCCACCCAAAGCTAGGTACAACAAATGCGCCAATTTGAGCTGAGATCATTAATCCTAATGGAAAAATCATCTCATAGAGCATAAAAAATCTCCCTCTGCCTTGGGCCCGGGACAACTCATTGATATATGAGGCCGCTACTGGCACTTCTCCTCCTACTCCAATCCCCTGTATAAAACGAAAAATAAAAAGGGCCATAAAGTTACCTGAAAATACACATGCGATACTCATAATAGACATGAGAAACACAGTCCACTTTGCACTAAATACACGGCCACGTCTTTCTGCTAACCATCCAAAGAAAATAGCACCAATCGCTTGTCCGATATAACCAGACCCAATAAGAAGACCAATTTGAGCAGGTGATAAATTCCACATGCCGATGAGAACTGGGAGAACAAACGCTAAAGATAGTGCATCAAAAGCATCAAAAAAGGTAGCAGATCCCATAATGATACGAGGTTTTAAATGCCATCTCGAAAAAGGTACACTTTCCATCCTAGTCAATAGTTGTGAAGCTCTATCAACAACTTGCTCATCATGAGAATTTGAATTTCCGCTGAGTTCTAACGTCATGATATCTCCTCCTTAATAGAGGAAATGATGCAAAAGTACATGCTGATGAGCACAAAAGAAATCGCTTACATTTTAAATGAAGAGACATTCTAAAGCGATCATATGAGTTTTCAGCATCTATCATTTCTTTTTTGGCGTTCCCGTGGTGCCACGATCTACATAGTACATCGGGAAGATATGTTCCATCTTCTCTAACTGTTCTCCTTCTACTAACTGCGTTAGTAAAGAAACCGCTTTTCTTCCCATTCCAACTAAATCAACATGAACAGAAGATAAAGAAGGGGTTAGAAAACTTGCAATGGGCACATCATCAGCACCAACGACAGACAAATCATGAGGTATTGACACATTTGCGATATCTGCCGCTTTCATGACCCCTATCGCCAAAAAATCTGAAGAGCAAACAACTCCAGTCATGTGCTGGTTTCCTTGGAGAAATTGAGAAACCACTTCTACTACTTTTCCCCCATCAAATTCATCTAACTCAAACACAAGCTCTTTGTTCATTGTTAATCCTAAACTTTTCAGTGTACGCTCATATCCCTTGTAATACCTCACACTATGCATCGAACTCATTGGACCATTGACCAGTCCAATGGTTCGATGACCTTTATCAAATAAAGCCGTGACAGATTGGCACACACCTTCTTCATCATCAGGCCTGACACATGGAAATGGAGAATCCTCTAAGTAACTTCCGACAACGATAATGGGAATAGCTAAACTTTTTAACCAATCCATGCTCAATTCTTCATTTCTTGGAGAAAATAAAATGGCACCATCTACAGCCTGCGTTTCAAGTAATCGCTGCTGCTGTACAGATGTAAATGACATCAACATATTGAATTCAGTCTCATCTAATTCCTTCGCTATCCCATCTAAAATCGTCGAAAAAAATGGATTATTCAAAATATATGAACCACGCGGAACCACGACAGCAATATTGCCAGTCTTTCTTTTAACGAGCCCTCTAGCTCCTAAATTAGGACGATAGCCTAATTCATCAATCACTTGTTTAATTCTTTCAGCCGTTTGAGCACCTACTCCTGGTTTGCCACTTAATACTCGGGAAACAGAGGCGATAGATACTCCAGCTTTCAATGCGACATCTTTAATACTTACTGACACATTTCATACCTCCGGGAGTCTGTTGTTTTATACTCTATTATAACCTGACTCACCTTCATCATGAAATCAATGGTCTGTTATTTACTAACGTTTTCCTTAAGTAAACCAACACTTTGAAGGCCCTGACGAATCTCTTCTTTTTCCTTTTGAGTTAAAGGTAATACTGGCTTCCTCGCAAGCGAACTGCTGATCAAACCTCGCTGGAACATCGCTTCCTTCATTCGCAGATGAGAGGTAGAGGAAGGTTCATCCATTTTATACACAGCATGCTTTAATTCAAAGATTCTATCGTACACTTTATTAGCCGCTACAAGGTCTTGTTCTTCCACACATTTCACAAGCTCAGCAATCAAATCTGGTACAAAACAGCCGAAACCTACAAGCGCCCCATCAATTCCTTGAACTAATGTTGGCAATAAATATTCATCGTGACATGTGAGCAACGATACATCTGGTGCATGCTTTTTCAGTGCGCGCACATCGACTTCATATTGCGCCATGTCTCTTTGACCGATTTTAAATGAGACAACGTTTGGAATCTCCGACATTTCTAATAATTGACTGGTTGTATAAGAGGTTTTTGTCCATGTTGGATACTGATGGACGATGATTGAAATGTCAATTGCTTCTGCAACATCTTTAAAGAATTGGACAGGTGACTCAGGCTGCATACCGAATCTCAGCCATGAATGTGGCGGCATAAGAAGAATACCTTCTCCACCAGCTTCCTCCACTGCTTTTGCATGCTGGATCGCTTCAATTGTCCCTTCAGCTGAAACCCCAGAAATGACAGGAATTTCTCCCTTTAATTCGTCGGCTGCAATACGCACAGCTTCAGCTCGTTCATGTGGCAGCAAAGTCATAATCTCGCCAGTATGTCCATTGACAACGATCCCATTAATCCCTTCGTGCCCCGCCACCCAGCGAACAAGCTTACGAAAAGCAGGTTCATCAATTGAATAGTCATCTTTAAAAGGAATTAAGACTGCCGGGAATACACCGCTCCATTTTTCTTTATTTTTCATCAACAAATTCCTCCCCATCCGTTATAGTAAACGTTTACGGTAAGCGTTTACGTTAATAATCATAGAATGATATAACCGAAGGTGTCAACCAGATTTTTAAAAATTATAATAATTCAAAAAACTATTATTGGAATTTAGATACTATTTTATTTTTTCAAAAAAAGAAAATGAGAGATATATTTCGTTTCCCACATCAATCAAATAACCTCATCATCTTGACCTAGTTGTAGTCTAATCACCACTTTTTTCAAACGGCTAGACACACCACATAAAGGATGCATACATTTTGATATAGTGACGAAGGAAAAAACATCTTTTCTTCTTTTTTTCATCCATCATCCAACTTAGACTGTGATTTCTTTGACTACTCCTGATCTAATAGAAAAAGTCTACCCCATAGGATAGACTTTTTTATTTCGAATATAGATCCCAGCCAAGCTTGAGTGTGTCGACAATATAATTGGCGACTTCTTCAGCTTCTAGATGATCTGTTTCCACTCTTGAGTTATGAAGGGAATAAATTTCCCGGCGCTCTTCAAACAGCTCTTTCATCTCGTCAAGCGTGCGGTTATGAAGAACAGGACGGTTTTCAATTAAAATATCCAGCCGCTGCTTCCAATTCTCCCAAGATAGGTCAAGGAAAAGAACCGTACAATGCTTTAAGCAAGATCGTTTGATTTCTTCCTGTTTAAACGCACCGCCTCCAAGAGACACGATCTTTAGCTGAGTATGTTCACATAAATCGACGATATAGTCCTTTTCAGCCTGCCTGAAGAACGCTTCTCCTTTTTGCTGAAACATTTCTGGAATCGTCATGTTGTACTTTTTCTCAATCTCCTGATCAACATCAATAAAATCTCTATATAACTTTTTGGCAACCAGCTGCCCAATGGTTGTTTTCCCAACGCCCATAAAGCCAATGAGGACAATATTTCGCTGTCTCACAGGAATCTCTCTATTGTTTTTCATGTTCGTGACACGTCCTCCTTACGACAAGGAATGCTACATAATGTTTCTATTATATGATAAATGGACTGAGAAAAGATAGGCATTCTTAAAAATTGTGTTTGACGACGTAACCGAGCTGTTCGGAGAGCTTCTCGGCATGCTCTTTCACTTTTTGCTGCAGCTGAGGGATGACATCTTCAGTAAATCGTTGGGTCGGTCCAGATATGGATAAACATGCCTGCACTTCCCCGTGAATGTTAAAGATCGGTGCCGCCACTGCCGCCGATCCGACTTCCCGTTCATCAATACTGCAAGCGGTATGCGTTTCAAGAATATGACGACATTCTTTTTGCCATTCCTCCATCGTCATGTGATCAGCCTCAGATGCGAAAACTTGCTGTTGAAACTCTTCGCTTTGGAAAGCAAGTAGCACCTTTCCACCAGCACCAGCGTATAACGGCAGCTTCTCACCGATTTTCACAAGATGCCGAATCGATTGCAGCCCTTCGGCTTGTTCAATACATACCCTGCTTTTGTGATCGAGCACATACAGGTTGACGGTTTCCTTTGTTTCATCACGAAGTGTGTACATGAGCGGTTTTGCCAGTTCCCTCAATTTGATGGACTTCCCAGCAATATAACCGAGAAGATAAAGTCTTTGACCGAGCCGGTACTTCATCGTCTCTTGGTTCTTTTCCACAAAATGATTCATTTCAAGTGCCTTGAGCAGTCTCGTTGTGGTAGACATTGCTAAGTTCATCTCTTTTGAAATGTCCGTTAGCGTCAACTCTTGACGTTCTTCGCTAAAGCAAGAAAGAATATCCAAAGCCCGCTGAACGGTACGCAATCCTGATTCTTCTTTTGACTTTTTATCAGCCATGTTCACTTTCTCCTTTTCCCCTTTGATTTCTTATCGACATGATTAACCAATTTTGCTATAATCCATTTTAAATGTTCCATTAAAAGAAAACAAATTCCACTGTACGGAATAAAACCGATAGATGTTTTGATGGAGGAGATATCATGATCTACCTGCTCATTTTCACACTTCTTATTAGCTTATACATCGTTCATCAACTATTCCCTGCTCCCATTCTCTCCTATTTGGTTGGTCTGCTGGCGGCTACTTCGCTCACCATTTCCTTTAAGAAGGCCAATGGACTTTATTTGAAAACGGGTGCTATGTTTCTCTTGATTGGATTGGTGTTATTTTTCTGGTCAGAACAGCCTTTGCATACGCTTTTTCTTCATTTTCATTCCATGCTAGGCTTGCTTTCTTTATTTTTCATGTTGCCATTTATTCATTCTCTCATACATGTTGGACATTTCGATACTCAATTAAATAAACTGCTTACCTTACATACAACAAGTACAAATCAGCTTTATCGCAAGAGTTCATTTGTCACTCATGTTCTTGGCATGTTTTTAAATATCGCAACGATTCCCTTATTATATACATCCTTGAAACCGTCGCTGAACGCCCTTCAGGAACAAGTCAAACAGCACCTTTATACGCGCAATCTTTTAAGGTCATATGCGCTATGTCTTAGCTGGAGTCCTGTCGAAGTACTGGTGAGTGTCACCATTGATGCAACCAAATTGAAATATTATCAGATTGCACCCGTTACGTTTTGTTTAATGGTGCTTGTACTGTTGACGGATTGGTTGCTGTTTTCTCGTCAAAGCAAACGATTGCCGCATATCATCCAGCCGGCGGAAGCTCACTCCAACCCTCATCGCATCAAGAGAAAAACCCTTCAGCTTGCTTTCATGCTGCTCAGTTTTATGACAGTCGTTTCGCTTGTTGACGCCTGGGTTGGGAAAGGTTATCTGTTCGCTGTTGTGCTGACGATTATTCCTTTCGCTCTATTATTCTCGTCTATCATCAAAAAACGAAAACAATATGTAGCCGTCTCTATTCCCCATTGGAAAGAACGGACCCGCCGGCTCTCCAATTATATGTGTCTATTTTTAAGCGCGGGCTTCTTTGTCGATATGCTGCTTGTCACAAACAGCCTGCAGCCGATTCAAGCATTTATCGTCAGTATATCAGATCATGCCATTTGGGTTTATGGGGTCATCGGGCTGTATTTTCTCATCACCGCTCTTTGCGGTTTTCACCCGCTCGTTTCGCTTGCTCTCTTAGTGAGCTTGATGGCACCTGTCATTCATGAACTACCTGCCCTTCCCATCGCCATCATGCTCATTATCGCTGGAACCTCAACGGTCATGTTTAGCCCATATAATGTATCTGTCTCCCTATTAGCCGATTTGATGAAGGTCAACCCTTACCGAATCACTCGATGGAATATCTGGTTTGCTGGTTTTTATATCAGCATGGGGATCGCATGTGCAACGATCATCACCGTCATCTTTTATTCATAGAAAAAGAGAACCCAATGAGTTCTCTTTTTCTTACTCTCTATTATTTTAATTGAATCCGTTCAATCTTACCTACAATAAAGATATACGACAACGCTCCGCCTAATGCCACTAGGCTGACGAATAAAATACCGCCGTTGTAAGAGCCTGTCGCCGATACAATGAATCCGATAATCAGCGGGGTGATGATGCCGGATAAGTTAGCAAAAAAGTTGAATACGCCGCCAGCCAGCCCGACCATTTCTCTTGGTGCCACCTCAGACAGCATGGTCCAGGAGATATTAGACAGTCCTTGTGCAAAGGAGGCGATGGATAAAATAGTCAGCACAAGCGGGATATTCGTTGTAAAATTCGCTAAAACAATGGTACTTGTCAGAAGCAGACCGACCACAACCGGCAGCTTTCTCGCTACATTGACCGATACACCCTTTTTAAGCAGCCAGTCAGACACATATCCTCCAAACAGCACCCCAAAGAATGCAGCGATGTATGGCAGAGATGCCGCAAAACCCACTTTGAGAAAGGCCATATTTTTCGCCTCTGCTAAATAGGTCGGAAACCATGTTAAAAAGAAAAAGAGGGTAGACGCAACAGAAAATTGACCAATATAGAGTCCAATCAATTTACGATATTTTAAAAGTGCGGCAAAGTCTGCCCATTTCAGTTTCTCCTGTGATGCCACTGTCAGTCCTTCGCCTTGACGGATCAATTCTAGCTCATCTTCATTGATCTTTGGATGCTCTTTCGGTTCGTGATAATACTTGTACCAAAAGAAAGCAAATATAATACCGAGCGCACCAGCAGTGATAAAGACGGTTCTCCAATCGAAAGTTGTCATGATCCAAAAAAGAAGAGGTGTCGCAAATGCAAGCCCCACATACTCTCCAGCGGTATAAACCCCTGTTGCAAATGCGCGTTCCCGCCTTGGAAACCAAGTGGTCACAATGCGGTTATTCGCAGGAAATGCGGGAGATTCTGTAATTCCGATAAACAAACGGCAGCCAAATAAGAAGGCAAAGCTGTTCGCAAACGCCTGTAAACCGGTGAAAATAGACCAAGTAATGAGTGATATTCCATACGTTACCTTTGATCCAAATTTATCAAGAATAAAGCCGCCAGGGATCTGCATGGCTGTATAGGTCCAGCTAAATGCTGAAAAGATGAGGCCTAATAAGGCAGGGTTTAATTGCAATGAAGACTGAATCGCAGGTGCAACAATGGATACACTGGCTCGATCAATATAGTTAATAGCGGTAATAAAAAACAACAGAATCAAGATGCCGAAACGAGCTTTTGTTGGTTTCGCATAAGCAGGCCGCAAGTCGTTCCCCTTCAGTTCTGAATGCACTTTCATAACCATCCTCCTTTGTTTCCGCAGCGTGCGGATCGGTTGAGTGTCTTAAATGACCCCTTTTTCTTCTAACTGTTTACACTCTTCTTCTGTGAAGCCAAGCATTTTCGTTAAAATTTCATAATTATGTTCACCTAAATCAGGCGCAATATGGCGAATACGGCCGGGGGTTTTTTCAAACTTCGGAATGATCCCAGGCACTTTCACTTTTCCAAGACGCGGATGATGCACCTCGACAATATTTTCTCGTGCTTTAAATTGCGGATGCTCAAAGATATCCCGAATGCTTAGAATCGGACTCACAGGCACACCATGTGTATCTAGAATGTCTAGGACGTCATCTCTTGTTTTGGACGCAATCCACTGCGAGACGATCGCATCCATTTCATCGTTATGCTTCAGCCTGGCTGCATTCACAGAGAATTTCTCGTTCTCAAGTAAATCTAAGCGATTCATCGCCTCTGCCAATCGATTAAAGGTCGAATCTGTACTTGTCACAAGAACCAAATAATGCCCATCCTTTGTCTCATAGGTGCCGGCAGGGCTTGAATGACCGCTTAACCCTGGTGAACGCTCACGCACCTTCCCTAGCTTGTCATATTCAGCAACCAAAAATTCTAACATGCGGAACACAGATTCATAGAGAGCCAAATCCACCATTTGCCCTGTTCCTTTTGGATGTGTGTCACGGTAATACATCGCTGTCACAGTGGCAAACGCCACATAGATTCCGGCGATATAATCCGTAAGGGAAAAGGACGGGCTGACTGGATGCCGATCTGGAAACCCTTGAATATATGTAAAGCCGCTAAACGCCGTCGCAGGTGTACCAAACCCCGCCTTGTCCTTAAATGGACCGGTTTGCCCATAACCCGAAACTCGAATCATAATTAAACGAGGGTTGATTTCTTTTAATACATCGTACCCAACGTCCCATTTTTCAAGTGTTCCCGGACGAAAATTTTCAATGATCACATCAACCTGTGCTGCAAGCTTTTTAAAAATATCTTTTGCTTCTTCTTTGTGTAGATCGAGTGTAAGAGATTTCTTATTCCTTGAAAGCCCTGACCACCTCAAAGGTTCACCATCTGCAAAAGGACCAACATGCCGCAGTGTATCCCCTTTTCCAGGAATCTCGACTTTAATGACCTCTGCACCGAAATCCCCTAGAAGCACCGCGCCGTATGGTGCAGCAATCATTGTAGAAACATCTAATATTTTGATTCCTTCAAGCGGTGTATTCTTATTCATTGCTTGACTCCCTTTCGTTCAATTGATAAAGGGCTAAAATGCTTTCTATTTTAGCCCCTTTTCTTCTTTCTCTCGTGCAAGGTTTTTTAGTCCTTCGGAAGCTGCCCTTGCGGTGTATAGAGCCAAATCAGCCATAAAGGTTCGTCCCCTGTGTTCACATGCTGATGCGGGACACCATCTGGAATAAACATAAAGTCATTTTGTTTAAATGATTGTCTTTCTCCGTCGCAAATGACTTCGCCAGACCCTTTAATCACATAATCAAATTCCTCTGAACCCGGGTGATTGTGTACCGAGCTTGCTTCGCCCGGCTCAAAAATAGTGAGACCTGCCATCATATGCTCTGACCCTACGGTATCTGGTGTGATCGTTTGAAACACTTTCCGAATCATTTTCTCTTCTGGATGATCTAAACCTAACCATAATGGATGACCGTCTTGAAATGGATTTAATACTTTAATTTTCATTGTTGATTCCTCCCTAGTCATGTTTAGTTCACACTGACATGTGAACGTTTTGTATTTGGTGAATAAATATCATTAATGTTCCAATGTCCATCAGTAGGCACTGGATCATTTTTCATCGCTACATCAATGACACATGGCTCCTGAGAAGCGATTGCTTCAGCCAAAGCTTCTTTGAATTCAGAAGCCGCCGTAATTTTGATCCCCTTCATCCCATAACCTCTTGCAATGGCTGCAAAATCAGGCGAATAGCTTTCTCCATCTTTTCTAAAAACAGTGCCGTAAGTCGTTTCATAGTGTGCCATTTGCAAGCCGGCGATCGTCCCAAACGCACTGTTGTTCATCACAATCCACACGACAGGAATGTTTTCTTCCATGGCTGTTGCGAGAACAGATGGATTTTGACCGAATCCGCCGTCCCCAACAAGTGATACAACGACACGGTCAGGCTGGGCAATCTTTGCTCCAAGTGCAGCGGGAGCGCCAAATCCCATCGTCGCAAAACCACCTGGGGTTAATATAGTGCCTGGCGTGTATACAGGAAATTGCTGTCCTACCCCATTTTTATTCCAGCCAACATCGGTTGTAATGAAAGCATCCGGCGGCAATACTTCCCGCACTTCCTGCAAAATACGCTGTGGTTTCATTGGGAAAGACTCGTCTTGAATATTCGTCAAATTGCTCTTCTGAAATTCCTCACGATATGCCGCAATGTCCTTTTTCAATTCAGGGCGATCCAGACCTTCTGGCAGCCTTTCTTTCGCCACACGATTGAGTACAGTCAACGCCTGCTTGAGATCTGCTACCGCTCCAATTTCAACAGGATAGTTCCGGCCAATTTCATTCGGATCAATGTCAATATGAATGAGCTTGGTTGATTGGAAATTGAACGTATACTCCGATTCCCACGAACTCGCATCTGCTTCAGCAAAACGGGTGCCTAAAGCCAATATATAGTCCGCTGCTTTACACTGATCATTGATAAATTTCGTCCCCCAAAACCCTGTCATGCCAAGGGTCATTGGATGATCATCCGGCATCGCCCCTTTCCCCATCAAAGAATGGGCAACAGGGATACTCAAATGGTCAGAAAATGCCTTTAACTCTTCTGCTGCATCGGCTAGTAAAATGCCTCCCCCTACATATAAGAGTGGTTTGTCTGCCTGCAGCAATCGATCTAATATCCGATTCGCTGTTTGATCATCAATAGATGGTTTTTCAACGGTGTGTGTATGATGAGCGATTTGTTCAAATAACGACACATCTAAGTCTTTTGAGAACACATCCATCGGAACTGAAATCAGGACTGGCCCAGGGCGACCGCTTTCAGCTAACTGAAACGCTTTTGATAAAATTTCTGGAAATAATTCTGGAATGTCGACTCGCCATGCTCTTTTCACAAATGGGCGATAAATTTCGTATTGAGAAGCATCGGAATGAAGATTGATTTCTTGGTGTGGGTGCTTTCCGTAGTAATGACTTGGAACATCTCCTGCAATGACAACCATTGGAATGGAATCGAGTGCGGCATTCGCTACGCCTGTTGCCGCATTGGTGAGTCCAGGACCTAAGTGACTGAGCACAACAGCCGTCTGTTTTTTCGCTCGTGCATAACCATCTGCTGCATGCGCCGCTATCTGTTCATGTCTGACATTCACAAATTGAATACGGCTTTTTTCTAGGGCTGATAAAAAAGCAATATTCGTATGACCGCACAGACCGAAGATATGCTCAACTCCTCGATTTTCTAAATACTGAATGACCTGTGTAGATATATTCTTCTTCATGTTTCTCTCCTCTCACGGTGCAGCTATGAATCTGCTACTCACTGATTCTTTGAAAACACAATCGATAGAACGGCATTCAAATCCTGTATCGCAACTTGTCCAGGTGCCGAGCTTTCTTTCCCTACAGCAAAGGTCATGACAGACCCAAAGAGTCCACCTACCATTCTTGTGAAGGCACCATATTCCCCCATCGCCATCGAAATAACGGGGATGGACAGATGCTTTTTCGCCTTGCCTGTCGCAGAGAGCAGTGTCAGTGCATCCTCATAGGAATGCGGCATGACGGCGATCTTTGCGATATCGGCGCCAACCGATTCTGCATTGGTGAATAGCTCCACAAGCCGATCTGCCTCCGGGGTACGCTGGAAATCGTGGTACGACACAATCAAGATGACCCCGTTTCTCTTAGCCGCCTGACTGACTTGCTGGATATGCGAGACATCATGCATTAATTCAAAATCAACGGCAGCCACAAGCTGAGTGGCACAAAGCTCGACAAGCAGGGAAACCTTTTCATCCTCTGAGAGTGAAATGCGTTCGCCGCCCTCTTTTTCAGAACGAATGGTGAATAAAAATGGGATGTTATCTGCCTTTTCAATCATCCCTTTCAGGGTGGTGATGACTTGTTCCTTGTCATTGAGGTGATTGAAAAAATCCGCTCGCCACTCTATCACATCAGGCTTCTTCTCAGCTAACACCTCAACTTCAAGAAACAATTCTTCCTTTGTTTGTCCAATGGGCGGCGTACAAATCATCGGCTGACCGCCTGTCTGCGCACTCTTTACCTTTTGCTGAAAGACATTCACATCCATCTGCCCCCTTTATAGCCCATTTGGCAGCACAACCATTTTGGTTTCGGTCATCTCCTCGATGGCGAAACGCGGGCCTTCCCTTCCAATACCGCTTCGTTTAATCCCGCCATATGGCCAGTGATCTAGTCTGAAATTCGATGTCCCATTGATGACTACGCCACCAGTTTCAAGCTCTTTTGCTGCGTGTAACGCAACATCCAGCTGATTCGTAAAGACACCTGCCTGCAAACCATATCGACTATCGTTTGCTTCTTTGATTGCCTCATCCAGCTCCTCATATGGGAGAATGCTGACAACTGGACCGAACACTTCTTCACAGACGACCTTGGCTTGTTTTGGCGGGTTTAGCAAAATAGCCGGTGTGATGCTTGCGCCATTTCGTTGTCCTCCAGATAAAAGCTCCGCACCCATTTTCTCTGCCTCTTGTATCCATGCCTCCACACGTTTTGCTGCCTGTACATCAACCATACAGCCGATATCACTTTCACTAGACAGCGGATCTCCAACGACGAGCTGTTCTACTTTTTGTTTAAGTGTCTCAGTAAATGTCGACAAAATTTGCTTGTGAACATAAATTCTTTGAACAGAAATACAGCTTTGACCAGAGTTGCTAAAGCCCGTTTTGGCACAAAGAGAGGCGGCTTGCTCGATATCTGCATCATGATGAACAATCGTCGCTCCATTTCCTCCGAGTTCCAGCAGTACCTTTTTTAATCCAGCCGAGTTTGAAATATGTTCTCCGCCCACCGCACCGCCAGTAAAAGAAACAAGATTGGTTCTTTCATCAGTGACTAACTGTCTGCCGGCGTCTACTCCTCCAATCACAAGCTGCAGGCTCTTTTCAGGAAACCCTGCTTCAAGCAGGAGCTTAACAAACGCTGTGGCAACAGCTGATGTTTGCGGTGCTGGTTTTAAAATAATCGCATTCCCTGCCGCAAAAGCTGGACCGATTTTGTGACAAATTAAGTTGAGAGGCGCATTAAAAGGCGTAATCGCCAGCACAACCCCAACCGGCACTTTAAATGTCATCGCCATTGCTCTCTGTCCACGGGAAGATACATTGCCAGGAATAGTCTCACCGATTAGTCGATTGGCTTCTTCGGCTGACTGCGCCAGCGTTTCAATTGATCGTGAGACTTCATCTCTTGTATTTTTAAGCGGTTTTCCTAATTCTAAAGAAATGAGTTTTGCAAAATGCTCTTTTTGTTCTTCCAATAAGGCGGCTGCCTTTGTTAGAAGCGTTGAGCGTTCTAATGCTGATATTGCCGCTATTTGTTTTTTAGCTTGCTGCGCAATAGAAAGCGCTTGTTCAATATCTTCTGAGGAGGCAAGATAGGATGTACCGATGCTTTCCCCAGAGTATGGATTGATGATATCTTCTTTGCCATGGTTTGCATCCAGCCATTCGCCGTTTATATATGACAACGCTTTCAATTCACTCAAATTTTCTCACCCTCCTTCAAGTGACGCGTCCCGACCCCCGCATAACGAACCAGTCTTTCTTCATTCGGACAAGGGCCTTTCACTAGGGCACCTTTTGTCAGCTCTTCATATGCATGCGCCACGATGCCCATTCCTCTGGATAAGGAAAAGATGCCTTTTGCCGCTTCAGCTGGAATGTTTAATTCACATTGGATCGCAGCAGATACACCATCTATGTTCATCGTGATTTTTTTCCCTTTTAATTGTTCTAGTTCATGTCTAATCGCCTCAGCTAACCGTAAGTACGTTCCGCTGATATCACCTTGTTGCACATATGTTTGACTCAGCTCATACAGCCGTCTCACTCTCGGATCATCATCATGCAGCTGATGACCGATTCCTGGAATTTTTTCCTTGCGAGCTAACCACGTCTGACATACTTGCTTTGCAGCAGACTTCATATCTTTTTGTGCATCATAAACCGCTTTGGCTTCGTATAACATACGCATCGCCTTTTCTCCGGCTCCGCCATGAATATCACCTAATAGATTCACCCCTGTTGCAACAGAGGAATTAAACGAAATGCCGCATGTAACCGCCATTCTTGCCGCTGCAATAGACGGTGCCCTTGGCCCATGATCCGCACCTGCGACCAGAACACTTTCAAAAAGAGCTGCCTTCGAATCATCTAGTAATTCACCAACAAGCAGTAAATAAAGCATTTGTGGATACGATAATTGACCAATAAGCTCTTCAATTGGATAGCCCCGAAGTTCAATTGAATTTTTTTGAATATGACTAATCTCAGTCTCCCACCAAGCGCCTCCTTCTTTGTATATTTCCAGTGCACTTCGATTTTTCATCGTGTGAATCATTCCTTTAGCCTCTTATTTGGAGATGAACGACTCCTTAGATTCCGTCTAGTGGAATTCAATTTCACTTTTTGGAATGTGTTTTCATTGTAAGCGCATTCGTTTTTATCGTCAATCATTTTTTCTGAAAATACTGTCTTTTGATAAGAAATTAAGTGAATCGAACTAATTATTTCACCACTTATTCTTCAATATATCCTTTATTTAGTAAAACAGACTTATGTAGATCGTTCT
Organism: Bacillus sp. FSL W7-1346; assembly: GCF_038593335.1. Lineage (NCBI taxonomy): Bacteria > Bacillati > Bacillota > Bacilli > Caryophanales > Bacillaceae > Bacillus > Bacillus sp. FSL W7-1346. Next base: position 337,430 of record NZ_CP151988.1, on the reverse strand, counting down.
ACTAATTAATGAACCATTTCCGATTCATTCTGTCAAATCCAGCTGAAATTTGACATAAAAAGACCCCTCCATCTTCTGGAGAGGTCACTTATTTTATTTCCACCAGTCATCAAACATAGAAGCTGGTACTTGACGTTTATGTTCTGATTGAACATAGCGTTTTTCAATCGCTTCTGCTGCTTGATCTGAAACTGGTTTTCCTTCTAAGTAATCATCAATTTCATTGTACGTAATACCAAGTTCTGTTTCATCCGTTTGTTGAGGCTTGTCATCCAGCAGATCGGCTGTCGGTTTCTTTAAGTATAATCGCTCCGGCGCCTGAAGGGTCTCAAGCAGCAACCGTCCTTGGCGTTTCGTTAAACCTGTGAGCGGAAGGACATCTGCACCGCCATCCCCATACTTCGTGAAAAAGCCCGTCACAGCTTCGGCTGCATGATCCGTTCCAATGACAAGTAAGCCTTCCTGTCCACCGACGGCATACTGTGCGATCATTCTCATGCGTGCTTTGACGTTCCCCTTATTAAAATCAGACAGCGCACCGCCTGTTTCCTTTTGATATTGTTCACTGAATGCCGTCACGGCAGGTGCGATGTCATATTTCCAAGACTTGTCCGGCTGAATAAATGATAGAGCCAGCTGCGCATCGTCTTCATCCTGCTGCGTGCCATGCGGAAGACGGACCGCAATAAAGACAGCATCCTCTTTTCCTTCTTGACGAAGCTCACTTACAGCAAGCTGAGCGAGACGGCCAGCAAGCGTTGAATCCTGTCCGCCGCTAATACCGAGAACGAATCCTTTTGCACCGGTCTTTTTCAAGTACGCCTTTAGAAATCCAACCCGTTTTTCGATCTCCTGCTTTGGGTCAATTGAGGGCTGCACATGCAACTCTTGGCTGATTTTTTTCTGCAAACTCATACACTTTTCCTCCTAAGCATCCTCTACATGAAGAGAACAGGTTTTACTTCCATTTCAATTGATTTACCTACGATTTTAGCCACTTTATTATATCATGTTTTGATAAAGGATATTTTTTAGACGTTCCCCTTTTTCATAAATGATCAAACATTCACAAACGAAATAGACCAAGCCGCTTTGACTGGTCTTTCCTTTTCAATCAATCTCCACCCGGATGGATGTACAGCTTGAACCATTGCATTTTCCAATGTCGGCGGGACATGCAGACACCGCGACAATGAGGTCCATTTCTGCACGCAGGCGGATGTAATCACCGGAGAGCGATTTTGGCAGCTCGACAGACAACTTTCCTTTATCATCAATGACTGTATTCATAAAGACATTAAAAGGATAATACATATCCTCTTTTGGAATCCCGAATGGCTCAAAGGCCGTCCTGAGATTATCGTAGCATGTATGCATGACCTCTAGGTGCGTACGCCCATATAAGAGCTGATACATTTCTTGCCGGCACGCAGGCATATATAAATCATGACATTCGACTGTATCTTCGATGACCGTAAACATTGGTTTATATAAATTAGAATAAAGCTGATCTCCCTTTTTCACCTTGGAAGAGAACAGGCTGTCCATTGTAGCGCCTTGATCAAATTTTTCATAAAAATCCTTTTCATGATAGGCCATCACATCTGCTACTTGCTGCCCTTCGACATCAACCACTCGCATACATTGTCCTTTTCCTAACCGAAAACCAAGCCCATCCTTTGGTAAAATTACGTATTCTCCGTTCATCACATGCACTCCTTTCCATGTTGACAGTATGCCCAAAACGTCCTCTTGATCATGTATAAAAAAAAGAGGCGGTTACAAGCTAATGCTATTGAATCAGAAAGGTGTTGCACATGCATTGAAAGAAGAACAATCTTTATCTTGGTGGCAGCTTTCTCTTATCGGAGTCGGCTGTACAATCGGCACTGGTTTCTTCCTTGGTTCCAGCATCGCCATTACAAAGTCCGGTTACTCCGTCTGCATTTCATTTTTGCTTGCGGCAGTCGGCACATATCTCGTCTTTAAACACCTGGCTGCGATGACAGCCGAAAACCCAGATAAAGGATCATTTTGTTCCTATGCCCGAAAAGCCTATGGGCGCTGGGCGGGTTTTAGTAATGGCTGGGTGTATTGGTTTTCAGAAATGCTCATCACAGGGAGTCAGCTGACGGCGATTTCTCTTTTTACTCGTCACTGGTTTCCATCCATTCCACTTTGGGTATTTTCAGCGATTTATTCCGCTCTTGCCCTGCTTGTGATTATCATTGGGCTTTCTTCTTTTCAAAAGACGGAAAATGTCCTTGCCGTGCTGAAAACCGGGGCGATCCTATTGTTTGTCGTCCTTGCGGTTCTTGTTTTATGTGGCATTCTCACAGAGCATAGGCCCACCCTCCACCTGCCAAATAAAGACCATGAATGGATGCCGCTCGGCCCGCTCGGTCTATGGAATGGGCTGATTTATGCGTTTTATGCTTTCGGGGGAATTGAAGTCATGGGGCTGATGGCGGTTCATTTAAAAGACCCGAAAGACGCCGCAAAATCTGGACGTGTGATGCTGATCATTCTTGCTGTCATTTATATCGTCTCCATCGGACTTGCGCTTTTGCTTGTGCCAGTGACAGCCTTTAACGAGAATAGCAGTCCATTTATTACATCACTGGAGCCATTTCATTTATCCATTTTTCTTCATATCTTTAATGGCATTTTCATTATTGCCGGGTTTTCCACATTGGTTGCCTCCCTCTATGCGGTCACGACGCTGCTTGGCACGATGTCGGAGCATCAGGATGCACCTGCTTGTTTTAAACAAAAAGAACCATCTCATGTCAGATGGTCTTCAATTCTTTTAACTGCTGCAGGGTTGATTGTCTCGATTTTGCTGGCACTCTTTTTGTCCAAACACATTTACGAGCATCTCACAACGGCAGCCGGTTTAACTCTTTTGTACACATGGGTGTTTATTCTGCTTTCAAGCAAAAAACTGTCAAAGCCATCCACTCGCCAAACGTGCGAAATGGTTCTTGCCCTGATCTTAATTGGTGCAGCTGTTTCAGGTACTCTGACAGAGGCAAGCGGACGACCTGGCTTTTTTATTAGCCTTGGAATCATTGCTGTAATTGGCATCATGGTACTCTTTATGAGAAAAAAGTGGAAACAGGATCAGGCCGCATCATAATTTCATCATGTTTTTTAAAGCAGTAAATGGACATTTGGCGGAGGCTGGTTTCTCCGCCTCATCATCTGAAAGAAAGTATTGTTTCCATTCTAAATTTTTCTGATCCCCATACCATTTTAAAGCTGGGTGTACATCTACTTGATCATACGCCTTCAGCCTCTTCCGAACGAGTTTACTCATTTTTTGACCAAATGTGGTGGAACCGTTCATCTTTTCAAACACCCACCTTGGTTGAAAGGCCCACATCACATAAGGAAAGTGACGACTTTTTCTTAGCTTATGCGCTGGTGTCGCGCATAAAATAAAATAAGGCTCCCCATGAAAACAAAATTCCCATTCATGATTTTCAGGATCTGATGGGATTTCCTCTGGCCATTTCATTTCATCCTTTTGATGTAATTGCTGAACCATCGACCAAAACTGCTCCTCATACTCTTCGAGCGAATACTCTTTCATATCCTGTGGTGTTTCAAAAAAGCAAATGAACGAAGCATATTGACCGGTTTCCCTAGAGCAGCTTTGGTATTCCCTTAAAAGCTCTGCTAATTCATTCAAGGCCTCTTCTCCCCGCGGATCACCGACAAACCCATAACGCAAATGATCGAGAAAAAATCCTTGTCTGCCTGGTACACACGGAAATGTATCTGCCTCATCCCCGACCATTTCTCCAAACTGTGTGAAAGCATCCTGCTTCCATTCATCTAGTGATCGTAGATTTTGATCAAGGCAACTTTTTGCATACAGCTGGGCCATTTTCTTCCACCTCGTTTTAGCGTCTTCTCCATAGCCTATGAGGAGGAAAAAGCTGTGGTGACTGTCCTTCAACGACTTTCACTGGACATTCACAGGGTGGTTGATTTGCCGGATGAAGCAGGAATTCACTTCCATTTATCTAATCATGTATGAGTATGCTTCTGCATATCATCATTTAGCCGCCTCTATCTAATAGAGTCGGTCATCATAAAAGAAATGGGTGAATGACATGCGTCTTCTTTTTCTCCATCCGATGTATCTGATCTTATTTACACTACCAGTGATGGCTTTCCTTTGGGGATTTGTTGGTTATCTGCTATTTAAACGGATATGGCCTGTCCTCATATTAACGTCTGTGATCTCGATGATTTTCATCTTCGTTTATACTGGATTTGACCTTAGCAATCTATACTGGGTCCTTCTAATGACGGCTCTTGCTTTTGTATCAAGCGGATTCTCGAAGGTCATACACGTTCATTTTCAGGAGAAAAAACGGGAAAAACCTTTATGATTGATTCTTCTTCTTTAAAAAGACTGAATCAAGCAGCCAATAAATAAAGGCCGCGCAAAAGCTAAATAGATAAACTTTGTAGCTAATAAAGACGACAACACCATAATCAATCCATAAAGCAAGCGCCGAACAAACCACCCACGCCCCGATAAAATAAACCAATAAATCACGGCGCCGAAACTTCTCAGGATGACGGTGTAAAACCATTTGGATAGGTGCAGCAAATAGGACATAAGCGATCAAAATAAAAAGACTGGTGACCTCCACATAACTGAATCTGGATTCAGGTGGGGCAAACAACATGGTATAAACGAATGTCGCTGTGATCACAGACAAAATCAGCATACACACATAGTTGAATGCTGGCAGGAACATACTCATGGCAAAAACTCCTTCAATTTTATGTATCTTCCATCATTATTGAAGAGTGTCCTATTATTGTCAAATATGAAAAAGGGCTAAAATGATTTAGATTTTAGCCCTTTTTCTGATCAACCATTCTATCCAATGAGCGCCATGATCCCTTGATATCCAAAGTAAGCACCGAAGCCAAGTAAAGAGAGACCTGCCAGAACGGATAAGCCGTGCAAAATCCGTTCATTTAAATATCGTCTAAACGTACTGGCGAGCAGCGCCATACAGAAATCCCATAAGAGCATGCCGATGAAAATAGCAATGCTGTACATCAGCATTTGAGATGCCCCGTACTTTTCAATCGTATTGGCTAAAATACTGCCATAGATCCCAAGCCAAAATAATATACTAAGCGGATTGGAAAGGGAAATGAAAAATCCCGTCATGAACGAATGCCCGATCGACGTGTTTCCTCCGTCCTTCTTTGGGCTTTCATGCAAATTGATTTTACGAAGGCTTTCAATACCGGTATAGGTCAGAACGAAAAAGCCGAACAGCCACAAAAAGGTTTTCACAAGAGGTGCAGTCAAAAGCTGGGCGACACCAAAATAGATGAGGATCATATAGACAATATCCGCAGCCATAGCCCCCACACCAAAAATCCAAGCGTGCCAAAATCCACTTTTAATCCCTCTGTCGATTTGGGCTGCATTGACTGGCCCAACAGGCGCTGAAAGTGACAACCCTAAAAAGATATAACCAAAAAACACCGCCACATAGACGTCCTCCTTTTGATGCTGACTTGTACATGTTATTCACGCTTTCGTTGTTTTAGTACAAGTCCTTCGTCACCTTTTCTGAAGATAAGCTATACAAAAGGAGGAGCCACCAGATCAGCTGCTTATCGATCTGCTTTCATCGCCGGCGGCTGTGTGGGTATGGTTTCTTTTTTCCGAGATCGATTCATTTGAATGGCAGCCGCAAAAAGGAGAACAGCTAAAAAGGCGAAAACAAAGACGGCGCTTGCCGCACCTGCCCACTCAAGGCTAAACCCAATCAAAAAGGACAAACAGGCTCCACCTAAACTAGCGGCGGCAATAAAATAACTCGTTGCCTCGTCGATGGCATTTTCAATCATTAATGCAGAAGCCGTCAAGGCAATGGGGAACATGCCAGCTGCGCACAGACCGATGAAAAAGATAAGAATCAGCTGCGCAGCGATGTGGGTGGCTAGAGCAAATATGGCGAGCAGCACAATCATCAGCGCTGCGCTTAACTTTAAAAAACGCAGCGGATGCAGCTGATCGGCTTTTCTCGCAATGACAGTTCTGCCAATGACGATCGCTGTCCAAAAAGTAGAGACCGCAAAAAGACCCCAGTTGTCTCCCCCTTTTTCCAGCATGATCGACGGTAAAAAGTTCGCAAAGTTCGTTTCAATTCCTGCGTAGAAAAACGCAAAACAGATCATAAGCACCACAATCATTCGATTCCCTCGATCAAACAGCAAGGACGGTTTCTTCATGTCTTGAACAGGAGCCGCCATCTGCCCACGAGGGAGTTTATTCATAAAGGTAAGCCAGAGCATGAGAAAAAAAGTCAGTGCACCGACTTGAAATAAAAACACATAATGCCACGTTTCCTCTGTCACAGTCAGCAGAATCAATAGAGGAAATAATAGCGCACCTAATCCAAAAAAGACCTCCATGATGCTGATTCGCTTTGCACTGTTTGCCATTGAAATCACATACGCCCCGGCCGTCGTCTCAAGACTGCCTGCACCGCTCCCAAGGAAAAAACCTGCCACCACAAGAATCGTCCAGCCCGGCACCAAAAGGCCAAGAAGAAGCGCTCCGATCATCAGCAGCAACCCCATTGTCAGGACAGCCCCATAACCTTTTTTCCTCACAAGAATGGGCGACAAAAGAACGCCTGTCAAAAAACCAATAAACTGAAAGAAGATTAAAGAAGATAATTCCCCAGGACCCTTATCATAACTAGACAGCAAATAAGGCGTTAAACTGCCAAAAAACACATGAATGGTCCCAATAAAAAAATAAAAGATACAGCCAAAATAAAACACCTTTTTCATCTTTTCACTTCCTCTAAAAAGGAGCGGAGTCATGATATCCTCCGCTCCACCTCTTCATTAATATGCACGGGCAGAGACGACAGCCTCTTCCCTCTCGAAGCATGTATTCAGCGCAGCCTGCGCGCGATAACCATCTTCAAAATCAGCTACCTTCATATGAGATGGATATGAGTTTGTATTTACCCAATGCATCAGCTGATCACGGAATGTATCAGACCATCCATAAAATTCATTCGGCGGATCTGTCAGCAATGTTTGCGGCATTTGATGACGCTCTACACACAAACCATCACTGATCTCATATTCGTTTTTCATGTTTGTATGGTATTTAAAAACCTTGTCATGCCCCACCACTTCTACACTAAATCCACATTCCTCGGGCTGCGTACTTTTGGACGTCACCAAATGAAAGAACACTTGATTCTCCATTTGTCCGAAAATTTCGGTATGGTCATCAACCTGTACCTTTTTCTCTTCTTTTTCCTTTACATGTGTCAGCATCTTCGTATTAAGGGATTCTTTTTTCATTTCACTGCCAAATAAGTACCACAGCATATCAATCAAATGAATCCCTAAATCTCCTAATGCACCGCTTGTACGCAGACTTTCGCCGCTATCTCTCCACGAAAATGTCTTTCTTCTAAGGGCACTATTTTTCTTAAAATGTGTCCGTACTGTCAAAACGCGTCCTAATTCACCATTGGCGATCAAGTTCTTCAAAATATTCACAAAGGATAAATAGCGATAGTTAAAGCCCATACTGGCTTGAACCTGGAACTGTTTGGCTGTCTCCACCATTTCCTTCGCTTCTTTTAACGATACAGCCATCGGTTTTTCGCATAAAATCGGCTGTCCTGCTCTAAGCGCCTGAAGGGCATGGTCCTTGTGACAGAAGTTAGGGGAAGCAATGATCAATCCATCTGATGCATCCGCTAGTGTTTCGATACTGGCATACACCCGTCCGCCGTACTGTTTAATAAATCCTTGTGCGACGGATTCGTGCAAGTCATAGACCCCAGATAATTCTGCACCTTTGATCGTTGATAAGGCTCTAGCATGTGCTTTTGCAATATTCCCTGCTCCAACAATTCCAATTTTCTTCATGAATGTGCCTCCTCATGTTTATACATCACTGTTTTCAATGTTTCATAGATTCCTTTTGCATACCCATGATGACAAATTTGATGATGGTGCCGTTTGGCTTCGGCTGTTGCATTTTGGACAAGAAAGCCGTGCGTGACGGATTGAAGCATCCGCAGGTCATTCCCACTATCACCAAAAGCAAAGCCCTTATCTTTTGACAGGTTATATTGATTCAGCATAAACCGAACGATTTCATCCTTCCCTGTTCCCACTGGTAAAAAATCAACGTCATAGCAATCCGCAGGGTCACCCGCAAGTGGGTTGCATTTGTTGATGTTCACCGCCACACCCCGCTCCTTCGCAAGTGTATGGATGAACGATAGATGATGGAGATCTGTTCGTTCATCCTGCTCCTGATAATAGAAATTCTTTTTATACCCAGAGCTGCCTAGCTGCGTTTGCGGCCTAAGGGTGATCCCCTTTTCACGTACGGCTTGCAGAATATCTTCAATTTTTTCGTCTGAAAAGCCCTGTGCATCAAGCCGTTTCATCCATTCTGCATCCGGCTGTCCAAATTTCCCATTTGATGTATACACGATTTCAGTTCCTAAATTCGACGCAATAAAATGCGGGAATTGATAGAAACCGCCTTTCACCATTTTGCTCGTAACAGAATCGAGGCTGCTTCCCGTCACCCAGCCCAGCATGAGCTGTCCGGCTTCGCTCTTTTCTGCCACAAAAGCTTCCAGCCGTTTTACATCCTCTCTCTGCTCCTCGGTCATTCCGTGAGAATAGTAGGTCTCATCGAAATCACAGAAGACGATCCACTGCGGATGTTGCGGTTGATGCACAAGCTTTTTATTGAATGGAAGATTTGATAACATGATGAACCCCCTCGATGACTTTCTCCTGATCTTGCAGCGGCATACCTGGATAAAGCGGCAAATGGAGTAATTGCTGTACGGCTTTTTCCGTATGTGGTAGTTCCGTTTGTCTATACTTTTGAGAAACAAGATTCGTTTGATGCTGATGCGATAAAATTGGGTAATAGACGTCTGTTTCTATGCCCATTTCTAATAATTTCTCTGCCAGCTCATCTCGGCTTCCCTTCACCACTCTGATCGGGAATAGATGCCATACATGATCGTCTGTCAGCTTCGGAAGCTTAATATAGCCTTCGTCTTCCAGCGTTTGCAGCTGATCTATGTATCTCTTTGCCAAGTAAAAGCGTTTAAAGTTTTGTAAACCTAAATATTTCATTCGTTCTAGCCCGATTGCGGCCTGTAAGTTATCAATCTTAGAATTAAAGCCATAGTCACTGCGCTTCACGTTTTTCTTTCCTGGTTCAAAACCGTGATAGCTGATTTCCATGCATTTTTCTGCTAGGGCTTCATCATTTGTCGCGATGGCTCCTGCCTTCCCGCAAACTCCAAGGTTTTTGTAAGGATTAAAGCTGAGAACAAGTCCATCCCCAAATGCCCCAAGCCCGCTGCTGCCAATCGCCTGACAGCCATCCTCAATGATCGATAGACCATGCCGTTTTGCAATCGTCGAAATGGCCTTCATATCCGCTTGCTTTCCATACAAATGAACCGGGAGAATACATACTGTCTTATCTGTGATATGCTTTTCTATTTCATTCGCCGCTAGGCAGTAGGTGTCTGGATCAATATCGACATAGACTGGAACCGCCCCAATCGCAAGCACTGCATTTTCTGTTGCAGCAAAGCTGTTGGCAGGTAGGATGACCTCATCTCCAGGATGGACGCCTGCTGATATTAAACTGATCATCAAGGCATCTGTTCCACTTGATGTGGCAATGACATATTTTTTCCCTAAGTACGCTGCGAGCGTCTTTTCAAACTTTGGAATATAAGGGCCTGATGTAAAACGGCCTGAACTTAATACTTCTTTCAGCACCTGCATAATATCATCGATCTCATCCTCTGAAATCAGTTTATCGACCGGCAGGAACGGTATCTTTTTTTCCTTATTTTGTTTATAATGGAAGAGAATTTTTTCCAAACCTGTACGCGCAATATCTTGCTCAAGGAACGCAGCAAGCTTATCATTCGCTAGATTCTTTTCAACTGAATCAGCCTTTACTTGAACACCTTGATTGATCATATCCAGCAACGGTAGATAATCCTTGCTTTTACCTGATATCTTCGTCAATATTTGCATTCCATTCCCTCCAATTAATCAATTCCATTTGTTAATATTTAACTTGTTTCACATTGTAAATGATGTTATCGATTTCAGAACAATAACTTTGTGTAAAGGATTTGTTAATATGTGTACAATTTATGAAATTGCCAAACGCTGCGGGGTTTCAACGACCACTGTTTCTCGGGTGCTGAACAACCATCCATATGTATCAGAAGAAAAGCGCCAGCACATTTTACAGGTGATGAAGGAAATGGAGTATACACCAAGCTCAGCAGCCCGCACCCTTCGGTCACATCAGACAAAAACCATTGCTGTGTCTGTTCCAGCTGTGGACCATCCTTTTTTTGCACAATTGATTAAAGGCATTTCAAAGGAAGCACTGGATCAAGGGTATAAAGCCATCGTGCTCCAGACGTTTTATCAAGAATCAGTAGAACTTGAAGGGCTTCAATTATTAAAAAGAAAAGAAGTAGATGGTGTCATATTGGGGGCGTTAGAAAATAAGTGGGAAACAATCGAGCCATTTTTATCAAACGGCCCGATCGTCATGGCAAATGAATTTCATCAAACAGCAGACATTCCGATTATCGGATATGATGAGCGGGAAGCTGCTTATAAAGCGGTTGACTACTTGATTCAATCAGGGCGTACATCCATTGGATTTTGCTTTGATACAGAAAGCAGTGAAGCACAAAAACAAAGAAAGCAAGGCTATCTTGATGCGCTTTCTGATCACGGTTTGCCGCTTAAAGAAGATTGGCTGTTTGGCGAGGCTTTTACCATTGAAGACGGCTTTCGTTTGATGGACTTAATCCACCGGATGCCGGATGCGCCGGATGCGATTTTCACCGGCAATGATCAAGTGGCAGCAGGCCTCATTAAACAAGCCATTTCATATGGATATGACATTCCTAAAGATTTAGCGGTGATCGGTTATGACAATCAAGACATTTGCGAGGTGACAGCTCCAACGATCACGACCATCGACATCCCTATCGTCGAGCTTGGCCAGCAGTCTGTCAAACAAATGATTCAGCTGTTGCAAGATCAAAAACCATTACAACGTGAACATATTCAGCTACCTACTCGGCTTGTCACACGAGAATCTACATAAAAAAAAGACTGAGAAATCTCTCAGTCTCAGCGTGTAGACAAACCCTCGCATTCTTTGTCAGTCCTGCGCTCTGGTGCTCACGAATGCCGAATTCGCTCCGCTCCAGTGCTCGTCCTTCCTAGACTGCAAAGGTTTTCTTTCACGCTGAAAAGAAGACAAAGGGCTAAAATAAAGTACATTTTAGCCCTTTGTTAACAATCTGAAGACTGAGAAATCTCTCAGTCTTCCATTTTTCAATCAATCGATCAACCTATATAAATTGAGCAAGAATGAATGTCCATATACATACGATGCCGAGCAAAATGAAGCTGTACTTCACTGTTTTTTGGAAGAGCTCAGATTCTTTACCTGTTTCTCCAACAGCTGCTGTTGCAATAGCGATAGATTGTGGAGAAATTAATTTCGCCATCACACCACCGGTCGTATTTGCCCCGATTAACAAACCTGCCTGAGAGCCGATTTGAGAAGCGGTGACTGCTTGAAGGTTACCGAATAAGGCATTGTTACTCACAACAGATCCCGTAATAAACACGCCGATCCAGCCAAGCACTGGGCTGACAAGCGGGAATAAATCGCCTGTTTTAGCAAGCGCTAGTCCGATAGCAGAACTTAGGCCTGCAAAGTTCGCCAAGTTGGCAAAGCCCATGACAAAACAAATCGTAAGAACAGGAACCCAAAGCTCTTTGACCGCTGCATTCAAGCAGGCAGAACCTTCTTTTAATGTAATATGTCTGCTGAACAATCCTGTCAGCATCACTGCAATTAAAATGGCGGTACCTGTTGCACTAATAACATCAATTTTAAAGATCGCATCAATCGGTGTTTCTGTTTGGGCAATTGGCGGTAATTTCACAATTTGCTGATGCAGAAACGGCATTTTCACTAAAATGGTTGTCCAGTTAAGCGGTCCTCCTACAGCAAATAATGCTTTAAAAGCTGGTAGGCTCCATACAGTAATGACGGCAGTTAAAATATAAAACGGAGACCATGCTTTCAGCACCTCAACACCGCTATACGTTTGTTTCTTCTCAATGGCTGGTGCCCCTTCTTCACGATAAATATGTTTCGGCTGCCATTTTCGAAGAAATAAAGCCAAAATTCCCATACTCGCTAAAGCTGAAATAATATTGGCAAGCTCAGGACCCATGGTGACCATTGTAACAGCCTGCAGAATCGCGTAGCTTCCACTCACAACAAGCAAGGCCGGAAGCGTTTCTTTAATCCCTTTAAAGCCGTCTACAATGAGAATCAGCAGAAATGGGATACAGAAAGAAATAAACGGAATGGTGTACACAAGGGTTTGAGACAGCTCAAGCGGCGTCATATTTCCCATTTGCGCCCCTGTAATAACCGGAATACCTACTGCACCAAAAGCGCCAGACGCAGCATTTGCAATCAAGCAGAGCATGGCGGCTTTTAGTGGTTTAAACCCAAGCTCTGTTAAAAGAGCGGCACTAATCGCAATCGGTACACCGAATCCAGCGGCTCCCTCTAAAAATGCGTTAAAACTAAAACCAATTAATAAGAGCTGTAACCGTTGATCTTGAGAAATTCCTGCAATACTAGAACGAATGACATCAAACTTTCCAGACTTCACAGCAATTTTATAGAGCCACACGGCCATGATGACGATATACCCAATCGGCCACAGCCCATTAGATACACCGAGCACCACAGCAGATAATGCTTTTTCAATTGGCATATGAAAGAAGAAAACAGCTGTTACAAAACTGACGATCAAGGTAAAACAAGCGGCTAATACCCCTTTTAACTTAAATACAGTTAATGCTAGTAGGAAAAACAAGATTGGAAGCATGGCCACCAATGCACTGACGAACTCATTACCAAACGGATCATATATTTGCTGCCACATAGTGATTCATCCTTTTCTGCTCAGATAGGTTGCCTTTGGTTGATTAAAAATGAGGAGCTAAAATCTCTTTTAACACATTCACACTGTGTGCGAATTTTTCTTTTTCTGTGTCGTTCAGTGCGAGCTCCATCACTTCTGTTGCACCATTTCGGTTCACGAGGGCAGGTACACCAATGTAGACATCTTCTGCTCCGTATTCTCCATCTAAATAAGTGCTGACAGTCAAAATGCTGTTTTCATTGTGCAAAATGGCTCTAGTAATACGAGCTAAACTCATCGCTACGCCGTAATAAGTGGCGCCTTTTTTCTCAATGATTTGGTAAGCGGCATGACGGACATTCTCCATGATGTCGTCTAAATCTTCTTGTTTGTATTGGTCATTTCTCTTCATTAGTTCTGTGATCGGTACACTTCCGATATTCGCATGGCTCCAAACAGCAAGCTCTGTATCCCCATGCTCTCCAATGATGTACGCATGCACATTGTGCGCCGCTGCTTCAAAGTACTCACTAAGCATGTATCTGAATCTTGCCGTATCAAGCGTTGTTCCACTGCCAATCACTCGTTCTTTTGGTAGTCCGCTGAATTTCCAAGTCGCATATGTCAAAATATCAACTGGGTTCGTAGCAACTAAGAAAATACCATCGAATCCGCTTTTCATCACATTGTCTACAATGCCTTTAAATATATTTAAATTTTTCTCAACAAGATCAAGTCTCGTTTCACCTGGCTTTTGGTTTGCACCAGCGCAGATACATACAATGTCAGCATCCTGACAATCCTCATAATCTCCATACCAAGTATTCACAGGATGCGGGGCGAATGCTTTCCCGTGGTTTAAATCCATGACGTCACCCATTGCTTTATCTTGATTCAAATCGATGACTACCAATTCATCTGTGATTGCTTGATTTATTAATGTAAAGGCATAACTGCTGCCGACAAAACCTGCTCCAATAAGTGCTACTTTGTTTACTTTTTCGTTTGTCATTTATCTCATCCTCCTGAGTAAAACTAGGTTGTTTTTCTTATGTGAAGTATTTCACATTCTTATTGTGCAACACTTCACAAACTTTTGCAAGGGGATTGCTCAAAAAAATAATGTAGCCATTTTGTGAACACTCTTATTGTGGTTTTAAACCGCTGTCCCCATACATGTTCTCATAAGAAAAAAGCCACCAAACACTCTTTGGTGGCTTCTCTCTTATTTAATAAGGTCCCCAATTGATCATGACACCGATACAAATAAAGACAAGGCCGATGACGAACCAAATGAGCGCAAGCGGCACCATAAAACGCAGCCATTTCACGTATGGAATCCCACTTGCAGCCAAGACAGCCATCAACACACCTGAAGTCGGATTCACGCAGTTGACCACCCCTTCACCGAGCATCACTGCTTCTACCGCTACTTGTCTCGTGATACCCATTAAATCAGCAAGCGGCGCAAGAATCGGTATAAAGACAACCGCTTCTCCTGATCCTGATGAAATCAAAAAGTGAAGGAGCGCACTGGCGATATACATGCCGATCGCACCAGCGATTGGACTAAACCCTGTCAGCATACTCGCAAGCCCATTCACCACAGTATCAAGCAGCTTGCCGTTTTCCAAAATGACTGAAATGCAGCGTGCCATGCCAACAATGAGTGCGCCGTATACAAGGCTTTGACAGCCGACAATAAACGTTTTTGCAATATCATTGGCAGCTAATCCCCCAAGCAGTCCAGCAGCAATGGCCATGAAAATAAACACACCAGCCATTTCCTTATCGGTCCAGCCAAGCTGAAGCGCACCATACAAAAAACCCCCAAGCGACAAACCACACACCGCTAAAATCAGCTTATGTCTACCGGTGAATTCAGGCTTGTCCACAGATTCCGCATCAGCTCCTCCAAGCCCTTTAGCAGGAAACCACTCGTCACCAAGAAGGCTTCCCTTTTCTTTATTTTTCAAGCGTTTTGTATACAAATAGATGTACACAATACTAGATAGGAGAAAACAAAGATAAATGATGACACGCAGCCCAATACCAGAAAAAATCGGCAGTTCTGCAATCGTTTGTGATAAGCCTAATGGAGATGGAGACAAAATGGTTGCGTTAAAACCTGCATAACAGCCGATGTAAATAACCGCTGCTCCCGCCACTGCATCCCACTTTAAAGAACGTGCCACAATGATCCCAATAGGAATAAAGCCAATGACCGAGTTCACCACAATTCCGGTCGTCCCAAGTACAGAAAACAATCCGCCAACAATACAAATAAACAATAGCTGTTTCGTTTGGAACCGGCTGATGACATTGTGAATCATCCCATTAATGGCACCTGTCTTTTCCAAAATCGCAATGGTTCCGCCAGTAAAAAGAATCAGAAAAATAATAGAGGATGAACCAACCATCCCTTCTTGAATCGCTGTAAAAAAACCAACCGGACTAACTGGTGATTGATCAATACGGTGATAACTGCCAGGAACAGCTGTTGTGATTTCTCCTGACGTTTTCCGATCAAATTCACCGGCTGGTACAAAATACGTTGCGATCGTACAAATTAAAGCAATCATAAATAAGAGTACATACGCATCCGGCATCTGAAGTTTTCTTTTTTGTTTCTCAGGTGCTGATACTGTTGTTGTTTTCATCTGTCAAAACCCCTTTGTCCCGATCGGAATTTCACTTAATTTTCAGAATAATCAAATGATGTGTTATATTATAAACACTGATGATATTTAAGATCAATATTATTTCACTAAAAGAATGTTTTGGCAGATTATCTGTCAGCAAGGAGGCTTCTCATGACAACTTTGACAAACGAGATGAAACAAACCATGACAGACATCTTTGAACATCTGCACGCCCATCCAGAAATCAGCTGGGAAGAGACAAATACGACAGCTTATATTGAAGCTCTATTAAAGAAATTAGGCTGTAAAACGAGAACATTTGAAGACTGCACAGGGGTAATCGGTGAAATTGGGGAAGGCGCACCAGTGGTTGCTGTGAGAGCCGATATTGACGCATTGTGGCAGGAAGTAGATGGCGTATTTCAAGCCAACCATTCATGCGGACACGATGCTCATATGACGATGGCACTTGGGACATTCATGGCATTGAAAGAAAAAGAACTTCCAAGTGGCACGATCCGATTCATTTTTCAGCCTGCCGAAGAAAGAGGCGGCGGCGCTTTAAAGATGATCGAAAAAGGTGTGTTAGCTGACGTCGATTATTTATACGGGGTGCATGTGCGCCCAATTCAAGAAACCTTAAACGGACGCTGCGCTCCTGCCATTTTGCACGGATCAAGTAATCATTACGTCGGGACCATTCTAGGGGAGGAAGCACACGGTGCACGCCCGCACCTTGGGGTCAACGTCATCGAAGTTGCATCTACGCTTGTGCAAAGACTGGCGCATATCCATGTCGATCCACGAGTCGCTCATTCTGTGAAAATGACCAATTTAAATGCAGGCGGCGGCAGCTCCAACATCATCCCTGGCAAGGCCTCTTTTACACTCGACGTTCGGGCGCAGACAAACGAAGTGATGGATGAATTAGAAAAGGAAATTGAAAGAGCATGCCATTCTGTAGCGGATGCTTTTGGCGCCTCTATCACACTTTCAACTGATCATCGTCTTCCAGCTGCGACATTAAATGAAGAAGCTGTGGAGATCATGTCACATGCCATAGAGCAAGTGCTAGGCAAAGAACAGCTCGATCCACCGATCGTGACGACAGGCGGAGAGGACTTTCATTTTTATGCAGCAAAGGTTCCTCATATTAAATCGACGATGCTCGGTTTAGGCTGTGATTTAAAACCTGGGCTTCATCACCCTTATATGACATTCGATCGCTCTGCGATTTTTACCGGCATTGAGATTTTGACGGAAGCTGTATACGAAACACTTCAGCAGCATTCATCGTAAAATAAAAAAACCACCCGTCTTTCCTGAAGCGGGTGGTCTCCTTTATTTTACGCATTCACATCTGTCATCGCCGGGACATTGATTTCTTTCACACAGGACACCCTTGATAGATGAATAACACATCTCGCCAGCTCGACAATATCTTGTACAGGTATTCTCGTTTCATCATACAGAGCAATGGCTTTTTCAGCGCCATCTTCGTACGGAACTTCTGCCGCCAGCTCCCCTGGATTGATACAGGTAACGGATATTTTATCTTTCCTTACGTGCTCTCTTAGTGCGTTCACAATACCACGAATCCCAAATTTAGAAGCAACAAAAGAAACCTGAGACAAATTCGTATGGTCAAGTCCCGCAGTAGAACCAATGACGATGATCTTTCCATTCCCAGATGTCCTTACATGCGGAAGCAGAGCTTGGATGTAGATAATCGTTGAGGTAACGTTCACATTGATTAAATGAGCGATATCCTCCGGTTGATCAAGATCGAAAGAATAATCATCTTCAAAGCCGCGTTTCTCCCATAAGCCTACGTTATAAATAAGTACATCAATTGTTTGATTCTTCAATGCTTCGAGCATAAAAGGGATATGGGTTTGGCTTGATAAATCGATCTTCAGCCAAATTCTACGCACCCCATCGTCTATGTTCAAACTGCTTGGTTCACTTCGTGACACAATCCATACTGTATCTCCACTTGAAGGAAGACCTTTTACAAAGGCATCCCCTAATCCTTGACTCGCACCGAATATGATATAGTTTTTACTCATGCTTCCTCCTTCATGGCTCACTTACGAGCTTCCATCCATACACCCATTCATCTGTAAGCGTTTTATACCTATATCATACAGTGTCTTATACATGCCTGCCCCTTTTATGCTCATCTTTACTTTCTAAATGGCCTAGCTTCCTTATTTCCTTTAATTCCTCTGGTAACGCACGCGCTTCTATAAAGCTTTTGATCATGTCGACAAAAAGTTCTTTCTTTTCAAAAGTAAACGTATGTCCAATGTCAGGAACGATGAACCCGGCTGCATTCGGGTGTGCATTCGTGATTTTTTCTGCTGACCTAGTCATAATTCCCTTTTCCTTTTCTCCCACTGTCACAAGAATCCGTGCCTTCGCTTGTTGAAACGTCTCAGGGAGCTTGTAATGAAGATTTTCTTGAAACATCGTAAGCAACGTCTTCTTCTGCAATTGTTTGGAATCCGCTGCATAATGATCCAGTACATCGTTTGGAAGTCCCATCTTTTCTGCTTGCAGCTGGATGAACCAATCTTTCTTTAATAACGGATATGTAAGAGGTAAAATGGGCCTTACCATCAAATAGAGCCATGGTAATGGCAACACAAGGGCGCTATTGATGATGGCGATGTCTGCGATGTCTGGCTCTCTCGATAACACATCAACGGCTACCTGTGCACCTAGAGAGAAGCCAATTAGAATGACTGTACGACCATGTGCATTCTCCTTTATCCATGAAATGATTTCAAAAGCACTTTCTCGCATGGAAAACGACGTTTCATTTGCTCTTGTCCCGTGACCAATAAAATCAGGGGTATAGCATTCATACGTTTCCTTGAATATTTCCATATGCTCCTGCCACATCCAGCTGCTTACGCCTCCACCGTGCAGGAAAATCATCATTGGTTTTTCCACCATCGACAACTCATCCACCATCCTTATATATAAGAAAAAGCAGTCGCTTTTTGAGCAGACTGCTTTTTCCATATGCTCCCTTCTATTATAAGGGAACTGTTATACAATTGGCTATTTTTTCAAATCTTCGATCGAGTTGACGTTTTTCATATAAGTCGGAACAACGAGACCCATGCGAAGACCCTTCATACTTGTACCGAGGTCATCATATTTTCCTTTAAACTTCGCTGCATACGTTTTATGCGTATTTGGAAGCCATGCAGATAATGATGCATCAGCACTTCCGGTTGCAATTGCTGTCCACATTGGACCCGCTTCAACCTGAGTCAAGGTCACTTTAAAGCCAAGTTCACGCAATACCTCGGCGGCCACATTGGTACTTGCAATCTCACTATCCCACGCAACGTAGGCAAGATTGATTTTGTCACCGTTTGACTTTTTCACGCCTTTTGTCCATTTCGCTACTTGATCTTTATGCTTTTTCACATATTTAACAGCAGCATCCTTTGGTTTGACGCCATCCTGAATATCAAGCATCACTTCACCCATGTCATCTTGAGACCATTTAAACTGACTGAGCATTTTGGCTGCTTCCGGCTGATCCTTCGCAAATCCTTTACGAGAAATGGTGTGAATTTCTTCTTCGTCACCATATGATTTTTTCGGATCATCTAAATATTTCAAATCGTAGCGGGAAAACATCCAGTGAGGATTCCAGCCAGTGATGATAATCGGTTTTTTACGGTCATACGATTTCTTCAATGTCGCTGTCATCGCTGCACTTGAGGCAGATACTACCGTCCAATCCTCTAAACCGTAATCCTTTTTCGCTTGATCGGTTAAGGCCATAATACCTGAACCCGGATCAATCCCGATAATCGTTTTATTGACCTGCTGTGCTGCACTTGCATTTGAATCTGATTGTGCACCACAAGCCGCTAGTAAAAAGACGAGCAGGGCGGTCATCCCAATGTAGAGAGACTTTTTCCACATTAAGCATTCCCCCTGGTTTTTTTCGTTTTAATGTTTTGTGTAATACGATCCAGTGTAATCGCTACGATAACAATGGCAATACCAGCTTCAAAACCAATCCCTGTTTTCAGCTGCGTTACTGCACTATATACTTCCGAACCAAGTCCTGGTGCACCAACCATTGCCGCAATGACGACCATGGATAGAGCAAGCATGATACTTTGGTTAATCCCAGCTAAGATGGTTTTTGTAGCAAGTGGAAGCTGAACTTTGAACAAACGCTGGAATGTCGTTGAACCAAAAGCTTCTGTTGCTTCAATTAAATCAGATGGTACTTGTTTAATCCCAAGAATGGTCATACGAATCGTTGGCGGCATAGAGAAAATAACCGATGCCACAACCCCAGGAACAACTCCAATATTAAAGAAGAAGATCGCTGGTAAAAGGTATACGAATGCAGGCATTGTCTGCATTAAGTCTAAAATAGGTGTGACAATTTTACGCACCGTTTCCTTCTGTGATGCCCAAATACCGATCGGAACCCCGATCACGATAGAAATGACCACAGCTGTCAGAACGAGCGCAAGTGTTTGCAGCATTGGCTGCCAGTAGCCTAAATAGTCGATCAGTAAGAATCCAATAAGTGTGAAAAGAGCAACTCCTCTTGTACTGATCCACCAAGCAATGCCGGCAAAGATAAGCGTTAAAATAATAGATGGAATCACGCCAAGTGCAGCTACAATACCATTTACTGTTCCAGCTAATCCATTTGTGATGCCATCAAAGAAACCACCAAAGGTTAATGTTAACCAGTCAACAAATTGATCGATATAATCCGCGAACGGAATTCTAGGTAAATCACTCATACTAAACATCTTATTCTACCTCCTGTGCAGAAGGCTCTTGTGCTTTAATTTCCTCTAGCTCGTTAGAAGACATGTTGATATATTCATCATTACCTGATAATGCACCAATCAATGCACCTCTGACCACAATACCCTTCATTCTGTTTTTCTCATCTACAACGGCAATTGGAATGTTCGCATCAGACACCGCGTCAAAGATCTCTGTTAAATACGTTGATTCCAATACTGTCGTAAATTCTTTATCAAGAACAGTTTCTAGCGACGCACCCGTTTCTGCCGCTTTTTTCGCTGCTTGTGCAGAAATAACACCTAATAAATGCTTTTTCTTATCTACTGCATAGATAGACGAAATACCAAGGTTCTTCATGAGCGTGAGCGCAACACGTGCCCCTTTATCAAGCTGAACTGTTTCTGCACGTTTCATAATATGACCAGCGGTTAATACTTTAGAAAGGTCTACATCTTCAACGAAACGTTCAACATACTCGTTCGATGGGTTCATCAGAATTTCTTCTGGTGTTCCGATTTGAACGATATTCCCGTCTTTCATGAGGACAATGCGGTCTCCAATACGAAGCGCTTCATCTAAATCATGCGTGATGAAAATAATTGTTTTTCCTACAGACGTATGAAGCTCAAGCAATTCATCCTGCATGTCTTTACGAATTAATGGATCTAGTGCGCTGAATGCTTCATCCATTAACAAAATATCAGGGTCATTAGCTAGTGCACGTGCCAATCCAACACGTTGCTGCATACCGCCACTTAATTGATTTGGGTACTGCTCTTCAAAACCTTCAAGCCCAACAAGCTTTAAAGATTCAAGCGCTTTAGAGCGGCGCTGTTCTTTTTCTACACCTTGCAATTCAAGCCCGTATTCTGTATTCTCCAGAATGGTACGATGCGGGAACAATGCGAAGTTTTGGAAGACCATGCTGATCTTTTTCCGTCTAACTTCACGCAATTGATCCTTTGACATATTTGTTATCATATCCCCATCAATATAAATTTCGCCGGAGGTTGGTTCGATTAACCTATTTAGCAGCCGCACAAGTGTGGACTTTCCGCTCCCTGATAGCCCCATGATGACAAATATCTCGCCGTCATACACATCAAAATTTGCTCGATTGACACCAACTGTTGCGCCGGTCTCTTTTAGGATTTCTCTTTTTGTCTTCCCTTTTTCAAGCATTTGAGATGCTTTTTTAGCATTTTTACCGAAAATTTTAGATACATTATTTATCTTGATTTTGATCTTTCTCTCTTCAGAATTCATTTTTTCCCTCCAAATTAGCATCTTTATAACCGTAACATAAGCGTTATGATGCGAACAATCTTTAGAATTCGCTTATTTCCGTACAATATGTATGAATTCCATATAGAGGTCTGGTGATTACAGTTTATACGCCGTATTACTCGTAAATCCTATAGAATGCTTCATAAACTACATATTTTACGGGGTATTTTCTCTCACCAGACAATATTTTACTGGAAATTCCTTATTGTGCTAAAAAATAAGTCGAATCCTTGTGATAGCGGACTTTTTCTTTCATGGGTGAACCATGCCCCTGAACAGGATTTACCCGAAAAAGGTCACATAAAAACCTTTTTCCTCAAATTTTAATCAAATTCATGAAAAAACTGCCTGCAACTTTCGTTACAGACAGCCTGTTTTTTTAGGACTCTAGGGCAGCTTTCTTAATATTATCTTGAAGCTCAAGCATACGTTTTGTTCCGTCCTCACGTAATCGTTTGTTTTCTTCTTCAATCTGCTTCGTCTCTTTCATCCCTTGTACAATCGTATTGAAGGATGATTCGATCGTTTCAATGTCGATGCTTGGACGACCTGATAATTTAGCAATCTCAACACTTTGACTTGAGATATTTTCAGCATTTCGTTTCAGCATTTCATTCGTTCTTCTGTCCAGTTCACTCATGGAATCAGCCACAAGCTTTTGTCTCTTCGCTGTTACAGCTTGAATGATTCCATTTTTGAAAATCGGAATCGTAATGATGAAGGCAGAGTTAATTTTCCCGATTAATTTCGTATTACCACGCTGCAGCAAACGGATTTGCGGTGCCGTTTGAAGTGCCACCATCCGTGCCATATCAAGATCATATACACGCTCTTCAAGCGCTTGAATCCCATTACGAAGCGTATCCAGCTCCATTTGTGCCAGCTGGTTTCCCCCCGCCGCTTTTTCTTCATAAGAAGGAACCAATTGTTTTAATTCTTCGATCTTCATTTGCCCTGCGACGACATACTTTTCAAGCTCCATATAGTATTGAATGTTATGCTCATACATTTCTTCAAGCGTAACCGTCGATTTGGTCATTTCATCTTTGTATTTACTGATTTCCACATTGATTTTTTCAATTTCTGCACCGAGCGTTTGATATTTGCTGAAAATCTTTTCGATCATGCTGCCACCGCGTTTAAAGATTTTTGATAACAAACCGCCCTTTGGCTCGTCAAAATCATTTTTATCAAAACGATCCATAATTTTTCCAAGCTGTGTAAGCATCGTTCCTGAGTCTGTGACACTTGTTGAACGCATCATAGAGAGAATACGGTCAGAAAACTTAGAGATTTCGACAGCCGGCTGTTTCCCGTATTCAAGCAGTTCAAGCTGATTTTTGGCATCAATCTGTCTCGCAATGTTTTGGACTTCTGGTTCATTGCGCAGCTGAACGCGAATATCGTCTGCCTTTTCAATCGTGATTTCCTCTTTATCAATTGAAATGATGTCATTTCCGTTTGTATTTGTCATAAGCTTTGATCTCCTTATCGGTTTTTAATGGATTGAAATAACTTTCTCACAATGGACGGCTCTTTAAACTCTTGGTTCATGACCATTTCATCAAGCCAATGTGTATCAAATAATTGATCGTCTATATACCGCTCTATACACTGATAGCCGGCGGGATGATACACGAAGAGATCCACACCCATTTCATTTAGGAAAATCAGGGCAGCCGCATCAGAACGAGTCAGCTCACCATTATATTCCGTATGGTATAAAATCACTTTCGGCACAGTTTGGGCATAATCAAAGGTTTGAATGAGTTCAATTACATCTTGGTTCATATGCAAAAGCTGCTTGAATAAATAAATACGCACATCTAATTCGGTCTCATGGCCTTCTTTTAACAGCTTCGGATGCTGACAAATGCGAGAAATGGCCTCTGCGATCGCACGCTGCGTGCCCTCATACAAATGCGAGAACTGCCACACATTGCTTTTCATTAACAAATCAGGGTCAACCTCTCCTGCTTTAGAGAGTGCATGCTGATAATGAAATTGATAATTCGAAGACACTTCTTGTGTGAAAGGGAAATGACGGATCGTTTTCGTTTCTTTCCCCTCCATTAGCGTATGAATACGGTCCCAATATTCTCGCTTGTCTCTCGTCACCCCCATCATCTTCGCAAAAAGATTCGGAATCTGTATGGTGTCACGGTCTGCTTTGAAATTCGGGCGGATAAACGACCGTTCCTTTGCAATTAAAAACAGCTCATCATACGTTGTCTTTAGCGTAATGGAATGAGGAGTATGATCTCTGAATTGCCATGGCTTATACAGCATGGAATCTTCTGTGTGAAGTACCTCTTCAAGCTCTCTTGTCGAACGGTACGCCACCGTTGATTTCCTCTCAGGCTTTTCAGTAGGGAACGGTTCAAGCTTTGACGTCCCTGGATACTGATCAATAAAAGTCAGCTTTTCTTCTGGATCTAATTCACGAAATTGATCCTTGCCTTCTGGATGAAACAGCACCACATCACAGCCAATCAGCATGACATAGTAAAGAAAATAAAGCTGACTTTTATTCGCCTCTCCATACCAAATGACAGCTGGCATTTTTTCTTCCATATTGCCTTCCTTCAGCCATGGTCCTAGATGATTATTTGAAAACTTCACCACATCTAGCAGCACACGGCGGAAATCAGGATGCTGGAATCCCCCTTCATGCAGCTGCTTGAAATGTTCAAACACCTGGATTAACGAAAGGCGAATATGCCGGTTCATCACTGGGTTTGGATGACGGACAATGAGCTGTTCACCGTCTAAGAAAGCCACAAATCGATTCACGGACAATCCCTTTTCTTCCTGATTGATCATATGAATCCGCTGGAGCGCTTGAAAGTGCTCCGGCTCAATATGCCGGTTGAGGGTTTCACTTAAAATATGCATGCCGTCAGTTTCGTATAATTCATGTAAATAAATAAAATAATCGGTTGCATCATGCGGAGTTCCAAGGACACGGGCGGCGAGACGCGGCAAGGATAAGGTGTGCTCGTCCTTGACGTAGCCGTCTCGTTCAGGGAGCGGCTTTTTCAGCAGGTTTTTCCAGGCTTCCTGTTTCGCCCGTGTCTGGGTTACGTTGATTTCTTTATAACTCACGCCGCTCCTTCCTTTCTCCTATATTTTCTAGAAAGCTACTACTATCATATCATTCAGCCTTCTACTTCTGCTATCGAATCGAAGGCTTTTTTGCTGTGTTCATCTTCTTTGCGACAGAAGCGGCGATTTCGTCTGCCGCCGCCATGCCAGAGGCTGTCGTCGGTTCAAGCGATAGATCAACATCTAAGACTTCCCCATGACTCGGAGCGAAGCCTTTATCCGCTTGACGTATGAGATCAACATCTAACAAGGAGTCGCCCGCACCATATACATATTCAAGGTGTAGCCTTTCTTTTAGAAAAGCAACAGCAGCCCACTTATTGAGCGGCTTTGGAATAAAATATAGCTTCCGGCCCTGAAGGGAAACCTGCCAGCCTCTCTCCTCACCCCACAGCCTTAATTCAGCAAGCGGAATATGAGAAAGAAACTCGTCTTTCATAATTAAATAAAGAAATCTTCCCTCAGCTGTTCGAGTACGTTTCACCCAAGCGGCAACCGGAAGTTCAGAGATCGCCCTCAGCATATCTCTCACCGGCATACACTCTTGCAGTCTCTCATCTACAATCGCCTGCCACTCCTCAAGCGGCTTGCCATGATGAAGGATACAGCCGCCGTTTGTCGTGACGGCATACTCTGGTTTGATCTCTTGCTGAAAGAGAGTGATTCGTTCAAATTGTGCTGTCGTTCTTGTCGTCACTGGGATAAACCAGCCTGCTTGATAAATTGCCTGCAAGGATGCTTTCGTTTCAATAGATATGTAGGAAAGCGGCCGGTCGTCCAGCACCTCAATTAATTCGTATGCTCCCTTGTATGCATACTGCTCCAGCATTCGATGTGAGTATATCAGTGTCCGGTCTAAATCACTGGCAAATGCGATATTCTTCATGACGATTGCTCCAACGGGCGGATGAGTCCGCAGCATGTGTAGGACATGTTGGCATATTCAATGACGGGCACGCCTCTGTCCTCTGCGAGTAGTAAAATGTGCTTGAGCTTCTCCCGAGATCCAGGCTGAATAAGTATTTTCCAAGGGACTCTTCTGAGCAGCACACGGGTCGTCTCACCGACGCCTGGCTTAATCAAATGCGTATTGTCAATTTGGAACTCCTGACCAATCGCTTCAATGGAGGTCATCCCTCGCCAGTCAGGAGGCGTTCCTTGTGCGAGCAGGGTCTCTGCTTTCTCTTGTACATTTGCATTAAGTTCAGAAAATGCTTCTTCAATTGTATTAACGTACAGATTAGAGACATCCTCATCAATGAGCTCTTCATAATACTTGGCCCCATGGAAATCATCGGCATGGATCCAGCGGTTGTTTAGCACCGTTCGACTAACTAGACCAGAGACCGTTGAATTCAAGCAGGCACTTGGAATGAGGAAATCCTCTCTCGTTCCGTAAACACTCGTACAATAACCAGGATCAGCCAGCACAGCCAGCTCACTCGAAAGACGAATTCCATATTTCTGTTCAAAATCGAGCACCGCTTTTTGAAGCTCTTTGGAAATAGCACCCTTTCCAGTCCAACCGTCAATAAAGGCAATCTCAAAACCTGGATGTTCTTTGAGGATATAATGCAGCGCATTTTCATCTATTCCACGGTCACGAATAATAGAGATGCTATAATGCGGCAAATCGAGACCATACGTCTTTCTGATATACCGTTTAATGAGCACCCCGATTGGTGTCCCAGCCCGTGCCAAGCTGCACAGAACGGTTTGAAATCCTCGCTTTTTCACAATTTGTTCTGCGACAATCGCTACGGCTTCCGCTACCTTTTGCTTACTTTCTTCAAGAGATTGATAGAATAAGTCCATATAAGATGCCGTCGGCTTATATTCAATTGGCAGCATTTCTGAGTAATGGGCACCGCTTTGAATAGAGCGCTCCCGCTCTTCTGTACTTTTCTCCATCTCAATCGATGATAAATCCTTGAGTAAGAAGGTTACGTCCTGCTCTGGATAGCTTCCCATCTTTGTATACACGTTAGCCATTCACCTTCACCTCATCTGATAAAGTCACAATATGCACATGCTTCACATGCCGCTCGGCAAATAAGTGGATCAGCGGCATCAAAGCTTCTTGAGACACCTTTTTCTCAAAAAACAAAAAGACATCATCGTACTGATCTTTAGGGATATTGTACACGTAGTGCTGAATGCGGGCATCCTCTGGACTCAAAAATGCGAATCCGTTTTGAACAGCGTACCCTTCCTTTTCAACCGGATGAATCGGACTTCTTGTCGTCGAATGAAAAAGGACACCTTCGCCCATATGAGCTGCAAGTCTCATCGGCACATACATCAATTCTCCTGTTCCTAAGCAGAGTGTCTGTTTTCCTTTTCGTTCTCGCTGAAGCTTCAGCCCAGCCTCAGCAGTTGCTTGATCAATGGCGTCCGTGTCCACTGCGCTTAAACCGAAACGACCTGTTTCATGGATATACGGCGAATGCCCCGCCGGATTGACTGCATGGGAAAGTGAATATGGCACTTGCTTAAAGAAGGATTGAAGAGAATGAAAAGAGAGTTCAGGTCTTTTCTCTTGCGCAGCAATTTCATACGAATAAGCAGGCTCATCCAGCGTTGTCCCCCGAAACATCATCTGCCCTTTTAATAAAGATAATGATGTGATATTTACCCCTAGCTCCTCTTGAAGCTGAAGCATCGCTTCCTCGTGCTCCTCTGTTCTCCAATCTAAAATGGATAGAATCGTATAAGAGGATCTAGGGTGCTTTGCGTGCAGATCCCGAATGATATTCATATTTGTCCGGCCTGTCGTGACCTCATCATCTACTAGCACAATCGGGCGATCCGTCCGAAGTAAGGCGTCATCTGCGTAGCAAAGCTGATCTGTCGCATGAGAATGTTCCTCTTCAAATACGAGTGAAGGATCAAGATCCAACAGCTGTTCACGTGTCGTATGAATGTAAGATGCTCCTTCTATGACGTCATACACACCATGACCAAGCGCTGTTGCCGTTTCAGCAAAGCCGATCACAATCGGCTCGTTTACCGCCGAAAGCTTCTCTTTTTTGAGCGCAGCATAGGCTTCAGTTAACTTAACATGATCATTCGTTTTTAGTGCTTCTACTACATCGTCTTGATGCGGGGGCGTCTTGCCTGTTTGTTCTTTTGCATAAGCCATTGCCAAAAGACCTGAGACGAGGAGTGGCTTCAACGGGTGAACAGGCATATGTTTCCCGAGCACCTTGCTAACAAATAAAAAGGCTCTCTTTTTGTTCACCCGTGCCGCCATGTCAAAAAGATGTTCTTTTTCAAGCTGAAGCGTACCCTCTTTGAGGTTAAGCTCCACCTCCATATGTTCCAAGATGTTCAGCGTATGCGGCTTCTGATTCTGTGAGTATGTCGATATAGCTTCTATTTTCATGAAACACCCCGTAAATGTCTGACTTCATTAAAATGTTTTCCGCCCAGCGATAGTGCGGCTTCGTTTCGTTCATTTTATTAGAAAAGGTACTCTTCATCACGCCGACTGTACCATCTGCATGCTCTAAAATACTTAATGCATCCATGTACTCTTCCTTTGTGACAACGTACATGCTTTGAACTGGCTTGAGATGCGTTGGATGGATGACTGTCTTGCCATGAATACCGTTTACCACATCCAGCCTTGTCTCTTTGAGCAGACCTTGCATATGATCGAGCTCAGATGATAAAGACTCACCACTCTTAGAAATTGCACGGATGAATGGATTTTGTTCTTTTCGTGCCGGTCCAAAATGCTCCCATACAGCTCCTGATATCACAAATGAACGACCAAAATAATTGATGATATCTGTGATCAACTCAGCAATGACTCTGATCTCATAAATGGTGGTCTCGCGATCACGGCGAATGCCGTACAATCCACACAGATCCGTTGCCCCAATGCGAATATTCAAAATATATTCCTCATCATTCAGCATGATCTGCTTTAACTCAGACAACACCTGATATCTCGTTTCTTTTTCTAATAAATCTGGTGTTTCTAAAATGGGCATTCCGTATAGTGTTTTCTGAGTTTGTGCTGAAGCTCGTTTCAAACTGTCTACATATTCCTTTGCATTGTGAACGGAGCACTTTGGAAACACAAAACCAGTCAGTAAATGAAGAGAGGAACCGAGCAAATCTGCCATTTTGAGCAGCTGTTTGGGCGAACGAACCCGAATAAATAAAAGCGGCAAATGCTCAGCCATTTCTGGAGATTGATGAATTGTCTCAGAAAGGCAGGTCAATTGTGCCACTATATTCTGTTCAGCCATGTCCACTTCCTGATCACCAATGGCGTCCTCCAAGCAAAACACAACAGAGCAAAGCGCTTCATATTTCTGCGAAAGCAGCATGTCTGCTACATCCTGTCTTGTCGCAGGCATATACAAAGTAGCACCTAATGCATGCGCAAGTACATGCCTTGGCGTCAATGAATGAACTGCCGCCGGCCGCTTAAAAAAAATATCGTGCTGCCTCGTCTCTGATAAAAAACGAAAATATCGCATGCAGTGCCACCTCCTGTTGTAATGACTTGATGATTCAAAAAAGGATGGAGCCGCTAGTCAACTCCATTCCTTTTTGATCGTCCTATTCTTCTTTTGAAGCCGCAGCTTCGTTTGTTACACCTTGATGCTTCTTCTTATTGATTTTATGAACAATAAACGTTCCGATAAACGCTAGGATAATAATCGCAAAGAATGCGAGATGCGGGATTTCAATATGAGCAGCACTTAAGCCCATTTTGATGGCAATAATTCCAATGAGAATAAATGCCGTATTCTCAAGCTCTGGTATACGGTCGATGAGCACAAGGAATAATTGTGCCACTGTACGCATCATGAGAATTCCAAGCATTCCACCTAAAAGAAGAATCCATACTTCCTCAGATACAGCGAATGCAGCAAGAATACTATCTACCGAGAAGGCAAGGTCCATAATTTCTACAGAAATAACAGTTGCCCAGAAGACGCCAAATACACGAATCATCCAGCCTTCTTTTTTCAATTCCTTCGCTTCGTCATCTCCGTCACCTAACCAGAAGTGCTTAATGACCAGCCAAGCCAAGTATGCAGCGCCTAGAACCTTAATCCACCAAAACTTAATAAGCAGCATCCCTACGCCAATGAATAGAAAACGGAAGAAATAAGCGCCAATTAATCCGTAGGTTAATGCCTTTTTACGCTGCTTTTCAGGTAAATGTTTCACCATAACAGCTAATACAAGTGCGTTATCCGCTGACAACAAACCTTCAAGCACGACAAGGGTCCCAATAAGCCCCCAAGAGACAGGGTCTGTTAATACCTCTGCCCACATATGCCAATCAAAAAACGAGGCATACGTGTCCAACATATGTTTCAAAATGTCCAACTGGTTTTCCTCCTATAAGTGTAGAAGCATCAGCAGGCTTTCGCCTGCTGTTATTCTTGATCGCTGTTTCTTTCTCACTTTGGAAAATACCCTCATATGAGTCATTGGCAGCGCCTCTTGAATGAAGTTGTTTCTTCTCTTTACACTTCTAACCCATAATTTTGACAAAGAGCAGCAAGTCCGCCAGAGAATCCGCTTCCGATTGCGTTAAACTTCCAATCGCTGCCGTGTCTGTATAGTTCGCATACGACGACAGCTGTTTCAATTGAGAAGTCCTCCCCTAAATCAAAACGAATCAATTCTTCCCCGCCCTCTTCATTTACAACACGAACAAATGCATTAGAGACTTGTCCAAAATTCTGGCTACGTGCCTCTGCATCATGAATCGTCACTGTAATTCCGATACGATCAATGTTAGCAGGAATTTTCGAGAAATCAACGAGAATTTGCTCGTCATCTCCATCTCCTTCACCCGTACGGTTATCACCGGTATGAGTAACACTACCGCTTGGATGCTGCAGATTATTATAGAACACGAAGTCTGTGTCTTGTTGACAACGATTGTTTGCATCTACTAAGAAAGCCGAAGCGTCCAAATCAAATTCGGCTCCGCCTGAATATTTATTCGTATCCCAGCCAAGTCCGATCATCACTTTTGTCAGCCCTGGATTGGTTTTCGTTAAATCGACACGTTGTCCTTTTGAAAGCTGAATCGCCATATTCGTATCTCTCCTATCTCCTGAAAATATGAAAACGGGCGTTACCCGATATCTAAGCCGAAGTCTGTTGCAATGCGGGCAAGTCCGCCTTGATAGCCTGATCCAACAGCTGAGAATTTCCACTCTCCGCCATGACGGTATAATTCACCTACAATAATCGCTGTTTCAATTGAAAAGTCTTCTGCCAAATCATAGCGAATGAGCTCTTCATTTGATGCCGCATTTAAAATACGGACGTAAGCGTTAGACACCTGTCCAAAGTTTTGGCTGCGTGCTTCTGCATCATGGATTGTAATGACGAAGGAGATTTTCTCAATACTTGCTGGTACAGTTGAAAGATCAACATTGACCTGCTCGTCATCTCCGTCTCCTTCACCTGTACGGTTATCGCCTGTATGTACGATACTTCCGCCACCGCCAGTTGTTTGATTGTAGAAGACAAAGTCAGATGGAGAGTTTGCTTTCCCTGCTGCATCTAACAGGAATACGCTTGCGTCTAGATCAAAGTCATGTCCGCCATCATACTTGTTTACATCCCAGCCAAGACCTACGACTACTTTTGTTAAACCTGGATTCGTTTTTGTTAAATCAATTTTTTGACCTTTCGCTAAAGAAATTCCCACTAGGAACCTCTCCCTTCTAATTAAATGTAGTTTCTCGTAATATCGGCAAGCTTCGCATCGTTTGTACCATTTCCTACAGCTGCAAACTTCCACTCATTCTCGTGGCGATAAAGCTCTCCAACGATTAATGATGTTTTACCTGCATATTCATCTTTCAAATTATATTTCACTAATTCTTGATTGTTTGAACGGTCAACAATTCGGATGTAAGCATTTTGAATCATACCAAAGTGTTGGTTTCTTCTAAGTGCATCATAAATGTTCACAACGAACACCAATTTATTCACATTGCCTGGTACCTTGCTTAAGTTGACGAGGACTTGTTCATCATCTCCGTCTCCTTCACCTGTCAGGTTGTCACCTGTGTGCTCAACACTGCCGCATTTGCTTTTCAAGTTACCAAAGTAAATCAAATCTTTATTTTCAACAAACTTATCATTTTTCAGCATCAGCACTGAAGCGTCACAATCAATATCAGCACCGCCGCCTCCGCCAAACAGCTTTCCAAGAAAACCGCCACCTTGTGACACAGGGTCCCAGCCAAGTCCAACTAGAATATTGGTTAGTCCTGCTTTTCCTTTTGTTAAATCAATACGTTGACCTTTTTCTAATGTAATCGCCAAATCAATCACTCCTCCAGCATAATAAAAATCTATTTATTAAGCGATGGACCCTATTAAAATCATCATACATGAAAATTCGACAAAATTCATGAAATGACATTGGAGCCTCTTACTCTTTTTTCTATTTACTAGTATATACGATCTATGTATAAAAGAGGTTTCAATATGATGATATTTTTTTAAAGAAAGATCCATGACAAAAATGATTCATGTCGTAAAAGAAGTGTTTCATGTGAAACATTGTCGAATGTTCCCGTTACACAGCCTCTCGCTTAAAAACAGGGCGCGCACCCACTTCATATGTTGATATAGAAAATTCATGTACATAGCTGTGATAAACCCTTTCATTTCCTTCCGTTCATGACTTTCTTTATACTTATGGATAGAATTCAACGTATTGATGAAAGGGTGTTGATGATGCCATCACTTCATATATTAGATCAAGTCGCCATCCCTAAAGGCCAATCCGCACAAGAAACATTGGTTCATACGACAGAGCTGGCCAAGCTTGCGGAAACACTGGGGTATGAGCGGTATTGGTTTGCTGAACACCATAGCACGAGAGGACTCGCGAGTACAGCGCCTGAAATATTAATGGCACATATTGCTTCACACACATCGACATTGCGCACAGGCTCTGGGGGGATTTTACTCCCGCAGTACAGCCCTTTTAAAGTAGCAGAAGTCACCCGCCAGCTTGAAGCCCTTTACCCTGGGCGGATTGAGATCGGGGTTGGTAAATCCCCAGGCGGAATTGAACGGACGAGACTCGCTTTGACAGACGGCGTGAAGAAAGAACTGTCTCAATTTGACCGCCAGCTGGAGGACCTTCTTTTTTACTTATCTGACAGCCTGCCTTCTGGTCATCGGCATGCAGGAGTGAAAGCGGCTCCGCTCATTGATTCTTATCCGCCAGTCTGGCTGCTTGGACTCGGGGAAAACAGTGCCATCCAGGCGGCATCACTTGGAATCAACTATATTTTCGGACATTTTATTCATCCTGCACGAGGCCGGCAAGCTTTTGAAGCGTATCGGTCACACTTTTCTCCATCCGTTTTCTCACGTCAGCCTCAGTCTATGTTTGCTGTCTTTGTGATCTGTGCAGACACAGACGAGCAAGCAAGCCGCATTGCCACCAGTACAGACTTATGGCTACTTCGGGTTGAAAAAGGGCTGGACAGTCGCGTTCCTTCTATAGAAGAAGCAGAGAACTATCATTACACTGAGCAAGAAAAGAAAAAAGTGTTACAAAACCGCCAGCGAATGATTGTTGGCTCAAAGCAAACAGTGAAAGAACAGCTGCAAATCTTAATGGACCGCTATCAAACGGACGAGATGATGATATTAAACAATTCATTTGATCCAATGGAAAAACAGCGTTCCTTTGAACGAATCGCAGAACTATTTTGAAGCCAATCTTTCGTTGGCTTCTTTTTTTACATTGTTATAAAAAATGGGAAATGTAACATCGAGATGTCAAAAAGCTTCCTTCTGTCATCTGATCGCAAATGTGTCTTCTAATCGTTAGCGAACTGTAAACGCATTGTAGGTGTACCTTTTATATAGTAGAGGTACATATGAAGTAACGGTTTACAATGCTGAGAAGGAAGGAGATGACTGGCCATGAATAAACGACTCGACTGGGTGGATGCGGCTAAAGGAATCGGCATTCTGCTCGTCGTTATGGCACATGTACCCATTCCTGATTCATTCAAGCAATTTATATACTCATTTCATATGCCACTCTTCTTTTTACTATCAGGTATGATGTTTCGATCATCCTCACAACCTGCTATATCATTTATACAGAAAAAAGCGAAAAGCTTGCTCTTACCTTATCTCTATTTCTCCATTATTACGTACGTTTTCTGGTTCACGGTGACCCGATTTTTCGCCTTTAAGGGGCAAACAGATATTGATCCCTTCGTTCCATTTACGGGAATTTTCATTTCAAATGCCGATGAAGCAAGACTGACGCATAACCCAGCCATCTGGTTTTTAACGACGCTCTTTTTAGTGGAAATGTTGTTTTTCTTAATGCATCGTCTGACAAAAGGAAAACCAGCTGTATTGATGTTACTGACCGTCCTTTGCGGTGGAGCCGGATATGCTTCCACGCTATTGTTAAACCAGAGTCTCCCTTGGAATGCCAATGTTGCGTTAACGGCTGTTGTGTTTTATTCAATCGGATTTTTAGCAAAACAATGGTTTGTGGAATTAAAAACAGATCCTACCCTTCTGTTATGTACAGGTCTGCTTGTACTGACTGCATATATGCAAAGCTTTAATTCACGAATTGATATGCGGGTCAATGACTATGGGGATCTATTCATTTTTTATGCTTGTGCACTGCTCGGTTCAGCTGCTGTTATTTATTTAAGCTTCAAATTGAAAACGTCCACGATATTGACGTATCTCGGACGTCATTCCATTGTGATTCTCGTCCTGCAATTTGCCGGTATCGATATCATGAAGGCATTTGTTTATTACGGACTAGGCATCAATATCTCTGATACAGCGCAGCTTTCTTGGACGCTCTTTTATACGATCGGTACATTGCTGCTCATGGTGCCATGTATCTCTTTCTTGAGCAAGTATCCTATGCTGCTCGGCAAACCAGCAAAGTCAGCACACCGCTACAAAGAAAAAACATCCGCCGGCTAATGGGGCGGATGTTTTTCTATTATTCATCATTTAATTGAGAAGGATAAAGCGTCATTCCTCCATCAACAAATAATGTAGTACCTGTAATATAGGCCGCTTCTTTCGATACGAGAAATGCAGCGGCGGACCCAATCTCTTTCGGATCGCCAAACGTTCTCATTGGAATTTTCTCAAGTTGCTTTTGTTTTTTCTGTTCATCTTGAAGGTCGTCATTTGATTCCGTTGCCATTGTACCTGGTGCAATCGCATTGACCCGAATACCCGCTTCGGCATAATCAAGAGCCAGCGTCTTCGTCATCATATTCATTCCTCCTTTAGAAGTAGAGTAATGAACATTGAACGGACGCGGGATCTCTTGATGGACACTGGATATATTCAAGATTGACCCTTTCACATCATGCTCCATCATATAGGCAATCGCTGCCTTTGCTCCTAAAAATGAGCCTGTGATATTCACATCAATGACCTTTTGCCATTGTTCCAACGTCATTTCATGCGGCATTGCTTCTTCACCGTTAAAGCCTGAATTATTGACGAACACGTCTAGTGCGTTAAAATTCTCCAGCGCGGCATCCATTAACGCCTGAATTCCTTCCTCTTTGGAGACATCTGCGTGTACTTTCACCGCCCTACCTCCATGCTGTTGAATGGCTTGTACTGTTTCTTCAGCCCCCTCTTCATCGCCTTTATAATTCACAACCACGTTCATTTGTTCTTGTCCAAATCTCAAGGCAATGGCTTGTCCTATGCCTTTAGAAGAACCTGTCACAATGGCTGTTTTCCCTTTTAAATCTTGATACATCTTCATTTCCTCCAATCACGTGCTTCATCTTGTTGATACACAATGGTTACCCATTTTGAAAAAAAGAAAAACACAATCCTCTTGAATACAAAGGATTGTGCTGTTCATCAAGCTAAAAGGTGTTATAAACATTCTCACATGTTTCAGCTGTGGGCTGGTAAAAGCAATGTGACTTATACCTTGCCACAAACGGCTGATTGTACCAAGTGGATGGACAATTTCCAGGCGGTTTGAAATACCAAAGGCTGAATTTCGCAGGCCAAAATCGTTCACCATTAATGTTCCTCCGTGCAAGTGTCTTTTCACTTTCTCGTGCTCGCTGATAAAAATAGCCATGCGTGACTGCCTCAAACGCATGCTCCTGATAAATCATTTGTGGAATCGTACGCAGCCCTTTAAAGTCAGAACAGTTGGCACGCAAACGATTGATGCCTACATTTCCTACAAGCAGCATCCCTTGTTTCCCTTCACCTTCCGCTTCGGCTCTCAGCAGTCTGGCCATTAAATCAATATCAGAGCTTGTCGCTCTTACCACTGCCATACATCCACCTCCCATTCATTTCTCTTTTATTTTATGTAGGGTTTCTGTGTAGATGACTGCCATTTTGAAGGGAAAAGACACATTCCGTGTCGAGAGCCTGTCTAAATACCTCAACATTTCGCTGGACAAGTGTCTCTATGTCAACAACACACAAACCTAGTGATCATACACATCACAGGAAAAAATATTCATTACTAACGACTCATTTACAAGTCATAAAAATCCTTCTATTTGCTACATCTTCTTCAAAAACAGTCATTTGAACCTATTCAATAATCCGACTCAAAACCTTAAAATATAAAATGTTGAGTTTTTACAGGAGATTTCAAACAATAAAATACACATTTCTCCTCTCAACATAGTGTCATTTTTACTACTTGAAGTGGATGAACCTTTCGAACGCACTGAGGTATTGACAGTACTTTCGCTTCATTCTACAGTAAAAAACATACAGTATTTTTCTTTTTGTGCAAAAAGAACGATATGAACTAAAGCTTTCCAATGAAATTCACCATAAAACCCGAGGAGGAAAACATCTCATGTTTAAAAAGAAATTATCCCTGTTTCTTCTGATTTTGTGTGTAACTGTTGTCGCTGCTGCTTGTAGTGGTGGAAAAGACAAAACTGCTGCGAAAGAAAGCGATACAAAAAAATCTCTTGATGCAGCTGAAGTAAAAGTAGAAAGTGCTGAGTACACTTTACCACCTCAATACGATACATCTGTTCAGGATGATCAGTATGTCCTAAAAGTGAATGTATCTGTAAAAAACATCAGCAAAGAACCATTGAATGTGGATAAAAGCAACTTTACGCTTTACCAAGATGACGCTCAGGTGTCTACCATCTCTCCTGATGACTACAACGAAGTATTATCTTCAAGCTCTCTAAATGCAGGTAAAGTATCAAAAGGTGGTCTTTTCTTTGTGGTTGATAAAGAAAAAGACTATCAATTGGTTTACACAGAGCCTGGTTCTGGATCGAAAAAAGATGACAAAACACTAGAATTCGATATTAAAGGAAAAGACTTGATGAAAAAGGCAGATACACTTCAAGCGTCTGCAAAAGCCCTTTCTTCTTATATTGATGTCATGATTTTTGGTAAGAAAAATGACGATTTCGAAAAACTAACAGGTGATAACAAATCAACTGTCGTAAACGAATTTGATAAATCATTCAAACAAGGCTATATTTCTTCTTCTGGTATTTCATCTAGCTCAGCAAAAGACGAAAACCTTGATAAGCTTCTAAAAGCTGTGAAAGAAACATTAGCTGAAAAATCAAAAGTATCAACGAAAACAAAATCAATCAGCGGTGATAAAGCTGTCGTGACTGTGACACTTACACCAATTGATGCAAGCCCGCTTGTCGATCGTTTAAAAGAAAAAGCAACTGAATTCTACAGCAAAAACCGTACAGCATCTTATGATGATGCTCAGAAATATCTACTTTCTATCTATCCAGATGAATTTAAAAAATTAGGACCATCATCTTCTGAAGAAACAGTAGAAGTGAACATGAAGAAAAACGATATCGACCAATGGAAACTTGATTTGAACGACTACAAAACAAGCTCATTGGTTGAAAAGTTCATCAAGAACTAAAGAAAACCCCCGGTTCCCGGGGGTTTTCTTTAGTCTTTTTTCGATTGATGTCTATATTTGATTCCGACATACAAGCAAGTAAGGAAGAAAATGGTGACCCACACCCACAAGACATTCACCATCAATAATGTGGTGGCTACTACGATCAAAATTGTGAGATCTAGTTTTTTTTCTAGTTTTTTATGGGTGAGAACGAAAATGATTAGTAGAAAAGCGATGAAACAGGTGATTCCATAACTGAAAGCTGCGGGCAATTTTCGCACCTCCTTATTACAAGGCCTATACTGACAAAAGGATACAACATACTATGAAGATGAATTCCCCTTTTCAGCATCATATCCTTTTATGATGTCAATCGGATCAACTGCATCATCTTCTTGTATGTATTCCTCTACATAAGGAGTGATTAATTTCTCGAAACTTTGCTCATCGCCTTCATAGTCAGATGGGAATAAATGTGCAACAGAACTACCTGTTTCTAAAGCTCTATCAATTGCATTTCTCAATTCTATCAGTCCTTTTTTATTCCCTAAAATGAAAGCTTCAAAATGATGTGTTTGCTGAGCATATATATTACATAACCCCAAAACATCATCATCTTCTAATTGATCACTCATATACAAAACCCCTTTTAAGTGAAATGAAGTCAATTTTACACGACTGAGCATTTTTATTCTATCACCTCATTCACATTGTGATCCCTTTTTTATCACTCACTTAAACATACAAAACAAAAAACTTGTAGAAAAAATCTACAAGTTCTTCATTTCTATCAATGAAATGTTCTTTCTATTTCGCAAGCATCCATTTCTCTTTCATAAACAAACTTCTCACGATGACAAACAAGATCATCACTGTCAGCGCCGAGGAGCCGAGCGTCAGGCCAATCGACATTGGGTCAACGATGCCAAACATCAATTGCTTGCATAGTGCGTGAATATTAAGGAATGGGATCGCAAAGTAATACGTATCTAGCTGCATAGCGCCTGCTCTCATGGTGAAAAACATCGGAATCACACCTAGTGTAATGATCATGGACATGTACGATTGTGCTTCTTTCACTGAGCTTGAAACGACACTGAGCAGCAGTTCAATCATGGATACCATGAATGAGAAAATAATTAATGCCGCAAACATAACACCGATGATGCTCCACACTTGATCTCCGAAGTTCAGCGCTTGTTTCAGCTTTTCTGTAAAGAGCAATGTAGAGAGCAGCAGCATACCAATCGCCACAATGCCACTTAATATACCAAACATAGAAACAGCTAGCCATTTTCCAATCAAAAGCTGAAGTCTGCTGGCCGGTGTCAGGAATAAAGCTTCAATTGACTTTCTATCCTTTTCACCTGCTACGATATCAAGAGCAGCTGGCAAAGCACCTGAGATCACGGACGTCACTAAAATCATTGGAAGGAGAATCGACAGCAGCATGGTGGTCACACCGTTTTCTCCGTCCCCGTCCTCTCCTTCTTGCACATCAACCGATTGCACCTCAAACGGATGAATCACTGACGATTTGATCTGATCCTGTGCCAAACGCTTTTCTACGACTTGATTTTGATATTGTTCAAGCAATGATTGCAGCATTTGAACCGCAATCACGGAATCATCATCTGTTGGATACCCATGGACTTTAATGGCAAACGATGTTTGATGCTGAAGCATATCGCCTGCATCTTTTGGCATTTCTAGATAAGCATTTGCCTCACCGTCTTTAACGGCTTGCTGCGGGTCATCAAATGTTTCAAGTTTCAGGTTTTTCACTTCTTTGATCATATCATTCATATCGGACGGAAGCTTTTCATTGATTGCGACTGTATACGTTTTATCGCCTGGATCAGCGATCATGCTTTCGTAGAAAAACACGAGTCCGAGCATCGTCAAAAGAGGGATCAACACTGTTAAGAGCAACGTTTTCCTGTCTCTGAGCGAATCTGTCATTTCTTTTAAAAAGACGGTTTTCCACATTATGCATTCCCCCTTGCGAGCTTCGACATAAAGATGTAATTCAAGTCTTCACTTTGTTCCTGTGCATATAATTCTGGAAGCGTTCCTTTGTACACGAGCTCCCCTTGATGTATCATCATGACACTGTCACAAAGCAGGCTGACTTCTTCCATGATGTGGCTTGAAAATAGAATCGTTTTATTTTGCTGTTTCAACTGATGAATAAACTCTCTGAAAATATTACTCGATGTGATATCTAAACCTGTTGTCGGTTCGTCAAACAAAATAATGTCAGGGTCATGAATCAATGTTCTGGCAATCGCCACCTTTTGCTTCATCCCTCTTGAAAATCCTTTTACCTTGCGATCCATGTACTGCCTCATCCCGAATCGCTTTGCCAAATCCTCAATTCTTGCTTTGATTTCATGCTGATCTAAGCCATATAATTTCCCAAAGTATTCAAGGTTTTCACGAGCCGTCAAACGGTCATAAAGTCCCGTCTCACCGCCAAATAAGACCCCAATTCGCTTCTTCACTTCAGTTGCTTCTTTGACTGTATCAAAGCCTGCGACAGTGACTGATCCGTGCGTAGGTTCTAATAATGTGGCAACGGCGCGTAGTAATGTGGTTTTCCCCGCTCCATTTTCTCCTAAGATGCCGACGACTTCTCCTTCCTTCACGGAGAATGTCATATGTTTCATCGCCTTTACGACTTTTTTCTTATCTGTAAACCAGCAACTACAATCGCTGAGAGTAATCATTTGGTTCGCCCCTTTCGACTATCTACGTCTATGATAGAAAAAATACCGCCTGTCTGACATAAAAATGTCGCGAAACGTCCTTTTTCTGTCTTGAAATGATCCATTTTAAAAAACAAATGGTAAAATAGACAAATAATAAGAAGAGTCATAGGTGATTTTTATGATAAAAGTAGGTCTTGTCGATGATTACCGAGTGGATTTAGAAAAGCTGCATGCCATTGTCGGCAGAATGGATGCCGTTGACATCGTTTTTGTGACGCAGTCAGCGGAGGAGGCATATGAGAAGGTCAAACAGGGCGACATTGATCTATTGTTTGCAGACATTGAGATGCCTGGCATGTCAGGCTATGAATTAGCAGACCTTATTCACTCTCATGCACTGAATGTGGATGTTGTATTTGTGACGGGAAACAGTGGGTATGCTGTCCATGCCTTTGATTTGAATGTCCATGATTATATTATGAAGCCTTATCAAGCTGATCGAATCGCCAAATCCTTAGAGCGCTACATGTCCACCAAGCAGGAGAAAAGCATTCACGGACGGCTTCTCATCAAGCAGCAATCAGATATCCATGTACTGCAAAAAAAGGATGTCATCTTTGTTGAACGTACTGGCAGGTCGACGACCATTGTCACAACAACAGGAGATATTCAAACATACCAAACTCTCAACGAGTTAAAAGGTGATTTAGCTGAGAAAGACTTTATCCGCTCCCACCGCTCGTTTATCATCAATATTCATTATATCAAGAACTTTTCGGCGTATGCCAAAAATTCATTTATCGTGTCTTTTGAAGGGACTGATAAAAAAGCCATGATGACGAAGCAGCAATTAGAATACTTTAAGAAATACTACTTTTAAGGAGAACGAACGTGAACGCTTGCTATCTTGGATTTCGCATATATACGCTCATCTGGCTGGGTCTTGCAGTTCATGCTGCTGCTAACGCTGTTCTGCCTTTGTCATCAAGCATGGTGTGGCTTCTGACCTTTTGCATCTTGTGCCTTTACACCTTTTTCATTTACAAAAGGTTTTGGCTAGTTATGAGTGGTTACATGATATTAGGCGCTTTTGTGCTCATTACCTGCTCAGGCATTTCACTTTTTCTCACGCACGGAAATGGACTAAGCCATCTTTTAACTGTCATCATCATTTTGACAGCCGATCTCCTTTCCATCAAGATGATGCAAACGGAGCAACGATTAAATGGACGGCTTCAAGAGCTGATTCATGCTGAGTCGAGAACCAATGACTTGCTGCTTGAGCTGCGAAGTAAACAACATGAAACAGCTAGACATTTAAATGCCTTTTCCGCATCGAATGACGAGCATGAGATCAAAGATTTGATTGAGCAATACGTGAAACATTTCCCTTGGATCAAAGGGGAAAATGCTTATTTGGCTTCCACCCTTCATTCCTTTTTCCAGCGGGCTGAAAAAGAGGACATCGCCCTTTCACTAGATCTTCAAGCACCCTTTTCTTCTCTGCCTTTTTCTAAGGCGGATCAGGTGAGTTTTACTGGCAACCTGCTTGATAACGCATTAGATGCCGCCATTGAAGCGAAGCAAGCTGGGAACGAAGGAAGCATCTCGGTCATGACTTCCATACGGAGCGGGCTCTTTTTGATTCATTGTGAAAACAGTACGAAGGGAATGGAAAAACACGTATTAGATCATCTGTTCAAGACGTTTGGCCGCTCGGCAAAAGGCGGTGATCATCAAGGTATGGGTACTTATATCATTCATCAGCTTGTTGAAAAGGCAGACGGCACGCTTGATTTTACGTATCGTTCTCCAAACCTGAGGCTCGTGATCAAGATTCCTCTCACAATGGCATAAAAAATAAGGTGCTACTTGGCACCTTATTTTTTATATTAAGAAAAGATCTGATCGATTTCGTTGATTTCTTCTTTTGTTAATTGAACATCGTTTGTTTTCAAGTTTTGTAAGACTTGCTCGGCTCGTTTTGCACCAGGAATAATGGCATCAATGCCATCCTGCGCCAACAGCCACGCCAGCGCTACATGGGCTGTTTCGGCATGTTTTGATTGCGCAATGGCCTTCAGTTTGTCTACTTTTTCGAGGTTTTGAAGGAAAGCATCGCCTTGGAAAAGCGGGTCCTTTGCTCGAATATCATCAAATGTCGCATCCTTTGTAAACTTCCCAGTCAACAGGCCTGACGCCAATGGAAAATAAGGGATAAA
Organism: Bacillus sp. FSL W7-1346; assembly: GCF_038593335.1. Classification (NCBI taxonomy): domain Bacteria; kingdom Bacillati; phylum Bacillota; class Bacilli; order Caryophanales; family Bacillaceae; genus Bacillus; species Bacillus sp. FSL W7-1346. The sequence continues at coordinate 294,683 of NZ_CP151988.1, read as the reverse complement.
GGAAATCCCATGCTCCACGCAGTATGGGAGCAGGTCTTGCTCTGCCTGACGTTTCAGCAGAGAATACTCTGATTGAAGCACGTCTAGGTATCCATCTCGATTAAAGGTTTGAAGCTGTTCAAAATCAAGGTTTGATGCCCCAATTGCCCGGATTTTCCCCTCATCCTTCAATTCCTTTAAAGTACCTGCCACTTCATCCAGCGGCGTGCGGCCATCTGGGAAATGCATATAGTACAAATCAATATAATCGGTTTGGAGCCTCTTCAGGCTGTCTTCGACTTGCTGTCTTAAGAAATCTCGGCTATTATCCAGTTCGATTTGCCCGTTTACCTCTTTATGAGCCCCTTTTGTCGCAAGAACCAGTTCGTCTCTGCCGCCTCTTTTGGCAATGATCTCACCAATCAATTCTTCTGAACGGCCCAGCCCATAAATAAAAGCAGAATCTAAGAAATTGACACCATGATCAAGAGCTGTTTCTACCAGCTCCCGCCCTGCATCTTCACTCAGATTCGGGAATAAATTATGCCCGCCTACTGCATTTGTTCCAAGCCCTATCGGATTCACCTGTAAATCAGTTCGTCCAAGCGTTACTTTTTTCAAAAGCTCATCTCCCTTATCTGCTTAATCATCCTTATTTTCCCATGAATCATTTTCAACATTCAAGTATTCTGCTCTCTTAAAATCAATCTGGAGGTGGACGCTTTGAAAGAAAAAGATTCGTATGATGAAGATACACTTAAACGAAAAGTTTTGCGATGTGAATCCTAACACATCTTTTGAAATGAAAACTACCTCCGTTTCAAGATTTTTACACACAAAACATTTAAAACTCATGATAAATAGATAAATTAATTCTTATTAACTAGTATATTCTACTTATTAAATTCCGTTTTTTATAGGTATTTGTGTAAAAATCTATCAAAGATAGGGACTAAAACCTATTCCTCATCACGAATGAAATTCGATAGAATGAATAGTGCAAATCGTCATTAGGATATTTTCCCCTTTAACACCCGAATATACCATTCTATCTGTTTCTTTTTTCTCAGTCAGATAGCGGGAAGAAAATGACGAAAGAAAAGCAAAGGAGCATCAACTGTGAATCTTAAAAAAATAAGTGCACTCCTCATGATTTCATTCGTGATGATCATCTCTGCAGCCTGCCAGAGCTCAGCAAAATCAACAAAGGCTGACCAAAAATCAACAAAAACAGCAGAGGTAAAAGTGAATAGCTACGAATACACGTTACCAGAAGACTCAACAACTACCTTGCGAGACAATGAATTGGTGTTAAAAGTTAACCTGACGATCACCAACAAAGGTGACAAAGCCCTTTCACTATATAACTCTGATTTCACCCTTTATCAGGACGATGCCAAAGTCTCTGATTTAAAATTCTACGGCAGTAAAGACCGCCTTGATCTTGGGTCATTGAACAAAGGAAAATCACTATCAGGAGCTCTTTATTTCCTAGTAGATAAAGGCAAAAAATATCAGTTCGTGTACCAAGATAGCATCAAGAAAAACAGCGATTCGATCGAAATTGAACTAGATGGCGAAAAGATACTGGATACAGCGAAAAAGCTAGATAACCCAGCAAAAGCGCTATCTGCTTATACAGATCTCATTGTTTTTGACAAAAAGAATGATCAATTCTCAGAATTAACAGGTGACAATCAATCAGATGTCGTTAATAAATATCACGAAATGTTTGTGAAAGACTTCAAGAGAAGTGCAGGCATATATGGAAACGAAGTCAGTGACCGCGATATTTTATCCATGTACAAACGCATGCAAAATACAATGAAGGATAAAGCGAAAGTGGAAACAAGTGTGAAAACCATCTCAGATGACGAAGCGAAGGTTGTCGCTCAAGTAACCGGTATTGATGCTTCTAACTTAAAAGACAAACTAGACAAACAAAGAGATGAGTTTTACAACGGCAAAATCCGTTCGAAAGAAGAATTGTATAAGAAAAGCTTGAATATGTACGCCTCTGAGTTTGAAAAGCTTCCTCCAGTCTCAAGCCCTGCTGAGTATGAAGTGAAAATGAAACGTAACGGAGATGGCCAGTGGAAAATTGACCTCAATGATTATAATACAGAGCAATACATGAGTGGTTTTATTAAAACAAGATGATGAAAAAAAGACGCTGGCTCCTTGAAAGGTGCCGCGTCTTTTTTCATGCTATGATACAGTCGTCTCTTGCTCTTCTTTGACCGCTTTTTCAATGTCTTTAAATCGGCTCGATACAGTGGACGCACTAATACCATACTTTTTAGCAACTTGTGCTTGAGAAAGCGGGGCATCGCTTGCAAGTGAATGAATATAATATTCGATTCCCGCAGCAAATGACGCCGCTTTACGGATCACAGGTGCTTTCTGATCACAGTAAGCTTTCCAAACTGTTAAAGCGCCATCTGTCAGGCTTTGGTCACCGTGCTCTTTCATCCCGTCTTCAATCAGCTTGGCTGTTTCCAACTGAACGTCACTAGCCCAGTTCATCCGATCTGCTGATAGTCCTACTGTACTTCCTTCTGTTTGAGCAGGCGCTTCTGTTTCTTCAACTTCTTGCTTCGCAAACATACACTTCAGCACTTCAGGGAAGGCTTCTCTCATAAATGTGCTGCGTGCTCCTCCGTTTGCCTCATGTGCTTCAACGAGCTGGCGAACCTGAAGAAGAAGCGTATCAGTAAACTCTTTCGCAAACATCGTATATTGAATGAAAAACTCTGCCTTTTCTTCAAACTGAACAGGGAAACCTAGAACAAGACTACCTTTCTCAGGGAGCACTGTTTGATCCGGCTTCACATCAACTTCAACCTTCTCAGCTGTCACCATATTCTCAAAGTAAAGAGACTCGTCCGTTTTTTCATTTAATAAAAGCAAAGATGGCTCCATGTCTGTCCAAGATTCAACCACTTGTCTTGTTTTAGGACGGGTAATATCTTCTGCTTTTTTTGTCAGGAATTCTTGGAAGATGGTCTCTTTCTTATCTGTTAATGGGCGGAAGAAAATGCCCCATACACTCAAATGAAAGACTGAGATTTGTTGCGTTTCTTTATCCATATCTGCTAGGAAAGAAAACTCATTAATGAATTGATTGATCGCTCTCTGCTGCTTAGAGAACGCATAATTCATTAAATCCTTTTGAACTTGTACAGCTTCCTTAAACACAAGCTCAGACGTTTGTTCTCCGCCTGACTTTTGACCACAGCAATGTTTATATTTTTTTCCGCTTCCGCATGGGCAGAGCGCATTTCGTTTAATTTTTCCCAAAATAAAACCTCCGACATTCTAGTCTAACCTCACTATTTTAACAAACGATTGCACAGGAGAGTTTTATTTTCAAGAAAAAAGAAAAATCAGAATGATCAGATAAATAACAAAGACGTCTAAAAGAGCAAGGCGGCTCATAGTCAAAAGCACTCTGTCTCTGTTTATTTTCTCCAATCATTCCAATAGATTTCCCTCAGCTCATCCCTTCGAATAGCTGCTTTGCTTCAAAATAAAAGATTTGCACGAACTTTTTCGTATTGACTCTGCCTGTTGACCCTGCGGATGAAGAAGTCTTCTGCATTTCTTTCATCCTTTGGCTGACATCAGTGAAATCAAAAAACTTCGACGCATAGTGCTCAAATTTAGGGTTTGAAAAATCTGTGAGCCCTAGTGATGCGAAATGATTTAAGGAATGATGGATGGCTCGTCTAATTCGCTGCTCTGCTGCTTTCACTTCCCGCATCACTTCCACATCCGACGCACCACGACCAAGCTTTCGTTCCGCCGTTTTGATAAATAGCTGCTTTAATGGCGGAAAATTCACCTCATGAGAATTGGCTGTCTGTGTTTCATGTAAGTAGATCAATATCTCTAGTAAATCCTTAGAGCCACTCTCTCCGACAATTCCTAATTCAGATAGGAGGAATTCCCCTGCCTCTTTCATCGTTCTTCGCTTTGATCCAGTACCTGTCTCATGAGAAATCACTGGCTCTAATGGCAGCACATGCCGAAGAGAAGCTTGAATATCGTAAATTGATTTTTCCAGCTTGATCCGCTCCATGACCTTTCGAATGACACTGACAATCTCAATTCGATTGACGGGTTTATGAATATAATATTCAATTCCAAGTTCATAGGCTTCTGCCATCATCTCTTTTGCTTCTACTTGAGATATCATGATGACCTTTCCTTTGAATTCAGGGTGAATATGACGTATGGTTTGAATGCCGTCTCTAGCTGGCATTAAAAGATCAATCAGAAGGATGTCTACTTTTTTCAGGTTCAATGAATGCGCTTCTAATCCTATGCCGTCATCAGCTTCATCCACGACCTCTCCTAGATCCTCATCCTCAATGATCTGACCTAAAATCGAGCGTATTGCACGATCATCATCTGCAATGAAAAATCGCATACACTCACCCTCTCTGTATTAAATTTTGTATCGGAAGGACAAGCTGAAAAGCTGTTCCTTTCGTTTCTTTTTGCTCAATCTGGATTTGACCGTCCAGCTCTTGAACCAGCTCTCTCACATAGGATAAGCCAATCCCAGTTGACGGTGTTCCATATGCATCAAATTTTGAGGTATATCCAGGATCAAATACAATCTCTCTCAATTTCTCAGGAATACCCGGTCCATCATCCTCAACCCGAATCTCTATTTTATCATGACTCCCTTTTAATACGAGTGAGATGGCTCCATCATCCTTGATTGCTTCAACTGCATTTGCCATTAAATTATTAATCAGCGATAAGAAAATGAACACATGATACTCATGCAAGTGAATGCCTTTTATATCAGATGTAAAGGAAATGTTCTTCCCGAGAGATAGCGCATATTTCTCTTGAATGCGAATCACGATTTGAACAAGATCCTCTGCCCTCATATAATCTTGCATATTCTCCTTGGAAATTAGCTTTGAAAGCCCAGCGTAAATACGCTGATTGTCCTTTTTGACTTCATGTATTTCCCCTGCAAGCTTGAGCAGCTCCTGACTCACTTTCTTTCCTGCCTCATGTTCATTCAGCAGACGATAGAGCCGATAGGATTCTTGCGTTATGTGCTCTGTATGATTTAACGTTTTCTTTAAATGAACTGTTTCCTCATATAAATTTGAAATGACCATCATCATATGCTCATTTTGCTTCATGATTTGTTTCTCTCTTGATTGTGCCTCATACAGCCTCATCATATTAAAAAAGCTGATGACCACGAAGCTGTGAGCAAATGCAATGAGGATCATATCACTCAGCTTTGAGAAAGTCATGGTTGTATCAAACACTAAAAATTGTACAAACAGCTCAACAAAATCAGCAAGCAGTTCAATCATCAGTCCGATCAGCCCAATAAAAATGGAACGCTGCTTAAAACGTCCTGTACGGACAACAAAGAAAAGAAAAGCATAAGTAAAGTAAAAAAAGAAGCTCGGAAACTGCTGATAAAATGACAGAGCCAGATCAGCTTTTTGCTGAATAAGATCTAAACCTACCCGAAATAGGACAATGGCTGCGCCTGTTAAAAAACCTGGCAGCAATGGTCTTGATTTTCTTAAAAGTAATAAGCAAAAGAAAAACGCAGGTGCCCCAAAACTAATACGAAATGTTTCATTCACAGGATAAAACTTCAGCTCTCCCGCAAGCGGCACAATGACGATCATAAAAATCAAAATAAATGCGTCTTTTTTGACAAGCTGGTTTAAACTCAAATGACTGACATCCCTTCCCCTGTTTACATAGCCACAGTATACAAGGAGACTCTTTGCTTCACAATGAGCAAAAAAATTATTTTCACGGCTTCTTCTCTCTTCAAAATCATTTTTTATGACTATTCTCCGAGAAGGCATGGTGACCTTTCAGCTATTCTACATTTGGAGATTGTCTACAATAATGGGAATTGTTTAGACAATTGCATACGGACTGATTTTTATTTGTAAGTTTTTCTGTAGATTTTCGTCAGATTGTGTAGTTTCCAAGATAAATTGAATGAACAATTTTAGTGAAACTATATGTAAGCGTTTTCTGAATTTTCACTAAAAACCCTTTTTGTTGTTTCGCCGCCAAAGCCTTCATTTGAACATATATTTAGGTGTAAAGGAGTGGTACAAGCAGCGCATGACAAGTTCTTTGAAGATGTGTAACATGTTTTCGTGCCTATTTGATCGCATTTTTTGTCATCCGCCAATTCAATAGGGTACTTTTTGATTTTTGATTGGAGGAATCGTATGAAAACAGCAATTTCTAATAATACACAACACGCATGCCAGTCTTCTGTTGATCAATGGGCAGAAGAAATACGTCCGTATTACAAAAACGGGCAGAACGCTGGCTACATTCCAGCACTCGGAAAAGTAAATTCCTCTCAACTTGGTATCAGCGTGATAGGCCCAGATGGATCATCTGTACGTTATGGTGATTGGGACGTTCCCTTTACCCTGCAAAGTATCTCAAAAGTCATCAGCTTTATAGCTGCCTGTTTAGGAAGAGGCGTTCCGTACGTCTTGGATCGGGTAGATGTAGAGCCAACTGGTGATGCATTTAATTCCATCTACCGCCTTGAGATGCATAAACCAGGGAAGCCCTTTAATCCAATGATTAATGCTGGAGCTATTACCGTATCCTCCATCCTTCCTGGAAAGACTTCTACAGAAAAGCTAGCATATATTTTCGATTTAATCGAAAACTTAATAGGTAAGCGTCCTTCTGTTAATGAAGAAGTTTATCAATCAGAATGGGCAACTGCACACCGCAACCGGGCACTTGCTTATTATTTAAAAGAAACCAATTACTTAGAATCAGATGTCGAGGACACGTTAGAAGTGTATTTAAAGCAATGTTCCATTGAGGTCACAACAGAGGACATCGCCTTGATTGGACTGATTATTTCAAGTGATGGCTACCATCCCTTTAAACAAGTCCAAGTCATTCCAAAAGATATCGCAAGACTAACAAAGGCATTGATGCTGACATGCGGCATGTACAATGCGTCTGGTAATTTTGCTGCTTTCGTAGGCGTTCCAGCTAAAAGTGGTGTGTCTGGAGGAATCATGGCTTGCGTTCCGCCAAGCGCAAGAAGAGAATTCCCATTTCAGACAGGCTGCGGTATCGGCATTTATGGTCCTGCCATTGACGATTGTGGAAATAGTATTACCGGTGTCATGATGCTGAAGAAACTCGCGAAAGAGTGGGATCTCAGTATTTTTTAAAAAGAACAGTGATGAAATCGAAGAGGTGATGTTATGAACGAAAAAGCTTTGCTATCTTATTTAACAACTACAAATGATTTTATTTGGACTTATCTTGTCATTGCTCTGTTACTTGGAGTAGGGGTCTACTTCACATATAGATCACGCTTCTTGCAAGTCAGAATGCTGAAAGAAATGCTGCGTGTTCTAAAAGAAGGAAGAAAAGAAAAAGAGGGAATCTCACCGTTCCAAGCATTTGCCATCAGTATGGCAGCACGTGTAGGAACAGGGAATATCACAGGGATTGCTATCGCTATTGCGATCGGTGGACCTGGCGCAATCTTCTGGATGTGGATCGTAGCGATTATCGGTTCTGCTTCGAGCTTTGTTGAAAGTACACTAGCTCAGGTGTATAAAGTAAAAGATAAAACAGGATTCCGCGGTGGACCTGCTTATTATATGGAAAAAGGGTTAAACAAGCGCTGGATGGGAATTTTATTTGCCATCCTGATCACGATCTCTTTTGGGATTGTCTTTAACGCCGTGCAATCAAATACAATCACCGTCGCTTTTCAAAACTCTTTTGGTCTAGATCGCTTAACTGTCGGAATCGTTATGGCTGTTATTTTTGCAGCGATTATTTTCAAAGGGATCAAAGCGATTGCAAAAGCATCTGAATATATTGTCGTGGTTCTTGCCGTTGCTTACATCGGGATTGCTTTCTTTGTGATTGTCACAAATATTACTGAACTGCCAGGTGTCATCAGTACGATTGTGAAGCACGCTTTCGGATTTGAACAGTTTGCCGGCGGTACACTAGGTGGAGCATTGTTACAAGGGATTAAACGCGGTCTCTTCTCAAACGAAGCCGGTATGGGTAGCGCCCCTAACGCAGCAGCAACTGCTGTCACGAGCCACCCAGTCAAACAAGGGTTAATCCAAGCATTTGGTGTGTTAACAGATACGTTAATTATATGTACAAGCACAGCCTTTCTTGTCCTGTTCTCTGATGCGTATAAAACAACCAATCTGCAAGGAATTGAGCTAACTCAGGCTTCATTAAGTCAGCACATTGGGCCTTGGGCTTCTGGATTCCTAGCGATCATGATTTTCTTATTCGCTTTTAGTACGTTAATCGGTAACTATTACTATGGTGAAACGAACATTGAATTCTTGGGAGCGAATAAAATTTGGCTCAACATCTATCGTGTGGCTGTCATTGGCATGGTTCTATTCGGAGCCATTGCCACTGTTCCTCTCGTTTGGGGTCTGGCCGACTTATTCATGGGTCTCATGGTCATCGTCAACCTCATTGCCATTACCATGCTGTCTAAAGTCGCCTTTGCAGCACTGAAGGATTACATGCGACAGAAAAAAGAAGGCAAAGATCCTGTTTTCTATAAAAACGCCGTTCCGAACAATGAACAGATTGAATGCTGGGACGACGAACCTGTTTCCTTGAAAAAGAATCAAATCGGATAAAACAAATAAGCTCTGGTCATATGATCAGAGCTTATTTCTTTATGTTAAAAATTCGAGTATGAGCTTATTCACGACATCTGGCTTTTCATGATTGATCCAATGAGTGGCATCATCGACAAAAATCAGCTGTCCATTTGGGCAAATTTTGATCGTTTCTTTTGCGAGCTTTCTGCTTAGAAACTTGTCCTCCATTCCCCAGATCATGCGGACAGGCACGAGAATTCGTTTGGAAATCGGTTTTTCAAAGCCGCCTTTTTTAATACCTCGATACCAATTCAACATGGACGTAATGGCTCCCGGCTGCGTCCATGCCAGCTTATAGCTTGAGACATCTTCCTTCGTGAACAGATGAGGTCTAGCAGACAGTCCAATGGCTTCATCCAGTCTTTGAAAGTGATTTTCTTGAAGGGCTGCCTCTGGTACATTTGGAAGCTGAAAGAACGCGATATAAGAGCTCTTCTTCCACTGCGGCGGATAAAACGGAAGGACCTTCATCATCACACGAGGATGCGGCATGTTGACGATGATTAATTTTTCTACATATTGAGAACGGGTTGAAGCAAGATGCCAAGCAACAGCTCCGCCCCAATCATGTCCGCCGACAATGGCCTTTTGATTTGGGCTCAGTGCCTTAATTAATCCCACGATATCATCTCTTAATTTGTCTAAGACGTATGATTCGACTCCTTCTGGTTTGTCACTCAGATGGTATCCCCTTTGATCAGGAACAACGACACGATACCCTGCCTCAGCCAGGGGGCGGATTTGATTTTTCCAACCATACCAAAACTCAGGAAATCCATGCAGCAGCACCAGCAGTGGGCCATCTTCAGGACCAGCCATTGCTGTATGGAGCTTTATGCCGTTTGTTTGAATATATTGAAACTCAACTTGATCCATTCCTTTTCCACCCTTTCCCCATGTCTTATCATTCTTCCAACATAGCATATTTTCCATTTTTCAGAAAATAAAAACACTCACAAAAAAACCTTTACAAGGGTGAAGGTCTTTATTTATTTCATATAATTCAGCACCCATATCAGACCATTCTTCCGATCTTGTACTTGTCCATGAAGTGCGCCAAAAAACGTATCCTGTAATTCCACAAGGACATCTCCGTCAGCTTCAAGCGCCTCGTATACAGCCTTTAACTCTTCCTCATTGTCAAACTGCATGATCAATCGAAGATTCTCCGGTTTTGGTGTGCGGCCAAATGTATCTGAAAAGTGGAGCAGTGATTCTCCAAGGTGTAGCTCAGCATGCAATACACGGTCTTGATGTTCATTTAAGATACGAATATCTCCGCCAAAAATTCCTTGATAATATTGAAGAGATTCTTTGACGTCTTCTACGACAATATAAGGACTAACGCTGATCATTTCCCTCATCCTCCTCTTGTTCCGTTCATTATCTCTTATATAGCTTATCCCAAATCGTATGAAAAAAGGCACAAATCGTCAACGGATTTGCACCTTTTTCTTAAGCAGATTTCGCTAATTCACTGTGTTTGTTAGAATATGCTGCGTACATGACGACACCGATCATCAGCCAAACCCCGAAGTACAGCCATGTCCGGCCTGGTAAATTGAGCATCAGAAACACACAACAGCCCATCGAGATAATTGGCAAAACCGGTACAAACGGAACCCGGAATCCCCTTTCCAGCTGTTTATGTGTCTTTCTCAAAATGAGTACGGATAAGCTCACCATCGCAAACGTTAATAATGCACCGATATTGGCTAGGTTGGACAGATCCTTCAAATCAATAAACCCTGAAATAACAGCTGTCATCCCGCCAATCACCCATATACTGGCAACAGGTGTATCACTTTTGTTTGTTTTTGAAAACACTTTAGGCAAGAGCCCGTCCCGCCCCATCGCAAAAGCAATTCGAGTTGCCGCATAATTATTGGCGAAAATCACAGCCATCAATCCAATTACAGCACCGACAGAAATAATACCAGCCACGCTATGTTGATGGACACTTTGCAATACATAAGACATTGCCTCTGTCACATTCAACTTCGTATAGTGCACCATGCCTGTCATGACCAAACAAACGACAATATAAATGATCGTACAAATGAGCAATGAACCAATAATGCCAATTGGAAGGTTCCGCTGTGGATTTTTCACCTCTTCTGCAGAAGCCGAAATGGCATCGAATCCTAAAAAGGCAAAAAACACAGCAGCGGCACCAGCAATAATCCCTTCCGTACCAAACGGCATGAACGGCTGCCAATTGGCTGGTTCTACATAAAAACCACCTACTACAATGAAAAGAACAATAATGCCAAGTTTCACAAACACCATGATATTATTGAATTTTTTACTTTCTTTCGTTCCTCTAGATAGGATCCACGCAATGAGTAAAGCAATGATAATTGCTGGCAAATTCATATATCCGCCTTGTTCTGGACCAGCTAAAAATTGATGTGGAATTGAGATTCCAAACCCCTCCAGCAGGCTGTTAAAATAACTCGACCAGCCACTCGCTACAGCTGAAGCAGTCAGCATATAAACAGATAATAACGTCCATCCCATGAGATGACCTACGAGTTCACCCATTGTGGTATATGAATAAATGTACGCACTGCCGAACACAGGCAGCGCAGAAGCCATTTCTGCATAACAAAGTGCTGCTAAACTGCACACAATCGCTGCAATCGCAAAGGAGAAAATAACAGCCGGTCCTGCATCCTTAGCTGCTGTAATTCCGGTTAACACCATGACCCCCGTCCCAATCACAGCCCCTATGCCAAGGAGCGTGAGATCAAGCCCGCCCAGTGTTTTCTTTACCTTTTGCTGTCTGCTCTGTTCTAACAAATCGTGAATGTGTTTCTTACGAAGTATATGTCGCAAACCCTTTCCCTCCAAAACGTTAGAAAAACAAAAAAATCATTCAAATTTCATTATAGCAGAATAGGTCCTACGCATTCACAACCAATTCACGTAAATCTTTCTTCATGATTTTACCAAGTTTATTTTTTGGCAGATCGTGCGTGAAATGAATGGATGGCACTTTGTAATCTGCTAAACGTTCCTTGCAGTAATTCAACACATCTTCTTCGCAGAAATCGACAGATTCGTCTTTTACGATATACGCACTTGGTACTTCACCATATAAGTCATCTGGTACCCCAATGACAGCAGATTCAATTACACCTGGAATTTGATCAATGACCTCTTCCACTTGGTCAGGATAAATATTATCCCCACCGTATAGAATCACATCTTTGTATCTCCCTGTGATGTAAAGAAAACCGTCTTCATCCAGATAGCCTGCATCCCCCATATGGAACCAGTCATCTTTGAGCACTTTCTCTGTCGCTTCAGGTTGATGATAGTAGCCTAAGAAATAAAATGGGCTTCTCATGACGACCTCACCAATTTCTCCAGCTGGGAGCGCCTCCTCTGTCTCAGGATGCACGATTTTGACTTCTACATCCGGATCCACTTTACCAGCAGAGCCCATCTTATCCTCACCCATCGCTGGATGCCACGCACTCACAACCCACGCTTCTGTACTTCCGTAGCCATGCATCATCTGAATGCCTACTTCTTTGTAATCTTTAATTAAGCGTACCGGTACCTTCGTACCACCAGAAATCGCAATTTCAAAAGATGAGAGATCGTACGAACCGCGCTTCATTTCTTCTAGCATGTACGTATAAGCTGATGGGAAAGCCATCATAAACGTAATTCTTTCTTTCTCAATCGTTTCTAAAATGCGTTTCGGCGTTGCATCATGTAAGAAGACTAACGTATACCCTTCAATTGCAGCTGCAATCAGGTGATTAATTGAACTCATATGATATAGCGGATGACTTGCCAAGTATCGTTTTCCTTTCAGATCAAATCCTCGATTCCCACGTCTTGTTAAAAATTGATAGATTCGTCCATGTCCGACCATACAGCCTTTTGGATTACCTGTTGTACCTGAGGTGAATAAAATCATGGCCAAATCTTCCTCTGATACCTGCTCAGCAAGATCACTTCCATCATTAGACGCCAATATGTCTTCAAACAGCTGTGTTGTTTTCGCATTGACACCAGATTCCACCATGAGACAATCTTCTAAAGACACATTCACTGCCGCAATGATGTCACGGAATTCACGGTCAAAAAATAAAGCCTTTGGCTCTGCTTTTTTCAAGATACCTTCTAGCTCAAAAGAGGTAAGCTGCCAGCTAAGCGGTACGGCGACAACACCTGCTTTAATGGCTGCCAGCATAATCGTAGAAAAGTGATGATGGTTTTGACAAATAAAGCACACCCGGTCACCTTTTCGAATTCCTTTACGATGTAAGTAATGCGCCAGCTGATCAATGCGTTTTGCATATTCTTCAAATGTATAAGACACACCTCCGCCAGTTACCGCTTCAATTTGTGAAGAGCGTTCCATTCTGTCGTTTAGTAATGCCTGTAAAGTATTCAATATCTTCATCTCCAAACGTTTGATGTCCAATAGCCAATTTCCAGTGAATTGGATTGGCAGATTTTATCTCATTCACATTCTAAAATAAAAAAAGGTGAAAGTAAAATCATTTCATTTTGGAATTGTTCCTTTTATTAATTGATAATATAGGTAATTTTATAGCCGTCTTCCATTTTGGTTTAAATGATGATGCTTATTATGATAAGATAGACCTAGTAATTGATCGGAAAATGCGAATGCAATAGGAAAAGAGGTATGGAGAATGCAACATTTCGAGCTAGAGGCAAGTTTGTTAGACCATGCACTGACAAAGTATTTAAAGGCGACGAAACGAATAGATGAAGAGAATATCCCGAAAAACGTCACGAATGTAAAAGGGTTTATTTTACGCATCATCTACCGCCATCAATCATGTACTGTGAAAAATATTCTGCAGGAAGTTTCATTATCTCCCTCCGCAACAACAACCGCTCTCAATCACTTAGAAGATGAAGGGCTGATTATCCGCTCTAGAAATAACAATGACCGCCGTACGGTATGGATTACACTCTCTGAATCAGGTGAACAAATCGCCAGACAAATGATCGACAATCGTCAGCTGCTCGTCAATCAACTGTTCAATCACCTATCAGAAGAAGATAAAAAAACATTTTTTGAATTAATTGAAAAAATGATGGACGAGCGCACACTAAAGGCTTAGGAATTATCCTAAGCCTCAGATTTTTGACAAAGGGCTAAAATGAACTTTATTTTAGCCCTTTGTTTTCTTTTAGCGTGATAGAAAACCTTTGCAGTCTAGGAAGGACGCGTACTGGCGCGGAGTGAATGTGACATTAATGAGCACCAGCACGCAGGACAGACACCGAATGCTATGGTTCATGCATATGAATAGGGATGCTGTTCCATAAGGGAAAACAAAATAACCCGCCGATTGATTCGACAGGCTGTTTATTCAAATCTGTGTAACGCGTTACACAGCTATTTATCTTCGACAAACACCAAATCATACTGAGCAGAGGTCTCCCCACCCTCCATCATGTTCCCTTCCTGTATAAAATAAGGGCACATACCTGGACTTTGTGCTTCTTCAAATTGTTCAAACACTTGCTCAATATAGCCAGGCAGCAGCAAAACCAACATTTTATTTGAATGAGACACGAATTCATACAAGTGAACGGTATTCGGAGGAATATAGGCAAAATCCCCTGGCATCAAGCAAATATTTTCTCCGTTTAACTGAAGATTGATTCTGCCTTCAACACAATAAAGTGCTTCTGTATGCATTTCATGATAATGCGAACGTAACCCTTTTCCCTTTGTCCCTTCAATCACAAAATAACTAAATCCGTCTCCTGTTGTTTCCGTTGTCGCAATCAGCTCATGAAGCTGACCTTCGACCATGTATTGCTTTCCTTCACCAGCCTCCAGCACATATGGCTGCACTGCGCGCGGGAGCTGACTATGAAACAAAACAGCTGGCTTGGTTGTATTGGATAGCTCCCTAATGCCGTGCATCAATATGATATCGCTTTCTTTTTCAGCCTGATGAAAGCTGTCTGCATCAAATGGGTGATCAGTCATCGGCCATTCATTCTGCAACAGCCTCTTTCCGATTTGCTGATAGACATCTGTCATTTGCCCGCCCAGTGTATAAGAAATAAACCGTGTTTTGTGACTATGCATTCTATAGCCATGAATTGTTTTGGGCGGAATATGAATATAATCACAGGCCGTCACCATATACTTTTTACCGTCCAGTATCACTTCCAGCTTCCCTTCCAGCACAAAGATGGTTTCAAATAGCGTCTCATGACAATGCAGCGGAAAGTAAGCACCTTTCCCACCTGTGATTAAGACAAGCTCAAACAGTTGATTTGTTTGATTTGCTTCTGCCAGCACATGTACAAGCTGATTTTCCAAACCATACAGCTCCCCCGAACCGGACACGGTATAAAAAGAGGTATCTTCGGATTGCTTGATCGATTGTGGTTGCTCCGACATCCCATCACTCCTCATGACTAATTGACTATCTTTATTATATAGACCAATTGATATAATAGATAGGCAATATGCGAGAGATTTTACTCTTCTCGCATAAATAAGTGTCTAAGGTAACATTTCACGTGCTCTAAAGGTGTCGTTTGCTTTAATGCAGTAGTCATTGATAATCCACCGATGACCATTGAATGAAGGAGAGATGCCCGCTCATCCGCTTTTGTTTCATCATATCCGCTATTCATCAGCTTTTCTTTGACAAGCTCTTGCCAGCGGATCATTTCTTGTTTGCATGCAGCATGAAGTTTTGTATGTTCAGGTTTTGACTCAGCCGCCAGTAAGACAATCGGTATCCCTCTTTCACTTTCTTGCTCCATAAAACCCCGAATGATATTTGTCATAAAATGATCGACGGCGACATATGGGTCATCAGAATAGGCAAAGCTTGCTTCAATTTGATCGATGACCCTTTGACTCATATATTCAACGGCTGCTATGGCTAGCTCTTCTTTTCCATTTGGAAAGTAATAATAAAGAGATCCTTTCGGCGTGCCGCTCTCTCGAATGATTTGATTCAACCCTGTCGCATGATACCCCTGTTTACGTAAAAGAAGTGCGGCCGTTTGAATGATTTTGTCCTTCGTACTCACGTGTGACACTCCTTTCCTCCATAGACCAACGTCGATGCCATTGTATTATTGATTCAGTAATGGATGCGTTCCTTTCCATAATGAGGATGATTCTATTTCTGACGCCAGTCTGAGCAGCCAGTCCTCTTTTCCTTTCGGTGCTGTCACCTGTACGCCTAAAGGCATGCCTGCTTCTGTGAGATGAACTGGCACACTCATAGATGGCTGGCCGGTTAGGTTAGCCAGCTGTGTAAATGGTGTGTAGGTCAAACTCTTGAGGAACATTTCATAAATCAGATCCTGCTGTGCTTGCATTGAAAGGGATGACACACGTAACAATGCAGCAATTTCTTGATCGTTATGCATCAGCTCGCCAACCTTTGGAGCCGAATAAGCAGTAGCTGGGGTCACATATAGATCGTAGGTTTGATGAAATGCGGCCATTTTTGCAGCGGCCATATCCCATGCATCAAGACTTTCTGTATAAGCAGCAGCTGTCACATTTTTTCCTGCTTCCGCCAGTACCCATGCCACAATATCTGTCTCCTCAGGCTTCACCGGACGCCCGAATGAACGAGCCAGAGAGGTAAATAAGGCAGACATTTCACCGCTGTTCATGACATAATATTGCTGCATCAGATGGACACCATCAATGTCCGGCTTCGCTTCCTCTATTTGATGCCCTTGTTCACTCAGCCATTTCACAGTGTTCAAGACTGCCTGCTTTGCTTCCTCACTCACCTTCGTGCCTACTGGAGAGTCTACACTGTAAGCAATTCGCATCGAAGAGGTTCGTTTCACTAAATCCTCCTGATAGCTACCGTCATATAATGGCGTTTGGAACGCAGCCTCTGGCTGAATGACTTGAAGCAAATCAAGCAGGGCTGCACTGTCTCGAACTGTTTTTGTGAGCGTAAAGTCAATGGAAGCTCCTTGCCACTGCCTTCCTGCACCCGGGCCGACCGGTGTTCTCCCCCTTGTTGGCTTGAGTCCAAATAAACCAGTAAAGGATGCCGGAATCCGAATAGACCCTCCGCCATCACTCGCTCCACCCGCCGGTACGATGCCGCTTGCCACAGCTGCTGCCGTCCCGCCGCTTGAACCGCCCGGAGAATAGTCAGCATTCCAAGGGTTTCTCGTCGGACCATATAAAAAGGGTTCTGTCACATTTCGCAATCCGAATTCAGGTGTGTTCGTATGACCGATCATGAGGAGCCCAGCCTGCTTCAATCGACGGACAAAGTGGGAATCTGTTTGCGCCTTTACATCCTTTAACAGCAAAGCACCCGCCGTCAAAGGTTCATGTTCCAGCCCCTGCGATATATTTTTCAACACAAACGGAACACCAGCAAACGGCTGATCCGCATCTAGTGACTTCATGTCTTTGAACACTTGATCTCGCCTTGTCTGAATCACCGCATTTAGTACTGGATTCACTTCTTCCAATCTAGTAAATGCAGCGTGTACAAGCTCTTCGGGCGTGACCTGCTTTTTCTGCACAAGTGATGCCAGTCCCGTCGCATCATACGTCATATACTCTTTTACATTCATCGGCATGTCCTTCTTTCTCATATTATGATCTCTCTATTGTCTACTAGAATTCTATGAAATTCAATTTCGGGATACGTGTGAAAAAAACTTTCTTTCTAGACTATGATTCTTCTAACCATCCATCTTATTTCTCCGATATAATAAAGAAAAAAAGACGGAGGTCACCTCATATGCAAGGAGCCATTGCCTTGAAAAAGAAAATCGTCGTGGTCATCGCGTTTCTTCTTGCTTTGACAACTGCTTTGCCCTTCCATTCGCAGGCAGTTGCACCACCAAAAGAAACAGATGTCATCATCGTCTATAAAAATCAAAAAGGAAAACAGACGGCTATTCAAGAAAGTGAAAAAGTGAACGCTCAATACATACACCTTCCAGCTGTAGCAGTGACAGCAGATGAGCAAGCTGTCACCTCACTTAAAAAAGACCCAAACATCGCTTATGTTTCAAAAAACGTTAGGGTCAAACTCGCTGCTGCTACCGTGAAAAAAACGGCTGCTGCTACTGGTCAGGATGCTTTGGTACAAAAATCTTATAACTTGCAGAAGCTCAATGTAAAGCAAGCAATCAAAGAAGGTGTGACAGGGAAAAATGTGAAAGTAGCCGTTCTCGATACTGGTATTTTCCCACATGAAGATTTAAAGGTAGCCGGCGGTAAATCATTCGTCGATTACACGTCTTCTTACAAAGACGATGAAGGACATGGAACACATGTCGCCGGTACAATTGGGGCGCTCAATAATGATTACGGTACGGTCGGCGTCGCTTCTGGTGTGAAGCTGTATGCTGTAAAAGTATTAGATAAAAAAGGAGAGGGCGACTTATACAGTCTGCTCCGAGGCATTGATTGGGCGATTAGCAATAAGATGGACATCATCAACCTAAGTCTAGGTTTTGAAGATAACATTCCGATTTTACGTTCAGCAGTTGATGAAGCATACAAAAAAGGACTGCTGGTCGTTGCTGCAAGTGGAAATGATGGAAAGAAGAATGGGATTAGTTATCCTGCCGCATACAATAGCGTCATTGCTGTTTCTGCAACGACTGACAAAGACAAACTCGCCTCCATCTCTAATACGGGGAAAGGAATTGAATTTTCCGCTCCCGGCGAGAACGTCATCAGTACCTATTTGAAAAATGAATATTGGTATGCAACCGGTACATCACAAGCGGCACCGCATGTCACAGGGATGCTGGCGCTGTTAAAACAGCTACATCCTAAGAAAACAAATGTTCAGCTCCGCACTTTATTGCGCAGCTATACAGTCGATCTCGGCGCAAAAGGAAAAGATTCACAATTCGGCTATGGCCGCGTGCAATATGTGCCGCAGTCAACCTTTTTAAAGGCTGCGACAAGCGCAGTCAAGACAGCCGAAACATCTAAAAAACAGACAGATGTTGATCAAGCCAAAACGAAAATTGGCAGACTCACTGCCAGCAAGCAAAAAACCGCACTCACTGACCGAGTCAAAAAAGTCCAAACAGCCATTGATATTCGTGACGCACGAGCGAAGGTCCAATCAGCTGAAAAAAGTAAAACCCAAGGCTCGATTAAAAGTGCCCAAACGGCCATTAAAAAGCTATCCAAAGGCAAAGAAAAAACAAGCCTGCAAAACCGGCTCGACAAAGTCAAAAAACAAGTCGACTATCAAAAGAAAGTGACAGATGCCAAACAAAAAGTCAAAAAAGCCGAAGCCAAACGAACAAAGAAAACAAAAGCAACCGCTCAAAGTGCGGTCAAACAACTAAAAGCATCTAAAACAAAAACTGATTTACAAAAACGACTAAACCGGATCAAGGTTTGATAAAAAAACGATTCCTTTCAGCAAGGAATCGTTTTTTCTATTTCAACATCTTCTGAAACAGGGTGTGATGATATTTCCCTTTCGCATCCAGCCTCACTTGATCGAGGATGTGCGCTATCGAATGGATGACATCACGGAGTGCTCGATGAACCGAGCCCTGCTCAAAGGAAGCTAAACTATCCGGCAGTTCATCTTCATCCAAAACAAAGAAATCACCATTCGGAAGAACGAGTAGATCAATCAATAAATCTTCAAAAACAACCGCCCGTTCTTCAAACCATGTATGTCTGACGATATTCACATAAGAGCCAAGTTCATTACCTTGATCATCTCGCCAAAAATAGACATTGTAAGGCCGGTCCGTCCAATAATAGGCGGTCGTATAACTCCCTTTTGGAATCGTGACAGTGCCATCACCAGCAACCATTGTAAATGGTTCTTGAATTTTATGAAACAACACGACTTGCTGCTCCTGTGCGTCTAACAGCTGACACGTATGTTCCACAACCTGATCATCGTATTTGATTTTTCTCTCGATTACGTCATCCCAAGAATTTGCATATAGCGGAAACAATCGGTCACAACCCCTTCTGCATCTACTTCTTATTCTAGTATACACTGCTTTCTTTTGAAGAAATAAAGGTTCACTGCTGCTGCCTATGGAAGACATATGGTGAGGTGAAAACGAAAAGAGATCGGAAAGCTGACCCTTTATGAACATGTGTTAAAATTCTTTGTCATGTTTGGGTTAATCTCATGGTGCTTTTCATATATGGCACTGAACATATGGGTGTCATGAGAAAAAGGAAGAGTCCCGTCCATGCAGGACATACTCTTCCTCTTCTTATTCGGTGTATATTATGAGCCAGCCGGCTGTTCTTTTTTGATCACATACTGATAGCTCTTCACATGCGTCCCATTTTGATTCACAAATTCTTTATCAAGTGCCCGTTCAAAGCCCATTCTTTCATATAAACGAATGGCGGCCTGCATTTTATCCGACGTATGAAGGTACAGGACGTTCTCGCCCCACGATTGCGTCAGTTCTATACTTTTACGCAACAATGACTCTGCAATACCTTTTCCTCTCACATCAGGATCTACCCCTAAAAACCGGACAATCGCTGAAGTAATGCCCATCTCCGGCTTGTCATATGCCTGTTCTGATGATCGGAACATTTGAAGGGTCCCCACGACCTTGCCCTCAAGCTCGGCCACAAGCATCAACTCCATGTTTGGGTTATCTACAGCCGCTCGCAGGGCTGCAGAATAATTTTGCCAGCCTTCCTCTGTAAATTGAGGCTCATACTGTGCGTATGATTTGATCAGCACATGTGTGATCGCCTCATGATCTTCACTCACCGCTTGACGAATGATCAACTCTTGATGCTCCATGCCAGCACCTCCTGTTTGTCTATGAATGGATATACGTATCATGCAATCACTGCATGCCGAAGACCTGATTCTTTTCTCTACTCATTCAATGTAAAGAGTCTCCTTCGAAAGATCAATGATTTTGCACGAAAACTTCTTTGAAAATTTTGATTGAAATGGAAAGCTTGATTCATTATGCTGATTTGAGGACATATACGAGGAGTGGCATCATATGAATTCTTTATCTTATCCCCAAGAATCGAAAAAAAATCGATTCCTCCTTGCCGCGCTTCTTGGCTCTTTAACAGCCCTTGCACCGCTGGCAATGGATATGTATTTACCTGCTTTACCTAATATCGCCCGTGACTTTGAAGCAAGCACGGCGCTGTCTCAGTTAAGTCTCATGGCTTGTTTGATTGGACTTGCGCTTGGACAGCTCATTGCAGGTCCAATCAGTGATACAGTTGGCAGAAGAAAGCCGCTCATGATTGGATTGATCATTTTTATTGCGGCCTCTCTTTTATGTACAGTGGTCACATCAATTTGGACATTCATTCTTTTAAGACTGATTCAAGGACTTGCTGGTTCAGCAGGCATTGTCATTGCACGAGCCATCGTACGAGATCATTATGAAGGCTCAGAAATGACGAAATTCTTTGCTTTGCTCATGTTAGTCAACGGAGTGGCTCCTGCAGCGGCACCGATCGTGGGCGGACAAATGTTACGGTTCACGACGTGGCAGGGAGTGTTTGTTCTGCTAGGAATCCTCGGGACGCTCATGCTCCTAAGATCGATGTTTTCATTGAAAGAAAGCTTACCTGTGGAACGTAGACAGACTGGAGGCTTCAAACAGATCCTAGGTGCGATGAAAATTCTAGCGAGCGATCGACTCTTTGTCGGATATGCTCTCTCACAAGGACTTGTCTTCGCCGCCATGTTTGCGTATATCTCTGGATCACCGTTTGTATTGCAGGAGATTTTCAACCTTTCTCCGCAAGGCTTCAGTGCTGCCTTTGCGGTGAATAGTCTTGGCATCATCACAGCTGGACAAGTATTTGCCCGCGTTGCTGCGAAAATTGGTGAGGAGAAAGTCCTTCGCATTGGGCTGCTGACAGCTGCTTTAGGAGGCGTCACCTTGTGTGTAATGATCTCTATTGATGCAGGGCTTTATGGCATCCTCATCCCGCTCTTTTTTGTGGTCTCAAGCGTTGGGATTGTCGGCACGTCTGCACCGTCTCTTGCGATGCAACATCACGGTGCGCATGCTGGAAGTGCCGCTGCCCTCATCGGAGTGGCACAAATGCTTCTTGGCGCATGCATGACACCCCTTGTCGGCTTAGCTGGAAGCCAGACTGCCTTTCCCATGGGTCTGATTATTATGCTCTGTGACCTTGGCGCACTTTGCTGTTATTTTTTCTTTGTTGCCAGAGCGAAAAAAAGACCCGCATAAGCGGGTCTTTCATTTATGGCTTGCTCCAATTGATCGTGCGGAACACATTGTACTGGTCATTGTTTTGATATGCATCTAGGTCAAAGCCTGAAAGTCCAAAACCAATTGCCATGACAATTCCTCCGGCAACGGTGAAGATGATCCCCCATTTGATGCATTGCTTTTTTAAATCATTCACGTTCATACTCTCACGACCTTCTTTTTAAACATTCCCATGAATGCCTTAGTGGTTTGAACAGTCCCTTGCACAAATAGCTTTGTCAAATACGCCGTGGCTACGCCGCTTAATAATCCGACACCTAATAGAAGAATACCAACTCCGATCTGCGTCACCACCACATGCAAACCGTCTTGAAAGATAAACGGAGAACCAATGATGCTCCAAAAACCGCCGAGCAGACCAACTAGCGTCATTGTACCTGTCACGAGTGGAATGCACCAAATCACCATATACACAGAAAGAAACAGCAGGAAGACTGTTGCTAGAATACTGCCCCATAACGGAAAGCCCAAAATGAGGATGGAGAGCCTTGTGGCTTTTTCTCCAAACGTCGGCACCTGAACGGTTTTGATTCCTTGTTCCTTCATAATCCCTTCAGCGATGATGGCAGGCTGACCGACTTGATGAACTGCCTCCTGTTCACTGTAGCCATCTTCCTGATAATCCTCGATCATTTCATCGTAATACTCGATGAACCGATCACTTTCTTTTTCGCCCAGACGATGCAAGTGCTTCTCCAAGCTGGCTAAAAATTCTTTTTTATTCATTGCTCTGTCCTCCAGAAATAAAGTCGTAAATCGCCATCACTTGATCCCATTCCGCTAAAAACTGTGCCATATGCTCACGGCCACTTGTTGTCATCCGGTAGTATTTTCTTAATCGACTGTTATGTTCCTGTGAATAGGTCTCCACATAATTGTTTTGCTCTAACCGCTTTAATATCGGATATAATGTCGATTCTGAAATCTCAATACAATGGGACATATCTTTAATCATTTGATAACCATAGGAATCGCCTTTCTTTAATACCGCCAGTACACAGAATTCCAGTAATCCTTTTTTTAGTTGTGCATTCATGTTTACAACTCCTAACTATTTATACTATACAATACATAGTATGATGTGACAAGAGGTATCTTTTGCAACTTTTCACACTCAACGTCCCTATAAATTTTCATACAGGAAGTTTCTCTTTCTTCAAGGCTACACCTAATCAAGGTAAATCTAGCGTGTATCTATTGTAGACAACAAACATAAACAAGAACGAATATCAATAAATGAGGAAACACCCCATTTAATCTCTTTATTTTAAAGGGATAAGCTGAATTTTATGGAATTAAGAAGTTCATTCACAATCGCTTATCCTTATGATCATCATACTAAGTTTTACGAACACTCAACTCGAATTAAAGTGATGAGAACGGCTGAAAGTGGCTAGTTCTTTTCAACCCAACCAATACCGAATAATGGTAGACCTTAAAAACGAGGAGCTGATGACCTTGAAAAAAATGTGGAGTAATTATCTCACTTTAGTCATTACACTAACTTTGTGTTATATCGTGTATTTGTTCATCTTCAAACAACCTTTTACCATTACACCCATCATCCTGTTTGTGGTGGGAGCCGCCATTGCTGAGTGTATACGTTTTTTCGTTCTGAAAAGTAACGAGAAGAAAGATGATACCTTGAAAAAATAGTCCCTTAAACATAAGATCACTCAACATATGAAAAGACACCGCCACTTTATAGTGGAGGTGTCTTTTTTCACTTTTTATATATTCACAAATCCTTCTCCAAACACATCCCGCACGTCATGGACAACAACGAATGCGTCTCGATCAATTTTCTTAATGATTTTCTTTAAACGCATAAGCTCCTGTTTTTGAATGACCGCATAGAGAATTTCCTTCGATTCCTTCGAATAATGACCGCGACCGTTTAAAATGGTCACGCCTCGATCCAAGGTGTGATTGATTTCTTCTGCAATATCATCTTTGCATGAAGAAATGATCGTCACTGCTTTTTTCGTGTTAAGCCCTTCTATGACGAAGTCCATCACCTTAGTCGCCACATACAGCATCACAATCGTAAACATTAATTTTTCCGCACCAATAATAAAGTAAGAAGCAAAAACAACGATCAGATCAAAGAACAAGATGGCGTAGCTCACGTTCCAGTCTAGATACTTATTCGCAATTCGCCCGAGGATAGCAGATCCCGCTGTTGTACCGCCCGCTCTTAAAACAAGACCAATGCCAATCCCAATGATGATCCCAGCGAAAATAGAACCAATGATCAATTCATGGACATTCACCACCCATGTAGTGGTCAAATGTAAAAATAGAGAGTTACTTGCGACAGCTACCACTGTGTAGATCGTGGTCTTCTTGTCCAAGTATTTATACCCCACAAGTAATAAAATCGCATTCAACACAAGGTTTGTCAGCCACGGCGCAATCTCAAACATATAGTAGAAAATGATGGACAGCCCCGTTACGCCGCCTTCACCAAACTCAAGTGGAATGACAAACATGTTCACAGCTGCAGCAAATAAAAAAGAACCAACTAGAATCATTGCAATATCTTTTACACATTTTTTCAATTTCTTCTTTCCTCCTTTTTTAAGCATATAAAAAACCCTCTTTCTGCACGAAAGAAGACAGTCGTTGGACAAAATAAAAATCAAAAGACGGCGCCTTTTGATGAAGCTTTCTGAAATGAACCTTTCCATAATATATATCTCTTTTTAGAGGCTGTCAATGACTTGGTTTTCTATTATTTCAACTGTATGTTTATGCACTCAAACCCGCATGTTTTCAGGGTTTTTCCGTCATATGATGCTTATTCCTCTCCTTGACAAAAACACTTTAGTCATTTAAACTACTGCCTCATATCATATCCATTATTTCCGATCGACAAAGGAGGCTGTTTGATTTATATGAATCCTATTCAAAGCCGTTTACAGGCTCACGCACCTTTGATTTTAGATGGTGCACTTGCAACGGAGCTTGAACGAAAGGGCTGTGATTTAAACGACAGTTTATGGTCAGCCAAAATCCTCATTGAACAGCCAGAATTGATTCAGCAAGTACACTTGGACTACTTCCAAGCAGGTGCTGACTGTGCAACAACAGCCAGCTACCAAACGACAATTGATGGCTTTGCTGAAAAAGGTTATACAAAAGAAGAAGCCATCGAATTAATGAAACGATCTGTCACGTTAGCAAAAGAAGCGTGCGAGCAGTTTTGGCAGGATGAGACACAACGTAAAGAGCGGACAAAACCATTTGTCGCTGGATCTGTGGGGCCCTTCGGCGCTTATTTGTCTGATGGTTCAGAATATAAGGGAAATTACGGACTCACAGAACAGGCGCTCATTGATTTTCACAGACCAAGAATTCAAGCATTGGTAGAGGCTGGTGCAGATATTCTCGCTTGTGAAACCATCCCTTGTCTCATTGAAGCTATCGCCATCGCTAAACTGCTGCAGGATGAGTTCAGCGGTGTATATGCGTGGATTACATTTAGTGCAAAGGATGGTCAGCACATTAGTGAAGGAGATTTACTTAGGGACTGTGTACAAGCACTCGAGCCATATGAGCAGATCGCTGCTGTTGGCGTAAACTGTACACCGCCGCAATATATGTCTTCTCTTATTCAGGAGATGAAAAAAGGGACGAGCAAACCGATTGTCGTGTATCCGAACTCAGGGGAATTATATGATCCTGAAGAAAAGGTTTGGAGCGGAGATACGTCTCACCATACATTTGGTGAATGTGCGCAGCAATGGTATAAAGACGGCGCACAAATCATCGGCGGCTGCTGCCGGACGACACCAGAGGATATTACCGATATCTTAAAACAGGCAACATCGTAGCATCATGACTCAACACACATACTTCTAAGCAAAAGGGCGGGAAGACATGGAACAAGCAAAAGATCAGTCACAACAATATCAACGAAAAATGACAAGCCGTCACCTGTTCATGCTTTCTTTAGGTGGCGTGATTGGCACAGGACTCTTTTTAAGTTCAGGATATACGATCAATCAGGCCGGACCTGCGGGAACGATTTTGGCTTATCTGGTTGGGGCATTAATTGTGTACCTCGTGATGCTCTGTTTAGGTGAACTGTCAGTCGCAATGCCGGTTACAGGCGCTTTTCACACATATGCAACAAAATACATTGGGCCCGGCACTGGCTATACAGTGGCTTGGCTTTATTGGCTGACATGGACCGTGGCACTTGGTTCAGAATTTACAGCGGCAGGTCTTTTAATGCAGCGCTGGTTCCCGGACACATCGGTTTGGATGTGGAGCGGTGTTTTTGCACTTCTCATCTTTTTACTCAATGCTTTTACAGTTAAGTTTTTTGCAGAATCGGAATTTTGGTTTTCTAGCATTAAAGTCATGGCTATTATTCTCTTTATTATCCTTGGTGGAGCCGCGATGTTTGGATTGATTCCACTAAAAGGCGGTGAGGCCGCTCCGTTCTTCTCTAACTTCACTGGAGATGGGGGTCTCTTCCCAAACGGCTTTTTACCGATTTTAATGACCATGCTGGCTGTTAATTTTGCTTTTTCGGGTACTGAGCTGATTGGGATTGCTGCGGGGGAAAGTGTCAATCCAGATGAGACCATTCCCCGGGCGATTCGCACGACTGTGCTGCGCCTTGTCCTGTTTTTCGTCGGAACGATCGTGGTCTTAGCCGGCTTAATTCCAGTAGAAGAAGCCGGGGTGATCAAAAGTCCTTTCGTTGTGGTATTTGACCGCATCGGGATTCCTTATGCGGCAGATTTCATGAATTTTGTCATTCTGACAGCGATTTTATCTGCTGCAAACTCAGGGCTATACGCCTCATCTCGCATGCTATGGTCCCTTTCTGAAGAACGAACATTACCTAAAAAGCTGGCAAAATTGACGTCAAAGGGAATTCCTTTGAATGCACTCATTTTGAGTATGATTGGGGGCATTCTCTCTTTGCTATCGAGTGTCATCGCACCTGAAACGGTGTATCTGGTTCTTGTTTCAATCTCTGGACTCGCCGTTGTTGTTGTATGGATGGGAATTGCAGCTTCACAGTTCATGTTTCGCAAAAAATTCTTACAGGATGGCGGACAGCTTCATGATTTATCTTTCCGAACCCCGCTCTATCCGGTGGTTCCGATTGCTGCCTTCCTCCTATGCCTTGCATCTGTGATCGGCATTGCTTTTGATCCAAATCAGCGTATTGCTCTTATCTGCGGTATCCCTTTTATCGCACTCTGCTATGCTGCCTATTACGTGACAACATGGATTCAGAAAAAACGAGAAAACCCTGGTGTATAGCACCAGGGTTTTTTGTTTGCCCCAAAAAAGGATATCACTAGCAAAACAAAGACATTTTGGTATATGATAGGAATCTATGATTTTCAGGACGAATCAAGGGAGCTGTCGTTAATATGGAAATGACCATTACAAGAGCATTAAGTGAACTGAAAATGTTAGATAAAAGAATCAGCCGAACGATTGATGAAGCCGTACTCGGTGGTTTGATCATCGGGAAACATATACAGAACGGATTTCAAAATCAAGAAGAAGTAGAAAAAAAGGCAAAAGCAGATGACCAATCGATTCAAGCATTAATCAAACGCCGAAATGCCATTAAATCAGCCATCGTTGTGTCGAATGCTACGACAACGATTGAGGTGGCGGGTGTTAGCATGACCGTAGCAGAAGCTATTGAACGCAAGACATCCATAGATTACGATATTCGTTTTTTACGAAAATTAAAAAAGGTCTACACAGAGCTGGTTGACCGGTCAGAACAAATCAATGAAGATGTGAAAAAGAGACTGGATCAGCATTTAGAAACACTATTTGGGAAAGATGGGAAAACACAAGCCGCTGCCAACCAAGAGATCGTCAAGTCATTCCTAGCTGAAAATGAGGCGGCGATCATTGACCCTCTTCGTCTTCGAGTGAAGATTGAACAGCGTTCGAAAGAGATTGAAGATTTCCAAATGGAAGTGGATTTCTCCTTATCAGAAAGCAATACCTTGACAAAAATACAGATCGACTAGTCGATTTTGTTAGTGAGCCGAAAATCGATAGGACTAAACACCTCCGAGGGAAAGGTCATTCCCTCCTCATCTGATGATCATCTTAGGATGATCCATGATAAAAGCTCAAAGCTGAACGTTCAAAGCTGAAAGCTCAAGTATTCAAAGTTCTTATCCATCAAAGCTCAAGATGTAAAGCTCAATGCTCGATCGAATCTGGGAGAAACGGCTCATGAGTGTTTGTTTATCGACTCTTTCGGTTGCCGCCCAGCAGGTTTGCTAACAATAATAATCATAAATTAAATAAAAAGACATGCTCTATCTGAGCATGCCTTTTTATTTAATTAAATTCCTCCACCTTGATATGTTTTATACTTTGTAATATTTTTAATATATTTTTTATATCCTGAATCTTTATAATAATTATATTGAGTTTTTACAGAGAGCTGCCATTTCCCTACCTGTTTAGTATATGTTCGCTCTTTCCAATACATCATTTTAGCTTTTGCCGCCTTATACACTCCAGCAATTGAGTAAGCTATTCCTGCTGCAGTTCCTAACGGACCACAAACTGATAAAATAATAGCTACTATCGCTCCCTCTTGAGCAGACGCTATTATTGTATTATTCTTTGTAGTTCTTTTATATTTATATCCATTAACAGAGCCCTTTGGAGGACCTGCTGCAAAAGTAGATGCTTTTGACACATTACTTTCTTTATTAAGAATTGCATCTGTTTTAGCTTGTTCTAAAGGAGTTTCGTAATATACTTCAGAATTTATTTTAATTTCTTTAACTTCACCAGTTTTTAGGTTCTTTAATTCTAAAGCATTTTCAGATTTTCTAACTACTTCAAATTCTAGACTTCCATCTTCATCAGTCGCAATTGTTCTTTCATCACTTAGCTTAGTCACAACAACTCCTGAATTTAAAACAATTTTGTTAGAATCAATTTTTTTTATTCCACTAAATTCATCATTTTGTACTTTAATTGATTCAGCACTTGCAACATTATCAGAAGATCCAGAAAAACAAAACATAATCAATAATGATGCGATCAAACTAGAAATACTAACTTTTTTATACATTGTATACCTCTCCTCATTACTATATTTATAGATTTATAAAATCATAACTAATTAAAAGTTTTCAGTTTAAATTTATTACATTTAGCGATTACGTGATGTATATGCCAAATGGTACACACTTGTCACATTTGAAGATAGCGTGATGTCGTTTGAAGTGAAAGTCACTGGAACGATATCGTAGTAATGTGTAGACCAGCCTGCATTATTGTATGTACGGTAGCCTGCACCTGCAGGAACTTGAATCGTTAGTGAAAATTGTCCATTCTCGTCTGTTGTGCCTGTCGCTGTTTGAGCATATGATTTGATTGCTGCTTCAAAATAAAGCTGAATTGGCTGATTCGCCATGAGTTGACCACTTGTGTCCTTTAATGTTCCTTTAAAAGTAGCTGGATAATATGAACCTACACGATATTTACTGCCAGAACCGTAATTGACCATACCACCGTCTGCTGCTGTGACGCCTGTTACTTGTACGGATGCTGGTACTGCTCCTGTTTCCTCTGCATGTGCAAAGCTTGGGAAAACGAGAAGCAATGATAGAAAGAAAGCAAACATGATTTTTTTCATCGATAAATCCTCCTTTTTTTTCCTACTATATTACTATCGACAGTTATTGTCATTTTTCCAGCAAAAAACATAAACTTCCCTTTTTATTCAAAAGGGAAGCTGCAAGACTATTTTTTCACAACAACTTTCACTGCTTTACTTTCTCTTTTTCTCACATCTGAAGCCGTCACATACAAGACGGTTTTGGCTTTTTGCGGCTTGATTTTAGCCGTAAATGCGCCTTTGCTATTGGTTTTGACCGTTTGAATGACTTTCTTTGATTTGTTCTTCACCTTGATTGTCAAGCCTGCACCCGCAGTTCCTTTGACCGTTTTACTTTTCACTGTTACTCGATTCACCTTTGGCTTAGCTGGTGCTTTGCCCTTTTTCACGACCGTTTTGAGCGAAGTCGCAGCCTTTCCTTTTGATATCTTGATGTGAAGCACTTTATTTTTGTTTTGATGCTTGATCTTCACACTAAAGGTTCCCTTTTTGCTTGCCGTGCCTTTTCCAAGCAGGGTTTTGCCTCTATACACAGAAATGGCAGCGCCGGCTTTCGCCTTTCCTGTCACCTTTTGATGCTGATCTTCTACTTTGTTAACTGATGCGTTTAATTCAACAGCACTTAACGCGGCAAAAGCATTGAGTCTGCCATGTCCTGTCATCCAATCGATACCCGGAATTTTCGGATCGACAACAGGCTCGTCATTTTCATCATAGAAAACGTCATCTGTTCCATCAACAGCTTTAAATGAAATATCATCCGCTGTATTTTGTAAAATATTTCTCACTTGATTTGGTTTCAGGGTTGGATTTTTAGAAAGCAGTAATCCTGCTGCTGCTGCAACATACGGTGTAGCCATTGATGTCCCGCTCAAGTATGAAACATTCCCATCAGGCATTAAGCTTGGGATATCAGACCCTGGTGCAGACATGCTTAATCCTTTCCCATAGCTTGAGAATTCAGCGGCAATATCCATGCGATTGCTTGCACCAACTGCCATGGCGTATTTGGACGTCGCCGGATAACCCATTTCTGGAATGCCATCGTTTCCGCTCGCCACTACCACTAATACATTTTTTTGTGCAGCATAGTTCATCGCATATTCAATGACCTTGCTGTAGTAGCCGCCAAGGCTCATGTTGATGACCTTTGCACCTTTGTCCACTGCATGTTTAATGCCAAGAGCAATATGCTCTGTATCTCCATTTCCATACGCATCCAGTACTTTGACCGGGATGATCCCTGTATGTTGATTCAGCCCTGCCATGGAGTAATGATTGTCGGCTTTTGCTGCAATGATACCTGCCACATGGGTACCGTGGCCATTGTCATCAATTGCATCTTTATTTCGGCCGATGAGATTGGCACCTAAGTCTGTGCGAACCGTTCCGCTTAAATCGGACAAACGGCTGTCGACACCTGTATCCACAACAGCGATTAACGTTTGCTTCATTTTGCTTGTACCAATCAATGTATTCATTTGTTCAAACTTCACATCAGCGCCTTTTTTCCCACTGTTCTGCGCACTGTTTTTCAGCGGCCACTGATAACCATACTGCGCGTCATTGCTGAGCGCACGATACGTTTGTACAGGCTCTGCAAATTCAACATTCGGCATACTAGAAAGCTTTCTCGCCGTGCTTTTGATCACAGCTTTGCCTGCTTTAAGCGTTTTGCCAGCTGATTCTTGCCCTGCCGGTACATCATAAACATACATTCCTTTAAATAAAGGATTTACTGATTGAGATGTCACACGGTTTTCTTGAATTCCGTAGCCTTTCATCTTCTTTTTTGCGGATTGAAGCGTTTGTCCATCCTTTAATTTAAAGATGATTTTGTTTGTGTTGACCTTTTCTTCTGGAACAAGCTTTTGTTTCTCTAATACATAACCGATCGATTTTCCTTCAAGCTGATCGATTCCTACTTTTTGTCCCACTGTTTCTAATTCCTTTTTTAGATAGGCTGGACTTGCCTCTTTGAGCATATCAAAAAGGGAACGGATCGCCTGTTGCTCTTTCTCTGTGACGATATGACCGCTGAATGCACCATTTTTCTCTACATCATTCAGCAATGATTTTAATGTAAGCAAATGATTGTACACCGTTTGCTGCTTTTTTTGATTGTTGATGAGTTTAGATTTGAGAAACGGCTTTGTTTTTTGTAGCAGACGTGTAAGCTTCTGACCGTCGGCTGTTTCATTGAATCGTTTGTCTTCGATCGTACGAATGGATTGAAGAATTTGACGTCCATGCTTTTTCTCAATAATGATGATCCCTGGCTCTTCTTCTTCAGGGAAAATCGGTTCAGATGGCGGAAGATTCGCGCCTTTATACCCGATTGTATATGCTGCATCCTCTTCCTCATCACGGCTGTCTTCCTCTGAACCTAAATACAGCACTTTGACATAGTAAGGACCTGACCATGCATGCGGGAAGTTGATTTCTGTCTCTCCACTTGCTGTGTCCACACGATATCTCGAATAAGTGTCATCCTTTATCGCTCTATCCTTACTTGGGTAGACCGATACAGATAACACTTGTTTGCTTTTGACAGCAATTTGCATATGTGTATGTTTTGCCACATCTTGTGCAGATGGCGTGATTTGGTACCATGACTCTTCTTTTTCATTCTGTAATGTACCTGAGATGACTTCACCATTTTTTAACCCAATGGCTTCATTGACACTTGTGCCCTTACTAACTGCTGATGCCTTGTACCCAGGTAATGCAGCCATACATAGAATGATAGCCATGAGTACAACCACACAGGATTTGACCTGCTTTTTAAACATGAAAAGACCCCCTTATCTTTTACAATACCTTGGAAGAATATCACAGAATCCCTTTTAGTAGAATCTGTTTTTGACATAATTAAACTCGTTTTAAGCTAGGATTTGAGATATTCAGATGGCTAGTCTGATCGCTTCATAAACTTTTTGCCATTTTAAACGGAAAATGATGCTATTTAACCATGTCGAAAAGTACATTACAATCAAATTGTAAGCGCTTAACAAACAAGAGAGAAGGGATCAGCTTGTTCCAAAAAGATCATGTTTTTACACAAGTAAACGGTCGATCAAAGAATGAGATTTTACAATACATTTCCGAGAAAGCTGAAGACCTTCACATTACAAACGATCAGTCAGGGTTATTAACAGATTTGTTGAAACGCGAAGACGAAGTCTCAACAGGACTTCAGCAAGGTTTTGCGATTCCTCATACAAAAAGCTCTGCTGTTCAAACGGCTTCACTTCTCTTTTTAGAACTTGAACAACCCATTGATTGGGGAAGCTTCGACGATTTGCCAACAAGCTATTTATTTACACTGCTCGTTCCACTAGAAGAGGCCAATGTCACACACCTCAAATTACTGTCTGGCATTGCCACAAGTTTAATGGAGCCTGCTTTCATCGAAAAGATTCAACCCGGTCAAACAGCAGACTATTATTACGAAGTCATTGAACAACAATTGAAAGAGGGGATTACACAATGAAAATTGTCGGTGTCACTTCATGCCCAGCAGGGTTAGCTCATACACCAATGGCAGCAAAAGCATTAGAGAATGCGGGTAAACAGCTTGGACACGAGATTAAAATCGAGCAACAAGGAATTATGGGACAAGTGAATGGCATTACAGCAGAGGAAGCCAAGCAGGCAGACCTTTGCATTATCGCCTCCAATCAGCATATTAACGACGCTGAACGCTTCTCAGGTATTCCTACTGTTCGTGTCGAAATCGGACGCGCCCTAAAAAATGCCGAGCAAATCATCACAAAAGCCGTTGCGCTGGTTGAAAAGAAAAAATCTGAATCCCAATAAACAAGAGCAATGCCATATAGAAAGGAGCAAAGCAGAATGAAAGCAAAATTAAAAGTCATTGAAGGCCACCTCATGACCGGTATTTCTTATATTCTTCCGGTGATCATCGGAGCTTCACTTATCGTTGGTTTAGCCAAACTAGTCGGGTTAGGTTTTGGTGTGTCAGATTTAAACGCCTATAAAGATGCAGGCGGCATTTTACATGGTGCCTATTTGATGGAACAGGTTGGCTGGACAGGCATTGGCTTAATGAACGTACTGCTCGCTGGCTTTATTGCCTATTCGATTGCGGATAAATCTGGTCTTGCGGCCGGCTTTATCGGCGGAGCTCTTGCCAGCTCAACAAATGCTGGTTTTATCGGCGCCGTCATTGCAGGTTTCTTTGCCGGATATGTCGCTCTCTTTGTGAAAAGAAAAATTCAAATTCAAGGCTCCGCAGCTGGACTCGTCCCTCTGCTCATCTTACCGCTCATTACTGTTGGCTTAACCGGACTTCTCATGTCCGTTCTGCTAGGCGGTCCATTAGGGGCTTTGAACACCGCATTAATTGAATGGATCAAAGGCATGGTCGCAGATGGAACGAGCACACTCGCACTTGCTCTCATTTTAGGCGCCATGATTGGCTTTGATCTTGGCGGCCCAGTGAATAAATCAGCTTGGATGGCTGGTAATGCGCTCTTCCTATCAGGTGTCTATCTTCCTGCCATTCTCGTCAATATCGCGATTATCATTCCGCCGCTTGGATACGGGCTTGCGACATTGATTCGAAAACGCAACTTCTCTCCTACCTTTAGAGAAGCCGGACGAGGCGGTCTTGTGATGGGGATTATCGGGATTACAGAAGGAGCCATTCCCTTTACACTCGTCAATCCTTTGAAATTGATTCCGCTGAATGTCGTCGCTTGTGCTGCTGGAAGCGGGGTTGCTGCCTTATTAGGTGTCCATGACATCATGCCGCCAATTGGCGGACTCTACGGATTCTTCTCAGTAGGAAACTGGTGGGCATATTTAATCGGCGCGCTAACTGGCGCACTTGTTATTGGAATTGGTGCCAACCTACTTGTGAACTTCTCTGAGAAAAAAGAACCCCAAAAGCCAGAACATGATCAGAAGCAGA
This sequence comes from Bacillus sp. FSL W7-1346, assembly GCF_038593335.1. NCBI lineage: Bacteria > Bacillati > Bacillota > Bacilli > Caryophanales > Bacillaceae > Bacillus > Bacillus sp. FSL W7-1346. The sequence goes on along the minus strand of NZ_CP151988.1, from coordinate 260,170 downwards.
AAGAAGAAGATGATTTTGACCTTGTGCTAGAAGGATAATTTGAACAAAGAAAGGTGTCGTTACACAATGACTGTCAATGTACATGTGATTCCACATACTCACTGGGACCGGGAATGGTATTTTACCACCTCCCGCTCCCGTATCTACTTAATGAAAAGCGTAATGGACATATTGGACACCCTCGAAACAGATGAACGATTCCATTACTTCATGCTCGATGCACAAGCATCCTTGCTAGATGATTACTTGAAATGGCGCCCAGAGGATGAGGATCGAATCAAACAGCTCGTCACAGCAAAACGCCTCATCATCGGTCCGTGGTATACACAAACGGATCAGCTCGTGATTTCTGGGGAATCGATTGTACGGAACCTGCAATATGGGATTGAGCGCTGTCAGCAGTTTGGACATGTCATGAAGGTCGGTTATGTCCCTGATTCCTTCGGTCAATCTGCACAAATGCCTCAAATTTATCAAGGCTTTGGTATTGTCGATACAGCCTTTTGGCGCGGCGTTTCTGATCATATGACGAATCACACAGAATTTAATTGGCGCGGGGCTGATGGCAGTGAAGTTTTTGCAGTGAATCTGCCATTTGGCTACTACTACGGAGGAAATATTCCTGAAAAGGATGAAGACCTGCAAGCCTTTCTTTCTGAAAAAATCGGGGCGCTGCAAGCAAAAGCCACGACAAAGAATGTCTATTTCCCAAATGGCTTTGACCAGGCGCCTATTCGTAAAAACCTGCCTGACTTATTAGAAAAAGCCAATGAAATAGACGAGCACCACTATCAAATCAGCAGTTTAGAAGACTACATTGCAGCAGTGAAAAAAGAGCGGACTTCTTTTGAGACATTAGAAGGAGAGCTCATTCATGCCAAGCATATGCGAATTCATAAGTCTATTTTTTCAACAAGAGCAGATTTGAAAATCTTAAACAATCAAATTGAAAACTATCTTGTCAATGTGATGGAGCCGATCCTTACAATCAGCTATTCACTCGGACATGACTATCCGCATGACACGGTGCGTGATATTTGGTACCTCATGTTTGAAAATGCAGCGCATGATAGCATTGGCGGCTGTAATAGTGATACGACGAATCAAGATGTCTTCTTCCGCTATAAACAGGCAAAAGAAATTGCCGAAAATCTTGCGGACTTACACATGCGTCTGATCGCCATCCGGCTGCAAACCGAGCAAGAAATCACGTTCACTTTATTTAATACGTTGCCTTCAAAGCGCTCTGAAGTCATTGAAGTCGAAACCTTTATCACAGAACGTCCATTTACGCTAAAAGATGCTGATGGACGAACTCTTCACTACACAGTCAAAAGCAAAACCGATGTGACAGATTATGTCTTAGCACAGCAGATTTCACTTAACCCAAGCAAAAAGGTGTACATGCCAAAGCAAGTATGGAAAGCTGTTTTACTCATTGAAGCAGTCGACTTGCCATCCGTTGGTTATACACAAGTAAGCATGGTTTTCGATGAATCTAGTGAATCCATTTTTGAAAAAACAGAAGGTCATGTCATTGAAAATACGTTTTACCGCATTGTAGCAAATGACAATGGGTCATTAGAAATTACGGATAAGCAGACCGGACGAACGTTCTCTGAGCAAATGATCTTTGAAGACAACGGAGATGATGGGGATTCTTATAACTATTCACCACCGCGTGAGGATCTTTATGTATCATCTAAAGATATCTCATCAGCCGACATCACCGTATCTAAAAGCAGTTTACAGGAAGAGCTCACCATCAAGCTTCAATTGACTGTCCCATATGATTTAGAGGAACGTTCGGAGCAAAAGGGGACGACTTCCCTCCCGATCACAGCGAAGGTGGCTTTAAATAAAGATGAAGCGGTCATCCGTTTTCATGTGAATGTGGACAACCATGCGCTAGACCACCGTCTACGGGTGCTCTTTGATACAGGTATTGCGTCAAACGTATCACTCAGCGATCAACAGTTTGGCACCATCGAACGTCCAACGGAGCTGACGCAAGAGCTAGAATGGTGGAACAATGAACATTGGGAAGAAAAACCGATTACCATTGAACCCATGCAATCATTTGTTGCACTTCGCGATGAAGCATATGGTGTCTCTCTTTTGACGGACTGCGTCAGAGAATACCAAATCACAGGCGCAGGCTACACAACCATTGCTTACACACTCTTCCGCTGTTTCGGAAAAATGGGGAAAGAAAACCTTCTTTACCGTCCTGGCCGGGCTTCTGGAGAAAAAATCGTGGAAACACCTGACGCCCAGCTTCAAGGATCGCTATCATTCTCCTTTGGCATGCACTATAGCCAAGAAGCGGTGAGTGAAGGACACTTGGCTCAACTTGCTAAACGTTACACCACCCCGGTTCAGTGCTACGAGCGGGCAGACTTTTTAAACGGTCGTTTAATTTTCTCTTTCCGAGATGAAAAAGAAGACTTACAATCTACTTATAGCCTGCTTGACATTGAAACAGACGGGGCCGTTCTAAGCGCTTTGAAAAAAGAAGAGCATGGAACAGGCATTGTCCTTCGTCTCTTCAATCCATATTTAACACGTCAAACAGCCGCTTCAATCAATAGTTCATCTCTACAACATGGAGAAACAGCGAATTTAGGCGAAACACCTGAAGGACATATACTGAAAGCACAACATGGATCATTACACATTGAACCGCTCACACCTTGTCAGGTACAAACCTACATTGTAAAGAAAAAATGAACATGTAGGGGCGGGATCCATTTGGATTCCGCCCCTCTTTAATGGAGGGCATTGATCATGCGAATTGGAGGCATCGAAGCAGGCGGTACAAAATTTGTCTGCGGCTACGGAACAACAGACGGAACGATTGAACATATGACTTCCTTTGCAACAGGGAATCCAGAAGAAACATGCCGGCAAGTGATCGAATACTTTACAGAGCATCCAGTCGATGCGATTGGCATAGGCGCATTCGGGCCTGTCGATGTAAAGGAGCACAGCCCCAGCTATGGAACGATTCTCGAAACACCCAAAACAGCTTGGCGCCAATTTCCATTACTCTCAACCTTAAAACAAGCACTCGGTCTCCCTATGAAGCTTGATACGGATGTGAACTGTGCGGCGCTCGGTGAAGCTCGTTTTTCAACAGAAACAGACAGACCAAATTCCTTGATCTATATCACGGTTGGGACGGGAATCGGCGGCGGTGCCTATATTGAAAACCGCCTCATCCACGGACTGCTTCATCCAGAAATGGGACATATCACCGTTCAGCGCCACCCTCATGACACCTATGGGGGCTGCTGCCCGATCCACCATGATTGTTTAGAGGGACTAGCATCTGGACCTGCCATAGAAGGCCGCTATCATACATTGGCACAAATGCTGCCAGAGGAGCATCCAGCCTGGTCACTTCAAGCTTATTATCTCGGGCAAATGACCGCAAATTTATTACTCACCCTGTCACCAGAACGCATTATATTTGGTGGAGGTGTCATGAAACAGTCGGCTTTGCTGCCGCTCATCCTTGAAGAAACAGACAAACGTCTTCATGGTTACTTACAATTACCAAAGCCATTAAATGAAATCGTCACAAAGCCTTCCTTTGACGGATTATCTGGTTTAATGGGAGCCATCGCCCTTGGAGCTGATGCCTTAAAGGAACAAGGAGCGGCGCAATGATGATGACGGCAGATACTCGAACCTACCAGCTCATTCAGCGGCTATTTGAAACGAAAGGGTTCGTGAAGCTTGAGGAGCTCACTGCCTCTTTTCGCTTATCTGACCGCTCCATCCGCAATTTAATCAAAGAAGCAAACGAACTGTTAACGCAAGCTGGAGCCATGATCAAGACCATCCGCGGGAAAGGATATACGCTCTTAACAAGTGACCAAGACGCTTTCCTGCTTTGGCTTCATCAGCAAAAGCTTCCTGCCCGCTCTCTCGTACCCGTCATGCCAGAAGAGCGCATACGATTTATGATGAGAAAACTATTGCTTCAATCAGACTACTTAAAAATTGATCAATTAGCAGAAGAATTGTTCATCAGCCGTATGACGGTCAGCAGTGATTTAAAAAAAGGACGGGAGCTGTTAGCCCGTTACGGTATGACCCTTGTCTCAAAGCCTGGATTTGGCTTAAAAGTAGACGGAGACGAATTGCAAAAAAGGACGTGCTACGCAGACTTACTGCTTGAAGAAGAACCCGCCCTATCTCATATAACTGAGCGGGAACAGCTTCATTTCCCTGACATTTCACTTGAAACCATTCGATCCATTGTGCTGACAAATCTATATCAAGAATCACTGCTCATTAAAGATATTGCCCTAAAGAATTTAGTGATTCACTTAGCGATTGCCATTCAGCAAACGCAAAAAAAACAGCGGATACCCGCCAGTACCACTCACACACAAAGACCGCCAGTGTTAACAAGAATCGCTCAAAAGATCACTCATCAAATAAGTGACACGTTTCACGTCACCTTATCAGAGGATGAAACAGATTACTTGGTGATGCATCTCTTAGCGAATCAAACGTGGAAAGAAATCGATGAGCACCAAACGACAGAAGAAGTGCGTCAGGCGGTGACACAATTTCTCCAGCACATTGAAAAAACAAGCGGTCATCGTTTTGTAGATGACGATATCCTGCGTCAAGATTTGATGCTGCATATGAAGCCATTATTAAATCGAATTCAATACGGCGTGTCTTTACAAAATCCGCTTTTGCATGAGATCAAAACTTCTTATCCTTATCCGTTTGATTTGGCTGTCAGCGGACTCAATGCCTTACAGCTGGTGCGGACGCCAAATGAAGATGAGGCGGCATATGTTGCCTTACATATTGCTGCTTCATTTGAAAGAAGTCATCTTGACACCTCACAAAAAAAGAGGGCCATTATTGTATGCGGGTCTGGACTAGGAACGGCACGGCTGCTTGAAATTAAATTGAAGGCGGCCTTTCAACATGAGCTTGAGATTGTTGAGCTTTATTCTTATCAGGATTACGCTTTTAGCACCACTTTGCCATGTGATGTGATTATTACAACCGTACCTCTCGCACCAAAAGGGAAACCAATCATTCAAGTGAATGCTTTTTTTGAACATCATGATGTCCAGCGTGTGAGTGAGGTCATTCACCTGTTAAACGGACACGGTTCCCCTTCGCAGGAGCTGATGGCTTTTTTCCAAGAACGATTGACCTTGTTGGATGTGAACCTTTCAAGCAAAGAAGAGGTATTAGATACGCTTTGCAGCCGGCTGGAGGCGCATCAGCTTGTTTCATCTTCTTTTCGTTCCTCCGTGCTGGAGCGGGAGCAAATGTCATCAACTTATCTTGGCAAGGGGATTGCGATGCCTCACCCGCTCATCACAAATGAAGGCACCTCCTGCGTGGCAATTGCACGATTGAAACAGCCAATTGATTGGCAGGGCGATCAAGTATCTCTGATTTTCTTGTTAGCCATCCAGAAAGATGACGCTGCCTGCATGAATCAATTTTTTGAACAAGCTGTCGATTTATTAGACAGTCCTGACCGCCTTCACTCCTTGACACATGCAAGGACATTTGATGAGCTAATGCATGTCCTGTTTCAATAGCACAAAAGGCCGCCCAAGTGAAATCGGGCGGCCCTTTATTCATCTATTCCTCACATACGAGTCAATCGTATATGACATTTTTTCCTTCTTCCCTTAACTTTTTTAACGACGTCAGCATATGATTGATTTCTTCATCGGAGTGTCTTTCCCAAGCGCCTAATTCTGCGACAATTTTCAAAGGGGATGTCGATCGATAAGAACGGGTCGGATTCCCCGGAAACTTTTGATTCGTCAAATTCGGATCGTCTTCAAACTCGCCTGTCGGTTCTACAACATAAATTCTCTCTTTGGAATCAGATCGAGCTAATTCTGCTCCCCATTTGGCTGCATTTAATGTTCCGGTGAAATAGATGTGGTTCGATTGTTTATCCTGATAATTGGATAAATGCAACGGTTCAAGCAGGTCCCCAATCTTCAATTCCGCTTTCGTCCCATGAAAAAATGGCCCAGGATCTAAAACATCTTTCTTGTCATTCATACAGCCACATCCCTTATCGTTTTTGACTTGCGTATAACAGTATACGGGCTGATGCGGGCGGAAAACAGTCTATAAATGAGATTAAATTCGGGGTATAATGATAGTAGAGAGTAAGATCGTTTAAAAAAAAGGAAATTTCTCATTGATTCCAACAAGAACAAAAACAAGAATACCTTCCACTGCTGACAGCGTCACAATCAATCCGTGGTTCATTGGGTGTTCCTTCGCAATTAATTTCTGACCAATATAGTTTAAAGCGTAAAAAAGAAAGAACAATAAGAAAAACAAATAAAGGATCGTCATCATCTACATAACCCTCTTTCTTATAATGGATAATCAACCAATTTTTACAATATATCATTAGACTAACATTTTAGAACAACTCGAACAATATGCTCTTGCCAATAAAGTAAACGAACAAAAAAGCCAGCCACCCGCTAATAAGGTGACTGGCTTTTTCCTGTTACTTCCCGATGTTCTCTCCATTTTGCTCGATCAATGTTTCATACCAATAAGAGCTCTTTTTCCGAATTCTCTTCAGGTCTTTCAGATCAAATTCGTCACGATTGACGTAGATAAAACCGTAGCGTTTTGAGCAGCCTTGGTGTGTACTGATTAAGTCGATGGCTGACCACGGGCAGTACCCGAATACCTCTACACCGTCAGTGATCGCCCATTTGATTTGTTCAATATGTTTTTCTAAATAATCAATTCGATAATCATCCTGAATCGATCCATCCGCTTCTAACTTGTCAAAAGCGCCTAGCCCGTTTTCCGTAATAATAAGAGGCAGCTGATAGCGATCGTAAATCTCACGCATCGTTGATCGGAAACCGGTAGGGTCAATCTCCCAGCCAAATGCATTTTTACTTAAGAACGGGTTGTTCCCGCCTTTGTAGACGCCATCTTCACCAGATTTTAAATGCTGATCTCCGCCGCGGGCAAATTCATCATTGCCATCTCCTTTACTCGCTTCAACCGTTTGAGATGTGTAGTAGTTAAAGGCAATGAAGTCTGGTTTTGCACTTTTCAAAATATCCATATCTCCCTCTTCAATCACAGGAAGAATGTCTTTTTCCTTCATGTATGCCCATGCAAGGTTGTTATAACGACCGAATACCGCCATATCAAGATATAGCCAGTTGCGGATCGCATTGTAATTAGCCGCAGCAATGATATCCTCAGGTTTTGGAGATGCCGGGTAAATAAGGGCGATGTTTGGCGCTGGTCCGATTTTCGCCTCAGGCAGCAAACGATGACAAAGCGTCATGGCTTTCGCCTGTGCCACAAGCATATGGTGGTTCTGCTGATATAGTTCTTTTTTCGGATTTTCTAAATTTGGATCCAGTGTACCTAGAGCTGATCCATGTAAGATCATCATGTTTTGTTCATTAATCGTCAGCCAATATTTTACCTTCTCACCATACTCTTGGAACAAAACTTCCGCATAACGTTCAAACGCATCGACTGTTGAACGATTTGACCAGCCGCCTTTCACTTGAAGCGCATGAGGTAAATCAAAGTGATACATCGTCACAATTGGTTCAATGTCATAGCGTCGCAATTCATCAATGAGAGAATGGTAGAATTCAATTCCCTTTTGATTGATCTCCCCATCTCCATTTGGAATGATACGTGTCCATGCAATGGAGAAACGATAAGCCTTCAAGCCCATTTCTGCAAACATCTTCACGTCTTCTTTATATCGATGATAGTGATCGCTGGCTACCTTAAAATCAGTTGTTCCTTCAGGATAGCTTTCTCTCATATCAATGACTGAAGGTCCCTTGCCATCCTCGTTCCACGCACCTTCTACTTGATAGGCGGAAGTCGATCCGCCCCAGAAAAAGTCTTTTGGAAATGGTGCTAGTGTTGAATATCTCATGATTATGTCCTCCCTTTTCTTAAACTAAGTGTAAAAATGATTGTCCTGGTGTCACTTGTTTTTCTTCTGTCTCAATGATATCGCTAAATTCACCGGAATTGGTAATAATCACAGGTGTTGTGACAGAAAGACCTGCTGCTTGAATGGCCTCAATATCAAACTCCGCAAGCAGTTCACCTTCTGTAATCGTTTGGCCCTGCTCAACCTTCGGCGTAAAATGACGGCCCCCAAGTTGTACAGTATCCAGTCCAATATGAATAAGTACTTCTGCTCCGCTTTCAGAGGTGAGACCGTATGCATGTCCTGTTGGGAATACCGTTGTCACGACCCCAGTTACTGGTGCAAACAGCTTGCCTTCTGACGGGATAATGGCTGCGCCCTTACCTAATGCGCCAGATGAGAAGGCTTTATCCTGCACCTCTTCTAGCTTGATGACTTCGCCAGATAAAGGACTTTTCACATGAGCTGCTTTGACACCATGTTCATTTTCAGATGCTGGTGCAGAACTAGCTGCAGGAGCATCTTCTTCATCCACAGGATCTTTGAATCCAATCAAATAGGTTAAGACGATTGAAAGGACAAATGAAACGGAAATTCCGATTAAGAATCCTGTAAACCCTTGACCATAGAAGATCGGAAGTGTCAGTAAACTCGGAAGACCTGACGCGATCGCAATACTTTGTGAATAACCGATAATGGCACCACCGACACCGGCAGAGATCACCGCTGCAATAAATGGTTTTTTCAAACGAAGTGTGACGCCGTATACAGCAGGTTCTGTAATTCCAAATACAGCAGAAACCGCTGTCGATCCAGCTAATGATTTCAGCTTTTTGTTCTTTGTTTTCAGCATAACACCGATTGAAGCACCGGCTTGTGAAAATACAGCTGGCGCAGTGGCCGGCTTAATATGATCTTTTCCATGAACCGCAATATTATTTAAAATGACTGGCACAAGCCCCCAATGGATACCGAAGATCACAAGAACCTGCCATGCCATCGCAATTAAAGCACCGGCAAGTGTAGGGCTAAAGGAGAATACTTTCAGCAGGACGGCTGCAATTCCGTTCCCTGCATACACACCAAATGGTCCAAATACGATCAGTGTCAGTGGAACGACCGTGACCAGTAAAATCAGTGGTGTAATAAAGTTTTTCACACTTTCATGAATGACTTTGTTAAAGAAACGTTCGATATATCCCATCACAAACACTGCCAAAATAATCGGGATAACCGTTGATGTATAAGACATTAAGACAACCGGAATGCCGAAGAACGACACATCTCCGCCGCCTTTTGTGAGCTCTTGAATAGTCGGGTAGATCAGTGCACCTGCAATCGTCACAGCGACAAATGGATTCGCTTTAAACTTCCTAGCAGAAGTGAATGCGAGCAGCAGCGGCAGGAAGTAGAACAAGCTGTCTGATGCGGCAAATAAAATTTGATACGACGTATCTTCAGGTGATAACCATTTTGCATTGATACAGATGCCTAGAAGTCCTTTTAAAATACCGGCACCCGCCATGACACCTAGAAGCGGTGTGAAAATTCCAGAAACAATGTCGACGAATTTTCCAAAAAGACTTGTACTTTCTTCACTTGATCTAGCAGATGAAGAAGTGGAATCCTCTAATAGATTCGTAAACTCCCCAATCTCTCGATATACCTCTGGTACGGTGTTGCCAATGACCACCTGAAACTGGCCGCCGCTTTCCATGACAGTCACCACACCATTTAATTTTTCAATGGCCGCTTTATCTGCTTTTGATCTGTCATTTAATGTGAAGCGAAGTCTTGTGGCACAGTGAACCAATGAATGAACATTTTTCTCTGTCCCGATATGTTTGATAATGTCTTCTGCTAATTGACGATGACTCATACAAAAACCCCCTTTTTTTCAAAAAAATACGTTTTTAGGCAAAATAAAAACCTAAACGGGCACCAAAAATAGTCGCAACTTGCTATTGCGCTTTTTCAGTGAACGTTTAGGTTTTGCCTGCCGAACAGTCACAATCCTCTAAGACGATCATTGTGAAACCGTATTCTTTTATGTTTATGAGCAAATAGTACCACTCACTTTTTGTGATGTCAACGCTTTCTTTTAAAATTCTATCTTTATTTTTCTCGTTTGATGAGTCGATTCAAATGAATCGATAGATAGAGCATCTCCTCTGATGTCAGGTCGCGATGATACGTTTGATACACATATTCTGCGATTTTCTTTGCGCAATCGTACGCCTTCGGATATTTCACTTTAATCAGCTGATATAAATCTTGATCTTCACTGACGAGTAACGTTTCGTTGATGAGACGCTGTACGAAAAAACGTAAATGTGTGAGAAAACGATAAAAGTTGAGCGAGTCTTCATCAAATTCCATGTTCAGATGATATTTCACAATGGTCAGTATGGCATTCACTTCTTTCGTGATATTGACCGTTGTATTCATGTCTTCATTGAGCTCTGCATTAATAATATGCATGGCAATAAAGCCCGCTTCATCTTCAGGCAGTTCAATATGAAGACGATCTTCAATCATCTCAAGGCATTCCTTCGCCACGAGAAACTCATCTTTGTATAAACGTTTAATCTCCCAAATCAGCGAATTCTCAATCAAGTGGTTTTTCTTTAATCGTTCGATGGCGTAATGAATATGGTCTGCCAGCGATACATGCAGACTTTCGTTTAATCTTCGGTTCAGCTTTGTATGTGCGTATTGGATCATTTCCTCGGTCACCTTGACGACATCATACGGAACCTCTTGAAGCAGCATTTTCATCCGCTCATGTACGGAATGATCCTCTAAGCGGAACACTTTATCAATTAACGCCTCGTCCACCGGGTCGCCGGGACGTCTTTGAAAAGCGATGCCTCTGCCCATGACGACGATTTCTTTTCCTTGTTCATCTATCACACTAATGACATTATTGTTTAGAACCTTTTGAATCTGCATCTCCAAACACCTCCGTCTATAACCAGCCATCTACACTCAAAATATGCTCTCATCTTAACACAACTGTCAAATCACTTGGCGTTTTTATCTGACTTTTGAAATAGATTTCACGATATTTTTACTTCTTTCTTGCTGGTCTGATCCTCCCTCGGCCTGCATACAATACCTCGAGGAGGTGACCTTCGATGAAGGCTTTTTTCTGGTCAGCATCTTTTTTATTCATGTTCATTCTGACTCTCTTTATTCTAGGTATTGTTTTTTGGCTTAGTGGACAAGGCTTAGATCAGCTATGGAGATATGCGCTTATCTGTCTTGTGACAGCCACCGTTCTACACGGCGTTACCACTTGGCTAAAGCAGCATGTCATGGATCATCCATCCAAATAAAAAGGCTGCCCTCAGTATTCAGGCAGCCCTTCCGTTATTCCTTAGATGAGGCGGCTTCTTTCTGAGAAGCACGCAGTTCATCATTGATTTTTTTCGCATCTTCTAAAAACTCTGTTTCAAATCCACTTTTGAGTGCCCACATATAAAATAACAACGCCACAACTGCAATAAGTGCCATATCCCAACCATAATGAATGACGTTATACCCGCCAAATTTATCACTGCCGAGACAGGAAATCGTCATCATCACAAGCAAATACACAACCATCCAAGCACCTGCTTTAAAGTGACGGCCAAAGCCCTTCCACTTCGCTTTTGCTTGATAGTAAAAATAGATTGGCAGACCGATGAGAATAATAAACAGCACCTGACCCGTCAGCGGCCATCTCGCCCAGTACAGTGTCAATGATGCAAAGACAAAACCAAGCGGAGCAATGATGCTGAGTCCTTTAATTCGCAGTGGACGATATAAATCTGTGCCCGTCTTTCTCAGCGTCATCACTGTCACAGGTCCTGTCAAATAGGAAATCAGGGTCGCCACAGAGATAATTTCAGCGAGAACCCCCCATCCTCTAAACAAAAACAGAAAGATAAACGATACGCCTAAGTTAAAAAACATCGCTGGACGAGGCACACCATAAATTGGGTGCAGACGACCAAGTACACTCGGCATGTACTTGTTTTTTTCCATCCCATAAATCATACGAGACGTCGTCGCCGTATACGTAATCCCTGTGCCAGAAGGAGAAACGAACGCATCTGCATATAAAATAAGGACAAGCCAGTTGATTCCTAGCGCAATGGCAAGGTCAGCAAATGGCGAGTTGAAATTCAAATGCCCCCAGCCATTCACTATCATTGATGGATCGACAGCGCCAATAAAAGCGATTTGCAGCAGCACATAAATGACCGTTGCAATCAAAATCGATCCAACAATGGCGATTGGAATCGAACGCCCTGGATTTTTCGCTTCTCCTGCCATATTAATCGGGCTTTGGAAGCCATTAAAAGCAAACACAATCCCCGATGTTGCCACAGCTGTGAGCACACTCGCCCAGCCGTTCGGCGCAATACTTGTTCCAGAAGTAAAATTCTCACTATGAAAACCTACGAATAAGAGCGCACCAATTGTTAATCCTGGAATGACGATTTTAAAAATCGTAATGAATGTATTCGCCTTTGAAAACAACCCAACTGTCCAATAATTGAGCAGAAAATAAATCACCAGCAGCACACTTGCCACCATGAGCCCCTCAGTCGTCAAAACCCCTTTTGTGACCAAATGGCTTGTCCACTTTGCCCACTCCCAAGGCCATGAGCTCATGTATTGAACGGAGGCAACTGCCTCAACAGGAATCACTGAGACAATCGCGATCCAGTTCGCCCAAGCGGCGATAAATCCAATAAAAGAGCCATGTGAATATTGCGTATATTTGACCATTCCGCCTGCCTCTGGAAACATCGACCCGAGTTCACTATAAGACAATGCGATAAATAAAATAACAACCATCCCGATCAACCATGACAAAATAGCAGCAGGGCCGGCGATTTGAGCAGCCCGCCACGCACCAAAGAGCCATCCTGAACCAATGATTGAGCCAAGACCTACCATCATTAAAGCGAAAGTTCCCATCCTACGATGCAAATGATTCATGTTCATAACACCTTTCGATTAAAATACAGAGCATGTGTCGAGCAAGCGCCTTTCTTTTATAGCAGCTCACCTTTCATTCCATTGGCAAATACTTTCTGATCTGAACTTTTATCTTTGTTCATTTTTTTGCCTGTTATATTATCTCTCAATTCTCCATTTTCTGAAATAGTCGAACATGCTTATTTCAAAAGAAAGCGCTTTTTCAACTGTTCAATCTATTAGACTGATTAACTACCTTTACCCTTATTTTGAAAAAAACAAAACAAAAAAGAAAGAGGAAATGACTTCCTCTTCCCTCTGAACACATATCATCCAAAGAAAAAAGGATAAAAGGGAAACCCTCTTATCCTTGTGAGATTGCTTGTTCTTTTTCAATGACAGCTAGTCTTTCTTGAACTTCTTCTTCAGATAAATTGTGCTGTTTCACATAAAGGTTACGTTCGCTTGTGCGGCATTCATGGCTGCAGCTGCGCATATATTTATGCTCGCTTTCTTCTGTTGCAATCATTTTGCGGTTACATGCAGGGTTCGCACAGTTCACATAACGCTCGCAAGGTTCGCCAGTGAAGAAATCTTTTCCTACCACAACGTGCTCTGTTTGATTGACTGGAACCGTTAGGCGGTTATCAAACACATAACATTGACCATCCCATAGCTTTCCTTGAACTTCTGGGTCTTTTCCGTACGTGACAATTCCACCGTCAAGCTGGGATACATCTTCAAAGCCTTCACGCTTTAACCATCCTGAGAATTTCTCACAGCGTACGCCGCCTGTGCAATACGTCAGAATTTTTTTCCCTTCAAGAATCTCTTTGTTGTCACGAATCCACTCAGGTAATTCACGGAATGTCTCAATGTCAGGGCGCACAGCACCTCTGAAGTGACCGACATCAAACTCATAATCATTACGTGCATCAATCACGACCGTATCAGGTGATTGCATTTGCTCATAAAATTCAACTGGACTGAGATGTTTCCCCGTTAATTCTAGCGGATTCACATCATCTTCAAGACTTAAATTCACCAATTCATTTCGGTGGCGGACGTGCATTTTCTTAAACGCATGACCATCTGCTTCGTCAATTTTAATTGGCATGGACGCAAAGCGTGGATCTTCTTTCAATGCTTGCATGTACTTGTCCGTCTGCTCAATGGTACCAGAAACGGTTCCGTTTATGCCTTCAGATGAAACAAGAATACGACCTAACAAACCAAGTTCCTTACAGAATGCTAGATGCTCTGCTGTAAACGTTTCTGGATCCTCAATGGGGACATATTGATAGTAAAGTAATACACGATATTGTTTTTCCATATATATAAACACCTCTTAAATTTAATCAAAACATACCATTTTATATCATACAGGAAATACATACCTTAAGGCAATGTCAGCAGTTCAATTCCATAAAACGGAAGGGTCTATGGTCTCATATTGTCCGTTTATTTGACAGAACTTTCTGTAAAATGAGATGATTTAAGAACTATATGATTTCATAAAGGAGCATAAGTCCATGATCCAACCAGAAGAGATCGTCAGAAGCGGTCCTAACCAGTTTATTTCTCAAAAGGGGATTTATCATGAAATCGAGTCACTTGTTACTCCCTTTCAGTCACCAGCTATAGTGACAGGATATGACTCATATCAAGCCTTTTCACAGTACACAAAGCTTCCATCCGAGTGGCCTGTTGTTCAGCATAAAGGTTACAGTTCACCAAATGCGATCACACGAATTGCGGAAGAACTCAAGAGTTCAGACGTGATCATCGGGATCGGTGGCGGCACGATTTTAGATACAGCGAAGTCTGTTGCCGACGCTCTCCAAATTGAAGTGATCATGGTGCCGACGATTCCTGGGACATGTGCGGCTTCTACACCGCTCAGCGTCATTTATGATGACAAGGGAAATTTTATGGGGGTCGACTATCATAAGCGGTCCAGCTATCTCACGTTAATTGATCATACTTTTTTGCTTTCATCTCCTCTTTCCTATCTCCAAAGCGGAATTGGGGATACGCTCGCAAAATGGTATGAAGCGGAAGCCATTATTCGTAACACAAAAGGCACCTTGCCGCTCATGGTACATGCTGCATTAAAGCAGGCAGTGTACGTTCGTGACATTCTTCTGACTCATAGTGAAGAAGCCGTTAGCAGTTTAAAAACAGGCCAGCTTTCTCAAGCCTTTGCAGATGTAACAGATACGATCATTACGTTAGCCGGAACAGTCGGCGGCTATGGAGGACGTTATGGCAGAATGGCAGGAGCCCATGCAGTTCATAATGGATTAACATTTATTGATGAAACACATCATGTGTTACATGGACAAAAAGTGGCCTATGGCATTCTCGTCCAGCTTGCCGCAGAAAACCGTATGACGGAAGTAGAAGAATTACTTGAGCTCTATCAAACACTCGGATTACCTAGAACGATGCGTGAGCTTGGCATCACAGCTCAGCTAGAGGAAGCAGCACATACAGTGGCAAACCATGCTGCACGTAAAGATGAAACCTTTTGTTTGATTGGAGACTATACGAAAGAGCAAATTGTCGACGCCATTCAAATCATTGAGACCTATCAGCCTCAAAAGACGGTCTGAACATAGGTGCAAAAAAAGCACAGGCATCCCGCCTGTGCTTTCTTTCTATTAAAAATCGAAGTTATCTGGGTCTGGACCCGTGCGCTCATCTTCATTGAGCTGATCAATGACACTCATTTCATGGGCGGACAACTCGAAATCAAATACGTTTGTATTTTCGATGATTCGGCTCTTCGTCACAGATTTCGGAATGGTGATAATGCCATGCTGCAAGTCCCAGCGAAGAATGACTTGCGCCACTGACTTCTCATGTTTTTTCGCAATATCTTGAAGCACCGGATGGTTAAGAAGTTTTCCGCTGCCTAATGGCGACCATGCTTCTACATGAATGCCTTTTGCCTTGCAGTAGTCACGTAAAGGCTCCTGCGTCAGCTTCGGATGCAGCTCAATTTGATTGACCATTGGTACCACTTCTGCCTCTTCTAATAAATCTTCTAGATGGTGCTGATGGAAGTTACACACGCCAATGGCTTTCACGCGGCCATCCTTATAAAGCTTTTCTAGCGCCTTCCACGTTTCTTTATATTTGCCTTCAACCGGCCAATGGATTAAATAAAGATCCAATACATCCAGACCTAGTTTGTTCATACTCGTTTCAAAGGCTTCAAGCGTTGACTCATATCCTTGATCACTATTCCACACTTTTGTCGTAATGAACAGCTCATCGCGAGAGATGCCTGATTGCTGAATGGCTTTGCCAACACCTTCTTCATTTTGATAGGCCGCTGCTGTATCTATACTGCGATAGCCAGCTTCAAGTGCGTCTTTGACTGCATTTACAGCCTCATCCCCATCTTTTACTTGCCATACACCAAAGCCAAGCTTCGGCATTTTCACTCCGTTTGCTAATGTGACTGTATCTGTTAATCCACTCATCAAACAAACCTCCGCTTCATTTTTGCTTACCATGCACTATACCCGAATGTGCGAAAGATCATGCATGAAAATAGACCATGCAAGGGCTACTATGACCTAATTTCATTTTGTCCCATACTAACAACACAAAATTTTTATGTGAATATATTTGTTTTTATATTAAATAGATTTCTACTTATCCCTATACAAACAGCGAGGTCCAATCATCCTCCTCAGAGAATACTTGAATCCCATGCTGTTTCAGCAAGGCAGACGTCACACCGTCCCCAGCCTTTGTCTTACCGTTAAACTCTCCCCGATAGATCATCCGGCTTCCGCAAGAAGGGCTGTACTCTTTTAACACGACGGATGTTGCGCCAAGAGTCTGAACCTGCTTAAGCGTGTCTTGTGCACCTTTTACATACATCTCTGTCACATCTGTTCCATGAACATCAACTACAGAAGCCTGCCCTCGTAAGACATCATGACCATCTCCACCAATAATTTCTGCGGGAGGTCTTGGTGTAGAGAAACCGCCAAGCAGCTCAGGGCAAACTGTTACCGCCTTTCCTTCCTGCACAAGCTCCTCGATACGTTGATCTAATCGATGGCTGCCATTATAACGGACCTTTAATCCCGCAAGACAAGCGCTGACAACGATCATGTATGTTCCTCATTTCTATGTATTGAACGTTTTTTGCTGACTTTAAAATAAATCCATAAAGGCAAACAGAGTATCGTGTACATCAGAAAGGGCAGAGCACAATACAAAACAGCCGCCCACATGGACCCTTCAACTCCTGTCACTCCAAAAAAATAAACAAATAATAGCAAGCTGACAAACAATCCGACGAACGGCATGATAAAAATAGATTTTTTGAAATTTTCCATTATCTCTTTCACCAACACGGCTCCCTCCCTCAATCATCATCACGAATAACGTCAATATATGTTAATTTTACCATAAAAAAACCGAAAGCATCTAGTTTATAGAAAGCTTTCGGTCCGTTATTTATATCTTTTCCTTCCAAGCCTTTAAGAAGCGCTCAATAACCTGTAGTTCGTCTTCATTAAATTCATGGAGGAATTCTAAATAGGAGGAGACTGCCTGTTCATGAAGTTCATCATGCAGTGCCGCAAGCTGTGTGCCTTCCTCTGTGAGTGAATAATAGACGGATTTCTTGTCACCTTGCCGGTGGCGATAGTCGACCATACCTTTTTCGATGAGCTTTTTCACAGCCTTTGTAATAGCTGGTTTTGATAGTTTTAGTTGTTGTGAAAGAAATGTATTATTGGATTCGTTAGGGTTTGCTTGAATCATAGATAAAATATGAAGCTGTGTAAGTGTCCAATCTTGCTTGAGTGTATCAGTCGTGGTAATCAGTGGATCTGTTGGATCGTTCCGTTTCTTTTCCCTATGCATAATCAAATCTTGAATCGCTTTTAAGACAATCTGCTCGTTTGTTTCCATCTGAACCTCCACTCTTAACTGGTTAATAAAATGGTACTAATAATCAATAAAGGAGTCAAAAGAAATGTGGGGATGATGAAAAGAATGGGTCATCAGACCTGATAAATAAAAGAACTTTTTTACTAGATTACAAGAGACGGCACAATTTCCTTTTCTTTGCTATTATTTATGATAGGTACCCCTCAATCAAAAAAAGAAGGTGAGAGAATGAAAACAGAGCAGCAAATGGCCATTCGCCAGTTAGAAGAAAAAATAAATTTGTTTACTTCTGTTGTCAACGGATCGTTCCTATCAACGGAGGATTTCGTTCTATCAAACACGCATATATCAACTGACACGTTCAATTTGTTATTACCCATTTCAGCGCACATACAAGATCAACAAAAAGTGGAAGCTGCCATCGAACAAATGCAGCAACAGCAGCTAGCATTCAGCACATGGATCACTCAAAGCCTGCTCCACCCAGATTGGTCGAATATCATGCAGAAATATGGGCTTCAAGAAGTGGAACGCAATACCATCATGATGCTTGAACATACAAACGACATCGATCAAAGGACCTCTCAATCGCTTACGATCAAGGAAGTGACTGACGATCAAACTTTTCTCAATTATCAACATTTATTTATCGAACTTTTCGAAGGATCACCTGAGGAAATCGCTTTAAACAGCTATTTCCAGCGCTTTTCGATTGAACGATTACACCCGAGTACCCGCATGTTCGTTGGATATGAACTCAACAAACCGGTCACAACGGGCTTATTGATTGAAACAGCAGACAGCTACGGTATTTATGATGTCATCACAAAGGCAGAACACCGCGGAAGAGGACTTGGCAGTGACATGTTTCATTACCTTCTGACCCAGACAGATAACAAACAAAAGTGTGTGATGTTACAAGCCTCAAATGACGGCAAACATATCTATCAGCGTGCCGGATTTCATCCAATTGGAGAAATGGTTGTTTTTGAATAGAAGATGACATTTTTCCTGACTTATCAAGGGCAAAGAAAGGTAGCCTGTCTCTTCTTTGCCTCCAACATCTCACCATAAAAATGAATGTACATTCATTCACTCCTTTGGTACATTTAAAAAAAGGAGCTGAATGAATAGATGGTTCGACCAGGCGATCAATTTCAAACAAGCAAAACCTATACGCATGAAGATGTGATTCAATTTGGCGAGATGACAGGTGATCTTGGCAAACATCATACCGAGCTAGATGATCAAGGCAGGCTCATGGTACACGGTTTTCTCACAGCAAGTCTAGCCACGAAGCTTGGCGGTCAGTTTCATTTTATCGGTCAAGAGATGACATGTACCTTCATACGCCCTGTTTATACAGGTGACACCATTACCTGTCAGATGGCCGTCACCAAGGTAGAACCCCTTGAAAAATACCATCGTGTCCACCTTTTTTCCCGTTATATCAATCAGCATGGAGAAGAAGTCATTACTGGTAAAAGTGAAGGTGTGGTTTTCAAAAAATAAAAAGCTGCCTATGATGAGGCAGCTAACTAACACGAAAACGTTCTTATTCCCTTCTATTCAGCATGATGCTGACGATCCATATAAAGCGGCGGTCTCTTTAATGAAATCACTGCACAGCTAAAGGCAATCAGCACAAAAACAGCACCGAATTTAGCCAAATCAACAGATGAACCGGTCATTGTAAACATGACGCCACCCACTGCTGATCCAATGGAAATCCCAATTTGCAAAGCGGATGTATTTAAACTTTGCTGAATATCAGACGTCACAGGGTCTGTTTGAATCAAATAGCTCTGCAAAGCAGGTGTCAGTGCCCAGCTAAGAGCACCCCATAGGACAACCATCACCATAAAGAGCATAAACACTCCCGCTGTATAAGGAAGGATAAACATCACAATGGCAAACGCCATGGTCACAAGCAAAATGGCTTTTCCTGATCCTAGTTTGTCACTCAGCCAGCCACCAAACCCATTCCCGCCAATCGACGCAAGTCCGAAGACCAAATAACAAATACTAATCCAAAACGGAGTCATATGCAAAACTTCCATCAGAAATGGCGTGAAATAAGAATACAGCATATAATGACCAGCAAGCATGAACAAGCTAATCAAATGTGCACTGAAAATTTTCGGATGCCCTAAAGAACGAATTTGTTCTTTAAGCGGTGTGACTTTTTCAACAGGCATTTTCTCCAAAAGAAAATAAATGAGTACCATGGATATAGCTGACAGAATACTGATTCCTAAAAACATCACTCTCCAGCCAAAGCTCTCTGTAATAAAAATACCGATCGGTACACCGAGAACAAGTGATGAGCTAATCCCAATAAAAATCAGACCTAATGCTTTCGCTCGATGCGCCGGTTCCACCATCTTGGCGGTAATCGTTAGTGATAACACCACAACAAGCGCCGTACTCATGGCAATCAAGACCCTAGAAATCATGACAAGGGCAAAGGTGGAACTAAAATATGTGAATACATTGCCTAATGTAAAGACCAATAATGCGATTAAATAAAGACGCTTTCGTTCGATTTTGGCTGTGACGGTCAGTAGCACCGGTGCTGAAATAGCATACACAATCGCAAATACCGTAATAAGCTGCCCAGCTGTCGCAAGAGACACATTGAGATCCTCTGCTAAACTTGGCAAAATGCCCCCGACCACAAGCTCAACTAATCCAACCGCAAAAGTAGAAACAGCTAATAAATAAACTCTCCAGTTCATGTCTAACATCCCTTCTCTATATCATGGCTTTCACTTTTGATACAGGGTGCAGACAAACAAAAAAACCCTGATTACAAAAAAGGAAAGCGCGCTTTTGTAATCAGGATTTATCGGATCCTGGTAGAAACCCTCAAACCATATTATTGAGGTTATACAAGTCTATTTTTTTCTTCAAATATATTAGCATAGCCTTCCATAACGTGCAAGCTGCAAAAATAGAAAATATCTGCCAATGGCTCAGCAACATAAACGACCTTAGAAAGGCATGAAATGAACTTGCGGACCAACTTGCTTTCTCCCCCATTTACAGGTAAACTGATGAAAAATCAACGAACAAGGATCAACGTAGATCTGGAATAGTAGCTTGAATTGATCTTTACCAGAGAGGGAACGGTGCTGAGAAGTTCCTACTGACATCTTCAAGTGAACCTGCCGATTTAGTTCTGTTTCATACAGCGGTTCATACCGTTATCATGATCGAGTGTAAAGCTGTGCTTTAAATTAGGGTGGTACCACCAGGAATGGTCCCTAACTTAAAGCACAGCTTTTTTGTTTTTTTAAAAGGAGGAAAAAGACGATGTCAAAGAAACAATTTGTTGAGAAAATTACAAGCATGGAAGACGACTTTGCCCAGTGGTATACAGATGTTGTCACAAAGGCGCGTCTCGTCGATTATTCAAGCGTTAGAGGCAGTATGATTATTCAGCCATACGGTTTTAAAATTTGGGAGAATATTCGCGACGAACTTGATCGTCAAATCAAAGAAACGGGTCACGAGAATGTCTATATGCCGCTCTTTATCCCAGAAAGTCTTCTCCAGCAGGAAAAAGATCATATCGAAGGCTTTGCTCCTGAAGTGGCGTGGGTGACACATGGCGGTGATTCGGAATTACAGGAAAGACTCTGCGTCAGACCAACATCCGAGGTGCTGTTCGCCGAGCATTATAAAAACATCATTCATTCCTATCGTGATTTACCAAAGCTATATAACCAATGGGCCAATGTCGTCCGCTGGGAAAAGACAACACGTCCATTTCTTAGAACCCTTGAATTCCTCTGGCAGGAAGGGCACACTTGTCACGAGACTGAGCAAGAAGCGATTGAAGAAACAGAAAGAATGCTTCATATCTATGCGTCTATTTGTGAAGAGCTTCTAGCGATCCCTGTCATTAAAGGCAGGAAAACAGAGAAAGAAAAATTCGCTGGCGCCCGCTTCACCTATACGGTTGAAAGCTTGATGCATGATGGAAAAGCCCTGCAAACCGCCACTTCTCACTTCTTCGGCAACGGATTTGCCAAGGCGTTTGGCATTGAATTTTTAAATCGCGAAGGAAAACTAGAGCATGTCCAGCAAACATCATGGGGCTTCACCACAAGAATTATTGGCGCTATGATCATGGTGCATGGTGATGACAGAGGACTTGTCCTGCCGCCAAACATTGCGCCAACCCAAGTACGTGTTGTGCCAATTGCTTCCCATAAAGAAGGTGTCCTCGATCATGCCTATGAATTAAAGGATCGACTCGCCCGCATCGCACGCGCTGACATCGATGCAAGCGATAAACAGCCTGGCTGGAAATTCAACGAATGTGAAATGCAGGGCATCCCTTTACGTGTAGAAGTGGGACCAAAGGATATGGAAAAAGGCCAGGTCATGCTCGCAAGACGAGACACAGGTGAAAAGCAAGCCGTCACGTTAGATGCACTTGAACAAACCATCACGTCCACGCTTGAAGACATTCAACAGACGATGTACGAAAAAGCAAAAGAACGATTACATGAAAAAACATCAAACGCCCACACAATCGAAGACATCGAGCAGCTTCTTGCCGAAGAAAACAGGTTGATCAAAGCCATGTGGTGCGGTGATGAAGACTGCGAAAACGACATCAAAGAGAGAACAGGGGCGACATCACGCTGTATCCCGTTTGAACAAGAATCCGTTTCTGACACATGTGTCTGCTGCGGGAAACCAGCTTCTGATATGGTGTTCTGGGCAAAAGCCTACTAATCATGCTTCAAATTGTTGACAAGGGCTAAAATGAACTTTATTTTAGCCCTTTGTCTTCTTTTCAGCGTGACGGAAAGCCTTCGGACTCTTGCGAAGCGAAATTAAAAATCATGAGCGCCAGCATGCAGGGCTGACAAAGAATGCGAGGATTTGTCTACACGCTGAAGCATCTTATACGATGCTTCTTTTTTGTTAAAAAGAGCCAAATATCCATTGACCTCCTTCACACAATACCCTATAATTCATATTAATATAATGGGTTTTTAAGACTTTAACTGGAGTGGTGATCTATGAAGCGCTGGCTCTCAATTTTTAACGAACGCTGTCCAAAATGTAAAACAGCATTAGATGTCTCGAAGTCCAATGCCTTGCAAGGCAAAGTCGTGAAAACATGCCCCAATCTTCATTATCAAAAAGAGTACCACCCTGCACTTGAAACGTATATCGAGCACGATGATATGAAATAAAAAAGACCAACACATGGAAAAGAGCCCTTGCTCTCAGTTGTTGGTCTTTTTCTTATAATAAATCTACCCAGATTTTGATCGCTGTGGCTGTAATCATCACGGCAAGCGCCCATTGCAAATAAACGGCATTGATTTTCTGACCAATTTTCGCCCCAATCGGCGCAGCAATTAAACTGGCCGCCATTAAGACAAGCGCAGGCATGAACATGACTTGACCAGTCAGCACTTTCCCAGCCGATGCGCCGATTGCAGAGAGAAACGTAATCGCCAGAGACGAGGCAATCGTCATCCGCACAGGGATTTTGAGAATCGATAGCATCACCGGCACTAAAATAAAGGCACCGCCTGCACCTAATACACCCGATACACTTCCGATCACAAAGGCAATACCAGCCGCCAGTCCTTTATGAAAAGTCACCTCTCCATCCGCTTCTGCCTGCTGACCTTTTTTCGGAACAAGCATTAAAATGACAGCGACAATGGCAAGCAGACCATAGACTACATTGATGCCTTTCTCTGGAAGGAAATGTGATAAATAGCTGCCTAATAAACTCCCTGCCAATATACTGCTCCCCATATATAAAATCAATGGTCGATGTAAAAATCCGCTTTTTCGATACGCCAGCACACCGCCGAGTGTCGAAAATAGGACTTGAATGGCACCAATCCCTGAAACCTCGTGTGCCGATAATGCCATCACTCCGACAAGAGGCGGGATATAAAGCAGCATGGGATAGTTGATCACCGACCCTCCTATTCCGACCATTCCTGATAAGAAGGAACCAATAAACCCGATGATAAATAAAGTAATGAAAAATGCAAAATCCACGCTGGTCTCCTCCTTTGCAAAAGGAAAAGGGGCTCCCTCATAGATACCCCTCTCCCCTTTAGGACCCTTTTCTCACCCAGAACTTCAGCACATGTCCTTCATCCGTCTGTGTGATCAATTCATGTCCGCTTGACTTAGCCCATGCAGCCAAATCAGCTTTGGCCCCTTTATCTGTTGCATGTATTTCTAATACTTGACCTTCTGCCAAGTCGTTCATTTTTTTCTTCGTCCGAATAATCGGCATTGGGCATGCAAGCCCGGTTACGTCTAAAATGTGATCTGATGTCATCTGATCATCCCTCGCTTCTTTATTTTATTGAACATTATCGAATCGCACAACGGTTTGGACCAATTTCCATGTCTCGCTGCGCTTCCTCGTCTGGATTCAGCTTCCCCATATTGGTAGACCGAATGTCTTGATAAGCGTTTGGCTGTGCAGGGAGATCCTGCGTGACCATTTGTCTAAATACGTCTTCATCTTCAATGTTCAGCCCGTGATTTTCTTCAAACAAAGCGCCTAGCTCCTTCCAAACGCTTCCGTCTTCATTAAGCTCATCCACGATCATAAAATGTGCAGGCAGCACAATCAATTCTGCCGAAAGCGCCGTATATCGTGTATAAAGGGTTTCTCTCAAATCACCTACCCAGTCCTCCGCCATACCGGCTAGGTCAGGTCGTCCGATCGAATCAATGAACAAAATATCACCTGAAAGGAGGTAACGGCCGTCTACGATAAAAGAGGTTGAACCAATCGTATGGCCCGGTGAATAAAGGGCATGAATATCAATCTCCGTCGCTCCAATCGTCACACGCTGTCCTTCTTCAAGGTGTTTGTAATCAAATGTCACCTCTTCGGCGTCTTTTGGCGGTAGCCAATAGATAGCACCAGTCAGTTCAGACAGCTTTTTCCCGCCAGATATATGGTCCGCATGGAGGTGCGTATCAAACACATGCGTCACTGTGACATGATGCTTTTTAGCAAATTGCGTATAGACCTCCGTCATTCTAGCTGCATCAATAATCGCAGCTTCCCCATTCGACATGATCATATAGGACAAGCACCCCTTGCCCATTCGCACAAATTGGTACAACTCTCCACCGCCAGTTAAATCACCGATCTTCACTGGCTCTAAATGCTCACTCCATGCCTTCATGCCGCCTTGCAAATAACGGGCCGCTCTGCCTGCCTCTGACAGCATCTCTGCCACCATAATAGAGGAGCCTTCTTTCGCACAAACGACCAGTACATCTAGGTCATCCGGTATGTTCTCCACCATATCCTCTACGCCATCAAGAAGCTCAAAGTAAGGCACATTTAAATATTCAACGGCTTTCCCTTCAATTTTCCAGTCCTGCACATCTGATTCGTTTCGTACATCCAACAAAAAGATCGGCTCTTTGTTGATGATCTTTTTTGTTAACTGTTCTGCTGTCATTGCTTTTACAGTCATCGTTTCATTCAGCTCCTATTTTTCAATCTCTCCTGTCCAGCTGTTCATACCTGGCACTACATTGATCAATTGATGAAATCCTTTTTCTTTTAACTTTTGTGCGGCTAATTCACTCCTTCTGCCTGAATGACAGATGAGGTAAATGAGCGTCTCTCGGTTCAATTCTTCAGCACGTTGTTCCACCTCGCCAAGAGGGATGTGAACAGCTCCTGGAATATGACCCGCTTCATATTCATTCGGCTCTCGTACATCTAAAATAAACAATGGCTGATCTTCTTTTACCTTCTGTTGAAACATGTTCAACGACATTTCCGAAATCATTGACTGCTCCTCCTCCTCCTGTTTCGCTCCGCCTTTACGAATCAAATGATGAAGCACCGGTCCTTCTACTTTCGTTCCTAAAAATTCATGACCGGCGCTTTTTGACCAAGCTGCTAAATCCGCTGTAGACCCTTTATCGGTTGCTTGCACTTCAAGCACATCTCCTGGCAAGAGCTCATTCATTTGTTTTTTCGTTTTGACAATGGGCATTGGGCATGCCAATCCTTTTGCATCTAGAATTGCTGTTGGTTGCTGCATTGTTTTTCCTCCTTTTTATAGGGGTGGGGGTATATTTTAAAGCCTATTTATACCTATAATCGCCAAGCATTCATGCCACCCTTGATATTCGTAATGTGGGTAAATCCCTGTTTTTTTAATAATTTAGCCGCCTGCATACTTCTCATCCCGCTTTGGCAGATCACATAAATTTCTTTGTTTTTCTCAAGCTCATGCGCTCGATTCCTTAACTGTGGTAAGGGGATATTTTGAAATCCTTTTATATGATTTGTTTGAAACTCTAAAGGTGATCGCACGTCTATCAGCTGTTGATGCCGACTATGCAATTTAGGTTTCAGATGAGCTGCGTCCATTTGTTTCACACCCCGTACAGGAAGAAAACGGCTCACAAGCAAAGCGAGCACAATGATGAGCAAAAGCGTTTGAATCATGTATGAACACCTCCCTAGATAAATAAGTTCACATTCCCGATTTCTGCCTCTGCTAAATACGCTGCCACACCTGCATATTGAATGTCTGCTAGTAACTCGTTCTCCTGTAGCCCTAAAAGATCCATCGTCATCGTACATGCCACGAGGTTGATGTCTTGTTCCTTCGCCATATCAATGAGCTGCGGCAGGGTCATGGCATTGTGTTTGTTGATCACATGCTTGATCATCTTCGGTCCCATTCCTGCAAAATTCATCTTTGACAGCCCCATTCGATCAGCGCCGCGCGGCATCATTTTGCCAAACATTTTTTCTAAAAATCCCTTCTTCAGTGGCACCATCTCTTCCTGACGCAAGGCATTCAGCCCCCAAAAAGTATGAAAAATAGTCACCTCGTGATCATAAGCTGCTGCGCCATTTGCAATAATATAAGCGGCCATCGCTTTATCATAATCTCCACTAAATAAAACAATTGTTGTTCGTTTTTTCTGTTCCTCCATCATGATCCTCCTTATATAAATTACCCGTGGGGGTATATTGAAAACAAAAAATATATACACATACCGGTAAGGGTATATTATAACAAGTAAAAAAATTCGTCAACCTCCAAAGGCTGAGGAATTTCTTACCGGCTTTTCACCAAGAGCTCAACCGCTTCTTTGACAAGCCCCTCTGTATCCTTGCCTTGCTCAAGACTTTCACGGACACATTGTTCAAGGTTTGTACTCACAATCACACCCATCGCCCGATCAATCGCATTACGAGATGCAGATAGCTGCGTCACCACCTCGCGGCAATCCTTTCCCTGCTCCATCATCGCAAGAACCCCTTTAATCTGCCCTTCAATCCGGCGAAGACGATTCTTCATCTGCTGATTATACTCCACGTTTAACACTCCTTTCTCTTTTCCCTATGATCAGATAGTATACCCTGATAGGTATTTAGTCAAACATGATGAATCAGTATAAAAGAGCTGCTGAGAGCAAATGTCACAGCAGCCCGTTCTCTTTAAGCACTCGCTTCCTCTCTAGAGCGCTTATTTCCTTTGTAAATAAAATAAAGAGCGATCAGCATAAAAAATAAGGCCAATATGCGTTTGAGATCAAGTGAAATCATTAGGCTATGGAACCAGCCAAAATGATCGATGACCATTCCAATGACAAGCTGCCCAGCAATCCCCGCAATATTTGCAGCAATGACACCGATTTTCGGAACAGCGACCACTGTCAGGATTAAATAAGCCGTTCCAAGAAAAGCCGCACTCAACTGCCACTTTGGTGCATGCAAGAGATTCAACAGATGTCCGCTCCCAAAGAATAAAATCAGAATGGTCAAAAACATCGTACCCGTTAAAAAGGTCAAAAAGGTCGTTTCAATCGTACCTGCTCTCCTGCTAAACGTACCGTTTATGGAAGATTGCGCACTTAACGTAATGCCTCCGATGAAAGTAAATAAAATTAACAATAATGCCATATCGACTTTCCTCCTAATGAATAAGAATAAGGGCAATGATCATCGAAATGACCGCAAATACCTTCTCTTTGTTTACTCTCGTTCTCTGACTCCCTAGCCAGCCAAAATGCTCAATCACCATACTCATCAGCAGCTGACCAATAATGACAGCAACCATCGTTACCCCCACACCAACAAATGGAACACTCACCACAATAGACGTTAAATACACAACCCCCATCGCTCCGCCAAGTAGCGACCATTTCGGTGCCTTCAACGTATAGGAAAGGTCACCTTTGCCAAAAAAGAGCCACAATAGCCCCATGATAATTGAACCGACAAAAAAGTTATAAAAACTCGTTTCTAACTGTCCGATCGACTTCCCAAGTTCCGCATAGATGGCTCCTTCAAAACTAAGTGCCGCACCCGCTAATAGCGCAAGTACATAAAAAATCAAACGCATCATCAAATCTCCTTCAATTCATATATTTATATATCTAGATAAACAGATATATAGAATAGAAAAAAACAGAAATCACACATCCTTTAGATCTCTGTTTTCATATATTGTCCGATCTGTTGGATAAATTCTTCATTTCGTCTATAGTATGTCCATTGCCCATGCCGTACCGATTCGAGCAGACCAGCCTTTTGCATCAAATGTAAGTAGCTAGAGACCGTTGATTGAGAAATTTGCGCCTTTTCTTGAATATCCCCAACACAAACGCCCCCCTTATAACTAACCTCCTTCGGTAAATGAGCGCCTTGCTTAGGAAAATGCTTCTCTGGTTCCTTAAGCCACTTTAAAATATTCAACCTTGTTTCATTCGATAATGCCTTAAACACATCAATAGGTTCCATGGCAGACATTGTATATCTAGAAATACCGATATGTCAAGCCGTTGCATATTTATCTCTAAATTGGTAAAAAGGAAATAATCAACGCTAAAAGGGGATATTTCAAGAAATGAGGGTAACCCATGACTTTACAGCATTATATTGGATCAAACAAAGAACTGCCGCTTGGTACCATTGGTCAAAATCCTACCTATAAACCATTCTCTGAACTCAATATCAACATGTTTGATAAAAAACAAAAAAAGCCCAAAATCTATCAAAAAGAAGATCTTTTGATAGAAGTATTTGAAACAGAAGAGGATTTCGAAGGCATTCACATTGATTATCTAGATCCCGTCAATGAAGCGGTAAGAAACAAATTCACGCACCCTTTTGTTTATGAATTAGACATCATTCATTCTCTTCGTGCACTTTTTAAATTCATTGAAAAAGAGCTGTCAAAAGGAGAAACCATCGAAATCTATTCTTGTCTAAATGAACTCGAAATGAAAGAAAAGGACGATCAATTGGATGTAGAAATTGACCTAAGCACAAAACGGTTTGGAAAACATATCGATTTTAAAGGGATCGATGAACTGATTGATATGTTTGAATTAGAAAACTTACAATATGTACTGGTGAAGAGGTAGAGGAGAATTGACAAGTTACATCAAAATGCTGTGTTATTAGAGATTGTAGAAGCGTAACCTTGGTTAAGCAAAGATCAATTGAAGTTATGAATAGAAAAGCGAATATAAATGTAACACGGAGGTAGTTGAAGGAACCAAAATTTCCTCAATTACCTCTCTTCAAATCATCATAAACTTTTTCATATTATTTGAACTAGATAAGCGAATAGACGGCATGTCTCAATCAGCAATACCCAAAGAAGCTAAATGTCATGATTAAGTTTTAAGAAGTAAAAAAATAATTTCTATCATAAATACCTAATTTATTTACTTTCTGAACATGGAAGGATACCTCAAATCTATTCTTCTCTCCAAACAATAGCTAGCCTTCAATTAAACGTTTTAACTTAAGCTCAGTTTCAGTATCCTCAACGGGTGTATAGACACTGCATCTTAAATCAGTATCCCCATACACTTGTAATGAAGTGAGATTAAACAACATTTTACCTGCCTTAGCATGACGAAATTCAATTAATACTTCAGGTGCATAGCTGATCTCATTTTCATTCCATATTTTACGAAACTCAGGATATGCCTGCTCCATCTCTTCTATAAATTGTTCATACCAGTCGTCTGCCACATACTGTCCATAATACGTTCTAAATATGGCGATATATCCTCTTACAAAATGCTCCCAATTCACGGCTAAACTTTTAAATTCCTTTCTTGCGAATAGTAAGCGTATGATATTCCTTTCTGCCGGGATGATCTGTTCAAAGTCCAAAAATACATTAGCTGCTGCTTGATTCCACCCAACAATCTGACTTCTTCTATCAGATATAATCGTTGGACAATAACGAAGCTCCTGCAAAATTTTCACTAAAGCCGGACTGATTTCCTTCTCATTCTCAATGATATAGGATTGTTTCACACCTTCCTCTAATGCTAAAGCGTACAAATATCTCCTTTCATCGTTATTTAATTGTAATGCACTAGAAATAGCATCTAATACCGAAGTAGATACTTTTATATCTCTGCCTTGCTCTAACCATGTATACCAAGTAAGACTCACACCGGCTAGTTGAGCCACTTCTTCTCTTCTGAGTCCTGGTGTTCTTCGGCGGGTTCCTACAGGTAAACCAACCATTTGAGGCGTGATTTTTGAACGTTGGTTTTTTAGAAATTCTGATAATGCTTGAAGTCTTGTTTCAGGTTTCATTAAGGTCTCCTTTTAAAATATTATTCATTATACTAGGATAAACAACAACTTGTAATAGGATAACACAATGGCTAAAGTTAATAAAAACAAGGAGGGAATGATCATGAAAAGAGTTGTCATTACTGGAATGGGAGTTATTTCTCCACTAGGAAATGATATAGATAGCTTTTGGAATCAACTCGTTAAAGGACAATCGGGAATATCTCACATTGATTCTTTTGATACGACTGATTATAAAACAAAAATAGCTGGAATCGTTCGTGATTTCGATGCAGATGAAATATTAGGGAGAAAAGAAGCAAAACGATTAGATCGTTTTAGTCAGTTTGCCTTAGCAGCAGCCGAACAAGCATTAGAACAATCACAATTACAGTTAGATCAAGTAGATCATGAACGTTTAGGCGTATATGTTGGATCAGGAATCGGGGGCATACAATCGCTTGTTGATCAGGTGAATGTATTAGATAAACGAGGTCCATCGAGAGTAAGCCCCAGCCTTGTCCCCATGATGATTTCAAATGCAGCTGCGGCCCAAATCAGCATAAAATTAGGCGCACAAGGGCCATCATTGTCACCGGTCACAGCTTGCTCTATTGGGAACACCTCTATTGGTGAAGCTTTCAATGCGATCCGAAACGATGAAGCAGATATTATATTTGCCGGTGGAGCAGAAGCTGCCGTCAATCAGATATCTTTGGCTAGTTTTGGAAACGCACACGCACTATCTACTAGAAACCAAGACCCAAGTCGAGCCAGCCGCCCATTCGATACAGATAGAGATGGCTTTGTGATGAGTGAAGGCGCAGGTATCTTAGTATTAGAATCATTAGACAACGCAATTCTCAGAGATGCGCCGATATTATGTGAAGTAGTGGGATACGGGGCTAGTTCAGATGCACATCATATGGTCGCTTCACACCCAGAAGGTAGGGGTGCCTACTTAGCCATGAAGAAAGCATTGAGAAGTGCAGATATATCAACAAGTGAAATCGATGTTATTAGTGCTCATGCAACAAGTACACAAGTAGGTGATCGTTCAGAAGTTCTAGCCATTAAGAAATTATTTGGTGATCGATCAGGTGAAATTCCAACAACTGCGAACAAGTCAATGACTGGGCACATGTTTGGTGCTGCAGGCGGAGTAGAAGCGATTGCTTTAGTGGAAAGTTTGAGACGAGGAATGATTCCACCAACTATTAATGTAGAGAAACAAGATCCAGATTGCAATTTAGATGTTGTATTAGAAGCGAGACAGCTTCCATTGAAATATGGGCTATCCAATTCTTTTGGTTTTGGAGGACATAATTCAGCCATCTTGTTAAAACATTACGATTGAAGTGGTGAAAAGGTGAAATAATGACAAAACAAGGGTTTATAGCCCTTGTTTTTTTCATGATGGGAATACCTCACAGACAAAATATGACGAGCCTCAGCAATCTGATATATTAAATGGAGAAAAGAAAATACTTAAAAAATTGAAAGAGCAGGTGACCCATGCCAAACAACCAAACACCCAACCCACTCATCAATGAAAAATCCCCGTACCTCCTTCAACACGCCCACAACCCAGTTCACTGGTACCCGTGGGGGCAAGAAGCCTTCGACAAAGCGAAACGTGAAAATAAACCAGTGCTTGTCAGCATCGGCTATGCCACTTGCCACTGGTGCCACGTCATGGCGCACGAAAGCTTCGAAGATCAACAAGTCGCTGACATCCTAAACGAGCATTTCATTTCAATCAAAGTCGATCGTGAGGAGCGTCCAGACATTGACTCGATGTATATGTCCGTTTGTCAGATGATGACTGGGCAAGGCGGCTGGCCGCTCAACGTGTTTGTCACGCCTGATCAAAAGCCTTTTTATGCGGGGACATACTTTCCAAAAAGAAGTGCTTACGGCCGTCCCGGCTTCATTGAAGCACTGACGCAATTGCTGGATGCTTATCACAACGATCGTGATCATATTGAATCATTGGCAGAAAAGGCAACAAATAATCTGCGGATCAAGGCAGCAGGGCAGACAGAAAATACGCTCACTCAGGAGTCGATTCACAAAGCCTATTATCAGCTCATGAGCAGCTTTGATACGCTGTATGGCGGCTTCGGTTCTGCGCCTAAATTTCCTGCGCCGCATATGCTCACGTTTCTCATGCGTTATTTTGAATGGACAGGGCAAGAAAATGCGTTATATGCTGTCACAAAAACGTTAAACGGCATGGCAAACGGCGGTATTTATGATCATATTGGTTCTGGATTTACTCGGTATTCAACCGATGAAAAATGGCTTGTGCCGCATTTTGAAAAGATGCTGTATGATAACGCCTTGCTAATAGATGCCTACACCGAAGCCTATCAAATCACTCAACACCCTGAGTACGAAAAGCTTGTCCAAGACCTCATTCAATTTATCAAACGAGACATGATGAATCGTGATGGCTCTTTTTATTCGGCAATCGATGCCGATTCTGAAGGAAAAGAAGGGCAATATTACGTTTGGACAAAAAAGGAGATCATGACCCATTTAGGTGATGACCTCGGCACTTTATTTTGTGCGGTCTATCACATCACAGAGGAAGGAAATTTTGAAGGACAGAACATCCCTCATACCATTTCCACCTCATTTGATGACATCAAGGCAGCATATTCAATCGACGACAAAACCCTTCATTCCAAACTGCAATCCGCTCGACACATCTTACTCACTGTAAGACAGCAGCGACCTGCACCGCTAATCGATGACAAGGTACTCACCTCGTGGAATGCGCTGATGATTTCCGCACTTGCCAAAGCAGGGAGTGTCTTTCATAAAAAAGAGGCCATACACATGGCAAAACAGGCGATGTCTTTTCTCGAAACACACCTCGTCCAGCAGGAACGGCTCATGGTCCGCTACAGGGAAGGGGACGTGAAGCATCTAGGCTTTATCGAAGATTATGCGCACATGCTCACAGCATATATGTCTTTATACGAAGCGACCTTTGACCTAGATTGGCTGACAAAAGC
This sequence comes from Bacillus sp. FSL W7-1346, assembly GCF_038593335.1. Taxonomy (NCBI): domain Bacteria; kingdom Bacillati; phylum Bacillota; class Bacilli; order Caryophanales; family Bacillaceae; genus Bacillus; species Bacillus sp. FSL W7-1346. Next base: position 226,707 of record NZ_CP151988.1, on the reverse strand, counting down.
CAGAGCCGTTGCTGAAAATATGTTTGAACTGTTTTGGGATGAGCAAATCGGGGGCTTTTTCTTCTCAGGCTCAGATGCAGAAGCGCTTATCGTTCGTGAAAAAGAAGTATACGACGGGGCCATGCCGTCTGGTAACAGTACTGCACTCCAACACCTTCTGAAACTAAGCAGAATGATCGGACGTCAAGACTGGATCGAAACACTAGAGAAGATGTTCAGCGCCTTTTACGTCGATGTCTCTTCCTATCCAAGCGGACATACCGCCTTTTTACAAGGACTATTGAGCCAATATGCCGCAAACCGAGAAATCATTATTCTTGGGAAAAAGGGCGACCCGCAAAAAGAACAGCTTCTACAAGCATTGCAAAAACGATTCATGCCATTTGATATCATTTTAACTGCCGAAACAGGGCAAGAATTAGCAAGGCTCGCACCTTTTGCAAAAGATTACAAAGCGATCAACGACAGCACGACAGTCTATATTTGCGAGAACTACAGTTGCCGACAGCCGATCACCAATCTCGACGAAGCGATGGAACAATTATTTCAAATTTAAGCTGTCATATGATGACTATGAGAAGACAAAATGAGGACAAACAGATAAAAAAAATGTCAATCCGCTAACAATTCGTCAGTACGGTTTTATTTTTCCTCTAAAACGGTTAGAATGCGCACTAGATGTTCTCATACCGAAGGGAGAGAAAATAATTGAAAAAAGTATCATATACACTCATTGCTTGTCTGTTATCAGTGGGGCTTGCAGCCTGCTCATCAAACGATGCGAAACAGGATAAGCAAAACGATTCAGCCAATAGCAAGGAAACAACACAGGCTGACCAAAAAGAGCAGCAAAAGCAAATGGAAGAGATGCAAAAGAAATTAGACGCACAAAAAATTGATGATCAAAAGGTCGTTGCGACCGTCAACAAAGATAAAATCACAGGAAGTGAATACAATAGCGCCTTATCGACCATTCAAGGTCAGCTTCAGCAGTCAGGACAAGATCCAACATCTAAAGAAGGCGCAAAAGCTGTCAAAAAGCAAACCATTGATGCGCTAGTAGGTCAAGAGCTCATCCTGCAAGATGCTGAGAAGAAGGGCTATAAAGCCTCTGACAAGCAAGTCGATAAGCAGCTAAAAGAAGAAAAGAAACAATTTAAAGACAATGCTCAATTTGAAGAAGCACTCAAAAAGAGCGGACTGACAATGGATCAGCTGAAAAGTGATATTGCCGACAGCATCAAATACAGCCAATATGTCGACAAAGAAATTAAATCAGCCTCTGTGTCTGAAAAAGACGTCAAAGCGTACTATGACCAATACGCCGAACAAATGAAAAAACAAAAACAAAAAGCACCTGATTTCAAAGACGTCAAATCACAAATCAAGAAGCAGTTAGAATCTCAAGAAAAGCAAAAAGAAGTACAAAAAGAAATTGATCAACTAAAGAAATCTGCAAAAATTGATGTATCGATTTAACCACTATTAAAAATCCGCCATTGTGCGGATTTTTTTCATCACTTCATGAACTGTTTTTCCAAAATAATGACAAAAGCCTCATCATAAACATCTACTCCATCCGATATGATGGGAGTACAAAAGAAAGCGTTATCAATTCTTTTGTCTCTGAAAAAGTACAAGATCAAAGACAGACCTCGTACTTTTGTTTCAGTCATATCTACAAGAGGAGGATGTTTATGTTCAAATGGTTTAAACCCGCTCCGCATATCGACAGGCTCGATGATGCCAAAACAGACGAAACCTATAAACGGCTGCGGCTGCAAGTCTTTTTGGGGATCTTTATCGGATATGCGGGCTACTATTTGCTGCGCAAAAATTTCGCATTTGCCATCCCTTATTTACAGGAAGAGGGGTTCACAAAAAGTGAATTAGGCTTTGTACTGGCGGCTGTTTCTATCGCTTATGGCTTTAGTAAATTCATTATGGGGATGATCTCAGACCGGTGTAACCCAAGATACTTTTTAGCCGCTGGACTTTTTCTATCAGCTCTTATCAATATTCTATTTGTCTCATTTCCATGGGTGACATCCAGTGTATGGATCATGTTTTTATTCATGTTCTTAAATGGCTGGTTTCAAGGAATGGGGTGGCCGCCATGCGGACGAACGATGGCACATTGGTTTTCGGTGAGTGAACGTGGAACAAAAATGTCGATTTGGAACGTCGCTCACAATATCGGTGGAGGAATTCTTGCACCGCTTATTACATTAGGAATTGTTTTGTTTGCGACGTGGAAAAGTATCTTTTTCTTCCCTGCCATCATCGCCATTATCGTCTCCTTCGTCATCATTCTTCTCGTACGGGACACCCCGCAATCCGCTGGTCTTCCGCCAATTGAAGAATACCGAAATGACTATCCGGCACAACAATATGAAGATCAAGAAAAAGAATTAACCGTAAAAGAGATTTTATTTAAATATGTACTCAACAATAAATTCCTTTGGTATATCGCCATTGCTAACGTCTTTGTGTACTTTGTCCGTTACGGGGTCGTAGACTGGGCACCTACCTATTTAACAGAAGCAAAAGGATTCTCACCAGAGCATTCACGCTGGTCTTATTTCCTTTATGAATATGCAGGCATCCCTGGTACATTATTGTGCGGGTGGATTAGTGACCGCTTCTTTAGAAGCCGCCGCGCACCAGCAGGCGTCCTCTTTATGATTGGCGTGTTAATTGCGGTTCTCGTGTACTGGTTAAACCCTGCCGGCAATCCAATGGTTGATAATATTGCCCTCATCAGCATCGGGTTTTTAATTTACGGACCCGTCATGCTCATTGGACTGCAAGCCATTGATCTCGCTCCGAAAAAAGCCGCTGGCACTGCTGCCGGGCTGACAGGATTCTTTGGATATATTGGTGGCTCTGCTTTTGCTAATGCCATGATGGGTGTCGTCGTCGATCACTATGACTGGACAGGAGGTTTCATTTTACTAGTTGGTTCTTGTATCCTTGCGATTGTGTTCCTCGCCATGACATGGAATACAGGAAAGCGCGTAGAGCAAGCTTAATGAAAATCACATAAAAGATTCATCTCCGCCCAACATGCCCTTTACATCTATTTCTTATGATGGAGGCAGTTACCGTAAAAGGAGGATAAAATATGAAGAAAAGTAGATTACTTGCTTTCGTGTTACTCTCTTTTGCTTTACTGTCTTTTGGTTGGGTGCCGACCACCATATCGGCACATGAACATCTTTTATCTCCAGATCGCATTTTAACCGTTGCACACCGCGGAGCATCAGGGTATGCCCCAGAGCATACCCTAGCTTCCTACAAGCTCGCCACAAAGATGAATGCAGATTACCTCGAACTCGACCTTCAAATGACAAAGGATGGACACCTCATCGTCATGCACGATGAAACGGTTGACCGGACGACAAACGGAACAGGCTGGGTCAAAGACCTCACACTCGCCGAAATCAAACAGCTTGATGCCGGTACATGGTTTAACGAAACCAACCCCGACAAACAAAATGCCCACTTTATTGGACAGCAAGTCCTCACATTAGATGAGGTGTTACGCTACTTCGGTAAACGAGAAAATTATTATATTGAAACCAAAAAACCAGACATCTATCCGCAAATGGAAGAAAAACTATTGGCCGTCTTAAAGAAACATCATCTTCTTGGAAAACATACGAGAAAAGGGCAGGTCATCATCCAATCTTTCAGCCAAGAAAGTCTATTAAAATTGCAGAAACTCGCCCCTCGGCTTCCAAAAGTACAGCTTTTAGACAGGGCGCAAATGACATCTATTACAGATGATCAGCTCGACTTCATCAAATCGTATGCAGTGGGGGTCGGACCGAATTTTAGAGCTTTGACACTTGAAAATGTACAGCAGGTCAGAAGCCACGGACTCCTCCTTCACCCATATACAGTAAACAGCGAAGCAGACATGACACGTCTTCTGCAATACGGCGTCACCGGTCTTTTCACCAACTTTCCAGATGTCTTTCAGCGTGTCAAAGCTTCTCTGTAAACGACAAAAGCCTCGCGGTTGTTCCGCAAGGCTTTTGATTATTCCACCGTTTGATCAGAAGAAGCTGTTTCAATCGGTTTTCGTTTACCAATTCCAAATACAAAAAAGCTAAGCGCCACTAAAATCAAGAACCCAATTGCTACAATAAGAGAAATTCGTGTATCCTGATTAATCAGCATAAACACAAGCACCATCAGCAAGAATCCGATTGTCAAATAGTTAGAAAATGGCGCAAGCGGCAGCTTAAACGGATGCTGATCAAGCGCTGCCCCCTTCGCCTTTCTGAAGCCAATGTGACTAATTAAAATCACAAACCAAGGCACCATACCAGGAAGGACACTCGCACTATACACATAAACGAAAATGTTTGGCGGAGAAACGTAATTTAAGACCACCCCAACCGCTAAACCAATCAGCACAGCAAATGTCCCAAAATACGGTACACCATTCTTCGAAATTTTTGTAAAGAAGGCAGGTGCCTGTCCATTCACACCTAATGTATAAAGCATACGTCCCGCACTGAAGATTCCACTATTACAGCCGGACATCGCTGCTGTAATGACAACAAAGTTAATAATACCTGCTGCTGCCGTAATTCCAATTTTCGCAAACGTCGCCACAAATGGACTGCCGAGCGTATTCAGCTGATCCCACGGATACACCGTTACGATGACAAAGATCGCACCGATATAGAAAATCAAAATACGCCAGATGATGCTTTTGATGGCATTTGTCAGCGTCTTTTGCGGATTTTGCGCCTCACCTGCAGTAATCCCAATGAGCTCTACCCCTTGATAGGCAGCAATCACTAGAGACAATGCAAACAAGAAACCGCTAAATCCACCTGTAAAGAATCCGCCGTGCGCCCAAAGGTTAGACAAACCAATCGCTGTTCCACCATTGCCAAACCCAAAGAAAATAATGCCTAAACCTGCAATGATCATTAAAATAATCGTCACAATCTTGATCATCGCAAACCAGAATTCAAACTCACCGAATGACTTAACCGAAATCAAGTTGGCCGCACCTAAAATGATCATGGCGATTAATCCCGGAATCCACGCTGGTAAATCAGGGAACCAATATTTCATATAAGCACCTACGGCGATAATCTCAGACATTCCAACAATGACCCACTGGAACCAGTTACTCCAAGCTGTCATATACCCCGCAAGCGGATGAATATATTGATGCCCAAATGTAGCAAACGATCCCGTACTCGGTTCAAGATACAACATTTCTCCCATCGCACGCATAATAAAAAAGATAAAAATACCACACACTGCGTACGCTAGAAGAACCGATGGACCTGTCCATTGAATGGCTTTAGCTGACCCCATAAATAAGCCAACACCAATTGTGCCGCCAAGCGCAATCATTTGAATATGACGAGCACTTAACCCTCTCTTTAATTCCTTTTGAGCCACTTCTATTCCCCCTCATCAACAAACAACATAAAAAATAAAAAATCAGAATTTTCATTCTGATTCAAAATCTTCAATCTTTCGATGTATATTATCATAATAAATCTACCCTTAAAAAACAATTGTTTTTTTGAGGAAAACACCGTTATTATAATATTCAGATATTTAAATTCCTTAAATTTTGTTATTTGCATATAAAAAGTTAGGAACCTTTTATAACTAAACATATTTTTAAAACACGACCTTCTTCTACTAAATAAAGACCGAACAACGATAATCAAAAAGACATAATCAAATGACTATGCCCTTCAATCATATTCTCATAATATTTCTAAAACACCGTACGCTTAATAAAGACTCTACTGCTTTTTATCTTTTTTTTCTCTAGTAAGAATCTTTATTGTAAATAAGGAGACTAAGCCGATTAATATCAACACGACCTCCATCGTACCGGAAATATGACTAAACTTCAAAAAGGCTATAAGTAGAATAACCATTCCAACACCTATATAAAAGATTAAATTATTATTTTTTTTTGATGAATTCGACATATACTAAATCTCCTTTTTTGTATATTTAAATAAATACAGTTAAAGATTTATATATACAAATAACAGCCGCAATCACAATTATTTGTACATTTGGTTTCTTCTCAACATATCTTAACCACAGACTAACAACAACTAAACCTAGATAAAAGAACGGATTGAAGAAGATATTCGTTGAGAAATTTTCTGCTGTCAGATTATTTGCGTTTGATAACACAATAGTGTCTAACACTTGGTTTACATTTAAAATGAGATTAAATAAACTAGCAATGAAAAAGCTTTTCATCATATTTACTCTAATGTTCATCATGACAGAGCTAATATGAATGAGTAAAGAAACAATCACAACATCTATTAATGACGCTAAAATTAATAGTATAATTGTCATTAAAATCACCGTATTTTCCCCTACATTGATAGATGATTTTTTTAATAAGGGGGCAGAAATAGCATCTGTAATGTAAAGCGATACAATGAAATGAATGAATATAATGACGCTCCAAATGAATAGTAAATTAAGCTTTTCTTTTTTTAACATGTCCATCTCCCTATAAACAAAAGAAGTTCACTATAATAAGAATTCAACCACTGCAGCTAATAACAATAAAGCTGTCCCATAAATAAAGTATCGGATGACTGTATAAATATCTCTCCAAAAATCAAATCTGTGATCAAAAACGAAATATTTCAAAAACAAACTGACTGGATAAATACCGATTTTAAAGAAAAAATAAATTGCAGGAAGTTCAATCACTCCATGCAAAATATGATAAAGAACGTATCCTATATCATGCCCTAACAATAGAGCTCCCTTCATTGTCACTCCAAGCAGATATGCATTTGAAGCGATGAGAAAGGTGGTGAGCAGGCCTGCTGTAACGACACCAACGACAAGAACCATACAGTATAAAAAATTGTTAGTAAAATAAAGGAACACACTATCCTCTACATACATGACATCCGAGGGTGCTTTTTTAGTTATTATAAAACCAATAACACCGAATACTACATGAAGGAGTATAAATGATAGAGTAGAGACTGCTGAAAGTCTAACTTTAATTTTATTTATGAACAATTTCTTCATACTGCTCCTCTAAATAAAAAACCTTATCACATATCCCTCTTAATGTTTCAATTTGATGTGTTGAGAATATAATCGAACATTGTTTGCTCGCAAGTTCTTTAAATTTTTCAATGATCACTTTTTGACTTTTCTCATCAATACCTGTAAGTGGCTCATCTAATAATAAATAATGAATATCTTCATTGATGAGTGCGGCACAAAGCCCCAATTTTTGTTTCATTCCGTGAGAATAATGTTTGATCAATTTATCCTTATTCGGATATAGAGTATAGTCCTTTAAAATACTATGAATCTTTGCAACATCTTTTTTCTTAGAAACAGATTGTATAAATACAAGGTATTCATATCCTGTTAAATATTCATATGATCTAGGTACGTCAGGCACAAACACTACATTTTCCTCGGCCTCTTTCACGATATCACCACTATGTAACTCATAAATACCAGCTAAACATTTTAATAATGTCGATTTACCCGAGCCATTAGAACCAACTACAGCAACAATTTCGCCTGGTATTAACTCTAAATTGATCTTTTCAAAGATCAAACTGTTTCCATAACTAAAAGATGCTTTCTTAATTTGCATTTTTCATTACATCCTTCACCTTGGTATTTCTCAAATACAAGATCGCGACGACGAGAATTGAAATTTGGATCACGATTAACGTCACTATGTACTTTCCTAATTGAAATGGCATCTCCAGACTAAAAATTTCCATGATGAATATAAAGGAAAGCAAAATAGAGATTATGTACAAATAAACATTTTCAAATACGACTGCCTTACTTGAGTTTCCTATTTCATAATCACTCTCTGGATTTATTTTCGGAAAGAGTATGGCACCAATCGTAGCAGCTAGCCCCATATTGATAAATACAAAAACAATTAAAAGAGCAACGCCAGTAATGAATGAATAAGGAATATGTAAGATGACCATAGTTATGACACTAAAGATTACTGGAATCCCAGATAAAATCAAATAGATATATACTTTCTGAACCAAGATTTCATTTAAAGAAATATTCCATGCAGTATTTGGTGGCAATGCAAAAAATTCAATATCAGGGCTAATCACCTTTTTTAGATAATCTGTTATAAAATTTGAGAAAGCCACAGCGATAAATATGATGGATAACAGAATATAGGAATCATTCCCTTTTAATAATAAACTAACCAATACCGGAACTATCGCTAAGGCACATACATGTAGGACATATAAATATTTCAAAAACCTGAGTTTATTGTAGTAAGTTCTTTTTATAAGTAAGATATCTTTGTTAAAGAATACCCTCTTTTTAAACCTCACCTTATGCTGAACAACAGTTTCCTTTGCATTTAATTCTTCTTTACCAATTTTTCGAAACACCTTATGATGGTGAAACACCATAGACAAAATAAATAGAACTAAACAGGTAATTAATAGTTCAGTCAAGATGTTGAATAGATCAAATTGAAAATGATTATAGACTTGTATAATCTCCGATTCGAAATAATGGAAAATGGCTAACAGTACGATATACGCAGTAAAACATACTAAAATGAGCTTGACTAACCGTATATTTTGGCCAATACCTTTTTGAAAGTAGCTTCTATAAAAATGATAAGAAGAAAAGTTCATCACTGTTATAATGATGATTATCACTAATAACACAAAATAAATGATGTTTAATTGATTCTCAACCATAAACATAGGCACAAAAAAAATCAAGGAGAATTTAAAGACAGTTTTACCGAAAAAATAAAAATAAATATGCCGATAAATTTTTCTAAATGATTCTGTTCTATCCACAATTACATTTTGATGTAACGTGTAAATCAAATAATTCTTTATAGGGAAATCTCTCGCATCTATAATTGCTAAGATGCAACATAACGTACTTATAAGGGTCATGTCTAATATACGAGCTTTTAAAACAAAAAATAAACCTATGCCTATTGCAGGATAAATGATGAAAAATCTTAAAGATAGAAATAAATATGTAGCATGACCTAACCATTGTGGTAATGATGCTTCATCTATTTTCTTCCTAAGATACATTTTTTCAAATAGTAAAGCTAATCTCATATATATCACCTAATATAGTGTATTGGGGGAGAAGACAAAGCTTAGTAGTTAATAACTGCTTTTCTTCCCTGTGCCTTTGCTATTGCTTTTAAAGCACCGATTGCTCCAGCTAGAGCAAGTCCTACACCTGTGGCTGCGCCAACAATGCCAATAATAGATGCAATTGTTCCGCCTGCCATAATAAGGTCTGCAATTTTTTCAGCTGTACTTAGTTCAATGCCAAGCTTGGCTACTAAAAAGTTCTGATTAATACTCATAAAAGCAACAGAAGTTACAGCGACCGTTGCGATTAATGACATAAAACCTAATCCAAATAATTTTTTACGTGTTGTTAAGCTCATAAGTATTCCCCTTTTCTTTGATTATTTTCTCCCCCTTATTTATATCTTGTCATTTAAATTGTATAATTTCAACATTAAATACAAATTATATTATAATTAGTAAATTAATACTATTACACTAGATCTATCAATTAAAATGGAAATAAGAATAAAGACTGTTCTTGAAATAGGAGACATTGTAAAAAATAAACCTAAAGACCCCGAAATCATTTCATCAAAAAGATTGTCTACACACTATAATTCTAGTATTTACTACTAGGTCCAGCTCACAGTAGCCTTTTATAATACCTAAAAAAGTTGTAACACGGATTAGTTAATTTCAATCAGTTCCATAAGGTAGATCATATCAAAAAAAACTCGTAGAGAATCTTTGTTTCTCTACGAGCTGAGACCGCTCACACGGTCTCCTCAAGCTCAAAATGCAAATTCATCGGCACATCTGGCAGAGCCGAAGCCTCCACCATATTCGTTGTAGGTGTTTTCTCATTCACTTCCTCAAATCGAAAACCGTCAGCCCAGACTGTTCCATGACCGCTGAGCAGCACTCCAAAATGAATGGATTCACTGCGCGTAGGAACATCTAATACGATCGCATATTGATTCCATTCCGTAGAATCTGTCACAGGTCGATTCTGCATATTATCAAACTGCACCGTATCACCCTTTCCGTCATCTACCCGCATCCAAATTCCTGCTGAAGATACATTCTCTGTTTTCAAGAAAGCAGAGAGCTTCAACCGCTTGCCTGCATACTCTTTTGCTTGAAACCCCTGCATCATCGTCGCAAACTGTCCTTCTTGTACGCCTTCTTTAGATGATAAAACACCTGATTGCTTTCCCGTATGAAATTCTGCTGTATCAACACCCATCTCATACATATGCGGATGTGAACCACTCAAACCCCAGCCAGGTACTGCTTCATGTAATGTCATCGAATCTTCCTCCTTTTTCATTTGCATGTCTCTCATCATGGACCTGTACATTCCGGGAGGTAAGGAATACAAATGCTTAAAAGCACGCGTAAAGGCTTCCTGCGATTGGAATTGTAACGAAAAAGCGATGTCTAAAATCCCCTGATCCGTATACAAAAGAAGCTGTGCAGCCGTAGCTAATCTTCGTTTCCGCACATATTCCCCCATCGACAGCCCGGTTTCTCGTTTAAACACACGCAGCAAATGAAAATGTGAATATCCTACTTTCTCAGGCACCTGTCTCAGCGACAGCTCATCCATCAAATGCGACTCCAAATAAGAAATCACCTCTTGCGTCACCCGACTATACATCATCTCCCTCACCTCTTCTTGATCATAAAACAAATCAGTTCACTCGTTTTGATCAAAATTGCGATGTTTCATCTGTCCAGCTGAGGAGGAAAACCGCTAACGTGAGCGCTCGTTGTTCGATAGAAACTCCCTCACATCATCTGCGATTTCTTTTGATTTCGTATGATGCAAATAATGGCCGCCTTTGAAAGTAACGACTTTTCCGTGATCTACATTTTTCAGCAGCTCTTCATGCATTGGTTTCCAGCTTGGTGTTTCTTCCTCCGTTTGATTCGCTAGGTAGAAAACAACAGGGAGACGCTTAGGAAAATGTAAACGCTCTGCATTTTTAAAGTTATTTGTGAAATTTTCCGCCTCACTCGCTTGGCTTTCATTCAAGAAATTTCGAAAGGTCAGCATTTTGATTTGATCTTTCATTTGTTGATCCACGTTAGGCATCACCAGTTGATCTGGATTCACTTTCAATAACAATCTGTAAAAGCCAGATTGATTGAGCAGCTGCAAGCTAGAAACCGGCAATTCATCCGTTTCCTGTTGAGGAACACTCGTATCAATGCCGACAAAGGCTTGGACTTCTTTTTCGTATTGATTCACATATTCTAATCCATAAATGCCAGCAATCGAATGACCCATCAGCGTATATTTTTTAATGTTAAGTTTCTGCAAACATTCATGAATCTCATCCACAATGTTTTGACTTGTCCTTGCTTTATCTGTGTCGTCACTTAAACCATAACCAAACGGTTCAATCACAACAACTCTATAATCTGGCGATAACTCCTTGACTAACGGTTTAAAATCAAGCACGGGTGAAGCAGTTCCATAGCCTGGGAGAAGGACAATCGTTTCTTTCCCATCGCCTTGAATGAGCACATTCATGTGCTTCCCATCCACCAAGACCTTTTGCCCATAAGCTTCTATTTTCCCCTGTTCTCTTTCCTTACTAATTAGATTCACAACATATACACTGGCTACAAATACAGCCAAGACAGTCAGAATGGTACATAGAGCAATCAGCATTATTTTCAGTAATTTTTTCAATATTTTTTCTTCCCTTCATGATGAAGTACCCTAGCTTGCATCCGCAGATGAAAGATTAGTATTTTCTTTCACAATAGATAATGCCAATTGTATTTGCGCAAACACTTGATACATACATAAACGTAATCGCTATATAAAACCATTCCGTTGGAGATGATAATTCATGAACAAAAGCTTGAACGACAGCAACCAATATATAGGCTAATGCCACACCTACAATTGAAAAACTTCCGGCTTTCGCTAAAATAAATTGGCCCCGTTCATCCTTTTTATATTCACGGCTTTTCTTAAATTGAAAGACCGTACTTAAGATAGAAAGGATAATCAGAGAATAAAGTATGATCGTTGTCATCATCGCTGTTGTTCCTCCTTGTCGACCTCTTGAAAAACGTCATATAAATCAACTTCAAATGTTCTCGCAATTTGAAATGCTAGTTTTAAAGACAAAGAATATTTACCATTCTCAATCGCTGCCACAGTTTGACGAGTCACACCTAACTTCTCTGCCAAATCCTTTTGTGTCCAGTCTTTTTCTGCCCGTAATACCTTAATTCTATTTTTAATCTCCATTTCAAATTCCTTTCTTAAAGGATGTTTTATTTAACATAATGTTATAAATAATTAACATTATGTTAAATAACAATAACCTGTTTTCTACTGGATGTCAATTTCATATGAATCAAAAAAATAAGAATCATCCATTTTGAAAAGGACTTCCTCAAAATGGATGATTCTTTATTATGATTTGTTTGTATTCTAGCTGAATTAAAACACTTTCCTCTGATAAATCGCAGTAGAGAGCCCCCAAGACAGCAAGTAAATAAGCATAATCAGCACAACGGACCCAGTGTATAAAATAGGGATTGATAAATTCATGATAAAATCAGTGATCCCACTAAATTGCTCTGCTAAATAGATCACAACAGGCGGTCCCATAGCAGACAATACGATAAAGCCAATAATCACTGCCGTTGTGATATAACCAGGCTTTAAGATATAAAACAATGGAAACGTACATGCTGCGAACAATAAAAACAACCCGCTGCCAATCGCAATATCTGACAGCGAAAACAGCTTCCCAAACACAAATAATGCAGCACTTGTCAGCACGATCGCAATACTCATATAAAAAATGGCGCCAAGATAACGTGATGCGATAATTTCTTTACGTGTATAGGGCAAGGAATTTAATAGAATATTCGTTTCTGCCTTCTCATCATAAGCATATGTGTTAAATGGAATGAAGACACTAGCGACTAGAAACGTTAATACTGGATGGACATCCATGAAAATAAAAAATAAGATAAACGGAATAAAAATAAGTAACTGCTTCTTTTGCAAAATCACATCACGCTTAATTAAATGAAACATGCGCAACCCCGCCTTTCAAATAAAACATGATATCCTCAAGCGACGCCGGTTCAATCACAACAGCATCCCCAAAAATAAGTTTCACCTCATCAATCCGATCTGTTAATGCTTCAAATCCGGCTGCCGTACGCTGAATATGGATAAACGCCTTTTCTGTGTCTCGATCCAGCAAATCCAGGCTCCCCTTCACCAGCGCATAATTCTCCGCCACCTCATGAATCGACTGTTGAAAGACCAATCTTCCATTTTGTATAAACGCAATATAATCCGCGATGCGATCTAAATCAGTCGTCATATGTGTTGAGAAAAAAATCGTTCGATTCCCATCAATCATCAATTCTTGTAACGTGCCGAGCAGCTCTCTTCTAAAGACCGGATCTAAACCAGCAGTTGGTTCATCCATGATAATCAGCTCTGCATGGTGCGACAGCGCAATCGCAAGCGATGCCTTCATCTGCATCCCTTTTGAAAATGTTTTAATCGCTTTATGAAGCGGCAAGCCAAACTGTTCAATATATTGATAAAATAGCCTATCATCCCAGCTTTTATAGGCAGGTGCCACAATACGTTTGATGTCTTTTAAATTCAATCCTGGGAAAAAAACGTTAGCATCGTAAACAAAGCCAATTCGTTCCTTAATCTCTTTTTCATGCGTGCGATAATCTAATCCAAAAATTTTAATCTCACCAGAATCTGGTTTTAACAAATTCATGATCATTTTAATCGTGGTCGACTTACCGGCTCCATTTTCTCCAATAAACCCAGTAACAAAGCCCTTTTTGACCTGTAAATCAAGATTCTGCACAGAAAAGTCTTTGAACCGTTTTGATACTCCTTTGAATTCAATCACGTGCTCCACTCATCTCACTCCTCATACAAGAACTTTAATAACTGCTGCAATTCATCAAAAGATAAGCCTAATTCCTTGCCGTTTGTAACAACCGCTCCAAGCTGTTCCTCAATCACCTTCAATTTTTTCTCTCTCATGACCTCTAGGTTTTGCTCGGCAACAAACGATCCCTTCCCTACAATCGAATAAATAAATCCTGCCTTCTCTAACTCTTCATATGCACGTTTTGTTGTGATGACGCTGATTTGTAAATCCTTCGCCAGCTTTCGGATAGACGGCAGGGCCGCACCTTCTGCAAGCTCCCCCGTTAAGATCAACGATTTGATTTGCGTCGTAATTTGCTCATAGATAGGCTCCTTAGAATGATTAGAAATCGTAATTTGCATATAAAAAACCTCTTTTTTCTGTACTGGTATTCGCAATGAAATATTGTATATACTCTATATATACATTATATACACACTAAAAAAATATTCAACTCCTTTTATGAACTTTTTTGAATGCGATCCAAATAAAAAACCGCACAGCTCTTCAGCCATGCGGTTCCTCAACAAATCAATTTATCTCCAATATACCCATTTTCCCATAAGCCATTCCACAGGCCCTCTTCTCCATTTTTTCAAATAGAGATAGCTGATGAAGAGCTGTGCTGTGTAAAGTCCGACAGCAAGCAGCAATCCAAACATTGAGCCCATTTGTCCAAATAAACCAAGTCCGTAAGAATAGAAAATCGTTGTACAAATAATAGATTGAGCCAAATAGTTTGATAAAGACAATCGGCCCAGTCCTGCAAGCAGACGTTTCAATCCTTGTGCAACCTTTGAATAGTAAAAGACAATAAAAGCTTGAATATAACCGATCGTCAGGACATAGGCTCCTAACGTCATCACCATTTCACTCCAAGGGGCATCAATAAACGTCGCACATTTTAAAGCGAGCCCGATCAAAATCATCCAGATCCAGCCTTTACGATACGCCATTCCTCGATCTTCTTCTGTCAGATGACCTTTTTTCCCAATGGCCATGCCAAGCAGTGCAAATGGCCCCACCATGATCGTACCGAATAGAAAACCTAAGATCGGCATCAACGTAATGGTCACGATCGCCATAATAATGGTCACAATCATCATATCGTCTTCAATCGTCACCCGGCTCAATAAAATATCACCGTATGCACCCTTCGCATACACATCCGTTAACAAATCATCATTTCCATAAACAAAGGTCATCAGATATGGTAAAACCACTAATGACAAAGCACCTAACACACCTGACCAAATCAGCATTGTTTTGATCCGGCTGCTTAAAAACATCATCAAGAAAAACGTACATGCTCCATAATATAAGAGAATATCACCATTCCAAATGAATATGTAATGCAGCATCCCAAGCACAATAAGACCAAAGCCGCGGCGAACGACGATGGCATTCGTATTCAGCCCCTTGGCCTTTGTAGATTCAATCAGTTTGATAAAAGAATACCCAAACAAAAAGGAGAAAATCGGATAAAATGACCCCTGGAACAAGATCTCCGTCACATATACCCCAAACTCCTGTCCCCATATGCTCGGATCAAACATCTTCTCAAAATCATAATCATATTGAAAATTAAGCATATTCACAATCAAAATACCTAATAAACTAAAACCACGTAAACTATCAATAAACTCAACCCTAGATTCCTTCAACACGACAGCTCCTTAAACAATATATAACAAATTTAAGATATACCTGTATATTTTACCAAATATTTTTCGAAATAGTATATATATTTCTAATAAAAAAGTGATCTTTCATCCTATCAGTGAATCCAGCCTATCTTATAATTCAATTTCCCCCTATTTTCATCTCCTCTTGATCATCAAAACGCTCATTCAAGGAAAAAGCCGAGGGTCCCTTACATTTTATCTCTAAATAGTATAATATATCTGCATATTATTTCAATTATTATATAAATTTTACACTTTATTGTTAATATGACCTTCATTGACAATGAATATTTCTTCATATACACTTTGGGTGGATTTAGGAATAACATTCCTAATCTATCAAATTCTAGAGGGGGAATATCATCATGAATGATCAAAATTTATGTGATATCATGAGACACCACGCCACTCACACGCCGCATCATCCAGCTTTAGCTTGCAACCATCAGAACATCACATATGCTGAACTTGAGAAACAAAGTAACCAGTTCGCCAATTACCTTATCAAAATGGGCGTAACGAAAGCTTCTCATATTGGCCTAGCCTTAGAAAGATCACCACAATTGATTGTCTCTATTCTCGCTATCACCAAAATAGGAGCCGTTTATGTGCCTATAGATATAAATTACCCTAGTGAACGTATTCAATTTATGGTTGAAGATGCCGAACTATCGTTTTTACTCACAACATCACATGTCACTCAAAGCATAACCTCCTTGCCTATTCCTACTATCTACTTAGATAAAGAAAAACATCTCATCCTTACACAATCAACGTCAAACCCGTCTTTTGATGTCAAACCTTCTGATGCCGCTTATATCATGTATACCTCTGGTACAACAGGAAAACCAAAAGGTGTTGTCATTACACATAGATGTATCATGCACCTAACGCATAACCCTTCCTTTCTGCCCGTTGATTCTTCTGATACGTTAGCATTACTATCTCCCATCTCTTTTGATTCCTCTACATTTGAAATATGGTCCGCTTTATTAAATGGAGCGACACTTGCTATTCCGCCTTTTGGAAAACTGACTCCTGAACTCGTCAGTCAAACCATTAAAAATTATGATGTATCCATTCTTTTTTTAACTACTGGATTGTTCAACTTGATGATGGAGTCACACCTGAACGATATCAAAACAGTTAAATACATCGTCTCTGGCGGAGATGTCATGTCTCCTCAAGTCGTTCATCAAGCATTAAAAGAGCTCCCACATACGACCATCATTAATGGCTATGGCCCGACAGAAAATACAATCTTCACAACAACCTTTCAACTGCCAGACACCTGGGATGATCTCGTCAGTATACCAATTGGCAGACCTGTAGCAGGAACCATCATTGACATCACAAATGAACAAGGTGAATCTGTCTCTCAAGGACAAATAGGGGAACTCATCACTTCAGGAGATGGACTAGCATTAGGCTACTGGCGAAGAGAAAACCTAACAAAGGAACGTTTCATCGAACGGGATGGAAGAACCTATTACAAAACAGGGGATCTTGTTCGACAACAACCTGATGGGCTGATTGAATATATTGGTAGAAAGGATGACCAAGTCAAAATTAGAGGCTTTCGTATTGAGCTTAGCGAGATTGAGCATGTGTTGATCCAGCACCCAAGTGTTAAATCCTGTTTGGTGACAGCCACAGAAGTTATACCTGGGGATAAACGCATCATTGCATACATCATTCCATCCAACAAAAAGACATGGGATCTATATACCATTCAAACTTATGCAAAGAAAACATTCCCTGATTTCATGCGCCCTGCACATTATGTTCTATTGACAAACTTCCCTACGACCACAAATGGAAAAGTCGATCGAAAAGCACTACCAAGATATCATTTCGACAGACCCAAACTGCAAACTGAATATGTCGCACCAACTAATCAAACCGAAGAAGCACTCTGTGAAATATGGACAGACCTATTAAAGGTAGAGCCCATTGGCACAAACGATCACTTCTTCGACTTAGGAGGAAACTCCATCCTTGCCGCCAAAACCTTAATGCGTATGCAGGAAACATTACACGTTGAACTACCTGCCAGCACCCTTTATGAACATCCTACGATTCAACAAGTTCATCTTATGCTACAAAATCAAACACCTGAGCCGAAACAACAGCTCACATCAGAGGGATTTTTAGATGAAAAGATTCAGCCAAAGCACCTATTCGATTCTAAATCCTTTAAGCAGAATGCCGTGTTATTAACAGGAGCAACCGGCTTTCTAGGCGCTTATCTCATTAAAGAGCTTGTTCGAATGAATCCCTCCATCCAAATCTATTGTGTCATCAGAGCAAGAGACAAAGAGCACGCAAGACAGAGAATACAAGTAAATATGGAGAAATATCACCTATGGGACGAACATTATCTGAAACAACTAAAACCGATTGTAGGTTACTTGGACAAGCCTCAACTAGGGCTCTCAACAGAGGAATTTCAACAACTCGCCCAAACCATTGATGCCATCTATCATAATGGAGCAAAAGTCAATTACGTTCAGCCCTATCACATGCACAAGGATACAAATGTCACCAGCACAGAAAATATCATCAAACTCGCCTGCACAGAACAGGTAAAGCCTGTTCATTTCTTATCGACCATTGCCATATTCGGACCTGCCGGGTATCTAGATGGCACGACCGTTCTTTTTGAAGATACATCCATCGATGCTTATCTCCCTATTGTAGAAAAGGACATTGGGTACTCTCAAAGTAAATGGGTGGCAGAAAAAATCATGTGGGAAGCAAAAAAACGTGGCGTGCCGATCACAGTCCTTCGCCCCGGCTTCATCATGGGCGACAGTCAAACAGGCGTTCATAATACAGAGGATTACATGGCGAGACTAATCAAAGGATGCATCCAATTAAAGGCTTACGGTGAGCTACCGAATCAACGAAAAGAATTCGTACCCGTCGACTTTGTTTCAAAAGCCATTACAACCATATGCAAGGATCCAACCAACTTCGGCAAAGCCTATCACCTCGTTCCACCTCAAGAAGAAAGCATGGAATTAAGTGAATATTTCCAAAAAATCACAGAAGAAATAGGCTATCCATTAGAAAAGAAAGCATATGACGATTGGGTAGAAGCACTCATTCAAGCAAGCGATCAAAACGCAGACAACGCCCTTACGCCATTTCTTCCAATGCTCACTGAAAAGATAGAACAAGACAAAACAGTCTGGGAACTATACGAAAACATGGCGCACTTTGACTCAACAAATACTCAAAAGGTTCTCCAAGCACATGGAATGACCTATCCCCCTATGGATGATCATTTAATCAAACGCTATTTCAAATACATGGAGGACATTGGATTTTTAAAATTTGATTCAAACACTGCTCTGAGAATATAAAAGCATTCCCTTGTTTTTAAACTCAATACAGGAAGTAATAAAAGGTTGGATTCAACATCCAACCTTTTATTACTTCCCTTTCATCAACTGTACCTTTCTAAATCACCTCTGTAGAAAACTCATGCCTTATGATCTTTTTCTTCTTTAAAAAGCGCACGCTTCACATAAAACAAAATCCCCAATCCAAACAAAATCAACGGCAACTCCCAGTCTGCAGAAACCGGCAGCCATTTCAACATCATGAGAATCAGCAAAACAGCTCCCACACCTGCATAAAAGACCACCGTTTTTTTCAATTCTTGGTTTGATTGAAACAAAACGCTCTCCTCCATAACCCTAATTATGATCGTTTTTCTAGTTTTTTTAATATCTTTTCCCAGCCGGTATCTCCCATTTTCCGATCAATTAATTGTCCCTCTTTATCTATGAGGCAAAAACTTGGCAATCCTTGAATTTTATATTTTGTGACAATCTCATAATCTTGATCCAACACAATGGGAGCAATGAGATTCTTTTCCTCCTCATATTTCGAAACAACCTCTATCGATTTTTCTTCTTCCGTATATGGAACATGGACACAGGTTAAATGGATACTCAACTGATCCACACTATGTAGAATGTGGTCGGTTAATTCTTCACAATGCGGACAGTTAACTGACCAAAAATAAAGAAGCTGAGTATGCCCTTCAGGTAAACACCGCTGTTGTGAAGAATGAATCCAAGGAAGGTGCTCAGGCCATTTAAGTATTTGCGTTTCCACTACTCATCCCCCTTTTCTTTTAATTGAAAAGCGATGATTTTTCCTAGTGCCTCTTCTGCGGCAAAAGGGGCCACATTTCCTGATGGATTCTCTTGTTCCTGTTTTAGGCACTCGTACATATTTTTTTCGATTTTTGATGGGTCAATCCAAGAGATACACCACGATGCCCAAAAACAAGTAGGACCCTCATAACGCTTTGCCAAAGACAGAAGAAATGGCAAACTAGGCTGACCAATTCTCATGAGTGAGATCGCAGCCGCCATTCTTGTCTCCTCTTCTTCACTTTCTAACAGTTTAGCAAGAGCTTCTGCTGCATCCCCTGCATCTGCTCCAAATTCACCAAGAACCGCTGCTGCAATATTCCGCAAAGAACCCTCTTCTTTTAAGGCTTCAACAAGCACTGGCACTGCCTCTTTTCCTGATTTCCTTAACTCTCCCATGGCTTGAACGATCGTTACTTCATTGGTATTGACTAAACGTTGAACCGATTGGGATAGCTTATCTTCTGGTTTCATGACAATCAACTCCTCTTTTTAATGAGTCCCACGGCATCGATAACACATCACATAACATACACATCCAGCAAATACACATGTCATCGTTGTAAACCAGCCATTAGTGAACAGATGAATCCCAATGATGACCGCAGCACTTATGACAGATCCGATGAGCAATGATCGATAATAGATGCCCAAAGAAAGACTCGCTTCTCGTCTCAAAGGCTGCGTAAAGGCAAAGAGCCGTATAGTCAAAAACCAAATATATACCCCTACGCCATAAATGGCCCAATACAATACATCATGAATCTCTAACAAGATAAGAGAAATCAAGTAGACACCATACAACCAAAAGGTTTGAAACACTTCCAATAGAAGAATTTTTTGATATAAAGCACCCGGAAAAAGATACAGCAATCCCGTTTGCCCGTGTCTTACAATCCCAGCGTAATATGAACTGAGCAGGACAGATGCACCAACGACCAGAAAGAATAGAGTCAACCAATCTGAAAAATAAGAACTGACGACATAGTAAGTACCGATCAACAGCATGGTGGATAACAGGTGGAAGGTAGCATACTTTTTGATCATCAATATTTCTAGCCAAAGGAAAGACCAGATGCCCGTTAATGATGAAAGCCCCCACCACGTCTTGCTTTTCTTTGGACTTATTGGATTTACATGAACCTGTTTCCCCTCAAATTCCTCCCAAAATGCCGCCTCTTTGACTAACGACTCCATCATCTCTATACGATGACTCGACCTGTACATCATCATGAAAGATAAAATCATCACTCCAAGTAATATCAATACAGAAATGAATGAAAACTCCACTATCATGCGTCCGACTTGATACATCAAAGAAGCAGATATCTCCATCATTGACGACTGTTTCAATATCAATTGATTCATAATAAGCAATGAAAGACAACCAAACATCAGTATAAAACCAATGAAGAGCACTCGCTTATATACTTGAATGGTTCTTGCACAAGATACCGCAATCATCCATGTTTCGATCATACATAGCAGCGCTGTTAACAGGAGTGATTTACCAAGTAGAAAAAAGTACTGCTTCGTTAAACAAAGAAGGAGAATATCAGCCATCACAGCAGAAACAATGAGAAGAGCACATCGCCAAAAAATGTGATATACCCATACACTCATCACAACTGTCCATAAGGAAGCACCACTTCCATACAACCACATGATATCGTTCATCTGACTAGGCAGCCTATTCGAAAACAAGCCAAAGCCAGTATAAAGAACAAATAAAACGACAATGATCCATCCAGCTGTACTTGCATTCCAATCGCCCATACTTGAGACTGCGCTCAGCTGAAAACCGATGGCAGCCATCATAAGTAGCAAGATCAGAAAGGGCATTTTCTTTTCTTGATTTTTACTGATCAAGCGCCTTTGGGATTTCATCCATAAAAGGGAAAGCGTGTTATTCACTAGACCACTCCCCTAGAAGTTGAATGACTTCTGCCCGCCACTTCATTTGTTCTTCCTGCCGCTTAGGAACAGCGATACTTTTCATGATGGCACCGTCTCGAATCAATATCACCCTGCTTGCCGTATCTAGCACAAACTCCAGACTATGAGTGGACACAAGAACCGAACCACCTTGAAGACTCTTCTGTATCAGCCAATCTGACAGCCATTGTTTAGAAGGGATGTCTAACCCAACAGTCGGCTCATCTAAAATAAAAAGGGAGGCATCTTGCACAATGGCCCCTGCTAAGACGACACGCTGTTTTTGACCTCTTGAAAGCCTTCCGCACAATTCGTTCATCTTCATTTCGATATGTACTTCTTTCAACGCCTCAAATACCTTTTCTTTGATCTGTTTTAAACCTTTATGATAGCCTCTTGCACGGAATTGAACATGTTCAGCAACCGTTAAATCTGGGTACAAATATGGCTGATCTGGAATAAGAGCTACTTGTTTTTGGACATGGGAATGACCAGGAGGAAATCCCTCTATGAGTATTTCCCCTTGATCAGGTTGATAGAGACCTGTTAAACATCGAATGGTTGTCGTCTTCCCCGCACCATTAGGCCCAAGCAGTGCCACAACCTCCCCTGCTTCAATAGAAAATGAAAGGCCCTCTATCCCATCACCATTGCTATATCGTTTGCTTACATTCTGAACCTCCATGAATGGCATCAAATCTCTCCCTTTTATTAGAGTGATGTATGCTGAGGCTTTTTGGTATGAAGATATCTTTGAAGTTTAAATTGCCATAAGGGCATACAAACAAGCACAAAATTGTGAATAAAATGTGCCGCCAGTACACAAATAAATCCATAATGCATATAAAGAAAACCAAGAAAACATCCAAAAACAAAAAGATGCGCCCAGCGAATCCATCTTGGATCATACCCAGTGACCTGATGCATAATTGCCCATAAAAAAGATGATATTAAAATGGACAATATCGCACTCCCACTAAACCAAAATATAAAAGAAATCATTAAGAGTCGGTATATTACTTCTTCCCCAATAGAACTTTGCAGACTCATATTAAGCCCTTGTCTTAAAGTAAATCCAGATAAAAACATACTTCTATTTGATAGTTCCGGAGAAATACGTAATTTATTCATTCTCTCTAACAGGTAAAAGACCAGTGATGTGATGCCTAGACTAATTAACCCAGCGCTAAGACCAATAAAAGTTTGTCCAACGATTTCATCTAAAAATTTCATTTCTAATTCATTCGCAAGAGCGCCTCCTGCCAATGAACATATAAATACTACAAATCCTGTCAATAATCCTGCAAACAAAGTAGAGAGTATACCAAGTAATTTAACAGTTTGAACACTCATCCTAGCATCGTAAGCATTTACTATCGTTAACTGTATATCCTCCTTAATTGTGAGAGATTGCACTAGTACAATCATGAAACCCAGCATAAGACTTAATGTGAGGTGAATTTGAACATTCATTAAAACTAAAACTAATATAGCCATGATCATCGCAGCAGCTGATCCTAACATACCTGAGAGACCAAAAGTAGACTCAACTTGTTCATCTCTTATTACTTTATTCATCTGATCCGTTAAAATCTCTGTATCCGTGCCGATATAAGTGATCACACCAGATTGCATTTCAACTGTTACCTTAAGTCGGATATCTTCCTTTTCAGCAAGATACCAATATGTTTTAATTTCACGAAAATCCTCTTCTTTTGAACCAGAACCAGTTGGTTTTGTCTTAGCCCATAACCCCTTTGAAGAACAAGTCAATTGATCTTTTAAACCTTCTAGTGAAATCTGACCGTCTTTTTTAGATAATGAAGTTTGCCTTACATCTGCATAAAAAAAAGTCACTTCCCTTTTAGCGTTTACTCCTATCACGAATGATTGGTTTTGGTGAACAAAACGAACACGCCAAGACTCAACCAATCCCATTTCATGAAGTATATGTCGATTTTTTTTAAGTAAACCTAAATGATGTAACTTATTCACTGTTTCATGATCATACCAATAGACTGAATATACCTCCCAAGCTTCCACGTCTATGCCCACAAACTCTCTAATAAAATCGATACCAACTTTTCTTGCCTCAATTTTATCTAAAAGGTTTGATTCTATTGTTGACACTCTATACTTCGCAAACAAGAAGAGCCCTATCACTCCAAGACCTGACCACAAAATAAAAGTCATACTATTCATGAGCGATGCCTGCTCTCATTTCATTTTCAAAGGGAAGATCTGGCTCAGATAGTTCAACTTTCCCTATACATTTACAGTTTTTCGCTTCACATTTCAATTTCAATAGACGTGTTGGTGAACCAATATCAGAAAAAGAATCCGTTAGAATGTGACCTAAAGGAATATCCTCTAATTGACAAGGTGTCACATAACCGTCTGCCCTTATATACCAAGCCAAATAACCCGGTGTACAAAAATCAGTTGTAAAAGAACTCTCTTCATGCTCCCAATCAATTATATTCAAATGGTGTCCCCACTTAGAACGCGCCTGCTGTAACTGGCTTTGAACACGCTGCTCAAACGAAGTTTCTAGCGCTTTAAAATTCTTTGTAGCACGTCCTACGGATAATGTCTTACCAGCACGGAAAATGGAGGCATTTGCTTTTGCACAATGATCAACAACCTCTGCTACTTGATCAGCGTTCATTTCATTGATGGTCATTGCAACAATTACAGGAACTTTCACTTCTGTTAACCGCTGGATGGTTTCCATACTTTCCTGAAAAGCACCTTTCCTTCCCCTTAAGGAATTGTGAGTGTCGCTCGTACCGTCAATACTAATTTGTACAGATACATTTCCTAGATGACTGAGTAATTCCACTTCTTCTTGTCTCCAGTTTAAGCCATTGCTAAAAACGTTTACGTTCGTAAATAATGAACTCGCAACCATCACAATTTCTTTAAAACCTTTTATGAGTTTGGCTTCGCCCCCTGTTAAAGTGACATCAGCCACACCTTGCGCAGCTAGTTTTTGCATCACATTAATCCACTGGGAACATGTTAATTCTTCAGGATAGGGCTTACCGGAACTAGCATAACAAAAGGAACAACCTAAGTTACAAGCGTTTGTTAATTGGAGAGTACAGCTAATTGGTAAATAGGACTGTAAAGATCCTGTAAATTGAATAGGTTGATTCAATAACCCTTGTGTCCAAGCTTCTGTAAAAGGATGGGCACTCAATTCTTCACGCAACTGATCAGCTGTTAGCTCTTCCTTTTTAACGATTTCCCAGATACGAGCAGTTTTGCTCACTTCTTTATTCTTAGATAATAAAAATGCAAGCTGAGCCCCTCTTCCACTCAATCTAAAATAATACATTGATTTTCTATCTATCATAACTGCGCCATGAGGCTGCAAATGAATCGCTAGTTCAGGTAAATCGTATTCTGCTAGTTGATTACTTGACATAAATAGACACCCCTTTTATAGAATAAGGAGCTAGCAATATATGCTTAACTCCCTATGTTATTCATTAAATAGCTCTCATTGCAGGATGTGGCAGCGCACAAACTCGTGTCATTGCAATACTTTTTGAGGCCCAGCACCCCATACATCCAGCCGCCTTAACAATTGAAGTACCACCTGGACGCTTAAGGCTTTTTTTACTCACAGATTCCCATTCTTTTTGGTTTCTTGTCATAAGTAAAACCTCCTCTCAAAATTTGCATAGTGTCAATAGACCCAATCGCTATGCACCCTGATATTACCATATGAAAAATGTCGAAGTAAGGGGAATTGTGTAAAATATTCTAAAAATATACTTAAAAGGTTTTTATATCAATAAATTAGAGAGAACTAAATATAAAAAAGATTGGATATGAAAATCCAATCTTTTAGCCCATACTTCCCTTATGCAAAAATTTTTCATTATCTACCTCATCAAGATAATCATTAAACCAAGTCCATATCCCGACAAGCCCAAGCATCCACCTCGACCTTTAAAGCAGGTGAAGCCAAAGCCACCACATAAATCATCGTCATACAAGGCAGGTGGTCTCCTAAAAACTGACCCATGATTCGTTTTCTGCTCTCAGCATCAAACTCACCTACCAAATAAAACACAAGCTTCGTTATATCTTCCACTTTCATATCTGCCGCTTCTACATTGCGTTTTACATTCTCTAACGCTAGCTCGAGCTGTTCCATCGGGCTCTCTGGGATGGTCCCATCGACTTCCATCCCCACTTGCCCTGATAAGGTTAACCACCGCTGCGGCCCTGTTGTCTCTATTTGATGGATGTACGGTGCAACTGGTGCGTGAATGGTCTCAGGATTACGTGATGTTTTCATTGATCAAACCCCTTTTCTGAAAATACAATCAATTTATAACTATCATACCAAACTTTCTTCCCATCCTATCTGCGTATGCTCCGAACGAAGCCAAAAAAAAGACCTTTCTTCAAAAGAAAGACCTCTCTAAAATGATGACCCGCTCCGATGCTCAATTTGATGAATCCAATTCAAATCCGCCTCTAAATGAAGCAGCGTGCCAGAAATCAATAAGTACCGACTCTCATCACCTTGCACAAGACATTCCGTTTTTAGCTTCGTGAGTTCCATCACATCTTTCATGATGACGGCTTTCTGCTGCTGAAGCATTTCTTTTTCTTGATGAAATCTGATTTTCCGTGCACAGCCCCATTTAAAGTGAAAATCATCCTTTGCAGCATGATATGGAACAGGTGCCAACAGCCATGATTCCAGCTCTTGTCTGCCTTCTTCCGTCACGTCGTACAACTTTCGATCTTGGTCATCTATTCCCACTGCTGTCACCAATTGATCACGAATTAACCGATCAAGCGTCGTGTAGATTTGACCCGGGTTGATTTTTCCTTTTATTCCGAGCAATGATTCCAGCTCTAGCTTTAATTCATATCCATGATGTTGCTGCTGACAGAGCGATGTTAAAATTCCGTATTTCACTGACATATGATTTAACCTTCTTTGAGAGATGATATCATCTCTATTTTACTCGCTGTCGCACTAGAAATCCATGAAGCCGCTAAACTGAGTGCAATTCCTGCGATCACTGCCAGCATTAGATGCACAAACGGCAATTGGAATGAAACAAATCCACCCAGCCAATCAGATTGGCTTGAAATATATAGAAGAATCACACCAAATAAAATGCCGCCAATCACACCTGTTAACCCAATGAGCACACCTTCTCCGACGATCATTTTTCTCACCTGCTGCTTTGTCAGCCCCAGCGCCCGCATGGTGCCAATCTCAGATGTTCGTTCAAGCGTGTTCATCAGCAGTGTATTGGCTGTTCCAATGCTCGCGAGCCCCATAATGAAAATGAGCATCATAGAAATTAACTCGTTCATACCAGTGAAAGCCGATGTCGTTGATTTAATCTCATCCTCTACTGTTTTCACCTTTGAAAGCCGCTGTCCAAAGTCTTCCCATAGCTGATCTCGTAAAGACTCACCGGCACCTTTGTCTTTTAACGTAAGCAGGATATCAAGAGGCTGCGCCCACCCTAAATCCTCTTGTAAAAATGTCTGATCGACAAATGCCACATAACCCGAATGATGAGAAGTCTTGACCACATCAATGACTTGTAACTGTTGCCGGCCAGAAGGTGCATTGAGATACACACTCTCTCCAATACGCCCACCCCATTCATCAAACGCACGCTCTCCTAACACGATAGAAGGCGTTTCTGATAATCGTTGATACAAATCGCCTTTATTGTCACCTTCTATAAAAGACGGTCCCTTTTCCTCTACGCCGATCAGAGAAAATTGTCTTTTCTCTCCATCAGCCGTTTCCCATGTCAAAGGAGCCGCTTCCATCATCGGTTTCACCCGCTCAACAGCCTCATAGGATGACAGCTTTTCTTGATCCGCTTTCGTCCATGGCGCTTCAGAAGTAACCCTGAGATCGCCTCCATACGTTTGACGAATCTCTTTTTCGTAGCCGTCTGGAGCCGATTCAATGACCGCACTTAAAAGCAAGATCACAACAATCCCAACAGCTAGAATGGCCGCCGTATTAGCATTTCGATTCAGTTGCTGCGTGACATGCTGCGCTGATAGATGACCTGGATAGCCAAAAACCAGCTTCAAAAGAGGCGCCAACAACCGGTTCAAAAAGAGCAGGAAAAATGGGAATAACAGAACCATGCTGGCTAAAATGCCAAGATAAGCAGCCGGATGATCCACCCATATGAATGAAAGCAAGCCTATCCCTATCACCGCCCTAATGACCGATCGTTTTTTCGGTGCAGAAGTTTGGGTAGTGGATTTTAAAGTCAGCAGCACAGACGTTTTCCCTGCATGATAGATCGGAAATAACGAAAACAGCACAGGGAACACAATACCAATGATCACGGAAATTACAACAGGCACTTGCCAATCTAACGAATACACCATATCAAAAGCGAACACACCAAGCAGTGTTTGCATGAACACATCTCCAAGCCAAACGCCAATCGGCACCCCAATGGCTGTTCCAATACATGCCAAGATCAAAACCTCAATCAACATCAGCTTAGAAACAGAGCCCTGCGTATAACCAAAGCTCTTCATAATCGCAAATTCCTTTTTCCGTTCCATCACACTCGTATAAATCATATTAAACACGATAAAACCGCTCATAAACATCGACAGCCCTGCGATGAGGTAAAAGAACGTGTACAACCCGCCAATGTCATTACTTTGCCGGTCATCCGCCACCACAGGCTGGACAAAAACATCGGCATCCTTGAACTCTTTCTGTAAAGATTGAAAGAGCTGCTCTCCGCCATCATTCGTCTGAAATCTCATATAAGAAAGCTGATGATCGAGTCCCGTCCAGTCTCTCAATAAATCAAGCGGCGCCATCACACGAAAACTCGATGATTCTGCACCCTCCCAGTCACTCGGACTTGAAAGCAGCTGTGTATATTCCACAATGGCAGATACCTTCGCTTCGCCCAAATCAGAAAAACGAATGGTATCTCCCACTTTTTTATTCAGCAGCTTCGCCACAACATCTGGTATGACCAACCCCTGATTATCCAAACGCCCTTCAATCACAGGCAGCTTCAGTAAAGAGCTCGTTTGATCTTGTACTCCGGTAATTCGTACCGCCCGTTGGTTAAGAGAGTGATCACCTTCTACATCAAAAAACGTCTGTTTATCCAGCGCTAATAATGATCCTGTCACATCAGGATGCTTTAAAATGGATGAGATCTGTTCCTCATCATACGTATGATCATCACTCAACACCCAATAATCTGCATCAGCGACATACATTTGCTCATAGTAATGAAACACATCATTTGTCGTTCGATCGGCAATGAGCATCGACGTGACAAAAGCAATCCCCACCATGATGCCTAAGACAGAAATGGCGAACCGCTTTTTATGCTGAATCATGTTACGCCATGAAATTCGCCACATACTGAGCATAATCATCATCCTTTCTAGAGATCACTTGATCAATAACACCATCTTTAAAAAGGATGATTCGATCCGCAAATCCTGCTGCGAAAATATCATGCGTCACCATGATAATCGTCTGCTTGCTTTCTCGATTGAACTTGCACATTAACGCCAAAATATCCTCCGCTCTATGCCGGTCCAAGTTCCCCGTCGGCTCATCTGCTAACAACACTGACGGCTGATTGACTAGAGCTCTTGCAATCGCTACACGCTGCTGCTGCCCGCCGCTCAGCAAACTAGCCCGTTTCCGTCCAAGTCCATTCAAGCCAACAGCCTCTAACAGCTCTACAACCGTCTGTTGATTCTCCTTTGTTAAACGTCCATCTGCATGCAGCGGAAACGCCACATTTTCTTCGACAGTTAATGTAGGTAGCAACTGATAATTTTGAAACACAAACCCTATCTGTTTTCGGCGAAAAATCGTTCTCTCTTTCTCATTCATCTCACTCAACTGATGCTCATCTATCAAAATCTCTCCATCAGTAGGCAGATCAAGCCCGCCTAACAGCTGAAGTAATGTACTTTTTCCAGAACCACTCGGTCCCATCACCGCTACAAACTCCCCTTCTTCTACCGTCAAATCAACGCCCCTCAGCACCTCAGTCCGCTCCTGGCCTTGAAAGAATTCCTTCTTCACATTCTCGATCTGAATCATCTGCAAACTCCTCCCATCCCTTTACGGAGTAATTATATACTAAGTATATATTATTTCAACATTTAAATCATGATAATATGTATTTATGTCTTATTTTTTACTTACTAAATACATAAAAAACCCTTTAGATTTTCATATCCAAAGGGTACATCATGCTATAATTCTTGTTTTCTAAAAAGAAACCATCCGATGAGAAAAAAGAAACCAATCAATACCGATACACCTAGAAAGCTTGTGAGTGCCTGATCCGAATAAGTCCCTCTATGAATCATCTCCTCAGCCGCACTTGTGACGCCTTTAGGTGCAAACTTCCCTAATGTATTCTCATAAAACGAAGGAACGGTAAACAGGATGAGATTGATCAAAAGGGAAACGCCGCCCGCAGTCACTGAGCGCTTAAAGAACGCCGATGCACAAATGGTCGATACTACAATAAGCAGTAAGTTTGGATAATACAAAAACGTTCCTTTTAACACATCGCCCCAAGCCACATGCCCAAATTGAATGTCTACATAATAAACGGAAGCTAGAACCGCCACTACCAAACTAAACAAAGTTAAACAGGCATAGGCACATATTTTTGAGGCATAATAACTCATTCGACTGATCGGTTTCACCATAATCATCGCCGTCACCCCAGAGGCACGCTCTCCAGCAATCGTCCCCATCACGATCATAATGAGGATAAACACGCCGAGTGAATCAAATTTACTCAATGCACTAGCTAAAGCCTCTCCAGCACTAGGCTCTGGTATATAAAATGTAGACCCTTCAGGTAAATTAGCGGATTTCGATAAAAGGTCCGGCAGCATTTTGAGCGTAATAGGCTGTGTAATCATTAAAATCGTAAAAATGATCGGCACAAATAAGATTTTATAACTAGTGAATAACTCCCTAAATTCCTTTTTCAACATCATCATGCCGTCACAACCTTCATGAAAATATCTTCAAGCGTTAGCTTAGATAGTCGATATTGGAGAAGAACACCGCCAGTTTCAGTGATGAGACCCGGCAGCTCCTCCAATGCCGTATGTTGATCTTTGACTCGCACCTGATAAGTGCCTCCTGTCTCAATACATTCCTCCACCCAATCCCGTTCTTTTAACAAAGCCACTAGTTTCGTATTCTGTTGTTCTAATTGAAATTCAATCACGGGCTGGATATAGTCTTCTTTGATCTGTTTCATCGAAGAGGACATCTCAATTTTGCCGCTGTTGATCATGATAATATGATCGGCCACACGTTCAATGTCATCTAAAATATGGGTCGACATAAAGATCAGCATCTCATGCTTTAGACGCTCAATCAAAGTCAGGACGTCTTTTCTCCCCATGGGATCAAGTGCCGACACAGGCTCATCTAGGATCAGAACCTGTGGGCTATTGATCAGCGCCTGCGCAATGGCAAGTCTTTGCTTCATGCCTCCACTATAGCTGCCAATTGCACGATCCTTCGCCTCATACACACGGCAAAGCTTCAACAGCTCCTCTGTTTTGGAACGAATGATGTTTTTCTCTAAATGAAATAACCCGCCAACCCAATGCATCCATTCCTGCCCCGTCATATCTTGATAAAATGCAGGATGCTGCGGACAGTATCCAATCACCTGACTGATTTGATCCATGTCCTTTGTGGCATCAAAACCTGCCACCTTCACAACGCCAGACGTAGGACGAGCAAGTCCCGTCAAAATCCGGATCGTCGTTGTCTTCCCCGCTCCATTGGCTCCTAAAAAGCCAACACATCCAACCTCCCCAACAGAAAACGAGACATCTTTTAACACTTCATGCCGTCCATACGATTTCGTCAGCTCGTGACACTCCAACATATTCAAGCGAATCCCCCCTACTAAGATTGTTTACGACCAAAAATGAAATACGCAATAGGACCAGCACTCGCCACAAACACAATCACCAAAGCCCAAACCCACTTCACTTCTCCCCTAATCCTCGATGGATCTCTTTTCAACAAATCAAACAAACCAATCACCATTAAAATCGCTTGCAGAAAAATAAGAGGTAAAATCATCTTCATATCCATCCACGCCACTCCCTTTTCAAACGTCAATTTGTTTTGGTATTACTTCTTTTGACGACATGAAGAGAGAATTCGTTCAAATGGATTTTATTTTTATTGGTCGAATGGTCTATAAATATAAAAAAGCCCAGTGAAGGTTATTCACTGGGCTTGCTGGTTTATAGATGCTGATGATAGCATACACAAAAAATTCTTTGTGCAAATTTCTTACAAAGCTTAAATAGGCTCAATCAATAAATTTAAGCGCCTTTGATTCAGGTATATTAGTTTTATTAGAAAAAAACATATACTCCGATGCTTGTCTCTTTCTGTCAGCACTATAATTCAATATATAAGTTTTATATGATAATGAAGAATACATCTTTTTTATTTCTTCATTATAATCATAAGTAACTATCCACTTTTGATCGTTTAAAGCTTCCTGAATTACTTTAGATAATTTATAGTGATCTTCATGTTTAAAGAAATTTGTATAAAGACCTGGCCCCTTTTGATAATAAGGAGGGTCGAAGAAAGTAAACGCGCCCTTTGTATCGACAATCACATCGCTAATAAATTCTGTTGCATCCACATTAAATATTTTAAATTTATCTCTATTATCACCTATAATTTTAACTTTTTCTATAAGCTTTTCTTTAGAATATCTGCAATCAAGTTTATAATTACCGCTTTGAGTTATGCCACCTATAACTCCTGCCTTTATAATACCAGACCTGTTTGTTCTATTTAAAAAGAATGT
Organism: Bacillus sp. FSL W7-1346; assembly: GCF_038593335.1. Classification (NCBI taxonomy): domain Bacteria; kingdom Bacillati; phylum Bacillota; class Bacilli; order Caryophanales; family Bacillaceae; genus Bacillus; species Bacillus sp. FSL W7-1346. Next base: position 193,994 of record NZ_CP151988.1, on the reverse strand, counting down.
AGAGAAACCTAAGCTTAATAAAGATTCTTGATGCTTATTTTTTTGTATCTCTTTTTGTTTAAACCAATTATCCATACTAATAGGTGTTTCTCTTATTAAGTCTATAAATTCTTGATTTTTATACAGCACACAATACCAAAAGGCATATATTGATCTATCATAGTCATTTAAATACACTTGTTTAACTTTATCATTAATTAACAACTGTAAAGAAACTGCAGATCCACCTGCAAATGGTTCTATATATATATTACTATCATTAAACTCTATTAATTGTTCTACGTATTTATATGTCTTAAATTTTCCACCCGGATACCTTAAAGGGGAGGGATTTGTCATTTTTTCACTTCCTATAGTACAACTTACATTTTAAGGTCAAACAGGCATTTCTTCGCCTTTTTTATTAAGATTATTTTCTTTGTACTCTATAAGTCTACTCTCATTAGATGTCACTAACAAATTGTTTTTCTTAGCCGCATTATTAAAAGTTCGTGAAAATTGAATTAAGAATTCTACAACGATATTAAAATTGTCTTTCATCCAATGCTCTATGATAACTTCTAGTATAATTTTATTATCTTTAAACCACTCTTTATATTTCTCTCTATCTTTTTTAAAACGAGAATATTTTTCTGATTTTGGGCCGTTATTTACTAATGAACGTTTAGAGTATCCATACTGAAAGAAATCATTAAATATATTAGTATCATCATCTAATTTTTCAATATAATCATATAAAATTGCTTCGGGTGATTCTGAACAAGGTAATTTAACAATTACTTGATTATTTTCGGCATGATCATTATATCCAAAAGGCAATTCCCTTATTTTGTTATTTATAACCTTACTATCAACATCTCCATCTAATAAAAATATACATTGACTGAAATAATCAAAGTCCTGTGTTAATAATGTAAGTAGTTGATTTGAACCGATTTTTGTTTTTAACATCTTTAAATAGGGTGATATCAAACTGTATCTATAGATATCTTTTATTTCTGCATACTCCATTATTTTATTAAAGAACCAACGTGTCTCTTCATCCTCAGAATATATTAATATTTGTTTACTAGATTCTAAACCTTGATATGTGTTGGTCAAATCATAATATATTCCACTCATTTTGGGATTTCTATGAATTTCGAGAATTGAATTAGCTACTGTTAAATAACACAGTTCAATGTTATTGTTTACTTCAATTTTATTATGCTGAATTTTTTTATTTATATGTTCCAGTAGGCTTAAACTATGAGTTGTAAAAACCACTTGAATACCTATAGTTTTTGCTTCTTTATATAAGAAGTCTATTAACTTATTTTGTGCAGCTGGATGAAGAGTAGCATCTATTTCATCTATTAAAAGCAATCCACCATTCCATTTCTCTTCATCCTCTTCTTTTAATTTTCTAAAGGATAATACACTCATTAAAATTTGTCCTAAATTATCTTGTCCAGCAGAGTTAGTCAAGTAGTCATAATGTTCAGTAGAAACTCCTATTGATTTCTTTTTATCCACTTCTGATATACTTAGAGAAGTTAAATTTGTGTATTTTTCTTCACTTGATAAGATCATTTTATAATGATTATATAAATAACTCTTATCTGATTCATCTAGTTTTTTTGTGTTTTTTATTTCATTTACCTCACTAGACTCTCCAATAGGATACAAACGGCTTAACCCCAAATAGTACGTTGGCCACTTTATTTTCTTTTCAGTTTGTCTTTTATCTGTTTTCATTGGTACTAACTTATACCTTTTTTTCTTCTCAGCCCAGTACGCTCTAAAAGATAATTCTTCAGTAAAATCGAAATCATTAATACTTTCGGGCAGTTCTTTAAAATGAACTTCGTATAGATTATTACCTGACAAATCAAATTCAGGAGAAAACTTCACTATTTCATTTAAATGAGCTCTGAAATTTTGTCCAAAAACCGTAATTGCATCACTTTTTTTATATTCTCCACAATGTCCCAGTAGTCCAAGTAATGTAGATTTACCCACGGCATTATGACCAGCTAAACATGTGAGATATTTACCTAATTTAATCTCAGTATCTTTAAAACGACGATACTTATTAATGTAAATATTGTCTATATACATTCCTAATATCTCCCTCAACTAAAATAATAGATAAAAAAACCTTCAATTACTTATTATTGTAAATGAAGGTTTAAAAATTTGGTAGTTTTATTTTTTAGTGCAAAGATATCCCTTACTCCACCGTCACACTCTTCGCAAGGTTACGTGGTTTATCCACATCACACCCGCGGTGAAGTGCTGCGTAGTAAGCGATTAGCTGTAATGGAACAACAGATGCAAGTGGTGCAAGTGCTGGGTGTACAGCTGGAAGGACGAAACGGTCGCCTTCGTCTTCTAGGCCTTTTAGTGAGATGACACATGGGTTTGCACCACGTGCAACGACTTCTTTAACGTTACCGCGAATGCTGAGGTTCACGTGCTCTTGCGTGGCAAGGGCAATGACCGGTGTGCCTTCTTCAATTAAAGCAATTGTGCCGTGTTTGAGTTCTCCGCCAGCAAAACCTTCTGCTTGGATGTAAGAGATCTCTTTTAGTTTGAGTGAACCTTCAAGGCACACATAGTAGTCAAGTCCTCTTCCGATAAAGAATGCGTTACGTGTCACTGTGAAGAAGTCACGAGCGATTTGTTCCATTTCATCCTTTTGATCGACAAGGGCTTCCATTGCGTTTGCTACAATCCCAAGCTCTTTCACAAGGTCGAAGTCAAGAGATTGACCATTTAATTCAGCTGCAACAGATGCAAGGATCGCAAGAACAGCGATTTGTGCTGTGTAAGCTTTTGTTGAAGCCACTGCGATTTCTGGTCCTGCATGAAGAAGCAATGTGAAGTCCGCTTCACGAGAAAGCGTAGATCCTGGTACGTTTGTGATCGTTAATGCTTTATGACCAAGCTCTTTGACTTGAACAAGTACAGCACGGCTGTCCGCAGTCTCCCCAGATTGAGAAAGGAAGATGAACAACGGTTTTTTCGATAGAAGCGGCATGTTGTAAGAGAATTCACTTGCTACATGAACTTCTACAGGTACTTTCGCCCAGTCTTCAATGTATTGTTTACCAACAAGTCCAGCATGGTAGCTTGTTCCGCAAGCCACAATATAAATGCGGTCTGCTTCTGCTACTGCGCTTGCGATATCGCCAGCAACTGACAACTTGCCGTTTTCGTCTTGATATTCTTGGATGATTTTGCGCATCACTAGCGGCTGTTCATCCGTTTCTTTTAACATGTAGTGAGGATATGTGCCTTTCTCAATGTCGCTTGCATCTAGCTCAGCGATATAAGAAGGACGTGTCATGATATCACCGTCAAGGTTTTTAATAATAACCTCGTCTTTAGTAACAATGACCATTTCTTTATCCATTAATTCCGCATATTCGTTTGTTACTTGAAGCATCGCCATTGCGTCAGAAGCCACAACGTTGAAATCTTCGCCGAAACCAACCAATAATGGGCTTTTGTTTTTCGCCACATAGATTGTTTCTTTGTTTTCGTTATCGAAAAGGGCAATTGCGTAAGAGCCTTTTAGTTGAAGAAGCGTTTGACGGAAAGCTTCCTCTGTATCAAGACCTCTATTCACAAATTGTTCGATGACTTGAACAACAACCTCTGTATCTGTGTCGCTTTTTAGTGTGACGTCTTGTAAATATTCGCGTGTCAATTGTACATAGTTCTCGATGACACCGTTATGAACAAGCGTAAAACGGCCAGAAGCACTTTGATGCGGATGCGCATTTAGATGGCTTGGTACACCGTGTGTTGCCCAGCGTGTATGTCCAATTCCTGCTGAAGATGCCACGTTTGCATCAACGACTTCACGAAGCTCAGCGATACGTCCTTTTTCTTTGAACACATGCACGCCTTCTTCGTTTGCTACAGCGATACCTGCTGAGTCATACCCACGGTACTCAAGCTTCTCTAAACCTTTTAATAAGATTTCCTTCGCATCATTCTGACCAATATAACCTACGATTCCACACATAAATATTCTTCCTCCCGATCATGTGAAAGGGACAAAGAAAGCCTACTAAAATAGAAGGGACATTTCTTCGTCCCTCTCTACATGTTTATTTTGGGAGATCATGTGTATTCCCTTTGTACAAAGAGTCACCTCTTTGCTTTAAAGAAACACTTACGGCTGTGATCTCTATATTTGATCAGCCGGGAGGCATCCGCCGAAAAATTCGATAACCTCCATCCTCGTCAACTAAGCATCTGTCTCGTTCGATCGCTTAGTTCGGGCGCTATAATTATAAGAGTGGCTGAACATCTACCCTGCCTTTCCTGCTAGAATAAAAATCCAGTAACACAAGGATGATTGTACTATAAGGTCTGACCTCCGTCAATCACAATTTAGCGGGTGATCCCTTCATGTTAGAAAGTAAGACCTCCCTACACTATATGCGATGAGGCTTGTCACGTTCTACCTTTGATGTGCTCTCTTATGTATGAAAGCAAGCAGCAAATTGCCCTCGCTTATATCATTCGTATAGAACTTTCCTCTTATGACGTTTATTCGAAAAAAAGCAAACCGCTGCTTAGCGATTTGCTTTGATCAATTACTCAATACCCATTTCTTCTTTGACAACAGCCGTAATGCGAGCCACGTATTCATCACACAGCTCTTTTGTTTTCGCCTCTGCCATGACACGTACAAGCGGCTCTGTTCCTGATGGACGCACAAGGATACGTCCGTCACCGTTCATCTCTTTTTCAACCTCTTGGATCACAGCTTTTACTTTTTCATTTTCTTCCACTTTATACTTATCAGATACCTTCACATTCACTAGAAGTTGCGGGAATTTCTCCATTTCAGCTGCAAGCTCTGACAATGTTTTTCCTGTTGCTTTTAGTGTATTCACCAGCATGATCGCAGAAAGCATGCCGTCACCTGTCGTATTATAATCAAGGAAAATCAAGTGGCCTGACTGCTCGCCTCCGACATTATAGCCATCCTTTTTCATCGCCTCGACCACATAGCGGTCACCAACAGCGGTTTGAATGCTCTTAATGCCTTGCTTCTCAAGCGCTTTATAGAAACCTAGGTTACTCATGACCGTTGACACGACCGTGTCATCCTTCAATCGGCCTTCACCCTTTAGATAACGTGCGCATATGTACATAATTTGATCGCCGTCTACAATATCACCTTTTTCATCAACTGCAATTAAGCGGTCGCCATCACCATCAAACGCAAGACCAATATCCGCTCCTTTTTCTTTCACAAAAGCAGAAAGTGCCTCTGGATGAGTAGAACCTACGCCATCGTTGATATTCAATCCGTTTGGTGATGTTCCCATTGTTGACACATCTGCATCTAAATCCGCAAATAAATGTGTCGCAAGAGAAGATGTTGCACCGTGTGCACAGTCAAGCGCCACGTGAATGCCTGTGAAATCCTCGTCCGCTGTCTGCTTCAAGAACTGCAAGTACTTCTGTCCGCCTTCAAAGTAGTCATTCACTGTTCCAAGATCGGCGCCAACCGGACGTGGCAGTTGATCAACTGGCTGATCCATTAGCTGCTCAATTTCATTTTCCTGTTCATCTGACAGTTTAAAACCGTCACCGCCGAAAAATTTAATTCCGTTGTCTTGAACTGGGTTATGCGAAGCTGAAATCATGACACCTGCTTCTGCATCCATTGCCTTCGTTAAATAAGACACACCAGGTGTTGAGATCACACCTAAACGCATGACTTCAGCTCCAATTGAAAGTAAGCCTGCTACGAGTGCTCCTTCTAACATATGACCAGATACACGCGTGTCTCGTCCAACGAGTACCTTTGGACGTTCTTTATCCTTCGTGAGCACATAGCCGCCAAATCTCCCAATTTTAAATGCGAGCTCTGGCGTTAATTCGCTATTAGCCACACCCCTTACACCATCAGTTCCAAAGTACTTGCCCATGTTTCAATCGCTCCTTTTTTACCATTCAAGAGGACGCTGCGTCCTCTTTGTTATCTTCTTTTACCCGCTGTCTTTGACTTGATTCTTTTTTTGCTTTATCTTGTGTTGATTCCTTTTGACTCTTCTCTTCCTGATCATCATCGGATGATTGATCTTTCCGATCATTCGTAGAAGCCGGCTGATCTTCTGTATCAGTAGAAGTCAGTTTCACTTTGACCTTCGATCTAGATAATGTCCATGTCACATTTTGAGGGCCATTCACTTGTACTTTGACCTCATGTGTTCCTTCGTTTAAGTCCCCCACATTGATATAGGCTTCAATATCTGAAGCCTTTAGTTTATCAATTGCACTCTTTGAACCTTTTGCTGTTAGTGTGAGACGCCCAGAAGACGGACTCACAAATGCAGAGCTGAGATCCTTGCTCAGACCCACGACAGAAATTGGGACATTATCGATCTTTTTTTCTTCAGCTGTTGCAACCTTCACTTTGATCTTAACAGTTTCAGGCGATACCTTTTTCACACCATCTGGCAGTGGAATGTCGGCATCAATCTCTGTATCATCTTTAATCTTGCTTAGGTCGAGCTTAACTCCGTCAATAAAATCAAGTGCATCCAGCACCTTTTGAGAACCGTAGACTGTCACCTCACTTGGGCTTGTCTCGATGCTTGAGATACTGATCCCATCTGGCAAGCTGCCCGTCCGCTCAATCTTAAACGGAACTTTCTTGCTTGGACTCGTAATCGGGACCGTAATATCTACCACAGACGGACTCACTTCGACTGGTAGCTCATTCCCGCTGCTATCATACACAGTGAGCTTCGCTTCTTTCTCAATTTGCTGATCGACATCCTCTAAGTTCACAAATGCTTTAATGACAGAAATTTTGTCGATCACGTCTTTTGAGCCAGTAACCGTGACATTTTTCGGATTCACAATAGGCTGCTCTGGTGAATAGCCGTCTTTGATTTTATTTTGATTATAAAATTCCGTTTCAACAGGGAATTCAGCTGTCGTTTTTTCTTGTATCGTCACAGTCGTCACAGACGGATTAATCGTTAACGTGATTCCTTTCGATACATCTCTTGCCTTCAATTCGACTTTATGTGTACCTGTCGTCAGGTTTTGCATATCTGCGTAAATTTCAAAATTTTTCGTTTGTCTTGCTGTTTTCACAGCACTAGTTGATCCTTTAATCGTGACATTGACTGTCTGCGGCACACCAGTGACTACATACTTTTCGTCGTCATAATATGCTTTAACAGGAATGTCCGTTAAGGTTGCTTCGTCTGTTGTCGATGTTGGGAAAAAGGATTCACCGATTTTTTTCGGCGTGGGCGCTTGCGCTGAATTGACTGCACCATACAGCAATAAAGCGAAGACCAATGCAAGAAACTTAACGGCCCAGCGATTATTCAAAATCTTATCCATTTTTCTTGCCCCTCCAATACCATTTGGTCGAGGAAGCATCTTTGCTGTTCTTACTAAACTCAGCAATCAGCATTTCTTCAAGCGCTTCTTCTGTCAATTCTCGATGGAGATCACCATTTCTTGCGACACTAATGCCGCCTGTCTCCTCGGAGACGATGACGGTTAAACTGTCCGTTACTTCACTAATACCAACTGCCGCGCGGTGACGTGTACCGAGCTCCTTAGAGATAAAAGGACTTTCAGACAGCGGTAAATAACACGCTGCAGCTGCAATCTCATCACGCTTCATAATCACAGCACCGTCATGAAGCGGTGTATTCGGAATGAAAATATTAATCAGCAGCTCAGAACTGACCTTTGCATTTAAAGGAATTCCGGTCTCTATGTAATCATTCATTCCAGTATCGCGCTCAATCGTTAACAGCGCGCCTATTCTTCGTTTTGCCATATAGTTAATTGCTTTTGTAATTGCCTCGATCGTTTTCTGCTGCTGTTCCTCTACAGGTGTTCCGCTTCTAGAGAAGAAACGGCCGCGCCCAAGCTGCTCAAGCGCTCTCCTTAGCTCTGGCTGAAAAATAATAATGATCGCAAGGAACCCCCACGTAATCGCTTGATCCATCAGCCATTGAAGTGTGTTAAGACCGAGATACGCACTTCCCATCCTGACGAGAACAATGACGACAATTCCCTTTAAAAGCTGAACCGCTTTTGTTCCGCGGATGACCATCATTAATTTATATATCACATACCAAACAACGAGAATATCAACAGCATTACCGAGGTACTGCAAAAAAGGAATATCCCCTAAAGCCATTTCCTCGTCCTCCAGAATTTTCAGTTATTCTTCGTTCGATTTATTTTTTATAAAAAAAGAGCCTATGTGTAAGTACATAGCGTGGCTATTATACCACATTTTGTTTCAGCAAGGAAAATAGTTGCCATATCTGGCTGGCATTCAAGTCTGTCCATCAATAGAAAAAGAGCAGTCCCCTTAGAGACTGCTCTCAAACTGTTTGATTTACTTTTGCTCCTCTGGCCCAATGACCCGCATCACGTCTTGTGCTGTAGACTTCATTTTGTACCAAACCCAATCAAACACTTCATTAATTTCATTGATTTGACCAGTGACTTGTCCGGCAGAAGCAGTCAGCTGTTCTCCATTGACGACTGTTACGTTCCCATCAACCTTGCCTTCTACAATCAGCTTGCCATTTTTCACAGTGACATCACCTTTGACGGTTTCCCCTTTAGGTACCGTCACTGTATCATTTTCAACCACGAGATTCGGCTGCTTTGACACACTGAAATTATGATCCGTATTCCAGCTTGTAAACAGACTGCCTCCCATCAATATGACAAAGAGGGCAGCGGCGACCATTAGCGGATGAGCTTTGATCCATCTTTGAATCGACACACGCTTTTTCTCCTTTGGAAGACCTGCCATCACCTTTGCAGTGAAATCAGATGGTGCTTCTATATGAGATGTACTCTGCACGAGCGCGATGGATTTCTCAATTTGTTGAAAATGAGTACGGCATTCCTCACACGATTGCAGATGGCTCTTTAATTCTATTTCATCTTCGGGCTCAATGTCCCCGTCTAAATACTGATGCATAAGCAGGACGATTTTTTCCTGACAGCTCATCAAAATCACCTCACTCAAAGGTCTCTCAACTGTTTCCGGAGAGCCTCTCTACCCCTGTGTATTCTCGTTTTCACCGTACCAACTGGTATATTCAGAATCTCACTAATTTCTTTTAACGAGAGTTCATCAATATACTTTAATACAATGACCGAGCGATATTTATCGGGTAATCTTAAAATTTTTTGCTGAATGGTGCTCGATAATTCAAGCGACACCACCTCGTCCTCTGGCAAAATGCCGTCAGCCGCAATTTGAGAATACATATTCAGTCCTTCTGTCCCTGCCACCTCTGCATCTAAATAATAATCCGGCTTTTTTTTACGAATACGGTCGATGGTCAGGTTGGTTGCAATGCGGTACAGCCACGTGGAAAACTTACGATTCACATCAAAGCTCTCAATATTCACATAGGCACGAATAAACGCCTCCTGCGCAATATCTTCTGCTTCATGTGCATTCCCAAGCATACGATAGCACAGCTGATAAATTTTGTCTTTATACAGGTCTACGATGTCTGCAAATGCGTTCTGGTCGCCTTTTTTCACTTGCTTAATTCTCTTTTTAATCATTGTTTCCATAGTATATTCAACCTCTGCCTTCACCGGTCTTTATGTATACGAACCTCGTTCCAAAAGGTTTCATTCTCCTCTAAAAAATAGTGTAACAAATTTTTGACAGCATGTTACGCTTATCAGCCGGTAAAAACCTTAACATATCCTTAAATTTCCCCAAAATTAAAAAAAGAACGGGAACAAGTCCCGCTCTATAATAGCTTTTCACCCATTAAAGAACCAATTAATGCAACTGCCGCTTCTGCTGTTTTATTTTTCTCATCTAATACCGGATTCACCTCAACAAACTCAGCAGAAGTCAAAATCCCTGCTTCCTCTAAAAGCTCCATTGCAAGATGACTCTCTCTATAACTGATGCCGCCAGCAACCGGCGTTCCCACGCCAGGGCACTCCGCTGGATCAAGGCCGTCTAAATCAAGCGACAAATGAACACCATCTGTTCTTTCTTTTAAATACGCAATGGCTTCCTCCATTACTCTCGTCATCCCTAATCGATCAATTTCATGCATCGTATACACTTTAATGCCTTTTTCTCTAATCAATGCCCGCTCTCCTTCATCTAAAGAACGAGCACCAATCAAGATCACATTCTCAGGCTTTACTTTTGGCGCATAACCGCCAATATTCGTTAGATCAGCATGCCCAAGACCGAGACTGACAGCAAGTGGCATCCCATGAATATTCCCAGAAGGAGAGGTTTCCTCTGTATTTAAATCACCGTGTGCATCATACCAAATGACACCCAAATTTTCATAATGCTTGGCTACACCGGCTAGTGTACCAATTGCAATGCTATGATCCCCGCCTAAAATCAGCGGAAACGAACCTGACTGCACAATACTGCTAACCTTTTCAGCAAGAAGCTGGTTCGCGCCAGCATTCTCCGTTAAGTTTTTCAGTTTTTCACTTGTATAGAGACCTTTCTCATCATCTCTTTGCTCAACGGGAATATCCCCTAGATCCTCGACATCAAATGAAAGCGATTCCAATTTTTCTTTTACACCAGCACAGCGAATGGCACTCGGCCCCATATCAACGCCCCTTCTCATTTGACCGAGATCCATCGGCACCCCAACAATCGTGACCTTCTTTTGATCTCCCATATGTACATCCCCTTTCCGTTCATGCTTATATTTTACTTTCTCGGTGCCTTCTGACTCAACTCAACAATATTTTGAATAGTTATACATTCCAATCGTCAAAATAAAAAAAAGACACCTTTTTAAAAAAGGTGTCTTAACTGGGCTAGCTGGATTCGAACCAACGCATGACGGAGTCAAAGTCCGTTGCCTTACCGCTTGGCTATAGCCCAAAAATGGTGGAGGGGGGCGGATTCGAACCGCCGAACCCGGAGGGAGCGGATTTACAGTCCGCCGCGTTTAGCCACTTCGCTACCCCTCCACATATGGAATTGATAAAAGAAAAACAGTGCCGGCAAGAGGACTTGAACCCCCAACCTACTGATTACAAGTCAGTTGCTCTACCAGTTGAGCTACACCGGCATATGGTGGAGGATGACGGGCTCGAACCGCCGACCCTCTGCTTGTAAGGCAGATGCTCTCCCAGCTGAGCTAATCCTCCACATCATGGTGACCCGTACGGGATTCGAACCCGTGTTACCGCCGTGAAAGGGCGGTGTCTTAACCGCTTGACCAACGGGCCAGTTTGTCAAGTTTACTGTTTCCGTGAAGCTGACAAAAGTTATTATATACAGGTTGTCCCCCTTTTGTAAAGGGGGTTTTTATTTTTTTTATTTTCTAACTATTCAACCCTCATCAGCACAACATTTTGACTGAAATATAATTTCAGTATTTAAATATAATATTGAAATTTCATGTCATACTCAATATACTGAAAATGAAGAAATAAGGAGGTATGTCACATGCAGCCATCTCAACTGCGTTCTTTGACAACAGAATCAAGAAACCCTAACACCATGGGAATTTCACAAGCAAGCCCGCTAGAAATGCTCCAAATGATCAATGCGGAAGATATGAAGGTCGCTCAAGCCGTCAACCGTGTCCTTCCAGACGTAAAGACAGCAAGTGACTTTGCCTTTGAATCCATCTCGAATGGGGGCAGACTCATTTATCTAGGCGCTGGAACAAGTGGCAGAATTGGGGTAATGGATGCGGTCGAATGTCCACCTACCTATAGCATTTCACCTGATGTCATCGTAGGCATCATGGCCGGTGGCGACTCTGCCTTTTCACATGCAGCAGAAGATGTGGAAGACAGTGAAGAAGCTGGTCAAAAAGATTTAGAACACATCCACCTGACATCAAAAGATACGGTTGTCGGCATCGCGGCGAGCGGTAGAACACCCTATATCATTGGCGCTTTAAACTATGCTAGAACCATTGGAGCAAAAACAGTAGCCCTCAGCTGCAATGAACAAGCAGAGATTAGCGAACTAGCAGACTGCGCCATTGAAGTCGTCGTAGGACCAGAAGCCATCACTGGGTCAACACGAATGAAAGCCGCATCCGCTCATAAAATGATTTTAAATATGCTTTCCACCTCTGTCATGATCAGACAAGGCAAAGTATATGAAAACCTGATGGTGGATGTAAAAGTAAGTAATCATAAACTAAAAGAACGCGCCATCACCATCATTCAGCATGTGACCAATGCTCCCTACGAACAAGCCGTAAAAGCACTTGAAGCAGCCGATTTAGAAGTTAAAACAGCCATCGTCATGCTCCAAACCAAAACAGATAAAAAGACAGCCAAAGACCTGCTCAACAAAGCAGATGGTCACATCGACAAAGCCATCTTACGTCATCAATCTTAAAGGAGGAAACTCATGTCAGCAGGCGGACTCACCCTACTACACACAATGAAATCAAAGCTTCCCCAATCTGAAAAAATCATTGCAGACTATATCCTTGCCCATCCTGACAAAGTCATTAAAAGCACAGTGCATGAAATCAGTCAGGCTGCCGGTGCAAGCAGCTCTGCCGTCATCCGTCTCTGTAAGTCTCTCGGGCTGGATGGCTATCACGATTTGAAAATGCGGATCGCTGGAGACTTAATGCACACTGATAAACAAGGCTACCGGGATATCGAACAAGATGAACCACTTCAATCCATTATTCAAAAGACAGCAGGAAACACCATTCAATCGATCAAAGATACAGCCTCTATTTTAAATGTAGAAGCTTTAGAAAAAGCTGTGCAACTGCTGCTGAATGCAAACCAAATCCATTTTATCGGTGTGGGTGCATCTGGCATCGTCGCAGCTGATGCCCAGCAGAAATTTCTCAGAATCAATTATGCAGCCACCGCCTTCACTGACATGCACATCGCATCTACGGTCATCGCAAATGCTGGAAAGAATGACATTGTGTTCGGTATATCCTTCTCAGGAGAAACATTAGACATCATCCAAGCCCTTCAGCTCGCCAAAGAAAATGAAGTAAAAACCATTGCTTTAACGCACCCAGGTCATACAAGCGTTTCTGCATTGTGTGATGTTCATCTATCAACGTCTGGTTCCAATGAAGCACCTTTTCGCAGTGCTGCCACTTCCTCTAGAATGGCACAGCTCTATTTAATCGATGTCTTGTTCCTCAGTTTAGCCTCCCGTCAATATGAACAGACAGCACAATATATTGACAAAACAAGGCATGCCATCCGCTCCATGAAACGAAAAACAAAGGGGGATTCAACATGAGTCATCAAAAGAAATATCAGCAGTTGGCGAAAGAAATCCTTTCACTCTGTGGTGGTTCTGAAAACATCTCTTCCCACACACATTGTATGACACGACTTCGAATTACACCCATTGATCGTGAAAAAGTGCAAACCACCGCGATCAAAGAACTCGATGGCGTCATTGGCGTCGTCGAAGCGGAAACACTGCAAATCATTTTAGGCACAGGTGTTGTCAACCAAGTATCAAGTGCGTTTGAACAGCTGCTCAATGCCTCAGGTTCATATGATTTAAACAACGAAGCACAGAAAAACAAACAAGCCATTTCACAAAAGAACCGCACACCATTCAAGCTGTTCTTACGGCGGATCGCCAGCATTTTCATTCCCATTATTCCAGCACTCGTTGCATCGGGTCTTATAACGGGTATTACAAAAGCGATCGTGCAAGCAGGCTGGCTCGATGAAAAATCTCAAGCTGCGATTATCCTAACCGTTATAGGCTCAGGCTTGTTTGCTTATCTCGGTATATTAGTAGGAACAAACGCCGCAAAAGAATTTGGTGGCTCTCCTGCATTAGGCGCATTAGCAGGTATTCTCATCATTAACCCAGCTGCCGCTGATATTATGTTATTTGGCACTAATATTCTACCAGGCAGAGGCGGACTTATCGGTGTTCTTCTTGCTGCTATTTTTATGGCACTTGTTGAAACCCGGATCAGACGCTTCGTCCCGCAATCACTCGATATCATCGTCACACCAACCATCACACTACTCATTACAGGCATTTTCACGTACGTTATCTTCATGCCAGTCGGCGGATTTATATCTGATGCCATCACCTCTGGACTTACTTATCTATTAAACATTGGCGGTATTTTTGCCGGATTTGTTCTTGGTGCGACCTTCCTTCCTCTTGTTGTCACTGGACTTCACCAAGGCCTAACACCTATTCATATGGAACTGATTAATTCAATTGGAGATGACCCGCTTCTGCCAATCCTCGCTATGGGAGGCGCAGGACAGGTCGGTGCTGCCTTTGCCATTTATATGAAAACAAAAAAGAAAAAGCTGAAAAGAGCCATTGCAGGCGGACTTCCTTCAGGAATGCTTGGAATTGGAGAACCGCTCATTTTCGGTGTCACACTCCCGCTCGGAAGACCCTTCCTCACTGCTTGTCTCGGCGCTGGAATCGGCGGAGCATTTCAAGCCTATTTCCAAATCGCCACTAAAGCAATCGGGGTATCAGGTCTCCCATTAACCTTTATCGTTCACACACATCAAATGCTGCTTTACTTAATAGGACTCTTCATTGCATATGTCGCTGGATTTATCTTCACATACTTATTCGGATTTCATGATGATATGGCTGTTGAATTCGAGGAAAATAAGCAATAGGAGGTCTAGCTCTTGAAGAAATATTTTCTCATCATCACAAGTCTGTTCATGCTCCTTGGGTTACCAGTACAAACATTTGCAACTAGCTCCCATCCTGTATCGTCTTTGTCTAAAACAGCACCTGAAGAATATCCCGTCTTAAAAAAAGCAAAACGACCGGAACAAGTAGGTTTTTCTTCTAGGCAGCTTAGGAAGGTTGATCACATGATTCAAAACGATATCAAAGCAGGGTTTCCAGGGGCAGCACTCATCATTATCAAGGATGGTCAGATCGTCCATCAAAAAGCCTATGGCTACAGACAAAAATATAAAGGGACAACAGAACTCAAATTCTATAAGAAAATGAAAAAGAACACACTGTTCGATTTGGCATCCAATACAAAAATGTATGCCACCAACTATGCCCTGCAAAAGCTAGTATATGAACAAAAACTAGATGTAAATGAAAAAATACAAACCATCCTGCCTGACTTTCAAGATGAACCAGATGCAAAGGTAACCGGCAAAGATCAGCTTCGAGTCAAGGATCTTCTCACCCATTCTGCCGGACTGCCTTCCAGTGTTTTATTTTATAGCAAAGAGCAAGCGGGCTCTTTTTTCTCTCAAGATAGACAAACAACCATGAAATGGCTGCCAAAGGTGCCTCTGCAATACAAGCCAGGCACTCAGCATATTTATAGTGATATTGATTACATGCTGTTAGGCATGATCATTGAGAAAAAAACCGGTATGCCACTTGATCAATATGTAGAGTCGACGATTTATCGACCGCTTGGTCTAAAACATACCATGTTCAATCCGCTGAAAAAGGGATTCAAGCCAAAGCATTTTGCAGCAACCGAGCGTCTAGGCAATACAAGAGATGGTGTCATTGATTTTGAAAACATTCGCAGGTATACCTTGCTAGGTGAAGTCCACGATGAGAAAGCCTATTACTCAATGGCAGGTGTCTCCGGACATGCTGGACTTTTCTCTAATACATCAGATATGGCCGTACTGCTTCAGCTGATGCTCAATAAAGGAGGCTATGGGAAAACAACCATCTTTGACCAAGCTTCTATCGATCTCTTTACGGAATCATCAGACACGAACCCAACTTACGGGCTAGGCTGGCGGAAAAACGGCAATACTGACATGGAATGGATGTTTGGGAAATACGCAAGTAAAGAAGCGTATGGACACACAGGCTGGACAGGAACGATGACACTGATTGATCCAAAACACAATCTAGGCGTCGTCTTGCTAACAAATAAAAAACATTCACCCGTCGTTTCACCTGAAGTCAACCCAAATCAATTTGAAGGTGACCTTTTCCCAACTGGTACTTATGGAAGCATCATGACCGCAATCTACGAATCTTTTAAGTAAAAGGAGGAATTTGATGTTAAAAGCTCTGTTCCCCGCTGCACTCGTTTTGGCCCTGCTCACCTCTTCCATTCCAACGGAAAAGGTGAGCTCCGCCCCTCTCCCAACTGCCAAACAAATGGTTCAGGACATGTCCTTGGATGAAAAAATTGGCCAAATGCTCATGCCAGACTTTCGCAATTGGCAAGCAGAAGGTGAATCTGCTCCTACAGGCTTCACAAAAATGAATAAAGAAGTTTCTCACCTTGTAGAGAAATATCATTTAGGCGGTGTCATCTTATTTGCAGAAAATGTCGTTGATACGAAACAAACCGTCAAACTCACACATGAATTTCAACAAGCATCACCCAACATTCCTTTACTCATTTCCATTGATCAAGAAGGCGGAATCGTCACAAGACTACAAAAGGGAACACATTTCCCAGGAAATATGTCGATTGGTGCCTCTCGAAGTGAGAAAAATGCTTATGACACTGGTAAAATCATCGGTAAAGAATTAAACGCTCTAGGTATCAATACAAATTTCTCTCCTGTTCTTGATGTAAATAATAACCCGAATAACCCCGTCATCGGTGTCCGTTCCTTTAGCTCTGACCCTGAACTTGTCACGAGACTTGGTCTGCAAACCATGAAAGGACTTCAAAAGGAAAAGACCATTTCCACATTAAAGCATTTCCCGGGACATGGTGATACAGCTGTTGATAGTCACTACGGTCTTCCGCTTGTCGAACATGATCTAGATCGTCTTAAAAAGGTGGAGCTGTATCCATTTCAACAAGCAATCAACGCAGGGGCAGATATGGTCATGACCGCTCATGTTCAATTCCCAGCCATTGATGACACAACGTATAAAAGCAAAAAAGATGGCGAGGACATTATGGTTCCAGCAACCTTATCAAAAAAAGTCATCACAAACTTATTAAAAGAAGACATGGGCTTTCAAGGAGTGGTTGTAACAGACGCCCTCAATATGAAAGCGATTGCAGATAACTTCGGACAGGAAGAAGCTGTGGTAATGGCTATTAAAGCAGGCGTCGACATTGCCCTCATGCCAGCACCTGTCACGTCCTTAAAGACAGAAAAAAACCTAGAGAATGTGTTCAATGCTTTAAAAAGAGCAGTTCTCACAAAAGAAATCCCGATATCTCAGATCAATCAATCTGTCGAAAAAATCCTTCAATTAAAGATCAAACGCGGCATCATTTCCGCCAATAAATCAGTAAGCCTTGAGAAGAAAATCAAAAAAGCCACACAGCTCGTTGGTCAAAAGTCGCACCGAAAAGCAGAACAAAAAATGGCACGTGAAGGAATCACTCTCCTTAAAAACAACGACAAAACCTTGCCTTTTAAGCCTAAAAAGAATGACAAAATCGTACTCATGGCACCATACGAAGATCAAACAAAAGCAATGTCCGTCACAATTGAATCACTAATCAAACAAAAAAAGATCAAACCTGTGCGTATCCAATCATACGCATTTGCAGATAAGAGCTTCTCCAAAGAAACAGCCAAACTCATTCAAAATGCTGACTATGTCATTACCGGCTCTTACGTTGTCCAAAATGACCCGGCTGTGAATGATGGCGTCATTGATGACGGTGTACAGGATCCGAAAAAATGGGCAACGGCCTTCCCTCGTGCTGTCATGAATGAAGCAGCAGCACAAAACAAAAAATTGGTCATCATGAGTCTTAGAAACCCATATGATGCTGCAAATTTCGAGGAAGCCGACGCCTTACTGGCTGTGTACGGTTTTAAAGGCTACTCAAATGGACAATTCAATCAACCCAATATTCCTGCGGGACTAGAAGTGATTTTTGGAGCGGCCTCACCTAAAGGAAAATTGCCCGTCGCTATCCCATCAGTCACTCATCCTAATCAAACCCTTTACCCATTTGGCTATGGACTCAATTTAAAAGGCAAACAGATCAAATAGGAGGGATTCTCTTGAAAAAGACAGCAA
Organism: Bacillus sp. FSL W7-1346; assembly: GCF_038593335.1. NCBI lineage: Bacteria > Bacillati > Bacillota > Bacilli > Caryophanales > Bacillaceae > Bacillus > Bacillus sp. FSL W7-1346. The sequence goes on along the minus strand of NZ_CP151988.1, from coordinate 176,026 downwards.
GCTTGATACTCGCTAGCATTCTCATGATCAGCACATTGACCGCCGCCTCCCCCGCAGATTCAGAACGAACAGATACAAAAGGAAAAAAAGCAACAGTCAAAACAGGTATCGAAACATTACTCTCAAGTAACCTCTCTTGGCTTAAAGGGAAAAAAGTAGGGCTTATTACGAATCCTACAGGCATTGATGCAAACATGAAAAGCAGTGTCGATCTGCTATTTGAACAACCCGATATTAAACTGACTGCCTTGTATGGGCCTGAACATGGCGTCCGTGGTGATGCACAAGCAGGAGAAGGCGTCGAATCGTATACCGACGAAAAAACGGGCCTGCCTGTTTACTCTCTTTATGGAAAAACAAGAAAGCCAACTCCTGAAATGCTCAAAAATGTAGATGTCCTGCTATTTGATATTCAAGACGTTGGTACTCGTTATTACACCTATATTTACACGATGGCGTATGCAATGGAAGCAGCTAAGGAAAAAAATATTCCATTTGTTGTTTTAGATCGTCCAAACCCAATAGGCGGGCTAAAAGTAGAAGGACCTGTATTAGAACCAGAACACGCCTCATTTGTAGGTCTCTATCCCATCCCATTAAGACATGGGATGACAACTGGAGAACTTGCATACATGTTTAACAAAGAATTTCATATCAACGCTGATGTAAAAGTGATCAAAATGAAACATTGGAAACGATCCATGACGTTCGATGACACGAAGCTGCCGTTCGTCCTCCCTTCACCTAACATGCCAACCGTTGATAGTACCTTTGTCTACCCAGCAACAGGATTAATCGAAGGCACAAACGTTTCTGAAGGCAGAGGAACAACAAAACCGTTCGAACTCATTGGCGCTCCATATATCAATAGCAATGAGCTAGCAGATCATTTAAATGGGTTAAAACTAAAAGGCGTTCAATTTAGACCTGTCTCATTTACCCCTACCTTTTCAAAACATGCCGGGACTTTGTCTCACGGGGTACAGCTTTATGTCACAGACCGAAAATCATTCGAAGCAGTCAAAACAGGTCTATCTATCATCAAAGCAATACATGACTTGTATCCTAATGACTTTCAATTCCTACAAACAGGTAGCTTTGATAAACTCATCGGGAATAGCTGGATCAAAGAAGAAATCAATAAAGGCACTTCCATCAAACACATCATGAAACAATACCACCATGACCTGAAAACGTTCGAAAAGAAACGAAAAAAATACCTCATCTATTAATCGCAAAAAAGCCTCCACCTTAAAGGTTGGAGGTTTTTTCATGATAAAGACTTAGTCACAGCAGGTACTTTCAGCTCGAAACGATGAAGTAAAAAGCCAAACAAGGCTGCAAGCACTTGCTGAAACAGCATGCCAATCACAACAGGAACAGCAACAGCAGGCGGGAAAAAGCTAATGGCAAGCACAGCACCCGCGCTAATGTTCCGCATACCGCCCGTATACACAATCGCCACAATTTCTCCTTGGGTACATTTCATCGCCTTTCCAATCAACCACGCAAACGCATACCCACTCATCGCAATGAAAAAGACAGTCGCTGCTTTGCTAAAAAACGCAGCATCCAGTTCACGCAAATACGGGGCGACAACAGAACTGTTAATCGATACGACAATAAACAAGCCTAATTTTGAAAAAGGAGCCAAGGTCTGACTCATTGCTTTTGTCACCGATGGCTTTGCATACTGACGAACGAGCATCCCTAAAATAGAGGGCAACACCACCATACCGAATAGTCCTTTCATGATCGCCACCATGTCCATATGGACCTGTGTACCAACGAAGAGTGACAAGCTTACTGGCACAATCAATGGCGAAAGCAATGTATCAATTAATATGATAGATAACGTTAACCCCACATTCCCTTTATACATTGCCGCCCATATTAAACTAGACACACCTGTCGGAATCACCATCGCAAGCGTCAAACCGGTGATCGTCATAGAATCGCCCGCAAATATCAAATGCCCTGCTGACCATGCATAAAGGGGCATCAACACATGCAAAATCATAAACGATAAAATCAAAGGCAATGGATGCATCACCATATGTTTTAAAGCTGAAAAAGTAGATGACAAGCTCCCTGAAAATGTCATCACAGAAAACACCCAAGGCACCAAAAAGGTGAAATCTTTTAAATACGCCGCCAATAATACACCAAGTAGCACGCTGACAGGCGTAATGAGCGGCATCATCCGGCCGAGCACCTGATTCAAACGGACAAGCATGCCGGCCACCTCCATCCTTCACTTTCTTCCTTGTTCTATTGTAACAAACAGAAAAGTCTTTTTAAGATCCGATCACTTGTTTCATAAGTTTTTGACTAGACGTATCCATTCCAACTACGTCCACCTCTACACCAGCTGTACGATATTTTTCCTTCACACGTTCAATTGCGGCCACACCTGATTCGTCCCATATACGCGCTTCAGACAAATCAATCACAACCGTGTTCAAGTCGTTTCCATGATGGAAGGCTTGAATCAATTCAGTCACGGAAGCAAAGAAAATTTGACCCTTAATTCGATAAACCCATGTACCAGCTTGGCTTTCTGTAGAGATAATATGGAGTTTTGATATTTTAGCCACAAAGAATACGGCACTAAGCAGCACCCCTGCAAAAACACCCTTGGATAAATCATGAGTGAACACCACCGTCACGACCGTGACAAGCATCACAAGAGAATCTGTTTTTGGGTTCTTTTTTAGCTGCTTGAATGAACTCCAATCAAAGGTACCAATAGAAACCATGATCATGACAGCCACAAGAGCAGCCATTGGAATTTGAACAACCACATCACCGAGCACAAAAATCAATACCATTAAAAATGCACCAGCCACAAAGGTAGAAAGCCGGCCTCGTCCCCCTGCCTTTGTATTAATCACAGATTGACCAATCATCGCACAGCCAGCCATACCGCCAAAAAATCCTGCCACCACATTGGCAATTCCTTGGCCTCTCGCTTCCTTATTTTTACGACTAGACGTTTCCGTCATATCATCTACAATCTGTGCTGTTAATAAAGATTCAAGTAAACCAACCATCGCAAGTGCTAAGGAATAAGGAAAAATGATAGCAAGTGTTTCCCAGCTAAATGGTACATTGGGAATAAGAAAAGTTGGCAAAGAGCTAGGCAGCTCTCCCATGTCCCCAACCGTTCTGACATCAATATGCCCAAATACAGCAATCATCGTCATCACAATAATCGCAATGAGTGGAGAGGGAATAACTTTTGTGACCATCGGCAATACATAAATGATCAACAATGCTCCACCTGTCATGACATACATAGCCATGGATTCCCCAACGAAATGCGGTAGCTGTGCCATGAAGATCATAATTGCCAATGCATTAACAAAACCAACCATCACAGACCTCGGAATAAATTTCATCAGACGAGACACTCGGCAAAGTCCAAACAAAATTTGAATCAGTCCTGTTAAAATCGTAGCCGCAAACAAGTACTGCAATCCATGATCGGCTACCAAATTAACCATAACCAGAGCCATAGCACCAGTAGCAGCCGAAATCATACCTGGCCGTCCACCAACAAACGAAATGACAATGGCAATACAAAACGAAGCATACAACCCAATCTTTGGATCAACGCCCGCAATAATCGAAAACGCAATCGCCTCAGGAATTAAAGCCAGAGCCACTAAAATACCCGCCAGCACATCCTGACGCACATATCCAAACCATTCTTGCTTTACAAATAAATCTTTCAAACCATCTACTCCTTTTTATATACATACCGCACAAGGAAAAAGAAGGCGAATAAAACCCGGAGATACAGAAAGGAAAAAACAATAACCATTCAATTTCGGGGAAAAAGAGGAACGTACAGAGTCTTTTGTAAGAGAGGAAGTCATCACTTTAGTAAGGATAAAAGAAATACGCCGAAGAATCAAGAACAAATAGAAGGAGTATGTAGAAAGCTAAGGCAAAGCTTCCATCAAAATCGCTCGATTCATTTTCTAGTTTAATAAGCCGAACCAAGATCAATAAACGTTAAATATATATTTTAAAACAAACAAAAAAAGCCTTCTCATCAACGAGAAACCTTAACATTTACCATTATCATATAGAGGAAAGCTTCCAAGCGGGCTCGAACCGCTGACCTCTTCCTTACCATGGAAGTGCTCTACCTACTGAGCTATGGAAGCATGGCTCCGCAGGTAGGACTCGAACCTACGACCGATCGGTTAACAGCCGATAGCTCTACCACTGAGCTACTGCGGAATGGATAAAGTAACTTCTTCCATTGGAAGGATATAAACAAAAAGCTTGGCGGCGTCCTACTCTCACAGGGGGAAACCCCCAACTACCATCGGCGCTGAAGAGCTTAACTTCCGTGTTCGGTATGGGAACGGGTGTGACCTCTTCGCTATCGCCACCAAACCTGATGGAGAGAATGTTCTCTCAAAACTAGATAACAATGTTCATTTTTCACATTAGAATATAGGTTAAGTCCTCGATCTATTAGTATCTGTCAGCTCCACGTGTCACCACGCTTCCACCTCAGACCTATCAACCTGATCATCTTTCAGGGATCTTACTTCCTTGCGGAATGGGAAATCTCATCTTGAGGGGGGCTTCATGCTTAGATGCTTTCAGCACTTATCCCGTCCGCACATAGCTACCCAGCGATGCCCTTGGCAGAACAACTGGTACACCAGCGGTGCGTCCATCCCGGTCCTCTCGTACTAAGGACAGCTCCTCTCAAATTTCCTGCGCCCGCGACGGATAGGGACCGAACTGTCTCACGACGTTCTGAACCCAGCTCGCGTACCGCTTTAATGGGCGAACAGCCCAACCCTTGGGACCGACTACAGCCCCAGGATGCGATGAGCCGACATCGAGGTGCCAAACCTCCCCGTCGATGTGGACTCTTGGGGGAGATAAGCCTGTTATCCCCGGGGTAGCTTTTATCCGTTGAGCGATGGCCCTTCCATGCGGAACCACCGGATCACTAAGCCCGACTTTCGTCCCTGCTCGACTTGTAGGTCTCGCAGTCAAGCTCCCTTGTGCCTTTACACTCTGCGAATGATTTCCAACCATTCTGAGGGAACCTTTGGGCGCCTCCGTTACATTTTAGGAGGCGACCGCCCCAGTCAAACTGCCCACCTGACACTGTCTCCCTGCCCGATAAGGGCAGCGGGTTAGAAGGTCAATACAGCCAGGGTAGTATCCCACCGATGCCTCCACCGAAGCTAGCGCTCCGGTTTCCAAGGCTCCTACCTATCCTGTACAAGCTGTACCAACATTCAATATCAGGCTGCAGTAAAGCTCCACGGGGTCTTTCCGTCCTGTCGCGGGTAACCTGCATCTTCACAGGTACTATAATTTCACCGAGTCTCTCGTTGAGACAGTGCCCAGATCGTTGCGCCTTTCGTGCGGGTCGGAACTTACCCGACAAGGAATTTCGCTACCTTAGGACCGTTATAGTTACGGCCGCCGTTTACTGGGGCTTCAATTCGCACCTTCGCTTACGCTAAGCGCTCCTCTTAACCTTCCAGCACCGGGCAGGCGTCAGCCCCTATACTTCGCCTTACGGCTTCGCAGAGACCTGTGTTTTTGCTAAACAGTCGCCTGGGCCTATTCACTGCGGCTTCTCGGGGCTTTAACACCCTAAGAAGCACCCCTTCTCCCGAAGTTACGGGGTCATTTTGCCGAGTTCCTTAACGAGAGTTCTCTCGATCACCTTAGGATTCTCTCCTCGCCTACCTGTGTCGGTTTGCGGTACGGGCACCTCTCACCTCGCTAGAGGCTTTTCTTGGCAGTGTGGAATCAGGAACTTCGCTACTAAATTTCGCTCGCCATCACAGCTCAGCCTTCACGGGAAACGGATTTGCCTATTTCCCAGCCTAACTGCTTGGACGCGGATATCCAATACCGCGCTTACCCTATCCTCCTGCGTCCCCCCATTGCTCAAATGGTGAGGAGGTGGTACAGGAATATCAACCTGTTGTCCATCGCCTACGCCTTTCGGCCTCGGCTTAGGTCCCGACTAACCCTGAGCGGACGAGCCTTCCTCAGGAAACCTTAGGCATTCGGTGGACGGGATTCTCACCCGTCTTTCGCTACTCATACCGGCATTCTCACTTCTAAGCGCTCCACCAGTCCTTCCGGTCTGACTTCACTGCACTTAGAACGCTCTCCTACCACTGTTCGTAAGAACAGTCCGCAGCTTCGGTGATACGTTTAGCCCCGGTACATTTTCGGCGCAGAGTCACTCGACCAGTGAGCTATTACGCACTCTTTAAATGGTGGCTGCTTCTAAGCCAACATCCTGGTTGTCTAAGCAACTCCACATCCTTTTCCACTTAACGTATACTTTGGGACCTTAGCTGGCGGTCTGGGCTGTTTCCCTTTCGACTACGGATCTTATCACTCGCAGTCTGACTCCCAAGGATAAGTCATCGGCATTCGGAGTTTGACTGAATTCGGTAACCCGGTAGGGGCCCCTAGTCCAATCAGTGCTCTACCTCCGAGACTCTTACCTTGAGGCTAGCCCTAAAGCTATTTCGGAGAGAACCAGCTATCTCCAGGTTCGATTGGCATTTCACCCCTACCCACACCTCATCCCCGCACTTTTCAACGTGCGTGGGTTCGGGCCTCCATTCAGTGTTACCTGAACTTCACCCTGGACATGGGTAGATCACCTGGTTTCGGGTCTACGACCACGTACTCATGCGCCCTATTCAGACTCGCTTTCGCTGCGGCTCCGCATCTTCTGCTTAACCTTGCACGGGATCGTAACTCGCCGGTTCATTCTACAAAAGGCACGCCATCACCCGTTAACGGGCTCTGACTACTTGTAGGCACACGGTTTCAGGATCTATTTCACTCCCCTTCCGGGGTGCTTTTCACCTTTCCCTCACGGTACTGGTTCACTATCGGTCACTAGGGAGTATTTAGCCTTGGGAGATGGTCCTCCCGGATTCCGACGGAATTTCACGTGTTCCGCCGTACTCAGGATCCACTCTGGAGAGAACAACATTTCAGTTACAGGGCTGTTACCTTCTTTGGCGGGCCTTTCCAGACCTCTTCGCTTATATCGTTCCTTTGTAACTCCGTATAGAGTGTCCTACAACCCCAAGAGGCAAGCCTCTTGGTTTGGGCTGTTCCCGTTTCGCTCGCCGCTACTCAGGGAATCGCATTTGCTTTCTCTTCCTCCGGGTACTTAGATGTTTCAGTTCCCCGGGTATGCCTTCTCATACTCTATGTATTCAAGTATGGATACTACTCCATTACGAGCAGTGGGTTTCCCCATTCGGAAATCTCCGGATCAAAGCTTGCTTACAGCTCCCCGAAGCATATCGGTGTTCGTCCCGTCCTTCATCGGCTCCTAGTGCCAAGGCATCCACCGTGCGCCCTTTCTAACTTAACCATTTCTTACTTTAGAAAGAATCACTATGTGTGATGAACTTTGCATTGCATTCAATGTGAATGTATTACTTATTGTTATCTAGTTTTCAAAGAACAATCCTGTCTCGCTAGAGACATGTTTGAAGGAATGATCCTTCAAAACTAAACAAGACGAAAACGCACGCTGCTCCATATATCCTTAGAAAGGAGGTGATCCAGCCGCACCTTCCGATACGGCTACCTTGTTACGACTTCACCCCAATCATCTGCCCCACCTTCGGCGGCTGGCTCCATAAAGGTTACCTCACCGACTTCGGGTGTTGCAAACTCTCGTGGTGTGACGGGCGGTGTGTACAAGGCCCGGGAACGTATTCACCGCGGCATGCTGATCCGCGATTACTAGCGATTCCAGCTTCACGCAGTCGAGTTGCAGACTGCGATCCGAACTGAGAACAGATTTGTGGGATTGGCTAAACCTTGCGGTCTCGCAGCCCTTTGTTCTGTCCATTGTAGCACGTGTGTAGCCCAGGTCATAAGGGGCATGATGATTTGACGTCATCCCCACCTTCCTCCGGTTTGTCACCGGCAGTCACCTTAGAGTGCCCAACTGAATGCTGGCAACTAAGATCAAGGGTTGCGCTCGTTGCGGGACTTAACCCAACATCTCACGACACGAGCTGACGACAACCATGCACCACCTGTCACTCTGTCCCCGAAGGGAAAGCCCTATCTCTAGGGTTGTCAGAGGATGTCAAGACCTGGTAAGGTTCTTCGCGTTGCTTCGAATTAAACCACATGCTCCACCGCTTGTGCGGGCCCCCGTCAATTCCTTTGAGTTTCAGTCTTGCGACCGTACTCCCCAGGCGGAGTGCTTAATGCGTTAGCTGCAGCACTAAGGGGCGGAAACCCCCTAACACTTAGCACTCATCGTTTACGGCGTGGACTACCAGGGTATCTAATCCTGTTCGCTCCCCACGCTTTCGCTCCTCAGCGTCAGTTACAGACCAGAGAGTCGCCTTCGCCACTGGTGTTCCTCCACATCTCTACGCATTTCACCGCTACACGTGGAATTCCACTCTCCTCTTCTGCACTCAAGTTTCCCAGTTTCCAATGACCCTCCCCGGTTGAGCCGGGGGCTTTCACATCAGACTTAAGAAACCGCCTGCGAGCCCTTTACGCCCAATAATTCCGGACAACGCTTGCCACCTACGTATTACCGCGGCTGCTGGCACGTAGTTAGCCGTGGCTTTCTGGTTAGGTACCGTCAAGGTGCAAGCAGTTACTCTTGCACTTGTTCTTCCCTAACAACAGAGCTTTACGATCCGAAAACCTTCATCACTCACGCGGCGTTGCTCCGTCAGACTTTCGTCCATTGCGGAAGATTCCCTACTGCTGCCTCCCGTAGGAGTCTGGGCCGTGTCTCAGTCCCAGTGTGGCCGATCACCCTCTCAGGTCGGCTACGCATCGTCGCCTTGGTGAGCCGTTACCTCACCAACTAGCTAATGCGCCGCGGGTCCATCTGTAAGTGACAGCCGAAACCGTCTTTCATCCTTGAACCATGCGGTTCAAGGAACTATCCGGTATTAGCTCCGGTTTCCCGGAGTTATCCCAGTCTTACAGGCAGGTTACCCACGTGTTACTCACCCGTCCGCCGCTAACATCCGGGAGCAAGCTCCCTTCTGTCCGCTCGACTTGCATGTATTAGGCACGCCGCCAGCGTTCGTCCTGAGCCAGGATCAAACTCTCCGAAAAAGTACAAAACCGAAGTTTTGTTTTTCGTCAGCGTTTGACTGACTACCTATGAAGTATCATAGGATTTTTTTATAAAAACTCGAATTAACAGGTACGTTTTGTCTTGTTTAGTTTTCAAAGATCATCTTCGCCGTTCTTAGCGGCTTTAATAATATAACATTTCGCTTCATCTTATGTCAACAACTTTTTTCAAGTTTATTTCCCGAAGCGTTTGTGTTTGTCACTGTGTGTCAGCGACGATTAATAATATATCACGAAAACATTCTATTGGTCAACGCCTTTTCAGAACTTTTTTTAAAATAGTTTTATTGTGCATGTTAAACCCTTGTCCTGCATACAATCAAGTAACAATCTTGGACAAGGCAGGAGTGTTTGAATTGAGTCGATTATATGTGTTGCCTATTAAACGGCTGAAGCAAGTAGTCATTATTCTTGTAGCAGCCCTTGCAGCTGCAACCTTTTTTTATGTACAAAAGGCACCGCCGCTGTCTGTATTTAAAACAGAACAAGGACCCCGAGCGATTTATAAAGGAGAGACCTCATCAAAACATGCATCCCTTACGTTTAATATTGGCTGGGGAGATGAGAAGGCTGTTCCTATTTTAAATGTCCTCCGAGAGTACGATATAAAGAACGCCACTTTCTTTCTGTCTGCTTCTTGGGCTGAGCGTCACCCGGATATTGTGAAAAGGATTAAAGAGGATGGCCATCAAATTGGCAGCCTTGGCTATGCATATAAAAATTATAGCCAGCTTGAAGAAAACGAAATTAAGCGAGATCTTGTCCGTGCACAAAATACATTCCAAAAGCTTGGACTGGAAGACATTCAATTATTAAGACCGCCAACTGGGCAATTTAATGAAACGGTATTGAAAATTGCAACACAGTATGGCTATACCGTTGTCCATTACAGCATCAATTCTCAAGATTGGCTGAACCCGGGCGTCGACCAGATTGTTCATAATGTAAATGATCGAATGAAAAGCGGAGACATTATTCTCCTTCACGCCTCAGATTCAGCCACCCAAACCGCTCAAGCCTTACCAGCCATTTTAAAACACTTAAAAGACAAAAATTTAAGAAACGTCACGGTTGGCGAGCTTATCTCTAATACAAAAACAAAGTCAACTGAGGTTAAGTAGCTTTTGCTTTTGAAAACCGCGGCATAGCTAATAACTGAAACGCATTACAACCTAATAGCGGGAATAGCATTAAATACAGCCAGTCCTCTTCATTGACTCTAAGCGCCGGAAACCATTCTAACGACGTGATGACGACCATGAGAAACATTGCAGAAATAAATGTTTTCTTAGAGGACTGCTGCTGTTTAAAATAAGACACGATCAATGCAAACACACCGATAAAAACAGGCAGCCACAAGTATGGAAGAAATGATTCATTCTCCCCGAAAAACAAAAACCGCAAATAAGCTAAATCAAACAGCACGAAAATCACAAGGAATAACTGAATTGTATTCCATAAAGAATGCGACCTGAAAATCTCCAGCGCAAACCGGTGCACTGTCAAAAAGACAACAAACCCCATCTGACTGATTACACTAAAGATCATCCCCACACCAATAAACCAAAATAACACTGACGCAATCTCTAAAATCTCAAACGATACAAACAGCTTCTGATATTTCCCCCACTCCAGCGCAAAACCTACCACGCTTGTAATGACCGCTCCAACAGCCAGCACAGAGAAGAAAAAACGAACTAAATCCCGACTTTTCATTGAATTGACCCAACCCCTATTTTTGTTATGTATAAATTCACGTGAAACATTCATATTAAAAGTAAGACATGTAATGAAAGGAGCCACAGTATGTCAAAAGGCATCTTGCGTATAATGAGCTGTTTTCTTCTTTTATCTCTAACAGCTTGTGCTCCCAAAACCCAATCCTCATCTAATATGGACTATGACGAAACGAAAAAAATGGTCGTCGATATTTTGAAAACAGATGACGGTAAAAAGGCCATTCAACAGTTATTAAATGACGAGGCAATGAATGAAGCTTTGGTAATGGATGAACAAACTGTGAAAAAAACAATAGAGAAAACACTAACTTCTGATAAAGGCAAAGAGTTCTGGAAGAAGGTCTTTGAGGATTCTAAATTTGCCGAGACTTTCGCAAAATCCATGCAGCAACAGCATGAAAAGATGTTAAAACAATTGATGAAGGACCCTGACTATCAACAAATGATGATGGATATTCTCAAGGATCCTGAAATGGAAAAGAAATACGGTGAACTGGTCAAAAGCAAAGAGTTCAGAAAGCACTTAGAGAAAGTCATCACCGAAACATTGAGCAGCCCTCTTTATAAGAAGAAATTCGAAGATGAGCTAAAAAAAGCAGTCTCTGAAAGCAGCAATGATTCCGGTTCACAAGGAAACGGCAGTTAAACATCACCCGAGTGGCACAAGGTCCACTCGGGCTTTCATTATGCTTTCACTGTTAATTGTTCAATGACTTTATTGGCAATGTGTTGATACACTTCCCCTGTCGGATGACTCGCATCATAGACGGAAGGTGCAAAATCGTCCTCATTCCAATCAGGCTGTCTTAAAGGGATTTGACCAAGGACTGATACTCGCAGCTCCTCCGCCAGCTTGTCCCCGCCGCCCTTTCCAAAGACATATTCCTTCTCACCTGTTTTTTTGCTTTCATAGTAACTCATATTCTCAACGACCCCTAGCACCTCGTGATCTGTTTGCAGTGCCATTGCGCCTGCTCTAGCAGCAACGAAAGCCGCTGTTGGATGCGGTGTTGTCACAATGATTTCTTTACAGCTCGGAAGCATCGTATGAATATCAAGTGCCACATCACCTGTTCCAGGCGGAAGGTCTAATAGTAAGTAATCTAATTCTCCCCACTCTACTTCGTGGAAGAAATTATTTAGCATTTTACCAAGCATCGGTCCTCTCCAAATGACCGGTGCGTTTTCTTCAACAAAAAAGCCCATTGAAATCACTTTGACGCCAAAGCGTTCCACAGGAATTATCTTTTCCCCTTTAACTGTCGGTCTGACGGTGATTCCCATCATATCCGGTACGCTAAAGCCGTAAATATCAGCATCGATCAGTCCCACTTTTTTCCCTAGACGAGCCAGTGCCACAGCCAGGTTAACGGAAACAGTTGATTTCCCAACTCCGCCTTTTCCACTCGCAATCGCTAAGAACACAGGCGGATTTTTAGAGTTGAGCAAATTTTCTTCCTCATCCTGTGACGGCATAAATTTTTCAAGCGTTTCTTGAGGCAGTTCTTCAAAACGAAGTCCTACAGTGTTCGCGCCCGCTGCTTTTAAAGCTTGTACGATGTCTTGCTGCAGCTTCATCTGCTCAGCAGTGCCTGTCTTGGCAATCGCCACTTTTAAGCTCACATGTTCTTTTTCAGGCTTTAGGCTGATTTCCTTGATGGCATCCAGCTCACCAAGCGGTATATGAAGGAAAGGTTCGTCCATCTTCCCAACTAGTTTTCTCACATCATCTTGTCCGATCATAGCAGAACCTCACCCTTTATTGAATTCGTTTACAATCCAAGTATATCATACATATCCTTACAATGTCTGTCCTCTTTGCCTGCGATAAACAGGAAAAAGCCCCTTATTCAGGCGGCTCTTTTTGCTCTGTTAAATATCTTAAAATGCCTTTATAAATCGAAGCAGCAATTTGATCCTGATATTTAGGAGTCGCCAGCTGACCAGCCTCTTTTGGATTCGATAAAAATCCTATTTCGACAAGCGCTCCTGGCTTCGTGACATTTTGCATTAAATAAATCCCATTGATTCGCTTCGCCTTGCGATCTGTGTTTTCAAGGTTGTTGCGCAATTCATCTTGAATGAACTTCGCTGCTTTTTCATTCTCTTCATACTTTCCGTAAAAGAACGTCTGTGCCCCGCTCCATTTGTTCGATGGGATCGCATTTAAATGAATACTTAAATAGAGATCCGCTTCAGACTCATTGATGACTTTCACACGGTTTCTTAAATCCTCCGCTTTCTTTCGGGCATAACCCTTTGTATTCTTTGATGATAAATCAGAGTCATCCTCCCGGGTCATGAGAACAAGCGCTCCCTGCTCCTGCAAATAGTCTCTTATCTTCATGGACACATCTAGTGCAATCTCTTTTTCGAGCAGCTCTCCTCCTACAGCCCCGCCATCTGGACCGCCGTGCCCCGGATCTAAATAGATGATCTTGCCGCTCAAAGGCAAGTTCCACGATTTCCACGAATCATCATTTAGAAACTGAAATCTGAATAAGAATAAGAGGACAATAAACCCGATTAAAAACCCTGTCCATTTCAGCTTTCTTTTCATCCCTGTCCCTCCCATACACCATTATTTTATAGATATGGGACAAGGGCTGGAAATATGCTTAGTGCAGTCGAAGCTTATGCCTTTTTTCTGATTCCCGAAAGCCTTCCTTCCACCATATGCTTAAAAATTCCTTCGCAAATGGATACAGACACGACATCTTACGCTCCATTCGGAACATATTCCCCCACGATTGCAAACACCCTGCTAGCTCCTCAACCAGCTCATCTTCTTCATGAACTGACCGCTTTTTTATATCATCGAATGATTCACCATACTTACTCGACTCACCGTATCTCCCACCTGCTAAAAAAGCCTCAATGGCGAAATCAATACAGCCATCACTCATAATCCCAGCTGGATCATCTGCAAATGGGAACAGCTTCTTCGTGAACTTCTCGGAAGCGATCGTCACCTGTTGAAGAGACAATGTACGCAACAGCTTCTTTTCAAGCGTGACATCTCGTTTTGTTTTCAATTGATAAAATGAAAGAACTTCTGCCATGGACTGAACTCCTTTTTTTCTTTGTATTGTTCGTTGGTTTGAACAAAACATGCAGTTCAGTAAATGGAAATCAGTGAGCTAACGGATTGGAAAATTGTGATAAAATGAACATATATATAGAAAGAATAGAAAAGGGGCAAAATTCATGAAGAAATGGATGTATATCCTATTGCTACTAACAGTCGTCTTGTCTGGTTGCAACAGTCAAGCAACCGAGCAAAAGAGCGACATAAAAGAAATAGAAGACATATCATTAAAACAGCTTTCCAAACACAAAAATTCTTATATTGGAGACAATGGAGCAGTCGGCGCTATTTTATCAGATCTTCCAGGTAACGTGATTCGCGAGTATGAAATCGTAGATGAAAAAGCGCTAAAAGTGACATACGGTGTGAAAGAAAATACCAATGATACAGAAGAACAATTTGATTCATTTTGGTTTGATAAGAAGGATACCATTGAAAAAAACTACTTATATAATGCATTGGCACTTTTTATTCTTATCGATAACGTGGAGCAAGTGACACTCAAGATGAACGCTAAAGACGAGCCATCCGTCACGTTTAAAAGAAAACAGCTACAAAAAAAGCTGCCTCAGTCTTTTAAAGTGTACAAAGACGATACAGCGCTTTGGCAAAAGGAACTGGTTGATGGAGTTGTGAAGTCAAAAGATAAACGTCTAGATGTATACAATGCGTTTCCCATCAAGAAATAATAAAAACAGAGGGCGTCACCCTCTGTTTTTTGATAATTATGTAGTAAAAGCTTGAATCAATCGTTGTCGAAAGTTTTGATCTGCTACTACGGTAAGTATAAATTCATCGAACACTTCCCCCATCCAGTGAGAATTCTCCGCTTTCAGGTCATTGATGAATAGAGAAATCGATATAGTTGATGTATCCGTTTTTCGATATAAAGCAGCAGTGACAACAAACAACGTCGATCCACCTTTATACCAAATATATTGATCTGTTTCCGTCTTCAATATTTCTCCCAGCACAATTTGGCTAAAAAGACGCTTTTCTTCTGTTGTTAACAGCTCATCCTGTAGACGTTTCATAAAATGTGCATATTGATTCGTTGTAGACCTTGTCATCTTTTGCGTCAGTAAAGATTGAATACGCAAGCTTAACAAGTTCTTTTTCATCAATGTTTCTTCTAACGCCTTTTTATGCTCCGGGTCATTTTTCATGATATGAAAAATCTCAATCATCAGAGATTTGTATTGTTCATCAGTTACATCGCTTATTTGCTTTAATGCATCCTGCTCATGATCAGATACATAGGCTGGCCACAAAACCTTGGGTGTCAGCGGCATGAGTTCATCATGTTCTGTAAGACCTGCTTGTTTCATCTGATTATTGATCTTCTCTAAGCCCAGCAGGTCAATCAAATAATCAGTACAAGCATTCGAACTGAATTGCATCATCCCTTTGGCAACATCTAATAAAGTTGCATGCTCAGAAAAATCGTTGACCTCCAGCCAGTATGTGTGAGCACCGCCATCGGTTCTATCAATATAAAACCGCTCTATATCAGACAATGTCACTTTTTCATCTAGCTTGATGTCATCGCTGGATACAGCTTTAACAAAATGAAACAAAACCATTAATTTCATCGTACTTGCAAGTGGTGTTTTTTGATTACCATTCCATTCTAATACCACATCTTCATTTTCAATAATTGTTACTGATACGTTCTTTTTGTTTTTCCTGACAAATGTCAAAAGATCCTCTTTTGTTTTCTTCAAATGTTTCTCCTTTCCAAACCACTATAGATTCTCGTCTCCAATATAACAAAAATTTGAAACAAAGGCACAAAAAAGCAAAGGGTTGTGAATACCTTTGCTTCTTGGTGTGTTTATTTACGAAGA
Source organism: Bacillus sp. FSL W7-1346 (assembly GCF_038593335.1). Lineage (NCBI taxonomy): Bacteria > Bacillati > Bacillota > Bacilli > Caryophanales > Bacillaceae > Bacillus > Bacillus sp. FSL W7-1346. The sequence goes on along the minus strand of NZ_CP151988.1, from coordinate 160,199 downwards.
AGCTGCAGCTTCATCCCATCATGCGTAGCTTCAAATCCCAACTTTTCGTAAAAACGGCGTGCTTCTGGCCTCTGTTTGTCAGTTGTCAGCTGGATCATATGACACCCGCTGTCACTTGCTCGTTGAATGGCCCGTTTGATCAACAATGTGCCAATTCCTTTCCCTCTATGAGTCGAGGCTGTACGAACTCCTTCTATTGAAGCTCTCCATCCTCCTTGATACGTTAGAAATGGAGTCATTGTTAATTGGAGAACCCCGACTACCTCTTCCCGATCACAAGCCACGATTAGTTCAATATTGGGATCCGCTTCGATCGAATGAAAGGCATTGAGATAGCTTTCTAATAATGGACGAGTGTAGCGTTCTCTCTTTTGGCCTAATTTGTCATCTGAAAGCATCAAAACGATGTTGTCGAGGTCTCCTTGGACGGCTTCTCTAAATGTCAATTGATTCAGATTCAATGAACACACCTCCTATCACGGAATGGAAGCCTTTATTCATTTGCCAAAATACCAATTGATCGCGTTCTCATATAAAATTTTATCCACCGCTTCCTCATCAAACATCCGTTGAATCAACTCAACATCACCGTATTCAAATGGACGTTTCGCCCTTGTAGATGGAAGGTCTGTACCAAACATCAATGCATCAGGATTCGTTTGATAAATGGACGTCAATGCATGTTCCACGTTTAAATCGACTCGCCCAAAACCAGTTGCTTTTACCCGAACCCCTTTATCAACCAGCTTGAGCAAATGCGGCAAACCTTCTTCAGATAAGCCTAAATGATCAATCGAAATAGCCGGTAGCTGTTCAAGCGTAGGTGAGATGTCAGGGAGATGCTTAGCGTCTATGTAGAGCTCACTATGCCAGCCCACCAGCTCATACACCCTTCTCGCAAAATAGTCGAGCTTTGAAATATCCTCCGAACCGCCCCGCTTCACATTAAAACGTAAAGCTTTGACCCCATGTTGATCCAAATGAACAATCTCATCGTCAGTTGCTGTAAAAGGTAATTGTGTCACACCGCAAAAAGTCGGTCCCATTTCATCTAGTGCTTTCAACAAATAGCCTTGATCAAAACCCTGAAATGACCCTGACACAATCGCTCCACCTACAATCCCCAAATCAGCCGTCTCTCTCCTATAATCATTCACCACATAACTCGGCGGTGTATATCCTTGGTTTTCTTGAATGGGAAAATTAAAATCAATGATATGGAAATGTGCATCAAAGATCCTCATGCCCGCGCCCCTCTTCTGCTTATTTGACCTGATTATATCAATAGAGAAAGCCAAGGGATATTTGGAATGACGAATTACTTCATATCATGAAAACTTATCAAGTTTTCCATTCCTCTCGTAAGATGGCATAATAAAACTCATCCCACCACTCATTTCCTTGTGGTATACATTTTTTAAAATATCCCTCTCTCCTCATACCCATTTTCTCCATCACTCTCCATGACGGCACATTTTCAGGCTGACAAGTGGCAATGATTCGATGTAAATTCATTGTGTGAAAACCATGATGTAGGACAGCAAATGCAGCTTCTGATGCATAGCCTTTGTTTTGATATGCAGAGTTGAAGACCCAGCCAATTTCATATGTGTGCTCACCAAAGTAAGGATGAAACACGATATGCCCGATGCATGTATGATCTTCTTTTAATAGAACAGCAAAATTCTTGGCCGTCTTAAGACGATTATTTTTGACAAATTCCTGCGCCTCTTCTCTAGAAAAAACACCTTCTGGCATATACTTCATCACCGCTAGATCAGATGTATATGCATAGACATCCTGCCAATCATCCTCAATAAACGGTCGAATGAGACATCTTTCTGTTGTTAGATTCATAAATGCCATCCCCCTTTAACATCATTTGTTAAACAGAAACCTGACTATGATCCTATTTTATATGTTTCCAGACAGAAAAAAACACAAATAAAAAAGCACCAGCAGGATGCTGATGCTTTTCATATAGGGTTTGTCTGTACAAACCTTTGTAAAACGTCCATACAATATAAAATTGATTAACGTTTTGAGAACTGAGGTGCGCGACGTGCGCCTTTAAGACCGTATTTCTTACGCTCTTTCATACGAGAGTCACGAGTAAGAAGTCCAGCACGTTTAAGTGGTGTACGGTACTCAGGATCTACTTCTAGAAGAGCACGAGAGATACCGTGACGAATTGCTCCAGCTTGACCAGAGAATCCACCACCGTGAACATTTACAAGAACATCGTAGCTGTTAGCTGTTTCTGTGATGTTCAAAGGCTGTTTCACGTCTTCGATTAAAGCAGCGAATGGAATGTATTCAGTAATTTCACGATTATTAACGACGATACGGCCTTCACCTGGAACTAAGCGAACGCGCGCTACAGAACTTTTACGACGACCTGTACCGTAATATTGAACCTGTGCCAAATTGTTAACCTCCCTTATAATTAACCGCGAAGTTCGTAAACTTCAGGTTGTTGTGCTTGATGTGGATGCTCAGAACCACGGTACACATTTAATTTTTTGAACATTTGACGACCTAGTGGACCCTTTGGAAGCATACCTTTGATAGCAAGCTCCAACATTTTTTCAGGGTAGTTTGTACGCATCTCAAGAGCAGTTCTTTGTTTCAAACCACCTGGGTGCATCGTATGACGGTAGTAAATTTTGTCCGTCAATTTCTTACCTGTTAATTCAATTTTCTCAGCATTGATGATGATCACGTGATCACCTGTGTCAACGTGTGGTGTATAAGTTGGTTTGTGCTTACCGCGCAAAAGTGATGCTACTTCAGTAGAAAGACGACCTAGAGTCTTACCTGCCGCATCAACCACTAGCCATTTGCGCTCAATTGTGCTTGCGTTCGCCATTGGTGTTGTACGCATGAGTTTCCCTCCTAAATAAATCAATGAATTTTCCTGAATCAAATGCTACGTTCTATTTCAAAACACAGATAAGTCTTCCGGGGCTTATTTGTGGGGTTGAAATACATACCATATGATATCTTATAACTTTCTGCTTCCTGTGTCAAGAACATGTTACACCTGGTTTAGTTGTCATAGAAAACTTCCCATAAATACAGTCCGTGACTGGGCGCAGTCTTGCCTGCCGCTTCGCGATTTCGGGCGGCAAGCATGGCTTTTATCTCCTCAGGGTGAAATTTACCAGAACCAATTTCAAGTAACGTGCCGGCTATAATTCGCACCATGTTGTATAAAAAGCCATTCCCTCTCACACGCATTTCAAGCCCGTCTGAGACGTTTTTCCACTCAAGGGCGTAAATCTCCCTCACCTTGTCTTGAACCTCTGTATTGGCCGCACAAAAGCTTGTGAAATCGTGTGTGCCAATGAGGTGCCCAGCAGCTTCTCTCATTTTGTCGACATCCAGCGGATAAGGATAGTGACAGGCATACTGTCTCGTAAACACATTTTGGTGCGTTTCCGTTGAGACCCTATAACGGTACTCCTTCGACACAACACCAAATCTGGCATGAAACGACTCATCCACTTCTTCAGCCTTTAGAACACGAATGTCATCTGGCAGCAAGCTGTTGAGGGCAAACGGCCATCTCTCCATCGGGATGGCAAGCGGGGTGTCAAAATGGATGACCTGCCCCTTTGCGTGAACGCCACTGTCTGTCCGGCCAGAAGCCACAATCGGAATCAGTTCGTCTTGTTTATGCATTCTAGCAAGGGCAGATTCAATCTCCGTCTGAATGGTTCGCTGTCCTGGTTGCACTTGATACCCTTTAAAATGTGTCCCATCGTATGATACGGTACATTTTACTTTCATCTAGGCATCACCTAATTTCTAAGCAGCACAAGGAGTGCTGTTAACAGGATGAATAAAAGCAACGTGAACGTGTCTTTCATGCCCCAGACAAGCTGACGGTATTTCGTACGCCCTTCTCCCCCGCGGTAGCCTCTCGCTTCCATAGCGGTCGCCAATTCCTCCGCACGCTTAAACGCACTGACGAAAAGCGGGACAAGCAATGGAACAATCGCTTTTAAACGATCTTTCACGGGTCCGCTTGTAAAATCAACACCTCTTGCCATTTGTGCTTTCATGATTTTGTCTGTTTCTTCGAGTAAAGTCGGAATAAATCGAAGAGAGATAGACATCATAAGAGCAAGTTCATGAACAGGTAGCTTGATTTTACGGAAAGGATGCAGCAGCTTCTCCATACCGTCTGTCACTTCAATAGGTGTTGTGGTCAACGTCAGAAGTGTTGTCATCATGATGAGATAGACAAAACGGAGTGAAATGAAAATCCCCTGTTTTAGACCTTCTTCATAAATATTCAGAAAACCAAAGTGAAAGAGCAAAGCGCCATCCTTTGTCATGAAGATATGCAGAATAAAGGTAAACAGAACAATCCAAAGGATGGGTTTCATTCCTTTGAGAATAAAGTACAGCGGCACCTGAGACACCATCACCACAAGAATAGTGAAGACACCTAAAAGCCCGTAAGTGATGTAGTTATTCGCAAAAAAGACAATAAAGACAAAAAAGAAAATTGATAACAGCTTTGTCCTTGGATCAAGACGATGGACAAAAGATGTACCCGGCACATATTTGCCGATAATCATACTATCCATCATGATGTCGTGTCCTCCTGATATAAAGCTGTTAAGGCTTCTGCCATTTCATCCATGGTCAGAAGCGGTCTTGGAAACGTCATCCCAAGCTTTTCTTCGACAGCCTGCTGGAATTTGATCGTTTCCGGGAGGTCCAGTCCGAAAGAAGACATGTCTGTACGATTGGCAAATAGCTCCCTCGGCGTACCTGTCGCCTTCACTGTTCCTTTGTGCATCACAATCATTTGATCCGCATAATGAGCGGCATCTTCCATACTGTGTGTCACAAGGATCGTCGTCAGGTTGGCTTTTTGATGAAGCTCATAGAACATGTCCATGATTTCTTTACGTCCGCGTGGATCTAATCCCGCAGTCGGCTCATCAAGCACAAGCACTTCTGGCTCCATCGCTAGAACACCTGCAATCGCCACACGTCTCATTTGACCACCGCTTAATTCAAAGGGTGATCGAGATAACAAGGATTCAGGAAGGCCTACAAGCTTCAGCATCTCTTTAGCCTTGGCTTCTGCCTTTTCTTTTAGAACGCCGAAATTCATCGGACCAAAACAGATATCCTTCAGAATCGTCTCCTCAAAGAGCTGATGTTCAGGAAACTGAAACACGATACCTACCTTTTTGCGAAGAGATTTCAGTTCCTTCTGCTTTTTATTGGCTTGTAAGACTGTATCTCCAAGCGCAATGCTCCCCTTTGTTGGTTTGAGCAGTCCATTTAAATGTTGCAGCAATGTCGACTTGCCAGAACCCGTATGACCGATGACAGCAACATAGCTGCCTTCTTTGATGGAAGCATTGACATCATACAAAGCGAGACGCTCAAACGGCGTTTTCATTTGATAACGATGCTCTAATTCTTTGATCGTAATGTCCATAGCTCTTTCACCAATCCTTCTTGTGTCAAATGGGCATTTGCAAGCGGCACACCTTGCTGCTTCAATTGCTTACTCAACCGGTAGGAAAATGGCAGATCAAGTCCAATCTGAACCAGCTGTTCATCTAGTTCAAATACTTCCTCTGGTGTTCCCTCGGCAAATTTCTTCCCACCATTCATCACAATAACGCGGTCTGCCTTCGCAGCCTCGTCTAAATCATGTGTGATGGAAATGACCGTGACCGTTCCTTGTTCCTTCAGCAGTCTGACGGTTTCTAACACTTCTTCACGGCCAATCGGATCAAGCATTGATGTTGCTTCATCCAAGATCATGATGTCAGGGCTTGCGGCAAGTACACCAGCGATCGCTACTCTCTGCTTTTGCCCGCCTGATAGATGGTGCGGCTCTTGATCAAGAAACTCCTGCATATTGACCTGTTTGACAGCCCAATCTACACGCTCTATCATCAATTCCCGCTCAACCCCGTTATTTTCTAAACCAAAAGCCACATCATCACGAACCGTTGAGCCAACGAATTGGTTGTCTGGGTTTTGAAAGACCATGCCGACCTTTTTGCGAATATCCCAAACACTTTCTTCTTTCAGCTCAATCTCACCAACCTTGACCGTTCCTGCATCCGGTAAAATGAGCCCATTCAGTACACGGGCAAGTGTGGATTTACCTGAACCGTTGTGGCCAACAATGGCAAGCCATTCATTTTGATTCACATGCAATGACACTTGGTCTAAAGCGGGCTTGTCCGCATCTTTGTGATAACGAAATACAATGTCTTTTACGTCAATTAATGTCTTCTCCATCTCTACCGGACCTCCTCTCAGCTCAACCTCTACTTTGCCTATTGCTAAAAAGCCGTAGTATCTAAAAAAGGGCATAGATCCAGTTATGAACTGTCCCGCCCTTTCTTAGATACACGATATGTGATTAAACTAATTCAATGACAGCCATTGGTGCGCCATCGCCGCGACGAGGTCCAAGCTTCATGATACGAGTGTATCCACCTTGGCGATCTTCGTAGCGAGTTGCAACGTCAGCGAATAATTTTTGAAGTGCATCTTGGTTTGTTTCAGCGTTAGCTACTTCGTTACGAATGTAAGCTGCAGCTTGACGGCGAGCATGAAGATCTCCGCGTTTGCCAAGAGTGATCATTTTTTCAACTACAGAGCGAAGTTCTTTCGCACGTGTTTCAGTTGTTTCGATGCGTTCGTTGATGATCAAATCAGTCGTTAGGTCACGAAGCATTGCTTTACGTTGTGCACTAGTGCGTCCTAGCTTTCTGTATGCCATGTGATGTCCCCTCCTTAATTAGAGATGCTGTATGAATAAAAAACACACGAAAATCCTAGTTCACAATGAAACTAGTCAATCGTCTTTACGAAGACCCAGTCCAAGTTCTTCTAGTTTCGCTTTCACTTCTTCAAGAGATTTACGTCCAAGGTTACGAACTTTCATCATATCCTCTTCTGTCTTGTTAGCAAGCTCTTGAACAGTGTTAATACCCGCACGCTTCAAACAGTTGTAAGAACGAACAGAAAGATCAAGCTCTTCAATTGTCATTTCAAGCACTTTTTCTTTTTGGTCTTCTTCTTTTTCAACCATGATTTCTGCATGCTGAGCTTCGTCAGTTAACCCAACGAAAATATTTAGGTGTTCAGTTAAAATCTTAGAACCTAGAGCGATCGCTTCTTTCGGTCCTGTGCTTCCATCAGTCCATACATCTAGTGTTAATTTATCATAGTTTGTGATTTGCCCAACACGGGTGTTCTCCACTTGATAAGTTACACGAGATACAGGTGTATAGATTGAGTCGATCGGAATCACGCCGATAGGCTGATCGTCTCTTTTGTTTGCATCAGCAGGATTATACCCACGACCCCTTTGTGCAGTCAAACGAACACGGAAGCTCGCATTTTTGCCAAGAGTTGCGATGTGAAGATCTGGATTTAAGATTTCAATATCGCTGTCGTGTGTAATATCAGCAGCTGTTACAGTTCCTTCATCTTGTACATCAATTTCAAGCGTCTTCTCTTCTTCAGAGTAGATTTTGAGTGCAAGCTTTTTAATGTTTAAGATAATCGTTGTAACATCTTCAACCACGCCTTCGATCGTTGAGAATTCGTGTAAGACACCATCTATCTGGATCGATGTTACAGCTGCACCAGGAAGTGAGGATAAAAGGATACGACGAAGGGAGTTCCCTAAAGTGGTACCATATCCACGCTCAAGTGGCTCTACGACAAACTTGCCATACTTGGCATCGTCGCTGATTTCAACCGTTTCGATTTTTGGTTTTTCAATTTCGATCATCTAATAAAACCCTCCTTCAAAACGTCGAAACCTCGAATAGAATCATATGAGATTCCATCCGAAATTCCTCATTGTTTAGTCCCGTATGTGCTCAGGCAACGAGTCGTGTATTCGTCTCATAAATAACTGTATCATAACCCATTATTGACAGGGACACAAAATCTATACAAACAAATTACACGCGGCGACGTTTTGGTGGACGGCATCCGTTATGAGGAACTGGAGTTACGTCTCTGATTGCAGTAACTTCAAGACCTGCAGCTTGAAGCGCACGAATTGCAGCTTCACGACCAGAACCAGGACCTTTAACAGTTACTTCAAGTGTTTTAAGACCATGTTCGATAGAACCTTTAGCAGCAGTTTCAGCAGCCATTTGTGCAGCGAAAGGAGTAGATTTACGAGAACCTCTGAATCCTAATGCACCAGCACTTGACCAAGAAATTGCGTTTCCATGAACATCAGTAATCGTTACAATCGTGTTGTTGAAAGTGGAACGGATATGAGCGATTCCAGCTTCAATATTCTTTTTCACGCGACGTTTACGCGTATTTTGTTTACGAGCAGCAGCCATTCTTTAACTACCTCCTTTACTTATTTTTTCTTGTTAGCTACAGTACGACGCGGACCTTTACGAGTGCGCGCGTTGTTTTTTGTGTTTTGTCCACGAACAGGAAGTCCTCTACGATGACGGATTCCGCGGTAGCTTCCGATTTCAATTAGACGCTTAATGTTAAGTGAAACTTCACGACGAAGGTCACCTTCTACTTTAAGTTTGTCAATGATATCACGGATTTTACCTAGTTCGTCTTCAGTTAGATCGCGAACGCGAGTGTCTTCAGAAACACCTGCTTCTTTAAGGACTTGTTGAGCCGTCGTACGACCAATTCCAAAAACATATGTTAAAGAAATGACAACACGCTTATCACGTGGAATATCTACACCAGCAATACGAGCCATGATTTGGGCACCTCCTTGTTATTAGCCTTGTTTTTGTTTATGTTTTGGGTTTTCACAGATCACCATTACTTTTCCTTTTCTGCGAATCACTTTACATTTTTCACAGATAGGTTTAACAGATGGTCTCACTTTCATGTGTTTCCAACCTCCTTCTTCCGGAGTTGCTTTATTTGTAACGGTACGTAATTCTACCACGAGTTAAGTCATATGGAGATAATTCTACCGTAACTTTGTCTCCAGGTAAAATGCGAATGAAGTGCATACGGATTTTTCCTGATACATGAGCCAAAACTGTATGACCATTCTCTAGTTCAACTTTGAACATTGCATTTGGCAAAGTTTCTGCTACAGTACCTTCCACTTCAATTACATCGTCTTTCGCCATTCAAGTGTTCTCCCTTCTTCAAATCAGTAACTTGCTCTCTGATAAATGTCCAAATGAGATGTTCTCAATTGTCCATCTATCACCCGACCTGTTTTGAATATACTGTTCTGAACTTCCGGAGATACGCAATCATAAAAGGTTAAATGATTGATATTTTTTCTTAGGAGAATGAATTTACGCTTTTCTCCGTCTGCGATTAGTACTTGGCAGCCATCGAACACGCCGATGACAACTGTATACTGATCTTGTTCTTTCCTTGGACTATACAGACAACCTGCCCGATTTGGGCCTGAAAGGCTTCAGTGAAGACCTAAATCTTAGTCAGTATATCAAAACCTGTATCTGTAATCGCAATTGTATGCTCAAAGTGAGCACACTTTTTCCCATCAACCGTTACAACCGTCCAGTTATCAGCCAGTGTTTTCACATATCGGCTGCCTGCGTTCACCATCGGTTCGATGGCCAACACCATTCCAGGTTTGAGCCGTGGGCCTTTGTTCGGCGGACCATAATGAGGAATTTGAGGGTCCTCATGAAGATCCTGTCCGACCCCATGTCCAACATATTCTCTAACAACTGAGAAATTCTCACCTTCAACATACGTTTGTATGGCATGGGAAATGTTTGACAGACGTTCACCTGGCTTTGCTTCCTGTAAGCCCTTATATAGAGATTCCTCTGTGACTTCCAGTAGTTTGCGGTCCTCATCACTGATTACCCCAACTGGATAAGTCCAAGCAGAGTCACCATGATAGCCATTTAACTTTGCGCCGATATCGATACTAATGATGTCTCCATCACGTAAAACCCGTTTACCAGGAATACCGTGAACGAGTTCTTCATTCACCGAAACGCAAATGCTCCCGCGAAAACCATTATACCCTTTAAAAGATGGGATTGCACCCTGCTTTGTAATAAAACGTTCGGCAATTTGATCCAATTCTTTTGTCGAAATACCTGGTTTTATGTGTTTCTTCAGCTCTTCATGAGTCAGTGCGACAATGCGTCCAGCTTCTCTCATAATCTCAAGCTCGCGAGGAGTTTTACAGATAATCATTTATTTAATCCCCCAAGCAGGTCCTTGATATCAGCGTAAACATCGTTAATGTGCTTCGCACCATCAATGTTTGCAAGATATCCTTTTTCTGAATAGAAGTTCAGTAAAGGTTCAGTCTGCTTTAAGTTCACTTCAAGTCTTGTCGAAACGGTTTCTGCATTATCATCTGCACGTTGATAAAGCTCGCCTCCACACTTGTCACAAACATTTTCTTTAGCAGGTGGATTGAATACTAAATGATATGTTGCTCCGCAATCTTTGCAAATTCTTCGGCCAGTCAGACGCTCCATCAAAGCATCTTTATCGACTTTAATATTAATGACATAATCAATCGTTCTGCCAAGGTCCTTTAGAATGTCTTCTAAAGCTTCAGCCTGAGCGACTGTTCGCGGAAATCCGTCCAGAAGAAAACCTTGTTCACAATCATTCTTGCCAAGTCTTTCTCTAACAATACCGATTGTGACCTCATCAGGAACAAGCTCTCCTTTATCGATAAAGGATTTTGCTTCGAGCCCAAGTTGTGTCTCCTCTTTCATAGCAGCACGGAACATATCTCCTGTTGAGATATGAGGGATCCCATAATCATCAACAATTCGTTCTGCCTGAGTGCCTTTACCAGCACCCGGAAGCCCCATTAAGACTAAGTTCATTTCGGATTTCCCCTTCCTTACTTAGAGAGGTTGGGCAGGAGCCCAGCCCTCTGTTTTATTTCATAAATCCACGGTAGTTTCGTTTCACTAATTGGCTTTCAAGCTGTTTCATTGTTTCAAGTGCAACACCTACAACAATGAGAAGACTTGTGCCGCCAATTTGTGCAGCGGAAGGTAATCCAGCGAATTGAATGAAAAAGATAGGAAGTATTGAAATCACGGCTAAGAAAATGGCGCCCACAAACGTGAGTCGGTACAAAATGCTCGTAATTCTATCTTGAGTCATTTTCCCTGGACGAACTCCCGGGATATAGCCACCCTGCTTTTGCAGATTTTCAGCCATTTGTTCAGGGTTTACTTGGACAAAGGCATAAAAATATGTGAAAGCAACAATCAGTGCTACATAAATCGTCATACCGATTGGCTTAGTATAGTCAAAGTTGTTAGTTATCCAGGTTGTCACATTATTTGTTCCGAAGAACGATGCGATCGTCTGCGGAGTAATAATGAACGAAACGGCAAAGATGACTGGAATCACCCCTGCTGGATTCACTTTCAATGGAAGGTGCGTTGCTTGACTAGCAGACATTTGTGCACGGCCAGTTCCTTTTGAATACTGAATCGCAATCTTTCTCACTGCCATTTGAATGTAAATAACACCGATAACAATGACAAGAATAGCAATCACAATAAGGGCAATTTTCAGGATTTGCATGAACAGCTGTCCATCTCCACCTACAAATTGCTGAGCGTACACTTGCTTTAATGTTTGAGGGATACCTGCGATGATACCGGCAAAGATAATAATCGAAATACCGTTACCAACACCGTGAGCAGTAATCTGCTCTCCCAGCCACATTAAAAATGCTGTTCCCGCAGTGAGTACGACCGCAATTAAGAGATACGTTGAAACACCTGGGTTTTCAATCAGCATGCCTCCTGCCATATTGTTAAATCCATATGACATTCCTAACGCCTGGATAAATCCTAGAACAATTGTAAAATACCTTGTGAATTGTGCTAATTTTCGGCGGCCAACCTCTCCTTGCTTTGACCACTCAGTAAACTTCGGTACAACATCCATCTGCAAGAGCTGGATGATGATCGAAGCAGTGATATACGGCATAATCCCCATTGCAAGAATGGAGAATTGGAAAAGTGCCCCGCCCCCAAACGTGTTGAGGATTCCGAAAACACTCATTTGATCCTGTGCCTGGAGAACTTCGGCGTTCACATTAGGCACAGGGATGAAAGCACCTATACGAAAGACGACTAACATTAAAAGTGTAAATATAATCTTATTCCGTATATCTTTCACACGCATAAAATTGGAGATTGTCTTAAACAAGTTAGATCACCTCGGCTGTACCGCCAGCAGCTTCAATCGCTTCTTTAGCAGAAGCAGAGAATTTATTGGCTTTTACAGTTAATTTTTTTTCTAATTTACCGTTGCCAAGAATTTTTACTCCTGCTTTTAACTTGCTTATTGCACCAGTCTCTAGAAGAAGTTCAGGAGTGACTTCCGTTCCTTCGTCAAAACTGTTTAATCTGTCTAAGTTGATTACCGCGTAATCTTTACGGTTGATGTTTGTAAAACCACGTTTTGGAAGGCGTTGGAATAAAGGCATTTGACCACCTTCGAATCCAGGGCGTACACCGCCGCCAGAACGAGCGTTTTGACCTTTATGACCTTTACCAGAAGTTTTACCGTTACCTGATCCAATACCACGACCAACACGGTTGCGTACTTTACGTGAACCTTCTGAAGGCTTCAATTCATGAAGTTTCATTTGGGCACCTCCTTATCGATTAAAAATGTTTTATTGTTCTTTAACAGAAACTAAATGAGACACCTTGTTAATCATGCCGCGGATCGCTGCATTGTCTTCATGTACGACTGTTTGGTTTGTTTTCTTTAGACCAAGAGTACGAACAGTGACACGCTGATCTTCCGGGCGACCGATTACACTGCGTTTGAGGGTAATTTCTAATTTATTTGCCATTATTGTTCCCTCCTTATCCTAACAGGTCTTCTACAGATTTTCCACGAAGCTTCGCTACATCTTCAGCACGTTTAAGTTCACTTAAACCTTGAAGTGTTGCGCGGATCATGTTGATCGGTGTATTAGAACCTAGAGATTTAGAAAGGATATCAGCTAGACCAGCAAGCTCAAGTACCGCACGCACTGGGCCTCCAGCGATAACTCCTGTACCTTCTGAAGCAGGCTTCAATAGAACGTTTCCTGCACCGAATCGACCGATGATTTCATGTGGAATTGTAGTTCCAACCATTGGTACTTCAATTAAATTCTTTTTCGCGTCTTCAACAGCTTTGCGGATCGCTTCTGGTACTTCTTGTGCTTTACCAGTACCGAATCCTACATGACCGTTTTTGTCACCGACAACAACTAAAGCTGCAAAACGGAAACGACGTCCACCTTTAACAACTTTCGCTACCCGGTTAACCGTAACTAAGCGTTCTTCTAACTCTAATTTGCTTGGGTCAATACGACTCATTCGGATGTGTCCCTCCTTCTTTTATTAAAATTTAAGTCCAGCCTCACGAGCAGCTTCAGCTAGAGCTTTTACACGTCCATGATATAAGTATCCTCCGCGGTCAAATACCACGTTAGAGATGCCTTTTTCAACAGCACGTTTTGCAACAAGTTCGCCAACTTTAGTAGCAGCTGCAGCGTCAGAACTATTCTCGATCTTTAACTCTTTATCAAGAGTAGAAGCACTTACAAGTGTTACACCGTTAACATCATCAATTACTTGAGCGTAGATGTTCTTGTTAGAACGGAAAACGTTAAGGCGAGGTCTTTCAGCAGTACCTGAAAGTTTCGCACGAACACGAGCGTGTCTTTTAAGACGAGTAGCGTTTTTGCTAGTTTTCGTAATCATCCGAGTCACTCCTTTCTTCACATTAAGCGATCTTACTTACCAGTTTTTCCTTCTTTACGGCGAACGAATTCACCTTCGTAACGAATTCCTTTACCTTTGTAAGGCTCTGGAGCACGGACAGCGCGGATGTTAGAAGCTAGAGCTCCTACACGCTCTTTATCGATACCTTTAACGATTACTTTCGTTTGAGATGGAACTTCTACTTCAACTCCAGCCTCAGGAACGATTTCAACTGGGTGAGAGTATCCAACGTTAAGAACAAGTTTGTTTCCAGATTTAGCTGCACGGTAACCGACACCGATTAGTTCTAAACCTCTTTCGAAACCTTTAGATACACCTTCAACCATGTTTGCAATTAAGCTACGTGTTGTACCATGTAATGCACGGTGTTCTTTATTTTCAGACGGACGGCTTACAGTTAAGACGTTGTCCTCAATTTTAATTTCCATATCAGGGTGAAATGCACGAGTTAGTTCACCTTTTGGTCCCTTTACTGTCACTGTGTTATCGTTGTTTGTCACAGTTACTCCTGAAGGGATCTCGATTAGCTTTTTACCTATACGAGACATACCAAGCACCTCCATTCATCTTAAACTTTTTTTACCATACGTAAGCAAGTACTTCTCCACCAGCTTGTTTAGCACGGGCTTCTTTGTCCGATAAAACACCTTGTGATGTAGAAATAATTGCGATTCCAAGTCCGTTAAGTACACGTGGTACTTCATTTGATTTCGCATATACGCGTAAACCAGGTTTACTGATTCTTTTAAGACCAGTGATAACACGTTCGTTGTTTTGGCCGTATTTAAGGAACAAACGGATAATTCCTTGTTTGCTGTCTTCGACGTACTCAACGTCACGGATAAAACCTTCACGCTTTAAGATTTCAGCAATTTCTCTTTTGATTTTTGAAGCCGGTACTTCTAGCTTCTCATGACGTACCATGTTCGCATTGCGAATACGAGTCAGCAAATCTGCAATCGGATCTGTCATAACCATTATTTAATAACCTCCTTCCCATTTATGGGGATTACCAGCTGGCTTTTTTAACGCCAGGAATTTGTCCTTTATATGCAAGTTCGCGGAAACAAATACGGCAAAGTTTAAACTTGCGAATTACTGAATGTGGACGTCCACAACGTTCGCAGCGCGTATACTCTTGAACTTTAAACTTTTGTTTGCGTTGTTGTTTCGCAATCATAGACTTTTTAGCCACGATTTCGCCTCCCTTTCATTGATTATTTCTGGAACGGCATACCTACTTGAGTTAATAACTCACGTGCTTCTTCGTCCGTGTTGGCAGTCGTAACGATAACGATATCCATACCGCGGACTTTTGTTACTTTATCGTAATCAATTTCTGGGAAGATTAACTGTTCTTTAATACCAAGCGTGTAGTTTCCACGACCGTCGAAAGATTTCTTAGAAATCCCGCGGAAGTCACGTACACGTGGTAAAGATACAGAAATAAGTTTATCAAGGAAATCGTACATGCGCTCTCCGCGAAGTGTTACTTTCGCACCGATTGGCATTCCTTCACGTAGACGGAATCCAGCAATAGACTTCTTCGCACGAGTAACGACAGGTTTTTGACCAGCGATAAACGTTAATTCTTCAACAGCAGTATCGATTGCTTTAGCGTTTTGAACGGCGTCACCAACACCCATGTTGATCACGATTTTTTCGATTTTTGGCACTTGCATTACTGATTTGTATTCAAACTTAGAAACTAATGCAGGTGTAATTTCTTTTACATACTTTTCTTTAAGGCGGTTCATGAGAAAGACCTCCCTTCCTTATTTACTATTTATCTAGAACTTGCCCAGATTTTTTCGCTACACGGACTTTCTTTCCGTCCTCAACTTTATATCCAATACGTGTCACTTCACCCGTTTTAGGATCAAGCGGCATTACGTTTGATACGTGGATCGGCGCTTCTTGTTCAGAAATTCCGCCTTGAGGGTTAGCTTGGGTTGGTTTAGAGTGTTTTTTCACAAGGTTAATACCTTCTACTAAAACACGGTCCTTTTTAGGGAAAGCAGCAAGGATGACACCTTGTTTACCTTTATCTTTACCAGAGATAACCACTACTTTATCGCCCTTTTTAACATGCATTTAATCGCACCTCCTTGAGTCGCGGATTGTATTCATTAAAGTACTTCTGGTGCTAAAGAAACAATTTTCATATAGTTATTTTCACGAAGTTCACGTGCTACTGGTCCGAAGATACGAGTTCCACGTGGGCTCTTGTCGTCACGGATGATGACACATGCATTTTCATCAAAACTGATGTAAGATCCATCGTTTCTGCGAGCTCCGCTCTTAGTACGAACGATAACTGCTTTCACAACTTCACCTTTTTTGACAACGCCTCCTGGTGTTGCTTGTTTAACCGTACAAACAATGACATCACCGATGTTAGCCGTTTTACGTCCAGAGCCACCAAGAACTTTAATCGTTAGTACTTCGCGTGCGCCAGAGTTGTCAGCTACTTTTAAACGAGTCTCCTGTTGAATCATTAATGTTACCTCCCTTCGGAAAAAGAAATCCGAACTTTATTAGATAATAACAGCTTCTTCGACAACTTCAACTAGACGAAAGCGTTTAGTCGCAGATAATGGACGAGTTTCCATGACCTTTACGATGTCTCCGATTTTTGCTTGGTTGTTTTCATCATGTGCTTTGAACTTTTTAGAGTATCTTACACGTTTGCCATAAAGTGAATGCTTTTTGTATGTTTCAACTACAACAGTGATGGTTTTATCCATTTTGTCAGAAACAACACGACCTTGATACACTTTACGTTGGTTACGTTCGCTCATGTTTGCGGGGCCTCCCCTCTAATTATTATTTATTAGCAGCGATTTCTCTTTGACGAATCACAGTTTTCATGCGTGCGATTGATTTACGCACTTCACGAATGCGAGCAGTGTTTTCAAGCTGCCCAGTCGCTAATTGGAAACGAAGATTGAAAAGTTCTTCTTTAAGAGACTTTACTTTTTGTTCAATTTCAGCAGTGGTAAGGTCACGAATTTCATTAGCTTTCATTTGATTCACCACCAATTTCTTCACGTTTTACGAACTTCGTTTTAATTGGCAATTTGTGAGATGCAAGACGAAGAGCTTCACGAGCAACTTCTTCAGACACACCAGAAATTTCAAATAAAACTTTGCCCGGTTTTACTACAGCTACCCAGCCTTCTGGAGCACCTTTACCGGAACCCATGCGGACCTCTAGAGGTTTAGCTGTGTATGGCTTAGAAGGGAAAATTTTGATCCAAACTTTACCGCCACGTTTCATGTAACGAGTCATAGCAATACGAGCAGCTTCGATTTGACGGTTAGTGATCCAAGAAGCTTCAAGAGCTTGGATACCGAACTCACCGAAATGTACTTCAGTACCGCCTTTTGCACGACCACGCATTTTTCCACGATGTTCTCTGCGATACTTCACGCGTTTTGGCAATAACATATTATTTTCCTCCTTCCGCAGTATTCTTCTTAGTTGGAAGGACTTCTCCACGATAGATCCATACTTTTACGCCAAGCTTACCATAAGTAGTATCAGCTTCAGCAGTAGCATAGTCGATGTCAGCACGAAGTGTGTGCAATGGAACAGTACCTTCACTGTAATATTCAGAACGAGCAATATCTGCACCGCCAAGACGACCAGAAACCATTGTTTTGATTCCTTGTGCTCCAGCACGCATTGTGCGTTGGATTGTTTGTTTTTGTGCACGACGGAATGAAATACGATTTTCAAGTTGACGAGCGATGTTTTCAGCAACTAGCTGAGCATCAAGATCTGCTCTCTTGATTTCAAGAATGTTGATGTGTACACGTTTGCCAGTTAGGCTGTTAAGAGCTTTACGAAGTGCTTCAACTTCAGATCCGCCTTTACCAATTACCATACCTGGTTTAGCCGTGTGGATTGTGATATTTACGCGGTTTGCAGCACGTTCGATTTCTACTTTAGAAACAGACGCGTCAGACAAACGCTTGCTGATGAATTCACGGATTTTCAAGTCTTCATGTAAGAAGTCAGCGTAATCTTTTCCTGCGAACCATTTAGATTCCCAATCACGAATGACGCCAATACGAAGACCTACTGGATTTACCTTTTGACCCACGGATTATCCCTCCTTCTTTTCTGATACAACGATTGTAATGTGGCTAGTACGTTTGTTAATTGCGCTCGCACGACCCATAGCACGTGGACGGAATCTCTTAAGTGTTGGACCTTCGTCAACGAATGCTTGAGTAATCACTAGGCTGTTAGCGTCCAACTCGTAGTTGTGCTCAGCATTTGCGATAGCAGATTTTAATACTTTTTCAATAATTGGTGAAGCAGCCTTAGGTGTAAGGTTTAAGATAGAAACTGCTTCTCCTACTTGCTTACCTCGGATCAGGTCCATTACTAGACGTGCTTTACGAGGAGCAATACGGACTGTTCTTGCGACAGCTTTAGCTTGCATTTAAAAGCCTCCTCTCATTAGCGTCTTGTTTTTTTATCGTCACTAGCATGACCTTTGTAAGTACGGCTTGGTGCGAATTCGCCCAATTTGTGACCTACCATATCTTCAGAAATGAAAACAGGTACATGTTTGCGTCCGTCATAGACAGCGATTGTGTGACCGATGAATTGTGGGAAAATTGTAGAACGACGAGACCAAGTTTTTACGACTTGCTTTTTGTCAGTTTCATTCAATTTCTCGACTTTAGCCATCAAATGATCATCAACAAATGGTCCTTTTTTTAAGCTGCGAGCCATTGTGGAACCTCCCTTCGTGATTGAACTACGGTCCTAAATGAACCGTAGACAACCCCGTTACTTGTTTTTACGACGACGTACAATGAATTTATCAGACTTGTTGGTTTTCTTACGAGTCTTGAATCCAAGAGTCGGTTTACCCCATGGAGACATTGGTGATTTACGTCCGATTGGAGCGCGTCCTTCACCACCGCCGTGTGGGTGATCGTTAGGGTTCATTACAGAACCACGAACTGTTGGGCGTACGCCTTTCCAGCGAGAACGTCCAGCTTTACCGATGTTGATTAGTTCGTGTTGTTCGTTTCCAACTTGACCGATAGTCGCACGGCAAGCAGAAAGGATCATGCGTACTTCACCAGAGTTCAATCGTACAAGAACGTATTTACCTTCTTTACCTAGAACTTGAGCAGAAGTACCAGCAGAACGAACTAATTGTCCACCTTTACCTGGTTTTAATTCAATGTTATGCACAACTGTACCAACTGGGATGTTGATAAGTGGAAGAGCATTACCTGGTTTGATGTCAGCTTCTGGTCCAGAAGTAACTTCAGTACCAACTTGGATTCCTTTCGGAGCAAGAATGTAACGTTTCTCACCATCTGCATAGTTTACAAGAGCGATGTTCGCTGAACGGTTTGGATCATACTCGATTGTAGCAACGCGTCCAGGTATACCGTCTTTATCACGCTTAAAGTCGATGATACGGTATTGACGTTTGTGACCGCCACCTTGATGACGAACAGTCAATCTACCTTGGTTGTTACGTCCGCCTTTTCTGTGAAGCGGTGCAAGCAACGATTTTTCTGGTTTGTCAGTCGTGATTTCAGCAAAATCTGAAGTAGTCATGCCACGACGACCATTACTGGTTGGTTTATACTTTTTAATCGCCATTTTGAATTTCCCTCCTTCTTTTTAAGATTTACGCTTCAAAAATTTCGATTTCTTTGCTGTCAGCAGTTAATTTCACGATCGCTTTTCTGCGACGGCTAGTCATACCAGTGTAGCGTCCAACGCGTTTTGATTTACCTTTGTAGTTTTGAACGTTGACTTTCTCAACTTTCACTCCAAAGATTTCTTCAACAGCGTCTTTCACTTCTGTCTTGTTAGCTCTGACATCAACTTCGAACGTATACTTCTTCTCTGTCATTAGATCAGCAGAACGTTCAGTAATGATAGGGCGCTTTAGAACATCACGAGGATCTTTCATTATGCAAGTCCCTCCTCTACTTTTTCAACCGCTGCTTTAGTGATCAGAAGTTTGTCGTGGTTGACAACGTCAAGAACGTTGATACCGTTAGCTTCAACAACTGTTACTCCAGGGATGTTACGAGCAGATAAAGCAACTGTTTCGTTTGCATCCGCAGTGACGATCAACGCTTTCTTCTCAACAGATAACCCTTTAAGGATGCCTGCGAATTCTTTCGTTTTCACTGCATCAAGAGTAAGATCTTCAAGAACGATGATGTTGTTGTCGATTACTTTAGAAGACAATACTGACTTGATAGCCAAGCGGCGAACTTTTTTAGGTAATTTATAAGAATAGCTGCGTGGTGTTGGACCGAATACGATACCGCCTCCGCGCCATTGTGGTGAACGGATAGAACCTTGACGAGCACGACCTGTACCCTTCTGTCTCCAAGGTTTACGACCTCCGCCACGTACTTCAGAACGAGTTTTTACTTTGTGAGTTCCTTGACGTAAGGAAGCTCTTTGCATAAGAATAGCATCGAATACTACGCTTTCGTTTGGCTCAATTCCAAACACAGAAGCGTTTAATTCGATTTCACCGTTAGTAGAACCGTTTTGGTTAAATAATGCTACTTTTGGCATGACTTGTTTCCTCCTTTCCTAAGAGAGTTATTTAGTTTTAACTGCACTCTTTACAGTTACTAGAGATTTTTTAGCTCCTGGTACGTTACCTTTGATCAAAAGAAGATTGCGTTCTGCATCAACTTTAACGATCTCAAGATTTTGGACAGTGATTTGCTCTCCGCCCATACGTCCTGGAAGAAGTTTACCTTTGAATACTCGGTTTGGATCAACAGGTCCCATTGAACCAGGACGACGGTGGTAACGTGAACCGTGAGTCATTGGTCCGCGTGATTGTCCGTGGCGTTTGATAGCCCCTTGGAATCCTTTACCTTTTGATGTTCCTGTTACATCTACGATATCTCCATTTGCGAAAATATCAACTTTGACTTCCTGACCAACTTCATACGCATCTAACTCCACACCGCGTAATTCTTTTACGAAGCGCTTAGGAGCAGTTTCCGCTTTAGCAACGTGGCCTTTCTCTGGTTTGTTAGAAAGCTTCTCACGTTTGTCGTCAAAACCGATTTGGATTGCTTCATAGCCATCCGTGTCAGTAGTCTTCTTCTGAAGAACAACGTTAGCAGCAGCCTCAACAACAGTTACAGGGATAAGATCACCGTTTTCTGCGAATACTTGCGTCATACCAATTTTTCTACCTAAGATTCCTTTGGTCATTCGTCACACCTCCTATAATATGTGTTTTCTATTTGAATTAAAGTTTGATTTCGATATCTACACCGGATGGTAAATCTAAACGCATAAGTGCATCAACTGTTTGCGGAGTTGGATTCACGATGTCGATTAGACGTTTGTGAGTACGCATCTCGAATTGCTCACGAGAATCTTTGTACTTATGCACCGCACGAAGGATTGTGTAAACTGATTTTTCAGTTGGAAGCGGAATTGGACCAGATACACTAGCACCAGAACGCTTAGCCGTTTCAACAATCTTCTCAGCAGATTGATCAAGAATTCTATGATCATATGCTTTTAAACGAATACGAATTTTTTGTTTTGCCATTATTTTCCCTCCTTTTCGCCTACTTACGTTAGACAGTTCTCCGTGAGAAAAACCTGATCACCTTGCCATGGCAAAGCGGCCGGGTGTGTCAGCAACCTCTCACTTCATCGCAGTCAAAGACCAACATGCACTATTGTACCAAATTGGCCTGCGTGTTGCAATAATAAATCGGATAAATTTATGATTTGCACACTTTTCATATTATACAGGGGTTCAGCCTATAAATCAAGCTTTCCCTGAAGATGATGTGTAGCTGTCTTCCTGACGATACGAATAAATTCTTCTGGCTCTTCAATATGCGGAGAATGCGCAGATTTTTTAAAAGTAAACCACTCTTTTATTGGTGCTGTAAGTTGATCAACATATGGTTTTGATACAGCAGCTGGTGTAATCATGTCATGTTCCCCAATGATAAAGTAGCAAGGTATTAATATAGAAGAAACTCGGTATTGAATGCTTTCGTTCATCAGCTCATCCCACAGCATATCTTGGCTATACTTCTGTCCCATAAGGAATTTCCACTTATCTTTTAGCTGATAATGCTTACTAACGAGAAATGCATACAGCATTTGAAAAATGGGCTTCCACCTATGCGTGAGCCCTACTTTTGCGAACTCTTTATATAGTGAGAACAAAGCATGAGCAGAGGTGCGTTTCCAAGGGGGTGGTGTCAGCAATCTTAGACATCGAGTGAAGAAATGCTTGCCTTGATATTTTTTTAGAAGAAGTTCGTACGATACAATATCCTCTTTTAATACATCAACCACCTGACTAATTCCATAATAGGCATGATACAAATCTGGGCGTTTATGTACAGCTTGTATGGCGATTAATGATCCCCATGAATAACCTGCAATGTATATTTTCGCTTGATCAGTATAGGAAAGTAGTTTTTCTGTAAGCTCAATCGTATCCTCTACGAATTGCCCAATGGTCATAGAAGACTCAGGAATGTTTTTTTGATAAGACAGTCCTGCACCACGCTGGTCCCAATGGACAACAGTGAAGTCTTGATCAAGTTCCTTATGAAAGGAATCGATATAACTCATTTGAGCTGAGCCTGGGCCACCGTGTAAAAATAATAAAACAGGTTTTGTTTTTTCCGCTTGATCTTCTTTTATCATAATCCATTGATCAAGCCCGCCAATCAACCATTTTTTCAACATTGTCTTCGCCATTCCAGTGATCCTCTCGGTTCCATTTAGATTCTATAGCTTATAGTAGCCGTTATGCACTGGAAAAGCAAAAAAAGAGACCCTTTTGCAAGGAGTCTCTTTTAACAGTTATTACTTAATGATAGTAGAAACGACACCAGAACCTACAGTACGTCCACCCTCACGGATAGAGAAACGAGTTCCTTCTTCGATAGCGATAGTAGAGATAAGTTCAACTTCCATCTCAGTGTTATCGCCAGGCATTACCATTTCAGTACCTTCTGGAAGATGTACGATACCAGTTACGTCAGTTGTACGGAAGTAGAACTGCGGACGGTAGTTAGTGAAGAATGGAGTATGACGTCCACCCTCTTCTTTAGAAAGTACATAAACTTCAGCTTTGAAACGGCTATGTGGAGTGATTGTACCTGGTTTAGCAAGTACTTGACCACGTTGGATATCTTCACGAGATACACCACGAAGTAGTGCACCGATGTTGTCACCAGCTTCAGCATAGTCAAGAAGTTTACGGAACATTTCAACACCTGTAACAGTTGTTTTACCGTTTTCTTCTTGAAGACCGATGATTTCAACTTCGTCACCGACTTTAACTTGTCCACGCTCAACACGACCAGTAGCAACTGTTCCACGACCAGTGATTGAGAATACGTCCTCAACTGGCATCATGAATGGCTTCTCAGTGTCACGCTCTGGAGTTGGGATGTACTCATCAACCGCATCCATAAGTTCGAAGATTTTTGCTTCGTAATCAGCATCACCTTCAAGAGCTTTAAGAGCAGAACCTTTGATAACTGGTACATCGTCACCAGGGAAGTCATAGTCAGAAAGAAGGTCACGAACTTCCATTTCAACAAGTTCAAGTAACTCTTCATCGTCAACCATGTCACATTTGTTAAGGAATACTACGATGTAAGGAACACCTACGTTACGAGAAAGTAGGATGTGCTCACGTGTTTGTGGCATTGGACCATCAGCAGCAGATACTACTAAGATCGCGCCGTCCATTTGAGCAGCACCAGTGATCATGTTTTTAACATAGTCAGCGTGTCCTGGGCAGTCTACGTGTGCATAGTGACGAGTTTCAGTTTCATACTCAACGTGTGCAGTTGAGATTGTGATTCCACGCTCGCGCTCTTCTGGAGCACCATCGATTTGGTCATAAGCCATAGCTGTACCTTTACCAGATTTCTTATGAAGAACTGTTGAGATAGCAGCAGTTAGAGTTGTTTTACCATGGTCAACGTGTCCAATTGTACCAATGTTAGCATGCGATTTGGAACGGTCGAATTTTTCTTTAGCCATTCTAAAAATCCTCCTTAAAGGTTCATTGTATTTGGTATGAGTGATAGAAAGTGAAGAGTTACCTCCCACTTTCTGATCTTCAATAGTAGTTATACTTTAGTTTAAAGGCAAAATCAATTATTCACCTTTATTTTTTTTGATGATTTCTTCACTGATGCTCTTAGGCACTTCTTCGTAGTGATCCATGTGCATAGTGAAAGTACCGCGTCCTTGTGTGTTAGAACGGAGTGCAGTTGCATATCCGAACATTTCAGAAAGTGGAACCATAGCGCGAACAACTTGAGCGTTACCGCGAGCTTCCATACCTTCTACACGTCCACGACGAGATGTGATATCACCCATGATGTCTCCCATGTATTCTTCTGGGATAACGACTTCTACTTTCATCATTGGCTCAAGTAGAACTGGGTTACATTTGCTGACAGCATTTTTCAATGCCATAGATGCAGCAATTTTAAACGCCATTTCGTTAGAGTCAACATCATGGTAAGATCCATCGAATAATTTTGCTTTGATGTCGATTAATGGGAATCCAGCTAATACACCATTTTCTAGTGAATCTTCAAGACCTGCTTGAATTGCTGGAATGTATTCACGTGGAACAACCCCACCGACGATTGCATTTGTGAATTCGAAGCCTGCGCCTTCTTCGTTTGGTTCGAATTCGATCCAAACGTGTCCGAACTGACCGCGTCCACCAGACTGACGTACGAATTTACCTTCAACTTTTGCACTAGAACGGAATGTTTCACGGTACGCAACTTGAGGAGCTCCTACGTTAGCTTCAACCTTGAACTCACGCTTCATACGGTCAACAATGATATCAAGGTGAAGTTCACCCATACCAGAGATGATCGTTTGACCAGTTTCAGTGTTTGTTTGTGTACGGAATGTTGGATCCTCTTCAGCTAGTTTAGCTAAAGCGATACCCATTTTATCTTGGTCAGCCTTAGATTTAGGCTCGATAGCTACATCGATAACTGGCTCTGGGAATTCCATAGACTCAAGGATAACAAGATTTTTCTCGTCACAAAGAGTATCACCAGTAGATGTATCTTTAAGACCAACAGCTGCTGCGATATCCCCTGCATATACAGTAGAGATTTCTTCACGGCTGTTTGCGTGCATTTGAAGGATACGTCCAACACGCTCACGCTTGTTCTTAGAAGAGTTCTTCACGTAAGAACCAGAATCAAGTGTTCCAGAGTATACGCGGAAGAAAGTTAGTTTCCCAACATAAGGGTCAGTCATAACTTTAAATGCAAGAGCTGCGAATGGTGCGTCATCAGTAGACTCACGTACAACCTCTTCATTTGTATCTGGCAATGTACCTTTAATTGCAGCAACATCAGTTGGTGCAGGAAGGTAGTCAAGCACAGCGTCAAGTACAAGCTGAACACCTTTGTTTTTGAAAGCAGATCCAACAAGAACTGGGTAGAATTCAACATTCAACGTTCCTTTACGGATTGCAGCTTTCAATTCAGGAATTGTGATTTCTTCACCCTCAAGGTATTTTTCCATAAGCTCTTCATCAAGCTCAGCGACAGCTTCAATTAAGCTGCTGCGAAGCTCTTCAGCTTTATCTTTATACTCAGCAGGGATTTCTTGTGCATCAGAGCGAGTTCCAAGGTCATCTTCGTAGAAGTATGCTACGTTTTCTACAAGGTCGATGATTCCTTCGAATTGATCTTCAGCGCCGATCGGCAATTGAATTGCATGAGCGTTCGCTTGAAGACGATCTCTTAATGTGCTTACAGAGTAAAGGAAGTCCGCACCGGTTTTATCCATTTTGTTAACGAATACGATACGAGGTACTCCGTAAGTTGTTGCTTGGCGCCAAACTGTTTCAGTTTGAGGCTCTACACCTGATTGTGCATCAAGAACAGCAACCGCACCATCAAGTACACGCAAAGAACGTTCAACTTCAACAGTGAAGTCTACGTGTCCTGGTGTATCAATGATGTTTACACGGTAACCTTTCCATTGTGCTGTAGTAGCAGCAGAAGTGATTGTAATACCACGTTCTTGCTCCTGCTCCATCCAGTCCATTTGTGAAGCTCCTTCGTGAGTTTCACCAATTTTATGGATACGACCAGTGTAGTACAAGATACGCTCAGTCGTTGTCGTTTTACCGGCATCGATGTGAGCCATGATACCAATATTACGAGTTTTGTCTAAGGAGAACTCTCTTGCCATTGGGTAATTTCTCCTTCCTTATTAGGGAATAGTTTTTTTAGTTTGGTATAAATCCTACCAGCGGTAGTGAGCGAATGCTTTGTTCGCTTCTGCCATTTTGTGTGTATCTTCACGTTTCTTAACAGCAGCACCAGTGTTGTTAGCTGCGTCAAGGATTTCGTTAGCAAGACGCTCTTCCATCGTTTTTTCTCCACGAAGACGAGCGTAGTTTACTAACCAGCGAAGACCTAAAGTCGTACGACGATCTGGGCGAACTTCTACAGGAACTTGGTAGTTAGCTCCACCTACACGACGTGCTTTAACTTCAAGAACTGGCATGATGTTTTTCAAGGCTTGTTCGAAAACCTCCATCGCTTCATTACCAGTACGTTCTTTGATGATATCAAATGACTTGTAGAGAATAGTTTGTGACTTTCCTCTTTTACCGTCGATCATCATTTTGTTGATCAAACGAGATACAAGTTTAGAATTGTAAATTGGATCTGGCAAAACGTCTCTTTTTGCTACAGGACCTTTACGTGGCATCTGAATAGCCTCCCTTCTCTTTTAAAAGGATTTCTATCTGTCTTTCATCTCAATTTCATTGTCAGCTGCCTGACTCCACTGATCTGAACTCAACTTCTAAAAACCCTTATGTTTGTTTATATTATTTGCTTTGTTTAGGGCGTTTTGTTCCGTATTTAGAACGTCCTTGCATACGACCGTCAACTCCGGCAGTATCAAGCGCACCACGAACGATGTGGTAACGTACACCCGGTAAGTCTTTTACACGTCCGCCACGGATAAGTACTACACTGTGCTCTTGTAGGTTATGTCCGATACCAGGAATGTAAGCTGTTACCTCAATCAGGTTAGACAAACGTACACGAGCATATTTACGTAGTGCTGAGTTTGGTTTTTTCGGTGTCATTGTACCGACACGAGTACAAACCCCGCGCTTCTGTGGAGATGTTACGTTAGTGTGCTCTTTTTTGAAACTGTTGTATCCTTTGTTAAGTGCAGGAGACTTTGAGTTTTCAACTTTACTCACGCGTCCTTTGCGTATTAGCTGATTAATTGTAGGCATGTTGTTATTCCTCCCTTCATTACTTTTTTTATAACCCACATACCCAGGTGGTTCATCAAAAGGCAAAAAACAATGCTTTTGCATTTTAAGCATGCAAAAACAAAACAAGTACGCTATAACATAATGGCAACAGCTGCTGCCCCAACTTCAATTCCGCAGGCCTTGCCGAGCTTTTTCATGGAATCTACCACTAAAATGTCTACACCCTTCTCTTGCGCTAGTTTCATTACACTAGCGGTTAAAGCAGGATCAGCATCTTTCGCTACGACGATTTCCTTCACTGAATCTCGTTTCAGAGCTTTTACTGTTTGCTTCGTACCAATAATAATGGATTGAGCCTGTGATACTTTATCATAAGACATCGAATATCCTCCAAAGTAACAGGTTTTATTTTGAGCACCTTGGTTATATTATCATCATGGCAGAAGGATGTCAATATCGTTTGACAGATTATCTTGACATCCTTCACCATTTTTTGATGATTTTTATAGAAATCTTAAGAGAAAGATTACTCTACAGGAACCATATCGTCAGACGGCTGCACTTGTGAAACCGGCTTAACTTTACGGTAGTTTGGCATTCCAGTTCCAGCAGGAACAAGTTTACCGATGATGACATTCTCTTTCAAGCCAAGCAGTTCATCACGTTTTCCTTTGATCGCCGCATCTGTTAGGACACGAGTCGTTTCTTGGAAGGATGCTGCAGACAAGAACGAGTCTGTTTCAAGCGATGCTTTTGTAATACCAAGAAGAACTGGACGGCCTGTTGCAGGACGTTTGCCTTCGAATAGTACTTTTTTGTTCGCTTCTGTGAATTGGTGTACATCAAGAAGTGTGCCTGGTAATACATCTGTATCCCCTGCATCAGCGACACGCACTTTACGAAGCATTTGGCGAACCATTACTTCTACGTGCTTATCTCCGATTTCTACCCCTTGCATACGGTATACTTTTTGTACTTCATGAAGCAGATATTCTTGAACAGCTGTCATATCAGTCACTTTAAGAAGTTCTTTCGGATCGATTGAACCTTCTGTCAGTACTTGACCACGAGTGACTTTGTCACCTTCAACAACTTTCAGACGTGCATTGTAAGGAGCTGTGTAAGAGCGAGTTTCAACTTCGCCTTGAACCACAATTTCCTGTTGCTTGTCAC
Source organism: Bacillus sp. FSL W7-1346 (assembly GCF_038593335.1). Classification (NCBI taxonomy): domain Bacteria; kingdom Bacillati; phylum Bacillota; class Bacilli; order Caryophanales; family Bacillaceae; genus Bacillus; species Bacillus sp. FSL W7-1346. The sequence goes on along the minus strand of NZ_CP151988.1, from coordinate 131,956 downwards.
GAACATCGTTAATTTCAGCAACGACACCATCAATTTCAGAAATGGTTGCCTGCCCTTTCGGATTACGCGCTTCAAATAACTCTTGGATACGAGGTAAACCTTGAGTGATATCGTCTCCTGCTACCCCACCGGTGTGGAACGTACGCATTGTAAGCTGTGTTCCTGGCTCACCGATCGATTGTGCAGCGATGATTCCAACTGCTTCACCGACTTCAACGTCAGTACCAGTTGCAAGGTTACGGCCGTAGCATCGTTTACATACACCATGAGGCGTGTTACATGTAAATGCAGAACGGATCCATACTTCCTCGATTCCTGCTTCAACTACTTCAAGTGCTTTATCTTCATCAATTAGTTCGTTTTCGCCAACAATGACTTCGCCCGTTTCAGGATGAACAATTGGTTTTCTTGCAAAACGTCCGATCAGACGTTCTTCAAGTTTCTCAATAATTTCATTTCCTTCTTTAATGGACTTCGCCAAGATTCCACGGTCTGTACCGCAATCTGTTTCACGGATGATAACATCCTGTGCAACGTCAACGAGACGACGCGTGAGGTAACCTGAGTCAGCTGTTTTAAGAGCTGTATCGGCAAGACCTTTACGCGCTCCGTGAGTGGAAATAAAGTATTCCAATACGGTTAAACCTTCACGGAAACTAGATTTAATCGGAAGTTCAATGATACGTCCAGCCGGGTTGGCCATCAGACCACGCATACCAGCCAGCTGAGTGAAGTTAGATGCGTTACCACGCGCTCCAGAGTCACTCATCATGTAGATAGGGTTGACTTCATCAAGGGACTTCATCAGTTTACCTTGGATGACATCTTTAGAAGAACTCCAGATCGAAATGACTCTCTCGTAACGCTCTTCTTCAGTAATCAAACCACGTCTGAATTGCTTCATGACGTTATCTACTTTTGCTTGCGCTTCTTCGAGGATCTTCTGTTTATCATCTAATACGACGATATCAGACACCCCAACCGTAATACCCGCTTTAGTAGAGTATTTGAAACCAAGATTTTTCATGCGGTCAAGCATTTTAGATGTTTCAGTGATATGGAATCTCTTAAAGATTTCCGCAATGATTTTACCTAAAATACCTTTTTTGAACGGCGCATTGATTTCTTGTTTCTCGATCGCAGCTTTGACATCTTCACCTTTTTCAAGGAAGAAGCGGTCAGGCGTTTTTTCTTCAATATTGCTCTTAGTCGGTTCATTCATGTATGGGAATGATTCCGGTAAGATTTCGTTAAAGATTAGTTTTCCAACTGTTGTAATCAACAATTTAGAACGCTGTTCATCAGTGAATGTCACATTCTTCAACGAGTTAGCTGCAACAGCTACACGTGTATGAAGATGCACATACCCATTTTGATAAGCTAGAAGGGCTTCGTTCGTATCTTTGAATACCATACCTTCTCCGATAGCACCTTTACGCTCAAGTGTAAGGTAGTAGTTACCTAGCACCATATCCTGAGATGGCGTAACAACAGGTTTTCCATCTTTCGGGTTCAAAATGTTTTGAGCAGCAAGCATTAAGATACGAGCTTCAGCTTGAGCTTCAGCAGATAATGGTACGTGAACCGCCATTTGGTCACCATCAAAGTCAGCGTTGTAGGCAGTACATACAAGTGGATGCAAACGAATTGCGCGTCCTTCCACAAGTGTAGGTTCAAACGCTTGAATACCAAGTCTGTGAAGAGTTGGTGCACGGTTTAGTAAGACTGGATGCTCACGAATCACTGATTCTAAAACATCCCAAACTTCCGGCTGCACGCGCTCAATCTTACGTTTCGCGCTCTTAATGTTGTGAGCTAATCCTTTTTCAACAAGTTCCTTCATCACGAATGGTTTGAATAGTTCAAGAGCCATTTCTTTCGGAAGTCCACACTGATACATTTTCAAATGTGGTCCAACGACGATAACGGAACGTCCAGAATAGTCAACACGTTTACCAAGCAAGTTTTGACGGAAACGCCCTTGTTTCCCTTTCAGCATGTGAGAAAGAGATTTCAATGGTCTATTTCCTGGTCCTGTTACTGGTCGGCCTCTACGTCCATTATCAATCAAGGCATCGACAGCTTCTTGAAGCATACGCTTCTCGTTCTGAACGATGATGCTTGGCGCACCAAGATCTAATAAACGTTTCAGACGATTGTTACGGTTGATGACACGACGATAAAGGTCGTTCAAGTCAGAAGTAGCAAAACGTCCGCCATCAAGCTGAACCATTGGACGTAATTCTGGTGGAATAACCGGAAGTACATCAAGGATCATCCAAGACGGTTTGTTTCCTGAGTTACGGAAAGCTTCCAACACTTCAAGGCGTTTGATCGCACGTGTACGACGCTGTCCTTGAGCTGTTTTTAGCTCTTCTTTGAGTGTATCTACTTCTTTCACAAGATCGATATCTTGAAGAAGTTTGTTAATTGCTTCTGCACCCATAGCTGCTTGGAAGGTGTTACCGTATTTATCTAAATAAGCACGGAATTCTTTCTCAGAAAGAAGTTGTTTCTTCTCAAGCGGTGTGTTGCCCGGATCAGTCACGACGTAAGAAGCGAAGTAAATCACTTCTTCTAACGCACGTGGTGACATATCTAGAACAAGACCCATACGGCTTGGGATACCTTTGAAATACCAAATGTGGGAAACTGGGGCAGCCAGTTCGATATGCCCCATTCTCTCACGACGGACTTTTGCCCGTGTTACTTCTACACCACAACGGTCACATACAACACCCTTATAACGAACGCGTTTATACTTTCCACAATGACATTCCCAGTCTTTTTGCGGTCCGAAGATACGTTCACAAAAGAGACCATCTTTTTCCGGTTTCAGTGTACGATAGTTAATCGTTTCAGGCTTTTTCACTTCACCAAAAGACCAAGAACGGATTTTATCAGGTGATGCGAGACCGATGTTCATATACTCAAAATTGTTCACATCTAGCAAGGGGCCTACCTCCCTTTTAATCTTCGGGTTATACCCTAGTCACTTGCTCTAATCGTTTCTGCTATTCTTTTGTGACTGCGTCACGTTCAAGATCGACAGGTGCGAGGTCTGCAGCATCTTCGTCATTAGATAACGCTAATCCGTCTGCTTTCTTCGTTTCCTCATCGTCTTCTAAATCTCTCATTTCTATCTCTTCTTCATCGCCAGATAGGATTTTCACATCCATACCTAAACTTTGAAGTTCTTTAATTAATACTTTGAATGATTCAGGGACACCTGGTTCAGGTACGTTATCCCCTTTGACGATCGCTTCGTATGTTTTCACACGACCCACAACGTCATCCGATTTTACAGTTAAGATTTCTTGAAGTGTATATGCTGCACCGTAAGCTTCAAGTGCCCATACTTCCATCTCTCCGAAACGCTGTCCACCAAACTGTGCTTTACCGCCCAGTGGCTGCTGCGTAACAAGTGAGTATGGTCCAGTTGAACGAGCGTGAAGTTTATCGTCAACCATGTGAGCCAGTTTGATCATGTACATGATTCCCACTGATACACGGTTATCGAATGGTTCACCAGTTCGACCGTCATAAAGGACTGTTTTCGCATCACGGGACATACCTGCTTCTTCAAGCGTTTCCCAAACATCTTCCTCACGCGCACCATCAAATACTGGTGACGCAATGTGGATGCCTAGGTAACGTGCAGCCATACCCATATGAAGCTCAAGTACCTGACCGATATTCATACGAGATGGTACCCCTAGAGGGTTTAACATGATATCAATCGGTGTTCCATCTGGAAGATACGGCATATCTTCTTCTGGAAGGATTTTGGAGATAACCCCTTTGTTACCATGTCGTCCGGCCATTTTGTCACCTTCAGAAATTTTACGCTTCTGAACGATGTATACACGGACTAACTGGTTAACACCTGGTGGTAATTCATCTCCATCTTCACGGTTAAAGACTTTGACATCGTGGATGATTCCGCCGCCGCCGTGTGGTACACGTAGAGACGTATCACGTACTTCACGAGCCTTTTCACCGAAGATTGCATGTAATAGACGTTCTTCAGCTGTTAGTTCTGTTACACCTTTAGGCGTTACTTTCCCGACAAGAAGATCTCCGTCTTTTACTTCTGCACCAATACGGATGATTCCACGCTCGTCAAGGTTGCGTAAAGCATCTTCCCCAACGTTTGGAATATCACGCGTAATTTCTTCTGGTCCAAGCTTTGTATCACGAGCTTCTGATTCATATTCTTCAATATGAATAGAAGTGTAGACGTCATCTTTTACAAGGCGCTCACTCATAATGATCGCATCCTCATAGTTGTAACCGTCCCAAGTCATGAAGCCGACCATGACGTTACGTCCTAGAGCCAATTCACCTTTTTCCATAGAAGGACCGTCTGCAAGGATTTCTCCTTTGACGACTTCATCTCCAACACTTACAATTGGGCGCTGGTTGTAGCAAGTCCCTTGGTTAGAGCGGACAAATTTCAGCAAGCTGTATTTGTCTAGGTTTCCTTTGACTTGTTGTCCGTCAACGTCTTCATAACGGCGAACCCAAATATTCTTCGCTTCAACACGTTCTACAACACCTGGGTAACGGCAGATCACAGCAGCACCAGAGTCTTTACCTGATACATACTCCATACCTGTACCAACAATTGGTGATTCCGGCTGCATCAAAGGCACAGCCTGACGTTGCATGTTCGCTCCCATTAGAGCACGGTTAGAGTCATCGTTTTCTAAGAATGGGATACATGCTGTCGCCGCAGAAACAACCTGCTTCGGCGAAACGTCCATGTAGTCAACGCGATTTCGAGGAACAACGGTGTTTTCCCCTCTGAAACGAGCAATGATATTATCATCAATAAACGAACCATCTTCACCTAATATAGCGTTCGCTTGTGCTACTACGTAGTTATCCTCTTCATCAGCTGTTAGGTAATCGATTCTCGGCGTCACTTTACCTGTTTCAGGATCAACCCGACGGTAAGGTGTTTCGATAAATCCGAAGCGATTCACTTTCGCAAATGAAGATAGAGAGTTGATCAAACCAATGTTTGGACCCTCTGGTGTTTCAATCGGACACATACGACCATAGTGAGAATAGTGAACGTCACGAACTTCCATTCCTGCACGCTCACGTGTCAAACCACCCGGTCCAAGCGCTGATAGACGACGTTTGTGTGTCAATTCAGCAAGCGGGTTTGTTTGATCCATGAACTGAGAAAGCTGAGAGCTACCAAAGAACTCTTTGATAGAAGCGATCACAGGACGGATGTTGATCAGCTGCTGAGGTGTGATCGTGTTCGTGTCTTGAATCGACATTCTTTCACGAACAACACGCTCCATTCTGCTTAAACCAATACGGAATTGGTTTTGCAGAAGTTCACCTACAGAACGCAGACGACGGTTACCAAGGTGATCGATATCATCTGTGTCGCCTACTCCATGAAGTAGGTTAAAGAAGTAACTGATTGAAGCAATGATGTCAGAAGGCGTGATGTTCTTCACAGCTTCCTCTACATATGCATTACCAATCACGTTGATCACTTGCTCGCCTTCTTGATCAGTTGGTGCATAAATCTTGATAGATTGAAGTTCTACTTCATCCTCTACTACGCCACCGTTTGGATAAAGCTTTCTAAATCCGATGCCGTTTTCTAAGTATGGAAGAACTTTATCAAGCACTCTTCTATCTAAAATTTGACCTTTTTCTGCTAGGATTTCACCTGTTTCAGGATCAACTAGCGTTTCAGCCAATTTTTGATTGAATAGTCTATTTTTAATATGAAGCTTCTTATTAATCTTGTAGCGTCCAACATTTGCTAAGTCATATCTCTTCGGATCAAAGAAGCGAGAGTCTAGCAAGCTTTTCGCATTTTCAACAGTTGGCGGCTCTCCAGGACGAAGACGCTCGTAGATTTCGAGAAGTGCTTTATCAGCATTCTCTGTATTGTCTTTTTCCAACGTGTTGCGTAAGTATTCATTCTCGCCAATGAGGTCAAGAATCTCTTGATCAGAGCTGAAGCCGAGAGCACGCAAAAGAACCGTAACCGGCAACTTACGTGTGCGATCGATGCGTACATAGACTACATCCTTCGCATCAGTTTCGTATTCTAACCATGCGCCACGGTTTGGAATGACAGTCGCAGTAAAACCTTTTTTACCGTTTTTGTCTACTTTACCACTGAAATATACACTTGGAGAACGTACTAACTGAGAAACGATTACACGTTCCGCACCATTAATGATAAAAGTACCTGTGTCTGTCATGATTGGGAAATCACCCATAAACACATCTTGGTCTTTTACTTCTCCAGTTTCTTTGTTAATTAAACGAACTTTTACTCTTAGTGGAGCAGAGTAAGTTACATCACGTTCTTTTGATTCTGCTACAGGATACTTAGGATCCCCTAGGCTGTAATCAATGAATTCAAGAGAAAGGTTACCAGTAAAATCCTCAATTGGGGATATATCTTGAAACATCTCTCTAAGACCCTCATCAAGAAACCACTGATAAGAAGAGGTTTGAATTTCAATGAGATTTGGTAATTCTAACACTTCGCTTATGCGTGCGTAGCTTCTGCGCTGGCGGTGTCGTCCATACTGAACTAGTTGACCTGTCAACTGATTCACCCCTCAAATCATGCGTATTATATGTGTAAAAAGTATTTCTGTCTTTCAAATGTCAGTAAAGAAATACTTTTACAAGACAAAAGAAAAAAGGGTTTCTAAAATAAGAAAACCACATCCAAAAACAAATACCGATTTTATTAGTTTTCCCAAGTATGCATAATTTATACAAAATAGTTGTTTTTTAAGCCTATCAAGCAAAATATACACATTGGCATTTTATAATGTTAACACAGCTAGGAAACTGCGTCAAACTTTTTTAGCTTTGATAATATAGTAGCCCTTTTTTTTCATAACGACCGTCACTTCTCCAAAAAGTTGCTCTAATTTCTCAATCGCAGATGGTCCACCTTGTTTTTTCTGAATAACCACCCACAACTCACCTTCCGGCAATAAATGATCAGCACTTTTTTCAAAGATCGCATGTACTACTTTCTTCCCTGCCCGTATTGGGGGATTGGTCAGTATAGAGGCAAAAGCAGCTGATGAATGAACATTCGAGAACAAATCACTTTGATAGATGCGGACATTATCAATGCGATTATGCTTAGCGTTTTCCTTTGAAAGTTCGACTGCTCTTTCGTTCACATCAATCATATGAATGGTGCGGCCTGTCATTTCGTTTGCTAACGATAAGCCGATCGGTCCATAACCGCAACCGACATCTAAGACGTCGCCATCCAAGTCAGGTTCTTCAAAAGCTTCAATTAAAAGCCTCGAACCATAGTCGACTTCTTTCTTAGAAAACACTCCACTGTCACTTGTAAAAGTAAAGCTACGGTTTCTCAAGGTGAAGTCCCATGTCTGTTTATTGCTTTTCACTGATGGCTTTTCCGTATAATAGTGGTCACTCATGGTGAATGGACCTCCTCTGGATTCAATCGTTTCAGGAGATAAGAAAAGAAAAAGCCCGCCAGTAAAAGCGAGCTTTCCCAAAAGATTAGGCGAAGATTACTTAACTTCTACAGAAGCGCCAACTTCTTCAAGCTTAGCTTTAAGTTCTTCAGCTTCTTCTTTAGCAATACCTTCTTTAAGTGGTTTTGGAGTGTTGTCAACAAGTTCTTTAGCTTCTTTCAAGCCAAGACCAGTGATTTCACGAACCACTTTGATAACTTTGATTTTTTGGTCTCCAGCACCAGCAAGTACTAGATCAAAATCAGTTTTTTCTTCAGCAGCAGCACCGCCACCAGCAGCTACAGCTACAGGAGCAGCAGCAGTTACGCCAAATTCTTCTTCGATTGCTTTTACTAAGTCGTTTAACTCAAGTACAGTTGCTTCTTTAACTGAAGCAATGATTTCTTCGATATTTAAAGCCATTTGTAATTCCTCCATTTTTAAGTTTTTTACGTCAAGTACGCATTAAGCGCCTTGTTCTTCTTTTTGATCTGCAACTGCTTTAGTAGCAAGAGCAAGGTTACGAACTGGAGCTTGAAGAACGCTAAGCAACATAGATAGTAAGCCTTCGCGAGACGGAAGTTCCGCAAGAGCCTTCACTTCTTCTACAGTCGCTACGTTTCCTTCGATAACACCAGCTTTGATTTCTAAAGCTTCGTGGCTTTTCGCAAATTCGTTGATGATTTTCGCAGGTGCGATAACATCTTCGTTACTGAATGCGATAGCGTTTGGACCTGTTAAGAAATCGTTTAAACCCGTTAGTTCAACTTGTTCAACTGCACGGCGAGTCAAAGTGTTTTTGTAAACTTTGAATTCTACGCCAGCATCACGAAGCTGTTTACGAAGTTCAGTCACTTCAGAAACTGAAAGACCGCGGTAATCTACGATTACAGTAGACAAACTGTCTTTAAATTTAGAAGTAATTTCATCAACGACAACTTTTTTAGTATCGATTGCATTGCTCATGGTTACACCTCCTGTACAATTCTTTGTGTAACACTTATACCGATCAGGCCATCACGTTCCTAACGAACGGTTCTCCATATAAAAAGCCTCCATTAAGACATGGAGGCTGTATATACAAGCATACGTTAACGTAAGACTGTGACATATACACCTCGGCGGGTTAATTAAGCCATAAGGCCCCTGCTGTCTACGGTATAAATGATTATTCTATTTTACAACATTTTGATATTATCAAAACGGTTGTGATAAGTCAAGAATTATTTTGCAGAGAAAGAAGATGGGTCCACTTTCACGCCAGGGCCCATAGTAGATGTAACAGAAACGTTTTTCACGTATACACCTTTAGCCGCTGCAGGTTTTGCTTTAAGGATTGTGTCATAGATTGTTGCAAAGTTCTCAACAAGCTTTTCGTCCTCGAAAGAAACCTTTCCGATTGGCGCGTGGATGTTACCAGCTTTATCAACGCGGTATTCTACTTTACCAGCTTTGATTTCATTGATTGCTTTTTCTACTTCGAAAGTTACAGTTCCTGTTTTAGGGTTTGGCATAAGACCTTTTGGTCCAAGTACACGACCGATCTTACCAACTTCACCCATCATGTCAGGTGTCGCAACGATTACATCGAATTCGAACCAGCCTTGTTGGATTTTAGTGATGTAATCAGAATCTCCAACGTAGTCTGCTCCAGCAGCTTCTGCTTCTTTTGCTTTTTCGCCTTTAGCGAACACAAGAACGCGTTGAGTTTTACCAGTTCCGTTAGGAAGTACAACTGCACCGCGGATTTGTTGATCGTTTTTACGAGGGTCTACGCCCAAACGAAAAGCAACTTCTACAGTCGCATCAAATTTCGCTGTATTTGCTTTTTTTGTAAGAGAAACAGCTTCAGCTACATCATACGCTTTAGTACGTTCGATTAGCTTAGCAGCTTCTACATACTTTTTACCTTTTTTAGCCATTATAAAAATCCTCCTTATGTGGTTTTAGCGGAATAACCTCCCACGAATAAGGGTTGCGAACTTGTCAAAACCAAACTCGCAACCCAACAAGACAAAAAATTAATCTTCGATGACAATACCCATACTGCGTGCAGTACCTTCAACCATGCGCATAGCTGATTCAACGCTAGCAGCGTTTAAGTCAGGCATTTTTGTTTCCGCGATTTCGCGTACTTTATCACGCTTAACAGTTGCCACTTTATTACGGTTAGGTTCACCAGAACCAGACTCAATACCAGCTGCTTTTTTAAGTAAAACTGCAGCAGGTGGAGTTTTAGTAATAAATGTAAATGAACGGTCTTCAAAAACCGAAATTTCAACAGGAATGATAAGACCAGCTTGGTCAGCTGTACGAGCGTTAAACTCCTTACAGAATCCCATGATATTAACACCGGCTTGACCTAGTGCAGGTCCAACTGGTGGAGCTGGGTTAGCTTTTCCAGCAGGAATTTGCAATTTAACAACTTTAACTACTTTTTTAGCCACGAGACACACCTCCTTAAAGTCCGTGATGTGGTAATAGGGGAATCCCCCTCCCACTCAACAACTTCATTCTTTATATGAATGACGAAATAACTAGCTAGCGATCTTGAGCGAACTCAAGACGTACCTTTGCTATATTACCACTTCTATACACTCATTTCAAGCTCTTTTAAATTACAATTTATCGATCTGTGTGAACTCAAGTTCCACAGGAGTTTCTCTACCAAACATATTAACGAATACTTTGACTTTGCTTTTATCATAATCAATCTCTTCGATAGAGCCTGTGAAGTTAGCAAATGGTCCATCGATGACCTTGACTGTTTCTTTTAGTTCAAAGTCGATTTCTGTCTTGCGCTCTTCAAGTCCCATTCTCTTCAGAATGGTTTCCGCTTCGCCAGGTAATAACGCTGTCGGCTTAGAGCCTGATCCAGCTGATCCAACGAATCCTGTCACACCTGGTGTATTACGAACGACATACCAAGAATCGTCAGTCATGACGATTTCTACTAGCACATATCCAGGGAATACTTTCTTTTTCACTACTTTTTTCTTACCGTTTTTAATGTCCGTTTCTTCTTCTTCTGGTACAACAACGCGGAAAATTTTATCCTGCATGCCCATTGATTCAACACGCTTTTCCAAGTTTGCTTTCACTTTGTTTTCATAGCCAGAGTACGTATGCACAACATACCAATTCTTTTCCATTTTCGTTCAGGACTATTTAGTCCTTCCCTCCCCACATTTCGTAATGTCTATTTGACGAATCTCGAGTACCGGTAAATATTTTCAAGCAATTGAAAAAACCCGTAAAACGGGTTTTTTGGCAAGTCATATTATGATCTATTATAGCACGTTCAGCAGACCATTATTCAAGTATTAATGAATTAATTCGATTAATTGTGAGATTCCTATATCAAGAAAAGAGAAAAAGATGGCAAAAAATACGACTGTTAAAATAACAGTGATCGTGTAGCGGACCATTTCGTTTTTCTTTGGCCAGCTGACCTTTTTCATTTCTTTCCCGACACTTTTTAAGAAACTGATAATACGCATGTAAAAGACCTCCACAGATTAAAGAACGCAAATCCTACTTCGTTTCTAAATGTGTTTTATGTGAATTACAAGTCTTGCAATATTTCTTAACTTCTAATCTTTCAGCTGCTGAAGCAACACTTTTCATTGTCGTATAATTGCGGCTTCCGCAGTCTTTACAGGCTAGAGTAATCTTTTTCCTCATATTTACACCTATTTTCTCGACATCATTTCCTTAGTACCTTATCACAGTGTCGAAAAAGCTGTCAATATAGGTTTGATTAGAGACTGATCTCGCGCAGCTCTAAATATTTCTCTAATTTTCTCTTTACTCTTTGGAGTGCGTTATCAATTGATTTCACATGACGGTTTAAATCTTCAGAAATCTCCTGATAGGACCTACCATCAAGATAAAGCACAAGTACCTTTCTTTCCAGCTCGCTTAGTAATTCACCCATTTTCATTTCAATATCATCAAATTCTTCTTTGCTAATGATTAAATCTTCTGGGTTAAGCGCTTTAGCACCGGAAATGACGTCCAATAATGTTCTGTCCGATTCTTCATCGTATATCGGCTTGTCTAATGATACATAGGAATTTAACGGGATATGTTTTTGGCGAGTAGCTGTTTTAATTGCGGTGATAATTTGGCGGGTAATACATAATTCTGCAAAAGCCTTAAATGAAGTAAGCTTGTCCTCTCTGAAATCGCGGATAGACTTATAAAGTCCGATCATCCCCTCTTGGACAATGTCCTCTCGATCCGCTCCAATCAAGAAATAAGATCTTGCTTTCGCACGTACAAAATTGCGGTATTTCGTTATTAAATAATCTAGCGCATCACTATCTCCGACATGAACCCTTTCAATGACTTGTTCATCTTCCAACTGGCAAAATTGCTCTCTGATGGACTTACCCTTGCTGTTGTTTAGATTCACTTCGATCCCCCCGACCGCACCTAGATAGAAATATTATACAATAATGGTTGAAATATCGTCAAGCTATTCCAAGTTTCCCCGCCGCCATTTTTCAAACGTTTTCAATACATCTTCTGACAATTCAATTTTGGATGCTGGTTTATCAGAAGTAATCTTTTTGACACGTGTTTCAATCTTTCGTTCAATCACTTCTATCTCTCTTAATAGCTCTCGTGCTGACTTACGAAGTGCACCCTGTCCAAAAATTGCCCATTGTTCTGTATAATCAGAGGTCGCCACATGAATTTGCGTCCGAATGTTATTCAAGTCTTGTGCCAGTTTTTCAATCCGCTCATCAGCCGTTTCATTTTCTCTTGTAAAGATGACCTCTACTCGGTGGTTTGTCCGCTTCTTTTCGATTCCTTTGACCATATGGGCATCGAATACGACAATGACTCGATACCCTGTATATGCTTGATATTCTGCTAAATGTTGAATCAGCACGTCTCTGGCTTCTTCAAAGCTGTTTTCTTTTAAGTGCTGCAAACGAGGCCATGCACCTATCATGTTGTATCCATCGACTAAGAGGATGTCCATCTCTATTCTCCTAACGGATAACGTTTTCGATACACTTCATACATCAATAGACTAGCGGCAACTGATGCATTTAATGAAGTGACCTTCCCGGCCATTGGCAATTTAATCAAGAAATCACATTTTTCCTTAATCAATCGGCCAATTCCTTTTCCTTCACTGCCGATGACAAGAGCGAGAGGCATCGTGCCGTCAAATTGTCTGTAGTCCTGCTTCGCAGATGCATCTGTCCCTGCCACCCAGATTCCTCTTTCCTTCATTTCATCAAGAGCTCTGGAAAGATTGGTTACTTTTGCGACCGGGATATGTTCAATGGCTCCAGTAGATGCTTTCGCAACAGTTGTCGTCAAGCCTACCGCTCGTCGTTTTGGAATGACGATTCCATGTGCACCAACAGCATCGGCCGTACGCATGATCGACCCTAAATTGTGCGGATCTTCAATTTCATCTAAGATGATGAAAAATGGTTGTTCATTCCGCTTTTCAGCAATTTGATACAGATCGTCCAATTCTGCATATTCATATGCTGCTACTTGTGCAACGATTCCCTGGTGCTGACCTGTTACCATTTGATCAAGCTTTTTCCTCGGAACATACTGAATGGTGATATTTTGCTTTTTCGCGAGTTCAATGACCTGTTGGGCTTGTCCTTTTACAGTGTTTTCTGCCATCCAGAGCTTGTATAACTCCCGATCTGACTTCAGTGTTTCAATCACTGCATTTTTCCCAATCACATAATCATGTTGCTGACTCATTTGTCTTCCTCCCTGACGTTCCGATTTCAATCGCCTGACTAATCAACTCTTCTAAGCGTTCGTCCTGCTTCTCAATAAATAAATAACCCATGAGCGCTTCAAACGCTGTACTATAACGATACGTTTGAACGTCTGTGTTTTTAGGCACTGTGCCTGATTTTGCATTTCTTCCTCTTTTCAGCACCGCTTCTTCCGCTTCTGTGAAAAAGCCCTTCTGCTGAAGCTCAAATAAAATAGCGGCCTGAGATTTAGCTGAAACGATCTTACTTGCACGTTTATGAAGCTCATTTGGTTTGGTCGCCCCCGTTTGGAGGAGGTGATGCCTCACGTATACTTCAAAAATGGCATCACCCATATAAGCAAGCGCAAGTCCGTTCAACTGTTTTCCGTCTTTCAGCTTTTCAAAATTCAACATGACCTATTCTCCTCTTTTCCAGCGCGTACCTTGAGGAGTGTCCTCCAATACAATATTCATGCTCTTTAACTGGTCACGAATTTGATCAGACAATGCGAAGTCACGATTCCTTCTAGCTTCATTCCGCTTCTCAATTAATGCTTCTACCTCTTCGTCAAGCGTGTGCTTTTCTTCTAGTGAGAAGCCGAGGACGGATGTAATTTCTTGGAACAAGCCAATAAATGCCTTGATCACTTCCTCAGAAGTATGATCATTTTCCATATAGTAATTCGCTTGTTTCGCTAGTTCAAATAAAACAGAGATGGCATTTGCCGTATTGAAGTCATCATTCATTTCAGAAATAAATGTCGCTCGCTGCTCTTCAATCTTTGTCAGCCATTCCGTGTTATCCTCTGTTAAATTGGTACTGCTCTCAAGGCGATGATGTAGATTTGAATAAGATGTTTTGAGTCTGTTAAATGCACTCTTTGTACTTTCCAATAAGTCAATGGAGTAATTGATTGGATGACGATAGTGAACCGACAGCATAAAGAAACGAAGCACATCTGGATCTTGTTCTTTAATAATGTCATGTACGAGCACAAAGTTCCCAAGTGATTTTGACATTTTTTCATTCTCAATATTAATATACCCGTTATGCATCCAATACTTCGCAAAAGGTTTTCCTGTCAAAGCCTCAGATTGAGCGATCTCATTCTCGTGGTGAGGGAACGTTAAATCCTGTCCGCCAGCATGAATGTCAATCGTATCGCCTAAATACTTTTTGACCATCGCAGAGCACTCGATGTGCCACCCTGGGCGCCCTTCTCCCCACGGGCTATCCCAAGAAATCTCCTGATCCTTTGCGGCCTTCCATAATGCAAAGTCGAGTGCATCCCTTTTCTTTTCACCTACACGAATACGGGCACCTGTCTTTAATTCATCAATCGATTGGTGAGACAGTTTTCCGTAGCCTTGAAATGAGCGTGTGCTGAAATACACGTCACCATCTGCTTCATAGGCGTAGCCTTTTTCAATCAATGTGGCGATAAACGCAATGATATCATCCATATTTTCTGTCACTCGCGGGTGAAGGTCTGCTTTTTTGCAGCCTAATGCACTGACGTCCTCAAAGTATGCTTGGATAAACCGATCAGCAATCGTTGGGACATCCTCGCCTAATTCATTTGCTGCTTTGATGAGTTTATCATCCACATCAGTAAAGTTGGATACGAAATTCACATCATAGCCGCTATATTCTAAATACTTACGTACCGTGTCATATACAATGGCAGGTCTTGCATTCCCGATGTGAATGTAGTTATACACGGTTGGTCCGCATACATACATTTTGACCTTTCCTGGTTCAAGTGGGACAAACTCTTCCTTCTTACGTGTCAATGTATTATAAATATTGATTGTCATGATTGTTCTTCCTTTCTGCTCAATGAAGCCAGCTCACGTTTTAGCTTTTCCATTTCTCGCTCCAATTCTTTGAAACGATCAGAAACTGGATCTGGCAAATCTTGATGATTGAGATCACGATTGATTTTCTTTCCATTTTGAACGACCACTCGCCCAGGTATACCTACAACAGTGGAATGGTCTGGTACGTCTTTTAACACAACAGACCCCGCACCAATCTTGGACCCTTTTCCTACGGTAATGGAACCGAGCACCTTAGCACCAGTCGCAATCAGGGCATCGTCCAAAATAGTTGGATGCCGCTTTCCCTTTTCTTTCCCTGTTCCCCCTAATGTCACACCTTGGAAAACAGTGACGTTATCGCCAATTTCACATGTTTCCCCAATCACGACGCCCATGCCGTGATCAATAAAGAACCGCCGGCCGATGGTTGCTGCTGGGTGAATCTCAACCCCTGTGAAAAACCGGCTGACCTGAGAAATGATCCGCGCAAGAAAATACAGCTTACGCTTGTAAAATGCATGCGCAACACGATGAGCCCAAATCGCATGAAGCCCTGAATAGGTTAGCACTACTTCAAGATAGCTTCTAGCAGCAGGATCTTGATCAAACACAGTATCAATATCTTCTTTCAGCATTTTGAAAAACACATGCTCCCCCCGTTCTTCCCCATCAATCTCTCTTAGGACTTGCTCTCTTTTTTGGACAAATAAAAAACGCCTCTGCCATATGACAGAGACGTTTTGAAAACGCGGTTCCACTCTGTTTAGAAAGCCTCTTATTGCAAGCTTTCTCAACTTCATCCCATAACGGAGGGTACCGCCCTTGCATACTAACATACGTGTTCCTCAAGGGTCTTGAGGGTGCATTTCCAACGTCTGCCCATAAGTCTCTTTCAGCCGGTGAAGACTCTTTCTGTGATAGGCGAAAACATTGTACTTCTCCCTCGCAACGATTTTCCTTATATTTGTTTAATGCGGTTTAATACCGTCTCTTTACCTAGTAGTTCAATACTTTGCGGAAGCTCTGGGCCATGCGTTTGTCCTGTGACAGCCACACGAATTGGCATGAATAGTTTCTTGCCTTTATGCCCTGTTTCTTTTTGTACCGCTTTAATGGCAGCCTTGATTTCATCAGGTGTGAAAGACTCTAGACGTTCAAGCTGACCTGCAAACGAAGCCATCACTTCTGGTACTTGCTCTTCTGCAAGAACTTCCTTTGCCTCTTGATTATACTCAATTTGCTCCTTAAAGAACAACTCTGTTAACTCAACAATTTCTGCTCCGTAGCTCAATTGCTCGTGATATAGAGAAATGAGTTTGCGCACCCACGTGTTTTCTTCTTCTGTCAGCTGCTCGCTTACCTTGCCTGCCTTTTGAAGATGTGGAAGTGTAAGTGCCACAACTTGATCAAGATCAAGTGCTTTTACGTATTGGTTATTCACCCATTTTAGTTTATGCATATCGAAGAGAGCTGGTGACTTAGAAAGTCGATTGACATCGAAAATATCGATGAACTGCTCTTTTGTAAATAGTTCCTCTTCGCCAACTGGAGACCACCCAAGTAGTGCAATGAAGTTAAACAAAGCTTCTGGTAAATAGCCCAAGTTCTTATACTGTTCGATGAACTGGATAATTGATTCATCACGCTTGCTTAATTTCTTGCGGTTCTCGTTTACAATCAGCGTCATATGTCCGAACAGCGGAACATCCCAGCCAAATGCATTGAAGACCATAATTTGTTTAGGTGTATTCGAGATGTGATCCTCACCACGAAGAATGTGAGTCATTTTCATCAAATGATCATCCACCGCTACAGCGAAGTTATACGTTGGTGTACCATCTTTCTTCACAATAACAAAGTCACCGATGCCGTCTGTTTCAAATGAAATCTCGCCTTTGACCATATCGTCAAATTTGATGATTTCTCCTTTAGGCACTCGGAAGCGGATGCTTGGCTCTCTTCCTTCAGCAATCAGCTTGTCCTCTTCTTCTTTTGATAAATGACTGCATTTACCAGAGTATCGAGGCATTTCACTGCGGGCAATTTGTGCTTCACGCTCTTCTTCTAGTTCTTCAGCCGTACAATAGCACTTATACGCCAAGTCTTTCTCTAGCAGCTCGTCATAATATTTTTTGTAAATATCATTACGCTCTGATTGTCTGTAAGGACCGTAGCCCCCATCTTTATCAATGCTCTCATCCCAATCAATTCCGAGCCACTGCAGGTGGCGAAGCTGACTTTCTTCTCCGCCTTCTACATTACGCTTTTGATCCGTATCCTCGATTCGAATAATAAATTTGCCGCCTTGGCTGCGTGCGAACAAATAGTTGAAAAGAGCCGTTCTAGCATTCCCAATATGTAAATGACCAGTTGGACTCGGTGCATAACGAACACGCACTTCATTTCCCATGAGTTTAACTTCCTTTCATCTGCATCATGTTGTCTGACACCAATTTTTTATAAACGTATTTTATCATCAAAACCCATTCTCATCAAAACGGATTTTACTTTTTCTGAAGAAGCACTGTCGCCTGAGAGGCAATTCCTTCGCCTCTTCCTGTAAATCCAAGTTTCTCTGTCGTTGTTGCTTTGACATTCACCTGTGTGACATCTGCCTCAAGAGCTTCTGCGATTTTCTCACACATTGGCTGAATGTATGGTGCCATCTTTGGTTTTTGCGCCATGATCGTGCAATCGATATTCACCAGTGTATAGCCTTTTTCTTTTACAAGTGCCCACACGTGCTGAAGTAATTTAAAAGAGTCTGCATCTTTAAACTCAGGATCCGTGTCTGGGAAATGTCTGCCGATATCTCCTTCTGCAATCGCACCTAGGCAGGCATCCGCCACAGTATGAAGCAGTACATCCGCATCTGAATGCCCAAGTAGACCCTTTTCATAAGGGATCGTCACACCGCCAATAATAAGAGGTCTTCCCTCTGTTAATTGATGTACATCAAAACCTTGTCCTATTCTAAACATGTTCTAGTACCCTCTTTCCGCATCCATAATTGCCTTAGCAACCAATAAATCATCCGGTGTTGTCAGTTTAATATTGGTATAGTCTCCTTGGACAATATACACACTCTCACCGTGTAATTGTTCCACAAGACTGGCGTCATCTGTTCCAAGAAAGCCTGTCCGCTCCGCATGTTCATGCGCTTCTTTTAAAATAGAATGACGAAAAGCTTGTGGGGTCTGGACTGCCCACAAGCTCTGACGTTCAATGGTTTGTTCCACTTTGCCTTCTTGAACGCGTTTGATTGTGTCTTTCACTGGTACCGCTACGACTGCGGAGCCTTTTTCAATCGCTGCTTTAACGAGCAAGTCAATCTGTGTATGCTTAATAAAAGGCCTTGCGCCATCATGAACAAGCACGATGTCCGCATCTTGCACAGCCTTCAATCCTTCGTATACACTTTGCTGCCGTTCTTCACCGCCAGTGACAAGTGAAACAGGCGTTTGAAAAGCGTGTACCTTCAGTAGCCTTTCAAAGTCACGACGCTCTTCCTCATTGATCGCTAAGATCATGCGTCTACATTGTGAATGAGCGTCAAACACCTTCAGTGTGTGGATGATGACCGGCATTCTTTTCAATTCAATAAAAAGTTTATTGCGGCCGGCCTTCATTCGCTTCCCCTGCCCCGCAGCCGGAATAACTACTTCATAATACATGTTCGTTCTCCCTTTAGAGCGCCTTCTCCAGAAGTTTTGGCTTCGCAAAAATCATTCTTCCAGCAGCAGTTTGCAGCACACTCGTGACGAGCACATCAATGTCTTTTCCAATATAATTGCGTCCTTCTTCGACCACAATCATCGTACCGTCATCTAAGTAAGCAACACCTTGGTTATGCTCTTTCCCATCTTTGATGACCTGTACCTTCATTTCTTCCCCAGGCAGTACAACCGGTTTGACTGCATTGGCTAGATCATTGATGTTTAACACTGCTACTTTTTGAAGTTCGCATACTTTATTTAAATTAAAATCATTTGTCACAACAACACCTGAAGTTAACTTAGCGAGTTTCACAAGCTTGCTGTCAACCTCTTGAATATCCTCAAAGTCACCTTCGTAAATTTCAACTTTAATATCCAGTTCTTTTTGGATACGATTTAAAATATCAAGACCTCTTCGGCCTCTATTTCTCTTTAATACATCAGAAGAGTCTGCAATATGCTGTAATTCCTCGAGTACAAATTGAGGAATGACCATCACACCTTCTAGGAATCCAGTTTGACAAATATCTGCGATTCTTCCATCAATGATAACACTTGTGTCTAAAATTTTCAGCTTTTTATCTTCTATTTCAGGTTCATCATCAGCTGCTCCTTTTTTCTTTGTGACCTTTGCAGATCGGGAGAACAACCCCATCATTTCATCCTTCTTCTTAAACCCTACCTGAAATCCAAGGTATCCTAAAAAGAAAGCCAGGAAAATCGGAATAATGGTACCAAAAATATGATATGGGATATTGTTTAGCGGGATCACGTTTACAATAAGATATGCTAGAATAAGTCCAAATACTAAACCGAAACTTCCAGATATAAGATCAGGAAGAGGCGCCTTCAATAGAGAATCCTCGATCCATTTCACCCAATTAACCACATAGCCTGTGCACCATTTACCAATGATAAAGAACACAGCGGCTCCTATTAGTGCTGAAGAGTAAGCATTTGTTATGAAAGGTATGTCCTTCACATTTAACAGCAGAAATAACTCTGGAATGATAAAAATCCCTACAACTGCACCGAAAATGATAAAAAACGCCTGAACGATTCTTTTTAACATACCTTCACCTCCTTTATTTTTCATCTGTCAATCCACCTTCATCTGACATTGATATATGCTTAAGTTTCCTATCATCATGAACAGAAAACAAAACCATCATTAATATACCCATATTCATCCATTTTTAACCGTATTTAAGAAAAATTTCTCTTTTTATAGCTGACGGTCGATATAATGTTTTTCTTGCAGTCTTTTTAATCCTTTTTTTATCTTTTTCGCTCTTACTTCTCCAATTCCTTCTACTTCATCCAAATCTTGTACATCCGCTTCCATAATTCGATCTAGCACACCAAATGCTTCGACCACGTTTTCAACGATTGGCATAGGCAGTCTAGGGATTTTATGAAGTAATCTGTAACCTCTAGTGTACACATATTCGTCAATATTTGTAGATGCTGGATAGCCGAGTAACTTGTACAAAATAGAGTCATCTAAAAGTTCAAAGCTCGACATATCTTGGAGCTGTTTCAGCAGTACATATGGATCTTTGATCTTTTCTTTCACGTAATCTTTAATAAATAATGCCGCTTCCTGCTCCATATCTGTAATCAGCTCATTGACTTGCAGACGGATCAAGTGTCCTTCTGTCCCAAGCTCTTTGATATACATATTGATTTCATTTTTAATTCTAAGTACCATTTCATAACGATGTAGCACGGATAATACATCACCAAAGGTCACAAGCTCTTCAAATTCTAAGGCGCTTAACGCAGAAATGGCATGATCTAAAATGGTTTTATATTTCTCAAGTGTTTGTATCGCTTGGTTGGCCTTCGTCAAAATAAAACCAATATCTTTCAGCGTATATCGTCGATTCCCTTGGTATAAGGTAATGACGTTCCGACGTTCAGAAATGGCAATGATTAAGCAACCTGTCTGCTTTGCTACACGTTCAGCCGTTCGGTGTCTCATGCCTGTTTCTGATGAATGAATGGTTGCATCCGGCATGAGCTGTGTATTCGCATACAAGATTTTTTGACCAGAGTCACTTAAAATAATCGCCCCATCCATCTTCGCCAATTCATATAAATGTGCTGGGGAGAATGCAGAATTAATATGAAATCCTCCATCTACCACACTTTTCACTTTATCGTTATAACCAACAACAATGAGCCCTCCAGTATTGGCTCTTAGGACGTTTTCAATCCCTGCCCGCAGGGGTGTCCCAGGTGCCACAAACTGGACAATATCTAAGAGATCGACTTCTCTCGCTCCTTTTTTCTCTTTTTCCATTTCTATGATCCCCCTAGTGAAATACGAAGTGCCTCTGCTACATTTTCTACACCGACTAACTCAATCCCTCTCGGTTTTTTCCATCCATCTATATTCGCCTGAGGAATAAACATTCGCTTAAATCCTAGTTTAGCAGCTTCCTGCACACGCTGTTCAATTCTTGATACTCTTCTGACTTCTCCCGTCAGACCCACTTCTCCTATAAAGCAATCTGCTTGATGCGGCGCTGCATCTTTAAAGCTTGATGCAATACTAACGGCAATAGCCAAGTCAATCGCTGGTTCATCAAGTTTCACACCACCTGCGACTTTTAAATAGGCATCTTGGTTTTGCAGTAGCAGCCCTACCCGTTTTTCTAAAACGGCCATAAGCAATGACACTCGGTTATGATCAAGGCCAGTAGCCATTCTTCGTGGATTCCCAAAGCTCGTCGGTGAAATAAGTGCTTGTATCTCCACTAGAACAGGTCTTGTTCCTTCCATTGAGGCAACAACACACGATCCAGATACACCTGCTGACCGCTCTTCTAAGAAGATTTCTGATGGGTTTAATACCTCTGTGAGCCCTTCCTCTCTCATTTCAAAAATTCCTAATTCATTCGTTGAACCAAAACGGTTTTTCACTGCCCTTAAAATACGAAACGTATGATGACGCTCCCCTTCAAAATAAAGAACTGTATCTACCATATGCTCTAAAAGGCGCGGCCCAGCAATCGAGCCCTCCTTCGTTACGTGACCAACGATAAAAATAGGAATACCATTCGTTTTGGCAATTTTCATCAGCTGGGCAGTGCATTCCCTCACCTGAGAAACAGATCCAGGAGCTGACGTGATATCGCTTTGATAAACGGTTTGAATTGAATCGACCACAACAAAAGCGGGTTTCATCTCTTGTATAGCAGACGTTATATACTCCATATCGGTTTCAGCCAAAACATGTAAAGAGGCACTTTCAATACCGAGACGGTCCGCCCTAAGCTTCGTTTGTTTGATTGATTCCTCACCAGATATGTATAACACATTCTGATTTTGATCTGATAGCTGTGCTGAAACTTGTAATAATAGTGTGGACTTCCCAATCCCAGGATCACCGCCAATAAGAACGAGTGAACCTTTGACAATTCCACTTCCTAATACTCGGTTAAATTCTTCTAAATTCGTTTTAATTCGGGGTTCTTCGGATGTTTCAATTGCAGATATAGGTGAAGGTTTTTGAATGGTTTGAACAGAATGATTAAACGCACTTCGACGATTTGCCGGCTCTTTACGAACGACCTCTTCTGTCATACTGTTCCAAGTGCCGCAGCCGGGACATTTCCCCATCCATTTGGCTGACTCATAACCGCACGATTGGCATATAAATTTTGATTTTGACTTAGCCATAGATTGAAGAATACAACTCCTTATACTGGTCAGAAAATAAGTAAAGGGAGGCATCCAACTTACTGGTATGCCTCACACTTTTTTCTTACTATATTAGTTCGTAGCAGCCGTTGCTTTTACGACAATTTCTCCATCTTCTACATCTAATACGATATGTTGGCCCTTTTCAATATTGCCTTTCAGCAATTCCTCAGAAAGTCGATCCTCGACGTGCTTTTGAATCGCTCTTCTTAACGGACGAGCACCATACTCAAGATCTACGCCTTCGTCGGCAATCTTGGCTTTTGCTGCTTCCGTCAATTCAATTGAAAGGTCCTGCTCTTTTAGTCGTTTTGTCAATTGATCAGACATGAGAGACACAATCTCTTTTAGATGTTTCTTTTCGAGTGAGTGGAAGACAATGATTTCATCAATACGGTTGATGAACTCCGGTCTAAACGCACGTTTCAACTCACCCATTACTTTGCCTTTCATATCTTTGTAATTTTGACTTTCATCCTGCACGTTAAAGCCAACATATTTATTGCGCTTCAGCTCACTAGCTCCAACGTTTGAAGTCATAATCAAAATCGTATTTCTAAAGTCAACAGTACGACCTTTAGAATCAGTGAGACGACCATCTTCTAACACTTGAAGTAAGATATTAAACACATCAGGGTGCGCCTTTTCAATCTCATCTAGAAGCACGACAGAATATGGCTTTCTTCTCACTTTTTCAGTCAGCTGACCGCCCTCATCATAACCCACATAGCCTGGAGGTGATCCAACAAGTCTTGAAGTCGAGTGTTTTTCCATGTACTCAGACATATCAATACGAATCATCGCTTCTTCATCACCGAAGATAGACTCAGCGAGTGCTCTTGCAAGCTCAGTCTTACCAACACCTGTTGGCCCTAAGAAAATAAAGGAGCCAATCGGACGTTTCGGATCTTTTAGTCCAGCACGGGCACGTCTTACAGCTTTTGCAACAGCAACAACTGCTTCATCCTGTCCAATGACGCGAGAGTGGAGCAATTGTTCCATGTTTAGAAGCTTATCTGTTTCTGTTTGAGCAATTTTTGAAACAGGTACTCCCGTCCAGCTAGAAACAACCATTGCGATATCATCAACAGAAACCTCTGAATTCTCTTGCCCCTGCTTTTCTTTCCAAGATTTCTTCGTCACTTCTACCTTTTCACGCAAACGTTGCTCCGTATCACGAAGAGAAGCGGCTTTTTCAAATTCCTGACTTTGAACAGCTGCATCCTTTTCCTTGCGTACTTCATCCAGCTTTTGCTCAAGTTCCTTTAGATTAGGCGGTGTTGTGAAAGAACGTAAACGAACTTTTGAACCCGCCTCATCAATTAAGTCAATCGCCTTATCTGGAAGGAAACGATCAGAGATATAACGATCAGAAAGCTTTACCGCCGCCTCAATGGCTTCATCTGTAATAGACACACGGTGATGTGCTTCATAACGGTCTCTAAGCCCTCTTAAGATTTGAATACTTTCATCAACAGATGGCTGGTCCACTTGAATTGGCTGGAATCGACGTTCAAGTGCAGCATCTTTTTCAATATATTTACGGTACTCATCTAACGTTGTTGCCCCGATACATTGAAGCTCACCACGTGCTAAAGATGGTTTTAGAATATTAGAGGCATCAATCGCACCCTCTGCTCCTCCTGCACCAATCAGTGTATGAAGCTCATCAATGAAGAGAATGATATTTCCAGCCTGACGGATTTCGTCCATGACTTTTTTCAAACGATCCTCGAATTCACCACGATATTTCGTTCCCGCTACAACGGTTCCCATATCAAGTGTCATGACTCGTTTATCACGCAAAATTTCAGGCACTTCGTTGTGAATAATTTGCTGTGCGAGGCCTTCTGCGATCGCTGTTTTACCAACACCAGGCTCTCCAATCAAGACAGGGTTATTCTTTGTTCTTCTACTTAGGACCTCAATGACACGCTGAATTTCTTTGCTACGGCCAATCACAGGGTCCAAACTGTCTTCTTTCGCAATAGCCGTTAAGTCTCTTGCCAAGCTATCCAAAGTTGGTGTATTGGCATTGCTATTAGATCCTGCCGCAGATGCACCCGTTTCATTGCTGCCTAGAAGCTGCAATACTTGCTGGCGTGCTTTATTTAAGCTCACTCCGAGGTTATTTAAGACACGGGCAGCTACACCCTCTCCCTCACGAATAAGACCTAAAAGAATATGTTCTGTCCCTACATAGGAATGACCAAGCTTTCTCGCTTCATCCATAGAAAGCTCCGTAACCTTCTTCGCTCTAGGTGTGTAATGAGGAATAGCTTGAGACACCTCTTGCCCTCTTCCAATCAAGCTCTCGACTTCTTTTTGGATTTTATCTGAAACAAGGCCCAGTGCTTCTAATGCTTTTGCGGCGATGCCCTCACCTTCACGTACAAGACCAAGTAAAATATGCTCTGTTCCGATGTTCTTATGGCCTAGGCGAATGGCTTCTTCTTGTGCAAGTGCTAATACCTTTTGAGCTCTTTCAGTGAATCTTCCAAACATCATATCGTTTCATCCTCCTGTCCATTCCTATGCATTTCTAAGCGCAGCCTTTCTCTGATAATTGCTGCTCGTTTTATATCTCTTTCATTTGGTTCCAAGGCTCCTCCTGAATATTGCTGAAGGAAGCCAGGCTGTGTCAAAATCATGAGTTCATTCAGTATATTACTTGAAAGCCCCTTAATGATACCTAAATCAATTCCAAGTCGCACATCTGACAAACACTTAGCCGTTTCCTTAGATTCAATCATGCGGCAATTAGCCAAAATCCCCAAGGAACGGTACACTCTGTCTTCAAGTTCAATTTTAGACGTCTGATATAATGCCTTACGTGCAGATCGCTCTTGTTCAATGAGCTGTGCCGTCACACTATTCAAGTCATCTACAATATCTTCTTCTGATTGACCCAGTGTCATTTGATTTGAAATTTGAAAGATGTTTCCTATTGCTTCGCTACCCTCACCATAAATTCCTCTGACCACAAGACCTAATTGATTAATTGCAGGAATAATGCGATTCATTTGTCTTGTCAGGGCTAATGCTGGTAAGTGCATCATGACTGAAGCCCTAATACCTGTACCTACATTGGTCGGACAGCTCGTTAAGTATCCTCGCTTTTCAGAAAACGCATAATCCACTTGCTCTTCAATCCAGTCATCTATTTGGTTAGCTGCTTTTAGTGCATTAGCCAGCTGAAATCCTGGGAACAAGCATTGAATACGAATATGGTCTTCCTCATTCAGCATGACACTGATTTCTTCATTTTCTGAAAGCAAACAGCCACCAAATCTTGATTCTGCTAAATTGGGGCTAATCAAATGCTTTTCAACAAGTACCCTTTTAGCCAAAGGCTGCGTGTCATTCATTCGAATCAGAACAAAGTTTCCAATGTCCTTCACTTCCTGGCTCGCAAACTTTTGCTCGAATTGCTGAAGAACAGCTTCAGCCTCCTCTTGAGAAAACTGAGTTGGGAAACGAACATGCTCTAGATTGCGTGCCAGCCGAATACGACTGCTTAGAACAATGTCACTTTCTGGTCCTTTCTGTTTCATCCATTGACTTAATGCGTCTTGAATAAAATGCTGGAGCGACATGTCGTTAATCTCCCTCCCTCTGCTGAGATTGCTCATGCTCTAATGCACGAATTTGATCTCGAACTTCCGCTGCTTTTTCAAACTCTTCCTGTTCAATCAGCTGCTTCAGTTCTTGCTGCATTAACTCAAGTTTCCGGCGAACATGCAGACTGCCGGCAATCCGTTTAGGGACTTTTCCATTATGGACTGTATTTCCACTATGGACTTTCCTTAAAACAGGATTTAAATACTGATCAAAGGTTCGATAACATTCTGCACAGCCAAAACGGCCTGTTTTCCTGAATTGCTGAAAAGTTAAGCCACACTTAGGACATTGATCCACTTCTCTTGCCTCTTGAAAAATAGATGATCCTTTATTCGCACTTGTGGTAAAGCTAGGATCAATATTCAATAAGCCTGATAATAAGTTGTGAATCGAGAAACCTTGGTTTCCACTCATAGCATATGAATCACTGTTTTCTTTTGCACATTGTTCACATATGTGCATTTCTTGTTTTTCTCCATTTATTACTTTCGTAAAGTGAAAAGTGGCTGGTCTCTCATTGCATTCTTGACAAATCAATCTTTTCACCCGCTTTACTTTAATTTCAAAGCATTCAACATCGCTTTCATCATCCGAGCCCGCAGTTCATCTCGTTCAGGTAAATCAATGTGTAAAACAGAACGGTCCATGACACTAATCATCATCTTTGCTTCTCTTTCGGATAAAATGTTGTTCTCAACAAGACGCATGATGATATGATCAGATGCAGCCTGTGATAAACGATGATATATTTGGGAAATAATGTTGTTCAATAAATCGACTTCATCATTCATTTTGACTTTAATGATACGGATATAGCCACCGCCGCCACGCTTACTTTCGACGATATAACCTCTTTCGCTCGTAAAGCGTGTATTGATAACATAGTTAATTTGTGAAGGTACGCATTGAAACTTATCTGCAATTTCATTGCGTTTAATTTCTAATATTTCTCGACCATTCTGATCCAAGACTTCCTTCAAATACTGCTCGATGATATCAGAAATATTTTGTGCCACTCCGCCTCCTCCTCCATTGACTTTGACTATATTTGACTTTAATCTTACTATAAATTTTTTCGATCGATTTTTCAAGATAATCGCTCAACTAACAATATTATTTCCACATTTATCTGGTGCCAAACGTCCCAAAAACACAAAAAAGACCAGTTCCGATTGGAACTGATCCTTTGACAAGCTTGGCGGCGTCCTACTCTCACAGGGGGAAACCCCCAACTACCATCGGCGCTGAAGAGCTTAACTTCCGTGTTCGGTATGGGAACGGGTGTGACCTCTTCGCTATCGCCACCAAACCTGATGGAGAGAATGTTCTCTCAAAACTAGATAACAATGTTCATTTTTCACATTAGAATATAGGTTAAGTCCTCGATCTATTAGTATCTGTCAGCTCCACGTGTCACCACGCTTCCACCTCAGACCTATCAACCTGATCATCTTTCAGGGATCTTACTTCCTTGCGGAATGGGAAATCTCATCTTGAGGGGGGCTTCATGCTTAGATGCTTTCAGCACTTATCCCGTCCGCACATAGCTACCCAGCGATGCCCTTGGCAGAACAACTGGTACACCAGCGGTGCGTCCATCCCGGTCCTCTCGTACTAAGGACAGCTCCTCTCAAATTTCCTGCGCCCGCGACGGATAGGGACCGAACTGTCTCACGACGTTCTGAACCCAGCTCGCGTACCGCTTTAATGGGCGAACAGCCCAACCCTTGGGACCGACTACAGCCCCAGGATGCGATGAGCCGACATCGAGGTGCCAAACCTCCCCGTCGATGTGGACTCTTGGGGGAGATAAGCCTGTTATCCCCGGGGTAGCTTTTATCCGTTGAGCGATGGCCCTTCCATGCGGAACCACCGGATCACTAAGCCCGACTTTCGTCCCTGCTCGACTTGTAGGTCTCGCAGTCAAGCTCCCTTGTGCCTTTACACTCTGCGAATGATTTCCAACCATTCTGAGGGAACCTTTGGGCGCCTCCGTTACATTTTAGGAGGCGACCGCCCCAGTCAAACTGCCCACCTGACACTGTCTCCCTGCCCGATAAGGGCAGCGGGTTAGAAGGTCAATACAGCCAGGGTAGTATCCCACCGATGCCTCCACCGAAGCTAGCGCTCCGGTTTCCAAGGCTCCTACCTATCCTGTACAAGCTGTACCAACATTCAATATCAGGCTGCAGTAAAGCTCCACGGGGTCTTTCCGTCCTGTCGCGGGTAACCTGCATCTTCACAGGTACTATAATTTCACCGAGTCTCTCGTTGAGACAGTGCCCAGATCGTTGCGCCTTTCGTGCGGGTCGGAACTTACCCGACAAGGAATTTCGCTACCTTAGGACCGTTATAGTTACGGCCGCCGTTTACTGGGGCTTCAATTCGCACCTTCGCTTACGCTAAGCGCTCCTCTTAACCTTCCAGCACCGGGCAGGCGTCAGCCCCTATACTTCGCCTTACGGCTTCGCAGAGACCTGTGTTTTTGCTAAACAGTCGCCTGGGCCTATTCACTGCGGCTTCTCGGGGCTTTAACACCCTAAGAAGCACCCCTTCTCCCGAAGTTACGGGGTCATTTTGCCGAGTTCCTTAACGAGAGTTCTCTCGATCACCTTAGGATTCTCTCCTCGCCTACCTGTGTCGGTTTGCGGTACGGGCACCTCTCACCTCGCTAGAGGCTTTTCTTGGCAGTGTGGAATCAGGAACTTCGCTACTAAATTTCGCTCGCCATCACAGCTCAGCCTTCACGGGAAACGGATTTGCCTATTTCCCAGCCTAACTGCTTGGACGCGGATATCCAATACCGCGCTTACCCTATCCTCCTGCGTCCCCCCATTGCTCAAATGGTGAGGAGGTGGTACAGGAATATCAACCTGTTGTCCATCGCCTACGCCTTTCGGCCTCGGCTTAGGTCCCGACTAACCCTGAGCGGACGAGCCTTCCTCAGGAAACCTTAGGCATTCGGTGGACGGGATTCTCACCCGTCTTTCGCTACTCATACCGGCATTCTCACTTCTAAGCGCTCCACCAGTCCTTCCGGTCTGACTTCACTGCACTTAGAACGCTCTCCTACCACTGTTCGTAAGAACAGTCCGCAGCTTCGGTGATACGTTTAGCCCCGGTACATTTTCGGCGCAGAGTCACTCGACCAGTGAGCTATTACGCACTCTTTAAATGGTGGCTGCTTCTAAGCCAACATCCTGGTTGTCTAAGCAACTCCACATCCTTTTCCACTTAACGTATACTTTGGGACCTTAGCTGGCGGTCTGGGCTGTTTCCCTTTCGACTACGGATCTTATCACTCGCAGTCTGACTCCCAAGGATAAGTCATCGGCATTCGGAGTTTGACTGAATTCGGTAACCCGGTAGGGGCCCCTAGTCCAATCAGTGCTCTACCTCCGAGACTCTTACCTTGAGGCTAGCCCTAAAGCTATTTCGGAGAGAACCAGCTATCTCCAGGTTCGATTGGCATTTCACCCCTACCCACACCTCATCCCCGCACTTTTCAACGTGCGTGGGTTCGGGCCTCCATTCAGTGTTACCTGAACTTCACCCTGGACATGGGTAGATCACCTGGTTTCGGGTCTACGACCACGTACTCATGCGCCCTATTCAGACTCGCTTTCGCTGCGGCTCCGCATCTTCTGCTTAACCTTGCACGGGATCGTAACTCGCCGGTTCATTCTACAAAAGGCACGCCATCACCCGTTAACGGGCTCTGACTACTTGTAGGCACACGGTTTCAGGATCTATTTCACTCCCCTTCCGGGGTGCTTTTCACCTTTCCCTCACGGTACTGGTTCACTATCGGTCACTAGGGAGTATTTAGCCTTGGGAGATGGTCCTCCCGGATTCCGACGGAATTTCACGTGTTCCGCCGTACTCAGGATCCACTCTGGAGAGAACAACATTTCAGTTACAGGGCTGTTACCTTCTTTGGCGGGCCTTTCCAGACCTCTTCGCTTATATCGTTCCTTTGTAACTCCGTATAGAGTGTCCTACAACCCCAAGAGGCAAGCCTCTTGGTTTGGGCTGTTCCCGTTTCGCTCGCCGCTACTCAGGGAATCGCATTTGCTTTCTCTTCCTCCGGGTACTTAGATGTTTCAGTTCCCCGGGTATGCCTTCTCATACTCTATGTATTCAAGTATGGATACTACTCCATTACGAGCAGTGGGTTTCCCCATTCGGAAATCTCCGGATCAAAGCTTGCTTACAGCTCCCCGAAGCATATCGGTGTTCGTCCCGTCCTTCATCGGCTCCTAGTGCCAAGGCATCCACCGTGCGCCCTTTCTAACTTAACCATTTCTTACTTTAGAAAGAATCACTATGTGTGATGAACTTTGCATTGCATTCAATGTGAATGTATTACTTATTGTTATCTAGTTTTCAAAGAACAATCCTGTCTCGCTAGAGACATGTTTGAAGGAATGATCCTTCAAAACTAAACAAGACGAAAACGCACGCTGCTCCATATATCCTTAGAAAGGAGGTGATCCAGCCGCACCTTCCGATACGGCTACCTTGTTACGACTTCACCCCAATCATCTGCCCCACCTTCGGCGGCTGGCTCCATAAAGGTTACCTCACCGACTTCGGGTGTTGCAAACTCTCGTGGTGTGACGGGCGGTGTGTACAAGGCCCGGGAACGTATTCACCGCGGCATGCTGATCCGCGATTACTAGCGATTCCAGCTTCACGCAGTCGAGTTGCAGACTGCGATCCGAACTGAGAACAGATTTGTGGGATTGGCTAAACCTTGCGGTCTCGCAGCCCTTTGTTCTGTCCATTGTAGCACGTGTGTAGCCCAGGTCATAAGGGGCATGATGATTTGACGTCATCCCCACCTTCCTCCGGTTTGTCACCGGCAGTCACCTTAGAGTGCCCAACTGAATGCTGGCAACTAAGATCAAGGGTTGCGCTCGTTGCGGGACTTAACCCAACATCTCACGACACGAGCTGACGACAACCATGCACCACCTGTCACTCTGTCCCCGAAGGGAAAGCCCTATCTCTAGGGTTGTCAGAGGATGTCAAGACCTGGTAAGGTTCTTCGCGTTGCTTCGAATTAAACCACATGCTCCACCGCTTGTGCGGGCCCCCGTCAATTCCTTTGAGTTTCAGTCTTGCGACCGTACTCCCCAGGCGGAGTGCTTAATGCGTTAGCTGCAGCACTAAGGGGCGGAAACCCCCTAACACTTAGCACTCATCGTTTACGGCGTGGACTACCAGGGTATCTAATCCTGTTCGCTCCCCACGCTTTCGCTCCTCAGCGTCAGTTACAGACCAGAGAGTCGCCTTCGCCACTGGTGTTCCTCCACATCTCTACGCATTTCACCGCTACACGTGGAATTCCACTCTCCTCTTCTGCACTCAAGTTTCCCAGTTTCCAATGACCCTCCCCGGTTGAGCCGGGGGCTTTCACATCAGACTTAAGAAACCGCCTGCGAGCCCTTTACGCCCAATAATTCCGGACAACGCTTGCCACCTACGTATTACCGCGGCTGCTGGCACGTAGTTAGCCGTGGCTTTCTGGTTAGGTACCGTCAAGGTGCAAGCAGTTACTCTTGCACTTGTTCTTCCCTAACAACAGAGCTTTACGATCCGAAAACCTTCATCACTCACGCGGCGTTGCTCCGTCAGACTTTCGTCCATTGCGGAAGATTCCCTACTGCTGCCTCCCGTAGGAGTCTGGGCCGTGTCTCAGTCCCAGTGTGGCCGATCACCCTCTCAGGTCGGCTACGCATCGTCGCCTTGGTGAGCCGTTACCTCACCAACTAGCTAATGCGCCGCGGGTCCATCTGTAAGTGACAGCCGAAACCGTCTTTCATCCTTGAACCATGCGGTTCAAGGAACTATCCGGTATTAGCTCCGGTTTCCCGGAGTTATCCCAGTCTTACAGGCAGGTTACCCACGTGTTACTCACCCGTCCGCCGCTAACATCCGGGAGCAAGCTCCCTTCTGTCCGCTCGACTTGCATGTATTAGGCACGCCGCCAGCGTTCGTCCTGAGCCAGGATCAAACTCTCCGAAAAAGTTCAAAACCGAAGTTTTGTTTTTCGCCAGTTTGACTGACTACCTATGAAATATCATAGGATTTTTTTATAAAAACTCGAATTAACAGGTACGTTTTGTCTTGTTTAGTTTTCAAAGATCATATTGGTGGAGCCTAGCGGGATCGAACCGCTGACCTCCTGCGTGCAAGGCAGGCGCTCTCCCAGCTGAGCTAAGGCCCCATAAAAGATGGTCGGGAAGACAGGATTCGAACCTGCGACCCCTTGGTCCCAAACCAAGTGCTCTACCAAGCTGAGCTACTTCCCGATCTTAATGGCGCGCCCGAGAGGAGTCGAACCCCTAACCTTTTGATCCGTAGTCAAACGCTCTATCCAATTGAGCTACGGGCGCTTATTTTATAATGCCGAGGGCCGGACTTGAACCGGCACGGTAGTCACCTACCGCAGGATTTTAAGTCCTGTGTGTCTGCCAATTCCACCACCCCGGCGTGGATGGTATAAGCGGAAGACGGGATTCGAACCCGCGACCCCCACCTTGGCAAGGTGGTGTTCTACCACTGAACTACTTCCGCATTACAGGATTTCTTTATGTTGTTTGGCAATGCGGGTGAAGGGACTTGAACCCCCACGTCATAAAGACACTAGATCCTAAGTCTAGCGCGTCTGCCAATTCCGCCACACCCGCATGAAAATGGTGAGCCATGAAGGACTCGAACCTTCGACCCTCTGATTAAAAGTCAGATGCTCTACCAACTGAGCTAATGGCTCGCTTTTAAAGCGACTTGTCTATCTTACCATATGAAAGTGGTGCCGGCAAGAGGACTTGAACCCCCAACCTACTGATTACAAGTCAGTTGCTCTACCAGTTGAGCTACACCGGCTTTATCTATCCTAACATTATGTAAGAATAAATATGGTGGAGGATGACGGGCTCGAACCGCCGACCCTCTGCTTGTAAGGCAGATGCTCTCCCAGCTGAGCTAATCCTCCATATTATGTCGTTTCGAATGTCTCTCGATCTGACAAATAGTATTATATAACGATAAGATATTGTTTGTAAAGACTTTTTTAAAATAATTTTTGAATTTATTTTAAAGCTATTTTTTCACATCTTTTCGTTAAGGCACCTAAAGAAGTTTACCACTTGTCTCTTCATTTTAAAAGTCTTTTTTTCATTTTTTTATGTTTTTTTGTTAAAAAGGGGATTAATAGCGCTTTTTCAATGTAAAAACAGCTCTTTTAAAGCTGAAAAATGTTTGTTTTATTCCTTAAATCCTCAGGTAACTTGTATATAGAAACGAATTTTTTTATTATTTTATTTTTCCGAGAAACCATTTTGTATATTTGCTTTATATTAAATTGATCATGGTCATTTTCCAAAATTCCTCTCAATGTTCCCTTTCCTCATCAAACATTTTGGTGCTTAACTCAAATCTTCCTCCTCTCTCATAGCAAACCAAGATGCCCTTTGCTCTATTATGTAGGTTTCAATGATCTAGCAGCAAGCGCAGTTCGCTACATATGGTTGCCAGAGGAGAAGATCCTTCTTAGACATGTTTACTCTTTCGATGTTGACTCTTAGCAAGATGAGCGAGCGACGAGATTGGATGATAAGAATTTTATAGAATGTCTAGAATTCCAGTGAAGGGGATGAAATGAATGAGTTATTGAGAATGTAGTGAAAGACCACCATTTTCAATATAAATAGATATATCATTTATTGAAACACAAAAAAGACCAGTTCCGATTGGAACTGATCCTTTGACAAGCTTGGCGGCGTCCTACTCTCACAGGGGGAAACCCCCAACTACCATCGGCGCTGAAGAGCTTAACTTCCGTGTTCGGTATGGGAACGGGTGTGACCTCTTCGCTATCGCCACCAAACCTGATGGAGAGAATGTTCTCTCAAAACTAGATAACAATGTTCATTTTTCACATTAGAATATAGGTTAAGTCCTCGATCTATTAGTATCTGTCAGCTCCACGTGTCACCACGCTTCCACCTCAGACCTATCAACCTGATCATCTTTCAGGGATCTTACTTCCTTGCGGAATGGGAAATCTCATCTTGAGGGGGGCTTCATGCTTAGATGCTTTCAGCACTTATCCCGTCCGCACATAGCTACCCAGCGATGCCCTTGGCAGAACAACTGGTACACCAGCGGTGCGTCCATCCCGGTCCTCTCGTACTAAGGACAGCTCCTCTCAAATTTCCTGCGCCCGCGACGGATAGGGACCGAACTGTCTCACGACGTTCTGAACCCAGCTCGCGTACCGCTTTAATGGGCGAACAGCCCAACCCTTGGGACCGACTACAGCCCCAGGATGCGATGAGCCGACATCGAGGTGCCAAACCTCCCCGTCGATGTGGACTCTTGGGGGAGATAAGCCTGTTATCCCCGGGGTAGCTTTTATCCGTTGAGCGATGGCCCTTCCATGCGGAACCACCGGATCACTAAGCCCGACTTTCGTCCCTGCTCGACTTGTAGGTCTCGCAGTCAAGCTCCCTTGTGCCTTTACACTCTGCGAATGATTTCCAACCATTCTGAGGGAACCTTTGGGCGCCTCCGTTACATTTTAGGAGGCGACCGCCCCAGTCAAACTGCCCACCTGACACTGTCTCCCTGCCCGATAAGGGCAGCGGGTTAGAAGGTCAATACAGCCAGGGTAGTATCCCACCGATGCCTCCACCGAAGCTAGCGCTCCGGTTTCCAAGGCTCCTACCTATCCTGTACAAGCTGTACCAACATTCAATATCAGGCTGCAGTAAAGCTCCACGGGGTCTTTCCGTCCTGTCGCGGGTAACCTGCATCTTCACAGGTACTATAATTTCACCGAGTCTCTCGTTGAGACAGTGCCCAGATCGTTGCGCCTTTCGTGCGGGTCGGAACTTACCCGACAAGGAATTTCGCTACCTTAGGACCGTTATAGTTACGGCCGCCGTTTACTGGGGCTTCAATTCGCACCTTCGCTTACGCTAAGCGCTCCTCTTAACCTTCCAGCACCGGGCAGGCGTCAGCCCCTATACTTCGCCTTACGGCTTCGCAGAGACCTGTGTTTTTGCTAAACAGTCGCCTGGGCCTATTCACTGCGGCTTCTCGGGGCTTTAACACCCTAAGAAGCACCCCTTCTCCCGAAGTTACGGGGTCATTTTGCCGAGTTCCTTAACGAGAGTTCTCTCGATCACCTTAGGATTCTCTCCTCGCCTACCTGTGTCGGTTTGCGGTACGGGCACCTCTCACCTCGCTAGAGGCTTTTCTTGGCAGTGTGGAATCAGGAACTTCGCTACTAAATTTCGCTCGCCATCACAGCTCAGCCTTCACGGGAAACGGATTTGCCTATTTCCCAGCCTAACTGCTTGGACGCGGATATCCAATACCGCGCTTACCCTATCCTCCTGCGTCCCCCCATTGCTCAAATGGTGAGGAGGTGGTACAGGAATATCAACCTGTTGTCCATCGCCTACGCCTTTCGGCCTCGGCTTAGGTCCCGACTAACCCTGAGCGGACGAGCCTTCCTCAGGAAACCTTAGGCATTCGGTGGACGGGATTCTCACCCGTCTTTCGCTACTCATACCGGCATTCTCACTTCTAAGCGCTCCACCAGTCCTTCCGGTCTGACTTCACTGCACTTAGAACGCTCTCCTACCACTGTTCGTAAGAACAGTCCGCAGCTTCGGTGATACGTTTAGCCCCGGTACATTTTCGGCGCAGAGTCACTCGACCAGTGAGCTATTACGCACTCTTTAAATGGTGGCTGCTTCTAAGCCAACATCCTGGTTGTCTAAGCAACTCCACATCCTTTTCCACTTAACGTATACTTTGGGACCTTAGCTGGCGGTCTGGGCTGTTTCCCTTTCGACTACGGATCTTATCACTCGCAGTCTGACTCCCAAGGATAAGTCATCGGCATTCGGAGTTTGACTGAATTCGGTAACCCGGTAGGGGCCCCTAGTCCAATCAGTGCTCTACCTCCGAGACTCTTACCTTGAGGCTAGCCCTAAAGCTATTTCGGAGAGAACCAGCTATCTCCAGGTTCGATTGGCATTTCACCCCTACCCACACCTCATCCCCGCACTTTTCAACGTGCGTGGGTTCGGGCCTCCATTCAGTGTTACCTGAACTTCACCCTGGACATGGGTAGATCACCTGGTTTCGGGTCTACGACCACGTACTCATGCGCCCTATTCAGACTCGCTTTCGCTGCGGCTCCGCATCTTCTGCTTAACCTTGCACGGGATCGTAACTCGCCGGTTCATTCTACAAAAGGCACGCCATCACCCGTTAACGGGCTCTGACTACTTGTAGGCACACGGTTTCAGGATCTATTTCACTCCCCTTCCGGGGTGCTTTTCACCTTTCCCTCACGGTACTGGTTCACTATCGGTCACTAGGGAGTATTTAGCCTTGGGAGATGGTCCTCCCGGATTCCGACGGAATTTCACGTGTTCCGCCGTACTCAGGATCCACTCTGGAGAGAACAACATTTCAGTTACAGGGCTGTTACCTTCTTTGGCGGGCCTTTCCAGACCTCTTCGCTTATATCGTTCCTTTGTAACTCCGTATAGAGTGTCCTACAACCCCAAGAGGCAAGCCTCTTGGTTTGGGCTGTTCCCGTTTCGCTCGCCGCTACTCAGGGAATCGCATTTGCTTTCTCTTCCTCCGGGTACTTAGATGTTTCAGTTCCCCGGGTATGCCTTCTCATACTCTATGTATTCAAGTATGGATACTACTCCATTACGAGCAGTGGGTTTCCCCATTCGGAAATCTCCGGATCAAAGCTTGCTTACAGCTCCCCGAAGCATATCGGTGTTCGTCCCGTCCTTCATCGGCTCCTAGTGCCAAGGCATCCACCGTGCGCCCTTTCTAACTTAACCATTTCTTACTTTAGAAAGAATCACTATGTGTGATGAACTTTGCATTGCATTCAATGTGAATGTATTACTTATTGTTATCTAGTTTTCAAAGAACAATCCTGTCTCGCTAGAGACATGTTTGAAGGAATGATCCTTCAAAACTAAACAAGACGAAAACGCACGCTGCTCCATATATCCTTAGAAAGGAGGTGATCCAGCCGCACCTTCCGATACGGCTACCTTGTTACGACTTCACCCCAATCATCTGCCCCACCTTCGGCGGCTGGCTCCATAAAGGTTACCTCACCGACTTCGGGTGTTGCAAACTCTCGTGGTGTGACGGGCGGTGTGTACAAGGCCCGGGAACGTATTCACCGCGGCATGCTGATCCGCGATTACTAGCGATTCCAGCTTCACGCAGTCGAGTTGCAGACTGCGATCCGAACTGAGAACAGATTTGTGGGATTGGCTAAACCTTGCGGTCTCGCAGCCCTTTGTTCTGTCCATTGTAGCACGTGTGTAGCCCAGGTCATAAGGGGCATGATGATTTGACGTCATCCCCACCTTCCTCCGGTTTGTCACCGGCAGTCACCTTAGAGTGCCCAACTGAATGCTGGCAACTAAGATCAAGGGTTGCGCTCGTTGCGGGACTTAACCCAACATCTCACGACACGAGCTGACGACAACCATGCACCACCTGTCACTCTGTCCCCGAAGGGAAAGCCCTATCTCTAGGGTTGTCAGAGGATGTCAAGACCTGGTAAGGTTCTTCGCGTTGCTTCGAATTAAACCACATGCTCCACCGCTTGTGCGGGCCCCCGTCAATTCCTTTGAGTTTCAGTCTTGCGACCGTACTCCCCAGGCGGAGTGCTTAATGCGTTAGCTGCAGCACTAAGGGGCGGAAACCCCCTAACACTTAGCACTCATCGTTTACGGCGTGGACTACCAGGGTATCTAATCCTGTTCGCTCCCCACGCTTTCGCTCCTCAGCGTCAGTTACAGACCAGAGAGTCGCCTTCGCCACTGGTGTTCCTCCACATCTCTACGCATTTCACCGCTACACGTGGAATTCCACTCTCCTCTTCTGCACTCAAGTTTCCCAGTTTCCAATGACCCTCCCCGGTTGAGCCGGGGGCTTTCACATCAGACTTAAGAAACCGCCTGCGAGCCCTTTACGCCCAATAATTCCGGACAACGCTTGCCACCTACGTATTACCGCGGCTGCTGGCACGTAGTTAGCCGTGGCTTTCTGGTTAGGTACCGTCAAGGTGCAAGCAGTTACTCTTGCACTTGTTCTTCCCTAACAACAGAGCTTTACGATCCGAAAACCTTCATCACTCACGCGGCGTTGCTCCGTCAGACTTTCGTCCATTGCGGAAGATTCCCTACTGCTGCCTCCCGTAGGAGTCTGGGCCGTGTCTCAGTCCCAGTGTGGCCGATCACCCTCTCAGGTCGGCTACGCATCGTCGCCTTGGTGAGCCGTTACCTCACCAACTAGCTAATGCGCCGCGGGTCCATCTGTAAGTGACAGCCGAAACCGTCTTTCATCCTTGAACCATGCGGTTCAAGGAACTATCCGGTATTAGCTCCGGTTTCCCGGAGTTATCCCAGTCTTACAGGCAGGTTACCCACGTGTTACTCACCCGTCCGCCGCTAACATCCGGGAGCAAGCTCCCTTCTGTCCGCTCGACTTGCATGTATTAGGCACGCCGCCAGCGTTCGTCCTGAGCCAGGATCAAACTCTCCGAAAAAGTTCAAAACCGAAGTTTTGTTTTTCGCCAGTTTGACTGACTACCTATGAAATATCATAGGATTTTTTGATAAAAACTCGAATTAACAGGTACGTTTTGTCTTGTTTAGTTTTCAAAGATCATTTTCTTTATCGCTCGTAAGCGACTTTAATATCTTAACATTTCGCTTCGGTTGAAGTCAAGAACTTTTTTCATTTTCTTTTTTCAACCTCGTTGCTGTTTTGCGGCAACGAATAATAATATACCATCTGGATTCTTTCCTTGCAATAGTTTTTTTAAAAAAAGTTTCATTTTATGAAAAATAGAAAGCGCCATAAATAAAATGGCGCTTTGGTTGATGTATTAGCGGTTTCTCATTTGTGGGAAAAGCAGTACATCTCTGATTGATGGAGAATTTGTTAAAAGCATGATTAATCGGTCGATTCCGATTCCTAGACCACCTGTTGGAGGCATACCGTATTCTAACGCTTCAACAAAATCGTCATCCATTAGATGTGCTTCGTCGTTTCCTTCTTCACGTTCTTTTAATTGAGCTTCAAAGCGTTCTCTTTGATCGATCGGATCGTTTAGCTCTGTGAATGCATTTGCATGCTCGCGGCGTACGATAAACAGCTCAAAGCGATCAGTAAAGCGCGGGTCTTCAGGATTTTTCTTAGCTAATGGAGAAATCTCCACTGGGTGTCCGTAAATGAATGTAGGCTGAACCAATGTTTCTTCTACTTTTTGCTCGAAGAACTCATTGATAATATGACCTACTGTCATATTTTTCGTGATTTCAACACCATGATCAGCCGCATGCTGTTTTGCTTCTTCAACAGACATCTCCTGCCAGAAGTCTACACCTGTTGCTTCTTTGACCGCTTCAACCATATGAAGTCTCTTCCATTCAGGTTTGAGATCAATTTCATCTTCTCCATATTGAATGGTTGTTGTCCCTAGCACCTCTTGGGCAATATGAGCAATCAGGTTTTCTGTCAGATTCATGATGTCTTTGTAGTCTGCGTATGCTTCATACAGCTCGATCATAGTGAATTCTGGGTTGTGACGAGTCGATACACCTTCATTACGGAATACGCGGCCAATCTCGTATACTTTCTCTAGACCACCGACAATCAGACGTTTTAAATGCAGCTCGATCGCAATACGCATATAAAGCGGCATATCAAGTGCATTGTGATGAGTAATGAAAGGACGAGCTGATGCACCACCAGGGATGCTATGCATTGTTGGTGTTTCAACTTCTAGGTATCCTTTTGAATCTAAGTATCTTCTCATTGATTGAATGATTTTGCTTCGCATGATGAACGTCTGCTTACTTTCTGGATTGACAATCAAGTCAAGGTAACGCTGACGATAGCGTTGTTCTACATCTTTTAGTCCGTGATATTTATCAGGGAGCGGGCGAAGTGCTTTTGTAAGAACCTCAAAGCTAGTCGCTTTAATTGAAAGTTCTCCTACATTCGTTTTAAATACGGTTCCCGTCACACCGATAATATCGCCTAGGTCTGAGCTTTTGAATAATTCGTAAGCTTCTTCTCCTACACTATCTTTACGTACATAGATTTGAATTTGTCCTTCTAAGTCTTGAATGTGTGCAAAGCCAGCTTTCCCTTTTCCCCGTTTTGTCATCATACGGCCAGCAATTGTTACTTGAGCTGCTTTTTCTTCTAAGTCTTCTTTTGAAAACTCGTCATATTCAGCAATAATTTGTGCAGATTGATGAGAACGGTCATATCGTTCACCGAATGGATCGATACCCTCTTCTCTCATTTTATTCATTTTGTCACGTCTTACTTGGAATTGATCATTTAATTCTTCGTTATTAAGCCCTTCATTACTCATTTATATCACTCCAATAATGTATTTTGCAGAGAAAAGCAGAAAAACTGCCAGTACGTGCACTAGCAGTGAGCTACAAAAAGAAAGATAGTCTTATCCTACTTTTATTCTTTGAAGCTCTTTTGCCTCGGCTTCGATCGTAAAGTCATCTAGAACTTTTACAAGCTCCGCTCTCGTTTCACTTTGATTGATTTGGTTTCTTACATCTGCATTGCCTCGGACACCTTTTAAGTACCATGCTGCATGTTTTCTCATTTCTCTGACAGCCACATGCTCGCCTTTCAGGTCTATGAGTCTGTCTAAGTGAAGTTTGCACACAGACATTTTCTCACGCACATTAGGCTCTTCTTTTAGTTCACCCGTTTCTAAATAATGAACCGTCCGGTAAATCATCCACGGGTTTCCTAGTGCTGCTCTTCCGATCATCACAGCATCCACACCTGTTTCATCAAGCATACGTTTTGCATCTTGAGGGGTTTTGACATCTCCATTCCCGATGACTGGAATGGAAACAGATTGTTTGACCTCTTTTATAATATCCCAATTCGCTGTTCCTTCGTACATCTGCACACGTGTCCGTCCGTGAAGCGCAACCGCTTGTCCACCTGCTCGTTCAACAGCACGGGCATTGTCGATAGCGAAAATATGGTCTTCGTCCCAACCCATTCTCATTTTCACAGTAACAGGTTTATCTACAGCTTCTACGACTGCGGATACCATTTCGTAAATCTTGTTTGGATCCAGCAGCCATTTCGCTCCTGCGTCACATTTCGTGATCTTTGGTACAGGACATCCCATATTAATATCAATAATGTCCGCCGTTGTATTCTGGTCTACAAACTTGGCCGCTTCTACGAGCGTGTCCTTTTCTCCCCCAAATATCTGAAGGCTCAACGGTTTTTCACGTTCATCAATGTACAGCATGCCCATCGTTCTGGCATTATTAATCAAGATCGCTTTGTCACTGACCATTTCAGCGCAGACTAAGCCCGCTCCAAACTCTTTCACCGTGAGTCTGAAAGCAGAGTTACACACACCAGCCATTGGTGCGAGCACTACTTTGTTTTTAATTTCGATATCTCCGATTTTAAACATCATGTCCCCTCCTTTCTTCTTCAAGTATTGGTGAAAGTTCTTCCACCGTTATATTTAAAGCATCTGCTATTTGACCAACCATTTGGTTTGTTGGTAATCGATTGCCTCGCTCAATTTCCCCTAAGACAGAGACAGAGATGCCCAGTCTTTTGGCGAACCCTTCCTGAGTATACCCTTTTAGCTTTCGGTATGCACGAATTCTTCTACCCCACATGTCTTTTTCCATATGCTTACACCTTCTTGGTCTGTTACGGCGTTTATCTGGGCTTCGCCGATTTCTGGGCAAATCTCACTCATCGGAACAAGAACGAATAAACGTTCGTACATTCTAGGATGCGGCACTACAAGTTGTTCTGTTTCAATATTTTCACGATTATAAAGTAAAATGTCAAGGTCAGCTGTCCGTGGACCCCACCTCACTTCTCTTGTTCTGCCTAACTCCTGCTCAATGTTCTGAGTCAGTGATAGAAGTTCTTCAGGACGAAGCGAGGTGGAAATCTTCACAGCCATGTTCAAGAAGTCATCCTGATTCTCGTAACCTACAGGTGTTGTCTCATATATAGATGAAATGGATTCAACTTGAACACCTGGGTGTTCGTGAAGTTTTTTGACAGCTTCTTTTAAGTAGGTTTCCTTTTTTCCTATGTTTGAACCTAAAGCGATATATGCTGTATTGTTCATGCGCGTGATCTCGTCATTTCAATAGCAACGGACTGATAGTGTCCTGGAATTGGCGGATCTGGTTTGATTACTTTTACTGTACATTCTTGAACTGTCGGAAAGTCCTTTAACACTTGGTTTGCAATTCTTTCTGTCAGCGTTTCAACGAGGTTCACTGGATCCCCTTCTACAATATTTTTGCAGATGTTGTAGAGCTCAGCATAGTTGATGGTCTCATTTAGGTCATCCGTTTGTCCTGCCTTACTTAAATCAAGTGAAGCTGTTAGGTCCACACGAAAGCGCTGGCCTAGTTTATTCTCTTCTGTAAATACACCGTGATAGCCGTAAAATTCCATTCCGTTTACATATACTTTATCGATGATAAGCGCCTCCTTTATTCAGCATGGCATCCATCATTTTTGCCATTCTTGCGATTTCTTTTACATCGTGCACTCGGACCATTGCGCTGCCCTTTTGAATCCCAAGACAGACCGTCGCACCCGTTCCTTCAGTACGTTTTTCAGGCGGCAGATCTAAAACTGCACCGATGAATCGTTTGCGGGATGTTGCTAGAAGCAGCGGATACCCAAGGTGGCAAAAATGTTCAAGTTCATTCATGACCATGAGGTTGTCAGTTTTATTTTTCGCAAATCCTACACCAGGGTCTAATATAATCATGTCATCACGGACACCCGCTTGTTTTACAATTTGAACACTTTCTTTCAGATCTGCAATCATATCTGAAATCAGATGGGTGTAATTCCGCTCTGGTCGATTGTGCATTAAGATGATTGGCACGTTGTGCTTCGCTGCCACATGCGCCATTTGAGGATCAGCTTTCGCCCCCCATACATCATTAATGATTGAGGCTCCTGCTTTCACTGCCTCATCTGCGACATGGGCTTTATACGTATCAATAGAAATAG
This sequence comes from Bacillus sp. FSL W7-1346, assembly GCF_038593335.1. Lineage (NCBI taxonomy): Bacteria > Bacillati > Bacillota > Bacilli > Caryophanales > Bacillaceae > Bacillus > Bacillus sp. FSL W7-1346. The sequence continues at coordinate 88,712 of NZ_CP151988.1, read as the reverse complement.
GTATGTCCAATTCTTTTGTGATCTTCTCAATGACAGGAATGACCCTTGAAAGCTCCTCTTGCTCTGAGACAAGTGCCGCCCCCGGCCGAGTCGATTCACCGCCAATATCAATAATATGCGCCCCATCTTCTATGAGCTGCGCTGCATGAGCCAGCGCTTTATCCATTTGATTGAATTTTCCTCCATCTGAAAAAGAGTCCGGTGTGACATTTAAAATGCCCATGACCAATGTCTTTTCTTCATAACTAAGGGTATGGTGCTTGGCTTGTATGATTTTAGGCTGTTTTATCAATTGTTGTGTCATTGTGTCCACCTACTCTTTATGTTCTAGACGTGCTTTTGTATATTCTGTTCTCAGCTTGGTCGAAATCGTTCGGTTGTGGTTTTGCAGGACGTTGTCTCCGATATTTTTAAAAGGCACAATTCCCTGAACCGAATTGGTCATCCACGCCTCATCAGCTGAGAGCAAGTGTGAGAGTGGATATCTTCCTTCTATTAGTGGGATCCCCGAAGCTTGCAGCGTTTCGATACAATATCGACGGGTAACCCCGTTTAAAATGCCGGTATCAAGTGAAGGTGTATAGATCACATCTTTTTTTCGCCAAAATAGATTTGATGTAATTCCTTCTGCCACATCGTCTTCTTTTGTTAAAAAGATCCCTTCTACAGACGGATCGTTCCCTACTTCTCTTTTCGCCAGCAGGTTGTTCATGTAATGATGCGACTTGAGCCGTCTTGGACCTTCCGGTGTGTTTCTTCTTGTATCAAGAATGATTCCCTGTTTTTCATCTACTATTGATTCTGGCCGGAATGGGGAGATCATCACAAAAACAACAGGCTCCTCATAAGGGTCTGCAGAAAATCCATTGCCTCTGCCCGCAGAAACATTGAAGCGGATTCTCGCATGACCGCCCGTTATTTGATTTTGTTTGAATAATGTATGAATGATGTCGAGTACAAATGGTTTCTCTATTGTGGATTCGATGCAAAGGTCACGCAATGATTGATTGAGCCTTTCAAGATGCCAGTCTAACAAGAAGACTTGTCCTGCTAGAGAGGTAAATGTTTCGAATACACCGATGCCATATAGAAAACCATGATCAAAAGGAGAAAGAGTCGCGTCTTTCTCCTCTATATACTGACCGTTCAGGTAAATGATCATGCGTTTACTTCATTCCCCTTTTTACGATAGGTTTCAATGAAATTTCTGAGCATTTCCTTACCGAAGGACGTCATAATCGATTCTGGATGGAATTGAACACTTTCAATCGGAAGTTCTTTATGGCGAATGGCCATGAGTTCGCCTTCCTTTGTTCTCGCTGTTCTGACAAAGCACTCCGGCAGCGTCTCGTCTTTAACAATTAATGAATGATATCTCGTGGCGACGAGCGGATTTTGTAGTCCCGTGAAGACACCTTTGCCGTCGTGTTCAATCTCTGATGTTTTCCCATGCATTAACCGCTCCGCACGAATGACATCTCCACCAAATACTTGTGCAATGGATTGATGACCTAAACAGACACCGAAGATCGGAATCCTCCCAGCAAAATGTTTGATCGCTTCCATACTAATTCCTGCTTCATCCGGACTGCAAGGTCCTGGAGAAATCATCAGAAAGTCTGGCTTGAGCTCTTCGATTTCTTGAATAGTGACTTGATCGTTTCGTTTTACAATCAGTTCTTCCCCAAGCTCACCTAAATACTGGACCAGGTTGTACGTAAATGAATCGTAATTATCAATCATTAATATCATACTCTGCTCACCTCTAACTCAAAATAGTCTCTTCTTTGCTCAACTGTAATGCTTTTTTCACTGCATAGGCTTTTTTAATCGATTCTTTGTATTCGTGCTTTGGTACAGAATCGATGACAATGCCTGCACCTGACTGCATGAAGGCTCTGCCCCCTGTACAATAAGCCGTACGAATGACGATATTAAAATGCATATCTTGATTGAATCCAAACCAGCCTATAGATCCAGTATAAAGCCCACGCCTTGTTGGCTCAAGTTCTTCTATGATTTCCATTGTTCTCACTTTTGGCGCACCTGTAATCGTGCCGCCTGGGAATACAGCTCTCATGACATCTACCGCATCACAATCATCACGCAGCTCCCCTTGGACATTTGATACAATGTGCATCACGTGTGAATATTTCTCAATGGCCATAAACTCGTTCACCTTGACTGAGCCATAAGTAGACACTCGTCCAAGATCATTCCGCTCAAGATCAACGAGCATCACATGTTCTGCGCGTTCTTTTTCATCTTCAATGAGTTCTTTTGCCAGCGCTTGATCTTCCACATCATCCTTGCCTCTTGATCTTGTGCCAGCGATCGGTCTTGTTTCGAGCTGAATGCCTTTTTTCTTAATAAGCAGCTCTGGAGATCCACAGACAATTTGGAAATCTGGCGTGTGCAGATATGACATATATGGAGATGGATTCACGTGACGTAATGTTTTGTATAAATGATATGGGTGGGTATGAAGCTGTTCATCTTGTCTAATGGATAGGTTCACTTGGAACACATCACCGTTCGCGATATATTGTTTAATCGTTTCTACAGCTTCCCCGAAAGCTTCTTCAGTAAAAGGTGCAGCAGGTACACATTCCGAAGAAGACACGTTGACAGATGAATGTGCTGACTCTTCTGATGTGCTTGTCCAGCTTTGCTTTAATTCTTCGAGTCTTTGATGAACTTCACTGACAGGTTCGTCTCCTTCTGTATGAGTCATCAGCCAGAGGACGTCTTTATTATGATCAAAGACAGCGACATCATTGAATACGAGGAAATACAAATCAGGCGTCTTCAAATCATCGATGGACAGCATTTTAAAATGCTCGATATATCTTGCGTAATCATAGCTTAAAAATCCAATCGCTCCACCTTGGAAGTCAGGGTATTCGTCGTTCGTTTCGGTTTGTAGGGTTTGAAACCAATCAGCAAATGCCCTAAAAGGATCTCCCTCTTTGAACAACACCTCATTCTGATAATGGATGGTGGTCATCCCGTCCTTCCCTTTCGCTTTAGCGATCGGATGAATGCCGGCAATACTGTATTCTCCGCCACGTGCACTTTCAAGAAGGACGTGATGTGATTCATGAGCCGTTAATTGTTCGTATCGTTTCAAGAATGCATCTTTCGTAAAAGGAATTTTGATGCCCATCGGCCTACGTTGTGTCATGTTATCATCCTTTTTCATTTTCATTAATCTTATTGTAATGCAATCCATTTTAATTAGAAAATAGTATTTGCTTTCCATCTTCAGAATTCATGAAAAAACCCCAGCAAATGCTGGGGTGTATTGTTTAATCAAATTGATAAAGCGGCGTACTAAGGTAACGTTCACCGTTACTTGGAATAATCGCTAGAACCTTTTTCCCTTTACCAAGCTTCTTCGCTGTTTGAAGCGCTGCATAAATGGCTGCTCCTGAAGATATACCACCAAGGATTCCTTCTTCTTTCGCTGCCTTTCTTGCAAGTTCAAATGCATCTTCGTTTTTCACTTGGATAATGCCGTCATATACTTCTGTGTTCAAGATAGATGGAACAAAGCCTGCTCCGATGCCTTGAATTTTATGCGGACCTGGTTTCCCGCCTGATAGTACAGGAGAATCTGTTGGTTCTACCGCATAAAGCTGAATAGATGGAATGGCTTCTTTCAGGACTTCACCAGCACCTGTAATCGTACCGCCCGTACCAACTCCTGCAATAAATGCATCAAGGTCGCCGTCAAACTGTTCAAGAATCTCTTTCCCTGTTGTGCGGCGGTGAATCTCAGCATTGGCTTCATTGCTGAACTGCTGAGGCATGAAGTATCCGTGCTCTTCTGCTAATTCTTCTGCTTTTTTGATGGCACCTTTCATTCCTTCTGCACCGGGTGTTAATACAAGCTCTGCACCGTAAGCGCGTAAAAGGTTGCGGCGCTCCTGACTCATTGTATCCGGCATAACTAAAATCGCATTGATTCCTTTTGCAGCCGCGACCATCGCAAGACCGATTCCTGTGTTTCCGCTTGTTGGCTCAATGAGTGTGTCACCAGCTTTTAATGTACCTTTTGCTTCAGCATCTTCGATCATCGCTAACGCAATACGATCTTTTACACTGCTGCCTGGGTTCATATATTCAAGTTTCAAGTAGACATCCGCACTGTCTTCATCTACTAAACGGTTTAATTTAACGACTGGTGTATTTCCTATTAGTTCAAAAACTGAATTTGCAATACGAGCCATCACTAACACCTCTATCTCCGAGTAATTTTATTGTATTAATATTAAATTATCAATTTCGAAAAATTTTGTCAATGCTTTTAGTCCTGCTCTCCATCGTAAAACCATGTGACTTTTGCTTCTTTCCACAGGGTTTTGACATTCGCCTTTTCACCCAGATCTTCCATGGCGATCTGCCTTTTGATCTGATCTTTGACTTCTTCATAAGAGAAGGAGCGGCCATTTAATTTTTCTTTTAATTGTATGATGGCATAACCGTTTTTGATCTCGATCGGCTCTTTCGTCCATTCATCTGGCTGAAGCTTTTGGGCTTCTTGTATGTATAGGGCTGGAATGCTTTCTTGCTCTTCTGTGACAAATCCAAGATCTCCGCCGTAAGGAGAGGTATATCGATCGGTGGATCGTTCAGCTGCTACAGCTTCGAAACTAGATCCGCCCTTTAAATCTTTTAATACACTTTGTGCCTCGTCTTTTGTTTTCACAACAATGTGGCGAATTCGGTATGAGTCATCATATTGATACAAGTCTTTGTTTTTTTCATAAAAGGATTTGGCTTCTTTTTCAGAAACGACCGCATCTCTCGTTAGAAGCTGTTCTAATAAAATTTGATAACGAATCTGCTCTTTCCATTCCTTTTCGCTTGTATGACCGTCTTCGTAGAAATTATTAGATACCGCTTTCAGCATCAGCAGCTCACGATTGATCTCTTTTGAAGATACCTCCAGCTTGTTTTCTTTCGCAAGTTGATTGACTACCTTCTGATTGATCATTTGTTCAAGTGTTGCCTTTCCGTAGCGGTCTTCCATTTTCTTTAACCATTCTTGACGTGTGACTTTCTCTTTCCCAATAGAAGCAATTTCTTCACCGCTCTTCCCATTTGAAGAAGCCTGCGACATTTGTGATTTTGTTAATACATATGCAATGACAACGGCATTAATCATGAGCAGAACGAGGATAAATGTCCATACCACTCTTGCTTTCAGTCTCATCTTTCGTCTCCTTTCCATTCTAAAAAGAAAACCCGCTGCTTAGAGCTTAGCGGGTTATTTCTTCACGTAGCTCTTCTAGCTCTTCTTTTGTAAATACATACGTTTCGTTACAAAAATGGCATTGAGCTTCTGCTTGTCCGTCTTGTTCAATCATATCCTCAATTTCGGCTTTCCCTAGGCTGATAATACCGTTGGCAAACCGTTCTTTTGAGCAGTTACAAGAAAATTCGACAGGTACAGTTTCTAAAATTTGAGGTTTTTCACCGAGCACTTCTTCTAAAATTTCTTCAGGAGTCATCCCTTTTTCAATCAGTTTAGAGATTGGTTCAATGGTTGATAATCTCTTTTCGAGTCTTTCGATGACTGCATCTTCTGTTCCAGGCAGCAATTGAATGATGAAACCGCCTGCTGCAAGGATCGAGTTATCTGGATTGACAAGAACACCCACACCTACAGAGGATGGCACTTGTTCAGAGGAGACGAGGTAATAAGTAAAGTCATCTCCAATTTCACCTGAGACAATTTCTGTTTGCCCTGTAAAGTGGTCTTTCAGTCCGATATCTTTGACAACACTTAACGTTCCAGATGTTCCAACAGCACGTCTAACGTCCAGCTTCCCATGTTCATTTAAATCAAAGTGAACTTGTGGGTTTGAGACATATCCGCGCACCTGACCTTTTGCATTTCCATCCGCAATGATGGCTCCGATCGGCCCACCGCCTTCAATTTTGACAGTTAATTTATTCTCGCCTTTCAGCATGGCTCCCATCATGACAGTTGCTGTCATGGTTCTGCCGATTGCAGCTGAAGCAGTTGGCCACGTATGGTGTCTTCTCTGCGCTTCGTTGATTGTATCTGTTGTGTTCGCAGCATACGCACGGACTTTCCCGTCATATGCTAACGCTTTAACTAAATAATCCATTTTGATTAAACCCTCCTATAATACACCGACACGATTGCGCTCATAAATTAATTGGAGTCCTTTTAATGTGAGGAACGGATCGACAATATCAATACAGTCTGATTCATTTCCAATCAATGTAGACAAACCGCCTGTTGCAATGACTTTCGGTGTTTGTTTGGCTTGCTGCTTCATCCGTTTCACTATTCCCTCGACTTGACCAACATATCCATACAGGATACCTGATTGCATCGCACTAATCGTGTTTTTCCCTACGATATGATCCGGACGAACAATTTCAATCCTTGGCAACTTAGCCGCTCTTGTATATAAAGCCTCTGTTGAGATGGTAATACCCGGTGCAATTGCGCCACCCATGTATTGTTTTTGTTCATTGATATAGCAGTAGGTTGTGGCTGTTCCAAAGTCTACCACAATGAGAGGTGCCCCATACAGGTGAATGGCCGCCACTGCGTTCACAATTCGATCAGCGCCGACTTCCTTTGGATTGTCACACATAATGTTTAATCCAGTCTTCATGCCAGGCCCAACGATTTGAGGAGTAATGTGAAAATACTTTTCGCACATTCTTTCCAGAGCAAACATCATTGGCGGGACAACAGAAGAAATGATAATCCCTTCTATCTGGTCAAACATTAGCCCTACATAGTCAAATAAGGATCGGATTGCCATACCAAATTCATCTTCTGTTTTATGACGGCTTGTTTCAATCCGCCAATGGTAGTTCAAATCGCCATTATGATAAACACCTAAAACGGTATTTGTGTTTCCTACATCTATCACGAGTAACAACTTCATCACCACTTTGAATAGTGTCTCAAAAAGAGCATTTTTCGACTTTCTATCATACCATACACGAATTGAGTTCCATTTGTAAACAATTCGAAACCGATCCATTCATGAATCGAAATAAAAAAAGCTGCCGGTGAGCCCGACAGCTTTTTATAGAAAGAGATTAGATCTCCTCATCTTCTTCTTTTTTCTTGATGTTCACTTTCACATCATCGTTTTTCTCTTCGTCATCTGCGTATACACGCTCTGGAAGCTTTCCAGTTTCGTAAAGAGATTTAATTTGTTCAGCATCTAATGTTTCCACTTCTAGAAGAGCTTGTGCGATGATTTCTAGCTTATCTTTATTCTCAGTGAGAATTTGTTTCGCACGTTCGTAGCTTTCTTTGATGAAGCGCTGAACTTCTTGGTCAATTTCGTAAGCGATCGCTTCACTATAATTCGGCTCATTGTTGAAATCACGGCCAAGGAATACTTGACCTCCTTGTGATTGACCGAATTGAAGTGGACCAAGTTTATCAGACATACCGAACTCTGTGACCATTCTTCTTGCAATGCCTGTTGCACGCTGGAAGTCGTTGTGAGCGCCTGTACTTACTTCACCAAACGTAATTTCCTCTGCAACACGACCGCCAAGCAAGCCGACGATTTTATCAAGAAGCTCTGGCTTCGTTTGGAAATAACGGTCTTCTCTTGGAAGCATGACCGCATATCCGCCTGCCTGACCACGAGGAACGATCGTTACTTTATGCACCATGTCTGCTTCGTCAAGGATAAGCCCAATGACGGTATGACCTGCTTCATGGTACGCCACGATATTGCGTTCTTTCTTCGAAATGACACGGCTTTTCTTAGCCGGTCCAGCAATGACACGGTCAGTTGCTTCGTCGATATCACGCATATCAATTTTCTTTTTGTTTTGACGGGCAGCAACAAGCGCTGCTTCGTTTAGTAAGTTCTCAAGATCTGCCCCAGAGAAACCTGGTGTTCTGCTTGCAATGGCTTTCAAGTTGACTGTATCATCAAGCGGTTTGTTTTTCGCATGAACCTTCAGTACTTCTTCACGGCCAATGACATCTGGGCGGTCAACCGTAATTTGACGGTCAAAACGTCCCGGACGCAGCAATGCAGGATCTAGGATATCTGCACGGTTCGTTGCAGCAATGATGATAATCCCTTCGTTGGCACTAAAACCATCCATTTCAACAAGAAGCTGGTTAAGCGTTTGTTCACGCTCATCATGACCACCGCCAAGACCTGCTCCACGCTGACGACCCACTGCATCAATCTCATCAATAAAGATTAAGCAAGGTGCATTCTTTTTCGCATTTTCAAACAAATCACGTACACGTGATGCACCGACACCGACGAACATCTCGACGAAGTCAGAACCACTGATGCTGAAGAAAGGAACGCCTGCTTCTCCTGCAGATGCTCTCGCAAGCAATGTTTTACCTGTACCTGGAGGTCCTACTAGTAAAACCCCTTTAGGGATTCTTGCGCCAAGCTCCGCAAATTTACGTGGATCTTTTAAGAATTCAACCACTTCTACGAGCTCTTGTTTTTCTTCATCCGCACCGGCAACATCTTTAAATTTCACACGTTTCTTCTCTTCTGTGTAAAGCTTCGCCTTACTCTTACCAAAGTTCATGACACGGCTTCCACCGCCTTGAGCTTGGTTCAATAAGAAGAAGAACAGGATAAAGATGATGATGAATGGAATGATGGTTGTCAGAACTTGCAGCCATCCATTTGTTTCAGGTGCTGGTTCTACTTTTACATCTGTATTCTTCAGTGCACTGTAAATTTGGTCAACTCCTTGACCGTCTGGAACGTGGGTAATGAAGTATTCATCTTTCTTCGCGCCATCTAATTGACCACGAATTTCATAAACCCCTCTTACAGGCTGAATGGAGATACTCTCCACTTTTCCCGCACTTAAATTTTGCGAAAATTTGCTGTAAGACATGTTCTCAGGCTTTTGATTAGGGGATCCTAACCAACTGACAACCCCTATCACAAGTAATAAAATAAGTATATAAAAAATCGTATTACGAAAAACCCGATTCATTCCTTACCTCCTCCCACAGTAAGCACAACTATGTTCAATAGTATCATAGAAAATCATTCCAATACAACCAATAACCTCATGTAAACGTGTGCTCATTAGCCTTCGTAAACAGATGGTTTTAACACTCCAATATACGGGAGGTTTCGGTAACGTTCGGCAAAATCCAATCCATAGCCAACAACAAATGCATCTGGTACTTCAAACCCAACATAATCTGCTTTGATGTCTGCTTTGCGGCCGCTTGGTTTATCAAGCAATGTCACAATTTTAATGGAGTTTGCTTTACGGTATCGGAAAAGCTCTACCAGATAACTCAAAGTTAACCCACTGTCGATGATATCTTCCATAATTAGAATATCTCTTCCTTCAACAGAAGTATCTAGATCTTTGATGATCTTCACTTCTCCAGAAGATACGGTAGACTTTCCGTAGCTAGATACATCCATAAAATCAAGCTCTAAATATGTATCAATGTGTTTGATCAGGTCTGCCATGAATGGAAGAGCCCCTTTCAAAACACCAATAGCCAGGGGAAATTTACCATCATAATCGCTGGTTAATGTTGCACCCAGTTCCTTCACTTTTAGCTGGATCTCTTCTTCTGAGATCAAAATCTTTTCAATATCTTGTTTCATGCTTTTGCTTGCCCCCTACAAATTTTCGTGCTGTCTATATTGTAATACAATGAGATCGCTGTTTGTCATATCAATTTCTTCAAAAACGGATTTTTTCAGACCTGGGATCCAGATGATTTGATGATCCGAGTCAGTGACGATCGGCCAGCTGTCTCTTTCTGCAAGAGGCACTTTTTTATCAATAAATATATCTTTCACCTTTTTTGATCCATTCATCCCTTTAAGTTTGATTCGATCACCGTTTTTTCGTGAGCGAATGATCAAAGGAAGACGAACATGATCTTTTTGAAGCAAGAAAAAATGGTTTCCGTTCCGTGCATCCTTCGGAACATGATTTGATACCAAGATAGACTGTCCATTCGGGAGAAAAAGTTCCTCGCCAAGCTCACCTTTTAAATGATGAGTATATGACTGATCTATGACAAGCGATCGTTCAAAGGTAAACATACAGTGATCATAAGATTTGACAGCTTGTAAACCTTTTGGCAAATCTAATGATCCAGACGGTTGATCAGTATGAGATAACCAGTCCAAAGTCCCTAGAATATGCTGGTTTGAAAACGCTGATTGAGTGTTTTCATAAAGATAGTTTAATATTAGTTGAATGCCTCTTCTTTGTAAAGGCAAAGGCAGGTCAAGCAAAGGCTTCGTTTTGATCTCAATTTGCTTTGGCGTTTGATTCGTAATGACTTGATGCATTTGATCCTTTGTTAATGCCTGCAAGTACTGCTCATCCTCAGTCAGCATGTCACTTACAAACTGAAAGCTTTCATGCACATGAGGTGCCTCTTCTTTTAACACGGGAAGAACGTGTCTTCTGATCCGGTTTCTCAAGTAGTCATCGGTGTGATTGCTTTGATCAATGACATAAGGAACTTGTTCTTTTTCGCAAGCAGCGAGTACATCATCCTTAGAATATCCAATCAGCGGACGAATCAGCCACCCTTCTTGAAAAGGGCGCTTTGCTTGCATACCTGCGAGTCCTATTCCAACAGTCCCTCTTGTCAGCCTCATCACCATTGTTTCTACTTGATCGTCTCCATGATGTGCAAGCGCTATAAATTGAGCGCTGTACTGTTCCATCAATTGACGAAAGAAAGCATATCTGCACTCTCTTGCAGCTGCCTGTTTGTTTAAGCGGTTTTCTTTTGCATATTGGGTGACCTGTATACGAGCCGATTCAAAAAGGATCTCATGCTCTTTACAATACGCTTCAACAAATGCCAAATCAGCAAAGGATTCTTCTCCTCTGAACATGTGATCTACATGGGCTGCAATCAGCTGAAAAGAACCTTTTCGACGTTTGTTTAGTTCATGCAGCAAGAGCATAGAATCTGGTCCGCCAGAAACCCCGACAATGACTGTCGTATTTTCAAGGAAAACATCATGTTTTTTCAAAAAAGATTCAATTCTATTCACAACTTCCTCCTCAATAAGAGCAGGTAATTTAAAGATATACATATCCTATCACTTTCATTAGCTCCAAGCAAAGAAGAAGCCTGCTTTTTTACAGCTCTATAATAGGAATAAAACCACATAGGCACAGTAAAGAGCGAGCACACTGCATAAGATGAGAATGGTTTCAAAAAGCCCGCCTGATTTTTTGCGTACTGATGTTCTTTTCGCAGCAGCAACTCTTGATCGTGAAGGTGCGGCCTGTTGATGTTGGGAAACAGCTGGCTTTTGCCTAGTTTGCTGTGATGGCTTCTTTTGTCGTGATTTTCTTGAAGCAAGCAATTGTCCTTCTTTCAGCATCGCGCTTTTCATGTCTGCTGCTGATTGAAATTTGCCTTGGAGAGCCGCTTTTAACACCCTCTCATATCGCTTTAATAAAGGATGTCCTTCAATCGCTCGATAAAGCTGTTTTTCTGGTTCTGCCCCTTTTTTAAATTCTTTTTTATAGGCACAGTTCACCATGACCATACTTAAAGCAAATAGATCATAAGAAGGTTCTGCTTTTCTTGTACCGAAGCCCCAGTAGCCGCGGTCAAAAAACTCGGTGTATTCCTTAATCGCCCTTCCTGCCTTCGTTGTTCCTCCAACATCAATACATCGAATCGTAGCTGGGGGGCCTGAAACGATGAGATTATCAGGCTTCAAGTCACCGAAGATCCAGCCTTCCTTATGTAAGTGAGCAAGGTTAGACAACAGTTGAATCATGAGAACGACGATCCATTCATCGCCTTTTTGTTTCACAAATTCAAGCAGCAATGGCCCTCTGACATACTCCATGACATAAAACGACCGTTTCTCTGACATACCAGGATAAAGAGCATCATCCATATCATAAAAAGAAGGCCCCATGGTTTTCACAGGAGCCTTTGAAAAGGATTTTAATACATTGACTTCAGATGCAATGAGCATACTGTCATCACTCACTTTAAGGGCCACTTGCCCCTTTGGCGATTCGGCCAGATAAACCACACCGTTCGCCCCTTTTCCCAGCTCTTTTACAATGCGGTAATGTTGGTGATGCCACTTTCCCTTTATCATCGTACCTAATGGGATGTTAGAAGCCGAATTCATCATGTTTTTCCTTCGCTTCAAGCAGCCCTTTTCGTGAACGAACTGATTTGAAATGCTGGAGTGCTTCTCGAATTGCTGGTCCTGTCGGTGTAATTCCTCCTGTTGTCAGCTTCGGGAAAATTGATGATAACGAATCGAACCGAGGCGTCCAGTTCAACACAATTTCTGCATCTGAGTTTTTCCCGGGAAATACACACATCCCAAACTGATTTTCACCAATTCTCGAATTTAGACTAATAGAGAGATCGATGAGTGCTTCTTTGACCGTTGGCAGCTTCGGTTTCATACTTGCACTCGTATCCACAAGCACAAGCACTTGAAGATGAACAGTCTCACCGAGCTCGTCCACAACTTCCATCACTTCTCCACGCTTATCTGGGGGGAGTTCTTCAATTTCAGTATCTTTGCCAAGAATTTGCTGCAATTCTTTATTCACAACACCTTGTAACGTTTGCGTCATCGCCTTTTTTGTAACCATTTGTACGGTTTGAGACAATTGCTGAACGTAGACAACCTGATGAATGCCTCCGCCTGCTAGAGCAATCCCCTCTACTTCTTTCATCGCTTCATGATCGTGTCTGTTCTCTTCCATAATGCCAATGACATTGACTGTGATCCCTTGCTCCTTTGCCAATGCGGCAATCGCAAGTGGGTCTTCCCCATGATTTGAGCAGCCATCTGTAATCAGTAAGATTTGGTTTACGTGACCTTTTCGCATCTTCATTCCTCCTGGGATTGTAACTGAATGCTTATATCCCCATCATCGCCAGAAGAAATTCATATTATACGATATTTCAAGAAATCTCTTGTTTCTGAAGATAGAATGTACCTGTCGGAATGGATGCCCATTTTGGTGTATTGTGGTCGAGCCTAATGACGACAACCGTCATATCGTCATCGATTTGACCTGCTCTTGTGCGAATGACCTCCTCCATTAATAAATCAGCAATCTCTTGCGGATCTTCTGTTTTAAAGCTCTTCATTTTTCGTTTGACCCACAAATCATGATTTTCGATATGCTTTGGTCCTTCAAAGATACCGTCGCTCATCATGATAAGGAGGTCTCCTGCCTTCATCTGTTCACTCACCACTTCTACTTCAAATTCATCAATAATGCCAATAGGCAAGTTGCTGGCCTGTACCTTCATCACTTGATCACCACGTTTAATAAAACTTGGGGTGGAGCCAATCTTGAGGAACTTACAGCTCGCATCCTGTAAATCAATGATGGATAAGTCTAATGTGGAATAGACTTCATCTGTTGTCCGTAAAGATAAAATGCTATTAATCGTTTTAATCGCTACTTTTTCATCAATACCAGACGCCAAGATTTTTTCTAACAGCTTGATCGTTTCATTGCTTTCAAAATGGGCTCTTGCTCCATTTCCCATCCCATCACTAATAGCTGCGGCATATTTACCTGCACCCAGCTCCATCATGCTGTAGCTGTCTCCAGATACTAATCCTCCGCCTTTCGCTGCATGTGCTACACCTGTAGACACTCGATACGATTTTGCAGAACCGAATACAACATGACAATAACCTGTTGGATGCTCCGCACACTGCTCTGCTTTGACTAAAACTTGTTCTTCTAAAATATCCGAGAGCATTGGAGCGATGATTTTTTCGCATTCCCCATGACCTTGGCAATAGGGAATTCTCATCTCTATATCAACATTTCCCTGTTCTAAGCTATAAATTTCAACTTGCTGAATTTCAATTCCAAAGTTCTGAAGTGCTTCTATCATCTGCTCTTCCTGAATAAAATGCTGCTCTCTTTCTCGTTTTATTTCCCGGGAAAAATCCTCCATGACTTGCGAAACACCCATCAGTTGTTCGGCCACAAGGCGCCTGCTGTCTTGGACCTTTTTCTTTAAGGTCTGATTTGCTTTATAGTAAGCTATCTCCTCTTCAATCAATTCTTCTACATGCTTTGATTTTGAGCAGTGCTGACTGAATTTCTTTTTCAACTTCCGGTTATGCTCGTACGTTTTTTCATCAGATTCATGCATAACTTGTTTCATGAGTTCATAGGTTGTATCAAAGTTCTGCACCCAGCATTTATTTTTCTTATAGCACGTTTGACAGGAACGTTCTGTGATCGTACTTAAAAAAAGATCTACATCCTCTTCCTGCTTCTTTTCCTCAGGAATGGATTCGTAAAATGTCGCAAAACTCTCAGACAGCGCATGAAATACATTAGAGAATTGATCTACCTTTTTTGCTGTCACGTCTCGTACTTTTCTGGCATATTGCTGCTGTTCCTGTACATGCTCTACCGTACCAGGAATATATTTTGCCACCTTGGACGTTACTGACTGTGGTGTGAGCAAAAACAGTGCAACTGCGATGAGTGATTCATATAGCGTTGTCATTAGCCCTGCTGACCCTTCACCGTAGAGGGAGATTAGTAAAGAACCCACAATCAAGCCGATGGCGGCTCCTGCTTTTTTCCCCTCTTTTAGTAATCCGCCTAATAAGCCCGAAAAGGCAAGCAGACTCATCTGATAAAGGTTGCCAATGTTGGCGAGACCAAGAATTAATCCAGTTACAACACCCACGGTACAACCAATACTCGCTCCTCCAATAAAGGCAAAGCTCAGCACTACATATCGTGACAAAATATGCTCTGCCTGCATTCCTTGAAATGTGATCCCAGCCAGACCTGTTAAAACTGAAGCGATTAATATCATAAAGCAAATAATTTCTTCAACCTTTAAGGAGTGTTTGATTTTCCTGACTGTAAAAATCGGCAAACTTTGAAGAAAAATCAGTGTCAAAATGAAGGCAAGTCCAGCTTCAACCCCTGCCATCACATAGTCATAGCTTTGAACCGCACCCTGCTCGAGGTATACAAAAGCTCCCCTGGTTATCAGCATTGAGAGCACAATCACAACCGGTAATGTTTTCACCGGGTCTTTGATGATAAATGAAACGACCTTTGACATGAGGAGGAACACGATCAATGACGCAAACACGAATAATGCATTTTGAGGTGATATCGTCATCGCTCCAGCGAGTAAAGCAAGACAAGCAAGCATCGCTTTATCCCTTTTAATGAGCAGCATGGACCCAAAGAAAGGCAATGCAAACGGCATAATTTCAGATAAGATAAAGGCTCGTCCCAATAAAAAGCCCAGAACAACATAAATAAACCCTTTATAGAAAAAAAGAGAATGCGTATGATGAAGAAACAGGTTTTTCATCTTTTTTAACCCTGCACTGATTCTTTCAAACCCGGCTCCCGTTAAATCAGTTCTTCTTTCTAGTTTTTCCATCTTTTCATCCCCCACCTGATATTCGTTGCTTGTCATTATAGCGAAGGTGAAAAAGAAATTTTGTCAAAAGAAGTTGTCGTTTCCATAAAACGTTCGACGCTTTATTTGCCAAAGAGGCATACTTTCTTGAAAGTCGATGTCTTTCATCAGAATTTTACGAAAGCACAAAAAAACAGCTTTCCTATAGAAAGCTGTTTTGAAGATGACCCGTACGGGATTCGAACCCGTGTTACCGCCGTGAAAGGGCGGTGTCTTAACCGCTTGACCAACGGGCCTTGCTTATTGTTCTTTTTAAAAGGATAGCGGCGGAGGGGATCGAACCCCCGACCTCACGGGTATGAACCGTACGCTCTAGCCAGCTGAGCTACACCGCCATAATGTAAAATGCGCTAAGAAGCACAAGAACTATAATACAAAGGATTCGCTTGTCCGTCAATAGAAAGTTTTAAATTAAATGGCAAATGCACAAAAAACGTTGAATTTGTATTTAAAAAAAGCACCCGCTAAACAGCAGATGCTTTGTTGTGAAAAATATATAGAAAGCAGCAACAAGTTAACCTCTTCTTGCTCCGCGCCCCCCACGTTTTGATTCCGTGTTACGTTTTAAAGATGTTAAGCGATCTTCGCTATCTTTTAAGAATTTGTTCATTTTTTGCTCAAACGATTCCTTCGGACGGAAATCATTTCTGCTCGGTCTTGATTGTTGTTGTTGAGGACGATCTTTTGCTTTTTTAATGGACAAGCCGATTTTACCGTCTTTTTCAACGTTAATCACTTTCACTTCAACTTGTTCACCGACTTTTAAATGCTCATTAATATCTTTTACATAGTTATCGGCTACCTCACTGATATGAACGAGACCAGTTGAACCGCCTGGCAACTCCACAAAAGCTCCAAAATTTGTAATGCCCGTAACTTTCCCTTGTAACTTGCTGCCAACTTCAATCGACATAAAAAAAGTGCTCCTCCTTAGACTTATAAAAAAATCTCATTTGTTCAATTATACATAAACTGAATTTTAAGTGTCAACAAGGCTAATCGCTCTTATTGCCCACATCAAAGATTTTTTCGCCTTTTTTAGACATATAATAGTCCCGTCGTGCCAGTTCGAGTACGTATTCTTTGCTTTTCAGCTTTTTGATTTCATCAGAAATATCTTCCTGCTTTGTTTGTAATTGCTTCAATTCTTTTTCAAGCACAACCTTCTTCTCTTCTTTTTCTTTCAATGCAGACGATTGCGACCAGAGGGCACTTGTTACCAAAACAGCAAACATGAGCACAATGACTCCAAACACGGTAAGCCTTCTAAGGAGTCCCCGGCGTTTGCGTTTTAGGCGCTGCGCTTGCTGTTCCATTTGTTTTTGATAATCATTTTGAATTTGTGCGATATTTCTTTTTCTCTCGTTCAAGGATGAAGGCCTCCTCTCTTACTTTGTCCAGAATTGTTTCCATTTCGTTTTCATGGTACGAGATAATTTCTTGATCCCTTGTAAAATTCCTGCTCCTTTTGAGAAAAACAACCTCATTGATGTTCGCCATTTTTCGGGAATTCGATGAATAATGGTCACATTGAGTAACCAAATAAGCGGATAACAAACAATATACAGCACCTTCCACACGAGTCGAAACGCAAAACGAACAAGGCGTAAGAGCGAGTGGAACAAGAACAGAAGAGCACTTATGATCAAACCGACGATCCAGCGAATGGGCTGGAAAACCATCGACATGATCAGCCTTTTCAGGAAGAGAACAGTCTGATAAATACACCTCATCACAAACTTGAGGATGTTCATATACAGCTGTTTCATCAATGCCTGGTACATCGAGAAACCTAGAGCAACAGCTAGAAAAATATAAAGCCTGAATTCTCCCTCATTGGTCAGCAGCAGGACATAAAAGAATAAGAGACCCTGCACCACCCAAAAAAGGAGGTCGTGAATGACCAGCAGCCATTTTGCTGTTTTTTCCCGGTTCACAAACAGCTTGTACGTATCCAGCGATGCGCCCAGCCAGATGCCCATCGCCGCCATCGAAAGCATCGTATAAAACTGGACCGTCAGTGTCATTTAAACAGCTTGCTAAAAAATCCTTTAGCTTTCTCCCCGTGCTGCTCATCTACATAGATTAAGTCAAAGACACGCCCTTTAATGGACACAACGCCCTTTTCTACATCTAAGTTTTTCATTTGCAGATTTTCTCCGCGAATGGCGAGGACTCCCATGACAGTCTCAAGCAGAAATTCTTCATTATCAAAGCTCTCGACTTGTTTGACCCCAGTAATATCTAAATGCTTTCTGTTGCGCATTGTGACATGATGCTCGGCTTCTGATGACAACTTCGTGCCTTGAGGTTGATTATAATATTGATTCATTTATACATCCCCCATATCTCATACTTGCATTGTTACTGCATTGTATGTGACAGGCGGGACATTTAGAACAAGCCCTATTCTGCTGTTTTCTCTTCTTTTAGCACGGTATACATGCCAGCAGCTTCTTCTTTTTTCGTTGTGTCTTTTAACTCGTTGACTTGAACAGTCACAAGCTTTTGGCCAAAACGAATTTGAAGCTCGTCCCCTTCTTTCACGTCAGAGCTGGCTTTCGCCTGCGTGCCATTAATGGAAATTCTCCCTTGATCGGCTACTTCTTTTGCCAATGTTCTTCTTTTGATTAAACGAGACACTTTTAAGAATTTATCTAGTCTCATGTGTGTTCACCTCTTTCTATGCGTTTGGCATCGTTCCACAGATCGTCCATTTCTTCTAGGGTCAAGTCCTCTAGTGAACGCCCTATATCCTTTGCTTTTTGTTCAATATGCTGAAAGCGCCGCATGAATTTTGTGTTTGCAGAAGAGAGGGCGGTTTCAGGCTCTAGATGATAAAATCTTCCAATGTTGACGAGAACAAACAAAAGATCCCCAAATTCATCCTTCATCTGCTTTGTTGCACCTTCATCCGTCTTATCTGCCACTTCCACAAGGAATTCCTGCTTTTCCTCTTCGTATTTGTTCCAAATATCCTCTACTTCTGTCCAGTCGAAGCCCACTTTTGCTGCTTTCTTTTGGAGCTTATAGGCTTTTGTTAAAGCTGGAAGAGTCGTTGGAATGGATTGCAAAATAGATGCTGCACGCTCCGGTTTTTCCTGCTGCTTGATTTTTTCCCAGTTGGCGACGACATCTGATGCTTCAGACACATCCGTATCACCGAACACATGCGGATGTCGTCGAATCATTTTTTCTGTCACATGCTGAATGACGTCATCCATTGAGAAATAACCATCATCTTCACCAATTTGAGCATGGAGTAAAACTTGAAGCAGTACATCTCCGAGTTCTTCAACCATATGATCTGGATCGTCTTCATCTATGGCTTCCAGCAGCTCATAACATTCTTCAATTAAATATGGTTTGAGCGACTCATTCGTTTGTTCTTGATCCCAAGGACAGCCGCCAGGACCTCTTAATGTACGAATGACTTCACGGAAAGTGTCAAATTGTTGATAGAGTAGCTTTTCATCTTGGATTGGAGGCACATAAACACTCGTTAAGTTATTTATCGACACATCTCGATCAAGTTCAAATAAAGGAACACCTGTAATCTGTTCCTGACTGCTTCCAGCTGCCGTTACGATAAAGACTTCATAATCGTCAGGTAGCTTTTCCATGAGGGTCAGCTTCACATTCGAGGCTGTCATCTGATCATATACCTGACAGATCAGCACATGCTGGGTCAACTTCAGATCATCCGCTCTCATATCCCCTGCGTCAACGAATTGCAGCCCTTCAATTGGGTCAATCTGTAAGGAATTAAACGTCGCATCCAAAAAGCTTTGTCCACCAGCGACGTACACCTCAACCCCGCGCTCCTTCTGTTGTGAAACAAGAAGCTGCACTGTCTTTTCCGCTACAAACGGGTGACCTGGTACTGCATACACAATATCTTTCCCCTCAGCCTCTTGGAAGAGAATGTCTGTGATTTCCTCATACACTGCATCAAACTGATCATGCTTTTCATATATCTCATCAAAAAAGGTCAGAGACGGGACCTCCTGCATCAATTCTGCGGTGAGTGGATGATCCTGCGTTCTCATGTATACTTCTTTCGCCTGCTTCAGCTGCTTATATACACCGAGCGTCAGCTGATCCATGTCGCCTGCCCCAAGACCAACGACTGTAATCTTACCTGCCATTTCGATTCCCTCTCATCTGTTTAAAATATAAAATCTTTTCTCCTAATGGAATGAGTCTCCATTCCTCTTCCGTAAATACGTCTAGCTTAAGAATACTATATAAAAAGGCGAAACCACCAATAAAAACTGAAGTCAGGCTCTCTAAAACAGAAAACGGACGTTTCTCAAAGGGAATGACCCAAGAAAACAATGCCTGATATCCAATTAAAACGACAGCCATGAATGCTGCTGATAAAAGAATTTTCACTGGGAATAGCTCTCTTATTGAAATCCACCCTTTATTCTTCAAATACACCGCATTGAGCGTAGCGGCGGCGAGAAACCCACAAACAGTCGACCATGCGGCTCCATAAATGCCGAATAACGGGACAAGAGCCAGCGTCAGACCCCATTTCACCAGTACACTGATCAGGACCACAACAGCCGGGTACACGGTATGTCCCAGCCCCTGAAGTAAAGCGGTTTGCGTAATCGCCATTGATGTAAAGGCAATGGATATGCAAAATATTTGCAGCGCATCTGTCCCTAAGTCATTACGAAAAAGCATGATGTTCACAGACGATAAAATACATATAAGACCGACAGCTGAACCAATCCCCAGCACCGATGTTGCCTTAAACGATGTACGTACTTTTTCACGAATTGCTTTATGCTGCCCTTTTCTTAAGGCCGACGACAAAAACGGAACAAGAGACGTCCCGATACTAATTGCAAACACCGTCCCGAGCTGCAAGAACGGCTGACCTCGGTCATACACGCCTTTTGCCGCCTTTGCATCTGCTTCACTCAGTCCCTCACTGCGCAGCAGCGCATACAGGTGAAAAGCATCGATCATTTGCATCCATAGGATCAGCAATCCACTCACACAAATCGTCAATGTATACAGCACCAAACTCTTCAGCACATCTTTTTTCCGCAGTGTAGCCTGTTTTAATGTCTTGCTCGCTGACGACCGCTTCCGATAGGTCAGCCAAAGGAAAAGAAGCAAAATGAGTGAAGCCGCACTTCCAGCTATAGAAGAGAACACCGCACCCGCTCCTGTTTCATAAAGCGAATAGCCATGTCTCACAAAATAGAAAGATAAAACAAGCAGGACGCCTACTCTGATGAGCTGCTCAGCCAATTGAGAGACCGCAGTGGGGAGCATCAGCCCATCACTCTGAAAAACACCCCTCAGCATCACGGTAAGCGGCAGAAACAAAAACACAAACGAACTCATCTGGATGAGCAGCATTAATTGACTGTCCGCCATGAGATTCGCAATTGTGCCTGCTCCTATGTATAAACAAAGAAATAAGGCCAAGCTCAGCAAAGTGATATACACCAAGGATACCTTTGTAATGATTCGGCGATTCTCCTCACCATGCTCGCTCAGGAGCTTGGACACCATCACAGGAAAACCAGTGGTGCCGAGCATGATCGCAATGCCAAGAAAGGGATAGACCTGCTGATAAATATAAAAACCTGTGTCTCCTACGATATTTTGAAAAGGGACACGATATACGGCACTCAGTACCTTTGATAACAAGCCTGCGATGGTTAAAATCACCGCACCTTGGAAAAGCCAATGCGGCTGATTTACAGCATTTTTCATGGATGACTCCTTTATGTTCAATCAAAAAATATACCTGCATTTAAACGCACTCATTATATCATACGTGACTGGCAAGCCGTTTCTTTCTAAGGAGTAGACGATACATTCATTGTTTTGTTTCATCCCATATAAAAAACGCCGACAAAATCAGATGATTTCATCGGCATTCTTTCGTTTTATCAAAATGATATAGATTTATTAGACCTAATGTTCCATTTGACGGGCTAAGAAGCCAGCTGCCGTTTCTGCCGCTTTATGCTCCACTTCTCCCATTGAACGCTCTTTAGAAAATAAGACGACGGCGCCAATTGGATCTCCGTTTGCAACAATAGGTGCAATGGTATAAGCTGATACATCATCATCAATACCATCCACAAGCTGAATTTCTTTCTTGCTGTCCTCTAATACAGAATTACGCTGATCCATTGTTCGTTCAAGTAAATCACTAATGGATTTGTTTAAATACTCTTTTTTTGAACTACCGGATACAGCAATATACGTATCACGATCACAGATGAGGATAGAATGACCCAAACTGTCGAATAATGCATCAGCATATTCCTTCGCAAAGTCTCCTAGCTCACTAATCGGTGAATACTTCTTCAAAATGACTTCTCCATCGCGGTCGACAAAAATCTCAAGTGGATCTCCTTCCCGGATGCGCAATGTTCTGCGAATCTCCTTCGGTATAACCACTCTACCTAGATCATCGATGCGGCGTACAATTCCAGTTGCTTTCATTCACTGCTGCCTCTCTTTCGTTTGATGATGTGTTGGGTGAATGGAACAAAAGCGTCCACTTTATGCAACATTCACCACTTGACCCTGAGATTAGTATCCGTCACATCAAACGTAATATACACGAGAGACCAACAAAATTTTATGAAGATGGAATGGTTTCTTTTTTCACATCTTGAAGACCTCGAAGCATACGAAGAATGACTTCAAGCCACTCCTCCGTTTTCTTGCCTTTTGTTTGGACAGAAATAATCAGCTTGCTGCCTTCCATGCCAAGACCGATATCACGTCCATATTGACTGCCAAGCTCAAATAATTTTTGACCATCGATGTCGCTGCTTGCTTTTTCATCGAGAGTGAGTCTAACAATGCCTTTCTCCATCTTGATCAACTCGACACGTTCCTGCACAGCGTACACCTTCATCGTCGCAATCGTGAACAAATCAGCCACTTCTTGCGGATATTCTCCGAATCGGTCAATCATTTCATCTTGAAGCTCTTTCCGCTCTTCTATTGATCCAATCGCTCTAAACTGTTTATACATCTCGATCTTTTGTTTGCCATCAGAAATATAGCTATCTGGAATGTAGGCATCAATTTGGAGATCAATTTCCGGCTCAAATTTTTCTTGAGCAGTCGTATCGCCTCTTCTTTCTTCAATGGCTTCTTTCAGCATTTGAGAGTAAAGGTCGAATCCAACAGAATCAATAAATCCATGCTGCTGTGCACCAAGTAAGTTCCCTGCTCCTCGAATTGTTAAATCACGCATCGCAATTTTAAAGCCTGACCCAAGCTCAGTGAATTCTTTAATGGCTTGAAGTCTTTTCTCAGCTACTTCAGAAAGCACTTTATCTTTTCGATAAGTGAAATAAGCATAGGCCACACGATTCGAGCGCCCAACTCGTCCTCTTAACTGGTACAGCTGCGAAAGCCCCATTTTATCAGCATCGTGAACAATGAGCGTGTTCACATTTGGAATGTCTACGCCCGTTTCGATAATGGTTGTACTGACGAGTACATCCGATTCACCTTCTAGGAAATTAATCATCACGGATTCCAGCTCGTTCTCACTCATTTTCCCATGTGCGTAGCTTACTTTTGCGTCTGGAACAAGCATCGAGATTTCATCTGCTTTTCGTTCAATGTCCTCCACTCGGTTATAAAGGAAGTACACTTGACCGCCTCTTGCCAGTTCTCTCTCAATGGCTTCTCTAACTAACGCACCATTGTACTCGACAACATAGGTTTGAACTGGGAAACGGTTCTCAGGTGGTGTTTCAATAACAGATAAGTCACGTACGCCAAGCATCGACATATGAAGCGTACGAGGAATTGGCGTTGCCGTTAACGTCAGCACATCAATATTGGCTTTCATTTGTTTAATTTTCTCTTTATGCGTCACACCGAAGCGCTGCTCTTCATCGATAATTAACAGTCCTAAATCCTTGTACACAATGTCTTTTGAAAGAAGACGATGCGTCCCAATGACCATATCAATCGTTCCGTTTTTCAGCCCTTTTAAGGTTTCTGTTGTTTCTTTTCGTGTACGGAAGCGGCTAAGCTGAGCGATTTTAACAGGATAGTCTTGGAATCTGTCCATAATCGTGTCAAAATGCTGCTGCGCTAAGATCGTTGTTGGTACAAGCAGTGCCACCTGTTTCCCGTCAGCAATGGCTTTGAAGGCCGCTCGAATCGCCACCTCTGTTTTTCCATAGCCCACATCTCCACAAAGCAGACGATCCATCGGGCGCTCCCGCTCCATGTCTTGCTTGATTTCATGAATCGAGCGAATTTGATCGTCTGTTTCTTGGTAAGGGAATGCAGATTCAAACTGGCGCTGCATCTCATGGTCAGGCGAGAAGGCATACCCTTTGCTTGCTTCACGTTCTGCGTACAGCTTAATTAGATCATCTGCAATGTCCTGCACAGATGATTCTACTTTTTTCTTCACGCGCTTCCAGTCGCTACCGCCTAGTTTGTATAGCTTTGGTTCTTTTCCTTCTGACCCTACATACTTCTGCACCTGATCAATTTGTTCAACAGGGACATAAAGCTTGTCGCTTCCTTGATAATGAATATTTAAATAATCTTTATGAATGCCGCCAATTTCAAGCGTTTCAATTCCTAAATACTTACCGATCCCGTGGTTAATGTGCACCACGTAATCGCCCACTTGCAGCTCTGAATAGCTTTTGATTCGCTCTGCGTTCGTCAGCTTTTGCTTACGTGCCTGCTTCTTCACACGTTTCTTGAAAAGTTCACCCTCTGTAATGACAGCAATTTTGGATAAAGGCAGTTCAAAACCTGTTTGCAGCTCACCTTGTAAAATATATACTTGCCCGCTGACAAGCTCAGCATCAGGTTTAGCAAGAGCTGCTTCAATGTCATAATCATGCAAGACAGATGACAGCTTCTCTGTCCGCTCTTCATCCGCACCTAAAAAGACTACCGTATAATTCTGCTTTTTGTAGCGTTCAATTTCACTTGCAAGCACATTCATCTGCCCGTGGAAATTCTGCATTTGCTTACTAGATACATTGACGATATTTTGTGGATTGGTCTGCTGAACATGTCTCAAAAATAAGGAATAGTACAGAATCGATCTCGATTGCTGATTGAACAGCTCTTGAAATGGGAAGGAAAGGGCTAGATCATGCAGGATATTCCCTTCTTCGAGCAGACTAATTGTCCAATCTGCTTCTTCCTGTTCAAGCTGTTCTTCCATCTCCTGAATTCTGCTGATTTCATCTAGAATGATTATCGTATCCTGCGATGTATAATCTAGCAAACTAGCAGGCTTTTCATAGAAATAGGACAGATACTTCGTCATTTCTTGTGTCACAATACCTTCTAGCAGCTTCTCACGATCAGCAGAAATATTCTGATGGAGCAGTTCTTTTTGTTTATCCGAGTTGAATTTCTTTAAGCTGCTGGCAAGACCTTCGTCAAGCTGTTCAATCGCTCTCACTCGTTCAGGCCCTCTTACAATCAGCTCTTTCGCCGGGCCAATCTTGATTTCTTGAAGTGTTTCCAATGAACGCTGCGTGTCAGAGTGGAAGGACCGAATAGAATCCACTTCTGTATCAAACAGCTCAATACGGATCGGGTGGTCTTCCGTTAACGCATAAATGTCAATGATGCCTCCGCGCACACTAAAGTCTCCGGGCGCAGCGACCATGGACGTCCGGTCATAACCGATTTGCACGAGTTGTTTTGAAAACGCCTCCAAATCAATTTCTTCACCAACCTTTAAATGGATCTGACTCTCCTTCCAGAGCTCAACAGGAGGAAGCATTCTACGCACTGCAGCTGCTGGGGTCACGACAATCGGATTTTCTCCATTCGCGAGACGATTCAATACATCAAGACGCTGCGCTCTAAGCTCCGGGCTTGCCACAGCAATTTCAGATGCAATGAGTTCATTGACAGGATAAAGAAGAACCGAGCGATCTGGCATCACACTTGCTAGATCATCTGTGACCTTCTGCGCTTGATATAAGTTGTGTGTCACAATAAACATCGGCCGCTTTAATTCGTCTGATATGGCGGCTGTAAATAAAGATCTGACGGAGCCTGATAGTCCGGCGAGCAGTTGTTCTTTTAAACCTTCCTTTAGCCCATTAAAAATGGACTGAAAATCATCACTTTGTTTGATAAATGATTGTATATTTTTCATTTGGCTCCTCCTCCCTGCTTGTTTAAAACAGAAAAACGCTTTGGTCTATTATCTACACCAAAGCTTTTTATTGAATAAAGGTATGATACTGATGGTAATCAGGATTTCTTTCGAGCGCCTCTTGGCAATCCTCACAAATGGTTTGTACATGTAAATCACCATTTTCCCTATAAGAAATCATATCGTTTCTTTCCTCATTTGTTAAGTGATGAAATCCAAGTGCTTCACTTTGGACAGCGGATTCATCTAGACTGCCAACCTTTACACCACAGTGCCGGCAGTAATAGTGCAAAGCCATACGTGATCCTCCCATGCTGAGATTTTATGATCAGTATGTGCTTTGCTTATCATTCTTATACCTTCTTGTTAAAATCATTCATCACTTCTAAAAATGGCTTTGTTAAAGCCGCTTCACAAGCTTCAACAGATGCTTGAATAGCAGATGAGATATCAGGCTGTTCTTCCTCTGAGAAGCGTCCTAGTACGTAATCGACGACCTTCATGCCGTTTTGTGGACGGCCGATGCCGATACGGAATCGGTCAAACTCAGGTGAACCTAAATGCTGAATCAACGATTTGATTCCGTTATGTCCGCCTGCACTTCCTTTAGTACGCAAACGAATCCGGCCCGTTGGCAAATCAAGATCATCATAAATGACCTTCAAATGTTCAAGGGGAATATCATAGTAATCCATCAGCGGACGCACACATTCCCCTGATAAGTTCATATATGTAAGAGGCTTCACAAGTAGAACCTTTTGCCCCGAAACAAACCCAGTTCCATATTGTCCATGGAATTTTGATTGATTTAATGGGATGTCCCATTTTTTTGATAGTTCATCTATTGTCATAAACCCGACGTTATGTCTTGTTTTTTCATATTCTTTTCCTGGATTACCCAATCCAACGAACGCAATCATGAAACCAATAACCTCCTTTGTCGCACATGCACACGCCTAAAAAATGAGCCAATGTGATTGCCTCATGCAAAACGTATGAATTCTTTTCATTCTAGCACAAAAGACGTAACCGCGGGAGGGTTACGTCTCTAATTGACC
Organism: Bacillus sp. FSL W7-1346; assembly: GCF_038593335.1. Taxonomy (NCBI): domain Bacteria; kingdom Bacillati; phylum Bacillota; class Bacilli; order Caryophanales; family Bacillaceae; genus Bacillus; species Bacillus sp. FSL W7-1346. The sequence goes on along the minus strand of NZ_CP151988.1, from coordinate 62,020 downwards.
AGTTATTCTTCGCTGTCATCTTTTTCTTTAATGGCCTCAGGCTCTTGCGTTTCCTCTTCACTATCTGGCTCAGGAACCTCTGATTGCTGAGGCGGTAAGATCGAAGCAACAACTTCTTCTGGATCATTATTAATTTGATACGTAGATTGAACAGTCAGATCACCAACTGTTAGTACGTCATTTACTTCTAAGTTTGTAATATCAGCTTCAATATTTTGCGGGATATCCTTTGGTTTTGCTGTAATGGATAGCTCAAATAGTGGCTGCTGAAGCACACCGCCATCCTTTACACCTTTGGATTCGCCAATGAGTTGTACAGGTACATCTGCGTCAATTTCTCGCTGTAAGTCGACCACTTGGAAATCAGCGTGGACAAGCTCATTTTTCAACGGATCTGTTTGCAGTTCTGTTACCATCACAGATTTTGTTTCACCGCCAACGTCTAATGTGATGATTGTGTTTTTTCCTTCATCACGTAATGTCTTTAATAAATCAATACTGTCTAATGAAACAGCCAGGTTGTCTGTATTTTTTCCGTATATGACACCAGGAACGTGTCCTGAATGACGGATTTTTTGCAGTGTGGAACGTTTGAAATCAGTTCTTTTATTTGCTTTTAAAGTTGCCATATTCAGCACCATCCTATTTCTTTTTTGTCACTACTTTCATAAATACCCATAACTGAATCATTTTAAACATGTTTGCCTTTCATTTATCACAGCAAAAAGACCCCAAGCTGATGCCTAGGGCCTTTTTCAATCAGAAAATTAGCTGAAAAGGTAGCTCACAGATTCTTCTTCATGTACACGGATGATGGCTTCTGCAAGCAAAGGCCCAACTGAAAGCGGAATGAATTTTCCAACTTTCTTGTCATCTGTTAAGTGAATACTGTTTGTCACAACTAATTCTTTAATTTTAGAGTTTGTAATACGTTCTACTGCTGGTCCAGACAATACTGGGTGAGTACAACAAGCATAGACTTCAGCCGCTCCATTTTCCACAAGTGCATTTGCAGCAAGTGTAATCGTACCAGCTGTATCAATGATATCATCGATGAGAATCGCCGTTTTGCCTTCAATGTTCCCAATGATGTTCATCACTTCAGCCACGTTCGGCTTCGGACGACGTTTGTCGATAATTGCGATTGGTGCTTTCAGGCGGTCCGCCATTTTGCGCGCACGCGTAACACCACCGTGGTCAGGAGACACAACAACGATATCATTCAAGTTTTTCTGTTCAAAATAGTTTGTTAAGATTGGCACAGCCATTAAGTTATCGATTGGAATATCAAAGAAACCTTGGATTTGCGGCGCATGAAGGTCAAGTGCAATGACACGTGTAGCACCTGCTGTTTCAAGTAAGTTCGCAAAAAGCTTCGCCGTGATTGGCTCACGAGGTTTCGCCTTACGATCTTGACGTGCATATCCGTAATAAGGGATAACAATATTGACCGTTTTCGCAGAAGCGCGTTTTAGTGCATCTACCATAATGAGTAGCTCCATAATGTGCTCATTGACTGGCGCACTAGTAGATTGAATAACATAACAATCACAGCCACGGATACTTTCTTCAATATTGATTTGGACTTCACCGTCACTAAAACGTTTAACAGAGCTCTTTCCTACATCAACTCCGATACGATCGGCAATTTCTTTGGCAAGTTCAGGGTTTGAATTCAAAGAGAATATCTTTAAATTCGCATCAGCATAACGATTAGACATGGTAAACCTCCGGGTATTTGGATTATTTTTTATGAATATTTTTCACATAATCTTCTTTATTGACTTGTCTTGCTCTAGCAATAGACAATGCATCCTGCGGTACATCTTCTGTAACCGTTGAACCGGCTGCAACATATGCCCCTTTTCCGACAGTGACTGGTGCAACGAGATTTGAATTGCAGCCAATAAATGCGCCATCTTCAATCTTCGTTAAGAATTTGTTCTTCCCATCATAATTAACTGTAATAGATCCACAACCAAGGTTTACATCCGTTCCGACCTCTGCATCTCCAATATAGCTTAGATGAGACGCTTTGCTTCGGTCACCGAAAACTGTTTTCTTGATTTCGACAAAATTCCCGATCTTCACTTCATCGCCAATTTTCGACAACGGGCGAATATGAGCAAACGGTCCAATTGTCACATCTACCCCAACTTCACTATCGCAGACAACAGACTGCTTAATGACTGTCCGATCTCCAATTACGCTATCAACAATCTCAGTGTTCGGACCGATTGTGGCATCTGCACCAATCTTTACATTCCCTTTGATGACCGTCCCAGGATAAATCATTGTATCTTCACCGATGACTGCATCTGGCGAGATATACGTGTTCTCAGGATCAATCAAGGTTACACCATTCTTCATATGCTGATGATTAATACGTCGCTTCATGAATTGCTCTGCTTGTGATAGAGCGATACGATCATTGACTCCAAGTGTTTCTTCAAAATGCGGTGTTTGATACGCTGCAACCGTCTGTCCTTCATTCTTTAGAATTTCAATGACATCCGGCAAATAGTATTCACCTTGTGCATTTTCATTTGACACTTGCTCAATCACACGGAAGAGATCTTCATTTGAAAAGCAATAGGTTCCAGTATTAATTTCATTCACTTGACGTTCAGCATCATTTGCATCTTTATGCTCGACGATTTTTACTACAGCACCTGTTTCATCACGAATAATACGTCCATAACCTGTTGGATCATCCGCGTGTGCTGTCAAAATCGTCACTTTCGCTTGTTGTTTTTGATGCTCGCTTAACATGGCTTCCATTGTTTCCGCTGTCAATAATGGTGTATCTCCACAAATGACAATGGTTGTTCCCTTTTCCTGCGCGAGGAACGATTTAGCTTGTTTGACGGCATGTGCTGTTCCCAGCTGTTCTTCTTGAAGTGCATATTCACTTCTGTCCCCAAGCTGCTTCTTGACGTCCTCTGCTCCATGACCGACAATCGTCACAAGCTTGGCTAAAGATAGCTTTAACGCTTGATCTGCCACATGCTCGACCATTGGCTTTCCGCAAACTGGATGAAGTACTTTGTATAACTTTGACTTCATTCTTGTTCCTTTTCCCGCTGCTAAAATCACTGCGAACCGCTTATCCATTGATTGGCCTCCAATATCCCTATTATCCATAGAAAAATATATCCTAAATAAGGACTGATTTCAAGGATACAAGAGGAAGTGCATTAATTTTCTAATGAACGGGAGACATAAGGAACAAGAGAAAAAACGCAAAAAAGACAGCATTTAAAAGAAAACATTCATTTTCTCTTAAAGCTGTCTTTTTAGGTTCACATATCTTTAAGAAGCTCCAGCTTCTTCATATTCAATTGTCTCTTCCTCTTCGCCTAAGCGATGATACTCATTTAAAACAGCATCTTGGATTTTACCCCGAGTGCTTGAATTAATTGGATGTGCAATGTCGCGAAACTCTCCATCAGGCGTACGTTTGCTAGGCATTGCAACAAACAAGCCATTGTTTCCATCAATCACACGAATATCATGAACAACAAATTCGTGGTCCAGCGTGATGGATGCAATCGCCCTCATGCGACCATCGGTATTCACGCGGCGTAATCTTACGTCAGTAACTTCCACAGTAGTTCACCACCTTTTCCCAATATAAAAGCATTAATTAGGTATTCAACGATTGTGGTGATTCTCCTGCTCTTTTTTTAAACTTTTTTTGAAATATCGGGATATTTATACATTTTTTGTCATTTTAATGACGGCGCTTACATCGGTTGCGTGAAAAAAGACATCATGACGATGCCTTTTCATACATATAATGAAACCAAACGGCCTCCAAAGAGATGGTCTGTTTATTTCACTAATGCCACAACTTCAATTTCTACAAGTGCATCTTTTGGAAGTCTGGCTACTTCTACACATGAACGAGCTGGCTTATGTGTATGGAAGTATTCACCGTACACTTCATTCACTTCAGCGAATTGTTCCATATCTTTAATGAAAACCGTTGCTTTCACGACTGTTTCAAAGGAAGCACCCGCTGCTTCAAGGACGGCTTTAAGATTATGAAACACTTGATGTGTTTGTTCTTTAATATCTCCATTCACAAAATCTCCAGCTGGCGTTAATGGAATCTGCCCTGAGCTGTAAAACATGTTATTGACGATAATCCCTTGAGAGTAAGGTCCAATGGCTGCTGGCGCGTTTTTGGTTTGAACAACTTTTGTCATATCAATCTCTCCCATTCAAATACATGTTTGATCAAAACTTAAGCTTTCGAATGAAAAAACTCGTGGAAATTACCTTCATTAATCTCAATGATTTTCTGCTTCATATCAATGGTTGAAAGCTTTAAAAGTGATACATATTCATCGACAAGACGTTCATCTACGCCTTCATCTTCTAATAAAACACCGATCCCTGCAACATTTGCATTAAATTCCTCTAGAAGATTCATCATGCCATTAATGGTTCCGCCTGCTTTCATAAAGTCATCAATAATCAACACATTGGATCCTTTATCTAAGCTCCGCTTTGCAAGTGACATGGTTTGAATTCGGTTAGAAGAACCTGATGCATAATTAATACTCACAGTTGATCCTTCAGTTACCTTATTATCTTTTCTAACGATCACAACAGGCACATTTAAATAACCTGCAACAGAATAGGCAATCGGAATACCTTTCGTCGCAACAGTCATGACAACATCAATCGGTCGATCCGAAAAAATGGTCGCAAAAAGCTTACCGATTTTCGCAAGAATCGATGGATTTCCTAAAACATCAGTTAAATATAAATAACCGCCAGGAAGCACACGTTCAGGAGTTGATAATGCCTCTCCGATATCGTTTACGACTTCGTCTGCTTCTTTTAGATGAATCTTTGGAATATATTTCACTCCGCCAGCAGCGCCAGGTACAGTAAGTAAAGTCCCTATTCCCTGCTGTTCGAAGGTCTGTTTGATAATCGTTAAGTCTTCACTAATAGAGGACTTCGCAGATTGATATCGCTCTGCAAAAAAAGTTAAAGGTACTAGTACGTGCGGGTGGGTTAACAAATAATTTGTTAAGTCCACCAATCTGCCGCTTCGACGAAACTTCATGAACTTACCCCCAGAACCCGAATAATTTATGAATAATATAACTTAATATACGGATTTAATCAAGGGTATTTTGTTCGCCGATCATGCGGACAGCGTAAACCTGATCACAAAATCCTCTCAGTCCGTTATATATTCTTTGTACCTTCGATTCATATTGAATCAAGCCAAATACAGTTGGCCCGCTGCCGCTCATTAATACAGCATCTGCTCCGAAACGCTTCATCTGTCTCTTAATCATATCGACTTCCGGATACATCTTTAATGTCACAGATTCCAACACGTTACCGAGTGAGCCGCACATCTCTTTATAATCTTTCGCTTCAATTGCTTCAATCATACGCTGTACATTTGGGTGTTCTACTTTGCTTGCGTCATATTGTCTGTAGACCTCAGCTGTAGATACCCCAATCACCGGCTTCGCTAAAATCACCCAGCAATGCGGCGGTGTCGCAATATGCTTTAGTTTCTCTCCACGTCCTGTCGCTAGCGCCGTCCCTCCGTGTACACAAAAAGAGACATCTGAGCCGATCTCCGCTCCAAGCTCGGCTAGTTCATCTAACGTGAGATTTAACTTCCACAAACGGTTTAAGCCGCGAAGCGCTGCTGCGGCATCACTGCTGCCTCCAGCTAAACCTGCTGCGACGGGAATTGCTTTTGTGATGACAATCGATACGCCTTTTTGAATACCGAATCTTGTTTTTAATAATTTAGCTGCCTGATAAGCCAAATTCCGTTGATCATCTGGCACAAAACGATTATGAGATGATACACGGATTTCGTCTTTGTCCAGCTCCGTCAGCTCTAGTCGATCTGCAAGATCTATTGTTGTCATCACCATCTCCACTTCGTGATATCCATCCGGTCTTTTTCCATGAACATCAAGTGAGAGATTAATTTTTGCCGGTGCTTTTTCTAAAATACGCAAACATTTCACCTACTTCTCCATCTAAACATAAGTATCAATATTGTATCACATTTGATGGATCTGATGAATATTGGCTTTTGCCCCCAGCACACTCACTTTTTCAAGCAAAAAAGACCAGAGACACCCGAGGTATCCCTGATCATTTCTTTATCGTTGATTCTCTTCTTGAGCCATGTGCTGTTGAGCTAATTCAATGGCACGTTTGACCATATTTCCTGCGTCACGCGCACGAATCTCTCCCCAGCCTCCATTTTTGACGGTATCATAAAATCCAAGATCCTTCGCCAGCTCGTATTTGAACTCATCTGACATAATGCCTCGGCGTCTACCCAAACGAAACAGCCCCTTTGGTCGAGAATTCGAATCATCGCCACTCCTTTGTGGCTTTCTTATTTTGCATCGATTCCCGCCTTTTACCCCTTTCAAATAATGGACAGCCTCCCATACAGAAAAAAAGGCAAAACAAAAAGCAGTAAACAAAAAGTTCACTGCCCATTAATAGGCGACTGAGCTAGCGGTATCATCGAACGTTAATTCGACCGTCTCAGTCAGTATATCTGCATAACTGTAAGAAACTCTTTCAAACGAATTCTCATCTTGATCTAATTGAATCACAAAAACAGAAGGGTACGTTTCAGCTAAAATGCCCGAACGCTCAATTGTTTTTCGGCGGCCTCCGTTAGCCTTTAACGTCAAACGTTTACCTAAGTTACCATCAAGCGATCTTTTGATGTCGGACAAAGTCTTCGCCATTGCATCCACCTCACTGAGATAATTATACAACAACGGCCCATTTTTGTCAAATAAAAATTAAATTATATCAACCAACACGAGCCATTGTCAACAAAATAATTTTGACAAACTTCTACCTTTTCTCCTCCCTATTTTTCTCAAATTCCGGTGAATTATGTATTCATATGAAATTTCTTTTTGAGCATAAAAAAAACCAGACTGAAATCAGTCGGGTTATGTCGATTCATGGTCTCTTTTATATGGCATACCTACCCTTAAAACACCCCTTGTTTCAATCCCTCCGAGACCTTTTTCTCTCGTCAGTGTATTTCGGAGCACATCCCACACGTTGATTCGATCTACAAATGGAGTGAAGCTGATCTTGGCAACAATATAGACGGGGTCAAGTGCATGAATGTTGACACGTGAGGGTGAGCTTGCAAAATTAGCACCTGCTTGAATTAATGATTCAAAATGAGATTGGCAGGCACCTGCAAAGATCACGAGCTGATCTAAATGCGGAACCTTCCTTCTTGCCTTTTGAACCGTTTCAACGAAATGACGAGAATGACGATATGCACCGATATCGTGTACACCGCCCTTTTGTTTAGAATACGCATCATGTCCTGTGATGACCAAAATATCAGGCCGGTATTGATCAATTAATGAATCAATCATGCTTGGCATTTTCTTCTCGTGGCAATGCACACCATACACAGGTACACCAATTCTTTCATATACATCTAAGCATTTCTTTAAGTATGAAGCATCTCCATCTAAATGCAGAACCTTTCCGGGCATATGAAAATACTGCTCCTGATGCTGATATTGTCCAGACGTATAATACTCTTGTTTTTCACGAAGCAGCTGATAATCTTGCCTGAGTAAGTCGAGCGATTCGTTAATTTTCCGTTCATCGTCTTTCTCTCTTGTCAGTTGCTCCTCTTTTTGAATCAAGACCAAATCTGACATCTTCGCATCGGCGATCAGCCTCACTTCATTCCCATGCAAAATGGCGGTGGCTTCGTGCTGGTCTGTCTCATCAATTCGAATGATACGAAACATAATATCCATCTGATAGGATGCCCTCGTCACCATATCTCCTATTTGAAATTGCATGCTTTTCACTCCACAATCAGGCTCTTATCCTGTTGGTATCGTCTTACGCTACACTTGTTCTTCTTTCAGGTGTGTTGTTCTTTCTAGCCTATGCCTGAACAGGTGAAGTGGTGAAAACCAAAAGAAAAAAGCCCTTATGAAAGGGCTTTGCAGTCTAGGAAGGACGAGTACTGGCGCGGAGCGAATTTGACATTCGTGAGCACCAGCGCGCAGGACTGACACCGAATGCGAGGGTTTGTCTACACGCTGAAAAGCCCTTATGAAAGGGCTTTGTGTAAAACATTGGACAAACGGGCAAATTCATCGATTGATAATGATTCACCACGGCGTTTCCCATCAACCTCAGCTGTTACAAGGGCTTCTTCAATGATCGCTTTATGTTTCTTGCCATCTGGCAGATTGTTCATCAAATTATTCATCAATGTCTTCCGGCGCTGGCCAAAACTCGCACGAATCAGTTGAAAGAAAAACGTATCATTGTCTACTGAGACTGCAGGTGTTTCACGAACAGTTAGTTTGATTACCGCTGAATCCACATTTGGTTGTGGGACGAAAACCGTTTTCGGCACAACCATGACCGTCTTCGCTTCTGTATAAAATTGCACTGCAATCGACAAAGAGTTGTATTCTTTTGATGAAGGAACAGCAGCCATGCGATCCGCTACTTCTTTTTGAAGCATGACGACAATCCCTTTCAATGGAAGGTTTTCTTCAAGCAATTTCATAATAATTGGTGTCGTCACATAGTAAGGAAGGTTTGCTACGACCATTACCTCTTTACAGTCAGCAAACTGTTCTTCAATCACCTTTCTTACATCTGCCTTCAATACGTCTTGATGAATAATGGTGACATTATCATATGGAGAAAGCGTATCGTTTAAAATCGGCAATAGGCGCTGGTCGATTTCAAAAGCCGTGACTTTCTTTGCCCGTTTAGCGAGCTGTTCAGTCAACGCACCGATACCAGGGCCAATTTCAATCACACCTGTCTCATCCGTAATCTCTGCATGATCGACAATGCGATCTAAAATATTTGTATCAATTAAAAAGTTTTGCCCTAAGCTCTTTTTAAAAGAGAAACCGTACTTCTTCAGTATTTCCTTCGTTCTGATGGGCGTCGCAATATCTTTATTCATCGGCTTCCTCCTGCATGACGGTCTTTAAGGCCGCAATAAAATCCTCTTTCGTTATTTGGAACATGTGAAGACGCTTTTGCAGCTGCTTCGCATTTGTATATCCTATATTTAAAAGCACACCTAATCGTTCGCGGCGGCGTTTTGATGCTTCGCCTCCGATAAGGCCTGCGTCAAATAAATCATCTAACGTAATCTCGCTTTCTGATTCTTCCATTTCCTCATGGACATGAGCAAGGCATTCTCGAATACTATCCAAGGAAGCATGCTCAACACCAATTCCTTTGTCCCGCTTCGCTTTCGCAAGGTGTTTTGGTAAAAAGGCGTGCTTACAGCCAGGGACAGCCTCTGCGATGGTTTTACGGATCTTTTCCCCAGGGAAATCAGGATCAGTTAAAATGATAACACCCCTCGTCTCCTGAGCAAGACGCACTTGTTGAATGACTGTATCGCCGATGGCAGATCCATTCGTTTCAATCGTATCTGCATCAACTGCCATCTTTACTCTAGCAGTGTCGTCACGACCCTCCACCACAATGATTTCTTTGATTTTCATGTATTCCTCCGCTTGCAAAAACAATCTACATTTTTTTGTCAAAAAATGAAACCTTCCATGCTGTTTTTGCGTCTAATTAATTAGAAAACAGTGCTTCTATTATAACCAAAAAAACAGAGGGTGCGCAAAGCCCTCTGTTCATATAAATGATTTGATGTGTTTATTTGAGCACTCTAATTTTCACTCGTTTATTTCCCCATTGATAAGCTGCCGACTTACTTGGGACGAACACATCAATTTTATTCCCTTTTATAGCAGATCCAGTGTCTGATGCAACGGCATACCCATAGCCTTCCACATACACTTTAGAGCCCAGCGGAATGACACTCGGATCAACTGCTATGACCTTTGCACCCGGATTTGCTTTTAAATTAAATCCTGTAGACGTTCTGCCCGTACATCCAGCACAGCCCGCTGTATAGGCTGTGGACGTCACATAGAACTCTTTTCCTGACGATTCATTACTTCTTGAAACCGCAGGGGACGTTTTAGGTTCTTTCTTGGACACTTGTGTACCAACGGCCACTAAACGATCCTTGCTGTCTTTTGCAGTAACCTCTTTAATTAATTCTTTAGACACCACTTTGCCGTTTTCTTTCACAATGGCATAGTGCTTCTTTAATTTACCTTCTTCACCTTTTTCAAGCACCTTCTCTTTTCCTTTTTCAAGAGATCGATCCTTTTTATGTTTGGTATCAAAAGCAATTTTCTCTTCCACTACATCGGTGACTTTTTCCACCCGAGTGATCTTCACATCTGCGCTTTTTTTAGAAAGGTGACTATGTAACGCAGGTTTGATCTTATCGTGCTTCTTGAGCTTCAGCTCTTGTTGCTTTAAAAAGTCAGCGACCGTAGTCGAAGTGGTCCACACTTTCTTATCCTTTCCTCCATCATTTAAGCTGACCTGGAAGGCCTGCTGAACCACAAGATCCATATTCTTTTTAATCTTGTCATTCTTTCCTGGAGTTACTTGATCGTGCTTCCCAATATCTATCTTCTCATTCTTCAATAATGCTCCAACCGTCTGATCTGTTGTCCATATCGTTTTCTCTTTCCCATCTAGGGTGAGATGAACCGGTATAGCCGCATCATACACAATGTTCATGTTGTCTTGAATCTTTGTATTTAGACTTGGAGAGATATGATCCTCCGCCCTGGTCCTTATTCCAAGGTCTGAAAGCAGCTGTGCTACTGTCTCTTCATGTGTACGAATTGTCTTCTCTTTGCCATTGATTGAAATGGTAATAGACTGCTTGGTGAGCTCATGCGCACCGTAAGCCGTCCCAGTTCCAGCTAAAAGCAAGCAAGCGACTAGAAATAAAACCTTGCCTTTTCCTAGCTTGACAGAAAACAGATTTTTCATTTTTTGTACGATGAAAAACGCCTCCTTCTCCTCGGAGAGATTATATAGAGTATCTCAAAACCTGTCAACCCTTCCACCCACTGTACAAAAATGCTCGATTGTAAACCTATTATGGGAGATTTTTGGAAGGAAGGGAAGAAAGACTTATCGACAACTTATCCTATGAGGAGGCGCAAACGTGTAGAACTTTTTCGTTATGTTTCACAATTGGACAAGCTTAAACAAGGATTGACATCATATACTGTCAGTTTATACGGAAAACTTTTTTCGCATTTTCTGTTGTCAATTCAGCAAGCTCTTCAAATCTTATTTCTCGCAATTCAGCAATTTGTTCTGCGATATATTTCACATAGCTCGGCTCATTTCGTTTCCCTCTAAATGGCGCTGGAGTTAAATACGGGCAGTCTGTCTCAATCAGAAGACGATCACTTGGAATATCCTTTACAACTTCTTTCGGTTTTTTCGCATTTTTAAATGTCACAGGTCCACCGAATGAGATATAAAAGTTCATTTCCATACACGCTTTTGCAATTTCGAGGCTGCCAGTAAAGCAGTGCATAATTCCTCCGACTTCTGCCGCCCCTTCTTCTTTTAAGATCGTCACTACATCTTCCGTAGCGTCACGGTTATGAATGATAATTGGCAGATTCACTTCTTTTGCAAGAGCAATTTGACGTCTAAAGACTTCTTTTTGCACATCTTTTGGCGACTTTTCCCAATAGTAATCTAGACCCATTTCTCCAATGGCAACAACCTTTTCATGCTGAGATAATTCTTTGATCCAAGCCAAATCTTCATCTGTCATATCAATGGCATCAACTGGATGCCAGCCGATGGCTGCATACATAAAATCATATGCTTCAATTAGCTCCATCGCTCTCGTAATGGTTGGACGATCAAACCCGACCACCACAATCTTCTCTACCTTTTCACTTTTGGCTCTTTCAATCACCTGCTCTAAGTCTTCATTATATTGTTCAGCATTTAAGTGGGCATGTGTATCAAATAACATGGTTGATTGCTCCTTTCGACAATTCTTCTGAAAAACAAAAGGTGTTCGACGAAATGTTACACGTGGAACACCTTTGTTAAATTATAAAATTTTCGTTCCATTTGCTAGAGATTGATCTACTTCAAGAACCTGCAATTTACCACCAGTTTCTCCAGTTAAAATCATTCCCTGGGAAATTTCCCCTCTTAGTTTAACTGGTGTGAGATTCGCTACGCAGACGAGCTTCTTCCCTACCAATTCTTCTGGTTGATAATGCTTGGCAATCCCTGAGACAATTTGTCTCTTTTCAAATCCAAAATCAAGCTGAAGCTTTAAGAGACGGTCAGCTTTTTTCACTGGTGCTGCTTCCAATACTTGTGCTACACGAAGGTCAACTTTCGAAAAATCATCGAAGGCGATTTCGGCACCCAGCTCAGGTAATTCAGTTTCTTCTATTTCAACTGTCTCTTCTTCTACCTTAGGCGCACTTCCCTGCATCTTCTCTTTAATGTATGCCACTTCTTCTTCAACCTCTAAACGAGGGAACAATGGCTCACCTTTTTGTACCGTCGCTTTTTGGATCGCACCGAAAGAAAGAATGCTTTCCCAGCTTTTGAGTTTCTCTTCTTCAATTCCAAGCTGGAAGAAGATTTTCTCAGGTGTTTTTGTTAAGAATGGCGTTAACAACACAGCTGTGATTCGGAGTGATTCTGCTAAATGGTACATCACCGAATGCAGTTCTTTTCGTTTTGTTTCATCCTTTGCTAACACCCATGGAGCTGTTTGATCAATATATTTATTTGTTCTGCTGATTAATGTCCAAACATTTGAAAGAGCCACTGAGAATTCGAGGTTTTCCATCGCTTCTTCATAGGCTTTCACCGTTTGTTCAGCTACAGCTTTTAGTTCCTCATCAAACTCATTGACTGGTCCCTTATAGCTGCTTAATGTACCGTCGAAGTATTTTTGCACCATCGCCACTGTACGATTAAGCAAGTTTCCTAAATCATTGGCAAGGTCATAGTTTACACGTTCCACGAATCCTTCTGGTGTAAACACACCGTCTGCACCAAATGGTACTTCGCGTAGCAGATAATAACGAAGAGCATCAAGACCATAGCGATCAATTAACGTAACAGGATCTACTACGTTCCCTTTTGATTTAGACATTTTGCCATCTTTCATGAGCAGCCAGCCATGTGCAAAAATTTGTTTTGGCAACGGCAGATCAAGTGCCATCAACATAATTGGCCAGTAAATTGTATGGAATCGTACAATTTCTTTCCCAACTAGGTGTACGTTGGCAGGCCAATATTTTTTATATTTTTCATCTTGATCGGTTCCGTAGCCAATCGCTGTTAAGTAGTTGAATAACGCATCAATCCATACATAGATGACGTGCTTCGGATTATTAGGTACTTTAATGCCCCAATCAAAGGTTGTTCTTGATACAGCTAAATCCTCTAACCCCGGTTTAATGAAGTTATTAATCATTTCATTCTTTCTTGATTCAGGCTGAATGAACGACGGGTTCTTTTCGTAATAGTCTAGTAAGCGATCAGCATACTTACTCATACGGAAGAAATATGATTCCTCTTTAATCAATTCAACAGGGTGTCCACTGTCTGGGCTTTTCCCTCCAATGACTTCCCCTTTCTCATTTCGCTCAACATCAACAAGCTGTGTTTCCGTATAGAATGTTTCATCAGGAATACTGTACCAGCCCTCATATTGATCTAAATAAATATCTCCTTGATCAAGCAGCTTTTGGAAGACTTGTTCAATGATTTTCGTATGTCTTTTTTCCGTTGTACGAATGAAATCATCGTTGGAAATGTCGAGTTTCTTCCATAATGATTTAATGTCAGCAACGACCGGATCTAAATACTCAATCGGTGTAATATTTTGTTCTTCAGCTTTTTGCTGAATTTTTTGTCCGTGCTCATCAGTACCCGTTAAATACATCACATCATAGCCTTGCAGACGTTTATATCGAGCCATGGCATCCCCTGCCACTGTCGTATAAGCATGTCCAATATGTAATTTTCCGCTCGGATAGTAAATTGGTGTAGTCAGATAAAACGTTTTTTTCTTTTCCGGCATGTCGGAACCTCCTGCTTGTGTGTAAATGTCAAAAACTCCCGCCCAATGGACGAGAGCGGTCATCATACTTCATTAAAATGTGTCAGATCATTTCATTATGTTTTGCACTTGTGCTTTCTCTATGATACCATCTTAGCCTTTAAGATCAAGCATATATACATAGAACAGATTGAAATGAACGAAAAAGATGAGTTTTTCGAAAAAAACGACAAACCGCTCGACATTTTGTCGAATATTGTCGTATGAAATCTATTTCCAGATTTACAATTGGCTAAATTAGGGCAAAAGTCTTGTTAATCTGTTATCGTCATTTTTCATATTTTTATAGATAAATTCTGAAAAATCCTTATACACCGGTAGTTTCAAGGTCCTTTGACTTTAAGAGTCATATTTTACAAACAATAGTAAACAAAATGATTGACGATTTATGGAAACCTTGTTATGCTAGGAATGTAAGGAATTTGTCGAATAATGACGAAGATAATATTATATTAAGAATAAGAACTTTTTGGGAGGAGAATGAAGATGAAATCTACAGGTATTGTACGTAAAGTTGACGAATTAGGACGCGTGGTGATTCCAATCGAGCTTCGCCGTACGTTAGGAATCGCAGAAAAAGACGCTTTGGAAATTTATGTTGATGATGAAAAAATTATCCTAAAAAAATATAAACCAAACATGACTTGCCAAGTAACAGGTGAAGTATCAGACGATAACCTTAAACTTGCTAATGGTAAATTAGTTCTTAGCCGTGAAGGTGCAGAGCAAATCATTAACGAAATCCAAAACCAACTTCAATCACAAAAATAAGTTTTATATAAAAAGGTTCTTGCACCGTTTGCAAGAACCTTTCTTTATTGTTCAATATGATACGCATCATAGATCGTCCGCTTTGGCACACCACGTTCGACCGCAGTACGTTTAATAGCCTCTTTTGACGTTAACCCTTCCTCTATGTAATGGATCACGTGCTCTTTTTCAGATAAAGAATTCCACCAAGCTTCTTCATTCAGTTCTTCTTCATCCTGATCATTTCCTTGTACGACGAGACAGAACTCACCACGGATTTGTTGTTCTGTCACCCAAGTCAGCGCGTATTCTAAATCTCCACGAATAAACTCTTCAAATTTCTTTGTCAGTTCTCTCGTAATGGCAATATTCCGGTTCCCCCACACTTCTTTCATCACAGTCAGCGTTTCTTTTAACCGATGGGGCGCTTCATAGAAAATAATTGTTTCTTGGCGTTTCTTCAATGCTTCCAACTGTTTTTTCTTTTCCTTTTTTTGACGATCAAGAAAACCGTAAAAGAAAAATGGCTGTGGTGCGATTCCTGACGCAATAAGCGCCGTAAGTGCTGCGTTTGCACCAGGTAACGGAATGACATAGCCTCCGATGTTCGTAAAGTCTCGAACCACTTCGGCTCCTGGATCAGAGATCGTCGGTAAACCGGCATCGCTCACGAGAGCAATGTTCTTTCCTTCTTTTAACCATTCGATTAACTTGTGCCCACTGCTATCTTTGTTATGTTCATGATAACTCGTTAATGGGGTATCAATTTCATAGACATGACAAAGCTTTTTCGTTTGTCTCGTATCTTCTGCGGCAATATAGTCTACATCTTTTAACGTTTGTATCGCTCGAAATGTCATATCTTCTAAGTTTCCAATCGGGGTTGGTACGAGATAAAGAATACCCATTTCTGATTGACCATCAAAGCTTTTCTGTGTCTTTTTCATGTGCCGCCTCCTTTTTGATTCGCTTTTCTTCTATATACATGTCCTTTTTTCGACGTGTCCACGTTTTGAAACGATATTCCTGTTGCATGGCTTCTCTTTTGGTTAAAAAGCATTCGTGGTAATAGAGTTCCACCGGCCGTCTAGCTCTCGTATACTTTGCACCCTTCCCACTATTATGGGCAGTCAGCCTTTTTTGTAAGTCATTTGTATACCCAGCGTACAAACTGCCATCTGCACATTTCAATACATAGAAATAATGACTATGCTTCTCCATACAGTATCGTCCTGATTTCTTTTGTATACTCTTGGTCTTCTCCATAAACAAAAAGCGGCGGGAGGATTTTCAAATCCGGCTTTCCATCTTTCATCCCTTCCACTAAAATGGTATTCGCTTCTTTTCCTTGTTTCGGATATACAAATTGAATTCGTTTTGGCTCAATTCGGTATTTCTTCATCATTTCAACAATCTCAAGCAGCCGTCCAGGGCGGTGAACCATTGCCAGTTTGCCTCCTTGCTTTAACAAAGTGGAAGAAACACGAATGACATCTTCTAATGTACAATGAATCTCATGACGTGCGATCGCCAAATACTCATTTTCATTGATTTCATCCTTAGAAGGAGTCTTAAAATATGGCGGATTACAAGTAATCACGTCTACTTTGTGGTTTCCGTACCGTTTAGGCATATCATTTAAATCACCATGGATGAGCTCAATCTGCTGCTCCAGTTGATTATGCGCCACACTTCTCTTTGCCATATCAAACAGGCGTTCTTGAATTTCAACCCCTGTAATAGAGGCTTTAGATCTCGTCGAAAGTAGCAATGGAACAATGCCATTTCCCGTACAAAGATCAATAATCTCCCCTTTTTGAATCGGCACATACGCAAATTTTGCTAATAACACTGCATCCAATGAAAAGGCGAACACCGTTTTACTTTGAATAATTTTCATATCTTCTGCAAGCAAGTAGTCTAAACGTTCATCTTCTCTTAACGAAACCATGATGTATCCTTTCTTTTCCTGTGAAAAAGGCTCCCGATTCAGCGGAAGCCTTTTCTCATTTTTTATTTAAAAATGACAGACAGAACAAACAGTCTCCCTCTTTCCGAATGCTCCCATAATGTACATTACAAATATGGAAGCCCTCCTGATATAAACGAGCGAGGTTATCATGACCTTCTCCTATATCAGAATGACTTGGCTTCTGGGCAGAATCATGCTCTGCCTCAGACGATTTATCTCGATCGGATTGATCCAGACGTTCACGCAAGTGCTGATTCTCCATCTGCAGCTGATGATTTTCTTCAATCACTTCACCGATATGATTTTTCAAATCACCTAGCTGGCGATAAAGAGAACCGATTTGTTCTTCTAAATTAATCACCGTATCAAATAGTTCCTTTTTATCCAAGGTGGCACACCTCGTTACTCAGTTGTTTGTGCAGATACAACGCCTTCTTGTAATAATTCTTCCCAAGTATATTCTATCACTTTTTCTTGCCCGGTTAATTCAACTTGCAAAATTCGTTCTAAAATATTAAGCCCTACTACCTTTGCAGAGCCATTAGACGTCTGAATCGTTTCACCGATGTCCGGTAATTGTTCTTTTGCTGTTTCGTACTCATCATTCTCATATTTCAAGCAGCACATTAAACGGCCGCAAAGCCCTGAAATTTTGGTAGGGTTTAACGAGAGGTTTTGATCTTTTGCCATTTTAATGGACACAGGTTCAAAATCTCCTAAGAAAGTTGAACAGCAAAGCATACGTCCACACGGACCAATGCCGCCTAGCATTTTTGCCTCGTCTCTTACACCGATTTGACGAAGTTCAATTCTCGTCTTAAAAATAGATGCAAGATCCTTGACCAGCTCACGGAAATCTACTCTGCCATCCGCTGTAAAATAGAAGATGACCTTGTTGCGGTCGAATGTAAATTCGACATCGACCAGCTTCATTTCCAGGCCGTGTTCACTTACTTTCTGAAGACATGTGTCAAAGGCTGCCATCGCTGCTTCTTTGTTCTCCTCAACGATGAGCCGGTCTCGTTCGTCTGCGACGCGAATCACCTTACGCAAAGGGAGAACCACATCGTGTTCATCTACTTTTTTATTGGCGATGACCACTTGCCCGTACTCAACACCTCTGACTGTTTCTACAATGACACAACTATCATTTTCTATATGAAATCCATTAGGATCGAAATAATAGATTTTGCCCGCTTTTTTAAAGCGAACACCAATTACGTTGTACAAGCTTATCCCTCCTGCAACATCAACACCAATTGCTCCATTAGCCCTTGGGCATTCACGTTGGATTGAAGTCTCTTTTTCGCTTCTAATACAGCAAGGATCTGATTCGTCACCATCTGCTGTGTGGAATGCAGCGCGTGCTGCTTCATTGTCTGGAATAAGTCTTGATAAATGACTTTATCTTCATTTCCTATTTGAATCGACAATACATCACGATATATAAATAAAAGCATATCAAGACCAGTTTCTTGAAGGTCTTTCTCTTTGAAAAAAGGCATCCATTGATCTTGTATATAAAAAAATGCATGTTCTTTTCGCTGGTGTAAGACTTCATACAATTTTATCACTTTCGCTCTAGACTCTGCAAACTGATCATTTCGACTTAATTCGAGTGCTTCTGCTAAATTATTGGTTAAATTCGACAAAAGCCTTGCAAGATCCTGAGACACGCCTTCTTGTAAAAGCTGCTGCTCCAAAGATTGCGGCTGTAGCGGCTGAAAGCTAAGCATCTGACATCTTGAAATAATCGTATCCAGCATTTTATGCGATTGTTCAGTGATTAAAACTGCCATCGTTTCCCGGTTGGGCTCCTCTAGGAACTTTAATAAACTGTTCGCAGCATTGACCGTCATTTTGTCCGCATGGAGAATGATATACATTTTCCGATGCGATTCTACGCCTGCTTTTGTAAATTCCTCCTGCAAAGCCTGCACTTGTGCCTTCTTAATTGATTGACCGTCAGGCTGCACTAGATGTAAATCTGGATGGTTGCCAGACTGAATTCTTTTGCAGTTTTGACAGGACTCACATGGTTTCACTCCTGCTTCCAAACAAAAAAAGCTCTTCGCTAAAAGCATCGCAGCATCTAGCTTTCCTGTCCCTTTTTTTCCTTCAAATAAATAAGCATGAGCCAGTCGGTCTTTATCAATACTATTAAAAATCAGCCGCATGACGCGCGGCTGTAACTCATTCATGTCATCCCAGCTAATTGCCATGTTATCACTCTCTATGTGTAAAGGTTAATCAATAAACCTTTTATTTCTCCAATACGTTCAAGCAAATCAATCGAGGGTTTCTCTTGATTCATCATATCCTCTGTTAACTCAATCAGCTTTTCATCTAATGCTTTGACTAAAGCGAGTGTTCGCGTGTTGCCATAAATGTCAAAGCTCCTTGATGTCTCTATATTTAATCCATTATCGACTGTTTCTTTTACAAAGCGTTTCACAAGTCCTTTAAACCTAGCCAAATCTTTAAGGTTTCGTGACTTTGTCAGTTTCTTGCCGAAGACTTCGATATCGCTCAGCATGACTGTCAGCTGCTCTAAACGCATTTTACCGCTTTGTGTCTCCATCGATGATTTAAACGATGATGAAGTTTGGCTTCCTTTCATCGCTTGAAGTTCACGCTTTTCTAAAAGCAGCCGCATATCTTGATTAATTTTCACAGCAACCCATCCTTAAAATTGATGAAATTGTTCAACTGGCAGAATAAAGACGGTAGCTCCACCAACTTCAACCTCAACAGGGTATGGTACATATGAATCTGCATTTCCACCCATTGGTGATACAGGCGCGATCATTTGATCACGTTTACGGCAATTTTCCTTGATTAGCTGTAACGCTTTATCCACTCGGACATCATCGCAACCAATGATAAAAGTCGTATTCCCAGACTTTAGAAATCCACCAGTCGAAGCTAATTTTGTCACGCCGAATTGATGTTCGGTCAATATTTTCAATAACTTGCTGCTATCTTGATCCTGTACAACGGCAACAATTAATTTCATTTGAATGGCCTCCTTCATTTTAGGCACAGGTGACATGCCGATGTCTTCCTCTATATTATAACAACGATTGGGAATGAGGTCATATTTGATTTTTCTTTAATGTGTCCTGAATCAGCTGAAACACTTCATTAAAGACATCCTGAACAGGCTGAGACGCATCTACTACACGGAATCGTTCTGGTGATTGCGCAATCAGAAGCTCATATCCTTCTCTGACCATTTGATGAAAATTCAGTGTTTCCATGTCTAATCGATTTTTTTCTCTTCCTTGATTGGCATCAATTCGCTTTAGACCTTCCTCTGGTGTAATGGAAAAGTAAATGGTCATTTGCGGCATCGTGCCATCAATGGCGAAATCATTAATGGATTTGACTTCTTCAATCCCAAGCCCTCTCGCATAGCCCTGATAAGCAAGGGAGCTGTCGACAAAACGATCACATAAAACAATTTCCCCCCGCTTCAATGCCGGTTCTACTTTTTCAGCCAAATGCTGCCTTCTAGCTGCTGCATAAAGCAATGCCTCTGTTTTTGCGTCCATTTTTGTATTTTTTTCATTTAAAATGACTTCACGAATTTGCTCTGCAATATCAATGCCTCCGGGCTCACGTGTCGCCATCACTGCATAGCCTTGACGTTCCATTTCTTCGTACACTTTTCGAATCACTGTCGTTTTTCCAGCACCCTCTGGCCCTTCAAACGTAATAAACATACCGCTCATAGTGTCTCCTCTTCTATATAAACATATAATTTTCTCTGGTGAATCACCTGACTTGCTTGCACATGAACTTGATGCCCAAGCAAACGGCTTAACGTCTCAACTTGATCTGATTCAATAGGTTCTCCTTTGATCATCAAAGGAATGCCAGGCGGATAGGGAATGACCGATTCTGCACTAATCCGGCCAGCTGCTTTTTCGAATGGAACAGCTTCTACATCTCGCTTTTGCTGATCGTGCTCTAAGAAGAGCGATCCCGTTTGAGGCTCTTTTTTTATAAGCAATGAATCACTTTGCTGAAGAGCCTGCTCTATAGCTGTAAAAGGAACGTCCTTTTTCTGTCCTAGACCAAAAACGAGTAAGACTTGATGTTCATCCGCAAGTTCTGGGTGAACCTCCACCGACTCAAGCACCTTTTTGAGTTCATAGCCTGTCAGCCCTTTTGTTGAACGAATGACACATTTTAATGGATCCATAGGTAAAGAGTCAGACTCAACCACTTCGAGATTGGAGATCATATTGAACTGTGCTTTCAGCTTTGCCAAGTCTCTCATGATTTCATCCATTAACCCTTTTCCCTTCAACTCCTCCACATAAGCTCTCGCCACATCTAACGAAGCCATAATTGGATAAGAAGGTGAACTGCTTTGAAGCATCGTTAATAACGTCTTTATCCGCTTCACATCCATTCGGTCTCCTTGAAGATGGAGATAAGACCCCATCGTCATTGCCGGAAGGGTTTTATGTGCTGATTGTACCACCACGTCTGCTCCATAGGAAAGGGCAGATGGAGGAAAGGCACCGCCTAATACAAAATGAGCACCATGCGCCTCATCAACTAATACAATGATGCCAGCTTCATGACACATTTGAATGAGCCCTGATAAATCAGCTGCATGTCCGTAGTAGTTCGGATATGTCAAAACGATTGCCCGACAGTTAGGGTGTGTCTCCATAGCTTGTTTGACTGTTTCCTCCGTCACATGGGTTGGGACGTGCAAGTGCGGATCACTCTCGGTTTCTAGCATAATAGGCGTCGCTCCCGCAAGCTCAATCGCATGGAACACAGACTTATGACAATTTCGCTGAACGAAAATGCCCTCCCCAGCCTGACACGCAGACATCACCATTGCCAAATTGCCAACGGTTGTGCCATTCACAAGGAAAAAACTTTGTTTAGCTCCATATAGCTTTGCCAATAAATCCTCTGCCTCTTGAATCACCCCAGTCGGATGGTGAAGATCATCTAGACCTTCAAGTTCTGTCACATCCAGCTGAAGAATGGATTCATAATAGGACCGTGCCTCATCAAAAAAGACATCTCCATTGTGATGTCCCGGAACGTGAAAAGAATAGGGCTTCTTTTCCGCATGTTGTGATAATGCTGTATATAAAGGTGTTTTCAAACAAATCGACCCTTTTCACTTAAACGATATCTTATATCTATTATAACGTTCAAACAAGTGAACTGAAAGATGGATTCTCATTCCTTTATTGGTTTATGATTCACCAGCTTTTGCTCTGCCTCATGCATGCTACTTTTTAATTGAGCTCGTTCTTGGCTCCCATGTTCTTTTACCTGCAACGTTTCCTGCAATGTTTCGGCCAATTGGCGCTGAACCTTTTTCAACGTATCTATAGGCGTTAAGGATGCATCTTCAAGCAGCTGTCCTTGCTGCTTCGATACCTGTTCATATGTTTGCTGGATACGCTGCTCAAGCGCTGAATTGGCTCGCTGCTGAATATGATTGAACGCAATCGACATTTGGTTGATCCATAAAGGAATTGATGCGGAAACAGTTGATTGAATATGATTGGCTAAAGTATGGTTTGTATGCTGAATCATTCGAATTTGGGCATTACATTGCAGTGCGATTTGACGGCTCAACAACAAATCATACTTCCGTTCTTTTAATCTCTCCATATATTCTTCTTCATCGACTTCCCGACTCATCAATTGTTCCTCTAATGTCCGATCATGTGACTGTGATTCTGTTAGGGCATGTTGCTCTAACAGCGTCAATTTTGCTTCAACTGCTGCAACCTGTAACGTCATCTCTTGAAAGTATGATTGATTTTCTTCAAATAAACGCTCCAATAACTTATGGTCCGAAATTAGCACGCCTCTTGCGTAACGAAGCCTTGCTGACAATCTTTCTATCTGTGCTTCTGCTTGTTTAAAACGAGATATGATCTCCTGAGTTGAACGCTTTTCTCGCTGAAACAACCTTAAAAAAAAGCCTCGCTTCTTTGGCAATAAATCCTCTGGCTCCACTAAATGCAGTTGCTGTAAAAAAGCTTCTAGAACGTCTCCGATTTGGTCAATATCTTTTTTCTCCACATATTGCATCATTTGTTTTGATTGTTCTAACAATCGTTCCTGCACAAGTGTGCCATAGAAAAGCAGTTTTTGTGGATGGTCAGGGATCTTCTCAGCTCGCTGTAGCGCCTCCTGCTTTTCTTCATCAGATAAGGTATCAAACACCCGAAACGGAAGATCTGTAGTAGATGTGGCTGGTGGTATGACTGGATCTTCTGGTTGCATCGAGTTTGACTCCTTTCATATCTATTTTTTAATCATTTTATCAGCCACTTCAAGTTCAATATGAAGTGCTTCTATATCTCTTCCTAAAACTTGCTGTAAATCATTCGTTAATTGCTTTTGCAGTTCAGTCAGCGTGACTCGAGTTTGGCTTAATGTCATTTCAAGCTCATGGCTACGATTCGGCTGATTATACAGCAGTGCATATTTCTCAGTTAATTCAACAACAGAATCCAAACTCTCAAAATAAAACCGCTGTGCATCATAAAACCGGTTCGGTTCCTTTTTTGTTATCGTATAGATGCGTCGTGCAAGCCGAAGAATTTCATAATTATGCTTGATCGTCTGTACGTTCTTCACAGCAAATAAAGCTTTCTTCAAACGAACCAGCTTTTGCCCGGCTTCTTTTAAATGCTGTTTAATATATACATAATCACTGCGAGACAGTCCGTGTTTCTTCAAAAACAACTGGAAGGCAGCCCATCGGCTTCCTGCAAACATCACACCCCACCCAATCATCGCATACAGTATCGACAATCCAACATGATGATGGAAAACACCAATACTGACAGTTAAAATCACCAGCGAAAAAAGAGTAGAGAGAACGGCCCATACAAATGTGTAAAAAATTGATTTCATGTTCATCGACTCCTATGAATAATCAGGCTCTCTGTTTATCTTATTATTTATTACGGTTGATGTCCAAACTAAGTTCCAAAAAACAGGCCCAATCCCCGATTGCCCATAAAAAAAGACCATCTAATGGTCTATGAATACAAAGGCGGCGTATGAAGATTTTTAAGCTTTCTTACATAATCAGCATAACTAGGATCCGAGGTTGATGTAGAAATTAACTTCCGTTCACAATCTCGGCATAAAAACTGATGATATAAATAAATTCCCTTTGTTTTTTTCTCTTCACAAATCAAACAAATTGCTTCTCGCTCTTTTTTACTCATTGTGACACCTCCACTTATAGCTTCAGTATGCCCTAGCGCTTTCAATTGTATACAAAATTAAGAATGTTTTAGATGATAGTTTAGTATATGTATCCATGCCAGATCGAGTGTTTGTTCCTTTTTTAAAACACAAAAAAGACCAGTTCCGATTGGAACTGATCCTTTGAAAAGCTTGGCGGCGTCCTACTCTCACAGGGGGAAACCCCCAACTACCATCGGCGCTGAAGAGCTTAACTTCCGTGTTCGGTATGGGAACGGGTGTGACCTCTTCGCTATCGCCACCAAACCTGATGGAGAGAATGTTCTCTCAAAACTAGATAACAATGTTCATTTTTCACATTAGAATATAGGTTAAGTCCTCGATCTATTAGTATCTGTCAGCTCCACGTGTCACCACGCTTCCACCTCAGACCTATCAACCTGATCATCTTTCAGGGATCTTACTTCCTTGCGGAATGGGAAATCTCATCTTGAGGGGGGCTTCATGCTTAGATGCTTTCAGCACTTATCCCGTCCGCACATAGCTACCCAGCGATGCCCTTGGCAGAACAACTGGTACACCAGCGGTGCGTCCATCCCGGTCCTCTCGTACTAAGGACAGCTCCTCTCAAATTTCCTGCGCCCGCGACGGATAGGGACCGAACTGTCTCACGACGTTCTGAACCCAGCTCGCGTACCGCTTTAATGGGCGAACAGCCCAACCCTTGGGACCGACTACAGCCCCAGGATGCGATGAGCCGACATCGAGGTGCCAAACCTCCCCGTCGATGTGGACTCTTGGGGGAGATAAGCCTGTTATCCCCGGGGTAGCTTTTATCCGTTGAGCGATGGCCCTTCCATGCGGAACCACCGGATCACTAAGCCCGACTTTCGTCCCTGCTCGACTTGTAGGTCTCGCAGTCAAGCTCCCTTGTGCCTTTACACTCTGCGAATGATTTCCAACCATTCTGAGGGAACCTTTGGGCGCCTCCGTTACATTTTAGGAGGCGACCGCCCCAGTCAAACTGCCCACCTGACACTGTCTCCCTGCCCGATAAGGGCAGCGGGTTAGAAGGTCAATACAGCCAGGGTAGTATCCCACCGATGCCTCCACCGAAGCTAGCGCTCCGGTTTCCAAGGCTCCTACCTATCCTGTACAAGCTGTACCAACATTCAATATCAGGCTGCAGTAAAGCTCCACGGGGTCTTTCCGTCCTGTCGCGGGTAACCTGCATCTTCACAGGTACTATAATTTCACCGAGTCTCTCGTTGAGACAGTGCCCAGATCGTTGCGCCTTTCGTGCGGGTCGGAACTTACCCGACAAGGAATTTCGCTACCTTAGGACCGTTATAGTTACGGCCGCCGTTTACTGGGGCTTCAATTCGCACCTTCGCTTACGCTAAGCGCTCCTCTTAACCTTCCAGCACCGGGCAGGCGTCAGCCCCTATACTTCGCCTTACGGCTTCGCAGAGACCTGTGTTTTTGCTAAACAGTCGCCTGGGCCTATTCACTGCGGCTTCTCGGGGCTTTAACACCCTAAGAAGCACCCCTTCTCCCGAAGTTACGGGGTCATTTTGCCGAGTTCCTTAACGAGAGTTCTCTCGATCACCTTAGGATTCTCTCCTCGCCTACCTGTGTCGGTTTGCGGTACGGGCACCTCTCACCTCGCTAGAGGCTTTTCTTGGCAGTGTGGAATCAGGAACTTCGCTACTAAATTTCGCTCGCCATCACAGCTCAGCCTTCACGGGAAACGGATTTGCCTATTTCCCAGCCTAACTGCTTGGACGCGGATATCCAATACCGCGCTTACCCTATCCTCCTGCGTCCCCCCATTGCTCAAATGGTGAGGAGGTGGTACAGGAATATCAACCTGTTGTCCATCGCCTACGCCTTTCGGCCTCGGCTTAGGTCCCGACTAACCCTGAGCGGACGAGCCTTCCTCAGGAAACCTTAGGCATTCGGTGGACGGGATTCTCACCCGTCTTTCGCTACTCATACCGGCATTCTCACTTCTAAGCGCTCCACCAGTCCTTCCGGTCTGACTTCACTGCACTTAGAACGCTCTCCTACCACTGTTCGTAAGAACAGTCCGCAGCTTCGGTGATACGTTTAGCCCCGGTACATTTTCGGCGCAGAGTCACTCGACCAGTGAGCTATTACGCACTCTTTAAATGGTGGCTGCTTCTAAGCCAACATCCTGGTTGTCTAAGCAACTCCACATCCTTTTCCACTTAACGTATACTTTGGGACCTTAGCTGGCGGTCTGGGCTGTTTCCCTTTCGACTACGGATCTTATCACTCGCAGTCTGACTCCCAAGGATAAGTCATCGGCATTCGGAGTTTGACTGAATTCGGTAACCCGGTAGGGGCCCCTAGTCCAATCAGTGCTCTACCTCCGAGACTCTTACCTTGAGGCTAGCCCTAAAGCTATTTCGGAGAGAACCAGCTATCTCCAGGTTCGATTGGCATTTCACCCCTACCCACACCTCATCCCCGCACTTTTCAACGTGCGTGGGTTCGGGCCTCCATTCAGTGTTACCTGAACTTCACCCTGGACATGGGTAGATCACCTGGTTTCGGGTCTACGACCACGTACTCATGCGCCCTATTCAGACTCGCTTTCGCTGCGGCTCCGCATCTTCTGCTTAACCTTGCACGGGATCGTAACTCGCCGGTTCATTCTACAAAAGGCACGCCATCACCCGTTAACGGGCTCTGACTACTTGTAGGCACACGGTTTCAGGATCTATTTCACTCCCCTTCCGGGGTGCTTTTCACCTTTCCCTCACGGTACTGGTTCACTATCGGTCACTAGGGAGTATTTAGCCTTGGGAGATGGTCCTCCCGGATTCCGACGGAATTTCACGTGTTCCGCCGTACTCAGGATCCACTCTGGAGAGAACAACATTTCAGTTACAGGGCTGTTACCTTCTTTGGCGGGCCTTTCCAGACCTCTTCGCTTATATCGTTCCTTTGTAACTCCGTATAGAGTGTCCTACAACCCCAAGAGGCAAGCCTCTTGGTTTGGGCTGTTCCCGTTTCGCTCGCCGCTACTCAGGGAATCGCATTTGCTTTCTCTTCCTCCGGGTACTTAGATGTTTCAGTTCCCCGGGTATGCCTTCTCATACTCTATGTATTCAAGTATGGATACTACTCCATTACGAGCAGTGGGTTTCCCCATTCGGAAATCTCCGGATCAAAGCTTGCTTACAGCTCCCCGAAGCATATCGGTGTTCGTCCCGTCCTTCATCGGCTCCTAGTGCCAAGGCATCCACCGTGCGCCCTTTCTAACTTAACCATTTCTTACTTTAGAAAGAATCACTATGTGTGATGAACTTTGCATTGCATTCAATGTGAATGTATTACTTATTGTTATCTAGTTTTCAAAGAACACGTTGGTGGAGCCTAGCGGGATCGAACCGCTGACCTCCTGCGTGCAAGGCAGGCGCTCTCCCAGCTGAGCTAAGGCCCCGATTTAATAGAAGATGGTGGGCCTGAGTGGACTCGAACCACCGACCTCACGCTTATCAGGCGTGCGCTCTAACCAGCTGAGCTACAGGCCCATCTTTCATATCGAAGATATGATGTTGTAGGATCTTTTGCAAGTTCCTTCAAAACTAAACAAGACGAAAAACGTACGCTGCTCCATATATCCTTAGAAAGGAGGTGATCCAGCCGCACCTTCCGATACGGCTACCTTGTTACGACTTCACCCCAATCATCTGCCCCACCTTCGGCGGCTGGCTCCATAAAGGTTACCTCACCGACTTCGGGTGTTGCAAACTCTCGTGGTGTGACGGGCGGTGTGTACAAGGCCCGGGAACGTATTCACCGCGGCATGCTGATCCGCGATTACTAGCGATTCCAGCTTCACGCAGTCGAGTTGCAGACTGCGATCCGAACTGAGAACAGATTTGTGGGATTGGCTAAACCTTGCGGTCTCGCAGCCCTTTGTTCTGTCCATTGTAGCACGTGTGTAGCCCAGGTCATAAGGGGCATGATGATTTGACGTCATCCCCACCTTCCTCCGGTTTGTCACCGGCAGTCACCTTAGAGTGCCCAACTGAATGCTGGCAACTAAGATCAAGGGTTGCGCTCGTTGCGGGACTTAACCCAACATCTCACGACACGAGCTGACGACAACCATGCACCACCTGTCACTCTGTCCCCGAAGGGAAAGCCCTATCTCTAGGGTTGTCAGAGGATGTCAAGACCTGGTAAGGTTCTTCGCGTTGCTTCGAATTAAACCACATGCTCCACCGCTTGTGCGGGCCCCCGTCAATTCCTTTGAGTTTCAGTCTTGCGACCGTACTCCCCAGGCGGAGTGCTTAATGCGTTAGCTGCAGCACTAAGGGGCGGAAACCCCCTAACACTTAGCACTCATCGTTTACGGCGTGGACTACCAGGGTATCTAATCCTGTTCGCTCCCCACGCTTTCGCTCCTCAGCGTCAGTTACAGACCAGAGAGTCGCCTTCGCCACTGGTGTTCCTCCACATCTCTACGCATTTCACCGCTACACGTGGAATTCCACTCTCCTCTTCTGCACTCAAGTTTCCCAGTTTCCAATGACCCTCCCCGGTTGAGCCGGGGGCTTTCACATCAGACTTAAGAAACCGCCTGCGAGCCCTTTACGCCCAATAATTCCGGACAACGCTTGCCACCTACGTATTACCGCGGCTGCTGGCACGTAGTTAGCCGTGGCTTTCTGGTTAGGTACCGTCAAGGTGCAAGCAGTTACTCTTGCACTTGTTCTTCCCTAACAACAGAGCTTTACGATCCGAAAACCTTCATCACTCACGCGGCGTTGCTCCGTCAGACTTTCGTCCATTGCGGAAGATTCCCTACTGCTGCCTCCCGTAGGAGTCTGGGCCGTGTCTCAGTCCCAGTGTGGCCGATCACCCTCTCAGGTCGGCTACGCATCGTCGCCTTGGTGAGCCGTTACCTCACCAACTAGCTAATGCGCCGCGGGTCCATCTGTAAGTGACAGCCGAAACCGTCTTTCATCCTTGAACCATGCGGTTCAAGGAACTATCCGGTATTAGCTCCGGTTTCCCGGAGTTATCCCAGTCTTACAGGCAGGTTACCCACGTGTTACTCACCCGTCCGCCGCTAACATCCGGGAGCAAGCTCCCTTCTGTCCGCTCGACTTGCATGTATTAGGCACGCCGCCAGCGTTCGTCCTGAGCCAGGATCAAACTCTCCGAAAAAGTACAAAACCGAAGTTTTGTTTTTCGTCAGCGTTTGACTGACTACCTATGATGTATCATAGGATTTTTTTATAAAAACTCGAATTAACAGGTACGTTTTGTCTTGTTTAGTTTTCAAAGAACTTGTTTACCGCTTCAGAAGCGACTAGAACATCTTATCACGTCCAAGTTGTTAGTGTCAACAACTTTTTTGTTATTATGTTTTTTCGTTTCTTCGTCATCAGCGACGTATATTAATTTACCACCATATATAATCAAAGTCAACAATATTTTGCATTAAATAATAAACTTTTCAATTACGACTAAAGCTGCTACACCTGGAATGCCCAACAAACCACTAATTCCACTCGTTACAGGGTTAATGGAAACATGAAGCCCTAAACTCTCACCGAATAAATTGAGACAAAATAAAAAAAGAGCACCTGCGACAAACTTAACTCCAATAAGCCCTAACCATTTGAATGGATTCGCTTGAACACCTGACATAAACAACAATAAAACAGCTAACAAAATTGAACCAATCACAATAACAGGTTCCATAATCCTCTCATCTCCTCTTCATATGAATAGTACAAGCATATGAGAGCATTATGGATAATAGACCTGCTATCTCCAGTTGTTTAAACGTAAATTTCTCTTTTTCGCTTCTCTCAGATAGAAAAAGTACTTCGCTTGAGCAAGCTTTAATTCGAATAGAATGTCCGGTGAAGGCTCAACGCTATTTGCGACAAGCTTTTTTTGTCTGTTCCATTCTTCCTTTTGCTTAAAAAGCTGTTGAATTAATATCTCATCGAATTCTTTTCGAATTGATTTTCTGCGAAGAAAACCCATGTACCGTACTTCTCCTTCCTACATCTCACGTCTGCCTTCTAGAGCTTTAGAAAGTGTGACTTCATCCGCATACTCTAAGTCTCCACCTACTGGGAGTCCGTGAGCAATGCGAGAGAGTTTAATTCCTGATGGTTTCAACAATCTAGAGATATACATGGCTGTCGCTTCTCCCTCAATGTTTGGATTGGTTGCAAGAATGACCTCTGTGACTTGATCGTCTTGCAATCTTTTTAATAGGTCAGGAATTTTAATATCCTCTGGCCCAATTCCGTCCATTGGTGAAATAGCACCATGAAGCACATGATATAAGCCGTTGTATTCTTTCATTTTTTCCATTGCGATCACATCTTTTGGATCCTGCACGACACAGATCACAGATTGATCTCTTCTTGTATCTTCACAAATATAGCAAGGATCCTGATCGGTGATATGTCCGCAAACAGAACAATAAGTTAAATTACGCTTTGCATTAACAAGTGCCTTCGCAAAATCCAGCACGACATCTTCTTGCATACTAAGAACAAAAAAAGCCAGACGGACCGCAGTTTTAGGTCCGATTCCTGGCAATTTCATAAAGCTATCAATCAGCTTTGATATTGGTTCAGGATATTGCATCTTCAGTTATTCCCCCTAGAATAAACCTGGCATGTTCATTCCTTTTGTGAATTGACCCATTGTTTCATTCGTTAGTTCATCAACTTTTTTCAATGCATCATTTGTTGCTGCAAGTACAAGGTCTTGAAGCATATCGATGTCTTCAGGATCAACAACTTCTTCATTAATTGCCACATCAACGACTTCTTTTTGTCCATTTACTTTTACAGTGACCATACCGCCACCTGCCGTACCTTCAAGGACTTTTTCTGCAAGCTCTTCTTGAGCCTTAGCCATATCCTTCTGCATTTTTTGCATTTGTTTCATCATTTTTTGCATATTTCCCATTCCACCGCGCATATGAACACCACTCTCTTTCAAATTGTTAATCTTTAATTTCAATTAAATCGGTTCCTACTAACTTCTTTGCTTCTGCAATTAATGGATCTTCTTCAGCAGAAGCTGCCTGACCATCTGCTTGTTCTTCAGGCTGATGATCTCTTAAAAATTCTTCTCTTATTTTACCCCATTGAGCGTCAGGAACGCCAACTAATTCCACTCTTTTTCCTAGCATAGATTCTAGCAGTTGCTCAAGATTGGTTCGAACACCACTTTTATCTTCGGCCACCATCTTACAATGTATTTCAAATTTGAATTTTAAAACAAAGGCATGAGTTGCCGCCGCAACTGGTTCACTATCTGTTAATAGCGCAGCGTGAGAAACCTTATTTTGCTGTTTTAATTGGGCAAGAAGCTCTCCCCATTTGCCTTTTATTTTTTCTAGTTCCGGTCGCTTCGCTTCTTTTAAAATCTCATGAATTCGACCGACAGGTGCACGATAGCCATTTTTATTGCTCGTTTGAGGTCGAGGTGCTTCCGTTTTTGCTTGAGGACTCTGAGACTGAGTCATTGGAACACCCTCAGCTTTTAGCCTAGATAGCTCCTGTTCCAGCCTGTCTATTTTATTCGTTAACGCTGTTAGATCGGAATCAGCCGGAGATGATACAGCACCAGCCGTTGACTGACAGAGCTTAACCACAGCTACTTCAAAGAAAATTCTAGGATGGTTTGTCCATTTCATTTCCTGATGGCTTTTATTCAGCACTTCAATCGTTTCATAAAGAAACTGAGGTGCCACACGTTCTGAAAGAGCCACAAACTTATCGTCGACTTTGACTTTTTCAAGGACACCTTCAAGGTCCGGTGCTGTTTTGTAAAGAAGCATATCTCTAAAGTAGAAGATCATATCCTCTATTAATTTCGCAGCATCTTTCCCCTGTTGAAGCAATTCATTTAACGTATCCAGCGCTATCGCAATATTTTGCTCAAAAATGGCTTCAGCAAGCTGACTAATGAAATGCTGAGATACAGCACCTGTAATGAGCAGTGCATCATCAATTGTGAGCTGTTCACCACTAAATGAGATCGCTTGGTCAAGGAGACTGAGTGCGTCACGCATGCCTCCATCTGCCGCACTAGCAATAATCTCGAGTGAACCCTCTTGTATATTTAGGCTTTCTGCATCTACAATTTTCTCCATTCGTCCAACAATATCTTTTGTCGTGATCCGTTTAAAATCAAATCTCTGACATCTTGATATGATGGTAAGAGGAATCTTATGAGGCTCTGTGGTAGCCAAAATAAAGATACAATGAGCAGGTGGTTCCTCTAGCGTTTTAAGAAGTGCATTAAATGCCCCGATAGAGAGCATATGTACCTCATCTATAATATAAACCTTATATGTAACCGCTGAAGGAGCAAATTTCACTTTATCACGTATATCCCGAATTTCATCTACCCCGTTATTTGAGGCAGCATCTATTTCAATCACGTCTGAAATCGAACCGGTCGTAATCCCTCTACAGGCATCACACTCATTACACGGCTCACTAACAGGTGACTTTTCACAGTTCACTGCTTTCGCAAAAATCTTGGCAGCACTTGTTTTACCTGTTCCTCTAGGACCTGAAAATAAGTAAGCATGAGAAAACTTTTTCTGCAAAAGGGCATTTTGCAACGTTTTTGTGATGTGTTCTTGTCCAACAACATCCTCAAAAACTTGAGGTCTGAACACTCGGTATAAAGCTTGATAACTCACAAATACGCCCTCCTCCATTTATCATCATGTTCATTATACATGATGCAACGATCAATTCAAAAGTACACCTTTATTTTCTAATAAACGAAAAAGAGCATTTCCTTTAAAGACTTTTTACTTTTCTTGATTAAAAAACGTGTTTTCCTGCTTTCTGAAAATGTCTGCCAGATCAATAAGAACATTCGTTCCCTATATGAATTACTTCAAAAAAACCTCACCCTAAAAATGGCTTTTTTGCTATTTGTATAAACAAAACAACTGATATATTCTTTCAATAGCAACAAAAAACTCACCTAGATAAACTAGATGAGTTTCATTTAATATTGATTTACCGTGCACCTTCTGTCGATTCGCTACCCCAAGCGTTACTTAAACAGTTAGCTCGGCCCAGGCAACCCTGCGGCACATGAGAGGTTTCACTTAATGCTGCTTCCTTCCGGACCTGACATGGTTCATGAATTCCCATTGCGCAGGACCCAGACGTCAACACCACTTATTTAAGGCAGACCTTGAAGTAAACGAACCTTGAGAAGGGATTCGGCCTCGCTAGAGCGGATTGCGAGTACAGGGCACCGCTACCTCCCCGCTTAGCACGGCAAAATGAATATTAAATTGTTGGTGACGCAGACATAAGTATACCTTCTAAGTGATAAAATTGCAAACGACATCCATTCATTTACTTTTCGCTTGCTTCTTCTGCTGACGGAGGTCTCGAAAGAACTGACTTAACAGCTCACCACACTCATTTTCAAGCACACCACCAATGACTTCAGACTGATGATTGAACCGCTCATCGTCCAATAAATTCATTAAAGTACCAGCACAACCACCTTTAGGATCATAGGCACCAAAAACGACCTTTTTCACTCTTGAAAGTACAATAGCGCCTGCACACATTGGGCACGGTTCGAGTGTAACATAAAGTACAGCATCTTCTAAACGCCAACTACCAGTCATTTTACACGCTTCATCAATAGCAAGTAATTCCGCATGAGCAATTGATCGCTGTTCACTTTCCCTTAAATTGTGAGCACGGCTTACAATTTGATCATCAACAACGATGACGGCACCGATTGGAACTTCTCCTATTTGTTTTGCTTTCAAAGCTTCAGAAATAGCTTCTTGCATAAACTGTTCATCTTTCGTCATAGCACGGCTCTCTTTTCATGTTTTTTTAAAGGATATTGAGGTTAACATATTATCACAATCTTTTAAAGGGGGTCTTGATTTGCCAAAACAACAAAAGGCACTTCTTATTATTGACATGATCAATAATTTTGATTTCGAAATGGGACATGTGCTCGCTGAAAAAACAGAGCAAATGACCAATAAAATTTTAGCCCTTAAACAACACGCTTTCAAGAAAAATTGGCCAATTATCTATATCAACGACCACTATGGACTCTGGAAGGCTGATATCAAAGCTGTTATGGAAACATGCAAAAACGAAAGAAGTGCCCCTATTTTAGAACAAATGGCACCATCTAAAGATGATTACTTCTTAATTAAACCTAAGCACTCTGCCTTTTACGGAACAGCACTAGAGACACTCCTAAATGAATTAGGTGTGCAAGATCTTATTTTAACTGGAATTGCCGGAAACATCTGTGTCCTGTTCACTGCAAATGACGCTTACATGCGAGAGTACAACCTCACTGTACCTAAAGATTGTATTGCTTCAAATGATGATAGGGACAACGAGTACGCTTTAACGATGATGGAGAACGTTCTTCTTGCCAAAATCACAACAACTAAAGAGATCACGGATGAAAATCAAACATGATTTATCCATCACCCTCATAAATTGTTAGCAATAACAAAGGGGGCGTTGACCATTCAAATTTATGTTGTCAAAAGAGGAGATACATTAAATGAAATTGCCATGCGTTTTAAAACAACGGTAAATGAAATCATTCGGACCAACGACATCGAAACACCAAATCAACTAGTCGTTGGACAAACAATTGTCATCCCTATTAGAGGTCAATTTTATGAGGTCAAACAAAATGATACACTTTATCAAATTGGAAGAAGATTTCAAATTTCGGTAGAAGAATTGGCACGTGTGAATCGGATTCGACCTGAAGCTCTATTGCCTATTCGCTTCTTGCTTTATATTCCACAAAGACCGAAAAGAAATATTAATTCTAATGCTTATATAGAACCACGCGGAAACCAAGTCAGCGAAAATTTAAAGCAAGCAGCCAGAGAGGCATCTCCATACTTAACACATCTCGGCGCTTTTAGTTTTCAAGCGCAAAGAGACGGAACACTTCGCGAGCCACCATTAGATCAATTGCCTCA
This sequence comes from Bacillus sp. FSL W7-1346, assembly GCF_038593335.1. Lineage (NCBI taxonomy): Bacteria > Bacillati > Bacillota > Bacilli > Caryophanales > Bacillaceae > Bacillus > Bacillus sp. FSL W7-1346. Next base: position 27,007 of record NZ_CP151988.1, on the reverse strand, counting down.
GATTGCCGCTCAAAGCAGAACGGTTTTATCCATGGTAGTCACAAATCTAGAGAATGATAAATTTAATGATGAACTCGGGCGAATCCTTTTAACAAATCAATCTGTCAAAACAACATTATTAAATGAAATCGTCCGCGTTGCTCAAAAGTATCAATTAAAAGAAATCCATTTTGACTTTGAATATTTACGCCCTGTTGATAAAGAAGCTTACCTTCAATTTTTAAGAGAGGCAACAACTCGTTTTCATCAACAGGGTTGGACTATTTCTGTGGCACTCGCTCCTAAAACAAGCAGTGAACAGAAAGGAAAGTGGTATGAGGCGCATGACTATGAAGCAATTGGTAAGATTGTTGATCATGTTGTACTGATGACTTATGAGTGGGGCTACAGCGGCGGGCCTGCACAAGCCGTCTCTCCGATCGGCCCTGTCCGCCAAGTCATTGAATATGCACTGACTGTCATACCTGCCAATAAAATTGTGATGGGGCAGAATTTATATGGTTATGATTGGACGCTTCCTTATGTTCAAGGAGGCCCTATCGCCAAAGCCGTCAGCCCTCAACAAGCGATCGCCATTGCTAGAGAGAATAATGTATCCATTCTATATGACGAAACAGCACAAGCACCTTATTTCCGTTATACAGATGCTAACAACAAAGAACACGAGGTTTGGTTTGAAGACGCAAGATCCATTCAAGCCAAATTTAATCTCATTAAAGAGTTAAACCTAAATGGAATTGCTTACTGGAAATTAGGTCTATCCTTCCCACAAAACTGGTTGTTGTTATCAGATCAATTTAATATTGAAAAAAGAACGACATCGTAATTCATTCGCTCTATCTCTCAGAAGGGGTATGGTACAATATACATTGGTTTGACAACTTTATAGATAGAGGAGAACGCCTATGTATCCTGCCCCTTTTATTGCAGTGGAAGGCCCAATTGGAGCCGGAAAAACAACCTTGGCTACAATGCTTTCAAAGGAATTTCAATTTCCTTTAGTAAAAGAAATTGTAGAAGAAAATCCATTCTTAGATAAATTTTATGAAGATATGGAACAATGGAGCTTTCAGCTTGAGATGTTTTTTCTATGTAATCGGTTTAAACAGTTAGAATCTATTGAAGAGAACTATGTCAAAAAACAGCAGCCGATTGTCACTGATTATCATGTCTATAAAAATATGATATTTGCAGAAAGAACCTTATCCAAAAAGCATATGGATAAATACAGAAAGATCTATCACTTGCTGACAGATGATCTTCCTAAACCAAATGCCATGATCTATATAAAAGCCAGCCTTCCCACCTTACTTGATAGAATAAAGATGAGAGGCCGATCTTTTGAAGAAGACATTGATCCAGCTTATTTAAAAACCCTGATTGAAGATTATGAGTTGGCCATCGAGCATTTAAAACAAACTGACCCAGGGCTTCCTATCATTACAATTGAAGGCGATCATACAGACTTCGTTTCCTCACAGCAAGATTACCAGCAAATTGTACAGAACATAAAGGAGCAAGTACTATGAAAAATATTGAAATACCAAAGGATGCTGTCATTACAATTGCAGGTACAGTTGGTGTCGGAAAATCGACCATGACGAAAACAATAGCGGACAAGCTAGGGTTTCAAACTTCTCTCGAAAAAGTAGATGATAATCCATACTTAGAGCCTTTTTATTCAGATTTCCAAAGATGGAGCTTTCATTTACAGGTCTATTTTCTAGCTGAACGTTTTAAGGAACAGAAACGAATCTTCGAGTCTGGTGGAGGTTATGTACAAGATCGGTCCATTTATGAGGACACTGGTATTTTTGCTAAAATGCACGCAGACAAAGGTACCATGTCAGAGGTAGACTATGAAACGTATACAAGTCTATTTGAGGCGATGGTGATGACACCTTACTTCCCTCACCCAGATGTCCTCATTTACTTACATGGGGATTTAGATCATATATTACATCGTATTGAAGAGCGCGGGAGAGAGATGGAAACTCAAACCGATCGAGCATATTGGGAAGAAATGTACACTCGATATACGGAATGGATTGAACAATTTGATCTGTGCCCTGTGATTAAAATTAATATTGAAGATTACGACTTACTTCATGATGAAAGCTCACTTGATCCAATTCTTCATGAAATTGCTTCTGTTATTCAAAAAAATCGCTCTAACACAAAATAAAAAAAACCGCTGCATTTCTCGAATGCAGCGGTTTGACAATTTCCAATTTTTATGCGTTTCAATTCAACTAAGGTAAAATCAATATGGCGGAGGAAGAGGGATTCGAACCCCCGCGGGCTTTGACACCCCTGTCGGTTTTCAAGACCGATCCCTTCAGCCGGACTTGGGTATTCCTCCGTATCGACAAGAATTAATATATCATATCATCTTATTTTAAGTCAACATCTTTTCGAAAAAAATTTCAACATTTGATTTTGGTATGATGTTTAGCCTATAAAAAGCTAAAATGAACTTTATTTTAGCCTTTTGTCTTCTTTTCAGCGTAATAGAAAACCTTTGAAGTCTAGGAAGGACGAGTACTGGCGCGGAGCGAATTTGGCATTCGTGAGCACCAGCACGCAGGACTGACAAAGAATGCGAGGGTTTGTCTACACGCTGAAGCAGCCGATTATCGGCTGCTCTTCATCTATTACGTATCCTGTCTAATTTCTTCTATAAAAAGATTCATCTCTTCTTTAAAATCATTTAATGACTCAATAATCTTTGTAAAGTCTGTCACTTGTTTAGCTTGTTCGTTTGTTGAACTGCTGATTTGTGAGATATTTTCAGATAAAGTGCCAATGCTGTCTTGGATTTCTTTTAAAAATGCATTAATGGTTTCAGCTGCTTCCTTTGATCCATCTGATAACTTTCGTACCTCGTCTGCAACAACAGCAAAGCCTTTTCCATTTTCACCTGCTCTTGCCGCTTCAATTGCAGCATTGAGTCCTAACAGGTTTGTTTGTCTCGCAATACCGCCAATGGTTTTGACGACTTCTTCAATGTTTGCGGATTTCTCTTCTGCTCTTCCGGCCTGCTCACTAATTTCTAAGCTTGTCGCAGCCAGTTCTTGAGAATGAGCAGCAATTTGCTCAATTCCACCTTGTAACTCTTTCGCTACTTTATTGATATGTTCCATATAGCCGCTTAATTTCTTCTCACGATGATGTGAAAAAGCCACTAAAAAAGAGCCAATCACTTTTCTATCTTCATCAAAAATCGGATAACCTTTTACAGCAATTTCATAACCATATAAAGACTCTGGCAAATGCCCATCATATTCTTGTCCTCTTAATGTCGTCGCCACGTTTTGGTCCTCTGGGTTTAAAGCGTCCCCTACTTTAATGCCAAAATCTACTGTGGTCGATGGATAATAGCAAAGTACCTTTTCTGTATCAGTGATGCCGAAAAGGACACTTTCATCTAGAACTTTTCTGAGTAATTGAGCCATTTCAACATAATAGTCAAGCCTATTCAAGGTTATTCCTTCTTTCCTAGATGCTTTTAGTTCTTTTATCGGCTTATTTTAGAAAAGCTGTAGAAGTTTAGGTAAAAAGAATAAGATGCCATGACGGCATCTTATTTTATCACTTCTTTATTTCCCATATAAGGACGTAACACCTCAGGAATAATCACTGTTCCATCCTCTTGTTGATAGTTTTCTAAAATGGCTGCAACAGTTCTTCCTACTGCTAAACCAGATCCATTTAATGTGTGGACGTGTTCTGGCTTGGCTTTAGGCTCAGGGCGGAAACGAATGTTTGCTCGTCTCGCTTGGAACGCTTCAAAGTTACTGCAAGAAGAAATTTCACGATACGTATTTTGGCTTGGAATCCATACTTCGATATCGTATTTCTTCGCAGCCGTAAAGCCTAAATCTCCTGTACACATGCTCATGACACGGTATGGCAGGTTCAATAACTGAAGAACTTTTTCTGCTTGGTTTGTTAGTTTCTCTAATTCTTCATAAGAATCTTCTGGTCTGACAAATTTCACAAGCTCTACTTTGTTAAATTGGTGCTGACGGATGAGTCCGCGCGTATCTCTGCCAGCAGAACCAGCTTCTGATCTAAAGCAAGCACTAAATGCTGCATAATTGATTGGCAGCTGCTCTCCTTCAAGAATTTCGTCACGGTGCATGTTCGTAATTGGCACTTCAGCCGTTGGAATGAGGAAATAATCTTCTTCTCGAATTTTAAAAGCATCCTCTTCAAACTTTGGAAGCTGTCCAGTTCCTGTCATGCTTGCTCTGTTGACCATATAAGGTGGTAGTACTTCAGTAAAACCAAATTCATCTACGTGTAAATCCAGCATAAAGTTATAAAGTGCACGCTCTAACCGTGCGCCTAGCCCTTTATAAAAAACGAAACGGCTTCCTGTCACTTTTCCTGCACGTTCAAAATCCAAAATTTTCAGTTCATCCGCTACATCCCAATGCGGCTTTGGTTCAAATGAGAAGGCTGGCTGTTCGCCCCATTTTCTCACTTCAATGTTGTCATCTTCTGTTTCACCGACTGGTACAGAATCATGAGGGATGTTTGGAATTGAGAACAGGATGGTTTGCAGGCTTTCCTCTACTGTTCTTAATTCATCATCCAACTTCTTAATCTCATCGCCTACCTCACGCATTTCTTGAATAATGTGATCGGCGTCTTTCTTTTCTCTTTTTAGAACAGCCACTTGCTGTGATACTTCATTTCTTCGGCTCTTTAATACTTCTGTTTTGCCGATTAATTCTCTTCTTTTTTGATCCAGTTCACCAAACTTATCAAAATCCGCTAAATCTTCGCCTCGATGGGCTAATTTTTCTTTGATTTGATCAAAATCCGTGCGCAGTTGTTTAATATCCAGCATGTGTAACACTCCTTTTTTATCGAAAAATAAAAAGAGCCCTCATCCCATGAAAGGGACGAGAGCTCTCGCGTTGCCACCCTGATTGAAAACACGCCAAAAGCATGCTTTCCTCTTTCCTCTGTAACGGCATCACCGTAAATGCTTACTTCGTGTTTCAGCATTTCGCTCAAGGATGGATTCAGAATGCATCTTTCACCGATTCTCACCAACCATCGGCTCTCTGAGAAAGAGGGGCTTCTTACTATTTCCCGTCAACGCTTTTTCGATCTTTGATTGTGATTTTAATGTACTATAAGTTTTATCTCTTTTCAACCGTTTTATACAGCAAGCTTCGTTTTATAGGACTCCACCATCTCAACAAACAGCTGTGTTAACCGGTGGTCATCTGTCAGCTCTGGATGAAAAGAACAACCTAAGATATTGTTTTCTTTCGCCATCACAATCCTGCCGTCATACTCAGCCATGACCTCTACGCTCTCATCTGCGCTGATGATATGAGGCGCACGGATGAACACTCCTGTAAACGGCGCATCCAGTCCTTTCACTTCTACATCTGCTTCAAAGCTGTCTACCTGTCTGCCAAACGAATTACGTGCAACAGATACATTTAACAGGCCAAGATGAGCATCTTCTCGATCTTCTATATGCTTTGCCAGCATAATCAAACCGGCACAAGTCCCAAATATCGGTTTACCTTGAGCAGCGAACGCTTTAATCGGTTCAATGAATTGGTACGTATCCATGAGTCTTCTCATCGTCGTACTTTCACCACCAGGGATAATGAGACCGTCAACAATTTCTAACTCCTCTACCCGCTTGATGATCTTTCCCGCTGCGCCACAAGCTTCAATCGATTGAATATGCTCTCTCACCGCTCCTTGAAGCCCTAGTACACCAATTGTTAGCATGTTCGTCGCGCTCCCTTAATTACCAGCCACGCTCTTGCATACGCTCTTCTGGCAATAGATTTGAAATTTCAATTCCTTTCATCGCTGTTCCAAGCTCTTTAGAAAGCTCTGCAATCAGGCGGTAATCTGTGAAATGAGTCGTTGCTTCTACAATCGCTTTTGCAAATTTAGCTGGATTGTCTGATTTGAAGATACCAGAGCCGACAAATACACCATCTGCTCCAAGCTGCATCATGAGTGCTGCATCTGCTGGTGTCGCAACACCTCCAGCTGCAAAGTTTACAACTGGCAATTTGCCTTCTTTTTTAATTTGAACCAATAATTCATAAGGTGCGCCCAGATTCTTGGCTTCTGTCATCAATTCATCTTCACTCATTGCCGCCACTTTACGAATTTGAGCATTGACCTTTCTCATATGACGGACAGCTTCTACAATGTTTCCTGTACCAGGCTCACCTTTTGTACGTAGCATTGAAGCGCCTTCTGCAATACGGCGAGTCGCCTCACCTAGGTCACGACAGCCACATACGAAAGGTACCGTGTATTCATTTTTATTTAAATGGAATTCCTCATCTGCGGGCGTCAGCACTTCACTCTCATCAATATAATCAACACCAAGTGCTTCAAGAACACGAGCTTCCACGATGTGGCCGATACGTGCTTTTGCCATGACTGGAATCGTTACTGCATTTTGTACTTCTTCCACGATTCTTGGGTCTGCCATACGGGCAACACCGCCTGCTGCACGGATATCAGCTGGTACTCGTTCTAGTGCCATTACTGCCACTGCGCCTGCTTCTTCTGCGATTTTTGCCTGCTCAGCATTGACGACATCCATAATGACGCCACCTTTTTGCATTTCTGCCATTCCACGTTTTACTCGTTCAGTTCCCTTATTGCTCACAATTGTTTCCTCCCATTTGTCTATTCGATTAATTCAACACCTTTATCATACAAGCGTTAGAGTATAACAATAAAGAGAATAGTATAACAATTCAATCAGCTCATAAAAAAGGATAAACCCTTATATATCAAGGTTTCATAGTTAAAAAGGCATCATTCCCTCTTTTAAGTGTTATTAACATGTTATAATGCATCTATAACAATTCGAAAACATCTATAACAATTCCACACCCATTGGAGGATTTTCATGCATATTGATATCCATCGACATTCAGATACATCTCTTTCGAATCAGATTTACTTTTCCATCGTTGATCACATTCAATCAGGTCTGCTTCAGCAAGGCGATAAGCTGCCGACTGTACGTGATCTAGCGAAACAGCTGAATGTAAGTCTTGTCACAGCAGCAAAAGCCTATACACGGCTTAAGGACGACGGATTTTTAACGACTGTACAAGGAAAAGGTACGTTTGTGAATGAGCAGCATGAGCAAACTGACATCCCGGTTCAGACATCTACTTCTTTCGATTGGCAGTTATCGATCCCTGATTATTTACCAAGGTCTCAATTCGCTCAGTATCACTATGTCGAAGAAACCATTAATCTTTCTTCCTCTATGATTGATCCTGGTCTTTTACCTAACCGGTATTTAGAAAAAGAAATGCAGCATGTCCTAGCCCGGCATCCTCAAATCATGTCAAAATACGGAGAAATACAAGGTGACCTTCAGCTTCGTCAGGTCATTCAATCATTTCTAGAAAAATTAGATGTCCCTTCTACTCCTGAAAATATCCTTGTCACTAGCGGTTCTCAGCAAGGGCTTGATTTAGTAGCACGTACATTTATCGGGCCGGATGATGTAGTTGTCATGGAGGCGCCCACCTATCCAGGCGCAATTGATGTCTTTATGGGGAGAGGGGCACGAATTATTACGGTTCCTGTCGATCATGAAGGAATGAACATGAAACAGCTTCAAAGCATTTGTGATAAATATAAACCAAAGCTCATCTATACCATTCCTACTTTTCACAGTCCTACAGGTGCTAGTATGTCGATGAAACGAAGAAAGCAGCTGCTTTTACTGGCACAAAGCATTGATTGTCTCATTGTAGAGGATGATCCTTATCGTGAGCTTTATTTTGAAAAGAAACCGCCGGCACCCATTAAAAGCCTAGATCACGATGGACACGTCATTTATTTACGAGGATTAAGCAAGACACTGGCTCCAGGATGCAGAATTGGAATTATTACAGCGTCAGGCTCTATATTTAACCGTTTATTAGCTGCAAAAGCCAATAATGATTTAGGGAGCCCGCTTCTCACCCAAAAGGCGATCTTACCGTTTCTCACATCCAAGAAGATGATCGATCATACGAAAAAATTAAGAACTGCCTTGAAGGTGAGACGCGATTTGATGATGGATGTGTTGACAAAGCATGCGCCAAAGGACGTCACGTGGCAAATCCCACAGGGCGGGCTCAATTTGTGGCTTAGCTTTCCTTCCTGGGTCGATACACGTGCCCTATTACATGAGGCACGGAAGCAGCAAATCACCTTTCTGCCTGGCTCTGTCTGCTATCCTGGAGAGCCGAAGCAGAATTATATACGTCTCAGTTTTTCTTATGTGAACGAAAAGGCACTGACAGAAGGGATGGAAAAGTTATGTGGTATTTTTCAGCAGGCCTTGTCTACACCTCAAAACCACAAACAATCTCTTTTCTTTTAACGATAAAAAAACTGCTCTCACATATAGAGAGCAGTTTTTTATTAGAACCAACCTTTTACTGTGTCGACGATTCCGCCCCAAATGCCAGCGAAGAATCCTCCTACACCACGCATTGCAAGGATGAACCAGTTTGCTTTTTCATCACCTGTTTTCGTCACAAGCTCAACACCTGATTGGTCTTTACTCAAATAGCCGTAGTCCTTCTCATCACCAGAATAAGAAGTCGTTAGCATGCCAACCTTCGTTCCTTTTTTAATAGGAGCTTCTAGGTTCTTTTTATCAATATTTACTTTCGCTTTATAGCTCTTCTCATCACCATTTTTAACCGGTACAGAGAAAGCTTCTTTCGTCACGACGGGTACTTCTTTATCTTTCCCTTTATCAACTTCGATGTTTTCATGTCCCTTGATTTGTTGGCCTTTTTTGTACATTTCTTTCATCGTGAAGTTTTTAAAGGCATAATCGAACAATTTTTTCGCCACATCAAAACGAGCTGTATGAAGATTTCCTTTAGCATTCAGGACAACTGCGATCACACGCATGTCACCACGTTTTGCTGTACCTGTGAAGCTAGAACCAGCTGAATCAGTAGAGCCCGTTTTCAGACCGTCTACGCCTTCATATTCTTTCACAAGTCCTTTAAGCATAAAGTTCCAGTTTGGCATGTCCATTTCGTCATCTGTGCCTTCTCTGAACTTTGTTTTCGCGATGCTTGCTGTTTCAAGAATTTCTGGATGATCTTTGATGAGATGCTGTGCAAGCAAAGCCATATCCTTTGCAGAAACTTCGCTTTCTTCATCAGGTCCCGTACCTTTTGGCTGTTTGCCATGTAAGTCTTTATTTTCTAATCCAGTTGCATTCACGAATTTGTAATTGGTTAAGCCAAGTTCTTTTGCTTTTGCATTCATTTTTTCAACAAACTTTGATTCTGATCCAGCGATTACCTCTGCTAGACCAATTGCTGCTGCATTTGCTGAATAAATAGCCGTTGCTTGATAAAGTTCTTTGACAGTATACGAACCATCTTTTCTCAATGGAACATTGGATAAACTACGGTCCTGAGAAATTTCGTACACGTAATCATCTGGCGTATATGTTTGATCCCATTTCACTTTGCCTTCAGCAATCGCCTCTAGTAATAGATACTCTGTCATCATCTTTGCCATACTTGCAATAGGCAGTCTTTGTTCTGCGTTTTTACTATAAAGAATTTTACCTGTAGAAGCTTCAATAAGGATGGCTGCTTTCGCATTCACATTGAATGGATCTTCAGCCGCTTTTGCTTTGGACATTGGGGTAAATGCAGTAACAATCAATGCCAATGCAAGGATAGAGACCATAAGCTGTTTCAACATCTTGCTGTTCAATCGTCATACCTCCGTATTCATCTTTTTTCGACGTTTTTCATATATATTTAATCCACAAGGGCTTATTTCGACACAACAGTATAAATTTTATCACAATAAAGACAAAAAAAATAGACAGAGTCATAGACCCTGTCAAATGTAATTTGATTGTCACAATTTATCAAGAAATTGTGTAGTTTGGTGATTCTTTTGTAATTTGTACATCATGTGGATGGCTCTCACGAAGACCTGCACCTGTCATGCGAATGAATTGTGCTTCTTCTCTAAGAGTACGTAAGTCCTGTGTTCCACAGTAGCCCATACCAGAGCGAATACCGCCAACGAGTTGGTAAACAGTGTCAACAACTGGTCCTTTATACGGTGTACGTCCTTCGATACCTTCTGGAACGAATTTTTTGTTATCTTCTTGGAAGTAACGATCTTTACTTCCTTTTTCCATTGCAGCAACAGAACCCATACCACGATATACTTTGAAACGTCTGCCTTGGAAAATTTCTGTTTCTCCTGGGCTTTCAGATGTACCAGCAAGAAGGCTTCCCAGCATAACAGCATGTCCACCAGAAGCTAATGCTTTCACGATATCACCTGAATATTTAATTCCACCATCTGCAATAATAGATTTACCATGCTTTCTTGCTTCTGTTGCACAGTCATAAATCGCTGTGATTTGTGGTACACCGACCCCTGCAACAACACGTGTTGTACAAATCGATCCTGGTCCAATACCCACTTTTACAATATCTGCTCCAGCTTCAAACAATGCTTTTGTTGCTTCAGCTGTTGCAACGTTACCAGCAATGATATTAAGAGAAGGATACGTTTCACGGATTTTCGATACAGTGTCTAGAACACCTTGAGAATGACCGTGTGCTGTATCAATGACGATCACATCAACATTGGCTTCTACTAATTTTTTCACACGAGTCATTGTATCGCCAGTGACACCTACAGCGGCACCAACAATTAAACGGCCATGTGCATCTTTAGAGGAGTTAGGGAATTCGATCACTTTTTCAATATCTTTGATGGTGATGAGACCTTTTAATGTTCCTTCGTCATCTAAAAGAGGTAATTTTTCAATTTTATATTGCTGAAGGATTTTTTCAGCTTCTTCTAATGTTGTTCCAACAGAAGCTGTCACAAGTTCCTCTTTTGTCATCACGTCGCTAATCTTCATTGAATAATCCGAAATAAAACGAAGGTCACGGTTGGTAATAATCCCAACAAGCTTTTGATCTTGTTCGTTATTAACAATCGGTACACCAGAAATACGATATTTACCCATTAAATGTTCTGCATCGAATACTTGATGATCCGGTGTTAAGAAAAATGGATTTGTAATAACACCACGCTCTGAACGTTTTACCTTGTCCACTTGTTCAGCTTGCTGCTCAATAGACATGTTCTTATGGATGATTCCAAGACCACCTTGACGTGCCATTGCAATCGCCATTTGTGATTCCGTCACAGTATCCATTCCTGCACTAATAATTGGAATGTTCAGCTTTAAAGTGCTTGTTAACTCAACTGATAAATTGACATCACGCGGAAGCACCTCAGACTTTGCTGGAACAAGCAACACATCGTCAAACGTCAAACCTTCTTTTGAAAATTTACTTTCCCACATTAGTAAATCCCCCTCTTTTCGGCAAAATATTATATGTAGATTATCAACTAGGAAACAGCATGTCAAGGAAGCAACAAACAGTTGCAATTTTTAGAAAATATAAAGAGAGTTGAGGAAGAAGATGAAAAGTTCAGGATGGAAGGATTTAAAACGTTTTTACTCACTTGAAACTTCCCAAAAGTTTCTATTTCAACAGTACGAGAAACGGAACATTCAGGAGGCAAACCAGCAGGCCTATAAAAACTGTGAACGATTTATTTACTTTTTAAAGCACGGTCATACATTTTATGACCAAGCCGCATCAGCTCCACTTGAACTAAAACCGATTTTATTGTTTTATGGAATGGCACAGCTGTTAAAAGCATGTTTGCTGACAGTGGATCCCGACTATCCTTCTCAAACCTCTGTCTTAGCTCATGGCGTCACCTCAAGAAAAAGAAAGAAGCAACATTATCGTTTTAGTGAGGATGAAGTCAAGATTCAGCGAAACGGATTATGTATGCATGTATTAAAGCACTTATTTCATTTAAATGGTCTTGAAGATGAACGATTTACGATGATCAATCTCCTTTCAAAAATACCTGAAATGGGTCATATTCTTGAGTTTCAAAAACAGCCCGCGACTTTAGTGAAAGTAGAGCAAGCCAATGGCATGTTGATTCAAGATCATATTCCCTTGCTCTATAATATGTCTGCCGAACGTTTTATTGAATATTTTGAGTTCCATACAACTTGGAAGCTTAAGCAACGAGAGGCTAAAAAACTAACATTTGATGTATTTTCAGAAGAAAACCCTGCTCTTGCTACTCATCTTCATTATGATTTAGAAATGAATCAATGGTTCATTCCAGCAACACGAGATGCCTTTTTAGGGATTCCTGAGATCATCAGCCATTACTTGTTAATGTATAACCTCAGTATGATTGCCCGCTACGAAACAGAATGGTGGTACGAGCTTTTATCTCAATACATTAGTGATGATTATGTCATGATTGAACGTTATATGGAGATTGCAGAGGACAAGTTTCCGGCTTATATCATGATGCTGCTAGAAGAAAACACAAAAAAGACCAGTTCCGACTGGAACTGATCCTTTGAAAAGCTTGGCGGCGTCCTACTCTCACAGGGGGAAACCCCCAACTACCATCGGCGCTGAAGAGCTTAACTTCCGTGTTCGGTATGGGAACGGGTGTGACCTCTTCGCTATCGCCACCAAACCTGATGGAGAGAATGTTCTCTCAAAACTAGATAACAATGTTCATTTTTCACATTAGAATATAGGTTAAGTCCTCGATCTATTAGTATCTGTCAGCTCCACGTGTCACCACGCTTCCACCTCAGACCTATCAACCTGATCATCTTTCAGGGATCTTACTTCCTTGCGGAATGGGAAATCTCATCTTGAGGGGGGCTTCATGCTTAGATGCTTTCAGCACTTATCCCGTCCGCACATAGCTACCCAGCGATGCCCTTGGCAGAACAACTGGTACACCAGCGGTGCGTCCATCCCGGTCCTCTCGTACTAAGGACAGCTCCTCTCAAATTTCCTGCGCCCGCGACGGATAGGGACCGAACTGTCTCACGACGTTCTGAACCCAGCTCGCGTACCGCTTTAATGGGCGAACAGCCCAACCCTTGGGACCGACTACAGCCCCAGGATGCGATGAGCCGACATCGAGGTGCCAAACCTCCCCGTCGATGTGGACTCTTGGGGGAGATAAGCCTGTTATCCCCGGGGTAGCTTTTATCCGTTGAGCGATGGCCCTTCCATGCGGAACCACCGGATCACTAAGCCCGACTTTCGTCCCTGCTCGACTTGTAGGTCTCGCAGTCAAGCTCCCTTGTGCCTTTACACTCTGCGAATGATTTCCAACCATTCTGAGGGAACCTTTGGGCGCCTCCGTTACATTTTAGGAGGCGACCGCCCCAGTCAAACTGCCCACCTGACACTGTCTCCCTGCCCGATAAGGGCAGCGGGTTAGAAGGTCAATACAGCCAGGGTAGTATCCCACCGATGCCTCCACCGAAGCTAGCGCTCCGGTTTCCAAGGCTCCTACCTATCCTGTACAAGCTGTACCAACATTCAATATCAGGCTGCAGTAAAGCTCCACGGGGTCTTTCCGTCCTGTCGCGGGTAACCTGCATCTTCACAGGTACTATAATTTCACCGAGTCTCTCGTTGAGACAGTGCCCAGATCGTTGCGCCTTTCGTGCGGGTCGGAACTTACCCGACAAGGAATTTCGCTACCTTAGGACCGTTATAGTTACGGCCGCCGTTTACTGGGGCTTCAATTCGCACCTTCGCTTACGCTAAGCGCTCCTCTTAACCTTCCAGCACCGGGCAGGCGTCAGCCCCTATACTTCGCCTTACGGCTTCGCAGAGACCTGTGTTTTTGCTAAACAGTCGCCTGGGCCTATTCACTGCGGCTTCTCGGGGCTTTAACACCCTAAGAAGCACCCCTTCTCCCGAAGTTACGGGGTCATTTTGCCGAGTTCCTTAACGAGAGTTCTCTCGATCACCTTAGGATTCTCTCCTCGCCTACCTGTGTCGGTTTGCGGTACGGGCACCTCTCACCTCGCTAGAGGCTTTTCTTGGCAGTGTGGAATCAGGAACTTCGCTACTAAATTTCGCTCGCCATCACAGCTCAGCCTTCACGGGAAACGGATTTGCCTATTTCCCAGCCTAACTGCTTGGACGCGGATATCCAATACCGCGCTTACCCTATCCTCCTGCGTCCCCCCATTGCTCAAATGGTGAGGAGGTGGTACAGGAATATCAACCTGTTGTCCATCGCCTACGCCTTTCGGCCTCGGCTTAGGTCCCGACTAACCCTGAGCGGACGAGCCTTCCTCAGGAAACCTTAGGCATTCGGTGGACGGGATTCTCACCCGTCTTTCGCTACTCATACCGGCATTCTCACTTCTAAGCGCTCCACCAGTCCTTCCGGTCTGACTTCACTGCACTTAGAACGCTCTCCTACCACTGTTCGTAAGAACAGTCCGCAGCTTCGGTGATACGTTTAGCCCCGGTACATTTTCGGCGCAGAGTCACTCGACCAGTGAGCTATTACGCACTCTTTAAATGGTGGCTGCTTCTAAGCCAACATCCTGGTTGTCTAAGCAACTCCACATCCTTTTCCACTTAACGTATACTTTGGGACCTTAGCTGGCGGTCTGGGCTGTTTCCCTTTCGACTACGGATCTTATCACTCGCAGTCTGACTCCCAAGGATAAGTCATCGGCATTCGGAGTTTGACTGAATTCGGTAACCCGGTAGGGGCCCCTAGTCCAATCAGTGCTCTACCTCCGAGACTCTTACCTTGAGGCTAGCCCTAAAGCTATTTCGGAGAGAACCAGCTATCTCCAGGTTCGATTGGCATTTCACCCCTACCCACACCTCATCCCCGCACTTTTCAACGTGCGTGGGTTCGGGCCTCCATTCAGTGTTACCTGAACTTCACCCTGGACATGGGTAGATCACCTGGTTTCGGGTCTACGACCACGTACTCATGCGCCCTATTCAGACTCGCTTTCGCTGCGGCTCCGCATCTTCTGCTTAACCTTGCACGGGATCGTAACTCGCCGGTTCATTCTACAAAAGGCACGCCATCACCCGTTAACGGGCTCTGACTACTTGTAGGCACACGGTTTCAGGATCTATTTCACTCCCCTTCCGGGGTGCTTTTCACCTTTCCCTCACGGTACTGGTTCACTATCGGTCACTAGGGAGTATTTAGCCTTGGGAGATGGTCCTCCCGGATTCCGACGGAATTTCACGTGTTCCGCCGTACTCAGGATCCACTCTGGAGAGAACAACATTTCAGTTACAGGGCTGTTACCTTCTTTGGCGGGCCTTTCCAGACCTCTTCGCTTATATCGTTCCTTTGTAACTCCGTATAGAGTGTCCTACAACCCCAAGAGGCAAGCCTCTTGGTTTGGGCTGTTCCCGTTTCGCTCGCCGCTACTCAGGGAATCGCATTTGCTTTCTCTTCCTCCGGGTACTTAGATGTTTCAGTTCCCCGGGTATGCCTTCTCATACTCTATGTATTCAAGTATGGATACTACTCCATTACGAGCAGTGGGTTTCCCCATTCGGAAATCTCCGGATCAAAGCTTGCTTACAGCTCCCCGAAGCATATCGGTGTTCGTCCCGTCCTTCATCGGCTCCTAGTGCCAAGGCATCCACCGTGCGCCCTTTCTAACTTAACCATTTCTTACTTTAGAAAGAATCACTATGTGTGATGAACTTTGCATTGCATTCAATGTGAATGTATTACTTATTGTTATCTAGTTTTCAAAGAACACGTTGGTGGAGCCTAGCGGGATCGAACCGCTGACCTCCTGCGTGCAAGGCAGGCGCTCTCCCAGCTGAGCTAAGGCCCCGATTTAATAGAAGATGGTGGGCCTGAGTGGACTCGAACCACCGACCTCACGCTTATCAGGCGTGCGCTCTAACCAGCTGAGCTACAGGCCCATCTTTCATATCGAAGATATGATGTTGTAGGATCTTTTGCAAGTTCCTTCAAAACTAAACAAGACGAAAAACGTACGCTGCTCCATATATCCTTAGAAAGGAGGTGATCCAGCCGCACCTTCCGATACGGCTACCTTGTTACGACTTCACCCCAATCATCTGCCCCACCTTCGGCGGCTGGCTCCATAAAGGTTACCTCACCGACTTCGGGTGTTGCAAACTCTCGTGGTGTGACGGGCGGTGTGTACAAGGCCCGGGAACGTATTCACCGCGGCATGCTGATCCGCGATTACTAGCGATTCCAGCTTCACGCAGTCGAGTTGCAGACTGCGATCCGAACTGAGAACAGATTTGTGGGATTGGCTAAACCTTGCGGTCTCGCAGCCCTTTGTTCTGTCCATTGTAGCACGTGTGTAGCCCAGGTCATAAGGGGCATGATGATTTGACGTCATCCCCACCTTCCTCCGGTTTGTCACCGGCAGTCACCTTAGAGTGCCCAACTGAATGCTGGCAACTAAGATCAAGGGTTGCGCTCGTTGCGGGACTTAACCCAACATCTCACGACACGAGCTGACGACAACCATGCACCACCTGTCACTCTGTCCCCGAAGGGAAAGCCCTATCTCTAGGGTTGTCAGAGGATGTCAAGACCTGGTAAGGTTCTTCGCGTTGCTTCGAATTAAACCACATGCTCCACCGCTTGTGCGGGCCCCCGTCAATTCCTTTGAGTTTCAGTCTTGCGACCGTACTCCCCAGGCGGAGTGCTTAATGCGTTAGCTGCAGCACTAAGGGGCGGAAACCCCCTAACACTTAGCACTCATCGTTTACGGCGTGGACTACCAGGGTATCTAATCCTGTTCGCTCCCCACGCTTTCGCTCCTCAGCGTCAGTTACAGACCAGAGAGTCGCCTTCGCCACTGGTGTTCCTCCACATCTCTACGCATTTCACCGCTACACGTGGAATTCCACTCTCCTCTTCTGCACTCAAGTTTCCCAGTTTCCAATGACCCTCCCCGGTTGAGCCGGGGGCTTTCACATCAGACTTAAGAAACCGCCTGCGAGCCCTTTACGCCCAATAATTCCGGACAACGCTTGCCACCTACGTATTACCGCGGCTGCTGGCACGTAGTTAGCCGTGGCTTTCTGGTTAGGTACCGTCAAGGTGCAAGCAGTTACTCTTGCACTTGTTCTTCCCTAACAACAGAGCTTTACGATCCGAAAACCTTCATCACTCACGCGGCGTTGCTCCGTCAGACTTTCGTCCATTGCGGAAGATTCCCTACTGCTGCCTCCCGTAGGAGTCTGGGCCGTGTCTCAGTCCCAGTGTGGCCGATCACCCTCTCAGGTCGGCTACGCATCGTCGCCTTGGTGAGCCGTTACCTCACCAACTAGCTAATGCGCCGCGGGTCCATCTGTAAGTGACAGCCGAAACCGTCTTTCATCCTTGAACCATGCGGTTCAAGGAACTATCCGGTATTAGCTCCGGTTTCCCGGAGTTATCCCAGTCTTACAGGCAGGTTACCCACGTGTTACTCACCCGTCCGCCGCTAACATCCGGGAGCAAGCTCCCTTCTGTCCGCTCGACTTGCATGTATTAGGCACGCCGCCAGCGTTCGTCCTGAGCCAGGATCAAACTCTCCGAAAAAGTTCAAAACCGAAGTTTTGTTTTTCGCCAGTTTGACTGACTACCTATGAAATATCATAGGATTTTTTTATAAAAACTCGAATTAACAGGTACGTTTTGTCTTGTTTAGTTTTCAAAGAACTTGTTTGTCACTCTCTCAAAGCGACCACTTAAATATATCATATATCTCTATCAATAGTCAACATTTTTCTTGAAAAACATTTTATTTTTTTAAGAAGTTTTTGTTATGAAAGAGATAAAAAATAGAGCCTCTTTTTGCTCCTTTGAAAGATTAACACATATCTATGAAAAAAGCATTATAAACTTCAAAAAAAATCATGTTTTTTCAAAAAAAAATAAAGCCGGTGAAAAACCGGCTTTATCTTTACTCAGATTGCTCTTGATCTGACTCTACGTTTTCTTCACTATTCTCTTCATCGTCTTCTGGTGATTGTTCTACTAATGCCACTGTAGCGACATGTTCATCATCACCTAGACGGATCAGGCGGACACCTTGAGTGACTCGGCCTGTTGTGGAAATATCTGAAACGGCCATACGGATGATGACACCACTACCTGTAATAATCATCAAGTCTTCTTCAGCTTCAGCGTTAGTCGCCTTCACTGCAACAAGCGGACCGTTGTTGTCAGTGATCTTGCACGTTTTCAGACCTTTACCACCACGGCTTTGGACACGATATTCTTTTTCAGGCGTTAATTTACCATAACCTTTTTCAGTTACGATCAATACGTTTGCATCTGGCTCAAGGATTTCCATTCCAACGACGATGTCATCCTCAGAAAGTGTGATCCCTTTAACTCCAGCTGCTGTACGTCCCATTTCACGAACATCTGTCTCGTCGAAACGAATGAGCATTCCTTTTTTCGTTCCGATGATGATTTGTTTTTCACCATTGGTTAAACGAACAGCCATCAATTCATCTTCATCACGCAGGCTGAGTGCAATCAAACCGTTGTTTCGGATGTTTGCAAATTGAGACAATGACGTTCGTTTCGATACACCGTGTCTTGTTGTAAAGAAGAGATACGAATCTTCATCAAATTCGCTGACTGGAATAATGGCGTTTATCCACTCTCCCTTTTCTACTTCAAGAAGGTTAATAATCGGAATCCCTTTCGCTGTTCGTCCGAATTCAGGGATCTCATAGCCCTTCGCTCGATAAACCTTCCCTTTATTAGAGAAGAAGAGAATCGTATCGTGCGTAGATGTTGAGATCAGCTGTTCAACGAAATCATCTTCGTTGGTTCCCATTCCTTGTACACCTTTACCGCCTCTTTTTTGACTGCGGTATGTTGATGCAGGCAGGCGCTTAATATAACCATTATGAGTCAGTGTGATCACAATATTTTCAACAGGAATCAAATCTTCGTCTTCGATTGTTTCTATACCCGCTGTCACAATTTCTGTGCGGCGCGTATCATTGAAGCGTTCTTTGATTTCTGTTAATTCTTCTCTAATGATTTCTAGAACTTTCTCATTGTCTGCTAGAATGGCTTTCAATTCAGCAATCAAGTCAACAAGCCCTTTGTATTCATCTTCTATTTTCTCTCTTTCTAAACCAGTCAAACGCTGGAGTCGCATATCGAGAATGGCCTGTGCTTGTTTTTCAGACAAGCTATAGTTTTCCATCAAACCATTTCTTGCAATTTCAGCAGTTTGAGAGCCTCTAATTAAGGCAATGACCTCATCTAAGTGATCAAGCGCAATTCTTAAGCCTTCTAAAATATGAGCTCTTGCTTCCGCTTTACGCAATTCATACGCCGTTCTTCGACGAATGATCACTTTCTGATGCTCAAGGTAATATTCAAGACATTGTTTGAGAGATAACACTTTCGGCTGTCCATCAACAAGTGCAAGCAAGTTAATACCGAAGGACGTTTGAAGTGTCGTTTGTTTATAAAGATTGTTTAATAGAACATGGACGTTTGCGTCTCTTCGTAGTTCAATGACAATTCTCATTCCATTACGGTCAGATTCATCACGAAGATCTGTAATGCCATCAATCTTTTTATCACGGACAAGATCAGCGATTTTTTCGATCAAACGAGCTTTGTTAACCTGATAAGGAATCTCGTTGATGACAATGCGCTGCTTACCACTAGATGTTTCTTCGATATTTGACTTTGCACGTAATGTAATAGAGCCTCGTCCTGTTTCATACGCTTTACGAATACCACTTCGGCCAATGATTTGTCCCGCAGTTGGGAAGTCTGGACCTGGAATGATGTCCATTAGTTCCTGTGTCGTCATTTCAGGATTTTGACTAATCGCCAATACCCCATCAATCACTTCACCTAGTTGGTGAGGCGGGATATTCGTTGCCATCCCTACAGCGATTCCAGTTGCCCCGTTCACTAATAAGTTCGGGAACCTAGCAGGCATAACGACTGGCTCTCTTTCACTGCCATCGTAGTTATCTTGATAATCAATGGTGTCCTTTGTGATATCACGCAGGATCTCCATCGAAATTTTAGAAAGACGTGCCTCGGTATAACGCATGGCTGCTGCACCGTCTCCATCGACAGAACCAAAGTTCCCGTGCCCTTCAACCAGCATATTACGATAGTTGAAATCTTGCGCCATCCGAACCATCGCTTCATATACAGCGCTATCACCGTGAGGGTGGTACTTACCGATAACTTCCCCAACGATACGAGCAGATTTCTTAAATGGTTTATCACTTGTCATACCTAGGTCATTCATCGCATACAAAATTCTTCGATGCACGGGCTTCAATCCGTCTCGCACATCTGGTAATGCACGCGAAACAATAACACTCATTGCATAATCTAAAAAGGACGTACGCATTTCATGGCTAATATTCACTTCGCGTACATTTGGTGTATGTTGTTCACTCACTATAAGAACCTCCCTTTACGTATCACATGAAATAAATTATGTGGGAGTAAAATATGTATTTATCTTCACAAGACTATTCTCCATTATATCAATAATCTTGCCTTTATACACATTTATTTACTAGAAAATCAACGAAACGTAGAAAACCAGGACATTCGTTTCACGCCCCTGTTTCTTGAAAAACAACCTTATTCCAAACAAGAAATAAGGTTGCTCTCAAGGGGGATACCTATCTAAATATCAAGATTTTTTACGTATTGTGCATTTTCTTCGATAAAGTTACGTCTCGGCTCTACTTTATCTCCCATTAGCATTTCAAAAGTCTCATCAGCATCGATTGCATCCTCAAGTGTCACTTGAAGAAGTGTTCTCGCATCAGGATCCATTGTTGTTTCCCAAAGCTGAGTAGCATTCATCTCTCCAAGACCTTTATAACGCTGAAGTCCAGGTTTCGGTGTTTGAGGCAGTGTTTTTAACAGTTCATCTAGCTGTTTATCGTTATACACGTATTCAACACGCTTTCCTTGCTGCACTTTATATAAAGGCGGCTGTGCGATATACACATAACCGTTTTCAATGATTTCACGCATGTAGCGATAGAAGAATGTTAGGAGTAGCGTCCGAATATGCGCTCCATCAACATCAGCATCAGTCATGATCACAATTTTGTGATAACGTGCTTTCTCTAAAGTGAAGTCTTCTCCGATTCCAGTCCCTAGCGCTGTAATCATTGAACGAACCTCGTTGTTAGATAAAATTTTATCTAGTCGTGCTTTTTCAACGTTTAGGATCTTCCCTCTTAACGGTAAGATCGCTTGGAAATGTCGATCACGACCTTGCTTAGCAGATCCGCCCGCAGAGTCTCCCTCTACGATATAAAGCTCAGAGATGGATGGATCTTTAGAAGAACAGTCTGCCAGTTTCCCAGGCAAGCTAGAGACTTCCAGTGCACTTTTACGTCTTGTCAACTCACGTGCCTTTTTGGCAGCCATTCTTGCACGAGCTGCCATCACACCTTTCTCCACAATTTTCTTTGCAGCATCAGGGTTCTCTAAGAGGAATTTCTCAAGTGCTTCGGAGAAGAGGGAGTCGGTAATGGTTCTTGCTTCTGAGTTACCGAGCTTTGTCTTCGTTTGTCCTTCGAATTGAGGGTCTGGATGTTTGATAGAGATAATGGCTGTCAAGCCTTCTCGTACATCTTCTCCGCTCAAATTCGAGTCTCCATCTTTGAATACGCCATTTTTACGAGCATAATCATTGATGACACGCGTCAGACCGGTTTTAAAGCCAGCTTCGTGTGATCCGCCTTCATATGTGTTGATGTTGTTGGCGAAAGAATAAATATTGCTTGTATAGGAATCGTTGTATTGCAGTGCAACTTCAACGGTGATTCCGTCTTTTTCACCCTCGATGTAAACTGGTTCTTCATGAACGACTTCCTTCGAGCGATTCAAATGTTCTACATAGCTCTTAATACCGCCTTCATAGCAGTATTCGTTTCTTCGCTCTTTGCCTTCACGTAAGTCTTCAATGATGATGTTGACGCCTTTTGTTAAGAAAGCTAACTCACGTACACGGTTAGCAAGTGTGTCGTAATCAAATTCAATGGTTTCAGTGAAAATTTCTGGATCTGGCACAAAATGAGTGGTTGTCCCTGTTACATCTGTTTCACCAATGATCTCTAAATCTCCAACTGGAACACCGCGTTTGAATTGTTGATAATGAATTTTTCCATCACGGTATACGGTCACGTCTAAGGTCGTAGATAACGCATTAACAACAGATGCCCCTACACCGTGCAGACCGCCAGATACTTTATAACCGCTGCCGTCAAATTTACCACCAGCGTGAAGAACCGTCATAATCACTTCTACAGCAGGACGTCCCATTTTTTCGTGAATCCCAACAGGAATTCCGCGGCCGTTATCTTTCACTGTGATGCTATTATCTTTTTCAATTTGCACTGTAATGTCTGTACAATAACCAGCTAAAGCCTCATCAATACTGTTGTCGACAATTTCCCATACAAGATGGTGAAGTCCTTTTGCACTGGTTGACCCAATGTACATTCCTGGACGTTTTCTAACCGCTTCTAGTCCTTCGAGCACCTGTATCTGATTTTCATCATAACTATTATGTTGCTGTTCCATTGCCACGTACATTCACCTACACTTTTCTTAAACGATATATTTATATGAATTGAGCTTTTAGACTTCAATTTCAATCACAAATGAAGCACGTTTTTTGAGCGTGCTTGAGGAAAGAGGAGAGTAATACACGGATTCAGTTGTGACGACGATGGATTTGGGTGTCCCTTGTGACAACGAAATGATTTGTTCTTCTTGTTTTTGAAGAAATTCCTCTACAACAGAAGATGACCTCATTTTGTAATCAACAATTGCGACAATCTCTCGTGTAGAAACAACACAATCATCACCTAAATGAATATACAAGACTCACACCTCATTTATCAGTCAATTACTTTTCCACTGGCTACTCTGAAAATTTCCGCTTCTTTCAGGGTGGCGTGGTCGATGCCTTCAACACTCGTAGTGGTGACAAAGGTCTGTACACGTCCCTGAATGGTATGGAGCAAATGAGACTGTCTGTAATCATCAAGTTCAGATAAAACATCATCGAGTAGAAGAATTGGGTATTCACCGATTTCTTCATGAATCAGATCAATTTCTGCCAGCTTTAGTGAAAGAGCTGTTGTTCTTTGCTGCCCTTGAGAGCCATATGTCTGAACATCCCGACCATTCACAAAGAAAAGAAGATCATCTCTGTGAGGCCCCCATAGCGTCACCCCTCGGTCTATTTCTCTGTCTCTTAGTTTCTGAAACGATTCTTCATAGCTATTTTTTATTTTCGACAAGTCTGACGCTTCTGATACCTCTATGGCCGTCTGGTATTGGAGCGTGAGCGTTTCCAGCTCTCTTGAAATCCCAAAATGCAGCGGCTGCGCCCATTTTTCGAGCTGTTTCGTAAAAGTCAGTCGTCTTTTGACAACCTTCGCTGCCGCATCAATCAACTGCTCTGTTAAAATCTCCAGCATCGCTTGATCCGTTTGCTTTCTTGTTTGCAATTGTTTCAAGTAATGATTTCGCTGAGTGAGGATTTTTTGATAGAGCGATAAATCATGCAAGTAGACAGCAGACACTTGTCCAATCTCCATGTCGAGGAATCTTCTGCGGATTTGCGGGCTACCTTTCACAAGGCTGAGATCCTCTGGTGCAAACATGATGGTGTTCAAGGCACCAACATAATGACTGAGTTTCTGTTGTTCAATGTGATTGACCTTGCCCTTTTTTCCTTTTTTTGAGATCACGAGCTGCATGGGGAGTGGACCATTTTTTTTGATGACTCTACCTTCTATTTTAGCATAGTCTTCGTCCCATCGGATAAGTTCTTTATCATTTGACGTACGATGAGACTTTGCCATCGACAATACATAGATCGCTTCCATCAGGTTCGTTTTACCTTGGGCGTTCTCACCAATCATCACATTCACCTTATTGTCGAATTGAAGCTCGGTGTGTTCATAGTTTCGGTATGAAGTTAACGCCAGACTTTGAATGTACATGTATTGTCACCCGTTTCTAATTCACAACTTGAAATGTGCCGTGACCTTCTATCTCGACAACATCACCTGGGTATAATTTGCGTCCCCGTCTATTATCTGGCTCTTGATTGATGAACACCTCATGTTCACTTAAAAACCACTTCGCCATTCCACCAGATTGAATGACTTCGGCTAATTTCAAAAACTGCCCTAATGTAATCATTTCTGTTTCAATCGTTATCAGATTAGGCATTGTATCGACCTCTTTCAATATCACTAATATCTAATTGTACTAAAAAACAAGACAAGAAGGAAAGGGGGAAAGCGAACTGGGATGAAAGAAAACAGAGGAAACGAGGAAAAAAGCTGCTGTGCGCTCACACAGCAGCCATTTTAGACCAAATTAATACGTTCTAACTGGAAGAATCAATTGCAAAATGGAATCATCATTTGGCGTGCGTAATAGGAATGGTCTCATTGCGCCAGTGAAACTGACATGAATCTCTGTTCCCTCTAATACTTTTAAAGCATCAAGCATATATTTCGGACTGAAAGAGATTTTGAGATCCTCCCCTTTAATGTCATCTGCTTGCACCGTTTCAACTACTTTACCGATTTCAGGCGAATTAGAAGAAATTTCAAGGCTTTGCGCAGGATCAGCAGAAAGCTTCACAACGTTGTTACGCCCTTCTCTTGCTAAAAGTGACGCGCGATCAATCGCTTGAAGGAATTCTTTCGTATTCACCACTACATCCGTTTTACTTTCTTGCGGAATGAGGCGAGCTGTATCTGGGTAATTACCATCCAGCAATCTTGAGAAGAACAGCACGTTCTGTGCTTTAAAGAGAACCTGTGTCTCCGTAATGACGATGCTCACAAGATCTTGTCCATCATCAAGAATTTTACTTAGCTCTGTTAAACTCTTTCCAGGAATGACCACATTGTACGAGCTTTCCTCGTTAATATCCAACTTCGCTTTTCTTAAAGCCAGGCGATGGCTATCCGTTGCTGTGCATATTAATTCACCTTTTTCAACCTTCCAGTTTACACCTGTCAAGATAGGACGTGTTTCTGAGGTGGACACTGCGAAAACCGTTTGACGGATAAGGTTTTTAAGCAAATCTGTTGGAATTTGAAAAGCATGATGCTCTTCAATTTGTGGCAGATGCGGATATTCTTCAGCATCTAAGCCGTTTAAATTAAATTCTGCTGAACCAGAGCGGATGATGGTTAGATGATTTTGTTCTACCTCAATTTCGACAGTAGACATAGGCAGTTTCTTAACGATTTCGCTAAAGAAGCGGGCTTGCAGCACAATACTTCCTGGTCGATCAATTGTAATGACTTCTAAATCTCCATCTCTTTGAGGAATAAAAGATTCGATTGAGATATCAGAATCGCTCCCTGTGAGAGAAACCCCTTCGTCAGATGCAACAATTTTAATCCCTGTCAAAATAGGAATCGTTGTTCTAGAGGATACGGCCTTTAATACATCTTGGACACTTTCAACAAGACGATCTTTTTGAATCGTGAATTTCATAGTGGTCCTCCTAATTTTTCTTAATGACATGTATATATATTTATTTAATAAAAATCGTAGAAGTACTAGTAGGGCTTGTGAATATGTGGATAAGTCAGTAGAAAGAAAGGAAAGACAGCCTATCCACATGTGGACAGACTGTGTATGACTATGCTCTAGTTATTCACATTTTCCCGTACTTATCTTATCAGCTTGATTATTTTAGTTGTTCTTTGATCTCTTTGACATGCTGCTGAAGCTGTTCATCTTCAACGATTAATTTTGAAATTTTCTCATGAGCATGAATGACGGTCGTATGATCTCGTCCACCAAATTCTTCTCCGATTTTAGGTAGAGAGGAATCTGTCATTTCTCTAGAGAGATACATCGCAATTTGTCTTGGATAAGCAACTGATTTCGTACGTTTCTTCGCTTTGAAATCTTCTAATCGAATATTAAATTGCTGCCCTACAATTCTTTGAATATCTTTAATTGTAATCACCTTAGGTTTTGATGAAGGAATGATGTCCTTTAGGGCTTCAGCTGCTAGATCAGCATTGATGTCTTTATTAATTAAAGAAGAGTAAGCAACGACACGAATCAAAGCACCTTCCAGTTCCCGAATGTTGCTGTCGATTTGATTGGCAATATAAAGCATGACTTCATTCGGAATGTCTAAACCTTCTGCTTTTGCTTTTTTACGTAAGATCGCAATACGCGTTTCTAGATCTGGCGGGGTAATGTCTGTAATTAAGCCCCATTCGAATCGAGAGCGTAATCTGTCTTCAAGTGTCGGAATTTCCTTTGGCGGCCGGTCACTAGAAATGACGATTTGCTTACTTTCTTCGTGAAGTGTGTTGAATGTATGGAAAAACTCTTCTTGTGTTTGTTCTTTTCCTGCTAAAAATTGAATATCATCTATCAAAAGCACATCTACATTCCGATAGCGATTACGGAAATCGACTGCTTTGTTGTCCCGGATTGAGTTGATAAATTCATTTGTAAATTTTTCAGATGATAGATAGACCACTTTGGCTGATGGATTATGGTCGATGACGTAATGACCGATCGCATGCATTAAGTGAGTCTTTCCTAAACCAACGCCCCCATAAATAAAAAGCGGGTTATATGCTTTTGCTGGTGCTTCTGCGACTGCAAGTGAAGCGGCATGAGCAAAACGGTTGCCTGAACCAATAACAAAAGTATCAAATGTATATTTTGGATTCAGCATATTTTGTGGAATTTCAACGGGTTCTTCTTTCGACATTTTTTTGATTGGAGATTTTGGCATGGCTTCCTCTTCGTCCTGATTTTGAGGAATGATAAATTTGATGCTGAGCTCTTCGCCTGTCAGTTCATAGATGGTATCTGCAATTAAGTGAAGGTATCTTGACTCGAGCCAGTCTCTTGCAAATTCATTAGGTGCAGTAATAGTCAGCGTATCTCCTTGAAGAGAATGGGCTTTAGTGGACTTCATCCATGTTTCAAAACTAGGTTTGCTCAATTTTGTCTCTATTTTTTGAAGTGCTTTATTCCACAGATCCAAAATATTTTCCAT